>OY970286.1:0-2683460 GCA_963716035.1 uncultured archaeon | reverse complement strand
AGGATTGGTTCGGTTTTTAGAATGTTGTTTTCTTCTATGAAACGAAAGGTTACTGGGTCCATGCAGGCTATTTCTCCGACCACTTGTGGTGCAGAATCCTCTGTTGCCATCTTTTCTATCAGCATCCCCCAAGCCTGTGAGTGTGACTCGTAGTAGATTGATAGGGTGAAGTCAGTTTCTGCTTTGGTTTCCAGCCAATATTTGACTTCATTGGGTTTTCTGTTGCTTAATTTTATCGTGAAATCTACTGCTTCTTGGAGTTCAAATGCCATTTTTCCAAGTTCTCTTAATATTGCTTGCCTCTCAACCTCGGTTGTTGCATCTTTCTGCCAAATTACTTGACATTTACCTAAAGGAAAATCACCCATAATCTATCAAACATACATTGCTGGAAAATAGATTTAAGCTTGCCTAACCCAAACAACAGGCATAACTTAAAAACCCTAAAAATCGCACAGAAAACCCGAGAACATTTAATTCTGCATACTTTTCACAAACCTTAAGCTACCTATTTGCAAAACTCTATCCCTGAGAATTAGCTTGGAACCAATGGACCCTAATGATAATGGTAAGTTATCACCTGAGCGCATTCACTTCGCCAAGATTTTTTAAAACCAAATCGACAAAGCAGATGAAGAATTGGGCCCCGGATACGAAGGGACCTTACAAGGAATATTTAACCAAACATCAATACGTTTAGAAATAGCGGCATCCTCAAAAGAGGAATACCCTGGTTTTTTCAGCACAAAACTGCTTCAATTTTCTATCAAAGACTGATTTCTTTAATATTCCCCTTTAATAACAAAAAATGAGCCCCGAATTGTTCCTGCTAGTTTTGACTTCTGCCTAGCGAATTTAAACTTCCCATCTAATTCCCTGGGTATCTCCATTCCCTCGGAAAGCTTAAAACCAACTGCTCTTTTTTTGGGGTCATCTACGGTATACAAGACATTAACGACAAGTCCACTATCGTAAAAAACGTAAGCCCACTTTATGTTTTCAACTTGAAACTGAGACGTTTCCAAAGGTTTAGCTGAAAATTCAATGGCTCGCTCAGCTTTCAATATTCGATTGACATACTCAAGGGTCTCTTGGCTTTGGCCAGCTGGGACAACTGTAAATTTGTGCTTGTATTTAGCAAAAAAGTAGCGGGATTCATTGGCACGCAAACCGGCAAGCGCTTTTGCTACGGGCGATGACTCTAAACCAACTTCAGATACATTGTTAAAATCAACGACAAAAGACATTCTTGCTGCACCTAACGAAAATGAGCGAGGTAAATAGATAAACCTAACTCTCCTAATTTTTAAGGCGAAACCTCATTAATTTTTTATTGTAAGTAACGTGTCAAAGAATTATTTGAGAGCCCGTTTACTGCTTCGCTAATTGTCTTAGCTGTGTAGCCTTTGAAGCTTAGCAGGTTTGCCGCTGAGTTGTAGAGCAAAAGCAGGTACTTCATCTTGTCAGGGTTTACGCCGCTCTCAACTAACTGTTTTGCTAAAACCCTGCGGTTGTAACGCTTGCTTTCTGCATCGGTGAAAAGAAAAGTTACACTGTTTCCGGCGTGTAGGTCTGCGCCTTCTTTTATCAGTTGTTGGGCTGCGATGGCTTGGCTAACCTGCTGTTTATAGTGCTTGGGGTTTTTCGACAAATGCTTGGTCAGCATCAAATCCCAAACAGAAACTTCCCCATCAAGCAAGCGCTGACGATATTTCTTAACGACATCTATGACCTCAGGTATTTTATTGGTAAACTCATATGAGTTGTCCGCTTTGGCTAAGACATCAATCATCTCGGTCTGTGCATCGAAGACAAATTTAGGGGTATCCCGCTTTCTTACCTCTAAACCTCTAACCTTGAGCTTGCCACTCTCCATAACCCCATAATAGCGGTTAAGTACTCCGATGTTTGGGTGCATCCTTGAAGGCAAAAAAACAATCCACTTGTATTTACCCTCGAAATTCAAAGCCACCCTCACCTCATCGCTTATTCTTCTGCAAAACGCCCTGTAATCATCCACTGTTGCGCCTTTCTTCTTTAGCCAAAGCGAATCCACAATCCCGTGCACAACTTCAAAACCTTCCTCTTCAGCGGTCCTTGAAGATTTAAGCAACGCATCCCTGCCAAACGCACAAACACCGATATGTCCATCAACAGTTCCAAACTTGGAGTTACGATACCCCAAGTAACCAAAGCAGGTAACTAAAATCCACTTCAGCGCCACTTGGCGGTTATCATAGATTTCTCTAAGAAGGAGGTCTTTGGTTTCTTCTTTTAGACGTTTGTAGGTAAGTCGCTTATTTAAAATAAGCCTCAGAGATTTAGGAACGACTCCTTCTCTTTTCTCACAAATATTGTAGTTTAATTCAGGTATCCGTAGCTTAGAGTTTGGGCAACACTCGCAAAGCACGGTTTCCGCTGAGATGTTGTTATTCACCATTAAAGCCGGATACATCGAGGAGAAATCAACTTCTCCCACGTCATCATGGATTCCCACTCTGGGTTCATAAACAAAGCCGCCCCTATCCGCAACAAGCAATTCGTAAGCTGTTTTGAAGGCTTCAGGGATGCTTTTGTTGCGAGGCAAGAGAATATCGTCTTTGAAGGCTTGGTAGAACTGAAGTGAGGACATGCTTGACCCAATAGAAGAGCGTGAGGCAGTGTGGAGGGGTACTCTGCAGGTTCGGGCTATCTCAAACATCCCTTGAAAACTACTTTCTTTAAGAATGAAGGTGTTGGTTCCGTCAATGTGGATTCTTCCAAACAGGCGCATCGTTGGAGCTTTATAAAAGACTCTACCATACGAAAAAAACGACCTACCTGTAGTTGGTTTAGGCAAAAAAGGCGTGTTATCTCGGCTAAGACTAAACTTATCGAGGATATTGTTGAGTTTCGCTCGCTCAAGCAGGTAGGCAAAAAGGTATGAGTCGCCACCATTGGTTAATATAATGTCTGGATCAAACTCTCTTACAGCCGCAACCAGCTTAAGCAGTTTATCTGCCTCTGTACCGCCATCTATAGTTAGCATCTTGTTGTCTTGCTCTAACTGAAAGCTTCCAATAGGATCTTCAGCACTAGGCAAGCTTACCCTTCTTGGCAACCTCTACACTTAACTTCAAAACTCGAAACTCGGGAATCTCATAATCAATTCTCTCAACATTATCCAGCAAGTTGAACTTCAAGGTCAATTTATCGCTTTGAACCTCTAAAAAAGCAAGAGGAAACAAACCCTTCTCAAAAAGATACGCCCTATCACCACGCAAATCACAGTTGTGGACTTCATAACGCAGATAATCACCCATCCGCAAAACTTCATTAGTAAAAGCGTTGACTCTTCGGCAATCCTTTAGCGTAACCTCCAAAACCTTTGACTTCTCGCTATCGGTTGGATTGGCATATTTGAAGATGAAGTCCCAGTGAGCAATGTCTCGGTTAGAGTAGAGCTTGCCGATCAGCCTTTCTAAATCTTCTTTTTGCCCTGTAACGTAGATTTTGGGTTGAAATCGGTCTGTTAACTTAACTCTTTGGCCGTTCTCAGTTATTATCCAAACCGTCATCTCCCCAAAGACAGTCGGGTAAACGTCAAAGAGCCAACCTTTAACAATTCTCGGACTGTTTGATTGCATCAATAGTCTTCTCTAAGGCCATAATTTTCTTCTGCTGAGAAAGCAGTATGGACATTATCATGGGTTCAAAAAGAATTGGCTGGGTTGCGTTGCCGCCAGCAGACGCGTAGCTTCTAACGGCATCCATCAAGGCATCAAAAGCCACTTTGTCTTCAATACGCAGAGCTTTCGCAAATCCACTCCACCGACTGATTTCGTCTTCGATTGCCATCCGATACGATAAGACAGTTTTACCCATTACGCGCCAACCTCCATGAAATCCATTAAAGTAGGATAGTTGGATGGAAACTCAACAGATCCTAATCGGAGGTTAGGGTGCTTTTCCAAGCTTACGGCTCTGCCATAATTTGTTCTTTGAAGCGATAAAACCACGTTTGCTTTTGCCAATGCTGAATTGTGCAGGTAAGTGTTTCGTCTGTCGTTTTTATGGGGTAGATAGGTGGTTACTAAAACAATTTTGTTTTCTCTTGCAAAGTTCGAAAGGTAGGTTAAAACTTGAGTGAAGACTCTTTGTGCTTCATCATCTGGTAAATCGGTATCTAAAAAGAACCCGGAAATGTCAGAGACTATAACGAGCTTGGCGTCTGTTTTTTTGATTGTTGCTTTTAGTTTCTGCATTATTAGTGCGGTTACTTGGTAGGCTGTGAATGCTCGTGAGATGTAGATGTTATTTAGTATCTGTGTGGGGTTTAGGTGGTGTGCTTTTGCCAGTTGGGATATTTGGTAGACATCAAAGGTGTTACCGCCGTCTATGAAGAGAACTTTGCTGTTTAATCCACCTAATTGTTTTGGAAGCTGTCCTCTAACACACAATAATGAGGTTATGGATGTGGCAGATGATGAGCCTTGAATTACGGCAAAATCGCCTTCACTGAATCCAGAGAATAGTTGGTCTATTTTTCTGATGTTTAGAGAAAGCAGGGGCTTTGTTGGTGTAACCTGGACTAATTGATTTGTGCTCATGCTCTTATTCTCCTTTAATAGAAGCCTTTTCGATAACTACATTTTTGCTTTTTAATCACGCGCAGAAAAGACATTTGCAGGCAGTAGAGGGTAGGGTAAAAGTGTTTCAGTAATAACTAGCGAAACAACAGGAAACCTAAAAACTCACGTGAGCGGATCTTGCTTTCTATTTGGCACCAGTTTTAGAAAGGGAAGTGTAATAGTTCTTTTATAATGGCTAAATAAACTATAAAGCGAGACCCAACTTGCAAATTAGCTACGCTTGCAGAAAATGCAAGAAAAATTATTCCAAAGAAGAGTATTCTAAGAGCAAGTTTTGCAAGGATTGCGGCTCCTTTCTAATATTGACTTTTAGGGGAGAACCTGGGAAGTCAGCGATCAACTCTAGCACAAGCCCTCCTACTGAAAAGTTAGCACTCCAGAGGGCAGCTGAAAATCTCAGAGAACGCGTTGGCGGCGCAAAAGAGTATGAGGTAGTCTCTGAAGAAGAAAGACATCAAACAAGCTCACCCTCATTTGGTAGCTGGCTTTGGAGCTCAGAATTTGACGCTGCCTTGAGATTTGAAAAAAGGCTCATTAAGAAGTACAAAGAAAAAACCTTGGAAGAGGCCATACCTGGCGAGGTAATTTCAAATGACCAGGGGGAGTGCTATGCTATCTCAGCTTCGTGCACTTCAACCTTCAAAAAAGCCTCCTATCAGGAAAGCAGACGATTACTTATTTCAGACCTCAAAGTGCTTCCCGGCATAGGACCGGTCAGGGAACAGACGCTAAAACAGCAAGGATACAGCACCATAGAAGACCTAAACAACCACCCGATTTGGCAAGCTGAAGCCTCTAAATTTCTCAAGATTATCGACCAAAAAGAAGTTGATTCTGTTCAGAAATGGCTTTGGCAAAGACTCCCAAAATCCCACCCATTGCTTCACTATCTATCCGGGTTTTGTTCTGATGAAGACTTCGCAATCGTAGACATCGAAACACTTGGACTATCTGAAAGACCAATAATTCTGTTGGGCTTAGCTAAAATTAACAAAGACAAGATTTGTACAAGCCAGTTCCTGCTAAGAGACATCGCCGACGAACCAGGCGCAATCTGGGCCCTTGTGTCTCAAATTGAACCTAAACTATCACTTATCACTTATAACGGAAGAAGCTTTGACATTCCCTATATCAAACAAAGACTTGCCTATTATGGGCTAGATTCACCTTTGGACAATCCACATTTTGACATACTTCACTTCACCAGACGTGCACTAAAACCTAAACTCTCCGACTGCAGGCTTGACACGGTCGAAAAATACATCGGTATAGAAAGAGAAATCAATATTCCCGGAGCGCTTGTGCCCCACTTCTACGATACCTACCTAAAAACCAAAAACGTCGGTCCGCTCGTACCCATAGTCGAACACAATAAACAAGACCTGCTGACGCTCGCAAGTTTATTTTCTAGGCTCTTTGAGGAATGGAACCTTTGATTGAAGATTTTATTAAAAACATCAAGCAGTCGTCATCTTACAAGCAACAAATCGTTCACGTTCAAGAACTTTCAGCCCAAGAACCAAAATACAACACCCTAGAAAAAGAGCTACCTGATAACATACAAAACTGCTTGCTTGACAGAAAAATAAGTTTTTACTCTCATCAAGCCCAAGCCATAGACCTCGCTCGACAGGGTAAAAACGTTGTAATTGCCACCCCAACTGCTTCAGGGAAAACCTTAGCCTTTAACATTCCCGTCCTTGACGCCCTAACCAAAGACAAGAAAGCAACAGCTCTCTACCTCTACCCCACCAAGGCACTAACAAACGACCAACTAAAAGTTCTAAAAGAATTTGAAAAAGAAACAGGCATCAAAGCTTCGCCTAACATCTATGACGGGGATACCCCGCAAAGTCAAAGAGCAAGCATCAGAGAAAACTCGAAAATCATACTAACAAACCCATACGGGCTTCACCAATACTTGCCATGGCACTATAAGTGGCGGACATTTCTGCAAAACATTAAATTCATCATAATCGATGAAGCACACGTTTACAGAGGCGTTTTCGGCTCTAACGTTGCCATGCTTCTTAGAAGACTAATGAGAATCTGCAACTACTACCATTCAGACCCTCAAATCATTCTTTCATCAGCAACAATCGCTAACCCAGAAGAACACGCCAAACGATTAACTGGAAAAGATTTTGAAATAATCTCACAAGACGGCGCCCCAAAAGGCAAAAAAACCTTCCTGTTCTGGAACCCACCATTCATCGACATCGACCAAACAATACGCCGATCAACTCACCAAGAAACCAAAGACCTCTTAACACTTAGCATCTTGAAGAACCTACAAACTCTCTGCTTTACAACATCAAGACAGATAGCTGAACTCATAACAAGATGGACAAGAGAAGAACTCAAACAACGAGCACCAAAACTCCAAAATACAGTCACAGCCTACAGAGCAGGATACCTCCCCCAAGAACGAAGACTAATCGAAAATCGACTAAAAAATAAAGAACTAAGCGGCGTAGTCTCAACCAATGCTCTAGAACTAGGAATCGACATAGGCTCCCTGGATTCAGTCATCATTTCCGGCTATCCAGGAACAGTAATATCAACTTGGCAGCAAGCCGGACGCGCAGGCAGAACCAACGCAGACTCAATGGTAACTCTTGTGGCTTTCCAAAACCCCCTAGACCAATACTTCATGAAGCACCCTGAAGATTTCTTCGGAAGACCACACGAGCAAGCCATTATCGATCTGCATAATCAATACATTTCTCTTGGACACATAATGTGCGCCGCAAGCGAACTCCCCCTAACCGACAATGACAAAACATTCTTCCCTGAACTCTTCTCGGAAAGCATTCAAGCATTAGAGCAGCAAAATCTTGTCCGAAAAACACCCCGCGGCTATGTCTACTCTGGAACAGCACGACCAGTCGAAGTGGTCAACTTGGAAAGCATATCGAACAAAACCGTGACCGTCTTCTGCAACGGGAAAGTGCTTGAAACACTAACACTAAACAAGGCTTATGAAGAAGCTCACCAAGGTGCAGTTCTTCTGCATCAGGGAGAAACCTACATTTCAGAAGAGCTAAACCTAACTGATTTGACAGCAAAAGTCAAGCAAGAAGACGTCAACTTCTATACTGAGGCATTAAAAGACGTTGATGTTACAGTAAAGAAAACTTTTGAAGAAAAACAACAAAAAGTCAAAATCGGTCTGGGCGAATTGGTTATCACAGAATATTATCACCAATACATTATGAAGACCTATGATGAAGTCATCAAGCGAATGCCGCTTGATTTGCCTCCGCTAACTTTCTCAACCGTCGGCATGTGGTTTACCATCCCAGACCAACTCAAGGAAGAAGTCGAAGCAAAGAAACTCGATTTCGCTGGTGGGTTACATGCAGTTGAACATGCGATGATTGCTATATCGCCGATGTTTGCCATGTGCGACCGATGGGATATAGGCGGATTATCAACACCTCTTCACCCAGACACCGCAGAACCGACCATATTCATTTATGACGGCTTTGAAGGGGGCATAGGCATTTCAGAAACTCTGTACGCAAACATTAAACCACTCTGGGAAAAAACCCTAAAGTTAATTGAGAATTGCGAATGCAAAGAAGGCTGCCCTTCATGCATTTACTCTCCAAAATGCGGCAACGAAAACGAACCGCTAGACAAAGAAGCAGCAATAATTATCCTACGACATCTAGTTTCAGCAGACATGAAAGATAAAACTGCCAAATCAAACCTTCTTGAAGAATAAACAATCTCTATAACAGGCGCTCAGCTCTTTAATTCCATGTTTCTCCCCGAAAATCATAAAAGCTCTCGAATTAACTTTATGAAGTTGAGAATAGTCAAGCGAAAGAGACTGAGCTATTTTTTACTATGAGGTGATAGCAAGATGAGTAAGAGAGGAGAAACAAGAGAACAAGACCGGTCAAAACCTCAGCCTCAGAAGCAGAAGGATAGGGCCGCTAAACGTAAGGATAAAAAGTCTGCCAGACTGGAAAGACAAAAGTCAAGGCAGGCTTAGAAAGAATACACATTAGTGCAAACACGTTTTTCTTAGAAACACAAATCCGAGGTCTTGCGACGGTATTGCAGGGAAACGGTTATGCGTTTTCGGCTAAGGCTATTTCGTATTTCGCTATTTATTCTTGAATCGTTTCCTCCTTTGCTTGCATGACCAAAGCGGGCGACCTTCCAATTCTTCATTGCACCTCTGATAATTTGAGGATTGCTCGTTAAGATGTAGAAGGGCATTTTTGTTTGTGAAGAGTAAAGTTCACCGATGAAGTTTAGGAACCGTTTTCCTACGCCGATTCCTTGATAGTCCGGCAGGACGACTAAGCGGCTGACTCGATAATATTTTGCTTTCATTCTCACACACGCTATAGCTATGAATGCAATGGGTCTGCCTTGATAGAGAGCTGTGTAGCATCTGACTCCTGCGCTTAGGGAACCGTTTAGATAATGATAGGGCCGAAAAATCTGCCAAAGGTTAGCGCCGCACCGATTGATTGTGAGTTCAATGGGCGGCCTGTTTCTTTTTTTCGGCTAAACTCCATCGTGTCAGTGCAAAAAACCCAATCCGGCTCTAGCCAATCTACGACGTCGTAGTGGCAGGTTACGGCTATAAATTTCTTGGTGCTTCTGCGAACTGCCTTGCTAATGGCAAAGGCGCTGATTTTAGCGATTTCTCTGTCTACCACACTTGTGAACTCATCGAAGACAATTAGCGGCTTTTCAAGGCAAAGTGCTCTTGCTATGTCAACTCTCATTTTCTCGCCTTGACTTAAGCAGTCATAGCTTTTTAGCCAGTCTGGAGGCGAAGCGAAGCCGACACTGCAAAGCATCCTTGTTATTTCTGAAGTTTCAAGCTCCTCGGGGAAGTCGTCTAGAATGCATTTGCTGGGATAATCAAAAGCTCTGATGTAGGCTTCGAGGAAGAGCTGTTTGGCTATGCTTGTTTTGCCTGAACCGCTACGACCAACGATCACACCGATTTGCCAGTCAAACTCTTCAAGCGGCAAAGAACCCTTAAACCGCTTTTCCAGCTTTACATCGTTTAGGGTGTAGCTACCCATTACGCTCTGCGCCCGGAAGCTGTCGGATTCTTGCCAGCGTTTTACAATGTCAAAATCCGTAGCTTATACCCCTCCAACTTTAGCTTCTCATACTTGGCTTTCTGGTCAGCTTCATCTTTGCACTCAACGATCAACTCGTAGGTTTCAGGAACCGAAAAAGAAACTTCCCGCTCATCCACCTCTAAGGGTAGCTTCTCGCCGACAGATTGAAGAAACAACTTCAACTCCTCTTTTTCGCCATCATCGATTATGCGCAGGTACTCGGCGCTATCCATCTCCTTGCTATGCTTGCCTCTGAGCTTGTTTAGCACCTGCCGCAGCAGTCGGCGGTCAACATCTTTAACGGGCAGACGGATGACGCTGCATTCAGTCATGCCAAGTTCCTTCATGGCTGTGACACGCTGTTGCCCATCGGCGACTAAAAGCTCATTGTTGGTAACGACGGGAACAATGTCGCCCCACCGTTTAATCGAAGCCTTCAACCGCTCCAACTGCGCCAATGACATCCGGTTGGGGTTGTCTTGGTCAAACTTGAGGTCGCAGATTTTCACGCGCTCAGACATTGGAATCGGAATTTCTTCACTCATTCTGCTTTGCCTCCGTCTGCACTTGCTTTGAACTGCTAATCAACTCAGCCCGCTTGTTTGGGTACGCTTCATAATATTCCCTGATTTTCTGCGCCAAATGAAGATCATACTGAGCCTCAACCGCTTCATAGCTTTTCTCACTAAAAACGCCTTCAGGATACAGTTCCAGCTTCTTAGCTTCAAGGGCGTCCCACCAGGCAAAATCATCAAACGCCGGGTCGTCCTCGTTCCGATTATGCTTATATGCATAATCTTCTAGTAGGCAAACATGGTTGAACTTCTGCATCTCACTAAAAAACCACATGACCCTCATCATAACACGCGCGTCAGCGCCTTTGGGGTAAGCGGCTGCAAACCACTTGTAAACTAAACGCATCAAGCGGTAACGCAAAAACTCGGTCGACTGCTCAAGAACAGAGTTTTCCTCATCACTTAATCTGCTTAGCACCTGTTTAGCGGCTTCGTTTTGCTCCTTAGGGCTCATGTCGCTATCGATTATTGCTTGGGTGTCCTGCAGGAATGCTTCTCTAATTTTTTGGGCACGGTCATGCAACAGCTGCTCATCCGGGTTGCCTATGTGAAGCACTATATCGTCATCGTTGGGAGGAAAACGCAAAATGTTGCGTTCTAACTCGTAGAGTTTGCGGCTTAGTATATTCATCACAAACCTCTCCCACTTTTGCGGCTTCCAGAGGTATCGTCTTGCGGCTTGGGAATCAGAACGCTGTTCTTTAGCTTCTCCTCTAATGTTAACACCCTAAGCTCCAACTCCTCATCCTTTAGCAAGGGTCCGTATGCTGTGACTGCTGAGACTAAAACTCTGGCCCAGCCCTGCTTAGCTCGGTCGCTGTTGCCGCCTTGATGAATTTTTTGGTGGGATAAGCTTAGAACTCCGTCTAATACTCGAAATAAGGTGTTTCTGCGCTCCTTTGCCGAGCGGTTTGATGACGGTTTTTTGTTGGTTTGTGCTTCAGGTTCACCCAAACTTGTGCGCCTATATGTCTATACTCCAACACCCCGGAGAAAAGACAACAAAGCAAGCTATCGCTTAAGACAACATAAAACAAGACAACAAATAAATGTGATAAGGGTGAAAAATATTAAATTTTCGTCTTTACAAAAACGATAATCAGGTTGGGAGAAAAATTGGACAGCGAATATTTAAGAGACTATTTTTTAAAAGAATATGAAGAGTGGGAAAAAGTCAAAGAGAGAATACTGAAAGGGAAATTTGATTTTAAGAACGAAATATACCCACCCGCTAGTCGCTTCACCAAAATTCAGGAACCGATAACAACGCTTTCAGCGTATGGGCTTAATGACCTTAATGATATACTCGCACAGGTTCCATTTTCGGGTTCAGTAGTTATCAATTTAACACCTCTAAAAGAAAAAGACTTCAATGAAACCTTTTTCGATGTAAAAGAACTACCTCAAGTCATTGATTTTGCGTTGCAAACAGGAAAAATTCAATTTGTTCTCGGCGGCTATATGGAAGCATATGAAAGTCTTGATTACTTAAAACCTGTCTTCGAAAAACTTAAGCCTCCCGTCTATTTTGGGCTCCCAACTTCTCTTTGGGCTGATAGTAAAAAAATCGAAGAAATAAAAACTCAATTTTTAACTATAGTAAATAAAAAATATCTTCCATGGTACCGCGAGCAATATACAGCTGAAGGCTATTCAGACCAACAAATCAACACCGCCTTTTCAAAGAAATTGGCTACATATTGTTACCTTAAAAGTCAAAAAATAAGCATTGTTGACGAAATCGAGAGACTGTTTTCTACCGACCCTGAAAAGGCGAATCATATATTAAATCTGTGCAAATCGTACATAGTTGAAAATGCCAATAGTCTGCTAAGTCACTCCAGAAATTATAGTCTTACGGAAGAAAAAGAGGCAACTTTATTTAAAATACCTGGAAAAGAGATTGCTTTGCCATGTGAAATAGGAAAATTTCTGTTTAAGAAGTTAACCTATGCTCCTCTCGGGATTGATGCTTGTAAGGAATTAATGTATCACTACGATGAATATGACTTAAAAGGAGTGCAACAAGCGCTAAGTACTGGAATAAAAGAAAACAAAATTGACATAGTTGAAACTGAAGCCGAAGGTATTTCAGAAATTTTAGACAATGTCTGGAAGGATAAAACGATATCGAACAGAATCAAGGTATTGCGAGGAGGCATTCCATTTTCAATGGCAATAATCGGAAGCCTGGCAGCTGGACCAATAGGAACAGCAGGCGGTTTTCTTGCTGGTCTAGGTTATACTGTCGCCGATAAATTCATTGACCTAGGAACTGATACTATATCAGAAAAAATTGGCAAATTTGGAGCAAAAACATACCTAGCTAATGTTTTTGATTTTAAGAGAGACTACGCACAAAATATAAGACGTGAAAAATAAATCCATAGTAGCCACTGGCAAAAATAAACTCAATTAGAAAAAAAGGAAAGTGTTGCGTAGAAAAAGCAGAATTGGCGATGTCGCCAAGGTTGTTGGGATTCAATTCCCATCCCCAGCTCTTTGTAATCCTTTTAGAGCTTAATTTACGCTTATTTTACCGGTTTTTGTATTCTTCATTGACCCTTGTTCTTACTCTTAAGAATAGCATTTTATTATGACTGAAGCCGCGACTATTCCATTTGCTATCCCATTCATGACCCCCTGTTTTCCAAGTTTTAGTGCCGTTTTTTCGTTGTTTTATGAAAGAGCTTTTAAAGCCTCTTAAGTCATAGTTTCCGAAGAGCCTGTCTGGATTTCTTGGATGCGCTGATATCATCGCTAGCAATTTGCTCGATATTTTGAACATTTTGGCCTGGCTACCTTTTTCGGGAGTAACGCGGACAGTTGAGTTTAACAAAGTCTATGCCGTTCCATTTGAGTTTCCAAGGCTACGTCTAAGAACATTAAATCCCTCAGTTTACTCCCTTCGAATGAGTTCTCCTTTTAAGTTTTAACACTAATCAAACTGCTGATTAAGATGCCATCCATAGAGACTATTAACCTCTCAAAAAAATACGGACCCTTCACTGCACTGTCGAACTTGAACCTTAAAATTGAGGGCACCAAATGCGTCGGCTTCCTGGGACCCAACGGTGCTGGAAAAACGACTACGCTTAAAATCTTGTGCGATATGCTAAGAAGCTTTCAAGGGAAGGCACTAATAAACGGAGCAGATATTGCTAAGGATAAAAGGAAAGCATTAGAATCTTGTGGCGTCCTTATTGAGAGCCCAGAGATCTACCCTGTACTAACATCTCGAGAGGCTCTGTCTCTATTTGCAGAAATCAAAGGCGTTCCACCCTTAGAGCGCCAAAAACAAATTGAAAAGGTAATTACCTCTGTTAAGATGAATGAATGGCTAGACAGCAAAGTTGGTACTTTCTCTAGAGGTATGAAACAACGAATCAATCTTGCGGCGGCAATAATAGGTAACCCGGATGTACTTTTGCTTGATGAACCTACAAACGGTCTGGATCCACGAGGGATGGCTGAATTTAGAACCATTCTTAATGACTTAAAAAAGGACCGATTGATTTTCATGAGTTCCCATTTACTAGGCGAGGTTTCAAATTTATGCGACGAAGTAGCGATCGTTAACAAGGGAAGCCTGCTTGTCTATGAAACAATGGATCAGTTAAACGCCGCAATACGTGGAGATACAATTTTTGACCTTACGTTCTCACGACCATTAGACAACAATGTTGTGGAATCAAAATTATCCGGTTTGGTAAGCTCAATTGAAAAGGTTAACTCAAGAAGCGTTAGAATACATTTCTCCGGCGGATTTGAGGTTCAGGAAAAAATCGTAAAGCTGCTTGTTTCGCTAGATACGGGTCTTATCGCGTTCAAGGATTCTAACATGGCGCTTGAAGAAACTTATCTTAACTTAATCAAGGAGGTTCAATAAATGACCCAGAAAGTTAGTACACCAAGCAACATTTCGCATATCGCTATAATCGCAAGGTATGAATTGCTAAATCATATTCGGTCAAGACGCTTTTTACTACTTCTAGTCGTCATATTGGCGGCTGGGATCGGCTCAACGGCATTTATTTCCTATATTCACCCAACTTCGATGTTATCCAGCCCCATAACATTCTATGGCGGCTGGCTGGGCTTCACAATCACCTACATCATTATTCTTCCAGCAGTCTTCTTCGGCAGCGATGCTATTTCAAGTGAATTCCAGAATAAAACAGCTTATTCGATGATCGGTAACCCAATCCTCAGGTCCTCAATTTACATTGGTAAAGTAGTTGCAGCCTTTGTGGCTTCATTATGTATGCTATCTGTTTTCGAGTTCATTACCTTAGGCAATGGCTTATATTACTTCGGTTTTTCGGTGCCTATCCAGTTTTGGGAATCCTTTGCATTAGCAGTCTTGCTGATGGCCGCTTCTCTTGGAATTGCTTTTCTTTTGAGCACACTCTTTAAAAACGCCGCTATCTCAGTACTTTTTAGCGCCGCTACGCTTCTTTTTGGTTTCTCGTTGCTTGAACGCCTATTAGAGCGGCTTCAGGCTGGTGAAACATGGTATATCTTAAGTTACGCAGGACAATGCGTTGTAAATGTCTTTTCCATTCCTTATCCTCCGCATGTTATAACTAACGGAACTGAAACCGCATATTTTGCAACCATTCCCGAAGGCATTGCTATCATGGCGGGATACTTGGTGGTAAGCTTACTAATCGGATACCTGATTTTTAAAGGAAGAGACCTCACTTAATACAATATCTGGTCGCTAACTTGACAAAGAGAAAAAGGATGGAAGAAGCACAAAATACGTATGTACAGTAGTGGTTCCTTGCTGGATCAACTGTGCGTTAACACTGGATCCGCCACAGGCGCAATAAAACATGGTAACAACTGATACTGTCATGTCCAGCCATTGAATAGAAAGTATTACTAAAAAATAAGAAAGTAGCTGCTTAGGATAAGCAAATTGGCGATGTCGCCAACATACAGGTTCAATCCCCATCCCCCGCTCTTTGTCATAAATCCCCGCTTTTGGGAGAAAGTTGTTTAGTCATTTATTTTCGCTTTCTGACTAGAAAAGTAAGCTTCACCTTAGACCTTTTTCCTTTTTAGCTCTTTGGTGGGGGGGCAAACGAACGATGAATTTTGTTCCTTTTCCCTCTTGGCTTTCAAAAGTAACTTTACCCCCCAATGCTTCAGTCATACGTTTTATCACTGCCAATCCGAATCCTTGACCTTTAGCTTTAGTCGTGAACATTGGCGTGAATAATTTGTTTTTCACGCTTTCAGGAATCCCGACACCGGTGTCTTTAACGGTTATTATATAATCATGGTTTTTCTTGTCTTTGTAAGCGTGTATCGTCAATTGGCCGCCGTTGGGCATTGCTTGAACAGCATTATTAACCAAATTGTACATGATGCGATTTAAGAAAGTAGAGTCAGCTACAACTGTTGCAGCTTCACTTTCCATGTTAACGCTTACCTTAACCTTCTCAGGTAATTCATTTTTGGCTATTAACTCATCCACTATAAGTTTTAGGTCTGTTTCCTCAGCTCGAGGATTAAGCGGTTTGGCAAAATCTTGCAGGTCAGCAACGATTTTGTTAATGTAAGTTACGTTCTTTTCGATCTCGCACAAACTTTCTAAAGCATTTTTTTTCTCTTCACTTTCAGGCGTCGAAGCCAATTCCATTTTAGCCAAATAGACATCGCCAGTTATAGCCTGTAGTGGATTACGAATGTCATGCCCAACCATACCAGCAGTCGCGCCAATGGCAGCTAAACGTTCCGCCTCCTTCAACTGCTCAGCTCTTTTATTTGCAAGCTCTTCCATCTGATTAGCATATTCTTCAACTATAATAGCGGACTCTTCAAGCTTAGCTTGCATTCGAATCCGTTCAGTAATATCAACATTCGACTCCAACATTTCCACAATTTCGCCTTGATCATTAAATTTACCCAACCAATGACTCTGCACAAATACCTTGTCACAATTTTTACATATATGACCAATTACACCTGACCACTTACCGGTCAATTTAAGCTTTTTAAGGATCTCCTCAAGTGGCTCTGGAAATTCAGTCTTTAACAATACGTGGGTAACTTGTCCAACGGCTTCGTTTTTGCTCCAACCATATAGCTTCTCCGCACCTTTACTCCAAAAAGTAATTGTGCCATCAAGCTTTCTGACAATAATTGCATCAGGACTAAGATCAATAAGCTCAGCCTGCCTTGCAGTAGCTTCCTCAGCTTTCTTGCGTTCAGTAATATCAACGAATGCTCCAAGGCAACCACGCACTTTTCCAGCTTCGTCCAATAATGGTTTGGCGTTCCCAAGAATCGTAATCTTTCTACCGCTTGGAACTGCTACTTCTAATTCAGAATTTTTGATATCTACGTTTTTTGCCGCAGCTTCTTGCATAGGAAGCTCTTGGGGCGTCAACTCTTTTCCATTCCGGAAAAACCGTCGGGTAGTGTCTTGTGCGTTTCCGCTTGCTGGTCCAGCTGAAACGTTCTCCTCGCCCACGGCTTCATAGAAGGTGTTTGCAGCCTGATTGCCGACTATTACTTTGCATTCTGGGTCTCGAGATACCCAAACCGCGGCAGGAATAATATCCATAAGTTTTCGTAGTTCTTCTGCACGCTGACGAGCATATTCCTCGCTTCTTTTGAGCTCTTCTTCAGCTTTCTTGCGCTCAGTAATATCAATAAGCGTACCAAAAGTTAGATCTTCACCGTTAATGTTAATTATTTCTGCAAAACCCAACGCCTTAAGCGGCTTGCCAGATTTTGTCTTCAAATCTATCTCAAAATCTGAAACATACCCTTTTTTGAAGGCGACTAAATATGCTGCCCTTCCGTCAGGCTTTGCATAGATTTTTATTTCGTTTGCTGTATGACCAATTACCTCATCTCGTGTGAACTCGAACATTTTCAGAAAAGTGTCGTTAACATCAACGTACTTTCCATCACTAAGACGAGTCATGATCACTGCAAAAGGACTTAAATTAAATGCTTTCGAAAAACGCTCCTCACTTAAACGCAAGGCGTCTCCAGCTCTCTTGTTTTCAGTAATGTCTTCAAATAAAGTGCCGAAATAGCCTTTCTCTGAACAGTACGCTGAGACCTTGAACCATTTGCCTAACGCCTCATTAAAGTTCTCAAATTGAACGGACTCGCCAGTTAAAGCAACTTTACCATAAATACCGATCCAATCTGAAGGGTCCTTCTCAATACCCAAAAGAACCTCGGTTACTTTCTTGCCAACTACTCGTTCTCTTCGCAATCCAGTCATTCTCTCGAAGGCAGAGTTAACCTCAAGAAAAACATAATCAATCGGCTTACCAGACTTGTCAACAATAATTTTATGGTAGGCAAAGCCATCCAGCATTTTATCAAAAAACAAGGTGAACTGTTTTCGGTCGTCACCGAAGGCCTTTACCCATCCACCTGCTAAAACTTCATCGGTCATAGAGTAAGCTTCCCCAGTGACTTAACAAGGATAGAACTTCTGGGATATAAAACTACATGAAATTACTCTTTCTCCCAGTAAACAATACCAAAATGCTTCTGGAAAACTACCAAATCGCCCAACGCAAGCTAGTTTCCCTTAGCAGACGCATTCTATGATTAACCTTAAGAATCCCAAAACCACGATTATACAGGGGATAAGACATTAAAATTTCAAGTTCCCACGACATACTCTTAGCGGTAAACCAGCAAAGCTTGCCCTTCATACTCAAACGGCTGGACAATGAACAATTCAACAATGTGGACATTTTCAATTTTGACTGCAAACGGAAATTCAAAGAAATAGTTCGCGACTTCTACACAAAAAGAATAGACTTGAACTTCGCAGGCGTCCGATGCTGCTCAGAGTTAAACCCCACCGTATCTTTTGGGCAAACTTTGGGTTGGCAACAGCGACTACTAAGGTCTGAAATCAACAAGGTTTTCACGTTGGGATACGGCGACTATTTGCTTTCAATGGGAGAAACAGAATGCTATATCCCACATAACAACTACGACCAAAACCCAGACTGCCAAAAACTAATCGCGGGCAAAAAACACTCAATCAAGCAAATCCAGCTCAACATATACAAAAACTACGACTTAAAAGTTAAAACTTACCCAACGGTTCCCCTCCACCCAGATTGCCAACATATAATCACCAAACTATCCAACAAGAAATAGAAGAAATGCAGTGACTGCAGATGTCTCCGTGCAGTAACAAACATTTTTAACAAAAATCGGCCTTAACCATTGTGAGAGTTTTCTTATGAATATACAAAAGCGGCTTTTAGTTTTCGCACTTGCGTCAATAATAAGTTGTTTATTTTTTGGCGCTTTAGCTACAACAGACGCGCAGAATTCTGAAGTATCCATAACCCTATACGCGGGCGACGTCTCAATCTACCCAGGCGCAATGGGATACGGCAACAACTCCGTCATCATAACATCCCCGGGACCAACACTAAACCTGCAAGTCGGCGTAACCTACAACCTAACAGTGGTAAACGTAGGCGACGTCGCGCACTCCTGGGAAATCGCCCCAACCAAAGCAGTAACAGACGCACCGCTTTTCGGCGCAGGAATAGCCACAGACAACTACATCCAACCGGGACAATCTGCCTCTGTGACGTTTACACCCACCCAAGAAGGCAACTTTTACTATGTTTGTACAGTACCGGGGCACATTAACGGGGGCATGTGGGGAAACGTTGTGGTTTCAACGGCAGTCCCAGAGTTCCCAATACCCGCCCTGCTTATAGCTGCCCTCGTAGTGACAGCCACAGCAGCGTTAGTGAGTCGTTACAAAATTAGAAGTCAGCTTGAATCGGGCAAACCCAATATAGCGCAACAGGTTATTTGAAGCTCGCCCGACGACTCTTTTATCCTATTGGTTATCCTATCACGAAGAGCAGCAGAACACCCACAATAAAGCCCACTGAGATAGCGAAGTCTTCTGCGTGCCCGGTGGATTCACGGTAGGCCCTTGAGATAAGTTCGCCCGCCACAAACACAATTAACGTGCCCGCTGCAAATCCCAAAACAGCAGATATGGCTTCGCCTATGACGTTTTTTGCCAAAAAATAACCTATGGGCGCCGCGATTGCTACTATCATGAAATCGAAGAACCAATCCCGCATAATCACCAGTTTCTTTATGCCTTGTTTCTGCATTATTTTGGCTCCTTCTAAAGTGGTTGCCAGGTTGCCAAGAAAAAGCACAATTCCAGCTGCAAACAAGCCGGGTTCTTGAAGCGCTATTATAACGCCTATGAATATGGTTTCAGGGACGCTGTCCAGTATCGTGCCTACGATGGAGAGCCTGCTTTCTGATTTCCAACTTTTTTTGGCGCCGCTGTTATTATCATGTTTGAAAAAGTGTTGAGCTACGCCAAATGTTAAGGCGCCCAAGCTGAAGCCTAAGAGTAAATCCCAAAAGTTGCCTATTTTTAGGGTTTCCTGCACTAGCAGCATGGTGGTGGCGAGGAATATGCCTGCTCCGAAGGCAGCGAAAAGTGCTTTTTCGCGTGTGGAGTAGTTTATCGAGGTTGCTATCCATGCGCCTATTGGGAATGCGGAGGCGACCAAAACTCCGGAGAGAACGGTTTCTAGAATTAGAAAACTCATTGAGGCTTCATTCGCTTAAGAATTTGTTTAGGTGCGCAGAAAAGTAGAGGGTTTCTAAATTAAAGAAGTTTCTGCTGCTCAAATCGCGGGTTTAGGCTCGATGAAAACCTTTTCGAGGAGGGTTGGGCTGCTTTTCAGTTACGCAACAAATTTTGCTGCAAAATTTTAAATATATCTAACTTTTTAGTTTTACTGTGGACATTTTGTCTGAAAAAACAAGTTTTTTACGTTGGGGAAACATAGCTGCGTTCATTGTGACTCTCATCGTTAACGGTTTGGCAGGCACTACCTTGATCGGGGGAAGGACCACTGCTGATGTCTCTAACAGTTATCCCTCCCTCATCACGCCCGCTGGGTACGTGTTCGCCATCTGGGGCATAATCTATGTTCTTCTAGGTGTATGGCTAGTGTATCAGGCGTTGCCGAGCCAAAAAAGCAGTGTTTTCCAACGTCAAATAAGCGCCCTATTCATTTTAACATGCGTATTCAACATTGTGTGGCTGTTTCTATGGCAAAACCTGCTTTTGCCCTTATCCAACATAGTTATAGTCGCTTTCCTTGCCACCTTGATAGCGATTTATCTGCGGCTAAACATAGGGAAAGCCAAGGTGCCGCTTAAGGAAAAACTATGCGTTCATGTGCCATTTAGCGTTTACCTAGGCTGGGTAACCATCGCCACAATCGCCAACATCACTGTTACGCTGGTTTCCGTTGGTTGGGACGGGTTTGGCATAGCAGCGGAAACATGGGCTGTGGCAGTTCTGGCAGTTGCTTTACTTATTGATTTAGCAGTTATTGCTACTCGTCGGGATGTGGCGTATAGTTTAGTGTTCGTTTGGGCTTTAGCGGGAATAGCGGTTAATCAAGCTGCAAATCAGATGATTGTGTGGACTGCTGCGGCTGGGATCGTTCTGATTTTTGTGGCTTTAGCCGTGGTTTTGGGGCTGAGCAGGTTAAAGCGGAAATAAGGTAGTCTATTTTCTTGTTTAGGAGCTTCAGCCAAGAGTTCTGGCGGAGAAAGGGGAAAGGAGAAAGAAAAGGAAAAAAGGAAAACCCCGTTTCTCCGTTGAGAGTTGCACTCGGTTGGGGGATAAAAAAGTCTTAGAGGTATGTGTTGCTTAGCTTGTGGTTTTGTCGATTATAGTTCTTGTGGTTGTGTCTATGTAGAGGACTTTGCTGTTTTCGACGTCAACGTGTACGATTGAGTAGCCTGTGGTTCCATTCTGCAAGGTAACTACCGCGGTGGTTGCTGTGGATGTGACTGTTCCGTCTGCTTGAACTACATTTTTGACGATGGGGTGGATTGAGGTTATGTTGTAGCCGTTTGAGAGCAGTGCTGCGGTTTCTGAGTCGCCTGCGAGTATGGTGTTGACTGCTGATGTGTATTCTTCGCTTACTTCAAGGTTGTCTTGTGCGCCGAACATTGTGTTTTGCATGTGTTGTCCGCGTCCGTTTGGTCCTATACATTGTCCGCCGAATCCATGTTCAATCATGCCTGCGCTGAAGGGCTGGTTGGTGTCGACTGTTTGCTGCGAGGTTGTTGATGTTGTCGTGTCTGTTGTGTTGGTTGTGTCTGCGGCTGCGTATGTTGTGACTGCGAATGCCGTCATGACTGCGCCGACTGTGCAGAGCATTATGAGGGTTACTGCAAGAGTTTTATTGTTCATGTTACACCTCCTAAACAATTTTCAAGATGTCGAATCGTTTATTAAACAATTTTTCAAAATTAAACCCAGAAAAGCACAGATTTATACCCAAATCTATACAGAATTAAAAAACGAAAAAATGAAAAAAGGTTTCAGGTTAGGCAGTTTGGACAAGGTAGTCTTTAAGCGGGGACCAGTAAAAATCAAGCCAGCCCTCTGCCAACTCGTCTGCCTTCTCTTTAGGTACGTTTGAGTGCACCATGTGAAGCTCTGTACCCCCATTTACTGCTTTGAAAGTGAGTTCCAGTCTGGAAGCGCCGTAACCCTCCACCCAGTCGGTGGTTGTCCACTCCTGAACCACACGTTGCCCATCCGATAGTTCAAGATATTTGCCAAAGATGTATCCATCCCACGAGGTAAAGTCGACGCCGACCTCAGGTTTGCCAGTTGCTTCACTGCCGGTGAATTCAGCCTGTTTTTTGGGGTCTGTATAGGCGTCGTAGACCTGTTTAGGTGACGCCTTGGGAATAACTATGGTTTGCTTGATTGTTTTTAGTTGTTGCTTCAAAGGGGTACCCACTAGAAGGTATTGCTGGAAGGGTTTTTAACCTTTAATGCTCTATACCAAAGTTTATGGGCAAATGTACAAGAACCGTCGGCGAACGCCGTCTGGGGAGAACCATTTACAAACTAGGCAACAGCGTCGAGCTCAGCAGCAAAGAGGGTAAAGCCAAAGTCGCAGAGCAAAAAGTCAAAAAAGAAATTCAGTCAAATCAAGGATTTGATTCGGATTCGCCTGTTGAGAACTTGCGTGACGCCTCAAAGTGGAAGAAAAAAGAGCCTTAAGATCCCGACAGCAACATTAAAAGGGTTAGCTAATTCTATTTTGGTTGGTGAAAGTTTTTGTTAGAGTCAGGACAGTGGAATTTCCGTTTAACCGATAACCGTCTAGTCATGGTTAAAACTAAAAATACTGGGGTCCGCAAAATCGCGGTTTTAGATGTTGAAACTAACTTGATGTTTGCTGTTGAGGTGCCTGCTGAAATTGACTTTGAAAGTATCAAAGAGGGGAAAAATTACATGTTTGACCTAAAAGTTTACACTTCCAAAAAAGTCGACGATGTTGAGGGCGAATTTGTTGCTTTCTTTGAAGCCGCCGACATAAGCCAGAAACTGGAGGATTTCATAAGGGCTTATTGGGTGTATCCCTCTAAAATCCGCTTTGACCTCTTCGAGGCAGAAGAAGCCTAAAAATTGTTCAAGTGAAGTTGACGGTCCCGTTAATACACGCGAGGGCGCCCGGGGTTAATTCGTGTGCCATAACGTATTGCGGCGAAATCTCAGGCACATGCCTGATGCCGAAGTCGGCTGAAGATGTGAATCCAAACCTGCCATAATACGCTGGGTTGCCAACAACAAAAACCGCCGTGTAACCCGTGTTTCTGGCGATGCGGAAGGCTTCTTGTAAAAGTTTTGAGCCGACGCCTTTGCGGCGGTGCGCCAGTTTCACTGAGAGCGGCGCAATTAAAAGCCCTTCGAAATCGCCTTTGGCTGTATGTACGTAGGTTTTGGTCAGCATGATGTGCCCGACTACTTCGACGTTTTCTTCTGCTACCAACGCTAACTCAGGAAGGTAGGTGCCGCCTGCTCGGAGCCTGTCCACGTAGTTTTGCTCGTCGCCGTTTGATACTTGGGCGGTTTCAAAAACTTCTTTGACAAGACGGTAAATTTCTGCTTGTTCGCTTGGTTTTTCGGGTCGAATAATCAATTAATCACGCTGTAACTGTGTGGTTTAGCGTAGGATCATGTTGACGAATTTTTCGGGGTTGAACAGTTCTAGGTCTTTGTAGGATTGTCCCACGCCGATGAACAGGATTGGTTTTTGAGTGACAAACGTGACGCTTAAGGCTGAACCGCCTTTGACATCTGCGTCGACTTTGGTGAGTATGGTTGCATCTATACCCACTGCTTTGTTGAATTCTTCAGCCTGCATAACTGCGTCATTGCCGATTAGGGAGTCAACAGTGAATATGACGAGGTCAGGTTTAACGACGCGTTTGACTTTAATGAGTTCGTTCATGAGGTTTTGGTTATTCTGCATTCTGCCTGCAGTATCAATTAAAACAACGTTAATGCCGTGTGCTTTAGCGTGGCTAACTGCATCAAAAGCAACTGCAGCCGGGTCGCCTCCGTAGGTGCTCTTGATGATGCGGACGCCGAGGCGTTTGGCGTGTTCCTCAAGCTGCTCAATTGAGCCTGCGCGGTAAGTGTCTGCGCCTGCTAAAATGACGGAGTAGCCCTTGTCTTGGAGGAACTTGGTGACTTTGGCGATGGTAGTGGTTTTGCCTGTGCCGTTAATCCCTACAAACATCAAGGTTAGGGGTTCTTTCTTTTTGCGTTTTTCTTCCGCCTTCTGTAGCAGGTCAACGCGGATGTTTGTTAACATGACGTCGAGGAGGACTTGGCGAAGGTTTTCATCCACAAGTTTCTTTCGGTCGTCAAGACGCTTAACGGAAACGCCGGCGAGCCGTGTGACTAGGTCGTCGCAGATTTTGTCTGCAACTAGGAAAGCTACATCGTTCTCGGCTAGGCTCATTTTGAAATCGGATAAAATAGGGGTTAAACTTTCAGTTTTAAGCTCAGTCGTGGTGACTTTAGTTACTAAACCTTTGAAACCCGACTTGAGCTTCTCAAACATCGCTGCTCGCTCTAGTGCGTATGGTTGTGGCCTTGGCGAGCGTCGAGCTAGAAGCGACTCGAGTCTGCCACGTCCAGCATTAATGCGTTCGGCGACTTGGCTGAACTGCTGTTGAGCGCTGGTCATGGTTTTTTCAAGTTCGTCTAGGCGTTCTTTGAGGTCCGTTTTTGCGTCGGGGAGGGTTTTCTCCACTGAGACGCCGGAGCCTATGCCCACGATGATTTTGTTGGTGTCTGCGAGTTTAACTTTAACGTATGAGCTTCCGCCGATTGGAACAAGCATTTCAGTGTTTTCTTGTTCTTTCTCGATGCCGTCTATGGTCAAGTTTGCATAGGTTAAATCGGTGATGGCTGCGTTAACCATGTTTATGCGTTGCTGCAATGCTTCAGCTGTCTGTTCGAGGTAGCGCATTTCCATGCTGAGTCTGCGAAGTTCTTCTTCAGCTTGGGCTCTTTGAGTCAAGTTATTGTTCTCCGTTTTCGAGTAATTTCTTTAAAATAGGGTTTTCTACTTCTTCAGCCGTAACTTCTGTTGCGCTTGTGATTTTGATGTGGTAGCGGCGTACGCGGTGTCTGCTGCCGAGTTCGGCGTAGACTTTTTCAACTGCGTGTTCGCTTTTGTCTGCTAAGATTTCACGTGAGAATGGAGTCTTAAGTTCAGGCTTGTTGATTTTGCCGGTTACTTTGAAAGCTTTCATTGATTTTTATCTTCCTGCACAACATCCAGTGCATTCCCAATTATAAACATCTCGGGTCCAGTTGTCATAGAACCAGCTACCGCCGCATGACTATTGGCGATTAGTCCTGTGCCAACATAGGGTATGCCGCAGTTTACGGAGCCCACATCTACTGGGACTTTTAGGACGGATTCGAGGATTTTCTTTTCTTCCTCTTTGAGCTGCGGATGCGCTAAGACGCCTTTGTTGGTGGCTGTCGCAAGCGAACCCACGTAAGGCAGCGAAGCGATTTCGGTTTGGACCACTTCTACGCCGAGGGTGTCTTGGATTTTTCTAATTTCGTTTGGTTTGAAGCGGGGATCCACTACTGCGCCTTTGTCGTTAGCTAATACGAGGTTGCCATAGGCGGTTTTTTTGGTTTCCATAATTGTTATGTTGCCTTTGTATTGGGTTTTGAGGCGTTCGAGTTCCTCGCCTCGTACTGAGATGGGTAGCAGCATGCCGTTGCTGTTTGCGCATGCGAGGGCGCCTACAAGCACGGAGCCGGCTATGGTTGTGTAAATGAGGTCGGTTTTTAGCCAGGCTGAATATTCTTTGGCTTTGTCTTCTGGCACCATAACTGGGATAATAACTATGTTTTCGGTTGCCAGCGAGTACACGCCGATGCTTGGGCTTCCAACGATGCTGGATAAATAAACTGTCAAGAACTATTCCTTCTATCTTCTATTAGCGAAAATTGTCTCACAAACTGCCTATTTTAGATTTTGGTTCTTATTGATTAAAAAGGTATTTATTGGTTGTTTAGCGGAAGTTTCACCGTGAATGTTGTGCCTTTTCCTACTTGGCTCTCGTAGGTTATTGTGCCGTTCATGGCGTCTATGAATCGTTTAACGACGGCTAAGCCTAATCCTTGGCCTTTAGATTTGGTGGTGAACAACGGTGTGAACAAGTTAGGTCTGATTTCAGGGGGAATGCCGACACCTCTATCTTTAACGCTGATTTCTACAGTCCCGTCTTTTTGTTGCGCTTCGACTGTTAGCATGCCTCCATCAGGCATAGCTTGTATCGCATTCACGATGAGGTTGGTTAGAGCTCTTCTCAGGTAAGCGGGGTCAGTGTCGATTACTGTTTTTTCGTGCACTAACAGCTGGGCTTGTATTTTGTCGGGAATTTTTGCTTCTTCGATGACTTTCCCGAGGATTTCCATAATATCCACATGTTCAGCATTAAGTTTTAGGGTTCTTGTGAAATCCTGCAAATCGCTAACTATCTTGTTGATGTAAAACACATTTTCTTCAATTGAGTTGCAGTACTCTTTCAATTCATGCTTCGCTTCACAATCAGGCAGCGCCTCTATTTCTTGGTTGGCGAGGTATAAGTCGCCTGTAATGGCTTGCAGGGGGTTGCGTATGTCGTGTCCAACCATACCAGTGGTTGCACCAATAGCGGCCAAACGTTCTGCATTTTTAAGTTTTTCAGTGCGTTCAGCAACAATGTTTTCTAAATTGTTAGTGTATGCTTCTATCTTACGCTCAAGTTCCCTACGCTCACCTATGTTACGAAAAATTAGGACCACACCCAGAATTTTCCCATTTTTATCTTTTATGGGGGCACCGCTGTCGTCAATTGGAACTTCGCTGCCATCTTTGCGAATTAGTATTGTGTGGTTAGCGAGACCAACGATCTTTCCGTTAGATATGACCTTTGAAACTGGGTCTTCGACACTTTTTCGGCTCTTCTCGTTAATGATTTTGAATATCTCTTGGATTGGTTTTCCTGAAGCCTCGGCTATAGACCATCCGGTTAAATCCTCAGCCACTGCATTCATGAATGTGACTCTACCGACCATATCGGTAGCGATGACTGCGTCGCCGATGCTGCCGAGCGTTGTGGACCAACGTTGCTCGCTCTCGTAGAGGGCTTGACCAGTTTTCTCTAGGTCTGCAGTATACCCCTTTAATTCATCTTCCATATGTTTAGTTAAATCAGTTACAACAATGAAGGTAGTTGTTGTATCATCCATGCTCAAAGTGTCAGCGGATACTTGTGTCGGCACAAGTGAGTGGTCATCAGCCAGAAAAGTAATTCCGGTAGTCCAAGCTTCTTTGGGGGGCGCGTCTTTTTGGGCGACACCGCGGCATTTAGCTAAAAATTTCTTGAAACTTTCCTTAAAAGTCGGAGAAACCATTTTTTCGATGTTGTTACCGTTAAGCTTCTCAAGGGGGTATTTCATCATGCTTGCAAAGCCCGCGTTGCAATACAAAATAGTATTGTCATCAGAAAGCATGACGGCACCTTCATGCATGTTTTCGATGAGAATTCTGTAAGGCTTTTCTGCCCCAGTTATTGTGTAAACCTGTTCGCCTTTTGCAGTGTTAACAACTAAGCCATCGACTTCTCCACGCCTAATTGCATTCAGCGTGTCTTGTGCTTCTTCTAATTGAGCTCGGAGCTCTTGAATTTCAGATGCTTCATTAGCAGCATTTTCCACAATTATTCAAACCTATTTTTTCTCACTCTTAGAAACTAAATCTAGTCCAACAAGAATCTTGTCTTTATTTGACATATCGCCTATGAACTTTCTAAGGGGTAAGGGAAGTTTCTTTATGAGTGTAGGCGCTGCAATTATTTGTTCTTTCTTGGCATGTTCAGGCTGCTGATAGATGTCGATAACTTCGAGTTCATACCGTCCCTTTAGGTTTTCTTCGCAGATTTTCCGTATGTTCTCTATGGCGTTAATCGACTTGGGAGTCATGCCAGTAACGTACAACCTAAGAACATACTTTTCCGTGCGATTAGCCTGTAGTGATTTTTCGAAATCTGTTCCTGAGTCCAATTGGTCTTCTTTCAAAAAGCTTCCCTTATCCTCAATTTTTACCAATCATTCAAGTTTGATTTGGAACGAATGTCAAGGCCCACAAGCACACGTTCAGTGTTTGAAAGGTCTCCGATTATTTTTTTCAATGGTTCAGGAAGCTTCCGCACAAGTGTGGGGAGGGCTAAGATTTGGTCGCCAGCAGCCAACTGAGGGTTCTTCATCAAATCTATAACTTCTATTCTGCATTTACCACGGAGATGTTCATCGCAGATTTTCTTCAAGTTTGCAAAAGCTCGCAACGAATTAGGGGTTTGCCCAGCAACATATAATCGCAACTCCCAAAACTCGGAATCTCCTGTTTTTTGGTCCACATTTAACGATTCTTTTTCTGACAAGGCAATTTTCATCCTTCACGATTAGTTTACTGTTGAGTTAGTCGCTATCTTCTTTGCGCATACGACCCATTTCTTTGCGGTTTTCAGTAATTGTTTTTTCTCGGCGTTTTTCTTGGTTTAGGAATTGTTTGACTTCTTCCTCTTTAGCCGCAAATTCTGCCTGCAAAGCAGCAACTTGTCCTTCCGTCAGCTTGCGTTGGCGTTCAAGATCGCGCTGTAGTTTTTCAATTTTTTCTTTATGTAAATCTGCTTCTTCTTTGTCCTTGATTTCCTGTGATAATCTTGCTGAACCTGTTAGAACGCCTGCGGGTCCAGCGTAAACGTCGATTATGTCAATACCCTTGTTCGTTATAAGAAACTCACGTATCTGGTTGGAGTGAGCCATACCTCTGGATTTAAGGATATAGATGGCGCGATTGCGTTCACCGCCCAATTCAATGTCTCTTAGCAGAATCCATGTATCCATAATTGATGAGACCTCGGATTCTGTTGATTCAAGAGCCGCCATATGAGTTAAGTTAGTGAATAATGACGTAATTTGCTTGGCCTTCAAGTAGTCAATCAAACGCAATAACATTGATTTAACGTCATTTTGTTCGCCTACATTGACAAGGTTAGTAATAGGATCAACAATTACAGTGGCAGGTTTGAATTCATCAACTAATTTTTGCATTTGAACTAGATGTGTTTCTAAACCGTAAAATGTTGATCTTACTGCATGGAACCTTAGTAAGTCTTTTTTGATGCAGGGTTCAAGATCTATACCTATGGATTTCATGTTACGCGTTATTTGGTTTGGGGATTCCTCAAATGCAAAGTAGAGACATCGTTCGCCACGCTGGCAAGTGGCATTTGCAAAACTGGCTGCGATGCTGGTTTTGCCTGTGCCTGCTGTGCCTGAAACCAAAATGGTGCTGCCCACGTAGAAGCCTTTGCCTTCAAGCATAGTGTCTAATCGAGTTATGCCGCTTGAGACACGGTCTTTAGAAATTTGGTAGTTTAGTGTTAGGGAAGTTATTGGCAGTATTGAGATACCTTTTTCGTCAATCAAGAAGGGGTACTCATTGGTGCCGTGGACTGTACCTCGGTATTTAACGATGCGTATACGCCGTGTCGAAATCTGGTCCTTCACACGGTTATCCAAGACAATGACGCAGTCTGAAACATACTCTTCTAAACCATACCGAGTAAGAGTTGAATCGCCGCGTTCAGCAGTAATAATCGCAGTGACACCTTTGTCTTATAACCAACGGAACAGTCGGCGGAGTTCCGCACGTAAAATAGATTCATTACCTAACCCAGCAAACAAAGATTCAATGGTGTCTAGCACAACACGTTTAGCGCCGATACTATCAATCGCATAGTTCAGGCGAACAAACAGCCCTTCAAGGTCATATTCGCCTGTTTCTTCGATTTCACTTCTTTCAACACGAACATAATCAATGAGAAGCCTTTTTTTGGAAACGAGTTCGTTTAAATCAAAACCTAAAGATGCAACGTTTTGGGCAAGTTCTTCGGCGGTTTCCTCAAACGCCATAAACAAGCCTGGCTCATTATACTCCGTTGCGCCGCGAACAAGAAACTCCATAGACATCAGGGTTTTACCGCTTCCAGGGCCGCCTGCAAGTAAGGTTGGACGACCTTTGGGTAATCCGCCAAAAGTTATCTCGTCTAATCCGCGAATTCCCGATGGAACCTTCGAAAAAACCTTTTCAGCTGCAACAGCGGCTTTTCTCTCGGCTGACATACGTACAGTTTTGGGGAGAGAACAAATAAGCTTTTTGTAAAACTGCAAGTTCAACAGTATAAAGTTAATGCCAAAACTAAAGTCCCAAACATAAAGCATTACATCCAAAGTCCCTGCCCAGTTTTCAACTGCTCAATTAACACTTAAAACAAGAAAAGAACACAACACCAAACTTTTCATCTAAACTCAAAAACACAACAAAACAAAAAACTCACTAAACACCATGCGGCACACAAAAAACCCCCACCCCTACAAAAAAACAGACAGCAAACTTCACAAACCCTCCATCAGCCAACTATAACCCGCCACAATTCAACATAAAACATTAAATTTTTTTATCTATTGAGGAACAAAAATCCTAAACCAAACCTAAAGAAAACCACTCGACAGTCCTCGCTAATCCAACATCAAAACCCACAAGCGGACTCCAACCAACTAACCTCTCACATTTACCCATATCAGGACAACGACGCTTAGGATCATCTTTAGGCAACACAGAAAACACAATATCTGATTTGCACCCAGAGAATTCTTTAACTTTTTGAGCCAACTCCAAAATCGTAATTTCTCTGGTGTTGCCTACGTTGACTGCCTCACCCTTTGCTTCGGACGACGCCATAAGCAGCATAAGCCCAGTGACGGTGTCGGTTATGTAACAGAAAGACCGAGTCTGTTTTCCATCACCGTAAACAGTGATAGGCTGATTAGTTAACGCTTGGAGAATGAATCGTGAAAGCGCCCTGCCATACAAACCATCTTCCCGCAGTCGAGGACCATACGAATTAAAGATTCTGGGAACCTTCACATCCAAGTTGTATTCTTTAAGGTACGCCATAAGCAATGCCTCAGCGTAGCGTTTTCCTTCATCATAACATGATCTAGGACCGACCGAATTAACTCTACCCCAATATGTTTCAGGAGTCGGTATAATTTCTGCATCCCCATAAACCTCAGAGGTGGATGCCATAAGCAGGGTTGCATCGTTTTTTCTAGCCAACTCTGCAACTTTCTGAGTACCCAAAGAACTGGTTTGCAAAGTCTCGATGGGATGCGCCATGTACTCGTCGGGAGATGCATGAGCCGCCAAATGAAAAATCGCATCAAAACTTGCATTGCTCTCGAAAGATTGCACATCCCCCTTCAAAATTCTAAAGTTGGGTTCATCTTGGAGGTGGCTGATGTTTTTGATCCGCCCCGTCGAAAAGTTGTCCACAACAGTTACTTCTGAGCCGAAGGAAACCAAAACATCGCATATCCAGCTGCCGATGAACCCTGCACCGCCAGTAACTAAAACCTTTTTGCCAACGTAGAAGTCGCTATTTACTGCATTTTTAATTTTCTCAATGTCAGCAGCTAAGATTTCATCAATCATTACTGGTGTTCCCTTTTCGTTGAATGCATATGCGACAATTCCAAAGCTTCCCAGTATCTTTCTGGACTTCCAATGTCTAAATGTGCATATTCTTTTCCCAGTTTCACAGCGTACACCTTTAGACCCCAATCAACAAGTTTCTGAATAGCGTCAGTCAACTGTATTTCTTGGTTTTTACCCGGCTTGGTGGCTTCAAGAGCTTTGAAGATTACTGGGTGGAAGATGTAAATGGCTAAAATCGCAATGTTAGTAGCAGGCTTTTCAGGTTTCTCAACTAATTTTTTAACTCTGTAGATGCCTTCTTCGACTTCTTCGCCTTCGATAATGCCGTATTGCTTTGGATTTTCTATTTCCATAGCAATGAATGCAGCGTCGGCGTTGAAGCGGTCGTAAGCATCCAACAATTTTTTGAGGTAATCCATTTTTTCAGAAATAATGCAGCTATCTCCGGCGTGGACTAGGCAATGTTCGTTTTCAACAAAGGGCTGAGCCATTAAAACAGCATTTCCAAAGCCTTTGGCTTCAGGCTGATTCACCCACATAAGCGTTGAAGTGGAAAGTTTATCATAGAACCTCTCAAGGTCAGTTGCTTGACCGTTTTTGCCTAAGTCTTCAAGGGTTCGGATACATTTTGAGTCAGGCGTGAAGTGGTCTTCTATGCCTCTTTTTCCCCTGCCTACAATAAAGCAGAATTCTCTAAGTCCCGCATCATAAAGCTGCTCAAAAACTAACTGCACAACCGGCTTAACCAAGGTACCGTTTTTTTCTGAACGAGCGAAAATTGGAAGCATCTCTTTAGGCTGCTCTTTTGTTGCAGGAAACAAGCGGGTGCCTAAGCCTGCTGCTGGGACAATAACTTTGCGAATCATTGTATCCTCTTTGATTTACAATCAGAAACTAGCAATATATATCTAATGAATCACCAATTCCTAAATTAACATAGAGTAAAGAAAGGGTTAACTTTGAGCGAACATAAACTCTCTATCATAGGTGTTGGCTACGTCGGTTTATGCACGGCAGTTGGTTTAGCCAGCAAAGGCTACAAGGTTTACGCCTGCGATGTGGATGCCGAGAAAATAGGAAAAATTAACCAAGGTATCCCGCCATTTCACGAACCTGGCTTAGAAGAAAAACTCGTTGAATGCATCCGAACAGGTGCACTGATTGGTTTAGCCGGCGACTTTGAGCAGGCAATTTCTGGCTCTGACTTCACCTACGTCGCGGTTGGTACCCCCAGCGGAGCCGACGGCAGCATAGACCTCAAATACATAGAATCCGCCGCCAAAAGCATAGGAAAGGCACTGAAAAAGAAGAAAGGTTACCACGTTGTTATCGTAAAAAGCACCGTTGTTCCAGGCACAACCCAGAATGTGGCCTTACCTCTAATTGAGCAGGAATCCGGCAAGAAATGCGGTGACGGCTTTGGTTTATGCATGAACCCAGAGTTCCTGCGTCAAGGCTCCGCCTTCCAAGACACCCTAAACGCTGAACGCGTAGTAATAGGCTCGTTCGACGCCAAGTCAGGCGATATACTTGAAGCGCTATACCAAGATTTCTATACCCCAAAGGTGCCTCCCATTATCCGTACCACCCTCTCAACGGCTGAGCTGATTAAATACGCCAGCAACGCAATGCTCGCCACAAAAATCAGCTTCATAAACACCATTGCCAACATCTGTGAAAAAATCCCCGGCGCAGACGTCAAAGTTGTTGCCCAAGCCATGGGTTTAGATAAAAGGATAGGGCCTCTTTTCCTCGACGCAGGCTTAGGCTACGGCGGTTCCTGTTTCCCCAAAGACGTCAAGGCCCTCATCGCCTGCTCAAAACAGACCGGTTACATTCCTGAACTGCTGGATTCCGTAGAACACGTTAACAAGCTGCAGCCTCTAAAAGCCGTTGAGTTTTGCAAGCAGCAGGTTGGTTCTTTAAAGGGCAAAAAAATCGCTGTTTTAGGCTTAGCGTTTAAGCCTGACACCGACGACATGCGGGAAGCCCGCGTTATCCCCATCGTAGACCATTTGCTTGCTGAAGGCGCCACAGTGGTTGCCTATGACCCTGTTGCAGTGCAAACTGCCAAAGTCATCTTTAAAGATAAAATAGCTTATGCGCCCTCCACGTTTGAATGTTTGACGGGTGCCGACTGCTGTATAGTCGTGACTGAGTGGCCTGAGTTCAAAAGGTTATCCCCCTCCGATTTTGCTACCCACATGAAGACGCCCAATTTGGTGGATGGCAGACGAATCTATGACCCTGAACAGTTTAGGGGAAAAATCAACTTTTTGGCGGTCGGTTTAGGGCAGTAAACGTTTTGGGCAGCGACAGCGAATTAATTTTGATGACTGCCTCATTTCCGGAGCAAAATCTTGTGGGAAAACATTTTTGTGCTCGTTTTTCGTTAAAACTTCTCCTTATTTGTTCTATTGCTCTACAATAGATATTTATTTTTTCACGGTGATATAACTTAGGCAAACTCGGATGGCTGGATAAAAAGTGAACGTATGCATCATGGGACTAGGTAATATTGGTCTGCCTGTTGCAGTTTATGCAAAAAAATACTTTGCACACACTGCAGGTTTTGACATAAACTCTCAGGCAGTAGCAAGAGCAGAAAACAACGGAGTGGAAGCCTCCACGGTTCCATGTTGTGCTGAAATTTACGTTATATGCGTCAACACTTACTACCGAAACAATAGTATTGACATGTCGGCCATCGACAGCTGTTGCAAACAAATCAGCACTCTAAACCGTGACGCATTGGTCTGTTTCGAATCCACCTTAGCTGTTGGAACAGCGCGGACCATGTGCTTGAAACATGGGTTACGATATGTGGCTGTTTGTCCTCATAGATGGTGGGAAGAAGACCAAGAACAACACGGAGTGAGGCAAACACGGGTTTTAGGTGCCTTTGACGAGGAAAGCCTGCAAAAAGCTGACGCGTTTTACAGGAAATTAGAGATTCCAATTCACTTAGTTTCCAGTTTAGAAATTGCGGAAGCAAGTAAAATCGCCGAGAACGCCCACCGCTACATTGAAATTGCGTTTGTCGAAGAACTCAAATTAATCGCCGCCAAAAACGGCATAAACTTTGAAGAATGGCGAGAAGCCATAAACACCAAGTGGAACGTTAAACTCTTGGAAGCCCGTGACGGCATCGGCAAAGAATGCCTTCCAAAAGACACAGCTTTTCTAGCCAGTCTCTCGCCTGAACCTGGCTTACTTAAAGGTGCCATGCAAACTAACGACGCCTACGTTCAACGTTTTTGTAAGCAGCCAAAGCCCTTAGAAAAGGCAACGCTGGTATCAGTAATTAAACAGCGGGGACCTTAAGGGCGGTAAGTTGATGCAGCACAAAAAAGTATTGATGGCAACAGCTTTCGTAGCAATATTGCTTTTACTGATTTACAGATTAACACACCTCTACAATCCGGCTTTGTTCATTTATGCTATAGGAACTTCGATTGTTCTAGGTTTAGTTCTCACATTATCAGTCAAATACAAAACGGTTGCTATTGACCCATCCTATCAACCCAAAGTCAGTATAGTTTTAGCAGTCTTCAACGAACCCCTTGATGTCCTAAAAAGAGTCGTTGAATCAACCCAGAACGCGACTTATCCAAAAGACAAAAAGGAAATCGTAATAGTGGACGACGGAAGCGCCAACGATTCAGTAAAACAGCTAAGCAAACTAGTTGACCCCAACGAAGTTAAAATCATAATGTTCGAGAAAAACCAGGGTAACAAATTCGCACGCATGGCAGGCATCAGAGCCTCAACCGGCGAAATCATGGTTTTCTTGGATTCAGACACAATCCTGGAAAAAGACTCCATCCTAAACATAGTTGCCCCGTTCAAAAACCCAAAAGTGGGCTCTGTAAGTGGGCACCTACAAGTTGAAAACTGGAGCAAAAACATTCTTACTAAATTCCAGGAAGTCTGGTATTTCATAGGGTTTAGAGTATACCGGGGCGCAGAATCAGAACTCGGTATGGTTTCTTGCTGTGCGGGCGCTTTCTCTGCTCACCGCCGTGCCGCAATAACAGCTGAAATTGAAAATGAGTGGCTTTACGGTAAATTCATGGGACTGGAAGTAACTGCGGGAGTTGACCGCGCAATCACTAACTTGATTATACGCGAGGGTTATGAAGCAGTTTACCAGATGGACGCAGTTGCCCGAACCGAAGTGCCTGACACCGCAAGAAAGTTTCTAAAGCAACAGGTGCGCTGGACTAAAAGCTGGATACGCGAAACCCTCTACATGATGACTTTTGCTTATAAACGCAAATCCAAAAGCGTCTTTTTCTACTTAAGTACCCTTACACACTTCGTTAACTATGCCTTCTTGACGTTCATGCTGTTCATCTGCCCATTTGTAATACCTGATGGCTGGATTGGAACAGTATTCTACATTTTCAGCCTCTCCCTTTTGGGTTTGCTCTACGCACTCTACGCACGCAAGTACACTCATGCTTGGACGTCTAGGGTTACTTTCCAACTGATTTTCTCTCTAATCAGCGTGCCTATCTTCATCTATAGCCTCTTAACTCTGAAAGACAAAAAATGGGGAACACGCTAAACCCTTTTTGCTCTTTTGTTTGGTTTTGGAGTTTCTTTTTTCTTAACCAAAAGTGATAAACACCACTTCCCTACCAACTGTTAAGTTAAATTGAAGATGTCGAGAGGTAGAAAATGAGTAAGGCAACTGATATGGCGAAAGTTTCAGCTAAAGGCGGCTTTCACCTACTTTGGGGCCTCGTAGCTTCGACAATTATTTCTTCAGTTGGAACCATAATCATCGCTCGACTTTTGGGTTCAGATAACATGGGTCTCTACGCTTTGGCAGTCGCTGCACCCAACTTAATCGCTACCTTTCGAGATTGGGGCGTTTCAACTGCAATGGTACGCTACACAGCTCAATACAACAGCGAAAACGACGTAGCCAAAATAAGAAGCGTGTTCATTTCGGGGTTCACATTCGAAATAATAGTTGGCTTGGCTTTAGCAGTATTGTCAATATCTATCTCCGGCCTTCTCGCAGATGCCTTCCAGCGGCCCGCCATAGCACAGCTCATTCAAATAACTTCAGTTTTCATACTAGTGGGCGGATTAGTTAACACAGCTACCGCCGCCTTCACGGGACTCGAAAAGATGCATTTCAACAGCATCATGCTGATAATCCAGTCAATCATAAAAACCGGATTAATCATCGGCCTAGTAGTGCTTGGGTTGGGCACTTTGGGTGCAACAATCGGATTCGCCGTAGCTGTTTTAATTGCTGGCGTAACTGGAGTTTTACTTACTTACATGATGTATTCTGGGCTTCCTAAACCGACCTCACAAGGTTTGGGAATTGTTAGTACGATGAAAACTCTGCTTAAGTACGGATTGCCGCTTTCAATCGGATCCATTTTGAATGGGTTTTTGGTTCAGTTTTACAGTTGGGTTATGGCTTACTTTGTTACTGACAACAGCGCAATCGGTAACTACTCCGTTGCAACCACGTTTATCGTGTTAATCTCTTTCGTGGCTACACCAGTAATAACAGTGCTGTTGCCCGCATTCTCTAAGCTGGATTACCGAAAAGATCACAAGGACCTGCAAAACATTTTCCAGTATTCTGTGAAGTATGCTACCCTGCTTGTTCTTCCAGTCACGACTTTGGTTATGTCGCTTGCAGGACCCGCCGTAAACATTCTATTCGGTGAAAGTTACCCAACAGCCCCGCTCTTTCTAGCGTTATTGTCCTTAATCTACATCTTTACAGCTTTCGGAAATCTCAGCGTAGCTAACCTCATCAATAGCCAAGGCGATACCAAATTCGTCATGTACGTTACTGCTTTGACGGTAGTTATCGGGTTCCCGCTAAGTTTTATCTTGATTTCCCAGTTCGGCATCATAGGCTTAATCGTAAACAGCACCGTGGTGGTTGTGCCAGGATTGATTTGGAGTATCAACTTCATAAAACGCCGCTACAATATAACCTTAGACTGGATTTCTTCCCTGAAAATTGTGTTCTGCGCAGCAACAACGGGTACCCTAACTTACCTGTTTGTTACTTGGCTACCTTTCAACAGCATAATCCGCTTGATTCTGGGTTTAGCCGAATTCGTGGCGGTTTTTCTGCTGCTCGCGATTCCCACAAGAGTTCTCAACGATACTGACCTCAACAACATCCGCCAGATGGCGGCTGGGTTAGGTCCGATTGGAAAAATCTTAGGAGTCATCCTAAAGTTATTTGAAAAGTTTACGCCTAAACAAAAGTAACCAAAATGGGCTAGCCAATTTTATATCGAGATTTCTATGATTGTGTTGTCGCCGTTTGGATCTTCCCATTTAGCGTCGCTGTGATTTAGTTTGCGGAATTTGCCACAGTAGTCTCCGCCGGTGTGCGTGCACGTGTAACTTGACGCTGAGAAGAGACGGCATGAATTAGTGAATTTACATTTTGTTTTTCCCGCCGCTAAATCTTCGAAAAAATGAATTTTCATTACCAATGCTCCTCGTCCTTGCCCAGTATAAACCTATGTTTTTTTATATTTTACGTAATTTATAGAACTATGTGACTGTACCTATACAATTACAGGTTTTTTTGAAGCGACAGTTTTGCATAAAGTAATAATACCGAAGGTTACAGTGTAAATATGGATAACCATGAAGGCGCTTGTTCTCAGCGGCGGTAAAGGCACCCGGCTTAGACCCTTAACCTTTACATGCGCAAAACAGCTTATTCCAGTGGCAAACAAACCCGTTTTAGGATACGTTCTGGATCAGGTAGCTTCAACTACAATAAAGAAAGTCGGCATAATCACTGCACATGAAACTGGTCAATTCGTGGAAGACTACGTTAAAGACGGCTCCGCCTGGGGTCTATGTGCGTGTTATATTCCGCAGGAACCGCTGGGTTTGGCGCATGCAGTGAAGACTGCTAAAAAATTCTTGGGACAAGATTCTTTTGTTATGTGCTTGGGCGACAACGTTACCGGGCAAGGTTTAGCTGGATTCGTGAAGAAATTCAAAAAAGAAAATCTGGATGCGCTCATAATCTTAAAAGAAGTTGATAACCCCTCGGCGTTTGGCATTGCACAGCTTGATGCGGAAGGTAATATTGTGCGGTTGGTTGAGAAACCCAAAACACCCATGGGCAACCTCGCCATCATAGGCACTTATCTGTTCTCCAGCAAGGTGCACATCGCCATCGAACGTATTAAGCCGTCTTGGCGAGGTGAACTTGAAATCACCGACGCTATCCAAGAAATGATTAACATGGGCTTTAAAGTTAAAGCCGAAATCCTAAACTCCTGGTGGCTTGACACAGGCAAAAAAGACGACATCCTATCCGCTAACGCAAAAATCCTCGACGAATACGTGCAGCTTGACGTTAAAGGCACCGTAACCAACAGTTCCATAGACGGACGCGTTAGGGTGGATGCTGGCGCGGAAGTCACCAACAGCACCATTCGCGGTCCCTGTGTCATCGGCAAAAACGTAGTCATCTTAGACTCCTTCATCGGACCCTACACTAGCATTGGAGACGGCTCCAAAATCTGCAACTCCAACCTCGAATACTGCGTTGTGCAGGACTGCGTTACAGTCAAAGATGTTGAGCGATTGGAAGACAGTTTAATCGGCAAAAACGCAAAAGTCACCCGAACCTGTCAGGGGCGTACCCTTAAACTTCATATCGGCGACTACTCGGAAGTGCAGGTGTAGCCAAACAAAATAGGATAATATTATAAGCATTTCTAAATGTTATTTGAAGGGTGGCAAGATTTCATGTTGGATGGCATCAAAGTTAAAGCGATAAAGCGTTTTCCAGACGAACGGGGCTACTTCTGCGAGGTTATGCGCACTGACTGGAGTGAACTCTTCGGCGGCGACGCAATTGCGCAGGTTAACCATTCATTCACTTATCCTGATGTCATTAGGGCTTGGCACCGACACCTCAGGGAACAAGTGGATTACTTCTTGGTCCTGAAAGGTGTTGCGAAAATCTGCGCGTTTGATGATCAATCTGCAGAGTTGACGGAGATTGTTTCTTCAGGGTTTGATTTGCAAGTGGTTAGAATTCCGGGTCAATACTGGCATGGATTCAAAGCGGTAGGCAACGAACCGGTGCTGCTTGTGTATTTCGCCACCAACCTCTATAACCCCAAAGACCCTGACGAGGAACGCAGAGACTGGAATGATCAAACTGTAATCCCGAGAACAGTTAATGGAAAAAAAACAGACCCCCGCGTCGGTAAACGCTGGGACTGGAATTACCCCCCACACAAGTGATAGCTATGAAAGTGTTAGTTACTGGCGGTTTAGGTTTCATCGGAAGCAACTTTTGCAGGCACATGCTTGCAAAGTACCCAGACATAGAGTTAATCAACGTCGACAAAGTAGGGATAGGCGCTAACCCCGCTAACCTGCACGATGTCGAAAACGACAAACGCTATACCTTCATAAAAGGCGACATCTGCAATCCGCTTCTTATGAACCGCCTAATCCACCAAGTCGACGCAGTCGTCAACATAGCTGCAGAAACCCATGTTGACAGAAGCATCGCGGACCCAAACGTTTTCCTCCAAAACAACACGTTGGGTACTTTCACTATTCTTGAAGCCATTCGTCGTCACAACCACAAAGCCCGCTTGCTGCAGGTATCTACTGACGAAGTTTACGGCGAAGCAGTCGAAGGTTCATTCACCGAGAGCACCCCGCCAAAACCCTCCAACCCCTACTCAGCCTCGAAAGCGGCAGCCGACATGTTTGTGCTCTCCTACCACAAAACCTTCGGCCTAAACGTTTCGATTACCCGTTGCACTAACAATTTTGGCCCCTACCAGTTGCCGGAAAAATTGATTCCTAAAACGGTGATTCGGGCACTGCGGGACTTGCCTATACCCATCTATGGCAAGGGGACTAACATTCGTGACTGGATTTACGTAGGCGACCACTGCGAAGCTATAAGTACAGTGCTTGAGAAGGGCAAAGCCGGCGAAATTTATAATGTGTCTGCTGGCAACGAGAAAACAAACATTGAAATCGTCAAGAAAATCATAACGCAGCTAAACAAGCCTGAAAGCCTAATCACATTCGTGGAGGATAGACCCGGACACGATGTCCGCTACAGCTTAGACTCCTCCAAGCTCCAAGCGGAGTTAGGTTGGAAACCAAACTCCACCTTCGAAGAAGCCCTTTCAACCACCGTACAGTGGTATTTGGACAACGAACATTGGTGGACTCCGTTTGCAACCGACGTAATTCTGCATCCCACTCCTTGGAAGCTAGGCGGGCTACATTGAAACTGCTAATTACAGGCGCTAGCGGACTTTACGGGTCGAAGCTTGCTCAAATTGCTGTTTGCCGCGGCATCGAAGTATACTCTTCTGATATTCAGAACACGATGGTTTATGGCAACTATGTAAAAATGGACATAGCCAATAAAGCCGAAGTGGACGAAGTCTTTAGCAAGGTGAAGCCAGATGCTGTTGTCCATGCAGCAACCTTAACTGACGTTGATAAATGCGAGTCAAATAAAGGTCTCGCGTGGAAAATTAATGTGGACGGCACCTTAAACATCGTGGAAGCCTGCAACAGGCTGGAGACGTTTCTTGGGTATATCTCTACAGACTATGTTTTCAGCGGCGAAAAAGGCTGCTACGTGGAGTCGGATTCGCCTGAACCCGTCAACTACTATGGCACAACCAAGCTGGAAGCCGAAACTGTTGTGGCGTCGGCGATGGCGGCGTCTGATTTCTTTATTGCGCGTCCAAGCGTGATTTATGGTTCTACGCCTGCTGCAGGGAAAGTTAACTTTGCATTATGGCTTATCGAAGCCCTCAGCAAGGGCAACCATGTCAAAATAGTTAAGGATCAGTGGAATACGCCGACTTTGAACACGAATTTGGCGGACATGACTTTAGAGGCTGTGGAGCGCCGTTTAACGGGCATTTACCACCTTTGTGGAGCTACTCGTGTTAGCCGCCTTGAATTCGCCCGAAAAATCGCTGAAGCCTTCGACTTAAACAAGGACTTAATTGAGCCAGTTACAAGCCAACAGTTTATTTTGCCCGCAAAACGCCCAACCGACTCCTCGCTGGATACCTCGAAGGCGCAGAGGACTTTGGAGAACAAGCCCCTGCAGCTGGATGCCGCTTTGGCACAGCTGAAACTGGAATTAACCCAGAAACCTGCTTGAGCCAGCGCAAGTATTATGTAACCCATCTGTGACATTGTGCATTGTCTTCAGCCATGATGAAACAAACCGGCATCAAACAGATTGCCCAGCAACGCATCGCAATTCTCTTTGAGCAAGCTCAGCGGGTGGCACGTTCCGACCCTAAGCTGGCTGCTCAGTATGTAGAGAGTGCGAGGAGGATTGCGATGGCAGCTAAAATCCGTTTGCCGTTGGAGTTTCGTAGGCGGACTTGCCGGGAATGTAATTGCATGTTTGTGCATAGCGTCAACTGCCGTGTTAGGGTAAAACAGAAAAGGGAGCCCCACGTGGTAGTAACATGTTTAAACTGCGGAAACCAAACCCGTTATATGTTAAGGAAAAAGGTGCAAAAGAATAGTGAGCAAGATAACAACCAGAATGAAGCGCCATGTTAGGCACGTCTTAAAAGATGAGAACCCCACGATTTGGGTGGGTAAAGACGGCCTCTCGGAGCAGTCAATTGCAGAAATGGAAAAGCAGCTGCAGAAAAACAAAATGGTCAAAGTGCGCATTTTGCCAGCGGCGCTAAGAGAACTAAATACTGCCGAAGAAATTGCAAAGAAAGCAGCGACGGCTACAGAGTCGGCTTTGGTTGAGGTCCGCGGACACGTGTTCATCCTGTTTAGGAAACGCAAAACCTCCGAACCGGAACAGCCTTCCCAACCATAATAAACCATTTTTCGGTTTTTTCGTTTTTAACTTGTTGTTTTTTTGTGAATCCCGGAAACGGAGCCTACCTTTTCTATATTGAAACTACCAGTTTTCCGGTAACTCGGATATCATTTAGGAATAATCTGATATCGGCGCTTTTGAGGTATTTTTTGAATTTTTGGCGTTTTAAGACTCTGACAAGATCTGACAGGGTTTCCCTTTAGTTAGTAGACTTGAAAAAAGAACGTTGATGTCGAAAACTACAGTTAGCATTTATGGCCCATTTTTTGTTCTTTGCAGCTTTTTTCTTTTCTGTATTCCTGTATCCTCTTTTTCTACATTATCTATTGTAAGCTCGCCATAATGTGCGATTCTTTGGTTAACTCTTTTGTACATTGCTTCGGGTTCTTTTTGACGGTCAGGGGCTTCGAATTTCTTTAGTATAACTAAGTCGTCACATTCATAAACGAGAAATTTTGTTTTTGGTTTCAAGCCCATGTTTGAGCGTATGTTTGAGGGAATGACGACTTGGCCTTTTTCTTGAGAATCGTTAGTTCTGCTTTCTTGCTTCGAACCATTTCCATAACCAAAACTGGTCTTACTTTCTTACCTAAAAGTTTTTTGTTCAATTTGCAGGCAGAGACTTTAGCCTAAACCCAATATTGACAAAAAACCTTCTCGGTATCCAACAGGTAAAATGACCCACAAATTATCAAGTTAACAAGAATACTGTAGGGGTTCGCCAGGATGAACCCCGGTTAACTCAGTATTTTAGTGGTGGCGGGGGTGGGACTTGAACCCACGAAGGCCTGCGCCAGAGGATCTTAAGTCCTCCTCCATATCTTAGGGGCAAATTTATCTGGCCCTATTTAGACCTGGCTCGGATACCCCGCCACCAGCACCGATAAACTTCAACAAGCTAGATTTTAAGTTTTTGCGTGCCAAACGAGTAAAAAACTTTGGCTTCCCTACTTGTAGTAGCACACCGTTAAGGACTTTGGATTCTTTTAAAGAAAAATGCTGGATTCGAATCGGAAAACCCTCAAATCAGAGCAATAAATACCGATTCAGAACCAGCCAACCACCAAAAAAGGGTAACTATTGAGGGGCAGCTTTGAGCGTCTCGATTTCTTTGTTCAAGTGGTCAATTACAGCCTGGAGCCTCTTCTTTTTGCGTTCTAATATCGCCATCATTTCCTCGTTTGTTGGCCTAAGAAGCGGTTCCCCACAAACGGGGCAACGCATACCTCCCATCATCGCCATCTTCATGCCCATGCCACGCATATCCATGCCCATCCCAGGCATTGGACCGTATCCACTCCAATGATGTGAACCGCAATCGCTGTTTTTTTGCCAATCCAAAAACATTCACCTCCACAAAAAATAGAATTCGCCACTAATCCTGTGCAACGGGGGCTTAACTTATGTTTATGTTGGCTACCACTATGAAGCAACATAGCGTTTTTGTAGGCTAAAGACGCCAACACAGCATTATATTCCATGTAGAGAAGTAGTATAAATGCCGGTTGAGGAACACGCTTCACGGCAACATGCGGATCTGAGCTTCTGCAAAAAGTAAAGACCTGCTCTGCGATCACATCAAGGAAAAGGCTTTAAAAAGTGCAGAGACAGTCGATGAGAGCCTGTGGGGTTTAGACTCAACCCGGCAACCTTCTCCCTTCACACCTCCATCTTGTTTTTCGTGACATATCTAAATTAACTATCCCATTGCCCATACGCGTCCTAAGTGGCGCTTTAACAAACTGGAAAGGTCAATGCATGAAGCGCCAGGCAGTATTGCTCCTTTATTGATGTCATGTGGATTTTAGGCTAACTTACATAGCGCCACACGCACAAACCCTTTTCCATGCACCGTGTGGCACGAAAACGTCTCCACCAAACCGCCTCCACAAATGCAGCACATAAAGAACAACCGCAAAAACCAAAACATCCACCACAAACAAGAGAAAGAAACAATCCGACCCTATCTTCTACCCAGTTTAAACTATGCCCCGAGAATTTAACGCAAGATACACAGTACAAAAGTCGAAAGCTAAACATGGCTTGCTTTTGAAACTCTTATATACGTCGCATGATAATTTCTCTGTTGAGATTCATGGCTGAAGTTTGTTCAACATGCGGACTCCCAAAGGACTTATGCGTTTGTGGAGAAATAGAGAAAGAGCAACAACGGATTCGCATACGCCTTGAAACCCGAAAATTCGGGAAAGCAACCACCATTATTGACGGTATGGACGACAAAAACCAGAACCTGCAAAGCGTCGCCCAGAAACTAAAAACCTACTGCGCATGTGGTGGAACACACAAAAACGGGCAAATCATGCTACAAGGCGACCACCGCGACCGCGTTAAAGAATTTCTCATCAAAGCAGGTTACCCACAAGAAAACATCGAACTCCAATAAACGCCCACACCCCCCTTTAACTCTATAGGTGTACTCTTAGGATGAAAAAACTAGATGGCATACGCGACGTTTTCAAGCATTCAAGCCACAGACGCCCAACAAAAATTTTTTGCCCCAGATGCGGCAGCCCAAAAATCGAGCTATCCAAAACCATAGGCAGCCTAGAGATTTGGTTAACACCTAAAGAGTATTACTGCAGCCAATGCGGTTACCACGGCATTATCGTTATGGAACTAGATCCAATCAGCGAAGGGGAAAACCAAACAGAGCCCCCAACTGAAGCAGATGAGCTAACGAAAGATAAACCAGAAATTAAAGAAGAAAAGGAAAAAGAGCCCTAATCGGGCAACTCTAAATTAAGCTGTTTCTTAAGAGTCTTGTAGCGGTTTCTAACAGTAACCTCAGTCACACCGGCAGCCTCAGCAATGTCTTTCTGCGTCTTTTTCTCGTTGTTCTGCAGACATGCAATGTAAAGCGCTGCAGCGGCAAGTCCCATTGGGTCTTTCCCGGCGGCTGCACGTTTACGCCTAGCTTCTCGAAGAATGTTAATGGCGGCACCCTGAGTTTTGCCTGAAATGCCTGTTTTCTCTGCAATCTTTGAAACGTAAGTCAATGGATCAGCGATTGGCATGTGAACCTCAAGTTCACGCAACAGAAGCCTGTAACATCTTGCAACGTCTTTCTTGTCAACTAAGCTGGCTTCAGCAATTTCCCTAAGCGTTCTAGGCGTTCCGCTTCCGCGGCAAGCAGCATACAACGCTGCAGCTGCGATGGCTGCGATTGAGCGACCACGGACTAAGCCTTTGTCTAGTGCTTTGCGGTAGACGACGGCTGCTTTCTCTTTGATTGGCGGAGGAATGTAGACTTTATCACTTAAGCGGTCGAGTTCCGCCATGGCTTGCGCCAAGTTGCGGTCAATTGAGCTGTGAACGCGACTTCGTATTTGCCATTTGCGTAGACGCCACATCTGTAATCTAGTGGACAGCGGAAGTTTTCTCCCGAAAGCATCTCGGTCAACTTGGCTAATAGCTGTGGATAAGCCTTTGTCATGAACGGAGTAAGAGGTGGGTACACCGACGCGGCTTCTCGATGCCTTCTCTTCCTGCGTGAAGGCTCGCCACTCGGGGCCTTTATCCATCATTTGCTCGTAGAGTACCAGTCCGCAGTCGCCGCATACTGTTTCGCCTGTGTCGTAATCGTGAACTAGGTTTTCTCCGCCGCATTCAGGGCATTTGTCAGCTTGACGTGTTGCTGTTTTCTGACCGTCTTTTTTTATGCTCACTTCTTCTACCTCTTGTTAATATGCGTAGAACCGTCACCATAGGCCTTTTTGGCTAGAAAATAGTACATTCGGCCCGCGCAGTCTTAGCTGATTGACTGACTTTGTATTTAAGTGTTGTGGTTTAATAAACCTATTGCACACGACACTCAATAAACCTCCCCGTATTTTCGCTGAATAAATGTTAAAAAAACACCAAAAATGTAAAACCGCTGCCGACAAAGCCCCTGATGCACACAAAACCCAAAAGAAAATAACCTCAATAAAAGCCTAAACCGCCGCAATCACCAAAAAACATTCACTAAACAAGAATCCGCAAGGTATAATTTAATAAACCAACACTATCACCACTCGGTGCACCAGCCCAAATTGATCGTTCCCCCAAAAGAGAACAAACTCGCCATACCTGTTGACCTCATTCGGACAATCGCAATAATAGGCGTAATCTTGCTCCACGCAGGAAACGACCTAACTCATACCACCGTTATGGGCGTCAATGAAATCTACCGTTGGTGGACAGTAGACATCTACCAATCCGCCGGCAGACTGGGGGTCCCGCTCTTTGTCATGCTTTCCGGTGCACTTCTGCTGCATCCAAGCAAAAACGAGGATTTAGGCGTATTTTTCAAGAAGCGGTTTGCCCGAATTGGGTTGCCTTTCCTGTTCTGGGGCGCCGCCTACTTTGTCTGGGATGTCTACGTTGAGCATCAGCAGGTAACGCAGGCTTTTATCGTGCAGGGCATCCTGACAGGGCCCTACTTGCAGTTCTGGTATATGTACATGCTAGTCGGGTTGTATTTGATAACGCCGTTTCTACGCCTGATGGTAGCACAGGCTAACGATAAGTTATTCAAGTATTTTGCCGCATTGTGGTTTGTAGGCACATCAGCTGTGCCTTTCCTCTACCTTTTGACTCCCTATGAAGTGGACCCAAATCTGTTTACGATTCCCGCATTTGTAGGCTACTTTGTACTGGGCTACTACCTGCTCAGAGTCAAAATCAACAGAAAAATTCTGGGCATATCCTTAGCCACTTCCTTGGCTGGAACAGCAATCGGCACCTATTTTGTAGCCAGAGAAATCGGCGGCAGAACCCAATTCTTTTTCCAAGAATACGTAAGCCCAACCACCATAATAGCCTCCATAGCGCTGTTTCTGCTTTTATGCAGCTTTAAAACAACCATGCACACCCACTCGGCTACTAAACCTACGTCTTGGCAGCGTTTCCTACATTTAATAAGCGAAAACACCTTGGCGATTTTCTTTTTCCACCTAATGGTGCTCTACCTGCTCCAAAACGGCTACCTCGGCTTCACCTTAAACGGCAACACTGTCAACAGCATAGTCGGCGTACCATTAGCCACCGCCCTAACATTGCTCATAAGCTTAGCTGTCATCGTTCCACTCAAAAAAATCCCCTTCCTCAAGAAACTAATCGGTTAGAACCGCAAAATCCCCCGTGCGAATGCAAGAACGCTTATTAGGCAAAACACTGCCCTTTAACCTCTAACAATAAATAACGCCGCACCAAAAACATGTGCTGCTGCAGCCCGGTGGTGTAGTGGTCAAGCATAGAGGGCTTTGGACCCTTTGACGAGAGTTCGAATCTCTCCCGGGCTACTAGAATCTCTTAGTCTTTTAGTTTGTAGAAGAAGAGAAGGCCAGTCTCTTATCGTCGACTTCTAAAGATTTGAGATTAGTTTTGTTTCTTTGCCTCTTTTACAGCTTCGTCGATCAGACGCAAAATCTCCTTCCGTGCCTCCCCAATGGTAAGCGGAAGCTCATCGGAGACCGGCAAATGGTTCTCTTTTTTCAGGACTTCAAAAAGGTGCGCTATCCTAGGCGAGCGAAGACGTACTTTGCGGATTAACTCTGTATTTGAGAAGTTGACTTTCGGGGTTCCTTGAGAAACTACTTTGCCTCTGTCAAGAATGTAGAGTTTGTTAGCAAATAATGGAACTAAATCTACATCGTGCGTTGCAAGTAGGAGCGTGATGCCTCTGTCTTTGTTCAGCCGAACAAGTAAATGGAGGATTTCACTGGTGGCTATTGGGTCTAAACTTGAGGTGGGTTCATCCATTATGATGACTTCTGGCTGCATGGCAAGGACGCCTGCGAGCGCAACCCGCTTTTTTTGACCTCCACTCAGGAAATGCGGCGGTTTATCTGCAAATTCAGTCATACCCACCGTGGTGAGCGCTTCATCCACCAACTGCTTGACGTGTTCAGCGGTGTAACCCAAGTTTAGGGGTCCAAAGGCGACGTCTTGCTTGACTGTAGGCGCGAAGAGCTGGTCGTTTGGGTCTTGGAAAACGAAGCCGACGCGTTTTCGCAGTTCAAGCAGGGATTTAGCGTCGTACTGGAGGGGTTTTTCGTCGAATAGAATTCTGCCGTGTGTGGGTTTTAGGATGCCGTTGAGGTGGTTTAGCAGGGTTGTTTTTCCTGAGCCGTTAGTGCCGAGTAATGCAATGCGTTCGGCGCGGTCAAAACTAACTGAAACGTCATCTAAGGCGAGGGTGCCATCGGAGTATTCGTGGATGAGGTTCTCTATTTTAAACAACATTTTTAGAGGCTCCATATCTGGATAATATTTAATGCGACAAGGGCAAGCATAACGTCAAGAATGATTATGCCTGCGATGGTTGCCCAGCTTGGGCGGGGTTGGTCATCTAGCACGCGTATATTGCCGTCGTAGCCGCGTGCGTTCATAGCTATGAAGGTGCGTTCACCCTGTTCAAGTGTGCGGATAAACAAGTTTGCCGCTAGCAGGGAGGTTTGGCGGATACGTTTGAAATATCCTGTTTGTCCCAGCCGCAGCTTTTGTGCAGTAGTCATTTTGGAGGCGTCTTCCATGAACACGAAAATGTAACGGTAAATAAGCAGGCTGATTTCTATGAGGACTTTGGGGACGTAGATTTTTCTCAGGCTTAAGAAGAGATCGTTCATGGTTGTGGTTAACACTAGAAAGAACAGAGCTGAAACGCCGCCTAGAACCCTGAAGAATGTTGCTACTGCGATGGTTATGCCGTTGTTATATATGGTCCATGTGAACCATGGAAACTGTACCTGCACCAGAGGGGCTCCGTTGCCGAAGAATAACGCTACGAATATGCAACTTAGGGCGGCGAAAATGAGGGGGTAAATAAGAAGGTCTAAGTAGAAACGTAGGGGAATCTGTGCTACCGCCAAGATGAGTATTAGGGCGATTATGAATACGGTAATGGGTACAACGGGTGAGGGTGACAGGACGCTGAGAACAAGCATGGAGGCGGCGAAGAGGATTTTGGTTGTTGGGCTGGTTTTGGCGAGTTGGTTGGTGTAGGCGAAGCTGTCGATTTGGGCTGAGAGGTGAGCGTGCCCTTCGTCGTGGCTGTGTCGGTACGAATGCTTAGGACCTTGTAGTTGTCCTGTAGCCTTTGCTTTTCGGCGGGTTTTAACTACGATATATGCGATTATGCAGGCTCCGATTAGTGCTTGCACCACAAAGAGCACTTCAATGTATTGTTCCGGAAGTGAGATAATGGGGGTGAACCAGGGTTTGTATCCTGTGGCGGTTATGATGTTGGCTGCAGCGTCGTCGGTTCCTGCCATGTTTGTTGAAACGAAAATTAACGGCAAAGTAAACAACGCAAGGAGCACGGTAATGAGGATGGCGTAGTGCTGTTTTTTGAGGTGGAACTCTTTTTCTGAAAGTCCAGTGATGGGGGAGCGGATGACTTTGAGGGAGGCAAGGATTTGTCCTTTGTATTTGGTGAGGAACTCAAAGATGAAGATGGCTAAAATGCCTTCGCCGATTGCAAGTGGGATTTGGGTTACGGCGAATATTCCCACAAATGTTAGGAAGGATTCTGCGAAGCCAGTTCCTGGAAAAGCTAATGCGAGTTGGAAGGAGGTTGTGACGTAGGTGAAGAGGTCGCTTAAGGCGACGGCGAGAAATACGGCGGCTTGGGTGGGGGCGCGGATTTTTTTGCAAATAACCCAGATTACCCAAGCGACTACGGGGCCCATGATGCCCATTGAGAAGACGTTGGCGCCCAAGGTGGTTATGCCGCCGTGTGCGAGTAGTGTGGCTTGAAAGACTAAGGCGATTAGCGAGAGAACTGAGGCTATGGCAGGTCCAAAAACGACTGAGGCTAAGCCGGAGCCGGTTGGGTGGCTGCTGCTTCCGAAGACTGAGGGGAGTTTGAGGGCTGAGACTACGAATATGAATGCGCCCATGAGTGCGAGGAGGGGTTTGGCTTCGGGGTTGTTTTTCGCGATTTTGGTTAAGCGGTAGATTCCGTAGGCGACGATGGGTATCATGATTGCCCACCAGAATTCCCACCATGGGTGGGGTAGGAAGCCTTCCATTATGTGCGTGTGTTTGTCCTCTCTTTGTTGGGGGTTACCATCAGAAAGCATATAAAGCTATGTTTAACTTAAGTTAAAGTCAAGTTGAACATGTATGGTGAAGCAACAACCATCGCTACTCCTAAAAAACAAAGGCGAATTCACAAAATTCCAAATCCTACTCGAAATCTTGCGCCACCAACCCCACATAAAACAAAAAGACATCAGCGACAAACTCTGCATAACCATACAAGCCATATCCAAGTACTTCAAAAAACTCCAAAAAGAAGGCTACCTCGAAGCGGGAAGCGAACGTGCCGATTATCACCTCACCCCCAAAGCAATAGCCAAACTCCGAGAAGACATGCGCAACCTAGAAGCATACGTCAACGAAGTTAAACACGACCTAAAAATCGAGCATGCCTGGCCAGCCATCGCAACCCAACCCGTTAAAGCAGGACAAGAAGTGGGCTTAATGATGAAAGAAGGCGTCATATACACAGTCGCCACCGACAGCCCCCTAACGCAAGCAAAAGGCACCGCACTAACTGACGCCAAACCCGGCGAAGACCTAGGACTGCGCGACCTTCATGGAAAAATGAATGTCAACCAAGGTAAAATCTTAATTGTAAAATTACCCAGCATCCGTAAAGGCGGCTCCCACGCTACCGACATAGCGAAAGTGAAGGCGATTTATGAGGAATTCAAGCCGGATCGAGTGGGTGTTATGGGCGCTGTGGGCAGAGCTGTTTTGGCTAAGCTAGACAAGAAACCCGATATTGAATTTGGAATCAGCCGTTCAGCTGCAATTGCTGCTTCAAGGGGTATGAATGTGTTTGTGTTGATTGTGGGCAGAATGGTTAATCGTGTCATTCAGGAAATCGACCAGATTAATATGAAAACAGGCGGAAGCATCATTTACGAAGTAAAAGACGCCCAAGTCACATAAACAACAAAAATTCTTAAAAAAAGGAAAAAGTTGGTTAGAAAACCAACAGTTCTTTTTATTTTAGCTTACTGCGAAGTCAGCATCTGGAATTGTTTGGTTGACTGCTACGCAGTAAATTGTTATGGAGGATGTGTCGGTTGTGTAGGTTAAGTCGTTGATGTTACCTTGGTCGATGAGTTTCTGCGCGAAGTCATTGAATAGTGAGCCATATGTGGTCCAGTCTGCTGTGAAGTCGCTTGCGGTCCAGGTTGCGCCGTTATCCATGCTGACCCAGGATTTTTCTTGCCCGGCATCAAGGATGTAGGAGTATGTCGCTCCTGAAACGCATAGGTCTAATCTTACTTTCTCGGTTGCTGTGTTATAGTTGATGCATTCGAAGGTGTAACCAACTATGTCTCCTGTTGCGGTGGTGGTATCATTTACACTGAAGATTACGCTGCTTGCTCCAGTGAGGGTGGGTGGTGGAGTTGGGGTTGGGTTAGTATCAGTATTTCCTCCGTTATTCATTAATAAAATGCCTGCTGCTGCAACTACGATTACTACAACTAAAACAGCAACGACGATGTAGATTGTTTTTTTGTTCATCGTATCACCGATTGTATATTCTGTTTTGATTCAAACGTAATATAAGCTTTTCCAAAAACTTGATAAGCCAAATCAAAAATGCCATAACTCTTCAAAAACTGAATAAAAAGTTTAGACCAAAATATTGCCGTTCAAACTTCACTTTCAATAGCCCCTCCCCTCCCGCAGAAATCCCATTACTCAATTCTTTTAAATACCCCCACCAACACATCCATGTAAAGCTGTGAAAACCTATGTCAGAAGACATCGACGTACAACCAGAGGAAACTCAAGAACCTCAAGAAGAAAAAAGCCAACAAGTGCAACAGATGGAAGAAAACAAGAAAAAATACGAGTTCATAGAGGATCTCCCCGGCGTAGGGCCAGCAACAGCAGGCAAACTACGAGAACTCGGCTACCACACAGTCGAATCCCTTGCAATGGCGACCAGCCGCGAACTTGACCCTGTCGGCGTAAGCGAAAAGAAAGCCTTCCAAATAATAGAAGCCGCACGCTCAGCCATAGGCATCCACTTTATCCGAGCAGACGAACTCTTCAAAATGCGCAAAACCGTAAAACGAATAACCACCGGCAGCAAAGCCCTGGATAAAATCTTAGACGGCGGCTTAGAAACCCAAACAATCAGCGAATTCTATGGCGAATACGGCAGCGGCAAAAGCCAACTCTGCCACCAACTCTGCGTAAACGTCCAGTTACCCATTGAACGCGGAGGATTAAACGGCGGCGTCCTCTACATAGACACAGAAAACACCTTTAGACTGGAACGCATCGTGCAGATGTCAAAATTCGTCGGTTTAGACCCTGAACAGGTGGTTAAAAATATCATTTACGCCGAAGCATACACAAGCGACCACCAAATGTTCCTGCTTGAAAACGCCGACGAAATAATAAAAGCAAACAATATCAAGCTCATCATCATCGACTCACTTACTGCGCATTTCAGAAGCGAATATATCGGTAGAGAAATGCTTGCCAGCCGCCAACAGAAACTAAACAAGCACATGCACAAACTTGTAGCGCTCGCAAGGGCATTCAACGCCGTTGCAGTCGTAACCAACCAAGTTATGGCGAAACCTGACCAGTTCTTTGGCGACGCCATTCACCCCATCGGCGGCAACATCGTTGGCCACACAAGCCACACCAGAGTCTATCTGCGTCGCGCTTCGCATGGTCCAATACGCATCGCAAGGCTGGTTTCAAGTCCATATTTGCCAGAGGGAGAGGAAATACTTAAAGTCACCGAGAACGGAATAGAGGATGTCTCTGAAGAAGAGAAAGCAACCAAAACTCGTGGACGCTAAATATGCCAATAGCTCAAGCCCTAGTAACCAGGTACTTTCAACTCATCGTTGGCAGGCAATTCACTGAAGCTGAACGAGAGCTGGAACGTGTTAAACAGAAAATGCAGAAGACCGATTGGAACCGCGGATACTTCCGCGCCCTCTATGGTATGTATCTTTCCCGAAAAAACGCCTCTGATGACTACGCGTTTTTTTCCAAGCTTGATTTAAGCGATAAAGTCGCCTTAAACGATTACAGAAAAGAGTTCCTTTTGCATATGGGAAATGGTTTGCATGCTGATTTTGATCGGGGTTATTTCTCTGCCTGGGCGGATTGTATGCGTATTATTTCGCGTATGGATATTGCGGCTCCGGTAAGCAAAGCTGAAGCGGGGGCAGAAGGGGAGAAGATTGAGACGACTCGCAGTGATAAGAGCCAAGCTACCATCGCCAACTTTTTGAAGGAAGGTAAGGGTAAGAAGAAAGAAGCGGCGGAACCCGCGAGTTAACTGTTTTTTTTTGCGTCAGTTTATTTTTTCGTTTCAGCGCAGATCAAAATAATCTGAGGGGTTAGTTTGCCTTTCACCGTTGTTAGTACGCTAAGTGTTGATTGCATGTAGTGCACATCCTACAGCGCTTGTTTTTAAATGGAGCTATGTCACATAAGGAAGGAAAGCGTATATACCACGTCGCGTCCCAAATGCAGTGCAACCCCGTTTTTAAAAAGCAAACAGGTTCAGCGTCTATCTTGTGGTGCTGTAGAAAATGCCCACTGAAGAGAGAACACAAAAATCGGACAGGAAAATGAAAATTGTTGAGGGTTGCTGCGTTTACGCAGTTAATAAAATTTGTATCGCAGTGTAACTCAGCACAAACATGAATACCCAACTGAAGAAGTACATGCCGATACCGGTAGTAAGCAGTTTGGATTGCTTGTCGAATTTGTTCTTAAACATTGCTTTTAAGACATAGTAAGTAATGAAGTAAATGAGCAGCGCCACAGTTACGCTGTTAACAAGCGTGGTGATGTCTGTCATGGTGCCGAAGAAGGCTGCAATAGCCGCGGTAATTACGCCAGCCACCAAACCTAATACAACGCGAATCCAGTAAAGCTGAACAGTTGGAGTCATCCAGATCGATTCCTTAGCCTTTGTAATATTGGTTCTTACTTAAAAAAGATGCCCAAGTATTAATCGTTTCCACTCACAAGCAGCACAGTCAAGGCACGTTTTCTTTTTTTTGGCGCAAACGGTTATTTCATAGTCTATATGATATAGACCCAGACTGGTGGATAAGTTGGCTAAAAAAGAGTTCTCAAGCTTCGACATCGCTGCCGCAAGTCGCGAGTTACAGCCATTGATCGCGGATAGCAGAGTTAACAACATTTACCAGTTCGGAGAAAAAACTTTCATATTCAAACTCCACAAAATCGACTCACCCATGCTGCGCCTCGTTGTCGAAGCTGGTCGGCGGATGCACGCAACCTCTTACACCGATGAGAGCCCCGCTGAGCCGCCGCCTTTCTGCATGACGCTACGCCGTTACCTGAGGGATACGTGGTTAAGAAGCATCGAGCAAGTGGAGTTTGAACGTATCGTCACCGTCACGTTTGAAACCAAAACTGGGTTGTTGCGGATGGTGGTTGAGTTGTTCGGGGAAGGCAACATTATTTTAACCAACGAGCAGGGCACGATCATTCAGGCTTTGGCGTTCAAGAAAATGAGGGACCGCGACATTCTTCACGGAATCCCCCTTGTCTTTCCACCTGTAACCGGTAAAAACCCGTTCAAAGTTAACCAAACGGAACTTCAAGAAGCTCTCGGGGCTGGGGGCGACTCGGAGGTGGTTAGGATTTTGGCGCGGACTTTGGGCATCGGGGGGTCCTACTCGGAGGAAACTCTGCTGCGCGCTGCGGTCGAGAAAACTAAACCTTGCAATACGTTGACTCAGGAAGAGTTAACATCGATTTACGGGGCGCTTCAAACGTTGCTGTCTCCAGTTTTGGAGGGCAAGTTTGAGCCAGGCATAATCCTTGACGATGAAGGAGGCTACCAAGACGTCGTCCCATTCAAGCTCAGGCGATACGAGAACGCCAAAACCCAGGCCTACCCGACTTTCAACGCAGCACTTGATGAGTTCTTTCTGCATGTAACAGCTGTTGAGAAAGCGGCGGGAACCATAGAAGTTGACAAACTCAAATCCGAAGCAAAACGTCTTAAACGCATGGTCGACGAACAAGAAAAATCCATTGCGGAAGACGAAAAACGCATGGAACGCTCCAAGCAAATCGGCGACACCATTTATGCCCATTTTTTGGAGTTCCAGACTTTCCAAGAGCAGTTGCTAAAAGCAGAGCAGATGGGGTACGATTGGGAGGCGATAATTGCGCAGGTTATGGCAGCGAAGAAAGCCGGTAAAGCTCCCATGGCTTACGTGGAGGGGTTTGATGGCAAAAACATGGCGCTGAACATAGTTGTGGATGGGTTTCATTTCAGTTTGGAGATTCGCAAATCGCTGTTTGATAACGCCAACAGCTACTATGAGAAGGGCAAACGGGCTAAGGAAAAAGCCCAAGGTGCCTTGGTTGCGCTTAATGATTCAAAAAAGAAACTCGGCGCAATCGAGAAAGAACTCAAAGAAGCTGAGGAACTTAAAAGTCTTAAACCCGCCCAAATCGTCGAAGCCCTCGCGAAACGTAAAGAGGCAATGGCTAACAAACAGTGGTACGAGAAGTTCCGCCACTTTACAACCTCAGACGATTTTCTTGTTGTCGCTGGCAAAGACACCGTGAGCAACGAGGTTTTAATCAAAAAGTACACGAAAATGGAAGATGTGGTGTTCCATGCTGAAATCACTGGTTCACCATTTGTAGTAATCAAAACCGAAGGAAAAGAGCCCAGTGAAGCGGCGCTCAAAGAGGCAGCTGAGGCGGCAGCGTCCTACTCTAGGGCTTGGCGTGAAAACGCAGGTACAGCTGACGCGTACTGGGTTAAAGTTGACCAACTCAGCAAAAGTGGCCCAAGCGGTGAATCTATTCCGCATGGCGCATTCTTCGTGGTTGGAAAGCGTAACTGGTACAAAAACACGCCGCTCAGAGTTGCGGTTGGGGTGACCTTGGGTGAGGAACCAGAGTTTGTAGGTGGCCCAATCGATTCGGTTAAAGCGAAAACTAAAACTTATGTGGTTATTCAGCCCGGCGACTATCAGGGGAAGGAGCTTTTGCAGATGGTTATGCGTACCTTAACCGCTAAGTTGAGCAAGGAGCAGCGGGAACGGGTGGGCAAAACCAGCATTGAGCAGGTAAGGGAATTCATACCTTACACAAAGGGCGCAGTTAACGTTAAAGCAGCTTAGGGCAGTTTTTTTGGTAGTTGAAAGCGAACCGTTGCCTACTACCCCATCTTTCAAGGCTTAAAACAGAAGGTTCTGCTTAGGCGTCTACATCGGGGGTACTTTGAATTGGTCGCGACGGGTTGCCCACAAAGAGCAAAAAACTTTCTGCTATTGTATTAATGGATGTTTCTTCGCTTCTTGTTTAAGTTGCTTGTGGCGGTTTCGTCTATTTTTAAGGACCTGTATGTTTCAGCTTATACATGCAAGACGATTTATGATTAATCCCTCTAACCGTTAATGGCGACTAAACTGTTGCTTTCCCAAAACACCCAAACGCCTTCGTATCAAAAAAGCAAAACATACTGGAAGAAGATGGCCTTGGCAGTCGCAGCCGCAGTCATCCTGACCGTGATTGTAACCTCAAGTATAGTTAACGTAACTCAGGCCAAATCCCAAACCGCAAACTCGATGTTCACTTCAGGGTCCCACACAGTAGAGTTGCTCTCTGGGCCGATTGTTCTAAATTCCAACGGCTGCTACCTGACGGGCTTCGAAGTCCCCAACGGCGCAAAAAACTCGGTTCTCCAAGGCAACTACACCGTGAAAAACAACGCCACAAGCCACAAAGCCGCCATAGTAACGGTTTGGAGCCAGCAAGAGTTCCTCAACTACTTCGGCAACAAAAACGCTGAGCCCTGCTACAACAAAAACCTGATGCCCCTGCCCCAAGACAGCCTCAGCATACCAGTCTCTGAGGGATACTATTTGATTATGGTTAGCAGTGCAGGCGCTCAGAATGCCGTGATGGAAACTGAGTTGACGTTAACCTTCATCGTTTAGCCATTTATGGGTGCTGAAGCAATTGAGTGGAGTAAACGCGGTATTTTTCAGTGCAGGGAGCGTTTTCAAGCATAGGCTGTACCTTCTGTATCGCTTGGGCGAACACGCCCGCTTCAGATTTATTCATTGATTCCTCATCCTGCCACAGTGTGACAACGGTTAATTCGTCAGGGTTCTCGTAGGAAAGCATTGAGAGGTAACCGCGGAAGCCCGCGGCGGTCTGCACCGTAGTGCTCAGTATGCGGTCGATTTCTGCGAAGGCTTCTTCTCTTTTTCCTTTCTTAAAAGTCCAAAAAGACAATCGTGCTAAAACCAAGAAATTTCACCTGCAAATACTGAATTTGTATCAACCATTTAAGGTTTAACTTTTAGGCTAGCATCAAAACAGTGATTGCTAGGTGCTTGTGCACTAGTTATTTTAGGATACGACAAACAAGTAGGTGATGTGGGTTCTCTTGACTGAAAAAATCGACTTAAAAAACGAGCTAAAACACCTCTACAACCCACCCGCCAAAGAAGTCACATTCGTCGATGTCCCAGACATGAATTTTTTGATGATTGACGGTGAAGGCGCCCCCAGCGGCCAGCAGTACATGGACGCCATCCAGACATTGTACCCCTTTGCTTATGCGCTAAAGTTCATGGTTAAGAAATCAAAAGGCGTGGATTTCGGGGTGATGCCTCTTGAGGGGCTTTGGTGGATGGACAACATGAACGAGTTCAGCGTGGACCGAAAAGATGAGTGGAAATGGACGGCTATGATTATGCAGCCAAGATACATTCAAGATGCCGACCTTAAAGCCGCTCTAGAACAAGTCAAAAACAAAAAACTACCTGCCATAGACAAAATCCGTTTTGAACTCTACCACGAAGGCAAAGCAGCCCAAATCATGCACATCGGACCCTACGCAGAGGAAGGACCCAATGTGCAGAAAATCCACGCCGCCATCAAAGCCAAAGGCCAACAACTAAGCGGCAAGCACCACGAAATCTACCTCGGCGACCCCAGAAAAACCGCCCCCGAGAAGCTAAAAACCGTGCTTCGACAGCCCTACAGGTAGGCTCGAGTCCAGTTGCCGTTAACCGCCATTTGCGGTAAAAATGCCTCTATTCCATAAAGCATAGTGACACCCTGATACTCAGCATAATCGTAGACTGCTTTAGTGTAACCGGTCTGGTCGTTAAATTCTGCGCTGATAAAGACGTTTCTGCCTAAAAGATGCCATACAAGCGGGTCGTCTTTAGCTTGCTCAGGGTAAGCTATAGGGCTTGAAAGATATAGAACGTAGTTTTGTTTCCAAGTCAAGCTATTGTTGTAAACTGGTCCTACTTCGCTCGTACGCTGGTCTAGCCAAGTCATATTGTTAATATACTCAGGTTTTAGGTACCACTCATACACCACATAGCTGTGGCTTAGCGGGCTAAGGGGTGGCGTTTGGCTTGTATAACTGGGGGTTTGGCTTGGAGGATTTACGTTACCGGAAGCCGGAGTAGGCGTAACTGCGGGAATGGTTAAGCTGTTGATTTCGCTCTGCAAAAACACAAAGGCAACAGTAACCGCACCTAAAGTGATGGCGAGCAAAACGATTGTGACGTAACCAACTTTGTTGTCCATCAACGGTCCCACTAGAAGGGCAGGGTTTGGTGTGTTATTAAATTTTGCCAAGAACCCTCGCGAGAAGACGAAGTTCAGGATTTTTGAAAATAAAACCTTCAAGCCGACGCTATATGTTTTGCCAGTTCAGCGATTTGACTTCGGAAGCGTTCGCGCATTTTTGTGAACCGCATCGCAGCGGATGGGTGGATAATCTCGAAGTATTCGATGCCCTCCACTCGGGGAGTTTCTTTGGCGGACGCACCCAAGAGCACGATAATTTGGGGTTCAATGATGCTGATTTGCTCTTTCAGGTACGGCAAGCACGCTTCTACTTCGTCAGGGTAGGGTTTGCGGTTCTGCGGCGACGTGTGTTTCACAATATTTGTGATGTAGAGTTCATCGCGTTTAATGCCAAACTCCGCGAGGGTTTTGGTGAGGTATTTGCCTGCTCTGCCCACGAACGGTCTTCCGGTTTGGTCTTCTTCAGCGCCGGGATTCTGACCCACAACCATTACTTTGGCGCTTGCGGGGCCTTCGCCAGGGACGCCATGCTGGGCCGTTTGCCAGAGCCGGCATTTTCTGCACTGCTGCACCTGCCGCTCAATTTCAGCTAAACTCATTTAGTGTTCGCCTGTTGTGGTTTTGTTACAGTCACACAACCTTAAAACATATCCCCAAACTCAGTAATACACAGTTCTTATCCGCCGTTTTGGCGTTTCAGCGTTTTGGTGGTTTTATGGGCGAAACAGTTTCACAGTCACTCTTAGGCAGCGCCGTTCGTGTACTTATGCGAATAGCTTTCCGCTTCGAACCCCTCGCACCCACCGCCATAACCCTCTACATCAACCAACAGCTACACCGCTTCAAAGAAGAAGGCGCCATCTGTGACTACAAAACCCACACCAAACGCCTCGGAAAATACCACTACATAATACAACTAGACCTTGACGTAACCGGCGGACAAGCTCAATACATTTTGAAGAATATTTTTCCTAAGCAGTTCAGCGGGTATGGGAGGTGGTTGATTGGCAGAAATGGCTGACAAGAAGGGACGCCTCAAACTCACCGTAGAAGTGGAGGTTAACCAGGAGCTGATGGATTTAGCAAAGGAAGCTATGGAGAAGGCTTCAACAAAAATTCCTGAAATGATTCGCCGAAACCAAGAAAACAAACAATAATTAAGCTTCGCAAGCGCGATCTAATACTTTAGCAATTAAATCATCGCGAACACGTTCAGCTTCGGCATCTTTTTCTCTTTTTGTTTTGAAAGCCTTTGCGTGCTCAAGTGCGTGGGCTTCTATGGCCTCACTCATTTTCGCAACGTTTGTTACAAGCACTATTTTTGCTCCACAGCTACACTCAATTATGGGTAGGCCTGCACCTTTGGATTCACTTTTACGTTTTTTAGTAGGAGTGGACATTTTGGGTCTCCGGTTTACTTTACAGCACAGGACACACCATTTTTATAAAGGTTTATTCCCAAAACGAACGGTATTTTAAAAGAAAACAATATATCTTAAATAGCAAGCAACAGCCCTCATGACAGGGCGAAACCTTTAAAATCCAAAAAATATTTAGTTAAAAGTGAGAAAAATGAAGTTTTTAATTATCCAAAAAGTCAAACGTGAAGTTCCCATAGAACGTTGGGCGAAACTTTTACCGCTTCAATTCAAATACTTTGAAAACCTCCAAAAAGAAAAAACCTTAGAAACCTACTACCACCTAATCGGACAACAAGGCACCATGCTAATAGTAGAAGTAGAATCCGACGAGAAACTCAGCCGCGTCATCGGACAAGACCCTCTCTTCTTTGACCTAGAACGCGAAATCTACCCCCTCACCACACGCCAAACCCACGAAAAACAAATCCTCGAACTCCTTAAAAACCCCACAAAACAAGTAATGTAGTATGAGTTGCCACGGCGGATTCAAACTAGACGAAGCAAGACGGCGCAGCTGGTACAACCCCGACGCTGTCCTTTCAGACCTTAAAGAGGGCATGACGTTTGTAGATGTTGGCTGCGGAGACGGCTACTTTAGCATGCTAGCTGCCAAAAAAGTCGGCGTATCAGGAAAAGTCTACGCGGTCGACATTGACCCAGCTGGAGTGGAGACGCTAAAGCAAAAAGCCCAAAAAGAAGGCCTGCAAAATATCGTTACAGCAATCGGCAGGGCGGAAGACACCGTTTTCTGCGAGGGTTGCGCGGATATGCTACTTTTTAGCATGGACCTCCACGACTTTGAAGATCCCCAAAAAGTGGCTGCAAACGCCAAAACCATGCTTAAACCATCAGGCAAGCTTGTGGATTTGGACTGGAAAAAACTCGATATGGCCTTCGGCCCACCCGAACACATAAGATTCAGTGAAGAAAAAGCCCAGCAAATCCTAACAGAGACAGGCTTCAAAGTGCTTTCAGTCGCCGAAGCAGGACCATACCACTACAGTGTAATAGCTAAGCCCGCCTAAACAGTTGCGGAAGCATACAACTCTAACAAATCGTGGTTAAAGCGGTCGGGCTGGTCATTGTAAGCCGAGTGGGCTGCGCCGGCGTAAACCAGCATTTTGGCGTTTGGCAGGCGGTCGGTTAAGGTGCGCATTTCTTCACCGGATATTATGGTATCCATGTTTCCCCATGCAACTCGGACTGGGAAACGGAAACTTTTGTAAGCCGCCACTAATGCAGCGTCGTCAAATGCGTGGGCAGGAGCAATCAAAAATAAGCCTTTGACTGGGTGCGTGGCGGCGAATTGAAGCGCGATATGGCCTCCTATGCTGGCGCCAACCACAATAGGCGGTTCCTCTCCGAAAATTTTGCAGTATCCTTGGGCTGCATATTCCACGTTGAATTTAGCATCCCGGTTTTTTGGGTGACAATCACTTTTCAACCCATACGGCATATCCAACGCCAGAAACGGCACCTTTTTCTCTTCCAAAACCTCAGTTGTGGCTATCCGTTGCCAGACGTCAATGGTGTAAGACAAACCGTGCAAAAACAGCACAGGTGTACCCTCTGCCTTGAAACTTAAAGCTTGACCTTTGCAACCTAACAACTGAACCGTAAGTTCCTCCAACACAATTCACCTTCCAAACCATACACACCCAAGTTTATAACATTTAAGCGCATGAGAAAAACATAAAAGCCCTCCATCGCCATTGTTGTTTGGTGAAATTTTTGGTTGTTCAAGTCGGCGATAAAGCCCCAGACTTCACACTACCTTCACAGATGGGCGACGACGTCACCCTAAGCGAGTACATAGGCAAAGTAAACATCGTGCTCTTCTTTTACCCCAAAGACGAAACGCCAGGCTGCATAAAAGAAGCCTGCAGCTTCCGCGACAACTACCAGCAACTCACCTCTTTGGGCGCTGAAGTGTTGGGCATCAGCGGACAAAGCGTTGAGTCGCATGTTGCGTTTGCGACGCATTACGGGTTGCCCTTTATTCTGCTTGCGGATGTAGATAACAGGGTGCGGGACCTCTATGGCGTACCTAAAAGCCTCGGTGTCATGCCCGGCCGCGTAACATACGTCATTGACAAAAAAGGCAAAGTCCGCCACATATTCAACTCACAAACCCATGCAGAACGCCACGCAGAAGAAGCAAAACAGACACTTGAAATGCTCAAAAAAGAAGAAGCAGCCTCCACCCAGTGAATTTGATGCTTGAACTCTATAACACCCTAACCCGCAAACAGGAACCCTTTCAACCCCGTGATCCAACAAAAGTGAAAATGTTCACATGCGGACCCTCCACCTACCAGAAGGCACACATAGGCAACTACCGCACATTCCTCTACGAAGACATACTTCAACGCTACCTCCAATACCAAGGATACAACGTCACCCGCGCCATGGCACTAACCGACATCGAAGACAAAGCAGTAATGCAGGCAAAAAAAGAAGGCTTAACCGTCGAAGCGCTTACCGAAAAAAACCAAACCATTTTCTTCAAAGACTTCGAGTTGCTCCATATCAAAAAACCCGATTATCCTGTGCCGGCTTCAAAGGCAGTTGACCAAGCGGTGTTTTTGATAGAGAAACTTGTAGAGTTGGGTTACGCCTACTGGCACACATACAGGGGCACAAAAAACGCCTATTTCGAAGCCCTAAACTTCAAGGGGTTTGGAAAACTCAGCCGCCTTGACCTAAGTAAATGGCCCAAAAAACCAAGACGTTTCCACAAAGACACTTACCCCGGCACGCCATGGAACATGGGCGACTTCATTTTGTGGCATGGCTGCGCCTTAGAAGACACCTGCTACAAAACGGAAATCGGCTGCGGACGTCCAGCATGGAACATTCAAGACACCTCCATAATCACCAAAACTTTAGGTTTTGAAATCGATGTTGCTTGCGGAGGTATAGACAACTTGGTGCGCCACCACGATTATAACATCGCCGTTGCCGAAGCAGTGTCTGGCAAACCGTTTTCGAGGTTTTGGCTGCATGGCGGGCACCTCTATGTGGATGGGATGAAGATGAGTAAAAGCAAGGGCAACGTGGTTTACCCAAGCGACGTCGTCGAGAAGGGGTTTAGTGGGGAGGCTTTGCGGTTTTTCCTGATTTATGGGGGATACCGTGAGGAGCGGGATTTCACTTACCAAAAACTCGGTGAGGTTAAGCTGCGGCTTGATGAGTTGCGTGGGATGGCGGAGGATTTAGCGGACGCCAACTCTGCTGGGCAAGAAAGGATAAAGCCGAACACTATCACCGACGCCTTCGAAGAGCACATGAACTGCGATCTCGACGTGAAAGGCGCCTTCGATGCAGTCGCAGAAAAAATCAAAGCTATCCATGAAAAACGTGCGAGCTATGATGTGGGTGAACTAAAAAAGGTGTTAGATGAATTGCGCCGAATCGATTCGGTACTTCAATGCATCTTTTTAGACTAAGTTGCCGACTAATTTGATATCAGCGAATTTCTCGTTGCCATGCGGAGCCATCTCAAGCTCGTCAGTTAAGTCTCTGCCAGCGCTGTGCATACCCATATGTTCGCCTTCCATCCAGAAGCTGCTCTCAGATATATCATAGACTTTGCCCTGATATGCAATCCATGCGGGTTTACCGTCTTTTCCGTCGTTTGCTTGAAGTTCTTTTAGTGTAATTTTTTTTGTTTCTGCCAAAAAGTTCACCTTACCTGCTTGTTACTTGGCTAATGGGTGAAAATAAATGTTTAGGGTTTAAGCTACGCGTCTGGGTTTAGGATGCGACAAGAGATGTGAGGTAGTTGGCGCGGATGTTGATGCCGCCGAAGCCGTGGACGCGGTTGTCAATTTCTATGTTGCTCTGGGAGGGGTAGTTGAGGGATTGCAAGTTTTCGTCGCTGCCAGTAAAGTTGTTTTTGTCCACGGAGATGTCGCCGAAGCTGTTAGTTTGCGAGACAATTTTAGCTGCGACGCCGCCGTCGATTGTTAACCCCACGTTTATGCTGCCTGTGGAGGTGTCGGCTTTAACAGTTAGGTCGTTCTGCAAGGTTTTGGTCTGTGTTATATCCATGTTTACTGCGCCCGTGGCGGAATGCAGCGTCAGCGTAGAGTTAGCAGTTATATTGGTTTGGCTCATACGATAATTAACTGCCCCTGTAACAGCTGAGACCGTTATGTCGCCTTTGACAGTTACGCCTGAGTTTAGGTTAGCTTGAGCCTCGCCTGTCGTGGTTTCAACACGCAGAGACTCTATGACTGCGTTGTTGTCGCCGTTAAAGCTTACTTGCCCTGTGGTCGAGGAAATGTTTAGGTTAAGCGCCAAATCGGGGTCAACATAGATTATTATTCGAACTTGGGCACCTGTAGTGAAGGCATCTTGTACTTTAACTTGCGAGGTTACTGTTAAGACGTTGCCTTGGGTGCTGTTATCAAACTCTACATTGAGGGGGTTGCCAGAGTCCGCCAGCATGCCTTTGGTGCCGTTAGCTTGTACGCTGATTAAGAGGTTATTGTTGCCGATTTTTTGGGTGAAGACGCTTACGACGCCCACGTTGGTATGGAAGTCGAGGTTGAGGGCTTTTATGTCTGCAGACTGGTCATTTAGCGATTCGCTGGTGCTCCATGAGCCAAACGGCGCCACCAAAAATGCCACTGCAATGACTGCCACGACTAAAACTGCAACTAGGGCAACGGAGATGATGACTAGGGAATCTTTATGCCAGGGCTTTGCCGGTCTCTGTTGAGAGGTCGCTTGGGGGGTCGTGTAGTTGTAGGTGTAGTCGGGTGTGGCTACAGGTGTTCCGCATTTGTGGCAGAAGCGAGCGTTGTCTTCGAGTTTTGTTCCGCATCTTCGGCAATAGGGCAAACCATGATTCCTCGGTTTAGGGGTATGGTTGGATGGGAATTTAAGCGTTGTCGCCCAATTAAGGGTCAGCGTCAGGGATTTCGCAGGTGTTTCTTATTTGCAACCACTAGCCTTGCTGAAAGCGAAACGACAAGCAGTGGTAGCAGGACTACGAAGGTGGCTCGATATTCGGGCACTGGAGACTGAGGCGTTGGTTCATTGAAGGAATTTTCGGGCATAGTGAACGTTTTGCTGTGCTGTTTTTATAGGTAAACCCACTCAAGTATAGCGTGCAGTTTTAGGAGGTTATTAAGTTTGGCTTATTTTTCGGATCGAGTAGACGCAGGCAAAAAGTTAGCTGATGCCTTATCAGATTTTCTCCCAACAAACGGGTTGGTTCTGGCGATTCCCCGAGGAGGCGTAGTCGTCGGCTACCAAATCGCGGAGGCATTGGATTTACCGCTTGACGTGATAGTGCCTCACAAGCTGGGCGCACCCGACAACCCCGAGTTAGCCATAGGCGCAGTCACAGAGGACGGCTCCACAGTGCTAGACGAAGGCATAGTGGCCTACCTGAGCGTGAGCAGCAGCTACATAGAAGAGGAAAGCCGAAGGCAACGGGAAGAAATCCGTCGGCGCCAAAAACTGTACCGCGAAGGAGCACCACCGCCTAATGTACGAGGGAAAAATGTTATTGTGGTGGATGACGGGATAGCGACGGGCTCCACTATGAAGGCGGCGTTGGCTTCGGTGCGCAATAAAGGCGCAGCGTCCGTTACGGTTGCGGTTCCTGTAGGTCCACCGTCCACAATAGCTGAACTTAAGCAGCAAGCTGACCGCGTTGTGTGCCTTTACCTGCCGGAGTATTTCCAAGCTATCGGACAGTTTTACGAGCAGTTTGGTCAAACCAGCGACGAAGAAGTAATAGAGCTGCTACGGATACGCCGAAATGAGCTGATGGGGGTTGCCGCCAAATGAGCAGTTCTGAAACTGAAATAAAAATTCCCGTTGGAAGCGCTGAAGTTAGAGGCAACCTGTTTTTGCCTAAAGAGGCAAGGGCAGTAGTGGTTTTTGCGCATGGCAGCGGAAGCAGCCGGTTTAGCCCACGCAACCAGTATGTCGCTAAAGAATTCAACAAAGCAGGCTTTGGCACGCTACTGTTTGATTTACTTACTGCAGAAGAGGAGGAAGTGGATGTGGATACGGCGCAGTACCGCTTCGACATCGCATTACTCTCGCAGCGGCTAGTAAGCGCCACCGTATGGCTGAGAAGTGACGCCCAAACCCGAGGCAAAAAACTGGGTTACTTCGGCGCTAGTACGGGCGCAGCCGCGGCTTTGGTTGCGGCGGCAAGGCTGCCTGACATGGTTTCGGCGGTGGTTTCCCGTGGGGGACGTCCAGATTTAGCGGGGGATTTCTTGTCGTTGGTGGAGGCGCCGACGTTACTTTTGGTGGGGGGCTTAGACGAGGAAGTTTTGATGCTAAACCGCAAAGCCCAGTCCGTGATGCATGTTCCCTCCGAGGTTACTGTTGTTGAGGGCGCGACGCATCTGTTTGAGGAGCCGGGTAAACTTGAAGAAGTCGCAAAGCTCAGCGCGGCGTGGTTTAAGCGGTACCTTTAACGGAAAATAGAAGGGATAATTAGAGTTTGATGTTTACACTGTGCGAGAAGTACCCAAAGGGTATGTGTACTCGGCTGCCGTAAACAGTTTTCAGGGTGTCTGTGAACTCGCTATTTTCATCCATGTGGAACTTGTAGCTGCCGTTGCTGCTTTGTATGTGGGCTTCGAATTCGCGTTGTTGCCGGCTCTGGTTGCCCCCACGCAGGTTTATGTCGATTCTGTCGATGGAGGCGTTGGGCAAAGCAAAGTTGCCGGGGGTTTCGGCTAGGATTGCCTCTGGAGGTATAGTTAGGTAGCGGCTGGTGAAGCCAAACGTGTTTCTAAGTTGGTCGGCCCATTGCCCAAAGAAGCCTTTGCCTTCGGCTTTAGCTTTGTCGCGGGCTTGCATGGCGGCGTCGTTTAACATTTGCGCCGTCATTTGGGCCAAGATCATGCGTTCGGTGGTGACGACTGCTGCGTAGGTGTCCCATCTGCCCATTGATTTGGTTTTGCGAAAAAGTATGACTCCAACGGTGGTTTCGCCGCCAATTTGGGGTTGAACGGGTTGGGGCTGGATTGGCGGTTGATACGTGGGTGCGGAGGGTTGAGCGTAGGCTGGTTGCATCGGAGTTTGAGGCTGAATGGGTTGTGCCCCGAAAACTGGCATAGGCGCTGAGGGTATGGCTCTGCCGGTTGGGGGTGAATAATAGTTTAGCCGTTCACGTTTCAAACCTGACAGGTTTTGGTTGGCGGGGGGTTGGTGGGTTTTGGCGGGTGCTCCGCAGTTGCCACAGAACTTCGCTGCAGCATCAAGGGAGGTACCGCATTGTTCGCAGTATAGCATAAGCAATCAACCAATAAGTCGGCGCCTAAGCTAATAAGTGTAAGCAGAAAACAATGAAAAAAGGTGGATTAATTTTTGTGTTTGCGCTTAACAAAAAAGGCGCCGACGAATAAGGTTGCGGAGGCAATAACGACTGCCACAATTAGAAGCGTGTAGTCCTGAGGCGCATTGTTGAGGGCGATTAAGGCGTTAGGTGTTAAGCCGATGACAACTTGGTGGCTACTGTGATGGTAGCTAAACAGAAGCACCCAGCTGTCGTCAGCAGATTCAATGGAGAACTCCAGCTGGTTACCGTCTAAGGCGATTGAGAAGGCTGTGGCGTCCTCTACCAGCGATTTGGCGATAGTAACTTTAGTTAACCCGTAGGTACCCGATGGGCCGGAGGCGGTGAAGGCAAGTTGGTGGCTGGTGCTGTTGAAGCTTAAGTTGGTTATGGTGCTGTTGGATTGTACCATGAACAGTTTCTGGTTTTCGTAGGACAGAAAAGACAGCGTCGCCGTGCTGGAAGCAGATTGGGTGGTTTGGTCGCCTGTTCATTCGGCTTTAACGGTGAAGGTGCCCGATGCGGGGATAAGCCACTGAATTTGGTAGTTGCCTGACTGGTCGGTTTGTGCGTTGCCGATTGTGGTCCAGGCTTGGTTGTCGGGGGAGTAGGAGAGTTTGATGGTTTTGTCTGTGAGTGGGTTTTGGTTTTGGTCGGTTAAGGCGCCTTTGAGGGTTAGAGTTGAGCCGACCTGGTAGTTTTGAGCTTCGGCAGAGATGGTTATGGTGTTTGACGTTAAGTTGGGGGCGGGTGTGGAGGTTGGGTTGCTTGTTGGCTGCGCAGTGGGGGCAGGCGTCGGGACGACGGGCAGTAGGGTTACACTGAGGTTTTTGGCGATTTCCGCCGTGACGATAAAGTTGTTTTCGATGTATGTTTTGAAGGCAGTGGGCGGGTTAACGATGGGTCCCACGCCGGGGTGTGCGTCGATGGTGTAGGTGCCTGGTGGTACTGCTACGAAGTAGAAGCCGTCTGAGGTGCTAAACCACCCCGACTGGTAGTTGTCCAGGAACACCACGGCGCCGTTAACGGGTGAGCCTCCGAAGGTGATGTAACCGTAAACTTTGATGCCGGTTTCGAGGTTTATGTTTTTAGTCTGGTTGGCGCTGACTGTGAAGCTTGTTTGGTCGTAACGTATGAAACTAGAGTTTCGGGGCGGCCAAACGTTTAGGTGGTATGTGCCTGCAGGCGCGTTTATGATGTAGTGGCCGGTGTTATCGGAGTTTACGCTTGGAACATTGATGGGGTCATTGAAGATTATTTCGGCGCCTTTGATTGGTTGCCCGTTTTGATCTCGGATGAAGCCAGTGATGCTGCGTTTGCCTGCCACGGTACCGACGATTATATTGTGGTTTGCGTCGCCGTCGACGTTATAGTTGGTTTCTGTGTAGGTGGCGTACTGGCTGCAGGAACCGCTGTAGCTGGGTTGATATGCGGTTTGGGGGTGAGAGTCTATTGTATATGTTCCGTCTGGCACCACACAGTAGAAGTAGCCCTGTGAATCGGTAAAATAGCCTGAACCGTAAACCGTGCTGCCGACTTTGAAGAGAACCGAGGAGCCAACCATGCCTTGACCATTTGCGTCTGTAACGTAACCCTCAATTTTGTTGCCTGTTGTAAGGGTGATGTTTTTGACGGCGTCAGCACTCACAACATAGCCCTGCTGGGTATAGCTTAGAAAGTGGGAACCGTAGGTTGGCCACACATTTATCGTATAGGTACCTTGCGGGACATAAGCGGAGTAATACCCTGACTGGTCCGTTGCTGGGACTGGCGGCACGCTTGCGCTGTCAAACGTGATGTGGGCACCCGAAACCGGAGCGCCCTGAGCGTCCGTGACGTAGCCCTCAATATGAGATGTTGCAACAGCATTGACAGGGGAAAATACAAAAACGCCCATAATTAATGTGGAAATCAAGAAAATAATAGTGAAACTTTGCAGCTTTCTCACTATAAACCACCCATAAACGGTATGAGGGAACCAACCTTATATCGTTTTGCAAAAAACTTACTATGGATTTTCTTTGGACTCATGTTTTTCGGGCAGTTTGATGACGAATTTAGTGCCCTTGTTAAGCGTCGATTCAAAGCATATCGTGCCGCCCTGAGCTTCTACCAGACGCTTCACAACCGCTAGTCCCAAACCTTGCCCCTTGGATTTAGTAGTGAAAAGAGGCGTAAACAGTCGGTCTTTGATTTCTTCTGGTATGCCTACGCCGGTGTCGGCGACTGTGAGGCATATGGAGCCGTCTTTTTGGTAGCTGCTGACTTCCAGGTTGCCACCTTCAGGCATGGCTTGGACAGCGTTGTTTATGAGGTTGGTTAGTGCGCGTCGTGTAAAGGTAGGGTCAACCTGCACTTTTATAGGGGATTTTATTTTGAATGAGAGCGTAATTGCTTTGGGAACGTTGATTGTTTTAAACACATCTACAATAAGGTCCTCTAAGTTGACTTGGTGGAAGTCGGGATCTAGTCTTCGGGAGTAGTCTTGGAGGTCAGCAACGATTTTGTTGATGTAGCTGATGTTTCCTTCTATGTTTTCTAGGCTCTCTGATATGTCGCTTTTTTGTGGGGTTGGGGGCAAGTCTTGGAGGTCGGATTGAATGAGGTAGACTTCGCTGATCAAGGCTTGAAGGGGGTTTCTGATGTCGTGTCCCACCATGCCTGCCACCTGTCCGATGGCGGCTAAGCGTTCGTAGTCTATGAGTTTTTTGGTTCGTTCCTCCACGAGTTCTTCGAGGTGTTTGCTGTATTGTTTGAGCATTTCTCGGTTGTGTTTGCGTTTTGTGATGTCGCGTACACCGCCTATGAAGAGTACGGTTTTGCCTGTGGAGTCTTTGATGGCTTTGGCGGTGTCTTTCACAAAAATGTAGTTGCCGTTTTTGTGTAGAATACGGTACTCCATTGAGTAGCGGTCGAGTTGGGGGTTGTCTTTGACTTTATTCCAGGTTGCTACTACTTGTTGGACATCGTCAGGGTGCATTTTGCTCTGTGTCCATGCGGTGGTTGAACCGACTTCGTCGGGTTCGTATCCTACAAGCTGTTTGACGCCGCGGATAAAATTAATGTTCTCTGTTACCCAGTCGATTTCGTAGACCATAACGTTGGCGGCTTCTGCGACCACCCGAAAGCGTTCTTCACTTTTCTTTAGCGCCTCTTCGGCTCGCCTTTGTTCACTGACGTCTTGGTCGACTCCTACTACATTCTTAGCTTTACCCTGTGAATCGACTTCTCTTACTTGGCGTTGAGCGTTGAGAATCCGAACTGAACCGTCGGGGCGTATTATGCGATAATCAAAGCTTTCCCGGTGGTTTAGAGGTGAACTTAGCATTATCTGCGCATTTTTTGCCGCAGCATCACGGTCATCTGGGTGAATAAAGCTTAGATATTCTTCCCAAGCAAAGCCCAAGCGACGGGGTTGGATTCCAAAGATACGAAACATCCCGGGGGACCAATTGGCCAGCGGCTCTGAAGTCTCAAATTCCCAACTCCCAAAATGGGCAACTTCTTCAGCTAGTTCAAGAAGTTTAATGGTTTCGACGGATATTTGTATAGTTTGTTTCTGTTCTGTAACGTCTTGATCTACACCTACAATTATTTTGAGTTTGCCGTCGGGTGTAAGTTCTTTTATTTGGCGTTTAGAATGGATTGTCCGGATTGAGCCATCACGACGGATGATGCGGTAATCATATTCATCTTTTTGGTTTAATTTGGGGTTTGCCAGAGATGCTGTAATTCGTTTGGTGGTTTCGGGCAAATCATCAGGGTGAATTAAACTCTTGTACTCCTCTAAAGTTACGCCCTCAGCTCTGGGTTTTATACCGAAGATACGAAACATCTCTGCTGACCAAATAGCGCGAGGCTGCGAGAGATCCCACTCCCAGCTTCCGAAATGCGCCACTGCCTCAGCCATCTCTAAAAGTTTGGTGCTTTTGTCTTGTGCAGGTTTAGGGTGCATAATGGTTTTTCTGTTGGGAGACTGCCTTTTTTTAGATAGCGACTTGGTTTGAGAACCAATTTTTGAGGCAGACATTAGTTTTGCCTCTATATATTTTAAAGAGGAATAACTAAATAAGACTTTTTAAAAGAAAATCGCTGAAAGCACCCCGGTAGGCATGTTGCTGAAGCAATCGCCAAACTGTCGACGTTAGGCTTCGACGAGGCGCTCTTAGGTTCAGTGGCGTATAACCTGCAGAAAATCGCTCAAACTGGCGCCCAACAAATCAAAGACATCCTTCACCGAACTGCCCGACTCGACGGAGGCGTAAGGCGCAGACTTGCCTGCACCAAAAACCCTACCCCAAACACGCTGAAACCGCAGAAAAAATCGCAGATTACTCAGAGGGTGAACTTGGGGAAGCACTAAAGCGGCTTAGCTTCGCAAACCAAACCAAAACCTATCTTTTCTGGAAAAATTATAGTAGCGATGGACCGCGGCAGTTCGACGCCTAGACTCCGCAGGGAAACCTCAAACCCTACACTCTTACCCGCACCCCCTTGAGCGCATAACGTCCAAACTTAGGTTGCTCTCTCCCGAGCCTAGCCGGGTTCGCCTGCTAAACAACGAAACAGTTTCCCTACGGAAACCGCCCGTTGACCGCCAGCCCCAAAGGACGGATAGTCACTGGTTCGGAAATGAAGCTCCAAGCGGCCTTTGACGCCTCAGCTGCCGATGTCAGCCCGTCATGTAGAGGATTTACGGATGTAATGGACCCCTAACCCACCGCCTAAGATCCATCGCCGCAAATAGAGTGATTAGTCCAATTATAAAACTTATGCCAAAAAACATGTGCAGAGGAACTTGAAAACCGTTTTTTGGCGTAAAACAAAATTCTAATTAAGCAAGGAAATATAGCCATTTAGAATGTGGATACAATGAGTGTAAACCAAAAACTTCGATGCAAAAGCTGCGGCAGGCAAATAACCCAGCAGATCCATGACAACTGCGAAGGCATGTGCCTTGAATGCTGGGACGATGACAGCTAACTCAAATTATTTTTTTTCTAGTGGTAGAAGAAGAGAGTTGCTGCCTACTACATTCATCTTCTAAGGCTCAAGGCAGAACTGCCTGTTTTGGTTTCTGCGTTTTGAGTTTATTGTGAATTGGTTGTGGCGGGTTGTACATGCAGAAAAGTTTTCGGCAACTGCAAAAGCCCGTTTTGGGGAGATTTTGGGCGGGGAAGCGAAAGGCAAATAACCCCAAACCCGCCAGCTTTTATTGGAGAGTTCAAAGTTGACTTGTTGGAAATGGTTTGGAACCGTACTAAAAGAAGCAGGCGTAGAAGCCACCCCAGATAACCAGGAAAAAATCGACGGCGTCATCCACAAATACATCGGCGAACAGTCCAAAATGGGCAAATGCAGCGCTGACTGGAAAAAAGCCAGAAAAGAGATCGGTGGCGACGAAAAAATGAAGGCGGAGCTTATCGCTCAGCTTCAGAAGCTGGTTTAAGCCGCCTCAGTTTTCATTTTAATGCTGTTTTTTTTGTTGCTTTTTTGAGTTCTGAGGCTATCTGTTGGAGTTCTGCTGCTGATGCTTCGATGTTGGCGCCGTTTTTGTGCACAACGTTAATGAATGCGCTGCCAACGATAGCTGCGTCCGCACCAGCCACTATCACCTGCGCTACATGCTCGGGTTTGGAGATGCCAAAACCCACCGCTAACGGGATTTTGCCCGCAGTCGCATGCTGCACCCGCCCAATCAACTCCACCGTGGAATAAGCGACAGAAGTTTGGGCGCCAGTGACACCGAACCGCGACACCAAATACAGAAACCCCGATGAAGCTGCAACGATTTTTGTTAGCCGCTCCTCTGAGGTAGCTGGCGAAGCAAGGAAAATCGTGTCCAAACCCGCCGTTTCTGCTGCTTTTCGGTATTCATCTGCTTCTTCAACTGGAAGGTCGGGCACTATGAAGCCGTCTACGCCTGAGGCTTTGGCTTTTTTAAGGAAAGCTTCGACGCCGTGGTGGAATACTGGGTTATAGTAAGTCATGATTACGAGCGGGATGTTGTGGGTGGCTTTGATTTGTGCTGCGATTTCAAGCACTTTTAGCGGGGTGGTGCCTGCGTTTAGGGCGCGCAGGCTGGCTTCTTGGATGGTTGGTCCATCAGCTATTGGGTCTGAGAACGGTAAGCCTACTTCGAGGATATCTACGCCACCTCGAATTAAAGCATCAGCTAGTTTGGGCGTCGCCTCAGGAGTGGGGTCGCCCGCTGTTAAGTACCCAATCAGCAAGCCTTCGCCTGAGGCTTTGGCTTTTTGGAATTTCTCTTTAATGCTGCTCATATTTGTGCACCTATGTATTTGGCTATGGTTTCAACGTCTTTGTCGCCCCGTCCTGAGAGAGTGACGACGATGGATTGGTCTTTTTGCATTTTGGGTGCGAGCTTCATGGCGTAAGCTATAGCGTGCGAGGACTCCAGTGCGGGCAGGATGCCTTCGGTTTTGCTCAACGTCAAAAAGGCTTCGACGGCTTCTTTGTCGTTAGCGTATGCGTACTCTGCCCGTTTGATAGTTTTTAGGAACGAATGTTCGGGGCCGACGCCTGGGTAGTCTAAGCCTGCTGAGATGCTGGTTGTGTTCTCGATTTGCCCGTCTTTGTCCTGCAGTATGTATGTGAACATGCCGTGGAATACGCCTTCTTCACCTGCTGCTAATGTGGCTGCGTGTTTGCCGGTTTGGATGCCTTCGCCTGCCGCTTCTACGCCATACAGCTTTACTGATGTGTCGTCTTCGAATGGGAAGAAAGTTCCCATGGCGTTGCTTCCGCCGCCAACACAGGCAACCAGCGCATCAGGTAGGCCGCCCGTTTTCTGCTTAAACTGCGTCTTGATTTCTCTGCCTATGACACTTTGGAAGTCCCGAACCATCATAGGGTACGGATGCGGCCCCATCGTAGAACCAATGAGATAGTAAGTTGATTCGAGGTTGGTTACCCAGTCGCGGAACGCCTCGTTAATGCTGTCTTTAAGCGTCTTAGAGCCGGACTCAACAGGGTGGACTTCGGCGTCCATGAGTTTCATGCGGAATACGTTGAGCCTTTGGCGTTCGCAGTCTTCGGTGCCCATGAAAACGACGGCTTTGAGTCCAAGCGCAGCACATGCTATGGCTGTGGCGACGCCGTGCTGTCCTGCCCCGGTTTCGGCTATGACGCGGTTTTTCCCCATACGCTTCGCCAACAAAGCTTGGCCGAGAGTATTGTTGATTTTATGTGCGCCGCCGTGTGCGAGGTCTTCTCGTTTTAGGTAGATTTTTGCGCCGCCCAGTTTGCGTGTCAAATTCTCGGCGTAATACAGTGGGGTTGGCCTGCCGACGAAATCGGCGAGGTAATAATCCAGTTCACGTTGGAACGTTGGGTCCGCCCTCGCCTCAGCATACGCTTTTTCAAGCTGCGTGATTGCTTCCATCAGGATTTCGGGAACGAAACGCCCGCCATACTTGCCGTATTTCCCATCAACTGGGTAGTCTTTTAGATTCATGCCTGTACAAACTCCTTAACTTTCAATTCTACATCTTGGGTTAACATGATGCTTGAGCCGATTAGGAAACCGTCGGCGCCGCAATCCCGCAGAAACCGCAAATCCTCCGCGCTGTGGATGCCGCTTTCGGAGACCACAGTTTTGCCATGTTTGCCGTGCCGCTCCAGGATGGTTTTGGTAGTTTCTAAGTCGATTTTGAGTGTCGCCAAGTTACGGTTGTTAATGCCCACCAAATCCGCTTTAGTCTGAACTGCCTTTAGATACTCTGCTTTCGTGTGTGCCTCCAGGAGCACTTCTAAGCCGTAGCCGTGTGCGTTAGCGATGGCGTCTTCAACGTCTACGTCACAGTAGCCCCGATCAAAAAGCCCCTCAATGAGCAGCACAGCGTTAGCCCCAAGCTTGGAAGCCACCTCGATTTGCTTCTGAACCATGATGATGTCCTTCATGAGGATAGGCAAATTCACAGCTGCCCGAGCTTGGCTAAGCGCCTGCAAAGAGCCATTAAAGTGTTTGGGCTCCGTCAAAACCGACAGCGCCACAGCGCCTCCTCTCTGCATCGCCTGCGCAACTGCCGCCGCGTCCACCGCGCTTCGTATAGTGCCGGCGGAGGGGGAAGCCGATTTAATTTCCGAGATAACCGCGTTGGCTTTAGCCGTTAAAACCGCAGCTTTAAGGCTCGCCCGGACGGGTTGTACAGTTCGATAATGCCTATAGTAGCCCGCTTCAATGTTTTCTAGCGAATCCTTTGCTAATGTATCCAAAAAATCAGTCATGCCCTTTCATACTCCTCAAGTTTTTGCATGTTGCCAACTGACAATTCAACTAACTTCCTCAACTTAGTGTAAGCCGCACCGCTGGTGATAGATTTTTGAGCTAACACCATCCCCTCAGGGAATGATGCCGCTTTTCCACCGACCAAAATGGCTGCGGCGGCGTTTACGAGCACAATGTCAAGTTTTGCGCCTGTTTCTTTGCCGGTTAGTATGTTGTAGATGGTCTGGGCGCTTTCATCCGCAGAGTTACACTGCAAATCAGCGATGCCTGCGGTTTTAACTCCGAAGTCTAATGGCGCCATTTCGGTGATTGTGACTTTGCCGCTTTTTAAGTAAGCAACAGTTGTTTTTCCGACGGTGGATATTTCGTCAAGCCCGTCCCGGCCATGCACTACCAAAGCTTCAGTTAAACCCATTTTCTGAAGGGTGTAAGCCAAGGGCTCCACCAGTTTGCCGTCATAAACGCCAAGCACCTGCGCCGAAGCTCCAGCAGGGTTGGTTAAGGGTCCTAAGACGTTAAAGACAGTTCGGATACCAATTTCCCGCCTTGTTTCTGCCACGTACTTCATGGCTGGGTGGAAAGCTGGGGCGAACATGAAGCCCGTGCCCACTTCCTCAATAACCCGCTCAACCGACGATGGATCTAATGCAAGGTTTACTCCGAGTTTTTCGAGGACGTCTGCGCTGCCACTGCTGCTGGTGACGGCTCGGTTGCCGTGTTTGGCGACGCTTACGCCTGCGCCTGCGGTGACAAATGCGGATGCGGTGCTGACGTTGAAGGTTTTCTGTTTGTCGCCGCCTGTTCCGCATGTGTCAACGAGTCTGCCGGCTACTTTTGGGTGGATTTGGCGGCAGTGTGACTTCATTACTTGGGCGAATGCGGTTAATTCGTCGACTGTTTCGCCTTTCATGGCCAATGCCGTGAGGAAAGCGGCGATTTGGGCGTTGGAAGTTTTGCCCGTCATGATTTCAGTCATAACAGCCACGGATTCAACTGAGGAGAGGTCTGCACCTTCCACAAGTTTCGCAATTGCTTCGCGCATCATGGTTTAGCCTTCAGGAAGTTTTTGATGATTATCTTACCGTCCTCGCAAAGAATTGATTCAGGGTGGAATTGTACGCCGTAAATGGGGTATTTCTTGTGTTTTACGCCCATGATTTCGCCGTCGTCTATAGCTTCTGCTGTAACTTCGAGGCATTCTGGGATGCTCAGCCGCTCGCCAGCCAACGAATGGTATCGAGTTGCGTTGAAAGGGTTGCGTACGCCTTTAAACAGGTCCTGCCGGTTGTGTTTTATAGTGCAGGTTTTGCCATGCATCAGCTTCTTGGCGTGGACAACTTTGCCGCCGTAGGTGTGGATGATGCCCTGATGCCCCAAACAGACGCCTAATGTGGGGATTGTGGGGCTGAGGGTTTGGAGGATGGATTTGCAGACACCGAAAAACTTGTCGTCTTCGGGGTTTCCGGGGCCTGGCGAGATGACAATGCGGTCGGGGCAGAGTTCAGCGGCCTCATCCACAGTGATTTGGTCGTTACGATAAACCACCACTTCGGCGCCTTGCTCACCAATGTACTGAACGAGGTTATAGACGAAGCTGTCATAGTTATCAATTACCAGAACCTTCAATGTTTTGTGCCTCCTTGTGCGTGCTCAAGCGCCTTCATGAGCGCCCGTGCTTTGTGGTCAGTTTCCATCCACTCTTTCTCAGGGTTGGAGTCAGCAACTATTCCCGCTCCTGCCTGAATGTAGGCGTGGTTGCCTTCTGCGAAAAGCGTGCGAATGGTTATAGCGAAGTCGCTGTTGCCGTTGCAACTGAAATAGCCGACTGCTCCCGCATATGGACCGCGGCGGCTTGGTTCAAGTTCCTCGATGATTTCCATAGCACGCACTTTTGGTGCACCAGAAACCGTGCCTGCTGGGAAAACTGCCTTTAGGGCGTCAAAGCTTTCCAACCCCGGCTGCAGGTCGCCCTGAACTTGGGAGACAATATGCTGAACGTGGCTAAACTGGTGAATTTGCATAAATTCTGGCACGGAAACGCTGCCATAGCGGCTGATTCTGCCCACATCATTTCGAGCTAAATCCACTAGCATGACATGTTCAGCGCGTTCCTTCTGGTCGGCGAGGAGCTCTTTGGCGAGACGCTGGTTTTCCACCTCATCCGCCGTATAGGGCGCTGTACCGGCTATGGGGAAGGTGACTACTTTGCGCTTATCTACCCGCACAAGCATTTCGGGGCTGGCACCCACGATCTGGCGGCTACCGGACTTGTAGTAGAACATGTAGGGTGAGGGATTGATTTGGCGCAGGCTATTGTAGAAGCTCAACAGGCTGCCGCTGTATTGGAAGCTGAACCGTTTGGAGAGAACAACCTGGAAGATGTCGCCTGCGGTTACGTATTGCTTGGCTTTCTCGACCGAAGACATGAACTCCTCTTTGGCAGTGTCCACCGTCGGTTCTGTATAAGTGAAAGGTGCTTCTTTTTCTACGGGTTCTTTTAGGAGGGTTTCGATTTCGGCGAGGCGGTTTTGGCTGCGAAAATAGTAGTAGGCTTGGTTGTGGATGTGGTCGAAAACTATGCCGTCTTCGAATATACCCATTTCCAAGTCTGGGAAGGCTAGGGGGTCGGGTTTTTGGCTGGGCAATTTCTCGATGTAGCGGATAGCGTCGTAGCTTATGTAGCCCAAGGCGCCTCCGACGAGTCGGAAGTCCACCATGTCGTTGTTGTAGGGTTCGAGGAGGGTGCGGATGGTTTGGAAGGGGTCGTTTGTTTGCTGGTTGGCTGCTTCGCCGGTTTGGGTGTTGGTTACGGTGACTTTGCCATTTTTGGCGGTTATAGTGGTTTTTGGGTCGAATCCTAAAAAGCTATATTGGGCGAGTTTTTGGGGTCCTTCTATGGATTCGAGGAGGTAGGCGATGGGGTGTGTTTGGTGGATTTTTATGAATACTTCTATGGGTTGGTTAGTGTAGGTGAATTTGACATAGTTTAGTTTGGCTATGTCTGTTTTGGTTTTTGTTTGGTTGGTGCCAAAGGCGATTCCCCATTTTAATCATGCTCCAGTATGGTTCACAACCATACAGCAACGCTTTATTTAAGGCTTACCTGTACATAAATGTGCAGGAAGTTTTGGTGGAGCAAGCAAACAACCACAAAAAAACCGTTAAACACTCAACCCGCCTTCCCCTTGCGCCTAACCAAACGAACAACAGCCAAACGCAAACTCTGGCATTGCGCTATACGCCGTTGCCGACGAACCAACACCACCGAAGCAACCACAGCCACCCCAACCATAACTCCCACAAGCCCAACAAGCCCAAGATTAGACCCGCCCACAGATGAACCCGACGGATTCTGCACAGGCGCATCGTTGGGGTAACCACGGCTCTCCCAGTAACCTCTATAGGTACTGTCATTTGACACATTGATTTCCGTAATCCACTCCACCCACTTGTACCCATACTGGTTAATAGCCACCAAGAAGAAAGGCCACCCAAGCTGAGGAGTAAAAGTAAGGTTGTTCATTTTGTAGGCAATCATAAGGTTGTGGTCTTTTATGTACTGCAGCGGAAGCGAGGATGAGTAGCCGTCTGCAGCAATGAAGATTATTGTGTTTGCCTCCGAGGATATGCCAGCGTGGTTTAAGAGGTCGGTTATGGCTACGCCCTGCCAAAGCAATGTGACGCTCCAGCCCTCCACACACGGCAACGTAGAAACCTCATATTTAGGAGTGTAACCATAAACAACTTCACTATAATTGAGGCTCTGAGGCGTATTTACCATGCCAGAAATTTTCAGCCGATAGTTATGTTGATCAATGTTTTGCACACCCGCAATAGCTACGTCCGGATGTGAATCTAAGTACGATATGTAGGTGGATATAGGAGTTAGGTCTTGGCCTTGGTACTGGGAGACTTCGCCGGGAAAAAGCCCTCCGGATGAGCCGCCCGGGCTGCCGGAGTTTTGAGGGTAAGTCCGAGGGGTTGCAAGGGGCACTGTTGGCTCTGATGATGGGGTGGCAACCTCTTGTGGAGTAGGCGATGGCGCAGGTGTCGGTGAAGGCGGGGGAGTTGGTGTTGTCGCAGGTGAGGAGGGGGTTTTGAGAAGCACAATCCCCGCTGCGGAAACAATCAAAACCGCCACGAGGACAATCACGACGAGAACAAGAAGCTTATGCTGCTTTAATGCTTGCATCAAAATATCTAGCCGAATACTACTATTTATCGTTGCCTAAAAATGGGCGTCACACAACGAATGAAGGGTTTTTGCTGGTTAGCATCTGAGGTTGCTGCCGAGCCAGTCGAGGTAATCCTCTGAGCCGGCCGCGACGGGTAATGCAAGGACCTCGGGCACGGTGTAGCTGTGTAGTTGCTTGACTCGCTTGGTCAAATCCGAAAACAGGTTCATCCGCGACTTTAACAAAATCAGGCACTCTTCAGAGCGGTCAATTTTTCCTTGCCAAACAAAACATGACGCAACGCCTGAAACGATGTTGGCGCATGCCGCCAGCTTCTCCTCGAGGAGGGTTTGAGAGATTTTTTCGGCTTCCGCTTGGTCTTTTGCTGTGACTAATACTATGATAAAATCTGTGGGCACATGCATCACATGTCTAATTCATTGAGGTTTGAAGCTAAAAAACTTGCCATATGCATGAAGCGGGGGCATTAACACATTTAAATCATTAGCGTGCTATTGGTATTTCGGTGAGGCGACACTTCTTGAAGGAGACTCAACTTAAAGTTTTAAAAGTTATGAATGAAGCCACAGGCCGCATGGACCTAAACATGTTTGCACAAGCTGCGGGTTTGACAAATGAACAAGCCATTGAGCATGTGCATCAACTTGCAGAGACTGGTTTTCTAAAAAAAGTCGGAACTGGATACTGCTTAACGGATAAAGGTAAAAACGCATTCAAAATAGGGCTGGAGGTGCCGCCCGAGCAGGCATTCAACTTTTATGTGGCAGTTGACGACCCGCTGGAGGTTACGGCGCACTCTATCGAAGAGTTTTACAGAGCCATAAAAGAGGTGCCCATTGAATCGCTTGACTTCCATTTGTACCGTGGCGACTTTGAACGCTGGATTGAAGAGGTTATCAAAGACGAACCTTTAGCTGACGACGTGGGCGAATTGGAAGGCTACGGCTTAAGCGGCGAAGACCTGAGAAAGGCGCTGCTAAAAGAAGTCGACGCGCACTACGGAGTGGGCGAGTTACTCTAAAGGTTTGGGTTGAGTTTTTTCCACCAATCCGCTACTTTTGCATCTTTTTTGCAGTCCCAAGAATCATAGGGTTTCACGTCTAAAACTGGTGTGCCGTCATAGGCGTCTAATCCTTTTACGGTTAAGACATTGCCTTCGATTTTTAGGAGCTTCACAACGGTTAACCCAATGGGGTTGGGGCGGTAAGGCGTTCGGGTGCCAAACAAGCCAACCAGCGGCATGTCGATGCGTCCCCTTGGATGCACCTTAAGAGGCAAATCAGAGCTGGTTTTGGCTAAGTTTAGGTAGAACAAGACGAAGATGTGGGAGAAATCCTCGATGCCCTCTAATGCTTCGGTGAATTCGGGTTTTATAACCAGGTTGGATATGACATTTTCGTCTCTGACTTGGTTGCCTACCGCGTCGGTTTTGACTGTGCCGACGGGTGTGAATGTGATTTTTTCTTCAGAAGCCATGCGCATCAACATCGGTGAATGGGAGCCGAGTGTATTTAAGGATTGAACAGGGATGTGTTAGTACAGTTGTTTACAAATAAAAATAAAAGCGCCCGACACACAAAAACAGTTGACCCCAAATGACCTGAAACGTGTAGCCGTAGCCTCTGCGGCAGTAACCTTAACCCTCGTTATTGCCGGGTGTTTTGCGGCGCAGCTCTACCAGCAGCAAAATTCCAGCTACACCTACCCCGTTTTGTTTGGCACAACCTCCTCACTCCAAGTCCAAACCTCCACGCCCAGCCAAGCCTTCCTTGCCAACGTCACCCGTAGCCAAATCTACAGCTACATAAACCTAAACCCCAGTGTCTCCTTCCGAGCAGCCGCAACAGCGCTGTTTCTACCTGTGGGCTTAGCAGAGTACCATCTGGGTGTACTGGTTCGCTCTGGACTGGTTTCGTTTGTCCGCGACGGTCGCTATAAACGATTCTTCATCAACAAACAATACACCGCTCAAGAGATTATGCTGATTTGCCTGTTGCGGCACAAAACAGCCAAACGCGTTTTCTCGGTGCTCTTAACTAGAAAGCAACTTTCGCACAGTCGCCTAGCCGAAGAAGTCGCCGTCACCTCCCAAGCCTTAACATGGCAGATGAAAACACTGAGAAACACTGAATTCATCATGGAAGTTAGTTGTGGAACAAAAATCCTCTACAGCCTCAACCCCAACAAAACCGCACAAATAACAAAAACGCTCACGGCCCTTGGGCAGCAGTAGAGTTTTAGGTTTCGCCGCCAATTTTCAAGTATGCCCAAAATTTATCTTTTAGGCGGAGAAAACGTCGCCCGCAAAAGCGCTAAAGAAATCAACGCAGTAGCGCTTGAAGACGCCGGAGTCCAGCCCCGCGTGGCAGTATTTGCCTGGGCAAGACCAGGTTTTGACAGCCGATACAGCAAACGCAAATTGTTCCGCGACTACCTGCGTGGTTTGGGGGCGGGTGAGGTGGATTTTGTAGAGTTCGCTGAGAAAGAGGATTTGAGGCAGCGACTTTCGGAGACGAATTTAGTTTACTTGACCGGTGGGCAGGCAAGTGTCTTGATTGAGCGGGCTAAAGCTGCTGGGCTGGATGATTTACTGAAGAGGTTCAGCGGCGTGATTGTTGGTAGAAGTGCAGGAGCGTTAGCGCTGTGCAAACGTTGCGTAACCACCATTCGAGAAGGGCATCGGGTGCATATGGTAGAAGGTTTGGGCGTGGTTGATGTCACCTTAAAAGCACACTACATTGGAAGCAAAGATGAAACCCTAAAAAGGTTTTCAAGTGAAGAAGAGATTGTTGCGGTGCCAAAAGACTCAGCACTTGTCTGGAACGACGGCCACTTTATTGCAATTGGAGACGTTTTCGTTTTCCTGGATGGGCGGCGTTACGCTTTTGATGAAGCCCTTTTATGAGAAGAACCTGCGAACGTAAATCTTTGACTTAACAATGTACGGGTTCAGAACTACCGTTAGAACGGTGCCCAACGTGGCAAGCACAACAATATCGCCGAACACCCAGCCGAAGTACACAACTCCGAAGATCTCCCAAGGGATAGCTCCGAAAGCCACCAACGCGCCGACGCCAAACGTGCCTGAAACTATGCTTGCAAGCACCACGCCAATGGGTAGCCAAGTAAGCCAGGTTTTGCGGTCCTCAACCAGCCCCTGCACAACTACGAGTGCGATGCTTGTGACGAATGTCGCGATAAATACCGTCGTAAAAGAGTAAACAAGGGCAGAGCCTGAAACCACTAGAACCGCTAAGAGCGCCGCGTTTATGCCATAAGTGAGTTTGGGGCGTTTGAGCGTGAGGAGCGGCTTGGTTTTGAGTGAGCGGTAAATCAGAAGTGGCACCAAGCCTTCAAAGAGGTCTGCAAGCGACCAAACCAAAAGGAACTCAAGGCTGTAGTTGGCGGCGCCGACAGAGTTTAGGTAGATGCCCATGGAGATGCAGCTAAAGTAGCCAGCAAGGCAACCCCAGATCCCGAACCACAATGCCAATGGCACATAGACGGCTGCGGCTAGGTACAAACCTGAAACCCCCGTTGCAGCGCCGGCGTCTGAACCTACGGGTGCCGCTACTATGGCGTAGATTGCCAGAACTGTGCAGACGATGGTTGCGGCTACGAAAACAAGTGGTTGGCGCCAAGTGATTTTGCCGAGTTTGGGCATCATTAAACGGGTAGTTAGGCGCAGGTGATAATTAATTTTTATGCTACAGAACCGTCAGGAGCTAAGAAACTTGGCGGGAATTTTGTCCACGGATGGAAAAGCTGATAGGCGATGCTATGTACCAGCCTTGACTTCCGGTTGATCCCTCTTGTGGATTTACGGCTGTTGCAATCCTAAAGTTGAAGGCAAAAACCCCACCTACGGCTCGTTCGTAGCTAACGCTTAAACCAGAAACTGCTGTAGCCTTCCCTCTTTTTCATTAGGTACCACAAACGTAAAATTGGTTAACAACCAAGAAAGAAAGCAGATGATATTATGCCACAGTTTTCAGTAAACCAAAGCAGAATTGACCCCTACAAAAAATTCAGGTTCCGAGTTAAATGGGACAACAAAGTGGTTGCAGGCGTCTCCAAAATGAGCCCCCTTAAACGCACCACTGAAGTCATAACCCACCGCGAAGGCGGCGACATCAGCGTAGACCGCAAATCCCCTGGCAAAACCAGCTTCGCCTCCATCGTTTTAGAGCGCGGCGTAACTCACGACCTCGAATTCGAAGCGTGGGCAAACCTTGCCTTCAACAAAAAAACCGATTCGATGTCTCTTAAAACATTCCGCAAAGACATAACCATCGAGTTGCTAAACGAAGCAGGTGTAACCGCCATATCTTACAAGGTTTACCGCTGCTGGGTCAGCGAATACACTGCACTGCCTGATTTGGATGCAGGCGCTAACGCTGTGGCTATTCAGAGCATTACGATTGAGAATGAGGGTTGGGAAAGAGACACCTCAGTTGCTGAACCACAAGAGACTTAGTGACAGGCGGTTTTGACTTGCCAAGTCAACCAAACAGCCACAAAGGCACTCTTGTATTGCTGGCGCCGAACGCTAAAGACGCCAACTTCGGCGGAGGCAATAGCTACTTCGTGTTCCAATACAACCCTGAGAAGCTGCTGCACACCTTCAACCCGCCCACAGTATCTGCTGCCAACACAACCGTTAACCCGCAGATTCAACTCCAAGAATACTTCAACATAACCTTCGAGTTAGACAGCACAGACCTCGATCCCCAAGATCAAAACCAAACCGCCACAGACCTCGGAATCCACCCATCACTTGCCATGCTGGAACTTATGATGCAGCCACAGAACGCCGGCAACCAAAAACTCGCACCAATTGTGGTTTTCAACTGGGGCACTAAACGCTCTGTAGCCGTTCATGTTGTTAGCATGTCGGTTGAGGAGCAGGAGTTTGATATGGGTTTACATCCTGTTCGGGCGACGGCGAATTTGACGCTTCGCGTGCTTGACGCCTCGGAGGTAGGCAACAATACAGGCGCAAGAACCGTCTGCACAGGACATCAGAGTACGAGGGCGACGTTGGCGGATGCTTACAAAATACAGACAGGGCAGGGCGGCGTAGGTGGCGTCACTGGGGCGTCAGCAGCTGCAAGTGCCACATCAGGGTCAGCGGCAGCTTTGGGAGCAGCCGCTGGAGTGTCAACCAGCACGACGTTTTTGAAGGCTGCCAGCGTCAAAGTCACTAAAACAAGCCAGACAACAGCGAAGGCTAAAACCCTATAGCACTTTATCTTTTTCTTTTTTTGGTTATTGTTTCTTATTGTGACTCACTGTCAAACATCGAAACGTCATGTAAACCCCAAGAAGTTTTGTTCAATCGTCTCCATGTTGTGCCATAGAAACCGACATAAAGAGTCCCAAATCAAAAAAAAGTTAGTCCAGAAATCTTGACTAAACCTTAGTCAACATTCCTTGACAAAAACCGTTTTAACCAATCCAAAACAAGCTGTTCACAGTGAGAAAAACATGGCTGTAAACCACTACGTGATAACTCACCGTCATCTAATACGGGTGGAAAAGAAAGGGCAATTGACCTGCTTGATTTGTCACAAACCAATTTTGGAAGGGCAACGGGTAGCAACCCGTAAAGCCACTGCAATTCGCCATGAGGATTGCTACCAACGCAGCTTCGTCTAACGCCGCGGAAATAACCTTGAGAGAGGGGCGCGCCCTTTTTTTGTCCTTTTTCCCTATCTGCCGATAACTAAAGCACTTACGTTTTTTGCATATAAAGACGCAAAAAGTTAAAATTTAAATAAGGCAGTTTCCCATAAAATTATGGTAGCTTTTTATGGTATTTGAATTAAGTGTTCCAAACATAGTTTTTACAATCATAAGTCTTTTAGTACTCTGGATAGTTGTTTCCATCCCAGTTTGGCTTGCCGGAAAAGCAATCACAGGCGGCAAAGCCTCGTTTGGCGACGCTTTACTTGCCACTCTAGCCGGACCAATTGTTTACTTTATAGTGACCTTTGTCGTGGACTTCTTCTTAGGCGCCCTAATAGGTTCAAGCGCTTACATTTTCGGTTATATTCTTGCACTGATAGCTTGGATTTGGGTTTACAAAGCCAGCTTTGCAACAGGCTGGCTGAGGGCAATCCTAATTGCAATTCTAGCATGGATACTCTTCATAGTTCTAAGCGTAATCATAGGCAGCCTCTTCGGAGTATCATACCCCTCCCCATTCTTTCCACCCATCTAAACGGTGAAGTTCAAAACTAGAAAAGAACTATGGCAACCACTTTACTAAGCAAACGAAAAAAAGTAGAAATAAAATTCACACAATCTGACCAAATAGCCCCTAGACCGTTTGAAGTATGCTGCCGCTTTTGTAACCCTCCAAATCCAAAGCTACATACTTGAAACCCAACCGCTTAAGCTGCACCGCAACCATATCCAAAACGTCCACATTGAAAAACAACTGTCTCTCCGCTGGACCCACCTCAATTCGGGCTAAGCCATTGTGATCGCGTACACGCAACTGCCGCACCGGGGCAATGCCCCGTATAGCTTCTTCAGCGGCTCCAACACGTTTTAACCGTTCAGCAGTGATGCGTTCATGATAGGGAATTCGAGACGCTAAACAAGACTGCGAAGGCTTATCATGAATAGGCAACCCCAAAGACTTCGCCACCTCGCGAACTTCATCTTTTGTAAACTGCACAGTAACAAGTGGGCTGTAAACGCCCTCAGTTTCCCTTACAGCTTTGTAGCCAGGGCGGTGACCCTCAAGATCACTTAAGTTTGTGCCATCAAACACCGCCGAGAAACCGTGTTGATCGGCGAATTGCGTGAGTTTCTTTAACAGTTCCTTTTTGCAATGATAGCAGCGGTTCTCAGGGTTAGAAGCGAACTCTTCATGTTCTAACTCGTTGGTTTGGGTTATGTAAAGTTGGATACCGATTTCTTGAGCGGTTTTTTTGGCGTTGCGAAGCTCGCCTTCAGTGAACGTGGCTGATTGAGCGGTGACGGCAACAGCTCTGTCGCCTAAAACTTGACGGCTCAACGCAGCAAGAGTCGTGCTGTCCACACCGCCCGAAAAAGCGATGACAGCGCCATCTCTGCCTTTCTCGGCTATGAAGGTTTTAAGCGCCTTAATCTTACGATCCAAATTCTCCAAAAGAGACACCTCACTACACGATGGTTTTTTGAGCTTTGGCAACCGCCAAATCCAGCAGTTCCCGCAGCGGCTTACCGGTTTTCTCCGCTAAGACTTTGAGATCATCAAATTCAGGCTTGATTTTTATAACTTCACCCGATGCATTTTTAGAGATTTTCACCCTCACCAACGCCTTGCTACCAAAAACGTCAAGCTCCACCGTAACGAGTTCACGGTTGATGATGTGACGCTGGCAACTGTACACCCTGACGCCTAAAGTGCCTGTTTCCGCAATGAGCACTTCGGAGAGGTGCGCTGCGTCCTTTTGATCTGCAATTACTTTTATTATATGGGCGGGGCGGTTCTTTTTAGTGCTACAAGGAATAACACTGACGTCTTTAGCGCCTTCCACAAGGAGTTTGTCGACGGCGTAGCCGAGAATTTCCCCCGTGGCGTCGTCAAGGTTGGTTTCCAATACCGCAATTTCGTCCTGATGAGGTGGCTCCATGCTTGTAGCGTTGCCCAAAGTCACACGTAACACAGCAGGCATTTCAGGGAAGTTCTTGGTACCTGTACCAAAGCCGACTTTAAGCGGTATCATGCCCGGCGCAAACCGCGAAACCTCGCCGGCTAAGTTAGTAAGCAACGCCACACCTGTAGGCGTCGCCAGTTCCATCTCGATCGGACCGCCATGGAAAGGGAACTGTTTTGACTGCAAAATCGCCAAAGTAGCGGGTGCAGGCACCGAAACGGTTCCATGCGAAAACTTTATGATCCCCCCTCCAACTGCGACCGGGGTAGAAACTATCTTTGCGCCCTCATCAAAGAGGTGCAAATCATCAAGAGCTACGGCACAGCCAATGATTTCAGCGGCAGTATCAACCAAAGCAACTTCATGAAGGTGGGCATCTTCAAAGCTGGTTTTATGCAGGTCAGCTTCTGTCTGTATGAGTGTACGAATTGCTTTAGAGGCAAAGGCACGGGCTTTCTGAGTCATATATATGCCCTCAGCAGCTTTCTCAACAATTTCGATAAGTTCGGCTCCGCCGTGCTTCTCATGGGCTGAAGAGACAACATCGATTTGAGTAGCCCGGAACCCACCACGTTCCACTTCGGGGTCAATAGCTATGTCGATGTGTTGGTAACCGAACTGTGGGGCTTCCAGAAATTTGATGGCAGAAATAACACGTTCAACATTAACACCTAAATCAAGCAGAGCCCCAAGTAACATGTCGCCGGCTACTCCACTGGTGTTGCAGTCAACAAAAAGAATTTTTTTAGTTTCACTCATAACATTCACAGAACTCCCGCTTCTAACAAGCAAGCATAATAGATATATGGCTAATGTGGTTTTTTAAGTATTGTCCGTTTATGTCAATTAAGGAAATTTTGGATAAAGTTTCTCGCCAAGAGCTTTCGCCGCAACAAGCCGAAAAAATGCTCAAGCTCCATGCAGTGGATGAATTGGGCTGCTTGGCAAAGCTGGATGGTAACCGAGAACTGCGCAGAGGCATCCCTGAAATCATCCTGGCGGAAGGCAAAACACCTTTGGATGTGGCGGAAATCTGCCAGAAAATGCTCACTACCCGCGGAAGAGTGATCGTAAGCCGATGCAGCGCTGAACACTTGGCAGCGATTCACGCAATTCCCTCAGATGGATTACGGATGGAAATCTACGAAAAAGCACGCATGGCAGTGCTAAAAACCAGAGACTTCACGGTTAACTCAAGCGGCGGCAAAATCGCTGTTTTAACAGCCGGAACCAGCGATGTCCCAGTGGCGGAAGAAGCCAAAGTAGTCGCCGAAGAAATGGGCTGCACGGTAAACTCATTCTACGATGTCGGAGTTGCAGGTATCCATAGGCTTTTGGAACCCATAAAACAAATCATCGCCGCCGACGTGGATGTGGTGGTTGTGGTGGCTGGCCGCGAGGGGGCGTTAGCGTCGGTGATTTCAGGTTTAGTGGATGTTCCCGTGGTTGCGGTGCCGACCTCGAACAGTTACGGCTTTGGCGCTAAAGGTGTGAGTACTTTGATGGCTATGCTACAGTCATGTTCGTTGGGGTTAGCTGTTGTCAACATAGATGGGGGAGTGGCTGCGGGGGCTGTTGCGACTTTGATTGCTAATAGGGCTGCCAAATTCCGAAAGTAGCTGTTTTTGTTTTTCAGGATGTTGGCATGTTGCTACTGTTCTGCTGTTAGGTAACACTTATATCCACGTAACACTGTTGTCCATAATCGTGCTACGACAGGAGGACCAAAAAACATGCACATACCCGACGGATATCTAACATTAACCGTATCGGTAGCTGCATTCATAATCACCGCCGTCTTCTGGGTTATCTCATTCAAAAAAATCAAACTCTCTGAACAGCAAGTCCCCATGATGGGCCTCCTAACAGCGTTGTTCTTTGCAGCCATGTTCGTCAACTACCCCGTACTGTTCGGCACAACCGCCCACCTGCTTGGTGGAGCAGCCATCGGGCTCATCTTGGGACCATTCGCAGGCTGCATATCCATGACCATCATCATAGTCCTGCAGACACTGCTCTTTGGCGACGGCGGCATCACAGCCTTAGGCGCAAACATACTCAACATGGGCATTATAGGTGTCTTCATCCCTTGTGCAATGTTTCTAGTAATGAATAAAGCGTTCAAATTTAAAGCCAAAACCAGCATACTTGCAGCCGTCTTCATCTCCGCTTTCGTCGGAGACCTCCTCGCCGCAGTATCAGCAGGCGTAGAACTTGGCATATCTCAACCCGTCTTCCAGTACGGCATAGGAGTAGCGGTCCCCGCTATGGCACTTAACCACTCCATAATTGGCGTCGCTGAAGGCGTCGTCACAGTTATCATAATCGGTACACTCCTAAAACTCCGCCCAGACGTGCTCGAAAAAAGCCCCATACTGGGCAAACTTGCCATGTTCAAAAACCAAACCAAAGGAGAAGAAACCTAAATGGCAATCACAAAAAAGCGCACCCAGAAAACAGTCATAGTCGGCTTAGCAGTAGCCTTAATTTTTGTGGTGTTGGGGGTTTTTGTGTTCTCTTACGCCATGGAAACCTTAGACGCCAAAGCTGAAGAGTTGGGCGCAACTGAAGCCCCAGTTTGGCAAGCGCCATTTTCCGATTACACCCTAAACGGCTCAGACAGCCAATGGGTCGCCCTAGCAGTGGGCATCGCAGCCACTCTGCTTTTGTTCGTAGCGGGGTTTGCTGTTGCAAAAGTGTTAAGCAAAAAGAAGGGAAACAAACAATGAAGGTACCGCAGTCACTTAGAGATTTAATGGAAGGCGCAGAAGCGCTCGTTTATGTAGAGGACTTAAGCAGCAAAAAAGGCGTTATGCAATCCGTCAATCCAGTGGCTAAACTCGTCACGATAGTTGGCATGATAATTGCCTCGCTGTTTGTTGTGCAACTGCAGTATTTGGCGGCAATTTGCTTTGTGCCAATGGTACTGGCAGTGGCTTCACAGATTCCGCTCCGGCACTTTTTCGAGCGGACCACTTTGATCCCACTTTTCGCTGCAGTAATATCGGTCCCCGTGCTGTTCTTAACCGTCGGCACCCCCGTTTGGGCGGCCAGTGCAGGCGGAGTAAACTTGGTAATAACCGCCGAAGGTTTAAGCCGTTTCATAGTGTTCACAGTACGCGTATGGTTCTGCGTCTCATCACTCACTCTGCTTATTCTCTCCACAGGATTTGAGAAAACCCTCAAACTCCTCGCAACCCTAAAAGTTCCTACACTCATTATCCAGCTCTTCAGCTTAACTTACCGTTACTTCTTTGTCTCCATCCATGAAGCCCAAAGTGTACTTATGGCAAAAGAAGCCCGAACATACGTCCACAAACACACCTTCAACCTCCAAACCCTAAAAGACCTTGGCGCAGTCCTCTCATCATTATTCATACGCACCTACGAACGCTCCGAACGGGTTTACTTGGCCATGAAAGCCCGCGGCTTCGAAATCAGCAACGACAATAAACTTGCCATGCCAGCTATGCGCGTAACCGATGTAGCGTTTGCATCACTGTTAATAATTGCGTTTGCACTTATTGCATACCTCTAAGAGAGGTCCACCAACATGGCTGACCCCATAGTAGTCGTCCAAGACGTAGTTTTTAATTACCCCGCAGGCGTCGCCGCTCTCAAAGGCGTCTCATTGCAAATCCAGCAGGGGGACCGCATCGCGCTTCTGGGGCCGAACGGTTCGGGGAAATCTACACTTATTCTGCTCATAGCTGGGCTACTGACGCCAAAAACCGGCGAAATCAGGGTTTTCGGGGAAAAAACGTCGAGCAAAAACTTTCAGAAATTCCGCAGTCGCATCGGCCTGGTTTTTCAGGACCCCGACGATCAGCTATTCACGCCCAGCGTCATCGAAGACATAGAATACGGCCCAAAAAACCTCAAGTTACCCGAAGAAGACATCAAAGCCCGAAGCACACATGTACTCGAAAAGATGGGCATCACTCACCTCAAAGATCGCCCTCCGCACAGACTGAGTTTTGGAGAGAAAAAGAAGGTTTCACTGGCTACTGCTCTTGTGCTGAAGCCGGAACTGCTGATTTTGGATGAGCCCACCGCTAACCTTGACTTGGTGAGTCGCAGAGGCTTAATTGACACCCTAAACGAACTCAGCAGAGAAGGCACTACCGTCATCGTGTCCACACATGACGCGGAAGCTATTCCCGAGTTGGCGGACCGTATTGTCGTCATCAGTCATGGCGAGAAACTTTGTGAAGGCAAAACCTCAGATGTATTGCAGGATAAGAAAATGCTTGAAGCTTCTGGTTTGGAGCCGCCAACTATTGTGGATTTGTTTGGAGAACTTAAATCGCGGGGGTACATTGATGAGGTGCCGTTGACGGCGGCGCAGGGCAAAGAGGCGCTTCTAAAAATTCTAAAAGACAAAACTTGCTGCTAATCACCTGATCAGATAGATTCCTTTATACTTTTTTTGCAACTGCGTTTTGGCGGCTGCCTATTTTTTGAAGGCTAAACCCGTGAATGAAGCCACCAACTTGTCGCCATTCCTTACGGCGACATTGTATAGCCCCGTAGTTTTACCGTCCGAAACCCTTGTTGCTTCCGCCACAAGTTCATCGCCTACTGTTGTGGGGCGCAGGAAGTTTATGCTAACCTGCACAGCAACCGCCACTTTATCGCCGTAGTTGCACGCCTGTGCAAAAGCGTAATCCGCCAAAGAAAACAGCGCTCCGCCATGTGTGAACCCCAAAGCGTTAGTGTGAGTTTTTTCCACTTTCATTGCGACTTTGCAGTAGCCGTCGTTGACTTCCAAAACTTTTATCCCTAAGGCTTCGGCAAAGTGGTCTGTGCCCTTCATTTCTTTTTAGCCTCTTTAGGCGCTGGTTTAGCGTTTAGGTACTTGTATAGCTTCTGGAACAAAGGTGCCAATCCGCCCGGAGAGAATATAACGATTAAGATAAGGACTAAGCCTATTATGATGAGGCTTATTGGGGGTCCTACGTTGCTTATGTTTGGGAAGTAGCCGCCGATGCTGTTGTGGAAGCCGTCGGCTACGCTTGGCAAGGACAGGCTTTGCTGGATGGTAACCCAGAAGACTGAGCCTATGACTGGTCCGATTACGGTGCCTAAGCCGCCAATCACCGTCATAATGAGTGGGAGGAAAGAGTTCGCGGGGGCAAAGATGCTGTTGTCAATGAAGCGCAGGAAGTATACGTTTAAGCCGCCTGCTACACCGGCAAAGAAGGTGCTGATTACAAACGCTATGAGTTTGTATTTGGCGGTGTTGATGCCTATCATTTTGGCTTCTGGTTCGTTGCCGTGTATGGCGCGGAAGGCCAAGCCCATGCGAGATTTCATGATTAGGTACATCACTGCGATTGAAGCCAATGTGACGGTTAATGTAAGCATGTAAAAGGGGAATTTGCTGGGTACCAGTGTAGCGGGTGAGAAACCGTTTATACCGTTTGTAATAACGTCGAATTGGCTTGAGAGTGTACTTACAATTACTGAGAAGCCGAATGTGACCATTGCGAGGTACCATGCTTTTAAGCGTACACATGCGAGTCCGATGAGCAAGCCTATTCCAGCGGAGATTAAACCGCCAATCAGCAGCACTACGATTTGGATGGTTACTGAGAGCACGCCGACCTGCATGCCGATTATGGCGTTGGAAATCGAGTTTCCGATAAGTGCAGCTGAGAAACCTCCTATGCCCAGAAATGCTGCGTGTCCAAGAGAGCCTTGGCCGGAGTTGGCTAGCAGGTTCCAGCTTGCCGCATAAATTGCCATTATGCAGATAAGTGTGAGGAGATAGAGGAAAAAGTTGTCTGAAATCAGAAGTGGCAGTATTGCTAAAATTACGAAGGCGACCACAACGTATTGAAAGATTCTGTTAGTGGGCAGTTTGGAGAGTTGTTTTGTATTCATGTTAATCACTTTTCGCTCCAAACAGTCCTCTTGGACGAATAATAAGGACAACAATTAAGACGGCAAACGCGACTGCACTGCCCCAGATGCCTCCCAAGAATAGTGTTGCTAATTGTTCGGCGACGCCGTAGAGTAAACCTCCGACTATAGCTCCTTTAATGCTTCCTAATCCGCCTAGTATGATGATGGCGAAGGCGATGATGGTTGGCATGGCGCCGACTTGATAGTCAAAGGTGAATATGATTCCGTAAAGTCCACCCGCAACCGCAGCCATTGCTGCGCCTATGGCGAAGGTTAACATGTAGATTTTTTCTACGTTTATGCCCATTAGCATGGCGGTATTGTTGATTTGGCTGGTTGCCCTCATCGCCAAGCCGATTTTGGTTTTGTTAATCAGCAAGCCAAATGCAATGAGAGTTATTATTACGACGCCAATTGCGACTACTCGGTCGTAAGTGATTGCTACTCCTTGAATGACGTTGAAACTCAGTCCCCTAAACGGGCTAACGACCTGTTTTGGGTCAGTGCCCCAGATTAGCAAGGCTGCGTTTTCAAATATGAAGATTAATCCTAAGCTTACGAATATCTCGTTTAGTTTGTCTCCGCCTAGTACTCGCCGGAAGGTTGTTCTCTCTACTAAAACTCCTAGCGCGGCAACTACCACCATAGCAATTAGTATGGCTGCGTAAGCGTTTAAGCCGGCGGCAACGGAAACGGTCCAGGTCAAATAGGCGCCTATCATTAGTAGTTGCCCATGTGCGAAGTTGACTTGTTTCATAACCCCAAAAATAACATTGAGACCAGTGGCGAGAAGAATGTAGATGCAGCCTATCGCTAAACCCCAAATCAAAGTTTGCAGTAATAGAGGCGCCGTAATATCCATTGTACCTTATACCCCGTTTAAACGAAGCGGTTGACATAATTCAGCTTGTGAACTATTTAAAATAATCGAGAAACAAAGAAAAGGAAGGGTTAAGGGTTAACCCGTTTATTGACCTGGAACGTAGCCTGTTGGCAAAACGAAATCTGCCTGTTTAAGGGCGATTCCAGCGGCTGTATCTGGCCATACGATTTGCGATTGGAACTCGCTGTGGGCTGAATCCCATTTAAGCTGCTCGACAAAAGTAACTGGCGAGATTTCATGGTAGTTAATGCCTGTGCTGAATTGGATTTTGCCTGTCTGAGTCATGATAAGCATTTGGTCTATGTCCGTTTTTTCTATTGCTGCGCGGACTTCTGCTTTGTCAAGAGTGCCTGCGTTTTCAATAGCGTTTTTGGCGATATAGAATGCATCGTAGGTGTCTGCGCCCATCATGCCTGGCATTTTACCGTATGTCTGATAGAATTTCTGTGTGTATTCTCCGACAAGCGGCAGATAGGATGGTGTCATGAATGGGTCAAGTTTTGACTCTAAGAGTTGGTTGTTGCCTGCCATTCCAACTAGACTGTAGAATGCTGGGTCTTGATTGTTTTCAACTGCGATGTAAACGGTTTTAAGTCCTACTTCGTCCCATCCCTGCTTAATAGCTAAGGGTGTTTTGTCTGGGTTGTCAACTATGAAGACTGCATCTGGGTGTGTTGCTGCAACTGCTGATAGGTCAGTGTGGAAGTCTGTTGTTCCAGCGGTATAACCTCTGTCTGCGACTAGGGTGATTGGCAATTTTTCTGCTTGTATCCAGTACTTGGTTGCTTGTTCAACGCCTTGCCCGAAGGCATCATTGCGATAGAGTATTGCTAAGCTGAAGTTGCGGTCCGATGCAACGAGGGGCTTCATTTCTTCTGCGAAGAATTTGACAACGGTATTGCTGTAGTCATAGGTAGTTGTGCAATAGTGGAAGAGGTAGCTCATGCCTTCTGCATCACTTACGCTGTTTGGTCCGTTAGCTCCGAATCCTCCGTAATCGCCCTGTGGTCCTCTACGGGTGACAAGCTGGTTCGATGCGCCCGTAATGATGTAAGGTACTTTGTTGTCTATAGCTACTTTCTCATTGGCTAAGGTGCCTGCGCTTCCGTAACCACCGATAAGCATGTCAACGTTGTCAGTTTCAACTGCCCGGGTAACTTGTGCGACCGCGTTTCCGGGTGCATCGTCAATGGTGTCTGCGTTCACGATGGTTATGTTTACTTTAGTGTTCCATTCGGCAACGTAGACTCCGCCTGCATCGTTGATTTCTTTAACTGCCATCTGTGCAGCGTTAGACATGTCCTGCCCGATAGATGTACTCAATGGTGCGACCAAGCCGATTTTGATGTCACGTGCGTCTGGGGATGCTGGTTTTGGCGCTAACTGCCATGCTGCTATTGCTGCAACCGCAATAATTAGCACCACTACTATAGCTAATATTTTCTTTTGCAAGGGTGTTTCTCCTTTGCAGAATTATTCCAAGGGTTTTGTTAATAAAACTAACCCTTTAACACGCTTTCTCGGCCTAGTTGAAACGCTTTCAGGTTCAAGTTGATGTATTTTTCCTTGATTTTACCTGCAATAGCTTGCTGGAAGGACTCCACGTGTATAGGAATCTCTGGAAGCGCAGACAGCGCCCCTAAAAGTATAGTGTTAACGACCAGCATGTTGCCTAACCCGGCAGCGATGCCTATGCCGTCCACCTCATGAACCACCGCTTTGCCTCGCAACATCGCTAAAAGCTCTTGCTGCCCCTTGGGTTTAACGCCTCTTGGAAGGCAACTTGGCTGTATCAACTTCTGATTAACAATAACTGTTCCACCCTGCTTAAGAAGTGGCAACGAACGTGCCGTCTCTAAAATCTCGAACCCAACGATGACGTCGGCTTTGCCGGTTTCAATTAAGGGTGATTCAACTTTTTCGCCAACACGGGCAAATGCCACAATTGAGCCGCCCCGTTGCGCCATGCCGTGGATCTCTGCTTTTGCCACGTCGTAACCTTCAAGCATGGCGGCTTCACAGAAAATGTCACTTAAAACCACAACACCCTGTCCGCCAACTCCGCTGAAAACTACATCTAGCTTCATTTGGTTTTCCTCCGTATGGCGTTGTGGGGGCAGACGGCTTCGCAGACTCCGCATCCGTTGCAGAGGGTCTGGTCGATTTCTGCTTTTCCGTTTTTCTGGCTTATAGCTGGGCAGCCGAAAGCTTGGGTGCAGACTTCGCAGCCGTTACAGTCCTCGCTTATCTGGCGTAGGTCGCCTTTGCCAACGATGAGGGGGCAGGGGCGTTTGGAGATGATGACTGCGGGGCCTTGGTATTCGGTGACTTCTCTGATGGCTTTGGTGGTGGCTTTCAAATCGTAAGGATCCACTGTGATTACTTTTTCGATGCCAAGTGCCCGGGCGATTGCGGCGATGTCAACTGCTTTAGCTGGGTCGCCCATGGCGGTTCTCCCTGAACCCGGCGTAGGCTGATGCCCCGTCATAGCTACAATACTGTTATCCATAACGACCACGCAGACATTGGCGCGGTTATAGACAATGTTAAGCAATCCGGGCATGCCACCATGGAAAAAAGTTGAGTCACCAATTACTGAGAAAACTTTGTCTATGACTCCAGCGTGGTACATGCCTGCGCCCTGTGAGATGCCGGCGCCCATGCAGAGGCAGCTCTGGACAGCCTGCACTGGCGGCAAAACGCCCAAGGTGTAACAGCCTATGTCGCCGCAAACGATTTTGTCATCAGACTTCGTTGCAAAACTCAAGGCTGATTCAGGGCAGGCAGGTATACATTTTGGGTCGCCTCCGCATGCGTCGCAGATAAGCGGTTTGTGAGTGATTGGGTGCAATGTGAGGGCGCCGTATTGGCAAGCTTCAATGCACCAACCGCAGCCCTTGCATTTCGCATCATCTACGGTTATGTTGCTAGTCTGTTTAGATTGACTTAGTGCATCTTCTGGGCAGGCTGCAACGCAGGGAGCGTTAGTGCAGGATTTGCATGTAATCGAGGTGTTGTTTATGATGTCAAGGCGGATGGTGTGTATTCGGCTCTTAAGCGGGTTAAACACGCCCTCTTTTTCAAAGGAGCAAGCGTACTCGCAGATGTTGCAGCCCACGCATTTGTCATCGTTGCACCGAACGGACTGATTCATGAGATTTAATGCGTAGTAGAATGCTCGGTGTGTGCAGCCTGGGCACAGCGCTGGGGGTCTTGGAGGTAAATCCAGCTTCTGCGGGGTTGCGGGTTTAGATGTAAAGTCGAGTTTGGCGAAGGCTTCGCGGATTTTGTCGGGTGTGAACTCGCCTATTTCTTCCAAGCACAATTCGGTTTTGCCTAACACGTCGAGTTTGAGGCGCTGCATATTTTCCTCTATGTAGGGGCGTAGCTCCTCGATAACTATGAGCTTTTTGACTTTGCTTGCGAACTGCTTGACAAGCTCCGAAGGAAACGGGTGCACAAACCCCAATTTTAGCCACGAAAACTTTTTAGTATCCAAAACTGAGCGGGCATAGTAGTAGCCTACGCCGCTGCCAACGATGCCGACTTCGCAACTGTTGTCTTCTAGCACGTTGAATTTTGAGGTTTCCGCAAGCTGTTTCGCCTCAAGCAGCCTGCCTTCAAGCACGCGGTGCTGGCGGATTGCGTTGGAGGGCACCATTACCCATTTGGAGCCTTGTTTGTCAAAATCTGGTTTGCGCACTATTTTCTGTTTTTCGCCGAGTTTCACACGGGCTTTTCCGTGCGCCACACGGGTTGTTAAGCGGATTATAATTGGGAGGTGGATTTTTTCGCTGATTTCATAGGCGTCTTTTGCCATGTCCAGCGCTTCTTGAGGGCTGCCGGCGTCGAGAAGGGGGAGTTTGGCGTGGATGGCAAAGTAGCGGGTGTCCTGCTCGTTTTGGCTGCTGTGCAACGCGGGGTCGTCTGCTACTGCTATGGCTAAGCCGCCTTCGACGCCTGTGTAGGCGAGGGTCATGACGGCGTCTGCAGCTACGTTCATTCCCACATGTTTCATGCAGGCAATGGAGCGTACGCCGGTCATGGAGGCGCCGACTGCTACTTCGACGGCTACGATTTCGTTAATGCTCCACTCTGCGTACATGCCTGTTTCTTTAGCTGCAGCTGCGAGGGCTTCCACGATTTCAGTAGAGGGGGTTCCTGGGTAGGCGGCGGCAACTTTCACGGCTGCTTCAATTGCTCCGCGTGCAACTGCCTCGTCACCGTTAAGCAAGGCATACGTGCCCGGCTTATCTGCTGCAATCTTGGAAGTCATCGTTCATCCTTTACATTTTGCCCTTGCGCAAATCTAAAACTCGTTTGGCTTTCCCTTCTGTCCTGGGGAGTTCGCCTGGGTTGACGATTTCTACGTCTGCGCTTATTCCAGTTACTATGTGGATGCGTTTCTGTATTTCGCCTTTGAGGTGGTTTCGGTCGGCTTTGGGGTCGCTAGCTGCTTTTTCTGAAAGCTCTACTTTCACGACGAAGGTGTCGAGTGCCCCTGGGCGATCAACTACAATGAGGTACTGGGTTGCTAACTCACTGAAGCACATGACTGCGTACTCGATTTGTGAGGGGAACACGTTGACGCCTCGGATGATGAGCATGTCGTCGCTTCTGCCGCTGACACGTTGCATGCGGGTGTGGGTTCTGTCGCATTTGCAGGTTTCTGTGAAAAGCTTGGAGATGTCGCGGGTTCGGTACCGTAGCATGGGCAAACCGGTTTTGGTAATGGTTGTGAATACGAGTTCGCCTTCTTCGCCCGGTGAAAGGACTTCGCCTGTGTCGGGATTTATTGTTTCCACAATAAAGTTGTCCTCCCAAATATGCAAGCCAGAGTGCTCTTCGCATTCGATTGCGACGCCTGGACCACACAACTCTGTTAAACCGTAGACGTCGTAGGCTTTTATGCCCATTTCATTTTCAATGCGTTCCCGGATTTTATCTGACCAAGGTTCAGCACCGAACATGCCTAATCTGAGTTTGAGATCGCGTTTGGGATCTACGCATTCCTGGGCCATGGTTTCTGAGAGGTAAACTGCAAAGCTTGGTGTGCATGCAAGGATCGTGGCACCTAAGTCTTTCATTAGTTTGATTTGGCGTTGGGTCATGCCGCCGCTTGCTGGAACAATTTTTGTTCCAACCTTTTGCGCGCCATAGTGGAAGCCTAAGCCGCCGGTGAATAAGCCGTAGCCATAGGCGATGTGCATGACGTCTTGGCGTCTGCCCCCAACTGTATATATTGAGCGTGCCATAAGCTCCTGCCAAACATCCATGTCGCCCCGTGTGTACGCTCCCACGATTGGGTTGCCGGTGGTTCCGCTGGAAGCGTGGATTTCCACGATTTCGTCGGGTTGCACGGCGACCATGCCGTAGGGGTAGCTGTCGCGTAGGTCACTTTTTACAGTGAAAGGAATCTTGGATAAATCCTCAAGCGACTGAATATCGTCTGGTTTGAGGCCTACGCTGGCGAATTTTTTGTGGTAAAAGCTGCTATTTTGGTAGCAGTGGGTAACGGTTTCTTTGAGTTTTTTTAGTTGGTGATTTTTTATGTCCTGCTTGGGCATAGTTTCGATTTTTTGGTTCCAGTATTTGCCGTCCAAGTGTCGTTTGCCCTCCTATCCTATAAGCCTAAATACATTTCTTTTATGTGGCTATTAGATAAAAGTTCCCTACTCTTTCCTTCCAAGACAATCTTGCCTTCCTCCAAAACGTAGCCTCGGTTAGCAACCATTAAACTGTCATGGATGTTCTGTTCCACTAGAAGCACGGTGACGCCTTCTTCGTTTATAGTGCGAACTGTATCAAGCACTTTTTCCACGATTATTGGCGCTAAACCCAGAGAGGGTTCGTCAAGTATTAGCATATGGGGGTTAGACATGAGGCTGCGGCAAATAACCAGCATCTGCTGTTCGCCGCCGCTAAGAGTCTGCGCTAGGGATTTTTCCTTCTTCTTCAGCACGGGGAAAATCTGAAGCACTTTCTCTTTTGTCTCTTTAACTTTAGCTTTGTCTTTAACGCTGTAAGCGCCCAAGTTGAGGTTTTCCTCCACGGTCATGCGGGGAAAGATTTCTCTGCCTTCAGGAATCATGGTTAAGCCTTTTTGGACGATTTCGAAGGTGGCAAGTTTCTCTATGTTTTCATCTTGAAACTTTATGGTGCCCGTTTGGGGTTTTAGAAAACCCATGATGGTGCGTACCAAGGTAGTTTTACCTGCGCCGTTAGGTCCGATTATGCTTATGATTTCGCCTTGCTCCACTTTGAAGCTGACATCACGCAGAATTTGTACCATGCCATAAGCTGCTGAGACGTTTTCTATTTCTAGCATCATGCTTGTTCTTCTCCGAAGGCGAATTTTTTGCCTAGGTAAACGTTGACGACGTGTTCATCGTTACAGACCTGTTTGGGGGTTCCTTCGCAGATTTTTTCTCCGTGTTGCAATACGATGACGCGGTCGCATAGACCCATTATGACGCGCATTATGTGCTCCACGATTAAGATGGTTACGCCTTGCTTGTTAATTTCCTTGATTAACGCAATTGCTTCGTCGCTTTCTTTTGGAGTTAACCCAGTAAGTAGTTCGTCAAGCAGGAGCAGTTTAGGGTTTGTCGCTAAAGCCTTTGCGAGTTGAATTTTGCGCAGTTCAACCACGTTGAGGCTCTTTGCTTTCACATCAAACTTCTCTTTATCCAAACCAACCATCGTTAAAAGTTTCTCTGCACGAGCTAACCCGTCGGTTTTATCATTTGATTTGCTCTGGTTAAACAAGACGCTAGTAAGAACGTTTTCTTTGGCGGTCATCTCGGGAAAAGATTGAACGGTCTGAGCGGTTTTGGTTACGCCTTTCTGGCAGATCACGTGGGGTGGCAACTTTGCGATGTCTTCTTCCTTAAGTAGAATTTGTCCTTGGTCTGGTTTGTAGACGCCGCTTATCAGGTTAAGTAAGGTCGATTTTCCTGAACCGTTCGGGCCAACAAGCCCCGCTATTTCGCCGTCGTTAACAGTGAAATCCACGTTTTTTAGGGCCTGAAGCCCGCCGAAACGTTTGGAGACCCCTACACATTTAAGCAAACCTGTAATCCCCAGTTAGCAAGAAATTAACCTTTTTGAAATATAAAGGTTGGTTAAAAACCGACGTCTCAAACCGTTTTTGGCTGTTAGGTTTTTGCTTAAAACGTTAAATACAAACCCCGCTAAATACTGGTTAGGTGCAATGTTTGCCTATCCCTCAAGTAAGCGTGTTCCTCGATAACCGCCCGGGCTCCCTCTTTGAAGCCATGTCCCAGTTGGACATAAACCACATAAAAGTTTTCGCATTTGCCATTTCAGACGCTGGCGAATTCGGCTTAATTCGCTTAATCACCGAAGAACCCGAACGCGCATCCAAACTTCTTGAAGGGGCAGGCTTTAACTTGGCAAAATCTAAAAAGAACACGGAAGTCATGGCAATCTTTAGCTCTGAACATGATCGTCTTTCTAAAATTACCAAGATACTTGGCGATAAAAACCTAAACATAGAATATGCTTACTCCTCAGCTGTGCATGTGGAGGGCAAAGTCGCTTTAATCATGCGTGTTAGTGATGTGGTGGCAGCGGAGACGGTGCTAGCGGAGAATGGGGTTGAGATTTTGTCGCTGCAAGAAATCAAAAAGGACTTTAGCTAAAAATCTATATGCTCAGACTCCAATCCTTTCACTGCAGCTGTGAAATTACGGTTTTGTGCCCTAGAATCAATTTTGAGTTAAGAAAATGTTGATTCTTGAACAATAAGCTTTAATTTGTTCCGTAGCACGCACCTACAAGAAGGAAGAAACATGGTCACTACCAACCTTGACAAAATCTTCAATCCTCAAACAGTTGCTATCATAGGCGCCAGTGATGTGGAAGGTTCCGTTGGTTACGCAATCGTGAAAAACTTTACACAGTCAGGCTTCGCTGGCAAAGTTTACTTTGTTAACATAAAGAAGCCAGAGATTTTAGGCGTTAAAACTTACCAAACTGTCGACCAAATCCCCGAGCAAGTGGATTTAGCATTGATCGCTACTCCCGCCAAAACTGTCCCCCAAGTTATGGAGGAGTGTGGCAAAGCGAAGCTTAAAGGAGTAATCATTGTATCCGCCGGATTCAAAGAAACTGGACCCGCCGGAAAAGCCCTTGAAGAACAAGTTGGCCAAATAGCCAAAAAATTCGGCGTCCGTGTAATCGGACCCAACTGCATCGGTGTTTTGCGTCCCCGAATTAACCTCAACGCCACTTTCCTTGACAAAATGCCCAAAGCAGGCAACATCGCCTTTTTATCCCAAAGCGGCGCTTTAGGCTCAGCAATTTTAGACTGGGCAATCCATGAAAACATTGGTTTTAGCAACTTCGTCTCCGTTGGCTCCATGATTGACGTGGACTTCGGCGACTTAATCGACTACTTCGGCAGCGATCCTAAAACCAAAAGCATTCTGATGTATGTGGAAGGCATAACTGAAGCACGCAAATTCATGAGTGCAGCCCGCCACTTCGCCCGAACCAAACCCATCATTGTGGTTAAATCCGGCAAATTTACCGAGAGCGCCAAAGCAGCAGCCTCCCACACTGGCTCACTTTCCGGCTCAGACGACGTTTATGACGCAGCGTTCAAACGTGCTGGTGTTGTGCGTGTCAGCGAAATCGCCGACTTGTTCAACGCAGCCGAAGTTTTAGGCACACAGCCTCTGCCAAAAGGCAACAACCTCGCTATAATCACTAACGCAGGCGGACCAGGTGTCATGGCGACTGATTCACTTATTGGATTCGGCGGCAAACTCGCCAAAGTCAGCCAAAAAACCATTGACTCACTTAACGCTGTACTGCCAACTTTCTGGAGCCACGGTAACCCAATCGACGTTTTAGGCGACGCCAAAGCAGACCGCTACAAGGCAGCCTTAGACGCAGCCTTAAACGACGACAACGTCGATGGCATTCTGATTATCTTCACTCAGCAAGCAGTTTCTGAGTCAGTTGAAATCGCTAAATCCATCGTGGAACTCGTCCGAAACAAACCCTACCAAAACAAAACAATAGTCACCTCTTTCATGGGCTTCGGCGCAGTGCAAGAAGCAAACAACATCCTAAACGCCAACAACATCCCAACGTATAGCACCCCCGAGCAGGCACTAAAAACCTACATGTACATGTACAACTATCAACGCAACATCGACTTACTATATGAAACGCCTGAAGAGCTTCCAGTGGATGCTTCACCTCCAAAACGTCCAATTCTCGCTATATTGCGCAACGCAGCGTTTGAAGATCGTGAAATCCTTACCGAAGACGAAGCAAAAAAGATACTCAAATACTACAATTTCCCAGTTGTACGCACCGCAGTAGCAAACAACGTTGACGAAGCAGTCGCCTTCGCCACCGAGATGGGCTTCCCAGTGGTTCTAAAGATTCTTTCACCCCAAATCATACATAAATCTGACGCAGGCGGAGTTATCCTAAACGTTAACTCACCCAAAGAAGTCCGAGAAGCCTTCGAACTCCTTATCCAACGCGCAACCGCATACAACCCAAGCGCTCAAATCATCGGCGTAACTGTGCAACCCATGGTTGAAAAGAAAGGACACGAAATCATCATCGGCGGCAAAACCGACCCTGTTTTCGGACCCTGCATCCTCTTCGGCATGGGCGGCGTCGGCGTAGAACTCTTCAAAGACTACTCAACCGCTCTACCACCACTAAACACAACTTTAATCCACCGTATGATGGAAGAAACCAAAGTTTACCGCCTCCTCAAAGGCTACCGCGGCAGCACCCCAGTTGACTTAAAACGCCTCGACGAAACCGTTCTACTCTTCAGCCAGTTACTCACTGACTTCCCGCAAATCAAAGAAATCGACATTAACCCCCTACTCATAAGCGACAAAGACGCAACCATTCTTGACGCGCGTATCGTTGTAGACAAAGAAAAGGTGTGTAAGAAGTTTGAGCCCCACGAACACATGGTTATCAGCCCATACCCCAAGAAGTACGAAATCCTCTGGCTGCTCAAGAACGGACAGGAAGTGCTCTTGCGCCCAATAAAGCCAGAAGACGAACCTATGTGGCTTGAGTGGTTCCAGAGCTTAAGTGAAGAATCTATCCGCTACCGATTCTTCCAAATGCTCAAAGACACACCTCATGAGGTCCGCGTACGCTACTGCAACGTTGACTACGACCGAGAAGTCGCTATGGTCGCTGAAGTAGTGGAGAACGGGAAACGTAAAATCCTCGGAGTAAGCCGCCTCAGCATCGAATCAGACGGTAAACATGGCGAAATGGCTTTCATCGTTTCCGACTACTGGCAAGGTTTAGGCTTAGGCACCAAACTGGTTGACTACACCCTTGACATCGCTAAAGAGAAAGGCGTGGAAAGCGTGTACGCAATCATGTTGCAGGATAACTATCGAGCTTTGAGCTTGACTAAGAAGATGGGCTTCGGTATAGAATATCTAAGCGACGGCACAGTGAAAGGCAACCTCAATCTAGCCGGCGAAGACATCGACTACCGCTGCGCCCAGCACAACCTTCCTGAACCTCCAACCGAGGTGAAGGAAACGGTTGCAGCTAAACCGGCAAAAGTACCTGCTGAAGAATTGCCTATTGTTGAAGCTAAACCGCTGGTTCGAGAAACCCGCGAGTCTGCTTCTTCTTAAACCCAGTTTCTTGGGAACCAACCAATTTTTATTTTTTGCCTGCTGTCTATTTTTGATTGGTAAATGATTAGGTTGCCTTTTTCTTTAATTGGCGGTTGCTTTGAAGAAACTTTTTCGGTTTTTAGCCGAGGCTTTGGGGGGGTCTTCTTTTAGGAAACTCATTGATGGGTTCGTTTCAGCGTTACTGCCTGCTCACAGTCACATATTCGTATATGGAACTCAGGGTTAGAATTTTTGATTTAACCATGACTGAACCTTTGGTTGAGAAACCAGTCAGCGATTATCAAGAGTTAACTGGTTACATCCAAGAAATTTTAGATGCCGATTTCGGTTTCTGCATTGTTAGCTGCTGGTAGATTGTTCCAAAACTAATAAATGTCGAACTACATAGGTGCAAAACCTCCGGACCAAAGCATTAATAAACTCGTCGAAACCTTTATGAAATCAGAGAATGCATAGCATCTCTTGCGGCTTTTGAAGGAATCAATATGATTCTGGAAACCTCATCCCTTCATGAAATGACCGTTACGTCTCGAGACGGGAAAAAGGTCGGTAAAATCGTCAATGTTCTTTTCAGCATAAACCCGAGAAATCTTGGAAGAGCAAAAGTTTTGGTGTTTCCCGACATACCAGTGCTGTCAAAAAAAGAAATACTTAAAATTGCCCTCGAGACAGGCAGCGACGCTGCAACCAGCCTTTTACCTGATGTTGCGGATAAACCGGTCGAAATAGCTTTCGGTAAAGCTGAAGACACGGCGGAAACAATTCTTTCTAAAGACGAAATAAAAAAACTAAGACGGTTTTTCCTCTTTCCCCCTGAATTCATTGCAAACGTTAATTTGAATAAAAAAGAAGTTCAATTGAACCAGCCCTTAAGTTCTTTCGAGATTTATACTTTTGAAAACAAAAAAGACATCCCCCAGATAGAATCTTACGTTGCTTTTTTTGCTGGATCCGCTACTGATGATGGGCGATTTTGGACAAGAAGCTTGAATTTGACTTCGTTGCAGTGCTACCCTGTCTATGATCCTGAGGGTAGCGACGGCGAAATCACCGGCCTTAAACTCGACACTGCAACTTGCAAAGTGACGCATCTTGTTGTTTCACCTGGCAACCATTTGGTAAGTTTGGGCGACTTTGATTTTCAAAGCATGTCTTGCAAGCGGTCGCTAGTTGAATGTCAACCTGCATAGATTAGCTCTCAAAAGCCGCTCTCTGTCGGCGTCAATAGTCCCTGCGTGAAAAGATAGGTTAGGTGAACATATGAAGCGAGTAATTGTTGTTCTATGTTTCGTCCTGTTTGGAATTTTCATTTTGCCGACTATGAACCAGAACGGGGGCGGCTCTCAAGAGGCTGTTGTTCCGAGCGCTACGTCTGTTCAAACTATGCTGTATAATGAAACAACTTTTAGGCTTTCTGTTCCAACAGAGACGCTGCTTGGAACTGAAGTGCCGATTAATTTCACCATGGAAGGCGGCTTCTCTAATATCGAGTTAACGTTTCAAGTTACTGCTCCTAGCAACCAAAAATTCAACGCCAGCGAACCAATACTCGTGTACCCTGACGAAGACGGATATTACTCAACGATTGTAACTTACCCGAATTCTTTTCCAAATGCTACACAAGCCGCGGGAAACTATACTATAGCGGTAAATGTTACTTTTTTACAAGTAAGCCCACTGCCCACAACTACACCGAGTCCCACACCAGAACAACTGTTTTCTTATCAAATCAGTCCCATGCAATCTCGAACATTCCGTCAATTTTTAGGCACAATTGCCGTAACGTTTGCCTTGTACAAAAATAACACAGCGCCCCTTGCGAACATAACCTCGATAGTGCCTAATCCTGCCGTGAAAGGGGAAACGGTAACTTTTGTCGGTGTCGGTGAAGATGCGGATGGAACAATAGCAAATTATAGCTGGGTTTCAAATGTTGACGGTTTTCTCAGCAGTAACGCCACTTTCTTTACCAGTAGTCTTTCCGTTGGTTCCCACAATATTACCTTCAGGGTTGAAGATAACCTTGGATTATTTTCTCCAAATGCAACAGTCACTTTAACGGTAACTGATGCTAAAGGGAATGACACCAACGTAACTCCCACGGCTTACCTGGATTCAGAACTTCCACAGAATATTACTAAAGGTCAATCAGCTACTTTTAGCGGTCACGGCGTTGACCTTGACGGCATAGTCGTTGCCTACCGTTGGGAAAGCAACTTAGATGGTTTACTGGCAACCACAATGACTGCTACCGTTTCTAACCTCTCAGTGGGAACTCATGTCATAACATTTAGGGTTCAAGATGACATGGGCGAATGGTCTGAAGCAGTAACTCAGGAAATCACAGTTTCCGAAAGTGGAGGTGCAGTCATAGATCCCGTTGTAGTTGCGGTTGCTGCCGGGTGCGCCGCAGTTATCGCAGGAGCTGCAAGTTATCAAGCCTTTAGATTTCGGCAACGGAAAAACAAGGACCAAAAACCTACAATCCCAAAAATACGGAAGCTATCCTTGAAAGCGAAAATCCCCAAGATAGTAATGCCTGGAGCTACAACCCAAATTCCAGTAGAAATTAAGAATATCGGAACAACAAAACTCGCTAACATAGCGTTATCTGCTTTTTCAACTCCTGGACTTACATTGAATAATCATGTCCAAACAGTACCGGAGCTTGAGGTGGGCGGGCAAGAGTCTGTTACGTTTTCTGTTCAGCCAGATGAGGCTGTTGACCGCGGCTTTTACACTTTTAGGCTTGAAACTGGCAGCCAAGGTTTCCCAGTTATGCCCAAAAGTTACCCGCTTAAGGTCTGTAGAATTGGATTGCTAGTTCAAAATCCTGAAAACGTTTTTGCGAGTTCTCTTCAAAAATCGCTTCGCTCTCAAAATTACGCTGTTGACCAAGTAAGAGGCCTCAACAGTTTAAGCGATGGACTGTTAAAGTATGACTTGCTAATCGTGCCGCCGGACTCTTCTTTTTCGTCTGAATCTGCAAAAAACTTGGTTTCATACGTTAAAAGCGGGCAATCAGTTCTTTTACTTGGCGAAATCAAATCTGACGAGTCCACTTTGCTGGAACAAATATTTGGATATGCTGGACCAAAAAGTCCGAGTTTACCCCAATCCACCCTGAAAATAAGCAATAACCAACATTCCATCACTAAAGATTTCCAGCCAAAAGAATTCCAAATAACCTGCCAGCCAAGTTTTTGGCAAAACCAACTCACAACTGCCCAGCCGCTAGCATTTCATTGCAACTTAGAAGGAGAAATTCTTACCCCTGCAATATCAGTTAACGATTTTGGCAGAGGTCATGCTGCCCACTTTGATCTTGAGGTTGAATCATTTAGTTTGGAGCTTTGGGGGTTGTTGAAGAACACAATTGATTGGCTGCTAACTGAGTAAGGTTTACGTGTTGAGGTTTAATGCCTGGTCCTGTCATCCCCCGGTTTTTCTTTTAATCTGCTGGAAGGCGCTTTTCTTCTGTTTTCTTTGGATGGTTGTTAGTTGTTTTTCCACGTTTTCTGAGAACCACATACAAAGCCGGAAAATAAGGCAATTGAGGTAGTTAAGATGCCGGCAAGGGTCCAATCTAAATCGTAAGTATGTAAAGGTGTAGACAGAGCTGACGGCTCCGGCTCAGGTAAAAACGGCTCAGTCTTAGCTAAATAGATGTTGCCGAAAACGTTTTCGTAATAAGGGGGTTGTCAACGCCGAGGATTGCAAGGGCGCCATCGGATGTTTCGGTCAGCGAAAACAGGACTGGATTGTAAGTTCCGCTGAACCAATAGGTGTGAAGAGCGCTATGTCTTTAGTCCACTGTGTCTGGTTTCTTGCGTCAGTTTTAACTATGCTGCCGGTTTGGGTTACATACGCCTGCCCTCCGTCGCTTGTCTCAATCCCCCTGAAAACATCGGTCAGAACTGGCGGAGTGCTTGTGTAGTTTTCTATCCACTCAACATTTCCATACGAATCCATTTTTACAATAGAGCCAATATATCCATTGGGTAAGACCAGTTCAGGAACCTGTCGAGCAGGTGGGTACTCAAAATATCCCGATATTTCAAACCCAAAATCGCTAGTCTGGATAACACTTAACCCAACTAAGTAGTCTATGGATTTCCGCCACTGCAAATCACTTGCAGGATTTAGCTTGTAAATGGTGGCAGGCTCCAAAGTCACACTATGAAGCCACCCCTTATCAAGAAATGCATATCCGCCGTCAGCAGTCTGAACAATATTAGAAACAGCGAATGTTCTATTATCACCAAACCATTTTTCGAACACAAGTTCTGGTGCCTCGCTGTTTTGCTCAGCATCCGCTACTACATGCTCAAGAGAAAGCAAAGGAAATAAGCAGAAGACAATAAGAAAAAATGCGGCGGTTTTAGTCTGGCTTTTCATGTTTAAATCGAAGGATAGCTAAGGGTTAAAAGGTTACTTGTTCAGTTTTTTGACTTAGTTTTGTCAACATTTCTTTACTGTAAGATAAGGAATTTACGTTTTCGATTTTGGTTACATACAATGTTCAATCCAGCCAGTTGCCTTTCTATGCCTTAGCATAATCGAGGCACAAATTATGACAGCGAAAAGAATCAAAGCTGCTATTGATGAAAACTCTGGAACGGCAGGTGTCTGCGTCGGTTTCGGTGTGGTGTCGGAGGACGGTTTGTTTGTAGGTTTCGCTGGAGTCAGCGTGGGTGTTGCTCTTGGCGTGGGTTCAGGGGTGTCTGTGGAACCAACAAATGCATAGAGCACGTCCGAAGACGCAGCAGAGACAATGCCGTTTGCAATGCCGACTGAGGAGTCCACGCCGCTTTGAGTGTCAAAACTCCAAACCAGCCAGCCATCGTTAGCCTGCAAGCATTAAACCTTGTTATCGTATGACCTGAAGTAGACGCGGTCGTTAGCGACTGCTGCAGTTACATCAATCCTGCCTTCGATGGCGTATTCCCATACAGCGTCGCCTGTTTGGGTGTTTAAGCAGTAGAATTTTTTGTCTTCAGACCGTCTTAAGACCTGCCCTTGTAGATTGTCCGTGGCAGACTGTTTACCTACCATATTAGTTCCATTGTTTTCTAAAGTTTTTGACGTGTAAGTTTTTTCTGTGTTTCAGATTGATTTTTTGGTAATGCCGGCTTTGTTTCTTTGTTTAGAAGCTGCTTTAGATCCCAAACTGTTACATCTCGATCATTAGGTTGCTGAGTTATCCATAATTCACGATATTCTCGGAATTGTTCTCCCGAGATTTTGCCTTTTGATTGCAGCTCACTCAACAGTCTTAAGAAGGATCTGAGTTTTATTTGTTCTTCAGTTTCTGTGCTATTCATTTATTTCCCTCCCGTTTTGGTTGCTAATATCTCTGTCAGGCAACGGATAAGCTTTCTACAGGGAAAGAGAAAAAAGGTGTGCAATAAAACAACAACAGTCGCAAGAAACACGTGTTGTTGTTTTACCAACTAAAGAAACTCTGCAAATCCTTTTTTTGTAGCCCGTTCAAACTCTCTCTGACAGAAAAGAAAAAAGACTTCAGCCGAACCAAAGAGTACATCACAAACTGAAATCAGGCTTTGATCATTCATGCGTTTTGCATCCCCCACGTTTTTACTTCGCTGGATTATTCGAACAATTAACCAATATTAAAATGAAAAAACTGCTCAGGACTAAGCAAACAAAGGATGACACATGTGAGTTAATTTTGTAAACAGCAATTTAAAAAAACAGGTGCTTCCTTGGGCTATCTTTAACTCGGGACGCAAAATAAATTAAAGAAAAAGGAAATTTAGTTTTGATCCACTAGATGTGCAGTTCCATCGGGGCAGTAAACTTTCTCGCTTTTAGCTACTTTGCGGTATCGCTCACTGCACATGTGGAGCATTTCGCATCCGTCGCAGTCTCGGCTCAACATATGATTTTTCGCCTCCTATGGGAGCTAACTCGATTTGTAAATTTAACTTATAAGGATATGTAATATGGACGTATATACGCCCAGGTTAGCAGGGAGCATGGAGAGGCTGTTTTGGATTAGTCACCTTTTTGGTAGCTGCGGACGGGTCTCTTCACCCAAATTTTGTAACACGTGCCGAACGCGAGAACGGACATACCCCATGAATATGAAGGGTAAAGCAGACAAACCCGCTGCCAATCCGAAGGTCGCTAACTCCAACATGCCGTCTTCCAACTTTCTGTTTTGCTCTGAAAACAAACTTGGGCTGGCGCAAATATAAAGGGTTTTGAGAACTGTTCATAATAGTTAAGAAAAACATGTCAAACATGCAGCGTTGTTAATAATAAATCTGCACACATAAACAAATAAAACAAATAACTAAACAAATAAAAAAAGAAAAAAATTAGTTTTCGATGCGAACAATAGGCTTGCCCATAACATCACGAACCAGATCAGCAATCTTAAACGGATCATGCACCAAAAACAACTTAGTTTGCCGCTCCCCCTGAGAATTGATGATTAAAGTGCCGTACCCAAAAATTCTGCCGCCCAATGATTGATAAAGAAGCAAATCTCCGAACCCAGAACGCGTAACCACAAAAGAGTTTACCCCGACGATACCGCGACGAACCTCTAAACCATCCTGACGCAAAATATAGCTGTTTGATGCCCGATAAATTGGCAAATGCAAAACACTGGCAACCCAAATTAAGCAAAACGCCAGAAGGGTTAACAAATAAATTTCTAAACCAATCGCTAAAAAAGCGACGCCAACTACCAATTCAAGAAAAATAAAAATTGCTGCTAACACAACTACCGCTACAGTAGAAGTATGAGATCTGGAACGACCCCATGGTTTCCCAGCCCAAACTACTTCTTTGCTAGAAACATGTTTATCATAAGCAGACAGCTAAAGCCGTTTCAATAATAAAGTGGCTAACGAGCCATTTAAGCATTCAAGAAACCCTCTAAGCAGGTAATGCTACCACAAATTTTGTTCCCTGCCCCAATTTGCTATCAAACGTTATGGAGCCTCCTAACGCTTCAGTAAATTTCTTAACCACGGCTAACCCAAAGCCCTGCCCCTTCGACTTCGAAGTGATTAAAGGGGAAAAAAGCTTTTCTCTAATTTCCAAGGGGATTCCTTCGCCGGTGTCCTCAACAGTTATTTTTAATTTGTCACTTTGACGGCAAACAGCTATTGTCAGTTTTCCCCCTTTAGGCATCGCCTGGACGGAATTAGTCACGAGATTTTGGATAATTCTCTGCAAATAAGTTTTGTCAGACAGAAAAACAGGAGAATCTTGCAATGAAAAATCGAAGGCGATGTTGTTCACTGGGTATATTTGAGAATGCTTAATTGATGTTAGCACCGATTCTATGACGCTTTTAAGGTCAACCTTTTCTAGTTTAGGATTAAGCGGCTTAGCGTAGTCCTGGAGATCAGAAACAATTTTGTTAACGTAAGTCATCTGCTCATCGATTATGCCAAGGCTTTCTTCCATGTTAGTTCTAAACGGTGTGCTAGGTAACGTTTTAAGTGTTTCCCGCGCCAAAAACACCTCACCAGCGATAGTCTGCAGCGGATTACGGATATCATGACCTACCATACCTGCAGTGGCGCCAATAGCGGCTAAACGCTCAGAATTTTTCCGCTCCGTAACATCAACGTTAGACTCAAAAATCTCCAATACCTGACTATTATTGTCGAATTTAGCCAACCAGTAACTTTGAACAGCCAACTCGCGCCCAAGCTTGGTTCTATGAACAAGTTCACCGGACCATTTGCCATCACGCTGCAAATCAGCGTCGATGCTCATAAGCTGTACATTAGGCTGAGTTTTCAGTAAAGTATTAGATTTCTGCCCAATTGCCTCTTTTTTTGTGTAGCCATAGAGTTTTTCTGCCCCTAAACTCCAAAATGTAATCGTATCATCAGGTTTTTTTATTATGATCGCATCAGGGCTAAGGTCAATTAGGTCGGCTTGCCTCTTCACTGCTTCATCGAGTTTTTTCCGCTCAATCGCGTAACGGATTGCCTTCATCAAAAGGGCACCGTCAAGTTTACCCTTAATGAGGTAGTCTTGGGCGCCTCTGCGAACAGCTTCTAACCCTAACGTGTCGTCTTTGAACCCAGTCAATATGATTATTGGAACTTGGTTAGCAACTGAATTTATTTTCTCAAACGTTACAAGCCCACGACTGTCAGGCAAATTTAAATCCAACAGAACAGCATCAACATTTTCCGACGATAAAATAACTAGCGCCTTAGAAAGAGTTCCACACTGCTCAAGGTGGTTGACATCGAAGCTTTCGTCCCTAAGCATTTCTAGAATTAAACGCGTATCGCCAGGGTTATCTTCGACCAGCAGGATTATAGCTTATTCCTTCGGAGGCAACTTTACGATTGAGAACCAGAATTCTTCTAGCGTATGTATGATTTCTATGAATCTGTTTAAGTCAACGGGTTTAGTGATGTATGCGTTGGCATGCAGGTTGTAGGTTCTGAGTATGTCTTCGTCAGCTTTTGAAGTAGTCAAGATAACGACTGGAATGCGTTTCAGTTTGGGGTCTGCTTTAACTTCGGCAAGAACTTCTCGACCGTCTTTTCTTGGCAAATTTAAGTCGAGGAGAATCATGTCGGGCGTGGGTACATTTGCAAATTTGCCTTCGCGATGCAAAAACTGCATGGCTTCTACGCCATCTTGAACCACATGCACGTCGTTGAGCACCTTTGCATCCTTGAGCGCTTCTCTGGTTAAACGGACATCGCCGGGATTATCTTCCACCAGCAAAATATCGATCGACTCTACATTTCGCTTCATTCTAATTCCCGCTTTGTGTTTTCTTTAATGTGAAATATACAGTTGAACCTTTCCCTACTTGAGAGTCAAGCCAAATACGGCCGCCATGGCGTTCAACGATTTTTTTGCAAATGACAAGGCCAATTCCCGACCCAGGATACTCTTGTTTGGTATGTAACCGCTGGAATATTTTGAACAGGCGATCAAAATATTGGGGGTCTATCCCTATGCCGTTGTCCTTAACAGCAAACAAGTACTCTGATTCTTCATCCTTAACTGAAACATGGACACGCGGCGATTCATCACAGTGAAACTTTATGGAGTTACCTATTAAGTTCTGGAATAGCTGTACAATCTGCCCGCGATCGCCATCTATGCGGGGAAGTGGATCATGTGTGACAACAGCTTTTGTATCAACGATTGACGCATTTAGATTTTGAAGAACGATAGCAATCGCTGATTCAAGGTCCACGGGTTCAAATGGTTTGCCAAGCCTGCTGACCCTCGAATAAGTTAAGAGGTCATCGATTAAGCCTCGCATGCGGTTGGCGCCATCCACGGCATAGGCAATGAATTCATCGGCGTCTGAATCCAATTTTCCCTTATAGCGACGCTCCAGCAGTTGAACGTAACTTGCGACCATACGCAAAGGTTCCTGCAAATCGTGGGAAGCAACATAGGCGAACTGCTCCAATTCAGAGTTGGATTGCTTTAATTTTTCCATCGTTTGCCGAAGTTCGCCTTCAATTATTTTGCGATTAGTGATATCACGATTGCTAGAACGCCGACCTATCCATTGACCATTCCCATCAAAAACTGGCTGACACGCATGCGACATCCAGCGTACCGCTCCATCGCGGGTGATTATCCGAAAATCCACCTCATGCCGCTCGCTCGAATCTACAACATCAAAATGAGAACCAATAATCGATTTATCATCTGGATGGACAATTTTAGCAAGCAGTTTCGGGTCTTTCATAAATTCTTCGGGGCTGTAGCCTGTAAATTTCAGGCAGGATGGAGACACATAGATCATGTCACCATTGGGCGCCATCCAATATTCAAGGTCATAAGCAAAATCTGCAACAGTTCGAAGCTTCAATTCACTTTGACGAAGAGCATCTTCAGCTTTTTTTCGGTCAGTTACGTCTCTTGCAGCTGCAAAGACCCCTTGAACTTCACCCTCAGCATTGCGATAGATTGAAGCATTATATAAAACATCAACTATCTTACCGGTCTTGTGCCTTATCGCTAAGGAATAATCCTTAACAAAACCCTCAGTGAGAACCTGTTTGTAGCCTACACGTGCTTTTTCTGGATCCGTAAAGTAATCAGAGAAATCGCTCCCAACTAGTTTTTCCCGTGAGCAACCCGTTACATCTTCAGTAGCTTTGTTAACGTCAGTTATTTTACCATCAGGACTAATTGTAACCAAGGGATCAAGGCTCGCTTCAAGCAAACTGCGAGCGTATAATGATGCATTTCTAAGTTTTTCCTGAGCTTTCTTTTGTTCAGTAACATCACGTGCCGCAGCAAAAACACCTTGCGGAACCCCCGCTTGGTTCTTAAAAAGCGTCGCGTTGTACAATACATCAGTTACTTCACCAGATTTATGGCGGATAGCCAAAGGATAGTCTCTTACGAAGCCTTTAACGAAAACTTCTTTGTACCCAGCTCGGGCTTTCCGGGGGTCAGTGAAGTAATCAGAAAAATCGCTGCCTATTAATTCGGCGCGTGTGCAGCCAGTTGCTGTTTCGGTTGCTTTATTTACGTCGGTGATTTTTCCTTCGGCGCTAATTGTCACCAACGGGTCCATGCTGGCTTCAAGCAAACTACGCGAATAAAGCGATGCCTGCTTAATTTTTTCTTCAGCTTCTTTCCGCTCAGTTATATCTCGTGCTGCAGCGAATACACCTTGAATCTCGCCTGCCGCATTTCGGTAAAGTGCAGCATTATACAAGACGTACGTAATCTTCCCCGATTTATGTTCAATAGCCAAAGGGTAATCTTTGACGAAACCGTCGGAGAAAACCTTCCGGTATCCTGCTTTAGCCTTGACTGGTTCAGTAAAATAATCTGAAAAGTCACTGCCAATCAACTTCTCACGCACGCAACCCGTGATCAACTCTGTGGCTTTGTTGACATCGGTAATTTTCCCTTCTGCACTAATGGTCACCAAAGGGTCTAAGCTTGCTTCAAGAAGACTTCGTGCATAAGAAGAAGAGGATATTTTTTTCTCCACGTCTTTCAAGAAATCACCGCTAACAGAATAATGTTAGTATCGGGAGATATTTCGATAAAAATGTTGCGTTATTCAACCTAGCCAAAGACTCCTTAAAAAAACTGTTTTTTAAAAAAAATGAAATGTTAATTTGTCGCCCGTTAAAGCGAAGTCAGGGGTCGGCGGGGAACCACACTCTCGATACTTCGCAGCAACTGGTAGCCAAACAAAATTGCGGCAAAATAGGTAGGCCACAAAATCACAGGCCAATTCCCAGGCGTATAATTCCACAATCCAGTGGAGACAGCGAAAAACTCCATCATAGCCAATGCTGTCATGCCGCCTAAAGCCAAGAACAACTGCTCCTTAACTTCGTGGCGGTTTAGATATTTTCGTCGGACAACAAACAGCAGTGCCCAAGCGCCCAAAAAAGCGGCCAAAAGCACATACCAACTTGAATTAAAATCGAAGAACACATTCATTAGGCAATACCATTAATTTTTTATTGTTTTGTGTTTGCCTCGACTCCGTCTCAGGCGGGGTCGGGCGGGTTTATGATTAGACCAGCATTTTTGGCAAAACACTGGCTTATCAGCTTTAGGTTGGAAAGGAACTTCGCATTCTTCGCCGCATTCACTGCACACAGCTTTAAACGCGGGTGGCGGCGCTTGCAAATCTTTAAAGATTTGGTATTTCTTTAGTCGAGGCCAACCGGTTTTAGCGTACCGCAACATCTCAGGGTTGTCTTTGAGCCACCGCATCATATGGAAGAAGCTTTTACCCCGCTTCTCGTCACGTTCAGGCAGAGGTTCATAGCCTAAGTTGCGGATTTCGTCGAGGTAAGCAACCTCAACGAGGCGCTGCGTCTCGCCCTCGACGTGGATGCGTTTGACGCGGTCTTCGCCAAACACTTTCTGTAGCTCCTCGGCGGCAACGTCAAAGATGCAGCCTTGGCAGATGTGAATAGCCTCATCATCTTTGAGATTAAACTTGGACACTAAGCGTGAAACTACTCTGGATGACTCCTGCAGGTACTCTTTCTCGCGGAAAATATCCTGATAGAACCGAACGTCAATCAAATCATATTTGAATTCGCCGGTTTCATCATGGTAAGCGCCGACTACAACCCCGAAAAGCAAGTCGCCGCTGCCTGCGTCGTCAACAATTAGAGTCAACTGTTCCTCTTCACGCTCTTCTTATCATGCAAATATTACAGAGTCGTATAAAAACCCAGCTAACCCAAGCTGGAAAAAATCAGGGACAACAAACCCAAAACCTCGCAATGTTGCTGTCTTGTGCCAGTCACATATGTTTAAGGCAACAAAAAAGCAAACAGAAATGGAGCTACAAGAAATGGAGAAATACATCATATTCATAAAACTTGGACCCCAGGGTTCAGGTAAACTATACGACGAAATTATGAAATGGAACAAAACCCCCATGAACGGGGTCAAGCTAAGGGAAGCTTACCAGGTGTTTGGAAAATGGGATTTCGCTGTCCTCTACGAGGCTGACACAAACGCGAATGCCCTGCACTTCGCCGGTGACATAGTCCGTCCGATAGAGGGTGTAGCTGAAACCCAAACTGTGCCGGTTGACGCACTCAAAAAATGGGAATAAAGATGGCTTAACGCCCAACTTTATATTTCACCCGCTTCAACGAAAAGCAACCGCCTCTTAAATTCCCGAGTCAAGTCTTCATATTGTCGCTGGAAAACGTTACGACCCCGGAAATTGATTTTAGATTCATGCATTCTTGCTTTGTTATGATTTGCTGCTACCCCAACATAGGGGAAGAGCGGTTTGCCTTAATGCTTGAAGCTTTAGCCAAGATGTGGCGTAATGTTGACGACAAAACAAAGCTTTCAGCGCAGACCCTTGAAGATGAAGCGCACGGGCGACATTCTATTTTTCTTTACTAGAAAAACAGTGAACAACAGCCGCTGTTCTAGCGCACTGTGATTTGCGGGTTAACCTGTGCAGCTTTCAAAACGGTTAACGCCCCGTTTTTGCCCAGCCGAAGCTGTCTCTCGCCGCGGAAAACGCAGACCTGCCCGTTTTTGAGTTCAATTTGGTCGCCGACGTTTACGCTGCCGATTTGGGCTTCCCAAAGGCACAACTTTACTTTGCCGCTTTCGTCGCCCACAATTGCGTTTACCACCATGACTGTGTTGCCGAATTGGGTGTGCACCTGGGCTGGCTTGGGGATTTCGAAGACTTCGGCTTTTAGGTTCACGCGTTTCATGCCGGCACGGAGGTCTTTAACTTGGCTGTAGATTGATTCTGTGTTTTGTTTGGCGATTTTCTTTTTGATTTTATCAGTGTTCATCCAGCTCTCGAACGGGTTGTCTTTTCGAAGTAAGAATTCTTCTTCGACGCGGAACTGCGCTACGACGTCGCTGTTCTTAGTTATCAAGAAAATGGTTTCGCCTTTCATTTTGCCTCGGTACTCAACCTGGAGGCAACCGCATACTGCACGTTCGTTACGTTTAGCGAGCACTAGTGCCTGAAAAACTTCGTTTGGGTATATGTTGTATTTTACTGAGAGCAAAGCAAGATGCTCGCCCAACGTTGATTTTTTCTGTCTCAAATGTCCCCACTCAATGGTTATGCTACGAGAAAAAGCATTTTTCACGTTAGTGCCCTAGACACTTTTTCTCCTTTACTCGATTTTCGAGTCCAATCTTTCAACTATATGGGGATTCTACCTATATTAGGTTGACTATTCGCCGGTTTTTCTGGCGATTAGGAGCTAAGCGCGTTTAGGCAGGATGTTTCTTTGGAAGATATGAAGGTTGAAAGCATGCTGTTTATAAGTAGGGAGGCTGTCTCTGTTAGTACTGTGCAGAAAAAAACTTTTGCACACGAATATAGTAGGAGTTGAAACAGCAAAATGTCATACGGTAACCGAGAGATGCACAAGGCAACTTGCGCTGACTGTGGAAAAGAATGTGATGTTCCTTTCAAACCAGACGGCACAAGACCAGTATATTGCCGCGAGTGCTACGCAAAAAGACGTCCACCAAGAAGATACTAAGCGTAAGCTTATGCGTCTTTCAAATTAGTTAGAATTTCTTTTTTATTTTTTATTTTATCTTCACTTATCTCGCTCATTCCATTTTAGGTTCGAACTACATATGAATCCTGCGTAAAACCTAAGTGACGATTTCCGAAGCGGGTAAACATTTAACCCTCGGCTCAGAAAACGCACAATCCCTAAAACCAAACACCCATCACAAGAAACTCTCCATCTGAAGGTGGCAATCCAAAACAATCGTCTTATACCATCGAAGCGCCTCTATTTTGAAAGTCGGGTCTTTTCTTGATAAATTTCAATTACTATATTGCGCATGCTGTTCAATCCTCAAAACATTTGCGGTGACTGCGCCTTATAGAGTTCACCGCCATAAACTTAATAGATGCATCTATAACCAAATAGCCAAACATAATCAACCCTTAAGACGCTTTTCTTAATTGCCTGCGCCCAAACAGATTTCTTGACTAAATTGTTAAAAGCAACAAAAAACATCCACTAAAGAGAGGAAAACACCTTGAAACAGTTCCTAATCACCCCCGCAATGGGGAAACGCTTAATCGCAAAAACCATAGCTACCCACCCTGCCATCAGAAAAGCCCTAAAAAGCGGCACAATTGTCATCGTCGCAGGCACAACCAACGGCTACGTAGCCGAGGAAATCCTAAAAACCTACGACATCCAAGGAGAATTCTCACGAAAACACTTTTTCAGAGGAATCACACTACCCCATAAGTTGCCTGTCACAAAAGAAGGCAGATTGCAAGACGAAGGCGGCTTCGGAGGAGACGTCGTAATCGTCAAAGGTGTTTGGATAAAAGGCAAAACAATCGCCGAAGTCGTCGATACCCTTCAAGAGGGGGACGTTATTTTGAAAGGCGCAAACGCCTTAGACTACGAACGCAGAAGAGCAGCGCTCTTAATTGGACACCCAAAAGCCGGAACAATCGGCTTAACCCTCCCAGCAGTACTAGGACGCAGAGTTCGCCTCATCGTCCCGGTCGGATTAGAGAAACGCATAAACGGCGACCTTGACGTTATAGCCGCCAAATTAAACCAGCCAGGGGCAGAAGGAAACAGGTTTCTGCCCATCCCCGGAGAAGTCTTCACCGAAATCGAAGCCCTAACAGCATTAACAGCGGCTGAAGTAGAGTTGGTGGCGGCGGGCGGCGTTTGCGGGGCTGAAGGCTCAGTTTGGGTGGCAGTGTCAGGGGAGCCAGAGCAGGAAGAATTCGCTGCCCAAATCATTGCTTCAGTTGCAGAAGAAGAGCTCTTCAGCCCAGACTTACTCTAAGTTGCTTATTCGGGGGTGTGCCCCATCATTCCGTGGCCTTCGCCCATTTTCATTTTTCCACCTGGTCTCCACCCCATTTGTGACGCCACGTTTGCCATGTGCTCCATGTTGGATTTGATGAGTTCCATAGCGGCTTCGTTGATTTCAAGTTCCACGGTTAATTTGGCTTTTCCGTTTTTGTTTGTTGTTTCCAAAAAATCACCTCCAAAAAAGCAGTATCTCTACTGCCATTTGGTTGGTAGATGCAGGTTTAAAACGTAAGTGACTACAGGGAGGCAACAACAAAAAGGATTAGGTTGCCCAGTGCCGGGCGAGGGCATCTAGGGCATTGTCGAAAAGGTAATCTTCCGGCACCACATCCACTTTTACTTCTAATTCGCGCAGCGCCTCAGCAGTGGTAGGACCGATAGCGACCACAACAACCTTTTCTGCGAAAAGTTTGCGGAGTTGCTCCATGGGGGCTTTTTCAGTGAGCATTTTGAAAATGTTTTTCGCGCTCAACCCGCTACCAAAAAGTAACGCATTGATGCGCCCGTTTGTGAGGTCGTCGTAGAATTTTGTTTTCATCACTTCATCTACAGGCAGACCAGACTCGTAAACATGGATTTCGTCCACATCTGCACCCAACGCTCTAAGTGTGTCGCTTAAGACAGGCGTAGCGTTGCTAGTTCTCGGTATACGAATAACTTTGCCTTTGACGTCTTCCTCCTTTAAGACCTCAAGCAAGCCTTCGCTGCTGTATTTCTGAGGCACCAAATCCACCCTAATGAGGTGTTCTTTTAAGGCTTCAGCAGTTTTAGGTCCCACAGCAATAACCTTAGTGAGGTTTAAGCCTTCATGAAGCATCAAAGTCAAGTTGCCGATTTTCGCGGCCTCAAAAAGATACTTGACCCCGTTGGTGCTCATCAAAATGACGTAATCCACTTTTCCCCTAAGGAGTTCCCAAATGAACTTTTTTAAAGCGTTTATGTCACATAGAGGCTTGATTTCTATGGCTGGAATATAGTATGGGACGCCGCCTTTAGCGTGAATGAGGTCGCCTGCCTCCTCCGCCTGCCCTACGGGGCGGGTGATTGCGACGACTCGGCCTTTTAGAGGGGTTGCTTGAACCATGCCAGTTTTCTCCCAAGTGCGGCGACTTCACCGATTACGATGACAGAGGGCGGTTTGATGTCTTTGACTTTAGCGTCTTCAATGACTTTGCCTAGGGTTGATATGAGCGTACGCTGCTGGGGAAGTGTTCCGGTTTCAACCATCGCGACAGGGCGAGTTGGGCTGATGCCGCCTGCAAGCAGTTTGCCGACTATGCCTTCGAGTGATTCGACACCCATCAAGATGACCATGGTGTCAACGGCGTTTGCGATTTTAACCCAGTCAACAGGTTTTTCAGCGTCACCTGCACGGTGCCCAGTAATTATTGCAACTGAAGCTGCGTAGTCGCGGTGCGTTAATGGGATGCCAGCATACATCGGAGCAGAAACAGACGAACTGATACCTGGGACAACTTCGAACCCAATACCTTCCGCTACTAAGGCTTCGGCTTCTTCGCCCCCTCTACCGAAAATAAAGGGATCCCCGCCTTTAAGCCGCACCACCACGCCCCCCTGCTTGGCTTTCTCAACGATGAGTTCAGTGATTTTGTCTTGGGGAACCTCATGAAGTCCGGTACGTTTTCCCACGAAAAGCCGCTCCGCTTTTTCCGGCGCCATTGCCAAGACTTCTTCGTTTACGCCTAAACGGTCGTAAATAAGCACATCCGCCTGCTTAATCACTTCAACTGCTTTCACAGTGAGCAACTTGGGGTCGCCTGGGCCTGCGCCCACAAGATACACTTTACCATACGCCATACTTTTCTCTCCATTCCCTCTCGAAGTCTTCTGCGCCCTGCGCTATTAGGTCTTCGCCCACCGCCTTACCTAACTCAGCTGCATCGCTTAAGGTACCTTTTGCGGATGCAGAGATTTTTTTGCGGTCATTAAGCGAAAAGATGCTTCCGTACAAGCTGAGTTTGTCGCCGTCTGCTTTGCCCACAGCGCCTATGGGGACGCGGCAGCCGCCCTGAAGCCTCAACACTAAGCTGCGTTCAGCGGTGATTTCGGCACGGGTAGCCCTATCTTCGACGGATTGCAGGACCTCAATGACCTCAGTGTTGCCTTCTTTAGCTACGATTGCGATTGCGCCTTGTCCCGCCGCTGAAGGAAACAGCGCCATAGGTAACCGTTCTGCCATCTCACCAACGATTGCCATACGTTCTAAGCCGGCTTCAGCTAAAACAATCCCTGCAAGTTCTCCTTTACGCACCTTGCCAATGCGTGTATCTACATTGCCTCGTATCGGTTCCACTTCAAGGTCAGGACGCAGATACTTAATTTCCGCCAACCTGCGCAAGCTGCCTGTGCCAACTACTGAGCCCCTAGGCAAATCCATTAAAGTAACATTATTTTTAGAGATAAAAACATCGCAGGGCGAGTCACGTTTGGGAATCGAAGCTAAAACCGTGCCTACCTGCTGCTCAACAATGGGGACGTCTTTTAGGCTGTGCACGGCGAAGTCAATGGTGCCTGCTACGACTTCCTGATCGATTTCCTTCTCAAAAATGCCTTTGCAATCAATACTGAAAAGGGGTTTACCATGCTCCTTGTCGCCGATGGTGTGAATTATTTTTAGTTCAAACTCGACACTTGGGTTTTTGGCTTTAATCCAGTCCAAAGTGCGGTTTGTCTGCGCCAAAGCCAGCTTGCTGCCACGGGTTCCAACTATAAGCTTCATAACTATGCCCTCGTTTTAGCTGCTGCCGCCAGCGCCTTGTCGAACGCTGCTGTGGTGAATTTGAGGTCTTCTTCGCTGTGGGCTTCTGAGACAAAGCAGGTTTCATATTGAGAAGGCGGAATAAACACGCCCTGCCGCAAAAGCTCTTGGAAATATGCGGTAAACATTGCTGCGTCGCTGTGCTTGGCGCAAGCGTAGTCTTCCACGGCGGTGTTTGTGAAAAAGATTTGATACATTGACGCAACACTGTGGACCTGTGCGGGCAGCTTGTAGGCGGCTGCTTGGTCTGCGAGCGCTTTTTTGAGTTCAAGCGCATTCCGCTCAAGTTTGGGGTAGAGGGTGGTGTGGTTCTTGGATAGGTAGCTAAGGATTGCCATGCCTGCGGATGCCGAGACGGGGTTACCGCTAAACGTGCCCGCCTGGTAAACTTTACCGACCGGCGAGATGTTTTGCATGATTTCTTTTTTTCCGCCAAACGCTGCAAGCGGAAAGCCACCGCCGAGCACCTTGCCAAGGGTTGCCATGTCGGGTTTGACGCCAAAATATTCTTGTGCGCCGCCCAAAGCAAGGCGGAAGCCGGTTATGATTTCATCAAAAATCAAAACTGAGCCATATTCGGCGGTGATTTTGCGTAGCGCCTGGAGGTAGCCTTGTTTGGGCAAAATTAAGCCCACGTTTCCCATAACTGGCTCCGTAATGACCGCTGCAATGTCACTGCCCTCCGCCTTGAAAGCTGCCTCTAGGGTTTCAACGTCGTTATAGGGTAACACGAGGGTGTTTCGTGTGGTTTCTTCAGGTACACCTAAAGAGTTTGGTGCACCAAAAGTTGCTGCGCCCGACCCTGCTTTGACTAGGACGTTGTCGTGGCTGCCGTGAAAGCACCCGTCGAATTTGATGATTTTTTTACGTCCAGTGTAGCCGCGGGCTACTCGGACCGCGTGCATCGTGGCCTCAGTGCCTGTGCTGACTAGGCGCATCATTTCCATACAGGGCGAGGCTTTACTGATTTCCTCCGCAAACTGCACCTCCAACTCGGTTGGGGCACCATAAAGCGTGCCTTTGGGCAGCTGGGCCTTGACGGCGTTGAGAATTTCACCTCTTGCATGTCCGAGGAGCATTGCACCGTAAGCCATACAGTAGTCAACGTATTTTTTGCCGTCAGCATCGTAAAGTTTGGAGCCCACTGCGCATTCGACGAAAAACGGGTAAGGGTCGAAAGCTCTAACTGGACTGTTTACTCCGCCGGGTAACGTTTTTTTGGCTCTTTCAAAGAGGATTTTGGATTTTTGGTCGGTCAAGTTAAGTCAACCATGATTTAACGTCTTTAGCGTGGTAAGTGATTATTAGGTCTGCCCCAGCGCGTTTCATGCCGACAAGAATTTCTCGGGTTATGGTTTTTTCATCTATCCAGCCGTTGGCTGCTGCAGCTTTAACCATGCTGTATTCGCCGCTCACGTTGTAAGCAACGATGGGCACGTTAAAGGCGGCTTTGGCTAATGCAATGATATCGAGATATGCCAAGGCCGGCTTCACCATAATCATGTCTGCACCTTCCATCACGTCAAGCTCCATCTCTCGTAGCGCTTCTTGTGGGCTGCTTTGGCTCATCTGGTAACTTTTTCGGTTACCGAATTTAGGTGTAGATTCCGCTGCGTCGCGGAAGGGACCATAAAAGCTTGAAGCGTATTTGGCTGCGTAGGCGATAATTGGGATTTGCTCGTGTCCAGTTTCGTCGAGTGCTTCGCGTATAGCTGCGATTTGTCCATCCATCATTGCAGATGGCGCGACAATGTCGACGCCTGCTTCAGCGTAGCTCACAGCGATTCTGCCCAAAAGTTCAAGAGTGGAATCATTTTGAACTTCGCCCCCTTGAACAACACCACAATGGCCGTGACTCATATACTCGCACAGGCAAACGTCCCCGATGACTACAAGTTCGTCGCCGCAAGCCTTTTTGAGTTCGCGTATGGCTTGCTGGACGATGCCGTTTTGGGCGTAAGCCTGCGTGCCTTCCTCGTCCTTTTTAGCTGGAATGCCGAATAGCAGTACGCTTTTGACGCCCTGCGCTAACGCGGTTTTGCCCTCATCAGCTACCATCGACAGCGGCAACCGCTCATAGCCTGGCATAGACGCAATAGGCACGGTTTTTTTGATACCTTCCTCAACGAAAATCGGGTAAATCAAGTGTGCAGGATTCAGAGTTATTTGGTTAAGCATTTCGCGCATTGCCTGCGTTCTGCGCAGCCGACGCATTCTAACAGATGGAAAACTCATGGTGAATTGTTCTCCTTTTTGTTGATTAATGTCATAGCATACTCTTCAGCTAAAGCAAGGTTGCCCTGGGCAAGGGCATTTTTGATTTCTACACAGTTAAGAATGTCATATAACGTTTTGCTTCGCACTTCAGGGTCAGAAACCGTTGCTTTGAGGACTGCCCGGGCTTTTTCCTGCAACTCAATTTCAAGCAAATCCTGCGGCGTGACCATTTTCTCAATGCGTTCGCGAAGAACATGCGCTATGGCGGGGCTTTTGCCGCCTGTAGAAACTGCGACTTTTACGCTACCTACACGCGCTACCGCTGGCAGGATAAAATCGCTTTGGGCTGGGTTGTCAACTGAGTAGACCATGCAACCATAGTATTTGCCGGCTTTAACCAAGCCAGCGTTTAGGTTGCTGTCGTTGGTTGCTGCCAAAAGGATGTAGGGTTTAGGGTTTAAACTATCTACAAAAGCTTGGGGGTCTTTAATGCCTGTTTTTAGCAGAGCCACCCGCTTCTGCTCGCCTAACAACTGGATTTCTGGGCAAAAATCTCTGCTGATAACCCATATTTTAGCGTCTGAATCCAGAACGCTCTGCAGTTTGCGGTGAGCTTCTGCACCTCCCCCGACCACCATAACGGTTTTTCCTTCGAGTTTAAGGTCAATCAGCAACTTTCTAGTCTTCCACCTTTTGATTCGTCTACGCTGTCTTGGGTTAAGAGGTTTTTGAATTTCTCCCTCAACGCTTCATAGTCGATTTTTGTCAGCTTGGGAGATGAGGCAACTTTGGTGATTAAGTCTATATCTAAACCTTTTTCTATAGCTTCCACGGCTTGGGAGCAGAAGTCTTCGTAGCGGATTTCAACTTCTGGAATCATGCCGCGGTGCTCCAGATTCAACCGGGGAACCATCCCTAGCGACTCGACTCCTAAGCGTGAAAACGCCTGCTTCATCAGGGCAACGGTTTCCTTCGTCATGTAACTTACGTGCAGTTTGTTTAGAATAACGCCTGTTGTGTTAACGCCTAAACTTTTTAACTGTACAATATTGTTGAGAGTATCAATCAAGGCGCCTTCTAAACCCTCTTTGTCGCAGGCTACCACCAGAACGGTCGATGCACCTAACGCAGCAGCAACTTCCACGGTAGACATAGGATTTCGGTATTTGCTGTTGAGCAAACCTGTGAATGCACTCATGGCGCCTTCAACCAAAAGAAAATTGTAGTCTTTACTTGCTTCAACGATTGCAGTTTCAGGGGAAACCCAGCCGCTGCGTCCAACCTGAATAGAAGAGTACTCCTTCATGGGTTCTTTAAGCAGGTAAAGCGAAGGTACCGCGTCGCGAATATCGCCTCCTACTTTGATAACGCCAACTTTGTATCCTCTTTTTTTAAGGGCTCCTGCGATGCCAGTTACGACAAAAGTTTTCCCTGAACCGCTGCCCAACGCCGTAACCAAGAGAAGTTTTGGCGTCTCCCCCGAAAATTCAAGAGGAGATTTTTGGCGCACCCCTGTTGAGATTCCCACTTCGCTTTTTATGTTTTCAAGAAGTTTAACGTTCGCCGCTTTGATGGCTTCAAGCTGGGTTTGAGTAATGCTAAGCGACTTCATAATCCCCTGTGTGATCGTAGGGTTATTGTCCAGCAGTCCATGGATAAAAACGCCTACGACGTTGCCGTCTTTGTTCGAGACTCCTGAAATCAAGTCTTGTCCTTTGCCGAAGTAGTTAACATGCTGCGCATGTGTTACCAAAATCGGTTTAGCTCCTCCGTGAAGCTTAATTTGCCCATAAGTGTGGCAGTGAAAACCGGAAACCTGTTTCCCCACTTCGCTTGTGAGGAAGCTTTTGTCTACTATATCGGCAACTACGCGGTCGGTGCAGATAAGTGGCGAAAACTCGGCGTCCAGAAGCCCCATACCTTCTCTTGTAATTGGGATTGTGGATAGGCGCCCGACGTCCGTTTCTTTTGCCAAAATCTGAAAGCCTGAGCAGACGCCCAAAACGTACTTGCCGCTGTCAGCCATTTTGATGATTTCCTGCGTCACCTGCTTGTTGACGCTGCCTGACTCGACGAGGCTTCCACCAGGTATGATGATCATGTCTAAGGCTTCGCTTGCAGGTTTACCCTCGACGGTTGCGTCTTCGGTTACGAGGTGTGTGGGTAGGTTTCCGAAGGATTCGAAGCAGGGTAACGCGCCTGGGAGGTAAACCAAACCGATTTTGTGAGGTAAAATCATCCTTAGAGCCACGTGAGGGTATTTACCGTAAACGTTATATTTAAGCCGGTCGGTTTATCCAACCATGCATTCCACTGCGAAGGTAGACCACGTAATCAACCTCCGAATCACGCATAAAACTGCACGCGTGATGCTTATGGAAGCGGTCGCCTTCAAAGACAAAACCCAAGCGCTCCCTGAACTCAAAGCAATAGACGGCGTCGAGGAATGCATCTATCTGCAGACATGCAACAGAATAGAACTATATGTAGCCTCAGAAGACGCCCAACTTACCGCCCAAACAGTTAGGAACTGGCTGCTTTCCCGTGCCGGCGAACACACTCCGGAAATAGAGAAAGCCCTCGAAGTCGACGTGGACAACGACGCATTCAATCATCTGCTCCGCGTAACCTCCGGCATGGAGTCCATGGTTATAGGCGAAGATCAAATCCTAAACCAAGTCTGGGATGCCTACCTCGAAGCTGATACCAAAAAAACGTTAGGCCCCATTCTTAAGCATCTTTTTAACCGAGCTATGACCGTCGGACGTCGAGTTCGAAATGAAACAGGCATTAACAAAGGTGCCGTATCCATCGGTTCGGCCGCAGTGGAACTCGCTGTCACACTCTTGGGTAATTTGGAGGACAAAAGAATCCTTGTCATGGGTGCAGGCGAAATCGGTACCTTAGTCTCCAAAGCTTTGGCGCGTCGGTGCCTTAGTCCGATTTTCATCGCTAACCGAACCTACGACCGCGCTGTTAAACTCGCCGAAGACCTCAAAGGTCAAGCGGTGCGCTGGGACAAATTTGACGAAGTCATGATGGACGCCGACGTAGTTATCTGCGCTACCTCAGCGCCACACTACCTGCTTACAAAAGCCATAGTCACACGGTTGTTCTCGGAACGCACCAACTCTGCAGGTATGATAATAATTGACATCTCCAATCCACGCAACGTGGAAAAAGCCGTCAACGAAGTTAACGGAGCCAAACTTTACTGTATTGACGACCTGCAACTGATAGCTGACAAGAACAAAGCTCAGCGGGAAAAAGCCATCGAGAAAGCCCAAAACCTGCTTGAAAAAGAACTTATCATACTCGAAGAAGACATGAAAAGCTTTAGCGTTAGATTAATAATTTCTGAAATTCTTTCTCAAGCCGAACAGGTACGGAAGAAGGAGCTCGCTACCGCCGTAGGCATGATGGGCGAGTTGGATGAGCGGCAGAAGCGGGTTTTGAATGACTTAACGTCGATTCTGCTTAAGCAAACCTTTATTCCAGTTGTCGAGAATCTCAGATTAGCCGCCAAATCAGGAGATAAACAAGCCATTGAAGTTGCGGCGAAGCTATTTGATAAAACGGGGAAAACCTAAGTGGCAAGCTCTTTAGATTCTGTTGGTTTAATACTAATTGGACACGGAAGCAAACTGCCCCATAACCGAGAAAACCTCGAGAAACTCGCAGCCATTTTGCGGAGCAGAGGCAAATTCAAAACTGTTGAGATAGCGTTTATGATGCTGGATAAGCCGACGGTTAACGAGGCTATTGACGCCGCAGCAGTGAAGGGGGTCTCAAAAATTGTGCTTGTACCAGCATTTTTGGCGCCTGGTGTGCATACAACTGAGGACATCCCCGGTTTAATCGGCGTCAAAGAAAAAGAACCAACACTAAAAGCTAAAGGTGTCCAACTTGTTTACGGTGAACCCATCGGCAGCGATGAACGCATAGCCGACATCCTAGAAGAAAAAGCTCAAAAAGCTCTGGGCGTCCAAGTCAAAAAAGACAGTGAAATTGTTGACGCCTACAGCGTCGAGAAAGCAGGCAAAATCGTCGACAAAAGCATGATGCTTATCCGCGAAGCAATCGGTGACGAACTTGCTAAGCTGCCCGCAGACAAGGTTGCAGTAGTCGAGCGGGTCGTTCACACAACAGCAGACCCAGACTTCGCCAAAATTATCGAATTAAGCGACGACGCCGTCGCAGCAGGAGTAGCCGCCATAAAGGCAGGCGCAAAAGTCGTAACCGACGTCAAAATGGTCAAAGCAGGTATAAACGACGCTCGCCTCAAGAAATTCGGCAGCAAAGTATCCACCTACATGAACGATGAGCGCGCCATGGAACTCGCCAAGAAAGAGGGGTTAACTCGTTCTGCAGCCGCCATGCGCTTAGCTATTAAAGATGGTTTAGACGGCGCCATTATCTTGATCGGCAACGCCCCAACCGCAGCGTTCGAACTTGCAGAGCAAATCACAGCAGGCAAGGTCAAACCAGCCTTAATCGTGGCTGTTCCAGTCGGGTTTGTGGGCGCAGCGGAATCCAAAGAAGTCGTCGCCAAACTGCCAGTACCCTACGTCATCACACGGGGACGCAAAGGTGGAAGCACCATCGCAGTCGCAGTCTTTAACGCCCTGCTAACCAAAGCTGAAGGAAAACTCTACGGCTAAAAGAGGCAACATGCATGGCGCGGTTTTTGAAGTACGGCATAACCACAGGCGCAACAGCGGCGGCAGCAGCTAAAGCCGCGGCAATCGCAGCCCTGAAGGAGCCGGTGGATCGCGTCGTAATACCCACCCCAATCGGTTTACGTTTTGAGGTCCCAGTTAAAAGCTGCAAAAAACTATCGACAGACTCCGCCGTGGCAGTAGCCGTCAAAGATGCTGGGCAAGACATCGACGCCACCGACAAAATGGAGATAACTGCCACAGTCAAACTCACAGCCGACGGCACAATCACCGTCCGCAGCGGTGTCGGCATCGGAGTAGTCACAAAACCAGGATTGCAAGTACCCATCGGTGAAGGCGCCATAAACCCTGTCCCAAAAGCCATGATTACAGAGGCAGTTAAAGAAGCCCTTCCGGTTGGCATGGGTGCGGACATCCTTATCGAAGCGCCTGAAGGAGCCCAAATTACCAAAAAAACCACTAACGATAAACTTGGCATTAAAGGCGGCATCTCTATTCTGGGAACCACCGGCGTGGTTAAGCCCTATTCGTCTGAGGCATGCCGCCGCTCAATGTTGCCTCAAATTGACGTCGCCCTCGCACGGGGCTACAAACGCATTTTAGTCGTTCCAGGCAACATCGGTGAACGTATCTCTAAAGAAAAATTCGGAGTACCTGAAGATGCTATCGTGCAGACAGGCGACTTTGTTGGCTACATGCTTGACAAAGCTGTCGAGAAGGGCGTCAAAGAAATCATAGTTTTAGGTCACTCGGGTAAAATAGTCAAGTTGGCAGCAAAAATCTTCAACACTCACCACAAGGTCGGTGACGCTCGAAACGAAGTCATAGCATCCTACGCGGGAGCAGCCGGAGCTAATCAGCAAACCATCAAAAAACTCCTCGAAGCCAACACCACCGACGAAGCCACAGAAATCTTGCGCCAAGTCAACCTTGTCGAATCCACCTACGACCTCATAGCTGAACGTGTCCACCAGCGGGTCAGCGACAGGGTGGAAAACAAGATAACTGTAAGCGTTGTAATCGTTGCCATGGACGGCACAGTTTTAGGTATGGACCAAAATGCGCGGTGTAATAAGCCTTGGCAAAAGTTAACATAGTCGGAGTTGGACCAGGTTCAGCGGATTATGTGACTGTAGCCGCCGCTAAAGCGGTTGAGAAAGCTGACTTGATTATTGGTGCAAAGAGAAGTCTGGAGCTTTTTGAGAAAACCAAAGGCGAACAGATTGCGTTAACAGCGAAAAACCTCAAAGACTCAATTCAGAGGGCATCTGACGGTTTCAAGTCAGGCAAGAATGTGGTTTTTTTGTCTACAGGAGACCCCGGATTTTCAGGGTTACTTCACACGGTTCTGGAAAGCGGGAACTTCACAATAGAAGACGTTCAAGTGGTACCTGGTGTCAGTTCTATCCAATCGTGCGCGGCCGAGTTAAAACTTAGCTGGGACCATACGCGCATATTCTCGTTCCACGACGGTAACGTTTCAAAAGAGGATAAAAGCAGGCTGGTTTACGCTTATGAAGGTGGACACACCATAATGCTTCTGCCCGCTTCGCAGGGTTTTACGCCAAAGGACATCGCCGCACTGCTACTTGACGCAGGGGCAGACGGAGCAACCGAAGTCTACGTGTGCGAAAACCTTACTTTAGAAAATCAGAAAGTCACAAAAACAGTCCTTGCAGATGTAGCCTCCCAAATCTTTGGGTCGCTATGTGTCATGGTTATCAAGCAATAGCTTAGTTAACAATTGAGGAAAAAAGTGAATGGCTAAAATTTGGGCTTACAAAACCCCCGGCATTCCAGACGAGAGCTTTAACCAAAGCGACAAGGTTCCGGGACCAACAAAAGAAGAAATCCGAGTAGTTACCATCTCCAAAGCACGCCTCATGGAGGGGCAGACAGTGATTGATGTGGGTTGCGGCACCGGCGGCTTAACTGTGGAGGCAGCTCTGCAAGTCGGTGGTAAAGGCAGGGTTTACGCCTTTGACGAAGACGAAGCCGCTGTGGCATTAACTAAGAGTAACATGCAGAAGTTTGGCGTGGAAGGTAACGTTTCGCTTACTCGGGGCAGGGCACCTGAAGCTCTTATAGCTTCGCCAAATGCGGATGCAATTTTCATAGGTGGAGGCGGAGCCACACTAAGGGCTATCATCCAGACCGCGCACTACAAACTGCGACCCACAGGCAGAATCGTCATAAACGCAATTTTACTAGAGACAGCTACAGTTGCAATCGCTGAGCTCAAAGCTTTAGGCTACCAAGACATAGACGTCACAAGCATTTCTGTCTCCAAGGGAAAACAAATAAACGGCGGAACAATGATGTTGGCGAGAAATCCAATAACCATAGTTTCAGCAACAAAACTATAGAGAGGAAAAAACACATTGGTTGGCGTATTCATCGGTATCGGCGTAGGTCCAGGCGACCCCGAACTCATCACATTAAAGGCAGCAAAAACCCTTAAAGCGGCAGACTACATCTGTGTGCCTAAATCGCATGCAAACAAACCCAGCATGGCGCTGGGCATGATTAAACCCATCCTGGCAGAACGCGAGGTACCGCCGCAAATTCTTGAACTCGTTTTCCCCATGACAAGAGATGACCTTAACTGCCGCAAACTCTGGGCGGAAAATGCAGCTATAGTTGCCGAAAAAGCCCGCAAAGGCAATGTCGTGTTTATCACCTTGGGCGACCCCATGTTGTACAGCACTTTTCTGTACTTGTACGAATTTGTGAAGGAAACCTACCCAGAAATCGAGTTGGAAATAATCCCCGGCGTCACCTCAGTCACCGCCGTTGCAGCCAGTTCAAAGTTGCCCTTAGCGGAGAAAGACGAAGTCGTCACCATAATCCCAACGGACCTTAACCCGACCCATCTGGAAGACGCTGCCAAACACGCTGAAAACTTGGTTTTTATGAAATGTGCTTTCCATATCAAAGAATTTCTCCCTATCCTCCTTAAGGCAGGTTTCACTAAAAACTCCACCATTGCACTCGTCAAACGCTGTACCCTACCCGAAGAAAAAGTATTGGTGGGAACCCTTAGTGACGTGGAAAAATGGGATATATCGGAAGACTATTTTTCAGTTGCCATCGTGAAGAAGAGTCAGGTACCTATTCACTGGAAACAAAACGGAAAAAACAAACCAAGCGGATGTAGTTGTAATGAATAAAGTTGTGTTTATCGGAGCGGGACCCGGTGACCCCGAACTTATCACCCTTAAAGGCAAACGGTGGCTTGAGCAAGCTGACGTAGCCATCTACGCGGGGAGCCTGCTAAACCCAGAATACCTCAAATACTGCAAAGCTGGCGTTGAACTCCATGACAGCGCAAAGATGGGGTTACCTGAAATGCTCAAAGTAATGGTTGAAGGCGTCAAAGCCGGCAAACTTGTTGTGCGCCTCCACGACGGCGACCCCAGCTTTTACGGAGCTATCCAAGAGGTCATGACTGCTCTAGATCAGGAAGGCATAGAGTACTTCCGTATTCCAGGCATCAGCTGCCTACTTGGAGGAGCAGCTGCTCTGAATCGTGAACTCACATTGCCCAATGTTTCGCAAACCGTCATTATCACGCGACCCGAGGGACGCACACCTGTCCCTGAGGCGGAAAGCATCCGAAAACTCGCTGTCCACCAAGCCACGATGGTCATCTTCCTTGGCACACCTCACATTGCGCGCGTTATTGACGATTTGCAAAAAGGTGGGTACAAAGCGGATACTCCCTGCCAAGTTGTGTACAAAGCCACTTGGCCAGAACAAAAAATCGTTAAAGGCACCCTATCAGACATTGTTGTGAAAGTCAAAGCAGAAGGCATCACTGAGACAGCCTTGATTTTTGTGGGAAAAGTTTTAGACCCTCAAGCCTACGATTTATCTAAGCTCTATGACCCCAAATTTACCACGGGGTTCCGTAAAGGCGAAGAATAAACATGTATGACCGTGGCATAGCTGTCATTGCGATTACCCGCCGAGGCGTCGAAACTGCGTTGAAAATCCAGCGTGGACTAGACATTTCAGGTGTAGCCTGCACGGTGTATGCCCCCAAAAAGTACAGCCAAAACGGCGTGGTAGCTCTCGACAAGAAACTGGCAGACTTTATAGCGGACATTTACAGCAAAGTGGACGCAATTGTGGCGGTTATGGCTTCAGGCATCATAATCCGCTCTGTGGCGCCGCTTTTGGAGAGTAAACTCACCGACCCCGCAGTCGTCGGTGTGGACGCCATGGGCAAATTTGCCATAAGCTTGCTAAGTGGGCATTTGGGCGGCGCCAATGAACTGGCTCATTTGGTGGCAAAAAGCGTCAATGCCATTCCAGTCGTAACCACCGCCACTGAAGTGATGGGTAAAACAAGCGTAGATGAACTTGCTAGAAACCTGCATTTAACCATTGAGAACCCTGACAGCCTTGTAGCCGTGAACTCATCTATCGTCAACGGCGACCGAATTGTCTTGGTTCTGGTTGGTGAAGCAAAAATTCCAGCCAACGCCATAGGATCCTTCGAATTCCGCACTGCAGACACCGGCGCGCAAGCACTTGATATTATTAACGGCTACGATGCAGGCATAGTTATTACTCATGAACCTTTGACAGTGGCGAAATTCGTTAAACCCTTCACTATCCTGAAAACACGTCATGTTGTGGTAGGGTTGGGAGCACGCAAAGAAGCATCTGCAGACAGCATAATAACTGCGGTAGATACGGCTCTTGAAATGGTACATGTGCCGCTGGCGAGAGTTTACCGTTTTGCTACGGTGGATATTAAGCGGGACTCGCAGCCTATGCTTGACGCAGTTAAGAAGTTGGGTGCACCGCTTGAGTTTTTAAGTGTCGATGCACTTCGAATGGTAAACAATACGGAATTATCGCCTGATTCAGCGATGGTTCAAGAAAAAATTGGTATTGGAGGAGTTTGTGAACGAGCAGCATTACTGGTAGCGGGAAAGAATGCAAAGTTGATACTCAAAAAGATGAAGCTGAACGGAGTCACAGTGGCAGTAGCCGAGGGCGAATAAGCGTTGTGGGCATTGGACCCGGCTGCCCAGAGCATTTAACTCCCAAAGCCAAAGCTGAAATTGAAGATGCAGACTCAGTTGTAGGCTACGGCACATACATCAAACTTATTCAAGGATTAATCCGAAAAGACGCGCAGGTGTTTTCTGGCACTATGGGCAAAGAGGTGGAGCGAGCGCAAATCGCCGTTGACCAAGCTAAAATGGGCAAAGCGGTGGTTATGGTGTCAAGCGGCGACCCAGGCGTTTATGGCATGGCAGGCATCGTTTTAGAAGTTGCAAACCGAGACGAAGCTAACGTACCGGTTGAGGTTGTGCCTGGCGTAACAGCTGCAACAGCCGCTTCAGCCATTTTGGGAGCGCCTTTGGTGAGTGATTTTGCGGTTATCAGCTTAAGCGACCTTTTGACGCCCTGGGAAAAAATCGAGCGTAGACTTGAGCTTGTCTCGCAAGGCGACATGTCTATTGTGTTTTATAACCCGCAGAGTCAGGGACGCATTGAGCCATTGATGAAAGCATATGAGATCATGATGAAGCACATGGACCCCCAAACTTTAGTGGGCATTGTGCGTCAAGCCGGCAGGGAAGGACAAACCTACACTGTTACTACGCTTAAGGACATGTTGAACTGCGAAATCGACATGGTGACAACCATTGTGGTGGGCAATTCTGCTACGAAAATGGTTAATGGAAAGATGGTTACGGCTAGAGGCTATGACCTCTCAAGTTAAAAAAAGTCGAGTTTCGGCATACTGTAAAGCAGTTACTTAATACCCTCTGACTGGCAGAAAAGTAAGATAGCTAAACAGCTTGCTTGATTCAATTGTTCTTGGTTTCTCCTATCGCAAACCATAAACTTCTGATATCATCAAATCATTTTAAAGAGGCTCTTTGATGAGTAACGCCGCCGATATTGCCAAAACTTCAGCCAAAGGCGGATTCAACGTTCTCTGGGGTCTCGTAGTCTCATCCATAATTTCTGCAGTTGGCGTAATATTTATCGCTCGCCTACTAGGTTCAGACGCATACGGACTCTACACTATCGCGTTAACCGCGCCCAACTTGATTCTTATTTTCAGAGATTGGGGCGTCACCTACGCCATGATCCGGTTTACTGCCAAATACCGAGCCGAAGGTCGCCTCGATGAAATTAGAAGTATCATATTCGCCGGCTTAATTTTCGAATTCGTCTCTGGCTTAATCCTCTGCCTCATATCTCTTGCACTCTCAGATTATATCGCAACCAACATTTTTAACCGCCCAACAATCGCGCCCTTAATGCAGATTGCCTCATTCTATATCTTAGCTAGCGCCATAGTCAGCGCAGCCTCAGCTGCCTTCACAGGCTTAGAACGTATGGCTCTAAACAGCGTTATGACCATCTGCCAATCAATCATCAAAACCGCCCTAATCATCGGACTTCTACTCTTCGGATTCGGCACTTCAGGAGCCGTGATTGGCCTGATTGGCGCAACTTTCCTTGCAGGCTTGGTGGGCTTGCTGCTGCTTTTAAAAGTTTATTGGACATTGCCAGAACCCTTCAGCCTCAAACTGGAAATCAAAGTATACCTAAAAGAAATGCTCAACTACGGTATTCCCCTCTCAATTGCTGTAATAGTAGCAAGCTTTATGGCGCAATACTATGTTTTTTTGTTGCCAATCCATTACGTTTCAGATAACACCCAAATTGGAAACTATGGTATAGCGCAAACTTTCATTGTCCTAATCGGATTTGTCTCAACGCCTATAACAACCATGATGTTTCCAGCCTTCTCAAAACTCGACCACCAGAAAAGCAAAGAAACCCTAAAACACATCTACCAGTTCTCTGTCAAATACGCCTCCCTGCTTGTAGTACCAATGGTGGCGATGATAATGGCGTTAGCTCAACCAGCAGTCAGTTTACTCTTCGGAGACACCTACTCCTCGGCATCACTGTTTTTGGCTTTACTCGCCATAGGGTACTCTTATGCAGCTTTCGGAAACCTGAGCACAAGCAACCTAATCAACAGCCAAGGGCACACAAAATTCATTCTAAAAACAACCATACTAACAGCATGCGTAGGTCTCCCCATTGGTTCTGTACTTATTCTTAACTTCGGCGTTATCGGCTTAATAGTTACCTCACTGATCGAGGGGCTTCCCAGTCTGGTGATTTCGCTTTACTGGATAAGGAAAAACTATGGTGTATCGGTAGACTGGTTCTCGTCAGCAAAAATTCTGCTCTCATCAATTGTGGCTGCTGCAGCAACATATGAAGTAATTTCCCTTGTTGACTTTAGTAGCTTGATAAAACTTTTCTTGGGTGTAGCGGTTTTCGTTCCCATTGTGGCTATCGCCTTGTTATTGACACGCGCCATTTCTCGAAGAGATATCAATAATTTACGTCTAACTGTTAACGGATTGGGCACCTTAGGTAACATACTTAGCAAAATATTGGCTTTTATCGAAAAAATAATGGCTGTTCTTCGACTTTAGAGATCTTTGTCAGAGCAAGAAAGAGAGCCTTAGACGATCATTCTTTTTGTTTCCCTGTATCGCCATAATATTGATAGACATCAACTTTTAGACTCCACCCTGGCTTGTTGTTATTTATGGTAACGTTAGAACGATTGGTCCAAGTTTATGCTTTACCCCTGGAAGGCTTGCAATAATAGCCACCACATAAGCGGTGTTAGATTCGGAACCTCCCAAGTCCCGAACTTCAGAACTTGTTAGCTTTTTATTTTTTTGCAAACGGTTCCAAGCGCGCGTTATTTCTTTGAGCGTTATGGCACACTGTTGTTCCGTTTGGGTTTTGAGAACTATTTGGCTACCGGATACTTGGGCGATTTCAAAGGGTTTATTTTGGTAGAGGGTTGCTAAACGTTTGCCTTGAAGATTTCTGAGTTCAACTGTTAAATCCATTATTCCATATCCAGTGTCTTTTTCTAAATCTGTTATTGTCTGGTTTAGGTTTAACCTTTCGTTACCTAAATCCATTCAGGCTAAGCAGGAGGAGTGTTAATTACTGAAGTAACGTTCGCTTTTTGCACCTAAACGGCCTAGCCATACATAACACAGAAATTGCTCCGCCCAAATATAACCAGACAGTGAGTAGCAGTGGATAAACCAGATTACATTATGTGGAGCCGCAAATACGACAAAGCTTTCGGCTGGATGGCACAACGTGAACGTGAATTAGGCGCTAAATTCCGCAAAAACAAAGCATTAACCCTAAAAGACCTATCGTCGGTGGTTGAGTGGAAATTCAAAGAAGACCCCGAAAAACTCCAACGTGCACTCGAGCTAGTAGCTCGAAACGACGAAGAAAAAGTCCAACGTATCACTAGCCAAACCCTAAGCCTGCCAAACGCCGACGATACCTACCGGATAAACTGCCTCACAACTCTTGAAGGCATAAGCCCAGTACTCGCCAGCATCATACTCGCATTCTTCGACCCCCACAACTACGGCATCTTTGAACAATCCGTGTGGAAAGGCCTACTTGGAAATCCCCCGTCGGGACTCTGCACACCTCAAAATTACGTCCGCCTTCTAGGTGCAATGCGCAAAACCGCAAACAAACACAACCTCGACGCGCGAACAATCGACAAAGCCCTCTACAAAAAAGCCATTGACGAATCCAACTAAGCGCTTCTAACAAATTTTTATATCTTATAAAACCCATTTTTTCTTTAGGGTTTTAGTAGGCTTTTTAGAAGGTGATTTTTTGGCTAGAAAAAAAGGTGACCAATACAAATGTGACGAGTGCGGTCTTGTTGTTATCGTTGAGGAACCATGCGGCTGCGAAGAAGATGCTTTGGAACTGGTTTGCTGTAGCGAACCCATGAAACCAGTTAAGGCAGCATCAAAAACAGTAACCACACCCCAATCAGAGAAACCTAAAAAATAATAAACCCCCCCAGTTTCCCTTTTCTATTTTTCTATTTTGTCTTCCTTTAACGTTTCCACCAGTTTTGCAACTTGCTCAATTATGTACTGATTAATTTTTTCGCCTTTCTCTGCTGAGGCTGTGGTGGGGTCGCCGTTGACTCCTCCGGGAAACGCCACCTCTGGATGCGCTACTACTTCAAATCTGGGCATGTGCCACTTCTCCGCTTTCCCCTTGCCCTTGACTAGTTCAGGCTTTATCGCCATAATCCGCGACGTCTCTAGTGTGCCTGCATGTCCGTCGCCGGCTTCAGCGTATTGGTCGGCTAAGTCTTCTGCGAAGTCAAAGTCCGAGAGCACCATTATCCGCACTTTGCGGTCGTTTTTGTTCACGATTTCTTGCGCTGATAACCTAAGAGCCACCATATGGGAGTTGCCAGCGTGACCGCTCATTACAATGATTTTGAAGAAGCCGCTTCGGATAAACTCCGAGAGGATGTCTGTTGCTATCCGGTAGAGCGTGTCGAATTTTATTGTTAACGTGCCAGGGAAGTTGCGTGTGGCATTGCAGATGCCGTATCGCAACGGCGGGGCGATGAGGCATCCGGTTTTTTTGGCGACTTCAACCGCTATGTATTCAGGTTGGATACAGTCGGTGCCCAATGGTAAATGGTCTCCGTGTTCTTCCATGCTCCCCAAAGGGAAAATGATGACCGCACCGTTTTTGGCGGCTTCTGCAGCTTCAAGAGTGCTTAATTCTTCGAGCCAGAGATGGGCGGGTTTGTATGTAGATGGCATAAGCTATTTGGGGTAAACCTGGAATTTCTATGTTGCGGCACAAATTTAACGCCCAAAAAGCTTGTTACTCGAGGAACTGTTCAAGGTACTGGATAACCTGCTCATACGCCTGTGCCTCGCTGGGGCCCACCCTGTTGCCGGCTTCATCTGCACTGATAACAACTTCGCCTTCCAACTCGGTTACCGGCTCATTGTATTTTATCCTAAAAACACACCGCGTTACCGCTCCATTGCGCACTTGGAATGTCAACAGCGGATACTTTACCCCTGGCAGCAGCAGTTCGTAGCGCCACTCAGCTTTTAGTTCGATAAGGAACTCTCTGCTTTCCTCCAGTTTAAGCAGGCTGTCAAATAGGCTGCCCTGGTAAGGTGGGAAAAACGCTTGCGCTTGGACTTCGCAGTTCTTTTTAGCTTGCACAATTTTTTGGTTAAGAACGGCGTGACCCCACAGTTCGATGCCCAATTGCCGTGCTCGCTCAGCGGCGTTTCGGCTGAACCCCTCGGGGGCTATCATGATTGATTTACTGCAGCCGCACTTCTGCTGTGCCGCCTCAGATAATGGGATAAACAGCTCTGAAACAACGTAACCTCTTGGAGTTCTAAGGGCTTGGATAAAGATTTTTTCGTTACCCTTCTCTGCTACGCCTTCAAAACCCCATTTTTTGGCGGTTTTTTCTGGCTGAAGCATGTACCCGGACTCTTTAAGCACCCAGCAAATCAAAGTTTTGAACTCCTTCTCAGAGAGGCAGCTAACATTAAAACTGTCTACCTTAGGCGTTTCTTCATCCTGTTTTTCAAAAAGACACCGCACGGTGCTCTCGCTCTTTTCGAAGTTTTGCAGGTACTTCTCCTCAATCCTCTTAGCCAGCACCTCAGCTTTAAACCGTGGAATACCCAACTCAAACTCCAAAAAGTCCGCCACATCAATATTGGGATCGCGCGAAACAATCTCCTTTATGATTCCGCTGAACTTCTGGTTACCTATTGGTGGCTGCCTCCCTTTTTGGCGTGTTTGGGGCATAGCTGACGCTTGAACTCGTCAGTGTAGGTTAGGTTGTTTTTCGAGAAGACTTTGCCGCAGTCGTCACAGAGGTCGTAGTGGCTGATGCAAATGCTTGAGCCGTCGTGGCTGCACCTGAATTCGAGGAGACGGCTGTATTTTTTGCCACAGACCGAGCACAAGAAGCCGCCGTCGGATTCGAAGGGCTCGTTTAGTTTCTCGTCTACTGAGAGGCGGGCTTTTTTGGAGTAAAGTTTGGCGGTGTCTATGGATTGGCGGGTGCACTCAGCGCAGACGTAGTGGCCGTCTTGTGTTGCGTAGCCTGCCGTGAAGGGTTCTTTGCAGATAGGGCACGAAAGCTCCACTTTAGGCTCGAGTCCTAAGGTGAATTGGTAGTCAAAGCTTGCGCTGTTATCAAGACTTATTTGGCATTTGACTTTGACGGTGTTGACTACGAGGAGATTGGTGAATTTCGCTGAAACGGTTGTTTCGAAGGATTCTTCCTCTCTTTTGAAGAGGGCTTCGAAGTCGTTTTGCCATTTCAGGTAGTCAAAGTCGTGTTTTTTGGAAATGACTTGTTCTTTGCGTTCTTTTCGCAAACGACGCATGAACGCTTTGAGTTTTGCTTTTCTATCCCTGCACAGAGGCAAATCGAAAAAAGCAAGTTGCGAGGCTGCGGATTCTTTTACTTTTTGCTCCGCCAACGCCTTTAGAGCTTCAAAAGTTTCAAGTTTGATTTTTGATTTGTAATCTGCTGCCTCAACACCTAACCGTTCAAACTCACCTACGTCAAGTGTGTCTTCGCATGTGCTGCCGGCTTTTTCATCAAGAAGCAGGGCTAAGTTTTCTTCATTTTTTGAGCGGAGTCGATTATGAAATGTGACTGCGAAGTAGAACTGTAAGAACCTGACTGGTTCGGTTTTAACTACTTTGACAGAGGCGATTTTGCCATTGTTTATTTTGTGGCTGCATGGCTCAGGCTTAAGGCACAGCGTTCCCGCGGCTGCTTCAACATGCATCGGACAAGTTGTGCAGTTAGCCGCAGAGTCCCTAAAAATCCCCCGCAGCAACACCTCATAGTCCCCTTTTGGCTTCAAAGCAACCTGGCTTATCACGCCGTCTTCTTGGCAGTCTTTTAAAATTTGCTGGAATGCTGCACTTCCCGGAGCTAACAGCGGTACCTTCTTTTCCCTTGCCAAAGCTGCATCATACGTGTACTCTTGTACGGGTTGTTCCGGGCAGACCACCGCGAAAACCTCTTCTTGTGAGCCGTTTACTTGGCAGCCTTTCGCCTGGAAATACGCCCTAACAAACTCATCAAACTCTGGGTTGACGCTCAATCTATAACCCCTTTAGTGAATTGCTCCGCCAACTCCTGATTCATCCTTGAAACCGCCACGTCATTAGCCAACCTCTCAAGCTCTTTTTTCATATCTAACCGCGAGTGGCTGCGCAACATAATTTCCCCAATTGTCTTTTGAATATCCTGCGAACCCTCTTTGAGCTCTGCTAAAACCGTCTCCATCTTTCCAACAGTCATCGTGAACAGGTCGATTTTCTGGTAGAGCACGTGGAGGACGTAGTCGTCGATTGTGTCTTTGACGGCTAAGTTGAAGACGGTGACATCGCGGTCTTGTTTGAAGCGGTGGATGCGGCCGATGCGTTGCTCAATTTTCATTGGGTTCCAGTGCAGGTCATAGTTGAACATGATACAGCAGTTCTGCAGGTTAAGGCCCTCCGCGGCGGCGTCGGTGGCGACTATGTACTTAGTTTTGCCCGCGCGGAATCGGTCGATGACTGCGTCGCGTTCCACTTGGTTCATGTCGCCTAGGAACACTTCTGCAGCTCCATACTCTTTGTCGAGCATATCTTTGATTTGGCGTGCCGTGATTTTGCGGAGGCAGAAAATAAGCGCTTGCTCATTTGGCACTTCCCGCAACACATTTTTGAGCAACTCCATTTTTGCGCTCTTAACTTTAGATGCTAACTCGATGAGGTGGCTTGTCGCTTGGGCTTCTTGGGGGAACCGTTGTTGCCTCTTAAGCAGCGACTGGACTGAAGCGGCGGGTGAACTGGAAAACGACTGCTGCAATGTAATTGCTTGGAAAACAAGGATGGCGTTGCTCTGTGACTCGCTGAAGGTGCGGTTAGGGTTCTCAGCGATGAGTGCTTCGATGGTTCGGAAGTTGTTTTGGCTCACCATCTGCAGGTACTCTGTGGCTTTATCGATGAATAGGCGTTCATCCTCGGTCGGCTCTAAAGTTCTGGATTCGACGAACCGTTTGGTGAATGGGATGCCGGTTTGTTCTCGGCGTGTGCGGCACATGATTTCCTGCATGGTGTGCCTAAGCTGGCTGGCTTCGGTTTCTTTGACCACTCGGCTGCGGGAGTCTTCCGCATAGCGTGAAATAAATGCTCGTTCGCTGTCCAACAATCCCGGCTGAATCAAATCCACTATGCTGTAGAGGTCAGTTAACCTGTTGCAAAGCGGCGTCGCCGTTAACAGCAACAGATGATTTTTGCGTAAATTAGAGAGGCACCCACGGCTTTTGCTATGAGTATTGCGAAAAGCATGCGCTTCATCCACCACCACGAGGTCCCACGCTCTTTTCGCAAGCACATCATACCGACGCGCCAAGAGGTTGTGGGAACAGATGACTCTGTCACCCTTCTTTATTGGACTCATGCGGTGGCCGGTTGCGATTTCGAAGGTTTCGCCGAATTTCTCCGCCATCTCACTTTTCCATTGGGACAGCAAACTCTTAGGTGAAACCACCAAAACTGAGTTTACCTCGTCACGTAGTAGCAACTCCTTCATGATTAGCCCCGCCTCTATGGTTTTACCTAAACCCACTTCGTCAGCTAAGATAGCGTTGCCGTTCATTTCGTTGATGACTTGCAGGGCAGTTTCAAGCTGGAAATTGTACGGCGTCAGCTTGGTGCGAATCGCATCCAAGGAGATTAGGGCATCGATTTTGGAGGTTTGTTTGAGCTGCTGGGCTTTAAGGTTTAGCCGGAATTTTTCGAAGGATGCATATTTGCTTGTTTGGACGCGTTTAGCTATATTGTAAGGGTCAGAAAACGCGCAGGAAAACCTTGTTTGGGGTGCTGCGTTTTCCGTTGTTTCGATTGGGAAAATTGCAGCTTGCTCCTCTGACGTGGCATTTCGTTTCTTTTTATTCCTCAAAGAATGCTGGAATGCTGCAGAGTCGGAGTTTCTGGGCAAATCTATCGCCCTTAACTGTCCATCTGGATATAAAAACTTGAAATTCACCCGACCGTCCCCGTTGTGGTAGCATTCATGCCCTTTCTGCTGGTTTGCTAAACAATTACGGTTTACGGGGTCCAAAACTTTTCATTTGAATTCAGTCAAAAGCTTCAACGGGAGTATGAAGATACAATTCGAGAAAAGACGTTGCCGTCTTTTGAGTTGTGGTTTGTTGTACCCTACAAATAATCTTAATATTTTCAGTTCGGTTCTCCTCTTTGGGAGTCTTTGTGGAACAAAACAAGCAAACCGAACTGCTACAACTGTAAATATGTAAATATGTTTTCGATAAATCCGAAGCCACCAGTCCAAGTGAGCTCAACGACGCCGGAGGCATAGATTCAAAAGGGGACTTTGAAATGTACCGAGCCCAAACCACTGATTTGATAACTCTGCCTGGCGGCTCTAAAAATGATGCGTCAGATAAACGGCGCTGCGGTCATCCTAACGTCAACATGTAGGTTACTGAGCGTATGTGTTGTGCGCTTTGGGATAACTCAAAAGTTAAGCGGCCGTGACAGAGTAACAGTCAAAGCAGCCGATAAGGAACCTTTTTGTTCGGAAGCCAGCTTTTAACAGCTTTAAGAACCTATGTTTCTATAATTTTAAACATAGAACGCTCCAAATCATCAAAAATTTTTGCCCAACCATTTTTTAGGTAAAATTCTAAAAAGATATTAACCATAACCGCAACCTGAAAGACCACCATGACAACTGCTACCTCTGTTTTCCCCGCCCAGCAGTCAACCAAATCCAAATTCTACAGCCTAATCTTTCTGCTAATAATCGCAGTCCCCATTACAATATTGATTTTCCTCTTCTTGCAGGGTCCCTTACTCTTTACTATCTCGATGTCAGCTTTACTGCTGGCTGTTCTGGGCATGCTTGCATATTTCGCGGTGGCAGGCGCCAAAACATCAAACTACGAAATAGTTCCGAACAGTATGCGAGCAAATTTTGGTTTACTTAAAAAAACTGTTCCATTCGACAGAATAGCCAAAGCCGAGGTTGCCAACTTTAACGTTTTACTACGACTGTTTGGCGCCAGCTTGCCTGGATTCCATTGGGGTCTATTTAGAACAAGCATAGGCAACCTCCACCTTTACGCAACCAAAATCAGTGGCGACTTCCTCGTTTTAACATTGACGGATGGAGAAAAATACGCTTTTTCACCCCAAGACCCGCAAGGCATGCTTGTAGCCATAGAGCGGAACCGCGGCCAATCAATCCAAAAAAACCCCTTGGAAATCAAACGGCAAGAGAACTCCTTGAAGCGTCTGGTTTACCTTCAGGTCGCGGTGGTCTCTTTGGTTTACACTGCGTTTTTGGGTTATTTCTTCTGGGTTTATGTTTCATTACCCCAGATTGTGCCGCTGCACTTTGGTTTTGACGGTGTGCCTAACCGCTTCGGCGACAAATCCGAGTTACTCTGGCTCGCCGGCTTAACGGCAGCGTTGCCTCTGATAAATGCAGTCTTAACCTTGAAATTCGGCAAACACGAGCGGGGCTTTGTGCTGTTGCTTGGGACAATTTTTGTTGTTGTCTCCGCTGTTTTTTTCTTTGTCACTTATAATATCGTTTCATTGATGGCGTAAACTTTGCACCTCTGTAGGGTTCTGCTTTTTTGGGCAGCACGGTTTTCGGAGAATATTTCTGCAAACCTTTTCAGGGTGGTTGCTGTGGATGAGGATCAACTGGGTAGGTTGATTTTTTAAGTTTTTAAGTTCTGGTTTTAGGCATGCCCCGCGACGTGCCGGTCTTTAATAATTTGCCTATCCTTTTCCATGATGGGTTGCTACTCACTAAACTGTTTTAAACCTCTGCTGTAATACTAGAATTATGACTAATTCTTCAGTTTCTATTAAAGAGTTAACGCCATCACAGATCCAATCCCTTTTAGTCATGTTAAAAGCCCGTTTCGAAAAAAACTCCAACCGCCACGATGGCATTGAATGGGCTAAAGTGCAGGCAAAACTGGTAACCAACAACAAGAAATTATGGTCGCTAAGCGAAATGGAACGTACAGGCGGAGAGCCAGACGTGGTAGGCTTTGAGCAGAAAACCGTTGAGTACTTTTTTGTGGATTGCAGCGCTGAGTCTCCTGAGGGCAGACGAAACGTTTGCTATGATGAGGTGGGGCAGGCGGAGCGGGAAAAGAAGGGCATTCACCCGTCGGGCAACGCGGTGGGTTTGGCGGCTGAGATGGGCATCGAGGTTTTGTCTGAGGAGCAGTATAGGGATTTGCAGAGTCTTGGTGAGTTTGATACGAAAACGCAGAGTTGGCTAAAAACGCCTGCGGACATTCGGAAACTGGGTGGAGCACTCTTTGCTGACCGACGCTACGGCCACGTTTTTGTGTACCATAATAGTGCGCCGTCTTTTTATGCTGGTAGGGGTTTTCGGGGTTTGCTTAAAGTCTAAACCTGCTCTGGCAAAAGCTAAGTGGTCTTATCCAGCTTTTCGATTCTGGCACAGAAAACTTCAGGTCTTCCTCGATTAAGAATTCAACGCATAGCCGCCAATGTAAAAACTTATTTTGTTGGAAATTGTGGAAAATCTATGACAGAGCAAGAGCAAATTGAAAACGTCATAAAGGTCTTAACATGATTGTCCTATGTAAAAGACATCACCAGGAAGCCCATTCAGGCATCCTATGCATTGAGTAGTCATCAAAGATTAAATTAAATTACAAAGGAGATTTGCCCAGTTTGCTATAACTAACTGCAATTCCGAAGTCTTCAGTTCGGCATCGCTTATTATTCATAGAGAATCAGCGTAAGGTGAACTATGACTAACCAGCCGCTGGATTCTACTGAAGCTACGAAATCTAACCAGGAATTGTTAAGAACCAGAATTGAACACGAGGCAGAAATAACATGGAGCCGCAACAGTTACTTCCTTGTTGTCATGAGCTTGCTTACATTGGCTTATAGCCAAAAACCTTTTGCAGATTAGCTTTTCATATACCAGGTACTCGTTGCAGGACTCGGAATTCTCTTGAGCACTATATGGCTCCTTATCCAATACAGAAGCAGTCAATACATAAAATATTACAAAGATGAAGAAAAGAAGCTTCCAAAAGATCCTAACACTGTGGAACTCTATCCCGAACTTAACGTCTACAACTGAGCCCCGGTAGTCAATTGAGTGAAGCATCATCTTCGTAGACTTCATAACCCCCTAACGAGACATCCTAGAAGAAACAATTAGATTACCTTTGATTAAAATTTTTGCAAACGTACGTTTTTGTCTAACGAAATATCCCATCTTTGGTCCTTACTGCTGGGTCTCCAAAGGAGGTAACATTCCCGTTACGAGGGCATGTGACGCCAACCGACTATTGTTTATGCAGTTGTTTCTTTTGAATTTCATATTGCTAAAATGCTTACTTGGTCTTTTACATATGAAATGCTAGAATAAGGTGGCGTGCATTTTCTCAACGGTTATTATTTTAATCCCTTTGAAAGTAGTTAACGCTAGAAGGTGGCTGTCACCGGTTACTATTAGGTCAGCGTATCTGTCTATGGCTGTTTCAATTATCATGTCGTCTTTTGGGTCTTCTTTTACAGCTTTAATTTTTGTTTTTACGTTTACAACTTCAGCGGTCCTTATTAAAGCAAGGATTGTTCTTTGAAGCTCATCCTCGCTGATTTGAAATTTCGGCCGTCTCATGACAGTTATAACCTCTTTAATGATTAAGTCAGACAGCATAAGCGAATATTGCTTTGCTATTCCTTTCTTTAGAAGTTCTCTTGATTTACCGTCTGAAATTATGGCGCTTACAAGAACGTTTGTGTCAAGGACTACTCGAAACATTGGATCATCTTTTTGTCTTGCGCACGGCTGCTACTTCTTTTTGAACTTCCTCATCCGATAGTTTCAATCCTTTCTTGTCCATTAGCTTGAAAATATCGTCCCACTCTTGCTTTATGTCTGGGAGTTCAAGCTTTTTCATAATTATGGTGTCGCCTCGGCCATAGACTAAGAACTTGTTTTTCGGTTTTATTCCCAGTTCCTTGCGTATAGACTGTGGAATTACAACTTGCCCTTTTTCGCTGATGGTTGTAACTTCAGGCTCTTCAGTTGTCATTTTCTATCAGTAAGAATATTTTACTTTCATACTATTAAATACTTCTTGTAAACATTTGTTTTACTGTGTTGTTCTCTTATCTGAAGCGTCCTCAGCTAGCCGATGCGATAGGTAGTAGAATCTTGGCACGGTGCGCTGGGGGTTAGCTACGATTTTGCCTTTCCGCCGCAAACGCAGGATAATTCGCCTAAACGCATCATGTTTGAGCTCTAAAAAGTCCTGATAGCTAAATTCACGCTTTATGTCGTTTGCTTTGTTTAGGATATAGCCCTCAAGAAGAATACTGCTAAATGTTCTCTGATACTCCTTTTTAACACAACTTAAGTCATAGGGCTCCCGCCGGGGCTTGCTAACCTGATACTGGAAAACATTGGTCTGCTGAATATTGATAACCTGCTTCCCATTGCGAACCTCAGATGCGCCCTCGGTTCCCTTCATGAAGGCGTCGACTAAGCTTAGGGTGATGTGGCATACGTCCATGCCGTTGTCTTTGGCTCACTGCACATATTCCTTCCAGCGTTGATAATGCCTCAGATTTGGCGCCCTAAAATTACAGATCAAATTCTTGGGCTGAACACCGCTGACCGCTTTCTGCTCTTCCACTTGCTAGCTCAGCCCCAAAACAAAAGAAAAAAGTGGGTGGTGAAAAGTTTAGTACAAAAGTCGCACATGTGAGGCGGGTCTGGATACGTAAAAATCGTATAAATGCAAGACGTGTAAGGCGGGTCCGACGGTTATCGACCGTATATACGTTCATTTATACCGCAGCCTCTTCTTTGATTAGCTGCCTAAGCTCACTTCGCAGAACTGCCAACTGATGTTCAGCGATGTCTTGTTTTTCAGTAGTGGCTCCTTGGGCAAGTGCATCTCTGGTTAGAATCTGCTCCGGGTTTTCGCCTAAAGCCCGTATCATTTCCTTGATGGTTTCTAGTTTGCTGTGTTGGGTCTTGGGTCTTATAGCTAATCCTGCAGCTGCGTAGATGCTTCGGAGCTTCTCAATGCCTAAGCTTTGGATGTCGTGGTAGGTGTCTGGGATGTGCCCCATCATGTAGTCAACGTATGATTCTTGGACTCCTAAGGCGATCATTTGTGTTTTGAAGTATTTGCGTATGCTATGGGTTCTAAGCTCGTAGTATCTGCCCATGGCTGGCTTGATTAAGCCTGCTTCTAAGTAGAGGTCGTGGACTATTTTGCGTATTTGTTTTGGCGTGACTCCTTTGACTATTTCGTTCTTGTTTGCATTTCGGATGAGCGGTGAGTTATCGGTGATTTCTTCTGGTTTCATGTATCGGTTGCCTGCTCTGTAATCGGTGCTGCCTTGACGTCTTTGCTCTAGATACAGTTTCAGGTAGTTTACGGCTTCAGGTCCGAGGAAAGTGTCGTAGTCGCCGTATTTGCCTTTGGTGATTTCTGCTTCAACGTGGATATGTACTGGAGTCCTATTGGCTTCTAAGTCTTCTTTGACGTGTCGATAGAGGAGCTTTGAAAAAGTTTCTTCTCTAAAGCCGCCGAGGGCAAAGGCTGAAACGATGAATTTCTCTCTTAGGTCGGCTAAGTCAAGCAGTTTGGTAAGTTCCTCAGGTTTAGGTGCTCGGTCCTTGTAGGTGACTCGTCGGCTTAGTGGTTCTGAAAGCTCGATTTTTATTCCGTTGACTCGATAGAAGGTTTTGACGCTTTTGACATAGTTGTTCACTGCGCCGGGTTTTAAGCCGTCGTCTTGAAGCTGTGCCAGATAGTCGTTGAGGTATCCCGTGTGGTTCTGCACTCTTAATGGATCAGGGATGTTGCCGACTGGTTTGAGGTCCGCTATTATGAGGTCTGGGCTGTAGCCAAGCCAAACTGAGTATTTCTGCACTTGGACGGTGTAGCCGCGGCAGCTGTCATAGGATCCGCTGCAGTGTCGTAGAAAGTGTCTGGCCATTTTGAGAATGCTTTGGTTGTCAAATGCAAATGGGAGTAGTGCTGGTCTGTCGCTGATGAAGGCGTTGATGATGTATGCAACTAGACCTTTCTCTCTGGCTGATAGCATTTTTTGTAGGCTTATTTCGATAGGTTGTTGGAGCTTGTAGCCTCTGAGGCTTTTTTCAAAGAAGACGGAGTCGCCTTGGATCTTCATTGGAAGGTTTAGGCTTTTGAGTTCTTCAAGCGTGAGTTGGCGGTTGATAGCTATAGGCTTCGCTAATGTCTGCGGTATCATGTTGTTTTCATCTCTTTCTGAGTTTTTCGCTCCGATGGTCGGAACGCATACTCATCCTTAACTATGAACTGTTGAGAATTTAAGACCCTTTCAACGGTTCCATGTGAAATCTGAGCTTTGACGTTTAGTCGTTCCAGCGCAATTATGTCTGATTTTAACAAGACCAAGCCAGAGGCTTTCAGGTCGCCACCGTGCAAGGTAGGTGGTCCAGCGTCCCGATCCCAGCAAAGCGTGATGTAATTGTCGCATTCGTAGATGAGCCAGCCAATTGCCTCTCGAATCTGCGGCTGCATAGCCAGAGCTGAAGCCCTATTGTAGAGAACATGGTCAGCATACCGAACAAATACCAGCTCTTTATCCATTATTGCTCAACCTCTCGGAAACTTTTACTCCGCACGGACCGCAGAGAAAGCCCCATGAATCGTCAAATTCGGTGACTTGCCAGTCAGGTCGTCCTTTGGCACCGCAGCATACGCATGTCTCTATTCCAAAGTCCATGGTTAGGCGGCATACGCTCTTAGTTTTCAAAATTAGCTCGTCTAAGGTGTATGTTCCAATGTTCCCAAGTTGCACAACTTTAGCAGGAGCCACCACCGTTTTTTCGTCTTTCTGAGGCTCTGAAACAGGCTCTTTTTCGGTAATTACGCTTTTTTCATCGTCTTTGGCTTCTGGCTTTAGGGTTGTGGTGTCTGTGGGGCTTTGGAACGTTTGGAACTTTGGAACAAGTTGGCAGCCGTATTTCTTTGCTATGCGCTTGAGCTTTTCTTGGTCAAAGCTGTAAACCCATGCTGGGCCATCCTGCAGTCGGACTTTGGTTTTTTTGCCGTTTAACACTTCCCGAAGCCTGTAGCCTATTTTTTGCTTGGTAACTTCTCCAAACTCGGGGGTGTCCATCTTGTTTGGTTTCTTGTCGTCTAATTTGCCTTCTAAATCCTTAACCAATCCATCCCAGATTTCCGAGGAGGCTAGAGGGGTTTCTGGGTTGTAAAGTTCGCAGACTACCTTAACCAGATGGCCTTCTATGGTGTTGGTTTTTTCGCTTAGACGGTCTTTTTGCAGTTGCTCTAACTGTGTTCTGAGGTTTTTTTCGATTGTTAAGCCTGCAGTAACTTGGATGACTGGTTTCCATAGCTCTTTGAGGCGTCCTTTTACGGGTAGTTCGATTTCTGGGAGTTCTGTTTCTACGGTTGACAAGCGCCATTTTAGCAGGATATTTCTGAGTTCTCTGAGCCGCTGCTCGTCATCTTTGTTTAGGTCCGCCCAGTCTTTTGTTGGGTAGCCCTCAGTCATGGGTATGAATATGAAGCGTTCCAGTAGGCCTTTGACGTGGGGCATTTCTTCAGCTGCACAGGCTTTGAAGCAGAAAACTCGGAAGTATTTGATGAAGCGCTTGTTCTGTGTGAGCATTGTTCTTGGGACAACGGCGCCTTTCTTGTAGCCTGCCTTGTAGATTTTGGCTTTATCCAAGTCCTTGTAGAGCCCCTGCGCTTCGTCTTCAAGAATAGTTCCAGGCGTATCAGAATCATCCAAGTAACCGTAAACATCAGCCGAGGGGATGGTGACGCCTAGCATGGGACGGTAGCAAAGCCAGTTAAACAGGCTTAAGGCAACAGTTTTGCCACTCTCATTATCCCCAACAAAATAGACGTAGGGGACTGTTCGCGTTTTCTCCTGTTGATAGCTTAGCAGAACACACGCAGCCAGGTAATCTTTCCATGATGACTCTAACTCTAAAAAGAGGCCAAACTCTTCTCTAACCTTCCAGTACAGTTCCTCATTGGTAGGTAGATTACCCTCATAGTAGCTGTAGGGTTCATAGGGGAACTCGTCCGGGTACTCCTTTGGCAAGAAGACTTCATCTTCAACTGTAACTTCTTCACATACTCGGAAGTTGCCATCTTTCACGCTTAGAAATGCTGGTTTTCCGTTGGCATAGATTGCCTCGTAGAATCCTTGCTCAGCGTAGCCGCTTGTTTTATGAACTTTTGGTTTTTCTTTTCCCTTGGGGTAGAAGTCTTCACATGCGGGATCTGTCTTGTTTAATATGCCCTTGACTATGTCGTCGTAATAGGTGCATGGGCTCGCTTTATCTTTCCAATTGGCGCAGTCCCCGCATTTCTTACCTTTTCCCCGTTGGCCCATCGTTGTAGCTCCTTAGGTTTTGGGTTTTAGTTTTTGGCGGTAGATTTTGCCCTCTCCATAGAGCCAATAGCTGTATTGGTAATCTTCACCGTGGTAGCGGTCTTGGATGGTTGCGTCGCCGTTGCTTAGAATGTTGTAGGCGCTTTGCCACTTGTCTGCTGGATTGCTTTGTTTGTAAGCGATTTCGTATTCGCCAAGTTTTGCGCCTTGTTGAGCCTCAAACTTCAGGGTGGTAAAGTTGAGTTCTAAGACTGCGGCTGCTTGTTTTTTCTCGGCTTTGATTTCGGGAGGGGCTAGTGAGTCGATGTATTCGTTTGTAGCTTCGGAAGCCATGATAAAGGCGTCTCTTAATTTTACCAAAAATTCAACTTGCTTGTCCATGGTTAATTCCTCGTGTTTTCTATGCTTGCTTCGGCAGCGGTGATAGGGAAAAAGCCTAATTCGGTCAGTTGTTTTCTTACAGCTTCTCGGATGAAGTCACTTCGATCGATACCTTTTCTCTCTACAATGCCGTCGATGAGGGTGACGATTTTTTTCTCCTCTCTAAAGACTACCCATTTTTCTTTTTTCATGGGAATTCACATTGTAAGCATGGGCTTGGCGGCTGATTTGCTTTGCAGATGATTCTTTTATGTATAGAATTTATAAGGGAGGGTGACACTTTGTAAAATTTATAGAAACATGAAGCAAACGATAACTCGCAACAAGGAAGATTACCTAAAAGAGCATGGCATATACCCAGAATCGTATAGAGGATTTCAGCGATCGCTCAAGAAAAATTTTAGAAAACGCAAAGATTTACTCAGTAAAACAAGGATAATGAAAGCAACAGGACAACGTCCAGAACTAGTTGAAAAATATCTTAAGGCTATGGTGGAACTTAGGGATATAAGGACATGCGACGCTTTCTATCTCGGCTGCCCTCTCCTTGAACTAATAACAGCAGATTTTGGACATGGCCCAGTAACTTTTTGCCCGACATGCAACAAAGAAGTAATACTTCCACTAAGTGATAATGAACTTGTATGCGAGTGTGGTATTCATTACGTTAAACAAGACGCCAGATGGGTGTACACGCCTCGAATAGAATATTTAGGGAACGCTTCATGGAAATTGGAGAGTCTGACTCACCCCGACCAAGCGTTCTATGAAGTGCGGCCATTTGATGATTACTGCTCATGTCCTAATCATTCCGTTCGAGGCGCACACTGCAAACACCTAACACAGGTCACAGAACTGGTTGCAAACATAGTCTTCGATAAGATAATCAGCGATAGTAAACTCAAAGCTACCGGCGGCTTAATTGTAATTGCAACAGCCTTGGATAGATTATTGGATCATCGACAAAAACTAAAGCAATTAACTTACCGAATGCTGGGTAACGCATTAGAAAAAAGTGGACTAAACCTTTCCAAGACAGCTTTGACCCGAATTATTTCAGAATTAGCGAAAAAACAAGTTTTAAGCAGAACTCACCTTCCGCTATCCTACACAGAAGGCAAAACGTTGATTTGTCTGAACCCAGCGATATTGAAGCAGTTTCGTGAATTGGATAAATCAATTATCGACAATTATACTCAAAACTTCAAAGTCCAGTTGCCAGAGCATAGGGCATCTTTTTTGAAACTTGATAACGTTGAGTACCCACAAATAATGCTTCCAAATAGCGAGTTTGCCCTTTCAGTGGATGTAAACTATTGTTTTCCCAAGCCTACCCCAGTCCGACTGGAGTTGAGCGATGCACAAAGCCATACGACGTTACGTTCCTTTAAGATACGCTTGAACGGGGAGGATGTAAGAAGCATTCCATTAAATCTAACCTCCCTTGAAACACAGGCATGGGTCCTCCAAGTCGAACTCTACTGTCAAGACGACAAAAAGGAATGGCACCTAGTCGATCACTACTTAGCCGGCAGACCAATTTTCGCACCAAAAATAAAAATGAGCAAAACGATCGCGGGTCTATATGAAGTCGAGAGTTTCACCCAACAAGGCAAGTTTTACGAAGTCGATTATAAACGAAAACGATGCACTTGTCCCGCTTATACGTGGAACCACTCCTGTAAGCATCTGGAACTTATAGAAGACATTCATTTTTCACGTTTAACTAACGTAATGAATGGATGAGCAAGGAACGCCTGAAAACTTGGCAAAAAGAGCGCCATGATTTTATCGGATTAGAATTGATAAGAAACCAACCGAATGCAGGTTAGACCAAATACTTAGCTGAACAACAAAGGGATAAATCCACGAGAATTAGAATAGAGCGCACATAATCAGGTGAATGTATGCTAAAGCCTTCGTTTGCAGAAATTTGGAAAAGAATAGTAGCATGTGAAAACGAGGAATTCAAAACAATCACTAACTTACCATTCACCTATGAAATAAACGGCAACACCTTGTTCACAAATAGAACTGATAACCTTTCAAAGACTGATTTTGCCAAAGCGTATGACTTAGTCCCAATTAATAGTCCCTCAGTCATAACAAAACTAGTTAGAGGTCCCTCTTACATTTGGGCCATACTTCATGACGAGAGGATTTCAAAAAAAGAATGGTGATATGGGGTTAACTACCCCTTTCCTTCCGCAGTAGTCAGCCAATCATAACCAATGATTTTGGCAAGTTAGCACGCGCTAACGAAGAAAAATCAAAATAGCACACGCAAACAAATGGTTAGCCATGGAAATACTCTTTCAACCTGGAGAGACAGTGTTTTAACCTTCAAAATTGCAAATGGCTTCGGATGGTTAACCAGCCACCGCCTAATCTTATGCGAACACCCGCCCGGACAACTGGATGGACATGCACCTGAAGAGTACTGGCTAAAAAACATTGAAAAGGCAACCATAAAAGATTCTACCCTGACCGCAAAATTTCATTGCAAGAGAACCAAAATGCTCCTGCCCCTGTATGCGCCAAGCTTACTTGAGGACATAAAAGCCTATATCGAGAAAGCAGCCGAAAATTGGAAAAAGCCGAAGTAAAAGTTAAGCCCTCTGTTAAACATGCGCTTCTGTTCAAATAGGTACTATCTTACTTTTTTCCTAACCTCAATAACAACAGAATATTTAAAACAATTTTCTAAGCGATCACCACGTTGCGAACGCTTGTATTTTCATGAATAAAGCCTTGCAGTCTCCTAATTGCTTCTTTTAAAGCATTTTCGCATGTATTTGAAACGGTTCAAGCCTATCTCATAAGCCATGTTTGCAAGTTCAGGGTTTAACTCTATTGTGCTTATTTGTGTGGTCACCGTTTTACCTCGATCTAAAAAATATGTAATGTTGCACATATAGGTCAGTCTGTAAAATGGCTGATTACGACGTGGGAGCGGGTGAAGCTGTTTGCGGTGTCACAACTGGTTTCGGCTGAGGAGTTGAAGCTGTTTGCGGCGGGATTGTTTTTGATAGGATATCCTCTATCTCTGTATCGCCTAAATCTCTAACGCCAAGTCTCATAAGATAAGATGTCATTCGTTGGGTTAAATTTTCAACAAATGGAGAATCAATTAATTCAACGCATACAAGCTGTTTGTTGTCAAGTGACTTCTTGATATAATCTCGTTTTACTGTTTGGATCCTATCAAATCGACAAATCAAGCCATCGGATAAACCTGCAGCATACGGTAGAAAATGTATGCACTCCTCCTCATTTTTTATAATGTTTCTTGCCTTGTCGGTTTGAGTTTTACTACCACTCATCTGTTTATTTTCTCTGTACTTGCTTAAACATTCAGCTTCAAGAAGAATAATTTGTTCGACCTTTGAATTGCTTATATCACAGGTAGGAGTAGCCACCACAAAGAACTCTCCCTTTGTATCCTTCAATATTGCGCCAGTCCAAAGAGCATCAGATGAAGTTTCCTTATACCTCTCAACTCTGTGGAACTTTTTGAGTTTTTCTAGATCTGGAGTAATTTCAGGTAGCGCTAGTATTGCCTTAACATCGTTCTTAACATTCTGTAATAAGATTGCATCTTTACCGAGCTTTTTGTTAAGAATTCTACCCAGAAAATCAACCAGATCTTTTTCCTTAGAGCTATGATAATGATCTGGACGTTTCTCCAAAAGTTGAAACAAAGCTTTCAGACCATCTACTTCAAGGTCATGGACAGTCCATAAAGTCTCATTCAATCCTCTTTCAACCTCTCTAGCCCATCTTAGAAATACCTTCAATTCTGGATTTCCATTTAACCAATTCGATATTTCTTTAAAAATTTCTTCGCCTTTTACCGATTTTTTTCTTACGGTTACTATTTTACCTAAATTGTATTTTGAGATATATTCCTTGGGACCTGATTCACCTTTATCGGTATAGATTACTACAGGCGTGAAAACATGATCTTTTAATAATGCAAGAACTTTTACTGCGTTTATTTCACTATCAGCCTTTAAATACCAATCTAAAATAACAATATTTAGCTCAGGTTTGAGGTTGAGAATTGCCTCCGCTTCTTCAAAAGTTGTTGCTATTGAGACAGATATTTTTCTTTTTTCGAAGTCTTCCTTTATCGCTTTAACATCTTCTAAAGTATCATCTATAATTAGCGCATTGGAAAACATGATGCCGTCAATTTCTGCAGATAAAGTCATCCTAATCCCCTCGGAACGTTATTTTGAAATTGGCGCCTAAGAGAATTTTGCCCTCGTCCATTAGCCTTATGTCCCCTTTGTAATTTTGAAGGATATCTTCGATAATAAAGAGACCCAGCCCACGTCCATCTGGTTTACTGCTAACAAAGGGCTCGAAGAGTCGATAACGGATTTTCTCGTCAACTCCAGGGCCATTATCTGCGAAAATGACCGTTTTACTTTTTCCTATTACTCTAATGACAATCCTCGGTTGTTCGTCGGTCGGTCGTTGTGTTAGCCAAAAAAACGCATTGTCAAATAAATTATCGAAAACTTGCATCATATGACCCTTGTTCATTCTTACCGTAAGAGGTTGCTCTTCCATTATTTGCAAATCCAAGTCAAGATCTTTTATTGTATTGGAGTAGAGTATTATCATCCCTCGAATTACATCAGCGACGTTAAGAGACTCAGTGGCTCTTCTTTTAGCATAGTACAAAGGCTCCATCTGATCGAGCATATCTTGAAGCGCTTCCAACTGACCAATCGCCAGATTGATATTTGTATCGATTTCTCTGTTATGTTTCTGATCTAGATGTAAAATGCCCAGACCTTTTTGGATTACTTCTTCTGTTTTTCGAACATTATGAGCAAACTCATGCGTCAAGCGTTCAGCCGTCATTCCAATCCCTGACAAAACAACCAGGTGATCTATCTGGTCCTGTGATAACTTCAGTTCTTCTAGTAATCGTTTCACTCCGACGCTAATCTGCTGTGTTGCCTCTGCGGTCTTCTCAACTTCAATCAAAGCCGTCTCTATTTCATCCTTAACTTGATTGAATTTGTTCTCCTTTACAAATTCCTTGGCTGACAACAACGCTTTCATTGCTTTAGGATATGCAATCCCAAACTCGTTCGTTCCTTCGTCGACCTGTTCCTTAGCATCTTGTATATCCTCAATCGACCGTTTATCGTGCTGTTCCGCGAGATATCTCACCATCCCTAAAAAGTCAGTTGCGGCTATTGTTAATTCTCTAAGGTCTCCAAAGGCTCGTCCTTCCTCTATCAAACCTTCTCTATTGGTTTTATCTCTCAAGTCGGGGTTTGTAGCTTGGGTTATTTCAACATAACCAATCACACGGTCGTTTCCAAGAATTCTCCCGGATTTTGTACACGCCTTCGATCGAAGTTTAACCAATCGTTACCTTGCTCCCCATAAGGAAGTACCCTAAAGTTATCTCGATAAATACTAACTCCGCAAAGTAATCCCAACAAATTTAATTTTTGCTGATCCATCCCATATTTCTTAAGTTTAGTTCGATCTCTGTCGTAAGCAAAAAGTTTTATTTCAAATGGTCCACAAACTGGCACCCTCTTGTAAACATTTTTACTATTCTCAAACCTTTTTTTGCCAACCCTTAGGTCTTTCTGACCTTCTTCTTTTCCATTTAGGGTATAAATCATTAAACCATTTTCATTAATTTTAGCATCAAGTGTATATGGGGCTATCTTGAGCAGAGGATTCTCTATTTTTGAAGAAAGATCGGGAAAATCATTACAAGTTAGAAGTACTTCAAAATCTTTGGCCGATTCAAGAGGGCTTGATAATCTAGCAAGACTTAGACGAATTTTTTCAATTGTTTCTTTAGACCAGTCTTCTCTTAATTGAGATATTCTCAATAAAACACCATGGTCATCACCCTTGAATTCACTTGGTGCTTGAGTCCAATATTCGCACTCTACCTGGTCTAGATAATCATTCTCAAGAAATTTACTTCCTTCAATCACTACTACAACTTCTACAGGGGATAAATTTTTGACTTTCTTTGTTTTAGGATCAAAATCGCAAGAGCGAGTAATGATTTCCAACTTTAGGCCCAATTTGTCTGCCGAGAATCTTCCAACGCCTTTTTCTCCGAGAGGTAATCTGTTGAATTTGACTGTTCTTGATACGAAGCCGCTTTTTCCTACCTTATTATCCTTTGCTGGCTCCATCCAGGCACTTCTAATCTTTTCTAAAACCATCCCATGACCGTCGTCTCTAACTTCAATCGATCCTTTTTCTTTGCTCAATACATCCGTCAAAATAACTTGAACTTCTTCCGCATCAGCATCGTAAGAGTTTTTAACAAGCTCAGTCAGGGCTGTTGCTTCGTCGGTAATCAATTCGTATCCTAGAATATGGAGCAATCTTGCTCTTGGTCTAAATTTTAGTATGCCTTTTTCAATCTTAACGGTTTCACTCATCTTAAGTGGGCTCCCTATGCATGCTCTCAACCAATGATCTGCCAATAATCTCAGCCAATTTTGGAGGAACAGCGTTTCCCAAGAGAACAAACTGGTTAAATCCCTTCCCTAAGAAAATGAAATCGTCTGGAAACGATTGAATGCGTGCTCCCTCCCTTACAGTTATACCTCTATTGCAATCAGGGTGGATATATGAATTTGCATCCTTGCTAAGATGAGAAATAATTGCAGGAGATGGTTCATTACCGTCAATCTTTCGAAATTTGGTTCTAAATGACTCAGTGGCATAGGGTAAAAGTTCCATATCACTGCAACGTTTGGAGAAGTCCAAATAATCTTCGCCTTCTTGTAACTGCTTGTAAATCTGTAGGTCTCTATTCATGTGCTTTCTCGTAAAATGGTTAAAAATTAGATGAGGTTTTACGTTGTCTTTTTCTTTATCTGGACTCCCAATTACATTTGCTCCTTCGCCTGCTTTTAGTAGAGGGAGTCCTACTACTCTGTCTCTGAAGGAGACTTTTTTATCCGCCCCCTTTTGTCCAACAAGTGATCGTATTTCAGACAAGCATTTTTTTGCGTCTTCAATAGAGCATTTATCGCTCACTCGTTTCCCTATAAAAAAAATCCTTGTTCTTTTCTGACCAATTCCGAAGTTACTCGTACCCAAAATAAGAGTGATTGTTTCATAGCTGTGTGCGCTAAATTCATCCTCAATCAGGTGACCATATTTACCCTTATGAGCTGACAAAAGACCGGGAACGTTTTCCATGATAAAAACTTCAGGGTTAAATACGTCCAATTGTCTAATGAACTGCTGGTAAAGCCTATTCTTAGGGTCACTGAGGAAGTCAGCGACATTAGAACCGTTTTTATGATTCTTCCCTATATGAGACCAGCCTTGACAAGGAGGCCCCCCGAATAATAGAAAGATTTTATCCTTAACTTTACTCCGAAGATAGTCAGAATCGAGTTCTTCAATGTTGCAGTTTAATACTTGATCGATTGAAAGGTCCTTGTGATTGAGATAGTAAGTATCGGTCGCTTTAGAATTGTTATCGATGGCAAGTTTAACTGAGAACCCAGCGTCTGTCAACCCGAGAGATGCGCCTCCAGCTCCACAAAAAACATCAACCATTGGTATGCCATCAGGGACTTTTACACAATTACGCCTGTAATAAAGACAGAACTTATCTAGGTTGCACAGTTGGCATAATGGCTGTTTCTTCTTGCAAACCTTCCGCCCATGTGCAAGCATGTTAACATGAAGAGCGTACCTTAACCTCTTGGGAAAAACATCTGCTAAACTCTCTTGAGCCTTATCATGATCAAGCTTTGGGGATATGAAGCCAAGACGTTCGCTTACTACTTGAACATGCGTATCAACGGGAAAAACCTCTCGGCAAAAAGAGTACAGCATAATGCACAAAGCGCTCTTTGGTCCAATACCCCTAAGAGAGGTTAAAAATCCGAATATTTCGTTGTTGGACATTTTTCTTAGGGGTTCTAAAGTCGGGGAGCCAAATTTTTCAAGAATTGCTTTCATGTTAAGTATAATTTCTTCTGCCCGTTGTTTACCTAATCCTGCAGTTTCTATGATTCCCTTTACGGTATCCACATCAGCCTCTGCTAAACCTTGCCATTTAGGATAAGCTTTTGATAACTTATCATAGGCTTCAACATAACCCTGTTCATTCGTTTTTTTGGATAAATTAATGTAAATTAGCTCATCCAAAGGGTTCGGTTTGTTTCCGTGATTTGGTGATTTGTAAAGCGCTTGAAGTATACCATTTATCGCTTCTATATTTCGAATTAAAAAGCGTTCATGCGCTTCTTCAATGCTTGGTGTCTCTTTTGCCGAAATCTTCGGTTCAGAGTTGCAGATGTCTTTTTCTGACTTTGCTTGAGTAGCCACCAAGATTTTGCCCTTCGATTAATACATCTTTCGCCTTACTAATAATTTTTGAGTAATATTTACGATGTTCGAAGCAGGTTTTGCTGGAAAACATTGATTGAAAGAAAAAGTATCAACATCCCATTTTTTCGCACTTTTAACTTCGTCAGTCCCTTGGAATCGAGCAAAATTTCTCCGTACTATTGGAAAAGCGCTTGAAATGACGGTTCGATCCTGAAATCACTTTCAACGGAACCTTTTTTATTCAAACGTTCACCGCGTCAATATAGCGGAGTACGACATATATAGTTACCAAAAGCCCGAATAATACCGAAAAATTAGAAGTCTATTATCCTTTAGAATCTGTTTGGGGAGCAGAAGGTGATGCTTGTTTTCCTAGTGCTTTTTTGATGGCAAAGCCTATCATTCCGCAGATGTAGGCTACTATTGCGATTGGTGCTTTGATGTTTTCTGGCGCTGGAGAAATAGCGCTATAGGTGCCTGCCCCGAGGAGACCAGCGCTTTAGCCACAGCTAACGCTTGCATTCTGTTGCTTAAACCCAAAATTCCACCTCCAAACGGTTAATCGAAATTTCAGGATGCGCGAATTTTCTCTAGCTCTTTTTCTAATGCCTCAACCTTTGCGTTTAGTTGCTTAATGGCGCCAAGAGCACCTTAGTTGCAAAAAAGAAATAAACAAAATCAAAAATATGTGGTTTGGGTGAAACTGAAAATGAGTAAGGAAAAACAGTGCTGGATATGCCACAGAACTGAACAAGAAGTAAAAACCCTCCTTGAAAAACTAAGCCCTGAAATATCCAGATTAGCCACTGACAAGGACAACGCCGTTATGGTACCTGCAAAAACCGTGTTATTTCGAGATGAATTAAAAGGGATCTACCGTTGTGTAATTTGCGAATGTCTCCTTATGGATATGGCAGAACACGCAATTACTGAACGCACTAAAGTGGACCTTCTCACAGAGCGCGACTTAGAGCGGATACACTTTGACATCTCTGCAACTATCGAACCAGAGTAGAAAGAAGGAAAAAAATTGTTCGATGACAGATCCATGCGTTCATCTCCTATCGCTCAGTGGCATTCCGACTTTTGCCAAGTTTTCTTTGACGGCGGCTAATTCTGTTTTCAATCTCAAGACGTCGGCGCTGAGTTCCAGTACAAGCCAAGCGGTAGCTTCTAGCTGGGCTCCTGTATTGACGATATAGCGGTCTTCCCATGCTTCCCGATGCTCAGGGCAAGGCTCAAACATGGCACTACCGCAGGTGCAGATAATTTTACCCTTATGCTTCTTGGAGCGAGCATATGGCATATGGCACCAAGTTTTAGTTAACTCATGGGTTAGGATCTCTTCAGCTTGGCTGCGTGATTGAACATCTCGTGTGATTTCTCTCTTGGCAAGAGCAGGGTCACAACCAAAGACTCCCGCCGCCTTATACCACATGCTGTTAGTGGCTATTATGTTCCAATAGTTTGATGTGTTCCCAACTTGACCAGAATTTGAGCCGCCAGAAGGATAGAGGTTTGCATGTCCACTCTCGTGAGCTGCAGGCGCATATCTGCCGTTGGGGTTAACGTACATTGGATAGAAGCCAGTGCCTTGAGCCTCAAGAACTAAGCCTGCGGTGTCTCGTGGTATGGCTGACATTGTAACTCTGCCGTCTGAATCGACTGTTTGAACACCCGCGACAACTACACCGTTTTTAAGGTGAATAGTGCCAAAACGCTTAGCATAACTTGAGGAGCCGAGGTCTTGCCCTCCGTCAGTGTTTGGTTGAATCAGGCCAGTGGCAGAGTATAAGATTAAGTTGCCATTGTAGGCAACGACAAAGAAGTTCGCCGTATCGTGACCTATGGCACCTTTCAGGTTTACGCCATCATAGAAGTTTAAGACGGCATTGGTGGGGTCCATCTCAACATGCCTAGTACTACTGACAAGGCTTTCATGGGTGTGTGCTGCTGGAACGTAGCGCCCGTTGGGGTCAACGTACATGGGATAAAAGCCTGTGCCCTGTGCCTCAATGATTTTACCTGCAGCATCACGAGGAAGCCCCGCCATCGTAACTCTGCCAGTGGTATCAACTGTTTGGACGCCTGCGACCCAAAGTTCATTTTTCAGATGTAGAGCTCCAAAGCGTCGGGCTATTGCTGTGTCGCCTAAGTTTTGGCTGCCGTCAGCGTCGGGGAGTATTTTGCCGCCTCCAGAGTAGAGGACCAAGTCGCCGCCGTAGATGGTTAAGAATCCGTTTGAACCATCATGCCCAAAAGCAGCTTTGAGAGCACTAGAATGATAGAGATTAAGCACGGGAGATATTTTGTCGATTTCTAGGTTAGTAGTGAACCGAGATGGAGCGCCCATGACGCCTCCTGCGAGTACGGGTATGCCTCGTTTGCCTGTTTTAGTCCGGGAGAGCTTTTCAACGTTGACCGTGAAGGTTCGTAGACCATAAAGATAGTCAGCCATCTGGGGATGCACCCGTTCTAGGTCTATTTTGATCTCCAAGCGGTCCGTTTGTCCGTCAGGAATGATATATTCGATTGTGTCAACACGTAGCCAAGTGTCTGATATGCCAGCGTCAGAGAGCCAAGTTTTAATGCTGTCACCGGGCAAGATCGCAGAGTCATTATATGAAAAGAGGCTGCTTTTTACCGTAATAAATAGGTCTGGGTCCTTAAGGAAGGCCAAGAGTGATTTAGCTCTGAGCATACATTCATTGTCGGTCCAGAGCTCTTCGTCTGTTTCTACATACTCACGAATGCCATATGCCGCTTGACTTGTTACGTCGTCAGATTGATAAGCAAAACGGCGTCCGCCCACATACATACGGTGAACCCAAAAGGAACCACTACCCACACCCGTGGGAAACCCCTGATTAATTCTGATTTTAGTAATTTTAGACCAATTAAATCCAGCGTCAACGTTTTCCCATTGATTTGCATAGGCGTCTCCAACACCCATTTCTAAAACATGAAATTCTCCATCAGGTGATACAGAAATGGTTTTTGAGGCAAATTTAACGGCGTCATCCATTAAAAGTATGAACCCGTTTCCTGAAAAGCTAGTCTCGGCTTTTATTTGCAAACCTATAACGGGATATAAATTACAATCAGGTTCATGACCTGCAGTAAAATTGAGATCAAGAACATTGCCATAACTACTGCCTACTCTGACTTTAACACAGGCACCGCCATCTGGCGCACCCGTCGCATCTAGACTTACTGTGCCGATACCAGAAGCCCAAGCGCCATCTGCAGGTGTTAAACTACGGGTCCAGCTCACTTTATCAGTTGGGTAGCTTTTATCTGCAAGTCCATAGATTTTGATGCGGTTTCTAACTCTGGATATGTTTTTGCGGTACCGTGAGGAAATATCTACGTTTTCGCTCCCAGGTTCATTAATTTTCAAAACATTGTGATACTTTGAGCCTTTGGCGAAAAAGGCGAATTTTCCGTCTGGTTCAACCCTGAAATCGAATCCAATTGCGCCTGACTTGTCGGAAGTCTCTGCAATATACTTGAGGATGTCCCAAGCCGGCGAGTCTTCATATTCTAAATCAGAATAGGTTGTATCTGTGTTGGCAACCAACTCAACCCCGCCACGTGCGTGACTGAGACCTGCATAATAATCTAAAATGTCTTTGACGATGTACTCTCCCTTTTGGGCAAGATAGTTTTTAGTAACGGTATAACGGAAGAGCTTTTCACCCCAACACCTACCCGATATTGTGGCATAGGATTCTGTTGGGGAGGTTTCTATATCAACGTCTTCCACTCTACAGGTGATAAGCAAAGGACAGTATGGCGTCCTACCCATGGAGATAGAGCCGTCCATTCCTACAGTAATGGGAGTTGCCCCGCCCACTCCGTATTTACCATTTGTATTTCTGAGTGTAACTACGAAGGTACTAACCTTGTTTGTACCGCCTAATTTAATGGATAACCCTGTTATGTCACCTTGAGGTGGACTTATAGCTCCAAAAACTAAGGCAACGTTAGGCGATACAGGCAAGGACATACTACTCTACCCCTCTAGCTGATAAATCGAGTTCACCTGCCCTTTGGATACTGCGAGTTCTGTTAGCCGAGTTTGCACTTGTGTTGTTAAAGTTTTGTACACTAGATGTAGCTGTGTTCATGCTGTTGGCAAAGTAGATCATAGCGGCTGCCGCTGCGACAATAACAGCTATACCCACGCCAGTCAAGGCCAAAAAAGTGGCATAACTTATGTTTAGGGTATTTTGGGCGAATGCGGCTGCAGCTGAGGCTGCAGCATGAATGCCTCTTACGACGGCATCACTTTTGAGTATAACAGAGAGGCTTTGAACAACTCTTATGGCGGTGAAGGCCACAGATACAAACTTGACCTGTTCGCTGGACAACATCCCAAAGTATGCGCCCAGGTTTGCGACGTCTAATGCAAGGGATTTAAACGCAGAAGACGCTCGGTTCTCAGCTCTAACTGCAATTGATATGTCACTAAAACTCATAATCCAGCCTCCATTTTAGCTTGATTAATTGCTTCGATAAGCACGCCCTCAAGTGTGGGCAAATACATTTGAAGGGCAGGATACAGGAACGGCTGAGCTGCCATATACCTGGTACCCCATTCAATAAAATAGCCATAGAAAGCATCGACACCTATTTCCATAGCCCAAAAATCAACCATCTTAGCATAAATGTGGCTCTGCAGGTACCCCGTTTTAACAGGTGCGTTCGCTTGAGCTGCAGCTTTAACAAGATCGCACCATTGGATAAGTTGCTCATGAATCCTTCGCTGCATGGCCTCATCAAACTTAAGTAATGCAGCCTCAACTTCCTGAACCCCTGTGACGTCAAGCGAAACATACATTTAGTGCACCTTTGGATGGGGCGTTTTAGCCTCCATCTTTTTCTTTTCATCTTCTACTTCCTTGTCGATTTCAGCCATAATTATGAGGAATTGCTCGATTTTTCGGGCTGGTTGTTTGGCGAGGTCAGAGGGCAGACAACAGAACTCTTTGCATAACCTATATTCTGTAATAGCTGGGTGCGGTCGTCTTCGCTTAATTGCTCTAATAAAAAACCCAAGTCTTCCCTGCTGATGCCGTTTAGTTCGTTGACTGTTTGAGCAAAGAATTCGCCTAGCCGCTGTGGAATGCCATCATCTTCACTTAGTAGTTTTTCGAAGGTTAAGGGCTTGCTTTGGGGTTGGCTGTGCAGGCAGGCTATGATACTTGCGGCTTGAATGGAAACTAGGTCGGTGCTTTCAACTACCCCTGTGGTTTGATTGTATTTGGTGTACTTTTGCATGATGTGGCTTTTTTTGCCCCAGAACATTTCTTTAAAGAGATAGTCGCCTTCGAATTCGGCGCCATATCTTTTGTCTATGTGAACTTTCTTTTCATTCATGTTTTTTGCCTCTTATGCGATTGCTAATCCTCTTGCTGTGAAGGTTGCTTTAACGCTGATTAGGTCCTCTAACCACTTGTCTTTAGACACGGTATCCCACTTGCAATTAGAGAGAGTTGCAGTGGCGCCGCCGATGCCCAATGCTATTGGGAATTCTGTGTCGGCTAAGGCTTGGTCGATTTCTGTTTTATCTTCAAATTCAAAGTCAATTTCGCCAGAGATAGAGCGCTGCCCCCATGGAATGTATTTTGCAAGATGCGGGTTTGCTGAGCGTATGACTGGGACACGGCGAGGGTTATTTTCCACGGTAAAGCTCCAACGGGTAGCCTTTGTGTTGGTTACGCCGCCGATTGTAACGGTGCTTTGTGAGATTGCGCCGGAGTAGTCTGCGTAGTCAGCGTTTGCGAGTTTAGCAGTGCCCGTGGTTATGTTCTGTCCGATAAGGTCTAAGTTGGCTCTAACTACGTCGTCTATTTCGAATGAAACGGTTGCCTTGGATACCTTCAGGTAGTTATAGAGCAGTGACAGAATATCGGTGGCTGTGCCAAATGCGCCTTTATAGTAGAGAACTTGCCCGCTAATGGTTTTGTCAAGGTCTCTTTTGATGTACTGCAATAGGCTTGTAGGTGCGGCTGAGGGGACAATGTAGTTTAAGCGCAGGCTAGGTTCAAAGGTACCTCTTTTGATGTCTTGGAGGTCATAGCTGCCGACGCCTCGAAGCTTCAGATTATTGGGGTCAAAGCTGGGGATTATATCGATGGATGGAACGCCTAGCATAGCTATGTGTGCTTCTGGGGTGCCGCTGGGTGTTGTTCCGGGTGTGCCCTCTTCGATGTAGTAGAACCGTTCTTGATCGGTTGAATAGGTGTCTACCATTTTTGTCACCTGTTACTATACGAGCAGGCTTTCAATCAGCCATGCTTTAATGATAAATACGGACGTGAAGACGGTGGGCTGAATATCTGTGCGGTCAACGTCTTGATAACGCATGACGTCACAGTTTGTAATCCCCTTTGTCTGGGTTACACACTGGACAAAGTCACAGTACAAAGTAGTTGAAGCCCCAGCGCTGGCGTTAGCGGTTCTTGCTAACAGCCAGAGATAACCGTCTGAATCAATGTAATCTGTGAGACTTGCGCTGAGCGTAATTGTGAGGGTTTCTTTTGCGCTGCCGATGCCTGCTTGGGCGTTACTCCAAGTTCCAGTAACTTGGTTCCAAACCTTGATTGTTGCACCATATACTGTTGGGTCGGCGTGGTCGCCTGTTCTTACGCCGTAGCCGACAAAGGTTAGGACAATGTTTTTGACGCTTTGTTCTCTGGGCTCATTTGTGGCTTCCCCTGCTTTGAGACCTATTTTGAAACGGAAAAGCATCTGAGGATACTGGCCTGCAGTGGACGTTGATTTAGAGTGGAGTATGTCATCGTTGCTCCAGATTTTTGCGTAGTTATCGGCGTTTAGTTCTGCCCAAGTAGAGCTTGAGGGCGTTAACTCGGTGGCGGCGACAGCATCTTTAGTCTTGTGAGGATAACCTTCTGGATAACCCAGCGTGTAAAAGTTATACTGAAACTGATAGGGTAGGGTCCTGTTTTCTCTAATTATAGCGTTAATTTGGTTGCTGAGTTTTTGACGCATTGCTGTACCGGTGTCTTTGTTGGGAACTGTTTTGTTCCATGCGAAGGTTGTACAGCGGAGATAGAAGGTGCGGCGTCTAAGGTTGCCCTGAAGGTTAAGTTTTTGGTCTTGAACACCTAAAGTGGGGTCTAGCCCAACGGTGATTTGGGCATCATAGTCCTTTAGTAGCTCCCTATCGAATTTTTCTTGAGTGCACTTAACGGAGGCAATCCCTCCAGCGTCGGTTATAACTCGGATTCTGTTTTCAAGTAGGCGCAGAATAGTAACAACGGGGTTCTCTTGCTCAAGGCTCAATTATTCTGCAACCTCCTAAGCTGCGCTTTATAGTAGAGCGTCTTGTTTTTGAGAACCTGCTTTTCCACAAACTGTACTTGATAGTCTGAGCCACGGCGTCGAATCTTATCTCTTTGGCGAACTGGAATAAGCGAATAGCAGAGTAGATAATCGGTGATTACATAGCCCGCCTCCAAGAGGGTTTCGTTTATGTTGGCGTTTTTGATGACCGCTTGGATCTCAAGAGGTTTGGCGTAGCTGACCGTATTTGCGGCTTGAATTACTGAATAGAGAGTTACGGTTTCGCCGCCTTTGGATAAGAGCATGGAAAAAGCGTTTCTTGGATAACTGTAGTTGAGGAACATTCTGCCCTGCCAAGATACGTTTGCAGTTGCCTTTGATGCCCCGGCTAGTGCGCTATAGTCAGTATAGAGTGTGCCCCAGACAAGGAACTGAGTTTGATATTTTTTGACAATTTGATAGGCTAACTCGTAACTGGGGGCATCGACAACTCTGCGAATGCTTTCTAAAATGCCGATTGTTACGTTGTCATAATAGGCACAGTCTGGAACGCGAGTTATCACGTTAACGTAGCCGGGCCAACAAATTGCGGGATTGTAGCCGGGGTAGGTTGCTGAGGCACCAATCGCTTGGATAAACTCATATGTCCTTTGGCATGTACCGCTCCAGCCCTCATAAGTAAAAAGCCCCAAGATTGCAAAGGCAAACGAGTCATCATAAATCTGCTCATCTTGCAATCCTACCCGGTACCAGACGCCCGAACCGTAAGGCGGCGGCTGATAATAGAGATATATGTCTTCCATGCCTACTCGATAGAACTCTGCGGCGTCATCCATCATTTCTTGATAGCGGGCAGCGTTGGCTGGATCGTATTGCTCTGCCAACATCTTAAGCCCAATCAAGTCATAGAGGTCCTCAACCATGAAAATCGTGTCGTAGGCGTCCCCATCGGTGACTGCACGGACAAACGCCCCATAATACTTGTCAACGACACCAACATTGACAGGGTCATGTTGCATCATATAGAGAAAAGTATAACCCGCCAGTTTAGCCGCATCAAGATAATCTAAGTCTTGGGTTATTTCATAGGCTTTAAGCAATGCAGGGATGGCACGCCCAGCATCTAAACTCCAACAGTATGTGGAACCAACGGAGGAGTAAAAGCCGCCATACGCTTTTTTCACTGGGTTTGTTTCTTGCTGAGTGAGAAGCCAATCCGACAGCTCTACGATTTTAGCAAAGATAGCTGTTCGTTCGGAGTCACTGAACTGGCTGGACTTATTCGCCGAATACAGGAATTCGATGGCAAAAGCGGCCGGAAAAGCGCCTTTCCCAAAAGTGAGGTCGGGATGCTCTACAAGCGCATTTTTGGCGGTTGTGTAGGTGTGGGCGAGGTTGTTTTTCATTGTGACCGTGTTTCCAGCGACTGAGTCAACCTCGTTCCATTCGCTGTTTAGGTTGTCTTTAATCTTCACGGCCATTGCTGTTTGGAACAAGCTTCCATCTTCGACTATAACGTCTTTCTGTCCAGCGGAAGCATTACTCGTGACCGCAGCGGGGATAACATAGTACCATGGCGCATAATGCATCACAAACTGAAAGTATGCGTCTGGAACTGTGCCCATGGCTAAGCGCTCCCAACATAGGGGGTCTTTAGCTTGTCTAAGAGACGGGAGAACTCGCCTTGCAGCACATCCAAGCTCGGCAGCTTTGAAGACTGGCTGGTATTAAGGTCGCCTACGCTAAAGTTCAAGCCGACAGCCGAACCCCCAGTCAAAAAACACAGCACATAGATAGCGGCTAAATCGGTTATAGCTTCTTTTTGGGCATCTGAGCAGTTACCAGAGTCGATAGTTTGTGAGATTTCAAGCCCTACAGTAACGGCAGCCCGCTTAACCATCTTTAGAACTTTAGCTTCAGGAATATCCGAATCGCCCACATTCAGGGTATCCCAAACGTCCTCAACCGTAACCGTAGCCAAAGCAAACTAAACCTTGAGTTTGAGGTTACGGAATCAACCGCATAAAAGACTTAACATATAAGCAAAGGGTTTTTGTGCAATTCGCTGTGCGCTCAAACGAGGTTTATGTCCTTCAATCTCGCCCGCCAGCTTGTCTTGCTATCGTATCCAGTTTTTCACTATTCTGGACAACGCTTAGTATTTTCTGCTTGATTATCTCTTTCTTAAGTTTCTTCAGAGTGCCTATCGGCATCTTCAGAGTTTTGTTTGCCAAGAGGAGCAGTTCGTTCTTGCTTAAGTCTTCCCCCGAAATTATTATTTTCAATCGATCAAAGGAAAGCGTCTCAAGGTCAAGTCCATCTAGAACTGAAGGCTTGAGTATGAGTTGCTCACTTGTTTGATGTTTTTGACTAAGTAGGTATATTACTTTACCGTACTGATATCTCTCATATGGCTTCAGAGCGATTATAAGGTCACCTATTGATTTGGACAGATCTTCGTTCTTGCCTATTTGGGTGACAAGTTTTTCAACAGTTTCCAGCAACGGGATCCAGTCAGAGACTTTTGTCTTATTGACGATACCTTGATCTTCTTGAGTCAACAGTCTAACTACCTTCTAAATTATATTGCATCGATACGATTTTTGCATTCGGTCGTTATCTTCTTGAAAGTTGTATCGAACCCTCTGTTTGTTACATTGTAGTTGGCACTATCATACACCGGTTCTCCTTCGCCCATTGCTTCAGCCAGTCCTATGCCTTCCTCAATAAAAGGCGTAATTATAGTATTCGAGTATCTTCTTTGAAGTTCACCTAGGTTGATTGTGTGTTCATTCACATACCCAGAATATGCGGGTCCATGAGTTTTTATTCGGAAAATAATTATTCCAAGGAACGCTGTTTTGGGAACATATGTTGATTCGATATGCCTCTCTTTTGACTTTAAGTAAATCTCTAGGCCATTCATCTTCGCGTCGATTTTAGTCAAAACGCGCTCGATCAAATGAGGAATTCCGCGGGTTGATACTGCATCTGGAATTGTAGGTATAATATAACCATGACTAACGGCAATAGCATTTTGAGTAACGATTTTCGTGGCTGGAGGGCAGTCAAAAATTATATAGTCGTAGTCTTCATCCACATTATTTTTCTCTAGCCATTGGGCTATCAACATCCGCTTGTTCCATTCAGAAAGGAAAGGATCACCCATCGCAGAAGAACCAAGATCCAATTCTGTTTCATCAAGTTGAAGTTCTGAGGACAGGAGATCAAGCTTTGGATAGTTCTTCTTTGGCGATTTAATGATAATACTCTTGTCCGGCAAAGGCGTTCCTGGAATCGTGAAATGAGTGAAGATTGAATTCACTGTTTTTCCTTTCTTTTTTGCCTCATCCCAAGTTTTTTCATCAAGACAGACTAGTGATAAGCTACTTTGGTGGTCAACATCAACCAATAGAACCCGTTTGTTATAATACTTGGAAATTCCTGTTGCCAAATGGAAAGAGGTAGTGGTTTTTCCAACTCCTCCTTTGAAGTTTATTATACTTACCCTTTTTGCCAAAGCCAACCCAGCTTAAGGTAGTATTGATAGTAACAAGATTAATGCTTTTCCACGTTTAGCAATGCTAAAAATTGTTCAATTGAAAAAATTAGTTGCAGATAATTGTTAGAGTCAGTTTCAGTTAAGAGTGCGTTTACGTTCCGAAGAGTACAAAGGTTTTTCATCCCAGAGTCCCTAGTTAGACTTGTTTAATTCTTATAAAATTCTCTGCCCTTGCCCTGTTTGACAATCAAGCCAGCATGTTTTAATTCAGGCGTTTCTGGACTACACAATAATTATCTTAACTTTGCGGCACCGATATACTTACCTTATATCACGATATAGCGCCGCGTTCAAGATCATTTGAAGGTTTTTCAAACTTTCAAGCAAACGAGTTAGAATTTCAGTATAGTATTGTGAATAATTAATCGGGAAATGCTGGCCAAACTCTTCAGCCAATTCTACCCATCTTTTATCTGTCTGATGAAATGGAAATGATGCGTTTCTTAATCTTTGTATACTCTCCCAAACTTGTAAATTACTTGCATCATAAGGGATATTCTCTAACTCAAACCATTTGAATAAGAGAGAGTTTGCTCGCTTAACATCAGCAGCTAGATCTGGGATCAATTTCTTCCAGGGCGTTATATCCGCTTGGAAAAGTCCTGCGAGGGCACCTAACTTGACGTTAAAATCAGTCTCGTTATGACATGGTTGATGTAGAGCATCAATAATTTGGATATCTTCCCTCAACAAGGTTGGAACGCAAGTAAGATTAGAAAAGAGAATATTGCAAGCTCTAATTGCTGTAGTGATTTCACCAACTAAAGAGACACGATTAAGGTATTCCCTAACATCTTCAACAGCTTTTCCAATGCTTGGGGACGAGTTATTTTGGGGCAACAAGTTTGGAGGTCTTACCAATTACTCAGCCTCAAAATCACTCTAGAGATAACTGCCATTTTTGAGTTATTTCATCTTTGAACAGAACCGAATCTTTTTGGATGGCTTCTTCTATTAATCTTCTGGTTGGTTCTTGTTGGCCTAAGAAAGCACCATCAAGGAAGAGGTCAAAATCACTTTTGTTGTCCCAAGAACCGTCCCCTGTCCATTGAGGCAGATTATCAAGAATAAGTTTCAGTGATCGAGGATGGAAAGCAATGATACCTGGTGTTTTAGAAAAGCTAATCAGCCATTTGTATGCCCAATCTTCGCCTATTCTGTGTGTCTTGACTTCGTAGGTTAGCCAATACAAAATTGGGCTGTTTGTTAAGGCGGCATATTCTCTTAGACGAGATGGAAACATAGGGTTCAACCGGTAACTATACTTGTTGGCTGGGATTTAACACTTGCTTCTATTCACTTAAACGGCTATTATACTAACTGAAAAAAGCGTATCAAGTGTAAAGGGGTTTGAGGCTAGAAAAACAAGCTGCGCCTAATCGCAGAAAAAAGTCTGATATGGCTTGAATGATATTTCAAAACAAACTCTCTTCTGGGCGAATCAAACCCTTATCACAAGCCCAAAACCAGTTGATTATCCAGCTTTTTCTTAGCAAGATTCAAAATAGGTCTACCGTTGCCTATGTCAATTAAAACGCTTGGGTTCTCATGTGTTCCAGTGAGCTTTGAATCTGCATCGTCTTTGTAGAATGTAGCGTTAGCTACGACATCTTCAGCTGTAGCTGTGCCTGAAAGTTGATCTTTGAGAATAATTTCCAGTGAAGTCTTTTTGCTTAGAACAATGCCTGTGTCAGTGTAAGTCATTTTTCCAGCTTTGGAAATTATTAAGGTAAATTGCCCGTGGTCTTGTAGGTTGTTGCCGTTAGTAGTGTTGTAATATCCTCGGGTTACTGTTTGTGTGGCAATAGTTCCGGTGACTGCATCGGCTGTGACGTTGAAAATTTGGGTTCCATCTGATCGCTTAAGGACAACTGTTGCGTCTGGGTCGGTAATCAAGTCAAACTCATATTGCCTGTAAACTGTTGAGGCATTAGCCGTCCAACCGAATAGATAGTTATCGACGTCGGGGTTGATGAGATAGGCAACTGCGCCGATTTGGTTATTGTTCCAGAGAACGATAATGGAGTTGTTGCGGGCATAGAGGTTTTTGATTGTTGGGGGGCCTGTGCCGTCTGTTTTCATTACTGCTGAGCAGGAGTATGCCCAGATTTTGTCCATGGTGTTGCCTGAGTAGGAGTTTTGGAAGCAGCCGTTATTTCCTGGTTGCCAAAATTCTACGTTAAATAAATCGACGTTGGACATATACCTGAAAACGGCTTGATGCGGTTTGCAGTTCCAAACTCGCCCTGGACTGTTGGCAATATAGAAGTCCGAAGCAGTAGCTTCCTCAAAACTGCATGAGTAAAAGTACGCGCCCGCTGTACAGTTAATCCAAATTCGCTGATAACTTGTGTTATCAATGTAAAAATGCAGGCCGTTACAGGTTGTTTTATTTGAGAGGTTAAGCAGTGTTCCGCCTGTGAAGTAAGCGTTTGCTTTTATGTCTAAAACGACGGAGCCATAAGCTATGAAGTTGCTCCAGATAATTGATTTAGCGCTATCTGCAAAGTATGTTGCTGTTGTTCCATCACCGATTGCGAGATAACAGTCGAAGAGATATTGTCTAGCGCCTTGTTTCCAAATTACGCCTAATCGTGGCTGAGTTATAGTTGCCGTGAATGTCCCAACAGCTACCACGCCGTTTGAGTCAATAGAGGCAAAATACTGTACCGTTGTTAAGGTACCATTTGCCGTCACGTTTAGAACTTCTGAGATGGCATTTCCCCAAGCATCTTTCCCCGTCAGCGTTAAGGTTCCTGCGACTGAAAAGTTTGTTATGACAGCTAAGAGTTTAAGGGCTAGTGACTCGGCAGATTTCACTGCAGTATCTAGGGACGCCGTGAAGGGACTGGCTGTCGCAGCTTTGAGTGTCCGAGCAGTAGCCTTATCAAAAATCCAAGCATCGACGAAACCCGCTGGAGCTCCAGACGTCGCTCCCGTAACCGCCAAAACGTTGGTTGTCGGGTTATAAATCCAAGTGCCAACCATCTACGACCGAACCACTTCACATAAAGAACCATCAGGATTCCAAGTAAAAGTCAAAGTGAAAAGCAATTCAGCCCTATCATATGCTTTCAATGTCTCTATAGTGCCGTCTGGGTTCCAAGTAAAGCCTAATTTAGTTAATTTGTGACCTGGAGGCGGAGCAGTCAAACCGTTTAAGGCACTATGAATCGCACGGTAAGCATCCTCATATCTGCCATATGCCACTTCAGCCATAACTATTCACCTGAAGCGCCGGGCTGCGGCTTTTCTTCCCAGAGTTCCCAGCCGAATTTGATGGCGTTCTTACGGAATTCCTCTTGGCGAATCAACCCACTTTCGGCGGCTTTGATAAGGTCAGTGGAGTTTAGCTCTGGCGTTTCGGGGCTGCCATAATTCAATCGCACCTTTGCCTTTGTGGCATCAAGGCCAGCTTGAGCAACAATAGGCGAGAAAAGCTCCCGTTCCACCTGACGCTTAACGTAGCGTTGAACGGGTTTAATGAGCATATCCTGCAGATCCAGCGCTGCCCTCGCCGATGCCTCGGTAAAGCCAGGCGTGCTGAAAAGACGCGGCAAAGGCGTCTCGCAGCCTAGATAAAATTGGTTAATTATGTGGTCGATGTAGTAAACGAAACCCTGTGCTCGCGGGTCAATCGTAACAGGCTTCAAATCGATTTTTTTATTGTAAAATAGCCATGCGCCCTCTTCATCACGGTTCTTGATGGCCTGCTCAAACTGCTTAACAGTTTCTTCATCGACGCCCTCAAGCATCGCCAAAACGTCAGGTCCCGCATACTTCTCGAAAATCTTAGGCATGATGCGCTCGATTTTGGCTTTCATCCAAGCAACAGCAGGACGCTTATCACAGCCAACGGTTAAAGTATGCAAAAGCACCTGCAGCAACCCAACGCCATAGCCAGATGGAATGTCGCCGCCAAGTCGCCAGTGAATCACCGCTTCAGGCTTAAGCTCATTTCCCGCATTCCCGCCATAGGTACCTGCAATTTGATAACCTGTAACTTTGTAAGGCAGTTTAAAGTTTGGAACGCTGCTCAGCCCAATACGTGTCACTGCATCGATGGGCATACGCAGAGTATCCGTGAGTTTGTCAGGCGATAATTTGAGCCAAAAATCGTTCCCGCAAGCAATCATCGGCTTAGCCATGTCATTTAGCAAACCGTCCAAGTTTGCCTCTTCACAGAACTTATCAACGGCGGCTTTGGCTTCCTTCGCCTTCTCGTAGGATTCGTCCACTGTGGTGTAGAAGCCCATGCCAACTGTGGAAGCGGCCAGTAGGTCAACGCTGCTTTTGCAGGTTGGGTCTCGCTCGTAGAGCTTCATAACATCGATTAATGGGATGCAAGATGTATCATAGAATACTCTGCTATTCGGCTTTGCCACGCCTGAAACAGGAGCCTGAGAGAGCACCTCACGGACTTTACTTACGATTTTACTCATAGCAGACTAGACCTTGAAAGTTTTTATTACCCAAAAAAGAGGGGAAAGTGTTGATATGTTGTCGAAAGCTTAAGTCAAAGTCGTTTTAATGTTGGAAATACGCGAAATGCCAGTTGAGCGAAGGATTCCTAAGCCGAAGCGAGTAGTTGCGCGAACACCGTACTTCCCGGATTTAGCGTCATACCAGTCTTCAACAGTTACATCGCGTCGCAACAGCATAACCGCGGCAATGCGAGTATCAATCGCATATGCCAAAGTGTTTGTTGCCAAACTGCTGAACTGTGTAGACATGCCAAGAACGTTTCCGATGCTACCATGCTCAATATCAGTTGCTTCACTTGGTAAGTAAACTGCTTTCACGAATTTGTCATCGTTTAGCAATTGATGTTTACCTAGTGTATTTGCGACAAAGACGTTTGGTGAGAAATTCGCGTTTTCAACCGCGTTATGTGCACCCAACGCCAAAGCCCAACTAAGCACTGCACCGCCGCCAGCAATTTCAGCGCCACCAGCCAAATCAGCGTTAGCAACAGCAGCGTATAAAGCAAGAATTCTTTGGGTTTCATCTTTAGCCAGTGCACGACCAACCTTTTCCACCATGTTGTTCATGACGTTCCAGGTTGCATCCTCGATGAATTCCTTTGTCCATTCTTCCGAAGCTTCAGCGAGAATATCAGTGTAGATGTCAACAGTTGTGTTTTTGTTGCCGCTTAAGCGAGTAACCGCACCTTCAGCGTACCTGTAAGCAATAGCGTCAGTATCAAGTGGGAAACGCTCCATTGCCTCAGTGGTTGGCAGAACATTGATTATGCTTCTACCAATACAATTCGGCAGTGCAACCGCGACAAGCGTATCATGCATCTTGCCCAATGCGCCTGTAGAGTCGCTGAACAATCCTTCTTTGATGCCTGTTTCAGTGTACCGCTTCATGAAAGGATGCGAACTCATCTTTGGCTTCAGTGCCTCGTAGATTTGCCGTGTAGAACCCTCGCTGACTGCCTTATCTTGCATTACAGATTCGAAAAGTTTTGGTTTCATTCTTATCCAACCTGTATGAAGAGAAGATCGCCAGCAGTAGTTGTCGCCTGCAATGCTTTACCCAGCTTTTGGGCAAAAGGCACAGCAACAGTATAGGTTGCGGAGCCGCCTTCGTTAACAGCCTGACTTACATCAGTCAGCATTAGGACACGTTGCGAAGAGTCAGCACCATAAACAGCTTTGCCAATCGTGATAGCGCCGCCAGCGGCAACTTTAACCCGTCCTTTGGTAAGAACAGGAACAGGACCGCCAACAGTCGTTTGAGTTTTCATGGCAATGCCAATGCAATCTTGAGCGGCAGCCGCTTTGGTTACGGTTTCGGCCGCACTCAAGTACACTGGATCGCCTTTAGTGATGGCAGCCGCAGCAGCAAAAGTTTGAATGACAGCGTTAGGGTCGTCAGTTTCGCCAATAGCCATACCCGTTTTTCCAGAGTTATCAGTCATTTAACAGCTCTCCAAAATTGTTTGATTTCCGCAAATTCGTCTTTGCGTACTCTCCCCACATTCGTGAGCAAAAAAAAGAGAACCATCTTAAGCAGAGTCCTTGCTGTTCAAGCGGTCCTCAATGGAACGTAGCCAAGCCGCCAACTCAGTATTATCGAGCGTTCGGCTTTTGCTTAGGTCATAGAAGCTTTTTTCCTTAGCCATTAAGCCACACCGTATTTTTGCTTAACTTCAAAGATTTCTTTGCGAACCTTGTGAGCCTGCACCTGATTACCCAGCGAAAGCCGCTCCTGCATCTTGGGCAAATCGCAGCGTCCTAACCGCTCCAAAGCTTCAGAAACAGGCATTAACTTGGGCGGATTCTTCAGCAAATCCACACCGGGCACTAATTGCTTTAACTGCTCAATTGTCTTATTGGCAGTCGATAAATCGCCAAGAGCTTTATCACGTGTGGTCTCAGCATCTTTGGCTTTCCCTTCAGCCTCAACTTGTTTTGCCTTCGACTCGGTAAGTTCAGCTTTCACCTTATCGATTGCAACGGACTCTTTTTCGCCAACCTTCAAAGCGACTTTCTCAGCGATTTTATCCATGTCTTTTTCTTCCAACTTCTCAACTCCGTTAGTTTGAACGCCCAAATCCGAAGCGGCTACAGCAGCCGTATAATCTGGGTGAATGTGAAGCCAATCGGCAACTGTGTTGGGCTGCCACTTCGACTTTAGGAAAAGAATTTCTTGGCACCGCTCAGCGGCAGGGTCAGCCCGAGTCTTAGCCATCACAGCCAAAATGCCGTTTGCTTGGTCTAGCCAAACGGTGCGGAAATGCTCTGCCAAAAACAGGTTTGAGTCTTGCACAAAACCCAAGAAGTATTCCCCAGGTATCTCAGCCTCTAACTGCTCAGCCGCCTTTCGCAGAAGGCTCTCTAAAACTTGGATATTAGTTTCGGGAATACCGGGCACTGCAACAAGCGACATCTCCGCGTTATGCAGGCCATGGGGCACATTCGCCGAATCAAGCGTGTCGTAGTCTGCCCCAACACTTACATGTTGAATCAATCCTTGGCGGATTTTCTCAGCAATAGTTGGGTCGTAAATCTCGGCTTCATACCGCAAGCTCTTGGATTGGGCATCGAAATCGCATTTAGTGACCTTTCCAATGGCTGATTCAACGGTTACATGCTCAAGATAGAGAGGTGCCCCGACAAGTTTAGGCGCGAAAGTCTGCAACTCCTCAGGAGTGTAAACGTTGTGATTACGGGACATGCCCGCAGTCATGGCAACGCCTGCAATCCGCAATGGCTTCCCTTCAGCGGCTTCTAGCACTCGAAAAGGCAGAATCTGAGCTATCTGCTCATGAACTCGCTTGCATTTCCCACAGCCCGAACCTTCACTCAATTAGCAACAGACCCGAAATCTCGGTCAACCATGGGGAAAAGGCAAGCCCGCAGCCCCGGGGAGAGGTCAAGCTTACCGCTTTCCCCAGAGCTGCCTACACAAAATAGCCCTATCATCAAGTCAGTTTATAAGAATTAACATATAGCCTAGGTGCGAATCCCCTATGTGGCAGCCTCTCCAGGTCTGTTGCCCAAAAGATATATGGGCTGAGCTTGAGCGTTTTAAAGTCACTCGCCCCAGATAAGCCGTAGAATCCTTAGAATGAACAAACGCTTAGAAAAGCAATTCGAAGAACAGATAGCGGAGAAGCGAGGATGGCATTGGGCACTAACCAGCTTTGCGATAGATATTTGGGGCGAAACAGAGAAAAAATAACTACTTTACCGTACGCATAAACCTTTTATGCAGTAGCCAGTACATCACTATATCCACTGTTCATCTGGAGTATCTTGATGGCATCTTTCAATTCTTTTGTGGGGGGGGAACGAAATTCCCGAAAACCAAAAAAAAGCAGCCAAGCGTTCTAATAAGAAATCTTCTGACCAAGACAAACAAGGTATTCCCATAGTTGGAATTGGTGCCTCAGCCGGCGGCTTAGATGCATTCAAAAGTCTGCTAGAATATTTACCAACAGATACCGGCTTGTCTTTTGTTGTTATCCAGCATCTTGCGGCTGGCCAAGAAAGCATGCTATCCGACATTCTTTCAAGATTAACCAAAATGCACGTCCAAACAGTGAAAGATAAGATACCAGTTGAACCAAACCATATTTACGTGATTCCGTCCGGAACTATCTTGACCATGGAAAACAAGTTACTCACCCTTCACCCAAAGGGCACGTCTTCGGTTAAACCAATTGACGCTTTCTTTGCTTCCCTGGCCCAGGACTCGAAAAATCATAGTATAGGTATCGTGCTTTCGGGAACAGGCTCTGATGGAACTGAAGGTCTAAAAGCCATCAAAGCTCAAGGAGGCATCACTTTCGCACAAACTCCAAATTCTGCCCAGTATGGTGACATGCCCCAAAGTGCCATTACAGCCGAAGCTGCAGATTTTGTTCTATCTCCAGACCAGATGGCCTTACAACTACAAAAAATCGCTATAAACCCTCAACTAGCACGAAGCGAAATCGCGTCAAGAGAAGATACTGAACCAAATGATGCAAAGCTAGAATTGGGAACACCCTTAAAAGCAACATTCACTATGCTAAAAAGTAGTTTCAAGGTGGATTTCTCACACTACAAAGAAACTGTCGTAAATAGGCGAATCGCACGTCGAATGGTTATCAACAACATTAAAAAAATGGCTGATTACGCAGAGTACCTGCAGAAGCATCCAAACGAGCTGGAAGCACTATACAACGATATGCTAATCGGAGTAACAAGCTTCTTTAGAGAACCTGAAACATTCACAGCTTTGAAAGAAACGGTGTTTCCAGAGTTAGTAAAAAACCGCCCGCCAAATGAGACCATTCGTGTTTGGATTCCAGGGTGCTCAACAGGCGAAGAAGCTTACTCCTTCGCAATTGCACTACAAGAGTTCCTCGAAGAAAAATCCATAACAAATATTCAGGTTCAAATTTTCGGCACGGACGTGAACGAAAGAAACGTTGAAAAAGCAAGACGAGGAATATACCTAAAAACCATAGAAACCGACTTATCCGAAAAACGACTTAAACATTTCTTCACAAGTTTCAACGGACACTACCAGATCTGTAAAAATATTCGAGATATGTGTGTTTTCGCAAAGCAAGACATAACTGCAGACCCACCATTCTCTAATATGGATCTTATCAGCTGCCGCAACATGCTCATATATTTTGATGAGTACCTTCACGGAAAAGTAGTGCCGACGCTTCATTACGCATCAAAAATCGGGGGCTTTCTTGTCTTAGGGCAATCTGAAAGTATTGGCAAATTCACTCAATTATTTGAATCTGTAAGCAAAAAGGGCTCAATCTACACGAAGAAGATCGCACCGCCTCGTATTACTTTTGGTCTGCAAGCATCAACGCCCGATTTTAAACCTAAAGGTAAAGAAGTCGACAGAAAAGATGTCCTTTCAGTGTTGAAAGACGAGGTTGACCGTTTGTTAGTCACCGAGTATGTTCCTGCCGCCTTGCTAGTTAATGTTGATTTGGATGTTCTAATTTTTCGAGGGAATATAGCATCATATGTATTGCCTGAATCTGGATTAGCAAGTTTGAACCTTGTTAAAATTATTCGCAAAGAGTTAAGGTCTGAAGTCGAAACGATAATTTATAGGGCAAAAAAAGAGAACAAAGTTGTCAAAGAAAATGCCGTGCGGTTTGAATATGCTGGAGAACAGAGAACAGTCAACATACAAGTTGTTCCCATGCATATTGAACGGTATGAGGCACCGTTTTTCCTTCTATTATTCGAAGATGTTAGTTCAGCTGCGAAGCTTTTACGCCAAACGATGGAGTTAAATATCACTCCTGAAGGTCGAGAAAACGTTAAGGACCGCCAAAATAGAGAGCTCAGGGAAGAATTGGAGTCAACTAAACAAACTGTGCAAAGGATTATTGAAACTCAGGAAGCAACCAACGAAGAGCTTAGAACCACTATGGAGGAGGCGCAATCGAGTAATGAGGAGTTGCAGAGCACAAACGAAGAGTTGGAAACAGCTAAAGAAGAGCTTCAGTCTAGCAATGAAGAATTGACAACGTTGAATGATGAGGTGAAGAACCGAAACCAAACGCTTTCTCAGCTCAACGATGACTTAACCAACATAAATAGGAACGTGGGTCCAGCTATTGTCATAATCGATAAGAGTCTAAAGATTAGGCTATTTTCGCCTTCAGCACAGAAAACTCTGAATCTGTCACCTGCAACAGTTGGATTACCAATAACGGCCATCAAACTGAACATTATAGTTGACGACTTGGGCGAAAAAATTTCAGAAGTACTTTCCAAACTAAGCGAGGTCACCAGAGAAGTGAAAGATGAGAAAGGTCATTATTTTGAAATGCAAATTCGACCCTACATAACGCAAGACGACAGGATAGATGGCGCCGTTTTGTCCTTTGTTGATATTGATGATAGAAAAAAACTTGAGAGAGCTCAGCGAATGGCTGCCATAGGTGAGACGGCTGGAATGGTTGGGCATGATATTCGCAATCCACTACAGGCTATCACTAGCGACATTTACTTGGCTAAAACAGAATTGGATTCAACACTCGATAGCGAAGGAAAAAAGAGTGTATTAGAAAGTCTGCAAGAGATAGAAAAGAACGTTGATTACATTAACAAGATTGTAGCTGACCTTCAAGATTACGCTAAGACGATTAATCCTGCAACCCAAAAAATTGACTTGGAAGCCTTGTGTACAGAATTGCTCCAAGGAAAAGACATGCCTAAAAACATCAAGGCTTCGTGCAATATCGAGACGACCGTTAAAACAATTGTGGTTGACAACGTTATATTAAAGCGCATCCTTGGGAATCTGGTGTCTAACGCAGTTCAAGCGATGCCTAAAGGAGGCCAACTAACCATGAAGGCGCATCTGGATGCAGAAGACACAGTCATCACTGTTCAAGATACCGGTATAGGCATCCCTGATAAAGTTAAGCCGAAGCTTTTCACTCCATTGTTCACGACAAAATCTAAAGGTCAAGGCTTAGGGTTAGCAGTGGTTAAGCGCATGACTGAAGCATTAAACGGAACAGTAACTTTTGAAAGCATAGAAGGAAATGGCACAACGTTCACAGTGCGTTTGCCTCCCCAAAAAATAATCGGTAAATGGACCTACAAGTGAGTTTGCGACAATCCCTTAGCGCCGAACAACATACAAAAACGGCTTCTCTTCGAACTGAAGCGGTAAACTATACCGCAAAGCATCAGTCGCATGGTCGTTTTCTTTGACGTCTTCCCGATACTCCAACAATTCACTAATCAGATTAACACAACGTTTACTTACAAACTGACGGGGTTTCCCATCACTCACAGGAGTAAGACGGCTTCCAAGCTCCCGCAACCCATCTTCACGTTTGAAAGTATAGGGCTTCGCGTCTAAACCTGCACGGCAAAGCTTCAAAATTGACTGCGGAAAGCGGGCATCACACCAAAACAATCCCGCACCCCATTCCTCTTGCAAGTCTTTGGCTGCCTCAGCTAACTCTTCATCTGTAGTTTCCCGTTTATAGAACTCATCCACTGCGTAGGCTCTGCCGTCAGGGTCAAAAACGTTAACCACAATCGCCGAGGGTGCACTCCAACCGAAGTCAACGCCAAAGCTAACCCTATCAATCAACGCCTTATCCGTCAACTCCCGAATGTGCTTTGAAGAGTCAAAGGGCAAGCTACCCGCGGCGACAGTGGCAAATTTGCCGTAGATAAAGCGGTCAGCTAAACCGCCGGTGTGGGTCCGCACAATCTCTGCCAAGAACTCTTTAGGCAAGGTTGGGTTCTCAAAAATGCTCCAACGGTAAATCCGCATATTAGGCGAATTAGTCTCAGGGTTCTCCGTGATATTATACAAAGGGCTGCCAGGTGAGTCGGTCGTTGTTGTGAGCCAAATGGCTGGGTTAATTGGAACCATACAGCGGCCACTCTTGCGAAGCCTACGCACAACAGTAAGCCAAGCAGTATCAAAATGGCGAACAAGTCGAGCCTCATCTATATGCGCATAATCGACGTTTGGACCCTCCGCTTTTTCTGGATCATCAAGCGAGACAAACCACCATTGCGAACCGTTAAACCAATCCAGCCGCAAGTCGCCACGGTTAAAATCCGCCACATAGGGATTCTGCGTAAACGGATAACGGCAACCAAAGAAATCTTTGCTCTCCAAAGTTGGGAAAAGAATACGCTTCATCATTGGGTAAGAGGGCTCAAAAATGAAGCCGACGCTCCCAGGATAATCCAGCGCCCAACGAATATCCTCTGCCAACCCGCATTTTGTCTTTCCCGACCCAGTTCCGCAGAGACAAGCACGTTGACTGTAGATGCCTTTGCCAGCGTGAAAAGGAAGCTGGGCAGGATGCGGAGCATACCGTAAAAAATCAGTGCCCGGCGTCAGATTCAGCTTTTGTAGTGGCATCCTTGTCAGCCCTTTGACCTTCAGCAAATTTGGCGTAGGCAGCCTTAATTTCAGGTGACGCCTCAAACGGCATAGCTAAACTAACTGCTGATTGAATAACTTCGGGTTTTCTCTCTATCAACCCAAGTTCCTGTCCAACCTTAATTTGCTCAACGGTAATTTTGAGAGCAGTGTTTAGAGCACCAATTTTCACAAACTTGTCTTTGACGCTTAACGGCTTCTTGTCGTCGCCTTCAGTTAGTAGACCCATGGCTTCACGATTCAAGAAGTCCAATCGTGCCCGCAGAATAGATGCAAGTACCTCATCTTGCTCGAAAGCATGAACCCAGGTTTTCATCCGTTTATGATCTTTGTAAATTACCCATTCGCTGACATGAAACTCAGCACTTAAAGTTTGCACAATAGCGCTTAGCGAGTTCCCGACAGCCAATAGCCTAAGCATTCTTTGGCGTCGCTTAAACAACTCAGGTTCCATTGGGTACCCCCGCATTTTGGACATAATTGTCCAAGAAAACGAGAAAAGTCATGGTTTAGGCGCTCCCATCTTTGGAACATACTCTAATGTGACTGTCAAGCGCCCTCTACTGTTCGCTTTAACCAACCCCCGATTTATTCTCGTGTTACTTCTTCCCCAACTGCCATGCCCAAACCGCTTAACCTTCCAATTCGGCAATCCACGTGCAAGCTGAGGATTGCTTGTTACAATATAGAAAGGACGTTTAGTCTGCCGTGAGTAGAGGTCCGCCATAAAATCCAACAGCCGCTTACCCACACCGATGCCCTGATAATCAGGCAGAACAACAAGCCGACTGACCCGATAATACTGTACCTTCATGTGTACATTCGCAACTGCAATAAACGCAATGGGTTTATCCCCATATTTGGCGATATAACATCGCACGCCAGCCCCAAGAGCCTTGGTGTTTAGATAGTGATGTTCCCTAAACACCTGCCACATGGCAAGGTTGCACCTATGCATTGATAAGTTGATTGGCGGGTGACGTCGTTTTTTTTTACACTTCTAATATGGGTTCCAAAAGCTGTCTTGTTGTCCGGCAATGTGCCCGTGTAATCCCAAAAAACGTTAGCGTCCACATCATAGACCCAGTCAGGCTCAAGCCAATCTAACACGTCAAAATGGCAGGTTACGGCGATAAACTGTTTACCTGGATGCTTTCGGATGGCACGACTAATTGCATAGCTGCCGATTTGGGCGACAGTGCGATCCACGGTGCTTGTGAACTCATCGAAGACAACCAAGTTTTGGGGAAGACAAAGCGCATGGGCAACATCCACACGCATCTTTTGCCCTTGGCTCAGCACGGCATAGCTTTTGAGCCAAGAAGGCGGCTCGCTAAATCCGCTGCTGCATAGGGCAGTTTCGATGTCTTTGATGCTTAGCTCAGACGGAAAATCGTTGAGAAAACAAGCTTGCTTATAGCGCTCCCGTAAATCAGCAAAATAAGCCTCAGGCCACTGATGGCGTGCTATGCTGGTTTTTCCGCTGCCGCTGGACCCGACTATAGCGCCGATCTGCCAATTTAAGCCCTCAATTGGAAGGCTTCCGCAGATATGCTTCTCCAACTTGACGTCCCTGAGGTCATAGGTGCCTTTAACAGCCTCTTCACGGAAAGAATTGCCAGCCTGCCAACGGTGTGTAAAATCAAAATCCAACCTCGAAGCCTCCTAAAGATTTAGAACCCTAACCTTCCAGCTCTTGACCTGTAGCTCCTCTAACTTGGCTTTCTGGTCGGCTTCATCTTTGCATTCCACAATTAACTCGTAAGTTTCAGGGATAATGGAAACCTTTTCGTGTTCATCCATTAATGTTTCAGGCAGCTTCTCCCCAATCGAGTCAAGAAAAGACTCTAGCTCTTCGCGTTGTCCTAACTCGATAATGCGCTGCCATTCCTCTTCTTCCAGTTCTTTGTTATGCTTGCCCTTCAATTCGTTGGCGATCAATCTGAGGCGGCGCCGCTGTACCTCAGAAAGGTCATTCATACGATAGACTGGCGCATAAAACTCTCCATGACCAATACAGACGCTAACCCGTTGCTCCCCATCAGTAAAAACGCCCTCTTGGTTTGTAAGGATGGGGTCAGTCCAGCCAAACTCCTCCAAGCTTTTCCACAGTTCCTCTTTTTGCTTGTTTGTCATCCTGTTTGGGTTGTTTCCGTCCGACCGCAAAAGCCTAATGTCTTCAAGAATAGGCTTCATGAAGTCAGGTACACGCAGAGTCGTCTTAGCTTCCAATTCTTAACAGCCCCCAACGGTTTTTTGTACAAGTCCTCTTTTAGTCGCTAAAATCCCCAGAAACTCAGCCCCAACTGCACTGAGAAGCACGCAAAAGCTCGTAGGAGAAATGGCGGCGCTAGACGCCAAAGTACCAAGCCCCGTGAAAAAAGTGATGCCGCTGATTATAAGCGCATCCAAAACCGCACTAGCCCAATCGAACTTTCCCTGCTTATCTTTATGACCTCGCATACTGAGATGAATCTTGCAGGTGAATTCCTCATAGTTCAGTTTGAGCATTGGTGCATCGGCAATCCCTTCTTTAGAGTTGTCAATATAACCGTTAACATGTAAGCCGTCTTTTGTGACCTCGCGCTTCATCTTAGGGCAGATTCTGAAGTGATAGCGTCTAAAGCCTCTCTAAAAGTAACCAAACGAACGCTGAAGTTGTAGTGAATAGGAAACTCGCGACTTGATCATCCACTAACCCTGTATGACTCCCATAATGAGATAGTATTCCATACAAGTCATAGGAGAGATTGAATTCGTTATCGTTCTTTCTATGATGGCAATTTTTGCATTCGGTTATATCGATTATTTTCAGTAATCCTATCTGAGTAATTTGAGTTAACCTGTCCTTGAAAGTTGGAAGCGGTTTTAAACCTTTAGCAGTAATAATTTCCTCAGTTAAGCTATCAATTGTAGAACGGAGCAAACTAACTGAACCTTTAGGGCTAACATTAAATGCGTCAGATGCTTGTTCGTAGAATGTGCTCGCTTGCGTAAAGCCTAACTGGGTTAATTTCATCGCTATTAAACTCGGCTCTTGTTTTAGATGAGCAAACAATGGACTTAACTTTCCAGTTTCATCAACCTTGCAATTCATCGAACTTTTTAAAATCGGATTTAATTCTTCAATGATTTTAGCAGAAAAATCACCATCATATGTTCCAGCTTTAGACATGATTACAAAAGAAGATATTACTAATTCGGCGTTATCTTTTGGGGCGTTCGTTAGTATAAAGTTTGCAAAACTTCTCTTTGTTTGTTTATGAATATCAATTGCTGTAGTGTCTACACCAATTCGTTTTGCAAAAGTTTGTAATTTATCCCAAGAAAAAATCTTCGCAGCAGAATCTTCAATGTAGCCCTCAACGGTCATTGGAAGTTTCATATTCTAACCATAAAGATAACTGATACCTTTGTCTTTTTAAATTTATCAACCGCTTCTTCAGCTCTACAAATAAAAAGAGGGATACGCGGGTGATGTATTGGCTAACAGCGCTATCACCATTAGTATGTGGGTTCAAATCAGTCACTTATAATCAAGCATGTCCATTTGGCATTCGACGTCGATGCGACCAAACGTGACGAAATGGAACCTTCAAAACTTCGCCCCGCCTAACCCAACGCTTTTCAGTGACGCCGACTCGAACCTGGCGTTTCCCATCCGAATATGCGCTGGTATGCAGAAAAGTAGTTTTCACCCGAACCTCAACTAAACCATCTTGCACGCCAGAGAGGACCTCCACGGGGTAAATGCCCTTGAGGTAAAACTCAGCTGTCATGGAGTTTTCTCCTGTAGAGCATCCGCTGAAGTGATAAAGTTGCAGTTTTTTCGGATTGTTAGAATTTTATTTAAAAAGAAAAAGAAAGGGAAAAATGACGGTACAAATGAACGTAAATATTGGCGGGTCCGACGGGAGTTGAACCCGCGACCCTCGGATTAAAAGTCCGATGCTCTAGCCTGACTGAGCTACGGACCCGCCGTTGTTTCGTTGCGCTAACAGGAAACGGTGTAGGGGTTTTTTAGTGTTTCGTTTTTGAAATGAGCAAAAAGAAATGCTATAAGGGTTTTTATGAGCGTAGGATTGTTGACATGAAGCCTTTGATTTTGTCGTGGCTGCTGAGTATGGTTTGGATAGTTTGTGTGCCTTTTTCTGTGAGTTTGTAGACGCGTTTGCGTTCTATCCAGACGCCTTCGAGTAGGTGGTTGCGTTCGAGCGAGTAGAGGAGTGAGTAGACTGTGCCCGAGCTAACGAGGAAGCCGAATTTGTTTTGGATGTAGCCGATTACATCGTAGCCGCTTATGGGTCCGTTTTGGAGTTCAGCCAAGATTATGGTGTCTAAAAAGGTTTTGATGACTCTTTCATGCATTTTTTTTAGTATTCGGGCTTCGGATTTTTCGCCGTTTACTGTTATTGTTAATGCGACCATGTTTTTCACGCTCTGTTCTGTCTATTCTTGTTTAGATATATAAGATTTATTCGGATTAAGAATAAAAAGTTATGACATGTCGCAACATGTTTAAACAAAACATAAATAATAGATTGCCCACTGCACACACACGCTGCCCTGCAAGACCTAAACCAAAGCGTTGCACTGAACAACAAAAAAGCTCTGAGCAAAACCTTCTCTTATTGACACAAAAATGTACATAGCAGCTCTCTGCCAACAAAAAAATTGTCTCCTTCATGTGCAATACCTAACAGTTGTACAAACAGATTTTAACCATAAAACCCCAATTTTCCCACTTCAAAACCAGACTTAACACCCACCGATATATGTCCATGTTAACAAACGTTATCACTGATTTTGCTCATCTCACAGAGTGGTGCTAATAAATTGATCTCATGGAAATACACGTTTAAGCGTTTAAATGAAGAATACGAAATCGCCACAAAAAAGAAGCAGGCCCTCGACAACCTCTGCGCTTCCGGAAAAATCTCTCAATCAACCCGCGACTCATTCACAGCCGACATCGTAAAAGCAATCGCTGACATCGAACAGCAACGTCATGAACTAGGAGAAAAAATGCAGCAGAAAACCACCGAACTAGAAGGCCAACTAAAAACCCTTGAAATGCTTCTAGCAAACTACGAAATTCAACATGTAGTAGGCGAAATCGACGAGGAAATCTACAGTAGAGAAATCGCTCTGCTCGGAAGTACCCTTGAAAATACCCGCAACGAATTAGGCGTGGTAAAAGAAGCTACCAATCAACTTTTAGGCGTTCCAAAACCAGTAGAAGCCCCCGCTCCAGCATCCGTAGCCGTTGAAGCAGCAGTTCTAGTTGCCCCAGCGCCGGTTGAATCAACCCCAGTGGAAGTTCCGGTTGAAACTGCCACAATCCAATCCGCAGTCGTGGAAACAGTCACAGCCGAACCTACATTAGTTGAAACAGCGCCAATTGAGGCTCCAGTCGAAACTCCAGTGGTTGAAGCCGCTCCGGCGGAATCGGTTCCAGTTGAGGCAGCGCCCGCAGAAATGCCGGTCGTTGAAGCTGCGCCAGTTGAGGTTGTTGAAGCTCCAGTTGCAATTGAAACCACAGTAGAAGTCCCAGCAGTTGTTGAAGAAGCTCCAGTTCTTGAAGCTCCCGCAGAAACACAAGTCGAAACCCAAGTTGTTGAGGTTGCGCCAGTCGAAGAATGTCCAATAGTTGAGGCTCCAATCGAAGTTCCCGTTGAAACAGCTCCAGTCGAAGTCGCAGTCGCTGAAGAAGCTGCACAGATAGTTGAAGAGGCTCCAGTTGCAGAAGCGGCTCCAGTCGAAACCCCTGTTGAAACAGCTCCAGTTGAAATCGTAGCCGAAGCCCCTGCAGTCATTGAAGAAACTATAGTTGTTGAAGCCCCAATCGCAGAAACACAAGTCGAAACCCAAATTGTTGAGGATGCGCCATTTGTAGTTGCCCCAATCGAGGAAGCATCTCCAGTTTTGGAAGAGGCTCCATTGGTTGAGGAAGTCGCTCCAATCGTCGAGGAAGCAGCGCCAGCAGTCGAAGCCGCCCCGATGGTTGAGGAAACTCCCATAGCTACTGAAGAGATAGCGGTTGAATTCGTCGCCGAACCTGCAGCTGAAATAGTTGCCGAAGAAGCCCCAGTTGCTGAGGCGCACATGGAAGAAGTTGCCACAGTAATTGAAGAGCCAGCCTTTGAAGTCGCCCCAGTTGAAGTTGTTGAAGAAGCGATAGTTTTTGAGGCATCCCCAGTTGAGGAAGCTCCAGCCATAGAGGAAGTCGCTCCAGTCATGGAAGAAACCCCAATGGTTGAAGAAGCTGCGCCCGTTCTTGAGGAATCAGCGCCAATTGAGCAGCCGCAAATCGAGGAAGCAGTCGCAGAAATTTTTGTTGAAGAAGCAGCCCCCTCAGAAATCGCCGAACCCGAAGCAGTAGTTGAGGAAACCGAAGCAGTTGCGGAACCAGAAGTTTCACTTCCTCTGCAATCTTTTGAAGTAACTGAGCATTCATCAACCGAAATTACCCTTGACAAAGCAATGGAAATAGATGAAAGCGTTATTCAACCGGTCATTGTGGAGGAGGCCCACATAACGGCCCACCCTTCAGAAGCGCCTCAGCAGGCGCCTTCGGAAACAGAAACGGAAACCGCCACCGACCAAACCACCCAAACCGAAGAAAGCGTCGAAAACACCACAACTGAGTAAGCTAAAAAATTTAGCTTCTTTTCTTTTGTTTATTTTTCTTTTTGTTTTGTTGCTTTGTTTCTTCTTGTTATCTCTATGTGTAGTAGAAGTCCTTAGTCAACATTAGATTACTTGGGGACGAACTTTTTCTTGAGTTGAACCGCATTTCCAACTTCTGACGCTGTGTGGAATGCGTTTGAGTAACCACATGAAGTAAGGAACGGAAGGATTTTGCTTATGGCGTCATGTTGTAGCCAGGTTAAGTTTTCACAAGGGAATGCAAAAGCATCAATGTGAAGAGAGCTTTACTGACTGTAAGGCAATAGTATGCCCTATAAAGTTCGGTTCAATAGTCGCCACCTCAACCAACCCACCAGCTTCCCAATAAAATTTTCAAATATTGAAAAAATAGCCCGAAAGGCATTATGATCGGTAGATAATTTGGAGATGGTTTTTCTGTGGCACTGAATTGAATTTTAAACCCCCACAAATCTTGCGCCAACTTTTTAATTAGGCAACACTGATTTACTATTATGCAATTAGCCGAAGTCGCCATTCTAATGAGAGAAATCGTCGACAGATGCCCCACCCTCGACGGATCCACCTTCACCTTACTACCACAAAAAGCAAAACCTACCTTTAAGGGGTACAGCATAAACATTAAAGGAAATTTTTCAAGGGAAGACATCAGTGGGTTAAGAAAAATTGTTGAGGGACATGACCTGGTTATGGATATTAAAACAGATCATGTGTCAATTTACGAAACCAGAGGCTTTCGTTAGTTAATCACATGAATTAAACGAGTAGAAGGAAAATAATTGAACTAACTTAAACCTGAAAATGCGGGAAAAACAGAGAGCTTACCTCAACAAAGTTTGAAGCAGCCGAATTGCTGCCCAAGCCGCCAACGCACTTGTATGAGGATTCTCCGGGTGAGGGTCGTTTGCGAACTGCAGGTTCATTTCTCCATAGCGCCATTTAACGTGGATTTCATGTGTGTTGCGTGCAACTTTAGGGTCGCTCACTACTTTGACTTTTACCTGCACTGGTTTAACTGTTAACGCCAATGTTGCTGCAACGTTCATTTCGCGAGGGAACTGCCGCGCCGCCTCTTTTGCTGTGCCCTCAAAGATGACGGATTCTTCGGTGTTTGTTTTGTTTAGGGCTTTGGGGTTTTTGCGAGACGTCAACGTGACTTCGTCGATACCTGCGTTTGCAGCTGCGGCGATTGCGTCTAAGCCTCCGATGGCGCCCGCGGGGAAATGCACTTTGGGGTCTTCCGCGTTTAAACTAAGCAATGCGCCCGTGCTCATCACAATTATCTCGGCATTTGACTCAACAAGTTTTTCGTAGTAATCGCGAACCGCCTGCTGTCCGGCTGCTTCCACAACCACTTTGGGTTTTGCAGCAAGCAACTCATCCACGCTGCTAACAATTTTAACTCGGAAACTCAGTGAACGTTTTAGTTTCTGGGCTTTGGCGGCGTCAGTGTCGAAAACGACGAGTTCATCGCAGATAACGAGTTTGCGTTCGATGGCTTCCGCAAGTACGGTGCCGATTGCGCCTGCGCCGATTAATCCAACTTTTTTTACCATGTGTGTCGCCTAGTATTGAGGTTTTACGTAGACTTCGGTTTGGGCTACTTGTCTGCCTTCACCGACGCCGACGCTTATTGTGATGTTATCGATTTTTAAGGTGGATTTTATGTCTGCTTCTGCACTGCGGATAGCTTGGGCTTGAGTTTCATCTTTGCATGTTACAGAGAGGTTTTGGATGGGCGCGTTAAGCGGTTTCTTATTTTCAGCTTTGTCCCGCCTGATTTCACTCATGACCGCAGCCACTAAATCTCCGTCTCTCTCAGCCGCTTCATCCACTATGGCGGAGTTGAATTGGGGCCACTGCGAAACTTGAATGCTCTGGAAACCCTTACCGTCCTTATACATAAGCTGATAAATCTCCTCCGTCATGTGCGGCACCACCGGCGCCAATAACTGTAGCATGCGATATAGAACCTCGTAGAGTGTACGCTGTGCTGCGGCGGCGTTGGCTTTGCCGTAGGCTTCGGGTCGGTAGAGGCGGTCTTTAACAGCTTCCACATAGTAGTCACAGAATACATGCCAGGTGAAGTTGCGGATGTCCTCGATTGCGATGTTGAATTGGCATTTTTCGTAGGATTCAGCGACCTTTTTGGTTATGTTTTCTGTTTTGCTCAGGATCCATTTGTCGAGAAGCTGATAATCGGGCACGGTTTGGTCCTTGGGGTCGAAGCTGCCCAAAAGGTTAGATGCAAATCCAGAAGCGTTCCACAGTTTAACCAGAAAACGCCTGCCGTACTCTACGTCCTGTACGCGGTAAGGAATGTCTGAACCTGTTGCGCCTCCGCCTGCAGCCCACTGGCGGACTGCGTCGGCGCCGTATTTGCTCAGCGTTTCGGGGGCGGCTGCGTAGTTTTTGAGCGATTTGCTCATTTTTCTGCCGTCAGCGCCCAGCACCATGCCATTAATGAGTACGCTGTTGAAGGGACGTTCATCGAACAATGCTAAATGGCGGACCATTAGGTAGTATGCCCAGGTGCGTATGATGTCGGTGCCGGATGGATGCATGCTTGCGGGGAACAGGCGGCGCCAGTCTGCTCTGTCAGGCCAGCCCGCGTGGACGGCGCAGGTGATTGAACTGTCCATCCAGGTGTCCATGACGTCCTGTTCGGGATGGAAGTCTTTGCCGCCGCATTTCGGGCACGATTCGATTCTGGGGCCTTCGAGTTTGGGGTCTATGGGGACCCATTCGGGTTTGGCGACAACTAATTCGCCGCAGCCCTTGCAGTACCACACGGGAATAGGCGTAGCAAACAAGCGTTGACGGCTAATCACCCAGTCCCAATCCAGCGCTTTTGCCCAGTCGACTAGGCGGTTACGCATATAATCTGGATACCAAGGAATAGCGTTAGCACTCTCCTCCACCTTAGAGGTTAATTCCATGGTTTTCATAAACCACTGCTTAACTTCGAGAATTTCCACAAGCGTTTTGCAGCGGTCGCAAACGCCAACTTCCTGCTGCACCTTCTCACTCTTCTCCAACAATCCCGCGGCTTTGAGGTCTTCAACAATCGCGGCGCGGGCTTGGTTGACGTATAGACCTGCGTATTTGCAGCCTGCTTCGCTGATTTGCCCGTTCTGGGTTATAAGGCGGATGACTGGGAGTTTGTGTTTTATGACGGTTTTGACGTCTTCTTTGTCACCGTAGGTGCAGATTTGCATGGCGCCGGTGCCGAATTTGGGGTCGACGGCTTCGTCGGCTATGATTGTGACTTCGCGGTTCATCAAGGGCACATTGATTTTTCTGCCGACGTATTTAGCGTAGCGTTCGTCTTTAGGGTTGACCTCCACGGCGACGCAGGCAGGTATGAACTCGGGACGTGACGTCGCAATCAGCAGGTACTCTTCGCTGCCTGCCAATTGGAATTTGATGTAGTGCAGCGTGCCCTCTTTTTTGATGTGGTCTACTTCGGCGTCGGCTATGGCAGTTTCGTCTCTGGGGCACCAGTTAACGGGGTGCGTGCCCTGGTACATGTAGCCTTTCTCGAAGAGTTGGATGAAGCTGAGTTGGGTGCGGCGCCAGTAGTCGGGGTCCATGGTTTTGTACTCGGTTGTCCAGTCGATGGATGCGCCGAGTTTTAGGATGCCTTCCTTCATCATGCCGATGTACTTGTCGACCAATGCCATGCACATTCCTCGGAACTGGTCTGATGGCAAGTCGCGTTTGCGGATGTTGTTGGCTTTTTCAACTTGGATTTCTATGCCTAAGCCGTGGCAGTCCCAACCCTGTGGGAACAGCACGTTGTAGCCTTGCATGCGTTTGAAGCGGGCTACGATGTCGAAGTATGTCCAGTTCAAGACGTTGCCCATGTGAAGTTCGCCTGAGGGGTAGGGTGGTGGAGTGTCGATTGAAAACGGCTGGCGTGATTTGTCGTTCCAGTCGTAGTGGTGGATTTCCATTTCTTCCCATTTGGCTTGCCATTTAGCTTCGATTTCGGTGTGGTTGTAGTCTTTTGGCATAGGCTGCATGCAGATCATGTTCCTGAGTGTCTGTTTGCTTTTAGCAAACTGTGATAGAACCTAAAAACGTTACCCTGCTCTGTTTTTTGAGGGATTTGAGTTTTTTTGGGGTTTGTTGGTGTTTTCTTTTGTTTTGGAGGGTAACCCCTATAAGCTACCATAACCATATTATTATATTGTAATAAGTTTGGGTGGGTTTTGAAGCGGCAAAAAACTGTTTCAAATCCGTTTCACCCAACAAACATACCGCTCTACACTTAATAGATACATACACAAAAAAGTGAGGTAAAAAAAATGAAAAGTTGGAAAATAATCACCCTCGCAACCATATCAGTGGTTGCAGCAGCGCTGCTTGTCTCAACCGCAGCGGCAATGGGACCCTTCGGCTATAACCCAGTAACAGGAACCGGAGGATATGGCGGCAGAGGCGGAATGATGGGAGGCTACGGATACGGCTACAACCCAGCCTACAACACCCCCAACGGCGCTGGAACCCCAACCTCCTACCAGCCAGTCTACCCCTTCCAATTCGGCGGATGCATGGGAGGCTACGGCTGGAACAACGGATACAACTACGCCGCAACCAACCTCTACAACGGACAAGAACTCAACCTGACAACCGCAAACACAATCGCCCAAAACTACGTCGCATCGTTAAACAACCCTGACTTAACAGTGGCACAAGTAGAAGAGTACCAATACAACTTCTACGTCCAAGTTAACGAGAAAAGTACAGGCAACGGAGCATTCGAACTCCTCATTAACAAATATACTGGAAGCATCTACCCCGAAATGGGTCCCAACATGATGTGGAACACGAAATACGGCATGATGCGAAGCGGCGCCTTAGGCGGCATATTCGGCGTCCCAACAGCAGCCATGACAGTTACCGCAGCCCAAGCTCAAACAACCGCCCAACAATACCTAAACACATACATTGCGGGCACAACCACAGGCGACGTAGCAACCTTCTACGGCTACTACACAGTCGAAATCTTAAACGGCACAACACCCTTCGGCATGCTGAGCGTTAACGGCTACAGCGGACAGGTTTGGTTCCACAACTGGCATGGCGGCTTCGTAGCAGAACTCGAAGCGTAGTCGCTGTCTTTCTTGTTTCTTTTTTTTGTTTAAACTTAAATGCAACTATTAGTAAATTAGAATATACGGGATTCAAATGGCTAAGATGGACATGACCATATACAACCTCCAAGCAGAAGTATCAAAAACCATGGCACACCCCCTACGCCTAGCTATACTCCACCTCCTAAAATACGGCGAAAAAACCGTTAACGACCTAACCCAAACAACAGGCGCAAGCCAATCAAACGTCTCCCAGCATCTAGCACACATGCGCCAACGCGACATCGTACGCACCCGCAAAGAAGGTTCCAACATCTACTACCGCGTCGCCAGCCCAAAAATCAGCCAAGCCTGCGACATGATCCGAGAAGTCCTAATTGAACAACTTAGCCAAAAACAAGAATTGGCAAAATTACACCTACAAGGAGATGAATAAAACATGTTTGGATGCGGATGCTGCGGAGGCTCAAGAGAAGAGCGCCAACCGCAAAGACCCACAACCCCCCCAGTGGTTATGATTCCCTGCACATACTGCAAAACGCTGTTTCCCCAGACAGCCACTTACTGTCCACACTGTGGCGCAAGGCGAACAGCGTAACTGCTAAAAGCCCCGATAACCAAAAATAAGGTGGAGATTTCTATGAGAAAAACGCTTTTAACCCTACTTTTCACCCTTACACTTTTGGGCTTAGCAACTTTGCCGGTTTACGCCCAAACCTACAATCCCGGCGTAGCCGTAGGCGACTACGTGAAATACGGCAACTTTGAGGGAACCGGATCAGGCAACGAAATCTTCAACGACATAAGCTTCCAGCAGTTCCAAGTTACCGGCGTTTCAGGGCAAACTGTAACTTTGCTATCTACGGGGCAATATAAAGACGGTTCTGCAGTTCCCGGCAACGGCACCACCACAGTGTGGAACGTCGAGGCTGGAACCAGAGATGGTATCTCCGAAACACAAGGCCCCATAATAGCAGCCAACCTAAACCCCGGAGACGCAATTCCACCACAAAACACCTACACCGTAAACGCTACAGAAGACCGAACCTACCTCGGCGTAGTACGCACCGTGAATTTACTTTTGGTTTCTGTTTCAACGCCGGATTATAACTCTTCGCTTTCCTACGTTTACGACAAAGCTTCAGGGATGTTACTTGAAGCCTCATCCTTGACGGATACCGCGGCGGGAACTTCAGGTTATTCATATAGCGTCATCGAAACCAATCTCTTTGAGACCAGCCCGAGCCCGACTAATTCAACACCTTCAACCGATGACTTCACGGTAACCTACATCGCATTAATCATTGCAGTGGCTGTTGTGGTTGTATTAGCTGTGGTTTTGCTCCTGAGCCGCAAACGGTTGTAGCCACTTTATCCCGCTTTTTATAGGACTTTGTTAGCTTTGGGGATTTTGCGCGCCAAGTAGCCTGCCAAGAAGCATAGCGCCACAGCTATGGGGCTAATCAATAAGAACTTTAGCATAAGCGGCAACTCTAGACTTGCCAATGCCAAAGCTAGGTAAATCAGGATAGGCGCTTGCAAGATGTAAGCTGCATACGAGCCGTCCGAGAGCGCTTTGGTCAGACGATTTTGGCGATTCAACTTTTCACGGAACCACACAACTAAACCGATTGAGACGGCGACACAGAACATCTGCTCCCAAAGTGCGTAAGCCGCTGCCTGCCAGGTTAAGCCACCGTAGAAAAGCGCGAAATCTCCGGTTAAAATTCCAACTACAAAGATGAAATGCAACACCAGCACCATCGCAGCCGCAACGCGTCCCCATAGGCGCCCTGTTTTGGCCGGGATGGTCTGAAGCCAGTTGCCTCTAAACGCCAAAAGCCCCACCGCAAACAAAGCAATATACTGCGGGAAAAAGGGCCACTGGAAGTTGAGCAGTTCAAACGTGTAGCCGACGGGGTAAAACAGCCTTACACCAAAGGTTACAATGCCCAAGAATAACCCGAAGAGCAGTATGACCCAGTTTTTCGGGAACGGACGGGGTGCTGTAGGCTTAGGTTTTATGGCTCGCCAGGCAAGGTACGCCAACGCAAAGTACAGTAGCGCCTCAACAAACCACAACGGGCCAAATCCTAAACCCTCAAGCGGGCTAATCAAAAAGTAGCCCAGCAGTGAGCCTTGAAAGCCTCCCAACGCGTACGCCATCAGTGGGTCCAGCAAGAAAATGAATACAGCTATAGGTATGAGCAGCCTGACAGCTCGGTCGCCGAGGAATTTCGCCGCTCCTTTGCGGTCGAAAGCTGCGGGCGTGAAGTAGCCTGAGAGTAGAAACAGCAAACCCATAAAGAAGGCTTGGCTAACAACTTGGAAGTATACGTAGGGAAAAGACCATGGAAAGTCAACTATTCCTTCGTGGATGTACCATAATCCCGTGGGGGCACCGTACGTTATGGTTAAATGAACAAGAATGACGAGGATAATTAGAAAAGTACGTAAGTTGTCGATGTAGAAGAGTCGAGGCTTGGCTGCGGTTTTCATGGAGCCAATTATTTGGGCAAGAACTATTTATGGTTGCTTTCTAGACGAAGAAGGGGCAAGTTTAGCGAAAACTTTTAGGTACTAACGCCCAATGTATTTTGAAAAGCAATGACTATGACTTTATCCGCGAAACCCTCTCAAACCAAGTCTTCTTCGATGATGTCCCCTAAAGTGCTCATAATTGCGTTAGCAATGGTGGTCTTGGTGATTGTGGTTCTAGCGTGGGAAGCACCAGCGATTTCCTCTTTTCTCCAAGGCGTAGAAGACCAAAACACAGGTTACACCCAACTCAGCCTAGTCGCTGGAGTCTCGCAAACCTATAAGCATGGCAACGATTCCTACGTTTTCAGCTATAGCCTTCAACCCAGCGACAACTCGGGCTTGTTCTATGCGGCTAAAAACTCTGTGGAAACTCGCTCTTTCCCCGCTGTGGCTGGCGCGGTTTACTCGGATTTAGGTTTGGAGATGAAGGTTTCCTCTGTGACTTCGGATTTGATGGTTCTGCTCGTAAAACCCCTACCGTAACTAAGCCCGCTTTTTTGGGCGCAAAACTAATATTATTCGCGTCCGCTTTTTCTTTTTTAGTTCTTGGGGAGCTGGGAAATGACCCGGCTGAGAGGACAGTCTCTTCTGTCGACCCTGCGAACCTGAACCAGGTAATACTGGCGGAGGGAAAACACAAGTGCAAACAAACATTCCAAACTCTCTAAACAAAACAAGTAAATACCAAAAATCCTTCAAAAACCCAAAAGTTTTAGCTGAAATGGCCATCTTCACCGCACTGGCAACCGTGCTAAGCACCATTGTTGTTTACGTGATGCCTCAAGGCGGCTCCATAACGTTGGCGTCGATGGTGCCCATCATTTGGCTGGCGCTGAGACGCGGCCCAAAAGTGGGCTTAGTCACTGCTGTAATTTACGGCGCAATTCAATTCGCATTGATGCCCTACGCAATCGACCCCATACAGGTCATACTCGACTACATCTTGGCTTTCGGCGTCCTAGGCTTAGCAGGCTTCTTCCCAAAATACCCCGTCCTGGGCGCAACCGTCGGGGTTTCGCTGCGCTTCGTCATGAGTTTCATCTCAGGCGTCGTCTACTGGGCACCCATCTACGCACCCAATCTCAACCCCTACGTTTACTCAGCAGTCTACAACGGAAGCTACATGCTCCCCGAACTAGTCATAACAGTGTTCGTGGTTGTGCTGCTGCAGGCAAGTAAAACATTGAAGGCGTACCTGTAGATGGGTAAACTCGCCGCTTCGGAACTGAAAAAAATGCTGGGCTGCCTCAAACCCGACAGCCGCGTTTTGGTGCCGCCCCAGATTGGTTTTGACAGCGGTGTGCACCGTCTCGGCGACACGTTGGTTGCGGTTTCCTCAGACCCCTGCACCGGCGTTCCAGAAGAATGGTTTGGGTGGCTGCTAATCAACTACGCCGCCTCAGATTTGGCGCTGTGCGGAGCCAAACCCGAATTCTGCACAATCACGCTTCTTGGGCCGCGACCAACAAAGCCCGGCCGCTTCCAAAACGTGATGGAGCAAACCTGCAAAGCCGCTGACGAGTTAGGCGTCGCCATTGTGCGGGGCCACACAGGTATGTATGACAGCTTAAATGACTTAGTGGGTGTCTGCACAGTCTACGGCTCTGTAAGGGGTCGGCTTATCACTTCGGCAGGCGCTAAAGCGGGCGACTTGGTTTTCTGCACCAAACCACCAGGGCAAGAAACAGTAACCAACTACTCCCTGTCCCACAAGCAAAAAGCAATAGAACTTTTCGGCAAAGAAGAACAGGCGCGACACGCCAAACTGGTTCCGTTGCAGAGCTGCGTAAAAGAGGCATTAGCGCTGGCTCAGATCCCCGAGGTGCACGCTATGCATGACGCAACCGAAGGCGGTTTTGTGGCGGCACTAAATGAACTCTGCGAGGCATCACAAGTTGGAATGAAAGTTGAATGGAACAACATTCCTGTTCCGGGGGCGGCGTTAGCTTTGCAGGGGCATTTTGGCTTCGGCGACGCAGAGCTTTTGGCGCTTTCATCAACAGGCACAATCCTTGGAGCGGCGGCGCCGGAAGCAAGAGAATCCGTATTCTCAACTTTGGCTGAGCTTGGGTTAACTGTATGTTTCATCGGGGAATTTACGGAGGACAAACAAAAACTGTTAGTTAGAAACGGGATTGAGTCGGCTTTTCCGGCTTTAGCAGTCGACCCCTACACAGCTATGATGGCTACTTCTTAAGCTCCCTCAAAACGAACTGGACTATTTCGTCTGCAATGTTGACTTTCGCGACCATTTGCAGGCCCTTCCAGCCCGGTTGGCTGTTAACGTCTACGATGCGGGGTCCCTCGGGTCCTTCCAATATGTCTACACCTGCGACTTTGCAGCCCACTGCTTTGGCGGCTTTTGCCGCGAGTTCTTTGAAGTCGTCACTGATGTCGGTTGCTGCCGGCTGAGCTCCTTGGCTGTAGTTGGTTTTCCAGCCTGAAGCGACTCTGCGCATTGATGCGATGACTTGGTCGCCTAAAACGAAAGCTCGGATGTCGCTGAAGCCGTGTTCTACGAATTCCTGCATGTAGATGACGCCGTGGTGGAATGTGATGGCTTTGAAGATAGTATCTGCTATGTCGATGTCGTTGACGCGGGTTGCGCCTTGCCCCCTGCTACCGAAGATGGGTTTAACGACTACGTCGCCGCCGAGTTCATGGAAGGCTTTGATGGCTTCGTTTACGCTTTCGGTGGCTAGTGTGCGTGGGACGGGGACACCGACATCTTCGAGCAAGGCCAAGATGTCATATTTGTCGACGCAGTGCTCAATCGCAGTCGGGGGGTTTACCATGTAGAAGCCTTGGCGTTCGAGTTTGTAGAGCATGTCCATGCGGAACACTAGTTCCTCAAGTGAACCACGTCCGATGGGTCGAATGATGAGGGCATCTAAGTCTTCTATGATGCTTGTACTTGCTACTTTGAAGTAGGGGCGGTAAGCTATTCGTGCGACTAATTTGGGAAAAGTGAAGCATTCATAGGGGATGCCGCGCTTGGTTAGGGATTCGCGGACTTGGCTGCTGCTCCAAGCTTCGGGGTTGCGGGTCATGATGCCGAATTTCATTAAGGTCTGTCCTGTTTGCGCTTAGAACATGCAGAGGGTTGGGTTCTTAAAGCTTCTGGGGCAAACATGAAATATGACAAAAGAGCGTTTGCCTAATCCTTCATTTCCAGAGGGAATAGACGTATTTGCACTGCTTTGCTTCTGCCAATCAACTCACCGATTAGTGCGCCAACTGAGAAACAGATGACTAGGCTGGTCACCACAAAGAACTGGCTGTTCTGGGTGCTGAAAAGCTGAGTTGTTAAGCCGTATCTGCTTCCTAACAAAACGAAAGCTGCCCAGATACCGAAGCCGATGATTGAGATGCCCATGAACAAAAAAGTCGCCCGCTTAGACAATGGCAACGTGGAGGGCGTGACTCTGACAAAGCCGATTACAGCGATGGGCACTACCACTGAAGCGACCAAAACCGCTGTTTTAGACACATCCAACCCCGACGTGACTCCGAGAACCGCCGACGCCACCGCCAGAACCGCCGCCAACATCACCCAGTAAGATTTGCGGGTTGTGATGCCGGGGACTTCGGGTTCAGCCTTGCGTTTAGGCTGCTTTGGTTTGGGCTTGGGTTTAGGGTGGGCTTTGGGGGGTTTTGGCATGGGTTTACTTGCTGGTTTCAGCCTTAATTAACATTTCATAGCAAACCCTGACAAATTATTTGGGTGTCAGTTTAGGTTTGGAAACAGTTTTTTATAGCTCAAAAGCATCCCCTCCTACGCAGAGGCATTTCGAAATGGAATACACCGAAGCTAACCTTGGCAGAATCTTTATCCTCAGACTCCACCAAAACGACACCATCCACGAAGTGGTTGAGAAATTCGCCAAAGAAAAACAAATCCAAAGCGCCATGTGCTTCTTTTTAGGCGGCGCTGAAGAGGGTAGCAAACTTGTTGTGGGACCTAAATACGGCAAAGCTATGCCGCCTCAAATCATGACTACATTGCTCAAAGGAGTGCATGAAGGTTTAGGCGTAGGCACACTCTTCACTGACGAGGCAGGTGGACCTAAATTGCATATGCATGGCAGCTTCGGCAGAAACGACAAAGAAGCAAACTCCGTCACCGGCTGCATACGTGTTGGAGTGCAAGTTTGGCAAATCGGAGAAGTCATTTTATTCGAACTAACGGGCGGCTCAGCTATGCGCAAACACAACACTGAAACTGGCTTCGAAATGCTCGAATGCTAACCTACCCTAAAAAGCGTACCAAGAATATGCGGTAGCCCAAGTTGCCGTAGAATTCTCCCCAAAACGGCTGGTCAGTAGGGTCGCCGAAGCGTCCCGTATCATAAATCATTCTCTCAACCTGCGTGTAGTCAAGTGTGGAGTTGAAGAATTCAGCGTGTATGCCGAAGTCGAAGAGGATTATGTATTTTACGTGGCGCTCAACGCAGAGGTCTGTGAATTCAGTTATGTTAAAGTTCGGTGTAAACGCGTCTACAGCGAGCGCTGGGTACTGCCAGATTTGATCGTTTGACATGTTAGTGGGTAAGTAGAAGCGGAACATGTCTTGGCTCAAGAGGTTGAAGCTGCAAACCAGCACGGCAGATTGGTCTGGCGCAAGGTGATTAACAAGGTACGCGGTTGCTTCTTCAACGGGGATGTTGATTTGGTCCCGAACAGTCATCTGGTATGCTTCGTAGCCGCCATACACCATCGCGCCCGCTATGAGCGCCATAAAGGTGACTGCGGCGGCTTTCTTGTATTTTCGTACGTTAACCGCGGGTTCATGTGGTTGCCAGGCTTTGACTCTGCCGTAGAGGAACATGATGAAGCAGGCGGCGGATATTGCGAGGATGGGAAAAAGCGGAGTTACATAGCGCCATTGACGGTTAGGCACAAACGTGAAGAAAGCGTAAACTACGATGAACCATGTGAGGAAAAAGATGTCGCTTCGGCTGCGGCGGTAAGCGAACATTCCTAGCCCAAACAACCCCAGTATCATGATGGGCAACGTGATGGGGTGGATTTCAGCTCCGGGAAACGGCGAAGTCATCTCCACTATGTAATAGAAGGGTAAGGGTTGGAAGCGGTTGCTGTATGCGGGTCGGTCTTGTCCGCCTTCACTCATGACGTACTGCAGCGTTTCGAATTTTGTCATGCCGTTGTTGGTGTAGATTATGAAGAACCACGGCGCTACAACGAGGACGACGATAAGGATTATTATGAGGAATTTGGCTAAGTTGAGTTTTAAGCGTTTGCGCGCCAAAAATAGGATACTTAGTAGCATGGCGAGGGCGGCGACTATGATTTGGTATTTCGCCAACACCCCTATACCTAAGGCTAAGCCGCTGTAAATGAGCGCTTTGCTGTTGCCGGTTTCGTTTAGCCACGTGTAAAACGCAAACATTACTAGGGTGAAAAAGAAGATGAGCATGGTTTCAAGCATGGTTACTCTGGACAGCCAGAAAAACCCGGGCATCGTGCCAAGCAGCACGGCGGCGATTAGGGCGTGTTTTTCTCCGTAGATTTTTTTGGCAAACTGGAAAACCAGCGCAATAGAAAGCACAGCAAACACTACGGCGAGCATGCGTCCGGCAACATCGGTTAAGCCGAAAACCCCAAACACACCCGTTGTTAAGAGGTCGAACAGTGGCGGATAGTAGCCGTAGGTGGTTATGTAGAGGCTAACCTGTCCTGTTAGGAGCATTTTTGCTCCTAAAAGATGCGGCATCTCGTCCCACTGCACCGACATGTATCCGATGCTGTAGGTGGCTGCTAAGGTGAAAACAACTAGAAACGCCAGCAGCATTAGGTGGTATTTGTGGCGCTGCACAAACGACTGTGCCCCCATGGGTTGATTAATGATGCTGGCTTGGGAAATTTTTTAGCGCCCCTCCGCTTTAGAGGGAACATAGATGCCTAGCGCCATATTAGAGTTTGCGAATGCGGCGCCGCAGTGTTTGGTGGAAGCGTTGCGCAAGTGATTTATGCATAGTACAACACTTTTCATAAACGCCCACTGGACTTGAATAGCCGCTTGAAAACATCAAAGTTGGAGAAGGAACTTTCGATTTTGTTGCCCGCTTACAACGAAGCTGGGCAGATAGAGCGGTGTATACAGCAAGTCCAAGCAGCGGTAAGCGGCTTCTGTAGCAGCTACGAGATTATTGTATCCGAAGACGGCAGCCAAGACGGCACCGACCGCATCGTGGCGGAACTGACGAAAACCAACCAGGCATTGGTGCTGCTGCATTCGCCTAATCGGTTGGGGAAAGGAAAAGCCATCAAAAATGCTGTTGACGCCTCCATGGGGAATGTGGTTGCTTTTATGGACGTGGATTTAGCTACGGATTTAGCGTGCCTGCCTAAACTCTATCAGGTTGTCCTCGAAAAAGGCGGCATGGCAATCGGCAGCCGACACATCAAAGGCGCACAGGTACAGCGCCACGCAACCCGCACGCTTTTTAGCTTGACCTTCAACCTCTTTGTCCGAATCCTATTCCTCGACGGCATACACGACCACCAGTGCGGGTTTAAAACCATGCACCGAAACGTTGCCAAAGCAGTCTTAGAAAAATCCAAATCAGACGGCTACTTCTTTGACACCGAAATGATTGTTCTCTGCAAAAAACTCGACTACCCCGTCACAGAAGTCCCAGTGACTTGGACGGAGAAGAATAAAGCCTCCAAAGTGGACCCGTACCGTGACAGCACCAAAATCTTCCGGGACATGCTTAAATTCCGTTTCAGCCGCTAAACTTTACCATTTGCCGCCTGCTCCGCCGCCGCCTGAGCGTCCACCTCGGGTTTTTGCTCCAAAGACTGGTGCGGCTACTCCGATTATAGCGAGCAGTATTATGAGCCAGAGTGGCATGCCGTATAGGTTGATGAGCCAAAACGCCGTCTGCGAAGGCTGCGGCTCCTTAGTGGATTCGTAGTAGTAGACTCCTCGTTCATGTAGTGAATCGGGCTTTGCTGCAGGCGGAATCTGATCGCCCAGCGCAACGACGGAGTCGTAGACTCCTGCGCCGTAGTCCCCATCGCGGAATGCTGGGACAAGGTAGTTTTGGGCTATTAGGTTTGCTTCGATGTCAGTTATATCGCCTTCCAAACCGTAACCCACCTCAATACGCCACTGCTGCTCCTCCAATGCCACAAGCACCAAAACGCCGTTGTCTTGCCCCTTTTTGCCGATGCCCGTCTGGGTTCCGCCATTCACTTCGAGAGGTTCATCGTTTAGGATGTGTACGCCGAGTTGCACGATGTCGTTGATTTCTTTTCCGTTGCTGTTGGTTATGCCGTGACCGTAGAGGCTTGGGAAGACGGCAACGACGATTTCGGCTGTGGTGTTATAGTCTACGGTGTAGCAGTAGCTTTCGATAGCGTCTACCCAGTCGAGGTCAATGGTTTGGGCTTGTGCGGGTGCAGCCATAAACAGCGGGGAAATTATAATTAAAGCAAAAAAGACTGGAAATAAGAGTTTAGTGGGTTTAGACGCCACTGGCCTATCCTCAAAGGTCTACAGGGGGCACGGTTGATGCGCCTACCTGTGCTTGGAAATACGATTTCTGCGTGAAGCCCCAGCCGGGGGTCCAGAGGTTTGCAGGGAACACCGATATGGCTGTGTTGAAGTCGCGGACGTCTTCGTTGAAGCGCATGCGTTCGGTGGAGATACGGTTCTCGGTGCCCTCCAACGTAATCATGAGGGATTGGACGACTTCGGAGGCTTGCAGGTCAGGGTACGCTTCGAAGGTGACGACAAGGTTAGAGATTCCTGACTCCATCTGTGTGGTGGCGTTGTTTATGTCGTCGAGGTTGCCGCTGTTTAGAGCCGCTGCCCACTGGCTACGCAGCCGCGTTACATTCTCCAAAATCGAGCCTTCATACGTGATGTAAGCACGTGCCGCCGCTACTACGTTTGGGATTAAGTCGTAGCGGCGCTGCAGTTCCTGGTCAATCTGCGCCCACTGCGCATCTGAGGCGTTATCTAAGCCGACGATATTGTTGTAAGTGCTAAAGTATAAGCCGGCGAACACCCCGACTATTAAAACCACCACGATCAGGATGGCTGCTGCGACGATTTTGGTTTTCATGGTACACGTTGGAAATCGTTAATTTGAGTTCGGGGATATATCCCTTGTGTGATTTACAGCCAAACAGGCGGCTGCCTAAAGATTTCAGTTTCGTTTCTTGCCTTTAAGCATGCGTTTTAGCCTTGCTGCCGTTAACTCCACGTCAGTATATTTGGGAACTGCTTGACCGTGGGGTGAACATTTCCCCGCAGCGATGGCTTTCACGATGGCATCTGCTGTTGGGGCTTCGGCGTCGATTTCGGTGTAACCCCACCCAATTTGGGTCCGGAAATGTGAATCTGTGCCTGCAACTCTTGGCAACCCGTACTGTTCGGCTTTTTCTTGCGCTTTCTTAATGCTGCGCTTAAACGGGTAAGCGTGGGCGTTGATGATTTCGATGGCGTCAAAGTCGCCTGTTACGGCGTCTTTTAGGCATCCTTTGAAGAGTACGTAGGGGTGGCAGGCGATGGCGATGCCTCCTGCTTTGTGGATGCGCTCCACTGTTTCAACGGCGGTTAAATCTCTTGGGATGAGCTCTTTGACGTTTAGGGCGACTATGTGTCCGTCGGCGCTGGAAATTTCCATGCCGGGGATAATTGGAAAGTCGGTTTCTCGAGCGATTTTATATGCGCCGTCTAAGGTGTTGTGGTCGGTGACGGCGATTGCATTGAGGCCCCGTAGTTTGGCGTACTTGATGAGTTCCTGTGGGGTGATTAGGCTGTCGCTGGAGTATGTGGTGTGGACGTGGAGGTCGGCTCTAATCAACAACGCTTATTCTCACTTTCCGCCAAGTTTCGCCCTAACCGCTGCAAGTTGCTCGTCGAGTCCGTCGTCGTCTAAATCGATTTTTTTGAACAGCGGCTCCGGCTTAGCAATTTTGTGTCCTGCCTCAACAGGCGCCAAAGCGTCGCTCCAACAGTGTTCCGTGACTTTGCCAGGTAAGTTCAGGGTTTGCCAGAGCTGTTGCGCCGTGTTCGGCATAAACGGAGATGAAACCACCGCAGCAGCCTTCACAACCTGTGCCGCGACATAGAAAACTGTGCCTGCTTTCTCCAGGTCAGTTTTCATGAGTTTCCAAGGTTCCTTTGTGTTTAGGTATTGGTTGCCCGTGCGGCTAATCGCGATTAAGGTGTTTGCGGCGGATTGCAGCCAGCCGTCCTCGATTTCTTTAGCGGCTTGTTCGACTTTGGCTTTGATGCAGTCTAAGATGGCTTGGTCGTCAGAATCCATCTTAGACGGTGCTGGAATTGTGGCGTTGAATTTGCTATTGATAAACGACAGCGTGCGGTGAATGAAGTTGCCGAAAGTGTCGTTTAGGTCTGCGTTTATTTTTTCCCGGAACGCTTCCCAAGTGAAGTTAGTGTCTTTGCTTTCGGGCCGGGTGGCTATGAGGAAGAAACGCCAGTAGTCTACTTGGTACATTTCTAATGCTTCATCTATCCAGATGCCGACTTTCTGGCTTTTAGAGGCTTTTTGCCCCCGAAACTGCAGAAACTCGGTGGCGGACACGTTGTAGGGGAGGTTGTAGCCTTGTCCCGACGCTAACAGCAGTGCGGGAAGGATGATTGTGTGGAATGGGATGTTGTCTTTACCTACAAAGTACAGGGTTTTTGCGTCTTTGTTTAGCCAGAACTCGCGCCACAAATCGGGTTTGCCGATGCGTTGGCCATACTCAATGGCGGCGGAAACGTAGCCCATGACGGCTTCCACCCAGACGTAGATAGTTTTGCCCTCTGCTCCCTCAAACGGTGCAGGGATGCCCCAGTCGACATCGCGGGTAACTGCTCGGGGTTTGAGACCTTCCTTTATCCAGTTTAGACTGAAGCATTTAACGTTAGATGGCAGCTTGGGATTGTTCTCAATGTAGTCAATTAATGGTTTTTCCAGTTTTTGGAGGTCAATGTACCAGTGCCTTGTGGTTTTCACTATTGGCTTGTTTTTACAGATTGTGCAGTACGGCTCAATCAGAGCGGTGGGTTCGAGGAGTTTGCCGCAGCTGTCGCATTGGTCGCCCCTTGCTTTTTCGCAGCCGCAGTAAGGGCATTTGCCTTCCACGTAGCGGTCGGGCAGGAACCGCTGGTCGTTTTCGCAGTATAGCATTTCTGTGTTCTGAGCGAAAATGAAGCCGTTACGCTCAATTTCCAGCAGTGTTTTCTGGACGAATTCCTTGTGGACTGGGCTTTCGGTGCTTGTGTAGTTGTCGAAGCTGGCGTCCCATCGGCGGAAGAGGTCTGCGACGCGGGCGTGATTGCGCTCGGTCAACGCCTTGGGGGTGATGCCTTCTTTTAGCGCCGCAACCTCCATGGGGGTGCCGTGGGTGTCGGAACCGCTGACCATCAACGTCTCTGCGCCTTTGAGGCGGTAGTATCGGGCGGAAACATCGGCTGATAGTACAGAGCCGACCAAGTTGCCTAAATGCGGGGTGGCGTTGATGTATGGCCATGCGGATGTAACGAGGACTTTTTCTGGCAAGACTGGTTCTCCAACCAATCGTTTAGTGTCGCCCTATTTAAAACTGCTATGACCAACCAAACCCAAAAAAGGAGTCTGCTTTTTAGAACAAAAAAAGAGGAATAAAAAGGCGGTTTTAGATTCGGAGTTTAACCATTCCCACATAGTTTCTAAGCGTTGCAGCAAAACCCTCAATCACTTCGGGGGCGTAGGGTTTGAGGTCTTGGCATCGTTTATCCAAAGTGCTGTCTGGCACAAACTGTTGGAGCGCAAAGACTTTTGCTCCCTTGACCAGTTCGCCCATAGCCGGGATGTCTTCTGCGGTTACGACTTCAGGCACGACTGTGGTGCGGAACTCGTAAGCAACGCTGCCCGATTTTAAGAGTTCAACGGAACGCAAAAGCCCCTCGGTGTCTTCTGCCCCCAGCAGCTTGTACTTCTCCGGTGCAGTCTTTATGTCCATAGCCACAAAATCAACCAACCTCAAACATTCGGCTAAGCCCTCTGGGAAGAAACCGTTAGTATCCAGCTTCACTTTAAACCCGTTTTCCTTGAGTTTACCGATAAAGCGGGGCAGTTCTTTGTGCATGCAGGGTTCGCCGCCGGTGATGACAACTGAGTCAACATATTTTTTGCGGCTCAGAAGCAATTGTAGGGCTGCACCTTCCTGTAGAAAGGGAGGTTGGGGGTCGGTTGCGATTTTCCAGTTGTGGCAGTAGGGGCATCTGAGGTTGCATCCGGGGGTGAACAGCACGGAAGCAATATGGTCGGGGTAATCGAGGAGGCTGGTTTTTTGTAGTCCGCTGAACTTCATGTGGGCTGCTTCACCTATGCGGGTATGGGCGCTGATGCCAGGACTGTTGAGCGGTCGAAAGTGTGGCGTATACCGAATTCTGATTGTTTACCGTCGTTCCATTGGTCCACTGGGCGGAGGTATCCGACGACTCGGCTGTAGATTTCGCTTTTTGTTCCGCATGTGGGGCATGTTTTGTGTTCGCCTGCGGTGTAGCCGTGGGTTGGGCAGATGCTGAAGGTCGGGGACAGGGTGAAGTAAGGCAGGCGCGAGTTAAAGCTGACTTTCTTTATGAGCTCTGCTGCGGATTTCCATGATGGTAAGCGTTCGCCTAGGAATATGTGGAAGACTGTTCCGCCTGTGTAGAGCGTCTGAAGGCTCTCCTGGTGCTCTAAGGCTTCGAAGAGGTCACCTGAGAAGTCCACTGGCAACTGAGACGAGTTAGTGTAGAAAGGCTCAGCGTGCTCGTTGACTATGTGTTTTTGGTTGGCGAACACTATGTCGCGGTAGCGTTTGCGGTCTAAGCGTGCAAGGCGGTAAGCGGTGCCCTCGGCGGGGGTGGCTTCAAGGTTGTAGATGCTGCCTGTCTCCTCCTGATACTCCGATAGGCGCTGGCGCATGAACGTAAGCATTTTAACTGCGAAGGCTTGCCCATCTTTGGAGGCGATGTTTTGCCCAAGCAGATTGAGAATGGCTTCGTTGACGCCGACGATGCCGATGGTGGAGAAGTGGTTCTTCCAGAACTTGTCGTAGCCGTCTTTTACGTGTCGTAGGTAGCGGCGTGAGTAGGGATAGAGACCTTTCTCGGTGAAGCCTTCAAGCACTTTGCGTTTAAGCTCCAAGCTGGTTTTGGCGACATCCATCAATCCGCTTAGTTTCTCAAAGAATTCATCCTCGTCTTTTGAGAGGTAGCCGATGCGGGGGATGTTTATGGTGACTACGCCGATGCTTCCGGTTAAAGGGTTAGCGCCAAAGAAGCCGCCTCCGCGTTTGCGCAGCTCACGGTTGTCAATACGCAAACGGCAGCACATACTGCGCACGTCTTCAGGTTTCATGTCGCTGTTAACAAAGTTGCTAAAGTATGGCACACCATACTTGGCAGTGACTTCAAAGATTGCCTGCGACACTGCAGAGTCCCAGTCGAAGTCTTTAGTGATGTTATAGGTTGGGATTGGGAAAGTAAACACGCGGCCTTTTGCGTCGCCCTGCTTCATTCCCTGAGCGAAGGCAAGGTTGAACATCTCCATTTCTTTGCCGAAGTCGCCGTAGGTGTCGGTTGTAACTTTGCCGTTGTGAATAACGGCTTCGTCTTTCATGAAATCCGGCACGTTTAGGTCTAAGGTTAGGTTGGTGAAGGGCGTTTGGAAACCAACTCGGGTTGGCACGTTCATGTTGAAGAAGAATTCCTGCAGCGCCTGCTCAACTTCTTTTTGGGTAAGATGGTCGTAGCGGATGAACGGCGCAAGGTAAGAGTCAAAGTTGCTGAACGCCTGTGCACCGGCTGCTTCTCCTTGCAAGGTGTAGAAGAAGTTCACGACTTGGCCCAGTGCGGTTCGGAAGTGTTTTGCGGGTTTGCTTTCAATTTTGCCGTGTACGCCGCCAAAACCCGACATGAGAAGGTCAGAAACGTCCCAGCCGACACAGTAGGGACCCAAGACGCCCAAATCGTGGATGTGGATGTCACCTGAGAAATGCGCCGCTGCGATATCCTCGGGGTAGATGCGGGCTATCCAGTACTTCGCAATGACAGTAGAGGAAAGATAGTTGTTTAGACCCTGCAGCGAGTAACTCATGTTGCTGTTTTCTTTGACGCGCCAGTCCTCCACTTCGAGGTACTGGTCAACCATGTCTGAGCTGCTTAGAAGCGCCGCTAACTCACGCATGTCGTTGTGTTGTTTGCGGTAGAGGATATAGGCCTTTGCGGTTTGGGCGTGGCCGTTTTCGATGAGGCGTTTTTCGACGAGATCCTGGATTTCCTCAACTGTTGGGACGCCGTCGTCGCCATAGATTCTGTTGAGTTCAGCAACAACGTCGTCGCTGACATGTTTAGCCTGCTCTTTGTCTTTACCGCCCACTGCTTTTGCGGCTTTGTAAATCGCAGAGGTTATGCGTTCTTGATCGAAGGGTTCTAATTTACTATCACGTTTTAATACGAACTTCATTGTTTTTTCACTTCCGAAAGTAACCGCCTGAAATCTTCAGGCTCTTCAAACTGCTTGTAAACTGAAGCGAAACGGATGTAGGCGATGCGGTCGAGTTTTTTGAGGTATTTCATGATTAAATCGCCGATGTCTCCGGATGCGACTTCCTCAGTGCCTTTTAGCATTAGGTCTTGGCGTACTTTGTCTGCTAGCCCGTTGATTTGATCCATTGTTACGGGGCGTTTCTCGCAGGATTTTTGGAGGCCACGTATGATTTTGTTAACGTCGAAGCGTTGGAGTTCACCGTCTTTTTTGCGTACCATGAGTTCAACTGTTTCGAGGTATTCGTAGGTGGTGTAGCGTTTGTTGCAGGTGATGCATTCTTTTCTTCGGCGGGTGGTGTTCTCTGGGGAATCGCGTGTTTCAAGTGTTTTTGAATTTTCTGAGTTGCAGTATGGGCATCTCATATGTTAATACATACTCGCTGTTTCTTAAACGTAGTGCCAACAAGCCTTACACTACACTACAGTTAGCGCCTATATAAGCTGTTTTTACACATAAACTACAAACCAACCCACCCACCACCCACCAACTCCAACACAAATACACAAAAAACACGACATCAAAAACCCGAAAAACACCCCTGATTCGACAAAAAACCCCATTTCAGCCTAAATACACACGTCGGTTAAGCCTTACGCAAACAATATAATTAAAAAACCCAAAACCAACATACCTTACAACCAAAACCACGGAGAATAAGCTCAAAATGAACCCCAAAATCGTCAAAGCTCAAACCCCCCACGAGTACTTAACCCCCGAACGATGCTATATAGCTGAAAACCATAGCGACGCCTCAGTGTCCATCGCACGCGCCACCATAAAGTCTGGCGTAACCACTAAAGCCCACCACCTAATCGAGGGCGTCCAAGAAATCTACATAATAACCCAAGGCAAAGGCATCGTGGAAATCGGTACACTGCCGCCAACCGAAGTCACAGTCGGCGATGTAGTAGTCATCCCCTCCTTGACTTCTCAGAAAGTCACCAACACCGGCGAAAACGACTTGGTTTTCTATTGCGTCTGCACCCCGCGCTTCACAGAGCAGTGCTATGTGGATTTAGAACCAAACCAGCCCTGACATATGTCGCACTTGGAAACACGGATTAATAAGCTGAACTGGGACTAAGTATTTTGAGGAGAAAGATAAGGAGAAAATACGCGGAGAAGGAGAAGGAGAAGGCTTCTTACAATCCCCTCACCAAAATCTTCCTAACTTGTTTTTAGTTCATCCATGAAACTGCTTAAATCCACTGTAGATGCGCCAGCGCTGTCTTTTAGCGGTTGCTTTGCCGGTGGATTCTGCAAGTAGAAGGGTATGCGGGCTGCAAACCTTTCCTGGAACGTGGATTCAAACGGGTTCTGGTAGAAGACGCCAAGCGGGATTTTGTCCCCCCATTCTTCGGCTTTTTGGAGTCCAGCGACTTTCTTCTGGAACAACTCGCTCTCTTCGTGCACTACTGGGTCGAATTCTGTATCTTGAAGTTTGTAGAGCCGCGGTTGTGGTTTGCCGTTTGCGTCGGGTCTATCAACGCCTTGGTACCAGTCGGCAGTGTTAATGTTGTTGTAGGTGGGACACGGCTGCAGGCACTCGACCAGCGCTAAGCCTTTGTGGTTTATGGCTTTGACAATCATATCCTTTAGGTGGTAGATGTCGAATGCGTAGGAGCGAGCGACAAAGGTGAAGCCTGCCGTTATAGCCAGTGCGATGACGTTTATGCCTTCGTTTATATTTGGTTTGGGTAGACTTTTGGTTTGCATCCCCAGTTTCAGTGTTGGGCTGGCTTGGCCTTTGGTTAAGCCGTAGACGCCATTGTTGTGGAGGATGTATGCCATGTCGATGTTTCTTCTGCCTGCGTTGACGAAGTGGCCTGCGCCGATGCCTAAGCCGTCGCCGTCTCCTCCAACTCCGATGACTTCGAGGTTTGGGTTAGCCATCTTTATGCCCATAGCAAACGGAAGAAGCCGCCCGTGCAGGGTGTGGACCCCGTTGGCTTTGACGAAGTGAGGGAGTTTTGATGCATTACCCACGCCGGAGACCACCACGACGTTGTGTGGTTCCAAGGCGAGTTCTGCAAGCGCCATCTGGACCGCGGACAAAATCCCAAAGTCGCCGCATCCAGGGCACCAGTCGACATACACGCCTGTTTTGTATTCTTGAGGTTTATGCGCCATTTGTTAACACCTGTTTTTCAGCTGCTTTATCTAGAGCTATATTTTTGAGGGCACCGTAAACTTCGGTGACAGTCATAGGACGCCCAGTGTACTTGAGCACGTAATAGTTTGGTTTAACCAAAGCGTACTGGGTGATTACACCTGCGAGTTGTGCATCGTAGTTGTCTTCCACGTCTATGACTCGTTTTTTGCCGTCAAGCATTTTTCTGATTTCCTGAGCCGGCAAGGGGTGAACTAATCGGACTTGAATGAAGCCCATGCTTATGCCTTCTTCCTTTAGCATTTCGATGGCTTCAACGATGGCGCCTTTGGGTGACCCCCAGCTTACAACGATGTTTTCAGAGTTGAGATCGCCATAAAGGTGCATTTTTGTTTCCATAGGGGTCTCTTTAGCGATTAAAGCCATTTTGCCGAGGCGTTTCTCCATCATTTTGCGGCGGTTAACGGTTTCCTCGTTGATGTTGCCGTTTTCGTTATGTTCGTCGCCGCTGTACCACTGCAACCCGCCTTTAGTGCCCAAAAACGCCCTTGGAGAAACACCAGTTTCTGTATATTGGAAGCGTTTGTAGGTTTTTCCTTCAAGATCTGCTTCGGTTACTATTTGGCCGCGGTCGATTTTTACTTTGTCAGAGTCAAACACGGGGTAAGTTGCAGATGAGTTTGCCATGCCTTTGTCGAGCAGGTGAATGCCAGGCACCTGATACTTTTCAGCTAAGTTGAAGATTTCTGCGGCGTCGTAGAAGGCTTCCTCAATATCGCCTGATGCAAGTATGATTCGGGCGAATTCGCCATGAGCAGCATGCATAGCAAACCTTAGATCCTGCTGGCTGTGCCTTGTCGGTTGCCCAGTAGCGGGTCCACCACGCTGGTAGTAGGTTACCACGACAGGAACTTCGTTGTTGCCCGCCCAGCCTAAGCCTTCAGCCATAAGCGAAAAACCGGGACCCGAAGTGCTTGTAGCTGCCCGCGCTGCCCGCCAAACATGCGCCAGATGCGGAGTTTATGGCGGCGATTTCGTCCTCTGTCTGGATAACAATGACGGCTTCTTGTGTGCCTTTGGTTTTGAGGATTTCATGAGCCTCAATGTATTCGCTTTCGTCCGCTGCTGGAGTGATAGGGTAGTAGGTTTGGACTCGGCATCCGCCCAGCACTTTGCCTAACGCCACGGCTTGATTGCCGGTGAGCAGAATGCGTTTTTCTGTGATGGGTTGTTTTTCGAGTTTGTGCTTGAAGTTTTCAATATTGCAGTTTTTCTCGGCATAATCATAAGCTACTTCAAGCACTAGAAGGTTCATGGCTTCAAGTTTAGGTGGGAAAGTAGCTTTTAAGGCGTCTTCGACAAGTTTGCGGTCGTATTTTAGAAGCGCACAGGAAACCCCCACCGCTAATACGTTTATCATTTTGGTCAGAGTTCCGATTTTTTCTATGCCCAGTTTTGCTCCAACTTGCTTGAGCAAGTCGAGGTAGGGGATGGGGTAGATTCGAATGTTTTTTGTTTTCGCCCAGTCGGTGAGGTCGCTCACGTTCTCGCCTTTGATGCCGTTTTCTTGGAGGAAAGTTCGGAGTTGGGCTCTGTATTCTTCGCTGAATGTAGCTATGTCCTCCATAAAGTTGACGTAGAGGTCGCGGTCGTCAAGGATTACAGCTCCGCCTTCAGCGACTTCGCCTACGTGACGCACAACGGTTTCTGCGTCAAACGCCGCAAGCAAATCCACATCTCTAAGAGTTGCCAATGTGGGTTGCTTGGTGATGCGCTGCGTGAAGTAGCTGTGCATGGTTTTTATGTTGGAGTGGAATTCGCGCCTGCCGAACACGCATAATCCGCCGTATCCGCAGGCTTTTCCGAAAATGTTGGAGGCTGTATCGACGCCGCTTCCCTGTGGGCCGCCAGCCATCCAGTTTACGCTTTCTACTGTCATAGAGGGTCACTTTGAAAATTGATTGTTAGAAGCCGTTAGCTTCTGCTACAAGTATGGTTTAGCTGAAGGGAATTATAGGTTTCGGAAATCATTAAAACTGAAAACTTTTACTGCCAGCAAAGTTACGGTTAGTTATGAGCGGTAAAGCAGTACTTTACTTTGCCATGAGCCTCGACGGCTATATCGCAGGCGAAAACGGGGACATTGCGTGGCTTGAACGTTATCAGGAGCAGGGCGAAGACTACGGGTTCAAAGAGTTTATGGGTTCGGTGGATGCAGCTGTTATGGGAGCAGAGACGGCCCAGGAGATGCTTGTGCATCGTGAGCGGTTCCTAAAAGTTAAGAGCTATGTGCTGAGCAGCAAGCCTATGCCGGGCCTGAAGGGTTCGAGGTGGAGTTTTGGAGTGGGACCCCTCGAGATTTAATGAGAAAAGTCCAGGCTGAAACCAAAAAAGACGTTTTCGTAGTAGGAGGCTGCAGGGTCGCATCGAGTTTCCTCTCTGAGGGGCTGTTTGATGAGGTTCGGCTGTTTATTACGCCGACACTTCTGGGTCAGGGCGTCTCCCTGTTTTCTTTGGGCAAAATGGTCGATTTGACACTCACAGGTTGTACGGCTTACAAATCGGGGTTAGTGGAGCTGCGATACACTCTGCTGAATTCAACTAAGGCTTCCCGGTAAAAAAAACAAAAATAAACCCACAAACGAACAGCTTGCAACCCAAGTGTCCCGCCGTTGTTTTCGATTTTACAACCAGCCACAACCAGAACGCAACCTTTCTGAGTTGCCGAGGACAAAACTGTTTGTTCTGCTTTAAGCCTTAGAAGATGATGTAGTAGGCAGCAACCTCTTCATCTACTACTAAAAAAACAAAAAAGCGCCAAACAAAAAAAGAAAACAAAAAAGGAAAAAGCTGAAAACTCAGCTTATCTCACGTAGTCATCAAAAGTCCAGAAATGCTCTTCTTCCTGGACAATAATGTCCTCAAACATCTTCCTTGTCGTCACATCGCCCAACTCAATGGCTTTAGCGATGATTTTACGGTAAAGCGAAATCGTGTCGCTCTCAAGTTTATGGTCAAGTGCCAAAAAGTCCTGTGCAGTGCTGCCGACAACTGGCAGGGGTTCAGCTTTAACAACTGCTTCGCCTTCAAGGAGGTAGATGCGTTCACTGATTTTTTCCAGATGATCCATTTCCTGCATAAAAACGCCTTTGAGGATTTTGCTGACTACTTCAGCTTTGTTTGTGCCTGCAACAGTTTCAAGGGCTGTGTTTTTCATACGCAGTTCCAGTGCAGATGCTTTTTCATGTTGGTTTGTGTACTGGATAATGCCGGTGATTTCAGCGGCAACTGCCTTGTTTAGAAGGGCAAAATATTCTTCTGTGTAAATTTTACGCCACTCGGGAAGAGCAACTTTGCTTTCTTCATCCTTTTCATCTTGGAACTTAGTGTATTCCTGGAATTTGAAAAGGTGATCTTCTTCTTCCTTGTAGATTTTCTCAAATAACTCGCGGGTCTTCCAGTCTCCGATTTTGCCTGCTTCAACAATAATGTCGCGGTACAGAGTCAAGGCTTCTTCTTCGGCTTTAACGCCGAGTTTTGCGAATTCACTCAGGCTTCCGCCGACGGATACTTTGCTGGATTTAGTAGTGGCTTGGCCACCGAGGTAGTATATGCGTTCCATGATGGCTGCGGCATGCTTCATTTCAGCAATAGAGATTTCCCGCAGAATTTTGCCGACGGCGTCGTAAGTTGTTTTGTCGAAAAGGATGTTTTCAGGCAAGGTTTTACGGATAAGTTTCTCCATTTTGCCATGCTGGAGAATGTACTGAAGTGAAACGCCTATTTCACGTTCAACTGCTTTGTTTAGCATTTCCATATAATCAGGGGTTACTTTGACAGACATAAATAATCACACTGCTGTTAACCAAAAAGGCGAAACCCTACATATAAAATTTTTTATGAAGCCAATTAAAGAAATCGGCTGGAGTTTAGGATTGCTTAGCTCAAGGGGCTGCCGCAAACCCTGCAAAAACGCGCGTCCACACTATTTTCTGCACCGCAGTGCAGACATTGCTTTACCGGACCCATGCTGGACGCCACGTGGGGGGTAGCCGCGTATCCGCCGACGGTTTGTTGCGGCGGGGCGAGTTTGCGGTAGCCTAAAGCAGCGAAAATCCAGCCAATATAGGCAACGAAGGGAATGATGATGCCGATTAGGTAGAGCAAGCCTGCGGTGCGGAAATGGTCCACGCCGGATTTATCAGCTAGTTTAGTGAAGGCTCGGCGCATTAGAACCGCAGATACTATGCCAACAACAAAAAACACAACTACCATTGCCAGCAGTACAACCATTAGAAGAGAAACTGATGACACGGGGGGATACTGGCTGCTGTATGAACTTGTGGTTACGGTTGCAGGAACTAAAAAGGCAAGTAAAGCAACAACACCAGTAACAGAGCCCACGATGCCGACGATTACTGAGTAGAGGGCGTTTTTGAAGATGCCTGGTTCACTGTAGTATTGTGCGAGGGTATACATTGATACCAGAAACAGGACCAACGCAATCAACGAAAGAACGCCCATGGCGATTATGACGCCCGTAAAGCCGATAACTGAGAAAAACGTGTTGCCAACTGCGCCTGTAAAAGTGCTGCCATTAAACGCCGAAGTTATGCTGCCGAGAAGAATTAGGAAAAACCCTATGTATGCTGCTCCGATGATGATTGGTGTTATGAGATAGATTACGCTGGCGGTAAAGCCTAGTTTTTTGCCTGTTTCAAGCGACAAATCTCTTACCCCTTAACTGTTTATTGGTTTCGTTTTATGGATAAGCTTTTCGCCCCCAAAAAACGTCCGCCTGTAAATGGAAGGTAAGGTTATATCCGCAAAAAACAATTTGGTTCAGAGATAGAACGGAATGGAAGCAGCCGTGGCAGCCGAAACAACTGAAGCAAGCTCATACCGAGTAAAATTCGATCGAGAAAACTTTCTTGAACTAATCCGCATTGCCCGCCCTCAACTGATTTACCGAAGAAAAAACATGTACTTCTTCGCATACGACGGGTTTGTCATGTACTGTGACCAATGCCAAGAAACGGATTTTTCCACCAAAATATTGGATGCCATTGAATTCTCTAACTACCAATGGGCAAAATAGCCGTCGCCACGGCAGAACACTTCTAAATCGTTGGGGCAGGTGTTGGAGGCGGCGGGATTTTTGACACGGCCTGCTTCTCCACTAATTTTGTGGCGTACCAAGCGACAAATACTGAAAGTGCCGCCAGAGCAAAAACTACCCCTTCAAACACTAAAATGTTGGCTCCGGCAAACGGCACAAGGAAATCCACCATCCCCATCGGCAAAGCGATGAGAAACAGTTTCTTGTTACGATGAATTACCGCCATGACGCAGAGGTACCCCCAAGCAATATGAATTAACGCCGAGGAGAACCGCTCCAAAGTACCGATGGCAACTAACCCAAGCGCTTCGCTGTTGGATGAGAACAAGCTTGGCGCACTGGTGATTAGCTGGTTATAAGTTAAATCTGCAACGGCGCCTGTACCCGAGAGTATATAGTAATAAGCGACTAAATTAGCCAGACCAAGTATGCTTATCAGCCCCACGTTTTCCCAGAAAGCCAACCCTGAACCGTAAGCTTCCGCATCTTTTCGGTCGATTTTGCCGCTCTTAAAAGCGTAGTATGCAACAACGTAAGCCAACCCCACCTCCAAAAACACGGTTTGAACTCCATAATAAGCGCCTAACACAAATGGGTTACCCAAAGCGGCGACAGCGCTTATTGTTGGGATCTGGATAGCGTATTTGAGAGCTATGGCGGCGCCGTAAGCGATAAGCGTGTAGAGCCAGATGTTTGCGTGGAAACGTCGTTTTCGGTGCCAGTAAACCATGATGGCAACCGAGAAGGCGATGACTATCAGAGGTTGCAGCATTAAGAGGAGGTTTATGTTTTGCATAAATTGATTGTGTTGTTTTTGGCTTAAAAAATTTTGGTGACTTAAAACTGACTATAGGCTCTTATTGAATTTTTAAGGTTCAAAAACATTTTTGCTGAGGGGGAGTAAACTTCAAAAAAACCCTAAACTCAAAAAGCTACCGCGTGGTTAAGCGTCGAAGCCCGGCTGGAAACCGGTGAGGGTGATGGTGCAGCTGCATTTGCCACATTCGATAATCAACTCGGAAAGTTCGTCATCCACGACTTTAGTGTCTAGGATCTGGTAGTTTTCCTCGGTTTCGTCGTCTGGCGAGATGGATATGCCGCATTTGGGACATTGGAATGAGCCGTCGCCTGAAACAGTGGAGAGGTCGATTTTGTGTTTGCAATCCTTTTCCAGCTTTTTCATCATCATTTCTTCCTACACTTCTTTTTTTAATCTGAGTTTGCCTTTTTGTTAATTAACGGTTATGAATTAGTAGTCAGTAAACTGTAACACTTTAAAAATTTGACCCATAAAAAGGGAAAAGAAGATTTTTTGTTCGCCACGTTTTTTATGCTCCTTTTTCTTTTTCGAAACATTCGGGCGAGATGTAGTCGCCATATTTCTCTTTAGCGTCTAGTAATCTTTGGCGTTGCATGTAGAGTACACCGAAGAGTTCCAGCGGGGTGTCGGTGACGTTTTCTTGGTAGAAGCGTGAGACACGTTCGATTTTGGCGAGGTTTTCTGGTACTCGGATTGTGAATTGCTTGATGTAGTCCTCTTTGGCGTAGTCTTTTTGAAGCACCTGTTTGAAGAGTTTCTTTAGATCTTCGTATTTGGGTATGTAGCCTGTGGGGGTTTTGATTGCGTCTACTTCTCCGTGTACACGTAGCTCCATCCACTTCACCCAGATGTGTTTGTCGTGAGGCGTGTTGAGGTACTTTCCGTTTTCGATGTCACGCAGGAAATAGTTTACGCCAAACACGATTGGTTGCTTTTGGAGTTTCGCACCGAAGTTAAGGTTGTTCTGAACGTTTCGACCCAGCGGGATGCTGATGAAATCTTGGATGCTCATCATGTTTATTTCTGGAACGCCCTCTTTTCCGATGGTGGCAAAAGTGGTTTCCGTTTCCAGCGAGGCCCCATATGCGATGATTCCGTGTTCCCAACTGTAGCTTTGCTGCACGGGCACGTAGGCTTTTGCGTCTCTGCCACCGTACATGATGCCGCCGAGTTCCACACCGTTGGGGTTATTAAGTTCAGGGTCAACGTTTTCAAGAGCTTTTAGGGCAACTGCATAGCGTGCGTTTTTGTTGGCCGCGGGAACATCGTTGCCGGCAGCGTCTTTTTTGCCTTCATACCATGCGCCGGTGTAGTTGCAGCCATCTTTAGGTAGTTCTTCACCCATGCCAAGCCAGAAGGGTCTGCCGTCTTTGACTAAGATGTTGCTAAAGATGATTTCGCCAGGGTTGGTAAGGACTTTCCAGATGAGTGCGTCATCTTTGGCTTTCACGTCTTGGATGATGCCGAAGATGCCTGATTCCACGTTGACTGCGCGAGCTGCGGAGTCCATGTCGCGGATGTAAGCGATGTCGTCTCCTAGGATGGTTTCTCCGGGCAACATGGCGGTTGAGGTTTTGCCACATGCACTTGGGAATGCGCCAGCAAAGTAGGTCTTGCGGTTGTTTGGTCCGAACACGCCCATTAGAAGCATGTGTTCTGCCAACCAACCTTCACTGCTGGCTTTACGAATTGCTAAGCGGAAGGCGAGTTTTTTGAAGCCAACGCTGTTGCCTGCGTACTGGGTGTTGACGCTGTAAATGGTTTCGTCCATGTGGTCTATGTAGATGCGTTTTTTATTGTAATCCACGCTAACCATGTCGCTATCGAGTTTGCCTGCTGAGTGGATGACTTTTAAAAATTCGGTTCGGTTTCCCGCTTTCACGAATTGGTCAAAACCCGGTCTGTAAAGTAGAGATTCTGAGTGAGCAACGTACCAAGAGTCGGTGCATTGCAACCCGAGAATTGTGAAAACCGAGTCGGTAGGACCCAGAGATATGAAGCGAACAACCATGGTTTTGTCAACCATGCTGTTGCGAAGCAAACCCATAACTTCAAGGAGGCCTTCTTGGCGGTCCATCTGGTTTAGGGCTTTGCTGAGGCTGGAGCCTTTAGCAACGAGATACTTAGTGGCTTGTCGGTCGCGGCCTTGGTCTTGTTCGCCGTCGAAGTGGACGGTGTGACCTTCAAGTTTTAGGTTAGCGGTTTCCTCGCCAACACTTATGGCCATTTTACGAACGTGCTCAAGGTCTTCGGCGGTGTCGCTACAGATGAAGATTTGTTGGGGGTGGCAGAGGTCGCTTGCTTTTGCAATGAACTCATGCACGTTTGGGTTATCTATGGCGGATAGTTTTTTGAAGTCTTGTGGACTTAGTTTCGATTGTAAGGCTTCTAAGTACGGATTCATGGGGTGTATTCAGTCCGTTCAATTTTTTCGATGGTTAAAGTTCGTTTACGTTGCCTGGCACGCGTGGGAAAGGTTGACATTCGGCAATGTGGTCAACTCCCGCTAGCCAGCCAACAAGGCGTTCCATTCCGATGCCTGCACCTGCGGTTGGTTTAAGTCTGCCTTCTTTAGCCATTTTGATTATGAGGGCGTAGTTCTCTTTCTTTACTTGGTCGCGCTCGATTTTCTCAACGATTTTCTTGTATTCGAACTCGCGTTTTGCGCCTGAGAGAGCTTCGCCGAACTGGGGTAGGAATAGGTCGTAGTTGTCCCATTTTCCAGTCTTGAAGTCTTCAAAGTCGTAAAATTCTCTGGGGATGTTGGTTACCCAGACTGGTTCAGTTATGTCTTTTGTGATGCCTGCTTCCCAGCCGTCTGCGCCGTATTTGGCTTCTAAGTCAACTCGGTCATATATCTTAAATGGAGCTTTAGGGGCTTTGAGGGTGTCGCATCGGCACAAGGTAGTTAGTTCGGTTTTCATGTCTTTCTTTAAGTCTTTGACTAAGGTGCATATGGCTTCCTCAACCAAGACGAAGACGTCTTTTGAGCTTGCGTCTACCATTTCGAAGTCGAGTTGTGTAAACTCATAGATGTGTCTGCCGGTTTTGGCACGTTCAGCTTTTTCTATTCTGATGTTAGGTGAGAGGATGAATAGTTTTGGGTATGCTGTGGATGCTGCGACGAGTTTGTGTATAATCATGCTGGCGGTTGTGCGGACGGGTTTGCCGTATATGTCGACTTCGATGCGTTTTTCGATAGAGGCGCCTGGGTCGGGCCATAGCGGGTCTGTGCTTTGGCTGAGTGCTACGGGCAGTAGCCACTGGAAGCCTTTGCTGACATAGGTGTTTGTGAGGCTTTGGAGGGTGTAAGTCATTACTTTGCCTATGCATGTTTTTCTTTGGATTTCTGTTGCCGTTAGTTGATCTAGCGGCTTTGGAATTTCTATTGGTTGAGTTTCTGTCAAGATAACCACTAGTGAATTGTTGATGGAAATTCACTGTGCACTGCAGGTAATAAATTTTTTATAATAAAACATGAATAATTTACAATTAGTACAAGCTTTTATACCTCTGACCTGTAATATTTACATATGAGCTTTAAACTTGACGAGAAAGACCTTGCCATACTTGTATTAATTCAGGAAAACAGCAAGTTAACCGCTAACCAAATCGCCAAAAAAATCAACACCCCAATAACCACCGTCTTCGCCAAAACCAAACGCATGGAAGAACTCGGCATCATAAAACAGTACCGCGCCATCCTAAGCCCCGAAAAACTCAACCTCGCAACCGCCGCATTCATCTTAGCCTCAGTCTCTTACCGAACAAAAGACGACACACCAATCACCCAGCGGGAAGTAGCGGAAGAAATCGCGCACTTCCCCGAAGTGCAGGAAGTCCATATTATCACAGGCGACTGGGACCTCCTAATGAAGCTCAGAGCCGAAAACGTCGAGGCAGTGGGCAAATTCGTTGTGGATAAACTGCGACACATAAAAGGCTTGGAGAAAACTTTGACGTGCATGGTGTTTGAGACTGTTAAGGAAACCACGAGTCTGCCGCAGAACTTCAAAAGGGTTCAGCCTAAAACGCCGGTTTAAGCTTCACTTTGGTAGTAGAGCAGCGGCAGCGCAAGCAGCACTGTGTTTTTGCCTTTTGGTGTGAGGGAGTATTCTACTCGCAGCGGTGGGCCGGCGGTGACGTTGCGGTTTATGTAGCCGCTTGCTTGGAGCATTTTGAGTTTGTCGGATAGTGTGCGGCTGTTGACTCCGAGGGTTTTTTTGATTTCTCCGAAACCGATTGCATCTTTTAGAATGAGGGTGTATAGGATTTCGAGACTCCACTTCTGAAAAAGCAAATTGAAAGTGTCCTGGAGGGATTCGATTTCGTTTTTGAGTTCTTTGGGCGTGATTTTCTGTTTCTCGATAATTTGGTTGAATGTCAATTCGACACCGCGCAGAACCTGATCCATTTGGGATTCGACGAGTTTACGGAATTCCGCACTTAATGTTAGGGGGGTGCTCATGGGGTTTTCACCACTTGGTGTGTTGTGGCTCACTTCATAATTTATAAGCGTTTACTTACACAACAAAGTGTACAAAGTAAACTTAACTACGGAGAGAGAACAAGTCATGGAGAAATACGATGCCATAGTTGTAGGCGCAGGAACAGCAGGCTGCCTCGCAGCAAAAACCGCCGCGCAAGCAGGCCTAAAAGTAGCATTAATCGAAAAGAAGCCCAAAGCAGAAATCGGTGAAAAAATCTGCGGCGACGCCTTAGGCGACCACCACCTAAAGACCGTCGGCCTCAAAATGCCCACAGGCGGCGAATTCGAAGCCAAAATTGACGGCATCAAAATCTACAGCCCCGATGAAAACACCATCTTCACCATCGCAGACAAAGACTTCGTCGGCCACATACTCAACAGGCACCTCTTCGGGCAGTGGGTACTCAAACAAGCCACCGATGCAGGCGCACAGCTCCTTGATAGCACTAACTTCCGCAGCCCCATTATTGAGGGCGGTGCAGTTGTGGGTGTTTCCGCTAAGAACATGAAAACTGGTAAAGTTTCCGAGTTGCGGGGTAAAGTCACGGTGGATGCTACTGGCTATTTTGGCATGGTTCGCAAGCAGCTGCCAGCAGAGATGGGCATCGAGCGTGAGCTTGATAATGCGGATGTGGAAGCGTGTTACCGTGAAATTCGTCAATTGAAGCAGGAAACTAAGGATACTCGGTTCTGCGAAATTTACCTTAATCAGCAGGCTTCTCCGGGTGGGTATGTTTGGATTTTTCCGAAAGGCGGCGCCAAAGTTAACGTTGGAATCGGCGCTATCATGCGTCCTGGCTATCCTAATCCTAAGGAGCAAATGTACAAGGTTGCCCTCAACAAACCCATGTTTGAAGGCTCAACCGTTCTTAACGGCGGCGCATGGTTCGACCCTGTCCGCAGGCCGATTGATAACATGGTGGGCGACGGCGTTATGCTAATCGGCGACGCAGCATCTTTGGTTAACCCGATTCACGGCGGCGGCATCGGTCCCTCTATGCTTTCGGGCTTTTATGCGGGTCAGCAAATTGTCGAAGCATTGGGCAAAGGCGCACCGACTAAAGAAGCGCTGTGGGGTTACAACAAGAAATACATCAACACCTACGGCAAAAAACAAGGCACACTTGACATCTTCAAAATCTTCCTGCTGTCCTGTAGCGATGACGACTTAAACTATGGCATGAACCAGAAACTCATGACTGAAGACGACGTGCTAAAAGCAGGCATGGGGGACGACTTCCACCTAAACATCACCGAAACAGCCAAACGTGTTTTCCGAGGCATCAGGAAAGTGAGTTTCCTCAACAAGCTCCACACAACCGTCAGCATGATGAAGGCTTTGGGTGCCCACTACAATACTTACCCTGATACGCCGGTGGGTTTTGAAGCGTGGCAGCAGCAGACGATTAAGTTGATTGCGGAAGGCAAGCAGAAACTTAACTAACTAAACATTTTTTATTTTTTTGTTTTCTTAAGAATTTATTCTCAGTTTTAAGCGGGTTTAATTCGTCAAATCGAGTCTGGTTTAGAGTTAGCGACTTATTCCGCTTGCAAGATACAAAAGTTTTATCTGTTAAGCCCGCCATCTTTTAAAAATAAAAAGTTACAAAGGGACCATTTTTGAGCGCAAATGAGAAGAGAGTGCAAAGTAGTAAAACAATTGCCTCAGCTAGGTTTGAGCCCAGTTTTCCTGTGGCTGCAATCGGCGCTTCAGCTGGAGGTTTAGATGCAATTAAGAGGATTCTGGAGAGTTTGCCTCAAAACACTGGTTTAGCCTTTGTAATTGTTCAGCATCTTGCTCCAAATCAAGAAAGTATGCTACCTGAGATTCTCTCAAGATTTACCAAGATGTCTGTGCATAAGATTGAAAGTGGAATGCAAATTGAACCTGACAACGTTTACGTGATTCCTTCAGGAACTACAATGACCATAAAAGAGAACACTCTTAGATTGCATCCAAAATTATCCTCTTTGAAGCCAATAAATGAATTTTTAAACTCTTTGGCTTTAGAGCGATCTGCATTAGCCATTGGTATTGTTCTTTCAGGGACAGGCGACGATGGAACTGAAGGGTTAAGAAACATTAAGGCTGAAGGCGGAATCACTTTTGCGCAGGAACCCAAAACCGCACAGTACGGAGACATGCCCAAAAACGCTATTGCAGCGCAAGCTGTGGACTTTGTTTTGTCGCCCGAGCAAATATCTGAAGAGCTAAAAAGCATCGTTAGACATCCGGAAATTACGCGGGGAAAAATCGATCAGGAAAACCCAAAAGATAAGCAGGAAGCTGACTTACAAACAATTTTTGGTTTGCTAAAAGTTTCGTCAGGCGTAAATTTCGCTAATTACAAAAGGAATACAATCGTGCGGCGAATTACCCGGCGCATGATTTTAAATAAAATTGATTCAATAAAAAGCTATGCAATGTTTTTGAAGGAAAGCCCCGCAGAACGGCAAGCGTTGTTTGACGATATGCTGATCAACGTCACAGGTTTTTTTAGAGAACCAGAAACATTTGCTATTATACAAGAGAAGGTTATTCCAGATCTCATTAACCGTCCGAACAATAACAACCTTTTGCGTGTATGGGTTCCCGGCTGCTCTACTGGTGAGGAAGCCTACTCGGTTGCCATAGCCCTTACTGAGTGTCTTCAAGAAGACGGGAAAATGAACCTTCAAATTTTTGGAACAGACGTTAACTTAAAAAATATTGAAACTGCAAGGCGCGGGATTTACCTTACAACTATAGAGGAACGGGTTTCCAAGAGTCAACTTGAAAAGTATTTTGTTAAATCAAATGGTAATTACCAGATTACTAAGGCAATTAGAGATAAATGTGTTTTTGCTAAGCATGATATTACCCAGGACCCTCCCTTCTCCAATCTTGATTTAATCGTTTGTCGAAACTTGCTGATTTATATCGATTCCTCGTTTCAGGAAAAAATCATTCCGATTTTCAACTATGCCTTGAAGGCAGATGGTTATCTCGTTTTAGGCGAATCAGAGAGCGTAGGTAAATTTACGAACATGTTTGAGCCGATTGCGAAGAGGGGTCCAGTCTTTAAGAAGAAAAGTGGGCAACTCAGAATCGACTTGCCCTTGCAGCCTTCGATGCCGTACTTACAAGTAACTCCTCTAAGACAAGGTTCGAAAGTTTCTTCTTCGCCTACATTGAAGGAGGAAGTGGATCAGCTTTTACTAGATCAATATGTTCCTGCAACCATGCTGGTTAACAATAATTCAGATATCCTTGTTATTCGGGGTCAAGTTAACCCGTTTATCTCTATTGAGCCGGGAACCCCCAGTTTCAGTGTATCCAAAATAATTCGAAAAGAGCTAAGACCAGCAATCCAAACCGCTATCTACCGCGCGAAAAAATCCACGGGGCAAATCCAAGAGACAGTGCGATTTGAAGAGGGAACAAAATCCAGAACGGTAAACATCAAGGTTAAGCACTTAATAGCATCCAAGGAAGAGGAACCTTATTTCATAATATTTCTTGAAGAAACGGCGAAAAATGAAATTCAAGAGCAAACAAAGAAAGGGCACCCTGCCGGGGTTTCAGATAGAGTTAAGGATCAACAGCAAATCAAAGAATTAAGTGAAGATTTGCAAAACACCAAAAACACTTTGCAAACTGTCATTGAACAGCATGAAGCAACCAATGAGGAACTGCGTTCCGCCAACGAGGAAGTTCAATCAAGCAATGAAGAGCTAATGAGCACCAATGAAGAGTTGGAAACCTCCAAAGAGGAGCTGCAGTCAACCAACGAAGAACTTAACACCTTAAATGATGAACTCAAAAACCGCAACCAAAATCTCTCTCATCTCAACGATGACCTGAACAATTTAATGAACAATGTTGACACTGCTGTGGTGATTGTTGACAATGAACTGAAAATAAAACGGTTTACTGGATCCGCTCAAGAGCTTCTTCGACTTACACCATCTGACTTAGACCGGCACATAACTGACTTACGTTTGGGTATTCCTGTAGAAGATTTACAAGAACCCATTTCAAGGGTCATTTCAAAATTAGCTGACGTTCGACAGGAAATCATTACTTCGAAGGGCCAGTGGTTTCAGATGAGAATTCGCCCCTACGTAACAGAGGACAAGAAAATTGGAGGTGCAGTATTATCTTTCGCAAATATTACTGAGCTAAAGAAGTGGGAAGGCGAGAAGAAGCTTTACGCTGATAATTTAGAATTTCAGGTGAAAGAGCAAACTGACAAGGTTTTGCAGTCCGAAAATTTGGCGGCTATTGGTAGAACTGCTGCGATGGTTGGTCACGATATTAGGAACCCCTTGCAATCAATGGTCGGCGAGTTGTACTTAATGAATTCAGAAGTGTCAAGTCTTCCTGACGGTGAAGAAAAACGGAACCTACAGGAAAGTATTCTTTCTTTAAATCAAAATTTAGAGTATATCAGTAAGATAGTTGCGGACCTTCAAGATTATGCAAGAACTCCCACCATAGTGCTTCAAGAAGTTGATGTTGAAAAAGTATTTCAAGACGTTATATCATCGGTTTCTCTTCCCGAAGATATAGTTGCCTCCGTTTTAGTCGATAAAGACTTGCCTCAACTGAAACTTGATCCATCAGCCCTCAAGAGAGTATTGACAAATCTTGTTTTTAATGCTGCGCAAGCCATGCCGAATGGAGGAAAACTGATCGTTAGCGCAGCCTGCCAACAAGATAAGGCGTTAATCAGCGTTGAAGATGCTGGTGAGGGTATCCCTGAAGAGGTGAAAGGCAAGATGTTCTCACCTATGTTCACCACCAAGGCTAAAGGCCAAGGCTTTGGCTTGGTAGTGGTGAAAAAAATTACTGAGGCAATGGGTGGAACGGTAGAATTCGAAAGTATGAAAGGAAAAGGCACAAAATTTACCCTTACATTTCCAATAAACAAGTAAAGTTAAAGCCAGATTTTTCTTGTCTGTGACTATTCTTTAGCTTAGAAGCCGATAGTCAAACCCATCTTTTAAAGTAAATGAAAGTTCGCAGGCAATTCAGCAATTTTTTGTGCTTTAGCCATCCACCTTAAGAGCGAATCTCTTTGTCTTCACTGTAATCCCTATCTTCATGGACTTCTTCCTCCGCTTCATCTCGCCGCGCTTCTTCACTCATGCTTGCTTGTTCACCTTTAGCTCTGGCTCTATCTTCAGCTTGCCCCTTCAACGTATAAACAGTATCCAACCAAACTTCAAACTGCCTCTTGTATTGAGGGCTAAAAAAAACCCAATCGCACAATCCACCAATGACCTTACTAACGTCAACATCGTGGTCATCAGCTAAGCCTTTCAGAAAATCAGCCCACTTTGGGGGTAAAGACACTAAAGAACTGCTCATAAACGAAATCTCCACTAAACCTGTTAGTATCACGGCGTATTTAAGCTTCTTACCAAAGAAGAAAGCCAAAACAGATAATCGTTTTAACTTTGACTTTTATCAATTCAGGTGCTGGAGGAAAAAAATAGTCAGATATAGCGCCTTACGTTTCTAAATGCGCTTAGATCGCCGTTACCTTTTTTCGAAAAGCAAAAATGTTGTGACTTTAATTTCTAACTACTCAAATCTATCTCGTCGGTATAACTCCGAAATATGAGGTGCGCCCACCAAGAAGTATTTGCAGAGGATTTATATTCAGTTATTCATAAATTATGTTAAAGGTTTTTAGTGAAAATCAAAGACTCTGAGTTCTTGTTAGCCCTATTAATTGTCATAGTAACAGCCGTGTTTATGGTCGCTGCCTTCGCTCATTGGATAAACGTAAGTTTCTTTGTTGGCCCTCTACGTTTAAGTCACTGGCTTGCCATAATTGGAACAAGCTACATTGCAATCGATACCACCGCCTTTGTGATTTTAAAGCGACATTATCCTGAAAAGTTCAAAGGCCTCCTTAGATACCACATATTTGGAAACCTTCTATTTTTTACCCTAATCTCAATCCATTTTGCTGCTCAAGTAGGCAGACCATCAGCATTCTACCCAACCTTGGCAACAGGCTTAGCCATCTACATAGCCATGACTATAGAAGTGATATCGGGTTTCGCTGAAAGATTCCCATTAATTAAGCAAATAAACCATAAAACTAACCAGTTTATTCACGCAAGTCTAGTTATGGTGTTTTTCTTGGTGATAATTATTCATGTTCTTGACGTTTTAGGCATTCTCTAATAGTTTTACATCGGTTGCTAGTACACCCTCACAGTCACATACGCTTATGTGCGTAAATGACGGCTAAGCGGTAGAGATGAAATGAATGTCAAAAACTGAGAAAAAAATTGAAAGTGACGCCGAAAAAGCTGGTGAAGCCATAGGTGCTGGCGTCAAGAAAAGTGCCAAAGCCGTGAATAATTTCGGCAAGGGCATAAGAAAGGGAATCAAGAAAGAAGAATAAGCAACCGCTCCATTTCTCTTTCAAAACAAGTAAGAAAGTAAATTTTGTTTGCCGCGGCGCATTATTAACAACATGTTTACTTTTTAGGTTCGATATTCTGCTCTTGATCGCCGTAAGAGCTCTGTTTGAGTCGCTTAAATGCTTAAATTACCCAAAGAGAATAAAATACCAGTATTGAAGTGTTTTTTATGGTTAAAATTGTGGAAGATGTTTTTTCAAAAGGTTTCTTAGAAGTACAAGAGGATGACACACTTTCTTCATGTTTATCACTTTTTAAAGAGGGGATGCCGCCCGTCTTAGCAGTCTTTGATAGTAAAGGCTGTTACAAAGGGGTTATTTCCCAAAAATCGATAAAACGGTCAAGCTTAGATGCGTCTGGAACCAAAGTTAAGACTTTAACGCAGCCAGCACCAGCCGTTGCCTTGCAAGATACTCTCAGCAAAGTCGCTAAATTAATGATTCAAAGCGAGATTAGGCAACTTCCGGTTTACGATGAAAATAAGCTTCTAGGTTTTGTAACCGATGAAGACGTTATCCACGGTGCTATAATGGAGCAATGGGGTAACAATAGTGTTGAAGAAATAATGACCAAGAAGCCGTTTATCCTCGAAGAAGACGAATCATTAGGGGCAGTGCTAAGCCTTTTAAGAACTGAGGGAATCTCGCATGTCCCAATAGTCAAAGATGGAAAACTCGTGGGAATGGTGAGCATTTCCGATATTATTGAAAATATCTTTCAGCCCAGACATGTGCAAAGGTTTGGCGAAAGAGTAGGCGAGAAAGTTTCGGCTCTAAGTATTCCAGCTAAAGGCATAATGGTTCAGCCTGTGATCACTGTTTTGCCCGAATCAAAACTGCGAGATGCTGAAGAGCAAATGCACAAATTCAACATTTCCTCTTTGGTCATCGTCAGCAAAGGAAGACCGGTCGGCATCATAACTAAACGGGACTTTCTTGAACCTTTAGCTCAAATGGAACAGCCCATACAGCGGCTTACGGTGCAGTTTTCAGTAAAAGACGTGGAGATTGATGAAATTCAACGCGGCGCCATTATGGACGACTTTAACTCTTTCACCCACAGATACGGGGGAACCTTAGAGGCGGGTACATTATTTGTGTACATGAAGACACATGGCACAAACTTCAAGGGCGATCAGTTAATTCATTGTCGACTGCAGTTTAGAACAAAGAAGGGCGCGTTTTTCAGTTCAGGTGAAGGTTATGGCGCTGAACAAACATTTAAGACTGCTTTAGACAGGCTTGAGGGTCAAATTGTGAAGAGCACTGAGTTAGCAAATGACCAGGAATTTCTAAGGGGATATTTGAGGCGGAGATATCCCTCAGTTTAGCCCTGTAGGGGTGGAATGGCGCTTTTTTTGGCCTATTTGTGTTTTTAACGCCTGCCGTTGGTGCTATGCTAGTGCCCGACTGTGTTGTGCTTTGCGTTGATGACTTTTAGCGACATGTGGAATCAAAAGCATATCCAACATGGCGCCATACGCAGAATGGATTGGTTCCATGCAGGGTGTGAAAGAAAACGATGCTACCGCACCGCGTCATACAAAGAAAAACAGTCCGAAACCAAAAAGCGACGCAGTTCACAAGCTATGTGGTTCCCTAAAAACCATCACACACATAATGAACCCAAACCAGACAAAACCGAAAACGGACACCATTAAACTAGTAGAAAATGCCACAACCAAACCAGACGCCTTGTAAAGCTTAAATTCAAAGCATACGTGCATAATATTGGTGACTTAGACATGGTTTATTGTTCTCACTGCGGCGCACAAGTCGCGGAAGACGCATATTTCTGCCCTAAATGCGGCACCAAAACCGAAACAGGAAAAAACGCAAAAGTCAATTACCCCACAGGCGAATTCCAAGATGCCTTCTACCGGGTTGGAACCGAACTTGAACGCGCTTTCACGATTGCTGCGCATGAAACCCATCAGGCATTGAAGAAGGCGAGCGAAAACATACAGAAAAACACACAGAACCAAACAAGCCAAACCTCATCAGATAGCATAGCATGCCCAAACTGCGGAGCCAGAAACATCCAAGGCGCAGTGTTCTGCTACAGCTGCGGCAAACGCCTAACCCCCGAAACCCCACCTGCATAACCAAACAAAATCTGGGCTTTTTTCACCCAGCAATTTATTATCCCCCTTCAACATCCTATTTGCAAGTTGAATGTTATGGCTAACGGCAAAACATTGATTGCTTACGAGACCAAACAGGGCGCATCTGAGGGAGCAGCCAAAATCGTCGCAGAAACCCTGCGCAACGTCGGCTTTGAAGTCGACTTGGTTAACCTCAAAAAACAGCAAACTCCCGACTTAGCCGCTTACCAATACGTAGTCGTTGGCGCAGGTGTCCGAGCTGGCAAAGTATATGGCAACGCACTCAAATTCCTCGAACGTGACTTCAGCGGCAAAAAAGTCGCATTCTACACCTCCTCCTCTTGGGGCGGAACACCTGGAAGCTACCAAAACGCCAAAACCCGCTACGTCGACAAAACCACAGCTAAACACCCGAACATCAACTTCGTAGCATCCGAAGCCTTCGGAGGAAAAATCCGCTACTTCAAAAAAACCATGCTCGACAACACCGACGCCTCCAAAGTCGAGGCTTGGGCGAAACAAATTGCCGAAAAATTCCAACAGTAAAACCACCAAAGCAGGGGCGCTACTGTGCCCAACCTGCTGCGTCGAATACACTGAAATAACCTTCGACTGCGAAATCGAAGGCATCATACTTCACAACGTAAAAGCACTCAAGTGCCCCCACTGCGAGGAAGAAGTTTTCTCGCCTGAACAACAACAAGCTATCGCCGAAAAACTCAGCAGATAAAAATTTTATTGTTTCTCTTTTAATTTCCCAAATGCCAAGGCCGCCTTGATTAAGCGTTGCAATACATCGAAATCGCTGTGCTGCACGGTTGTTTGCTGAGAGGGTTTGTAGCTGCCGTTTCTGGCTTGAGTAACAATCAATTCGAAATCATCAAGTAGGCCCTGCGTCTTGACTGGTTCACCGTTTAAGCGCCTAAAGCTGCAAGTAAGGCAATACTCGAAATCAAAGTCCAACTTTCGGTTTTTGCTGTTGCCTTCACCGTAATAATTGAGGTCAGCCGCAAGCTTGTCAAACTTGACATCATCGTACTCAATTAAGGTTAAGTGGGTTTTTTTGGTTGAGTGCGTGTGGCTCAGCGTATGGTCCTCCAGCGGTGTATTGGCACTGATTTTATTTAAAGCAAACCACTCCCGACCAAAAAACGTTTGAGAGTTGAGAACGAAAAAATGAGCGTTTAAAGAGAGTTTAGGTTTCAAATAAACCTGCTTCAAATAAACCTGCAAGAAAATTATAAAGGAAACCTTCCAGGCTCAAACCTCAAAGGCAACGATCCTGCTCATCTGGCTAAACATTGTCTGCCGATTTAGCGGTCGATTTTCTTGTCAACTGTAGTTCGCAAAGCCCTCAACCGACTTAACAACTTTGCTTAACTTGCTTTTCAAAAAATCATTTAATAGATATAGGAAATAAAGAAACAGAAAATTCAGGAAGAGAGAGAAAACCCTTGAAAACCCAAATCTTAGGAAAAACAGTGCACACGCTACATACCACAAAAATCTCCAAACCCCTCGTAGCGTGTCTGAGCGTACTGCTCGCCGTAAGTATGCTCTCAATCTTCGCTACCCAGCCAGCGCAGGGTGCAACAACCTCAGCCTTGCACACACAGGGCACATACATCCTCGACTCCACCGGCAACACGGTTTACCTCCGCGGAGTCGGCATCGCAGGTTTTGCACCTGACTTGATTTTGTGGGGTTCAACCGGAAACGACAACTGGGGAGACCAATGGAACAAAAACCCCACCTCTGTGATGGACCAAACATTCTCTGCCATGCAGAGCCAATGGCACATCAACATGATACGGGTATTCATCTACCCCAGCTGGTACTACCGCGACAACATTGCACCTTCACAAGAAGACTCAGCCTACGCCTCACAAACCACACCAATCAGCACCAGAGCATACCTCAAAACGCTATGCCAAGAAGCAGACAAATACGGCATCTACGTCGACATCGTCCCCTACACGCTAACCCCCTCCACAAGCTCATTTGGCAAAGACCCCTACGCCACCCCCTCAATCGGCTGGCAGGGACTCCCAATGTGCGGATGGGACAGCCAAGGCAACAAATTCCTCCAAGCAGCAGGCTACAGCAACAACGAACAAGCGTTCTGGAACTGGTTTTGGACCGACATGGCAACCAACCTAAAAGACTGCCCCAACGCAATCTTTGAAGCATGGAACGAACCAGGCTGGAACGGTGGCGACACAGAATCAATCCCCACAGGCTACATGAACTACCTCCAAACCATGTACACCGCCATACGCACAAACGCAGGCTCAAACAACCTTATCATGATGCAGTGGAGAGTGGGCTGGAACCCCAACGGCTACGGTTCAACTCTTAGCTGGGCATCCGACATCAACAACAAAATCCACCCAACCAACATCGTCTACACAACCCACTTCTACTACTACTCACCAACCGACCTATCTGGCTACTGGGCAAAAGACTACTCAACGCTGAGAACTCAAATCCAAACCGCCATAAACGGAATGGGCGTCAACACGCCACTAGTCATCAACGAAGAAGGCTCCTGCCTCTCAAGCTCGCCAAACAAACAAAACGACTACACATGGTGGCAAAATCTCATCTTGGCACAGCGCGACCTAAACGTTGGCGCAGGCGCATACTACTGGTTAAGTGACAACGGCTTAGGCGGCGTCTTCAGCGGTGAGGCTCTGCTCTCAACGGGCACCGGCTACAAACCAAACACAATGGGACAATCCTACATTAACGCATACAACGGAGCAAATTCACCTGCACCTTCACCAACGGCGACACCAAAACCTACAGCGACCGCAACACCTAAACCAACTGCAACTCCCACGACAGCCCCTACACCGACAGCTACTCCAAAACCTACTGCAACAGCCACCCCAACACCTGCACCAACAGCAACACCTAAACCAACCCCAACCGCGGCACCTACAGCGACTCCAACCCCTACCCCAGCCCCCACTGCGATTCCGACCCCAACCCCAAAACCCACCTCAACAGCAGCCCCAACACCAAAGCCAACAGTCACAGCCCCGACAACTCAACCAACCCAAACCCCAACGCCCACACCCACCTCCAGCAACGACAATCCACTTCTCAACACGTTCCAACGTTGGTTCCTATGGAGCGGCTGGCCACACCTAAACGCATGGTTCTACCACTTCTAAACCCCTAACCCTTTCCTTTTTTATTATTCAACTGTTTTGGGCAAAACATAAACAATCCCGTAACACATTGTAGCACAGTGAAAACTTTGGACATCATAAACGTCCGCTTACCCGACAAAGTCATCCAAGAAGTCGACCAACTAGCCAAAAAACACGAATTAACCCGATCCGAAGTCATGCGCCAAGCCCTAACCATCTACCTTCACATAACCGAAAACGTCGGCACTCTACTACGCCCAATCGCCTTCCAAGTTAAACCAGCACAACTCTCCTACACGCGCAGAGGCGACGTATCCATAATCAAACTGCCAACAGGGCAAGCCATCGTAGCAGGCTCCACCTCTTCAGGCGCCGTCGGACCCAAAGAACTCGACAAAGTCAAAGTAGACGGCAAAATCTTAGGAAAATTTCTCGCTCGAGTAGCTCTTATGGATGTTGCGGCTACTGGAGCTTTTCCAGTCCTTCTATCCCTAACATTAGGAGTTGAGAAAGAGCCCACAGGCAACCAGATAATTGAGGGCATAAACCGCGAAGCCCGAACAATAGGATTAGACCCGAATCAGGTCCTTATGGAAAACACAGAAGACAACTTTCAAACCAGCCAGACCGGCGCAGGCTTAACCGTGGTAGGCTTAGCTAACGAGGAAGAACTGCGGATAGGAAAAACATTGCCAGGCGATTTAATTGTAGCAATCGGCAGGCCAAAAGTAGGCGACGAAGTTATCGCCGCCGAAGCAAGAGGTGAAATCGCTGACCTCAAAAACATCTCTCAACTCACCCAACGCCGATACGTCCACGACATCTCAGCGGTGGGGGGCTTTGGGATCGCGAACGAGGCGAAGATGATGGCGTACGGTGTGGGCAGACAGGCGAAGCTCGTGGAAGTTTCTGGGTTAGATTTGAACAAAACTGCAGGCCCAGCCACAGTAGTTTTAGCAACAGTTGACAAAGAGCGGCTGGACGATTTAGTGGCGCTCATCCCAAAACCCATAAACGTAATCGGCGAAATCCTCTAAACCACGGACTTCTTCAGAAGGCGGCCGTTTCGGTCGATTTCACCTTTGCGAATTCTGGTTGAAGATATTGGACGACTGTTCTCCGCAGGAACCATTGCAACAGTCACGATTTGCAGCGGTGCACACTCAGCTTGGCGGCGTTTCTGGTTTATAGCGTCCCCGACCTTAGCAGTTTCTTCACTAACAACTAAGGCATCAAAATCCTTGGTCATCATCAACCCCATCGGGTCACTGAGCTGAACAACTTGGGCTCTGCCCAAAAACCCTTGCTCAGCTAAAAAAGCTTCCAACTCACGTTTACGCTGACTATAAGCCGCAGTCTTGTGAGGTTTACCCATTTTTGCAACAAACTCATCTGAGGTTAAGCCGATAACAACACTTTCGCCGACTTCAAAGGCTCTGCCTAAGAGTGCTCTATGCCCTCTATGCAGTTGATCGAAGGTTCCGCCGACAGCCACTTTCTTGAATTGTATCATTTTATCAGTCTAGCGCCTTGGAAATCGATTTTGCTAATTAACACCTGTTCTTTAGGCAGCATTCGCTTAAAAGCTTCTTCCACCGCCGAAACATTTTGTTTATGAACCACGGCGTGGACTGCTTCTCCAATCATGTTCTGAGCGGCTCCGACGGCTCCAGCTTCTTTGGCGGCTGCTACTAGGCGACAGATGTTTGGGTTTGCGAAGCCTGCTTTCTGCGAGAAAATCCAGCATTGCCCCAAAAAATTCTCTAAACTCGGCGTCGCCAATATCGCTTTAAGTGTTTTTTTGCCGTAACGGGTAATTTCAAGCTTCTTTTCCAGAGAGGTGAAAACTGGTTTTTTTGGCACCAGAGTTTTGTAGAAGCCGACAACTACTGAGAGGTTTTGAGGGATAGGGATACGGTCGGTCTGGCAAAAGCCCGGCGCACCTGATTTAGTGACTAAGATAAGCCCGCCCCCGAAATTCAGCGAGCTAACTGTGCCAAGTCCAGTTTGACATTGGATTTCAGCTGCATGTGCGACTTGCCCAATTTGGTTGTAGGTCAGGGGCAGCTGGATGGCTTCTTTTAGTGCTAACCCTGCAGTTAAGGCGCCGCCTGCGCTGGTGCCGAAACCCATTCCAATCGGAACCTCAATTTGGTGAGAGACGGCGATTTGATATTTTTTGTTTGTTTTAGCTAAAAGCGCTTCCACGACTTGCCGGGTGGTTTTGGCGACGGAGGCTTCCCCGTTGATTTCTACGCTTACGCTGTTTTTGGGAGCTTCCTGAACAGTGACGGTTGCATGCACGCCTTTCTCCAGTCCAAAACCGCCGCCGACTGCGCCCACTTTGTTGAGGTCAACTATGGGTTTGCCTGCGTATGAGTCATGAATTTCAAAGAAACTGGAAATCGCTCCTGGAGCGAAGGCTTTAACTTCTTTCACGGGGCTTTCACTGTAGGGTTTCGGTTTTTTAGGTTGGGAAATGCCTTGTAGCATGCCTTAATTATTGGTGGTCCCACAAGCAGAATGAAGGGTAGCTCGGTTACGAAAGTCCATATGAACAGCGGTATGACCAATGCAGCTGCGAAAGGTACTCCGAAGTATGATAAGAAGTAAGGGCTCACAGCCCAAACCGTTATGGATAGTAAACCAGCGCCTATTGCTTGCCCAGCCACTGCGCCTATGGCGTAGCTGCGCCACTCCTTCCACTTGATTGCGACAACTGCAATGGCGGCTTGGCTCAAGATTACGGTTCCTGCGAAAGCAACGATTATAACTTCAGCGGAGAGACCAGTTAATGCTTCTATGTCTGGGAGGAAAACAAAGGTTGGGACGAGTAAACAAATGGAGGAGATGGTGATGCCTGCGAGGGCTTGTCTTAAGCTGATTTGCCTGTATGAAATGTAGCCGATGAGGAAGAACAGTATGAAGTTAGCTGGGACTCCAGCTACTAGGCTTAACGCGGCGTTGCCATGCACAAACATGTCCCGTATGAATATGCCTAAGGCGCCGCTTATGCCACCTACCCAGGGACCGTATAAGACGGCGAAGACAGCGGGTATAAGTACGGCAGGCAAGAAACCTACCCCAAAAAATGACACATTAGCAGTTAAGATTCCGAATGCGGCGTAAAGTGCCGCGCAGACGCCGATGACGGCTACATCTAATGCTCTGAAGCGCGTATTCAAGCTGTATCCCTTTGAACTCGAAGTGAAACATCCTGTTATAACGGCGCAATTAAGTATTCCGTTTATAATGTTTATACCTGATTAAACAATTAATACATCGTTATACCGTTCTTTTTTGGCGTTTTTCAAGCTCCAAATGATCCCGCACGTAGTCGTTTTGGGAGTAGCTGTAGGGTTCATTGCCTTCTGGTAGGGATGAGTTGTGGCGGTAGCCGCGATGCTGCATTTCCGCTGCTTGCTGCTGGTGGCGGCTATAGAGCTGCTCGATGTGGTCTTTGAAGCGAAGTGTTTGAGGATGACGTTGATACGCTTTGTATTTGCCGGTTAGAGCACCGACTATACAGTGAAGCTCCGCATGCTCACCTAAAAGATGCTGCCTGTCAAGTTCAGAAACGGGAACACACCAAATCCTAACCAAAACATAAAACCTACTAAAACCTAGGCGAACGATGAAAAGAGAAGAAGAAAAGGTTCTTATTTTTTGTGCCGTTTAATGCGGTCTTGCCTTTGTTCTTTTTTGCGCCAGTCCTTTTTGCGTTGAGTCTGCATAGAGAAGCGTTCTTGGCGCGGAACATCGACCTTGCGGAAACGGGAAACATTCATGTAGAATGATTCGGTGTCGATTTTGCCTTCACTTAGATCCAAGATGATCTGGTTCAATTCAGCTTTTGCTTGGCTGTCACGCGCCTTGTTGAAGGCTTCTTCATAGACAAGGTATGCAGCGTGAAAGGGGAAGTTCATGGGGTTATCAATTAAAAGTTTCTCGACGGATTGCATGTTTGGTTGTTCGGTCATTTTAATCGCTTTTAGATAGGCAATGATTGTTTTTCACCCTTTTATAGGTGTGCCTAAAGCTGAACCGTTTTAAAGATTTTAACCATGTCTCTTTAGGAGTAACTCAAGGTTTATCAGTTGAAAGTGGCGTTTTCGTATCAAAATCATTGAGAAGGAAAGAAAAGACGTGCGGATATGCGGAAAACGTTGGTTAAAGGAAGCTGCTTTGATAGCATTCTTCGTGTCGAATCGCTGTACATTTTCGGGTGGCTACTTGTTGTCCTTCGCGGATGGGTTTGTGGCAGATTGGGCATACTAAGTTGCCTTTCTTTTGGATTCGAATTAGGTGACGGTGAGATAACACATAGTGGTTTAATGCCATATTTTACTCACAAAGAATCAGTGCTTTTTCTGCGGGTAAAAGCGTTTTTGTCAAGGTTTCTGTACTAAGGTTAGTCCAGTTTTATGGACTAACTTCAAATGGAATCTGAACTAGCTGTTTGCAGACTGTTTTCTGGGTGATTTATATTCTGGGCGGTGGTTCTTTGTGTGGGTATGGTTGTTTTTGCGGCACCACAAGATAGGCGTTAAAAGTGTTTGCTTTTTTGGAACGGGTTGTAATGCATTTGTGGATGTGGTTTGGCAGAGGCGTTTATCTGCCACATGGTACATGGAAGCAATAGGTTGTGCGGTGGCGCAATGCTGAAACCATCAATGCAGCTTATTGATGCGTTTAATGTGGGTGAAGCGAATACTTTTTCTCCATAAACCCTTAGTTAGTAAAGCAGAGAAAACCGATGCCGCTAATCAGCAGTTTCGACCCTTGGCGTTCCGGCCTGTGCACCTGCCCCCCTAAACTCACGTTTAACCCCTACACCGGCTGCACACATGGCTGCCTCTACTGCTACGCCACAAGCTACGTCAAAGACCACCAGAACTGCCACCCAAAAAAAGACTTCCTTCAGGCACTTAAGCGGGAAGCCCAAAAGCTAAAGGGCGAAACGATTTCCTTGTGCAACTCCTCTGACCCTTACCCCCGAATTGAAGCCGCGGAAGGCTTAATGCATCGATGCCTCGAAATCCTTGCGGCAAGTGACTGCAAAATCCAAATTTTAACCAAAAGCGACCTAGTAACCCGAGACGACGACTTACTTCAAAAAGCTCCGGCGACGGTGGCGTTAACAATAACTACTCTCGACGATGAACTCGCAGGTAAGCTTGAGCCAAAAGCACCCCAGCCCTGCCGACGTATCAAAGCCGCCGAACACCTCGTTAATGCAGGCGTGCCCGTGTTGGTGCGTATCGATCCAATCATCCCGGGATTAAACGAACGGACCCAGCGGCTGGTTAAAGAGTTGGCGTCGGTCGGTGTCAAGCACATAACTGTTTCAACCTACAAAGCCAAACCCGACAACTGGGCGCGATTAGCTGCGTTTTTCCCTTTGGAGATGGCGACGCTTAAACCGCTTTACTTTGAGAAAGGGGAGCGGGTTGGAGGCAACGTGCTCTTACCTAAAGATTACCGATTCAAGCTTCTCAAAAGCGTCAAAGATATAGCTGAGGCAGAGGGCATGCGGTTTGGGGTCTGCCGTGAAGGTTTACCTCAACTCAACAGCGCCGCATGCGACGGCTCATGGCTCATGCCAAACAGGGAGGCAAAACAGTGCAGGCTCGCGTGATTTTTCTTTGCGACTTCGACTATTTTTTCGCTCAGTGTGAGGAGCTGCGCAACCCCGCAATCAAAGACAAACCCATAGTCGTCGGCGTGTACTCTGGGCGTACTGAAGAAAGCGGCGCCGTGTCCACAAGCAACTACATAGCCCGCAAATACGGCGTCAAATCCGGATTGCCCCTGTTCATGGCGAAACGTAAACTTGAAGGAACCGACGCCGTCTTCTTCCATGTGGACCATGGCTACTATGAGGAGATTAGCAGTCGCATCATGAACATATTTCGCAGTTACGCCTCTGATATAGAGCAGGTAAGCATAGACGAAGCTTACATGGATGTGACTGAGCAGGTAGGGGGCAGCTTCGAGAAAGCCAATGATTACGCCATGAAAATTAAGGCAGATGTGAAAGCGCAGGTCGGCATCTCCTTCACCATAGGCGTTGGCCCAAACAAGTTGGTTGCCAAAATCGCTTGCGACAGCCAAAAACCCGACGGCTTAACCATAGTTCGCCCCGAAGAGTCAGTGGCGTTTCTTGCTCCGTTACCCGTCGACAGCCTTCTAGGGGTAGGTAAAAAGACGACGTTGCGAATGGAACAGATGGGTATAAAAACCATCGCTGACCTCGCTCGATACGACTGTCAACGCCTCATCGAAGCCTTCGGCAAAGTCATCGGCATTTACTTTCATAACGCCGCCAACGCCGTCGATAACGAACCTGTAACGGAAAGCGGCGAAGCGGAGTCTATTAGCAAAATAGGCACGCTAAAGCAGGATACGCATGATTTGGAGTTTATCATGCAGAAATGCGATGAGTTAACCGAAATAGTGTTTAGAGAAGTGCAGGAGAAGGGTTATAGCTTCAAGACAATTTCGATTTACATGGTTAACGTGGATTTAAGCAGCAAGACTCGTAGCGTCACATTAGAGCAGCCGGCTAAGGATAAGGAAACTATACGTCACAACGCACGGGCACTTTTCGAAAAGTACCTTGCTGAGTCGCCGCTGGAAATCCGTCGTGTCGGCGTTAAAGTCTCAACGTTTAGCAAAGAAGAGTATAAACAGAAGCCGCTGACAAGTTTTTTCGGTTGACAACTCATCGGAAAATGTTTTCTCAATATTTCTGCTCTTTCAAAGTCTCCACTTCAAAACTGGCTATTTTTAAGAAAACTTAAATTTCATAATCCCATGGACCTTGAATAGCATGTAGGTGATTTTTTGCTGAGGGAAGAAGCGCTTGACTTACTAAAAGAGCTAATGATTAGTTGCGAAGCCTTGCATTATGCACCCATAGTTTCGTTAATGTTGGATCCAGATGGCAATGGATGGTCACTAAACGTTAAATGGTCAAGTGACGAAGAAAGGCACTGCTTTGAAACCATACTTGAGAAAAGAGGTATAAAAAGTACACAAACAGCAGATGGCTTCACCATTTTCCACAACCCATAACAAAGGCGTAAGGCATGCTGGATAGGGAAACTTTTTCTTTCTCCAAAGGCATTAGTTTTTGGTGAAATTTTTGTCGAATCATAAACAAAGGTTACCTCCTGAACAGGAAGTCACAGACCATATTTTGCGATGGGGCACCGAGCATCCTGGCATCACCGCATCTAACCCCCAGTTTAGCCTCGATAATTATAAGCTGACCGTTGATGGAGAAGTTGAAAACCCTGAAGTCCTGAGCTGGAAAGATTTCTTGGCTTTGCCCCAAACGATAACGGTTAGCGATTTCCACTGTGTCGAGGGCTGGAGCGTTTTGGACTGTAAGTGGCAGGGCGTCAAAATTAGTGCCATCGAAAAACTCGTTAAACCCAAAGCAGATGCGAAAGCGGTGACTTTTGAATGCGCCGACAACTATACGACCTCACTTTATAGGGAAGAGTTGGCGGGGAGTGATGTGTTGCTTGTGCATATGTTAGGCGGCAAACCGCTTGAGGAGGGTTTGGGGTTTCCTGTGCGGCTTATTGTGCCCAGCAAGTACGCTTACAAGAGCGCTTTGTGGGTTGTGCGGCTACGGTTTACAAAAGCCAAGGAGCTTGGGTTCTGGGAGAAGCGGGGCTACAGTGATAGTGCAGATGTTTGGCGTAATGACCGTTTCAGGCGGTAGTTTGGTTTGCGATTAATTCATGGCTTGGTCGATGTTATGGTGTTTGCAATGTTGCTTTACATGTGTGTGTCATTTTGAGAATAAGATAATGTTTATAAGCTGATTGTGATACTCTGTTGGCTCTCTAAAGGAGCAGATGTATGTCCAACAAAGAAAACATGGTGCTGCAGACAAACGTCCAGAACCAATCGGATGCAGAAGCGGTGCCAAAAGAGAAACGAAAAGAAGACGCTGAAGAAGCACTTTACTTAACAAGGGTCTAAGATAGAGCAGTCCAGTAATGGGTTCTTCCCTTAAAGAGAGGGGCACATTTGGATTCTATTGGGGTCTGTGCAGAAATCTATAGGGATAGGTTCGTTTTAGATAAGAACAACGCTATATCTCTATATATTTTATATAGACAATGTATTAAAGGGTAAACGAGCCAATGATTTGCTGGAGAATAACCATGAAGAAAACTCCGCTCTTCGAGTTCGAAGTGCCGGCTACCCCTAGAAAACGCCACATCGGACTAATAGCGCCTCGGAAAAGCTCCAGATAAGCAGCAACCCAGCATTTCTGTCTGATAATTGGATACCCCAATGGATTTGATAGACGCTGAAATCGCCCGTCAGGGTTTTTCCCGTGTAAGATGGCAAGGACTGTCCATAAGACGCCGGCCAAGGTGACAGCAGAAACTCAGAATATCATATCTGCTTGTGATTTTCTTGAACTTTATCACTAGAAGTCACCCCTAACTTTTCCCATATTGAAAGTGCATTTCCCCGCCCCTAACCCGCTTTAAATTTAGATCAAAAACACAAGTAGCGAGAAACGGGTCAACTGCCAGAAGCACAACAAGTTTTTTTTAGGCTAAAAATAGCATCAACTTAATATAAACTGGGCAACTTCAAAAAACAGAGATCAAAGACATGGGAACCTGCCAAGAGAAACCAGAAAAAACCGAGTTCGAAGAAGAAAACAAACGCGTGCTTGTGGGTTTCGCCCTCTGGCTAGGCGTAACTATAGCTTTAGCAGGCGCCTTGGACCTCTTCGCCAAAGGCATACCCCTTGGCTTCACAATTCCCCTCATTAACTTGCCTGCATCGATATCGCTGTTCCTGTACTACGCAGCAATTTTGGTGGCAGCAATCTACATTGGCGTCGCAGGCATAAAGGAACTTGTCTTAGAGAAGCGTTTTAGCGTAGAGTTCCTCATGGCAGTCGCCGGTTTAGGCGCTCTGGCACTCGACTACCGATTTGAAGCTGCCACTGTGCTATTTCTGTACTGCCTCGCAGAGTACTTTGAGGGCTACATCCAGAACCGTGCCAAACGCACCGTTGAGAAAATCAGCAAAGTTATTCCTGAAAAAGCACGCGTCCTTGCCGACGGCAAAGAACTCAGCGTAGGCGTCTCTGAAGTTTCCGTGGGCGTTACCGTGCTGGTTAAGCCCGGTGAACGCATCCCTCTTGACGGTAACGTCCTTGAGGGTTTCAGCCACGTGGATCAAGCGTTGGTGACGGGTGAATCGGTGCCTGTGCCCAAAAAAGTCAACGACTGTGTGTTCGCCGGAACCATGAACACAACTGGCGTCCTAAAAATTGAGGTCACCAAGAAATCCACCGAAACCTTGGTTAGCCGCATTGTGCAGTTGGTGGTGGAGTCACAGAAACGCAAAGCCTCCATCGAGCGCTTGGTCGATCGCTTCGCCAAAGTTTACGTGCCCATTGTGATTGTGTTGGCGGTTTTTACTGCGGTGGCATTGCCATACTTGTTGGGCGGTTCGTTTCAGACGTGGTTTTATCGTTCGCTGATCCTTTTGGTGGTTTCGTGTCCAAGCGCCTTCATAATTTCCGTGCCCGCCACAGTCTTTATAGCCATCACAATAGCGGCGAAGCGGGGTGTCATCATAAAAGGCGGCATCTTTATCGAAAAGCTGGCGCAGGTCAAGCAGGTGGTTTTCGATAAAACCGGCACCCTTACCCTTGGGCGCCAAGCAGTGCATGAAGTCCGCCGAGTGGACTTATCTAAAGCCGAAGACGAAGCCATAGCTTACGCCGCCGCACTTGACCAGTTCAGCAACCACCCTATTGCGCAGGCGATAGTGCGTAAAGCTGTTGAACGCAAAATCGACCTCAGCAAACTCAAAGTCACCAACGTCGTCGAAGTTCCCGGAAAAGGCATCGTGGGTTTCGTTAACGATAAACACGTGGCCATCGGCAATTTGGAGTTCATGAAGGAACTGCAATGCGACTGTACCCAAGCGTTTGATATTTTAAGCGGCGACATCCACACTGCCGTCTGCGTTTCTGTCGCGAAACAGGGGTTAGCGGCGGTCTGCGTCGTCGATGAGGTTCGCCAAGATGCCCAAACCGCAATATCGCAACTCAAGAAACAAAATATCAGAACCGCAATGTTGACTGGCGACAAACAGTCCATAGCAGTAGACACAGCTAAATCGCTGGGCATTGACGATGTCCACGCCGAATTGTTCCCGGAGGATAAGCTTGCATGCATTGAGGGCATGAAGGGCAAAGACGGGTTGGTGGCGATGGTGGGCGACGGCGTCAATGACGCTCCAGCTTTGGCGGCGTCTGATGTAGGCATTGCGTTGGGTGCGCGGGGGGCGGACGTGGCTTTGGAGTCGGCAGATGTGGTGCTGGTCAAAGACGAGTTGGCGCAGATTCCGTATTTGCTTAAGCTAAGCCAGAAAACCATGGTCATCGCGAAACAGAACATTGCTGCTTCGTTGGTTGTCAAGTTGATTTTGGGTGCTTTGGGGTTGATGGGTTTGACGCCATTGTGGTTTACGGTTGCGTCGGGTGATGACGGCGTGACAATGCTTCTACTGCTTAACACGCTAAGGCTAGAACGCATAAAATAGCCGGGAATAAATAGCCCCTTCTATGCTTGTTCTAAGCTCCCTATTAGCGCCGAATAGACGTTAAGCTGCCCCAATTCCAGGCGGTACATTTAATATTTCAATGTTGAATTCCCTCTCTTGCAAGTAAAGGTGCAGTTTCATGGTTAGTGCATTAAGCGTAAACCAACTAGCATGGGAGTTAGCCCAGAAATTCCTTGAAAACCCCGAATTCTACGGCGTCGCCGTCTCCAAATCCTCCGCTGGAGCAACAATAATTGACGCAGGCGTCAAAGCCCCCGGCGGTTTCGAAGCAGGAAAAATCCTCACGGAACTCTGCTTGGGCGGCGCAGGCAAAGCCGACTTAGGATTCAAAACCTATGGCAACATGGATTTCCCCTCGGTAACCATAACCTCCGATCACCCCGCAATCGCCATGTTAGGCAGCCAATTCGCAGGTTGGCGCATAAAAGACGGCGACAACATCGCCATCGGCAGCGGCCCAGTCCGCGCCATCGCGCTCAAACCCAAAGAAACATACGAGGAAATCGGCTACACCGACAAATGCGACAAAGCAGTCATCTGCCTGGAAAGCAACGTGCTCCCATCAGACGGCCTGTTTGAGAAAGTAATCAAAAACACTAACCTGCCCGCAGAGAACATCATCGCTGTCGTTGCCCCAACCGCTTCGGTTGCGGGTTTAACTCAGGTTGCGGGTCGCGTCGTGGAAGTAGGCATTCACAAACTCCACACTTTAGGTTTGGACCCTAAATGTATCCGCTACGCAATGGGCTACGCCCCAATCCCCCCAGTGGGACCTGACTTTGAAGTAGCCATGGCACGCACAAACGACGTCATCCTCTACGGCGGAACCGTCTACCTAACCGTTGACTACGACGACGAAGCCAAACTGCAAAAACTCGTCAACGACGCCCCTTCAGTCAACTCCAAAGACTACGGCAAACCATTCCTGCAAATTTTCCTTAATGCAGACAAAGACTTCTACAAAATCGACACCGGCTTATTCGCTCCTGCCCTGCTTATGATTAACAACGCGAAAACCGGCAGAACCTTCAAAGCTGGAAAAATAAATCCAGAAGTTTTAGCCCAAGCCTTGGGCTTCTAAACTTCTTTCCTTTTGTCTCTCTACATTTTCACTCTTGACTGAACTGCTACTGCTATACCTATTGCGATTGGCAGTGTGTAAGCTACGATTATGGCGTTGAAGACCGCAATTATAGGTATGAAGGTTACTGCTGCGGGTTCAGTTAATCCGAATCCTATGGGGAAGGTTTGTTGTAGGGCGAAGTAGTTTACGATGGACATAACGACCACGCGTAAGGTAATGCCTAGAGCGGTTGTTGATAGGGTTAGGGATTTTACGTGTTTTTTTAAGGTGGCGCCGAGTGTTTCGGCTTTGCAGCCTCGGGTGGCAATGCGGTAGGGGATGTAGATGCCTATCAGGGTTGAGATGACGGCTACAAAGTTGTAGAGTGGGCCTGTGGGTAGTTCGCCGGGGAAGACCGCGAACAGGATGAGCGTGTTTAGGGCGGCGACGGTTATGCCTGTTTTGGGTCCGATTAGTAGGAAAGATACGACTATGGGGATTTCCCAGAGTTGGAAATATAGGAAGGTTGCGAGTGGGAAGGGGATTTTGGGTCCGTAGATATTTAGGGCTATGGCGAGGGCCACGAATATGATGATTAGGGCGAGGGCTTTTGTGTTGGTTTTTGTGTTCACTTTTGGTGTCCTCGGTTTGATTCATACAGAGCTACCTATTTAAGAGTAGCTACCCATAAGTGAGTGCTTGTTTTTGGGTTAAAAATTGGCTAAAATTGATAAGTAACCAACCATAACAGTAAGCAGGGTGCAACATTTTGGCGGAAGCAACCATCCAATTCACAACCTCAACAGAGGCTAAACACTGGCTAGAAAACCAAACCACCACCGTCCTAACCCCCGTCCACGCGCAAGCCAAAAAACTACGCGACGACATGGACCTCCAAATCCAAGCCTTAAGCGACGTCAGCAAACAACTCTTCGACGTCTCCAACAAAGAAATCGAAAAACGCAACATGAAACTCTACAACCGCGCCCGAGCCCTCAACAAACTAGCCCGCCTATTCTTAGACCGCTTCAAAAAACTTGCCCCCCCAGAAGATGTCTCCTACGACACAATCAACCGCTACAGTACGGAAACACAAAAAGTCCTCATGGTCACCGACATAGACCTCAAAAACTGGTTTCCCCGCATCTCGCCGTTTTTCATCATGGACCGCCGCAAATTCCTTCAAATCTACGAGAAAGCCAAACAATCCTACAACAACCTAAACGATTACCTCACAAAAGAATACATAAAAACAAAAACCCTGGAAGAAGCACTCCACCAACTAAACGACCTCCAAAGCATAGAGAAACAACTCTCGAATCTTCAAGAAGACAAAGACAGCATCAAAAACGAACGCATGCCCCTCGAACAGGAAATCAGTGAACTGGAACAGAAAATCGCAGATTTAACCACGGCGGGACCCATAGACAAACTCAACTTAGTCAACCAAGAAATAGAAAACCTAAACAACGAACTCAAAAACAACCTGCGCCACCTCCAAAAACCATTCATCAAAATGCAGGCGCTGGCAACATCAGGCGGCGGAGGCGGCATAACCCCCGACGAACTGCAGAAAATCAACCAGTACCTAGAAAACCCCTTCGAAGCCCTAGTCACAGAACCCGATGGGTACCCGACTCTGAAGGGAATTTTGGAGAAGCTACAGGGCATGCTGGAGAAGGATACTCTTAAGCTTAAGTCTGATAAGCAGCGTAAAGCCGAGCAGCTAGCTGAGGAAATATTGAAGAATGACTCGTTGGCAACGGTTCAGGTTCGATGTGCGGAGATGGCTGCCAAACGGAATTCGCTTGTGGCGTCGGCGAAGATGGATGAAATAAAACAGAACATCTCCCAATACCAGGACCAACTCGACCAGTTGCGGGCACGCAAAACCAGCGTGGAAACCCACGAAACCGTCAAAGCGAACAGCTACAACCTGACGGTAGACAAAATCAGCAACCTGAAACGCACCATCGAACGCAACATTTCAGCGGCACTAAACAAAAAAATCCAAATCGCTTAAACAACCGCTTTTTTAACCTCATAGGTTAACAGCAAATGCCCCTTCACGGTTTCGACGCGTGCAAGCACCAACTTAACAGGCAGGGTTAAACGTCGGAATAGGTTTATCGTTTTTTGCCCCACAATCTCCGGCGCAACCAGCAAGTGCAACTCATCCACCAGCCCCTGCTCAAGGAGCACCGAAGCCAACACCCCGCCTGAGTCAGTCACTATATTAGTAATCCCCAACCGCTTATTTAGGTCCTCAAATGCCACCCTATAATCCACATGGTCCTCCCCTGCCACCACATATTCATAGTTGCGTTCTTGAAGGTAGGTCAGGTAACTTTTTGGGGTGCGTTTAGAGACAAGCACAACCACATCTTTGGCGTAGCCAGAATTTCGGTGCACATGCAACAAGCCCTCTAAGGTGCCGCGGCTGTCAGGTATGACCCACCAGACGGCGTCTTTGTCAGGGTCGCTGGGGCGGTGAAAGTCGCTTTCCTCTTCAGGTGGAACGGAAGAGACGAAGGTTTCGATGCCGGTTTTGGCGGTGTCGGAACCGGCGAGCAGGGCGTCTAATCCGAGTTTGGCGAGTACTTCGCAGTGGAGGGCGACATCTACGGCGAAGCCTTTAATGGATCCGTCTAAGCTGATTGAGTTGAAGACTGTGACTTTGGGTAGCATAGGTTATGGTTGACGGAGTGGGTATTTAGAGCTTTTTTGATGATTTCAATCCTAAAAATCCTCAAAACCTGAGGTGGGCAATGGTGTGTTTATGCATGACTTTGCCAAATCAAGCGGCGGTATCGAAAAAACTATTTGTTAAAAATTAGTGTATTTTGAGTCTGCTAAACTGCAACTCAAAAGCGGCTACGGGATTCTCCAGCTTCCAAGCCTCCAACACCGCAGGGTTAACCTCGCCGACTACACCCACTTCTTGACCTGCAACGATAATTTTACCTACTCTGCCCTCTATGAAGCTAGGGTGCACTGTTTCTTTGATTTGCCATTCCACGCCCAAATTCATCATCAGCGAGTCGAGGGCGGATTTGATTTCGCTGAAGCTGGCGTTTGGGTGCGCTGTGACGGCTGAGAGCCAGTCTTCGTCTCGGGTGCGGGTTTCCATAGTGGCATCTGGCAGGGTGACTTTGCCGAGTTCGAAGATTTTCTGGGGAAACTCTACGGATTGGTTGACGCTTAAAAACTCCATGAGTCCTGGCATGAGACAGTTGCGCAGGCAAGTCATGGTGATGACTTTGGGGTTAACCAACTCAACAATGGGTGTAAGTTCGGTGTTCATTTTTTTGAAGAGCGTGTCAGGGTTGGTGAGTGTGGTGTTGAGGACTTCTTGGAAGCCTAAGCCAGCCATTAAGTCCCTTGCGATGTTGATTGTGCGCTGTTCGGGTTTGGCTTTGCCAGTGGTTGGTAACTCACGCCACTGTGGAGTGATGTTGTTGTAGCCGTAGGCGATGGCGACGTCTTCGATTATGTCGACTTGGTGCATGACGTCAACGCGGTAACAAGGAACCAAAACGGTTAAGCAGTCGCCGACTGTTTTTTCGACGTTTAAGCCTGCAGTAGCCAGCAAATCCTCGATTTCAGGTGCATTAAGTTTGAGGCCCAAGAGGCGGTTAGTTTCCGCCACGCTTAACTGGACTTGCCTGTTGCTAAAATCTGGAGTCTGCACAGTTTCCACGGAGTATTGGCTGCTTTTGGGGTAGTGAATGGTTGCGCCAGAGGCGTGTCCACCCCTGTCAATCAACGCCAAAGTAACCAAATTTAAAGTGTTAAGCACCGTTTTGTGCAATGTACCCGTTACCTCAACTAGGAGGTTGCGACTTTCCTCGGTGATCTTGCCCAAATCGTTACTGTTTATGATGGGTGGGAAAGAAAGCACTTTGCCTTCGCCGTCAAACAACATCGGGTACTTGGCGTTGCGCCTGACTATGTGCCCGTACTCTTGACCCTTAGGGTGCTTTTCAAGGATTTCGTCAAGCCCCATCTTCTCAGTGAAGCCCAACGGTACAAACTGCACTTCGCTTGGATTAACCGCTTTGTAGTAAACCGGAGGTTTTATGAGGTCAAGGTTGTAGATGCCGACGCTGGTTTTCTGTCGGCTTCGCCCCTGGGTCTGGTCCAGCTTATCTTGAAGGTGCATAATGCCCTTGATGACTTCGTCGCAGAGGTGTACGTCTTTAACGACGGCGCAGCAGATGAAGGGGCGAATAGGGTAAAGCTCTGCGTCAACGTAAACTTCCACTGCGGATGCATCTGCACGATACTGTTTTATGCCTTTTTTCTGCCCAACATAACCTCGCAGTGCGCGGTTTAAACCCTCCACACTCCAAAGATCCGAGCGGGCAGTATCCTTCATTTCGATGCTCACTGAGGCGTCTTGTGGATTGTAGGCTTTGACTTCAGCTTTAACGTAGGCGAGAACGTCGTCGAGTTTCGCCATATCGCCTTCAAAGTTCATGTTAAGCATACGTTGCAATTCGTTTATGTCTACGTCGATTGTGGGCATTTAGGTCACCTGCTTTTTACGGAGCCAATCAAGATCTTGACTGAAAATCTGGCGAATATCACTCAACCCACTCTTCATCATAAAGAGCCGATCAACGCCCAAGCCCCAAGCTATTACGGGAACTTTGACGCCGAGCGGAGCTGTGACTTCGGGGCGGAATATGCCTGAGCCGCCGAACTCTATCCAGCCATAACCTTCCTTATACGCGCTGAGTTCAACGCTGGGTTCGGTGAAGGGGAAATAGTCTGGTTTGAAGCGCACTTTGTCGGCGCCAGCGATTTCCAAAGCAAACTTGCCCAAGACGCCGAGAAGGTCTTTTAGGTTGAGTTTTTCGTCAATGATTATTCCTTCGACCTGGTTGAATTCGGAGAGGTGGGTGCGGTCGGTTATTTCGGGGCGGTAGACCCGTGCGATGCTGAAGTGTCGGCTGGGCACCTCAAACTTGCCTGCTTCTAAGGTGCGGGCGCTGAGGCATGTGCCTTGGCTACGAAGAATCAGCCGCTGAGCCGCTTCCACATTATACTTGTAGCCCCACCCTGTGGCGCCTGTGATCCAGCCGTTCTCATGCGTCTGCTTCACTTGCTCAACAGCTTGCATGTAACGCTCTATGCTGCCGAAACAGGGCTCTTTAACGTAGTAAACGTCCGATTCCTCGCGGGCAGGGTGGTCTTGGGGTACGTTTAAAGCGTCAAAATTAAAGAAACCCAGCTCAACCTGATTGCCCGTCATTTCCTGAAAGCCCAACTGGACTAGTTTCTCTCGGACTTCATCAAAGAAGCATAGGTAGGGGTGTTTTTTGCCTCCCCAGGTTTTGGCTACGGGCGCTTCGATGTTGTATTTTTGGATTTTGACTTCGCGCCACTTGCCTGTGATTATGAGTTCAGGGGTGAGTTTGGTGACTTCGGGTGCTGCGCTGGATATTTCGGCGGCCGCTTTTTTGCCCTTTTCGGTTGTGGTGAGCTTGCGGCTGGTTTTTGGTTCAATGGTTGCGAGTTTGCGTTTTTTAAGCTGCTCCGCAGCGTCTCTTAGTTCAGTACTTAAATCGTCTATGGATGTCTGTTCTTTATCGGCGAGGTATTTGAGTAGGGTTTCGTCGCAGCCCACGGGCACCTCCACTTGATGCAACATGGCGTCGTTGATGGAAAGTGTGTTGGTTTGGGCGGCGTAGAATGCCCATTTCTTGCGAATAACCCAGCCCTGCGCGATTTGCACAAACTGCTGCTCCAAGCCTGCTTTGGCTGCAGCCTCTTTTAGATCTGCTTTGCCGCCTAGTTCGGCGACAGCGCGGATTAATTTGCGTTCGGGCAGGCTGTTTTGGGCGTAGGTTTTGCCTTCCGAGGTGAGTTTGACGATGTTTTGCGTGGAGGCTTGTATGTTCAGGAGGTTTTTTTCTTGCAGGGTTAGAGCGTTGCGCATGACTGCGGCATCTGGGAAACCGCAGTTTTCTACCAGTTGCTCTATGCTTGCGTGTCCGCCTAGTTTCTCCAGAGCGGCTAAAAGCTGTTGTTCTTGTTGTCTGAGTTCAACCAAACTGCATCCGCCTGCCTACTAAGTTTATTTTACTTTAACTGTAGTTCTTGGGCGCCAAATAAAAGTATGCTGATTTATTTAGACCACCGTATTACACTGCAACTATCTTTGCCAATACATCGTATTTAAGTTGAAACTAGAAAAATGTCATTCCGTTTTATCCGCACAAATTTTTTTATTTTGAAAAGGCCGTTGAGGTGTAATGACGTCTTGAATGATTGAGTTCACCGTTAAATTTCACGTTTGCAGGATGAATTGCAGATGATCCTTTACGCTTTACTATCTTTGTTTGCTAGTGCGATCTCTATAACTTTAGGTATAAGCGTATTTCTTCTAGATAGAACTGCAAGGTTAAACAAGCTTTTCATGGTTATGATGATTTTTAACTCATATTGGGCGTTCTGCTTGTTCATGATGTCTCAGTCACCCTCTCTTGTTGGAGCTGTTTTTTGGCAAAAAGTCCTTTTTCTTTGGCCTTTTCTATTATCGGTTCTGATGCATTTCACGTTGGTCTACACAGAGAGCAGTTGGTTAAGAAACAAATTCATCTATGTCGCGCTATACTTTCCAGCGTTGTTTTTTGCGTTAACCGATTTCACCACAAACCTGATTACTGCAACGCCTGTCTTGAAGTTTTGGGGTTACCAGAATTCTTTGCCTACTAATTCATTGTTGTGTTGGTTTGATAATTTTTGGGCTTGTTCATTTGCAGTTTTATCGATTGTTCTATTTGCCCGGTATTATCATGGTTTGGTGGACAAAACCAAGAAGCAGCAAGCCAAATTTGTTTGGGCTGCATTCACTATCCCCATACTTGTGGCGTTAGTTACGGATTCTTTTTTTCCTTTTTCAGGCATTGATTTTCCAGGGTTAGGGACGATATCCTGTAGCATTACTACATTTTTCGTTGCTTACAGCATGCTAAAGTATGATTTGTTTAGTTTTAGACCTGAAATTGTGGCGGAAAAAATTTTCTCCACGATGCCTGACTCTGTGATTCTTATTAATTTGGAAGGAAAAATCATAAAGGTTAACCAGTCGCTTCTGACCCTGCTGGGTTACCACCAAGACGAGGTGGTGGATAAATCTATCTACGAAATGCTTGAACTCGGTCAAGTTTTGAACAGCCAAAAAGAGCCCCCTATCATCCTTGAAAGGCTTCAGGTGGAGCGAGAGATAAAGAATTACGAGATTTCTTTTTTTACTAAAGGGGGCGAGCGTAAGGTGGGGGCTTTGTCGTGTTCTATGGTTACGGGTAGTCGTGGTAAAGATGTTGGCGCCGCGTTTGTGTTGCATGATGTTACGCAGCGTAGGGAGATGGAGTCGAAGTTGCTTAAGGCGGAGCGATATGCTTCGATTGGCGAGTTGGCGGGTATGTTGGGGCATGACTTGCGTAATCCGCTTTCAGGCATAAGGGGCGCCACTTTTTATTTGCGGCGCAAGTTGCATTCAAAGTTGGATGGGGAGGATTTGGCGCTGTTTGAGAGCATTGATAAAAGCATTGATTACTCTAACAAAATCATAACGGACCTTCTGGATTACGCAAGTTACTACTCAGACGAGGTTAAACTACAACTCACGCAGGTAACTGCGGCGGGGTTGGTTAAGGCTGCGTTGACGCTTACCCCGAAGTCTCAAAACGTCACTATTGAGGACAAAACTGTTGATTTACCCGTTTTTTCTGTAGATGAGGTGAAGGTTGTGCGCAGCTTCATAAACATCCTCAAAAATGGTTACGATGCGATGCCCGGTGGGGGTGTAATGCAGGTTTCAAGTGTAGTGGTTGAGGGTAAAGTGGTTTTCGCCTTCAAAGACAATGGTGTTGGCATGTCGCAGGAAACAATTGAGAAGCTCTGGACCCCGCTGTTTACAACCAAAGCGAAGGGGATGGGTTTTGGGATGGTTATATGTAAACGCAATATCGAAGCTCATGGAGGAAAAATAGCGTTGGAGAGCGTTTTGGGGCAGGGCACAACCATAACGGTGGAGATGCCGCTGAATTTATCTGTTTAATAAAAAATGGTGCTGCGGGTTTTACTTTGCTTTTCCCGCTTTCCTTGCGCACGCGTCACTGCAATATTTTGACTTGGCATTAAAAGTGACATAGGGTTTTTTGCATACGGGGCATTTTTTATCCAAACACGAGTCTCCTCTGGTGTTTTAATGGCGGCTTAGGGTGTAAAAGGTTTTTTGTTTTATGAGGGTATGAAGGTTCCTAAGATACATGATGGTTTGTATCTGGGGCTGCTTTTTCTTTTTAAAACGTTTTCTTTGTTTGAAGAGGGCGTCGCACGCGCGTTTTCTTGCATGCGGTGCATGGAATAGCGGGTTTCTGAGAGTGACACCACGCTCAAACCTTAATTGATTTCACAAGACAACACAAGATCAACTTCCAATCTGATTGAGTAATGCTTTATACAAGCGATCAATAACTTTCTAAAAGTCAGGAGCGATTTGTATTTGCATTTGGAAGAAATGAAAAAAGAAATCGAAAACCTCGTAATAAAAAAGGGCTTCTACAATAAGCCTGAGGACATTCCAAAGAAGCTGCTTTTCGCCTTTATCGAATTGGGGGAAGCCAGCGACGCATGGAAAAAAGGGCTCGGAGAGGAGAAAATCGCTGAGGAACTAATTGACGTCCTGTTCTACATTCTCGACGCCAGCCGATTGGCATGTCCGAACACGGATATGGACGAGGTTTTCGCCAACAAACTTGCCAAGAATTTGGGTAGACCATACCAGTACGGCGAGGGGCACCGAAACCAGCAGATGCAGCCCTAACGTTAAAATCCTAATAACTCCATTTTTGTGTTGACTTACTGTGAGCTTCGAATGCCCTGAAGGTGTCCGTTTCGAATGCAATGGCTGCGGATTGTGCTGCGGCAACACTGATCACAAACTCCGTCACATCCTGCTTCTTGAAAGCGAAGCCGAGGCAATTTCCGCATCGACGGGGCAGCCCATCGAAGACTTCGCCACTGAACGCGGCACCGCGCCCTACATCTACGAAATGAAAAAGGTCGGGGGCAACTGCTTCTTCCTAGAAGATAACAAATGTACCATCTACGGGGAGCGCCCGCTGATTTGCCGTTTCTACCCATTTGAACTCAAATTCGACGAAGAGAAAGGCGTGCATGTTTTTGGTTTCACTAAGGAGTGCCCCACCGTCAACCTGTACGGCAAGAGGTTAACAAAAGAAGATTTTTTGGCTCTCTTCAAACTTGCAGAGGAACGCCTGCTTTAGAGCTGGCTCATAACGTCGGCTTGCTCAAGCGTAACGCCGCAGTAGTGGCATTTAAGCAGCAGCGGCTCCTCGGTTTTAACGTGAAACTTCGAGGTGACGGGTTCGTTGTTGTTGCTGACACAACTTGGGTTGCTGCATTTCACGATACCCTCAATCATAGGCGGCAACTTGACCTCAAACTTTTGGATAACGACATAGTTTTTGATGAAGTTAATCGACGCATGCGGCGCTACTAGGGCGATGCGGTTAACTTCCTGCGCATTTAGGGCTTTCCCTTCGATTTTAACAATGTCTTTGGCTCCGAAACGCCGGCTAGGGACATTCACGGCGATGGTCATGACGCGGTGCTCTTTGCCAGTAATACCTAAAATGCGCACGACGTCAAGGGCGAATCCACCTCGGATATGGTCAATTACGGTGCCGTCCTTGATTTTGCTAACCCGAAGCTCCCTATCATCACTCATAACGTTCCCACTTTGCTATTGCGTTGCGTCCAAATAAGACTTCTCCAAACTCAGGTCTAAGACGAAGAAGAGGAGGAAGTGCGCAGGTCAATCACGGTGGTGCCCGCGAATTTGTCGAAATAGCGCAAAAACGCTTGGTTTTTGATGCGCCAGCCGAACAGTAAATCAAACGGCAAAAGCGGTAGGACTTTGCCGAAGTTGCGCACTGCGGCGTGGTCGTAGCTCATTTTTTTGCCATCCGTACGCACCACTTTAACGCCTAATGCGCGTTTGCCCAGGCTCTGCCCGTTAAAGCCCTCAAGCAATGTCGAGTAGAGCCAAAGTAATCCGATGGTTATAAAGAGCAGTGTGCTGATTTCGCTGGCTAAGTTGCCAGTCGCCGGCGTTAGGAGCTGCGGCAGAAACGTAATCGCCAAAGTGATGGCGAAAATCAGTGCGAAGTCAATCAAAAACGCAATTGCTCTTTTCTGGAAAGACGAAATAGGTAAAGAGGTGGCTTTGCCTTGGACGTCGGCTGCTTCCGCCCAACCTTCTACATCATGTACAACTCGAACGGCTGCTTCGCCTGCTCTGCTTAGGCGGTATTTACCGGTTGGCGTCTGCTCCACAAATGGAGCAAGCGCTCGGAGGTGAAAACTGAGTTTACCTGTATCAACCTTAAGCAAGTTCAGTAAATCCGTAAACGAGGATTCACCGTTGTTGCTTAAGTCTAATAGTATGTCCCTTCTCAGCGGGTGAGAAAGGACTGAGAGTACTTTAGACACGTTTTCTTGGTTTACAGCCATTTTCTTAAGACCAGACATTTGATACTAATAGTGCTTATGGGGTCGTCTGTCCGCTAATGCAAGACATATTATTTTGTCTCCCATATAAGCAACACTCAAAAACTCTTTAACACAGAGCCTAATCTTCTTCTAGATAGAAACAGCCATTTAAACGATTGCATATGTCAAGTGCCGAAGTAGCCGTACACGTTTACCGCGAACTGGAAGTAGAGGACTTCCGGATTCTCCAAGTTATAGAGGCAGCTATGGCCAAACGCGAATATGTGCCCGCTGAGCAAATCCAGAAATACGCCAAAGTACCCATGGACAGAGTCAACTTCACGCTGGGCAAACTAAACAAGCTGAACTTGATCTACCAAGCCAAAGGCGCCTACACAGGACACAAACTCAACTACACAGGCTATGACTGCCTTGCAATAAATGCACTTGTGAAGGCCGGCGTGATCTCCAGCTTCGGCCAAACCTTGGGCGTAGGCAAAGAAGCCGACGTCTACGATGCACTATCCCCCGATGGCAGGCGCATTGCAGTCAAATTCCATCGACTTGGTAGGATTAGTTTCCGTCAGACTCGACGTAAACGAGGCTACATAAAAGAGCACTCCAGTTGGCTCTATCAGTCGCATCTTGCGGCGGAACGCGAGTTTCACGCTATGCGAGCCGCCTACGAATGCGGCATCTCAGTGCCAGAACCCTTCATGCAGAACCGCCACGTCATAGCCATGGGAATGATAGACGGCGCCGAATTATCCCACTACAAAGACATAGGTAAACCCGAAAAAATACTTCGGGAAATCCTGCGTAACATCAAAAGAACCTACCAAAAAGCCCACCTCATACATTCTGATTTAAGTGAATACAACATTATTCTTCGCCCCGATGGGCATATTTTAATTATTGATTGGCCTCAAGCCGTGAAAACCGATCACGCTAACGCAGCGGAGTTGCTGGAGCGGGATTTGAAGAATGTTTTGACGTTTTTTAGTAGAAAATTCAACCTAACCTTAGCGGTGGAGGAAGCCTGCCGCTATGTGGTTGGGGAAGCTAAACGGTTGCCCGTTTAGTGTATGTTGGCGTTTAAAACGATGTAGAGGATGTTGTTGCCGCGGAGGAGCACGTTGCCGTAGTTGGTCATGAGCTGATCTTCTTTGATTTCAGTCGCGCCTTCGAGGAGTATGTTCATGTGCCCGTCGCACTTTATCATTTTACCTTTGTATTCGTAGCCGTTTTTGAGAACAACTTCGATGTTGCCGTGTAACTGTTTAATTAGGACGTTTAGTGGTTTTTTACTTGGTTCCATCATCATGTCGATGTCACTGTCCATGCGTTATATCCATGAACCCCATACCAGATATAAAAGCCTTATGAAAATGATTTCACAGCGTAGTATTCAATGCGGCGGTTTAACTGGTGGTAGGGCTCAGTTGGTTAAAAATTTGGCTGCGGCTCAATAATTCTGCGCTTAAGGACGATGCGGAAAAAAAGAGACTGAAGCGTTTGGCGCTACAGTTTTGAGAGTAGCGACAAAAGCGCAACAACCAAAAACGCGATGCCCGTCCAGAACAAGTCTCCTCCAGTCAAAAAGTATACGACTATGGCGGCGAGTATAGCTGGGATGAACACCAAAAACAGCTTAACCAATACTATAATAATTAAGCCTATGATGACTAGGACCAGCAGAAATACCCAGTCAACGCCTGCTAAGCCCAAACTCTCCAAAACAGAATAGATGACACCTAACACTAAAGGCAAAGTATACATAAAATATCCCTAAAAAATCAAGTAAAACGGGGGTAAAAAGCTTTTCGGGTTTAGAGTTTAACTCATTTTTCCCCGCAACTTACTCAGTACCTCGTCCTCGACCCATTTCTCTCCCTGCATGGTCAATTTGAAGTCAGGCTTGGACGGGTCTGGCTTAAACACGTGCCCTCGCTTAGTCATCTCGTTTAGGCGAGCAGGCACCATAATTTTTAAACCACTGGACTCAAGCAGCTTCTGCACCTGCGCCGCAGTGTTTTTGCGTTCGTCTGAAGCGTACAAGATTAGCCCGACGGATTCGTAGTGCGTAAGGTTCTCGCGGGTGACGATGACGGGGCCCTCCGTGGTGGCTTCCACGATGCCTTTAAGTGCTGCGCCTGAGGGAACAAGGCGGTTAGTTACAAAATCGGAGAGTTTCTCAGTAAAGTTTTCAGGCATGTCTTGGAGCATGTCTAGGATGTCCTGTGGCGAATCGCCTTCGATAACGACTTCTCCAAAACTGGTTTTAACGCGGGCTTCAATACGCTTCACTGCTTACGCCTCAGTGGGGTATATGCCTGCAATGCTTTTTAGGATTTATGACAACTTCAAAGCAAAAACAAAAAAGAAAAAAGAAAAGGTTACTTGAGCCGTTCACGCAAGAGTTTGCCGACAAGTTCAGGGTTGCATTTGCCTCGGACTTCCTTCATAGCTGCACCCATAAGCATGCCGAAAGCGTTTTTGCCCAACTTCTCGATTTGGGATGTGTTGGCAGCTATGATGCGGTCGATGACCGGTGCAAGGTCTGCTTCGCAGAACATTTTGAGCCCCAAGGCTGCTGTTGCGTCCTTAACGGCTTTGCCCTCATTCTTTGACAACCAGGTGAACACGTCTGCGGTTGCTTCTTTAGCCAGTACGCCTGCGCCAACAGCTTTGAAAATTTCGCCGATTTGCTCGTCTGAGACGTGGTGGACATGGACTCCGTCGCGCTGCAATGCCTTAACAGTTTCAGTTAAAAACGCAGCTACCGTGGATGCTTGTGCGCCGCTGGTTTTAGCTGCATCTTCAAACACGTTGATGTATTCGCTGTCGATTAGTTGCCTGGCTAGTTTCTCGTTTAAGCTGTACTGCTTGATGAGGCGGGCAAGTTTTTTGTCTGCAGGTTCAGGCAGGTTTGCTTTGATTTTAGCTACGAGTTCCTCGGTGATGGGTTGTGGGGGTATGTCGGTTTCGGGGTACATGCGTGCTGCTCCAGGTCGGGGCCGCATGTAGCGGGTGGTGCCATCGTCTTTGGCGGTGCGTGTCTCTTGGGGAATATGCGTGCAGGCAACCTGAGCGCGTTCAACTACGGCTTTAAGTGCGTCGTGGGTGTTCTCGGAGTTGTCAGCCACAAACACTACCGCGTCAGCTTCGGAGGCGCCGACTGCTTCACGCAGCGCCTTAACCTCTTCGGCGGTGATGCCATAGTTAGCCAGCACCTCGTCAGTGTGGAATATACCCCCCACTCTGCCCCAGAACTTTGCATAATCCGACAACTCACTGCCCAATCGGAAGCCAGGCATCAACTCTCGCCCGGTTAAGCCGTTGAAGCCTGCGAGTTTGACGGCGAGGACTTTTTGTTTTTTGTCCACGGCTTTTCGGATAACTTTGCTCTTGGTATTTTGGAACAAGCCAGTGACATCGACTAAGTCGGGTTTCAGCGATTCGGGCGTTATGCCTCGTTTTGCGAGTTCTTCTTTTATGGCAACCAGGTTTAGCTGGCGCTGCACCTCGTAATCTACGACTGTTGAGATGAGTTCGAGTTCCTGTACGCCTTTAATTTCAATAAGCGTACCATTTGGAATTGAGACGTTGAGGTCCTGGCGAATAGTACCCAAACCACGCATAACTTTGCCTGTGTCCCGCAGTATTCTGCCGATGGCAAAAGCCACTTCCTGCGCCTCCTGCGGCGAATAAATCGCCGGAGCCGTCGCAACTTCGATAAGCGGAATGCCGAGCCGGTCGATGCGGTACCGGATGGTTTTACCCTCATCTTGCGTGCCCGTTTTGCGTGCCGCGTCCTCCTCGAGGAAGGCAGCTTGCATGGGGATGACTTTGTCGTTGACTTTTATCCAGCCATCCAAAGCCAGGGTACAGGTGCGTTGGAAGCCGGTGGTGTTGGAGCCGTCGATAACGGTTTTACGCATCACATGCACTTCGTCAACCGGCTGCATATTCATCATAAGCGAAGCCGTGAGCACCACTTTTACGGCGTCAAGGTTGATGGGGTGAGGTGGTTCTTCGTCCATTTCCACGAGGCACGAGCTTTCGCGGTTAGCTTCATAGAGAATTTTCACGCCCTTCTGGAACTCAAAATAGGCAGCGGGGTCCACCTGTCCCAGCTCGCTCTGCGTTGGGCGCAAACGCCGCAGAAAGGTAATTTCTGGTTCCTCTTTAAACAGGATTGGGGGACAACTGCAGAAGAGTTTGCTGTTAACGTTTAATTGCTGGTGAATTTCCAAGCCGACTTTCAAGCCGACTTTCTGATAGTCAATGGTCATTTTATTGTGCTCCTTCCTTGATTGCGTCCTGAGGCAGCGTTCTGGGTGAGAATTCGCCTGCCACGTTGGTTTTAAGCAGCTTAATAGCTTCAACTGGATCATCAGTTTGCCCCAACGACCACATAAGCTTGACCAGCCCAGTCTCGGGGAACATATCCTCAAGCGGTACAACGCCGAAACTCTGCAGGTCACGGCCAGTATCGTAAACATCCATATCAACCCGACCCCAAATACACTGCGAAGCCAACGCAACAACAACGCCACTGGCTGTAGCGCGTTTTATTGCTTCAAAGCAGAATTTGCTCACGTGCCCTAAACCTGAACCTTCAAGCAGGATGCCTTTGAAGCCTGCGTCGATGTAGAAGTCGATGACGGCGGGGTCAAGACCAGGATAAAACTTTACCAACGCAACTTTTTCGCAGAACTTTGGTTTCAAAACCAGCTTGCGGTTTTGGTCGCGTTTCAGATAAGTTCCTCTGTTCATTGTGACTTGGAGGTTCTGGACGCGGGCGATGGGGAAGCCGTTGACGGGTTTGAATGTGTCGCGTCGGCTGGTGTGGCACTTGCGGACTTTGACGCCGTGATGGACAATTGTGGCTAGGTCGGAGGTGGTTTCGTGCATGGCTAAGCCGACTTCCGCGAAGGGTGCTTCGCCTGCGGCTTTGACTGCTCCGATGAGGTTGGTTGCGGCGTCGCTGCTTGGGCGGTCCGAGGAACGCTGGGCGCCGACGAGAATAACGGGAACCGGGAGGTTTTGCAGGGCGAAACTCAGGGCTGCGGAAGTGTACGCCATGGTGTCGGTTCCGTGCGCTATGACGACTCCGTCTACGCCTTGGTCGATGCGTTCTGCCACTTTCTCTGCTAGGGCGGTCCAGTCCTGCTGGCGTAGGTTCTCGCTGTAGATGCTAAACACGATTTCTGTGTCTACTCGGGCTATGTCGGCGAGTTCGGGCACGACGCCGTAGAGGTCGCTTGCAGACATAGCACTGCGGACGGCGCCTGTGCGGTAGTCGACGCGGCTAGCGATTGTTCCGCCCGTGCTCATGATGACGACATGGGGCAGGGCTGGGTTCTGTTTGGGCAGCGGCGGCGCCTCAAATTTGGGTGCGGTGCCTTTCCCAACTTTCTCTACCTGCACATCTGGGGCGGCGTTGATGCCGATGTTGTAGCCGCTTTTCATTTTGATGATGATGGCTGAGCCTTCGCCGAACCGTGGGATAAGGATGCCTTCGTATGTTTTGCCCTTGCTGGTGATTTTCAATATGTCGCCGACGTTGCAGTCTGCCGTTTTTAGCATTTGCAGTGCGGCGCCTTTGTAGCCGTAAGACTCTAGTTCGCTCATTGCGTTAACCTCTTTGAAACATAAACTCTATCGCGCCCATAACCCAAGCGCATGTAGTACCGCCTTGTTCCTAATGCACTAATAACTAAAAGCTTTTTGACCCCGAACTCGTCTCGGGCTATGCCTTCGGCTTCGGCGAGGAGCTCTTTTCCGTAACCCCGATGCTGCCAAGCGCCCTCACTGCGTTTGCCTACGGGCACAAGAGGACCGTAAACGTGGAGTTCGCGCACGATTGCGGATAGAGCTTCGGTGATTTCGGGTCTGTGCGCTTTTGGCGAGGGGATTCGCAGGCGCAAGTAGCCTAGCAGCACGTTGTTTTTGGAGTCTTCGGCGGAAATGAAAAGTTCTGTGCCCTCCGAAGCTGCGTATCGCTCCGTCATGATTTGGACGTTTGCCAGGTCGGGTTTTACGTGGTCAGCCTGCATTCTATGCCCTACTTCGCGGCAGCGGATACACTGGCAATGCAAACCCTGCTCGATGAGACGTTGCTGCGCCAGCTCTCTGAGGTTGCTTTTTTTTACGCCAGCCAAAATCAACCCCGAAGGAATATCCCGTTGAACACGCATGATGCGAACCCATTTGGGAATGAATTTCTTGATTTCCGCCACCACCTCAGCGGCCTCCTCCGTAGTGTACGGCTTATAGGTGCCCTGCTGATGCCACTGGTTGGCTTTGGTGCCGTTAATAGCAAGGCACGGGTAAATCTTGAGCATATCCGGCTTAAAGTTGGGGTCAGTGAATATGCGCTTAAACGCCGCTATGTCTTTCTGTGGGTTGCTGCCAGGCATGCCGGGCATCATGTGATAAACAATCTTTAGCCCTGCATCTTTCGCAATCTGTGTAGCTTCGACTACGTCGGCGACGGTGTGGGTTCTGCCGTTGAGGCGGTAGATTTCGTCGTCGGGGTTCTGCACTCCCAACTCTATACGGGTTACGCCCATTGAGAGCATGGCGTCGATGTGGGGTTGTTTTGCCCAGTCAGGGCGGGTTTCTACAGTTATGCCGACGTTGCGGGTTGGGCTGACTTCGGCGTTTGTCTTGGCCTCTTCAAGTGATTTGGAGGTTTTGCCTGTAATGGCGTCAAGCGCCCTCTGTATGAACCAGGCTTGGTATTCAGGCGGCGTGGCGGGGAAGGTTCCGCCCATAATGATTAATTCGATTTTGTCTACTTTGTGCCCTATCTGGGTTAGCTGCTCGATGCGGCTCATGACCTGCATGTAGGGGTCAAACTGGTTTTGGCTTCCGCGCATGGCGGCTGGTTCGTGGCCTGTGTAGCTTTGCGGTGAGCCGGTGGTGGGTCCGCCGGGGCAGTAGGCGCAGGGTTCGGGTTGGGGGCAAGGGTAGGGTTTGGTCATGGTTGCGACGACTGTGACGCCGCTTATGGTGCGGGTTGTTTTGCGTCGCAGAAGTGGCAGCAGACGCTTGGATTCTTCTGGGGAGAGTTGGGCGATGATGTCTGCGCTTGAAGGCACTTTTGGCAGGTGGTATTTGCCTGCGGTTTTGATTTTCAACTTGTTAACGTCGTTACGGGTAGGTGAATCCGTGGCTAGCAGGGTTTGGATGATTTCACGAAGCGCAGAGTTTTGGGTCAAGTTTCGTCAACTGGGTATTTGAGTTTAGAAGTACATAAACGGCACTAGCTTAAACATAAAAACTGCAGCTTTAACGCAAAATTTAGAGTTTCCGCTAAGGAACAAGAAAAGTTAAAAAACAAAGTTTAGGATAGAACTTATTGCATCCAGTTTTGGCCCGCTTTACGCTGCAGAACAACCCGTTTTGCAAAGTTGCGTCTGTTGCGGTTTCTTGGGCTTGGCGATGTTCTTTCTTGAGCTGTGACTTTTGGGGTTTGTGACCTTACTTTTCCAGCTTTCGAGAGTGATCCGTGAGTTGGCATATTTTACACCTTTTGCATATGAAGCATTGATGTTGCACTTAAACCTTTAGTCGCAGCTTGAGTTTTGTTGGGCAAATGTGTTTGGCATGTGCCGCCACACCACACCGCGCAAATTTTAACATAGCACTCATGTTGCGTGTGCAAGAAACCTCCTTTGCCACACCGCAAACATATAAGCAACGCAACCAGTTCCAAAAAAGCAGCCGCCCACAACGCCCATCTTGTGGTGCCGCAAAAACCACCACACCCACACATACAAAAAACAGCAAAAAAACTAAACTCGCATTAAGTCGAAAGCCCAAATACAGAAATCCACAAAGGAAGTCTTGATGCCAAAAAAGGTGGAAGTAAACGGCGCCGCTAAGCACCAATTCTTATCCACTAATTTAGAGCGGGAACAAGTCTGAGCCTTATTGCAAAACACAGCCCACCTAAACCATGTCTTCGTCGCTTCAAGCTATTTCGCTGCTTGTAGCCTGATGCTTCAGGGTTTGGTGCTTCTGCACTATGCAATGATTCAGCCCACTAAAGCAAAGTTTTCGCCTTCCAGTTTTTCGCTGCTTTAACTGGTGGGCTTCTGTGCTTCAGTGCATTGCTTCTAAAGCTTGCTCCTTGTCCCGCAATAACTACATTAGTTCAAGGTAAATAATAAATTTTGCGACATATGTGTTACAAAAATCTGCATGTATGCACCATTTGGGACAATGACTCGGGGGGCAACACATAACATCAAATCTGCCAAAACCAACAATTCACCAAACCGAAGCTACAACAGCTAAGCCAAAACCTCTAACTCGCGATCCCGCTCTTCCCGCTCCCGCCGCTGAGCTCTAACCCGCTTATCAAATTCGTCATTCAACCGCAATGCTTCGTCTTCACGCCGCTGCCGACGCCGCTCCGCCCGCTGCCGCTCTCGGGCATCGTAACGGTTTTCACCCATAGGTTTAGCCTCATAACAAGATGCGTCAGCCAAAAATTTATGGATTTTTAGGACTAAACGCAGCCCTACTTGTGGGTTGCAGGCGGCTTCTCAGGCAAGGCACTATACTTGTCCATAGCTGACTTAACGATTTCCTGAGCTTCACCAGCGTTTTTCCATCCCTTCACTTTAACCCACTTATGCGGTTCAAGTCGCTTATAGGTTTCAAAAAACTCCTGAATCTCCACTAAACGGTGCTTATGCATGTCGGCGATGTCTCGGACCCCTTCAAATCGGGCGTCGTTCACCAATACAGCGAGGATTTTTGCATCCAAACCCTCCTCATCCTCAATCATCAAGGCACCAATAACACGGACTTTCACAATACACCCCGTGGTTAGCGGTGTGTAGCTGAAAACCATAATGTCCAATGGATCCTCGTCGTCATACCATGTCTGTGGAACAAACCCGTATTCTACGGGAAAAACCACTGAAGACGGAATAATACGGTCCAAAACGAAAGCTTCCCATTTGATGCTATACTCGTACTTGTCACGTTTGCCACTTGCCACTTCAATAACCATGTTTAACAGTTCAGGCGGGTTGTCGCCGGGTGGTATATCACGCCAAAAATTCATATCCGTCACACAAGCTCTCCTCCACCCGCTCAGATATAAGTCATATCTGTAGCTAAACACCAGCTTTAAGCTAAATAATTCAAAAACTAAAAACAATTGTGGAAAACAGGGAAAAAAGGTTTATTCAATGTAGATTGCAGGCTGATACGGCATTGCCATAGCTGCACGCTTTTTTGGGTCGAAGCGGTTTTCGTCAGATTCGCTGTAGACGCTTATCTCTGCATTGAAACGGTCGTGATAGAACGATGCTGTTTCGTCTAAGATTGCTTTTTCGTTGACTGCACCGATTTTTGCCATGCTGGCTTTGCGTGAAGCAGACACTTTGGTTAATGCTTTGATTATGCGGGGCACCATAGGCGCTATGTCTTTCATATGGCTTCTTAGGAGAGGGTCAGAGGAGAAATCTTTCATGATCTCGTTGATTTTTGCTTCGCCTGCAGCGGCTTTAGCGACAACCTTTAGGTACACCTGCCACTTCCACTCTGCCGCCGCGAAGTAAACAATGCGCTTAGGCGCGATTTTCATGGCTTTTAAGATGTTGTTCGTGTCTGCCATAACGTCGGTAACCAAGTTTTCCTGCTCCTCAGCTCCAACATCCACTTTCGATGGGTCGATAACTGGCCATTTGGCGACGCTTATGAAACCCTCCTCCCCGGTTTGGCTCCAAAGCTCCTCGCAAATGAACGGCGCAAACGGCGCCAACAGCTTCAGCCAGTCCTTGACAGCTTCGCCTAAAGCTTTGTTTTCGGTGTTGCCTTTGCGTTGGATGTACCAGCGCAGATCGTTCCAAGTCTCAAACAGCGCAGTTTGCAGCGCCGTGCGAGTTTTTAATTCATCAAGGGCTGCGGTGACGTCTTTTATGCGTTGCTGCATCCGACTTGTTAGCCAACGTTCCAATGCAGTATCCTCTTCTTTCTTTGCAGAGACGATGATTGCTCCTGCAAAACCCATAAGAGATTCAAATTTAGTTTTTAAGTCATTGACGTTTTCAGCTCGCCAATCAGGGTCATCCATACCCTCAGCGCCTAAAAGCAACCCGCAACGGGTGGCGTCTGCACCGTATTTCTCTACTGCGCCCTTCATTGTTATGAAGTTGCCTTTGCTCTTATGCATGCCTTGCCCTTCTACCATGAGCATGCCGTTTACGCCAATGGCTTTGGGCCAGTGCTCGGGCGGGAAGAGGGCGGCGTGGTGGAAAACGCAGAAGCTAAGGTGGTTAGGCACCAACTCTTTTGCGGAGTTGCGCAGGTCGAAGGGGTACCAGTAGAGGAACTCGTTGCGCATAGAATCTAGTAATGCCAATGGAATGCCAACAGCGTTAGAGAGCTCTGCTGAGTTGCCTTTACCGTAGAAGATGTAGTCAAAAACTTCTGGTGTGAGCTGCTCGGGTTTTATGTTGTTTTGTTTAATGTGCTTGTTAATCGTATAGAATGACATGTAAACTGTGCTATCGCTGAGCGTCTCGATTATCCAGCCTTTACCCCACGGAAGCGGCGTGCCAAATCCTGTGGTTCTTGCACAAGCCCACTCCCTTAGCCAATCAATGACAGTGTTAAACCAAGGCTTAGCCGAGTCAGGATAAACGGTGAGTTGCGCGATGGCTTGGTGGGCTAGTTCCTTCCATTTGGGGTCCGAGTAGTTTAGGAACCACTGATCGGAGAGGATTTTGACGATGCACTGGGTCATGCAGCGGCAAATAACTGGCTCGGAGAGGTCGTACATGGAGTCGGCGACGCCAAGGTTCTTGAAGTCGGCTATGAGAATATCTTTGGCTTCCCTGATGGATTTACCCGCGTACACGCCACAGTTGGCTTTTAGAGTGCCGCCATGGAACTCTTTTTTGTACAATTCCTTGGTTGCTTCGTCCGCACGAGAATCGTTTTGGTCTTTAATTCCCATCTTCTCGACAAGTTCCGCCGCGGGATAATCGCCGAAGCCATCAATTTTGATAATCGAAATCGGTTTAATCGCCTTAACCATCTTTGGGTCCACGCCGAACTGGGCCAGAACCTCAGGTTTCTGCTGCAGGTCACGCAAGGCAAGATAGTCGTAGGGCGCGTGAGCGGGAACGCTGTAGACGACGCCTGTAGCCGTTTTTGAATCGACAAACCAACCGGGCAATATTGGGAATTTGAGGTTTGTAACGGGATTGGTAAAAGTTTTTCCGATAAGTTCGGCGCCTTTGAAGATGCGTTTAACTGTGATTTTGCGTTCTTGCTCTTTGAGTTTCTCAGCGGCTTCCTGGCTGATTATCCAGGACTCGCCGTTGACGTCAGCTTCGACGTAGTCTGCCTCTGGGTTTATCCACATGTTGGTGATGCCATACACGGTTTCGGGGCGGAAAGTCGCCGCAGGCAAAACCGTTTTCTCATCAAGCCTGTACTTTATGAGAGTATACTCTTCAGGGGTTACGCCTTCGCCAGATTGGCGGTCATGGTCGCCTGTAGGCGACTGATCTTTAGGGCACCAGACCACCGGGTGAGTGCCGCGTGTAACATAGCCTTTCTCCTTGAGGTTCTTGTACTGCCACTCCACAAACTTCTGAAAAGTCGGCATAACCGTCGTGAACTCACGCCGCCAATCCACACTGAAACCCACGCTTTTAACTGCAGCGCGCCCCTCGTTAGTGTAATACTGAGCCATATAGAAAGGATCAACAAACTTTTGCAGTTCTGCTTCCGGTACGCCGTCAACTTCACGCAGCACCTTAATGTACGCAGCGTCGCCGCTGCGCCACACGCTGAGAAGCGCCAAGCAATGGCTGCCCAGTCCAGTGCCAACTCCAGGGCCAGAGCACGTTATAACCTTGCATACGTTTGAAGCGGGCGTAAGCATCAACGCGAGACGCAGTAAAAGTGTGCCCAACATGGAGAGGACCATTCATGTACGGGAATGGGAATGTAACAAGTTTTTTTGGGCGGTTGGGGTCAGGATCGGCTTCGAAGAGGCTCGCTGCCTCCCACAGCTTTTGCCATTTCTGCTCCATTTGCTTGGTTTGGCTCATGAAACCCACTGAGATAGGCTTAGGCTATTAAGAGTTTTGCTCTTGCTGCAAAATGTGCTTTTTTGTTCTACACTTGTCAAAAATGTTTTCAAATTCACCATCTTTAAATATTGAGACTTGAGAAACAGTATTTGAGGGTAGGTAGTAACTTAAACAAGGGGCACCAGAACTTGAAAACAAACAAGGTAATTGCACTAACAATTTTACCACTATTCATCCCACTTATTTTCTTCATCGGATCTGCAAACGCCATAACCGGCAACTACACAGTCGACCAAACTCCTTACGCAGGTGTAGTTGTCCTTTTCGCCGACCAAGGCCGAACCCAACCCATAGGTTACTGCAGCGGCTTTCTGATCTCGCCTACTGTTATGGTTACAGCGGGTCATAGCATAGTTAATGCGGTAGCGGTCAGTGTTTGTTTTGATCAAGGTCCTATAAGCTACACGATAGAGAACGGTCAAATTATGTACGACGGGGTTCATGCCGTCTATAATGGTGTTCCGAAGCTTTTTTCGGGTTATTATCCGTCTTTAGCTGGAAACCAGGAGTACCGGACAAGTGATGTTGGTGCGATAGTTCTTGATGAACCCGTTAAGGAAGTAACAGAATTTGCTAGGTTGCCTACGCCGGGTTTAACTGATAGTTTCCAAGCAAAAACTGACTTAAAAGTGGTTGGCTACGGCATGCAAACCCAAATTACGCCCAAAAACGGTGGACCCCAAAACTCTTGGGTTGGCACGGTAACACGTTGCAGCGCTAAGGTGCAGCTTTTGTCTTCGAATTTCTGTAGCAGCGACCTATACCTGAAGCTAACAGCTAACCCCAGCCAAGATAAAGGTTCCATATCTTTCGGCGACTCCGGCGGACCCGTCATCTGCAGTTTAAACGGGGAAAACGTGGCAGTGGCAATTAACGCGTTTGTTTCAAGCAGCAACTGCAACGGCGTCAGCTACCACACACGCCTCGACGTGGCGCCAGTGCTTGACTGGATAAATGAGCTGCAATAAAACCTTACAGTAACCCGCAACTTAGATGGAGGTGAAATGAGTGAACAAAAAAATCATCAGAGGAAAACCAGTACAAGCAGGATGGATTTAAAACAAAAAATGCAGGTGCAATATTGGTAAAATCCTGCTTCTTTTAATTTTATGAATAATCTTAAATTGCCTAGTCTAAAAATGTAATTTAGAGGGGATGTTATGCCAAAAGATTCAGCCGTTGAAAGCATTAAAACAAAGTTTGTTGCAAGCGGCGGCCCTGCCATGAAAAACGTTCGAAAAATGCTTCTTCAAAAGTTTCCCGACGAGTCATTGACTTCCCAAGCAATGCGGTATCTCTCCAGAGTTACCTTGCATACTGCTCAACCGGTTTTCCCTGCATTGCTTTCAATGGGGTATGAAGCCGTAGGTGGCACCGACGAAAAAGCCGTTCCCTTTGGTGAAGGTATCCTTTTGGTAAGTTTCGCTGCAGACTTGCATGACGATGTAATTGACCAATCAACCGCTAAAGGAAAGAAACAGACTATTCTTGGAAAATTCGGCACCGCAACAACGATTTTAGCAGGCGATATGCTCTTAAGCATGGGGATGGAACGGTTCACTGAAGCCGCAAGGGACCTTCCTAAACCAAAATTTGAATTGATGATCAAATGGGTTTCTGAGGCTGTTTTGGAGATATGTCGCGCTGAAGCGCTTCAGCTTCAACTTAAAAACAACGCTAAAGTTGCACCTTCACAGTATCTTGAAGTTATCAAGCTAAAATCTGTCGTGCCTGAATTATGCATTAAACTCGGTGCTTTTTTAGGTACAGACCTCTTGGAGGAGGTTGAACGTATTGGCAGGTTCGGAAGATTGTATGGCATAAATTCCGTGATTGTCGAGGAATTCGCTGACCTATTAAATATTCAAGAGTTTGTAAACCGGGCAAAAAATGAGTGTTTGCCTTTACCAATGATTTATGCTAGCCAAAACCAAGATTTGTTTGGTGAATTTCAAACTTTACTGGCTTCTGATATAACCCGCAAAATTCACGGCAAAATCGTTAACCTTGTCCTTGAATCCGAAGAAGTTAACGAATTACAGAAACTGCTCACAAAAAACGCATTAGACGGCCAAAACGTTATACCGGAAAATATTAAAGGAAAGATTAGAGCAGAACTAGAAAACCTGCTTCTTGTTCCACTAAAATTTTTCGAGTCCTAAATCCATCCCGCTTGTCTTATCAGTTTGTTGTTTACTTTCATCTTAAATTTCTCCTTTCTTATGTATTGATGTTCTACAAGTAGACTTTAAAAGATTTGTGGTAAGTCGCTTACTACAAATATTGTTTAGCAATACTCAACGCTTAATTCTATGGTGCCTAAATACTATAATTGGCGCCAGGTTACCATGTCTCCTTCAGGACACCTAAAAGGTAATAGGCAAAATTATAGACTTGCCGTAGCAAACATTGCCTTAGTAGCGAGCGCTTTCATATGGTACCTAATCGCTTTTTCCAGCCTAAAAACCGCCCTGTTCAATGCAGGCGCATCAAATTATTCAACATTGGTGATTTTAGGTTCAAACACAGGTGCAATCGCCCTCGCTGGCTTAATTGGGACATTTGTTGTCGGAAAATATGTTGAACGTGCACGATTCCTCTATGTTTGGGTAACAAGCGGAATAGCTTTATCCCTAATCCCTCTCATCGTTAACACCACCAACTTAGACCATATTCTTGTCCTCTCCTTGATTTTTGGCGCATACTTCGGTTTGGGCATGCCTGCAACAATGGCGTACTTTTCTAAACTCACAAAAGTAGGCGATAGGGCAAAAACTTCCGGCTTCACCTTTTTAATCATCGGCATAACATTTGCATTAACCACGGTTTTTTCGCAGTCATCTCTCTTTGCTATAGCCCTAGTGCTTACAGCTATCCGAGTCATCGGTTTAGTTGCTCTTCATACAGTTGAAGCAGTAGACTCTACTCCTTCACAAACTGAAAAAGAGTCAAAAGCAAAATATCTAAATATTCTATCGAACAAATCATTCGCTCTCTATTTCGTTCCCTGGCTAATGTTTACACTGATTAACTATATGACTATCCCAATTCAAAGCGTAATCTACCCAAATGAAGCCGCCTACGCATTCCTTGCGGAAATAGAAAATATTGTAATGGCTATAGTCGCTGTAATAATCGGTTTTTTCGCTGACAAAATCGGTCGTAAACGAATAACCATTGTGGGCTTCATAATGTTAGGCATAGGCTACGCTGTTGTCGGTTTATTCTCAGCAAACGTTGAGGCTTTACCAGTAACAAGTGTTTTCTTCATGCTAGCCGACGGCATAGCATGGGGCATTTTTTACGTTTTGTTCATTTTCACAATATGGGGCGACTTAGCCCAAAAGCAAAACAGCGACAAATTCTATTTCTTGGGAGTATTGCCTTATGTATCCGCGTATTTCATGCAGTTAATCTTTACGCCTTATCTGTCCGAAATAGGAATTGCAACCATTTTCTCGTTTGCTAGTGTTTTCCTCTTTTTAGCGGTGTTGCCGCTGATTTATGCGCCTGAAACTTTGCCTGAGAAGCTGCTCAAGGACCGTGAACTCAAGAGCTATGTTGAGAGCGCTAGAAAGAAAGCTGACAAAGAAGCGGAGAAAACGCGTAGAAAACAAGACCCAGAGCCAAAACCAGAAAAAAAACCTGAAGATTCAGAAGATAACTATGAGGAAGCACGCAAGCTGGCGGAAAAATACTATTAAGCATCCCTGCCGCTACAGTAAGCTATGTTCTTCCACGTGATCCTCACATCCAACTGTAACCTGCAATGCAAATACTGTTTCGGCGAGAGCCTTGAAGACTTCGATGAGGAATTCGGTGACGACATAGAAGTCGACTACGACCTACCCCGTAACATAAACTACGACGTTTCGCTTTTGGATAGGTTCTGCCGACGGGATCCTGACTGCGTGTTGACCTTCTACGGCGGTGAACCTTTGATGCAGCTCGACGCACTGCGCCACATAATGGATAACGTGTCGCCTAAGCATTACATGATTCAAACCAACGGTTTGCTCCTCGACAAGCTGGAGCCCCGCTACGTCAACAGGTTCCATACGATTCTGGTTTCTTTGGATGGTGACGAAGCCTTAACCGACTACTACCGCGGCAAAAGCACCTACCGCAAAGTCATGGAGAACATAAAGTATATCCGAAAAAACGGCTACAACGGCGAATTAATCGCTCGCATGACCATCATGGAGCAAACTGACATCGAAAAACAAGTCCACTACCTCCTCAATAACCCTGACTGCTCTTTCACATCCATCCATTGGCAGCTTAACGCTGGTTTCTGGGGCAACGACTACCAGCGCCGAAGCTTTGAGGACTGGACAAAAAAAAGTTACGTGCCCGGCATCGATGCTCTCGTTAAATTCTGGGTAGACCAAATTGAGCAAAAAGGCGCTGTGCTTAAGCTGTACCCCATTCTGGGCATTGCACACTCGCTACTGCACGGCGAAAAAAATGTACTTATGCGTTGCGGCAGCGGATGGATAAACTACACGATACAAACCGATGGCTACATCCTGCCATGTCCAACCATGTGGGGCATGAAAGCCTACTATCTAGGACACATTCGGGATGCTGACCCACTGAAGCTGAAGCAAATGTTCGTAGAGCAAACCCCCTGCAGCCAGTGTGAGGTACTAGGCATGTGCGGCGGAAGATGCCTCTACACAAACATAGCCAAACGCTGGACTGACGACGCCTACAGCAAAGTCTGCTACACCGTGCGAGAACTCATCCACTCCGTTGAGCGTGAAGTGCCACGGATGCAGCGACTAATCGCTGGGGGGCAACTGCGGCTTGGGGATTTTGATTACGTAAAATATAATGGCGCCGAAATAATCCCGTAGCTACCAGCCCTGTGTGGCGTCTTCGCCGGTTTGCTCTAGCGCTTTCTTTCTTACGTCGCTAGAGTGTGAGGGGACAATTACGCTGTTTCCCTGTTCAGTGATTATTTCCTGTTTCTTTTGGATTTCTTCAATGGTTATTTGTCCACGTTTCTTGTCTTCGTCCAAAAAGTCACCTCCAACCTTTCACTATGAAAACTCATGGAACTAATCGTTTAAAGATGCGTGACTGTAAGCTGGGCACAACAAACTCAACTTGGAATCTGGCTTAATTTGGGCGCCATTAGGTCAACATGAGGATGACATTTTGAAATATTTTTAATTACCGTTTTCGGCACCCCAATAGTCAAGGGACAAACATGAACCTTCAACACAAAAACGCATTGGGAATACTAATGCTCTGCACCATTGTGGCCGCAGCACTTGTTTCTTTGGCTAACGCCGAAACCACAACCTCACTGACGGCAACCTCAACAGACAACGCCAACACAATCGAGCTGACCGGAGCAGGCTTTGACGCGTCAGAAAACGTAACGATAAAAATGCTAAACGCAACCAGCGACGCAACCCTCTATACTTTTCCCGAAACCGTAACAACCGACAGCGATGGCGCGTTCACCGCAACCCTTGCGCTGCCACCCGGATACTATGGAACCTATAACTTCACCGCCCAAATATCCACTCACTCGGCCAACGACCAATACCTAATTGATGACGCTGCGACACTGACATCTGCCCCTGACGATAGCAACATAATAAATGTAGTCGGCACTGGATTCAACGCTCAAGAAAACATCACCCTAACCCTAAACGACACCTCCACCTCAACCGCCTACACCTTCCTCGACACCATAACCACGCATGCAGATGGAACCTTCAACACAACAGTCATAATCCCCACAAGCTTAAGCGGAAACTACACTCTCATCGCAGCCTCCTCCACCGCAACCGCCAACACAGACATAACAACGCCGGATTTAATAGGGCCTCAAGGAGAAACAGGCTCCATCGGAGCCACAGGAGCAACCGGAGTAGCAGGCGAAGCTGGAACGCCCGGAACCCCCGCGGACACCACAATTCTTTATTTTGCGTTAGTGCTAAGCATCGCCGCAGTGGCAGTTGCCCTAGTTTCGTTGGTGAAAAAGCATTAACCTCACCGACCCTTTCCCTTTTTTCCAACTAAAAAACTAGTTTTTGGCTGGAACAAGAAGCGCATTGCAAAGCTTATCGCTGCTAAGATACAGGTTAGCGGCATCTAATAGTTGCCGGCTGGATACAGCCCTGATTTTCTTAACATAATCCGCCAACGCGGTTTGGGTGCCGAACTGCATCTCCATGTAATTTATGATTTCCAGGGTGTCATGGGGATTATCCATGGCTCTTAGCACTCCACCCAACATAATCTGCTTAGCACGCTCCAACTCGTCAACGGCCACCAAAGTAGTCTGCAGATCCTTTATCTCCCTTAGAATCAGCTTGGTTGCTTTCGCGACTTTATTGTTATTCACCGCACAGTTTACCCCCAGGTAACCGTAGTCGCGTCCTTTACAATGCCCCGCCGTAACATCATAAGTGACAGCATGCTTCTCCCTCAACAACGTAAACAAACGAGAGCTAGTGCCACCCCCTAACAACGTTGCAAGCAAATCCATCGTCGGGGCATCACAATGATTCGAGTTCACGGTACGCGCCCCCAAATAAAGGTAAGTTTGAGCTATACCAGCCTTCTCCACCTCAACCCGACTTTTCGGCTTACACACCTCAGGCTCACAGATTTGCCCTTGAGGCTTAGGCGGACAATCCAAACTACCCAAATCAGCAAAAATTTTGGCTTGAACATCCACACTAAAATTGCCCGCTAAAACCAACACCATATTGCCTGGCACATAGTTAGTTTGATGCTCACGCCGCAACTGCTCCAAAGTAAGACTCTTAACAGTTTTCGGGTAACCCCCCACAGGACGCCTAATAGGATGCCGTTTAAAAAGAGTCTCCATCAAAAGCTCCTCCACCCGCACAGTAGGATCATCAGCGAATTCCGCCAACTCATTTAAAATTATTTTACGTTCCACATCAAACTTTTCCTCACTAAACCCATCATCAAAAAGCAGACTACAAAGCACTTTGCTGGTTTGAACAAGCTTTTCCGGCAAAGCATCAAGCATAGAAGTAACCTGTTCATGGTCAGTGAAAAAATCCAAAATACCCCCGCTGTCTTCCACGCTGCGAGACAGCTTGATCCGTTGCTCTGAGCCGCCGGCAAGCATATGCTCAAGGAAATGGGTGACTCCCGCCGCTTTTTTAGGTTCACTATTTGACCCAGCTTTAACCGTGATGGATAGCTGGGCGGTATTCGCGGTTTGCCGCGGGTAACATAAGGAGGTTAAACCGTTGGGTAGGGTGGTTCGTTGCCAAACCAAGTGAGTTGACATGCCCCAATCAAAGGCGCTCAAATAGAAAAAGTTTACACAAATCGGGGCAAAATGCGCCCCGGGTTTCAAAGACTTTAAAAGCTGCCATTGGGAGGGTAATATCTGATTTGCGATGACTCGTGTTAAATGCAAGAAATGCAGTGCCGTCTTCGAAGTTGGAGCGTCCGCATCGTTAGCTCCCCATATTGGGCCGCTTCACTACATTAAGTGTCCTGCGTGTCAAAAGCGTAGTTGGCTAAATGTTTACTCTTCTGTAAAGGAGCCCTTGACTTGGCCGCCGCAGGAAAAGCAGTTAACATCTGATGTGTCTGAATTGACAGAAGAAGAACTTGAACGCACACGCATTGAAGACTCCAAATACGAAAAACCATAACGGGCATCTAGATGGCTTTTAACCCAATAAGTGACTTAACAGGCAACCCCTACTTTACAGTAGTTATCGTGGCAGTGATTGCTGTTGTCGCCGTTGCAATTAGGCTCTACACTATGCATAAGCCCGGTTTGATGAGGGCTAAATGTCCCAAATGTGGCGTTGTCTTTGACGCCTCTCACATGTTTTCTAGCGTTCACGTTGGACCCTACAAAATGCTAACATGTCCCTCATGCGGCAAAACCAGCTTTATGAACGCTTACTCAAAAGAACCCATCAATTATCCGTCTAAACCCCAACAAGACGCGAACCCTGCAGTTAATGATGAGGAGTTAATTCGGAGAAGAATTGAAGAATCCAAATATGAAAAACCCTAAAACACTGGTGTTGGTTTCTGATTGAATTTGGCTAGGTTCTCTTTTAGTTTAACGATTTTGGTTTGAACTTCGGGTTTGCCGCAGACTTCTGCAAAAACTTGCATGTTTATGAATAGCGAGTAGTCGATGGGGTCGACGTTTTTGGGTATGTCGTTGAAGGTTGCCATGACGAGCATCATGTTGTTTTGGATGTTTTGGTAGATGTCGAAGGCTTCTTTTAGGGTGGGGTCTTTGGGTTTGTAGTTGAAGATTTGTTGTGGGGCGTACCATGCGGCGATGGCGCGGTAGAGTTTTTTTTCTATGTTTCCGACTTTTTGGGTTTGGGTTTGTTCGATGAGTTCGGTTTTTATGAGTTTTTGTATTCTGCGCCAGATGTTTAGTGTGGGGAGGTTGAGTTTGGTGGCTAGGTCGGATACGGCGAGGTCTTGGTTTACGAGTTCTTTTAGGATGATTTGGTTGATGGAGTCCATGGCTATGGGCATGGTTTTTTGGTCTAACGCCTTTACTAGTTTCATGAAGTGAAAACGGTTACATCCACCTTAAATAGTTATTCCCATATCTAACTACCAAAGGTGCAACCCCTATGATAGACACCAACAACCTCACACGAACATTCGGCAACCTAACAGCCGTAGACAACGTCACACTCCACATAAACAAAGGCGAAGTCTTCGGCTTCCTAGGACCAAACGGAGCCGGCAAAACCACAACTGTACGCATGCTCTGCTGCCTCATCGCCAAAACCAGCGGCGAAGCCACCATAGGCGGCTACAGCATAGCCAACCCAGACGACTGCCTAAACATCCGCAAAATGGTCGGCTTCCTACCCGAAAACGTAGGCCTATACGACAGCTTAAGCGCCTACCGCAACCTAGACTTCTACGGACAACTCTACGAAGTCCCAGAAGCAACTAGAAAAGAAAACATCGAACGGCTCCTCAAAGCGCTGGGCATATGGGACAGAAGGGAAGACGCCGTCGGAACATTCAGCAAAGGCACAAAACAAAAAATCGCCATCGCCCGAGCCCTCATCCACGACCCCCAAGTGCTATTCCTCGACGAACCCACCGCCAACCTCGACCCCGAAGCCTCCAAAACCGTCCGAGACTTCGTCACCGACCTCAAAAAAGAAAACCGCACAATCATCCTAAACACCCACAACCTAGTCGAAGCCGAACGCCTCTGCGACCGCATAGCTATCCTCAAAGGCAAACTCGTAACTGTGGATTCACCCAAAAACTTGGAGCGCAGCCTCTACAGCCGAAAAACCATAGTGCACCTTGAGCGAATCTCCGACCAAGTTCTATCCGCCGTGCAGAACCTAAGCGTGGTCAAATCCGTACGCACATCTGACAACAAACTCGTGCTGGGTATGGAGAACCCCGAAGCCGACAACCCCAAAGTAGTCAAAGCAGTCGTGTTGGCGGGCGGCAACGTGCAGTACGTTACTGAGTTGCGTTCCACGCTTGAAGATGTCTATCTAAAACTCATTCGGGAGGTTTCAGCATAATGCGGTTCTCTAAAGCTTGGATAGTTACCAGAAAAGACCTCAGCATCATACGACGAAACAAATATGTATTCTATTCGCTGATTGCGATGCCCATCATCTTAGGCGTTGTGCTGCCGCTTTTCCTTACCCAGACAATAACTTCAGGTGCAGGCCAACTTACCTCTGAAGAGCTCACCCAGACGGTGCTTCAGATTGGAAGCTTATCGGCGATGTACTTCGTCTTAATACCCGCGGTTCTGCCCTCAATCATCGCTTCGTACAGCATCGTGGGAGAGAAAATAGAGAAAAGTCTCGAGCCCCTGCTGGCTACACCCACCACCGACAGCGAACTGTTGCTAGGCAAATGCTTGGCGTCATTTGTGCCCTGCATGGTAGTCACCTACATAGCCTCCGCAATCTTCGTCCCAATAATCGACATATGGTCCTACAACACCATCGGCATCTACCTGTTCCCCAACCTGTACTGGGCGATACTTATGTTCGCAATTACCCCACTGGGATGCATCATGAGCGTATTAGCCAACGTAATCGTTTCATCCAGAGTCAGTGACATACGGGCTGCTCAGCAACTGGGCGGACTGGTGGTGTTGCCGCTGATCTTTGTGGTGATCTTTGGCGCAATATTCTCCGAGGTGACCCTGCTTGCGGTAATTGTTACCGTAGCATTGGCAGCCGTCGACGTCGGGTTATTCTACCTTAGCAAGGCGACGTTTCAGCGTGAAGAAATCCTAACCAAATGGAAGTAACTGGCACAATAAACCAGTCTGCTTTCCAACTTTTTATTTTACACAAAAACAACAATTTTTTTGCTAAACGCATTATTAGGGGCTTTTGCAGGTACTGCAACCGAAAAAAATAAACCACCCGCTGGTTGCACTCTTTTGAGTTTCAGGGAAATACAGAGCGGACGACCATCCCATCTGGGGTAACATGTTCTTCTGTAGAATTCAAAGAGGGTAGGGTCCATGGCTAAGGCGCCAAACAATCAAAACAGCCGTTCAAACGGTACCCCAGCTGCCAACGTGAAGCCAGCGGTAAGCGCCGACGAATTTGTAACATTGCCCGCCGAAGAAATCTTTAACCGCCTAAATGCAACAGCTCAGGGACTCACATCTGACGAGGCAGCAGAGCGGCTGGAAACCTACGGTAAAAACGAGCTTGCCAGAGAACACAAACACTCCGCCCTCAAAGAATTCCTCAACCACTTCAAAAGCCCCCTAGTCATTATCCTACTCATAGCAGGCACCATTTCCGGTTTTCTCCAAGAATACGCTAACGCAACAATAATCTTAACAATCATTTTCATCAGCGTAATTCTAGACTACTATCAGGAGAGTAAAGCTGAAAAAGCTGCTGAACTGCTTAAGCAGAAAGTCACCTCCACCGCAACAGTGCTACGTGACGGCGCTAAGCAGGAAATTAAGCTGCCCGAAATCGTTCCCGGCGACATAATTTACCTATCAGCAGGTGACATTACCCCAGCGGACTCTCGAGTTATAGCCGCCAAAGACCTCTTCATCAACCAATCCGCCCTCACAGGCGAATCCTTCCCCGTCGAAAAAACCCCAAATCCCGTCAAAGGTAAACCTGGCGTGCTCATCGACTGGAACAATTACTGCTTCATGGGAACCTCAGTGGTCAGCGGCACCGCCCAAGCCATCGTCGTCAAAACCGGCGGCGCAACCGAATACGGCAAAATCGCCAGAAAACTAACTGAGAAAAGCCCCGAAACCGAATTCGAACGCGGCATCAAGGGCTTCGGTTTCCTCATTATGCAGGTTACGTTCCTTTTGGTTATCTTTGTTTTCTTGACTATTTCGTTGCGTAACCCAACCGAAACCGGCGTCGTCGAAGCCCTGCTCTTCGCCGTAGCCCTCGCAGTTGGTTTGACGCCTGAACTGTTGCCTATGATTATCACCATCAACCTTTCAAGAGGCGCCATGGCTATGTCCAAGCAGGGCGTAATCGTCAAACGGCTCTCAGCCATAGAGAACTTTGGCAGCATGAACGTGCTCTGCACCGACAAAACAGGCACCTTAACAGAGAACAGAATCCAACTAATCCTAAACGTCAACATGGAAGGCATCGAAGACGAAAAAGTCTTCCTCTACTCGTTCCTCAACAGCAACTTCCAAACGGGACTTAAAAGCCCCCTTGACGAAGCAATTCTAAAACACAAAGAAGTCGACACCACCAAATACCAGAAAATCGACGAAGTCCCATTCGACTTTATCCGGCGACGGGTTTCGGTTGTAGTTGAACGTAACGGCTCTCGATTCTTCATAGCTAAGGGTGCGCCAGAGGAAATCCTCAAAGTCTGCACATACTATGAAATGGGCAGGATAATCTCTGACTTAAACGATGAAACCCGCAAGAAAATAGAGCAGAAATACCACGATTACAGCGCCGATGGCCTGCGTGTTTTGGCAGTGGCGTATAAGCGGCTAAAAGAAGAAAAAGCCGTCTACTCGATTAACGACGAAAACGAAATGGTTTTCCTCGGTTTCGTAGCGTTCCTTGACCCGCCTAAAGAAACCGCTCGCAAATCCATCCAACTGCTAGGTGTGGCAGGCATTGAACTAAAAATCTTAACAGGCGACAACGAGCTGGTCACCCGCAAAGTCTGCGAGGAACTCAAATTCGAAGTCAAAGGCGTAGCCTTAGGCAGCGAAATCGCCAACATCCCAGACGAGGCGTTGATGGCGATTGTTGAGGAAGCCAACGTGTTCTGCCGCGTTAACCCCGTGCAGAAAGACCGCATCATCTCGTTGCTCAAAAAGAACGGCCACGTGGTGGGCTACATGGGCGACGGCATAAACGATGCACCCTCCCTGAAAACCAGCGACGTAGGCATCTCAGTGGACAACGCCGTGGATGTGGCTAAAGAATCCGCCGATATCATCCTCTCCCAAAATGATTTAACCGTTTTAGCTAAGGGTGTGCTGGAAGGACGCAAAACGTTTGGCAACACTATGAAATATATCCAGCTTGGTGTAAGCAGCAACTTTGGCAACATGTTTAGCGTCGCCGGCGCCGCCATCTTTCTAACGTTTTTGCCTATGCTACCCGTACAGATACTGCTAAACAACTTGCTCTATGACTTCTCGCAGTCAACAATCACAACCGACAAAGTGGATGAAGAATATGTTGAGCGCCCCAAACGTTGGGATATAGGTTTCATCCGCCGTTTCATGGTTTCATTGGGTCCAGTCAGCTCGTTATTTGACTTCTTGACGTTCTTTATGATGCTGTTCGTAATCATCCCGATTGTTCCGCTGGCGCTACGCATGGACCCCACTTATTCGGTGCAGCTTTTCCAAACGGCATGGTTTATTGAGTCTCTGTGCTCACAAATTTTAGTTGTGTTTGTTATTCGCACACGCCGCACGCCGTTTTGGAAGAGCAAACCCAGCAAGTACCTTGTGCTCAGCAGCATAATCATCATAGCCTTCGCCCTAATTGTTCCGTTCACGCCCCTTGGTGCGGTCTTCAAATTCGTTGCTCCACCCCCCATGTTCTATGCTTTGTTGGCAGCCTTGCTGGTAAGCTACGTGCTGGTTGCTGAAGGCGTTAAAGCCCTGTTCTACAAGCGCAACGCATACCGCTTAGAACAAATCCTGGTGCCTAAACGAGCATTCTACGTTCCCCGCTCAACTGAACTAATGCAGGACATGATAGCCGCCATAAGCCTCCGAGCCGAAGAAGAATTCCCCATTGAATCCCTAACCGACGACCTAAACAGCGCCATAGCTTTCCCCATAAACTCTAACCAGATGGCAAGAAACCTTCAGTACCTGCGCCGCAGCAACCTGGTCAGTGTGGACTGGCATAGTCGAACTGTTAAGCGTGAACCCGCATTGCACGACTACGTGACTCAAAGCGTCATGGCTGCGCCTACATGGAGTGCAGTGGGTGAGGATTGGCGAAAAATCAACGTGATACTTCTAAACAAGCATGGCGCAGTAAACGAGGAATACCAGGAGAAACTGCCAAAACAGTAAAACAAAAAAGAAGAGGCGGCGGCTACTTTTTAGCCGTGAACTCTTTAAGCTGCCCTTTCGACAAGCCCACGTGTGGCTCAGGGTCTAAACGTTTATGCACTTTGCCCCTCTTGAAATGCAGAACAGTAGGGTAATACTCAATTTCGTATTCGACGCATACGTCTGGTTTTTCGTCAATCACAACTTTTAGGCATTCAGCGGGGTTGGTTTTCTCGTATTCCTCGAAAATCGGTAGAAACCGCTGCGAATAGGGACACCAAGACGCATAAAAAAGCACATACGCGTCGTCTTTGTCTTTTACTTGGGTTTGGATTTCTTCAACATCTTTTTTCACCATGCTTTTTCACCTCTCCTCACGGTTTTCTTCTGGGTAATGACTGCTATCACAGAACGGCTTAATGGTGGATTTGCCGCATCGACACAACGTCATGCGGTTGCGCACTTCGTAGGGTTTGCCTTCTGCAGAGTAAACCGGGATGCCGCCCATAACCCAGAGGGGACCGTCAACTTCCATGGCGGGGTCCTCAATTAAGCCTATTGCCGCTTCAAGTTTGGGCTCCACAGTTTCGCCAGTTGCTTTATCTTTAACTACGAGTCTGCCGCTTGGGCAGTCGCAAGCGTTTTTTATGCAGTTCTCTTTAAATTCAGGTTTGTTGGTTTGGGAAATTTGGTCCCAGATATCGCCGCCTCGATGACAAAAACGTGCCGAAGCACAGAGAATCTCAGCGTCTTTCAACGTTAAGCCGGGTCCATCGAGGGTTTTGGCCATATCATTGAAGGGGACATTGTCGTAGTCTTCTTTACCATCGAATTTGACGGCGGCATGAGAGCCGTCGCAGAAAGGTTTGTTCTTGGATTGCCCACATCGGCACAGCGAGTAAGTGGGCGCGGTTTTGAGTTTGCCAGCGTTGACCCATTCGACCGGTGTGTTGGTTTCGCCGTCGCAGCGGATTATCATGCGGTAAAGCGGCACTCCGCCGGACACGATGTAGGGTCCGTCTTTAGTAACTTGAATTTTTTGGTTCTGTTTTGGCTGCGGTGCATTTTCCAAAAAAGGGTCCTCCAAATCTACACTCACCATTTGAGCAATCTATACCTTAAGGTTTGTTGCTAAACATGCATCTCTGGTTTAGGCCGTTGTGACTGTAGCTTGCTAGCCACATCAAATTATAGCTTAATACGGCTAACTAAATCCGTAGTACGGTCGGAAGTGGAAATGCGTGGAGGAAACCAAGAAATTTACCCTTCAGGAACTCTCCCAATTCGGCGGCAAGAACAGCAAACCAGCCTACGTGGCGTTCAAAGGCAAAGTTTACGATGTAACGGAGTCCTATCAGTGGGCAGAAGGCGAACACCTCGGGCACAGCGCAGGACAAGACCTGACCGAATTCATGGATATAGCGCCGCACGCCCCCGACGTCATGGAAAGGATGAAAGTCGTAGGCGAATTAGTTTAGAAACGGTTCCGGGTTAAACCGCAATCATTAAAACGTAAAATCTCCTAACGTTAATGGAGGCTCTTTTTATGTTTGACTTGAAAGGTAAAGTTGCACTTGTTACGGGTGCTGGACGCGGTATTGGAAAAGAAATTGCTTTGACTTTGGCGCGTGCAGGCGCAGATGTTGTTGTGACGGATGTGGCGGACACTGTTTTTGAAACTGCCAAAGAAATTCAAACCCTAAACGTCCAATCTTTGGCGACTAAATGTGATGTAGGCAACCGCGAAGACGTCGAGAACACCAAAACCCAGGTGCTTGCTAAATTCGGAAAAATAGACATTCTCGTAAATAACGCTGGAATCTATCCTCAGAAGCCTTTTTTGGAGATGACAGAGGAAGACTGGCATAAGGTTATCCACATAAACCTCTACGGTGTGTTCCACTTCTGCAAAGCATTCCTGCCCAGCATGGTGGAGCGCAAGTACGGCAAAATTGTCAGTTTGTCGTCGATTTCGGGGCCGGTGGTTGCGTTTCCTAACCTGGTGCATTATTCTGCCAGCAAAGGCGCAATTTCGGGTTTAACCAAAGCGTTGGCGTTGGAGATGGCGCCCTACAAAATTAATGTGAACGCTGTGGCGCCTGGACCCATAGACGTCGGCGGCATGCCCGCGGATGCGGCTGTTACTGCTATGATTGTGCGTGGCATACCTTTGGGCAGAATGGGTAATCCCGTTGACATAGCTAATTTGGTTCTGTTTCTGGCAAGTGACAAATCGAACTTTATCACGGGTCAAACAATAGTGAGCGACGGCGGCTACACCGTTCCCTAGCCCTTCTCTTTTTTGCTAGCGTTGCACAGTCACATAGCTATATTAGATGTGTCTGGTTTTTTGCCAACATTTACAGGTGACTTACTTTTGAGCGAAGAAAAAAAGAAAATGAATTACTATTACGGCGGAAAAGAAAAGTCCGCTCGGGAAATAAGGAAAAGCAGCAGCGACGAATTATCGCCTTACTCGCCTAAATCGTTTGAGCGGGATTTTAACAAGATGATGCAGAGTTTCCAGAGGGAGTTTGAGGATTTCTGGGATAGCTCTGCCAAGATCGGGCGAGATATGGGTTCGCGGGCTCGGGCTTCGTTGGCGTCTTTGGAGGGTTCTATGGTGCCCTCGGTGGATTTGGAGGATAAGGGCAAAATGTTCCAGTTAACTGTGGATTTACCTGGCTTCAAGAAAGAAGATGTGCAAATAGAACTCACCGACGACTCCGTAACGGTTAGCGGTAAACGGCAAAGCTCCGAGGATGAGAAAGGTAAAAACTATGTCCGTCAGGAGCGGGCTTCGCAGATGTTTTACCGCAAAGTAACCCTGCCTGAGGAAATCCTCTCAGACCAAGCAAACGCTAAGTTAAACAACGGCGTGCTTGAAGTGAGTTTGCCTAAGAAGGCTCCTAAAGAAACAAAGAAACTTCCTGTCACTTAGCCCTTTTTTGGGTTAAGTGCTAAGGGTGGGGGAAACCCAGTATTCCCAATCGTACATGAAATTGATAAGAGAAAAGCAATTGGGTAGTCATTTCGCTGTCATTTTTTGGCGAACCTAATGCCCTGTCAAACCCGACTATTTTAAAAATAGAGGAACCGCTAAGCAACAAAGAAAAAAAGAAAAGAAAAATCGGTTTTAATCAGCCGCAGCGGATGAATTCACAATCGTTTTAATCTCTTTGTTAAGAGCATTAGGTAAACCCAAAATCCCCACATCCATGAAGCCGCGGATAATCAGCGAAACCGCCTGTTCCCTCGACAATCTGCGTGTCATGAGGTAGGTGATTTCCTTTTCGCTGATTTTGCCAACGGCTGCTTCGTGGGTGATTTCGACGCCTTTCTTGGTTGCGACTAGCTCTGGAATCGACTGCATGAATGAGTCATTGTCCATGATTAAGCCTTTACATTCAAGGTGGCCTTTGCAGTCTGGCACTTGCCCCTCAATCATGCCCCGCACAATCATCTTTGAACCTTCCCGGGTGATGGCTCGGCTAACCATCTCTGCTTTGCTGCCTTTGCCCGTCAAAATGGCTTTGGAGCCCGTGTCAAGCAGGCTGTTTTTGTGTCCATAGAGGATGCTGTTGAAGCTGACGCGGCTGTTTTCGCCTTTGCAGTATGCAGTGGGGTACATTTGCATGTCCCGCACGGGGCGCATGCAGACGTAGTTTGAGATGAATGTGGCGTTGTCCTCGATTTCTGCTGCGCTTCTTGGGCGGACCAGAGTGTTTTCGCTCCACTGGTGAATCATGGTGAAGTTGAGCATGGCACCTTTCTTGACGTAGATTTCGGAGATGCCCAGGTGTGAGGCTTGGGGCACGGTTGAGTGCTGTAGGCAACTGGTGATGATGTGGGCTTTGGAGTCTTCTTCTGCGATTATGATGTTGTGCACCTTCTGCTCAAGGTTCCTCTTAGTAATCAAAAGACAGCTCTGAAGTGGGAAAGCGATTTCTGCACCTTTCAGTATCCGCATAAAGTAGCCGCCGCTGAAGTCCTCCGCGACTTTTTTGGTATATTCATCTTTGTCTTTGCTGACCAGTTTCCAGCGGTACTCCTCTAGCCACGGGTACTTTTTGAGTGCTGCTTTGATGTCCATGAGTTCAAGTTTGCCCTCGTAGGCTTCGTTGACTCTGGAAGTGATGGTTTCCTGGTCAACGTGCATGAAGGTGCCGGAGCGGTTTTTCTCTTCCAATTCTAAACCGACTTTTTTGGCTTCCTCTAAGACTTGATGCGGAATTTTAGTTAAGTCGCTTTCACTTGTCATTTTTCCAACCCTCACTGGGTGTTCTTATTCTACATGCCACGCATTCGTCGTATCCGACTTCTTTTATGTCGTTATAGATGCGCATAGGGTCTTTGAAGCAGTGGAACTGACCCTTAAGCAGAATGCAGCCGTAAGAAGCTTTGATGTACTCTAAAATGTCGCCTTTATGAGTAATAATAAGTGCCGAGGCGCCGGAGGCTTCAACGTATTTTTCGATTTCTATAGAAATCATTTTGAGGCTTTCAACATCGACGCCTGAGTCAGGTTCGTCGAGCAGCAATAGTTGGGGTCTGAGGAAGATTAACTGTAAAATTTCGCTACGTTTGCGTTCGCCGCCGCTGAAGCCCATGTTAACGTCGCGGTTTAGGAAGTCGGTTAAGCGGAATGACTGTATTTTAGCCATCTCCTCGGAGGTGAATTCGTCGCTGGCGGTTTTGCCTAAACAGAGCTTAAGTAAATCGCCCAGCTTGACGCCTGTGATTTCAGGCGGGTTTTGGAAGCTGACGATTATGCCGAGTTTAGCGCGTTCGTCAACGGTTTTATCGGTTATGTCAGCGCCTTTGAAGAAGATTTTTCCAGATGCAACTTCGTAGCCGGGCAAACCCATAAGTGTGCTTATCAGGGTGGTTTTTCCTGAACCGTTGGGGCCAAACAGTATGTGGCTTGCGCCTTCTTTTAAGTTAAAGTTTAGGTCTTTTAGGATAAGTTTGCCTTCAACTTTAACAGATAAGTCTCTAACTTCAAGCATGTCCATAAGCGGTCAATACCATAAAAACCGAAGAAGCATTAAGCCTTTATGGGGAACACGTTGATTCTGCATGTGAAAACAGTTTAATGTGGCGCCCTCGAGCTAAGTTGCGTTGGGTTTATTAGTTTTCGGTTAACTGTTTTTTGGTTATGTTTCGATATGTTGCTTTCTTGCGTGGCATAAATGTTGGCGGGCGCTCCGTTAAAAAAGAGACACTGCAAAAAGTGTTCCTGCAGCTGGGCTTTGAGGACGTTTCCACCTTTAAGCAGAGCGGCAACGTAATCTTCCAATCCGCCGAGGCAGATGAAAAAGCACTGACAGCCCATATTGAGGCAGCCTTGAAATCCACTTTGGGATACGACGTCCCAGTTTTCCTCCGAACCTTAAGCCAACTCAACGCCATAATTCAGTTAGACGCCTTCAAAGGACAAAATGCACAGGGCGCAAGTTTCTTAGTGACCTTCCTCTCGATGGAGCCGAAAGCTTCAGCCATTCAGTTGCCGATAACAATCCCCAAATCCACCGCACAAGTCATCCTTGCTTCTGGCAGAGAGATTTACAGCGTCACGCATGGCGGAGGCGAAGGCGCCTTACCAAACCCCTACGTAGAGAAGCAACTCAAGGCTAAAGCTACCACCCGCAACCTCCATGTCATCTCTGAAATTGCCGAAAAATACTCGTGACCTTGCCCGATTTTTTTTGTTTGGTTCTGTTTGTCTAAACAGCGGCGGAATGTTTCTACTTGTTTTTCAACTGAGTATTAACGCTACAACACGCCTCAACCAGAAAGCAACCTAACCCAGACGCAGATGCTAAGACGGGGTTGTTCTGGCTTTGAGGCTTAGAAGATAATGTAGTAGGCAGCGGCTCTCTTCTTCTATTACTAAAAAACAAAAACCGCACAGTAGCATCCGAGGAAAACGAATCAGTCAACACACACAGTAACCAAATGTCCCGACTGGATAACCTTTGCTGATCTGCAACCAGCGTTTTGTTGAATACAACTCCATGCCTGAAAATACAAACTGCAATGTTGTCTAGGAAATCTTAAAAACACCCAAACTTACTATCGCATATCGTGATAACGCTTGGTTGATGCTGTATCCGTAGCCCTAATAGTCAGCGCAATCATCATCCTTATCGGGTTTGCAGCTAACTTCTTCTTCAACAAAACCGGCTTACCCGACATGCTCATACTAATCTTTCTGGGCGCACTTTTCGGACCTGTTCTCGGAGTCTTCGACCCCACTGCCGTAAAAACCTTGGCGCCCTACATAGCGGCGCTAGCTTTAGCCTACATACTCTTCGACGGCGGCATAGGCTTAAACATCAAAAACGTCTTGTTCAACAGCCCAAAAGCCGTGCTGCTCGCAGTTTTAGGCTTCGTACTAAGCGTTCTAAGCGTCTGCGCATTCACCGTAGTCGTTTTCAACGTGCCCCTGCTCTACGGTTTGCTCTTAGGCAGCATATTCGGAGGCAGCAGCTCAGTCGTCGTCATCTCTCTCGCGTCTAAGGTGAGGTTAAGCGACAAAGGCGCAACCGTGCTCATCTTGGAATCGGCAATAACCGACATCCTCTGCATCGTCATCAGTTTATCCCTCTTAGACGTTATTGTGACTGGGCAAGCGGATTTAACCGCCATAACCTGGGGAATCGCCGACAAACTCCTAATCGGCTTAGGCGTAGGCTTAATCATCGGGCTCGGCTGGCTCTTTGCCCTGCGAAAAGTTGTCTCCCTGCCCTTCTCTTACATGTTAACCTTAGGCATGATTCTCCTCGGATACGCAGTTTCGGAAAGCATAGGCGGCAGCGGCGCATTAAGCGCATTGATTTTCGGGTTGATATTAGGCAACGAAAAAGAAATCTTTAAACTTGTTAAGCGGCTGCGTCCCGACGAGGAAAAACCTGTCCCAGTCGTTAGCAAAGGATTCAAACGTTTCGAAGCGGAAATTGCGTTTCTAATACGCACCTTCTTCTTTGTTTTCCTCGGTATAATCTTCTCTTACTCAAACATAACCATACTCATAGCCGGCGTAGCGCTTTCAGGCATATTATTAGCAACCCGCTTCAGCGCCGTCTGGATAACCACCGCAAAAAGTTCCCTGCAAAAAGACCTCCCCACGATGACCGTCATCTTAACCCGCGGCTTAGCTGCGGCGGTATTGGCGACTTTGCCTGCACAGTACAATTTGCCCTACTCAGACCTGTTTGTGAACCTCGCAGTTATAATAATCATAACAACCGCTATCATCGCCACGGTGGGTACAATGGCTATTTCAAGGTTAAGCGGCAACGGCAAAAAACCCCAGCCTCCACCACCGCCCGAGAAAACCTAACTTTGTTAAAATTTGTTTGCGGTTAATGTATTACGGCTTCGTTTTATTTTTCGCTATTTTTAAATCCTCTTCACCACTGTTCACCTGCATATCAGAAGGAAGCCAACATGCGGGACCATCGTTTCGTCGCTCAACACCGGGGAGGGCCACTAACCAAGCAGCAGCACCAACAACTCATGGCGTGGGCTTGCGGATGCGCCGAGCACGTGCTGCCATACTTTGGGGAAGCTATGGATCCACGATTGCAGCATGCGCTTTTAGTGGGCAAAGCATGGCTTAAAGGCGAAGCTACCGTCGGCGACGCACGCAAAGCATCGGTAGAGTGCCATACTGTTGCCCGAGCGGTGTGGGATGCTGCGTCGGTGGCGGTTGCCAGGAGTGTAGGGCAGGCGGTTGCGACTGCGCATATGGCTGATCACTCATTGGGGGCGGCTTGGTATGGTTTAAAGGCGGTGGCGGCGGTTGGGGGTTCGGTTGAGGCGGAGCGTCGTTGGCAGGATGAGCGTTTGCCTGTTGAGGTTAGGGAGTTGGTTTTGTCTGCGCGTGCGGTTTGTGGGATTTAGGTTTTTTGCTGATGTTGGAGGCGATGTGTTGCTTGCTTTAGGACCTAGGTGTGTTCAATTTTTACCCATGTAGTCAAGCGGTTGCCTTTTTAAAACTTGCCAGTACGTTCCGGCAACATGGATGTGAAAACGGTGCGAGACCTGCTGGTTGGATTTTATGAAGCGCTACCCTGTGCGTTGCGCATCAGACCTAATGGTGCCCATAGGTATTCTACAACTATATTAAAAAAATTGATTTTAGAGGATAAAGAATATACATTACTGTTAACGTATTGAATGGGTACATTGTGGGTGAAATTTGTTGCTGTTTTAGGACAGCGGCGAAAAAGGCAATGTACGATTAGCTGAAGATAGTTCCTTGTTCCTTCAGCATAAGTCAGGCTTAAAACATGACTGAGAATAACGGAAATGTCCATGAATTGGACCTAATCAAATTGCTTGAGGCACATTTTGAAGGCACCAATCTGCAAATACACGTTGGACCTCCCGGCTTAACCAGCATCGAGGCAGACGGCGGCTTGCACCACGAAGTTATAAAAACCATCTTAGCCCTCGACTCAAAAACTTCCCTGGTATCTATAACAGGACTAGATTTAGGGGAAAACCTCGGTGCATATTACCATTTACGTACTTCCAAGGGGTACCTCACAGTTAAAGCGCATGTTCCTAAAAACAAACCAAAAGTCGCTTCCATCACGGATTTGCTTCCCGGCGCAACCTTTGCAGAGTTGGAAAGCACCGATTTGCTGGGCATTATTTTCGAAGGCAACGCTTTGGCGGGGCACTTTTTGCTTGCTGAGAACTGGCCCTCTGGCGTCTTCCCGTTGCGTAAGGACGTTGACTTAAATAACGTCAAACTCACTCCCATTCCGCTCAAAGAGGAATCAGACGAAAGCAACGTTTTTAAAATTATAATCGGCCCCCAACATCCCGCCTTGATCGAACCTGAAAAGCTCTCAGTGACGGTTGCGGGTGAAATCGTGACTAACGTTGAACCGCGCCTTGGCTATGTGCACCGCGGCATAGAAAAAGCCGCTGAATCACGCACCTACCAAAAAGATGTCTACCTTGTGGAACGCATTTGCGGCATCTGTAACTCCGCTCACGCCCGAACCTTCGCCGCTGCGGTGGAGCAAATCCTAAATCTTGATGTGCCGCCTAGAGCCAAATACATCCGCACCGTTACCCTTGAACTCAATCGCTTAACCAGCCACTTGTTATCGCTGGGGCATGCCTGCCTTGAGATGGGTTACGACACGTTGTTCCAGTTTTTCTGGCGTGACCGCGAACCCATAATGGACCTCATTGAGTTAACAACTGGCAACCGCGTTTACTCATCCATGATTAACATCGGTGGAGTCCGCCGTGACTTAAACCCAGCTGATTTCCCCAAAATCACGATGGTCCTTGAGGATCTGCGCAAAAAAGTCCCCGGTTACCGAGAAACCTATCATAACAACAAATCTATTCGCTTGCGCATGGAAGGCGTCGGTAAACTTACCAAAGAGGATGCGAAAAAGTTTTGTGTCGTTGGTCCAGTTGCGCGCGCTGCGGGTTTGCATATTGATGTGCGTAAAGACGCGCCTTACGAGGCCTTCAACGAGATTTCGTTCAACGAAATTGTGTATACCGAGGGTGATGCTTGGGCGCGTATGAACGTGCGCATGGACGAAATCGAGGAAAGCATAAACATTATTGAGTACGCCCTCGACCACCTGCCAACCGGCCCAATAAGAGCCACAGTTCCGCGTGTGGTTCCCGCTGGAGAAGGAATTGCCGCCATCGAAGCCCCCCGCGGGGAACTATTCTACTACGTGAAAAGCAACGGAACACCTAACCCTGACCGTGTAAAAGTCCGCACTCCAACATACGCCAATTTACCCTCATTCCTTAAAACCGCTGTCGGCCAAAACCTTGCGGATTGCCCCGTGAATTTTGTCAGTTTAGACCCCTGCTTCTCATGTACAGACCGATAGGCAGGTGAATACTTTGGCAAAAAATGGTTTATCCACAAGATTAGCAAAAGACGCCTTCGCTAACCTATTCAAAAAACGCGCCACGCAAAAGTACCCTGAAGTTCCAGCTAACGTAGCGGAGTGTTTCCGCGGTAAACAGGTTTTAGACCTTGAGAAATGTATCAGTTGCACTTTGTGCGCTAGAGAGTGCCCGACTAACGCCATCGAAATGGTTTTGGTTGAGGGCAAAAAACGCCCTTTAATTCATCTTGATAAATGTATTTTTTGTTATCAGTGTGCGGATACTTGCCCCAGAAAGGTGTTTCAGACTACCAAAAACTTTGAGTTGGCTGCCACTGACAAGTGTTCGCTTGTAATTAGGCCTGCGCCCCTGAAGCCTAAGGCGCCTGCGGCTTCGCCGAGTGCTCCTAGTGTTCCTGTCCCTGTGGGCTCTGCTTAAGTTTTTTTAGGCTACTATGCCGATTCCGAGTTCTACCAGCACAATTTGCAGTATTGCAAGTGGTAAGAGGTAGCGCCACATACCTGCTATGGATTGGTCGAGGCGGAGTCGTGCAAATATGGCTCTGAGGAACGAGATTAGTAGGACGATTAGGCTGGTTTTGATTACGAATATTATTGCTGCGGGTATGAAGTAGAGGTCGTTTATGCCGCCTAAGTATAGGGCTGCGATGAGGGCGGAGGCGAGGATGAGTTCGAGGTTTTTGCCTAGGCGGATTAGGGCGAGTTTTCTGCCGCTGAATTCGGTGCGCCAACCTGCGACTACTTCGGATTCTGATTCGGGAATGTTGAATGGGGCGGTTTCTAACTCAGCCATCAAACAAATAACTAAAACCACAAACCCAATCGGCTGCAACAAAACCAGCCACGTCTGCGTCACCTGCCACTGGGAAATCGAGCTAATCGAGAGACTCTTAGCTGCAATCGCTGGGCCGCTCAGCGCCAGCGCCATTGGGATTTCAAAGCTCATCATCTGGAGCATCGCCCTGACACCGCCCAGCGTGCTGTAACGGTTTCTTGAACTCCAGCCGCCCAAAAACACTGTTATAATCATTAGTGCAAAGATGAACATGACAAAAACGAGGTCGCCTTCAAACGCTGCTATTGCAGTGCCTGATATGGGAACCAGAAATAGAGCCATCAACGGCAGCGTGAAGTAGACGATGGGTGTGGCGGTGAAGAGGAGTTGGTCACATAATGCGGGGACAATGTCTTCTTTTGAGAGCAGTTTGAGAAAGTCCGCCACCGGCTGTAACAGTCCGGCGGGTCCTGCGCTTAGGGGTCCGTAGCGGTTTTGGATTTTAGCGTAGGTTTTCCTATCTATCCACTCGTAGAAGAACGCTAGCAGAAGAAGGAAAAGTACTCCCGGAAAGACGATGATGCTTACGATGTCAAGTACAATCGTTGCTATGCGCCTTGAACCGTTGATAAGTCCATGCCCGCTTTTAATGGTATCGATTGATTAGGCTGCAAAAAATCGTTGTCCTCGAGTTAAAACTGAAACGGCGCAGGTTTGTTAGAGGTGTTTTCTTGCAAAAACAAGCATGCCCACTGCGGTTAAGACGACTAGGGAGTACACTACAGGCATGTAGTTTTGGGCGTAAAACGAGGTCATGGTGACAAAGGCGAGTACATCGAATATTAGGAAGTAAACTGCGAATGTGAGGAAACGTTCTAGGTCAAGTTTGACTTCTCTAGCGGGGGCTTGTTCGCCGCAGCTGTAAGTTTCGTTTTTATTTTCTGATTTATCGCTTTTGGGCGCCAGTTTTCCCCCGACGAAATAGATGGCCAGCGCCGTTAATAGTGAAACGGCAAAAACAATCGGTAAAATGTATGCGAGTCCATCTGTCATACTGGAGTCCTGTTGCGAAAAAGTTTAAAGGTTCCTATTAAGTTTTTGTTTCTAACTGTAATAGGGGATGGGGTAAGCGCTAGAAGAAGTATTACAGGTAGCTCTAATGGTTGGCGCCATACTTCTTGCAATTTTCACCATCGAAGTCAAAAAAATCCTTCACGCAGTGATTGGGTTCTGCGGAGTCTGCATCTGCATCGGCGGATTATTCTGGCTGCTAACAGCCCCATACGTTGCGGTCTTCCAGATTCTAATCTACGCAGGCGCAGTAGTCGCCATATTCATAGCCACAGTTATGTTGACCACGCGTTCGGAGGAAATCAAATGAAGCTAAACTCCGCCTTTGTCGCCTCCATCGTTTTTGCGGTTTTAGCTGTGGGGTTGTTTTCGGCTGTTGCGATCCAGCATCAGTTCCCTATCTACCACGCCGCTGGCAGTCAAAACAGTACATTCGTGAACGTAACCGGAAACGTTGGCGCAGAAGACAGCCGCTTCATGTGGAACAACGACAGCTTAGCCTTACTAGCGCAGGCGTTCGTCCTGTTCGCTGCTGCGGCGGCGACGTTGGGTTTGCTTAAAACTGGAGGAGACAAAGATGCTTGATTTAACATACTACCTTGTCTTCTCGTTTGCCCTCTACATACTGGGTATCTACTGTTTAGCCACCAAACGCAACCTAATCCGTCTGCTGCTGGGCATTGAGCTTTTGATTAACGCCGCCAACATCAACTTTGTCATGTTTGCCGCTTACGCCAACCCTGGCTTTGTGGACTCCATGGGGCACTCGTTTGCCAGCATATCCATTGGTTTAGCCGGCGCCGTATCTGCGGTGGCGTTGGCGATTGTTGTTCTGATTTATCGGCATTACGGCACACTAGATTCAGATGAACTAAGGAAGCTGAGGGGGTAAAATCGCTGAATGTTTACGTTGCCGCTTGATTTACTGCTAATATTCACCGTTGTTTCGCCAGTTTTGGGCTGGGTCACCCCGAAGGCTTACAGAGCTAAAATCGTGGGTGCCTTCGCTGCTGCAGCGCTGGCAGTAGTTGGATTCGCATTGTATGGGCTCTACCTTGACATCGCCCAAGGCGCAGTTTACATCCCAAACAACAGCCTAATCTTCACCACACTACGAATCGACGCCCTAAGCATCTTTATGGCAGCAATCTTCTTGGGTTTAGGCTTCGCTGCCACCGTCTACTCAATTGCCTACGTGCCAAACAGCGGTAAAACCCCCTTCTACTACACCTTAATCCTCACCTTAATCAGCGGCATGACTGGTATCGTATTCGCAGGCGACCTGCTCACTCTGTTTGTTTTCTGGGAACTCATGTCCGTCTCGTCCTATGCGTTGGTGGCGTTTTTCAGGGAAGACCACTCTGTAGAGGCAGGCTTAAAATTCCTCGTCATGAGCGCCGCCGGCTCCGCTACTGCCTTGTTCGGCATTTCACTACTCTACGGCATGGCTGGCACCCTAAGCTTCGAAGGCTTAGCAGCAGCATTTAGCTCGATTCAGCCGAGTATCTGGGTTTACCTCGCCGCCCTATTCATCTTCGTGGGGTTCGGCGTCAAAACTGCGGTTTTCCCATTGCACACTTGGCTCCCAGACGCATACTCCTCCGCTCCCGCGCCAATATCTGCCGTGCTCGCTGGTATCGTAATCGGACCCGGCATCTTCGCGCTTGCCAAAGTCTTCTTCACCGTCTTCCTCCCCTTCCAAGCGTCATGGGCGCCAATCCTTGCGGTTCTATGCATCATCACAATGTTTGTAGGCAACATAACCGCCCTGCTCCAAACCGACCTCAAACGCATGCTTGCATACTCCAGCATCGGACAAGTCGGCTACATGTTAATAGGCTTAGCAGTCGGCACCCAACTTGGATTAACAGGGACTTTTCTGCAGTTCTTCAACCACGCCATCATGAAGGGACTCGCGTTTTTGTGTGCAGGCGCAATCATCTACCGCCTCGGCACTCGGGAACTCTCTGAAATGCAGGGCGTGGGCAGAAAAATGCCCCTAACAGCAATAGCTCTCGCCCTCTCGGTTGTTGCCCTTGTGGGTTTGCCTCCGCTGGCCGGGTTCCCCGGAGAATTAACCCTGTTCTCCTCAGCAGTGGCATCGAACATGTGGTGGCTGGGAGTCGCCCTAATAATTAACAGCGTAATCTCCGCCGGCTTCTATCTGCGAATAGTCTACACAATGGGGCAGCCTGTGGCCTCAGAGAAAATTGCGCAAGTAAAAGAGGCACCCCTTTTGATGCTTATCCCGATTTGCGCGTTGGCGGTGCTCGTGGTTGTTTTCGGTTTGTGGCCTAACTCCTTAGTAGGTTTCGCTCAGCAAGCCGCCAACGCTTTAATCACCTTAGGAGGCGGTGCATAGTTGCAAATTATTGATGTTGCTCCTTGGCTTTGCTGGATTTTCCCCTTAATCGGCGCATTAGCCGCCTTAATCCTGAGAAAAGCTAACCGTTCAGTGCTAAACGGCACAGTAATCGCAACTACACTGTTGGGCTGGATCATGACGCTGCTTATGATACCCACTCTGCTCAACTTCACCACCCTCGACCAATCAGCCTTTTGGTTCAGCATCTCCGGAGCGCAAGTCGGAGTTGGCGTCCTAGTAGACCCCCTAAGCATCATCATAGCTAACATCGCCGCATTCCTAAGCTTCCTAATCGTCGTATACTCAGCCAAGTACATGGCAGACGACAAAGGGGTTCCCCGATACTGGTTCTTCATGGAACTCTTCATCGCCTCAATGCTTCTGCTGGTTATGGCGGACAATTTCATCCTGATGTTCGTCGGCTGGAAACTAGTCAGCGTATGCAGCTTCGGCTTAATCGGCTACTACTACCAAGACAAAAAAGAACACTGGATAGGCGGACCCGCCCCCTTCCCGTTCCAGAAACCCAGCCGAAACGGCCTCAAAGCCCTGCTAATAACAACTTTCGGAGACATCGCACTATTGGCAGGCATAATCATCATCTACCTCTACGCTCATACCTTTAACTTCCTCCAACTCATCCAAACCGCAGGCACATGGCTCCCAACCATGGCGGCAACTCCCGGCATCCTCGCCTTAACTTGCGTTCTGCTTCTGCTTGGACCATTCGCAAAATCCGCCCAGTTCCCCTTCCACGAATGGCTCCCAGAAGCAATGTCCGGCCCAACTCCCGTCTCCGCCTTAATCCACTCTGCAACTATGGTTAAAGCAGGCATCTACCTAATCGCCCGCATACTGCCCATATTCTTCTTCGCCTCATGGATAGCAACGCCAGCCATACCTGAAGCCTTAACCTTCTTCATCGTGGTCGCAGCCATCGGCGCTTTCACCGCCTTCATGGGCGGAACCCAAGCCATGGTCGCTAAAGAACTCAAAAAAGCCTTAGCATACTCCACTATGAGCACCATTGGCTACATGGTCCTCGCTTTGGGTGTCTCAGGCTTAAGTTCTGACGCTTTAGTAGCGGGGACTTCGTCGTCAATTTTCTTCTTAATCAACCACGGAATCTTCAAAGTGGTTCTCTTCCTCTGCGCAGGAGTCGTCATCCACGCCTCCGGCTCAATTTACTTGCATGAGATGAATCTCTCGCCCAAAAAAATGCGCTACACCTGGACATTCATGTGGATAGGCGCCCTAGCTTTGATGGGTGTTTTTCCGCTCTCAGGCTTCTGGAGCAAAGACAGCGTCTTAATTGCCTGCTGGGACAGCGGTCAATTCCTCGTCTTCGCCGTAGCGCTCATCTCAGTTATTTTCACGGCTTTCTACTCGATTCGCATGATGGGCTTGATTTTCCACACCGGCCCACCAGACGGCAACGTCCACCGCGTGCAGGAGTACCATGACCGCGAAATCCACCCTGAACATGTGCACGGCGAAGAGGGTCCCTGGCAGATGGTTATTCCCTACGCTGTTTTGGCCGGACTTACCGTTCTCATCGGTCTGGTGGGACCCTGGTTTGGCGATTTTCTCTCAACTGCTTTCCAGCATTACTACCTTGGCATGGGCTTAGTTCCAATCATGGGCGCTGCACCAGCTGGTTCGACAGCTTTAAGCGGTTTGGCTCTTGAAATCGTCGTTGCCATCGCCTCCTCACTTATGATTGTGGTTGGCGCAGTACCCGCCTACCGCTACTACATTAACAGCAAATCAAACCCCGACGCTGCAGTCGCCAAAAGCGGTTTACTGCGGGGGGTCTACAAGTTTCTGTGGAACCGCTGGTACATCGACGCATTCTACCGCAAAGCCTTCGTCGAACCCTCCATCCGCTTAGGCGGCTTTGTGCAGCGCTACATCGAAAACCCGCTTGACCACGCAGTAAACGGCGGCGTACCCGACGGCTTCAAAGAACTAAGTTTGCAGCTGCGGAAACTCCAGACGGGCAAAGTGCGCCTAAACATGCTCTACTTCTTGGTGTTCTTCTTTGTCGGTATCTTGGTTGCTTTGTGGCTGGGAGGTCTACTCTAAATGCAAATTCCCTTTGTGCTGCTTCAAACAGTTCTGGTTCCACTCACAGCGGCGATTCTCTGCGGCATATTGGGAAGGTACCTCAAGAAAAACGCCGCATGGATAGCCATAGCAGCGTTGGCGTATGTGACGGCGCTTTTGGCTGTGGTGGGCGTGCAGGTTTGGCAGGGCGGCGCAGTCACCGAGGTCTACGGCTGGGGCAACGTTGTGTACAGCCTAAAATTCGGCTTTAGCGCAGACGGATTGAGCCTGCCAGTAGCGTTTGTACTCAGTTTAGTGTGTACCGCAGCGGCTGTTTACTCAGTTAAATACATGGAACGCCGCATCGAAACAGTTTATGGCGGCGAACGCCCCACTCTGTACTCATTATACTATGCGCTTTACCTGCTTATTCCAGTCGGCTTGGTCGGCGTTGCATTATCCACAAACACCATTGAGCTTTACCTCTTCTTAGAATCTGGTTTAGTGCCGCTTTTCATATTACTTGATTACTTCGGCTACAATGACCGCCACCGAATCGCCAAGATGGCTTTCATCTGGACCCAAGCCGGCGCCGCCTTCTACCTAATCGGCGCTGTCCTAGCAGCGGTCAACGTGCACAGCTTCGACATCACCGCCCTCTCCGGCATTTCAGGCACCGCCGTGGGCTTCTGGGTCTGTCTGCTCATCGTCGTTGGCTTTCTAATCAAAATGGGCAGCTTCGGCTTCCATGTTTGGATACCCTACGTAGACGGCGAACACGCCACATCGGTTGCCACAGTTCTGGCGGGCATGGTTGGATTAGGCACGTATGTGATGGCTCGTCTGCTTTACGGCGAAATGCTCGCTTCCTTCCGAATCTTCAGCCTACCCCTCATGGTGCTTGCTGTAGTTACGATGATTTACGCAGCGTACCTTACTATGGGTCAAAACGACGTCAAACGGCTCTTCGCCTGCTCCACCATTGGGCAAACAGCCTACTGTCTCCTTGGTTTAGCCAGCATGTCCGCCATGGGCGTAGACGGCTCTGTCTTCTACTTCCTAAGCCACGTTGTTGGTAAATGCATCCTCTTCGCCGTCGCAGGCATCCTCGTCGTCCAAACCGGCACCCGAGACATCAAGGAAATGGGCGGCTTAGCCAAACGCATGCCGCTAACTGCGACGTTGTGCTTGATTGGCGCCATGATTCTCTCGGCTGTGCCTCCGTTGAGCGGTTTTCAGGGCGAATGGATTTTGTTTACTGGTGTCTTCACGCAGGGCATCACAAGCAGTGCCTACCTAATCATCGCAGTCATAAGCATATTCGCAACCTTCCTGACCTCTGTTTACACTTTCTGGCCTGCAATCCGTATCTTCTTTGGACCCCTCCAGCCCGCTATGGAGAAAGTTAAAGAAGCCCCGCTTGCCATGACCGCACCGCTTTGTGCTCTAGCAGTGTTTGCCCTGATAATCGGCATATTCCCCGATTTAATCCTACACTTCCTCACCGCTATCTTCTAAACCCTTTTTCTTGCAGAAACATCGTTTTGTATCGGTGCTGAAGGTTTCGTATCAGTCCCAAACAAGTCTTATTACAACTCCAGCCCCTGAGTATTTGAGGAATCGGAGTTGAAACAACAAAAAACTCACCTGTTCTCTTTAATCTCAGGAACCTTGATTATTGCTAACGCCGCCCTATTGGGGGCAGCGGCAATCTGGTTTCCCCAAGTTATCCCAACTTTGCCTGGCTCAAACGGCAACGACGCAGCCGTGCTGTACACTCTTTCAGCTGTGGGAATAGTTATAGGCTGTTTGGTTCTGCTATCAGCTTTGACGATGAAACTTAAACCTGCATCAAGCGAATTGTATTCGATAGTGGGTGCTGTTTTCGCTGTAATCAGTTTGTCGTCGGGCGGCGGATTCTTCGCCGGTTGCATAGTGGGCGTCTATGCAGCAAAAGCCAATCACTAAAGACAAACCAAAAACAAAATTTTAACTTAAACAAAAACCAAAAATAGGTGGCTGGTTAACAGCAAAAACGTTCCATCCTTAACGCTGGTCAATAGGGATAAAGGCTTTTTCGAATTCGCCTACATAGTGTCCTTGTGGTCTCAGCAGAACCGCATCCTCATACTGCTCCAGCACATGCGCTACCCAGCCGGATATTCTGCTAGAGGCAAAGAACAGCGGGTAAAAGTTTTTGGGGACACCCAAAGCATCCATGGCTACGGCTGCGTAGAAGTCCACGTTGGGGAAAATCTGTTTCTTCTCATACACCAGCCGCTCGATCTTCATGCAGCGGTTGTATAAGCCCTGCGAACGTTGAATGTGAGCGAAGTCCTCCACTATACCACGCAGATGTTTCGTTCTTGGGTCTTGAGCTTTGTAGACACGGTGACCGAAACCCATAATTTTCTTTTTCTCGTCCAGCAAACCCTGAATGTATTCTTCCACTTCTTCTTCAAGGTTGATTTCATCAAGCATATCCATGACTTTCTCGCTTGCGCCACCATGCAGGGGTCCCTTGAGGGTGCCTACAGCGGAGGTTATAGCTGAGTACATATCTGAGTTGGTGCTTGCAGTTACCCGTGCGGCGAAGGTGGAAGCGTTGAAGCCGTGGTCGGCGTGGAGAATCATGAAGCGGTGGATAACGCTGGCTTCTTTGTCGTCTGGGACTTCTCCTTTGAACATATAGAGAAAGTTTTTGGAGAATGCGAATTCTTTTTTGGGCTCTGGAACTGGCAAGCCTTGACGGGTTCTGTATAGGGTGGCGACGATGGTTGGGACCTGTGCGACTAGGCGTATTGCGCGGCGGAAGTTTGCTTCTTGGGAGAAGTCTCCGACGTCTGGGTCGTATTCTCCGAGGTGTGAAACTTCGGTTCGCAGTACATCCATTGGGAGGCAGTTTTTAGGGGTGTCTCTTATGCTTTTAACTACAGCTTCCGGCAGGTGCATTTCGTTGAAAAGCATTCGAGAGAACTCTTTTAAGTCCTGTTTGTTAGGTAGTTTTCGGTGGATCAGCAAATAAGCTATTTCAGTGTAGATGGCGTTTCCTACCAAGTCGTCAATGTTGTAGCCTAAGTAGTAAAGTGAGCCTGTTGGGTTTACGTAACTGATTTTGGTTTCTGCAGCAGCAACATCGCGCAATCCGCGGACGACCGCTTTTTCATTGATTTCACTCATGTTAAATCGCTCCATTATCGCTTCTACACTTTAGCCAACATATACCTGGGTAACCAAGGAGCTCTCTCCCCATTTGGCTCGATGGTTTCGCCTGCGGTTTAGGGCATAAATGCTCTAGCTAATTCTTGCTAATCCTCGCGGGTGGCATTTAAATGCTTTCTAAAAAAAAGTGTCAATATCTGGCAACAATATTGACCTATTTTAACTCTGAGTAAAGTTATATTAAGCAACAGATTAAATGATGTAAAATACAGTGGTTCCTATGGGTACAGCAAAAATTAAGCGTTCACTAAAAAACCTGTACGTGCGCTTTTTGGCGGGAATTTTCCCATCGCGAATTGGAAGAGATAAAAAATATTTTCTGCTATGGGAGAAAAAAGGATTTCACGTTACACCTGTCCACTATGAGGAGCCACTACCTATTGTTTCTCAACTGGATGATAAGTTATGGCAGAAAAACTCTGAATTAACCGGCATAACCATGAATGACGCCCAACAAATTAGCTTAATAGACCATTTTGCCTCCAAATTCAAGGAAGAATACGAGAGTTTCCCCCGAACAAAAACTGCAATCCCTTACCAGTTTTACTTGAACAATATCACATTTTCAACTGTGGATGCCGAGTTGCTTTACTGCGTTATTAGACAATTTAAACCTAAAAAAATAGTTGAAATCGGTTCAGGAGCCTCCACTTACTTGGCTGTTCAGGCGATAAATAAAAACGAAACCGAAACAGGTCGAAAGACAGAATTAATCTCTGTGGAACCTTTCCCTAACGAGGTTTTGAAGAAAGGTTTTCCGGGGCTTTCGCGGCTGATAGTTCAAAAAGTTCAAGACGTCCCCTTGGAAGAATTTGAAAGCTTAGGCGAAAATGATATCCTGTTTATCGATTCTAGTCATTCACTAAAAATTGGCAGCGACGTTCAATACGAGTTTCTAGAAATTCTCCCGCACCTAAAGAAAGGTGTAATAGTGCATATTCATGATATTTTTTTGCCTTCTGATTATCCAAAGCAGTGGGTTATGAATGATTTTAGGTTCCTAAACGAGCAGTATCTGCTCCAAGCGTTCCTTATATTTAACGACCATTTTGAGGTGCTTCTAGGCGGTAGTTACCTCCATGCAAAGTTTCCGTCCGAACTGGAGTCGGCGTTTTCGTCGTATAAGCGGGATATTGACTCGCCTCCTGGAAGTTTTTGGATGCGAAAAATAAAGTAACATAGGGCAAACTAAACTTTGGCGTTGCCCCAAACCGCCCATTTTGCTGGGAGTGTTGAGGCTGCAGGAGTTTTTCTTGACAAAACTGGGTTCGCAGCTAATTTTTGATGTTTTTCCTAAAGCGTCATCGTGAGTAGTTAAAATTGACTTGCGTATGCTGAGACTTTGTTCGGCTCTTAACGTATATTCGAGGTCCATACAGCATATAGCCTATTCCGACAAAGATCAGAATAAATTCGCCCACTGTAACGGCCAGCGGCGGCGGAGTCGTGAAGAAAAACATTGCCTGATCCGCAGTTGCAGTTAGAAAAAGAAGCGCTGCATCAAATACCGCCAAAACGCAGGCAATTCTCGGTTTCCAGAACAGTAGGGCCAACCCGGCAATTGGAAGCAGCAGCCCTACAGCTATAAAGAATCCTGCGAACGCCCATGTCCGAAGCATATTCATGCGCGTCTCAAATCCAAGCGGCGTCAAAAGAAAACCCAGAATAATTCCTATAACAAACAGTGCTGCCAGTATTCGTTTTTCATTTCCAAAAGGGATCTTGGTTTTGGAGTGGACCATAACAAAACACGCTCTTCTCTGTAAAATTAAAGTTATTCAGAGTATTTAAGGCATCAACTCGACAGAGGCTTTGGCGAAATGGGTATTTTGCACCTTAAGCTGCTTTGCCAAACTGCCCGCAGATTACGCTAAAATCAACCCTGCAGACAAAATAAATAGGTGTGTTCTACCACCACCTGACGATAGAAAAAACAGCAAGAACAAGTTTGTGGTGAGGCCGATGGGATTTGAACCCACGATCGCTTGCACCCCAAGCAAGTATCCAAATCCATGCTAGACGACGGCCCCACATGCCACTTGTTTTCTGGGGAGCTAAATCAAACACAGCAAGCCATCATAAAAACCTTGACTTTTTAATAAGCCAACTCTGAATGCCAAAAGCCAAAACTCGCATAAAATATCTGTTTGTAGTTGGAGGTTGGCACTAACATAAGTTTAACTCGCTAACCATTCTCTCCCTAAATGGGATCGTGTTTGGAAAAAGAATTGCTTTTCGAAGGAAAAGAAGTTACAGCTTCAGTAAAAATCGCGGAATTTACTCCACAAGGCGTTAAACTTGAAATTACCGTAGCAGGCAAAGTAGCGGGAAAAATATCAGGGCAAATCCTATCCACCCATTATATACTTATGAAGCCCGGAGGAACAGGTGAACTTGTACTGAACTCCATCATTTTCAGCTCAGGCGAACCCATACTGGTCACGGGTAAAGCAATAGGTAAACTAGTTGACCCAACTCCAATAGGTGAAATCACCGCTGACTTAACCTTTCAAACGCCTTCCCAAAAACTCAGTTACCTAAACATAGTAAAAGGCTGGTCAGAAAGCCACATACAACATGGCATCGGGTGAATACAGCTTTAAAGCCTACAGCGTAAAATAGCAACTCTAATCTATAGTTCAAGAAATTAGCTAATTACGTCGGGGTTTCTTTTTTGAGTACAAAATCTCTACACAAACCAACCCGACCGTAGCCGCAAAAGCTCCCCCCACTAAGTAAGTGAGACCGTTGCCTTCGTCCACTGCGGGGTTTGCGGTGCCTATTTGGTCAATGCGTATTTGGTGGCTGCTGTGGTGGTAGGTGAACTCCAGTATCCAGTCGCTTTTGGTTTGACTTACGGTGCAGTTTACGGGGGTACCGTCGAGGTAGACTTTAACGTCGTCGATGTTTGGCATCAATGTTTTGGGGATGGTAGCTTTAACAAAGCCGTAGGTTCCTGAGGTGCCGTTAACCGTGAAGCTTATTTCTTGTGTGTCCGAGTTGAAGGCTACTGATGTTACCGAGCTGTTGGATTCAATTACAAACGATTCGTTGGCCGGCAATCCGGTGATGTTGCCGTCAACTGGGTTTGTGCCTACAGGTTTGGTATCAGTAGTTACGGTTGGATAAGCAGCCTGATTAAGCGCTGATAGGAAAGGCGTGAAGTCGATTACGCCCAGTGCTGAGTCGGCGGAGTGGTCGTGGATGGATTGCTGAATGGCTGAGGCGTCGTTGGTCCCCCACCAGTTATAATTCATGGGTATAGCCATGCCACAGTACGAGTTTACGTTAAGTTGGCTATTAGCGTAAATGTTGTTTTGCTCAATCACGGGAGCCGTTGGGTTTGAGGCGTAGGGTTCCATGAGGTTGTAGTTGAAGAGTTGCACTCCGATGGTGCTATCGGTTATCGTGTTGTTCATTACGGTGGCGTAGAGGCTGGTCTCCGTCATGGTTCCAAGCGCTAACGCTACTCGGGTGCATCCGGAAATCAAATTATTTTCTATCAATCCGCCCTCGGCTAGTGAGGAGATGCCGTCTAAGCAGTCGGTTATGGTGTTGTCTTTTATGACTGCATCATAGAGGCGGTTGTCTTTTCCTGCCATTGCCACTAGGCTGATGCCAGTGCTTCCAGGTTCACCGTTGTATTTGATGCCTTTTATGGTGTTCTGGGTGATTTTGGGGGAGCCGCCGTTAATGAGTATAGAGCCTAAGATGTTGTTGTCTGAGATAATGGCGTTTTTGAGGTTTTGGTTGCTGTCTATGTAGCCGTTTATGCTGTTGAAGGTGACTTCTGGGTTGCCCCCGTATAGGTACATGTGGTTGTAGATTGTGTTGTAGCTGATTTTGGGCGAGTTGTAAATAGTGACTGGCAATGCGTTGATGGTGGCGTACTGTATGGTTGTGCCTGTGCCGGATTGGGTGTTGTAGTTGGCTGCGGATGCTGACAAAATTAGGTCTCCGCCGCCGCTAAAATACACATTTTCTGCCTCGGTGCCCACTGCCCTTAGGGTTCCATCGATTTGCAGCTTGGATCCCTGCCGAATGTTTACGGCGACGCCGGGTTCCACCGTTAGGGTTGCGCCGCTCTGGACCGTTACGTTGCCCTGGACAGTGTAGGGGCTGCTGGCTTTAGTCCAAGCAGTATCAGAGGATATGTTATATGAATCAGAGTTTGCTTGGACAACTGAAACGGCGAAAAGCGAGAAAGTAACCATTGCGAGGAGCATGAGGGTTGTGCTGTTTTTTTTCATAGGGCAACAAATCATCATGAGACGGTATATACTTATACGGCTTACTGCTATGCAGCGGGGTATCGACTTCCTAACGTATAGTCAACTGTTTCCATGCAACGTGTGCCACACCGCAACCACAAAACAAACACAATCAGAACCCAAAAAACGAACACCTCCAATTGCCGATTTGCGGTGCGGTAAAAACCGCCACACCCACACAAAGAACCTAAACAAACCCAGCAACTGCTCCACGGACCCGTTACAACCAGCCACAACCAACAAGCAACTTGCCTCAGACGCAAACGGCAAAACTGGCGGCTTTACTTTGAGCCTAGAAAGATGATGTAGTAGGGCAACGCCCTCTTCTTCAAATACTAAAAAACAAAAAACCACACATCCACGCCGCTCACAAAACAAAACTACACAATCGAAGTTTGCAATACCTTTTTTAGTGCTTTTTAAATCTATTTGTCAAGGTGCAAAGTTTACGGCAGAAGACGCAACAGTTTGGAACCCCGCGGACGGCGACACATTCGTCACCCAAGACGGCTTTATCATGAACACATTCGGCTACGAACACCCCGAAGACCGCGTGTTCGCATTTCTCAAATACATCCCAGCAAAATATAAAGACCTCTTTGACGTAGAGATGCTGCAGCGCACATGGAAATTTGGAAACACACCCCTCACCAGTCAGCTGTTCCGCGCTGAAAAACTCTACACAGCCAAAAACTATCAAACCTTCATCGAGGCGTTTCGCAAAAACTTCTCAAGCTACCTTTTCTACGACAAAACCCGCGGTAAAGAACTTATCACAGCGCCGCTGGAAAAAATCGAACAGGTATTTGTGCCCAAAGACCGCTTGGTCTGGCTTCAAAACTTAAAAAACCCCGACAGTTTCCAGCAGATGGCGCTAGAAATCATCGATTTAGTCCACAAAGAATCAGGCGTCCCATACCAAGATTTAGGACTCCACGGATCCACAGCACTAGAAATGCACTCCCCCGAAAGCGACATTGACTTCGTAGTTTACGGCACAGAAAACTTTCGCCGCGTCGAAGAGACGCTGCATATGCTGGTCAATCAAGGCACCTTAAGCTACATCGCAGGCAACCGCATAGAAGCCGCCCGTCACTTTGTCGGCAAATACAAAGGCAAAATCTGGATGTACAACGCCACCAAGAAACCTGAACAAATCCACACCTGCTACGGAGACAACCTATACACCCCTCTTGCAACTGTACGTTTTTCAGCAACGGTTTGCGACGACACAGAAACAATGTACCGCCCCGCCATCTACAGAATCAGCAACTATAACCCCCTTGACGCAGAGTCCGAACTAGACTTAGAACAAATCCCCACGATAGTAACCTCAAACATCGGCTGTTACCGAAACGTCGCCCGCACAGGACAAACCATCAAAGTCGCAGGCACGCTCGAAAAAGTCACCTCAACCAAAACCAGCACAAGCTTCTACCAAGTAGTCGTTGGAACAGCAACCTCAGAAGAAGAGTTCATATGGCCAACCTAAAACTGCGCGACAGAGACGCTATTCAATCGGCTGAAGGAATTATTTTCCGAGTTTTCGGCTACAGTCACCCCCAAAACAATTACCTATGCGACGCCGAATATGCGAGTTCGAAAATTTTTGACTCCAAAGACCCACGTGCACCCCGCGAAGGGCGCAGCGAGCTTTACTACAAATTCTACAACGACGAAGGCATGAAACTCGTCGCAAAAAAATATCCCCAATACCTCGTTGAGCACAAGATGCTGGGGCTGAAACTCATCGGCGTCCCAGACAGCCTTATTGTTGAATCAAGGCAACCTCAACCCAGACTCCAAGAGTTGCTTAAGCAGGGACCAACCGACCCGCTTCTGGCGGCGATGGAGCGAACACTTGAAATCGCCTCTAACAAATCCAGCGTGCCCAAAACCAGCTTCGGCGTATTTGGTTCCATGCTGCATGGCTTCCACCACCCAAAGTATAGCGATATCGACTTCACAATCTACGGCAAAATGGAAAACAGAAAAATCGTTGAAACCAACCGCCAACTTTACTCCGACCCAGCTTCCGGCTTAACTAACGAGTTCGCCTCCGAAGACATCATGAAAGGAAAAACCTGGCTCTTTCAAAACTTTACCGTCCCCGACTTTGTGTGGCATCAACGCCGCAAATACATCTACGGTCTCTACGACGACCGCAAACATAGCGGGAGGATAATAAAAGCAGAATTTGAACCAGTCAAAGACTGGAGTGAAATCAAAAACGAATATAACCCGGAAACGAAAATAGTGCAGAAGGGCTGGGTTAAGCTCAAAGCGAGAGTTACCGCAGACGACGACGGACCCTTCATACCTTCAGTTTACGGCATTGAACCCCTGGAAGTCCTCAGCGGCCCCAGAGAAGCTATTGAAGCGGTCGGGGTTTTCAGCTATATGGAGGAGTTCCGCCAGCAAGTGCAACGCGACGAAACCATTGTCTTAGAGGGTAACCTTGAGGAAGTCCAAGCCTCCAGCGGCAGTTTTCAGCAGGTCACTTTGACTTATTGCAAACGGTACTATGAGCAGGTGCTAAAGGCTCTGCATTAATGCGCTAGGACCATGTAGTCCTGCGGTTTGTTGCCTAAAATAAGCCGATAATGTTTGCCTCCGCTTTTTTTGTAGGTTACTAATTCGGCTTTGCCCTGTGCCTCAATCCTCTCACCCACTTCTGCCTGCAGACAGAACCGCCCTCGGAACGAGGCAACCTTCGAAATCGGCGTGAGTTTGGGTCCATCCAGCACCTCAACATCGCGCAGTCCATAGGCACATGGCGTGAAAAGTGCATCCTTGCTGTTCTCAACTGTAGCGCGGATTTTGCAGTAGCCCGAGTTAGTGTAAATTACATCGCCATATTGCTCGTCTGTTTCCTTCCAGTCTTTTAGGAAACGAATGAAGTAGTCTGTGCCCATAAACATGCCCTGAAACGCCTTGCGTGACTCCACAATGGTGAAGTCTTGGTAGGTCATCTGGGTGTCTTTGTTGCGGAAATCGTAAAGTGTTTTGAGCTCCGTTGGAGTGTAAGGTTTGAAGCCGCTGCCTTCAACCATTCGGAGTTCTTGCAATGCTTTGTAGGCTTTTTGGCTGTTTTCCGCGCCGTATACTAATGGATCTATGTCGGAGGTTTCGGTGGTTAAACCAGCCATAATTGAGCCTGATACGCCGATTGCACTCCACGGGATGTCGGCTTTTTCCCTAAGGGTAACCGCTAGTTTTAGTGCCTTCTGCTCTAAAGACGATAATGCATGGGCTTCCCGTAGCTGCGCCAACTTGTCCGCTGGATGGTACACCTCAGCTATTTGCTCCACCGGCACTTCACACATAGTTTCGCCAAACACTGGGTCAAAAACGATAAGGTCGGGGTGGTGCATTTGGAGATACATGAAGCGGTCGCCTAAACTGTAGACTTTGCCATAATTGCTGTTTTTACCCCTTCGTACGCCGTCAGCTTGTGGGATGAAGCGGGGGAAAGCCACGATTTTTCCCGGCGGGTGAATGGTCCCTTTCACGTCGAAAACCACGTCTGCCACTGTACGGATTAAGTCTCCTTCACGTGCCCTCATGACATTTCGTCTCGGGTGAGCCTAAAATTTTGGATACTTTAATAAACCTTTTTTAGTGCACTATCACTGTGCAAACCTCAATGAACGCTCAGCAGAAAGCCCAACAGGTTAGCAGATGTCTCCAACTTGCAATAACCCTTGAAGTTAGCGTGCCAAAACCAGGCAACGTTAGCTTCACTCACAGCTTCGAGAGTACAAAGGTTGAGCATTTTCTAGCTTCCGCCATAGCTGCTGGACCCTGCTTTGAAACCGCAGCATACCGCGGAGTTTCAGCATCCGACAACAGAATAGACATTAGCCATGTGGGTGTGGGCGAATTAATCAAATCATGCGTTGCCGACGTGGTGGCTTGGCAGCATGGCGGCAACACGATTTTGGGTACGGTGATGCTTATGGTTCCGTTGGCTGTGGCGGCGGGGATGACTCCTGCGAGGCACGATGGCACGCTGGATTTTGATGTACTCCGGCAAAACCTGACTCGAGTGGTGAAGTCAACTACTGCGTCTGATGCTGTGTACCTTTATGAAGCCATCGATATTGCCGTTCCCAGCGGACTGGGCGGTGCACCAGACCTTGACTTAAACGACCCAACCTCCAAAAAGAAGCTGATAAGCTGCAATGTTTCCCTCTTTGAAGTGTTTAAACTTGCAGCCGACTACGATGATATCTGCTATGAATGGGTGAATGACTACTCCATAATTTTCGACTTAGCCTATCCAGTGCTGGCGGAGCAGATCAGAACTAAAACTTTTAACACTGCCGTCGTCAACACATTTTTGACCATCCTCGCAGAGCGTCCTGACACGTTCATTGCACGCAAACTAAATCGTCAAAAAGCGCAAGAAATCTCCTCCGAAGCCAAAAAAGTGCTGCGTGCAGGCGGAGTTGAAACATCGCTAGGTAAGTTGCTTCTTGACGATTTAGATAGCAAACTGTGTGAGCGGGGTAACTCTGCTAACCCGGGAACCACTGCCGACTTGACAGCCGCAACGATCGCTTTGTGCACTTTGAATGGTTACCGCCCCTAACGTTTAATCAATTTGTTAAGTTTTTTTAGTAGTAGATGAAGAGAACTGTTGCCCTACTCTTCTTCTTCCCGTGGGATGTGGGGTGCAGTGTGTTTTGGAATCTAGTTTTGAGACTGGTTGCAGGGTGGTTGTTGCGCAAAGTGCAAGCAGTAAGCTGGGGCGGTAAAACTGATGTTGATTTGTTTCATGTCCATAAAGCGTAACTGCAGGAAAGGAGTTTGACAGATCTATTTTTTTATTTTTTTAGTTAAACGCTGCTCGCCCCATTAAGGCAAAATACTATATTGTACTTTATGTTCTAGTCTAGTTATAGAGGGTGGTTTGTGTGTTAGTTGAAACCTTTAACGTGGGAATGTTATCGACCAACTGCTATGTAGCCAGTTGCCATGACACAAAAGAAGCAGTCATCATAGACCCCGGTTTAGACTACGAATCCGAAGCCCAACAAATAATAGACTACATAGAACAGGCGCAACTCAAAATCAAATACATCATAAACACCCATGGACACAGCGACCACGTCAAAGGCGACATGGTTTTCCAAGAAAAATACATGGTGCCAATCTGCATTCACAAACTTGATGCTTACTTTATCGAGTCGGTAAAAACTACCAACGCCCCTGCACATGTGCTGCTTGAAGAAGGTAGCCTAATCCAGTTCGGCGTAGAAACCCTAAAAGTGATGCATACCCCCGGACACACCAGAGGCAGCGTCTGCCTAGTTGGAGACCATATCGTATTTACAGGCGACACGCTTTTTGCAGGCGGAATCGGACGCACAGACTTCCCCGAAGGCTCCATGACTGACATGAACCGCTCGCTCAAGAAACTAGAAGCGTTACCACTGAATATGTTGATTTATCCAGGACACGGCGAAAGCTCGATTATGGGTGAAGAAAAGCGGGTTAACCCGTTTCTTAGCAATCGCAGTCCAGACATGTTTTTTTAGTTTTTAAAATTAGCCTCGGCGAATCCGAGGAATACGGTTCTTTTTCGTAGCTACCCCAAACACTTTCGACCCTCAGTTTTGCCGCTGAAAGGTGTGTCTCTAACTCGTTTCGCTCGTATAAGTGGACGGTGTGCCTGAAAACCCTTGTCTTCCCTGTTGCCTTGTCTTTGATGATCCAGTTGTCGGTAAGGCGTTTCCCATCGGGACTGACCTTTCGTTTCTGGTTTAGAACAAAACTCGGATAATCCCGCGTCAAGGGCGGTGCGTTATTTCGGTATTTGCTTGCAAGGTGCGGCTGGTTAAATATGTCTACTATGAATAAGCTGCCGCAAGATAGCACATTTTTTGTTTCCGAAAAAACTTTCGAATCATCCACCTCTGAGGGTAGGTAGCCGATGCTCGTATCCATGCTAAAAACCGCCGAGAAGCACCCAGTTTTAAATGGCAGAAACCTCAAGTCACACCTAACTAGAATTGCCGCACCAGCCTGCTTGGCGATTTCCAGTAGGCGAAACGAGACATCGACCCCCACTACACAGTAGCCTGCTTTTGTAAGTGCAATAGTGTGGCGTGCGGTGCCGCATGCAAGGTCCAAAACCCAGCCGCTGCTATTGAGCTGCTGTTTTAGAAATTCTGTTTGGATTTGAGTGTGGTTTTGGTCGGCGATTTCTGCCCAGTACACGCCCATATCGTCAAAAACGTTAACCATATAATCATCTACCTAGTAGCGGCTGGTGCTCTAATATTTTGTCTAGGCAAATCTTAAGAGCAAAACTCGCCAGAATATGATCGGAGGTTTATGCGTTGAATCCTGTGGGTCAGTGGACGCTTCATTTTGACTGGGGCTTAACTGGCAACTATTATTGGAGTATGATTTACTTCAACTTTGACGGAACCTTTGCTTATTTGGCGGGTGCTAACGAGGGTTCTTGGGTGCTTTGCGACAATGAAATCATCCTGCGTTTTAAACGTCAAGAGGGTAAAGAGAACAATACGGTTTATTCTGGTGTAGGCAGCCGCAACTTTATGTCTGGTGTAATGATATCTTCTGAGGGTGAGCGGGGGCATTGGTTTGCTCTAAAGAAAGGCGCAAAGGTCTACGCAAAACACGAAGGCGAGTTTTTGGCGTATTTGGTGGATAAAGAGGGGAATCCTAAACTTGACGTAGCCGGAAACCGCCAATCGGATATCAAACAGCCCTAACCTAAGCATTAGGTTGCTGTCGGGTGATAGCGGGTTCGGCGGGTTGCTTAAATATACAATTCTGCATCACTCTAAACACTGGAGACCACCGCGGTGACTGAGAAACACAATTGGCAACACATCTACATGCTACTAAAACTCGCTGAGATGGGTGCTTACCGTCGTACAGCCAAAATATCAACCGATTTCTTAGCTGCCAAACTGGGTATTTCCCAGCAAACCGCCTCACGCTACCTAATCGAGCTGGAGCGAAAAGGTCTCATAAACCGTAAAGTCACCCCTGAGGGTAGCCTAATAAAAATCGAGGAATCAGGCAATGCAGAGTTGCAGAAACTATACGCCAACCTCAAGCTACTTATGGAAAGATCTTATCCCCCATCCGTTACCTTGGAAGGCACCGTTTTCACTGGATTAGGCGAAGGCGCGTACTATATTTCCAAGCCGGACTACAAAAAACAGCTTGTGGATAAATTGGGGTTTGAACCTTACCCCGGCACCCTAAACGTAAAGCTAACCGAGGATTATGACATTAAAACCCGCCGCGACCTTGAAGCTTACCCTGCCATCGACGTTATGGGCTTCCAAAACGAAGACCGCAGCTTCGGCTTAGTCAAATGCTACCCCGTCATTATTGGCGGCAAAATCAAAGGCGCCCTTGTGACGGCGACTCGCAGCCACTACGACGCATCTGTCTTAGAAATCATCGCATCAGTCTGCCTACGTAAGCAACTGAACTTAAAAGACGGAAACAAAGTAAAGGTGGAAATCTTAACCCAGTTTTAGAATGGTGTATTTCTATACCTGAACTGCTGGTTTAGGTCTTCTTGGCTGGGTTTTCGTCTCGACGCTAAAATGTACCCTGCGATTAAGCCGAATGCTAAGCCGCCGAGGTGTGCTAAGATGTTAACACCTTCGCCAGTGTTTATGAAGAACAGGAAAAATGCGTAAACCAATGCACCGAGGATAGATTGGCGAACGCTACGTCGATCATAGATTATGCATGCTCCGAACAAGGCAAATATGGCTCCGGATGCCCCAACCGAGATGAAGTATGGCCCAAATACTAAGGAGAGAAGGTTGCCAACTAACCCGCCTATGAGGTATATCCCGAGGTATTCGGGCAGCGAAAACATTTCTTCCCCACGTAAACCGAAGATGAGTAGGAAGAGCATGTTGCCTGCGAGGTGGTAAATGGAGGCATGGATGAACATGGATGTGAAGAGTTGCCAGTATGCGCCATGGAAGACGAATTCGTTGACTTGTCCCCAGACGTAGACGACATTGTTGCCTGTGACGAGGGCGTTTCCTCCTGCTACTGCACCGTAGATGTAGACGGCTACGTTTATGATTATTAGAATGTAGGTTGGTTTGTATTTGGCGCTGTTCATTGGGCGGTTACCGTTGGTTGGCAAGTTTGTCTATTATTTTCTGTTTAATCTTTGTGGAGCTATCTAAAGTATTCTCCCCAAATTTGCCCACCCGAACAACCGAAACAGCCATTTTATGCGTCTGGAGGTAGGTTTGAACTTCTTTCTCCATGTCGGCTTGGTCCCAGCCCAGAGCGATTACGTCAGGCTTGATTCTCTCGATGACTTCGCCGATTTCTAAACCTTCGTAACCCAAAACCGCTTCATCAACAACTTTAAGTGACTCAACTAAGGCGCAACGTTGCTCTTGGCTCATGATGGGTTTTTTGCCTTTTAATTTTTCTGCGGTGCTGTCCCGTGCGATGATGACGACCAGTTTTGCGTCGTTGCCGCCGGCCCTTTTTGCGTCTTCAAGAAACCGTACGTGCCCAAGATGCAGCAGGTCAAAGACGCCTGAAGCTAACACTATTTTTGGTTTTCTTTCTTGCTTGGCCATACAAAATCCACTGCACCCATCAGTCGTAGTCCGTCAAGCAGCCCTTCACAGTAGGCAACCGACGTTAAACTGGTTTCAAGCTTACCCTGAGCCTTATAATACTTTGCATCAGCCAAATAATCCCTTGCCCACCGCAACACCTCATTCACAATAGCGTCGCCGACACTTATTGGGGTGGGGTTACGTTTGAGTTCTGAGAGGACAAATTCAGCAGAACCGATGTATTTGGCTGCTAAAGCTTCCAGGCTCATCTATTTAGCCTCTTGAACTCCTTAGGCGCACCCGCAAAGGCAATTAAGGCATCAACTTCCATAAAGTGCAACTCGCCGGGTATGATTAAGCTAAAAGGGGGTTCGCCGAAGTCAAAATTCAGGAGGTTTTCGACGAAATCAGCTTTCAACACGGGTGCGTCGCTTCCTGCCCTTGCAATTCCCAGCGCTGGCGTCTGAGCTGTAACTATGCCCTGCTGCTTTTTAGCTTCAACCTCCAACAGCAGCTTCAACCCCTCATTAATCGTCAAGTAACGGTTTTCTGCGGCCCTTAAATCCAGCAGACACAACGTGTGTAGGCCCAGCTTCTTGTTCTGTGCTATGACGTTGTAGGGTGTTTCGGAGATGTTGTCTCTGAAGGGCACGGTGACTGTTTTGCCGAACTTGTAATTGTGCAAACCTGAAAGTGAAACAATTGCGGACATAATCGAGATCCCATGTACGACTCGGGTTTTGATGCCTGCTTTCTCAGCGTCGATACGCAGAGTCACATGGGTGGTGGCTATGAAGGGGTCGCCGGGTACCAAAAACACTGCTTTCCCAGCTTCCGCAGCTGCTAAGAGGGCTTTGCCGTTTTCCTCCTCCAAATCACGCCGCTCAATCAACCGTACTTTCTTGTCGATTTCCGCTTCAAAACGTTGCATATCAAAGTCCGGCATGCGGCTCGTATATGTTTCCATGAACACTGCCGTGGCGGATTTTGATTCTTCTATGCCCTTGACTGTGATGCCTTTGTCGTCGTTTAACCCTAAGCCTACGAATACCAGTTCCTTCAAAGTTACCCCTTAAAAACAAAGTTGCCGCTGGGGTTTAAAGTTGTTATTCTTTGATTTTACCCTTCTTGACCAGTTCATCGTAGTATTCGCGGCAGGCAGTCATTGTTAAGCCGTATCGTTCGCAGAAAATCGTTAAAACTTCCTCCACGGGGGTGCCTTTTTCGCGGTCTATAATCATTTCTTGGAGGGCTTCTAGTGAGTGTTCTTTGTCGACAATTTTTTTGCTCATAATTTTTCGACCCTTCGCCTATTGTCCATTCTGTTGCTTGGTTAATTAGGGTTTTGATAACCATGTTTTCGGCTGGAACATCCAACCAAACATTTATATGAATTACCTATGAGAGAAACCCATGCAACTAGGGGCAACGGGAACGGAAACTATGAAACCCATCATAAACCTTGCAAAAGACAACGTCAGAAACCTTAAGCCCTGTCCACATGGCGCAGAGGTCTACGGAGTCGCCGCCCAGTACGGTGTAGAACCGCAGGAAATTTTGGATTTCAGCTCTAGCGTCAACCCTCTTGGGCCCTCCCGGAAGGCTTTGCAGGCGGCTCACAATGCATTTACAACCGTTGCTGCTTACCCCGACTCGTACTCAAACATTCTGCGCGAAGTCATCGCAAGCCACCACCTCGGCATAACCAAAGACAACATTGTAGTGGGCAACGGCTCAACCGAGCTTATGTATCTATTCGCTGAAGCTTTTCTGCGTAGAGGCGAAAAAGCGTTAATGGCGGCACCCACATTTGGCGAATACGAGGCGGCGGTGCGCAAAACCGGCGAATCCGTCAAGTTTGTGCGGCTCGGCAAAGATTTCCAGATTGAATCTGAAGCGTTCCAAAATGCGATGGCGGGCTGCAAAATGGTTTTCCTCTGCAACCCTAACAACCCCACAAGCAAACTTATCCCAAAAAACACGTTAACCATACTTTTGGATGCTGCGTTGACGCAGGATATTTTGGTGTTCCTCGACGAAGACTTCCTTGAGTTCGTCGACAACGAAAAGGAGCTATCCATGATTGGCAAGATAGCTAAATATCCTAACCTGTTTATTCTGCGCAGTTTCACAAAAATTTTCGGCTTAACCGGCTTACGAATCGGGTATGGAATAACATCAAAAGAAATTGCTGACGTGCTATTATGCAGCAAGATCCCTTGGAACATTAACTGTTTGGGGCAAGCCGCCGCGGCAGCAGCCATAGAAGACCAAGAGCACCTCCAAGTCACGTTGAACCTGATTAAAGCTGAGACTGCTTATCTCCAAAAAGAACTCTCAGCACTTAAGGGCTTCCGTTTTGATGCGCCTGACGCAAACTTTTTTTTCATAAACATAGAAGAAACGGGCTTAACTGCCAACGCTTTGAAGCACCGCATGCTAAAAGAGGGCATACTCATACGTGACTGCAGTTCCTTTGTTGGTTTAAATGAGTTCTATATTCGAGTAGCCGTTAAAACTCATGCTGAGAACGTGCGGTTAATCGAGGCGTTTAAGAAGTCGCTTAAGGTTTGATGTGGGCATGTTCGCGTTTGATGTCTCTTGGTTTGTGGATTCCGCCCTAATCTTTGCACTGGCTTTTCTGCTTGATTTGGCGCTGGGTGAATATCCTGACCGAGTGCACCCAACCATAGCCATAGGAAAAATGATTTTGTTTCTCAAAAAACGCGCCAAGAACCCTAACCCCCGCCGAGAGAAAGTCAACGGCGTTTTGATGGCTGTCTCAATCATGCTTACATTCGCTCTGCCGTTGTTTGCGTTGATGTATTTATTGCATATGCTGCCTTATCCGTTTGGCGAAGTGCTCTATATTGTGGTTGGCGCAGTTCTATTCAAAGCCACCTTTGCTGTTTCTGGCATGGGGCAATACACCAAGCCCATCGCGGCGGCGCTCAAAAACCGTGACTTAGACGGCGCACGCAAATGGCTTCCTTTCATTGTCCGCCGAGACCCCAATTCGCTTAATGAGCGCCAAATAATATCGGCTGCAGTTGAATCCATTGCGGAGAGTACAACTGACGGTATTACTGCGCCGTTCTTTTTTTTCGCTATTTTTGGTGTGCCTGGAGCTTTTGCTTACCGGGTTATTAATACGTTGGATTCGATGGTGGGCTACAAAAACGTTGAGTTTCGAAACATCGGGTGGTTTAGCGCCAAAATGGATACGTTGACTAATTGGCTTCCGGCGCGCATCACGGCGTACCTTATGGTTGCTGCGTCGGCGTTGTGCAGGGCGGATTGGCGTGAGTCGAGGCGTATTTTGGAGCGGGATAAGCATAAGACTGCGAGCCCAAACGCTGGCTTTACAATTTCAGCTATGGCCGGTGCTCTAAGCGTTCAGTTGGAGAAGCAGGGGCATTACTGTCTTGGGGACGACCATAAAACAATCAGCCATGAGGACATTGGGCGTGCGTTGCGGATTATGACGGTGTCTGCGGCGTTGTTTGGTTTAGTAGTGGTGGTGCCTGTTTTGGTTTTGCGGGTTTTCGTATTCAGCTTTTAATCGTTTCATGTTGCCTGCGGCTGCACATATGTGAAGCGGACTTCCGCCATGCTGAAGCGCTGGTACATTTTGAATCTGCTTCGGGATTGGCGGCCGTCAAACGCCAACGTGGAGATGGCTTCCCAGAGGAAAACCCAACCGCCGATGGCGACAACGTCAAAAAGTGATGCCAAAAACGGGTTTGATGAAATCGCAGCTAAACTGTAAGAAGCCAGAATCAGGAAAAACGCTACCACACCGTAGAATGCGCTGCGTTCAAAGCTGCCGCGAATCTCTCTTTGTAAAGATGCCCGTACAAACGTGAAGTAGGTCCTAAGTCCGCCTTTTAGGCGCTCCTCTTTTTGGGGGTCCTGTTTTTCCTGTTCCACGTTAAACTGCAAAATCACGTCGTATTTCATGGGGATGTCGGCGGAGCAGTCTTCGAGGAAAACTCTGAGGTCATGGTCGATGTCGCGTCGCCGCCACGGTGCAGAGTCCAGTTCGTTAAACACGTCTACGTATCTGTCCAGTGCAATGCTTACGATAAATGCCCCGGTTTGCTTGTCTTTTTCGTAGATGCGCTCTAGTGTTCGCTCGTCATGTTTCATATAAACCGCAAAGAATCCTAGCCACGCAAAGCTTATACTCCTTTCCAATTTTTTTGTTTTTTAGTAGTTGAAGAAGAGGGTGTCGCCCTACTACATCATCTTCTAAGCCTCAAAGCAGAAAGTTGTGTTTTTGCGTCTGCGTCTGGGCTGGGTGGCTTGCTGGTTGTGGCTGGTTGTAGCGGCTGCTTGAAGCGTTTGCTGGGTTTGTTTAGGTTCTTTGTGTGGGTGTGGCGGTTTTTGCGGCACCACAAGATAGGCGTTGAATTGCGTTGCTTTTTGCATTCTGTTTGTGCCTCATAGTATGGTTGCGGTGTGGCGGCGGGGTTTTCTTGCACACGCCAACATAGAGCGATGTTGAAAAAAGTGTGTTGTGGTGCCATGTATTCGCCAGAGCATTTTGACAGGCAGCCTTTTAAACCCAAACCTTACAAAACAACCCTAAAGCACCCCAAATGAATCCAAAAATCAAAACGCATCTGCTCTTCCCAATAATCATCTACACGGTCATATCCATAGAAATCGCCGCCATAGTAGCCGCCGGAGTAAAATCCGACCAACCAGCCGTATGGGCAGTCTCCACACTCTTCCTCACCGCTCTGCTTGCGGCGTTTGCGTGGCTCGCCAAACCAAAAAGCCTCTTTGAGGGCGCCAAAATGGGGTTGGCTTGGACAGCAGTATTCATGCTGCTCGACATGGTAATTGTCGGGGGCTTTCTTGTGGGTTTCAGCTACTTCTCTGACGTAAAAGTCTGGACGCCCTACCTGCTGGGCATTTTGATTCCGGCGCTGGCGGGAAAACTGGCAGAAAAACATTAAACTGCTGGATGCGACAAACTATCCGATACTAAACAATATCGGATAAGCTAAAATGTTTAGTTATACGATACGTTTGAATATCGGATAGCATCATAGTTTGATGCAATGAACTACCTCAAGCAAGAAATCCACAAACGCATGCTCGCAAAAAAAGCCCGCCTAGACAGCCAACGCCCCCTCTCTACCACAATCGTACGCAAACTCCACGAAAACCTCGAAATCAACTACACCTACAACACCAACGCAATCGAAGGCAACACCCTAACCCTCAAAGAAACCCAACTCGTAATCCGCGAAGGCATAACCATCGGCGGCAAAAGCCTAAGCGAACACCTCGAAGCCAAAAACCACCCCGCCGCCATAACATACATCGAAAACTTGGCCAGCAAACCGCTTACTGAAGCTGACATCCTGGAGCTGCACCGCATCCTCTTCAGCGGCTTCTGCGAAGGCGCTGGAAGCTACCGCAACGGCCAAGTCTACATCGAAGGCCGCGACCTAATGCCTCCCCCCGCCTTTGAAGTCCCCCAACTCATAGCAGACCTGCTGGATTGGCTGCAAAAAAACCCCGAAGAACTCCGTCCAGTTGAGCTAGCCGCAATCTTCCACCACCGCTTCGTCGCAATCCACCCCTTCGACGACGGCAACGGCAGAATCGGACGGCTCCTCATGAACTTAGCACTCGTCAAAAAAGGATACCCACTCACAGTAATCAGAACCATGGACAAGCGCCGCTACTACGCCAGCCTCATCAAAGCTGACAACGGCAATCCCGCCCCGCTGGTCAACTTTGTAGCGCGGTGCGTGGAGCAGTCGCTGGACATCTACTTAGGTGCAGTGGAGGCAAGCCAACCCGAAAACAAACTGCTTAACCTTGCTGAAGCTGCGAAGCTGACGCCCTACAGCCAAGAATACCTCAGTTTGCTCGCAAGGAAAGGAGCAATTGGCGCCGTGAAAGTGGGAAGAAACTGGAAAATCAGCCAAAACGCAGTAGAAGAATATCAAAATAAATAATCGAAACCGGCACAGTTTACTGGACAAGGAGACCCTGAGGCTTATGGTGCAAGTTGAATACGACAAAAAAGCAGATGCAATGTACATTTGGGTACGGAAAGCGAAATACGACATAAGCGAAGAACTCGCTGAAAACTTCATTATCGACCTTGACAAGTCAGGGCGCATAATCGGCATTGAAGTTTTAGATGCTTCAAAAAACATGGCCAAGACAGAAAAAGGCGCTGCAACAGCTTAAAAAACAATGTTATGGCGCATGCCGCGCATCGGCTCGTGGGGCGCTTGACAGGTAGTGTTCAGGAAAACTTTGGTTACAATGTTGCGTTTCTATCCATCAAATGAGCCTTACCACGGCAGTTTTTCCTAGTTTCCTTTAAATATTAGACTGTTGACTATGCATGTGCAAAAAGAAGGAATATCTTAGATATGGGTTCCAAGTCTCCACGAGGCGAATTCGCCGCAAGGCAGCTAGCTAAGAAACGTAAGAATTTCCGTTGGCACGATAGGTACTTTAACAGGCGCATGTTGATGCTCGACGAAAAAGTTGACCCAATGCAGGGTGCACCCCAAGCTCGAGGAATCGTCCTAGAGAAAGTGGGCGTCGAATCAAAACAGCCAAACAGCGCCATCAGAAAATGTGTACGTACTCAGTTAATCAAAAACGGCCGCACCATATCCGCCTTCCTACCCGGAGACGGCGCGTTGAACGTAGTCGACGAACACGATGAAGTCGTGGTCGAAGGCATCGGAGGCACCCGCGGCGGCGCCATGGGCGACATTCCCGGTGTCAGATGGAAAGTCGTCATGGTTAACGGCGTCAGCCTAAACGAACTCGTTTACGGCCGCAAACAGAAACCAGCGAGGTAAAAAACATGTCACAAACAGTAGCTCAACCTCAAGAAATCCTGCTTTTCCAGAAATGGACATTCAAAGACATAACAGTCAAAGACATCGGTCTGCAACGCTACCTAAACCTAACACCTATGGTTGCCCCACACAGCATGGGTCGCCACGAACACCAACGCTTCCGCAAAGCCAAAGTCAACATCGTCGAACGCCTCATCAACGGCTTAATGAGAGGCGGCAAAAATGCAGGCAAAAAAGCCAAAGCAACCAACATCGTCAAAGAAGCATTCGAAATCATCAACGTAAAAACAGGCAAAAACCCCATCGTAATCCTCGTCCAAGCAGTAGAAAACTGCGCCCCAGCAGAAGACACCACACGTGTTAGTTACGGTGGAGTTGTCTACCACCTCTCAGTTGACGTTGCACCACAACGCAGAATCGACCTTGCCGTTCGCCACATTACCGCAGGAGCAAAAGCATCATCCATCAACACATCAAAAAGCATCCAAGAAACACTCGCAGACGAACTGGTCCTTGCAGCAGCTAAAGACATAAAAAGCGTTGCAATTGCAAAACGCAACGAAATCGAACGCGTTGCACAAAGCAGCAGATAAACTGCTCAACATTTCTTTCCTTTATTGTTTAACTAATTTTTGTATATTTACGTTTCTGTATGCATTCTTTTATCAGGCAGACGTCTTTGGCGTAATCCATAAGCGCCGTACGCATCATTTCACTCTCACTTATTCACATCCGGCGCGCCAACTCCAGAAGCATACTCTTCTGCTCTAAACTCAAAACCACCTTAACAACACATTTCCGCGCCAACCCCACAACCTGCCCATAGACACAGGCGCAAACGAGGGCATCTGAAGATTTTTAGCATTCAAAAATACATTTCTAAACTATACAAAAACCAACTACTATGCTATTTTTGCATGAATCTCCACAATGTCGCCGTCGTCAAGAACAAAGTTCAACCCTACCTTTTTGGGGCTAAACGGCAGGCGCTTGGCCCAAACCATGGCGAACATGAAGTTCATCAACAACTCTTTATGAATGTTTTTAGCCAAATCATTCACAGTTGCGCCCTTACGCAGGGTGAAGGGTCGGTCGCTGTGGGTTTTGGCGCCGGGCTCCTTTGTGTAAATGCGAATGATTCCTACGGACTCAAAAATCGCTTTGCCCAACTCCGCCATGCCCAACTTTCGCTCACACGACATCGCAACTAAGGGAAGTTTGCCGTTTACATGCTTTTTCAGCTTCTGCAATTTAGCCGCTGTTCCAGGCAAATCTAGCTTGTTGGCAACTATGACGGCGGGGCGGTAAATGGTGTTTTCATATATGGCGTCTTCGATGTCGTTTAAGGCTACGTCGCCGTTTATGCGTACGTTAGCGTCGGTTATGCGGTAGTTACGCAGTAACTCCTCCACTTGATGCATGCTGCAATCCAATAATCTGCCCACTATGATAATTCGCAGACGGGAACCCGCAGAACGACGCTCAATCTCAACGCGTCCCCCACTGGGTTTACTGACCAGCAACCGGGTTTTCTCAAGCTCCGCCAAAATTAAATCCAACTGCTCAACCGGGTCACCAGAGAGATCCAGCATCAAAACCAAGCCATCAGCGTTACGGGCTAACCCCAACGTGACGTTACCGTTAGCTTTGCCCTCCGCAGCGCCCTCCATAACCGCGGGCGCCTCCACAATCTGAAACTGCACATCCAAATAGTTCATGATGCCCGGCACCGGTTCATGAGTGCTAAACGGTGTAGGGGTAACGCGGACTTTGCTATTAGTGGTTGCATTCATAAGACAGCTTTTACCCACATTAGTCATACCGACCAACGCAACTTGGGCCGCAGCAGCTTTTTCTATGAAAAGTTTAGGTCCACCGCTGCTTTTACCGGTGCCCATGCGCTTCTTTTTTTCCAAGTCATCTCGGATTAAAGCGATTTTGCGGTTCATTTCCCCGCGTAACTTCATGGTGCCTTTGTGGTGGGGGACATACTTGAGGAACTCTATCATGGCGTCCATTTTTTCTTTAGGCGTATGGGCGGCTTCTACTAGTTCCCACTTGTCCATAGCTTCAGGCGGAAGGTTAGTTGGCATACCGAGGTCGCAGGTTAATACGCATTTTCATCTTTATGTCTGTTTCTAGGTTTTGTCAGGTTTGTGCTAATGCTGTGGCTTAAAGCACATTTTTCGGCAATCATTTTATTAACACAAAACCTAAAAATAAACTGGGACACGCATGGCTGAAACCGAACCGGTAGCAAGGCTCAACAGTACCGAAGAAACCTACATAGAAACCATTGACGCACTGATGCGTGAACTCGGTTACGCCGTAGTTACCGACATCGCCAACCGCTTAAAAATAAAGTCGCCAAGCGTAACCAGTATGCTAAAAAAACTTGACGCCCTCGAATTCGTAAAATACACGCCCTACCGTAACGTTGTTTTAACCCATAAAGGCAAAGACCTTGCAGTGTTTCTAAAAAAACGCCAAAAATCCCTAGAAACCTTCCTTGAGATGCTGGGCGTAGACACGGTCTTTGCAGAGCAGGACGCATGCGCAGTAGAACATATTTTGGGCTCCCCCAGTTTGGAGAAGCTATCCCTGTTTGTAGAATTTCTAAAAACCCCCAAAGGCAAGGCGATGCTGGAGACATTCAGCAAATTCCAAACCCAGAAAAAATAGCAGACATCATCTCAAACGTTGGTACTCTATAGTAAGGTATAACTTAGCGTAGACCTACTTTCTATGTGTAGTTTTAACAGTATAACGCTGCTTTTAGGAGCACACAGCTAAATGTGGTTTTCACCCAAAAAAGCCTTAGGCATACTTCTTATGTTCACTGTAGTTTCCTCTTTCCTTCTGCTGCTACAGCCAGAACAAGCAGCTACTCCCACGCTACATACCTCAGGGCACTACATCCTAGACTCAGCTAACAACGTTGTGTATCTGCGCGGAATAGGTAGAACAGGGGATTTGCAGTCCGCCTCGGGTATGTGGTCTGCGCCGGGTATGGCGTTGGCGAATTGGGGACAGAAATGGCTTTCCATTGAAGAAAACATTCCCATGATGGATGCCACCCTGCAGTGCTACCGAGACTACTGGCACGTTAACATGATACGCATCCTTATACCCGTCAACTGGTGGTACCAAGACACAGTCAACTCAACTGACTTCCAGCCGGATGCTCCGCAAATCACAATAAGCTACCGTGACTACATCGAAACCCTCGCCCAAGAAGCCTCCAAATACGACATCTACCTTGACTTCTGCCCCTACGCACTGGTAGACACCTACCAATTCAGCGGCCAATGGGAAGGCGAACCCAACACGGGCTGGGTTGCGGACACAGGCAGCGCATACTTCATGAACCAAGTTACAACACAGGCAGGCAGAACGGAAATGCAGTTCTGGGAGCAATGGTGGACTAGCGTGGTGCAGCGTCTAGGCGTTTATCCGAACGTGATTTTAGAGATGTGGAATGAACCTGGCGACAACCAAGATCGCTACTTCGGCTACGTCGTTGACATGTACCGGACTATCCGTGGCTTGGGCTGCCAGAACCTGATTTTCAACCAGTGGAACCCCGGTTTAATCCCAACCGCCAACGAACTGGATTGGGTGCCAAAACTCTACACCCAACTTACCATAGCAGAGGGCGGCTCAAAACCGACCAACGTGGCTTTCACCACTCACCCTTACCGCTATTCCCCCTACCCTAACAGGCAGTGGGCAACTACCTATAGCGGAGTCAAAGAGCAGCTTAACTCAGCCAACATGATTCCCTTAACCAGAAGCGCAACCTGCGATGTGCCTATAGTTTTCAACGAGATGGGCGTCTGCAAAAGCTACTGTGACTCAACTGAATACTCGTTTTGGGATGCCATACTGCATAACGCCAAAGACCTGGGTATAGGTGTCTGCGCATACTACTGGATATCCGACGCTGACCTTGGACCAGCATACGCTGGAGAAAGCCTTGTGAGCGGCACTTGGGAAGCGTCTTCTCAGTTGCCAACCCCAAACACGGTGGGTCAAACGTTTCTGAAATATGCCCCTCCATCGCAGTACCTTCCAACACCAACCCTTTCTTACCCCAACGCCCACGCCATCTCTACCCCAACACCATAGCGTACGACGCCTACCCCGCAATCTAACCGATAACCCTGCATTGCAGGCGCGAGTTCAAGCCACCGCAGGCTTTTCTGAAATCTAATGTTCAAATCTTAGTCAAAAAGCTACGTTTTTTTAAAATTTTTTCATCCTATGGAAAATCTTTTATACATATCTATTCAGAATATGAATAGGGCAGTATCGTGGTGTCAGTTGAGCTTATCCGCGGTTCAAGCAAAAACCAGAAGCCCTCACCGAAAACAATTACCCGTTCCCCAAAAAAACCCGCTACACAGCAAACCCAAAAAACCAGCTATACCTCCAACAGTAAACAAAACTTATTGATTGATGATTTACCCACTGCTGCCTGCGAAGTAGATCTTAACACTCTACGGTTCTTAAGTGTAAATGATCGCATGACCCAACTGCTGGGCTACTCCAGACAGGCACTGCTATTCAAAAGCAGTATAGCTTCGCTTTGTCCAGAAATTAAAGAACACATCCGAGAAATCATGGCTAAAAGCTCCAGCTCCCCAGATGCATCTGCATCGTTGAAGTGCCACGTTAAAACCAAAGACGTACACAGCAAATACCTCATCATAAAAATCAAACTTAACTACCTAAACGACAAACCATCCTCACTATTAGTTTTTTTGCATGATATAACCCCTAAGAGGAAAGCTCAGCAGAAAATAGGTTATGCCGAGCAAAGGTTCCGCCGCCTTTACGAAACCACCCAAGATGGAATCATGGCAAGAGACCTAAACGGCAAAATGATTGCTTGCAACTCCGCATACGCCAAAATGCTTGGCTACACAAAAAAAGAGCTAAAAAAAGTCACCGTCAAGCAGTTGCTGCCTACAATATGGCACAAGCAGCGGGAAGACATAATTGAGAAGGTCCTGCAGACAGGGCGGTCCATGGTTTTTGAGCGGGAATACCGCCGCAAAGACGGCTCAGTTTTCCCCGCTTCAGTGCGTACTTGGCGTTTAACTGATGGCAAAGGCAACGTAGTCGGGTTATGGTCGATAGTGCGCGATATTAGCGCACAGAAACAGCTTCAGCGTAGCCTAGAAAAACACGCAGGAATGCTTGAAAAAATCGTTGAAGACCGGACAAAACAGCTCAAAGACAGCGAACGCTTAGCGGCCATCGGGCAAACCGCCGGTATGGTGGGTCATGACCTACGCAACCCCCTGCAGACATTAACCTCTGAACTGTACCTGGCAAAATCCGAAGTTGACCAGTTGCCCCAAGACACAGCCAAAGCCAACCTGCAGGAGAGCCTGCAAACAATCGAAGACCAAATTGCCTACATGAACAAAATCGTATCCGATTTACAGGCGTTTGTGCAGCCGGTGAAAATTGACAAAAAACCCCTTGACCTCAACAATCTAGTTGCTGGCGTGTTGGATTCAGTAGCAATTCCGCCTGAAGTCAAGGTCAAGACAGTATGCCCGAATGTTTTCCCAACTATAAAAGCGGATCAGCAACTGCTTAAGCGGGTGTTGATAAACTTGGTTACAAACGCAGTGCAAGCCATGCCTAACGGCGGCGACTTAACCATTCAAATGTGCGCTGATGCTGTAGGGCAGATTTCCGTAACTATACAAGATAATGGCGTAGGTATCCCTGACAAGATTAAAAGCCAAATCTTCACTCCGCTGTTCACTACTAAACCCCGAGGTCAAGGCTTCGGGTTAGCTGTCTGCAAACGAGTCATCGAAGCCCACTCTGGATCAATAACTTTCGAGAGCACCGAGGGAAAAGGCACAACATTCACCATTCAGTTCCCGGTTAACTGATTGCGTTGCACTACATTTTTGGCTTCTTGAGCTTCAACCGTAAGGTGTAAACGAAAACTATGAACCAGAACGAAACGGTTGACCAGCCAAGCCAGAAACCCACCACGTTGCCAAGCAAATGGTAAGCTAACTCGAAACCCACAATGGAAACAAATGTTAGAAAAGAACCCACTACGCTAAATCCGCGCAGCACCTTGCGGTCTTTTATGACGGCTCTGAGCATCCATAGCAACGCAAAGAAGTTTATCGTGCTGGCGACGTCCAAGAGCAGATTAGCAAAAGCTAAGGTTTCCATCTGAGTGTTTTCCAATAGCCAAAACGGTGCCCCTGCAATTAAGCTTAACGTAGCTCAAGCTCTAAGCTGTAAATTGCCTTAAATCGAATCATTACTCTTGTTTTGTCTTCGCAGTTTGCGAGGTGAAAAAGTTTGATTTCGCGAGATTGTGATGGATGCCAGCTTCTGCGTTATTGCAGTCGGCGTTACCGGAAAGTGGCTTTAGGCGAGAAAGTTTACTGCCCAGACGGTACAGCCCATTTGGTTGATCAGGCAAGCACGCAGAGTGTTCTGGTTGGAGAACAGCGTTAGAGTCTTCTGTTCCAGTTTACGTTTTTTCGGCACAGGGGAGTTGACTGGCGAGATTTTGGAAAAATTATATATAGGCTATAGGTCTGAAACATGTTGGAAGAGTGAGGATTTAACTTGAAACACCTTAAACTCATATGTTTAGTCACTTTGCTGGTGATAGCTTTTGTCTCAGTAGGAGGGGCTTATGCCCAAACCACCGAAGCAACTGTGAGCTCAAGCTTATCCAAATATACCGTGGTTCCAGGAGAACAAATAACTGTAACAGTGACCGTCCAAAACACTGTTTCCACACAATTCCAAATCATCCGTATTGGCATGCATGGAGACTGGATGGGTAAAGACAGCAACGGATACGACAACTTCTTAGGACCCAACCTCCAAGGAAACCCCCCAACCCTCGACTCCACACCCTACATTGCATCATTTATAATCACGGTTCCAACAGATATCAGCCAAGGTTCACACACATACTATATTGGTGTAGACGCCCAAGATAGTTCAGGATACTATTACTCGTGGAACTCACCTGAATCAGCAATCCAAGTTACACAAGGCAGCGTTACCGGAAACCCAACCCAAACCACCGCCCCAACTGACGACGGAACCGGCGGAACCACCGATTACATGTTCTACATCGCCATCGTAGCCATAGTCATCTTGGTCATCTTGGTTTTGCTCGTACTCTTAACTCTAAGACGCCGCAACCGCTCCAAACCCGCAACCCAGTACCCAACCACACCCTCACAGCCCGAATCAGCACCAGAAAACGAGCCTGAACCTCAGCAGCAACCCGCACCCGAAGACAAACCAGCTTCAGACGAAAACTTCGACATATAAACCTTAAACGCATGTTTGGGTAAGGCTCACAAGCCTTATAGCCAAACATCACCATATCTTCTTTTATTGGGGTATGTTTGAAGGCGAATAAGCGTGAAAAACTAAAGAACATGCTAACCCTTTCTCTCGCCTTAGTTTTGGTTTTCTGCGTTTTATGCCCCAACACGGCGGCGCAGACACAAAACACTTTTACACCCGACACGGTGTTCGCTGTTCCAAACCAGAACGGCACCATAAAATTTGCCTTAAACGGCTCTTACACTTCCGTAGTCTTGCAGGATGACAAATGGGTTTTCACCGATTTAAAACTCAACGACTCCCAAACACTTGGAACGCTAACGGTGTCGGCAAAAAACTCCAAAGTCACCATAGACGCTTTCTATTCATCCCAAACCTTCAACGCCTTTGGCAGAATAGCCCTCGTTAGATACCATGCCGAAGGTAAAGGCGAGCAAACTTTCAATTTAGGCTTAAACCTAACCCGTTCCACTCACCAGAGCGAATGGAGCGTAATTGTTCCAGGAGGTCCAAACGGCGGTGGCTCTACTTTTTTGGCTGAAGGCAGAGAATGGCACCTCTTCAGCGACAACACCGTGGCTGTTGAAGGCTTAGAAGGTACAATCTCCATATCATACTTCGGCTACCGCTATAGCCTAGCTGGAGACAGCAACCAGCCCCTCATTGTTCAGCACTCCGTCGCCGTAGCAACAGCAGCTATCCTCGCCGTTACCGTGGCGACTGCTTCGCTTATCGCTTTTAGAAACCGGAGGAAACCGTAAACTGGTCACCGAAAACAACCCCTACATAGTGCTGGCTGTTTTCGCCATAATCGTAGCGGTCGGCTGTATCCTTATCCTGAAACTTAGCAAAAACAAAACCCGAAAAATCAGCAGCCTCCGCCTGTTTATCCAAATTGCTGCGGTCTTCGCGGTTTTCATGGGCCTCCTTATCGGACCGTTCAATGTTCCGATTTTTGAGCCATTAGGCCCCTCCCCGCGTGACCACCTCTTAGCCGCTGACTTGCTGGGCAACCAACTGCCCGACGGCATCCCATTACCTATACTGGCCTGCTACTACCCCAACGGACGCACAATAACTTGCCCGCTCTGGCAGCTGCAAGCCTATATTTTCCCCTTCTGGGATTACCCCCGAGGCTACGAAGTTAACTATTCTACCTCTGGCATCGAAAAATTTGCGGTTGTGTTGGGATTGGTTATTGCTGCGGCAATTATTTTGGGGCGAAGCTTCTGCGGGTGGCTCTGCCCATTTGGTCTCTACCAGGACCTCTTGACACGCCTGCGCAAAGCTGCAAGACTAAAGCATTTCAGCTTTTCAGATAAGACAAGTCAGAAATTGGGGCAGTCACGCTACATCATAATCGCCGTTTTCTTAATTCTATGTGTTATCTTCTCTTCGTACGTTATTTTCGGCACCGAAATCGTTCCCGGAACAATACCTGGAGGCCCTGAAGGTACCGAAGCGGGCATAGTCAGCAACATCAACGAACCCTTCTGTCTGGTCTGCCCTGCGAGGCCGCTGTGCATACTGATGGAGGCAGGCATCGGCGCCATGAAGTGGAGTTACATCTCCCAAATCGCTTATGGACCCTTATGGATTAGCGGCTTCTACGTTACCTCCATCAACTTAGCCATACTCATAGCTGTGTCCATTGTTTCTCTTGGGTACCGCAGGTTCTGGTGCCGCATCTGCCCCTTAGGTGCCCTAACAGCTTTGTTTAGCAGCTTCACGCCTTTCAAGCAAATCGCGCTAACCAAACTGAAGAAGGATGAACAGAAATGCACTAAATGCGGCGTCTGCAAACGCGTCTGCCCAACACAGGCGACGGCTATGTATGAGCAGAAAGGCGGCGACGTCACCGAATCCCGCTGCATGCTCTGTGCCCGCTGCGTCGAAATCTGCCCCTACGAAGGCGCCCTAGAGATGACGTTTGCAGGCAAAACCTTGGTGAAGTCACGGAACTGGCTTCAAGACGGCAAATCCGACAAGGTGGATTAACGCAAAACTTTTTACGTATCAACCGCTAAACTGGCGTCTAGTGATACATGCTTTGACTAACCTTAACGCCGCATTGGTTGTGGTCGTGGTTATTGCTGTTGTGGCTGCGGTGGCGGTTATTAGCGTCAGCGGGTTACCCAGCTTGGTGGAGCAACCCTTCTCTGCTTCTCCCCAGCCGACTTCAACTACGGAGCCCTCTGCGACGCCGCAGCCCACGCTGACTTTTAAGCCGCTGTGGGACGCGACTGGTTTTGTGCTTTTCTCACTAAAATAGCCGCTACAAAGACAGTGACAATCACAATCGCTGTTGCGGTTACAATGACCGTAGTCACAAGCGCCATTGACTCTCCATCGCCTGAGGCAGCCGTCTGCGTATTCTGAGTGTTTGAGGTGGAGTTTTCTGTGGCTGCGCCCTCCGAAGGCGGGATGGTAACTGTTTGTGTGCTGCTCCATGCACTTGTTTCGCCCTCGAAAACCCATGGGAACATTGAAATTTGGTCTTTGGCGGTTGAGTCATAACCCCGATGCATACTGCCAAGTATTGCTCTGACACGAAAATCAACTTGGGAATTTTTCGGAATCCCTGTTAAACTGTTGGAGTCTGTTGCGTCCGGCGGGTTTGTTAACTCATAGCTTTGGTCCGAGCCATCCGACCGCAGAACATAGGTGATTGTTGTGTAATCCGAATTTGAGGATTTAGGTCCCTCCATTAGTGGGTACATGATTGTCCAGTTCGGTTCGAAGTGTCCTTTGACGTTTACGTCGTAGCGGAACTCAGGGGTCCACGTGGCGCCTTCTATGGTGACCGGGGCTTGGCTGTAGGGCTGGTTTTTGATGGTTAACTCTACCGTGTAGTTTTCGACATGGTGCGCTGGTTTGATGGTGGTTTCTCCTGTGTATGGGTTGGTTTGGGTGGATTCGGGTTCTGTGTAGGAGTGGTCGACTAGCTGGGCAGTGAACTCTGGAACCGAGGGTACAGAAATCTTTGAAGACTCTGCTTGAGCAAAATTCAGCGTGGAGGCTGCCAAAACAAGCAGCAACGCAAAGGCGGCGGTTTTAGCTGGGGAGTTCATGTTTTTTGTTGGGTTGTTTAGGCTTAAGAGGTTTTTTGTACATGTTTCCTGACAAGGTTTGCTAGTGTTTCTTGACTGGATATTCCTGAATAAAAATAGTGGGAATTTTTTTATGGCAGGATTGCTGTATATGTTCCTGAGAAAAGCGTCATGCAAACCGTCAATGCAGAAAAACCATTTGAACCCGACGTCGTCAAGGTAACTAGGCGCGGCCAAACAACCATTCCCCAAAAAATACGACGTCAACTCGGCATAAAAGAAGGTGACTGCTTAACCGTAGAAGCCACCCCTGACGGCGTCCTCTTCAAACCCGTCCCAAACATCCTTGACATGGGAGGCATAGACGCGGGATACGCCACAACTAAGCAAGTCGACAAAATGATCGATAAGCTCCGAGAAGAAGTCTGACTTGAAAGAAGTCCTTGACACCCGGTTCCTCAGAGAATACTTCTACACCGCACAAGCGGATACTAAAGAGAAAGCCACGAAGAAAATGCGTGGTCTACTCTCAGCCAACGAAGGTATTCTGCCCACAATTGTCTTGGCGGAAATAACCCAGATAACCTGTGTACTGCCTGGCAAAGACATGGCTAAAAGCCGCAGCCAAGCCCTCATCCAAAGCGGCTTAACGATACAAGATTTAACTCCCCAAATCGCCGAGCAAGCTGGCCTTTTGAAATGTCAAAATAGCAACTTGCCGATGGGCGACTGCATCATCGCCGCCACAGCAATAGTTAACCATGCATGTGTACTCTCTGACGACCCTCATTTCGACTGTGTCGCCGACGTTAAACGCGTCTGTATTTAGAGTTGGTTTTTTCCCAACTGTATTTTAAAGATATGCTGTAACGTGTTCCATTTGCCCGCCACCGCCAACTTGTTTCTAAGAGCCTCAACTGAAGTTGTAAGTTCAAAGATTTCCTCCACCTGCTCCCCGTTGGGCGAAAACTTGGATTCGCATTCCTCGCCGTAAATTTCGAAACGCGGTTTGCGCCCAAAAATCAAGCGGACCTCTCGGATTTCGTCGTAAGTGTAGAAGCAGCTTTTCTTGCTCAGCTTCAACAGGTCGTCGAGGTCGATTTTGCTGATTTCCTCGTCCACCTCGATTTTCTCTGTAGTCTCCATCTTCTTCGACGGCAGGGGCGCCGGCACGCCAAACGCAGGCGGCAGCACCGATATGACTTCGAGTGAGTCGGCTTCGGATCGGCTGGCTTTGCCCATAGCGGCGATGGCTACGCGGCGGTCGGTGAAGTAGAGGTCGTAGCGGGTTTTGGGGTCAGCTTGCAAGACGACGTCGCGGATGATTCCGTTTTTCTGCTCTGGACTCGGCAATTTCCCTTACACCCAGAATTAGTTAGTGTTCATCCTTATGTCGTTTATCATACAAAAAATAAACTGCATTATTTTGTTGAAGTTAAAATGATTGGTGGACGAGGCGGGATTTGAACCCGCGACCTCCACGATGCCAACGTGGCGATCATACCAGGCTGATCTACTCGCCCACTTTTTTGCCTGGCTTCTGAACTCTATCCCGCCTCATTTAATAAGCATTTCTTTATACACATGCCTTTGCACCCACAAAAGCCCCCCAAATACCCCGACTCACCACGTTTCAAAACAGGCAAAGTTACCCATGAAAAAACCCATAGTTTGACGGTCACACTAAAATATGATGATTTTCCATTCAATAAGTATAGCTTCAATTTCTTAAAGCAAAGAGTTGGGGAGATGATCTTGTGAAAGTAGAAATCGTACGTAAGATTACAAAACCGGTTGTTCGTTTCCGTGAACACTTCAAAAACTTTGAGGCTGCTCAGGCTGTGAAGGGTATTTTTGGGGAAAAAACTTCTGAGGTACTCGAAAACCTCGAAGTTGAATTCTCCGACGCCACTGAGTACATGAGAGTGGACTACAATGGGCGGCTCCACGTTAACCCGAAGTATCTTGCAAGCGGAGACTTCACCGACCTCTACCTCGACGTTATCCACGAGTTGGTGCATGTGCGGCAGGTGCTTAACGGCAAAAACTGCAACCACGCATTGCCCTACGTTGAGCGACCGTTAGAGATTGAAGCTTACAAAACCGCCGTGGATGAAGCAAGAGCAATAGGCTGGGATGAACGACGAATCCTCCGCTACGTGGACTCAGACTTGATTAATGAAGCTGAATTAAAGAAGCTGGCTGAGTCTCTAGAAATCAACGTTGACGACGAATTGCCTGCCCAAGAAAACGATTAACTGACAATAAGCATCCTTCTAAACCTGTACAACCAGCCTCAACCAGCAGGCAACCCGCCCCATATGCAGCTACAAAAACAGAACGATCTGCTTGGAGCCTTAGAAGATGATGTAGTAGGCGGCAGACCTCTTCTTCAACTACTAGAAAAAACAAAAAACACGGTTGCGTAGCTTTTATTAACTAACAGTACCTTTAGATGCCAAGCAAGGTGCCAAAAAGCATGTCCAAAGCTAAAGTAGCATTAATCGGCGTAGGCAACTGCGCCTCATCATTCATCCAAGGCATCCAATACTATTCTAAAGCTTCCAAACCAGAAGACAACCTTGGATTACGCAACCCCACACTCGCAGGATTAACAGCAAATGACATCTCGGTAGTAGCGGCATTTGACGTTGACGCCCACAAAGTCGGCTTAGACGTCTCAGAAGCCATTTTCGCCAAACCCAACAACGCACCCAAAGTATGCGACGTACCCAAACTCGGCGTCAAAGTCGCCAAGGGACCGCTACTAGACGGTGTAGGTGAATCCACAAAAGCACTAATCGAGATCAGCAAAAATCCCGACGCAAACGTAGCACAAATTCTCATCGCAGCAGGCGCAGAAATCGTCATCAACCTACTTCCAAGCGGAGCCGCAAACGCCACACGATACTACGCCCTGCAATCCATAGCCGCAGGCTGCGCATTCATCAACGCCACCCCCAACTTCGTCGCTTCAGAACCTTCATTGGCTGCACAATTCGAAGACGCAGAGTTACCCCTCGTTGGCGACGACCTCGTCGACCAAATCGGCTCAACAGCACTCCACAAAACCCTGCTCAAACTCCTCTCAGACAGCGGCGTCCACATAAACGAAACCTACCAACTCGACGTAGGCGGCGGCAACGAATCCGTCGACACAATGGACCGCAGCCGAGACGCAAAACGCAACATCAAAACCCAATCCGTCGCATCAGCCCTACCGTACAAAACCGAAATCGTCGCAGGATCAACCGACTTTGTAGACTTCCTACAAAACAAACGTGACAGTTACTTCTGGATAAGCGGCGTCTACTTCTGCAATACCCCCCTCAAAATCGACCTTAAATTCCAAACAGTCGACGCACCAAACGCAGGCTCAGTTCTATTTGACGTTGTGCGGGCGGTAAAGCTGGCAAAAACCAAAAAGCAAGGCGGCGCAGTTGAAGCTGTCTGCGCTTACGGGTTCAAGCATCCACCGAAAATGGTGTCGCTTGACGTTGCGGAAGCTGAATTCAAAAAATTCCTCTCCTAAAACATCCCTTCTCTTTTGCTTTTCATGTCTCACTCAAATTTTCATACACTAACCTAAACAAAATTAATTATTCAGCTTAGCCTTCTCTCTGCCTATATGCAGCCCCAAAAAACCAAACTAACCTCCGCAGTTACCGCTCATCCAGTGTTATGCTTTTTTCTATTTGCTTTTTTAATCTCCTGGACCGCTTGGTTTCTAGCACCCACGCTATCAGGCGGGGACGCAGCATTAGCGAACCTGATTGACTTAATTGCCGCATACGGTCCTGCTCTATCTGCAGTTACAGTCTCCGCAAGGCTGAATCCTGAACCCTCCGGGGCTTCACCCAAAAAACGCATCTACACATTTGCAGCGGTTTTCGCTCTGATTTACATAATCGAATTCGCAGCACTGCTCATTGGCAACACCCTCACATTAGAAACCGCCTTGACAGGCGCTCTCTCTGTCGTCATAGCCTCATCCTTGTCTCATGCATTTACCACCCAAAAGCAGGCGTCGCCAACCTCATGTCTGGGCTCAAGCAGGTATCACCTCGAAATGTCTGGGTTTGGGTTGCTTTTTCGCTGCCGTTTCTGTGGCAACTCGCAGGGCTTTCTCTAGTAGCGGCAGCAGGTCAACTAGACATATCATCTCTAAGTTTCGGGTTAATCCTATCGGCTTTGCTAAGTTACCCTGTCACGTTTTTTTTCGGCGGACCCCTAAACGAGGAACCAGGTTGGCGCGGATTCGCATTACCCCGAATGCAAACACCCTTAAGCCCTCTCATTGCCGGATTAGCCATCGGCGTAATCTGGACCATCTGGCACTTCCCCCTCCACGTAACCCAATTCTACGGCGACGGCGTCATGGGATTTCTATTCCGTTTCATCTACACTGTGCCTTTTGGAGTCCTGTTTGCATGGCTCTATAACCGATCAAGCGGCAACCTATTCGCCTGTATATTGCTGCATACAAGCATTAACGTGTCCAGCGTCATGTTCGGAGCTTCGATAGGTCTATGGGGTATAATGGTTATGATTGTAATCGTCGCCGCAGTGGTGTTAGCGGACAAAATGTATCGACGGCAGCAACACAGTAGCGGCGGCTAAATACCCAAAAGGGGGAGGGTGTTTTAGAATTTTTCGAGTTGCTCGATGATTTCTTCTCGGACGCCGTTTTCTTTTAAGGTGTCTTTTAGGAGGTTTATGACCTTGACGGGCGTGGGATCTGCATTACGTTCCACTGCTAAATAGACACTCAAAAAGTCGCCTACCACTATGGTGGAAAGCATTTTTGCCAACATGCTTTTACCCTGCACATCCAAGTCAAAGGTAACTAACCCAACGTTTTCAACTAAGGCTTTTGTTATGGCAATGCGGCTCTCGATTTCGCCAGGTTCCTCGGCATCCCGAATAAATATGATGCTAAACCATTTGCACTGCTCACCCTTCCCAGACCAGCCAACAATTTCGTTGTGATCCAACTCGGGGAAATACTCCCACTTCGCAGGAGTTTTGCTGTTTTCGTTTAGCTGCTGCTTAAACCTCTGTGCTACACTACGGTAAACGCCATGTCCATAGACTACCGGAGCTGAATCCCACATAAAATGCGCAGTGTTTTTAGCAAAATTCTCACACATAGGCTTGTTTGGACCGTTTTCCTCAACGATTTTCTCCAACAACTCAAAAGTTTCCTCAAGCCCCGCTTTTACGCCGCTAACTAACCCAGCTTTTTCAAGGTAAACCAGAAGCGGTATAAGCATGTAAGGCAACGCAGCACGAGGCGGCATCCCACCGGGGACTTCAAGGTAGGGAACTTTATGCTTCTTAGCAGACTTTATGAGTTCACCGCCGCTGCTTACACAGAAAATCGCACAGCCGCGCCTAAGTGCATCCAAAAAAGCGCTAAGCGTCTCCTCGGTGTCGCCAGAGTAACTGGAGACAAACACAAGCGTTCTCTGGTCAGCGTACTCTGGCAAATTATATTCCCGGCTGACTTCAAGGGGTACAATTAGTTTGCTGCGCGTCCAGTCCTTGAGTAGTTCGCCGCCTATTGCTGAACCCCCCATTCCCACGACGACTATGTTGTCGGGCACTGGGCAGTTAGGCTTGATCTTGTCAGCCATAGCTGTGGCTAACCTGTAATGTTTGGGTGCTTCGATGCAGAAGTCAATCATTCCGCTTTTGTCAACTGAACGGATATTTTCAATTTTGTCCAAAAGAGGTGTGTCCAATTATTGGGCCTCCAGTAACACGCAGTTTTATATCTCCACACACCCTTTTAAGCACAGCGCAGTCAAAATACAGATAGGAACAACCAAACATGGACAACCCCAAAATCTCCATAGCGATTCCAGCGTCAGTCATATCCGACACGCCACACCTCCGCGAAAAAACGCATAAAATAGGCTTAATCGCACGCAGCGCCGCAATATTCCGCGTAAACGAAATAGTAGTTTACCCCGACAACCCCAAACAAAACCAAACCCAAGACCTCCAATTCATCGCTTTGCTGCTCAACTATCTGGAGACCCCACAGTACCTGCGCAAAGCCCTATTCAAACTAGAACCCGACCTCCAATATGCTGGTATCCTCCCCCCACTACGCACTCCCCATCACCCTGTCAGCGGCAAAACCAAACACCTCAAAATCGGCGAATACCGCGAAGGCATAGTAATCTCTGAACGCAAAGATGGCTTAGTCATAGACATAGGCGTCCAGCAGCCAGCACTCCTACGCCAGAAACACTTCAGCATAGGCGAACGCTTAACCACTCAGGTAATCAACGTCAGCGACACAGTGGAAGTACAACCTGCCAACCGAGAAGAGGTCCCGCAGTACTGGGGCTACACCGTCAAAGTCGAAAAACGCAGCTTTGGTAAGCTCCTACAAGAAGGCAACTATGATTTAAAAATCGCCACAGCCCGCATCGGATTAAACTTTATGGACGTCGAAGCCGAAATCAGGCAAGAATGGCTCAGCAGCAGCAACGTTATAGTCGCATTTGGCGCTCCAGCCCGAGGACTACATGAAATCGTAGCAGACGAAGGCATAACGCTCGACCAAGTTTCCAACTTCATCGTTAACACCGTCCCCAATCAAGGCACGGCTACGGTGCGCGCCGAAGAAGCGCTGCTGGCTACCCTATCAGTTTTTAATGTGCATTTCATGACGTAGCTTCCTACAGTTTTTGGTAAAGGAATAAATTCTGCTTCTGTTTAATGTGAGGCTTATGCCAGCCCTTGACTTAGCAATGCCGACTGCGCTTTTCATCGTTATAACCGTCGCTATGTTTCTCAACAAGCGAGTAGGGAACAAATTGATGGCGACAGTTGAAGAGAAAGAATTCAAAACCCGCGATGTTCTGTTGCTTATAGTGTTTATTGCGGTTATGATTTCGGTCATAGCCTACACCTCTATCATTAACCCTGGAGGTTTAACTTCAAACGTCCTTCTTGTCCTGTTTCTATCCTCCTATACTATGCTGCTGTTCACTTTCACCTATGTTTTCACTAATTTGACCAGAGTGAAAGCGCAGCTTATCTCGGTGGGTTTTGGTTCTATTAGTGCGGTTGCTGGCTTAGCAAGCTTTCTTGGTCCTGTTATGGATTCTATAGCGGTTTACCGCGCTGTTGCCTTTTTCATACTGGCTGCCTGCTGTTTTGGCGCAGCTGCATACGAACAAATGAAAACCATCCATAGAGTCCGATGGCACATTGCAGCTCAACCCCCTGCGCTTTTCGTGCTTCTATTTGTATTCTTTAACTTCCTCTATGGCGGTGCAACAAGCATCTGGTTTCCCATCTTGATGGATGTATTTGGTTTTACATTCGCTGTGCTCATCATCCTCTATTTGTCCTCGATGTTTAATTGGAAAACTGTGGGCATCTTTGCCGTTCTCTTAACAGTCATGGACATAATTTTGGTCATTGGCACAGGAACTATGGTGACTGCTGCCCGTCAATTCACAGGGTTAGGTTTGCCCGTGCTGGTTTACCTGCCAAATGTCCCCTTTGCCTACTCGGTGGATGGCTTACTGCTTAATCGGGGCTTGGGTTTAGGTGACTTCTTTTTCGCAGGCATCTTAGCTGTGCAGACCTATAACAAGTTTGGCAGAAAAACTGCAGTTATCTCTACTGTTGCTATGGCTGTTGCGTTTGGCATCTGGGAAGCGTTCCTTGGCGACATACTTCAGTTCCTTGAACCTATTGTTGGACGCTCGATCGGGGGTTTCCCGGGCACTTTAATGATTATCAGCGGCTGGATACCTATCGTAGCTTACAAAATGTTAACTGCCAAAAAGACGCCTGCTGCCTCGGTGCCGGCTGAATCTGCGCCAGCCGAAGCGTCCCCCGCATCCCCCTTGTCCGCCCAGTAACTTGCCTTCAATTTTTTAGGCGGTAGTAGCGCGTTTTTTTTGTTTTTTCCCTTATCAATTTGCCTGAATGATTTTTCTGCTGCATTCGGCTAAAGGCTTGCTGAAAAATAGAGACTCAGTTTACATGTACGAAAGGTTCTTAAGGTATATAGTAATCTTGTAGACGGCAAGAAATCGGCATGCGACACTGCCAATTCCGGTAACAACCAGTCCCAGCTCATGGGGCAGGTTAGGCCAACATAAAGATTAAAATAGTCCGATGAAGAGGTGAAAAGGTATGGAAAACATTTACGCAGCAATGCTCCTTCACAAGGCAGGTAAAGAAATCAACGAAGCATCAGTTACTAAAGTTCTTGAAGCAGCAGGCTTAACAGTCGATGCAGTTCAAGTTAAAGCTCTAGTAGCTTCACTCAGCGAAGTCAACATTGACGAAGCAATCAAAGCAGCCCCAACCATGATGGCAGCAGCTCCAGTTGCAGCTCCAGCAGGCGAATCAAAGCCAGCAGCAGCTCCAGCAGAAGACAAGAAGAAGAAAGCTGAAGAAGAAAAAGCCAAAGAAGAAGCAGCACTAGAAGGTTTAGGCGCCCTATTCGGGTAAACGCCTCACTCTTATTTTTAACCAATTTTTCCCAAAACTCTTTTCCCTGTCTAATATTTTTAGCGGTAAGCTTGTTTTGGGTTTTTGAAAGTCAGTTGCAGGCTTAAGCGGTTTTTTGTTTTCTATTAGTAGACGAAGAGAACCCTGCCTACTACATCATCTTCCAAAGCTCTAAGCAGAAGCGTCTGTTTTTGTGTCTATCGCGGTGGCATGCTTCTTTCTGGATTTTACTGCAGATGCAAATTTGAATAGTTACGGGGTTAATTCCTCGTCGGCGGTTGCTGATGGCGCAGTGTATATCGGTGCTGATGACGGTGACCTTTATGCATTAAATGCATATACTGGCACCAAGCTTTGGGAGTTATAACGTTCAGTCTCCCCTAGACGAGAATGATGCAACACAAAGCTTCTTTTCTTCACCGGCAATCGCTAACGGTAATATCGACATTACGTCAAAAGATCATTTTATCACAGTTCTTTCGAAAGAATTGAAGTCCAATATTTGGCAAATTATTCTCTTTGTGGGGATATTAATTATTATGGCAATAATTGTTTCTGTAGTTATAAGGTATTTATTAAAAATAGTTTCTTACTATTTCCAGAAATATTTCGTTCTTCTTTAACCGTTCTTCACAATGGCGACTGCTTCCTAGCGTACTACACGTGCTGGTAGTAACACAAAAACAGAATTTGATTCCCCTTTGCAGGTCCAAGCTTGCTTTCTTTTTACTTTATTTGTTCCCCCTGGGTATGCAAAAATGCCTCCTTATTTCATAACGCTTATCTTTGTGGCGCTCTTCAACATTGCCAAATACCAAGGTTATGCAGTATGGGTAACATCACTGTCGCCGTGTTGGGCGTTCAAGGCTACAGCGGCCAAATAGGCAAAAAAGGCACCTCAACCGACATCTCACTATATGACCTAAAAAAAGGCGAAGCTACCGTCACCCTCATCGAACCCACCCGCTACCCCGAACGCCTAGCCCCATTATTCTACGCCTGCGCATTAGCCACCAAAGCGCTTGTCATAGTCGACGAATTATCCGCAACCTTGGGGGAGCAACAGGTGATGCTTCAGTGCAGCGGAATAAAAAGCGGCATTTTTGTACTGCGAAACTATATTCCAAAAGAGAAAATCATGCCCCTACTCAAAGGTACCCCGCTTGAAGGCTTCGAGTTCGTAAGCGACGACCCCAACCTAATCAGGGAAAAACTCATCGCAGAAGCAGAAAAAATCCAAACCCTTACAGCAACACAGGTAGGCACGGTTCCCGTTGACCACGCCTTCAACGTTAAAGGCGTCGGCGTCGTCATCCTAGGCATCGTCGTCAACGGCGACGTAGCTAAACACGCCAGCCTCAAAGTCCTGCCCGGCACCAAAACGGCGCAGGTCCGCTCAATCCAGAAACACGATGACGAATTCGACACAGCCGCAACCGGCGACCGAGTCGGCTTCGCACTTAAAAACGTTGATGTCGAAGACCTTGACCGCGGCGCTGTCTTAACCAACGACCCTCAAGTGAAAACCTCCAACAAGCTTGAAGTATTCGCAGAACTGGTCAAGTACTGGCAGACTCCACTAAAAACCGGCATGGTCATGCATGTAGGTCACTGGGCTCAGTTTTTAACTGCCAAAGTCGAATCTGCTTCTGAGGGCGGCGACTTCCGAAAACCTCAACTCACCTTAACGCTGGATAAACCCCTAGTTTACCGCCCTGGCGACTCTGCGGTGCTCATGTACCTTGAAGGCACAAAGCTTCGTGTTGCGGGGACTCTTGCGCTTCCGTAGGTAATTGCGAGCTAATGTTTGGGCTGCATTATCTTCACGTTTGCTTTACGTTTGCGGAGAAGGTCATTTTCAGGTTCTGGCCATCAATTTGAGCGGAAAAGACAAAACCTCACTAAAAAGACGAAACTCTCCGTTTTCAATTGCTTTGTCAGGCGCCAACTTGAATTTGCAAAGGTGCAAAACAGCTGCCCAAAACAACGCTTAAATAAGTTTGGGCAGAGAAAAATGTGGCTTTGGCGAGTTACTGCTTATATGGTTTTGTTGTTGTACAACGTTAGTCACATTTTTTAATTAACCTCCCGCAGGCATAAGATATTCAATCAGGCAAAAATAATTGGTGTTTTAGTATGGAAGCCTTGATGAAACAAATTCCCCGAAAAGAAAACACAACCCGTGATTTTGTTGAAACCCACCGCTATATGCCCCGTGTACACGAAATACAGTCGCCATGCCAATGGCTGACGCATTGTGACAACGGCAAATGCCCCGCCTTTGTTAGGTTAAACGGCAACTTTTACTGCGCCAAAAAGAAAGGCCCAACCTAACCCAACTTTTCCATTATCTTCAGCATTCTTAAAGAGCCAAACCAGTCGTCAGCAAAGTGCAGCCAAGATTTACCTCTTTACGTGGTACTGCTCGATTGTGTCTTTGGCTTTCTCGCGGCGTTCCCGATGCTGCTCAAGGAACCTGTTGAGTTTTTCAGCAATGTCTTTCTTGCACTCTCCGCAAAGCATTTCTCCACCGACGCATTTGCGTTCGCGCTCTTTTAGTTTAGCAGTATCTTCCTCGAAGAGGAAGTAGTAGTACTGAAAGATGCTGCAGACTGTGGGGTCAGCGCCTAGTTTGCGTTGTTCTGCAGCGGTGCCTTTGCCACCGGTGAAGGCGTTCCAGATTTTTTTCTTAACAACGTCAGGTTGGTCCATGGTGAATATGCTGGTTTCGGGCATGGAGGCGCTCATTTTTCCGCCTGTGCCTAATCCGGGGAGGAAGCGGCAGTGGATTTGGGCGGGTTTGTAGTAGCCTAAGCGTTGGGCGACGTCGCGGGTAACGCGCCAGTAAGGGTCTTGGTCTATGGCTGCGGGGATGAGGGCAGGTACGTTTTCGCCTGTGAGTTTTTTGTGGATGAAGCAGGGGGCGGCTTGTATGGCGGGCCAGTAAACCCAACCGATGTTTGTGCTGTCCTGGAAGCCAAACGTGCTGCGGGCGGTGCTGTATGTTATGCGTCTGGCGACTTCTAAGGTGATGTCGTAAAGTAAGTCGATGTCTTTGGTGTCGTAGATGATGAAGGTGTCTTCGGGTTTGAAGCCAAGAGCGATTAAGTCTAAGGCGTTTTCGTAGCTCCACTTAGCGGTTTCGTTTAGGTCGCGTTGGTCGTTTATAAGGTATTTTTCGTCGTCGGTTATTTGGAAGTAGAGCCTGGTTTTGAATTTCTGCTGGATATGCAGGGTGAATATCCATGGCACGAGGTGTCCGATGTGGACGGGTCCGCTGGGTCCCCTGCCAGTGTAGAGGACGAATTTTGTGCCTTTGTCGTAGAGGTCAAGCACGGTGTCTAGGTCTCGGTGGCTGAAGAAAATTTTGCGTTCCAGCTGTAGGTGGAGTTTGTTTGTGTGTTTTTCTACTCTGTTAAGAAGTTGGGGTATGAGTGGTTGAGTGCCGAAGTCTTTTATGAGGCGTTCATAGTCGACTTTGCCCTTTACTTCCCAGGGCGTAACCACCATTTCGTTGTTGTTTTCTTCAGCGGTTGCCGTTGTGCTTCACCAGTTTTAATGTCAACAACAATCTCTCTTGTCATATATCTTTTTTCGCATGCATAAGCACGTGAAGCATCTGGGAAAATTGGCTGAAAAGAGAAATAATCAAGGAAAAAGTGGTTTGCCGGTAAAAAAAGCTACGCTGCTGGGGGAAAAAGTTTAGTTAAGCGGACTTAACCATGCGCTAAATGTGGATGGGCTTAAAAGGTACAGGTGGACAAAGCCTTCTCCATCTTAGCCGCCAAATCCGCCCAACTTGTTGGCTATCCCTTGTATTCCTATCAACAGCTAACTTGGAAGGAAATATAAGGTGTTGTGGTTACGTGCTGATGCAACAACGGGTAAACCGCCTGCCTGCCAGAAAAACATCAATATGAGCCTAATTCGTGGGTTGTCAACAAAAAATTTCCCAAACTCTTGTATGAAAAAAAATCTGCGTTTACACTATCCGTTTAAAGGTTGTTCCGCAATGCGGGCACCTGTAGAGTTCGATACAGAACGCAGAGTTCTCGATTTTTTTCTCTGGCTCAGTTAGGGCTTTGCCGCAATTACAACATTGAACCATCTTTAAACCTGCTATTGTACGCTGAAATGCAAAGTTAGGATAAAAAACTTTGTTGTTTCAATTTGCTGTTACAACTTATCGAGCGTTTGTTATTGCGGCATTTGGTGCGGATGGAAACTAAAGGTATATATGGATAAGGTGGGCAGTAGAGTTTGGTTTGCCGGTCATAGGGCGCGGGTTCCACCTGATCCCGTACCGAACTCAGAAGTTAAACCGTGTTCCGTTCCCAGCTGTAGTGTGGTCTTAGGCCACGTGAACCTGGGAAAGCTGGCAACCACTTTTCAATCATTTCTAACTGAAAATTTAACGCTAATTTAGCATATCCTTATAAATGTCCGCTTATAGTTTTTGGAGACGTGGTGCTTTCAAATTGAGTTTGATTCCAGGAAGCGACTCTATAACACAAGTCCTCAGTCTACTAACATATGTGTTCTTTATCGTGCTGATCTTCTACGGTCAACGCATACAAATGTATGTGATGATTCGCGAAGTCGAAAACAGCCTACATAAACTAAAGGTCATAAAGGAAGAAGGCAGAAAAACCGCTATCGATGCCATTAAAGAAATCGGTAAGCCAACCTCTGACCCCTCTGCCCGCGTTGACCGCTACCTCGAATACTTCACAATCGGGCCCCAAAACATGGATCCCTCAGGTATAGTTAACAAACTCGACCACATCCTCGACATGCGGGATGAACGGCTAAAAGAGGAAGTTAAACTCATGGCGCCCCAGGCAGCAGGCGACGACGTACAGGTCTACAACCTCGAAAACACGCTCGAAGCAGCAATGGCTCTGAATTTCATATACAAAGTCGTCCGCCACTACTATATCCAAGGCAAAAAAACCCTGAGCCTCTATGTCATCATGCAGTTGCAGATGATTCTGCCTATGGTCATGAAGGAAGCAGAAGCCTACTCGTCAGCGCTGAAAGCATTTGCGTATGGTCAACCCATCGGAGACGGCGTAGGACCCCTCATCGCATCCAAATTAATGCATGGCTACGAAGTTCGCAAAGTCCACAAAGACTGCGTTGTCGCAACCGTGCCTTTCGAAGGACGCACGGCATTGGTGCTTAAAGCTGAAGGTCCAGGCGGCAACGTCGGCAAACCCGGCGACGCCATCGAAGCCGTTATCGAAGAGCAGCAGGGCAAATTCGGCATGGTCATTATGATCGATGCTGGCCTCAAACTCGAAGGTGAATTAGTCGGCGAAGTCTCAGAAGGCATCGGCGCAGCCATCGGCGGACCCGGCGTGGACGCATTCAAAATAGAGGAGAAAGTCACAAAATACAAGCTGCCCCTCTACGCAGTCATCGTTAAAGAAGACGTTGGCGACGCAGTGTCTCCAATGCGTAAAGAAATCAACGACGCAGTCGACAAAGTCATTGAGCGCGTCCGAGATGTCGTCAAGGAACGCACCAAGGAGGGCGACACCGTCTTGATTGTCGGTGTGGGTAACAGCATCGGAGTTGGTCAATAATGAAGTTGAATCGTATGTCCCAGAACCAAACCCGATCCTCCCCGTCTACAGCTGGCAAAATCGGCACCTACCTCATGGTGATAGTGTTCATAGTGCTGGCGCTGTCCATAGTGGCGTTGTTTGTGGCGGTCGACACGTTCTTTGTTGACCAAACAGCCAACGGACAACTAACTGCCTTGGTATTCGCCGGCATCGGCATTATTGCTTTGGCAATGTGTGTGTTCCTGCTTTACCAGTCACGGAGGCAAGCGGCAGAAGTGAAAATCGCAATACCTAAAGTAATGACAACCATCGAATGCCAAAACAAAGAATGCAGCAACAAGACTATTCGGGAATTCCAACGCGGAGACTACGTGTTCAAAGACCTTGACGTTCCATGCGGCAAATGCGGCGGCAAACAAATGATATCTGCTATATACAAAGAAGTCAAAGAGAAAGAGAAAACCTACGCCGTCTAAACGGCTAGGCAACCAATTTTATTTTTTATTTAGTTTTGTTTTAGTTTAGGTTAAAACTTCGCAGCCGTCTTCTTTCATAAGCAACGAATGCTCAGCCTGCGCTACAGGTTTTCGGCTTGCCTCCACAAAAACCGGGTACTTCATAACTGACTTCGAGGCTTGCAGCTCCTTAAACGCTGCTTTGTGTTGCTCCGCTGGCAAGACGCCGATGGTCCAGCGTTCTGCAAATGGTAAAGTGTGGAAGTTGGTTTCGATGTATTTTGCCAGTTTTTTTGCGCTGTCTGTTTTTAGGGATTTGGCTTTTAAGAAACGGAAAATTGTGTATTGGGGTGCGTCGTCTACTCGGGCGATGGCGTCGATTTGGGTGACGAAGGGTTCGATGGCGTAGACATCGCCTGTGTGGACTTTGTTGGGGTTGTAGCCGCTGACTGAGGGGATGGAGGTTCCGGCGTGGATGAGGTATCGGCTGACGCTGTGGCCTGTTAGGTTGCTTATGGGTTTGTACCCTCGGTTTCTGATGGTGGTTTCGGCGATTTTGCCGATGTCGCCTAACTGCATTTCGCCGTGGATGTTCTCTATTACGGTTTTGAGTGCTAATTCGGCGGTGGCTTTCATGGCTTTGCCTTCGGGGTTGAAGGCTGCGGTGAAGGCGGTGTCTGTTACGTAGCCATCGACTTGTACGCCGATGTCGACTTTGACGGTTGAGCCTGCGGGGATAGTTGCGGTGTCGCCGGGTACGGCGGTGTAGTGGGCGGCTACCTCGTTTATGGAGACGTTAACGGGGAAGGCTGGTTTGCCTCCTTTTGCTCGGATTAAGTCTTCGGCTTTTTCGCATACATCGATTATGCGCATGTTTTCCTGAACGTAGCTGCGCATTTCCTCGCGGGTTTCTCGGAGGATTTTGCCTGATAAGCGGAATTTTTCGAGTTCTTCCTGGTCGTATGGCAATGCTGGGCACCTGTACGGTTTGGTTAATGCATTTGATGCTTAAATGCCTAACCCGACAAGCGGTTTTTGTTTTTTCTAGAGTAGAAGAAGAGGTCTGCCGCCTACTACATCATCTTCTAAGGCTTAAAGCAGAACAGTCTGTTTTTGTGGCTGCGTCTGAGGCGGGTTGCTTGTTGGTTGAGGCTGGTTGTACACGCACAACACACCCGCCCACGGGTCTGCACTAGATAGTGCCCCTCTGCAATGGCAATCTTTATTTTATTGGCTGGCGAAGGAAAATAGCGTCGAAACATTAAACGGGGCCCTCGGCTAGCTTGGTCCAGGCTTGTAGCCTCGGGCGCTATAGACCCCGGTTCAAATCCGGGGGGCCCCACCATCATATGGCTGAAAAGGTACTCTCTTTTTTACTTTTTTCGTATTTTTCTGAACGTTAGTAAGTTCTAAGTTAGGCGCTAAAATTCAGAGTCTAAAATTTTTCTTTGCATGGACTGTTGCTTTTGGTGCGGGCGTTGCTCGGGACCTGGGATGCAGGGTAGACAATCAGTAGGTCGTGTGCTGCCAAGATAGGTCGAGCCCGTGGATGTAGCAAACAACACGTCGATTACTATATAAAAAAGATAGAAAAGGCAGGCTCAATTCGCCGTTTGAAGCGCAGCAACTTTGTCGATTACGAGTTAACGGAGAAAGGTCAAAACTTCTCATATCATGTGAGGGTGTTCTCTTTAGCAGCGGCGTGTTTCGGCTTCATCGGTGTTTTTTCAAGTTCCCAGTTTTACGTGAGGGGTTTATCCAACGGGCATTTTTAAGCGGATTGAAATAGTGAATTGGACGGCTCTTTTGGGTTTGGAACAGGGTGTTAAGGTGAGGAATGCTACGACGTCTTGGATTGTTCATGTTGAGACGCTATATGGTCGTAGCCCGGGAGAGCTTGTGACTTCGGCCAAGAACATAGCCTATCGTGTGGCTAAGAGCCTGTATAGTAAATACAGTTGTGTCTTGGGTGAAGGGCAGATTAACAAGCACCATGAGCTGGGTATCGACGACCCAGTTGCAAATCTCTTGAACCGGTATTTTACGGTGAGTTCGCCAAAGCGGGTTATCGATGAGCGCCCAGGAGAAGACGAAGGAGAACTAGATCATCTTGGTCGCGGCTGCAGTGGAATATTTGCTGATGCCGGAGCGAGTTAAGAAGCAGGAGGGGCAAATGGGCAATGTCCTCTATGGCTTGGAAAAAATCTCAGGCAGCCTAACCAAGCTAGACAAGATGGGCTATGACTTAGCCAAAATTGCCGAGGTCCTTTGCAAGCAGGCAGATTCTGAAGGCAATCAAGGCGTAGCCAAGCCAAAAAGGTTGGAAAACTCAAGTATCTACTTGCATAGGCCAAGAAACTTGATTGCGACGTCGCCGAGATAAAGCTACTGCTTCGCGTTTTCTTGCTGGCCTGAAGGATTCACTGCACTTTGAGAAGTCGCTTATCGAAGAGGCAGCCTGCGAAGACGAGATCGACAAAGCCATTCTTCAGCTACTGTTTGAAGCAGGATCTCTCGGACTACTGCCTAAAGACATAGCCGCCAAACTGGCTGTCTCTTGTAGTTTACAGATAGATTAATTCGCAAACTACCTTTGGCTCAATTCAGGGAATCCTATCCATTCGCTCAACTTGATAAGAATCAAAGTTACTTTTTTTCGAAATTGATTTAAGCGGTCTCTTGCAATTTGATGGTAAGTTAGACTAAAGGGTTAATTCATAAATATCATACATAACGGCGCTTGCACCAAAACTTTCTTTCTTATTAATCAAACCCTCATTAAGATATTTTCCACAGTTTTCCGTGGAAATTCCGAAATCGAAGAATTTCTTTTCCCGGAAGTATTCGTTTATGAGGTAATCCTCAATTATATCTTGAGCACCCACCAAACGGCCTTCTGTAGAACTAGCGCCATATTGACCATGCGCAACATTGCCGCTTTCATAAACTAATATCCCCGCAAGCATTTTTTCACCCATATAAGAGGCAAAGAGCTTAATGTTATGAGGAAACTTCTCGGATAGAAGCTTGATTTCATTGATAGAATGAATCGGTTTTACTCCATAGTTTTTAAGCAAATTATCGGTCTCTATTTGCATAAAAGTATCAAGGTCTCCAGTTCTTCGAACGATTAATCCGGCCTTTTTAGCTCTTTTTATAGGAACAATCCTTTTTCTGCTAAACCGCTGTTTTTGAGGCAAATAAATGCAGGAGGATACACTTCGGGCTGTTAATCTTGCACCATATCTAAACAACGCATAAAGGTCCTCATCCGAGGGGATGCTATGGTATATGAAGGGAATCGCTCTGTAGATTAGTTTCTTTAAGCCATACATCATACAATGGTTTTTTAGTGCTGCAAAAATACTGAGCATAACTGGAGTAGTCATATTATACCCCGATAAAACTCCACCATAAGTCAAGCCATTGTGACTGTACAAAACATCACCCTGTATATTGGCAGGCATTAAAGCTACTAACTGTTTATTCTGATAGAAGAGAAGTGAATGATCTTCAAACCGATCTTTATGGTAATCCATATAATCCCGCAGATGGAGGAAAGTGGCGTTTTTAGATTTCTCGATGAAACCATTCCAAACCTGTGCAAGCTCAGGTCTGTATACTAAAACAAGTATTTTCTTTTGCTGCCAAGACTGTTTATTGTTAATCAGTTGTTCACTTGGTAGATCGTTATTCAAATTTGAAAAAGTATCCAAACTACCACCAAATTCCACATGATAATTTAGTTACATGGTCAAGCTAGGTTCCCAAAAAATATAATAAAAAATCGTTAACCTCTAATCTGTTGGCTGGTTCCTTACCACTAAGTGATAGATAAGCTTAGATATAAGCGCTCGTTGGTAACAATTTGTTATATCATCAATCAAAAATTATGTAGATAATTGACTTGCGTTTTCTTTACATAGGATTGATGTTTGACACTTCGCTATATAATTGAAAAGATTGAATGCTTCAGCCTCGAGGAATTTCATATGAAACCGAGTTTTAATTATTTGGAGATAGCGAAAATGGGTTCCAACCCACTGTATGACTTTAGTCTGGGAGATAGCCAACTGTCTTTTTATCTGTTTCCATAACCAACCAGAAGTCAACTGTGAATTCTTTTAGATGAATTGGAGCCCAGTAGCAGCATGAGTCGCCCAAAAGGCTGTCAACATCACTGAGACACAAGACCAAGCACAGAATCTTTAACTCTCGCTTCTTGCAGAGAATCTTAAAACAGATTATCCGTAATGAGGTTACGGAATGACCCTAAAATATAGTACTTTTTCCGGCATATGCATTTGGAACCGGGGCCCCACCAATAGTTTCTTCACATCAAGTTTCTCTTGAATTCGGCTGACCACGCGAACGCCTGTGCAGTTTGCCCTTTTACCTACAGCAATTAAATTGTAGCGCAGTATACGAGTGCTTACGGTTCAAACTTTACTTTAACCGACCAAGATACCTTGTTTGCAAAATCCTCGGGTCCACTTTAAGATTCTGCTTTGTGATAAACTCATTCACCGCAGAATCAATTTTGTTATCTATGTCCTGCGCCTCAATCGTGTTCGTCAACATATTAGCAATTTCATCACATAATTCCTGTCCTTGCTCACGATTCAAAATATTGTTTTCCAAAACCTTCACCTAAAAAATGGGCGACCCCCTCAAATTTAAGCCTCTGAGGCGACAACAACAAACCACAAAAACCTAACACGTCACATGAATAATTGCCGCGTACACCCTTCTCTCCTCGGCTAACCTGGCAATCACTTCAGGAGTCTTCAAAGTAACAGCTTGATAGCGGCTAAGAATCTGTTTTGCTTCTTCAGTAATCGGCAAAGCGCCATCATAGCCCACCCCGACATATACCACTTCAGGTTTTTCCTCTGCTAAAAAATCCAGTTCCCTCTCTGAAAGGGGCGTATGACCGTAAAGCGGCTTTAAGTCTTTGGATTTCTTCTTCTTACGTTTAGTAACGGTTCCATCAACATGTATGACTGAGTCTTGTTCGTATTTGTGGCCGAAAAGTTTGACTTCTCCAAAACCCGGTGCTTTAAACTTCAACAAAAACCGCCAATACATAATGGGGAAAACCCGGATTATTAACTGTTTTCCACTGCCTTTTCTGCTTGGGTCACAGTAGCTTAACACTTTAATATGATTAAGCCTTACAACTGTTGGGGGCAAGCCCTTGTTATTCAATCACAAAAATGAACCCCAAAAACTACACGTAGACCTCGGCGACCTACAAACCGAAAAACCAAACTTGGTCAGGTATCTCCAAACCCACCTTAAAGTCGAAGTAACAGAATCAAGAGGCAAACCAACCGTAGCTCAAGAAGGCGTCACAATTTCCGATTTGCATCATGCCGTTAAAAAATTCATTTACCACCGCGACCTCAACAACACGCATTACCTCACAATTGAGGGCTCGACGGTGAAAGTTAACCGTTTCAAGGGACACGACAAGAAGAAAGGTAAAAGCGTGAAAGAAGAGCCTTCCCAGAGTCTGAGCCAGAGCTGGGGTCTTTAACCCTTCTTTTTGTTTCTGCCGAAACACCGCGGGTTACCTGTAGCCTTGTAGGCAGGTTACCGTATATACATTTAGTTAGAGCTCTTTTTGTTTCGAATGCGTACCTCTGCTCAAAAAATTTCTTGGATTTACCAGAGCCAATTAACCCAAAGCTTAAAAACTGACACCTTCAAAGTAGGGAGTCAGCGATTGGCATGAGCAACAACAAAGTCAAAGTCCTGTTAAGCCTCATCACAATAGCCTTAACTGTTGGCCCCCTGCTGGGTGTAGTTTACGTTTACCGCGACAACCTTGTCGGAATAATAATGCCCCCTGAAACTGCGGGGCAATTCAGCATCACCAACAGCGACATAGCAAACCTCAACTTCACCGCCCTAGAAGAAATGAACCCCATAGAACCATTATGTGACCCAACCCTAAACATGACAACAGGAAACTTCATCTACGACCTGAACCTCACCAACCCATTGCCGCAGGAAATCTCCATCGACAACATCTCCGTCGACGTAAAAACTGCAGACGGACAATTCCTCGGAACAATCGGCATGCCCCAAGGACTCCACCTAGAATCCGGAGAATCCGGCGTAATTGACATCTCTGGAAATTTAAACCCTGAACTTCTGGAGTCTTATAAGGCTCAGGCTGGAAGCAACGCCCAAATAGCATTAGACAACATAACCCTGACCGTCGGAGGCATCAGTTTCCACCTTGACGAGCTTCCCGGATTAGGGAACATTCCTCTGAACTGGTGATAAAAAATGGCACGAATTATTAACTGGTTTGGCGTTGCGGCAGGAATAATAACTCTTCTTCTGCTACTCATATCAATCTACATCCCATGGTGGCAACTAACCATCGGCAACGGCTTCTTAACCGTATGGGCTTCACCCATAGTCACCAACTTCGGCTTAAACGGCAGCCAATTCAACATCCCGCTGATTTGGGCATGGAACCTCTCAAACATACTGCTCTTCACAGCAGGCGGCTTAATCATGCTACTCTACTCCTTTATGCCCACCAAAAAATACTCCATTGAACTGCTTGGCTTCGCATGGAAAAAACCCCTCTACGCATTCGTCAGCTTCACCGTAGGCTTAATCATCATCGTCATTATCGCAGGCTTCTTTGACATGAACTTCCCCCTCATGGGCACGCAGGAAGTAACGTTTGCTTTCCCCTCGTTCATACCTATAAGCGCCAGCATCACCTCACTGGTCACAGCCACATTTATGCTGCCATTTTGGTTCGCCATAGTCGCCGTAACATTATGCGTCGCGGCCAAGATCTACCACGAAAAAATAGAAAAGAAAGTCGAAAAAATAGCTGCCGCAGAAATGCCGCCCACCGCCCCCGCTCAGGCTCCAACTCCAGCATCCACCCTCCCTCCCCCTCCCCCCAGCCCGCCTGCACTCTAATGGTGATGTACATGAAAACCACAGCTCCCCCAAAAGGCATCGACCAGTACATCCAAAACCAACCCCCCGAAGTCCAGCCCCTACTACAGCAACTAAGACAAACCATTCGCCACGCCGCACCAGAAGCGCAAGAAGTAATCAGCTACAAAATGCCCGCGTTTAAACAGGGCAGCATCCTGGTTTATTTTGCAGCGTTCAAAAACCACATCGGCTTTTTTCCCACAGCCTCAGGCATAGAAGCCTTCAAAGACAAACTTGCAGAGTACAAAACAAGCAAAGGCACCCTCCAGTTCCCCCTCGACCAGCCTCTGCCGCTGGATTTAGTGCGGGACATCGTTTTGTACCGAGTAAAAGAAAACCAGGCTAAGCAACAATAAACTGCGGCGTCGCAGTGAAAACTTGATGCGCTATCGGCAGGGTGACCGTTAATTTGGTTCCAACACCCAATTTGCTTTCCACCGCCACTTTTCCGCCATGAAGCTCCACTATACGTTTGCAGATGGCTAAACCAAGCCCCATGCCTTTGGCTTTGGTCGTTACAAGCGGCGAAAACAGTTTCAGCAACACATCCTCCGGTATTCCGACGCCATTGTCAATGAAAGATACTGCTAAATTGTCATTCTCTACGCAGCTTTGAACCTCAATGGCTCCTTCACCATCGATTGCTTGCAAACTATTTTGAAGAATTTTTCTAAACACATCTTGCACTCTGTTTGCGTCCGCCAAAATCTCAACTGAGTCATCGACATTGTTTAGAACGGTGACTCCATTGGGGATTTCAAGCACTGAAAGGGCATTAGCCAAAAGCTTCCCTGGCGAACACCATTCCTTTTCTAGGCTGGGTTCTCCAGAAAAATCGACGAGGCTAGTCACTATCCTATTAGAATCTTCAATCGCTTTCTCAATGATAAACAGAATTTCTTGTCTCTCCTCCTCAGTGATTTTGTTCCCCTTCTTTTTAATCAGGTAAACACCGTTTTTTATTCCAGCTAAAGGGTTGCGCAAATCGTGACCAAGCTGGTTAGCCAACTCCCCGATGGATACCAACCGCTCAGACTTCAAAAGCCTCTCCTCCATGGCTTTGTAGTCAGTTATGTCATGTAAAACGCAAGTTAAACCCAAAGAGCGCCCCGCATTTGAATGCACCACCGACCCCGAGAAAAGCACAATTCGATCTTGCCCGCTTTTAGTTTTAAGAGCCAACTCCTTGTTTCTGACGGTTTTATTCTGAACTAACTCGTTAAAAATTTTTTGCCACTCGGAATTTTCTCCGAAGAGTTCACCTAACGGTTTCTGCAGAAGCTCTTTTTCGCTGCAGCCCAAAAAATCCTGCAGACGCCCGTTAACTCTTAAAATCTCCGAATCCAAATTAGCTAAAATTAGCGAGTCAGGGATCGTGGAGACTATTGTTTCCGCCGCTAATCGAGCATCAAGAGTGAATAACCCATACCTTGCAATGGCGAAGCCTACGAAACCTGCGAAAAACAAAGTTGAAATCGGACCCAAATTAGGAATACCCATGTGTAATGTTCTGGCAAGCATATTGGTTAAGAGATACGCCACAATGGGTATTGCAAATCCCACGGTGACATCTAAGCTCATTCGTTTCTGTATGGGTTCTTTCATTCTGCGGTAATAAACCAAACATACACCAAAAGCAAGAAGCGGCAACAAAGCCGCCCAAACAGTGGATAAACCATAAACCCATGTTCCAGACGGCTGATCGTTAAAACCCCAATATTCCAGCACGGGCGCAGTGTTAATGGCATCCGTAAACAAATCCACTAAGCAAAAAACTGTTGCAGGCACATAAAGCAGCACGTAAGTAAATTTGTTTTTAATCCACTTGTTGCTTGTGAACACTAACGCGAAGTTCAGAACAACAGCAACAAAAAACGGCCACATAGTTCCAGCTTTATGCCAAGCTAAAGCTTCTTGAGCGCTCGACGAACTCCACATCATCACAGTAGTAAAAGAGTAAATAGCACCCGTCAAAACAACCAAGAAAAACAGTTTATTTAAGATAGGTTTGCGGTTATAATGAAAAACAAGAAAACCCAGCACTAAACACGCCATAGTTGCAGCAAGCGAAACTAGAGCTAACGCGTTCAATGCCTATCCCTTTTCTGGCAGAATTTTGTACTGCGGTTTGCCCTCTTTTGGTTTGCTGCCATGGCTTTATTTCCCCAAAAAATGAATATAAGCCCTGTTAACTGCCAATTCATATTCTAAACCGGATACAAAGCTACCAACGCCAAATACCCAATCATCAGCACGTTAAAGACGAAAAGCGCAACCACATTCACTGTGCCAAAGGCGTCTCCGAAGCGTCTTAAAAACGCATAAGCTAAACCCACCGCGCCCGCAGTTAACGGAACCAAACCGAAAACCGCTACGATGCCAAAATTCACGTTCAAACCCCCCATAAACAACGCTTCGAAAACAAAGCATGCAAACGCAGCGAAAGCCGCCGCCAACACAAACCCATAAACCACACGTTTGCCCAATCGGACACCGATGTTTCTTCGGTTGCCTAAGCGGTCGGCTTCTATGTCGGGAGCTTCTAGGCTCAGCGCCAGCATGAACGCATACAGCATAAACGGCACTGCAAACGCGCAAAACAGGAGATCCAGTTGCCCCTTAACCGCTACATAGCCAAACGCTGGAATTGCAAAGCCAGCGCAGAACGCTATAGCGGCTTCGCCTAAGCCTTTAGAGCCTAACCTAAGCGGCGGCGATGAATAAAACCACCCGAGCAGGTTAGCGGCTACGGCTATCAAAAACGCTTCAGGCGGCGCCATTCTAAACGCCACCGCCAAAGAAGCCAAAACAATCGAGGCTGCTAGCAGGCCAACGGCGACTAAGCGGGCTTTAGGCTTAAGCGCAGGGTTTTTGGCGAGAATTTTTCTGCCGGAAAAAAACTTTTTTGTCCCTGTTTTGGTGTCGACGTCGGCGTCGAAGTAGTCGTTGCTAAAATGCGTCGAAAGGTCACCGCAGAACACCACCGCATACAATACCAACGCAGTGGACACGTTGAAGACGCCTCCGCCGGCGACAGCCAGAAGGGCGCCCACTGTGAACGCTAAAACCCCGCCAGCCACAATGTGTCCCCTGACAACTTTGAGCAAATTCCAGGGCAATTGACTATCGGCTGCCATTTTCTACCTCTAACGATTCTATAAGCGATAGCTTATTTATTATAAATGCACACTTTACGGGAAATGTGGGTAACATTGGGTAGCACGCTTAGGGCATATGTTGATTTGTTTAGGCTGCATTTCTTTTTTGTGTGGCCGGTTCTTTTCTGCGCTGGCTTATTTGTTGCCTTCACATTAAACGGTGGTTTCTCGCCCCTGCTGATTTTGCAGTCGGTTTTGATTGCGTTTTTCGGGTTCGAAGCAGGCTTAATCCTAAACGACATCGTCGACTCAAACATAGACAAAAAAGAACTCTCATCCGACAGAAACCTCACCAAATACTGGCGCCCGTTTGGCAGACGCCCCATCTCGGAAGGCTTAATCTCAGTTCAGAAAGCCGCCGCCATCTTTGTAGTTTTAGTTGCCACAACAGGCGTATTAATCGCCACCTTACCCTACCCGCATAGCCTCTACGTCCTAACCATAATGTTTGTGTGCTACGGTTTAGAAGTTTTTTACCAAATAAAGAAACGCCATGAATCCACCCCCATCGCGCAAGTTCTGGGCAGAGTGGATTTCGCTTTGTTTCTGGTCGCAGGGTACCTTGTCGTAGGTAACCCCGACCTAAACGCATTAGTGCTCTTTGCTTTCTTTTATCCTGTTGCTTTGGCGCATTTGGGCATAAACGATTTAGCGGATTTAGCTAACGACCGAGCCAAAGGTATGAACACGCCTGTGACGCTTTACGGGCAAAAAGCCACCGCATACTGGATACTTGGCTTTAGCTTAGCACATTTCGTCACGGCAGCCATTTTCTTGTTTGTGTTGGGCAATATCTGGTCGGTTGCGGGTTTCGCAGTCAGCTTCGCATTAATCGTCATGCTTAACGTGGTGATTATGAAGTGCAAAACTGCGCAGGCCGCCATGAAAGCATTGCCCATGCTGCACCTCTCCATGCTCATATACGCAATCACAATAATCGCCACTTACTTCCTATCCGTCTACCTCTAAAAAGCCGCTGTTTAGAAGACGCCTATCAGTTTGACCACGGCGACGCATACGCCGATGGCAGCCATCAAGAAAATCAGCTTTCCCTTAGAAATACCGCCTCCCGAAGAGTTCTCGTCCTCGGCAAACTCGTACTCGCGGATTTCTTTTGAGGACGAGTTAATCTGTACCTTTGCGGTTTTCTTCTGCGGCGACATCATTTCAACAACGTATAACTCGCCATCTAAGGAAACTTTCATGGGCAGCCAGATGCCTTTGTATCCGAGGCGCTTTAGGAAGTCCGCTGTCAAAGCGGTCGCGTTCTCTGCGTCGAAGCGTGAAATTTCCGGGGAAACCTCGGGGCCTTGTTCTGACATTAATCGTCAATCAGAATCTGATGCTTAAATGCTTATTAGGAGTTATGAATCCGAAAAATGGATTACCACTCAACTTTACAGTAAGAGTGGGGTTTTTGAAGAAAATAGGTTTTTTGTAGGAAAAAGATGGAGTTTATGGCAGTGGCGGAGGCGTAGGCAGGCATGGGACACCCGTGTAGGTGCTATTGAAGAGAGATGTTTGGTTGAGGATGCTTTGTTGAATTTGGTTGATGAGCTGCATCTGTGGGCTGGTTCCGCTAAAAGACTGCTGCACTGTATCCACTGCATAAACAACTACTATGCATGCCTAGAACCACCGTTGAGGTAACTAGCAGCAAAGCCGCTACTGTTGATTCCAAAGCCTAATTCTCCTATCTCCAAGAAGCAGAGAACCTTTCAACTCTATAAATCAGGTATTCTAAAGTTCAGATTATATCAAAACAGGATATAACGCAAAAAAGTGTTAGTTAACCCGCTACTTTTGGGGTGCCGCTGCTTGGGCAGGCGCCGTCGCAGGTTGAGCAGGTGCCCCTTCTGCAGGTGCAGCTGGGGTTTCCTCGGTTTTCTCCATTTGCGGGGATATAATTTGGATTTTCTCTGCCATCGGATGCAGTAAGTCAGGTGGCGGGTAAGGAGTGTTGAGGTTAGATGAAAGCATGTAAATCGAGTTAAACACATGCTGGTAGATGGTGAAGAGAATCTGGGGAATCTTGGTTTTAGGGTTAACCTCAAGTTTCTTTTTGATATCCTCGGATTTTCCCATCAAAGTTACTGTTCCTGTGGTGGAGTATTTAACGACGTTGGGTTTGGTGGAGATTAACAGTTGAAACCCTAAAGTAACCTGGTTAGTTTCCTTTTTTTGTTCCTCAAGTTTGGCGTTAACATCAAAAAACAGTTCATCTTGCCCAGAGTAGGCGGCACTGCGTTCAGCCTGTAAACTATTAAGATTGATTGAAACGGTTACCCCTGACACGGAATACTGGGTGTTTACGGCTGATTCCTCTCTAGTGCATCTGCTTTTTTCATATTTAACTTTTGTAGCAAGCAAACATAAAACGCCGCGGATATGCGGCGGCTAAGCTGCTTTTGGTTACTACGTGGAGATGTTGAAGTATGCTGGCACCGACAGTTCAGTCATGAACTTGAACTGGTCATCACCTTTGGCGCCGGCTTTTTGTTTAAGCACGATTTTTTTGGGAACCTCTTCTTCAAGGTAAACAATGTAATTTACAGTTTGTCCCAGCCCCAGTCGAGTGAGTTGCTGGACGGTGTTTTTGAATTTCTCATACTCCTGAATTTTAGCGTTAATTTTCTCAATAGCTTCAAAAAGAATTTCAGTTTGGCCCTGCTCAGTGAAGGATATTTCTATGTCGCCGGTTTGAATCCACGGCGAATCTTGCGCTTGGCCTTTGCCGCCTTTAGAGCCTTTTTTGTTTTTGTCTGCTTCGGCGTTTTTTTTAGGTTGAGATTTTATAAGTTTCTGTGCTGCGGCGGATTTCTGGTACCATTCTTCACCTTTATGTTTGGATTCCGCGTCTCTTAACACAGTGCCCAGCCATTGACTGTAGTCTTCGAAAAGCGCCTTGTACTGGCTGGTTTGGCTGAGGACAAATTCCGAGATGTCTTTTAGGGAGGTGAATGTGCGTATTTCTGTTCCCAAACTTATACACCGTGATGACTTAATTAACCTCAATGAACGTACGTTTATGTGCCTTTTTGGGCTTAAGAGCATTTGTCCATCCTAGAAATTACATACTAAATCCCGAGGCCAACTCTGGGCGGATTATCTGTTTCGGGCTTCCATGTAAGCGTTTGCGATGGCGGCGTTTGTCAACACCCCGATGACTTTGTCGGGATTGTCTCTTTGCACTACGGGGAGCAAATCGATTTTTTCCGAAATGAAAAGTTTGTTTGCTTCCAAAATGGATTCGTCCTCAAAAATTGTAAGTTTCTTCATAGGCATCTGCTCCACAGTTCGGTTGCCGCGTTCTTGAGGGTCCACTTTCATAAGTTCATTCCACGTTACCATGCCGACGAATTCGCCGTCCTTTTGCACCAGCAGATCATGGTAGCGGCTTTTGAACATGATTTCTAAGGCTTCGGCGAGAGTTTGGTTGGGGTTTGCCCAGCCGATTTCCAACTGCATTACATCTTTGACTCGGACGCCCGCTAGCTTGGTGGAGATGATGGTTTGTTCGCCTTCTTCGCTTGCGCCGATGTAAACAAAGAAGCCTACAAGGATAATCAAGAAATAGTCAATGAAAATAAACCCGAAGATAATCATGCCTATGCCGAAAATTTTGCCCAAAGTTACGGCGTATCGGGTTGCGTCGGAGTATTTCATGCGTTCAGCTAGGATGGCTCGGAAGACTCTGCCGCCGTCCATGGGGAACGCTGGAATCAAATTGAAAATACCTAGCAGTATGTTTAGGATGGCTATGTCGAAGGCTAAGTTGAATGTGGTGGCTGAGAGCCGAAGCGCTGAAGAGATTAGCTGCGGCGAAGTTATGAGTGCGGCGGCTAAGAGTGCGAAGCCTAAAACGAGGCTGGTTAGGGGTCCGGCGAATGCCATGCGCCATTCTTGCGAGGGGTTGTCGGGGATTTCCTCGATTTCTGAGACGCCGCCTATGGGGTAGAGGACGATTTTTCGGACTTTGATGCCGTAGTGGCGTGCTACTATTGAGTGGGCGAGTTCATGGAAAACCACGAAGATAAACAGGAAAAGAACCAAAAAGAACGTGTAGAAGGCGTAGAAAGCAGGGTAATATTGGAGATTAAATGTGGATAGGGCGAAGACTATGATGATTAGTAGTAGAAAAGTGAAGTGCAACTCAATGGGTATTCCCCAGACGGAGCCTATCCTAAAGGAGTACTTCATACTTTAGAAGATGCCATCGGAGGGCTTTTTAGTGTTTCTATTACCAAAAACCGTTTCTCTGCTCGTAGACGAATGGTTTAGCGTAAATTATAATAGCAATCCCATATATGGCAATTACAAGTTTAGAAGGGAAAAATGTGAATCAAAAAATCGTGTTTGGATTAACTGTCACTTTAATTGTTGTCTGCGTCTTGGCAGGTTACGCTGCAGTCACCTTGACCGTTGCCCCGCCTAAAACAGAAACTCCAAGTAGTGCGTTTAGCTTCACCGTAACTGCCTCCAGCGATTGCCTGAGATTTCTCAACAGCTCCGTCCCCGCTATCTACGTGCCATTCACGGTCGCCGCAGACCAAACCGCCCAGCTAACCATAAACTGCACCAAAATGCCCGGTGGCGCAAACGGATGGACCGACGTTTACATCTACAAAGGATACTGGGCCTCCGGCGCTAACCACACCTGCAAAGCAATAGACCTGTACCCCATACTAAACGACATAGCACCCACAGATGCAGCAATAAAAATGGGTCAACCCTACGTGGGAAACTTTGGCGAATCCCAGCAGCAGAGCTACACGGTGTTCTTTGTTGTTCCGCCCGGCGGCACCTCGACCTTTGAAGTATCCTACAAGCCAGCTTAATGCTGGTTTTTTTACAAAATTTATATAACTCCACCGGGTAGGCTATTTGAGGAATCTGTTTGTCAACTATGTCTTGGAAGAAACCTGTGATCTGCATTTTTCGGGAACGGACAAGCACTGACCGTGAATCTGAACCTTTTGTTGTAATTAGGGCAAGTGCGGTTAATTTGACTGAGGGCGAAGACTGCAAATTTAGCGGTACCATAGACGATTTCTTCACGCTTATGGGCGACACAGATTACATATCCAGTCCCGAAGGAAAAGCCGACCACTTTGTGCTCTGTTGGTTTGACGACGCTGAACCCGACATGACTAAAGACCTGCGTCGACTCCGAGGCGTACGTTTCACTGGCGAAGTTGCCTGTACTGAAGCAGAGAAAACCCATAAACGCACCTACAACGCAGCCTTCACTGCTACTCAAGCCAAAACCCAGTAAGCAGGTAAGGTTGTCTGGACCTCTTTTTTTCGTTTTCTATAAACATAATCAAGTGAGTTAATTGTGAATTTTTAACGGTTTTTGAACTTACTCTTAAATATAACTCTTATAGATTCTATTGGTTAAGGTCGTAGACCATGGTAGAGCAAAAACTACGCGCAACTCTAATTACGGGTAGGACTATCGAGCAGGGCGTTGGTAAAGAAATGGGCAAAGGCTCCATTGAATATTTTGACAGCTGCTCCGTTTGCTTCTTCGACAAAGCAGACATGATAAAGTTAGGCATAAAGAACGGTTCGATAGTTCGTGTATCATCAAAGTATGGTTCAGTCGTGGTTAAAGCCCAAAGGTATGCTTGGGGCGAAACACCTGGAATGGTTTTCATACCTTGCGGTTCATGGGCAAACGCGATTACAGGCGACGAAACATTTAGCATGGGTATGCCCCTTTTCAAAGGATTCCCTGTTGAAGTAGAAGCCGCACCAAACGAGCCAGTCTTGACCTTAAATGAGCTCTTACTAAAAGAGTTTGGGAGAAACAGCCAATGAGCAAAGTAATAAATGATGTAGTTTGTCCCATCTGCGGTTGCCTCTGCGACGACTTAGAAGTAACCGTGGAGAACAACGAAATCGTCAAAATGAAGAACGGCTGCGCTGTCTGCGAAGCAAAAATGGTTCATGGGTACAAAAGCGAAGAACGCATTCTGAAACCCATGATAAGAAAAGACGGCAAACTAGCCGAAGTCACCATGGATGAAGCCATCAAAAAAGCTGCGCAAATCTTAACAGACGCCAAATATCCCCTGTTGTTCGGCTGGAGCAGCACCGTTGGCGAAGCGCAACGCATCGGCGTCGAACTCGCAGAAGAACTCGGTTCAGCCCTAGACAACTGCTGCAGCGTCTGCCACGGACCCTCCGTTATGGCGACACAGGAAATCGGCATTCCAGCAGCCACATTGGGCCAAATCCGCCACAGAGCTGACTTAATCGTTTACTGGGCATGCAACCCCTGGACAAGTCACCCCCGCCACGTCGAACGCTACACAGCATTCACTGACGGGCGCTTCGAAGGAAGCGAATGGAAAGACTTCATGCAGAAGATGAAAGCAGGCGCAAGCCGCAAAAAAATGGATATAGCCTCCAAACGCATCGCCCGCGTCGAATCGCCCATCCGCCCCGCAGTCTGTTACACTGGGCCCCCACCGCAGACTCTGCAAAAGAACGGCAGAAAAATGATCGTAGTGGACGTGCGCAGAACCATGACTGCTGAAGCAGCGGACTATTTCCTGCAGATTGAACCAAACCGTGACTACGACGTCATTGAAGCCCTGCGTTGCCTTGTACAGGACCAGGAAATTGACGTAGACAAAGTCGGCGGTATCCCAGTGGATTACCTGCGCGATGTCGCAGACGCCATGATGGGCTGCGAATTCGGCGTCATCTACTTCGGTTTAGGCATGACCCAGAGCCTTGGCAGGTTCCGAAACATCGAAATCGCCATCGCCTTAGCCCGTGACTTAAACAAGAAAACCAAATTCGTAATATCCCCAATGCGCGGCCACTTCAACGTTACAGGCGCAAACACAGTTTTTGCTTGGCAAACCGGTTACCCCTATGCAATTGATTTTTCGCAGGGATACCCACAGTACAACCCCGGAGAAAACACCGTTATTGACCTGCTAAGACGCGGCGACAACGACGCAACCATGGTTATCTCTGCAGACCCAGGCGCCCACTTCCCTAAAACTGCCATGCAGAACATGGTGAAGAAACCCATAATCACCATCAACCCAGACTGGAACGCAATCAGCCGCCTAGGCGACGTCGTGTTCCCAACTCAATGGTGCGGCATCGAATACGAAGGCACAGCCTACCGTATGGACTCCGTTCCCATAACACTCAGGAAAGTGGTTGAGCCACCGCCGGGAGTTTTAACTGATGAGCAACTCTTAACCCGCATCCTAGAAGAGGTCCGAGCAATCAAGGCCAAACGGGGCGAAATGACTGAGCAGCCCGAAGTAAAGATTGCCCACAAAGAAGAAGCTGAAACCAAAGTATGCAAGGTTTCGGTTAAACCAAAAAAAGTGGTTAGACAGAAAAAAGAGGCAGCCTAAATGACCGAGATTCTAATCAAAAACGGTTTTGTAGTTGACCCCCAACATAAAATAGACTGCGAAAAGATGGATATATCCATCAAAGACGGCAAAATAGTGGAAAAAGTCAGCAGCAAAGCTAAAGTTATAGACGCTGCCGGTTTGACCGTTATGGCGGGAGGCGTTGATATTCACAGCCACGTAGCCGGCGCTGAAGTTAACATGGGCAGAATGATTCGCCCAGAAGACCACTACAAAGATGTTGTGCATAAAACCGCCATCACCCGCGCAGGCACAGGCTACTCTATCCCCTCAACGTTTGTCACAGGATACCGCTACTCTACGATGGGTTACACATCCGTGTTCAACGGTTCCATTGCACCGCTTAAAGCCAAACACGCACACGAAGAACTAAACGACATTCCGCTTATGGACAAAGCTACATACATTTTGATGGGCGACTGGTGGCTGGTGCTTGAAAACCTCGCCAAAGGCAACGTGGACGAATGCGCACGCCTTGTAGCTTGGCTTATGCAAGCATCCAAAGGCTACGCCATCAAAGTCGTGAACCCCGGCGGACTTGAATCATGGGGTTTTGGGCATAACGTGCACAGCATCGACGACGAAGTACCGAACTTCTGCATTACACCCCGAGAAATTATGCGTGGCTTAGTTAAAGTTAACAAGAAACTCAACTTACCCCACACCATCCACTTGCACACTAACAACTTGGGCGTGCCCGGAAACTACCAAACCACCCTTGACACTATGCAGGCACTAGAGGATTTGTCTACTGACGGCAAACCCGTAGCCCACATCACTCACATTCAATTTGCGAGCTTCAAAGGCGAAAACTGGGGTAAATTCAAATCCGGAGCCGAAGAAATCTCTAAGTATATGAACAGCCATACCCACATAACACTTGACATGGGTCAAGTAACTTTTGCAGACACCACAACCATGACAGCTGACGGACCCTTCGAGTTCAGCCTATACGAGTTGGGCGGACACAACAAATGGGTTAACAGCGACGTTGAAACCGAAAGCAGCGGCGGCATCATACCCTTCCACTACAAGAAAAACAGCCCCGTCAATGCCCTTCAGTGGTCTATTGGTTTAGAAATCGCTTTGCTCATCAAGGATCCGTGGAAAATCTTCATGACTACTGACCATCCCAACGGCGGACCCTTCTATGATTACCCTAAAGTGTTGTCTTGGCTTTACAGCAAAAAAGCCCGCGAAGCAACTTTGGCGAAATGCCACAAGAGCGCCCGCAAAAAGAGCATTTTACCCTCGATTGATCGCGAGATGAGCCTCTACGAAATCGCAGTTATGACCCGTGCAGGCACAGCCAGAGCTTTAGGTTTACCCAACAAGGGTCATCTTGGCGTCGGCGCAGACGCTGATGTTGCAATCTTCAATATTAACCCTGAAACCTTGGACATAGCTCAGAAATTCCGAACCGCCCGAAAAGCCTTAACCGACTCAGCATACACCATAAAAGACGGCGTAGTCGTCGCTAAAGACGGTCAAGTCGTTAACAGTAGCGTGCAAGGAAGAACCCTTTGGCTTGATGTGCAGACTAAAGACCCATGCAGAATCGACGACGATATGAAACGTAAATTCAAAGAGTACTGGACAATCGAGTACGAAAACTATGCAGTCACCGACCACTATGTGAAGGTTTCTGAAAAACTAAGCATAAAGGCAAGTGTTTAAGATGATAACTCTAACACCTCTCAAAGCATTCGACGTACCCATCCAAGCTCCGTGCATAATCCCCGAAAACTTTGCAGGCAAAACCGTAACAGAAATCAGCAAATTAACGGCAACTGACGGCAACCGCAACGTCACACTCGGCGACCTCTTTGAAATCGAAGAATCAAAAGAAGCCACCCCAGACATTACCTTAAACGGAGACTTCAGCAAAGTTAAACGCGTCGGGCAATGCATGAAAACCGGCGAAATCGTCTGCAACGGCAATATCGGCATGCACACAGGCGAAATGATGGCTGGCGGCAAAATCACCGTTAACGGTAACGCAGGCGGATGGACAGGCAGCGAAATGAAAAAAGGCACCATCGAAATCCACGGCGACGGCGGAGACTACCTCGCTTCACCCTCAAGAGGCAACGATGCAGGCATGAAAGGCGGCTTAATCACAGTTGACGGTAACGTCGGCACCGACGTGGGCTGCTACCTCAGAGGCGGCGTCATCAAAGTCAAAGGCGCAGCCGGCAAGTTCCTCGGTTACCACATGACTGAAGGCGCAATCTACGTCGAGAAAGAAGCTGACGTTCGCACAGGTGCATGTATGCGCGGCGGCAAAATCGTCGTAGGCGGCAAACTCGAAGTTTTGCCCTCGTTCACAATTGACGCTGTTAAACCTAAAGTTAAAGTTGACGACACAACCAACGTGCCAGGTCCCTTCTACGTGTTCCTAGGCGACCTCTCAGAGCATGGCACAGGCAAAATCTTTGCTAACAAAGCCGCAAACCCAGAATTCAAATTCTACGAAAAATACCTCTAAGCGGGCAATTTTTTAGCCCATTTGTTTTCTTATATTTAACCTGTATTTTGTATCCGAATGGCTTATCAGCGCGTCTAAGTTTTTTAGAAGTAACTGGGTTGAGAAATTATGCGTCAAGTAGACATGACAAGGCTTGACTTAGCCGCCGGCACCGCCACAAAAATGCGCGACTCTGTTGCAGAGGAGGTGCCGCTTAAAATCACTGTTAACTGCGACTACGCTTTTGTCATCTGGTGTTCACCTATGCAACTCAAAGAACTCTCGGTAGGGCACCTATACGCGGAAGGCATACTGCGCAACATAGACGAAATCGAATCCGTCGTTGAGGACGCCGCAAACAATGTCTGCCATGTGCAGTTCAAGCAAACCATAAACCTCGCGGAACGCATGGAGAACAGGCGCCGTGGAGCCCGCATCGTGCCCCTCTTAAAAGCAAGCACCTCCGCATACCAGAAAGATGAGAAAATTCCTTTAGTCAAATCCGAACTTGTTGTTAAAGCCCAAATCATACTTGACGCCATAGCGCAAATGAACGAGAAAGCCACAGGCTTCAGAGAAACAGGCGGACTTCACGACAGCGGCATCTTTAGAGCTGACGGCACGATGGTTGCTTTTTCCGAAGATGTTGGGAGGCATAACACCGTGGACAAAGTCATCGGCGAAGCCCTGCTCTGTAGGTTGAACTTCAGTGAATGTTTCATGGTCATAACCGGACGTGTTCCCGGAGATATGATTTTCAAAGCAGCTAAAGTCGGTTTACCAATTTTGGCTTCGGTGGCGGCTGTTCTTAACTCTGGCGTTTCCTCAGCACAGAAAGCGCACATATGCGTGGTGGGGTTTGTGCGGGGCAAACGCATGAACGTCTACACCTGCCCCGACCGCATCCAACTCTAAATCTGCGCTTTAGCACTGCACCATTGCGCGTTTGCCTGCGCCCGCTCCCAGAGTAACTGGCAGTTTTTGGCGCCGTAGGCTTCTGCTTCTTTTCGGTAAAATTTTGCGGCTCTCAGATAATTCTTTTTCTCGGAGGTGGCTAAGGCAAGTTTTTCAATGCTTAGTGCAGCCCAGAAAAACTGGCTTCTCGCCACGAAAACCTCTGTGCATTCTTCAAAGATTTTCTGAGCCCCCGCACAGTCACCTGCAGCCAGCGCCTCTAAGCCGGACTTCAGCTTCTGCAAAACGGAAACGTCAAGCTGTCCCCAATCAAAAAACAGGTCCCCCTTAACTGCCCCCTCAGTGCCGCGGGTTTCCAGTTTATCCAAATCCAGCGGTGAATTGATGTTTATGAAGCTTCTAAGCCCAGGGTCGAACAGTCTGATTTGCTGCATTGGGGAAAGCAGCTGAAGCCTGCCTGCCCCTCTCACAACGCCGTCAGCCTGTGCTCTCTTGGAAGCCAAAAGTGCTTCGGCAACGGCTAATGCTTTTTCACGGTTAAGCGCCATAACCAATGTTTCGAGGCTGCCGTCAGGCCACATGGGAACCGCTACATCCAAATTTTTTACTGAATCTAAGAGGTAGGCGGCGACTTTGGGTTTTAGAAACGGCATATCTGTGGGGACCGTTAAACAGTACTCTGCGTTAAGCGCTTTGAGTCCTGAGGCAATAGCCAGCAATGGACCCTGAACTACGCTGTTTTGGTCCACGACAAATTTAACGTTTTCCACCCCGCTTTGGGCAAGGATTCGGCTATATTTTGCTTGGCGTTGCGGATTATTTACGCAGACCGCCACTTCCTCAACAGCTTTCTGTAAATTCAAAACAACATGTGCCAACAACGGCTTCCCATCAACGGGTGCAAGAGCTTTATCTGTCCAAGGCTGACTTGGCGACTGGAACCTTGAAGCTTTCCCGCCTGCCAAAACAAGCGCCGCCCAACCCGCCATGCAATCACCTAGTTTTCAAGTTTAGGCAGCATCCCTCTGATTTGCTCGACGAGTTTTTCGCCCTCCTCAGGTATCCTGACAAACTCAACTGCATCGAAGCCTGCTGCGTCGGAACCTCTTGCCACAGGCCCGGTAGCCGCCAAAATCGGCGCTGCAGTTCCCTGTAAGGTACTTTTTAGTTCTTCGAGGTTTTTGGCTGTGACGATTTTGGCGATGTCGGTTCTTTTAGAGATTAAGCTGTGGAAGCCCTCTATGAATAGGATGTCAAGTTTTTCTTCTCGGGTTAAAGCGAAGATTCTGTCTAGGTCGTGTAGTTCCCGCTCGGTTTTTCTGATAACGTCGACTTCGTTGGGTGAAACTGCTACGACGATTTTGGCTCCTGCGTCAGCGTAGCGCCAGGTGTTGGTGCCTTCTCTGTCCATGGAGAAGCCTTGGTGGTGGATGTGTTTGACTGCGCCGACACGGTAGCCCTCGTCGGAGAAGCGACCTATGAGGTATTCTATGGTGGTTGTCTTTCCAGAACCGCTTAAACCTACTGTGGCGACAACTAAAACCATGAAAGTTCCTCTGCCAACACTCAAAGGCACCGACTAATAATAAATTATGCCTTCAACGTATATAGGTTCTAAAACAAATAAGAAAAGAAAAAACTATTTTTTTTATAGTTCATCTAGGATTTCTTTAGCTCGGTCGACGCGGACTTTGCGTTCTTTAACCATTTGCGCTGCGACTTGCTCGATTTGGTCGCCTTTGGCGCCTGCGTTGACAGCGATGTTTCTTGCGTGCAGTGACATGTGGCCGCGTTGGATGCCCTCGCTTGACAGAGCCCTTAATGCGCCTAGGTTCTGCGCAAGGCCGACTGCTGCTATGACTTCGGCGAATTCGTTGGCGGATTTGACGTTGAGAATTTTCATGGCGATGCGTGCGATGGGATGAGTTTTTACTGCGCCGCCGATGAGCCCTACAGCCATGGGCAATTCAATTTCACCTTCGAGGTCGCCGTTAGCATTTTTCATCCATTTGGAGAAGGTGGTGTAGTTGCCTTTTAATGCGGCGAAGGCGTGTCCGCCGGCTTCGATGGCTCGGTGGTCATTGCCCGTAGCTAAGACGACAGCTATCATGCCGTTCATGGCACCTTTGTTGTGGGTTGCTGCTCGGTAGGGGTCGGCAGCTGCGAAAGCCGAAGCGTATGCTATGCCATCCACTACCGCTTCCCCGCCGACGGCTTCTTTGGGCACGATGCAGGTGGCTTTTGCTAGGCGCCTAACGGCTAAGTTGGAGATGATGCGTAAGTAAACGTGTCCGCCGCTCAAAGTCTCAATCATGGGAGCAACTGCTTCACACATGGTGTTAACAGCATTGGCGCCCATAGCGTCCCTGCAGTCCACATAGAGGTGCACTATGACCATCGGTCCCATAGTAGTGTCGATAATTCGGGCATCGAGGTCTTTGGCGCCACCTCCAAACTGGTTGAGGATGGGGTCCTGCTCGTTAGCTTTCTTTAGGATTTCGGCTTTGGCGTCCTGTATGACTTGCTTTGCTTTTGCTGCGTTTGGAAGTTTGACGACTTGGATTTGGCCAATCATAACCGGCGCGGTGCTGGATGTTTTGAATCCGCCCCCGTCTCTGACCATCTTTGCAGCGTAGCTGGCGGCTGCGATGACGCTGGGTTCTTCGGTTGCCATGGGGATGATGTAGTCTTTGCCGTTGATTTGGAAGTTCACGGCGACGCCCAGTGGCTCGGGGAAGACGCCTATGAGGTTTTCCACCATGTGGTCCGCCACTTCCACTGGCAGCGATGTGGATTGTGAGATGAGCGCGACTTCTTCGGGGGTTAAGCCTGCGAAGTCCGCTATGAGTGCGAGGCGTTCTTTCGGTGGGAGCTTGTAGAAACCTGAAATAACGGATGATTTAGCCATAATGTTCACGCTGCATTGACTGTCTGGTTTTGGGCTTTTAAACCTTAACCCGAAATTGGCTGCGGTCAGAGCGTGGTTTGTCCCGAACCTTGTGGCATGGCGACAGCGTGCACTCCGAGGCGCTTGCAGATTTCTTTTGCTAGGGCGTGGCCGTTGCTTCGATAGTTGTCGGTTATGACTGTTTTGGCTTTGGTGCGGCGGACGTACTCGATTAAGCCGTCAAAATCAGAGTGGTCGCTTAAGGCTACGAGGTGTTCACGGTCGCCGATTTGTCTCGCAGGCGCGTTGAACTCCCAACCGCTGACGCAGATACGGGCGTTGTGCAGTCCCACATGTTGACGTTGATTCATATGATAAAATGCTACGCAAGGAAGGTTTTGGTCTAGAAGTTCGTGGCCTTCTTTGTCGGCTGAATGCGAAATAGGGTCAAGTTTCATGCCATGATTCTGGCACACCTTCGTAACCTCATAAACCCGCTCCGGCATAACAAAAGGCACCTGCACATCGCAGTCACGAAGCAACTGCATAACTTCCTGAAGCTTACCATGGTACCCAAAAACGTAAACGGTGCCGCCCCGCAGGCGCTTCTCAACCATATCGACAAGCAGCTTGCGCACGTCCACGTCAAAGTTGCGGCGACACGATGGGCTTCCATACGTGGCTTCAACCACAAGCACATCGCATTCCACAGCGTCAGTGCCCTCCAAACGGAAGTCACCCGACCACGCAATCCTTGACCCCTCCTTGTCCTCAACCAGCACCTGAGAAGCCCCCAAAATGTGGTCGGCTTTTAGCAGCGTGATTTTCTCTTCGCCGTACCTAAACGGTTTGCCGTACTCCAGCGTCTTGATGTTTTCACTTTTCAGCTTTATGCTGTCATTAAGCGTCTCGGTTAAGTCGCGGGTGGCTTTAGTCATTAAAACTTTTTCGCAGCACTTAATGCTCTTACGCAGTCCATACAGGTGGTCAGCATGTGCATGCGTCACCACACGCAGGGGGCGGTCGGGGTCGAATGCGTCGCAGGCGACACTTTCTCCCAAGAGCACGGCGCCGGTTTTTGTTACTTGAGCCTTATCGGCCAAACTTTTTTCCTTCGCGAACTGTTTTTTCCGCCAGCCACTCCACCAGTTGCTGGGCATTATCGGTTTCTATTGTGAAGCGTAGGGGTCCAAGGGGGGATTCGGCGGTTTCTTCGCAGAAGGAGACGTGTCCGGCGGAGGCAACTTGCTTGTTGAGGCAGAAGGTGATGGTGTTGCCTTGGGTGGCTTTGAAGAGGAGGCGACGTGAGGCATCTCGGATGCGGTCGCTTCGCAAGATGTTGCGGAGCTTTATGAGTGCGTCTTGGCCTTTAGCGTGTGCGACGAGGCTGCTGCCTTTTTGGGCGGGTGTGACTGTGAATCCGGCGTTGCCCAACAAGTTGCTTACTGATGCTTTGACTTTGTCTTCGGATTCAGTTGGGTATACTTCTGCTTGTACTGTTACTTCTACTTCAACCATTGTTGCTCAATCTTCCCCAAATTATCTTTAACTAAAGCTTTGAAGCCCTCAATACTGTCATCGTTAACAAATATTCTCTGCGCCATCGCAATAACCCCGCCTAAACCAACGCCGAGTTCACGCATGTCCCGCTCGTAGAACACTTCAAAGCTGCGTGGGTCATCGCTTCTTCCCCGAAGTTTAAGTCGTTCAAAGCGGCATTGGGGCGGGGCATGCACCGCGACCAAAACGAAGTTTGTGAAGCTTTCTTTGAAGATGTCGGCTTCGTAGAGGCTGCGCAGTCCGTCGATTAGGACTCTGTTGCCGGGTTGTTCGAGGATTTTTGGGATGCATTTCTTGGCGATGACATAGTTGCCTTCTTGGGCGCGGAGTTCAAGCATGACTTTGCCGATGTTCTGAGGCGTTGGCTCCAGGCCTTTTAGGCGGGTTTGCTCACGTACCACGTCGCCCATAGTCACCACGCAGTACCCTAACTCTTTGGCGACTTCGACAACTATTGATTTTCCTGAACCGGGCATACCGCCCAAACCAATAACAAGCTTCCCGTAATCCACTGTGACGTAACCTTTTTTGATGTATAGCAGACGCCTACACTAAAAAGCATTTACGTTAAAGCGCAGAATCTTTGGTTATCGCTTTCTTTGCAGGTTGCATACTTGATTTGGCATGTTGCGAATTAGCGTTCGCTATCTTCCAACCTCAGTTGACTAAACATGTAAACCCTTGTTCTCAAAAATCCCTAAATCCGCTAAAACCCGCGATAGCCAAACAACTGGAAAAGGAAAAAGCAGTCATGTTCGACTTTTACCTCAAACCTGAGCAATCTTGGGACGGCAAAAAATGTGAAATTCTAGTTTCGGATTTTGACCACCTCGATAGGCTCTACGAAAAGAGCCCCCACATTCAACATGAAATAGAGAAAAAATTAAGCGTCCCCCTAAAAAAAGCGCAGATATCCAGCTTTGCACCAAACACCGGTGGGATATGGATTCCCTTCGTTACTTTGGAAGCCCCAGATAGAAAAGCCCACACTGAACGAGCAAGTATAGGCGTGTCCTTAACGCCAATTGACGTAAGAATAGGCTTAAACTTCGGTACACAGGCGCATCAATACAGAATAAAATACTACGAATCGCTCCTAAACGGCGTCTTAACAGGCGAGGTTGAGCTTTTTAGCCGTAAAGCCACCGGGTACTGTCTCTGTGACACGTTTTGGTACTATCACCTGCGAAATGTGCAATCTCTTCAGTGGGCGCTTACCCTCTACGGAAGCACGAAACTTGCTTTGGAAAACGCCATAATAGAAACCCAGCAGCAAAACGGAAAACCCTTGACGGCCCACAAATATTTAATCAGCAAAATAATTCAGCGCCGACCGGAAGATTTCGCTTACATGGTCAAGGGACTCATTGATGAAATGGCGAAAGATCTAAACGAGCTTTACCCTGTTTTGGCGTTGATTGAAAAAACCTGAGTTGTCATTAAGGGGTTGAGCAATCAAGCGGTTTCATGTGCCATGTGGCTGGATACCGCCTATGCCACACCGCATCCACAAAATAAACACAAACAGATCTCAAAAAGCAACCATCTTCAGCTGCCGCAATGTGATGTGGTGCCGTAGGACTGCCACACTCACATAAAGACAAAAACAAGCCGCATAAACCCAAACAAGCAAACAACACATACTCCAACCGCCCACATCGCCTCTAAAAGCATTTATGTATGAAAACACGTTAAAAACTACGAAGATGAAGTATGTCAGAAAAAATAAGAGCTTTCATAGCTTTCGACTTAGCAAACGACAGTGTCGTGAACAGGATTGCCGCAGCACAGAAAATGGTCATTCAAACTAATGCTGACGTAAAACTTGTAGAACCAAAAAACATCCATGTAACTGTAAGATTTCTAGGCGACATAACCCCCGAAATGGCGGATAAGGTTCATGCCGCAATGCAAAACGTGAAATACACACCTTTCAACATCCAAATAACCGGCATGGGCGTTTTCCCAACAGTTAACTACCCCCGCGTGGTTTGGGCCGGCATAACCGACGGCGCCCAGCAACTAAAAAGCATCTTTGAACAACTTGAGCCGCAACTGCACGATCTAGGTTTCGCGCCGGAACCCGACGGCTTCACGCCGCATCTAACCATCGCCCGCGTCCGAAGTGGCGCCAACAAACAGCGCCTCGTTGATTTAGTTCAGCGCCAAGAAAACTATGACTTCGGCAATATCCGGGGCGACTGTCTTCGTCTTAAAAAAAGCGTTCTCTCCCCCAAAGGACCGATTTACACAACCGTAAAAGAAGTATGCCCATAACCTGACCGAAACATGAGTCAAAATGAGCTTGAACAAAGCGTTCTCGCAAAAATCACGCCGACACCGCAGCAGCAAACCGAAATTGCGACGTTAAGCAGAAAACTTGAAACCCAAATCACAGAAGCCGCCAAAGCCAAAGGCGTGAGCGCAGTTGTTCGCGTTGAGGGTTCAGTCGCAAAAGGCACCTGGCTAAGTGACGACCCTGACATCGACATTTTCATTCGTCTCCCCACCTCTATCCCAAGAAAAGACCTTGGCACCGTCGGATTAGGAATCGCAAAAGCAGCCGCTGGAGAGGCAGAACAACTTGAACGCTACGCCGAGCATCCGTATTTGGAAATTTTCACAGACGGATACCGCGTTGATATCGTCCCCTGCTACGACGCAGCCCAAGGCGAGTGGCAGAGCGCAACCGACCGCACACCATACCACACAAACTACATCAAAACCCATCTTTCCCTTCAACTGCAGGGTGAAGTGCGTCTTCTCAAACGTTTTCTAAAAGGCGTAGGCGTCTACGGTGCAGAAATCAAAGTGGGCGGTTTTAGCGGTTACCTCTGCGAGCTTCTTGTCATGCACTTTGGCTCATTTAGCAAGGTAATCGACGCATTCGCAGCATACAACCAACGCATCGCGGTTGACATCCAGGGCTTTTATGAGGGGCGAACCCGAGAAATCGAGTTACTCTTCCCCGAACCTCTTGTTGTCATTGACCCCGTGGATAGAGCCCGAAACGTCGCCTCCGCCGTTCAAACACAACGCCTCTACGAATTCATAGCCGCTGCAAGAGCATACCACGTTAACCCCCAAGAGTACTTCTTCTACCCTCCTAAAACTCATACGGAACCTCCAAACATAATTGAAGCGCATCTGAAAGGCGAAAAAGCTGCGCACCTCTACCTACTCATAGACGACGTAACAGCGGTTCCAGACATCCTTTGGGGACAACTCTATCGTACCAAACGTTCTCTGCGTACACTGTTTGAAACAAACGACTTCAAAGTCCTGCGCGACGCGGTTTGGAGTGATGAGGGCGGCGTTTGCGTTTTTATTTTTGAGTTAGAGCAGTTGAAATTGCCCAATGTCAAGAAGCATCTGGGACCTCAGCTTGAGCGGGGTGCTGACTGCGAAAAGTTTTTGGCAAAATATGTTTCTGAGCTGACTTTGGCTGGACCCTACATCGAAGAGGGTCGTTGGGTCGTTGAAGTGCAAAGAAAACACGCTGATGCTGCTGCATTGCTTAGGGAAAAGTTGTCCAAAAACCCCAAAAACGTGGGTGTCTCCAACCTCGTTGCGTCGGTCGTAGAAAAAGACTTTCATGTTTTGGCGGATAAGCAAATCCTAAAAGTATACACTGAGCACTCAGATTTCGCTGTTTTTTTAACGACTTTTCTCTCTGGCAAACCGTTTTGGTTAAAGTCCCAGTAAACTAAGTGCTATCATGGCGGCGCCAATCGCAAAGCAGTAGATGCTGAATAGGTGGAACTTTTTGGCTGCCAGCGATTTCTCTACGATTTTTAGTGCTAGGAAGCTTACGGCGATTGAGACGGCTAAGGCGGCGAAAACTTCTATGTTGGTGATGCCGGATGCGGCGAGGGCTGCGTGTTCTTGGTAGAGAGTTAAGCCGACTGCACCTGCTATAGAGGGTACTGCGAGTAGGAACGAGAATTTGAACGCCACTTCACGTTTAACGCCTAAAAGTAGCAGTGTGGCGATGGTGAACCCACTTCTCGATGCACTGGGGATAATGGAAAGTCCCTGCATTACGCCGACGATTAATGCCGTCACGGGGCTGATAGTATCTGTTTTTTCTTTGGTAAACTTTGTAGCTAACAAAAGCACGCCGTTAACTAGGAACCAAACGCCCAGCCACATAAGCGTGCTAAAGTAAGCATCTAGTTGGTCGCCTATCACGAGAGCTATGACGCCGGTTGGGATGGATCCAATGATTAGGGGGATGATGAGTTTCCCGTTTGTCGAGTGGATGTCGCGGTGCCAAATCGCCGTCAACACGCCTTTTATGGGTTTGCGGAAATAAGCGAAAATAACAAGCAAAGTCCCAAAGTGCAGCAGCACATCAAAAACTAGCGGTACAGATAAACCGAAAAAGTGTTCTGCAACCCTGAGGTGTCCTGTGCTGCTGACTGGTAGCCACTCGGTTGTGCCCTGAATTAGTCCTAAAGATATGGATTGCAGTAGGTCCAAGCTTGGTCGCTGCCTACAGGGTTAATCGGTGACGATATTTAAGGGTGCGCTTACTGGGTGACGCTGTGGTACCAGCTGATGATGTATTCTGGTAGGTTTAAGCCGCGTTCGCCGAGGCGTTCCGCCAACTTAACGGGCAGAGGGCTAAGCACGTATGCAGCTCGAGTGTAGAAGCGTCTTGGGAATGTGGGTTTGGCGTCTTCGGGCAATATGATTTTTAGGTCCGCCTTCTTTGCTAAGGTTGAGTCTTCGTTACTGGTGATTGCAAATACGGTGCCAGCGAATTTCTTGAGCACATCTGCCCAGAGAATTACAGGCCTAGTTTCGCCAGAGCATGAGAGTAATATTTCGAGGTCGCCTGCTCGTGGGTGAGGGGTGTTGACTCCTCGGGTGATGTAGACGTTGTCGCCTAGGAAGCTTTTGATGTGGAAGAGGCGTACGCCGGTCATTTTGGCGATTTCGTTTGCGGTTCCTTTGCCTCCTAAAAACAGGTTTGTGCGTTTCTCCATGAAATCCACGAGTTTAACGTAGGTTTCAGAGTTGACGTTTGAATCGATCATTTCGGCGATTTTTTTGAATTCTTCATCGCAGAGTTCGTAAACTTCGTTGACGTCTACGTTACGGTAAATCGCCTCAATCATGCTGTTAAGTAATTCTAAGGTGCCGAGTTCAAATATGTCGCCCATCATGCCCGTTTCGGCGTATTCAAAGCTGGGCTTGAGTTTGCCTCTGCCTTTGATTTGAACAACGTGGCCGTACTGGTTGGTGATGTCAGCGAGAGGAGACTCTTGAGCGGAGGTAAACAGTCCCATAGAGAAATGTGTGGATTTTGTTTCTTCAACGTATTTGGCTAAGTCCTGCGCCATAACCAAGGGGTCATCGCTGTAGCCGCTGCCTGAGTTCATGAGAAGCAGGGTTTTCTTGTAACGCCTCTCCAAGTCAGGGGCTGCGTCATACATGCTTTTACCTGGAAAGCCCGGATCGTCGGGAGTTAAAACAACCTTGTTGCGCCAGCCTGCTGTTGCCAACGCGATTTGGCTCATGGCTGCGTTAAGTGAGTAGAGGGAGCGTCCTGAACCGCCGCAGATAACGCAGTCGGCGGCTTTAAGTTCCTCATAGAGTGGGGCTAGCTCCTTCTTTTTGATTGCTAAGATGTTCTCTTTTATTCTGTTAACGTATCCGATGCTGCAATCTTGGGCTTTCATGGTTACGGCACGCTTATAGTCACATTGATTTATAGACTATCTATATTATTCTTGTGCTTGCAAGAATAGGTTTGACTTGTCGGGTTAACGGATTAGCTTCTGAAGTTTCAAATGCAGGCGGTTTTGTTGGCAAGCGCCTTTAGCGTACCTGCACAAAAAAACTTTCATTGCTTGATGCAAAGGTCTGATTTAGACACCAAAAAGATGGCGCGCTAACTATTTTTGACTCGCAGACGCACCAGTCGACAGATGCGCCGAAACCAAACCCTTTTTTATCGCCTTCAAAACCGAATCAACATTTAGGTCCGCTTCAATCTTATTGTGAACCGCAAACAACTCTGACACCTGATGCGCATCGCTGCCCGCAGTGCCCGGCAACCCCATCGCTTTCGCCATTTCTTTTGCCTGTGCATTGCCGTCTCTGCTTGTGCCCCCGTTGAGAACCTCAATAGCGTCGACTTTGAGTTTTAAAACGTAGTTGCCCATGCCGTATGTACGGAATGGATGCGCTACGATGGAGACGCCGCCGATGGATTTTGCGTAGTCTGCAACGTTCTCCGGCGTCCAGGGGCGAGCTGGAAGCTCGGTGGTGCCCAAAACAAGCATGTCGCCTCGGGGGGTGCTGATTTCGCAGCCTGGGATAATGAGCACATCTGGGTACGCTTTGGCTAGTTCCATTGTGGGTTTGGTGCCTCTTACGCTGTCGTGGTCGGTGACGGCTGCGGCTTTGATGTATGGGTGGGCGTTTAGCATGTCCACTAATGTTTTGGGTTGAACTAGGGAGTCGGCGGAGTAGACGGTGTGGATGTGGAAGTCAGCGTACAATGTGGGGATATTTTCATCTCCAGATGTGACTTAGTAGGGGTTTGGGTTAAAAAACTATTTGAAAACCCGTCCTGTCTGCGTTAGGCTTCTGTGAGTGCCGCTTCGAGCTCATTTTTCAGGTTGCTAAGTAATGCTTTTGTGCCTTCGTTGTTGGCGTCAACTGAAGCAAAAGAGGTGGCTTTGACTGTGCAGGCCTGTTTTGCTGCTTCCACCACGGTGTTGCCCCAGAGTTTAGGGTCATTTAGCAGCACTACTGCACGGTAACTGTTACGTTTAATGTAACCTGCGGTTTGCTCTGCAACGTACGCAACAGTTTCAGCGTCCAGCGGCAGTGCCACTTCATGCTGGCTCAAAGGGTAAACCTCGTCAAGCTCCAGCGGGGTAACGCCGAAGGGCGCGGCAAAAACACAAACATGCACCGCAACGTTTTGGGGTTCGCCGATGACTCGGAGCAGATGACGGATTTTCTTCATCTCCGGCGCCTTATGAAACGGTTTATTGCGGGTCTGCGGTACCAAAAACAGCACCTTCGCCCCAACTGGAGGCGTATAGCGTTCGGCGAGGCGGTTGCGGTAATGAACGATTTCTGGACGCGCTAAACCAACAGAGTCAAAGTAGAAGAAGCCGCTGCTTTTGGCGGTTGGGCTGAATTTCTCAAGGAAATCTTCGTGTTTGCGGAGGTGTTTTAGCGCCGAGAGCAAGGCAGGGTGCGCGTGGAGACGCATTTCGGTGTGTTCCCAGAGTCTGCCGTCCCGGATAGCTTGTTTAATGCGGCGCAGTTCGGCTTGGCAAACGTAGAGGTTGTGTTCTGCTAAGAAGACTTCGCGTTCTTTGGCAGATTTTTTGCGGAGCCCTTCGGGGGTGTCGGAGACGCATCTTGGGCAGCTACAGGGGAAATAATCCATGTGCTCCAGGCGCCAGGTGCCGTTTTCTGTCATGTAGCGGCCTTCACGGGCGTAAAGGGCGTAAGCGGCTGAGTCGAAGAGGTCGCAGCCCAAAGACACTGCCAGGGCAAACATTGAGGGATGTCCTGCGCCGAACAGGTGCAGGGGGCGCTCGATGGGGATGCCTTTGCGGCATGTTAGAATCATGTCGGCGAGTACGTCATAGCGGTAGTTTTCCATGACTTCGGTTGGGCTGCCTAATGCGTGGATTTGGAAGGGCAGTTTTCCCATTTCTTTGGCGGATGAGGCGACGAGGTCGAGGTGTCTTCCGCCCTGTACGGGTCCAACCCAGAGGATGTCGTCGCGGGTTTTTAAGTCGAAAAAGGCTTTGGCGCGCCGCAGCGTTTCAGCTACGGTGACTTCGGCTTGTTCTTTGGTGACTTTCCATCCTGTGGGGATGTCAAGGATGGTGGCGATGTCGGTTGCTATGTTTTCTTGGTATGCAACGATTTCTTTTTGGGATACTTCAACTTCGCCGTAAACAAGGATTTGGTAAGCTCCGGAGTCGGTCATGATTGCTCCGTCGTATCCGAGGAACTTGTGTAGTCCGCCGTCTTGGATGATTTTTTCGCCGAAGCGTTTTTTGTTGATGTAGCTGTTGGTGATGAGGGCTTGGCAGTCAAAGGTTTCCTTGAGGCGTTTGCAGGGGATGGGTTGGCTGACTGGGTTTATTACTGGGAAAAGCAGGGGGGTTTCTACTGTTGCGGTTTTGGTTTTTAGTTTGCCGATTCTGCCAAGCAGGTCTTTTTCTTTTATTTCGAAGGTGCTCAAGGATGAAACCTACAATTGAAGCATTGGTGCCCAATAAAAAGTGGTGTGGTGCTAATTGTTAAAAGGTGATGTGGAATTTTCTGGATGGCTTTTTTTGGGTTTCTTTATGTCAAGGGACCAGGTGTGTTGAAAGGGAAGGGTTGGCTGAATTAATTAAGGTTCAGTTTTGTTTCGGTTTTGCCGATGGTAGAATAGTAGTGGTAAACCCACCATTGGCAGCGACAGCATCCAGAGGTCTAAATCGTGTCCCAGTATCCATGCGTACCACTCGTTCCAACCGCCAAAGAATATCCATGTTAAATAGTTCCAGAGAAAGAACATTCCAAGCGCTGTGATGAGTGCACCGACTGTTCCAAGTTTAAGTTGTGTCCAGTCTTGAACGCTGCTTGATTTTTTGGCGAAGTACGCGGTGTAGATTGCAAGTGCAAGTAAGCCAAATGCGGTTATGGTAAAGCTTACTAGACTTTCAGGCGAAGTTAATAGCCAATTGATTCCTTTGGTGGATAGTGTTGTTATCCACATGCCAGTGTTATTTAGCCAAAGAGTTAAGGTGTAGAATAAGCCGGCGATTGATGCCCATTTTATAGCTGCTTTAGCTGGTTTTTTTGCGCTTAGGTTGTAGGCTAGTATGAATAGTGAGATGGATATGCCGATTGAGCCTACCAAGCAGGGTAAGCCCGTGTTTAAGAAAAAGATGGTGTTAAAGCCGTCGCTTGTCGGTAAGCTTCCCCAAATGCCGGATGTGAGCAAGCCAATCCAGTACATTCCTTCAAAGATAAGGATCGCTCTAAGCAGTTTATATGTGGTTGATTGAGGCAGCCCTTTTTTGGCAAAATAGAGGATGGCGCCTGAAACCGCGAGAATTCCAGCGATGAATCTAAAGATCAGAAACACATAGGCTTGGATGTCAGTTATGAATATCCATGTGGCTGCTCCAGGATTGCTGGGTGCAAGGTATTCCCATTCACCGATCCAGGTGAACATGAATGTTTGGTGTAGCGTAAAAAAGAAGTAAGTGATTGCCGCTATCAGTAAACCTATTTTTAGCGGAGTAACAAACCTTTGGTCTAGCAATGCCGCCCAAGCCTCAAATGTAACTTCGGAGGTAAGTCTATATTATTCTTGTGGTCAAGTACTCGCATGCTATGGTTAGCGTTAAATACCTCTTGTTCTTAAAATAATCTGTAGAGGGCTTTGCGTGGAAACAGCTAGTCGGGGCTTATCTAAGCTTTTGTTTGCTGTAGAGGGTGTTGGCGCGGTTTTCGTTGGCGTATTCTTGGCAGCTTACTTGGGCGGTTTATTTGTAGTTCCGCAAACCACGGTTTTTCATTCTGACCCCATTGTGAGATTTGCGTTGGCAGGTCTTGGAATTATCTTGTTAGTTCTTGTGCTAGCAACGGTTGTTTTTGCTGTTTTGAAGAGAAAATAAGTTTTGAATGAGTGCCGTTATTTTGGGCTTGATAATGCTGAATTTGCTTACTGTACTATCTTCGCTTGATTCTAGACAAAAACTAATTCAGCTTTTGTGAGGTTGCGTTGTTGGTGCTGGGCCATGACATTCCTTTACATAGACGCCAACTGGCAATTAAAGAACCAGACGGATTGTAAGTAACTTTGTTCGCTCACTTGAAAGTATCTTTACCGTTTATCTCTTGGGTGGGGGGCAAACGGATGATGAACTTGGTACCTTTGCCTAATTCACTTTGAAATGTAACATTTCCGCCCAACGTCTCAACCACACGTTTGACAACTGCTAAGCCGAAGCCTTGCCCCTTAGATTTAGTGGTGAACATCGGGGTAAAAAGATTGTTTTTAGCTTCTTCAGAAATACCGACGCCAGTATCCTCAACAGTTATAACTGTATCACCTTGTTGCCTGCATGCATGGACGGTAAGTGACCCGCCGTCCGGCATCGCTTGAACTGCATTGCTCGCTAAATTGCTAAGACTACGTCTTAACAGATACTTATCCGAGACAATAACTCTAACATCGTCCTCAACTACACAGGTAACCTTAATTTTTTTAGTAAATACACTCTTGGAAAGCACTTCTTTGCAGAGAGCATCCAAATTGACTCTGTGAGCAGCAGGTGCAAGCGGCCTTGCATAGTCCTGAAGGTCAGCGACAATTTTATTGATGTAATCAATATTCCTCTCGATCCCCTCTAAACTTTCAGCTACCTCTTTATTCGCTTTATATCCGGGGAAGGAATTTAATTCATCTTTAAGCAAGAAAAGATCACTAGTTATCGCTTGCAGAGGATTGCGAATATCATGCCCAACCATGCCAGCGGTCGCCCCAATAGTAGCCAGACGTTCTGAGTCTTTAAGCTGTTTAGTTTTTTCTTCAACAAGATGCTCAAGATTTGACGCATAGTTTTTCAATTCATCTTTGGCTTTACTAAGGGCTTGTTCTGCCTCTCGCAGTTTTGTGGAGTCAAAATAGTAACAAATAACTCCAAAATGTCCATTGGGAAGTTTCATACGGTGAAGTTCCCATTCGTAGGATTCAACAGTTTCAACATCATGACGCGGGTTGGTGAATTTAGGGGAATAATATGGGTCGCCCGTTTCAAGAGTATGACGGAAATGGGCAATGATTTCTTCTGCAACTTGATCAGGCCAGAGTATATGCATGGCTTCATTAAATGGTCGTCCAATTAATGGGTGAACGTTGCGGAAGGCTCCACTCTGTGAACCTTTGTTCATCTGCGAAATGCGAAATTGCGAATCGATTACGTAGATGCCGAATGGAGCACCCTCAATTAGTTCAAAGAAGGTTCTCTCATTTTCCTTTAGAGCTTCCTCAGCTTTTTTGCGTGCAAATGCTTCAACAATAATTGGCGCAAGAGATTCGAGATACGTTAGATCTTTATCATTAAATCCGTTTTCCTTGTTAGCAACAGCTATAATCCCTATTGTTTTTTGGTCACTCTTGAGAGGCACGCCCAAAAAATTCTTCAGAGGCGGATGGCCCGCTGGCAAGCCAATTCTATCAGGATGATGTTCAGGGTCGTTAGTGTAGAAACTTTTGCCCTTGCTCAGTACTATTCCGTAGATGCCGTGAATTTTGAAATTTCCCGGTGGTCTTCGATGTCCCCCTTCAGTCACAGTGCTGCATGCTTTCCACCCGGGGTTGCTTATAGCTATGTCTTGCAACCCGTTTGGATTTATTTCTCCTATAAATCCGAATTTACTTTGAGTTACTTCTTCGGCAACGAATAAGCAGATTTTACCAAGTTCTTCTTTATTGCTTTTTAAAGCTGCTTCAAGAATTCTGGTGGCTCCTTGTTGAATTGTCCTTTGTTTGTTAGTATCTTCTTCTGCTTTCTTGCGTTCAGTAGTTTCTACTAACGAAAATAATAGACCGGTAACTTCCCCAGCGCTATTCTTAATTGGTTCAAGGGTCCAATCCCAATAAGTGATTCCCCTTTGCGGTTGATCAGGGAAAATAAAAGGCTTATCATGGAACTGGGCTGAAACGCCAGTGTCCCTCACGCTCTTGAATATTGCTTCATTCTCTTCATGAGGGTAAAGGTCGAAGTGGTTTTTCCCTACCATTTCTTCGGGTTTGTATCCACAGGTTGCAGCGTAGGCTTGATTGACTCTTATGAAATTGAAGTCTCGGTCGAGGTAAACTAGATGAATGTTTTTGACGCTGTCTATCATGTTTTGCACAATATCTTTTTCTTTTTCGGCTGGAAGGCAAGCCGTGTTTGGGGTAGCTCTGGCTTGATTTGGCATGAATTTTTCCCGATGATTTGGCTTTACTATATCCCAGTTTAACCCGAATAAAAGGTTATGCAAATTCAATTTCTGTATCTGACCTTATTTGCACTGCTTCAAAAGCCTGAAGACATGTTCAGTTACATGTTTGGCGCATTATCATGTTTAGGCTCTCAAGCCATTAAAGCGTAGTTCTGTTTTCTTTTTGCGGTTGTGCTATGTCTTAGGATGGCTTAGCTGTCAGGAGTAGGTGCGTCTCTACGCTTTGTTTGCGGGGTCTAGTTTGCGGACTGCTTGTGTTTTCTTGTGGATTCTTAGGTTGCTTCAGCATGGTGCCACATCACATCCCGCCGAATTCAACATGGCTCCATGTTGCTGTGGCACGAAAACGGCTCTGCCACAACCCATCCATAAATGCAACTCAGCCCATTACAAAAAAGCAAACGCCCTTTGTTGCTGCGCAAAAACCGCCACACCCACAAAAGAAAAAAGCATTGCCGCAAACCCCACAAGCGCCTCAATCAGCAACTACAACCAGCCACAATCAAAATGCAGCCTGCCACACAAAGAAAAAACGCCAAACACAAACACCAGCACAACTTCTAAGAAGATGATGTAGTAGGCAGCAACCCTCTTCATCTACTACTAAAAAATAAAAAATCTGAGACGAAACCTGTAGGTTTTACGCCTGTTCCAACGGCTCACACGCACAAGGCTGCTATTCCATACACTATGCGGCACAAAAACGCCTCCACCACACCGCAACCACAAATACAGCCAAACCGTTCCAAAAAAAGCAGCCGCCTCAATCGCCGTCTTGTCGTACCGTAAGAACTGCCACCCCCACACAAAGAGAGAACACAAAAAAAGAAAAAACAGAAACCCTGCCCCCAAAACAGAGGGAAAGTAACGAGCAGACCCCCCTTTCTATTCCAAGATGATTCTGGCATCGACCGTTTTGGCGCCCACTGGATAAGCCATAACCGGATTCAAATCTAATTCTTTGATTTCTGGATGCTCCATTACCAGTCGCGAAACATTTACCAAGATGTCTATGAGGGCGTTGAGGTCTGCGGGTTTGGTGCCGCGGTAACCGTTTAGCAGTGGATAGGCTTTAAGGTTAGTGATCATGTCTTTGGCGTCCTGCACAGTGAGTGGTGCGACACGGAAGTTCACGTCTTTTAAGAGTTCAACAAAGATGCCGCCTAAACCGAACATGACAGTTTGGCCAAACTGCGGATCCTTAACAGCACCCACAATGACTTCAATCCCCTGAGGCGCCATCTCCTGCACAAGAACACCCTCAACACGCGCATCGGCCTTATACCGCTTAACATTATCCAAAATCTTCTCAAAACCCTCCTCCACCTCAACAGCAGACTTCAAATTAACAAGAACCCCGCCAGCATCAGACTTATGAACAACATCCACAGAAACAATTTTCAACACAATCGGATAACCAATCTCATTTGCCTGAACAACAGCATCCTTCGCAGTTTTCGCCACATTAAACCTATTCACCGCAATGCCATATTCAAGACAGACAGTTTTAGCTTCAGGCTCAAGAAGGCTCAATCTGCCCTCTTTTCTAGCTTGATTAACGATATTTGCAGTTCGACTCACATTAATACATCCGTAGTCAGTTTACAAAACTTGGATTAAAGCGAGGTTTAAAAATCGTTTCCCCACACGAACGAATTTTCCTCGACAACAAATAAGTGTATTAGAGTTCTACACGTTGACAGTATAATGTAGTGAGACATAATACTTAATAATGTTTTTTTGACAAGACAATACAATGACCCCGCTACAGCTAACCACAAAAATCAAAACAAAACTCAAAACAACAGCCAACACCCTGCACAACACAAACCAAAAAATCAAACAACACATACAAAACACAAAACAAAAAATATCAAAGAGCACGCAACGCATAAAACAAACCGCATCAAACACAAAAATAAAAATAAAAAACATTCAACTCCCAAAAATCCAACTCACAACAAAAAAACTCAAAACCGAACCCGAACTAACCCTGCCACCCAGAACCCTTCCCAAAGACATAAAAATCGTCGACAAATACCCACTCTACGAGCCCTTCAGCCAAGTCGTAATCGCACAGGAACCCAAAACAGGCGAACACAAATACATCCTCGACGAACTCCAACTTGATCCACTTGAACGTGGCATTTTTAACCGAATCCTCGAAATCCTGCTTGCAGAAATCGTCTCTCCAAAAGACGAACTATCCGACCCACGCAAATTCTTCGCAGACGAGGCTAGGAAAATTGTCAATAAATACCGCATCAGCCTTGGTTGGCTCCCAGACGTCTCGTGGTACAAAATCCTCTACTACGCAGAACGCGATCTGGTAGGATTTGGGAAAATAGACTCGCTGATGCGTGACCCAAACATTGAAGACATAAGCTGCGATGGCGTGGGTAAACCGGTTTACATTTGGCATCGTACTTTTGAGAGTATCGAGACGAATTTGCAGTTTGAAAGTGACGAAGACCTTGATAATCTCGTCGTTAAACTGGTGCACATGGCGGGTAAACACGTCAGCAGCGCTTTTCCTATTGTTGATGCTTCATTGCCCGGCAAACATCGCCTCGCCGTTGCTTACAGACGAGAAATCACTCCTTTTGGTACAGCTTTCACTATCCGAAAGTTCCGTGAAGACCCATACTCAATAATCGACTTGATCAACATTGGCACCTTTACTGAAGAAATGGCGGCTTACCTCTGGATTTGCCTAGAAAACCGCGCTTCAGTTATGGTGCTAGGGGGCACTGCGGCGGGCAAAACAACCGCATTAAACGCGTTAGCTTGCCTCATCAAGCCCGGCAGCAAAATAATGACCATTGAGGAAACCGCCGAGCTGAACCTTAGCCATGAGAATTGGGTTTCGCTTATCTCGCGGCAGAGTTATGGTTTAGGCGGCAGTAGCGTCGGCGAAGTGGCGCTTTTCGACCTTGTTAAAACTTGTATGCGGCACCGTCCCGACTTAATGATTGTGGGCGAAGTCAGAGGCCAAGAAGCCTACGTCTTGTTCCAAGCGTTGGCGACGGGACACGGCGGCATGTGCACTATGCACGCAGAAAACGTTGAGTCTGCAGTTAGACGTTTAACTCAGAAACCCATGGATATTTCGCCTGCGTACATTCCGCTTATGAATATTGTTATGTCGGTTCAGCGTGTTCATTTAGTTAAAAACGGCGAGAAACGCGCTTTCCGTCGGGTCCTAGCGGTTAACGAGATTGTGGAGTTCGACAAGTACATTAACTCTTTCAAGTGGGATCCAGTCAAAGACCAGCAGCAAAGCGACTTAGAGTCAAGCTTTTTGTTAACCAACGTTTCCAAGCGTCTGGGTTGGAGCAAACAGCAACTCCTCGATGAGTTAGCCAGACGCACCGAAGTGCTGTGTTGGATGCGCAGAAACAACATTCGAAGTTACAAAGAGGTCGCTACAATAATCGCCGAATACTATGCAAGACCCAGAGAAATATTTGAAAAAATCATGGTAGGCTGCGAGGAGGTTGAGGCGGTTGCCGTTTCTAGATAAATATGAAGCCCTGTCCTTCCGCCTCTTCGGCAAATACGCTCCGTACTTCCTTGCTAAAGTTTTTTCTTCAACAAAGGGGGCGCTTGAGCGGGGAAGAGTGAAAATTTACCCTGAAACCTACATTTCCATGATGTTTCTCACATCTTTGATAACCGTGCCATTCGCTGTTGTTGGGGCATATTTGGCGGTTGCGTTGCAGTTTCTGCCTCTTTTGATTTTAGCGTTTATGCCCCTATTCGTCGTAGCGGGCTTTCTTGTTGTGCCGCTGAACAATGCAAGTGACCGCTCCACCGGCTTGGAACGAGAACTTCCGTTTGCGGCAGCATACATAAGCGTCATGTCCAGCGGAGGTATCGCACCCTATAGTAGCTTCCGACGTTTAACCGACGTCAACTTGATGCCAGCTATGAACAAGGAAGCCCGAGACATAGTCAAGGACGTCGAAATCTTCGGAGTCGACCCCCTCACTGCACTGGAGGTCGCGGCGAAGAAGACGCCTCTGGACCTCTTCAAAGACTTCTTAGGCGGCTACGCCTCTACCGTCATCATAGGGGGTGACATAGGCCACTTTTTGGAGCGCAAAGCAGAAGACATCTTCAAAGCACGGGCGCTCCGAGTCAAAGCTGCCGCCGAACGCTTGGGTATGCTGCTTGAAACATTCATCATCGTCGAAGTCATGATGTCGCTTTGCTTCTACATCCTGTTTGGCGTGAACAACCTCCAAACTGGGACCGCTAACTCTGACCTCTCAAGTTACTCCGGCATCCTCATGTACACATTCATCTTCACGCCAATGCTTTCAGTCATGTTCGTCTATTTAGCGCATACGATGCAGGCTAAGACTCCTCAGTCGGAGCTGCGTCCCTACAAAGTCTACGCCGTCAGCTGCGTGGCTGCTATCATTGTTTTCCTGTTACTCACCAACTTTTTTGGTGCAACTCATTTGCCCATTTTCACGCAGTTGCAAGAAATAGGTGTTGATTTACCTGTAGCTTTAGCCACGACGCTTTTCATCTCGGCCGCTCCAGCCGCTGTAGTTCATATGCGTATATCTAAAGTCAAGAACAGCATGGAGCAAGGCGTCGCCAGCTTTCTACGCGATTTGACAGAGGTGCGCAAAACGGGTTTGTCTCCCGAGAAATGCATTGAAAACCTCTCTAAACGCGACTACGGCGCCTTCACAAAGGAACTGCGCAAAATCAGCTCCGACATATCATGGGGTATACCTCTCAAAAGGGTTATGACTGATTTCTTGCACCGCACCCGTAGCTGGATGGTGCAAATTGTAATGTTCTTACTCGTAGAAACCATTGATGTCGGCGGCGGCACCATCGCTATGATAGACTCTCTTGCCCGTTTTAACAATCTCACGCAAGAAGTGGAGAAAGAAAAGAAGATGAGCGTTCGCCCCTACGTTATGATGCCGTATTTGGCGTCGGTTTTGCTGGTGGCAACCACAGTTATGATGATGGGCTTAACCACAGGTATTGTGGTGCCTGGGCAAGAGGCGCCACCGCCTAACATACTGATGCAAACAGTGTTCATCACTTCAGTGATTTTCCACAGCTACCTCATCGGTATTGTCGCAGGAAAAATAAGCGACGATTCAATCGCGTCAGGACTCAAACACGCCGCAATTTTAGTTGTGATTTCGGTTGTTTGCGCCAAAGTGATTCCCCAATTCGTAAAACTAACATAGGAGAAAAAACGATGACCCATAACCTAAAGCGGCTAAGACGGAACAATAAAGCGTTAAGCCCAGCCTTCTCCACTATGATTCTTACAGCGAGCGCTATTGTTATGATTTTGGTGGCTATGAGCTATGCATCAGACATTTTGAACCTGAAAGTTGCGGAAAACGAGTTTAGCAGTAACAAACAGTTCATGGCTACCTCGGGTCAACAGCTTGACGATATTGCTTGGACTATTGGGCGAACGCAGACTATCGACTACACCAGCCGCTTTGGCGCCTTAAAGTTTGAACCCGCCGTTTTAACCTATGACATTGGCATCCATACATCTTCCGGATGGAGAAACCAATCAATAACCACAGGCGTCGTTCTATACAACATGCCCGTCAGCTCTTATGCTTTGAGCGACGGTTACTTTGAACGTGTCCCGCGCACTGCAAACAACTCTATAATCCAATTCGGCTCCAAAGCGCCAGTGTGCCAGGTATTTGCTTTAGAGAAGCTCTCTATGGCAGGAGAAGGCTGCGTCCGCATCGCTTTGGCGCCTACTCTGCGGGTTTTAAACGCATCTTTTACAGGTAGCTACCTCAAGTTCTATTTGCCTAACCTGCATAACGGCGACAGCCCCTATCTCTCCCAGTCATTGACCTTCAAAGGTGATGGCATATCCAAAACCACACAGGACACCGTGGATCTAGTACAAATAAACGTGGCATTTCCAAAAGCAGCCATGGGTTTTGACGCTGACTTTTTCCATTTTGGCAGCAGCCAAGTCACTTTAAACGCTAACTCCACTCCCAAGCTGGTTTCAGGGTCAGTTGTTGAAATCTACGCAGGCGACGTCTCAGTTCAAATCGGAGCAAACTAGGGGAGTCAAATGTTTGGCGCATATCACAATTGAATACATGATTATGGTTCCAGTTCTCATACTGCAGATTTTCCTTTTCCCCATAGTCGCAGTCGTAATCATGGACAACTGGAACACGGCCAACCGAACCTTGGAGCTCCAGCAAGCCAACGGACATCTCGGTAGCACCATCCAGCAACTCTACTACACTGTTAACCGAATTGACGAATCCACCGCTATGCAGATCAACCTCAACATGCCCCAAACAATCGAACAGTACAGCTACACCGTACGTTTTGGACATGTCGAAAACGTGGATACATCCTTCAAAATCATGAATGTTTCAATGCAAATCGTAGGCGCCAAAGGCTCCAGTTTCTCCTTGGTAACGCTAGGCAACGACGTGAACTGGCAAGAGGGCTTATCGTTCAATAGCACCCAACCCAACCTCAGCTTAACAGCCACAAAAAACCAGAACATCATTACCCTAACTTTGGAAGGAACCTAATGGCAAGCGCCTCAATCGACCACATGCTCTCGCTCACCATTTTTATAGCGGCGCTTCTGATTTTCATAGGATTCTTCAGTCAATCCATGCAGACCGCCATAACCTACCAGCAGCACAATGCTATGTCAACCAAAACAAGCGACCTACTTGATACACTATTGTTGACGTCGGGAATACCGACGTTTTGGGGTCAAAACGACACTGCCCCCGCAGGCTTCGGCTTACAGGATCCTGCCTCGGAACAATGCAAACTCAGCCCGTTTGCGCCTATGCGGCTATCTACAGACGCTCAACCCATCTACTACCCCTTGAGGGGCATCTATTATAACAACTTAACCTCGGGCAGGGGTAGCTACATCTTAACCCCATTAGACGGCAGTATAATTCAAAGTGTAACTTACAAACGTGCTTCGGAGTTGCTAGGAGTCAACGGCACCTATGGCTTCCACCTTTCATTAACGCCAACGGTTGATGTTTCAGTGGCGAAAACCTCCTCCTCTGGCTCGCTTCGTTTCGTTGTCGCTGCGGAGGGTAAAGGGTTTGTGCTTGCACAGGCAAACGTAACCTATAGCCTTACCGTCGTCACCCAGGACGCTAATCCCACTCCTACTTACACAATAACGAGTGGCAACAATGTAACCAACGCAGCTGGCATGCTCCAACTCAGCTTCCCTGCGGTAGATGGAGAAAGCAGCAGCTATGCCCTAATCGTCTATACTTACCTCTACGGCTTAAAGACCGTTGGATACTACGTTCACGTCTCCGATGGGTCGGCTAAAACTCTTGTGCCCTTAATCGACAGCTTCCAGAACCGCAGTATCCGTTTAGCCCACAGTGACTCAGTCGGCGTCACCACGCCGTCTGCCTCCGAAATACATTACGCAAGTTTCTTTGCAGTGGTCACCGAAGAGTACATGCTGCGCCAAATACAACTTGACCCATCCAACGCTACTGGAACAATCCAAAGCACCGCTGACACCTACAAAACCTTAACTCTGCCTATAAGCGACCCAGGCATTCTAATTGTAGTTTTCAAAGACACAGTTTCAGGCAAAACAGGCATAGAACTTGTCCCCTGGGGGTTGGGGTCATTAGCGTATCCCATGGAGTTCGGCGGCAACTCCAAAGGCAGAGACTGGGTAACCACCGACATCCGCCAAGTTACCATAGGCGGCATCGCCTACCAAGCTAAACTAGAATTATGGAACCTGGGAGGCAGCTGAGTGATTCGCACTATAGAAATCCTCTTTGTCATCTTGATTCTCTCTGGTGCGTTCATAGCTGCCTCCTACTTCGCTGTGTTGCCTTCTCCACGTGAGGTTTCCCCGATTAATCTGCGTCGGCTTTCGCTGTCAACGCTTCAGATGCTGGACTCCGACTACGACCTAAGCCGAGCTACGTTTGAAACCAGTGACGCTTACACTTGGGGGCGCCTCCAAATCGCTCTATCTGCTGCGTTGCCGCCAAACGTTGTGTATAACATGACTGTTTACGACATCAACGATACGCGTAGCAGCGGCGTAGAGCTCTACAGCTACGTTACCTCAATCTCAAATGCAGCAAGCATAGGCGGCATAAATGATGTCTCGTCCTACACGGTAGCCTCCAGTAACGTGACCTTCAATGTGACGCCTCAGAAAATCGGGGAATCATCCGGCGGGACGCTCTATATCCTGAACTGTAGCGACGCCAACGGATGGTGGGTCACTGGCTACACCGCCCAAACTTTAGCCCAAGACCTCTATGATTTACTTTCACCGTACTTTGTACGAACCGTTATGGTTCAGAACACAGCGCAACTGAGCCAACTGTTAAACGGCTCACCTTTGTCTGGCGAAACCTTGAACAATGCAGTCATCATCAACACCTGCGGAGAAGCAGTCCCTATCCCGAGTAGTTACTGCACCGCCCCCTACTCCCAGGACAACTACGCCTACTACAGTTACTTTTTAGGCCAAAAAGTCCACGCCTACAACTGGACCTGGTCAAGTATCGTGGGCTACCCTTTCTACTATGTAAGCAACACGGTCTCTTTTGCAGGTGGACAGAATAACTGGGGCATCTATGGTATGCAGCAAACCGGTGGAGGCGGCTCCATAGCTTTTCTGCGTGGTTTAGATGGTCAAAGCTACAGCGTCAGCGGCACTGCAGTCAGCGACAGCCAAACAAGACAAGCCACCCTTACCCAAACTGCACTTGACGCATGCAATTACTACGGTATCTACCCATCTCAAACTCAGACGTCTACTCGCGCCTTGTCAAGCGCCATACAAGCCACCTATGGCTTAACAGTAGGCGTAAACGTCTTGGAACCCGTGTCCAACTATTACCCAGGCACCCTATACAACCACGGAACCACAACCATCACTGGGTCTTTTTTGGCGCTGGGCTTAACCCGCACCCCGGACATCCGCATGACCGCCCTGAGCCTGCTGTCGTATTATCATCCGCGGGTTTACGCTTCGGAGTACTCCGCTACTAACACGTCGCGGCTGGTGGTTTTGCAGCTTGGATTCGCAGGAGAGAGCTAAATGAACAATAAAGGACAATTCTCTATCATTGCAGCCTTGCTGGTGGCGGTAGTTTTGGTGGCGGCGGTTGCAGTGACATACTCTTCAATTCGTTACAGTGCCACTGAGGCGCAACCCCAAATATTGAGCTCGATTGACGAAACAAATCTGGGCCTAAAAGAGCTTCTGGGCTTCACAGTTGGCTACTATGGCTCAGTCATCAAAGTCACCGGCAACATGACTTATGCGCAGCAGCTTGCCAAAAACTACTTGCAAAGCGGTTTAAACAATATAGGCAACGTCCGCCCAGAGCTAGGTGCAAACATTCAGCTCATCAACTTAACATTGAAAGCAGACTGGTTCTGCAACAAAAGCTACAGCGAAGGCTCAATGTATGTGCATTATAACCTCACTGGAAGAGGTATCTATGGTGCGACTTACAATGCTTCTGCTCGCTTGGATGTCCAAATCCAAAACTCTCTTTTGACCAATCAAGCGGAACTTATTATCTTCCGCGATGAAGCCGAACCTCTCATAAACTTGGGCAAAGACAACCTCAAAATCTACCAGTACGACTACAATAAATCCTCTTGGAACCTCACCCCGCCGCTAAGTATCGCTTCATACATAAACGGAACATACATCCTCGGCTTACCCGCAAACTTAACCAGCGACTGCTATGCCATCGAAGTCTCAGACACAAGAGGCTTAATGGTTGAGGCTTCATCGTTCACTCAGCTCGACTCCCAAGTTATATGGAACAGCAGCGCTTTCACTTTAATGCGTAAGTACGCCGACGCTTCCAACCCGGTTTTGGGGACACAAAGCGACTTTAATGCCGCTCAGGCGGGACCAGATGACTGTTACGATAATCTGACCGAGCAGCCCCAAGGATTAGGCGTATTCAACTATTACCCTTTAAGCGTTAAACTGATGGGCTCCACTACCATCAGACAATGGTCAGGTAACGTTACCACCGACACTTATGCGCATGACAGTAGTTTTCTGCAGTTGCACTCTTACCCTAGTGCTTTTTCGGGAACAGCAACCTTTGGCCACCTCATCGCAGAGACAAACACTCAAAATCTCAACGGCTACATCAGAGGTTCACCGTTTACGGTTTCCGCAGGCGGACGGGCTGAGTCGATTTCTGCTTACCTCAAAGTAGGCTCAAAAGCAGCAATGGTGAAAGCCGCAATCTACACCTCCGACTACCACCTTTTGGGCAGTACTCCTGAGCAGAGCATCCCCGTGAGTAATGGGGAATGGGTTACATTCAACTTTACAACCAAACCGCTGCTTGACGCTAACACAAACTATCTGCTTGTTGTGTGGGGCAAAGCAGGTAACGGAGGAGGCTCGGTTTACCTATATGAAACCACGGCCTCAAAGCAAGGCTACGGCGACAGCATACCCTACACTACTAATTGGCCAGACCCAGAATCTGGGTTAAGTTTCGACAATTACTGTTACAGCATCTACTGCACCTACATGCAAGCCACACAGTTCACTGCGGAGGCGGAGCTCTCAGGGATATCTGACTCCATTAACTGGCAGCAGCTAACATGGGCGCTTGAGGGTTCAACTATAGCTGGCACCGCAAACTATTCGATGCAAATGTACAATTTCGCTCAAAGCATTTACCCCTCAGACGGTGACGGCTACCAGAACACCAACTTGGGAGCTAGCGATAGCCTCAAAACGCAAACCATCACCACAAACCCCACAAATTATCGAAACGCCAGTTTAGGCTGGAGAATCCTCTTAACTGCCACAAACTCTTCAGTCGAACAATTCGATTTGAAAGTTGATTTAGCTCAATTCACCTGCAGATTCACCAACTACGCCTTAAACATTGAAGAGCAGTGGCTTACGCTTGACTCGTCTTATCCACGGCAGGACCTCTGCATCAAAACAGGCAATTTAGGGGCTGAGGGCCTGCTGGTGCAGGTCCTTCAAGGCGTTAACTGGGTTACAGTGGAGACTTTAGTGCCTAACTGCTTCTGCAACATCTCGTTGGCGCCCTACATTAATGGTGCAACTTTTACGCTGCGTTTCGCAGGCAGCAAAGAAGTAAACGATCCAATACAGGACACTTTTAGCATTGACTGCGTCTACATAAAAGATGAACCCGACATATCCTTCCTTGTGAACCGTCAGCAATCCACTTTTACAGTTGAGGTGTTGCAGAATGGCACCATGCGTTGGCTTGGGCAAAATCTTGAAGTCACAACCAAAACTATCCCCATACCGCCCATACCCGTCAAAGCCCTACACTTAAACCAAACCATAAACGGCGTAAACCAAGAAGTGCCCTTCCAGATTGAGGATTGGGCTTCAAACTACCAGATACCCTTGGGCTTAACCAGTAACACCACTGTGTTTGGCAACCGCCAAATGATCGTTTTCCTTCTCAACAGCGCAGTGACGGATTTCGCTATTTGGTGGAACGCCAGCGACGCCTCCTTCCAAACCCCGATGGCTTACACCAACGTTTTCTTTCAAGGCGACAACCCTGGAGCTTCAACTTACTCCAACGGCAACTTGACCCTGCAGTTCCAAAGTGGCAACGTAAAAGCAACTGTAGCCGGAACAGGCACCTACAGCACGGCGGCGTTTATGCGCATTAATGCTGAAGCAAGCACCTATGGGTCTGGTACCTCCATGGTTATTCACCACGGCATTGTCCGCGATATCGCCATGGAGGAATCAGAATGGAACACAGGCGCAAACAACTGCCCCAACATCTACGCTAACATAATAATCATGTTACCAGCCAATGCAACCTACTACAACTATCAACTCCGATTGATGTTTATTGATTCCAGCCAGCAACGCACCATAACCGAGCTTTGCCCCCTAAAACTCACGACTTCCGTGTCTTCGCCGACGTTGCAAACCGAAAATGGCACCGTAGCAGACTTCCCCATCGTAGCATCGGGCGCAGCTACCTACGCCAACTACATCGGCGGCGGCTATACTAAGCACCATTTTATGCAGTTCATAACTGACGCTGGTAAAGGCGCAGGCTTAATGTTTAGCGACGCCCAAAACATGTTGCTCTACGCATTTGATAGCTTCCCAGCAAGCACCTCAAAAGGCACGCTTAAAACCAGCACAGGCACCCTTGAGTTGATGCCTGTAGGTTTGGGGCAGGTACAATTCAAAACCTCCTACGACATCACTTGGAAAGGCGCAGTGGCAACCTACGATACTCAGACACCTATATGCAACTTCTATGATGGGACAACTCCTATGGGTCTATGGATTTTAGCCGAGTTCCCGCCAAAATTGACTGTGACCGCCCACAGCTAAACATCACTTTGTCATTTGGAGTTGTGACCGACAAAATCTTATATCTAAAGGATTCCACAAGCTACCTCTATCTACAAACAGAGGAGTATCCTGCAATTTCAGTAATCCCCATCCTAGACCCCGCCGAGTCAGCTTTGATGGCTGCAAGCATAGCATTCTCCATAGCGGTTTTGGTGTATGCTTCTTGGCGGGACTACAAATGCCGAGAAGTCAGCAACAAAGTTTGGGCAATCTATGCCCCCATAGCGTTGGCTTTGACTCTCCCTGAACTGGTCTTCTTTGACCAAGCCAGTCTCCCCCTCTACGCTCTAACCGTCGGGATAACCGTGGGCATTGCTCTTTTGCTCTTCTACGCAGGCGGGTTCGGCGGCGCAGATTCCAAAGCACTCATGTGCATCGGGCTAGCGTTGCCATTTGCTCCCATAGGCTTGATTAACCCTCTAATCTCTCCCGCTTCCCCCACATCTCAGGTAATTTTTCCTATTACCATATTTGGAAACGCTGTACTATTCGCTGCGGCAAGCGGCATCTACATGTTGATACGCAACGTAGTTTGGCACCGAAGAAACAAAACAGAACTGTTCTCAGGCTCGCTGTCAAGCGAGTCATGGGGCAAAAAATTTGTCGTCTTAATTACCGGCTATAAAATGGACGTTTGCCACGTTAAGGCAAAATGGCATATTTTCCCGATGGAAGACATCGATGACCGCTATTTGGATCTCCACCGTAAACTCGTCATTGTCCCCAAAGATGATGGCAGAGACAAAATCGTGGAGCGCCTTTCCAGCGCTACTGACCAAGGAAAAATCAGTTGTCACGTTTGGGCTACGCCGGGGTTGCCTATGCTGATTTTCGTGACTTTAGGTTTGGTGGTAGCGTTATTTGGCGGCGACGTGGTTTGGCTGCTCGTGCGTACTGTGCTGGGTTTATAAGTTGGGTTAGAGGTTTTTGGTTTTTCTAGAATACGAAATAGATGCAAAAACCATTGAGATTGAGCCAACGCCCACGAATGCAAGTGCTATTGTCCTGTAAGGGTACGCTACGCTTTGGCTAAGCATCAAACCAGTGTTGCTTGTCTGGTAGGAATAAAAGAAAGTGGCCACCGCAAACAACGCGATGGAAACCGCTAACATAGTGACTTCTATTTTGAACTTCATTCTCCCTAGTTTACTCCCCTTTTTTTGGAGTCAATAAAGTAACTGTGTTCATCAAAAGGTTATTTTAGCTTTTTGGAAAATACATTAAATAGACCTGAAATGAAAACTGCGCAGTGTAAACAAACCCTTCTGGACTTCTTATCGGATCCCAACCGTTCCCAATGCAGAGTAGTGGTTATGCCTGACTTCTTCTTAGACCGACTAATCACCCTGCCCTGGAGTCCCGAAGAGTTCTGCAGCAAAGTTAAGTCGGTGGCGAAACGTAAAGGCGGCAGCCTCGACGGCATCCCACAGGTCGACATGGCTGGCGGAAACGCAGTCAACGTAGCCAGCGCATTAAGCCGCCTGGACGCCGCCGTGACACCAATCATCTGCACAAGCCATTACGGTTTAGAGCAAATCAAATACCACTTTCAAAACCGCCCTCTTGATTACTCACACATAAAAACCATCGGCGACGCATCATCAACAACCGCACTAGAGTTCCGTCAAGAAAACGGCAAATCCAACGTAATGATGCGAAATTTAGGGGCATTAGCAGATTTTGGACCCGAAAACCTCACAGAAGGCGACTACAAGCTCATTGAAGCAGCAGATTATGTTTGCCTCTTCAACTGGGCGGGCACCCTCAATCATGGTACCGAATTAGCGCAGGAAGTGTTTGGAGCCGCAAAGCGCGGGAAATGCCGAACGTACTATGATACCGCTGACCCTAACCCCCACGCAGCGCAAATACCCGACTTAATTAAAAGAGTTCTAAAGACGGCGCTAGTTGACGTTTTAAGTTTAAACGAAAACGAAGCCGTCACCTACGCCAGCCAACTTGAACCCGACTTTAAAACAGGCGGCGACGAAGTGAGTCTACCAGATTTAGCCTTGCAAGCTGCCCGCTTATTAGCCCAGCGTTTCCATGTCCGAGTTGACCTGCACACAACCGACTTCTCCGCCACCATAAACGGCGCCAGCGAAGCAGTGGTTCCCTCTTTTAAAGTTAAACCGCTTCGCGCCACAGGTGCCGGAGATTCTTGGTGCGCAGGCAACGTATTAGCCAGCCATTTTGGTCTCCCAGACGAGAGTCGCTTGATGTTAGCAAACGCGGTTGCCGCTTGCTACCTTCAAAGTGTTGATGGGGCGCACCCAACAAAAAACCAACTGATAAGCTTCCTACAACGTCAACTTTGAGTTTAATTTTTAAGCAATAAAGTTACATTCTGGAGGTAGTTGTGAATCTCTTGATTGAATTCAACATCCCCTCATATGGTGTCCTAAAACTGGAACACCTCGTTATAGATGTTAATGGAACTTTAACCGTGGATGGTAAATTGCCTGAGTTGGTTAAAGAGAAGTTGATTGCGATTTCCCAAATCATGAAAGTTCATGTTTTAACTGCGAATACGTTTGGCAGTGCTATGATGGAGTTGGCTCAGGTGCCTTGTGCAGTTAACGTTTTAGTCGGCGGCGACACTGATAAGCAAAAAGAAGCCTACGTTAAGGGGTTGGGACATGAGACCGTGGCAGCTTTTGGTAACGGAAGAAACGACAGGTTGATGCTTAAAGCTGCAATGCTAAGCGTGGCGGTAATAGGCAGGGAAGGCTGCGCGACCGAAGCGCTGTTGGCTGCGGATGTGTGCGTGTGTGACATCGTTGATGGTTTAGGTTTGCTTTTGGAGCCCAAACGCTTAGAAGCCACCCTCCGGCTCTAATCGGTTGCAAGCCTTTTTATGGCAACCTATCCTTTTACTTTTCAAGTAAAGGTGTAACTATGGGTAAATTGTTCGGCAGTTCAGGCGTAAGAGGCTTGGCAAACGTAGATTTAACTCCCAGTTTAGCATGCAAAGTAGCGTCCGCCGTGGCAACACATGCAAACGCTAAACGTGCCGTAGTTGCAAAAGATACCCGAATTTCAGGCGACATGCTTGAGGCAGCGTTAGTTTCCGGGTTGCAGAGCTGCGGCGTCGAAGTTTACCTTGCAGGCATGGTTCCCACACCCGTCTGTGCCTACGCAACCAAAACTTTATGCGCCGACGTTGGTTTCATGCTTACCGCATCCCATAACCCGCCGCCTTATAACGGTATCAAAGTCTTCAACAAAGAAGGCCTTTCATACGCTGAAACAGACCAAGATGCTGTGGAAAAAATCGTTTCGGACCGCAAATTCAGTTTAGCCGATTGGCGCAGGCTCGGAGCAGTTAAAACCGTTGACGCCGCCGAAGTTTACTTGAAAATGGCGCAGAAAGCAGTGCACCTCAAGAAATCGTGGAATGTAGTGGTTGATCCCGGATGCGGCGCCGCCTTCAACGTTGGGCCCAGAATGTTCAAAGCGTTAGGATGCAAAGTAACGGCTTTAAACGCGCAGCCAGACGGACATTTTCCGGCACGTAAATCTGAACCCAACGCAGAAACCCTCAAAGACCTCTCAGCCACCGTAAAAGCCTTAGGCGCAGACATCGGCATAGCTTTCGACGGGGACGCTGACAGAGTTGCGTTTGTAGACGAAAAGGGAGTTTTCGTAAATTTTGATCGTTCTTTAGCCGCGTATGGTGCTTACATGCTGAAACGCGCCGGCAGAGGCTCAATTGTTACCACCATCGAAGCTTCTATGGCGGTTGAGACTATGGCTAATAAACACGGCGGGCATGTCATTCGCACAAGGGTCGGCGACATCTACGTTTCTGAAGTAATTAGCCAGCAGGGCGCTGTTTTCGGCGGCGAACCTTGTGGGGCGTGGATACAGCCTCAAATTCATCTTTGTCCTGACGGTCCGCTCTCTTCGGCGCTTTTTTTGGCGGCGCTGGAATCTGAGGGCAAAACTGTTTCTCAATTCGTGGGAGAAGTCCCTGAGTACATTACAAAACGCGTTAACTTCCAATGCAGAAACCACCAAAAATACTTGCTTATAGAGCAGTTGGAGCCTATGTTGAAGGCGGCTTTCCCTGAGTACACCGATTATGCCACGGTGGACGGCGCGAGACTGGCACTCAAAAATGGTTGGTTACTTGTTCGTGCTTCGGGAACGGAGCCGCTCATACGCTTAACTGTGGAAGGGGAATCCGAGTTGGCGGCAAAAGATATAACCCAAAGAGCTGCAGCACTAATACAGAGGCAAATTGAGGCTTAAAAAATGAAGGCTGTACTTTTAGCGGCGGGTGCAGGGGAACGTTTGCAACCTTTGACGGCGACGCGGCCTAAGCATCTTTTGAAGGTGGCGGGAAAACCTATTTTGCAGTTCTGCCTTGAAGCTGTTAAGCATGCGGGCATAGACGAAGCCATAGTAGTAACCCACTATATGGGCGAAGCCATCAGAGGCTACTTTGGAGACGGCAAAAGTTTAAGGTTGAAAATCACTTATGTTGAGCAGCCTCAGATTTTGGGAACCGGCAACGCCGCCAGCACTGCCGAAGCATACTTAGACGGTGACTTTGTGCTTATTTACGGTGATTTACTTTTTGGAGTGGGGGCCGTTAGTGAGGTTGTTTCCAAATTCAAGGAAGGTGGTGCCGCCGCGGTCATGGCAGTTGTAGCCGTGGATCACCCCGAAAACTATGGTATCATCGAGAAAACTGGTGATGGCAAAGTTAAGCGTCTTGTGGAGAAACCCTCCAAAGGCAACGCTCCATCGAACCTCGCTAACGCAGGCATTTACTGTTTCAGCAAAGACGTTTTTGACAAAATCCGCCAAACCACGGCTTCAGTGCGGGGCGAGTGGGAACTTACTGATGCCATAACCATGCTTGCTGAGTCCGGTAAAACTGTTTTGGCAGCGCAGTTAGCTAAGAAGGACTGGTTTGATGTTGGAAGGCCTTGGGATTTGCTGGACGCTAACGTTTGGGCGCTTAACCGATTGGAGCACCATGTTCTGGGCAAAGTAGAAGAAGGTGCACACTTAATCGGTCCCGTAACAGTTGCAGAGACCGCGTGGGTCCGAAGCGGCGCCTACATTGAAGGGCCCGTGTTCATAGATGAAGGGGCCGATGTAGGGCCTAACTGTTACATTCGAAGCGGCACCAGCCTGGGCAAACGGACGCGAGTTGGCAATGGGTGTGAAGTGAAAAATAGCATCATAATGGACGGTACCCACGTGGGGCACTTAAGCTACGTTGGCGACAGCATCTTCGGCGAAAAATGCAATCTTGGCGCTGGCACCGTAACTGCCAACCTGCGTTTCGACGACGGCAAAGTCAAGATGGAAATCAAAGGTAAAATCGTCGATACGGGACGTCGCAAGCTTGGGGCTATTTTAGGTGATAACGTAAAGACAGGCATTCAAGCGTCGTTTATGCCTGGCGTTAAGGTAGGGGCGAACACTTGGGTCGGCGCTAACTTTATGGTTGAACGAGACCTTCCCGCGAACGTGATTGTTTTGCTTAAGCAGGATAGCGAAGTAAAACCCAGAAAAAAAGCGGACTAAAAAAAGGGCAGCCGCGGCAGACAGCTATAAACTTTTTTTTGCGAAAGATATAAGTGGTTAGTCCTTTGACAATCAAGCTAAGCAGTGGATGCTAACCTTGATGCCTCATCAACCCGCTTACAAAAAAATAGCAAAATACGCAGTTATTCTGCTCTTGATTGCGGTAGTTTCTGTTTCTATTCCTCTCTCCGCCGCCTCTGATCCGCCTCCGATTGAGTGGCGCAAAACCTACTCAGGATTGCAAGCTACATCTATTGTTCAAGCTTCGGATGGAGGATACGTAATAGCAGGCGCTTCAGCTTCGGGGGATGCTACAGTGATAAAGGTTGATGCCTCTGGAAATGTTCAGTGGCAAAAGAGTCTTGGAAATGTCATATCGTTGGATAAGACCATTGACCTTGGCTACGTGGTGTTTTGTGAAAACGGTGATGTAACAAAGCTAGACGCTCAGGGCAATGTTGTCTCGGCTTTCTCTCTTGGTCCCTATAGAGGTGTCCGGCAAGGAATCGTGACCCCCGACGGCGACTACATCGTTGTCGGAAACGCAGTCTGGCAAGGCGGGTTTGAGACTTATGTCTGGCTACGCAAATTTGACTCTCAAGGAAACATTCTGTGGGATCTCAACTACACTGGCGGCTTCCAGATTTCCTCAATCGCAAACACGGTTGATCGCGGCTGTGTGTTGGCCGGTAACTGGAAAAACAATTTTTGGCTAGCGAGGCTTGACTCAAACGGTAACCAGCAGTGGAGCCAAAACTATGTTTACGGAGACCCATTAAACGAGCACCATGCTTACGCGGTGGCTAGAACTGAAGATGGCGGCTTTATTCTCTCAGGGACAGGTATGTGGCAGTCCAGCGGCGGCATGATTCCTTGGCTTATCAAAATAAACGCTCAAGGGTATGAACAATGGAACCTGCCCTACGCTCAGTACCACGATGACAGCTTTACCGCAGTTATACAAACAGCGAACAACGGTTACTTTATGGTTAGACCGCGAGCGGCGACGCTTATGGGGGCTGATGGGTCAGGTAGTGAAATCTGGCAAACATCGTTAGGAACTCCATCGTTAACGATGGTGCAAAACTATCCTGCCGCATGCTTAATCCAGACCAAAGACGGCGGATATGCCCTTGTCGGCGCAACCGCAGGTTCCTCCTTCATTTTGAAATTTTCCTCACAAGCCACCTCTCAGCCGCCCACCGTCAAAATATCCAGTCCCCAAAGCAAAACATACGACGCGGGAGACATCCTCCTAACATTCACAGTAAATGAAGATGCATTACTTTCCTACACTCTTGACGTCCAACAAGAAGTGGCAATTACTACTAACATAACCCTATCAAACATACCCGCCGGACCTCACAACATCACAGTTAGCGCACGTAACTCAGCGGGGCTTGTCGGCGTATCCGACACGATTCTCTTCACTGTAGTTGAGCGGTTTCCAAGCGAAATATTTTTCGCAGGGATAATTACGGTTCTTGCCGCCGGCACCAGTTTTCTGCTATACCTAAAACGGCAGCGCCTCTCAGAATTCAGAAAAGGCGACTTGAAGGGGTTCTTAAAGAAAAAACACTTCTCCGATTTTACTCAGAACAAGCTTGTATGGACGCTGCTCATAATCGGTATCTGTTTCGTCTTGGTGTTTGTGCAGTTTTTCTTTCCCTACGTTTTCTTCGCTTCGGCAAATAGAAACTCTGATTCCTTCGAGGTAGGCGTTACTTACGTTTACGAACGAGACGCAGCTGAACAAATCTACACTGAAGTTTCTCACCTCAAAGATTTAGGTTTCACCGTCGTCAGGGTTAACCTCGTGTGTGATTCAAGTAATCCAAGTTCCATCTTGAACACTCTCTCTGACGTGTTTTTCAGCGCTATACGTGACCTTGGTCTGAAAGTTGCCTTGATCATCAATGAACACGAAACTACGAGCAACATCAACTATTACCTTGACAGGTGGGGAAGCCAACTCTCCTACATCCAAGTTTTAAATGAACCCGATGTGGCATCTTCCTGGGAGATGGGTGCCTTATTCACGGATGACGAAGCAGGCTCCCAATTCGAAGACATCTACAACATAGTCGAGTCACACAATCTTCTAGCACAACTCTACACAAATTTCTCTCCTGCTTTCGTTGCAAGAACTAACCTGCCGATAAAATTCAGCGAAAAACTGGACTTCGTCGGGTTTGACGTTTTCATGGATTCATTTCTAACGCTCTCTCCCAACATGATACAGTACCTGCAAAAAATAACCAACAAACAGGTAGTTATTGCAGAGTTTGGAATGTCAACAAGCAACGATGTTGAGCAGAGCAACTATGTAATTAGCGGTTTAACGCTTTTCAGAAATATGGGTCTTAGGGGCTGTTGGATTGTCTACTGGAACGACGCCGACAACCACTACGGCATACGCGGAAGATTAGCAGAACAAAGAATAGGTGAATGGATTGCACAAAATGCTTAAGCTCTCAAAACCCATCTTCATTCACGGATTAATCCTAACCGTAGCCTTAGTCGCCACTCAGCTGTTGCTGGATGCATTCCAAAACATTTTCCTGCTCTACATGCCCCCAATAGGGTTTGCGCTCTACGTGCTGACAATGTTTGGCATCCAACCACTCGTGTTGGGTGTACTAAACATAATCATCATCCACCGCATTTACCGCTGTAAGGGGTGGCAGCTTGGATTCTGGCTCAACGGGTTTTTCCTACTCCTATGTTTCTCCACCCTAAACCTTATGTTACTAACTGTGTTAGGCGTGCCTTTCTCAATCCTGTTAGGCGCATTGGAGGTTGTGTTGCTCTCCTATCCTTTTGGGTATTTGGGAAGGTTCAGCAACCGCGGCGAAAAATCAATAGTGCCCTGAAGGTTCCTTCTGCAGTTTGGTGGCATCGGTAAATGATTAAGTTAGCTAGCTAATGATTCTAAAACATGAAGAAAACAAAAGCTACGGATGTGCTAGTGGTGAAAATGTTCAAGCTTGAGGCAGAGAGAAGAACATTTTTTGCCTTTCGTCCAAAAATCCTCTTAATTACAATTAGTTCTTAACTTAATTTCTGCAGTTTACATATGCAGTTCTTGGCGCTCTTTTAGCCAATTTTTTTTAATAATCGGTTTTGGGACGGAGAAACAAAGCAGCAGTTCTATTTGATTGTACAACCAGCCTCAACCAGCAGAGGCAGTATGCAGCAGTTGCAGATCCCAAAACAGACGCCTCTGCTTTGAGCCTTGGAAGATGATGTAGTAGGCAGCGCTTCTCTTCTTCTACTAGAAAAAACAAAAAATGCCGTAAGGCTTGTGAAGTTTAGGTTTTAGGCCTTATTTAATTGGCGCCACACACAAGGACGCTGTTCCACGCAACATGTGGCACAAAACGTCCCCACCATACAGCGTCCACAAATATAGCTCAAATCATTCCAAAAAAGCAACCGCCCTTTGTTGCCGTCTTTTGGTGCCGCAAAAACCACTACACCCACACAAAGAAAAACACAGCAAACAAACGGTTTTTTTCGCAAAACCTATAAACCGTAACCAACAAATTAGAAAAGCACAGGGCAACAGGGGCAAAAGGGCTTGTTAATCGAAGACGACGCGGAGGTATTCACCAACCTCGGATTAACTTATTCACAAGCAAAAGTTTACCTTGCAGTGGTAAACGCAGGCGAAGCCACAGCCAAAACCATCTCCGCCGCCGCAAAAATGGACCGCCCCGACGTTTACCGCGTCATAGGCGGACTAGTAAAGCTGGGTTTCATTGAGAAAAAAATCGACAATCCTGTACGGTTCAAAGCATTCCCCATAAACGACGTCGTCGCAGCCTTGATTAAGCGTAAACAAGAAGATGTTTTAGCCTCAAAACGCAGCGCACTCAAAATACTTAGACGCTACGAAAACAAAAAACCCCTAACAGAGGAAAACCGAGACGGCACCTTCTTTTACAGTTTAATACCAGGCGACCCCGAGATAATCGATAAAACAGCAGGCAGAATAATCAGCAACAGCCAAACCTGCATTGACTTCGTGTGCGTAGACATAGACCCCCATATGATTGGTTTTAAGCCGCTGGAGATTTTTTTGGAGAACGGCGGAAAAGACCGCATATTAGCATATAAAAAAAACGCTGCTTTGGCTCACAAAGTGCTCGAAGCCCACAAAAAAGGAGGCATCGAAATACGCTTCACCAACGAGTTGCCCGTCGTTGCACTTATTGGAGACAAACGGGAAGTGTCAATTGTATGCCTCACCTCGAAGTGGGGAAACCTCAAAAAGATGGAGTGCCTCTACACAAACAGTCCAGCCATCACAGAGTTAGCCGTGGATTATTTCGAGCGGCTATGGAATAAGGCTGAAAAGTTCCAATAACTTTACAAAAAATTCTCAAACAAAAAAAGAAAAAAAGGAATGTGGCTTGAGTACAAGCCTACTTTTTCTTCAGCATCACGACTGCTACCATAAGCAGCACAATGATGACTAAGACAAACAAACCTGCAATTGCTGGAACAAAGTATTGATCTGCAACTGATACTTGAGTTGGAGCTGGTGTTGGAGTTGCGGGAGCTTCCGTGACAACCAGGGCAGTTACTGCTTTGGAGCTCCAGTAGCCGTTGGTGCCATCAAAGATTGCGTAGACCACGTAGTCGCCTGGAATATTTGGCGCCGTCCAAGTGAAGTGATACATGCCATTTACGTCGGTGTTTGCCGTGCCAAGGGTTACATAGTTGTTGTTGGGGTCGATTGCGACTAGGTTCACTGGTACGCCTGTGAAGTTCGTTGGAGATGGTTTCTGCTGGTAGACATATCCCATCCAGTCTTTCATGCTTGCATCGGATGCGACGGGGACTCCGTTGTTGAACCGTGCTGCTTGCTCGTTCTGTTGTGTGCCAGCAGCAATGTCCATAACCGTGCCTTGGATGACTACTTTTTCACCTGCGGAAATTTGGGTCTGAGGTGCCTGTATGGTGGTGGTGCTTGGACCTCTGCCCACACTGTAGATTTGGTTGTCATAACCGTTAAAGAAGGTGGCGTATCCATCTGCGATAGCGAAGCTACCTGGAGACGAGAATGGACCTGCAAGGTATGAGGTGTAATCGGAGATGGTCCAAATTTCTTCGCCTGTGGTGGCGTTGACTGCACGTGCAAGCGCTCCTTTGTAGATTGGGTTAGTGGCGGTGTGTTCGCTTGTGATGAGGTAGACTACTCCGTTGCCGACTGCAGCGATGAATGTTGGGTAATGGTTGTATGCTGTGTAGAATCCGCTGAAAGTGCTGTTCCCTTCTCCGCCTGTGCCATAAGTCCATTCAAGGTGTCCTGTGGCTAGGTCGTAGCAGTAAAGTATGCCTCCGTATTGGCTGCTGTACATTTTGCCGTCTGCCATGACGCCCTGCACGTATGAGATACCAGTGTTGCCGTAGTAGTCAAAGGCGGTTTGAGATTCGGTTGGTCCCCAAATCTGTTTACCTGTTTCCATGCTATAGCCAACCCATTGCATCTTTTCTTTGTAGGCCTCCACGAAGACGCCTGATTTGACGTCTGCGCCGCCTGCTAGCACGGTTAGATTGCCTGCTGGGGGTTGAATGGTGTTCTGCCAAAGGGTTGAGCCGAGTTGCCCACTAGTGCTATCTAAGTTGACGCCATAGTAGGTGTAGGGTGTTTGGCTAGACGACACCGTGCCCATGAAGGCTGAGTATGAGGGCAGGGAGCCGCTGTAGCAGATAAGCATGTTGTTGTAGAAGGCGTTGGTTATAGATAGTGCCGATTTCGCCCAAGGTATAGAGACGTTCCAGTCGTATCTGTTGGGGGTGCCGCCATTGATGGTGCCTGTTGCCACTGGCCAGTTGCCGGTGTAATCCCATAGTTTAGAAGAGTTCCACTCTGCAAGGTAAAAGTTGGGGTTAGTCGCGTTGCCAAGGTTAGAAATGACGTAGCGCAGGATTTCCCCTTGTGGACCCATAACTGCGGTTCCTGAGGGAACATTGGTTACGTTGAACAATGCGTCGCCAGTGTCTGCATCATAGGCTTGAGCGAAGTTGCTTGTGAAAAGAATCGCCGGGTAAACACCGTGTTGGTTGGGGTCTTGAAGGCTGTAAACGTATCCGAAGGATAGCGGTGGAACATCACTTCTACTCCAAACAAGTTCACCTGTACGTAAATCAACGCAGTCGGTTGGTCCGAAAGGTCCTGGATTGAAAAAACCGCTGTTAGGTGCATTTATGAACGAAATAGGTTCAGTATAGTAGATTTTGCCGTTTAAGATGATGGGGTTTGTGTATCTTTGGTTGTAGGCTGAGCCTTCAAAGTAGGTGTCGCCTTTAATTTCAAAGTTGTCGCCGCCCGCTACACCGCCGCTTTGCAGTGGTTTAGTCCACATAACGTGGCTGGTTAAGGGACCGATGGCGTCGCCGGGGTTAACCGCTTGATTGGCTAGGGGTGAGTCGAAGCCCGCGTAACCGGGTGCACCCATACCGAGCCAGTTGGATGCAACGGTCCACCAATCGTTGTTTTCACCGTAGATGGGGCGTGTCCAATACTCGGATGGTAAGGGGTAGCTGTAGATTGGTTCGCCGATGGGGTCAGCGGATACAATCAGGGTCATTTGGGCGCTGCTGGGCAGGTAGGTATCGTTGACTAGCACCGAGCTGGGGTTATGGTCGTATTGGTTGTAGTCTTGTCCTGGGAACGTGAAGTTAAGTGTGTAGGTTCCAACTTGGTCGGGGGTGAAACGCGTGAACTGTGAGCTAGTGGAGTCTGAGATGTAGTCGAAGGTTTTTTTGGTTTCTTTGCCGTCGGGTGCGGTTATCGTGAGGATGTAGTTGTGGAATCTCCAAGTGTTGGTTAAGGCGGTGCTGGGGTCGAAGGTTTTATCGAGCCAGAAGACGACGGTGACTTGCTGTCCTACGCCAACGGGGTTAGGTGCAGCTTCAATGTATGCAAAGGTGGGAATTTCCCATGAAGGAGTATGTGCTGTTGAAGGTTGTATGACTGCTAGGGATGTCACGATGGATATGGATAGCAGCAGGATTAGAGCTATAGCTGTACGTTTATTTTTTATATTTTGCATTTTTATTTCTCCTAAATTTCCTGTAATCGAAGAGTCGATGTTTTTGGCTTTTAAGAGTTTGTTAGTAGCACACCCACTGACAACTGTAGTTAACGCTAATTTTGTCTGAAGCAAACGTTCAAAAATCTCCTAAAATGGCTTAGGCGATGTATAAGACGCCTCAAGGTGGGTTTTAGGTTTTTTTCGACCGAAATTCTGCATTTGCAGCTATTTTTTGGTTTATGTGACATTAGAACTTAACCTTTAAATTGCTCCAACTCTAGAGAAGACAAGGTTGAGGTGCATTATTTTGAGTGGCAGTAAAATGCTTAATAGCCGTACGCACAAATCAAGCAGAGACTGGTGGCCGAACCAGCTAAACCTAACTCTTCTGCATCGGCGTTGCCCCCTAGCTAACCCGATGGGTTCGGAGTTCAACTACGCCGAAGAATTCAAAAAACTCGACTTTGAAGCTGTCAAAAAAGATCTAAAAGCTCTTATGACGGACTCGAAGGATTGGTGGCCTGCCGACTACGGGCATTATGGTGGACTGTTAATTCGTATGGCGTGGCACAGCGCAGGCACCTACCGCAAAGGGGACGGCCGAGGAGGCGCATCTGCAGGAGCGCAGCGTTTCCCGCCTATTAACAGTTGGCCTGACAACGTTAACCTCGATAAAGCCCGTCGTCTGCTTTGGCCCATTAAACAGAAGTACGGCAAAAAAATCTCTTGGGCAGACCTTATGATTCTGGCGGGTAACTGCGCTATAGAATCCATGGGTTTGAAAACCTTCGGTTTTGGCGGCGGGCGCAAAGACCTGTGGGAGCCAGATGACACTTATTGGGGTGCAGAAAGCGAGTGGCTAGGCGACGAACGCTATACTGGCGACAGGAACCTTGAAAATCCCCTCGCTGCAGTTCAGATGGGTTTGATATATGTGAACCCTGAGGGCCCTAACGGGAAACCCGATCCAATAGCGTCAGGCCGCGATGTCCGCGAGACTTTTGCACGCATGGCCATGAATGACGAAGAAACGGTAGCGCTTATCGCAGGTGGGCATACCTTTGGCAAATGTCATGGCGCAGGCGACCCCAAACTTGTCGGTCCCGAACCGGAGGCAGCTCCCCTAGAGAAGCAAGGTCTTGGCTGGGAAAGCAAATTCGGCAGCGGCAAAGGCAACGACACCATAACCAGCGGGTTGGAAGGAGCTTGGACTCCTAAGCCTACCCATTGGGACATGGGCTACTTCGACATGCTATTTGGGCATGAATGGGAACTAATAAAGAGCCCTGCTGGCGCTTGGCAGTGGCGACCAAGAAACGTATCAGACAAAGACATGGCACCCTCCGCTCAGGACCCGACAAAAAAAGTTTTCACTATGATGACCACAGCAGATATGGCCCTGCGCATGGACCCCTCCTACGAGCCCATCGCAAGGCGTTATCATAAAAACCCTGAAGCGTTTGCAGACGCGTTTGCGAGGGCATGGTTCAAACTCACTCATCGCGATATGGGTCCCCGCACACGTCTTCTGGGTCCCGAGGTTCCCTCTGAAGAGTTACTTTGGGAAGATCCCATACCCGCAGTTGATCATATATTGATAGGTGAACAGGACATCGCAGACCTCAAGGTCAAAATCCTTGCGTCAGGGCTTACAGTTTCAGAGTTGGTTTCGACTGCTTGGGCGGCGGCGTGCACGTTTCGTGGTTCGGATAAACGTGGTGGTGCCAATGGGGGGCGGTTACGGCTTGCGCCGCAGAAGGATTGGGCAGTTAACCAGCCTGCTCGGTTGAAGAGGGTTCTGGGGAAACTTGAAGAAATCCAGCGTTCGTTCAACGGTATGCAGTCGGGTGGGAAGCGGGTTTCGCTTGCTGACTTGATTGTTCTGGGTGGTTGTGTAGGTGTGGAACAAGCAGCCAAAAACGCTGGCTACTCCCTCATTGTTCCGTTTAAAGCGGGACGCATGGATGCATCGCTAGAACAAACTGATGTGGAGTCATTTAGCGTTCTTGAACCCGTTGCAGATGGCTTCCGTAACTACCTAAAAGCCAAGTTCGCCGCGAAACCCGAGGAATTGTTGGTTGACCGTGCACAGCAGTTAACGCTGACTGCTCCCGAAATGACCGTTCTTGTTGGCGGGATGCGCGTGTTGAACGCTAACTTTGGGCAGTCGCCATATGGGGTTTTCACCAAGAAGTCTGAGGCGTTGACCAACGACTTTTTTATTAATCTTCTCGATATGAATACAGTTTGGAAGGCAACCTCTGCTGATGAGGACTTGTTTGAGGGACGTGACCATGTAACGGGCGAAGTTAAATGGGTCGGCACCCGCGTGGACCTCATTTTTGGGTCGAATTCTCAGCTTCGGGCGTTGTCGGAATTTTATGCCTGTGCGGATTGTGAGGAAAAGTTTCTGCATGATTTCGTGGCGGCTTGGAACAAGGTTATGAACCTTGACCGCTTCGATTTAGCTTGGTCGTAAGCGTAAGCTCTCTAAATACGGCGAGTTTTTTGCTCGCGTCCTTTTTGTTTTTTGTTTTGACAGGTTTATGTGCAGATTGTTTTTTTGGCTGGCTTGACAGGTCGGTGAAGATAAATAGTTGAAACGCAATTTCATGTACCAACATAGGAGATTATGAAAGTTGTCCGTAGCGCAAAGAAAATACTTTACTGAAGTGGCAGCATTAGCCGACAAAACAGTCGCTGTTGTCACAACCAACGGAAAAACCTTCAACGGCACACTCATAGGCGTAAACCCTGACAATTTAAGCCTCGTATTAGCCGACGCAACCGAAGCCGGTAAACCCCTGCATCGAGTAGTTATAAACGGCAGCATCGTTGCTCAGCTTTCTACTGCAGAAAAACCCTTCGACCTCAAATCGCTTGCTAATCGTTTGGAAAAAGTTTTCCCAACTATGGTTAAACTCTACGATGACCAAGGCTTCATCTGGGTTATGGACAAAGTAAAGTTAACTGAGAAAGGCGTCGTGGAAGGTTCAGGTCCAGCAGCTGACCGAGTACAGAGAGTTTATGAGACTTTCATGAGTGAAGCAAAAGCATAAACATTTTGCTTAAATGAACCAGCGTAGTTGCTGTTCCTCTTTCTTCTTTTCTTCTGTAATGCTTCTGATTATTCCGAAGGATTCGAGCATTTTTTTGATTTCTTCGGCGCTTGTGTCGATGCCTGAGAGGTCGATATTTAGGTTTAGGTATTTCATGAGCATGATTATGGCGTGTTCGGCTGCGTTTACGTCTGGGTCCATGCCTAGGGTGTCGACGAGTAGTGAGAAGCCTTTGAGGTTGCGGATTTGTGCTAAGCCTATGGAGAGGCCTGCGATGCCGAATACATGTCCAACCATGACTTTTGTGCCTAGGTCGAGTGCTTGCTGCATGGTTTCGAGGTCTGTGGCGGTGCTGTATATTGCTGGGATTGGTTGCACTTCGTCTTTTTTGAAGCCGCCTATGGATATGACGAATTTGCATCCTAAGTTTTGGCATATGTCGAGTACTTTGCCGACGAGTTCGTATTGTCCAACTGTGGTTAGGGCTTGTGTGTTGCCGTACCAAATGATGAGGTCGCGTCCGCCGTCGGTGCGTTTTGCGTAGTAGAGTTCGTTTATTGGGGTGCGTGTTCCGCCGTCTTCGGTTGTTATGGCGAAGTCTTGGAATGCTGATGAGAATATTTGTGCGAATTTGGTGGCTTTGAGTTCTTTTATGAGGTGTAGGGCTGCGATGTTTGCGACGAAGCCTATGCCGGGTAAGCCTTCGATTAGGATGGGGTCATTTAGTTGTGGTTTCTCTGTGATGTCGATTGAGCAGACCATAAACGTGCACTTCTATGGGGTATAGTGGGCCTTTGCGATATAAGGATGCCTAAAATGCGGCGTGTGCTGCGTTACAGGGGTTTTCAGCATTTGTGCTGTTGCAGAACTTTTTTTGTTTCCCAACGTGATAACCCATAAAGAACCGCCGACATTGCGGCGAAGAATCCCAAAGTAGCGATTAACACTGCGATTTCCGTGTCCATGAGGTTTCCTCCCCCTCAAACTACCAATAGCAGTATAGCAAGACGCCGCTTATAACCCTTACAATCCACTGCTATAGATTGTAGATTCATGGCGACCCTTGATTTTGTGAAATTTAGTGTGAAAAAATTGTGATTCCTGTGCTTACTGAATTCGTTGTTTTGTTAGATAATCATTAAATCTGTGTTTTGCAAGGGTTTTGTTAGGGATTACTTGTTTGTTTATAAATTTATATAAAGGCTTCAGTTTCTCTAATCCATTGTGGGGCTTTAGACAAAATAGTCAGGATGCGCGAACTAACGAGGCTCAAAAATAGCTGGTTATCCTTTTGTTCTTTTCTTTATTATCCAGCCGCTTGTTAGACCGACTGCGATTACGATTGCCGCAAGTATATATCGAATTTCCATCGGAATAGACGCTAAAAAGTCCGAGTTCGTCGAAGCCTCTGCGGTGTTTTTGGGCGTAGAGACGGGAATTGGTGACGCAGTTGGGTTTGGGTCCTTTTTTTGGGGTGGAATTGTCGTTGGGGCAGGGTTTGGAGAGGGAGAAGCTGTTGATGGTGTAGCTGGGTCCGTTTGATAGTCTGCTGTAATCTTTATTGATTCTTTTATGTTTTGTACTGTATATGATGTAACTGAACCAACGGATTTTCCGTTGACCAAAACGTCAACTACGTGGCAGCCTGCGTTAGGATTAATGGTGAAAGTTTGGCTTTCATTATAGTTTAGAGTGGTGGTTCCGGGACTTATGGTTCCGTTGGAGCTTTGTTTGACTTCAATTGTGTACCTATTTGCTGTGAAAACAGCGCTTAGAGAGCCGTTATTGGTTACTGGGCTGAACTGGTATGTTTGACCCGCCGTTGAATTTACAGGGATAGCTTTTCCATTAGCTGTAATTTTTGAGAGAGAATATCCCGTGTCGGGTGTGATTGTGAATATTGGTGTGTCCCCGTAATTGACATTTGATGTTTTCGGGTCTATTACTCCGTTGCTAGTTTGGGTAATGTTGATGGTGTAAGTGCTAATAGCAAAGTTTGCAACTAAACTGTGCGAACCGGTAATGTTGACGAAGGAGTAAACGGAAACCGGTCCAATAGAAATGTTGTCAACTAGGACGTCAACTATTTGGTTGCCATTATTTGCTAAAATGTTTATTTTTTGGTTGGCACCAATTATGGCGTTAATCTTTCCATTTGGATTCACTGTGCCATTACCGTTAGCGTTACTGGTTATCGTATAGTAGTCTATGATGCATGTGGTTAGGGTTGCCTGCCCCGTGGAGTACCCCTGTGATTGGGCTGATACAGTAGTGCTGCCTTGGCTGAAGGTTGTTGTAAAGTTAACTGTTGCCTGTGTTTGCCCAACTGGAATTTTTACTACACACGATACTGAGCCAATGGCTGATTGAGAACAGAACAATTTCACGCTGACATCTGTCTCCATGGCTCTTGCAGGCCGCCCCTGCGAATCCTGCAGCTGAACCTGCAATATGCCGTAGGTGTCGCCATCTGCGGGCAGATTAGTTTGAGCCCAGTAAACTGCCAATTTTGATGGTACAAAACCAGCTGTACTTACTGCTTGGCTGGTCATCGGGAAATTGTCGGCTGTTGCCGTAAGGGTGGTTGTTCCCGTTTTGTAAGTTGTGTTGAGTGGCGCCACTACGAATGTTTGTTGAGGAGGCAGAATTATTGAATCAATTTTACAGATGCTTGAGTCGGTGGAGGCTAAATTAATTGTTGTCACATCTGTTCTTTGGGCGACGCATCCAGAGGCGTTTTGCAGTTGTATGACTGTTTGATTGTAGGCTTTTCCATCTGCCGGTGTCTGGAATGGCCCAGAGAAGATTTTCATCATAGTTGGGTTTGTCGCTATAGGTGTGGTGGAAATTGTTACTTGGCTGGGTGTGTACCCTTGGGAGATAGCTGTTACGGTTGTCGTCAGGATTTTTGCCTGGGCTGCAGCCTTTGTTGTTGTGCTAAAATCGGCTACTGCATAGGTTTCCCCTTCAGGTATTGTAACTGCTGATGTGACATTACCTACTGAGGTGTCGGAGGATGTTAGGGTTACGGGGACTCCTCCTTTTGGTGCTCTTGCAGGCGCTTTAGATGAGTCTTGAAGCTGGACCAAAATTGCTGTATACGTTCCGTTGTCTGATGGCAAAGTAGCTGGGATTCCGTAAACTCCCAAAGCTGCGGGAATGGGTCCTATAGTCATTATCGTCGCCATAACGGTTGGGTAACCCGTCGAGGAAGCGGAAATTACTGTTGCGCCAGGATTAAATGTAGACGTGAAATTGGCCGCCGCCATTGTTTCCCCTTTTGGTATGGTTATTGCAGGTTCAACTGAGCCGATGGCTGTCTGAGATGAAGACAAGTCCACTGTGATATCGTCTGTGGCTCTGGCGGGTTTGCCGCTGGCGTTTTGGAGCTGAACAAAGATAATTCTGTAGCTGCTGTTGTCGGCAAGAACCGTTGGGGTGCCTGTGTAAATGTAGAGGTTTGTTGGGCTGCTGGTTGCTTGCCCGTATGTTTCCTGTTGTATTGCTGAAAAAGACATTGCTATTAAGAGAATAGTTAGTGTTATACTTGTTTTCTTTTTCAGGGGGTTTACATCCTATCAATACTTTTGTTTCCGGTGAAAGTTAGGCTGTTTGCCAATCATTGTTGTACTCTGGTGTTGATTCATAAAAGTTCTGAATCCTAAATTCTGATATTAACTAAGGGACGCGCTTTACAGGCTGCTATTTAAATTACTGGAGACTCCATAACCAAATTGCACTGAATAGATTAACTAAACATAGACGACAAATCCTATCACAATATAAAGAGAAATAAGGGACCAGTTTTTTCTCTACTGATAGAAAAAAGCAAAACCAGCGCTGCCACCGTTTGCTTTAAAATTCAGATGGCATTCTACTAAATAGCCACATGTCAATACATTTTTAAAACAGCATCACCCAATTTTAATTTGTAAACTCATCGTGTAAGGACTGGTTTGTTTGCAGATTACATTTTTAGGTGGAGCAAGAGAAGTAGGCAGAATGGGCATAGCCGTCAAATCGAAAAAAACTCAGGTTATCGTTGACTACGGCGTTATGCTTGAGAACACGCCGGGTTTCCCTATGCATGTTCCGCCCAAAGAAGTCGACGGCTTAGTCCTAACGCACAGCCACCTCGACCACTCCGGCGCTTTGCCGATTTTCTACATCAACGACAAAATCCCGCTTATCACAAACAAACTTAATCTGGAACTCTCCCAGTTGCTCATCCAAGATTTCATTCACCTAAGCAGCTACTATCTGCCCTTTGAGTACCTTGAGCTTAAAACAATGATGAAAAGCAACCACCACCTCGAATTCGGACAATCAACAATAATAGGCGACATGAAAATTACGCTTGTAAACGCAGGGCACACCCCGGGCAGCGCCCAAGTCATAATAGAAGCGGAGGGTAAACGTTTTCTCTACACAGGCGACTTCAACACTGAGGAATCCAAACTTCTCGCAGGCGCAACCATGGACTACGGAGACTTCGACGCAGTCGTAATTGAAAGCACATACGCTGACAGCGACCACACTGAACGGGCCCTTTTGGAAAGGCAGTTTGTGGCAGCCTGCAACGACGTGGTCGAAACAGGCGGCACCGTCCTTATCCCATCTTTCGGTGTCGGCAGAGCGCAGGAAATGGCTTGTATCTTGGCGTCTAACCACTTTGAGTACCCCATAATCCTCGATGGTATGGCGCGAGAAGCCAGCCGTGTCATAATGAACTACAAAGAATTCCTAAAAGACCCCAAAATGTTCATGAACGCTATGCACAGCTGCGACTGGGTCGAGGGCTGGCGGGACCGCAGACGGGCACTCAAAACCCCCTGCGCCATCGTAACCACCGCCGGCATGCTCAAAGGCGGACCCGCAGCGTTCTACCTCTCTAAACTGGGCAAAAAAGCCATCAACGCCGTTTTCCTAGTCAGCTACCAAATCCCCGGTACACCCGGCAGGGAACTCATGGAGAAAGGTATGTGTACCCTTGATGGTAAAGTCCGCAAAATTAAGGCGCAGTACCGCCACTTCGACTTCAGCAGCCACTGCGGCGCAACCAGACTAAAGGAGGCGCTGGTTAAGCTCGGTGGGAAACCCAAAGTTTTCGTGGTACATGGCGCGGAGGGAAACTGTGAGTTGTTTGCTGATTGGGCGAGAACAGAGTTGGGGTTGGATGCTGTGGCGCCAAGGACCGGCGACTCCTTCGATATCTAGTTGGAAAAAGGTTCTTGAGTTACCTTGTATTTTAAATGCAAGCACAAGCCAGTTTTAGGGTAAAACCATGACTCAACCCCAAACAACCCCGGCGGAAACACAGCCTTCCCCAGCAGCAGCCCCGCAGGATGACAAGTTCCGCTTCGAAGCCATATACCTTTCACCCATACTGGCGAGCTTGCTCTTCGGTTTCTTCTGCGCCTTCATTTTGAGCCTTAAACGCGAAACAGAAGTCGTTATCCCACCCGTAACACCTATACCTGAGGGAACTACCGGCGCCCCCATCGGCAACGCCCTATACTTCGTAGTGCTCCTCGCAGTTGCCGCCACAATATTCTACCTATTACTAAAACGGCGAAGCAAACGCATAATCAAAGCATTAATCGTAGTCGCCATCACCACAGCGGCGCTACTGCTCTCCTTCTTCTACCTCTATTCCCTGTTCCTGTACTTTGCACCCGACCTGCTGGACTGGATACTGCCGCTTATGATTGTTGCAACAGTGGTTTGTGACTTGGCGGTTTTCAAGTTAGGCAACAAAATCCGAAACGCCGCCATAATCCTCCTCGGAGGCGCATTAGGAGTGTTCTTCGGCAGCGCCATCCCCTGGTGGAGCGCAGTCGCTATTCTAATATTTCTTGCAGCCTACGACGTCATCGCTGTCTACAAAGGTCCGGTAGGTAAAATCGCTCAGTCAGGCGCGGGACTTGATGAGTTGCAGGGACTGAGTTTCTCCTTCAAAGACATTCAAATGGGTCTGGGGGACTTGGTGTTTTACTCCATGCTTATGGGGTTGATGTTCAAAACTTTTAGTGCAAGCGTCTTCCCAGCGTTAGCTGCCATGGGCGGTATTTTGTTGGGTTCGGTTCTGACTTTCTATATGCTGGAACGTCGGGGGCTGTTTCCAGGGCTGCCCTTTCCGATTTTGGCAGGGTTGGCAGCTGGGTTTGGGACAGCGTTGGCTTTGGGTTTCTCGGTTCCAATGACTTTCTAGTTCCAAACATTTCTTCAAAAGGCGACGCTATGCCTAAACTATTGTTGCTAAACCTTTATTTCCGCCCCTAAACCACTATGAAGTGGTGTTTCTATGGTGCAGCCAAAAGTTGCATTAGTTAAAGGAGAACGCGGCGTTGAACCCGTGTTTAAGGCGCTGGATTTGGTGGATTACAAGTCCGCGCTGTCAGGTTTCAGCAGGGTTCTCATTAAAGTTAATTTTATTACAACTATGACTTGGGATACGGGCGCAACCACCGACCCCATCGTTGTTGAGGCGCTTATCCAGCGGCTAAAAGCGTTGCAAGTCGAGGTATTGGTGGTTGAATCAGATGCTTCTATGACTAACGCTGACAAAGCATTCGAAGCCACCGGCATGGCGGCGCTGTGCGAAAAATACGGCATAGGTCACCTCAACCTGCGCCATGTAGAAGACAAGTTGAAAATCAAGATTCCAGGAGGCGACGCCTTAAAAGACATCAACGTGCCACGCATAATCACCGAATCCGCCATAATAAGCGCCGCCAAAATGAAAACTCACATGGCAACCAAAGTCACGTTAGGCATGAAAAACATGTTCGGACTGCTGCCGGACAAATTCAAATTCAAGTACCACGCATTAGGTATAAGCAAAGTCGTCGTAGACATAAACACAGTACTAAAACCGCACCTAACAGTTATTGACGGCTTCGTCGCCATGGAAGGCAAAGGACCCACCGACGGCACCCCCGTAAAAATGGATTTAATCGTTGCCGGCCGCGACCCAGTTGCAACTGACGCCACCTGCGCTCGAGTCATGGGATTCGACCCCCATAGCATCAGCCACATCCGAAGCGCAGCTCAGAAAGGCATCGGAGAAATCGACAACATCGAAGTCGTCGGCAACAAACTTGAAGAAGTAACAAGACCCTTCAAGAAAGCTTAACGCTTTACTTTGAGGCTCTCTTCCAATTCCTTTCTTGACATGGAACCCAACTTAATTGGGGCATCGTCCAGCCACGCAATATACTCCCATTTCCAAATTTTTTCGTTCGTATCACGCTCAGCCATAGCATGGTTTGACGTATTGATGAACACAACTGGGTGCCTAGGCTCCAGAAAATAGTACTTCACCGAGTGTCGGGGCGCCGGCGGTGGAGCTTTATCTCCATGGATAGAGTCAGTGTTCATTTCCTGGTTGCCGCTGTAAATTCCTTCAAACACAAATCCATCCGCAGCGTCTTTGGCAACTTGGATTTTGAAGGATTCAAGATCCATCACTCTGCCATAAATCAACCTGCGGACCGCTTCATAAATTGAGTTTAACACCCCGTGTTGACGGAGCCGCTCATTGTTGAAAAGAATCGAAACTTTAACTATGTAAGAACCGTCACTGTTTGGGGGTGCTTTTGCGCAGTGGACTTCGCGTACAAAATTTTTTAATGCGTCAACGCTTGGCTGATAGATAACGGGGATTAAGTCTTTGGATTGCGTTTCAACTTGTGCTTTGATGATGTTGTCGCCTTTAACGGTAGGGTGCTCTATCTCGTCCACTATGTTTTGGTAGAGCTTGTAAACTGTTGAATCTTTGATGTCTTTTCCTTGTTGGACCCATTCCCAAATCCAATGTTTGTCGTCAAGCTGCATGACCCACCGCTGCTTTGGGCCTTCGCTTTTTCGCGCAAAATTTGCTCTGGCTATGTAGGTTTCGATTTTTGGTTCCTGTGGCTTGCCAGAAATTTCGAAGCCCAACATGTAGCGTAGCATTACTTCTTTTTCCATGAAGCTGCTGTATTTTTTTTGGCTGCTGTGAACCACGATGAGGCATTCCTCTTTTACTGTGCGGGCGAAACTTATGGTGCAGTTATCAGAATCCCAAAGTTCCTCTTTGCCTGTCCAGCTAAACTTGCCGAAGAAGCCGACTTTCCACTTCTTTTCTTTAACAGTAAACCAGACGGTGTCTGACATAAATTTCTCACGTTAAGGCTTTAGAACGCATGCTCTATGTACCCTTAAACAGGTAGATTGATAAAAGCCCTACTGAAAAAACCTGCGAAATGCCTTCTGTTCGACAGTTACACTAGCGAATGACGTTTTGCTGCTGCAGTTGGGGGTTGGCTAAGTCAATAACCAATAAATACGCAAAAGCCTCCTCTACGTTATACCCTATCAAAGCTTTTTGGAGGTGTAACCATTGAAGTTAAGTGCACGAAACCAGTTTAAAGGAAAAATCGTTGGATTAGAAAAAGGCGTCATAACCGCAAAAGTCAAAATCGAAGTCACCATGCCCGTCACCGTTACCGCGGTGATAACTACGGATTCCGTTGAAGAAATGAACCTCAAAGAAGGCGACGAAGTAGTTGCAATCGTTAAATCCACTGAAGTCTTAGTTGGTAAACAATAGTTTCTAACCCAAAAACGTACCCATGGATCCTTCTTTTATTCCTCACCTCTTCCTCCGAGGGTTTTTCTGTTTTGGTCAGTGGCGGTTCTTGTTTTTTACTTCAAAAATGTTTATTAATTTAGCAACAGGGTGATATTATTGGAAAGTAACATCGCTAGCTGAGGTAACCAAACATAACACACGACCACAAAAACGCCCAAGGCGGCTTCAAAGAATACACCCCAGTAGAAGACGCCCTAAAACAGTTCCTAACAGAATACCAAAAAACCCGCCCAGCCCTAAAAACTGAAACCGTGAACCTGAACAACGCCCAAAACCGAGTACTGGCAAAAGACTTCATAAGCCCACTAGACATCCCTCCATTCACCCGTTCCGCCATGGATGGCTACGCAGTAGTTGCTGCAGAAACCAAAGGCGCATCCAACCAGACACCCATACAACTTGAAGTCCTCGGAACAGTCACCGCAGGCAGCGCCGACAAATACATCCTGTGCCCCGGCAAAGCAGTCGCAATAGCAACTGGCGCACGGGTTCCCCAAGGTGCAGACGCAGTTGTTATGGTTGAAAACACCCGCCAAACCCAAGTTGAAGGCAAAAAATTCGTTACAGTTTACAGGGAAATTGAGCAAGGGAAAAATGTCTCGCAGAAAGGCGAAGACCTTCAAGTTGGAAAAATTTTGCTCCAACGCGGCACTTGGTTAAGGTCGCAGGACATTGGGTTAATTGCTTCTGTTGGGGTGCAGACCATTGACGTGTTTTCCAAACCTCAAGTTGCGGTTTTCAGCACCGGCAGCGAGCTCGTCGAAGTCGGAGCCAACCTGACCAGCGACGTTGTGCTATTTGACAGCAACCGATACATGCTCTCAGCGATGATTCGGGACTTCGGAGGCGAACCAGTGGATCTAGGTATATGTGCCGACGACGAAGCCCACATCTCTGAAACGCTAACTAAAGCCCTAAACTACGATTTGGTAGTGATGTCCGGTGGCTCCTCGGTAGGCGAGAAAGACTACGCCCCTAAAGTCATAAACGCCCTAGGCAAACCCGGCGTAATTGTGCATGGCGTAGCAATGCGTCCCGGCTCCCCAACAGGATTATCCATTTTAGATGGCAAACCTGTCATATCCGCACCCGGCTACCCTGTGGCCGCTTACTTTGCGTTTCTCACTTTTGGCAAACCCCTGCTTTATAGTATGCAGCAAACACGAGGCTTGTCGGAGGCGAAGGTAACTGCCAAATTAACTTCAGAGCTCAAGTTGCATGGGGGTATGAGGGCGTTTGTCAGAGTCAAAATCACCTCAGTGAAAGATGAAAACGGCGCCGTAACCTACCTTGCTGAACCCGTCTCAGCTGCGGGCGCCAGCATGCTCTCAACCTTAACAAGCTCAGATGCCGTTCTAATTGTCGATGGCAAAACCCAACCTGCCGCAGGCCAACAAGTTGAAGTCACACTTCTAAGACCGCCATCGGAGGCTTAACAAGCTGACCCAGCAGAACCTCATGGTTGACCAGTACGGACGGATGCCTAAAAAACTACGCATATCCGTAACAGACCGATGTAACCTGCGCTGTATGTACTGCATGCCCTCAAAAAACTTTGCTTGGTTCCCACGCACCGAGGTTCTTAGCTACGAGGAAATCACGCGTTTGGCAGGTATTTTTGCTAGGTTAGGTGTGGAGAAAATCCGTTTAACCGGCGGTGAACCGCTTGTCCGTCCGCAGTTGGAGAAACTCGTTGCCAAACTCTACGCTGTAAATGGTATCAAGAAGCTGGGCATGACCACAAACGGGTTATTGCTAGCTGGCAAGGTGGCGGCGCTTAAGCAGGAAGGGTTAAGCAACGTAAACATAAGCTTGGACACTTTGGTGTCGAGCCGTTTCAAAACCATCACGGGCTGCGAAGGACTTGAGACGGTGCTGCATTCACTTCAGGTGGCTCGCGATGCTGACTTGGAAGTCAAAGTTAACATGGTTGTAATGCGAGGTTACAACGACGACGAAATCCCAGCGTTTGTCGATTTCGCAGTAGCGGAAGGCTTGAGTGTGCGTTTCATTGAGTTTATGCCTTTGGACGGCTCGCGCATCTGGAACCAAAATCTGGTCGTGTCTAAAGAAGAGATGATTCAGAGATTAACTCAAAGCGGCGTGAAACTGTTACCTTTGAACAATGACGCCTCTGAACCCGCCCGCCTCTACAGCATAGAGGGCGGCAAAGCCACTTTGGGCTTCATATCCTCCATGAGCTCGCCTTTCTGCAGCAGCTGCAACCGCATCCGCTTAACCTCCGACGGGAAATTCTTAACCTGCCTCTTTGAACCTCCTACCTATGATGTTCGGGCGTTGTTGAGGGGTGGCAAGTCGGACCGTGAAATCGAGGCTTTCCTTATTGAGAGTTACCGTAAGAAACCGCCGGGTGTTGTGGGGATAATAAAAAACCATAACTTGTCGTCTTGCTTGAATTTGATGAACACTATTGGAGGGTAAGTGTGGGGCAAGAGCGGGTGGTGCAGTTTTTCTTGAAGGTAAAGGTGTTTGGGCTTTTCAGAGAAGCCTTAGGCAGTGGCGTGGTTGAAATTGCCTTAGATGCTGAAGCTACCGTTGCTGATCTGCGAAAACAGCTAAGCATCACTTACCCGCAGCTTTCTGCCGCCGAAACATACTTTATTATAACTGTCAACCGCCGCGTCGCCCCCGATACCGCAAAAATCGGTGAAGAGGACGAAATAGCCATAATGCCGCTGGTCTCAGGAGGCTAAACCGTGATTGCCATAACAAAAGACCAAATCGATGTGACTAAACTCCTGCAAAGCGTAGAAGATGACGCTGCAGGCGGAACCGTACTATTCTTGGGCACAGTGCGCAATCATGGTGACGAAGGCTCCGTCTCCGAAATCTACTTTGAATCCTACACCGAGATGGCGCAGGAGGCCCTCGCAAGCATCGAAAAATATGCTGTTAAACGCTGGAACCTAGCGAAATTCGCGGCTGTTCATCGTGTCGGCAACCTCAAAGTGGGCGAAATCATAGTTGCAGTTGCCACTTCAGCAGCGCACCGCGCCGAAGCCTTCGAAGCAGCCCGATACGCGATTGACACAATTAAGAAGTCGGCTCCTATCTGGAAGAAAGAAATATCTAGCTCAGGCTCCAGATGGGTAGACGGCGTAATGTTGGAGGACCACAAAGATGGGAATGTTTGATGTATCCGAGAAACCTGATACGCTTAGGCAGGCGTGGGCGCAGGCAACCGTAAGCGTAGCTCCTGACACGATTAAGCTGATTTTAGCAGGCAAATCCCCTAAAGGCGACATAGTTGAGGCGGCACGCTACGCCGGCACTATGGCGGCGAAACGCACCTCCGACATCATTCCTTACTGCCACCCCATTCCAATCGACTACATAAAAATTGACGTTACCCTAAAGGAAGTCTCCATCGAGGTGCTGACTGAAGTTAAAACCGTGTGGAAAACGGGCGTCGAAATGGAGGCTATGGCAGCCGCATCCGTTGCTGCCCTTACAATTTATGATATGCTAAAGCCGGTGGATGAAAATCTCTCAATCGGCGCTGTTAAGTTGCTGGGTAAAAGCGGCGGCATGAAGGGTTTTGCAGAAAAATACAGCCGAACTTTGCGGGGCGCTGTTATTGTTGTAAGCGATTCTACTTCCCGAGGCGAACGCGTTGACAAGTCTGGTAAGCTTGCGGTTGATAGGTTGGAGTCGTATGGCTTCAAAGTTGATGATTATGTGGTGGTTCCTGACGAGGCGGACCAGATTGAGGCGGAGCTTAAGCGTTTATGTGACGACGTAAAAGTTGATTTAATCCTAACCAGTGGCGGAACTGGTTTAGGTCCGCGTGACGTGACGGTGGAAGCAACGCTAAAGGTGCTTGAGAAGGAAATTCGAGGTGTTTCTGAGGTTATGCGGGCTTATGGGCAGCGGCGGACACCTATGGCTATGCTTAGTCGCGGTGTTTGCGGGGTTCGAGGGGGGACTGTTATTGTTAATTTGCCGGGTAGTATGAAGGGTGTTTCGGAGTCTTTGAGTGCGTTGTTGCCTGGTGTTTTGCATGTTTTTGGGATGATTGAGGGCGGTGGGCATTAGGGTTTTTGGGTTGTTGTGTTTGTTTCTTAATTGTTAATAACAACCTTTATAATCGATATTACTAAACAGTAACATCGAGATTGGTTTAAATGAACACCACCACAAAACTATCCGCAATAATCCTAACAATCATAATCCTAACCGCAGCCGCAGCAGGCTACCTCGCATACACCGGCGCATTCAACCCCGCCCCCCCAACCGCCACACCCACACCAAACCCCACCCTATCATCCTCCCCAACCACAAACCCCACAGACTCAACCACAACCAACCCCGCCACCAAACCAACAGCCAACCCCACCACAAACTCCCCCACAGCCACCCCCTCACCCGTCGAACTCCGAGTCTTCATCGCTTCCAGCCTAATCCACGTAGCAGAAAACATGACCGCCGAATACGAAAAAACCCACAACGTCCACATAATCCTCAACTCCGACTCCTCAAGCGCCCTCTACACCCAAATAACCAACGGCGCCCCCTGCGATGTCTACCTCTCCGCAGACCAAAAATGGACCAAAAACCTCCTAAACGGCGGATACCTCCTAAACGACAACTACGTCAACTTCACCACTAACAGCCTCGAAATGATAATCGCCGAAGGCAACCCCAAAGGCATCACTTCTCTCTACGACTTAACCAAACCCGGCGTCAACGTCGTCTTAGCCGACCCCACAATCCCTTCGGGCTCCTACACCAATACTACCTGCTTGAAAATCGACCGCTCATGGGGCAACCCAAGCAGCCCAGCATACATAGCCAACGGGTCCTACGTTAACTTCAACCAAACCCTGCACGCAAACGTCCACAATTACCCCCTCACCGTGGAGCAAGTTGTCGGCGCAGTATCCCTAAACGTTGGCACAGCAGACGCAGGGATAGTTTTCACTTCTGATGCGATGTGGGGATACATGACGCATGCGGAAGTCAGCTTCATCCCCATACCCTCAGACGTTAACACACGCGGCACCTACGGCATAGGAGTCATAAAAACCGCATCGCACCCCATCGAAGCTTTGGAGTTCATGGCTTTCTGGAACGAGCAGCAGGGGCAGGCACTGCTAACTCAGTTCGGATTCAACTCTTAGATGTGAGTGCATATTAAGCACTCCACCCCCTCTTTTCAATTAGAAAACGGCGAGGAAACCAACCTGAACTTAAAACATAACCTTTCGCAGTCGGCTGCAAACAAAATAATAGTGGTAATTCTCGCCCTCATCGTCGCAGCCTACTTTTTGTTCATTGCATTACCCATAATAGCAGTTTTCCTAAGAATCGAACCAGCCCAAATCAGCGCACAACTAAACAACCCCCAAATCATAAACGCCATACAACTCAGCCTCTTCACCGCCGCAGTCGCCACCCTAATCTCGTTTGTGTTTGCCGTCCCCACCGGATACTTCATGGCTACCCGCCAGTTCCGCGGCAAAGCCCTCATGGACACCATCATCGACCTGCCACTAGTGCTTCCCCCCGCCGTCGCTGGCGTCGCTTTACTCTACACGTTCGCCCCCAAGGGCCTACTGGGACCCATCTTCACCTTCTTCGGCGTCACCATCCCCGGCTACACTGTGGCGGTTATTTTGGCGGAGACGTTTGTGGCGTCTTCTTTTCTGTTGCGGTCCGCCAAAACCGGCTTTGAAAACTTAGACCGCGACGTGTATAATAGCGCCAAAATTCTCTCAGGCTCAAAAATACGTGTGTTCTTCACCGTCTCACTTCCCCTTACCTTCCGTGCAATAATCACTGGCACGATGATGACTTGGGCGCGTTCCATGGGCGAATTCGGAGCAACTCTTATGTTCGCCGGCAACCTGCCTGGAATCACTCAGACGATGCCGCTGGCAATCTACACCCTGCTCTACTCCGACCCAACCGCCGGCGTCATGCTCTCGCTCATACTCATCGCCATCTCGTTTGCAGTGCTAGTCATGATAAAGTTGATTGAACAGAAACGGTTTGGAAACAAAAAATGATACGCTTAAATCAGGTCAACAAAGCCTTCGGCCAAAAGCATGTAGTGTCCAACCTAGACATGGAAATACAGAAAAACGAAATCCTCACATTGCTAGGCCCAAACGGCTGCGGCAAAACCACCCTGCTAAACCTTCTCTCAGGCTTAATCCGAGCCGACTCCGGCAACATCTACATCAACGGAACCTTGGTTAACGGCTCTGAAGGCAACAAAAAAATCTATCTCACCCCCTCGCAACGCAGCGTCGGCTACGTTTTCCAAAGTGTATCACTTTTTCCGCACCTAAAAATCCAAGACAACATCGCCTTCGGCTTAAAAGCCAAGCATCTCTCTAAAGGCGAAGTCAAACAGCGCACAGCTAAAATGCTGGAATTTGTCGGCTTAACCGAGTACGCTAAGTCTTACCCCCATCAACTCAGCGGAGGACAACGCCAACGCGCCGCCCTCGCCCGCTCACTTGCCACTGAACCTAAAGTTTTGCTGCTTGACGAACCCGTCTCCGCCATCGACCCCCAACTCAGAGAACCCTTCCGTTTAGAACTCAAAAATTACCTCAGAAAACTCGAAATCACAGTTATCTACGTAACCCATGACCTCTCAGAAGCCCTAATCATGTCTGACCGCGTTGCAGTTATGGGCAACGGGCAAATAGAGCAAATCGGCGTGGGCAACGAAATCTTCAACAAACCCAGCTCCAGCTACGTCGCCAAATTCCTCGGCGTCAACGCCTTCCACGGCAAAGCACTCAAAATGGTCGAGGGCTCCTTAGAGATTGAAGTCTGCGGCGTACATTTATTGGCGTCGGGCACGGCGGCGTTGGAGGGCAAAGACGTCGTGGCTACCTTAAAACCTGACGAGATAATCCTCTCTAACTCAATCGACACGCCACTAATAGGCGACTTGGGCAACGTAGTAGAAGGTTCCATCACTGAGATGACTCAGATGAACTCAATTGCGCAGGTCACCGTTGACATCGGTTTCACCCTAAAAGCACGCTTACCCCTGAGTGCAGTTAAAAGTCTCGGCTTAGGTTTAGGCGACAAAGTACACGTAAGCGTCAGCGCGGATGTCCTAAACGTTTTCGAAGGTGCCAGCGAATAAAGACGCATTTTAATTCCATAAATCCATCATAGTAAAGGAGCCTAAAACATGAGCGCCATAACTTACACGCCAATCGGAGTCGTCCACTCCCCTTTCAAAGAACCCAAAAACGTCCCCATCCAAGCCTCCGTCTCAAAAGACACCGAGGGCACCATAGAAATCTACCCCCAATACACACAAGGACTAAGCGATTTGGAGGGGTTTTCGCATATTTTGGTGTTCTACCATTTTCATTTGGCAAAATTCTCCTCCTTAACTGTTAAGCCGTTTCTGGACGATAAAACGCATGGGGTTTTTGCTACGCGTTCGCCTGCGCGGCCTAACAGGTTAGGCATCTCTGCTTTGAGGTTAACTAAAAGAGAGGCGAACATTTTGCACGTGGCAGATTTGGATATTTTGGATGCGTCGCCGGTGCTTGATGTGAAGCCGTTTGTTCCCGAATTTGACTGCCGCCAACCCACAAGCGTCGGCTGGTTTAGTACTCAACTTCATAAGCTTGAGGCAGCTCGGGACGACGGGAGATTCACAAAATAGTCAAGCTTTTCTCTGTTTCAAGGAGTCGATCACGTAATTCGCTACGATGTTGATGCTTGGCATTTGCAGGTTTAGCGGTTCCCCTAAAAGCCCCTTCAACTGCACGTCGCTGCTAAACGCCACCACCCCAACCACTTTAGCTGCACCGATTTTGGCGCAGATTTTCTCGGCAAAGTTGCCCTCTACACGGTTTAGGATGAAACGCAGCGGTTTTTTGCTCTCATGTGCCATGTCTGCGAATTTTTCTGAGAGTTTAATCGACTCATAAGAGGGGTCAATCACTGCCAAAACCAAATCCACGCTTCCCGCCACTCCCCTGCCCAAGTGCTCCACACCCGCCTCTGTATCCACACCACGACGTCTTTTTCGCAGAGTTTTAGGTGGTCGAGGAAATCTCTTGCCAGAACGCCCATGGGGCAGGCACAGCCCTCCCCGTAATGCTTGACTTTGCCAACCTGTACCAAAAACAAGCCGTCTCCGCCCGACACTGTCCCCTTAGGAATGTTGCTTATGCTCCAGAAATCGCCCAAGACCGGCGCTTTGTGCCCGTCGCCTTGGTACTTGCCCATTTTGCCCTGCACTGCTTTTTTCCCGCCGAGCTGCTCCATCAGCTCCTTGGGCGCAGCTAAGCCAAGTTGGGCGCTTAAACCAAAATTTGACTCATCTGCATCCACAACCAGCACTCGGAAGCCTCGGGTTTGGAGGTTTCTGGCTACAGCGTGGTTATGGTGCTTTTTCCGCTGCCGCCTTTGCCGCATATGAGTACTTTCATTTTTTCATCAAACTTTTAGATTATACCTTTTGGTAGTAGGAGCCTTCGGCGCAGTCCCTGCAAAGCACTTTTCCGTCTTTTGTTACGGCTTTTGCTTCTCGAACTTCCTCTCCGCACTCTGCGCAGACTGCTCTTGGAGGATGTTTAGGCGACAAAACTGGCTCATCAGAAACGATTTTGACCTGGTAGTAGTCGAATAATTCTTCGGCGGGAAGCTTCTCGAATGCGTTCATGAGGATTTTGCGTTCCAGCTTTGAATCCACCTCTACCCTCTCGCCGGCGGCAACTATGCCTTCTCTCACAGCTAAGGCTTTGGCGCGTTTTGCGACGTCTTTTTTCTCCATCACCCTGACCCCTAAGCCTGTAGCACCGTCAATGAAGGACGCAGCAGATTTTCCCAGATAGAGCATTCTTAGGCGTCGGCTTCCGGCGCTGCACCTCGTAGCCACTTGGATAGCATCAGCTTGGCATTTGTCGTTCTCCACATAGACCACTAGGCTGCCTCTTTTTTCTGGGTCAGCCATGCCGGTGAGTTTGAGTCCTAGCTGCGCCATTTTTAACCCGTAGGTTAAGCCTTGGCAGAGGTGGCCTCTTATGTCGGCTGCTTTTTGGAGCATCAGGTTGAATTCTTGTGTGTTTTGCGCCATTTTGGTCGCCTAAAATTAGTTAAATTCCGAAAGTCTGCGGCTGTCTATTTTGAGGCTGTTTCTAGCTTAACCTGCATCTTACGGAACTCTGTGACTAGGTTCCTTCCGTATTCGGTGACTTCCGAGGAGCCGCCGCCTCGTGCGCCGCCCCGAACCCGTGTTACAAGAGACTCGCCGAGTCGTTCCTCTGCTAGGGTGATGCGGTGTAGGGCGTAGCGGTAGGACATGCCGAGTTTTTTGGCTGACTCTAAAATGGAGTGGTGTTCGTCTATTTCTTCTAGGAGGCGGGCTAAGCCGTCGCCGAATACTGCTTCGTTTTTTTCGTTTATTATCCAGAGTTTGAATCGGTAGCAGAGCGGGGTCATGGTGGTTCACTGTTGTATTTGGGTTGTTTTGGCACTTAAGTGTACTGTTGTTTCGGTTTTTTTGGGGCTTTTTTGATGTTGCAGCGCTTTTTTGTAACCAGCAAGCCTTTTATAGCATATATATTGTATATACGATTAATATTTAGTGCGTTAACGTGTCAATAACGGGAGACACAACAAGTGACACAAATTAATAATGAAAAACCTAAACCCAACCAAGTTGTAGAAAAAAAAGTCCTAAACTCCGTCACCAAAAAAATCACAGTTTACGCCCCAGATATAGCCGCCAAAGCCCACGCAGGGCAATTCGTGATTTTCAAAATCCGCCAAGACAGCGAGCGAATCCCCCTCACTCTGTCCTCTTGGGATAAAGAAAAAGGCACCATATCACATATTTTCCAGGAAGTCGGCTACTCCACCATCGAGCTAGGCCGATTAGAAGTCGACGACAAAATAATGCACATCGCAGGACCGCTAGGAAACCCCAGCGAAATCCACAACTTCGGCACCGCCGCCGTAATCTGCGGGGGACTCGGAACCGCAGTAGCTTACCCCGTAGCTAAAGCCCTCAAAGAAGCAGGGAACAAAGTTATCTCAATTGTGGGTGCAAGAAACAAGGAACTCTTCATCTTAGAGGATGAAATGAAAGCTGTTTCGGACGAAATCTACTTCACCACTGACGACGGCTCCAACGGCAACAAAGGCTTCGTAAGCGATGTGCTTAAAGGTTTAATTGCTAAAAAAATCAAAATCGACATAGTATTCGCTATCGGTCCCCCGATTATGATGAGTGTAATAGCAGAAATCACACGGCCCTTAGGCATCAAAACCATCGCCAGCTTAAACCCCATCATGGTTGACGGCATGGGCATGTGTGGCGCCTGCAGAGTCTCAATAGGCGATAAAACCCAGTTTGCCTGCGTGGACGGACCCGAATTCGACGCTCACCAAGTTAACTTTAAAGAGCTAATTCAGAGGCTCAAATGTTACTGTTCTGAAGAGAAAAACCTGACACAATCATACCAGAATCAGGGAGGAACCTGCCAATGTCACGGCCAGTAAACGGAAATAATAACCAAAACGGACGCTTCACAGCAGTTGAAGTGCCCAAACAAAACCCGAAAAACAGAACAAAAAACTTCAAAGAAGTCGTCTTAGGCTACACTGAAGAACAAGCAATCGCCGAAGCCACCCGATGTCTAAACTGCAGTCAACCCAAATGCGTAGAGGGCTGCCCAGTTAGCGTGCCAATCCCCCAATTCATTAAACTCATCAAACAAAACGACTACACCGCTGCAATCAACAAAATCAAAGAGAAAAACAGTCTTCCAGCAATCTGTGGACGTGTTTGCCCACAGGAAGAACAGTGCCAAAAAAGCTGTATCATCGGCAAAAGAGGCGACCCCGTTTCAATCGGCAGACTTGAACGTTTCGTAGCTGACTTGGAAAGGGAAAGAGGCGTCGTAGTTCCACCAGTTCCCGCCTGCAACGGCATAAAAGTTGCGGTTGTCGGCGCTGGACCTGCAGGTCTAACTGTTGCAGCTGACCTCGCAAAACTCGGCTACAAAGTCACAATCTATGAGGCCCTGCATAAAGGCGGAGGCGTGCTGGTTTACGGTATCCCCGAATTCAGGTTGCCAAAACAGATTGTGCAAGCAGAAATCGACTACATCACTAAATTAGGCGTTGAATTCCAGCCTGATTACTTGATCGGCAGAATATTCACAGTAGCTGAACTATTCCAGCAGGGCTACCAAGCAGTCTTCATCGGCACCGGCGCAGGCTTACCCAAATTCCTAAACGTCCCTGGCGAAAACCTCAACGGCATCTACAGCGCCAACGAATTCCTCATACGCGTTAACCTCATGAAAAGCTTCAATTTCCCACAAAGCAAAACCCCGATTCGCGTCGGCAAAAAAGTCGCAGTTATAGGCGGCGGAAACGTCGCACTTGACGCAGCACGCTGTGCACTACGTTTAGGCGCCGAGACTGTCTCGATAATTTACCGAAGAACCAAAAACGAGATGCCTGCTCGCCAAGAAGAAATCGAAAACGCCGAAGAAGAAGGCATAGTCTTCAAGTGGCTCACCACCCCCATCAAATTCATCGGAGACGAACAGGGGAACGTTAAACAGATGCAAACCATCACCATGCGACTATGCAACGCAGATGACTCAGGAAAACATCGTGTTGCACCCATCGACGGCTCAGAAACCCTCATAGACGTTGACACCGTGATCGTCGCAATCGGACGCACCCCCAACCCCATCATACAAGGCACCACCCCCGGATTGAAAACCATGCAGGGCGGAATCATCGCTAACGATGAAAACTTCAAAACAAGTATCGACGGCGTCTACGTCGGCGGCGACATCGCAACCGGCGAAGCAACAGTTATCAGCGCCATGGGCTCCGGAAAAACCGCAGCTAAAGCCATCGACGAGTATCTCCAGAAGAAAAACAAAAAGTAAAGAGCACGCCAAGTGGCGGCTCACCAAACAATTTTTCGTTTTTAGTTATTTTTCGTAATCATAAATCGACTCTGCATCAGCCTCTTTAAACGCCCGGTTCACGGCGGTTTCGGCGATGTTAAAGGTGCAGTGTGCGATGCGTTTGATGTTGTCGCGTATGCTGCATATGCCACAGACTAACTCGGCGCTTTTCTGTGGACCTGTAAACGAGCGGGAAGTGATTTCAACGTCGGTTTTATCCATTTTTTGGCGGTACTTCATAATGTTGACGGCGGCGTTGACGTCTTTTGTGAAAAACGCTTCTACTGCTTTGACGTAGAGTTCTGTGACTTCGGTGCCTGCGGTGACCATTAGCGCGAGTACATCGTCGGGGATGGTTTGTTTGGCGCCGTTTAGCATGATTATGTGTCGGGTTACGTCGGCGGCGTAGTCGGAGGCGTGTTCCACGTGGGTTACAAGCATCTGGTGGTCCATACAGTCTAAGGGGTCAATGTGCAACTCGTTGGCTAAGTGGGGGTTTTGGGCTGCGTTTCTTAGCATGCGGATGATGAAGAATGCAAAGTGGTCTACGTCGTCATCAAGCGAATACGCAGATTTTGCAAGCGCAACGTCTTTGTTTTTTAAAGAGTCAAAGGCACCTTCGCACATGGAACGCGAAATAAGATGCATTCTTTGGATAGCCTGCTCCAGCACGGCTTTGGATTCATCCATGAGGCTTTGGATGTAAACGTTTTTAGCGTCAGCTTCCATGACTCTCATGTAGAGGCGGGCGGACATGCTGCGAATCGCCTTAGTCTGGGGTACGGTGAATATGCCTTCGGAGGAGAGCATGATGCCGCCGTACCCGTTTAGGAATGCACCCAAGATTTTCTGAGTAATTAAGATTTCTTCTTCGTTCTGCGCGATGCTAAGTGTGATTTCTCTTTGACCACGTTTTTTTAAGGCACTTGGATAAATGACAAGGGAGCGGTCGCGTTGGATGTTAAACGAGACGGTTTCGCCTTTTTTGAGTTCGTTTAGCTGCATCCACTCTTTGGGTAGTGAGACTACGAGGGATGATTTGCCTAAGGACATAATTTTTCTTTCCAAATTAATCCCCATACAAACCAGTATTAACAGTAAATACATTGAGCGAATAGATATATACTAATCGCTGAGAACAATAAAACTGGCTTGTTCTTTTAGTAGTTGTTGGATGGGTGCCGTTCGGAGATATTCACACTACACCAAAACGGCCCGTGCGAGGCAGTAACATGGCATGACGGCAAACGTGACAAAAGAGAAAAAACAAGCGGAAACCAAAAAGCAAGGTGCGTCTCAAATCACTGCATTGCCAGCTAAACCGCCTCAAAGGCGAAAGAAAGCAGCACAAAATCGATGGGTTTGTTTGTTTTTCAATGTACACTATTATAGTGAATCGATGAAAAATGGATTAAGCCGTTTGTGCGTACCTCAACTGGCAATGAGAACTCTAAACTGAATCCAAAGAGGTAACCCTGTAAAGCAACGAACCCGCTTAACTCTGAGAAAAAGGCTCGGCAACCACAATCGGACCGAGAACACGGCTCATTTTTCTGTTGACTTTCTTAAGAATTTAACAGCCCACGGTAAAACCGAAACCACGACGATAATAGCTATAACCGGATAAATGAACAGACCAATATCAGGAATAGTTATGCCCGCAACGAAACCCACTAAAGGCAAAGCTAAACCCCACAATAATCCACCAACCATGTTGTACGACAAAAAAGTTCGGTACTGCATTTTACTTGCACCCGCAAGAATAGGTGCAAATGTTCGAGCAACAGGAACAAAGCGAGCAATGACAATTGTCTTTGATCCGTGCCTTTCAAAAAACGCCTTAACAGATTCGACCCTTTTTGTGTTTAAAAACCTTGTATCTTTCTTTACAAACATAGGACCTACCGTCCGCCCGAATGCATAACCAAAATTGTCACCTAGAATCGCGCCAGCAATCACGACGGAAACCACCGAATATATGCTAAAGAAGCCCTGACTTGATAGAATCCCCGCAGTGAAAAGCAAGCTATCACCGGGCAAAAAGAACCCAACAAAAACCCCGGACTCCGCAAAAACAACAATAAACAGACCAATGTAGCCGATGGTTGTTAACAAAGTTACAGTGTTGGCTATACCCTGAAATAAACCCGTTAAGGTACCGATCCAAAGATGCAGCGGAACAAATGATTCAATCAGTAAACCTACTGCAACAATTACCGCTATAAAGAATAGAATTATAGACAATTTCTCGAATCTATCTGAAAGCGGCTTTTTGTCAACGGTTAGAAGTTTAAAGATCATAACAGAAATAGCAAGCCAGAAAACACCAAGCAAACACCCGCCTAAAACATCACTGAACCAATGAACGTTCAAGTAAATTCTATCAAAGCCAACCAAAGCAACGATGGAAGCAGCTAAAGCAATGACTAATACTCTCGGTCTAGTGTTTTTCAAATATTGCCAAGCAAAGTAGGTAAGTAAGCCACAGAATACTATGCTTCCGACAGTATGGCCGCTTGGAAAAGAATACCCCGAATCAACAATCAAAGCGTTTAGGGGTCTTGGGGAATGAACCAATAATTTGAAACCAACAACAAGGAGCGCGTCGCCGCCCATAGCACCTAATAGCAAGAGACTCTGTAGTCTGTAGTTTTTATAGAAAAGATAACTCGCGATAACTAAGCTTGCGACAAGTAAACTGTAAGTGTCAAAAACATACGAGATTCCAACAGCTACAGTCGTTGTCCATCCAGACTGCAATGTAGGCACCCAGTTGTTGAGTGCAAGGTCAAATGCTCTCAGATGATCCCTAAAAAGTAAGACTGATAGGAAAGCAAAAAGAAAGGCTAAGCAAACGGCCAAATACTTTTTGTTATCGCCAATTAATTCGAGCGTGCAAGAACTCTTCACTCTGGAAACGCCAATCATTTCCATATGCACATAAAATAAAAGGCACGCTCACTCAGGAGGAGTTTAGAAAAATATGCGCACTTTACAGGTTTATGTTCTTGGTCCGAGTCTGCCGAACCTTAGGTGCCCGATGTATTTCAATATCCAACGAACAAGATCATCATAAGCTTGGCTGCCTTCGGCTGTGAGAAAAACAATGCCCTCTTTGTCTAACGTTACAAAACCCTTCTCCGACATCCAAGTGAGATATTTAACTAAACGGTCATACGACAGCCCAGTAACAGTAGCCAGTGAGGTTCTATTAAGGTTCTTTTTCTCCTTCAGCGCCTCTATTATTCGGGCGATGACATAGAGATCAAGCTTGGAACTCTGCTCGCCCGAACTCAACGCTAAACCACCGCAATTCCCAAACTAACATATCCAAAGCGCGTAATTCTCTATAGCGCTTCAAAAGGTCGCTGCCAAGTGCAAAAGCCACAATTATGACAGCAATCAAACCCCAAAATAGGGCACCCACCCACACCAACTGGTGGAGAAATATTAGAGTTAAGCCATTCCACGCGAGTTCAAACGCGGCAACTGTTACAACGAGGTAAGTCCCAGCTTTAAAGAGGCAATAAATCGCGTAGCCGAGCCTTCCTATAGAGATATCGTCGAGTGTTTTTTCCCAATCCATTTCGACCAGTACTTTAAGGCTGGAAGAAAAGCCCTTAGAAATTTCAGTTTTCCATTCACCTACCTTAGTGGCGTTAATTTGTCTACGCATGTAAAATACGCCAGCAGCTAGGCCAGCTACGGGGACAATTAGAGACAAGAACGCTACAACAAAAAACATAGTGCTGTTTAGTAATAGCTCTAACTCGTAGATTTCGAATACGGTTAAAATTGCTAAGAAAACTGCAATTGAACTGCCTACGATAACTATGAATCTCTTAAGTGCTCTGGCTATGGCATTATATTTTTTGATATGGTCAAGTGCCTCCAATAATTCGGCAACTCTTAAGGCAACCCGTTCATCTGTCATCATATGCTTTCACAAGCAGGGCAGTTAAACAAATCTTTTCTAGATTTTAAGCCTACTATGTTGAATTTACTGCATATTTTTGGATATAAGGGAGACTCCTTCCGAGTGAGTAATTGATACATATTGCGGCTCCGAAGGATTACCGTCCGGAAAGAAGCATCTAATCGGCCGTGGTTGACAATTTGAAGTTATCTCTTAAAGTCTTATTACAAGTAATTGTAATGGCGGTCATAGTAGCCGCTTTGCTTTGGTATGTAGGTACACAGGTTCCTGCGGATTTTAAGCCTCAAGAAGCCACAATCATAAGAGGCGTAGATTATATCTACAGCAAGATTTTGACCGTTAACCTTGAGTTTTTGTTACTTGCTTTTTTGATGTATTTTGGGATAAACGTTCTCTTTACTGTTCGCCTTAGAAGAGTGCTTAGCATAAATGGAGTAAAAACCTCGTTTGGCAAAACATTGCTTGCACAGTATGCTGGTATGCTTACTAGCGATGTGACGCCTGGACGCTCAGGATACATCCTAACACCAGTCTACCTAAGAGACCAAGATGTTCCCACGTCCAAAAGTCTCTCAAGCATTCTTGGAATTCAGACATTCGAGTTTCTCATAAAAGTCGCAGGAGGGGTTGGAGCAGTAATTTTGCTAGCTACAACGGTTCCTATGACCACATGGAACACGATATTTCCCACTCAGCTAGCAGGATTAAACATAGGTTTGCTTCTCGCCATTTTAGGTATTAGCTTGGTGCTAGTGGGAGCAGGTATTCTTGCAGCTTTCACTTGGTCTAAGAGAGCTATCTCCATTTTTGATCGTATTGCTAACTGGGGATTTCTTAAAAGATTCACTGGCGGTTTAATTGGCAAATTGGAAGAATACAAAGAAAGCTCAGGTGCAACAAGCAAAGCAATCCCCGAAATAGTAGTCTTGACCATAGCTTGCTGGTTGCTTAAAGGTTTTGAATGGTGGTTTTTAGGCTATGCCCTTGGGATTTCGCAGTTAACTGGTTCTTGGTGGCTTGCCTTTTTCCTGATTCACCCTCTCGTTACCGCGCTTGCCTTTATACCCATCACCCCTGCTGGTATAGGTGTACAGGAATTCGGAATCGTTGGAATTCTTGGCCTTCTCGGTGTCGCGGCGCCAATAGCAACGGTTTTCGCCTTACTTGCAAGAGGTCTATTAATCTTTGAAGATATTGCGGGTGTACCTCAAATCGTGAAGTCAACAAGTTTAATATTTAGTCATGAAAAACCTGAAACGGAGCGTAAAATGCAAGTTGTTTAAATTGTTCAATTAGAAAAACAGACAAAAAACTCGTTTCCCTGTCTAAGTTTAAGCCTAAAAAATCTATAAGGCTGTATGCAGGTGGCTTCCCCCTTGCCTTTTACTGTTTTCTAAGCTATGCCAAGGTTTGGAAGCATAACTGGCTTACGATGAAACTGACGTTAGTTTAATCTCTGTGCCCGGTTTGCATTCTAATGTTCCTAAACTGGTTTTTGTTAACATGCGATTCCGATTGGTTCGCCATGACACACCACACAGATTTCAACATAGCGCCATGTTGCGTGTGGTAAGAAATCGCCTCAGCCACACCGCTTCTACAGATGCTGTGCAACCCGTTTCAAAAAAGCAACGCGAAACGCAAGCCATCTTGTGGTGCCGCAAAAACCACCACACCCACACAAAGACAGAAGGACAAAACTGCAGACGTTTATCTGCGCATGAACTTCAGGTAATAAACTGCGCCGCCTGCAGCCAGAGCTCCAATCAAACCGAGGGCGATGAACAGCTGGTATTTCATGTAGAATGGGGGCTCGTTAACTGTAAGCGTCAACTGTGAGCCGTCTGCGCTCCATGACGTTTTTGTTTCGGGTGCATTTGCGAAAACTGCGTAATCCCCTGCTTCTTGAGGCTGCCAAGTTGCGTTAAACGTGCCGTCTGAGCGGACCTTGCAGTCGACGGATTCTGTCGAATTAGCGCTTAGGAACTGCACGACTACTATTGAGTTTTTGTCGTTAGGCGTCACTTTGCCTGAGACCGTTACGTTTTGGCCTGTAAACACTGTGTCCTTAGCCAATGTGACGTTTAGGGTAGGCTGGGTCTTTACTGTATAGTTGCCTGAGGCTGAGAGGTAGTTATTGAGCAGGTCCATGGCGTTGATGAGGTACTGGATAGTTGTGCCTGCCGTCTGTGTGGGGATGGTAGCGTTGCAGGTTTGATTCCAAACATCCATTGCAACCGTATCTACTGTGTCCCAACCATCGTCGGTATAGGAAATGTTGGCTTGCACAAGGTTAGCGCCGTCAGTTTTGTACTCCACAGACGCGGCCATGCTTGGTAAAACTTTGCCCGTAACGTTGGCCTGTGTTAAGGTGGCGACGTCAAAGTTGGTTTTCATCATAAACTCAACCGGTCCCTGCCCCACCTCACCGATAAGCACCAACTGATAGAGCTCCAAGCCCTTGTTGGCGGCTGCGGCAGTGTAGTTAAGGAACATGTCTTGCCCCATGTATTCGCAGCTTTCGTAGGCGACACCTCGGTATCCATCGGGTTCAAAATTGTAGCCGCCCACCCCAGCGGATACGTTGCCGTATAATCCTTGCTCCCAGGGCAGCGGGTAATCGTTTACGAGCAGGGTGTTTTTGTAGTCGTTCATGAGGTAGAGGCGGGCTTCGTACATGTCAAGAGTGCTGGGAATTTTGATGTATACTTCGACTTTGGATTGGTTTGTTGCGAACTCGTAAGCCCAGCCCGTTCGCAAAGTGGATTGATTGCCACTGTAACCTTCCAAGTTACAAGTATACCATTGGTTGCATTCTAAACTTTCAATAACCATAAACGTAGCTTGCTGACTGCCCTTACTGTCCGCAGCACTGTTTTTTATGACAAACGAGTAGCTGCCGGATTGGGTGGGCGTAAAGAAGGGGGTTTGGTCGGAGCTGACACTTTCAGGGAACCCAGCAGCTTCAGTGTGTGAACTCACAAGTTTTCCAGCTGGATCGTAGATGTAGAGGTCGTAGTCTGTGGTTGCCGAGGCGGTCGTGCTTACCCATTCGCCATAACAGTAGAGATGATAATTGTGGTCTGCTACAAGTGGGCAGGTGATGGTCCAGTTCTGGCCTATCTGTGTCTGAGAGTTATTAATCATAACTGGAAAGACTGGCTTGTCGATTGATGTATAGTTGCCCAACTCGGAGTCAACGCAGGTGTGCACATAAGTGTTGTACTCTGGTGAGGAAGTTAATTGCAAGCTGGAGGCCTGAGCGAAGAAGGGGGGGCAGATTACCAAAACCAGTACTACCATAGCAACTATCGTTTTGTGGGGGATGTTCCTTATGCCCATGTCTCCTCAGCTTGCATACAGAGCTATGTGTCAGAGTAAACAATAACATTTGTGACTTATCAATCTGAATTCTAAATATCCACTGTTGTTTGCAGACTTTAACACTTAACGGGTTGCTTCTTACATCCATCAATACTTGCAGTCTTTGACTGCTCCAATTTAACCATCAACAAAAGATTTGATAGGCCGCTAAATTTTGGACCAGAAATAGGCACGAAATACCGGTTACTCATAAAGTTGTCTATAACCAAACACAGTTCGGCTTTAAGCGATCCAAGTTTTTACAATTATAAATAAAAAAATCGCATCTACAAACAACCGCTGAATCTGTTGCCCTCGTGTCTTCCCATTTTCCCAAGTTTCCATTCAAACCAGTTAACAGTTATGTAATATCACACCACAACAACACACACCAACCAGAAACACAATAACGTAGACGAATCCCGACAACCAATAAAACCTTACTTGGATTATACAACCACGATCACTAAAAAACGGAAAACTAGGTTAGCAATACTACCAATTCAGATTCGCATTGTTGCTTCTTAAACAATATATTGTATATTAAATCTTACTGCAAAAGGGATTTATAAGCAGAGACCATAACTGCTTTCAAGATGATATCGTATGATATACGACATCCAAAAACTGAAAAACAAGACTTTAAAACGGGAGGTAAAATGAATGAACTACAATAGTTATCGAAGGTTTATGAAGAATAAGTTTGCGCTTAGTACAGTCGTCACTACTCTGATTATCTTAGTCATTTCGGTGCTGTTAGCAAGTGTGGTCACTTATTTCGCTATTAACGTTGTTTCTACTCGTGTGCAGGAAGAAAGTTTGGCTCTTACTAAGCAGCATGTTTGGTACAGTAATGATGGGACTCAGGCTGCTATAATGATTATTAATACTGGCGGTAGAGACGTTGTAATGCAGAAGTTTGCGATTAGAGGACAAACGGTCTCTTGGGCTAACGTTTACTATTCAACTACTGATCAAGCGGTATCTTCAGATCTTCCATGTAACACAGCAATCGATGAAGGCTCTAATACCATCGGAACTACGGAGTTAACGTTCGCGAAGGCTTCTGACTCTTTGACACTCAGATCAGGTTACTCAATGGTCCTCTACATTAACTCACCTGACAGCATCACCATCAATGACGTCGGCTTAACAGTCAGCATCACCCTCAACACAGCACAAGCAATGTACTACGTAGAAGCTAACGTGCAGGCATATCTTGCGACTGCATCCTAAGAAAGCTAAAGACCCCTTTTTTCTCTTTTGCTTTTCTTTTTCCTCTTTTGTTTCGTTAATTATTTTCAACCACCTCAGTAGATAAGTTGCAACCTTTTAGTAGCCAATTACAAACAAAACGCTTCAAGCCGATATTTCAAACAGTTAACCAAAACTTGGGACAAATGGGTTTAACAATAGTTTGTGTGTTCTTTTGTGTGGGTGTGGCGGTTTTTGCGGCACCACAAGATAGGCGTTGAATTGCGTTGCTTTTTTGAAACGGGTTGCACAGCATCTGTAGAAGCGGTGTGGCAGACACGTTTTCGTGCCACACGCTATGTTGAAGCATGTTGACGGTGTGTGCAACCGCGTGGAATCTTTTTTGCAGGTTTGACCCATGCCTGCAGCAGATTTGTTTTTAGCAAAGTTCAAGCGTAACCAATAACCATTTTAACGTCAAACAAGCCGAAAACGCTGCCGTGCGGCTGCGGAGGCATTTTGGAGGGAATAAGCGCAGGCGAGTTTAATCCGGAAAGTTTTCAAGGGAAAAGACATGTCTACACGAGCAGCTGCTGGACTGCCCCAAACCTTACGGTTCATTCAGCTGCTCTTTAAAGGTCTCTTTTTTCGGGACTTGACATAAAAATGCAAACCCATAACGGTCGAGAGTATGACGAAACTTAACAATGAAATGATAACCGCGTAGGAGAAGTATGATTCTGGCGTATAGTAAATCGTTAGGTCATAGCTTCCTGTTTTAGTTATGTACCACATGTTTCCATAGCCGTAGGCAGATGTATGGTTGACTGATAAATCTTGGCTAAATGGTATTGTGTACCAGTTTGCGTCTGCTTCCGTCAGTTTCCACTTGGAGTCATATCCCTCGGAAAAGAAGAGAAAGAATGGCTTCGACGCGTTTATGTGTAGACTGTATTCACTTGGAGAAACTTGTTGGTAACTAACTCCTGCAGCCGCGTCGTTTGGAGCAGAAAAAGTTGTCAATGCAGATGAGTTATCTTCAAAGGGTTCTGTCGAAGCAAGTAGATGCGTGGGGTTCCAGTTTTTGTATTCATAGATGTCCAGTTCTCCGAAACTTGTAATGTATTCGAGCGTGGAATCGTTGAGTAAATCATTTTTCATGACTGTTGAGTTAACAGCTTGTGGAATAGTAAAATTAGCAGTGATGTCGTTTCTCTGCAGGATATATTTTACATTTAGTGTCGAGAGTAAGTTATTGAATTCAGTGTAGCTGTGGTTTCCAAGGGTTTGATAAGTCAAATTTATCGCGTAATTGCCCGCTTTTTGTTGATAGCCATAGGTGTTAAAAAGAACTGGTTTGTGAATAAATCGATATGGAACGGCGTCTGATCCCCAGTACCCCCAATCGTATGCCATATACGTACTTGGTGAATCGGGTGTTATCAATACCCTAAAATCGCTAGAATCGTTGTCAAAGAATTGACCTGCTGTATCCCAATATGCCGGTACATTAACATATGATGAATATGGAATTAGGCTACTTTTAGTTTCAGCGACCTTATTCAGAAATATCGGTCCTGCAGATAAGAGACTCGCTGAAATAAATAATAAAACAAGTAAGGGTGGCAGTATTTTTCTTATGTTCCTTCTAAGTTTAGTATAAGGGGAAACACGCATCACAGCTGCAAGTATTGAATCCAAAGAACAAGCGACCAATGGCGCTAAAAAGAGCGCAATTACAATTGACACTTTACTCTGTGGCTCTCTGAAAAGCATACCAAATAGCGGAATATGAGCATCCAAAAAACTTTTAAGTTGACCAAAAGGTGCGTATCCTCCTATGTCGACAGCAATTCCTAACAGAACCACGATGATAAATAGGTACTGCAATTTCTTGTTTTGCCGTCTAGAAAGAAGACCGATCGCCGCAACTATAACGGGGACAAACGTTGCAAATATTACAATCGGATTAGCGTAGTATTGGGTGTATGGATAATATTCCGGTTTCCAGGACCAAATAGGATTAAACCATAAAACATTAAGTATGCTACTTCGGGCATCTACCAAAATTATTCTTTTCGCTAAATTTTGTCCGGGGTCATCTACCACCTGCATGGATGTTAATATTGCAGGTATAATCCACCAAAGGCTAACCAAAATTGTCAGGGGAACCATTTTAAGAGATTCACGGGTTACTTTGAAAATGCCTTCCGTTAGACCCAAATAAATGAATACTATGAATAAGCAAAACAAACCTATAATGAGAATAGGCGGGTTATCGAACAAGAAAGACATAAAAAAAGAAAAAGCTGCAAGAAAACCCACTAACCATTTCCCTGAAGGTTCTCCTCTAACTTTTTTCTGAATCAGCTTGACAAAAAGTGCTAAAACAAGAGGTAGGAAAGCGTGTGCCCAACTTATCACTAAACTAAAAATTTCTAAAATAAAAATCATACATAGCATGTAAAATAGGCTGCCTATCAAAAGGGGCCACCCTTTCCGTCCTAGAATTGTGGACAAGAAAAATAGCATAGTTAAGCCAGAACAAATTAGTAAAGTGCTTATTACAATGACCTGAATAAGCCCGTTGGCAATTCCCATTTCTTGCAGAATAAACATTGGGGCGAATAATCCCGCTAAAGCGGGGTAAGGTGAGGGGCAACCGAATGCGTTGGTGCTCCACCACATATTCATGTCTCCAGTGAATGTGTGTGGAGAATTGAACCAATAGGGTGACCAGTCTCCCATTATTATAGTGTGAGACGGATGGTACCATGTTAAGGGAACAAGGCCAGCTAAGACAAGGATAATTATACTGATTGTAGTTTGTCCATCTATTAACTGAAGGATTTTCAAGTTGTCCTTTTCCCTCCTATTTTACGTGGGTTTCTTTAGGAAGGCAAGTGCAACATTGAACCTTAACCAGTACATTGCAATCGTATAGGGCAGGTTTCTTAGTAGTCTTTTCCATTTGCCGTTTTCTACGAAGACGCCGATTAAACGATATTTCACACCGGTTTGTTTCATGGTTTCTAAGTCGTTTTTTCCCCATTTTGCGATGTATTGTTGGACTCCTTTGCTATAGTATCGTTTCTTCTCTAGGTACCTCTTGATGTTGAATTGTCCTTCATTATGATAGAGCGGTACATTGGCGACTTTTACGTTGCCTTTGTCTCTTATTTTTCTGTCAAAATCCCAGTCTTCTGGACCTGTTAAATTCACGTCAAAACCACCGGTTTGCAGAAACAGCTCCCGCTTAACAAAGCGTACAGCATCAATAACCGTTCCCGTATAGAAACTTCTCTCAAAATCCCGTACCTTAATCCAGAAGCCTCTTCCCACTATTCGCTCTGGAACATAAAGTGCGTCGGCAAGGTTGTTCTCGCATTTTGTGCAGCATTCTTCAATTAATGTTGCGCTTACAATCATGTCAGCGTCTAAATAGATGATGTATTTGCCAGTTGCTACTTCAGCCCCATAGTTTCTCTGAAGCGATCGCTCGTTTCCCCTAAAGTAGACTTTTGCGCCGTATTTTTCCGCAATCTCTGCAGTCTTATCCTCTGAAAAGTTATCAACAACAATTAACTCGATGTTTTTGAAAGTCTGCTGTTTTATGGCTCTTAAGCAGTTTGCTATATTTTTCTCTTCGTTTTTTGTGGTAACTATTACAGAAACCAAAGGAAAGTTCAGTTTATCGGTACATGGTGGAACAAATCCTTTTTCAACTTTAGCCTCTAATGCCGTGTCGGATAAATTTTCAGCATTAAGCTTAAGGGCTGTTGCCACTCTGATTACTTCTCCTTTCCTCTTGCTTGCCTATTATGTATTTTATTATTGCTTCCCTTTCAGTTTGTTTACCCGAAGTCCTTTACATGCCCAATGACTTTCATAGCGCCCTTAACCGAATACTTCACATCTTTTAGCGTCCGTATTCTGGTTAATTGCTTGAGCATATACTGCGGAGTCAGGAACACCTTGTATATTTCGTCGCAAGCCTGCATTATTTCCTCGGGTGTCATGTCAGTAACAGACATTACTGGTTCCTTCATGTCGAAGCGTTCATAGTCTTTAGGGTTAAACCTGAACCAGCCATTTTCTAACGCTTGAGCATACAGTTTGCTTCCAGGGTAGGGGATGACGACGGTGGATTGCAGGGTGTTGGCGTATCCTTTCTGCATAAGCGTCCTCGCTAGCTGCAGGGTGTTTTCGACTTCCCTGCGGTTTTCCCAAGGGTAACCAACCATGATTGTTATGTGTGGCTCCAGTCCCTCCTGCGCTGGAATCTTGGATTCTTCAAGTATTCCCTGAAGGTCTGTTCCCTTGTTGAGTCGATCTAACGTGTTTTGGTTTCCAGATTCGACGCCGTAAAGTAGCATTCTAAAGCCAGCTTTTTTCATAAGCTGATACTCCTCCCGTTTAAGGGCACCAAACCTCATGTTGCAGCCAAACTCTATTTTCTCGTTATAGCCTCTTTCAATCATTAAATTAGCGAATGTTTTAAGCCACTGCCCCACAGGAAAACAGCCGCTATCGTCAAACACGGATTTTACGTTATTCTGCTCAATCAACTGCCCGATTTCATCTGCTAATTTTTCTGGTTTCATAACGCGGAAAGATGGGTAAAGCGTTGGCCAAGAGCAGAAGGTACAACCGCCATCTTTTCTCCACCAGCAGTCGCGACCTACCATCGTGTAAGTTCCAGGTGTTTTCTTAAAGTTGCCGTTAAATTCGCTGTAGAGCCGCCACTTTGAAAGTTCACGGTTTATCTGCGGCAACTCATCAAGGCTGTGGGAGAGCTTAAACGGCCCAGTGCTGTGGATTTCGCTGTTTTCTCTTAACCAAATTCCGTTTTCCAATAAGTGCTTCCTTCCCTCTATATAGTTGACTAAATTTAGTAGCAGAAAATCGTAATCGCCGCCAGTTAGAATATAATCTGTTTCGCTGTTCTTCATTGTCTCTTGGGGTAGTGCAGTGACGTGGTCGCCTACCATAACGATTTTTGTGTGCGGACACGCTTGCTTTATATCACCTGTGATAGCCCAGTGCTTTTGAACTACCGGCGTCTTGGTTTCCATCATTATAAAGTCAGGGCTACTTTTTTCCAAGTCCATGAACCACTGCTCGTAGCTTTTTTCCTCAGCGATGCCATCATCCCAAACTACCTCGTAGCCCTCGTTATGAAGCATGGTGGCAGCGTAGGCGGGAACCACTGGGTAAATGTATGTGGGTGAATGGAAAAACTGGAATTGCCTATTCTGGCTTATTAGCGGCACACCCTTTGGAGAGTTTAGGGGTGGATAGGAAATGTGGATTTTCATCTTTTCAAATCCCGCTTAAGTAAACCTGACAGGAAGTACAAGCCATAAACGAAATGTGTTACAACGATACCTGCCCATACTTGGAAAACCATTTTTAGGCTTCTTACCTGCAGCACCGATGCTACCAGAGCCGAAAACAGGTAAGCACCTGCTCCAATCCAAACAACATTTGCTAAAGCCGGGAAAAACATGGCTAATAGAATTCCTCCAAAAAGCCCGGAAACCAATATTGTTGGCAGGAAATAGGTTGGTTTTAAAGAGTTTTTTGGGTATTTCTTGGCGAAAAATCCTCTGTGTATGCCAAATCTTGAGACCTGTTTTAGGTGCGCTTTTAGAAGTGATCGTCTATGGTGATAAACAACTACGTCGGAGGATTCCACTAGTTTTTTGCCTATGCCCTTGATTGCCATACACATCAGTGTGTCCTCTCCAGGCCAGTATTTCTCGTTCCATCCCCCTGCCGCTTTTATGGCTTCTTTAGAAGCAACAAAATTGCAACTGTGTATGTCATCCGATTCGAAACTACCCTTTGTTTTGTATCGACTTGAGAGATTACCGGTCATAAACGAGGACATAACGTAACCGCCTGCTTTCTGCAAACTGCCATCCTCAGCCGGCGTTAATCCCGGCCCACCAACGCCGCCTACTTGTGGATCCTTAAAATGTTTCAAAGCATTAGTTAACCAGTCTTTTCGGGGATACGCATCATTATCTATGAATGCACAGTAATTGCCGCTCGCATTTTTTACTCCAATGTTCCGTTTTAGACCTGGAGAAACAGGACCCGTTGGAATAGTCATTGTGCCCTCTATCTGTTCATCTGCAGAGTCTGGAAGCACAATTATCTCATGATATTTGTAATCCAGTTTTTGGCACTGTTCAATGCATTCTTTGGTGTAAGCGTCAATGGTTTTACAGGGTATAATGATGGACACGAATTGCTTTTCATCTTGCACAGCGTCGTTGGAGTTTATGGGCAATTGCGAGGGGCCTTTAATGGTTAATGGACGCTGGTACCAATGCAGTATTCTTAATCGGTAGGCGATTCCAAGTAGGTCTATGAACATTTTGTAGATATCTTTCGGTTTAAACGAAGCGTTCATTTTTATGTTAACCGGCATCTCGACGATTTTTAGTCCTCGGCTTTGTGCTGCAGCCAATAACTCAGCGTCGAATGCATACCGTTTCACGCTTAAGTGAGGGAAAATATCGATAAAAGCGCTTCTTCTCATGGCTTTTAGTCCCGCTTGGGTGTCTTTAAGAGGGACTCCTGTTAGAAGTCGAACTAGGACATTGAAACTACGGCTTAGTATTCTGCGAACAAGCGGCATTTGCACTTCAGAGTCAGGGTGCCATTTAGATGCAATGACGATGTCCCCGTTTACAAGGGCATCCATGTAGCTTGAAACGGTATTCAAATCCACTTCCAAGTCGCCGTCGGTAAAAACCACGATGTCGCTGGAAGCTTCTATAAACCCCTTTTTTAATGCGTAACCCTTTCCCATGTTCAAAGGGTAGCTTACCACTTTCACGTTGCAATTTCTGTTTGCGTATTCTACTGCTTTAGAGTAGGTGTTGTCTTTGCTTCCGTCATCGACAACAATGATTTCATGCTTTATCTTACGCATTGTTAAGTCCATGCTGCTGAGGACAGCCTCAATTGCTTTTTCTTCGTTGTAGGCTGGAATAACAAATGAGGCACCGAAACTAACTGTCGCTTCGACCATTAGCTTTGTCTCCTATAACGTGTAGCTTTGTGCGTTTTGCAGAGCTGCTTCGTTTCTGCTGGGTTCATAGCATTTGGCGTTTCGAAATTCGTCGTTACTCGTCTCCGGAGTTAGATGATTTTACTTTCAAATTTTCTATTTAGTAGTTATGAAAACACAATCTGAATTCAAAATCAACAAAGTTCAATCGATTAGTAAGTTACGGGTATGATAAAACTCGGATTTTTAATTATAATTCATTGAAAAATTCAAAATAACGGAGATGAATTTTTTTGGAACACGATTTTCTATCTTTAAAACTTCCACAAAAAAATGATGGTCAAGACCCTCCCTATTCTAAAAGGAAAAGTCTTAAAATCCTCTACTGCCATGAAAGTATGCAATGAAGTTTGCATGCCATAGGTCGTCTGAATTTCAAGGCATTCCAAGCATACCCTCCAAAGAGGCACATGGTACAGTCGTCGATATGTCAAAATTCACGCCCTTTCTTGTTGCAGTCGGATGCCTTTCAGAACTGTTAGCGACTTTCATTCCTTGGGGTGCGATGGGCACTGTTTACTGGTTTCTGCCGCTTTCGGTACCTATTGGTTGGCCGGCAGTTTTTATGGAGACAAGCGACCAGATAATTGCTGTCGCGGTTTTAATTAAAGTCGCTTTAGCAGTGACGCTACTGAGCTTATTTTTAAACCAACGCTCAAAGAATGTCTTGTTTCAATTAACGTTGCTTACAGCGGTTGGTTTAACAGCAGCTGCTTTTGCAGTGGCATTTGCACATGGTATGGTTTTGTACTTGGGTTTTTACGCTGTTCTTGTTGCTGTAGTCCTGAAAATTATCGGTTTAGCCTTCAAATATGTTGAAGTTGAATTGGTTCCTTAAAGCAAGCGCAAGTCATCTTTGTTGTCTAACTTTGAAAGAATTTTACTCCTCTGCTTCTTTCTTTTTCATCTATCCTGCAATATCGGAAGTAATGAATAGTTTTTTTTGTCTGTTTCTTGCCAAGCCCACTATTTCCAAGAATACACCTATAACTAAAGCAAAGTACGCATAATTAGCTATAGACTCAGCCAACGGGATATTATCTGACATATAAAATGCAATGGCAATCATTAAAATGACTATGAAACCGATAATAAAGTAGGCTCCCCAATCGGATCGGAGTCGTTGTCGTGACATTTTTATTCTAATTTTTCTGGTCATAACAAATACGACTAGGTACTTTCGTCTTAACGCTAAAAAAAAATGTGCAAGCCTGTTTATTAGTTTTCGTTATATGGTTGAATTCACAGGTTACCTGGACGGCCGGAAGCTTCTAAATATCTGTGCTTTGAAGTGATGCATAATCTGTTGGACACACAAACGGCTAACTAACATTTTATTTTTTCTTTCGCTCGATTACTCTTGATAGATGGGCAGTACGCAATATTTTTTGCAACATCTGCTGCTGTCCTCTGTCGTATTTTATTCTTACACACAAATTCTCTTATCCAAAATTTACGAATGGTTGTGTCAGTGAACCAAAAATGAGAAATCTAATGAAGAATCGTTGGGCTCTAAGTACAGTCGTAACAACCCTAATTATCCTCGTTGTTTCAGTGCTACTCGCAGGCGTCGTAACCTACTTTGCAATCAACGTAACCAGCACACGCGTTCAAGAAGAAAGCATCACCATGCAAAAAATCCATGTTTGGTGTGGCGCAGACGGAACATCACAGGCAGCATTCCTATTGATTAACACTGGTGGACGTGACATTGTTGTCAACAAAATTACTATCAGAGGCCAGACAGCAGCGTGGACTGATGTCTACACATCCACTCCAGAAGACCCAGTTACAGGCGATCTCTCTTACTCTTCAGCGCTTGACAAGGTCTACGTTGATGATGCAGCAACAACCGATGCCCTCACTGCTCTATCCGGTGCAACAGTGTTCAAATCAGGTACCTCTATGGTCGTCTACATTGACTCACCAGACAGCATCACTATCAACGACATAGGCTTAACCGTCGGTGTAACAGTCTTCACATCGCAAGCAATGTACTACCAAGAAGCCAACGTCCAAGCATACGTCGCAGACGCAAGTTAAACGTAAAATTAACTAAAAAACCCCCCACCTTTTCTTTTTATTACAAATTTTTAAAAATATTTTCTGTCAATTTATCCAGGCTTTTTCGTTTAGTAGCTTCGTGTAGCTATGATATTGGATTGTTTCGTAGTCTTTTGTGTGTAATATGTAAATTGTTAGACACACAAACGGCTTAATCTGTTTTCGGAGATTTGTTACATTAGTGACTCAGTGATGGCCCAGTGTAAATTAGCTCTCAAACGCTTCTTACGCTCCAAGCGAGCTTTAGCTGTGCCCATTACTTTTCTTATTTTACTCGTCTCAACTTTAGGCATAATATCATTCACGTACTATTATTCAGTCCAAAGAGTTAACACCCAAAGTCAAGTTCTCAAAGTTTCCACAGCCAAAGAGGCTTTGCTGTCACTGGACGATGACGCACTCTCGACGCTGTGGCAACCTGGCTCCTCAGTTACCCTCGAATTAGCAGATTCGGGTGGTTTGCTAGCTGTTCAACCCTCCGCCAACGTGTTAACGGTTGACGTAAGCGGTGGCTCAGAAATCTCCGATTCCCTGTTCAACTCTTATGTTGGTGGAGTAACTTATGAGCTTCTGTCAGGCGGCTCCAACGGAGTCGGTCTCTACCTGAGAGGCGACAGCAGATCCTTGACCAATCAGAGTGGTGCATCCATGAGTCAAATGTACATAGAGACTGGCGCGGAATGTGCACAAATACAGTTGCGTTACCGACCCAGCGTCACCTATGCATCAGCTGGGATTGAAGATGGCCGGGTAGTTACCAACATTCGCATATACATCGCCAACCTCAACCAATCAGAATCTATTGCTACACAGGGTAAAGTGCCGCTTCAAATCAGCTGCAAAACCACACAGTTGACAACGCAAACCTATCAAGTTTCCAGCGCCGTTGATAGTTTAACAGTGACTTCTGTCTTTGATGGCACAGTAGGCAGTGTTTCAGTCCCGATTTCTACGACCTCTTCGGGTGCTGTTATCCATCTTGAAACCGTTATATCCAATATTTGTATCGAGAGGTGGCTGCGCTAATGCCCTCAATCATTCCCGGCTACATGTATTCGTTGTTCGCGGCTCTTATAGTTGGTTCAATAGTTATCTACGCTTGCAGTGTAGGTGCTTTAGCTATTCAACAGAGCGCTGAGAAACAACAGTTGCATAACCTCGATGAGTACGTGGCGGCACAAAGCTTGAGTTTGCTGTCAAAGGTTACTCAAGAAAACCAGAATGCCACGCAGTATTTGACCCTTCCAGCGCAGGTCGGCAACCAAAGATACTGGGTTAATTTAGTAAACGACTCGTCTGGTGCATGGGTTGAGTCGGGCTTCGGAACAGAAGTTAATCCAACTAGTATGCATGTTGAGTTGCCTGCTGAGGTTGCAGCATCAGGCAGCTTCGTCAGCGGGTCAGGGTGGCCGATGCTTACTTGCTACTTTGAAAATCAGACTACCATTTTAACGTTAACTGTGGGTGATTGAAAAAATGCCGAAGATAAAAAAGAAGAAGCAAAATGAAACACCAGTAAACCATGAGGTTCCAGATGCTGAACTAGTGGCTTATTTAGGCATTCAGGGTTTCAGTGTGCCTGAGGGCTACGTGCAGGTTGAAAGTTACCCCCTCAATCCACCGTTCTCCTACGCGTGGGTTTTTCAAGATGATTCAGACGGAAGCTACTTCTACGTAGTGGACGAGTTGCCCCTGTCACGGAATGAACGCGAATCTTACAAGCGCCTTATAAACATACTTGAGTTTGAACTTAAAGCGCCAAGTGTCGAAGAATCCCTAGTTGACTCATTCCATAGGCAGCTACCCGACATTTTGGAAGATCACCGTGATGTATTAGGAATCTTAAACCAGGTGAGTATTAGAAAAATTGTGTATTATCTTGAGAAGGATTTGATTGGCTACGGAAAAATCGATGGGCTCATATGTGATCCATACATTGAAGACATTAGCTGCTTAGGGTTAAACAAACCTGTCTACATTTATCATCGAAAATACTCCAGTGTCCGGACAAACATCATCTTTACAGATGAAGAGGAACTTGACGACTTCATAACACGCATCGTTCACCGTCAAGGCAAACACGTAAGCATAGCTCACCCGATCGTTGACTTAACACTGCCGGGAAAACATAGGTTAGCCGTATCTTTTGGCAAAGAAACTACACCCGCGGGCACAAGCTTCACAATCAGAAAATTCAAAGAAGATCCCCTCACCATCGTCGATTTAATAATGAACGAGACCATCGACGAATCCATAGCGGCGTATCTATGGATGCTCATGGAGAATAAGATGTCAGTTATGGTTGTTGGACCTACAGGTGCAGGAAAAACCACTGCACTAAATGCCATAGCCTGTTTGGTGCGGCCCGACTTCAAGATGATTTCTGTAGAGGAAGTTCAAGAAATTAACCTGCCGCAAGAAAACTGGGTATCCACCATCGCCCGAACTGGATTCGGCGGTGACAGCGAAGGCGAAGTTACACTCTATGACCTCATCAAATCAGCGGTCCGTCATAGACCAACGTTGATTTTGGTAGGTGAAATCAGAGGTGAAGAAGCATACGTCCTATTCCAGGCGTTAGCCACTGGACACGGTGGCTTATGCACCATGCACGCTGACGACGTTGAAACAGTCGTTAAACGTTTAACACAACCGCCAATGAACATTCCACAGAACATTCTCTCCCTGATGAACTGCGTTATAGTGGTTAAACAAGTAAAGAACACTTGCTTCACCTCAAACGGCAAAAAGGGTTCTATGCGCAAATTCACCAAAGTATCCGAAATAGACCCAGCAGGCATGTCCCGCGACGTATTCACATGGAACCTCTCTACAGATACTTTCCACAGTAACATCGAAGAAAGCTACCTGTTCTCTAAGATCGCTACTACTTCAGACGCACCAGTTAGTGTTGTTGTCCAGGAGTTTGAGCGGAGAAAAAAGCTTCTCTTAGCTTTGGTTGAGCAGAACACCCGAGACTTTCGAAGTGTTCACAAGGCGTTGAACAGCTCAATCGCCCTCGATTGCTTAGCAAACAAGAATTACGCTTTGGAGAATTAGATGTAATGAAAGCTCCTGGCGGTTCAATAGGAAAAATCTTCGGTTTTCTGAATAAAGCAACAAGCGAGGAGCGGGAAAAAACTGAAGCGGAACTGCCTTTTGCAGTGATGATTTTCACACTTATGGCTGCAAGTGGGATTTCACCCTATGATAGCTGGAAAAAAATGCGCAAGCTCTACTTCTTGCCAATTTTCAAAAAGGAAGCAGACGAGGTTGTGCGTCAAGTTGAAGTCTTGGGAAAAGACCCCTTGACTGTTATGTATCAGCGCTCCGAGGTAACTGCCTCTAAGTTATACAGAAACTTCCTAGGCGGTTTTGTTTCGTCTGTTCGAAGTGGAGGCAAACTAGTTGACTACATGAAAAGCCAGCTAAAAGCAATTTTTGAACTACGCTACATAAACCTCAATCGTTCAATCGATAAAATCGCCGCATTAGTTGAGGCTTACTCAGTCATGCTAATAGTTGTTCTATGCACATACATCCTTTTCGTTGTTCTATCATCAACGAGCGTCATGGACCTTCTAGGAGGCGGTTCTGTCTCACTTTCACCATACGTATCCTATCTGATTGCTTTTCTCATAATGCCTGTAATGTCGGGCATCTTTATCCTCATGGCGCATAACATGCAGAGAAGCGCTTTTCCAGACCTAAAAGACCTCTACAAAAAAGCGTTAATCTGCATTGTTCCCGCGGTCGTTGTAATAGGCGTTTTTGGGTTAGTTCCACAATTACAAGACGCCATCAGTCCGTTAGGTTTACCTGAAGTGGCAGTCGCATGCTTAGTCGGAGCATCTATCCTCCCAACTATCCAGTACTACCGTATCGCCAAAGTCAACTACAACGCTGAAGAAGCAATACCCAGCTTCATAAGAGACATTACTGAATCTCAAAAAACTGGTATGTCACCCGAAAAGAGCATAGTGCAAGCCACAAAACGCAAAGATTATGGTCCCTTCTCCAAATTCCTGCTGCTGATTCGAAGCCAAATTGAATGGGGCATCCCCCTAAGAAAGACCTTCGAAAACATCAAAAAAGAAATCCGAAGCTGGTTCGTGGTAGTCAACTTTGCGATGATGGTTGAAACGCTCGAAATCGGCGGCAACTCCATCCAATCACTTGAGATCCTTTCTGAGTACAGTGAAAAAGAACGAGAATTACAGGTCAACCGCCGATCACTACTAAAACCCTACATAATTCTGGCTTTTATGTGGAGTGCCTTAATTGCAGTTACAACAACAATTGTTGCCTTGACGACCACTATGATGACTGGCATTGTGAGCACAGATATCAGCGCAGTGGCCACGATAGCTATGCAAGGTCAACTTAAAATTTTCTCAGTGGGCATAATTATCCAATGCTGGATTTCAGGGTTCTTCATCGGAAAAATCAGCGAAGGCAACTTCGGTGCAGGATTCAAAATCGCAGCGGCGCTTGCGGTGACTGCTTACCTGTCATTGGTCCTTTCCCAGTTCCTCCTACAAGGAACCTTCACTATGATTAAGCCGGGAGGTTTGACATAAACTGCCATCCAGCGCCTTTGACACTTTTTTTGCCTGTGCCATCATAGTGACAGTCACCTTGATAGCGTTGACTTTCTTGGGGTCAACTATGCAAGCGCGAATAGATGGTACCTCTGACACCAATAAGGGCAGTTACCTCAAAGCGATAGCTGACCGTATTGTGATGGGTGCTGGTTCGCCATCTGACTGGGGAAAAAACCTCACTTTACCCTCAGATTTGGGCTTAGCTTCCAGTTCCTATTCGGGCACTTACGATTTAGATATCGACAAAATTAGTCGACTAAACAACCTAAACAACAATTCGCTCTCCTACATCGAAATGGGTGATGCAGCAAAATTAACTGATATAGCCTTTGCAATATCTGTTTCTCAGGTTATGAGCATTAACTTAGAGCAATCAGCGAACAACACAGTCAACGGTTTAACATATTTCAACTTTACAGTGTCAACTAGCATCAACTCTAAACTAGTCAACGCTGAACTACATGGATACATTGTCGCACGTGACTTTGTTGATAGCTTCAACTGTACTGCTGACTCTGGCAGCGGAACCTTTAACGTGCAAATTCCAAGCGCCCGAACAGACGACGCCCTGCTTGTAGTTTTTGCTAGGGCAAACTTTGATGATCGAGTAACCTCATATGCAATCTACAACTTTGCAGATTCAAAAGAGAAGTCCAGCCCAGACAGCGCCGCTTTAGCCTTAAGTCCATTAAATTACGCCCTATATTTCAACGATTCAGCCGACATAACAATTCAGAACGCCTATGCTTTTTCATATTCATACAATCAAACAATCGCATCCAAAGGAAACTCTCAATATTCCATCCCGAATTTTCTAGATAGAAGCCCCTTAGTCCTAGTTGTCAGCGCCTCGGTTAATGGTGCGTCTACTCAGAGTTGGGTGGCTTACCCGCAGATTCCCTTGACTTCTGGCTCAAACTTTGAAGGTTCTCAGCGGAACGTCTTCAGCTACATGGTTACGGTTGATGGTGTGCTCTATCGGTTAGAGATAAGCCTTGGAGGTTTACCGCCTTGAGGCTTCGGCGCGACAACAGAGGTGTGGTGCGTGTTATCGAAGCTTTCTTTGCAGCGATGCTTGTGCTGGGTTGTTTAGCGTTGATTCCATCCCCGCAAGTCCAGACAAACCAGACAGTTGACCTCTCATCGAAGGCTGAAAACATCCTTTTGAGTCTCGACGGCAACGGCCACCTTGGAAGCTTAATCGACAACCACGATTGGGCTGTTCTCTACGATTCTATCCAGTCAACTTTGCCCCTTACCACCTGGTACAATCTTACAGTTTACGATTCCCAGATGAACGAACTAAACGTTTATCCAATCTGCAATGGCGGTGCACCCAGCAACCAAGTAAGCTCAGTTACCTATGTTTGTGCAAGCCAAAACAGTACCTACACGGTTTATGTTCTGCAGTTGCAGTTGGCGGTGGTGAACTAAGGATGAGGCGCAGCTTTAGACGTGACTGTAGTGGTCAAGTTATAGTGGTTACGGGTTTGATTGTGGCGTTGCTTTTGCTTTCCACCGCTGTTTTCGTTGTGAACGTACAAAAAGCGGTGCCCACAGTCGATACGGGGTCGGATGGTATGTTTGCCGGTTACAGGGAGACCGTTCGCTCCACCCTGATTAGTGCATTGGCAAACGCGAGCAATGGCGGAGGAATGGATGTTTTAGGCATTAACCTCTCAGAGTTGAAGCAAGTTATAATTGAGCATTCCTATCAAGCCATGATTACAATGTCTTATAGCGTTAGCGACTCATCACCCTACAGTGGGGGTGTGTGGATCTCTTGGGGCACAAGCGGCAAGGGCATCTCCTCTACATGTGCAGACTTCGTCTTTGCCCAAAACAGCCCCACCGGCGCTTCAAGCATAGCTTACACGCTTAACGTGTCCTCACAAGTAAACTTAAGCGGCAGCTATAAGCAGCTGAATGATTCTATGCTGGTGAATTTGGCGATCGAATTGCTAAACGAGGGCGCTCCCGCGTTGGCGCAGAGCTTTGTTTTTCAGTACCAGAACGGCTCTGATTGGGTGATGGTGGATTCGCCCGTAATCGTTGACCATGGCGACGGCTCATATGCTGTCTCTTTCAGTGCCCAGACGGGTCAAATTGATGAGTCCTTGAATGTTTCAGCGGTGTGTTTAGACCAGCGGGGTATATCTGTAGGAGCAAACTTAACATGCAATCACATATAACAATAAACGTGACATCACTAAACTGTATGTGGCGCAGGCGCCTATGAAGCACTCTAAGATTGTTATGACGGTAGCTATACTGTCGGTGTTAGTGCTGGTTATAACTGTGTTGAGTACTCTTCAGGCTTCTATGCCGTTGAACGTTGATGACGGCAGTCTAGTCAGCGTTCCTGCAGCGAATGCTGTATGGGTAAAAACCTACGGCGGCGCAGGCGACGACCGCTCATTTAATTTGCTGCCTGTCAACGGCGACTTCATGGTGGTTGGCTCGACAGAAATCTCTAACGTTACTTGCGGCTGGGCGCTGATGCTTGATGACAGCGGTGACGCAGTTTGGAATCACACTTACCTCGAAGGCTCCATGACTGAGTTGCGTTGTGCAATCAACTTAACTGACGGGTATTTGTTGGTGGGTAACCAGTTCAATGGAGCTGACCAAAATGGCTTTGTTTTGAGGGTTGATTTTTTAGGTAACGTGGTTTGGCAGACGGTTTTGGGTGGCAACCAAACTGATAAGCTCTTCGGCGGTGTAGATGTGGCAGATGGCTTTGTTGTGTACGGGTTAACAGATTCCTACGGTAATTTGCAAACTGCCGGCTGGGTAGTTAAACTCGACTGCAATGGTAATGTAGTCTGGAATAGAAGCTACGTTCAGGGTGCTGACTGCGCCTTTCGTTCGGGTGTAGCGGCTGGCGGGGGCTTAACTGTCGCAGGCTACACCGACAGACTCGGTGAGGGCCATTACGATTTTCTGCTCCTTAAGATCGGCTCTGACGGCGTAATAATTTGGAATCAAACATACGTCGGGGTGCAAAGTGAAAAAGCTTACAGTATGACTTCAGCTGGAGATGGCTACGTGCTGGTAGGTGAAGCAGAATCGGTTCAAACCTCCACAGACGCTTTGGTTCTCAAGGTTGATTCCAACGGGAACACTCTTTGGAACCGAACCCTAAGTGGTACTCAGGCAGATTCACCCTCATATGTCACACAATCGCGCGATGGTAATTTCCTAGTTTGTGGCTTTACATTTTCATTTGGCGAGGGGAACCGTGACTTCTGGCTCTTCAAAATCAGTAGTGCTGGTGAGGTGCTATTCAGTTGCACCTACGGCACAGATAGTTTTCAGGAAGCTTACAGTGTCGTCGACTTGGGCGACAACCACTACTTGATGACTGGTTGGACAGATCCACCTAGCCGACCTGACTTGATAGGTAAAGCACAATACGACTTCTTAGTGGCAGAACTCGACGTTTTCCCTTCAACGGGTGCAAAAGTTAACGTTTGGTTGACGGTGGCTTCTGCTGTTTCGGTGGCGGCGTTGATTACAACTTTGGTTTTGCTGCTTGGGATGCGGCCTAAAAAACAGAAATAGTTTTTGTGCCCAAAAAAAGGGCGGTTAGTTGTCGGATAATTTGCCGAAGAGAACCTGTAACGTGTTGACTAATGCGGCGTAGTTGGTCCAGATGGCTGAGGTGCGGATTTTCTTTTTGTCGTCTCCTTCGTCGGCTGTTTTTTCGTGGAAGGCAATTAGGACTTCGCGGTTGTCGCTTATCATGAAACAGGGCAGGTTGTTTTGGGATGTTCGATGAGTGTCACCCAGCCACTTCATTTGTCCTAAGAAGTAGGCGCTTTTGAGGCTGTTGTCAGTAACTACAGATACCTGCACCTTGTCGGCTTGGGTTTTGAGTTTGTCGCTGAAGTCATTGTAGTAGAGTTCGCTGAAGTAGTCTGCTGAAGCGTAGATTTGGAAGGTTTCTTGGGTGCGGTCAAGCAGTTCGTTTGCTTTCATGAGCACTTGCTGTTCGCCTTCAAGCATCTGGAAGAGTTCTTTTTTGGGTGCATCCACTTTGGGTTGGGGCATGCTCATCCAGAGTTCAACGAGGCTGGGTTTTTCCTGTTCGAGGAGTTTGATTTTGATTTTCTGCGCATCAACCAGTAAGTCGATGGCTTTGTCCAGCTGTACCGCGGTGAACTTTAGGGGTTTCTCGAAGATGCTGAAAACTATGCCTTTCTTTTCTAGGTCGCGAAGGATGCGGTAGGTTTCGGTACGGTGAAGCTGGATGGCTTCAGCGATTTCGCCTGCTTTTTTCTCGCCGCTTCTGGCGAGGTGGAGGTACACTCGGATCTCGTTTTTTAGTAGTCCGAAGTGTGCAAGTGTTTCCTCTATTGTGCTGAGTTGTTTGGTGAAGTTTTGGTCTTTTTTGACCATTTTGTATTGGTCAGAGTTTTTACTGTAGACTTTCATCACATTTTCCATAGCGAGTGCCATTAAGTTACAACCTTGGGGGGTTATGACTACCGATTTAGACTGAAAATATATAATATCGTTGCGACTTAGCAATCTGGATTAGTAATTCATATTCAAAATGTCTATTTTGAGATATAGAAAACCTTGTATGGTGTTCAATCAAGCGTTTGCAGTGTTGAGTTTGATGCAGTTTGTTGTGTGACCTTCCGTGACAGACAGAACTGTTTGTTATGAGCTTTACGCCTAAAATATCATAAACGCTCAACCAGCAAGTCGTAGAAAACTCCAACAGAAATAGAAGCACAAACAATAGCGTGGTCTAATGTTTTCTGCCTAAAAAAGTCGGTTATGTGGCTTTTTTTGTTTTCTTGGCTTTCTTTTTAGATTTAGCCGCCACCTCAACCATTTGAGGTTCGTCCCAGTATCGCATGTACTCCTCAGCAGACATAAAATTCGACGTTTGCATTTGAATGCTAAACTGGTCCAGAGCGCAAGGGTTGCTTAGGTGCGCTTTGTAAATCTCCATCAAAAGATCCACAGTCATCGCAGTCGAAATAGGTTTCTTTGCCATTAATGAGAGTTCATCGGAGACTTTGACTAAATCTTCATACACGCGCAGGGGCAAATCAACAGTTTTCACCATTTCTGCTCAGCCACAATGCCGCATATTGTAGGTTTAAAGTATAAATAGCAATCCACACCAATACAAGCTAAGCAAGGTAGATTATTTTGAAAATTGCATTTTTCGTTTACGAGTATCCGCCGCAAATCGTCGGTGGATTGGGCACCTATGCACAGTATGTGACGCGTCAATACGTTGACATGGGACACGATGTCTCCGTCTTCACCCTCAACAGCACTGGCGCATTAAAAACCTACGAGGTATTACACGGCGTCGAAGTCCATCGCCCCCTAATTGCCGACGCAACCAATATCTGGCCTTTCTTTGTAACTGACGACTTAAAAAAATGGGGCACCAATATCAAACTCTTCAACGATATATTCATCTACAACATCCTCTCTGCCTCCAAATTCATCAACAGCCTCGTCAAAAAAGAACGCGTGCACTTCGACATAGTCTGCGTGCATGATTGGCTCAGCAGCATCGCTGGCTTAATCGTCAAAAACGAAACCTCCATCCCGGTCGTTTTTCACGTACACAGTACGGAATGGGGTAGAAGTGCAGGCGGAGGCTCTGCAGTCGTCAGCCACTTTGAACGTGCGATGGCTCAAAACGCAGACCACATTGTCACAGTGAGCTACGCTATGCAAGAAGACCTCGCAAGGCACGGGTGGCTGCCTAGCAAAACAAGTGTGGTCTGGAACGGCGTGGATCCTGGGCGTTACAATCCCCAAAGCGTCAACCAAAAAGATGTTGACGAGATTAGAGCAAAATATGGAATCCAAAAAGGCTGGAACATGATTCTCTTCATTGGCCGTCTCGCATGGGTTAAGGGCGTGCGAAACCTCATCCAAGCCATGCCCAGTGTGCTAAAAGACTACCCTCACACTAAACTCGTCATCTTAGGGAAAGGCGAAGAACAAAACGACATTGTCGAAACAGCCGAGCGACTTAACGTCAAAGAAAACTTGGTTTACCGCTTCGATTTTGTGCCCGAAGAAGAACGCATCCTTCACTATGCAGCGGCGGACCTCTGTGTTTTTCCCTCAGTTTACGAGCCGTTTGGCATCGTCAGTTTAGAAGCTATGGCTCTGGCTAAACCCATCGTAGTCGGCGCCCGAGGCGTCGTGGGCTTCAAAGAGCAAGTGATTAACGGCGGCTCCGACCAAAACGGCATCCACGTAAACGGCGAAGACCCCTCCGACATCGCGTGGGGAATAAAAGAAACTCTCAAGAACCCAGATTTAGCCCGGAGCTGGGGCGAAAACGGGCGGCAGAGAGTGCTTGAGTACTTCACGTGGGATAAAGTGGCTGCGCAGACCCTAAAAATCTACGAATCCACCATAGCCTCTAAATCGCTAGCATCTCCGCCACTTTGAGCAGCCTCAAATCCAACCGTTTTTTCATAGTGGCTGATTTTTCCAACTCAAAGCTTGCTATAGCGCCGTTTTGCAGGCCAACAGCTAGATTTCTTTTATCTTCGCAGATCAAATCCACTGCTTTCTCAGCGAAGAGGCTTGCTAGCAATCTGCTGCGTGCTGTGGGGCTTCCTCCACGCTGGGAGTAACCGATGATTGAAAGGCGGACTTCGGAGCTGGTTTGTTTCTGCAACTCCTGAGTTAACTTAGCGTTGTCGCCGTGTCCCTCAGCGGCAACGATTATGCCCGCGCGTTTGCCTTTACGGCTGTTTTCGTCCATGATGCGCAAAACATCACTAGAGGTAAGCGGCTTCTCTGGAATCAAGATGACTTCGGCGCCCACGCATATACCGATTTCTAAGGCGAGAAAACCGCGTTTTCTGCCCATGACTTCAACGATGAAGATGCGTTCGTGACTAATCGCAGTGTCGCGGATTTTGTCGATGGCTTGAACGGCGGTGTTTACTGCTGTGTCGAAGCCTATGGTTTCCTCGGTGCCGTACACGTCGTTGTCTATCGTTGCAGGTACCCCGAACACTGGGATACCGCTGACTTTGCTAAGCTCCAAAGCGCCGCGAAAAGAACCGTCGCCGCCGATAACCACTAGAGCATCTACGCTGTTTTTGCGCAGGGTATCTGCTGCGGTTTCCTGGTTTTCCAGTTGCTCAAAGGCGGGGCAGCGCAGAGTGTGTAGTATGGTGCCGCCGAGTTGCACGATGCCGCCAACGCTTCTTGGGCCGAGGTGGCGGAAGTTGTTGCTGATTAGTCCGTCCCAGCCGCGCTCAAAACCCACTACGTTGAAGCCTTTTGAGTGGCCGACGCGGGTTACGGCGCGTATAGCTGCGTTCATGCCTGGGGCGTCTCCGCCTGAAGTTACGATGCCGATGGTTTTCGCCATAATTTTGTGCCTCTATTCTACCTAATTTCACCTCAGAGAGGGAATTAAAATGTTTAGGATGATATCTTGAGGCGTTGTAGTTCCAAAACACATAAATGCTCTTTCTTTGTTTTTATGAGGTTCGTATCGGGAGGTAGCTCAGCCTGGCAGAGCTCTCGAGTCCCCTAACTCGCTTGGGGGATGGAGAAGCTGTAGAGGTCTACCCATGGTGGGCTTCATTCTAGCCTGTTCTAGGCCACAGATACCGAGCTGTCGCAGGTTCAAATCCTGCTCTCCCGACCAGTTCCATTCACTTATCGCTTCTCTGAGTGCTAATGCCCTTGTTATCTTGCAGGCGTCAGCTTTTTGCTGTTTTAGACAGCGCCCTGTCTAGTGGAAAAAAGATTTCTTTCAGAGTTATCACCTATTACCGTCTTGTTAACGGGAAGATCGTTGAGGATGAACCGATAAGTGTGCCGCCTCTGACGGAATTGTTAGCTGGCATGATGACGCCAAAATAAGGCTCCCAGTGGCATATTTATAGTTGGGTTTTCGAGGGCTTTTAGTATTAAACTGGAGGTAGGGTTGCGGATTAACTGGGGCGAACAATCTTTGCTCTTTTAGAGAACATTTACTGGGTGCTTCATAAAACGTATTTACCTGTAAATTGCCGCTTGGATACACACATCTCCACATTCAACATAGCGCCATTTTGCGTGCGGCACGAAAACGCTTGCCCTACTCCGCGTCGGCATATGCAGCTCAACCAAAACCCAAAAAGCTGCCGCCCACAACGCCTTTTATGGGGCGACTTAGGAATCGCCACACCCTAAAAACCAAAGCAGTGCAGCAAACGCCCCAATCAGCAACTACAACCAGCCTCAACCAAAAAGCAGCCTGCCTCAGACGCAGACGCCCAAACACAACTTTCTGGTTTGCGCCTTAGAAGATGATGTAGTAGGCGGCACTTCTCTTCTTCTACTACTAAAAAACAAAAACTCTGAGCTGGAACCTGTGGGTTTTTACACCTTTCCAACATGACGCCACACGTAGAATGCGGCTGTTCCATCCACCATGTGGCACGAAATCTTCTCCACCACTCTGCAACCACATATGCAGCACAAACAGAAACAAAAAAGCAACCGCTCTAGAAGCCAGTCTTGTGGTGCCGCAAAAACCATTACACCCACACAAAGAGAGAAGGACAGAACTGCCGACGCCACCTATTACTATGCAATTGGCTTTTGGGTGTTATTCTCGTTGAGTATTGGATAAAACGTGTCGAACCCTTTGGTGGTGTTTTGATTTTTCTTTTGGGTTTCCAGAGGTTTGTGTTTGAGGTTCTTTTTGTTTGAGAGCGCGTAGTTTTTAGATTTTTTTGTTGTCAATTTTTTCACCAAAAATTTTTGTTACAAAAAACATGTTTGGGCGTTTTATCGGCTGCCCTCGTTGTATTTGCCCATTCCGCAGTCGCAGCATTTAGTTTCTTTTTCTGAGCTTTGGTCGATGTTGCTGCTTCCACAATAGGCGCATTTTTTTATATTTTCTTTAGACATAAAACATGTGTTCTCCAGTTTCCTATGCGTTGGGTCTTGCTGTTAAACATTGGGTACGGTTTTGTTGTTTAAAGGGTGCAGCGCCGGTTTTTGGCTTTAAAATCTTTATGACGAAGGGCATTTAATCCTGCAGCCATAAGGTCGCCGCTGCTTCCACTTAGGCAAACCAAACCCAGACCCAAACAATACAAAGAAGAAATAAAAAAAAGAAAAAATTAAGCAGTCTGCACCAAAGTTTCCGTACAGTAAACACCCTGAGTAGTCGTTATAACCATACGCAGCGGTTCAGAAAGATCATAAACCATAACCCGGTTTGGAACGACTATATAGAAAGCTATGGAGGAACCAGCAGGTATGGTTAAGCTTTCCGTCGCAGGAGTAAACTCGTAATTGACACCTGCTATGGCAACAGTAGTATTATCTTGGTTGCTAACCACCGCAACATACGAGAGATCGCCGGGCATAGCACCATCAATCCTGCAGTAACTAACAAAATTAGTTTCCCCACTCCACTGACACTGCAAACCCTTAACATCAATCTTGGTCAAAACAGCATCGGTCGGACCAGTGTTAGTCAAGGCGATAGCTGCCTCACTAGTCTGAGGATCAACATACCAAACATTACTTGAAGCAACAAAAAGCTTCTCCTTCTGAACCTGACTAGCAGTCAAATTAAGAGCAAAGAAAACAACAGTCGTACACAAAATAACAGCAGCCATAAGCATGATAAGGTTGCCCACGGGTGTTGAGAGAGCAGTTTTATGTTTCAAGAATCGCTTTAATGTTAGGGTTTTCATAGGTATTCCCTTAGAGAGTGTATTCTGTATTAAGTATTGCTACATAATAAGTATTTCTAGTCTAACCTTAAAATCAATATCCAAAATATACAAACACAATAAATGTCGCTGGTGTAAGCTACCTGTTGTTTATTTTAGAAGACTTATTGGATGGAAAAAAGGAAATACTAAAACTAGCTGGTGGTCAATTTGCTTGGTAAATTGCTTTGACGGCGTATTAGTATTGTGTGGCTGATTAGTATTTTTCTAAAGAAACGGGGTGATCTGGAGTTCTAACCTTTGTTGGTTAAGTTGAGTTGATGGCTTCTGGCGGTGTTTCTTGGGGTTTGTTGTGGCTGAAGATTAGACTTGTGGATTTTACGATTTGTGGTATTCCGGCTAAATCTTCGAATATTAGTAAGCCTCGTGCTAGTAGTGCGAATACGCCTGCGATTGGGGCGGCAACGCCTAGCAAGCCTAGGATTCCTACGATTCCGAATTCTTGAACGCCTATTCCTGCTGGTGTGATGGGTATGAAGGCTAGTGCGGTTACTAGTGGGTGGATTAGGAAGAATGCGAGCCACCATATTCCTGTTAGCTGCGAGATGCCTAGTGCGTATCCTAGGAACCACCATTCGAAGCCTTTTAGGATCCAGCATGCCATGGTTAGAATGATTATTTCAGGTATTGCTTTGCTGGTGCTGTTGGAGCTTTCTTTGTATTCTTCTAGTTTGCCTATTAAACCGCCTGCAAATCGTTTGATGTATTTCCAATTTGCTATTTTGTCGAAGATTGAGATAGCTCTTTTTGACCAGGTGAATGCTGCCTAGAACAAATGCTCCAATCATCATCAAAGCTACGCCTAATGATGCAATGATTATTCCGAGGTTTACGCCGGCGATTTGGGCGTTAAAGACGGTATTCCAGGTTTCTGGGGGTACGAATGTCACTAAAAATATTATGGCGCCTACTCCGCCGACTACTTTTATGAGGAATTCGAATGTTTGGATGCCTAGAACACTTGAGAGGCTTTTTGAAGTCGGTACATCTTGGTCTCTTAGGTAAACTGGAGTTAAGATATACCCTGAGCGACCCGGCGTAACGTCACTTGTCAACATTCCCGCATATTGGGCGAGCAATGTTTTTCCAAACGAGGTTTTTACTCCATTTTTGGCAAGCACGCGTCCTAATCGCAAGGCGAAGAGCACGTTTATTCCGAAGTACATTAGAAAAGCAAGCAGTAAATACTCAAGTTTTAGTGTGAGAATCGTGTCATAAAGAAAGTGAACCCCTTTTACTATCACCGGTTCGCTTTGGTACTGTATAAGATCTGATGGAACCGTTGTTCCCATGTAGTATAGGAGCCCTGCTAGAATTGCAATCATGAACACTACTTCAAGAGAGTACTTGAGTATCCTGCGTGAATTTGATGCGGGCTTTTTTTTGCCAGAATTACTTGGGGTTGTCAAGGTGTCTTCAACATTGTATATGGCTTGTTAAATCTCTTGTGGAAAAACCCTGTGTTGATTTAAGCTTTTTACCTGTGTTTATTTTGGTTAGTTGTTTGTGTTATTCCATAGATGGCTGCATTGCTGACTAGCCACAGCACAATCATCGTTGACTGTACAGTGTGGTTTAGGTTTTGCTGCAAAAACGAAACCGCCAAAACCGCGGCTGCCCAAAGCAACGCGTTGGCAATGATAAGCAGCGTCAACTGTTTCCGCAAATTTTTGACCAATACGTTGGTGGCTGCGTAAGCGCTAGTTTTAACGATTAAAAAGTATGCCTCTTGCCCTAAATCCGACAGCCTGTATTTGTCGCCAGATTGGACGATAAGTGCTTCTAAGCTTTTGATGTGGTAGACCACAAGTGAACTATCATCGATTTCGGCGGCGCGTTTGATTTCTGTGAAGATTGCCTTTTTTTGTTCGCCGATGAAACGTAAGATGTCGCGTCGTTTTTGGTTGCTGAGCGTTTTGAATATGTTTTCTTCGAGGCTTTCGGTTTGGCTGGACATGTTTTTCTCCAGACTGTATTAGGGGCGGCGGCTTTTATGGTGGCTAGTGAATAAAAATTTACTAAACAAAATTTTTGCTATTGTTCTTTATGTGGGTGTGGCGGTTTTTGCGGCACTACAAGACTGCTTGTGTCAGCGGTTGCTTTTTTGGTTCTGTTTGTGCAGCATTTGTGGTCTCGGTGTGGCGGAAGAGTTTTCTTGCACATGCTAACATAGCTCTATGTTGAATTTGGCGTGGTGTGGGGGGCTGTTGGGGTTGCTTTTTGCTTGGGCCGGCTACTAGGTTTTTTAAAGCAGCGCGCGTTTTCTTTTTTAGCGCGCCTCTGCTTATGTAGTGTTGGATTTTTGAATGGTCAACTATTTGCCGGAGAGTTTAGTAATGAACAAAACAAATGTGTAGTGCTTTCTAAGCGAATAATCGGTACTTTTGAGTTTGAGGGTCTTCCTGAAGGGGGGGATGTGAGTTTGGAGGCTACGACTTTTGACGAGTTACCAAAGAGGCGAACTATGCTGATTGTTAAAGATGTTTTTCTGTCATTGGAGGAAAGAGATGGCATGTGTCAAAGCGGCATAGAAGAAGGAATTATCGGTTCCTATGATTAGCTAGCTGAACCCCTGGTAAACTCAAGAAAATAAGTTTCCCGCCTCCAGATAGAATAGCTCACTGAAGCCACAATTATCTTATTGCTTCATCTATTCCTGAGCTTCTTTTTGTGCTTGTAACTTCCCTGAAGAGTTCCAAACATTCTTCTTTAGTTGGTGCCTCCACAGCAATGCTTCCGTAAGCGCCTATGTCGATACGGTAATTTTTTTCTCTTCTCTCGATCTCTTCTATTTGTGCCAATTTGTTTTCCTCTCTCCAAATTAAAGAATACATCTAGCCATCACCTATTATATTCTTAATTACGTCTCAGCCCTTCAAGGAATCCCAGCGGTAAAACGCCATATCAACTAAATATGATTGAGACAATGAGTTTTTGGAAGAGAGAAGGGTTGGCCTAAACACAGGCAACAGAAATCAGGAAGAGAGAGGGGGAAATACCTGCGCCTAAGCCAACTTTTCATTATTACCCTTATAGCCTTCTTGAATTATAAATAACGATGTGACTGTTACGCTACAGCAACACAAATGTTTGGCTTTTGTTTCTTGTCTTTCTTCGGCTACCAAATCACTTAAATTGTATGCTGTTGTATTAACAGTTAAGATTAAAGGCAGAAAATTATGGCTAAGCGGATCTAGCCCTGTGTCAGCAAAGTAGGGGCGTAAAAATAGCGGATGGGGTGCGCCTTCTCCTTCGTTGACAGCCAAACCCGCCTAACTTGTTGGCTATCCCTTGCATTCTCACCAAGAGATAACTCGCCGCTTAATATAAGAAAATGTTGTTACATGCTGACTACAACAAACCGCTTGCTTATTCGGGTTTGTATATTAAGAAGTAGTCTGCTTTTTCTTTAATCGCTAATTTCCTAGTGACCAAAAAATCTATGAGCTTCTGAGATTTACCGTCGCAGCTTACCACAAGATTGAACTTTCCTTGCATATTTGCTTCAAGTGTTACAAACGAAGGCGCGATTAGTTGGTTAGACATCAGCTCTTTGAGTAATGAAATTGCTTCTTTGCGCTCCAAATGTGCGTACCTGTCCTCGTCTGAGTTCCTTGATATTAAATTCTTTCGGCTATAAGCTACCGCTAAGTTATAGAACGCTTGATTGCAGATAGCAGTTTTATTGTTGCATGAAGTAACCAACAAACATTTTTAAAAAATCCTCGGTTTGGTGATAAGTCTAAGTGTATGCGTTATGCAAGTTTGCCCACGATGCACGCAACCGCTAAATAAACCTAGTAAGCGTCTTCAAAATTCGGCGTTCTGCCTAGAACAATACGTCTGTAACAAATGCGGTTTCTCTTTTAAAGTTCAATGTTGAGTTGCTTTAAAGGAATTAACTCATATTTTCTCCAGCATTACTAACCAGCGTCTTTTGCTCCTCTACAACAATATTTTATAAATAAACAGATTTTTACTTCGGCTTTTTGCTCTTTTTCTCTAGAGGTCAGTCTTTTGCACATGTTTAGCAGACTCACCTAAATAGGACATTTAGGCGGTTCAGTTTCGCTCCTCTCTCCCCTCTTCTGCAACATCGCATCAACGATGCTTTAAATAGAATAATCAGTCGAAGTGAAGGCTTCGCATAGAAAAGGAGACAAAACACGTGCAAAACTTAGTAGTTAAACCAGCAGCCGCCCAAGCCCAGCCCTCTCGACTTTTAAGTTTGAACATGAAGGGCGTAGACGACTTGTTTGGTGGGTTCCAATCCGGCAGCTTAAGCGTAGTTTATGGGGCGCCATCGACTTCGGTGACTTCTCTGCTCTGCGTTCGGGCGCAGTTGCCGCCGCAGCTTGGCGGATTAAGCAGCAAAGTCGTTTTCATTGACGGCGGCATCACTTTTCGCCTCTACAGTATCGCTCGCCTCGCCCAGCTTCACCAACTTAACCCCGAACAGGTGCTTGGCAGAATCTTTATCTCGCGTGCGTTTACCGCATATCAACTCACGGAGATAGTTATGGTGCGATTAGCGCAGACCGTTGAAGCATACAACGCCAAAATCGTCATAGTCTCTGATTTAGCTGGATTCTTCTTAGACAACAACATCCAAGCCGAGGAAGCTCAACGGCTCTACAGCCAACTAACAGAGTATCTATCCGCCTACGCTAAAAAAACCGATGTCGTCCTAGTCGCTACATATCTGCCGCATGAAAACACCAAACGCAACCTTGCGCTCCAAGAAATCACCAATGCCCAAGCAGACGCCGTGCTGCGTTTCACCAAAACCCCGTTTAACCGTGAAGTAGTGCTGGAGAAGCATCCAAGCCGGGGCTCCGGTAAAGTGGAGTTGTCCTCTGAAAACCGAACTTTAAACAGCTACATAGGCGTTGGCGTTGGGTAAAACTGTTGAATCGTATCGCATGGCGCTTGAGGACGAAATCCGCCGTTGGAGTAGCTTTGCTAAAGCTCTGCGGAAAGACGACCGCGAAGCTTTCGACGTTATAATGGATGCCTGTCGAAGTTACGCCTCTGCAGCTAGCAACGCCACTAAACCCATCCTGTTTGAGCCTATGGTGATTTCCATTCTAGTGGCGCAGCAGAACCGTATAGAGCATTTGCAGAAGGAACTTGATGGCCTCAAATCCGTCGTCTGCGGGCAAAGTTAGGGGTTGGCTGCTCGACGTTTACCCAGATGGACAGGGCGAAGTGGCTGTTTGGGTAATCTCCGAAGACGGCAGACGCATACGGTTCACCGACGGTTATCAGCCCCAAATATACGTTTCTGCAGCACAAAACGACCTCGACATATTGCTTACTAAACTATGTAGCAACACAAAAATCGCTTCGCTACGGTTCGTTATGAAGTATGCTCAGCCCACCGACAGCGAGAAGTCGCGGGTTTTGGAGTTGACAGTGAAGGATTGCCGCCAAATTCCGGCGTTGGAGCTTGAAATCCTTCGCTTGGGCGATTATCTGCGTTATGAAATTCACAACTCGGACAGACACTTCGATAGAGGTTACTTGTTTAGTCGTGACCTTTTTCCTTTGGCGCATATTGAAGTTGAGGCGGGCAAAGCGGGGTTGATGTACACGTTGCTGGATAGCGTGGAAAGCATCGACTACTATGTGCCAGAGTTGCGGGTGCTGCGGCTTAGCGTTGATGTGGCGAAGAAGGGTTTGATTGCCGACTTTGAGGACCCCATCGCTAAAATCCGCCTAGCCCTCAACAGCGGCAGAGAAGAGGTGATTGACTACGGCGACGAAGCCACCAAACTGCTCCAGCTTACCTGCGCTGTTAAAGAATTCGACCCCGACATAGTTTTGACCAGTTCAGGCGACGCCTATCTTTTTCCTTACCTGAGCCAACGCGCCGCCTTAAATGAAGTCTATGACGAATTCATTTTGAGTCGCGATTCCGTGCCCATTAACCGCCGAGCCGCCGCAGGCAGAACCTACTTCTCTTATGGTCACACGTTTTACCGCGCAGGCACCATGCGGCTCTACGGCAGAATACACATAGATGAAAACAACACCTTTGTCATGAAAGAATCGGGTTTTGATGGCTTGTTTGAATTCGCCCGAACCTGCCGTGTTCCACTGCACACTGCAGCACGGTTCTCTATTGGGTCGAGTATGTCTTCAATCCAGTTTTATCAGGCGCTAAAAGACGACATTTTGTTACCTCGGAACAAGAAAATTCCTGAAGCCTTCAAATCCGCCATGGACCTGCTGGTGGGCGACCGAGGCGGCTTCGTCTATGAACCCCGATTGGGCGTGCACGACTCGGTGGGGGAACTGGATTTCTCGTCCATGTACCCTGCACTTATGCGAAAATATAACATATCCGCCGAAACCATGCTATGCAAATGCTGCCCCGACTCGCCCATACGCATCCCCGACTTAAACTACCACATCTGCACCAAACGCGTCGGCATGGTTCCAAAAACCGTGGATTTAGCCCTTACCAAACGCTTAACCTACAAACGCCTACGAGACCAAACCACCGACAAAAACCAGAAACAACTGTATGACCATCGGCAAAACGCGTTGAAATGGATTTTAGTCACCTGTTTTGGCTACTTGGGGTTTAGCAACTCCAAATTCGGCACTGTAGACGGCCACATAGGAGTCTGTGCATATGCCCGAGAAACATTTCTCAGATCAGCTCGTATTGCTGAGGACGCAGGATTTGAGGTGGTGCATGGTATCGTGGATTCGCTGTGGATAAAAAAACAGGGCGCCACCGTCGAGGACTACCTACACCTTGGTGAAGTCATATCAAAAGAAATAGGCATCGGCATAACCTTTGAAGGACACTACAAATGGATTGCTTTTCTGCCGTCGCGTCTGCATCCACGAGTGAGCGTACTTAACCGCTACGTCGGCGTGATGGAAAACCGCAAAATCAAAGCCCGCGGGTTAGAGGTACGCAAAAGAGATACCCCCGGCTTTATTTTTGAAGCGCAAACCGAAATGATTGAAGTTTTAGCTCAAGCCGATAACAGCATCCAACTGTGCCAATGCATTCCCAGAGCCATAGACGTTGTAGGCAAATACCGAAGCCGACTGCTAAACGGCGAAGTACCCCTCGAGGACTTAGTGATTAACAAGCACATGTCCAAGCACCCCAAACATTACCGTCAGCAAGTCAGTCAAGTCATTGCAGCCCAGCAACTCACCGAACAGGGATTAAAAGTTCAGGCGGGCACCAGCGTGCGATTCCTCTTCACCGATGCCAACAACAAAAGGTTCATGCGTAGAGTTAGGGCAGCACAGTTAATTGAGCGGGGCGTTAACGCTGACACCAAAAAGTATCTGATGCTTTTGTATTCCGCAACGGCAAACCTGCTAAGCTTCGATGGATACACGCCTCAGAAGGTGTATGACACCGTAAGAGGTTACCGGCAGAAGAGTTTAGCCTAAACAAAACGCACCGCAAAAAGAATAATCAGCGGTGCCTGTTAGGGTCGGACGCATTCGGCTTTAGGCCGGTAAGGCCGCTTTGTCGTTCTTCGGAGGTGGTGGTATTCGCATTCGTTCACGCGCATAAGCATCCAGCCTCTGTCTTGGTAGATGCATCCGCAGGGCAACTTAACCTGCTTTGAGGGTAGTGGCTTTTGGGGTTGTTCGGGTGGTTGCGCCATGTTCGCATCCTAAATGTTGAATTGCGAAATAGGCGTATTAACTTAACCATAAAAGAAAAAAGAAGCAGTAGGTTGCCCTACATGTTGGCTGCAACAGTTGAGATATCTGCGATATCGACGCGGTAGTTGTTGTTGAAATCCATGCCTGCGTCAAAGTTGCCCCAGCCTGGCATGTTGCCGTAGCATCCTGCGATGGCTTTTACGTCGTTTCTGGTTACGGCGCTGTTGATTGAGTCGTCAGTCATTTTAAACGGGTTAAACCATGAACGGGTGATGCTGCGGTACACGCTGCCCGACAACTGCTCCAAGCCTGTGATTGTCAGGGTAAACTCGTTCCCGTTAACTGATAGTTCACCATAAGCTGTCATTGGAGTTGCATCCTGGTCGCGGTGCACTCTGGTTACTGTTCCGTTTTCGTCTGTAAACACGATTACTGTAGAGGTTACGTTGGCTATGTTCCATGTGCCGGATAGGAAGTAGCTGCCGCTAGCCACTGTTTGGGTGGTGACGGAAGCGTTAGGTAAGCGTGCAACATAGAAGTTGTAGGTAAAGTTCGCTTTTGTTCGGGCTGCTTGGATGGCGCGGGTGGTGTTGGTGGTCCAGATGGCCGTGGCGGTGGTGATTTCTTTGGCGCCTTGGTTTCGCACGGCAGTTCGGGCTTGGGTTTGGAGTTGTCCTCGAACGTCAGTTGTGCCCCATTGCTGGATGTTGCCGTTTATTCGGACCCAGCTGGCTTGGGTTAGTTTCTCTGTGATGTGGTTTCGGATGGGCATGGCGGCGGATGCGAATTCTACTGTTATGGCTAGTGAGCTTATTACGAGGATTGCTGTTAAGGCTGCTATTGTCGCGGTTTTATTCATTTTTATTTCTCCTTTTTTCGTAAAAAACCCTAACGTGCAAGGTGAATAAAAGCGTTTCTAAGCTCCGTTTCGTTTAATACGCTCTATAACTGTTCATTTAAGTTCAATACGGTTCAGTTTAGCCTAATTTTTAGAAACATATGTGTAGCCTGTTCAATATCTTTACTGCGCCATAAACTAAGCCATCCCAAACCAAACTCGGCGGAGCCCCAAATCAGCGCAGCCAAAATGCGGCGCAACGGGAAAGCCTTTAAGAACAGCCAAATAACTATCCACAAAAGCACCTCGAGAGAAACGCATGAGAACCAGCCGCCTAACCCCTTGTATAATCGCAGCTGCCCTACTAATCATGCTAATCCCCATCCAAACAACACAAGCACAGCAATACATCGAGTACAAAGTCCAAATCCAAAGCGACGGCTCAGCCCTCTGGACAATAGAGCAATTCTCCGCAGCCGACGCCGCTGTGCCCACCTGGGAGGTTTTTCAACAAAAAATTTTCCACCTCATCGACTTAGCCCAAAACCTCACCCACCGCGACATGGATATAAACCAAAACTCCATGCAAATCAACACCACCATAACCTCTGACTCTAAAATCACTGAATACAGTTTTCTGTGGCAAAACTTCAGCAAAGTCGAGGGTGGCGAAATTCGTTTTGGCGACGTTTTTGGTGTAGATGACTTTTTTGGGCAACTCTTTGGCGATGCTGCGCTGCAGCTCAGTTATCCGTCGGATTACCGTGTTCAGTCGGTTTATCCTCCGCCCTATGACCGCCAAGACGATGCTGCTACCATGAAGTGGGCGAGAACACAAGACCTCGATGGCCGCAACACAAACGTGGTCCTTACTCTCCAACCCAAAAGCGACGCGGCTACTTCGCGCCAGATAGGCTTTGCAATTCTGCTTCTAGTTGTCGGGGCTATAGCGGCGTTTGTGGTTTTCTATACTTTGCGCAAACGTAGACGCGAAAGCAAACCGCGCCCCGAGTTATCCCAGATGCAATCGCAGGCGCAGGTGCTGCTGGAAACCGAAGAAGACAAAATCCTCAAACTCCTCAAAACCCAAGGCGGAGCTATGCGTCAATCCGAAATCACGGAGCAACTCCGCTTCTCTAAGGCAAAGACCAGCCAGTTGCTTGGCCAGCTGGAATCTGCCGGCAAACTGACAAGGTATAAGAAGGGGCGCGATAAAATAGTCACCATACAGGAACGGGTAAGGAAGGAATAGTTATGAGTAACCCGATTAGACGTTGCAGATGGATTTTGTTTACTGTTTTGGCTTTAACCTTGGTTTTCAGCGCTTACATGTCTGCAGCGCAAGCAGCCTCCATGACTGTTCGGGGAGACGCCTCATCTGATCAGCCTATCGTCAGCGACACCTTAACTGTGACCCTAAAAATTTCTAATGCCCAGAACCTCTTTGGCGTTGATGTCACTTTGGAGTGGAATCCTTCGGTTCTAAAGTTCGTCAGCGCTTCCCCAATGTTGGGCGTTGAATCTCACAGCGGAGGGGTACTGCATGAATCCGCATCTTACCCCATTGAAGTAGGCGACAACTCTCACACCGAAGCCTCCTACCACCTCTTAGCCACCTCCACTGGCTCCGATACCTCCTCGTTTAATGGTGACGGCACTATCGCTGTTGTAACTTTCAAAGTTGTAGGCGCAGGCTCAGCCGGGCTAGACCTTTATGTGGAGCTTGCTCAGCTCGGAAACACGGATGTTGTGGTTCCCCAGACTTCGGTTTCGGCGGTGAATGTTGCTATTCCCGAATTCCCAATTTCAGCGTTGGTGGTGGTGCTTGTGGTGGCTGCAACTGTGTCGGTGGTTGCGGCGACTAAACTGCTTAAGCGTAAACCTCTCGCTTTGCAACCTGCAACTGTGCACGTTTAGGTGCGCGCTTTTTTCTTGGGTTGGCGGCTTTTTTTAGACAAAGTATTTAATTGCAAAACTACACCTCAACCTAAACTTGATGCCTATGGAGCCCCCTAAACCGAAATTCACTTGGAAAACCATAGTGTTTCCACTTTTGGGTTTAGCGGGTTTTTTCCTCTATATTTACCTCTTTCATGTTGACATCTTGGGCATTATCGCCACTGCAGCGACCGCAGACCCGCTGATTTACAGTGTCGCTATATTGTTCGGTTTTCTTGAGGTGCTTTTCTTTACGGTTTCGTGGCGTGAATTGGCTAATCATCTTGCGATAAAGATGAGCCTTGGACGCGCTTACCTCTACGTTTGGTATGGCCTCTATGTGGACACTTTGGTTCCGGCTCAGTCCATAAGCGGCGAAGTAACTCGCACCTATTTGATAACTAAAGAGAAACGCGGTTCCTTTGGCAAAACTGTGGCGTCGCTGTTTGCTCATCGGTTGCTGGGCATGGCTATGAACGTAATTGCTTTAATTGTGGGCATTGTGTTGCTTTTTTTTGGGGCTCGGGTGGATCCGCTGGTTTTTAATCTAATCGTAGCCGTTACTGTAGCTATAACCGTCATTATTGCATTGATGCTGTTGCTTTCGTTTAAGCCTTCTTGGACGCTTAAACTCATTGGCTGGGGGACTAAAATCGTCTGCAAGATAACGTTTGGCAGATGGAACCTTGACAAACTCAGAACCCAAGCGGTTGAAATCACCACACATTTCCACGACTCCATGAACGAGTTCCGTAGCAACCCTCGGCCCATCGCGGTCTCGCTTTTCTACCTTATTATCACTTGGTTTTTCAGTTTAGCTATTCCTTATCTTGTTTTTGTTTCGCTGGGTCATCCTGTTTCTTGGAGCTTAATCATCATAACTTATGGTATCGTTTTAGCCGTAAAAGCTATCCCCATAGGTATACCGTTTGAAGTCGGTTTGCCCGAAGCGGTCATGACTACTCTGTACTTCGCTATGGGTGTCACTCCGGCTTTAGCCGCCACCGCCACTATCTTGACCCGTATAATCACTTTGTGGTTCCGTTTCTTTGTGGGTTTCGCTTCTCAGCAGTACTTGGAGTTCCGACCCTCTTTTGCCTCTGCATCCGAAACGGAAAAAACTAAAAACCAAACCCTGCATAGTACTAGTTAGTCCTAAGTTATGGAAGTTAAATTGGAAACCGCCACCATCAAATTGCTTGATGCATTATACAAAATTGAGGAACAATGCTTCAGCGAAGAAGCTTTCTCGAAGCGTCAGATAAATTATCTGTTAACTGATTACAATACTATCGCATTTGTTGCCAGAGCTGACGGTGACATCGCTGGGTTTATTATAGCGCAGGTGGAGGTTGAAGACGGCGAATTCGGGCACATAATTACTATTAATGTTGCTCCGAAGTTTCGGCGTAAAACCGTTGGCAGTCAGATGTTAGGTGAAATTGAACATTTGCTTCGTCAGAGGGGTGTGGGGGAGTGTCGTCTTGAAGTGCGCGAAGACAATCATGATGCTATCAAACTCTATCAGAAACTTGGGTACCAAACAGTGGGTAAACTGGAACGGTATTATGGCAAGCGGCATGGGTTATACCTAAAAAAAGTGCTTTGAGGGTAGCCCTAAATCGCTTGTGGTCTCCGAGTAAGGCTTATATGATTAGGTGCCGTGGAAAATGGTGGTGGAAGAGTTGGGGGAACCTCGTGGGCGCAAATCCAATGAACAAACTCTTGTTCGCACGATCGTTGTTTTAATCCGCAACACAACTTGGCGATGTGGTAAACTCGAAAAATCCATTGTTAAGCACCTCTATAAACGTCATGAAAGTTTCGGCAGACATGGTGTCTCCGTTAAGGATATCATGCTTAACCTCAACATTACCGGTGAGAAAAAAGACGAGTGTCTTGATGCGTTGCGTCGATTGGAAAAACGTAATATTGTAAAAATTACTCCAATCTAAACTATCCTTTTTGTTGGATGTAATGCTGGTTGGCCAGCGGTTTTTGTTTTTCTAGTAGTAGAAGAAGAGAAGTGCCGCCTACTACTTCATCTTCTAAGGCTCAAAGCAGAAAGTTCTGTTTGGGCGTCTGGGTCTGAGGCAGGTTGCTTGCTGGTTGTGGCGGGTTGTAAAAGCAGAACAGAACAAAACCATTCAAACCCAACGGCTGATTAACGATTGGCTAGAAAATTTAGGATGGTAAGAGAAAAAAGTGTTTACTTTAAAAGCTCCGTCTCGCTGGGTGCGGGTTTGATTAGTCCATGTTTCATCAGTAGTTCGGTTGATTGCCGTGCGTTTTTGATTATTGCGGTGGCGCGTTCATAGAGTTCTTGACGGCTGGGTTTAATGCGGGCTACACCTTGGTCAATTGATTTGAGTGCGCAGGCAACGGCTTCACGCGGAAATACCTCCCACTCACTCATGGTTGGCAGCAGGTTCTTTTCGTCCATGCCCCGTTCCTCCGCGTAATTTGCCAGTTCAGTGGCTGCGGCGATGCACATGTCGTCTGTTACGGTTTTGGCTTTGACGTCTAGGACGCCTCGGAAAATTGCGGGGAAACCCATGCTGTTGTTGACTTGGTTGGGGAAGTCGCTGCGGCCTGTGGCTACGACGCGGGCGCCTGCTTCTTCGGCTTCCCATGGCCAGATTTCGGGGATGGGGTTGGCGCAGGCGAAAACGATGGAGTCGGTTGCCATGCTGTGGATCCACTCTTTTTTGATTGTGCCCGGTCCGGGTTTGGATGCTGCGACTACTGCGTCTACGCTTTTGAATGCTTCTTCAATGCCGCCGCGGCGGTCTTCGCCGTTGGTTTTCTGGGTGACATCGTATTTCCATGGATCCTCGGCTTGTATAATGTCGGGTCTGCCTCGGTAGAGCACGCCTTTGCTGTCGGCTAAAATGATGTTGCCCGGTTTAACGCCCCAGTTCATCAGGATATAGGCGGTTCGGATGTTGGCTGCTCCTGAACCGACCAGGGTGATTATGCTTTCTTTAGGTTTCTTACCCACCAACTTGAACGCGTTCATAAGTCCCGCCAGAATCACGGTGGCTGTTCCCTGCTGGTCATCATGCCAAACGGGGATATTCATTTCGCTGCGGGCTTTTTCGAGCACGTGGAAGCATTTGGGTTTCTCGATGTCTTCGAGGTTTATGCCGCCAAACGAAGGTTCCAATGCTTTGCAGATTTTAACAATTTCTTCTGGATCTTTGGTTCTTAGGCAGATGGGAAACGCGTCGACTCCGCCAAGGTACTTGAAGAGGAGCGCTTTGCCTTCCATTACGGGCATGGCTGCTTCGGGTCCAATATCGCCTAAACCCAGCACGCGGGTGCCGTCAGTGACGACTGCGACGTAGTTCCAGCGGTTAGTATACTCAAACGATTTGTCTGGGTTATCGTGGATTTCTCTGCAAACCGCTGCCACGCCCGGCGTGTACCATAATGCGAAATCATCCACGCTTCGGATAGCGCATTTGGGGATAACCTGCATTTTTCCCTCGTAGAACCGGTGCATGGGTGGAGAAAGCAAAGCGGGTTTTTTTGCTTTCGCAAGCAACTCGTCCACGGTGGGTTTAGTTTTTTCGTCTGAAACCAAAGTAATCAGCCTAAATGGCTAAGATATGAAGCAGGGTTTTAAGGGTTTCCAAGGGTGGAAAAGAAAAAATTAACCGAATTAGCCCTCTACTACCAAAACAGGGCAAGCAGTTTATTCGTCACTGCCATACCCATGCTCTAATCTGCCATGAGTTTTCTCATAGTACTGCTTATGCATATCTCTGTTTGAGCCAAACGCAGCCATATGACGCTCCAAATCAGCCTTAGAAAAAAACAGGCTGGGGCAATAGTTGCATTTTATGTAGCGGCTGCTGCCATTTTGCTGTTCAGTCATTTAGTTGCCTCAGTGAATGTTTAGGTAGATTTTTTTGCCATCCAACTCGGACTCGCACCAATCCGCCTCAACTTCAGCACGTTTACCGTGAAGGTAGACTCTACGGGCACGAACCAATCCAGCCATCTCCTCAAGGTACGGCTCAAGCAGACCCATGCTTTCAGCATCCAACTCGGCAATATGCACCGATTCCAAAGTTTCAGTAGGCACAAACCCCTTCTCTTTACGAAGCGCCTGCACTCGACGAGCTAAATCACGCATGATACCCTCACCCAACAGTTTGTCATCGCGCTGACCACTGACAAACACAGTAAGGCTTTCCTCTTGGCTGCTCACCCAGTTCTCGCCGCCCACATAATCAGGTACAACTTCAGCGTACTCCATGGATTTCACGTTGGTCTGCTCCAGCAGCAACGCCTCAAGCGGTTTCAAAGCATCAAGAGTCGCCTGCGGGGCAACAACGATGGCTTTGGCAAGCGGCCAGCGACGCTTAAGTTTGCCCTGTTGACGCGCTGCAAACGAAATGGAAACAGCCTTTAACAGAATTTCAAATTGCTCCTCAATTTGCTTGTTGCGCGCATCCACATTCGGGGTAGGCCACGGTGCTAAGTTGACGGTTTCGGGAAGGTCAGGTTCTAGTTGGCGGTAGATTTTCTGGTACAACGCTTCAGCCAAGTGGGGTGTGATGGGGTTGAAGAGCAACGTGACGGTTTTTAAAGCGTGATGGAGAAGGGCGTAGATGGTTTGCCGCCGCTCGACAGTGTCGGGGTCGTCAGTCCAAAGTTCCTTGCGAATCATGGGCACGTAGAGGCGGCTGAGCGTCTCAATTACGAAGTCGTCGAGCACGGCTAGGGCGCCGTTGAATTCGCAGCGTTCGAGCTTCGAGGTGTAGTCTTCGATTCTGTCCTGAAGCATCGAGAGCATCCAGATGTCTGCGGCCTGGAGTTTGCCAGCTTTAAGTGCCCAGCTAAAGGGGTACTTGGATGGGGTGAATTTGTCGAAGGAGGCGTTTTCCATAAAGAAGCGGCTTAAGTGGTAGAGTGTGGAGAGCACCTGATAGCTTCGGCGTGTGAGTTCCTGCATGTCGAAGCTCATGAAGTCGGTTGGGCTACATTTGCGTGTCATGTAGAAGCGGCACAGATCCGCGCTGTTCTTGGCTAAGAGCTCGTTTGTTTGGACAACGTTGCCCAGGCTTTTGCTCATTTTTCGTCCTTTAGCATCCTGAGTTAAACCTTGAAAGAGAAACGCCTTGTAAGGTGCTTTAGGTTTGCCCGTATAGATGATTGATTCAAGCAGAAGCGAGTTTGCCCAACCACGTGTTTGGTCAATGCCCTCAGTGAGGAAAGCCGCAGGGACATATTTTACCTCTTCCTCATCGGTGAAGCGTGCGTGTGGTGAGGCGCCGCTGTTATGCCACGTGTCTAAAACGAAGTCTTCGCGTTTCATGACGCCGCCGCATTTACCGCATTTAAATGTAATTCGGTCAACCCAAGGCTTGTGCAACTCAAAATCAGCCGGAATCTCTTCTTGCGCCGCTTCAAGCAGTTCAGCTTTGCTGCCAACTAAACGTTTTTCGCCACATGATTGGCAGGTCCACATCGGTAAAGGTGTGCCCCAGATGCGTTCGCGGCTAATACACCATGGCTTGCCCTCTTTAAGGAATCCCAGAAACCGGTTTTTAGGTTCCTCATAGAAGTACTCCACATTTTCAGCTGCTTCGAGCACTTTCTGGTTGATTTTGTCCGTGCGCAGGAAATACTCTTTTCGGGCCAGCCAGACGAGTTTGTGGTGGCTTCTCCAGCAGGTCGGATATTCATGTTTGAGTTTCTTTATTTTGACAAAGCTGTTGCGGCTGCGCAATTCTTCAACCACAACCATGTCTGCATCTCGAGCAAAGGTGCCAACAAATTGCCCAGCATCTTTTGTGAATTTAACTTCGTCATCGTAGGGTGCAAAGATGGGGACGCCTCTGCGGTTAGCTGCCCAGAAGTCGTCTTCGCCGTTACCTGGCGATAGGTGGACGATGCCTGTGGCGGTTTCCACGTCAACGAATTCTTCGCCTACAACTTTGTGGACGAGCGGGTGTTTAGTTTCTAGTTCCGCCTGTTTGGGGATGATGTCTTTTAGGGGGTAATCGTAGCCTTTGCCTACTAATGCGGCGCCGGGCATGGTTTCGAGGATTTCGTAACTCTTAATGTCAAGCTCAGCCATTAGTGGCTCGACGCGGGGGCGCAGCATAATCCACACTTCTTCCCCAACCTTGACTTTAGCGTATTCTGCTTTAGGCTGAACCGCAATCATGGTGTCAGTGATAACTGTGAAAGGCATGGTGGTCCAGACAAGGAACCACTCGTTTTCGGAGCCTGTAACTTTGAACTTGAAGTACATTGAGGGATCTTCGACTTCTTTGTAGCTGCCCTCATAGCCCACCTCTGCGCTACTCAAGCTGGTTTGGCAACCGGGGCAGTACGCCACCACATAGTGGCCTTCCTCAAGCAACTGCTGGTCCCAGGCGCGTTTAAGAATCTGCCATTCCCGCTCAATATAGGTGTCTTTGTAGGTCCAGTACGCTTTGTCCTGGTTTATGGCGATGCCGAGTTTACCGTCAGCTTCAAGCCACATTGCATGATAACGCATAATCGCTTTTTTGCATTCCTCGATGAAACGTTCCATGCCGTACTTTTCGATGGATTCACGTTTGTTGCGTACGCCAAGGATTTTTTCTACTTCTAACTCGACGGGTAAGCCTTGACAGTCCCATCCAGCCCAGAATGGCATGTAGTAGCCGTCCATGGTTTTCCATCGGTAGCGGATGTCTTTCATGATGCGTCCGCGTGCGTGTCCGATGTGGGGGATGCCGTTTAATGTTGGGGGTCCTTCGACGTAGCCGAGGTTGCCTTTAATGTTGGGTGAGTTTTGGAGGGCTTCGAGTTTTTCTCGGATTTGGTTTTCTGCCCAGAATTCACGGATTTCTTTTTCCAGTTCAAGCGGTGCGTAGTTCGGTGGCAAACTTTGTGTTTGGGCTGTCAAATCGATTACCGTAACGCAGAATACGCATAAAGAGTATATAAAGTATGAATAAGCAAAAAATTTAGACTTTATAACGCTCTTTAAAAGAAATAGTTACTAAACTTAATTTTAAGGAGTAAAAAATTTTGGTCAGCCGTTATTGGGCTGTTGCTGCTTTGTGACTTCTTCTCTTGGTTACGCCAACGAAGAGTGCAATTGCAGCTACACCCATAAGTGCAGCAATAATTGGCGGCGATTCCGGTAAAACGCTTGGAGGATTAGAGCTGAAAGTTCCTGTTGACGGGTAAGTTGTTGTTGCAGAGTTGAAGCCTGATTCGACGGTTATGAAGAACACGTATGAACCAATTTGGGTTAATGTGAAGTCTTCTGTTCGTTCTGAGCCATCCCAGTTGTTGTAAGTTGTTATGGTTGTTAATGGCCCATAGGTGGCGCTGTCGGCTGAATAACGGTATGATACTGTGCCTTTGCCCAAAGCTGAAGGTGAAATCGTGAAGGAAGATACAAGCTGTATTGTAGCGCCTTGCGGTGCAGAAGTCACATCGACTCCTCCTTGTTGTGCGGTAAGTGAGGTAGAGATTCCAGAGGCACTCACATAGGTTAATGTAGACATCGCTACAATAGCAATTATCAGTAGCGGAACTATAATTTTTAACTTAAGCTTCATGCTTAACGCTTGCTCCTTTCCTTCTACCGAGCTTGTTACGTTTTTGAGATTTAAACTTTATGTCACCTGTCGATATGTGCAACCTAGTTTACGGTAACTTGTAAATTAAAAACGAAAAACCAACCACAAAAAGCAGTCCAAACCCAGCAGACCTTATATCCAAACCTATCTACTTAGCATCTACAGAGTGTACTTAATGGATAAGCCGTGTTTAGCTGTCTTCAATACTCAGCCGCCCCACCTCTACTACGGCGGAGTAGAAAGACGCATACTGGAGACCGCGAAACGCCTCCAAAACAACCTTGACATAGCAATCTACAGCGGCTCAAAAGCAGGCTTCAAAACCCCCCAAACCGTCAACGGAGCAAAACTTTATCCCGTAAAATCTACTGACAAACTGTTTCCTCTCGACAACTGTACCTTCAACCGCAACCTGACCCACAACGCCGCAGCCATAAAAGCCGACATCTTCGAAGCACACGCCGCAAGTGCCTATGGATTCCAAAAAAAGCTTTACCAACTAAACCGGCACGAACCCTTCATACATACCGTCCACGGAGTTTTAGCCGACGAATACGACCAGGCTAAAGCAAATGGGTACGCGTCTGTTCGGGATAGGGTTGCAAACTGGTTTATGCGTTACTTGGCTGGGCTGGAAAAAGAGATGGCGCAACAAGCCAGCTTAGTCGTTACTATAAGCAACTACTCAGTTGAAAAACTAAAAACATACTACAACATTGATGCCCGTAAAGTCCGGATCGTTCCAAATGGTGTTGACACAGAAATCTTTAAGCCCATGGCTGAAACCGCTGAGTTGAAGCTAAATTTCGGTTTAGACGATGGTCCAATGGTGCTTTTTGTGGGAAGTCTGACACCTAGAAAAGGCGTCATGTACCTTGTGGATGTCGCTAAAACAGTTGTTAGTCAATTTCCCAATGCTAAATTTGTCTTGGTGGGCAAAGGACCCCTCAAAGGCGCCATAACAGAAGCTGTAGGGAAAAAAGGTTTAGGCAGGAACTTTGTGTTTTTGGGCAACCTCAGCGAAGCGCAGCTTGCGCAGGTTTATTGTTGTGCCGATATTTTTGTTTTGCCTTCGATTCAGGAGGGGCAGGGCATTGTGCTTCTAGAGGCACAAGCCTGCGGCGTTCCCGTGGTGGCTTTCAACTCGGGTGGTGTAGGTGAAGCTATGGTGAATGGCAAGACAGGATTGTTGGTTGAACGCGGAGACTCTAAGACTTTGGCGGAGGCTTTGCTTGGGCTTTTGTCGGATGTGTCTTTGAGGGCAAAAATGGGGGGTGCCGGACGGATGTTTGTGGAGTGCAACTTTTCTTGGGATGTTTGTGCAGGTAAACAGCTCAAAGTTTACGAAGATGTCTTGAATTTTAAACAAAAATAGCTATTTTGTATTGTATCGTAATACGCTAATGACTAGTTTTAAATACCTAATCCGCCGAGTAGGACAGGTACCAAGCAAGCAGTGAGTGGTAACTGAGAAGGGAGAACTCAATGACAATAGGCCGCAAATCACTCAAAACAGCATTAACCGCAGGGTTACTATTCTTAACCATGTCTCTTTTAGCAGTAGCGCCAAACGCCGCTGCACTCAGCCAATACGGCATAACAACCGTAGGCTCAACCAATTACCCTGCTGCCACTTTCGGCAACACCGGCAACGCGGCCAACACCGGAGGCTTAGCCGACACCTTGGTAGCTACCAAATACACCCTAACAACAGATACAACAGTCATAAAAATCGGCGGCTACGCAGCAACCTCTGGGCACTGGAAACTCGGCATATACACCGACAACTCCGGTTCACCGGGAACGCTTCTGGCAGCCAACAACAACGTCAACGCTGTTTCTGCAGGCGACAACAAATTTGACATCGGACCAGTCTTCTTAACAGCAGGCACCTACTGGATAGCAATCTTAGATGACACAGCCTCAGTCAGAAAATACGGTTTAGGAACAGGGCAAGCAGTCTACACAATCAACTACGGCTTCTCAAACGACCTACCCTCAAGCTATGGAACCCCCTCCGGAACACAGAACAACGACTACGTCGCCTACTGCGAATACGTCCAAATAGAAGGCTACGCTAAAGCCACAAAAATCACCGTTCCCTCAACCACCACAGTTGGCTCAGTGAACTTTTATGCTCACGCAACAGGAAACTTCAAAGCTGCAATTTACAGCGCCAACCCTGGACCAGACAGTAAACTCTGGGAAAGCTCCGACACAGTTGCAAGCATCGGATGGAACGTAGTCTCAACCGCATCTGGAAATCCGACATTCTTAACTCTGCCAGCTGGAACCTACTGGCTGGTTTGGCAATGGAACTCCCCCAACCTCGGCCCAAGCTACACTGCGGCAAACATCGGCGACGGAAACTATGTTCCCATGGCGTACGGTAGCTTCCCTGCAACATGGATAGGCGGAACCCCCACCTCTGAGCAGTGGAGCATTTACATAACCGAAGGCGGAGTCACGCCCACACCCGAAAATCCCCTCGGCGCAGTTTTAGCTTTGGCCATTTGCTTTGGCGCCTTCGGTGTCTTCCTTAAAGTCAGAAAAACAAAAAATCCATAAAATTTTTTCAGGCAACTATTTTTTTTCTGTTGCCCGCTCAAACCCGATGTTTTGAATCAGTTTATCCAAATCCGCTGGAGTCATCCATTCAGTTTTCAAATAATGCAAAATTCTCTCCTCCCCCAACCCCAGCCTCTTCGCCTCCTCAACACAGTAATGATATGCTTCAATTTCCGTTGGGCGGTCCACATACTCGTAGTTGGGGTCGAAGAGTTCGCGGCCCTCCATAAACTGCTTTACATGGCATAGTTCGTGGATTAGGTCAAGGTAGATGTCGGTTTTGTTTCCGTTGTTTAGGTAGGATTTAGTGATGACCAGGTGACCATCTGAACCGTCAACATACATGTACCCCGTCAGCCAGGTGAACTCGACGGTTAGGTGACTTAGGATTTCAGTGGTTTTTTCGCCGAAAATCCCCCTCACAGCCTCCACTTTGTCAAAGCCCTTGAAGTATTCTAGGAAAATTCCTTTTTGGTTGCCGACGCTCAGCGGATTAACTGGCAAATCCCTAAGCAAGCGCATCAGGCGAAACATCATGTACTCTATTCGGTTCGGCAACAGTGGTTCTCCTACTTGAAAGCTGAGAGGTGCTCGAGTTTCATTCCCCTGCGAGCCAAATCCGGCAAATCATCGACGCTGCCTATGCTGGCGTCTATGTTATGGTGGATTGGGTGGCTCCAAAGACCTTCTGGTGCAAGGTTAAACTGCAGTGGCACCTTAATTTTGAGATGGTATTTTTGGTTTAAGTCCCTTAGTAATTTTCCTTCCCGGCAGGCAGTGCGTGCATTGGCGTAGCTTTGCAGAAGCTGCGAGGAGCCAAAGGCGCCGACGCCGTGCCACATGGTAGCGTCTTCGGGTGAAGCCATGGAATAGAGGAAAAACTGAGGCGACGAGGGCGTTTCAGCGTAGCTGTAGTTGGATAGTTTTTCTCCTGGAACCGTGAATTTGTCTTCACAAACCGCTACTGCGATGTCTTGTGGATCCATGGCGTTGGGGTAAAGCGGCGTAGTTATGTAAGTAACTGTTGCATCGTGGAATTTGCCGTTTTCAAAGTGCAGTTTACCTCTTGCCGCCCGTTTGGAGCCATAGCCCTTTTTAGAATGTGGAACCGTCAAAAGCGTAGTGCGTTTGTTCATGCTTCGTCCCATGCAGGTGTAAGCGGCTTCTACGGTGCTGTAGTCACGGTTGCTTTCACCAATAATGTAGTGCAGCAAGCCATCCTTGTTTTCAGCTTTCAAAGTAGAAAGCGGCATACGCAGCGAGTAAAGCGATAAGTCCATGCAGAAAAACTCTGAGAGCTCAACAAGCTGCATGTACTTAATGGTGTCCACGAAGTCAAGGTAGCATCCGTTGCTTTCTTTTAGCATTTCAGCGATGAGTTCGCATTCCTTTTGGGAAATCATGGCGCCATCGTATTTTTTGGCGTAAGCTTCATCGATTTTTAACCCGTCAGTTTTTACATTAGCAACGGGAAATGCGCTTTGCCCGCTGTCCACTATTGAAAGCTTAAGAGGGTTCATGGAGTAGCGGTCTGCCTCCACGTCATCAGTGTTGAGCAAGAAAGGCACAATATACCCCTTGGGCGGGGATTTCAGGCGTTCGCACAGAAGAGGCAAATCCGCCTGTGAAGGTTCATGCAAACCGTTTTCCAAGAAGTAGTTTGCGCAGGTTTCCAAAATCCTTGTCCCGATAATGCCCTGCACCTCCTCCACTGTCAAATGAGGATTTGTATACTCAACCGAACTGCGCAGGTAGAACCTTTCATCCTCAAAAGGCACTGATACTTTATTACCGTTAACATACTGGAAAAGGGTGACTTTGCGGTTAGGCGTCTGCCCCTTAGCCTGAGTTGCACCCTCCACAAGAACCTTCACAGTTTGGAAGGAGTGAGCTAGGAAATCTTCAAGCATTGATTTACAGAAATCTTCCATAATTTATCCTCGTTCAAGTGATTCAGCTATGTACACACAATCTTGAGCCGCGGCTCTACCTAAAAACATTCTTGAGACAGCGAATTCTTCTGCAAAACCAACCCTCGAGAAGAAATCAAGTAGCGCCTTATCTTGTTTTGAGACCACGCTGTAGACGCTTTTTCCAACCAAATCTGATAACGCAGCCTTTAACAATGCGGTTGCTGTGTCGAATTTTTTGGGCGGGCAGATTAAGGGTCCAATCCAAGCAGCATCGCCAATTACGGTTGCGGCAACATACCCGGAGACTTGGTGGTTTAGTGTTAGGTAGCAGCTTAGGTTGTTGGGGTCTTGGATTATGGCTTTGAGTAAGCGTTTTCTGTCACCGCCGAAGCACTGAGCGTCAAACTGCGCTATCCTTTCAAATTCGCTTTTGCCGACTTGAGGCAAACCTTCAGCCGTCATTTTCCCCAAACATTTAGCGTGCATCAACGTGAAATCCTTTTCAGCCACAAAACCCAGCTTACCATAAAACCCCACAAGATGCGGATAAGCATATAAGCCAACCGTTTCCACGCCTTTTCTTTGCAGGTATTTCACTGCGTGGGAAACTAGAGCGGCTCCAGCGCCTTTTTTGCGATAGTCTTCTTTAACGATGAGGTTGCCAAACCAACCCAACCTGTCGTAGCCGATGCATGTGGCGATGCCGACCCGTTTCGCGCTGTCTTTAAGCAGGAAACACCCCTCTGGCTCCAGTGACAATGCGTATTCAAAATCAGCCGGAGCCATATTCCAATCCATAGTGTTCGCTAAATCCACAGCGAAATCAAAGTCACTTCTATCAAGAGTTTTGATTTGGAACATAACACTAACACTCTGTTGTTTCTGGCGTTTAAGCCTGCTTACCGACAAAACGGAGGCTGCTGTGGCTTTCTTCTGCAACAACAAACCGTTTTATTATCCCCTATTCATAGGTCAATTGATTTTTTTCGTTCCTTAAGCGAGAGACTAGCTGGATTTGTGAGGTGAGACGTTATTCACAAGCGCGTTGTAATTTTGTTAGCTGTCTGGGTGATTCTATTAGTGGGGACGTTAACTTTTCTTAGCGTGGCTCAAACTCGGCTGTACCTGAATCCCGGCAGCCACACTATAATAAGCGTGGGGTGGGCAGGCTATATTGTTGCCAGCAGCTTCAACCAACAGCAAGATGTAGTGGCGATTTCGGCGTCGTGGGTAGTTCCCCAAGTAAACTCTTCCGCCCAAAATGGTTACTCTTCCGCGTGGATTGGAATCGGAGGACAAACTGACAAAAACCTCATCCAAGTGGGAACCGAACATAACCTGCTAAACGGATACGAATACTACGACGTCTGGTACGAGATGCTCCCTGACTACGCAATACGCTTGTCCAACTTCACCGTTGCCCCAGGACACTTTATAGCAGCATCAATTTCCTTAATCGATAACGCCACTAGCCTTTGGAATGTAATGATAGCGGATAAATCAAACGGTGAATACTTTAGCCAGAACTTCGTCTATAACTCGTCTCGGTCTTCGGGTGAATGGATAGCTGAACGCTCCATGGTAAGCAATCAAATCAGTCACCTAGCCGACTTTGGCTCGGTAACATTCCAAGGCTGCAAAGTGCAGGTTGGCGAAAAAGAAGGCGTTATAGGCAATTTTACCTATTCAATTGTGGATATGACAAACGAACAACTGGACACGTTAGCATCTACTTCGCAGCTCTATAATGATAGCGCAAGCTTCACTGTGACCTACCAGCGAAGCAGCTAACCCTTTACTGTCCAGAGGAGAGTGCGGCGGAGAGGGCGTCGCTGCTTTTCTGGATTTCTTTAGTGATGCTTGAGAGGAGTTTGATACGGTTTTCCAGTTTGCGTTTCTGCTGACTGGTAAGGTTTTTGAATTTAGGTACCACATCGCCTACTACTGTCATCATCAGGTCTCGGTAACGTTCTTCACTTAAGTCTTTGAGTTCCAAGTGGCCGTCGCCGTACTGGAGGACAAGGTGGCCAGTTGGGTCAACGTATGCTTGCGTTACGTCGCCGACTTGCGCGGGCAGGGCAGACTGGTTAACAGCGATGGAGGGCGCCAGAGGCTGCATCAGCTTTAGCAGCGAAACGAAGAATTGAGAAACCAAAATTTTTTCTTCAGAACTTAACTCGCTGATTTGTCCAATGTCGTCGGCAGTGCTTTTCAGCGAGTCAACTATCTCCTGTATGTCTAGCTGTTTCTTTTTTGCGGGCACAGCTGAAATTTCTGGTTGCCCCTGATTAACCACTGCCTCTTGCGTCAAATGTATTCACCAGCAAATCCCCGTTTCCGCTTTTGAAGGTTTGTACGTCATATCTGCTACGCACAAAACACACCAGTTTGTGTTCACCAACGGGTAGCTAACAACTTACTCAAAGAAGCTATAATCCATTATGAAAAGACACTCTGAATTGAAAATAAATATTATCATCTAAGAGGTAAACTGAAATTAAAATAAAAAGAAAAAAAATTGTTATGTAAAGTTTTACGTTTAGTATCTTGGTCTGTAGCCGCCGCCGCTTCCGCCGCCACCGCGACGATCGCCTCTATCGCGACCGCCACCGAAGCCACCGCCACCGCGTCGGTCTCTGCCGCCACCGTAGCCGCCGCCACCGCCGCCGAATCCTCGTCCGCCGCCTCTTCCTCCATGGAAGGGTCTGCGTTCTTGTTCGTAGGCTTTGCTTGAGACGTTGTTTTCTGTGTTTACGTCTACTTCAAGTGGTGCTTGAGCGGGCTCAAGTTTTCCGTATTTACCGATGTTTAGGCGTATGTTTCCTTTGAATAGGGTGACATAGCCGTTCTCGATGCGGACGGTTTCGCCATCGTTAACTTTCTCGATGTTGTCGTCCCATAGTGTTAGGTAGACTACACCTGTTTCGTCGCCGATGAGTGCATCGCTGACTTTGTGTGGTGAGCCGTCTCTGCCCATTGGGATTTCGCGTATTTCAGTTTTGGATACTACCTTTGCCGTGACATTAACTGCTTTGGATTGCGGGGTTAAGTCGCCGACTTTGGCTTCTACTGGTTCCTTTTTGTTTTCGAAAAAACCTTCTACAGCCAATTGATTCAACACCTATTTTGTAGTCTAGGGAACATGTTAGATTTTCTCTGCACTTAAGTGTTTCGCTTTGACCAAAACGGGGTTTTTGCGGTGTGCATATTAACTGGGGCGTCGTTTTTGGTTTTGTATGAATAAAAAAGCCTCAGTTGCCGTTTTCCTCACCCTAATTATTCTGTTTTCAGCATCCATAGCGGTTTATTTTGCACGCCAACCACAAGCCTCCCCCTCTGCAGCCAGCTACACTTACAAAGTAGTTAACACATACACCCATGACACCGCGGCGTACACTGAGGGGTTGCTTTACAGCGGCGGCTACCTCTACGAAAGCACAGGCCAAGTCGGCACATCTTGGCTGCGCAAAGTAAATCTAGAAAGCGGCGAAGTCCTAAAGCAGGTGGATTTGGGCGGCGAACTCTACGGAGAAGGCTTAACCCAGGTCGGCGACACCTTGGTGCAGTTAACCTGGCGAAACCACGTTGGATTTGTCTACGACAAGGACACTTTTGCCTTGCTGAGCAACTTTACAGTTGCTTCTGAGGGTTGGGGATTAACCTACGACGGGAGCCGCCTGATCCTTAGCGATGGCAGCGCTCGTCTCTATTTCCTATACCCCTCCACCCATCAGGTAGTTGGGCAAGTTATCGTCAAAGATGGAAACCAAGAAGTAACAAAAATAAATGAACTTGAATACGTCGGCGGCGACGTGTACGCTAACATTTGGCAAACCACAAACGTAGCCATCATTAACCCCTTGACTGGACAAGTTAAAGGTTGGATCGATTTAAGCGGGCTGCATCAAAGTCAGGGACCTGACGATGTGCTCAACGGCATCGCCTATGATTCGCAAACTGGTAGACTTTTTGTCACGGGAAAAAACTGGCCCAGCCTCTACCAGATCGAGCTAACCCCAAAAACCTAAGCCTCCCACAGTTTGCCTTAAGGGTTTAAAGTTTTTTTAAGGCTCTCCGCCGCCGCTTCAGGTGTGACCGTATTTATGTATATACCCGTGCTTTTCTCAAAGCCAGCCCATGTGGCGAGTTTGGGGTACACTTCGAGGTGCCAGTGGTAGCTGCCGTCCTGGGTTAGGGTTTGGTGGAAGCCGTAGTTGTAGGGTGGGTCGTTGACGAGTTTTTTGAGGGCGCTTAGGCTGTTTTTGAGGGTTTGAGCGAGGATTTTGATTTCTTCGGCGGTTAGGTCTGCAATGTTTGAGCTGTGCCGCTTGGGCAGAATCCAGAACTCCATCGGGTTGATAGCGGCGTAAGGGGCGAAAGCTACGAAGCCAGAGTTCTCCATTACTGAGCGTGGTCCCTTGCGTTCTCGCTCGATGATGTCGCAGAAGACGCATCGTCCAATTTTTTGTCGGTAAGATTTGGCGGCTTGCTGCTCTTCTTGGATGCAGGCGGGAACCATCGGCGTCGCTATAATTTGGCTATGTGCATGCGTCAGCGAGGCGCCGGCTTCTAAGCCATAGTTACGGAAAACCGACACGTACTTAACGTAGGGTTTAGCGGCTAACTCTTTGAACCTGTTTACGTAGGCATTAACTACTAACTCTAACTGGTCCAGTGGTGCGTCGGCTGGCTGCTCATCGTGGTTGGGGGTTTCGATGACGACTTCGTGGTGCCCTATTGCGTTGCCGAAGCTCTCTCCCTTGAAAATTAAAGCTGCGTCTTGAGGCTGTTTGGGCGGCGAGAAGGCGGGATACAAGTTTGGGATAACGCGCAAAGACCAGTTTTTGGTGCGTTCCCCTTCGGCGGGGTCGGCGGTTTGCTCTGTTTTGTCAGCGTTTTTTTGGTAAATCAAAATAGCCGGAGGCGTCATATGCTCGTTGCCCATGCACATGGGGCAAGTGGAGGTTTTTGCGGCTTCCACGTGTGGTTTGGCAAGGTCCACGGGTCTTTTTGCACGTTCGGTAGCTATGACTACCCAGCGGTTTAGCAAGTAATCTTTTCGCAGCTCATTATATGGCATAAAGTTACACCATCATAGTGTTGGCGGCGGCAAGCTATTATTGTTTCGCCGTTTTGCCAGATGGGTAAACGATATAACCGCACAAACTAACCTTCCCTAAGCAGAAGGGCTCCCTTGCTTAATCATGCGGTTTTGAAGAAATACGCGTTTGAAGCTTTCCCTCATGTACTTGTTTTGATAGGTGTCGCCGCGGCCGCGTTCTCTATTGGTCCTTATGGAAACTGGGACCAGCAGCTTGAGTATGAAGCCTCCTCCAACATAGCCAAAATGGGTGTTCCCTACGTTGCGACGTTTGGTGCGCCAATAGACCAGCCGCCTCTGGGCTTCTATACTGAAGCTGAATTCTACCAAGTTTTCGGCTCAACCGAGGCGACATCTGTTGTGCTTGTGACCGCGTTCGGTTTAGACTCCACATTGCTGGTTTATTTTTTGGGCAGAAAATTCTACGGTTCATCTGCTGGGTTGGTGGCGGCGGCGCTTTTCGGCTTAAACCCTTGGCATTTGGTGCTTTCAAGAAGTGCTCTTATCGATTTGCAGTGTCTGTTTCTGAGTTTGCTTGCGTTGATTGTTGGGGTTTGGGCAATCCGAAAAACCACGGTTAAGCCGATGCTGCTGGCCGGTGCATTGTTTGCAGCTGCGTTCATGACGAAGTTCTATGCTGCCTTTGTTCTTATTCCGCTGTTGCTGTTTTACCTCTATTCTCACCCCAAAACGACCTGGCGTGTCGCTTTGCAAGTTGCTGCTTTCTCTTTGCCTTCCATCGCTGCGGGTTTTGTTTGGTACCAGCTGGTTCTGGGTCGGTCGTTACTTCTGATTTTTCGTCACAACGACTCCCTTGATGTCATACCCCAAAGCGTGCATGTGGCTGCTTCGCCATTTTTTGCATCTAATTTCTTGCTAAACTACGGCTTAGGCGCCTTCTTCCTCGCCGCAGTAGGGTTCTCTTTAGCTATAAGCTTCTGGCTCAGAAAGAAACACCCCTACACAGCCCTTTCCGACTTCACTTGGGCTTTCTCCGCCGTAGCTATTGTCGGGGTAAACGTTTTTTTGGGCTATGTTTTTAAATCTAAACGTTCCCTATTTTAGCGCCGCCAAGTACCTCTACCCAGCGTTTCCATACTTCTGCCTGTTGGCGGCTTCATTGATTGTAAAGTCGGGTTGGTTGCACAAAGAAGCTCAGTCCAGGGTATCCTTTCATAAGCTGGCGTTTGGTTTGGCTGCGGCTGCTTCCGTTATTCTCGCCTTGGCGGCTTTGGCTTGGAACGTTTACTCCACAAACTTGACTTCGACCCTTGATTACCTGCAGTTCCGTGTAGAACCGAGCGTTGACTACGGCCGCCCCACTCAATCCATCGCCCCTTGTGCTTGGTGATGGTGGAATGGCTTTACAGTTTTTTGGTTTTGGCATTGTCCTCTACGGGTTAGCCCTCGCCGTGATGATTAAGCGGCAGTGGATAAACAACTAAACCTTCCGCCGGGTATTGGAAGGGGTTTGGCAAGGTTTTATATTCATAATTTGAATAAAAAAGGGCTGATTGGCAATCAAATGTTGAGACAATGACAAAGAAAACGGGCAAATTCGAGTTTACAGCGCAGCCCAAAGCCTACCTTGACAGGTGGCGATTGGCCTTTTTGTTTTTCGCCTTAGTATACGCTGTGGTTGTGCTTCTGACGCTTCTGGTTTTGCCGCTGAACTGGGACGAAATAGTCCACTTAAACGGCGCCCTCTACATCAACCGCGGCGCATTTGACCAGTACCTCAGCGCAGCCTTTTATCCGCCCCTCTTCGACGGCGCAGTCGCAGCCTCCTTTGACGTATTCGGAATCAGCCTCTTCGCCGCCCGATTAGTCACGGCAGTGTTCTCTGTTCTATCGGTCTGCGTAACCTTCGAGTTAGCAAGAAACCTCTTCAACTCCAAAACCGCCTTCCTATCAGCCGTCTTTTTAGCGCTGATGCCCGGGTACTTCTGGCTTAGCCGCCTCGCCATAATTGAGATGACGCTGCTCTTCTTTTTCCTGCTTGGGCTGCTTCTGTTTATTCGGTGGCAGAAGACTGGCAGAGACCTCTACATGCTTCTCTGCGGTGTCTCCCTTGGGCTGGGGATTTTAAGCAAGTACCAAGCTGTGTTGGCGGGCGTCGTAATTCTTGTGGCAATCCTGTTTACAATGCGGGGGCACCTTCGGCGTGCGTTGTCCCGGTTTGGGCTGGTGGTTGCGGGCGCTGCTGCAGTAGTAGTCCCCTGGATTGTTATAGCAACTCATTTGTACGGCGACAAAATAATTCAGAATTGGCTTTACGCTATAAACGTCGGAAACCCCTTGCGCTCCGTCTACAGCAGCCGCTACCCCGCCCCAATATTTTACCTGATCGACGTTGTGTGGCCTTACGGCATAGTTCACCCCATATCGATGTTAGTTTATGGTTTGTGCCTCGCCGGGCTGGTTTACATGGTGTGGCGCCATAGAGCCAGCGACAAATTCGTGCTGGTATGGGTCGCGGTTATCTACATTTTCTTTTCAGTAATCACTAACAAAGAGTGGCGCTACGTAATTGCGTTGTTTCCGGCGTTGGCAATTGCTGCCTCTGCTCTCGCGTTTCAGGCGCTGGACAAACTCGACGGCATCCGAAAAATCCGCGTTGATAAGGCAAAAACCGCCAAAGCCGCCTCAGCAGCGCTCATCATATTCGTCGCCGGAGCGGCCGTCTACAGCGTCTACGACGCCTACACCATCACCTCCTACTTCAACATCAACATCCCCATAGAACCAGCCACAAAATACGCCCAAAGCAACCTTCAACCCAACGCCTCCATCATGGTTCTCGCCGCCTTCGACTACTTCAGCGCCGACATGGTCCGCTTCTACCTCGCCAAAAACGGCGACACCACCACAAAAGTCTACCAATACCCCGAGTTGCCAGTAGACACCTATACCCCTCACTTCAACATAACTGAATTCATAGCGCAATGCAAAGCGGACAAAGTGCAGTACGTTTTCACCTACGAGTACGGCGGCACAATACCCTACTACAACACAAACCTCACACTGCAGCAGATTTACGTGCAGCTCTACGATTCAGGCAACTTTACACATATCAGCAGCGAGGGTACGTTTGGGCATAACCCGCGCCGAATTTTTGTTCTCGAATTCATAGGTTAAACTGTAATAATCGACTTGTTCCGTCAGTGGTTTTTTGCTTTTTTAGCCATAAAATATAGTGCGGCAACAAGCAGCGCAATGACTACCGCTAATCCCTCAAAAGCATCCAACATTAAGAATATGGTTCGCAAGTCGTAAGCAACTATGTTTTCATCTGCAAACAAAGCACCGCTCAACACAGCGCCACCTATACAGTCGCATGTTTACTGTAGGGTGTGTAGGAAAACGCCTCTGCCACACCTCAACCACATATCATGCACAAGCAGAACCCAAAAAGCAAACGCAGACGCAACCTATCTTGTGATCCGCAAAAACAGCCACACCCACACAAAGAGTCCAAACAAAACGGCACAGTCCTCTAATCTATTTGTACAACCAGCCTCAACCAGAAAGTAACGCCATGGAAACGCAGACGCCAAAACAGGCGCCTTTGCTTTGAGCTTAAGAAGATGATGTAGTAGGCAGCAACCCTCTTCTTATACCAATTAGAAAAACAAAAACCGCCAAAAAAGCAAGGTTTGCAACCTATACTTTTATTCCTCTATGGCAATGTTTTAATTGTTATTTTAGTCTAAAGAGCTAAAACAGGTAATCAACTTGAGCAGCGACGTAAAATGCCAAAAACCACAATGCGACAAATTCGTTGCAGTTAACGAACTCGCCAAACGCCGAGGCTTCTTCTGGAGCAGCTTTGAAATTTATGGGGGTAGCGGCGGCTTCGTCACATACGGCCCCCTAGGCGCACGCCTAAAACAAAACGTAGAAGCCCGCCTACGCGACCTTATGGTTAAAAAAATAGGCATTTACGAGATCGAATCCTCTGTCATTACACCCGCAAAAGTCTTCGAAGCCTCAGGGCACGTCGCACACTTCAAGGAGCCCATGGTGGAGTGCCAAAACTGCCACACCAGATTCCGCGCTGACCACCTGCTTGAGGAAAAAGGCATCAGCAGCGCCGAAGCAGAAAAAATGACTCTCGACGAAATCAAGGAGGAACTGGTACGCCACGAAATAGTTTGCCCCGACTGCAAAGGCACCTTTGGCGAACCCACACGGTACCTCACAATGTTTGAAACAACCATCGGCCCCTACGCAGGCTCAGTCGGGTACGGCAGACCCGAAGCCGCCCAAAACATATTCGTCGAGTTCAACCGCCTCTACAACATCGCCCGCGAACGCCTTCCATTTGGCTGTATAAACATCGGCAAAGCACTACGAAACGAAATTAGCCCCCGCCAAGGCTTAATCCGCCTCAGAGAATTCACCATCGCAGACTTAGAGTTCTTCTTCGACCCCGAACAGCCTAAATGTGACCGCATCGGCGAAGTCGAAAACGAAGTACTGCCCATCCTGCTCTGCGGCACACGCCTAAAGGAATGCGAAGACGTCACCCTATTCACCGTACGCGAAGCACTCGACAAAGGCGTCATCAAAAGCGAGTGGCAAGCCTTCTTTATGGCGCAAGCCAAGCGGCTGCTAACCGAACTAGGCGTGCCACAGGAAAAACAGCGGTTCCTAGAAAAACTCACCTGGGAAAAAGCCCACTACAGCAGCCAAAGCTTCGACCAAGAGGTCCAGGTCGACCGCTGGGGCTGGGTGGAAGTTTCAGGCCACGCTTACAGAACAGACTTCGACTTAGCCTGCCACATGAAAGCAAGCGGCGTAGACATGACTGTCTACAAAGAGTTTCCCCAACCCATCGAAACCGAGGAACTCGCCGTAAAACCGCTTCTGGCAAAGCTGGGCCCCGTTTACAAGGGCGAAGCAGCAAAAGCAGTAGCCGCACTCGCAAAGCTTCCGGTCCAGCAGGTAGCGGATGCTATGGAAAAAGACGGCAGCATCCTAGTTGACGGCTACCAAATCTTCAAAGAACAAGTCGAAATCGGCATGCAAAAAACAATCGTAAGAGGCAAACGCTTCATTCCCCACGTGGTGGAGCCCAGTTTCGGCTGCGACCGCCTCTTCTACATAGCCTTAGAATACGCTTACGGTGTCAAAGACGACCGCGTCGTTATGAGTTTCCCACGCTCCATCGCACCCATACAAGTGGGCATCTACCCGTTAATGGGCAGAGACGACTTAGACACAAAAGCCAAGGAACTCCAACGCCTCCTAGCCGAGGAAGGTTTCATGACGGACTACGACGAAACAGGCAGCATCGGCAGACGCTACGCACGCGCCGACGAAGCAGGCATACCGCTGGGCATCACAGTAGACTACGACACGCTGAGCAACGGCACCGTAACCATCCGCGACCGCGACAGCTGGAAACAAGTCCTCGCCCCCATCACAGACCTCCCGCAACTATTGCACAAATACTTCAAAAGTAGAGCAAATTTTGAACAATTAGGGAACCAAATAAAAACTTAAGCAGCTACCTTTTTTAATCAAAACATCTTAAAAAGTATGGAAAACCAGGGACGTTCATAGCGGGGGAAACATAATGGTATTACCTTCAGAAACCGAAGAGCGCGTGAAGCGCAGGGCACTAAACGCTTGCCAAGACAACCTGCGCAAAGTAGTGGATATTTCAAGGAAAATCCCGCAGCTAGTCGAATTCTTCGCCAGCGGAGACAAAGACAACGTGCGCAAACTCTTCAGCGAAATAAAAGCAGGCGAGGAAGATGTGGTGAAAGCACGCCGCATGGTCAGCCAAGAACTAGCGGAAATTGGCGCCATCCTCTACGCCAGAGAAGACTTTCTCAGATTCACAAACCTTTCAAGCGAAATCGCTGACTTCAGCGAAGGCATCGCATACTACCTTGTTGAGATTATGGAGCATAACTGGGTTATTCCTCCAGAAATCAAAAAAGACCTCCTAAAACTCAGCTTAGCCGTTTTAGATTCCACCCTTAAACTACGGGAAACCATGATGGTCCTTAACTACGGCAGCCAAAAAACGCTTGAAAGAGCTAAAGACGTGGAAATCGCCGAACGCATCGTAGACGACCAGTACCGCGCATTAACCATCAAAATCCTTTCAAGCAAAATCGACATCCCCGCACTCATGCTCCTACGCGATGTACTGCAAATGCTCGAAAACAGCGCCGACAAAGCCGAAGACGCCGCAGACGCAGCCCGATTAATCTCGTTCATCATGTGACCCAGATTGGCAAAAATCAAAGTCGAATTCATCGAAAACTTCCTGATAGTATGGAACACCACGGAAGGGTCGCAACTCTACAAAACCGCCTACTACGGCAAACCCATAGGCATCCCCAAACCCAAAGTCCCCGAATTCGACGTGCCGCTTGTGCTCGATTTGATGGAGGGCCTGTATTTGGCTGAAACCGAGCAGATCGAGATTTTTGAGAAACCCGGCGAAACCGAAGTTGACCTCGAAAAACTACGTGCAAAAGCAAAACAGCTCTATGACGAATTTGAGGAAAAATACGCCGTTTACAAGGACTTGCGCAACAGCAAACTCATAGTTACGCCTGGCATAAAGTTCGGCTGTGACTTCGCAGTCTACAAGTACGGTCCAGGAGTGGAACACGCCCCCTACATGGTTACTGTCAAAAAAGCAGGGAGCGCCATCTCTGCAACGGAGATAGTGAAAAACGGCAGGTTAGCCACTACGGTGCGCAAACGCTTCATAATCGCCGTGCCGGATTTAGATTCGAACCGCATTGACTATTTAATGTTTAAATGGTTCAAAGCTTAGTTGAGTTGCGATTCATAACTATTTTTAAACTCTACGCTCTTTTGATGAGTAGTGACTGAGTTGGACGAATTAACTTATTCCATTGAAGCAGTCGGTGCCCTTTACCATGACTTGCTTTTTGCCTATCAATGAGCCCAAAAACTCTACTCTGGACCGCGAGGCAACGACTATGTTTTAAGTTCACTGCTAACCTTTTTTCCCAGCGTTAAAGACCATGTTGAAAACGAAAGTGAAAACTGCCAATCCTTTGAGGAAGCCGTAGCCAAACTATCTTGTTCTTTAAAAAAAGGAAAATCGTTTCTTCCATTTCCCTGCAGGAATTAGACCAAGACCAATACACATTAAGAGTTGAAGGCTGCATTTTTGCAGGAAAAATCCACAACGTTGCAAACACTAAAGACGTAACCTGTCCTTATGCTGTAATCGCTATGGTGCTTTTTAAAAAATTCAAAGGAAAACCCGTTAAGGACAACCAGTCACTGTACTTTGCGGGTGGAACCCAAACAATCATCGAATCCGAAACTTTCTAATGCCCGACTAATTTGCGATTATCGTTTGGTTTTGGAATTCGCCTCTGATGCGTTGATGAGGATAAACCTTCGACGCCGCCAAAGAGCATCCCGCCTCTAACGTTACGTCGTCAGCCACCACGCTCACCGCACTGATCTTTGTCGGTTTAGCACCCGTAGAATTCACAGCCACATGCCTACCAATAATGCTATCGTAAAGCTCAGCGTTATCACCGATAATCGCCCGGTCCATAACCGCTGAGTTAACAATAGTGGCGTTTTTACCAATACGTGTAAAGTTGTCGATGCAGCTGTTCTCGATACGAGCTCCATCCTCGATTTCGCAGTGCCGCCCAATAAGGACGGCTCCTTCAATCTGGATTTTCTTCTGCTTGATTTTCTGTATAATGTTTTGACGGCGCTTCTCAGAGTCGCAGCTTTCCCCCTGCACCCAAACCAAGGCGTCGTCATTTAATCTTCCCCCAAAGTTTTTGAGGCTTGAAAATCCGCCATGCAAAAGATTTTTCATGGCTTCCAAATAGCTCTTTGGCGTACCAACATCAAACCAGCTACCCTTAAGCGTATAGCCATAAACTGGCCGCCCAGTTGAAATAACATACGGGATAAAGTCGTAACCGAAATCAAGCCGACCGCGTTCTTTAATGATTTGCTGAACACCTTTTTCTTTAAAGATTTTTCGCACTTCAGGCGAAATCATGTAAAGTCCAGTGTTGGCAAGGTTGCTTGGGGCATCTTTAGGTGCAGGTTTCTCCACGAATTTCTGGATGCGCCCGTCACTGTCGATGTCTGCGATGCCTAAACCCTCAACATTGTCAACTTCACGTAACACAATAGTTAGTGCTGAACATTTTTTCTTATGGAAGTCAATGAGGTTTTTTACCTTCATATCAAAGATGTTATCGCCCTGCACAGCAAAAATAGGGTTGTTCAGTTCATAGTACTCCATGTTAATGCGTGCAGAATCCGCACTGCCCAAGTCGGGTAGGTTGGGCTGATATTTAATGTGAATGTGTGGTTTAATGTTGTACCTTGCCGAAAAGCCCTCCCCAGATTCAAAATAATCGTAGAGGTCACGGTAGTTTGTGTAGCCTTTTACTCCAAAGATAAAGTTGCGTATGCCCTGATTTGCAAGTGAAAGCAATGAGAACTCTACGAGGGGGCGGTTGAGTAGGCGCAGACAGGCTTTGCTGGTCTCCGCCGTCAACGGCAAAAGCCGCGTAGCTTTTCCGCCGACTGGAATAATAACTCGGATTTTGTCGGGTGTATAATTGTCGCCTACTAATGGTGCATAACAGTCGCTCACGCATCATCCACCTTTCGCTGCTATGCAGATGAACGGTTAAAGCATTTAATGTTTATCATACGTACTAACCACTCGAATGCCACTTTCACTGGTGTTTTCTATATGTGGGCAATCTAACCAAATGTATTGTGACGCCAAAAGCAATAATTAGCAACGCTATTTGGATAAAAACTATCTCATCCACAACAAAAAATGTTGAATACAAAATCGATGCCCACAACATTGTCAGAGCAGCAATTTTGCTTTTCATTGGAATTCCCCGTCCAGCTTGGTAGTTTTTGATGTATTCGCCGAACCACTTGTTGTTTAGCAGCCATTTATGCATTCGCTCAGAGCTACGCAGGTAACAGGCGGCTGAGAGCAGCAGAAACGGCGTGGTCGGCAGAATAGGCAAGAAAATCCCGATAGCCCCAAGCACCAAGCAAATTGTGCCCGCCCCCAGCAAAAGTGCACGTAGGACTTTCTGTTTTTTGGTTTTCGCTGCACCTTTGGATGGTTGAGTGGACATAGCGGTTCACCAATCTAACGTGCAGGGGAAAATAAAAAACATATCTTCCAACATAGCCAATGCAATTTTTATAACTAAGCGCACCAACAATACCTACAAACGGTCCCTGCTATGAACAAACTCAGCGGCTACATACGCCTAATGCGCCCAGTCAACTGCGCCATGATGGGCTTCGCAGTCCTCGTCGGAGTAGTCCTCGCTCTCCCACAACTTGGCAGCCTCAACTGGCTAAACATCCTCTACGGCTTCCTGACGGGCTTCACCTTTTGCGCGGCGGCCATGGTCATAAACGACTACTACGACCGAAAAATCGACGCCATAAACGAACCTCAGCGCCCCATACCAAGCGGCACCGTCAAACCCCCAGAAGCCCTTGCATTCATGCTGGCACTCATCGTTTTAGGCTCCATATTCTCGCTGCTCATAAACCCCTACGGCATGCTATGTTTCATCGTAGCGCTGGCTTCCCTGGCATTAACCGCCACATACCTCACCGTGGGCAAACGCAGCGGACTCCCCGGCAACTTCCTTGTAAGCGCATGCGTAGCCATCCCATTCGTCTTCGGCAGCGTAACAGCTATCGGAACCGTAGGCGCAAACGTCTTCCTCTTCGCAGCCATGGCTTTTCTCTCCAACACGGGGCGGGAAATCACCAAAGGCATTGTTGACGTCAAAGGCGACAAAGCTGAGGGCGTAAAAACGTTGGCGGTGCGGCTAGGCGAAAAACCTGCAGCGGCGGTAGCGGTTGTGTTTTACATATCCGCCGTAGTCCTTACCCCTGTCACTTGGTTTTTGGGGTTGGTGGGATTCTGGTTCATACCCCTTGTCTTAGTGACCGGCATCGGCTTAATCGCGTGTTCTGGGCTCCTGCTAATGAATCCCTCCCGGGAAAACGCAAGAAAAATCAAAAAAATCGTTCTCTACCTGTTCTTAGTAGGTTTGCTGGCTTACATTTTTGGAGCAATCCCCACTTAATTTTTTTTAGCTTATTACACGGAATTAACTGAAAATTGGTAGAGAGCAACCTTTAATTTGTCTGATTTACTCAATAATTTTCGTGCAAAGGAACCAATTTTTTCTCATTATTGTGGTTAGTGCTGCTTTGGTGCTGCTGATAGCCGGCGTTTACATATTTGCCATTTCAAGTCCCACCTCTACCCAGTTTCAAATGATGCCAACTCCCGCTCCTAACACTTCCAATAGCAACCAAATAATCTCGGTAGCCTTGATTGCCGCAGCGGCTATCGCATTAGTAGCCGCGATATCGTATTTTATTTACTCGAGAAAACCGAGACGCGAAAATGCAGAATTGGAGATGCCTGACTGGGCATGCTCTGCTAAAAATAGAGGCGACGCTTTGCAAACCCAAACGGAGCCCGCTAGACCTTTTGAGGCTTTTCTTTGCTACAAGAAAAGTTCCGGAAGAGACTATGCTGACCATCTAAAATCGGGTTTGGAAGAGATTGGGGTGCATACTTTTGAGGACTGCAAAGATATTCCTTTAACAGTTGACACCGAAGAAAGCTGGTCGAGATTCCGAGACAAAGCTCTTCGAGAAAGCAAATATTTCATTCTTGTAATGACTCCAGGTTTTGATTTGTCTTCTGAAGTTATAAAAGAAGTTGGCTTGGCTAGAAAGCAAGGCGGTAAAACGTTTGTGTTTTTTAGGCACCGCAGTATGGGTAGAAAAATAGTTCTCAACTTAGGCGACGAAGTGCTTGATATCGGCCAGTTAGAGCAGGTTTCTTTTGAATCGAAAGAAGAGCTTTTGAGGCTATCAATCAGCATCCTCTATAAAACATTGCACCAATAATTATTTAAACAAGTGGAAAATGCTGCGAATCAAAAGACTTCCGTCTATTAGTCTTTCTGCTCGAATAATTTTTCGCAGCCACTTCAGCTAAAAGTCACCTTAACATATTTGGGTTCTAAAGATTCTCTGAAGAAACGAGGTAGGATTAGTTACAAGCTAACCAGCACCAAAGCATTCTACTTGCTTATGACGGTGCCCACATTTTCGCCCCGCACAGCCGCCAAAAAGTTTTTCGGCTCAAACCCGCTTACCACAACAGTTTTTATTTGGCTGCGCTTGAGGATTTTGACCGCTTCAGGATCTATGATTTGGTGGATTCCTGCTTTATGCTCATTTTGCTCAAACACCGCCGCTAGCTCGTCAAATGTCAAGTGGTCAAGTTTGACGGCATCAGCGTTTTTTCGAGGATCTTTGTTATAGACACCTTTCTGGTCAGAACCCTTCAGCAGTAGGTCTGCATCGATTTTCTCCGCGACCAGTGTGGCGACAGTGTCCGTAGTTATGCCGGGTCGCAGTCCACCCATGACTGCGATTTTTCCTTCTGCCATGCAAGCGGCTGCTTCGTCGGGGGAAACGGCAACTTTAGGCGCAGCTATTTCTCCGAGCCGTTTGAGGAATAATTGGGCAAACAGACGTGAGCAACTGATGGCTACTTCGTCCTGTGCATCCATATTCAGCCCAAGCTCCTTAGCTAAACCAATAAACTGGCGTGCCAGAGCACCTCCGCCCAAAATGACCACTACCTCGTGGTCTTGACTTCGGATTTGCTTGATGACTTCGGCGTATTTGCCCATTAACACTGTATTGATGGGGTTTGCTACGACGCTGCCGCCTATTCTAACTACGATGCGCATGACTTTGCCTCTTTGGGGTTGTATTGGCTGCTGAGGGTTAAAAATCTTTAATACCCAATAACTCGCACAGTAGCCAAATATGAGGGAAACAGATTGGCGTTTACCGAAAGAATTACGTTGAAGCCTGCTGCGCCGTTTGATTTTGATTTGACCTGCCAGATTTTCGGCGGTAGCGACCACCAAATTCGTAGTTACCGCGACGGCGTTTTCCGCACGGTTCTGCACATCGGGGACGGATTGGTTTTGGCTTGCATCTCCTCAACTGGCACAATTGACACACCAAAATTGGCGGTTGAACTACACGGCAACAAACCTCTCATGCCTAAAGCCATCACAGAAGCAGAGCAGGCTTTAACCTACTTCTTTTTCCTGGACTTCAGCCTACGCGAATTCTATAAAGACATACAAAACGATGTCACCATGACCAAAATCGTCATGCAACTATATGGACTTAAAAACCCAACCACCCCCACAGTCTTCGAAGCATTAGTTGACGCCATCGTGGAACAGCAAATCAGCATCAAAGTTGCCCGCACCATCGAGGAACGCATCTGCAAAAAATTCGGCGACCAACTCACCATAAACGGCGAAACCTACTATGTTTATCCATCAGCCCAGAACATCACCTCTAAAAGCGTTGAAGAGTTGCGTGCTTGTGGTTTGAGTCAGCGCAAAGCTGAATACATCTACGGCGCGGCACAGCTAATCTCGCTTGGCAAGCTGGATTTGGAGAGCATGAAAAACCAGCCTGACCCGGACGCCATCATCCGAGAACTTGACGAAATCAAAGGCATCGGAGTCTGGACTGCCGAGCTAACAATGCTGCGCGGAATGCACAGATTAGATGCGTTGCCAGCGGACGATTTGGGGATTCAGCGAGTAATATCCACCTATTATCGGAGCGGCGCAAAAGTCAAAGCCGCGGAAGCAATGGAAATCGCTGAAGCTTGGGGCAACTACGGCGGTTTAGCAGCGTTTTACTTAATCATAGCCGAAGTCAAAGGCTTAGTGGTTTAGCCAGTTAAACGTTTCTTCATCAAGTTTATGGCCAATATGAAGAAGAACACGGTAACAGCGATTAACCACAACAGACTGATGGTAACCAACATGCTTGAGCTTAGACCAAGAATAGGCTCTACACCGCCTGTGACTGCGCCCCTTGTCAACGTTACCAAATGCGTTAGAGGCAGAACAACCAGCGCCAAACCCTGCACAGTGGCAGGTAAGGTGGAGAGGGGGAAGAAGGTTCCGCTCAAAAACAGCATCGGTGTTATGAATAGAAAAGCCGGGTAATTAAAGAAGTCAATAGTGGGAGCGATTGCGGTAAAGCACATTGCGATTGATGAGAATAGCAAGCCGCCAAAGAACGCTATTAAGGGCACTAAGAGGAATAGCGGTGAAGTTACAATTGGCACTTGCGTGAAAAAGCTGGCGGTGGCTATAACGCCTAGTACGATGGTGGTGTTTATGGTGGCACGTGTGGCGCCCCAGAGCAGTTCTCCTGCGACCACTTCCTCAACCGAGACGGGGGTGGCGACTATAGCGTCAAACGTTTTTTGGAAATACATCCGTACAAACGATGCGAATGTGCACTCAAAAAAAGATCCGTTCATTATTGCGATCGCCACTAGGGCCGGAGCGATGAAGTTTACGTAGGGCATACCCGCTATGCTTGGGATGAAGCCGCCTAAGCCGAATCCGAAAGCTACCAAATATATAATGGGCTCCAGAAGTGACGGCAGAAAGTTGACTTTTATTGTTTTGAGAAATACGTCGAGGTTTCGCCGCCACACCTTCCAAACTCGGTACGAAATATTTGGGAAACTGAATTTTGCCGGGCTCTTGCGGATGTTTGGCTGAGTCATTCTCCGCGTAGCCCCCGTCCGGTTAGTTTTAGGAAAACATCTTCAAGGTTAGCTTTTCGAATAGAGACATTCTGTAGTTTGTGCTCACTTAGAAAACCCTCAAATACTCCGTGGGGCTGGTCGGTGAAGACCTGCATTTGGTCGCCTAACCGTTCGATTCGTGCGTCAGGAAACGCTTCTTTTAGGCTTGGCAGAATTGTCTCATCGTAGTTCACTTCCAGCACTTCTTGCCCAACATGCTTACGGATAAGCTCGGCTGGGGTGCCTTGCTCGATGATTTTGCCGTGGTCTACTATTAAGATCCGGTCGCAGAGGATTTGGGCTTCATCCATGTAGTGAGTTGTTAAAATTACCGTGACCTTGTGTTTTTTTAGTAGGCGCACTTCGTCCCAGACAAGATGCCGCGCCTGAGGGTCTAAACCTGTTGTGGGTTCGTCAAGGAGCAAAATCTGCGGGTTGTTGATTAGTGCCCGTGCGAAAATAAGGCGGCGTTTCATTCCGGTTGAGAGCGCCATGATGGGTACATCGCGTTTTTCTTCCAGTTGGAAAAACTTGAGTTGCGCCTCCGCCCTCCTCTGTGCCTCTTCTTTTGGGATATCGAAATACCTCGAGTAAACGGTGAGGTTTTTTATGACGCTGAAGTCGGGGTCAAGGTTGTCCTCTTGGGGGGCAACGCCGACTAAAGCTTTGATTTCGCGGCAATGCGCTGTGACGCTTTTGCCCGCTAGTTTGAGTTCTCCCGAGGTAGGAAGCAGAAAACAGTACATCATGCGGACTGTTGTTGTTTTGCCTGCGCCGTTGGGTCCAAGAAAGCCGACGCATTCGCCGCGGTACACTTCAAATTCGATGTGGTCGACAGCGGTGAAGTCGTCGAATTTTTTGGTTAACGCTTTTGCTTGAATCAGGGCCTCTTTGGAACTCATAACTATCAATCAAAATAGGGTATGTGTACAATAAAGTGTTGCTGTTTACTGTTTTCCTGCTATGTAGGTGCAATATCCGTAGCTTATAGGTCCCGATTTAGTGGATTCACATGGGAAACTGCTACACTCAAAGCAGTGCTTAACGCCTTTAGCGTGAGCGCAATTGCATATAGCGCAGAACTTGTTTTCTCTTGCTATGCAGCCGACGGAGCCGTTGGGGCATGTGCCGTTTGTCATTTTTGGACAGATTTCACAGGCGATTCCGCATACTCCAGCCTTCAAACAAATCACCTATTTAGAGCCTATACAATTCCAGTTTATAGGATTTTTGCATAGCAAAGTTGTTGTGTTGGTGCAGTCACAACATTATTTATCCCTGAATATCGATGGTGTTATGTGTGCTCTATGATGATTATAAGCCCATAAAGCATCAGGCAACTTACCGATGCAATCGGGGTTGCCAGAATTTGTGGAGATGAACGTATGGAGTTTTGTAGAGATTGCGGTTCAAGACTAAAACCCGTTAAAGTTCACAGCGGAAACCAAGCCATGATAATGTTAGCTTGCCAGAAGTGTGGCAGCAAAACTGACGAAGTAGAACCAACTGCGAAGTTTAACGGAAAATACATTGAACATGACCCCAAACAACTCGTCGCAGTAATCGGCAAAGAAGAACAGCAACTAACCACCATGCCCACAATCAGGTTTGAGTGTCCAAGCTGCGGTAACAACACTGCCAACGTCTGGCAGGTGCAAACCCGCGGCTCGGATGAATCGTCCACACAGTTTATGCGCTGCATCAGATGCGGCTTCACGTTTAGGGAAAACACCTAAACCCCCTTTTTGAGCGGTTAGAGACTTTCTGGAAAAGATTTATCAGAAATCAGCATGGTTGACTATATGGTAATGTTAAGTGCCGCCGCTTGATCCCATAGGAAACGTAGGCCTCTCAATTCAAGTTGCAATCTTGTTTCTCTTAATCTTAGGTTTGCCTTTTTTTAGGAAACCCGCAAACCAGAAGAACTGGCTGTGGCACGGATACTCTACAGTTGCAGCGTTAGGGTTGCATACGGTGCTTATCTTTCTGGTTATGGTGCCGTCTTTTCTGGCAGGTAGTGGCGAATTTGTCTCTTTGTCACTGTTTGATTCAGCGACTGTTTGGTCTCACGCAGTTTTAGGAACAGCCGCGGAAGCGTTAGGGATAATTATTGTTGCGCTGTGGTTAAGCAAAGGCCCAAAAAAGCTGGCTTGCGTTAAATACAAGAAGTGGATGACGCCGCTCTTTATTATTTGGGTTATCTCTATAGTTAATGGTTCGCTTGTTCACATTTTAGGTATGCTCTAAGTCATGAACCACACAGACATGCAACTCGAAAACATGCCTATGGAAAAAATGCAAAATCAAACTCCAGCTCACAACATGCACACCATGCACACAAAAACTTTGAGAACAAGGCTTTTTGTGTGCCTTGCCCTAACTGTGCCGATTCTGGCTTTTTCCCAAACCATACAAACATGGTTCAACTATTCACTAACCTTTGTTTACCAACAATATCTGCTTTTAGCGTTAGCAGCCGTTATCTACGTTTACGGCGGCTGGCCCTTCCTAACTGGTCTTATCCAAGAAGTCAAGCAACGCCAACCGGGAATGATGACGCTCATAGCAACCGCCATATCTGTAGCTTTCTTCTTTTCGGTTGCAACCGTTTTTGCCCCTGTTGGGATGGATTTCTTTTGGGAACTTGCTACCCTAATCGACGTTATGCTACTGGGCCATTGGGTAGAAGCCAGAAGCGTGATGGGCGCGTCGCGGGCGCTTGAAGAACTGGTAAAAGTCATGCCTACAACGGCTCACGTCGTGATGGAGGACCACGTGATGGATATGCCCGTTGCACACTTGCATGCGGGCAGCTTGGTGTTGGTGCGTCCTGGCGAGAAAATCCCCTCCGACGGCACAGTAATTGATGGGGAATCAAGCGTAAACGAGGCGCTGCTAACGGGCGAATCCAAACTAGTCCACAAGCAGCCGCAGGACAAAGTTATAGGAGGCGCCTTAAACGGCGACGGCGCACTGCGAGTTAGAATTGAGCAAGCAGGTAAAGACACCTTCATCGCGCAGGTAATGGCGCTTGTCCAGAAAGCCCAGCAAACTAAGTCACGCACTCAAGACATTGCCAACCGCGCTGCCGCATGGCTCTTCTACGTCGCCATCGCCGCCGGAGCCGTTACTTTTGCGGTTTGGGCGTTGCTTGGAAACCCCCAGTTCGCGTTAACCCGAACCGTGACAGTGCTTGTTATTGCTTGTCCCCACGCGTTGGGGTTGGCTATTCCGCTGGTGGTTGCCCTATCGACGTCTTTGACGGCGAACAGGGGAATTTTGGTCCGGGACCGCAAAGCCTTCGAGCAAGCAAAAGACGTGGATGCGGTGGTGTTTGACAAAACAGGCACGTTAACAACGGGAAAATTCGGAGTCACCGACGCAGTTGCGGTACAGGGCTCTGTGGAGTCTTTTTTGGGGCTATCAGCGGCGGTAGAGCAGAACTCAGAGCATGATTTGGCAAAAGCCATCGTCAAATATGCCCAGACAAAAGTCTTACCAATCCCGGAAAGCTCAAGTTTTGAGGCTTTACCCGGCAAAGGCGCAAAAGCTAAGGTGGATGGCAAGCTTGTTTACGTTGGGGGTCCCACTATAGTAGAGCAACTCAAAATCCCAGTGGAAGACCAAAAAGTTGTTGAACTACAGAAAAGCGGGAAAACTGTGGTTTACACAGTGGTTGACGGTGAATTGGCAGGTGCGTTTGCCCTCGCAGACAAAGCTAGGGAGGAGTCTGCGGCGGCGGTGGCGGACTTAAAGGCAATGGGCATTAAGGTTTACATGTTAACTGGGGACTCGCAGATTGTGGCGGATGCTGTTGCCTCTGAATTGGGGATTGAGGGGTACTTTGCGGGTGTTTTCCCTGAGCAGAAAGCGCACAAAATTTTGGAGTTGAAGCGTCAGGGGTTGCGGGTGGCTATGGTTGGCGACGGCATAAACGATGCACCTGCTTTGGTGACAGCGGACGTTGGGATAGCCATCGGAGCGGGAACTGATGTGGCCATTGAAACCGCAGACATAGTTCTTGTCAAAAGTAACCCCGGCGACGTCGCCCAAGCTATCAGGTACTCCAAAAAGACTTATTCGAAGATGATGCAGAATCTCTGGTGGGCGGCGGGCTACAACATTTTTGCTATCCCATTGGCGGCGGGCGTTTTTGCTGGTTTGGGCGTCGTGATTGACCCTGCGGTGGGGGCGGTTTTGATGTCGCTTAGCACCGTGTTGGTAGCGGTCAACAGCCAAACTCTGCGTCGAGTAAAAGACTAAGCCTGTTTTCTCCTTTCAGCCAGATACTGTGAGGGCTTTTGGCGTTTCCCCACGTACCACATAGCAACTCCCGTCAATGCCGCCAAACCCGCTAAAGCCGCAGCCGTGTAGCCTAACCCGATGTTAACTGATAACACCTCGTAGGCGCCGATTAAGCCGAACACCACAAACACTATGGCTGAGAACCATTTTATTTTTCGTTGAGGAATCTTTTTGCATAGCACTACGCCGATGATGATGCCTATGCCGTCGGCGATTATCATGCCCAGTGTTGTTCCGCTCAATACGCTTAGGGGGTTTTGGTACTGTGCGGCGAGGCTGATGGTTGCGAGTTGTGTTTTGTCGCCGAATTCAGCTATGAAGAACGCTATGCTTACTGTTGTGACGGGGCCGAAGCGGCTAAGTTTTTTGTCTTCTCCGTGCAGTTGGTCGCCGCGGATGGTCCAGATGCCGAAGCCGATAAAGGAAAGCGAAGCCGCAAAAGAAATAATGTCTAGCGGAATCACGGTTGTCAAAAGTTCGCCTGCAACAACCGCAAGCGCATGGTTGGCGACTGTAGCTATGAACAAGGCGAGTAGTACCTTGTATGGGTTGAAGCGCGCTGCAAACGACATCGCCAGCAACTGGGTTTTGTCACCCATCTCCGCTAATACAACAAACAAAAGCGAGGCGACAAACGCTGCGAGGCTTAACTCAAACATTGCCGCATTATTTTCAGTTACGGGTTTATTTTGTTTTCCAAACAGCTCTGCCTATACTGGGGGTTTAGCTATGTTTTTGCCAGTTAAGGTTTTAGTCCATTGCTTAAACTCCTCTAAAGGCGGATGGTTGAGGTAGAGTTGTTTGCGTTTGGATTCCAAGAACAGGTTTTCTTTGCCCGCGTATTCTGCGGCTGTTAAAACCCTATGCCCCACTATGTGAGTCTTCTTGAAAACTGCGTCGAGTTTTTGGCGCCAGAACTCATCGCGCAGTGCATGATGCTCCAAAACCACCATCGGTACCGCTTCTACGATTCGCCCGAGGTTCAGCAGTGCCTGCAAGATTTTGCGTTCATCCACCCGACTGCCCTCCAAATAAGTCGGGGGACCACCCATCATTAGCACATCCGGTTTAGATGCCAAAATCAACTCCGTCGTGTAAAGTGAAATCGGTCCTTGAACGTCAGGCGCAAACATAAACCGCTCCCCATCGTGCGTGACTGTGCACATGGTGACCCAGCCGAGTTGGTGGTCGTCGCTGCCATGCGCCACCGCCTCTGAAAACGCCACCTCTGTTCCGTCGAACTGGAAGCTTTTGCCGTCAGCAGCTTCGAAGGATTTGGCGTGTTTCGCAGCGGTTTTTTGGAACATCCAGGCGCGTTCGCGTTGGCTGGCGTTAATGTTTTCTTTGGGGTTTTTTGCCAAGATTGTTTTGCCTTGGTAGATTTGCTTGGCGGTTTCGGTAGCTTGCGTCCAGTTGACGACCCAGTCTTCGAAGCTGGGCGTGTGGTGGTCGTAGTGGTAGTGGCTGATTGTGGTTACGGATGCTTTGTCTGCGGCTTCGGCTATGGTTTGGCGTAGGCGTATGATGGTTTGGTACTCTTTGGGGTGCGGGGGCAGGCTGAAACGGTAGGGTGCAAGCGAGATGCCAGCGTCTAGCAGCAGGGTTACGTCGGGGGTTTGCACTTGGGTGCACATGGAGCGGACTCCGAAGCTTTCCGACGCCAAAGGCGTAACCTTGATTTTGCTTAGCGGGTTGATGTTTTGGACCATTGTAACCGTAGGGTATTGGTTTTCTGGGTGGTAAAAACTTTTTCAGTCGAAATCAAAACGATTAAAAACCTAGAACTCCCAAAGTGTGTAGTGAAAAAGGTGATTTTTATGTCTCAAACAAACCTTGAAGTTGCCACTTTGGCTGCAGGGTGCTTTTGGTGCACCGAAGCAGCGTTCAGCATCATTAAAGGCGTCGAACTCATTGAACCCGGCTACACGGGCGGCTCCGTCCCCAATCCAACCTATGAACAGGTGTCTTCGGGTACGACTGGGCACGCTGAGGCAGCGCAGATATTTTTTGACCCAAAAACCATTGACTACCGTACTATACTAGAAATTTTCTTCACGGTGCACGACCCGACTTCTCTTAACCGGCAAGGAGCCGATGTGGGCACGCAGTACCGTAGTGCAATTTTCTATAATTCCTCGGAGCAGAAAAAAATCGCTGAGGACCTGATTGCTGAGTTGAACCATGAAGGCATCTGGAGTCGTCCAATAGTCACCGAAGTAGTGCCTCTCACAAAATTTTACAAAGCTGAAACATACCACAAGGACTACTACAAACTACATCCCAAAGAGCCATACTGTCAAGCTGTAATTGCCCCCAAAATCGCTAAGCTACAGGCACATTTTGTGGACAAAATAAAAGTGCCCTTGTAGTTTTGGGTTAGGCGAAGGTTCGCTCGTACCTTTGTCGGCGCTGCCTTTGTTTGGGTTTTCTTAAGCGTTCGCCGCATTTAGGGCAGAAAGCTTTCCCATTCGATATTGGCAGCAGTACGCCTTCTTCCCAGAAATGTTTGTGTGGGCAGATCAGGTTGTAGTCGAAGGCTTGGTTTTCGTAGTCTTCGGGGTGCGCTATGTAGTCTTCTTTTAGGGACACGTTACTTTTGATGATGTCATGCGGGGGGATTTCGGGAACTGGGGCAACTGGTTTGGGGGGTTCAACTTGTTTGGGGAGTTCTGCCTGTTTTGGCGGAGTTGCTGGCGCAGGCAAGGGAATTGGTTGAGCCTGTTTGTGGGGGGTCGGAGACGGTTGTGTGGGAATGGATTTTGTTGCCGGTGGCGGTGATTTGATTTGTGAGGCTGCCTTTACCGCAGTGATTTTTACTGGCGCTGGGAGCTTGGCCGTGGCGATGGGTTTGACAGCGGCTTTTATTTGCAAAGGTTTAGCCTGCATTGAGGGCTTGGGGGCGGTAACTGGTTTATATCTTGTAACTGGCTTGGGCGCAGTGGGTTCCACCACTTTAAACGAGATTGGCGACACAAAAGGGATCGAAGCTTTAGCTACGTTTTTGAAGACCACTGGTTTAGCTAAAAGCGGAGATTTAGCTTTAAGCGTCTTTACTTTGATGATGGGGCTTGTGGTGGAGGTTCCGCAGTCTGTGCAAACTTCACTGTATTCACGGAGTCTGCGTCCGCATTTTCGGCAAAACGGCATAGTGTCACTCTAATTATTTTAGAACAAACATGGTTTTGGAACCTTTAAACTTTAACTTAAAAAAGATGGTTGTTGGCGGTTTTTTGGTGTTACCTGAACCTTTAAAGGCGGATGATGCTGTTTTGTGTTGGGTGGGCGATGACGAGTCTGGCCCCGCAGACAATGGATGATGTGGATCTTGAGTGCGGACGGCGCCAGCGGTGACGGCTTCCGGGCTTGACTTGGAAGTAGAGCCGGCGCCCCAAGAGCTCACCTAAACTTCTAAGTTAAGGCTTTCGCTGCTTCTTAAACAGCGAAAATGGCTAAATTAATATTATTGGCTTTGATGATGTTTTATTAATTTTTTTCATGATTTATATTAAGATTAAATTATTAAGCCACCGGTAATTCAAAAATTATTTATACCGACTCTGAAGATACAGTTAAAAGTTTGTCAAGTAGCTTGCTACATTGGCAGACAATGAGGAGAAAAATGCATGAAAACAATAAAAAAAGTCCTTATTGCCACAACGTTAATGCTGACGTTCTCTATGCTGGCTTCAATGACTTTACCGTTTTCCAATGCAGCTCTTTTTCCAGGCACAACCATACCGACCTGGGCTTATCTTGAAGTAGTCCCAGATAAAGTCGGGGTTGGCCAGACTGCTTTGTTAGTCATGTGGATTGACAAGCCCCCGCCAACAGCCAACGGCATCTTAGGTGACAGATGGATAAACATGTCCATAACAATTACAACACCCGATGGCACAAAAGAAACTCTTGGACCATTCCAATCCGACGACGCAGGCGGCTACACTGCATATTACACACCACACACCACCGGCACTTACACGGCGAAAATGTCCTTCCCCGGCGAAGTCATGACTGGAGCTCAAGGCAACGAAGTCAAAAATAACAACACTATTAGTCCTTCTATAGGCGATGTTTACGGTGCATCTGAAAGCGAAACCATAACATTTGTTGCCTCAGATGAACAAGTCCCAACGATACCCGAAAATCCATTGCCGGACGAATACTGGCAGCACCCCATACAGGCATTCAACCACTGGTGGGCTGTATATGCAGGCAACTGGTTTGGAACTTCTCCAATTGAATTCGGCAACACAGGAAACTATAACTTCGCAGGCAACTTTAACCCCTACACCAAAGGCGTCTTTGCCCCCCACATCATCTGGACTCAATCACTTGTTCCAGGATCAAACACTGGTGGTCAACTTGGCGGTCCCTTTGAGGGAAACGCTGAAAGCAACTACTACTCAGGCTTCCAATATCAACCCAAATTCTGTCCAATCATAATGAATGGAATAGTATACTACCAACTGATGCCAAACTACAATTCATTAACTCAAGGTTTCTCGGCAGTGGACCTCAGAACAGGTCAAACATTATGGACAAAGAACTACAATAACTACTTCGCTAATGGATCACAAGACGTGCTTATGTGCGGACAAATCTACGTCTACAAAACCATGAACACATACGGTGGCCAAGCGTACCTCTGGGCAACTAGAGCTAACGGGTCAAGCACAAACCTCGACTGCTTTGATGCCGCAACCGGCAACTTCCTCTTCACAGTTTGGGGAGGCGGAGGCGCAGGTTCATTCGGACGACAAAACTTCCAAGGTAAAGACGGCAGCTTGCTGCAACTGTTCATAAGCCAAGCATCCTATGGCGGTAGTAACAGACAGTATCTCAACCTTTGGAACTCAAGCCACTGTGTCAACCCCGGTGACAGCCAGTTCTTTAACTTCCAACAAAACGGCAACTACCCCTTCAACACAGGCATAATGTGGTCAGTGCTCTTACCGAACCAAACATCAACAGGACAAGCAATCCCCAACTGGATACTTGATGACGCAGGACACTCAGCTTGGGATCCAGACAACAACATTATGATCTTAGGTGCAGGCACAGGTATGTACGCTTCTTATGGCTGGAACCCTGGTTGGCTCGAAAAAGTAGCTATTGACATGGACGACGGCACACAACTCTGGCTTAAGAACATGACTCAAACTCCATTCGCAGCTTCAATGATGATTCCAGGCGCATCAAACGAAACATACGTTGAGTACACAAAAGAAACATTCACCTTCAGCGGCTATAGCACAAAAACAGGCGACAAAGTTTGGGGCCCATCAGAACCAATGGTTAACCCATTAGCGTACTACGACCAAACAAGCGCAATCTGTGCATACGGCAAACTCTACACATGGACCTTCGGCGGCGAAGTTTACTGCTTCGACATGGCGGACGGCCATAAAATCTGGAACTGGAGCACAGGCGACACCGGACTAAACACACCCTACGGCGTCAACCCACTCTGGATTATCGGCAACTATGAAGGAACAGTAGCCGACGGCATGATCTACGTCGAAACAGGACATGACTACGGTCCACCACTATTCAGCGGAGCAAAAATCTACGCCCTCAACGCGACAACGGGCGAACTCGTCTGGGACATTCTCAACTTCGCAAGCGGATCAAGCCTACCCGTAACATACGGCTACATGTTATCGTTCAACGCATACGACAACTCCATCTACTGCTTCGGTAAAGGACAAACGCAAACAACAATCGATACTACACCAGTCATAAATAACAACGGCAAATTACTCATCAAAGGCACCGTAACCGACCAATCACCCGGTAACACCTGCCTTGGAATACCCGCAGCAGGCACACCCGCAGTATCCGATGATTCTATCCCAAGATGGATGGAATACCTCTACATGCAATCGCCTAAACCTGCAAACGCCACAGGCGTTCCAGTCACGCTTTCATACATTGACCCAAACAACAACTATTTCGTCATGGGAACAACCACCACAGACATAAACGGACAATACGCATACACATTCACTCCCGACGTGCCAGGAACATACACAATCACTGCATCATTCCAGGGATCCAACTCGTACTTCAGTTCATCATCGCAAACCACAGTCGCATTTGACATGCCCTCAACACCAACACCAGCCCCAACAGCAACCCCACAATCATTAGCCGACGCGTACTTCGTACCTGTCTCAATTGGCCTATTCATCGTAATAATCTTGGTAGGCGCTGTACTGGCACTAATGATGCGAAAACACTAAACAACAATCCCTTTTTCTTTTTTTATTTTAATTAATAAAACTTAACCGAACGAAACTAAATAGGGCTCTCTTCTTTCACAAACAGCTTATAATTTGAATGTGTACACACCACAGCCAACACCGCGCTGCTTTCAACATAGACTCATGTTGCGTGTGGCACGAAAACGCCTCCGCCACACCCCATCCACAGATGCAGCGCAACCCAACCCAAAAAAGCAACGCGATTCAACGCCAGTCTTGTGGTGCCGTAAAAACCCCCACACCCACACAAAGAGCCCACACAAACTTTATTCTAAGCGCCCCAAACACACTTACCCCTACAGTTTTTGCCTTATTTTAGCTGTGTTTGGACCGTTTTTACGCCATAATTCAAGCAGCCGAAACATCAGAAGCTTTTAATAATTGGAGGACTGATGTGTTAACGAATTTCAAAATTAGGATGAAATTAATAGAAGGAAATGAAAATGAGCAAAAGTGATAAACCCCACCTAAACATCATCATCATGGGGCACGTTGACAACGGCAAATCAACAACCACCGGACACTTACTATACTTGGCAGGCGTTATCGACCAGAGAACAATCGATGCTTACAAGGCAGAAGCAGAACAAATGGGCAAAGCCACATTCCACTTCGCTTGGGTTCTCGACAACCTAAAGGAAGAACGTGAACGTGGTGTCACCATTGACCTTCGGTTCCTCCAGTTCCCAACCAAAAAATACAACATGACCGTTATCGATGCACCCGGCCACAGAGACTTCATTAAAAACATGATCACCGGCGCAAGCCAAGCAGACGCAGCAGTCCTCTTCAGCTCAGCAAAGAAAGGCGAGTTCGAAGCAGGCATCGGCGCAGGTGGCCAAACACGTGAACACGCATTCTTAGCATTCACTTTGGGCATTCGCCAGTTAATCGTTGCCATCAACAAGATGGACGACGCACAAGTTAACTGGGGCAAAGACAGATACGACGAAATGAAAAACGAAATATCCAGAATGCTCAAAACCATCGGCTACAAGATTGAAAAAATCCACTTCATACCCGTCTCAGGCTGGACAGGCGACAACTTGCTCAAAAAGAGCGAGAAGATGCCATGGTACACTGGCCCAACACTGATGGAAGCATTCGACCTCCTTGAACTCCCAGCAAAACCAACCAACAAACCCCTCCGCGTACCAATCCAAGACGTCTACAGCATCACCGGCATCGGCACAGTCCCAGTAGGCAGAGTCGAAACCGGCATCCTCAAACCAGGCACCAACCTAGTCTTCATGCCATCCAACAAAACCGCTGAAGTCAAATCAATCGAAATGCACCACACCCAAATCCCAATGGCAGAACCAGGCGACAACATCGGCATGAACGTCAGAGGCATCTCAAAAACCGATGTTCACCGCGGAGACGTAGCAGGCCCAGTCGACAACCCACCAACCGTCGCAAAAGAATTCATCGGACAAATCATCGTTATCTACCACCCAACCGCAATCGCAGCAGGCTACACACCAGTCCTACACTACCACACAGGCCAAATCGCAGTTAAATTCACCGAACTCATCAAGAAAATCGACCCACGCACAGGCCAAGTCAGCGAAGAACACCCAGGTTTCCTCAAAACAGGAGACGCAGCTTGGGTACGCATGGAACCACTACACCCCATTGCAATCGAAGCATTCACCGAATTCCAGGAACTCGGCAGATTCGCAATCCGAGACATGGGCACAACTGTCGCAGCAGGCGCAGTTAAAGAAATCACCAAGAAGGGTCCATAAAACCCTTTTATCTAATTTTATTTTTTGTTTTAGAGAATTTTAAACAGCTAAATTCGCTTTAGCTTAGGCTATTTCACATGCTGTCTTTGAAGGCCAGTGAGGACGCTGCGTAAATTATAAAAGCAAAACAGAGACACCCTAACACAGCTAATAAGCAAGGATTGACCGGTGTCTAAATGCAAAAAACAAAAATCGCTTCCCTACTATTTATCTCCGTCTTAGCGTTTTGCAGCATATCCTTTATTGAGGCAGCCCAAGCTGCAGGCGCATTCGACCCTTTTGCCTCTCCCACCCCCACAGCATCTCCTGCACCAACCCCGCTGCCTACACCAAAACCTGAACCCAAACTCTGGCCCAACCTCGACATAAAAATCGTTTCCTCCGCCTCCTCCGCTACCCCCAAAATCCAAGTTAGCGGCACATTAACCTACAACAAAACCGCTATCTCAGATGCTCAAATCTATGTCGGCTACAGCGCCGACCAAGGCGTAAACTGGAAAAACTTTAGTCTAGTCCAAACCCGTAGCGACGGCTCCTACGTCGCTGTCTGGATTCCAAACGCCACAGGCAACTACATAGTAAACGCTCACTGGGAAGGAAACAGCACCCTTCATTGGCTGGATGCCTCAGCACATTTGGCGTTAACCGTGGATTCTTTTGGCAACGCGTTCTCGGTAGTTTCAAACTCTTCTATCCAGAAATTTAGTTATGATCAAAAAACTCAGGTTTTGCATTTCGAGGTAAATGGCACCCAAGATGCGGATGCATATGCTTATGTGAGCATTCCCAAAAGCCAATTAGGCGATACACATGTGTTGCAAATAAAAATCGACGGGCAACCTTTGCAGTTTACAACTGAATCTCAAGAGGAAACTTGGGTGGTTGCCTGTATGTTTCTTGACGGCGAGCATTCCCTGACTGTGCAAATTCCGGAAGTGGACACGATAATGTCCGAGAACACGCCTTGGACTCCAATAATTGCTGTTGCAGCAGTAATCGCCCTGATCGCTGTCGTTGCAGTTGTTTTGGCTGTTCGTCGCCGACGCAGAATCGCCGCAACCGTTGCAGCTATCCTTAAAGAAAACCGCCCCTCCTACTAGGCAAAGAACCCTACATTCATTTATTAATTTCTTAGGTGCCTGCTCGGTAAACGTTTGTGTAGCTTGCTGGCAAAGAATAGTCTTGGTCCGCGTAAACAACATCTGTTTTTAAGCCCTGCTCTTCAAGCGCCTGCTGCATGGTCTTCCAGATTTCGTGAGTTTGGATATCCGGTTTAAAAACCCCCCAGATGTGGTCATCCATCCATCTTGCGCCGTAACCGTAATTATGCGGCAACACCACCACGGAATCCGCTTTTATTGACCCCCACTGCTTGTCAGGGTTCATAACTGTTTGTTCCCAGAAAGCTTGTAGGGCATCAAAGTGCTGCTGCTCCATGGTGCCGTATTTGCCTGCGTTTTCGCCGTAGTAGTTGAAGAGTACGATGTATTTGGCCCCGCACTCATACAAGGTATTCATCTGCTCGAGGATTTCGTCTTTGTCTGCTAAGTATGGTTGCTGCTGATATTTCCAAGTGATTACAGCCCCCCATGACTTGTTCTGCACTTCTGCTGCGCCCCTGACGGGTGCTATCTGCTGGGCTAAAGTGAGGTTCCAGCCTATCTGAGCCCAAACCACATCGTAGCCAGCTTTGTAATCAAACCACTCCAATGCATAATCCGAAGTAAAGACCTTTGTAGAGTTAGCAAGGAAGTTGATGTTGCTGCTGTCACGATTATAAAATGCCTCAGTGATGTCGTCAAGGGTTTTGAATGGTTTTGACGTCGCAAGTTCACTATAGGTATGGTAACTAAACCCGTTGGGGGCTTCTCTAACTGTTTGGATAGAACCGTTGGGGTAAAAGGTTGCTTCACTGTTAAGGTCTACGCCTGGGATGGGCTCGTAGAGGTGAATCGCACCCTCCAAGTCATAGTTGATTATAACGCCGTTTGTTTTCTGAAGCACCACGTCGCCGTAAGGCGTCTTGGTTATGGAGTCGCCCGATGCAGTGTCGAAGGTGACGTAGGCGTCAAGCACTTTGCCCGCCGGTTCGTCGCCATGGTAGACGCCTAAAAAGTGGTCGCCCCATCGCTCCTTCGCCATTTGAAGCCACCCGACAAAAGACTCCTGCACAAAGTTCCCAAAGTACGGCAGAAAATACATCCCCGACGCAACTGCATAATCGCCCAGTTCACTCACGCTATCTAGGTCCCGTTGCAGAAGCCCCGACTGAAGCGCAAAGAGATTCGTGTAGCCTTTGACTTTGTCTATAAGCATTTTTCCGCCCTCTACAGTATCTCCGCCATAGGTAACTCCGACGTAAACCTTGGCTGGCTTGCTACTTTGCCCAAGTTGGGTGACTATTATGCCTGCTATGAGGACTGTTATGATTATTGGCACGGAGAATGCGGCCGCGGTTCTTTTTTTCATGGTTTACCAGCCTATTAGGTATCAGGGGCTTGTCTGATAAGAATTGCTGGAAAAAGATGCACCGCAAAAAACCTTCAGACAACCTTTAGAATTCTTGAGTTTTTTACAAAGATATCAATTCGAAGCTGAAAAACGCGAATATTCATAAATTAAACAAGCCAATAATGTTAATAAGCGCATGTACGCTACTTGAACATAGGGCAGGTTCTTATGTTAGCGCACAAGTTTAAAATATTCTTAATTGCAGCGTTAATTATTGCATTAGTTTTTCCAGGTTACCTTTCTTTTGTGGCGTCTTCAAGCGGAAACATCACAATAAACAAGCAGGGTTCCAGTACACCTGGCATTCATGTTTCCGCCGGCGGCAACGTTAGCCTCTATCTTGGAGGCGTAATGTGGAATTACGAGGAATTCTACCTGTTCATCACTCAAGATAGCTTGGCGAGCCAGCTTGGCTCCGGCTTAGTTTACACGCCCATCTTTTCTGTTTATGACGTGGCAAGCTCATCCCTGAGCACCCAAGTTGGAGACTATGGCGGCTGGAGATTGGGAGACAACTGGATTAACGGGTCAATCCCGCTTTCCACGGCACCCGGCAATTATTACATTAAAGCAGCTGACCAAATTGGGGCAGCCGCAGTAACCGATACCTACATAGTTGTAGACCCGGTAAACTACAATGAAGCTCTAAATATTTCGCCCTCTTCTGGCCCCGGTGGCATACCGATTACTCTCTCGGGTTCACAATGGCCGGTTAATAGTTCAGTTCAAATCCAATACTACGACCCTGTGTTCGGTACTTGGAGCCTTCTAAACACCACAACTACCAACCAGACAGGGCAGTTTTCCTATGTTACAAAAGCCCCTGACCTCAAAAAATCCGTTGCCGCCTACGAATCCCCCGAAACATACAACACTATACAATATCGCGTCCAAACGCCAGGCGGCGTTTACAGCAGTCAAGCAACCTACAATGAGTACAGTCGTGGCTTAAGCCGTGTTGGCAGCCTAACATCGTATTATGGCTTATACGGTAACGGAACCAACCTTGTATCTCAAGTGCGTGTTAAAAGCGGCGACCAGCTGACAATTGACGGTAAATGGTTCTATGCAAACTCACCGATTTACATCCGATGGGACGGCTACAACGTGGTAGATACTGTGAGCAGCAACCAATGGCAATCTGCCAGCCTGCTCGGTACCACCGCTGCCTCGATAAACGGCACGTTTAGCAAAACTGTCACCATTCCAGATGCAGCCGCAGGCGAACACTACATACAAATCGAAGACAGCCAAACATGGATGGTTATCAAAATTTTTACCTCAACGGCTGAACTAAACCTGTCGCCATCTGCGGGACCAGGCGGTGTTGCCGTCATGTTCTCAGGTTCAGGATACCCCTCATCCCAAACAGTGGACCTCTACTACCAAGATCCATACACAGGCTACTACAATTTCTTTGCCTCAACAACTTCAAGCCCTACCGGTACAATATCATACAACGTAACAATACCTGATATTGCCGTATACTCCTATTCAGGTGACAACTACAATTATGGCATTATCAATTTCCGAGCAGACGTAACTGGTGTCTCATATGCTTATGGGCAATATACCGAGTACTCCCGCGGTCTCACTCAGGTTGGAAGCAGAGTTGCCTACAACGCTTTCGGCAACGGCACCGACCTAACAGACCTCACTGCACCCAGGTGACAATTTGTTTATTTCCGGAGTATACTTCCACCCCGGCTTGGTATACATTAGATTCGACAGCCTAAACATCGTGGGAACCGTCATCGGCGATGAATGGAACAATTCGCCTAATTTAGGCTCAAACGCGGTTGGACAAAGCGGCTCATTCCAAAAGACCGTTACAATTCCAGTCGGTGCGGCTCCAGGTCCTCACTACATTGCAGTAGAGGATTCTAATTCGCGCTCAACTGTCACTGTAACTGTCGCAGGCCAGAATGCGACCCCAACGCCTACCCCTGCGCCTACGGCTTCGCCGACTACTAACCCTACCGTTAATCCAACTGCAGCACCCACTACTAATCCAACCTCAAACCCTACAACAACTCCTACCCAAACACCCACTTTGCCGACGCCAAACATCGACCTCTCCTGCAAAAGCACAATGGTTAACGGCTTAAAGGTCGAAATCAACGGCCAAGCAACCCTCAACAGCAGCCCTCTCACCCAGACACCAGTATTTCTATCCTATAGCGTCACAGGCGGCAACGAATGGACAAGCCTAACCCTAGTTAACACAGACCAAGGCGGCTACTACTCAGCAGTTTGGACACCCGACGTAACTGGCAACTACCAAATCAAAGCCACCACCCAAGCCTCATCAGACATGAACGCAGGCGAAAAAATCATAAACCTGGTCGTAACCCCTGACACAGAACACAATGTCTTCACCCTAACTTCCAACTCCACCATAACACAATTCAGTTTCAGCCCCGAAACACAGGAACTCAGCTTCACAGCTTCCGGACCATCGGGTAGCCACGGCTACGTCAATATCTACATTCCAAAAACAATCCTGAGCGACATCTCCACCCTCAAAGCCTACATAGACGGCAACGAAGTCAACTTCACGAGCCAATCACAAACCGACTACTGGCTGATTTCGTTTAGCTACTCGCACAGCACCCACACCATAAAAATGTCCTTCGGCAACCAAACCCTCCTGCCAGACAGCGGCTTCCCCTCTTCGCTTGTAGTGATTACCGCCATAACCGTGGTGGTGGTTGCCGTAGTTGCAGTGTTCGGCTTTAAGCGTAAAACTCCGCCTTCGCCCAATTAGGGGGCGCCATTTTCTTTCTTCTATTTTTTTGTATATTTTGTTTTTCTGGCTATTGATAGAAAAAAACATTAACCGCCTCGGCATACCGCACCATACGTGAGGCACATGTCAAAAGACGGTTCGCTTGTATCCTACTTAAAAGAAAAGAAAAGCCGCGACCAAGAACCCACCATAATCATGGATAGTCGCGAAGCCAGCAGCGCCAAAAAAATTGCTCAAGGCCTCCAAGAGAAAGGCGCTGAAGTTAAAACTGAAATGCTCGAAAAAGGCGATTACATCTTGTCAGACCAGTGTGCGGTTGAACGCAAAACCGTTAACGACTTCGTTTACACTCTGACAAGGCGTTACCTGTTTGAGCAACTGTTCCGCCTAAAAGACGTTTACCCAAAATCCCTAATAGTGCTGGAGGGGTATCTGCCTATTATTTACAAGTACAGCAGCATTTCGCCAGCGTCAGTCTGGGGTGCCATGTTTAATCTTGCCAAAAACGGCATCGCAATCGTTAACACTGCCTCGCAGAAGGAAACGGTGGATTTCCTCTACACCGCTGCACGGCAGGAGCAGTTGGTGGAGAAACGCAGCGCAGTTGTGCATGCTTTTAAAAAATGCGAGACCCTCTCAGATGCGCAGGTGTATTTTGTGGCTTCTCTGCCAAGTATTGGGCGTGAGAAGGCAACTGCGATTTTGGAATCCTACCAAACGCCTCTTAATGCATTGATAAATGTGGATGACTGGGAAAAAGCCGTGCATGGCCTAGGTCCTGTTATTACTAATCGCGTAAAAGACGTTTTGTCTACTCCGTATCAGGAGAACAAAAATGAATCGGAAAAAGAAAATTCCGAAGATAAAAAACCATAATCAACCCTGTGCAGGTTGCTCTCATAGCTCTCTATTTAGGGGAAGTAGCTGGAGTTTAGAGGGCTGCCTTTATTTTCTTTGCCATCTCATCCAAAGCCGGTCTTTCAGCGACATCCAAATCGCTAAAACGAGGCAGCGCCTGTCCGTTAAACCTGGGAACAACATGCACATGGAGATGGAAGATGTCTTGCCCTGCGGCTTTGCCGTTCTGCTGAATGATGCTGATGCCATCGGCTCCTGTGGCTTTTTGGACGGCAAACGCAATTTTCTGAGTTGCAGCTTGGACCTTGCAAATGACACTTGCTGGGATGTCAAAAATGTCAGTGTAGTGGTCTTTGGGAATTACAAGGGTATGCCCCATGCTTAAAGGTCTAATGTCAAGGAAAGCCAAAACGTCAGCGTCTTCGTACACAACGCTTGCAGAGCACTGTTTCTGCACTATTTTGCAGAATATACATTTGAGGTCGTAAGTCATTTTTTCCACGCTTCATGCAAACTATATAGAGTTTTGTTTTAACAATCAGTTTATATCTTATGCCTATTCATATTTCTTTCACCCATTAAAGGTTGAAGTTTATGACTGATCTTGAAGATAAAGTGCGCAAAGAAGTCGGACAAGTTCAAGACCCTGAAACAGGACAAACCTTCGAAGAGATGCGGATGATACAAAGCGTCAAAGAAACTGCGCCTGGCCAAGTTACCGTGGAATTCGTTCCCACAAGCCCCTTTTGCCCAATCGCTTTCAAGCTCGCCGGAGACCTCAAAGACGCAGCTAAAACTGTTCCAGGCGTAGAAAAAGCCACGGTTTACTGCCGCGGACACGCCATGGAAGAGCAAATCAACGAAATGACTAACAAGCAGTAAACATCTGCCGGTCAGTTAACCTTTATTTTTTATTTATTTCATTCTGCTAAACGCCCAGGTGCCGATGGCGATCATTGATATGTCAAAGCCTGCGATGACGCCGATGTTTACCAGTAAGGGATGAATGGGTGTCCATGCTGAACCCAAAATCACCGTGCGTAAAGCGTCAACGCCGTAGGTGAGGGGATCAAATGTTGACGCCACCTGCATCCAAGCTGGCACACCTGAGCCCGTTATAGGGAATAATGCGCCGCTCAGAAAGAACAGGGGCAAATTGATGAATGTCTGGATGGCGCCAAAGTTTTCGAGGCTACCCATGAAGCTGGCTAAAACCAAGCCCACGCTGACTAAGCCGAAGGTGATAAGCAGCATAATTGGCAAAGCTGCCAAAAGCGTCAATGGGTTAAATGGGATTCCCAGTAGGAAACCGAATGCGAACACGATTACGCCCTGAAGTAAAGCTGCAGTGCTGTCGCCCAGCATTTTACCGATAAATATGGTGAAACGAGAAACCGGGGAGACAAGGACTTCTTTCATGAACCCGAATTCTTTGTCCCAAATCACGCTGATGCCCATAAACATCGCTGTAAACAGAAGCGTTTGCCCGATGATGCCGGGGAACAGGTACTGCTGATAGCCGATGTCAGGCAAGAGGAGGCGGGCTCCGAAACCGGCGGCGAAAACCACTAGCCACAGTAGCGGCTGCACGAAGCTGATTATGACTCGGGCTCGGTCTCGTATGAACCGCTTAATTTCCCTCAGCCAAAGCGTGTAGAGCGCGTTAAGTTCTGTCACCGTATAGCCCTCCGATGCGCCGCCGCCATACCATGCAACTCTTTTGTGCTGTCAGAGCGGATGGAGCGCCCAGTGTAGTGTAAGAATACGTCTTCGAGATTAGGCTCACGTGACAGCAGCGATTCGACGTAGATGTTGTTTTGGCTGGCGATTTCCATTATGCGGGGCATCGCTGCTTTGCCGCTTGGCACCGTAACTTCGAGGGCGCCGTCAACTATTCGGGTTTTGCTAAAACCCAGCCACTTCGTAACCAACTCCAAGAGAGCTTCGATATTGTTAGCGCGCACTGTGATAACGTCGCCCTCCAAGGTTTCTTTAAGTTTCGGGGGTGTGTCGAGAACCACGATTTTCCCATGATCCATAATTGCGATGCGGTCGCTTAAACGGTCTGCCTCATCCATATAGTGAGTGGTTAAAACGACGGTGATGTCGTGGGCTTCTTTGAGTTCTTTTATGTATTTCCAGATGTGATCTCTGGTCTGAGGATCCAAACCCACCGTGGGCTCGTCTAGAAAAAGCACTTTAGGGTAATGCAGCAGTCCTCTGCCCTAGCTCGAGTCGACGTCTCATGCCTCCTGAGTAGGTGCGTAGCAGATTGTCAGCTCGGTCTTCGAGCTCCACAAGTTTCAGAATGCGGTTAATGCGATCCCGCTGCTCGGAAGTGGGCACCCCGAATAGATTTGCATGCATAGAGAGGTTTTCTCTGCCAGTTAAGCGGTCGTCTATGCTCGGATCCTGAAAGACTATACCGATGGATTTTCTTACTTTTCCAGCTTCATGAACGATGTCGTAGCCGTTGACTTTGGCTGTGCCCGAAGTCGGTTTTAAGATGGTGCACAGCATCGAAACCGTGGTGGTTTTACCTGCGCCGTTAGGTCCCAGTAAACCAAAGATTTCTCCTCCCTCAACGGCGATGTTGAGGTTGTCTACTGCTTTGAAGGTGCTGCCGTAGGCTTTGGTCAACTGGTTGGTTTCGATGGCATAGGTCATGGTTTCTTCGAGTTAGCAGTAAAAAAATGCGCTGGATTTAAGTATATTCGCCGCTAACCTGAGATTTTAAAAGCGTTCTTTAGCTACCTGTTTAAGCGGCAACTCTATAGTGAAAGTTGAGCCCAACTTCGGGATGCTTTGAACGGTTATTTTTCCTCCATGGGCTTCTGCAATGCGTTGGCAAATGGCTAAACCGAACCCCATACCTTTGGCTTTGGTTGTGTAAAGCGGCTGGAAAAGGTTCTTTTGAGCTTCAGCTGAAATTCCTTCACCAGTGTCGTTAAACGAAAGATAAACCGTGTTGTCTGCGACGCGGCTTTTTATCGTTAAATGTCCACCTTGGGGCATGGAGTCTAAAGCGTTTTTTATTATATTTATGCAAACTCTTTTGAGTTTCACTTCATCAATACTTAACTCTGGCATATCCTCAACCGATTTTGCAACAGAAACATTCTGAGGTATATTTATCATGGCTAATGACGAATCCACAAGCATTCTGGGAGTAACCTTTCTGAGTTGTTCTAAATTGATTTTTCCCGAGTAATCCAGTAGGTCATTTATGATTTTGTTGGAGTAATCCACATTGTTTTCAATTATCGATATCATCTGCTCGCCGGTTTGGTCAAGTTGCTTCCCGTTTTTTCTTTTCAGGATGTACACAGCGTTCGATATGCCTGTTAGGGGGTTACGCAGGTCGTGACCCACCATACTTGCTGTGGCTCCTATGGCTGCAAAGCGTTCGGCGTTGCGTAGTTTTTCTGTGCGTTCAACCACCAAGTTTTCAAGATGTTTTGTGTGTTCCTCTAGTTTCTGCTGCATCTCTTTGTTTTTGAGGAATTCGCTGAAGAGTTTTTTGCGGTAAAGCTGGAATTGGTACGCGCCGATGGCTGCGATTACGTTAGAGATTAACAACCCGAAGAGAATCGTAAAAAGCGCTGGTGACTGGGTGGGCTGTATTATTAAGAGAATAATCAGGGCTTCCCCTGCTGAAGCTGCAAAGGAGAGGATGCACTGGTAAAGGAAACGGAAGGGCACGAATAGAAAAACCACAAACACTGAGATTATGGTTATGACTGCTTGGACAATGAAATCTTGGGGGCGAAAAGAGTTAATTACTCCTCCTCCGACGAGCAATACCAACGTGTTGAAGAATAGCACTGAATCGTATTTTTTTGGGCTTACCATTTTTCCAACATAGTGGATTGCCAATACAATTTCTGCAACTACAATGCAGCGTATACCGATTAAGAAGTAGAAAATGTTGGAGAAGCCGAAAAAATTGAAGTCGTTGTAAGCGAACCCAACCATGGGAACTATGAAGAAGAGCATCGCGAGTTTTGCACGTTGGATGTCTCCTTCGAGGTAGAATTTGCGGTAGCCCTGATCTTGGTTGTCTGTTTTACATACAAGCGAAATAACGCTCAACATATTGCTCGCTTCCTCAATATTCATTGTCGATTTATTTGCGTTTTCCTAAAGAACTGAACGTCCATACGCTTAGTGCATTAAGGTTTCATGTTTCATGGATAGTCTAATTCGCAGTGTTGCCAACGCCCGTAAATATGCAATGAATAATCCTGTCATTACTCATTCGCCAAAGTAGAAGTTGGCGAAGTTGAAGCTCAATGCAAAAAAGTTTATAACCGCCGCGGCAAAACCGAAAACCGCTATAGTGGGTTTGCTTATAAAACAGGTGGCTAAGCTAAATGGCGGGTTTTTTGGCGTAAACTGCTCGGTACATCTCTCTTTACTAATAATAACCTATTTGGATCGATTAAACCCTTTTAAGCAAGTAAAAACTATTGTAAACAAATCCAGTAATTGAGGCATACCCATTGGGAAAGAAAAAAGTGTTGAGTGAAGGCGCAATAAGTGAAATGGTTTATCCTGGGGAAGGCGAAGTCCTGGGTGTAGTGACTAAGCTTCTGGGTTTCGATCGCATTATGGTTAAATGTCAAGACGGTGCAGAACGCTTGTGTCGCATCCGCGGAAAAATGAAGCGCCGCGTGTGGATACGTGAAGGCGATATCGTTATTGTTGCCCCATGGGAATTCCAAACAGATAAACGAGGCGACGTCACCTGGCGTTATACTCATGCACAAGCAGAGAACCTGCGCAGAAAGGGTGTCTTAACACTCTAACCTTCTTTGTTGTTTGTTATGTACGGTTATTTCTATTTGTTAACGTTAAAAAATTCTATTTCTGCGTCTTCGGTGACTGGTTATGTCGCATAAAGCCCGCGAACGCATCGACCGCAGAGAACGCATAGTGGAACGCCGTGACAAAATCTTAATCAACAATCGATCTGACCAACGTGCTACCGTGGAGGAAGTTTTTGATCAGGTTACCCGTATGGTTGTTTTTGATTTAATGAACAGCGGCATCCTCTACGAATTAAATGGCGTTGTAAGTTCTGGAAAGGAAGCACGAGTTTACTGGGGTACAACCAAAGAAGGCAAGGATTTGGCGGTCAAGATTTACTTAACGTCTTCTGCAGAGTTCAAGAAAGGTATGCACAAATACATCGAAGGGGACCCCCGCTTCAAAGATGTCAAGCATGATACGCGGTCATTGATTGCGGTTTGGGCGCAGAAGGAGTTTCGTAATTTAGGGGAAGCTGACGCAGCCAAAGTGCGCGTGCCCAAACCCATTGCAGTAAAAAGTAACGTCGTAATTATGGAGTTCATAGGTGAGAAAGGCGTTAGTGCGCCATCTCTAAAGGAGCAAGCGCCTGATGACCCTGAAAAAGTCTACAAGGTAATAGTAACATATCTTAAGCGACTCTACCAGAAAGCCAAAATCGTCCATGGCGACTTAAGCGAATACAACATTATGATGTGGAAGGGGAAACCTGTGGTTTTTGATGTTTCTCAATCGGTTTCTATTCAGCATCCGCTTGCAGATTTCATGCTTAAGAGGGATTTGGCGAACGTGAATAGGTTCTTTAAGCGCCAAAACGTTGATGTTATTCCAGATGAAGAATTATATAAATTGGTAGTTGGAAAATAATGCCCGGTCCAGACATGTTTGTAAAGATCCCAAAGGAACGCGTCGGTATACTAGTTGGTCCTGAGGGGAAAGTGAAACAGTACATTGAAGAGAATCTTCAAGTTAAGCTTACCATTGACAAAGAAGGCAGCGTCACAATAGTTCTCTCTGAGAACTGCTCTGACCCTTCGCTGCTGTTGCGCGCTAAAGATTTAGTGACAGGCATCGGCAGAGGTTTTCCCCCTGAAACCGCTTTCCGCCTTATCCGAAACGAAGATGACATCTTTGACATTATTGATCTTCGAGTGATTTTTGGGCGCAGCGAATCAGACATTCGCCGTATTAAGGGTAGAATCATCGGCACTGAAGGCAAAACTCGGAAACTCATTGAGGAGTTAACGGAGGCTGACGTAGTTGTTTACGGTCACACAATCGGGATTATCGGCAGTTTTGAGCAGGCGGATGCCGCTCGTAACGCTGTTCAGATGGTTATTGATGGGTGTGAGCACCATACTGTCTATAAGTATTTGCAGCGTAAACGTACTGAGATGAAGAAGGAAAAGATGGAGCTTTGGCAGAAACCTCCAGAAGAGCGCTAATTTTCTTTTGCTCTCTGGTTGAGTTAGCTTCGTTTTTTCGTTTACTGATTGCTTCAGCGTTTTTTTTGCGCTGAAGGTTTTTTTGTTTTGTCTTTGTGTGGGTGTGGTGGTTTCTATGGCACCACAAGATAGGCGTTGAAACGCATTGTTTTTTTGGTTTGGGTTGTGCTGCATTTGTGGTTGTGGTGGGGCGGCGGAGGTTTCTTGCACACGCAACATAGGCGCCATGTTGAATCTTGTGCGGTGTGGTGTGGCGAAATGCACATCGTTTCTGCGTGGTTTTGCCAGAATCTGTTTTGTGGCTTAGAGTAAGATTATTAATGCCGTCAACTTTGGCGTTAGTGGCGAGCACAATGATTTCTGAGGTTTCTTTGGGCGGCTTATGGCGCTTTAAGGGATTTCGGGAAAGCAACGGAGAAGAACTGGGTGCATACGCCACCACCAACTGCCCTCTTGAAGGGTGGCTGCTGGCCGAAGCACCTCTAACAGCACACACTAACTTGATGGATAACAAGCTGATTCCAGACCCATTCATGGGCTGCAACGAGAGAGATGTGCAGTGGGTCAACGAGAATGAGTGGTGGTACCGAAAAGAAGTAGATTTACCCAATGAAGTAACCAAGAGGGAAGTTTTAGAGTTAGTGTTCGGCGGCTTAGACACTTACGCCACCATATGGGTAAACGACGTAAAAGTCGGCGAAGCAAACAACATGTTTACGTCCTGGCGGTTTAACATAAAAGGCATAGCTAAGGAAGGTAAAAACCTCATCGCCATACGCTTCAAACCCGTATGCAAAGTAGCCTCGGAACTTGAACAGAAGCACAAACACAAATATGCTTGCCTCAGTGCGGAGAACTTTAGCGCTCGCCCCTACGTCCGCAAAGCGCAGTACTCTTTTGGCTGGGATTGGGGACCTACTTTGCCCACGGCGGGGATTTGGAGAGAAGCAAAAATCGTCGCCTACGACGTGGCAAGATTAGGCTACATTTCTGCTTCGCCAACTGCGGTTTCGGTGGATGCGGCGGAGTTGAAGTTGTCGGCGGAGGTTGATGCTGCTAATGAAGCTGATTTGCGGGTTGAGTTTGCGTTAGTTGGTTTTGGTCAAATCTTTCAGGAAAAAGTGGAAATTAAGGCTTCAGGTGGTAGGAGCTTTGCTGAATTAACCTTTAAAATCGCTAAACCTCACCTTTGGTGGCCTCGTGGATATGGCGAACCTAACCTCTATCTTTTAGAGGTCAAAATCTTTAGCGGCACACAATTGCTTGACGAAGCATCCGCTAAGGTGGGCGTTAGAAGCATACACCTTATTGAAGAACCCGACGAAGAAGGAGCCAGCTTCATCTTCAACATCAATGGGCAAAACGTGTTCTGCAAAGGCGCCAACTGGATCCCAGCCGACAGTTTCCTGCCTAAAGTTAACTTTGAACTCTACGACAAACTCTTGACGTATGCTTCTGAAGCAAACTTTAACATGCTGCGTGTCTGGGGAGGAGGCGTTTATGAAGCAGACGAATTCTACGACTTATGCGACTTGTTGGGCATTATGGTTTGGCAGGACTTCATGTACGTCTGCGCCGGGTACCCTGAGGAGGAATGGTTCCTGCGGGAAGCGGAGAGGGAAGCCATGGAGGCGATTCTGCGTTTACGACGACACCCCTCAATTGTGGTCTGGTGCGGCAACAACGAAAACCAGTGGCTTCACAATGTCTTGTGGAAAACCCGTGACAGAGTGGAGAGGCTCTACGGTTCAGAAATATACGAGTCACTGTTATCGAGGATTTGCAGAAGTTTAGATCCTACCCGTCCGTACAGGCCCAGTTCACCTTATGGAGGGGCAGATTCAAGTGGCAGGCATGAAGGCGACCGCCACAACTGGGAGGTTTGGAGCCAAGGCGTCGACTACCCTGCCTACTTGAAGGATACTGGACGGTTTATTTCCGAGTTCGGTTGGCAGGCGCCGCCGACGATGGATCTGCTTAAAGCGTACTTGGCGCAGGAAGACCTGACGCCGACTTCGAATGCTTTTAGAGCGCACGAAAAGCAAACTGCTGGTTTAGAATTAATGAGGGCTCTTTTAGCCATACATTACCCCGTAAGCAAGGACCTCGGACTGTTTGTTCTCTATAGCCAGCTTAATCAAGGGGACGCCCTTAAAACCGCGATTACTCACTGGAGGAGTCGTATGTTTAGAACCAGCGGCTGCCTAATTTGGCAGTTAAACGATTGTTGGCCAGTAATCAGCTGGAGCTTAATCGACTACGGCGTCAACCCAAAAGCAGCCTACTTCTATGTTAAACGCGCCTGTCAAGCGGTTATTGTTCCGCTTATTCTTCGGGGCGGCAACATTGAGGTGTATTGTGTTAATGAAACCGCTGAGGCGCTGGATGGAGAGTTAAGTTTGGAAGCAGCGACTTTTCAAGGCGAAGTAGTTCATAAACAAACCGTCAAAACAGCGGTGCCTGCTTACACTTCGACGCTTGCTTTGAAGGAGAGCTTAGAGTTAGGGCTCTCCCAAAACAATATGTTTTTGGCGACAAGGCTGGTATCCAAAGGCAAAACCCTCGCTGAAGACACCGCAACCATTCAGGACCCTAAAAACCTCCTACTACCCGACGCTAAAATTCAAGTGGAAACCAAAAAAGTCAGCCCTAAAACCTTCGAGTTAAACCTTCAATCGGGGTTCTATGCTAAAGCTGTCAAGGTTGAAGTGGGAAGCTTAAAGGTACGGCTTAGTGACAACTTTTTTGATTTGCTCCCAAACACGCTGAAGAAGATTCTCTGTCGTCTCGAAGTGGATTTGACCCAAAAAGAATTTGCAGAAAAATGCAGTTGTCAACCATACCCCTACACTGAACAAATGCATATTGGCGACGGCTAGTTTTGGCAGGTTATGGTGGGCGGTGGGATGAATAAGTGGGTTTTAATTGTGCCTTTTAGCAGTGATTTTGCACCTATCCACTCCACAAGTGAGTAACCTACGAGGATTTGGCACCAAAACGTCAACAGACGCACAATGGTAGTTGCTGCTCCTGCAATCACAAGGGGGACGCCGTAGAGGGAAAACAGGCTGATCATTGTTACTTCCACTGCCCCGACCGGTATGCCTGCCGTTGCTGTTTCTACTGCGGTTACTATGCAGTAGACTGTGGCTAAGTCAAAAATGGAAATTGCTGTAAAGTTAAATGCATAGAAAATCATCAGGTAAACTATCAAGTTGAACATCCAGGCTAAAATGGCGTAGAAAACGGGTTTAACTATGCTTCTGGGAGAGCTTTTGAAGGTTTTAAAGGCGGTGCTAAAGGAGCCAAGGGTTTGGCGTAGTTTCGTCTCGATGGATTGCTGGCGTTGGGAGTTTTTGACTATTTTCTTGGTTACCCACATAACAATCCCCACAAGCTTGTCTGCTGCGCCTGCTCTGAAGGCAACCAGTAAAATGCAGGCGATAACTGCTGATGTGCCGATGGCAACTAAAGCTACAGGCGCCATGAGGTACGCAGGCAGTTGATGGGAGAAAAGCAGGAGCAGAAAACCCATTAGTAATCCGCCGGTGTACACGCAGGTGCTGATTAATCTGGAGCCTATGACGGTTGCGGCAGCTATGCCTGTGTCGTTTTTGGTTTCTTTTTGTGAGAGTGCTATTCGAGCTACTTCTCCGCCTATTGTTGCACTGGGGATTATTAATTCTACAAAGTTTCCGATCCAATTGTATAGGAGCAGTTTGCGGAACAGTACTTTGATGTGTAGGGACTCAAGGAGGCTATGCCAAATTAGTGAATCGAAAACCACTGCTGCAAACAATGCGCCGATTGCCAGCGCAAAGAAGGCGGAGTACTGGTAGGCGTTTAGGCGGCTTAGCAGGGTTAAGAGTCCGTCAAAACCGATGAATAACCAGAGGTACAGGATAAATGCAACTAAACCAACAACCATGAATGCGAGAGTTTTTCGTCCAACTAGCTGCAGCCCTAATTCACCGCCAACAATTGATTAACCCATCTTGCCACACAAGGATGCTAAGCGCAACTTTGCAGACTGAAGGGTTAATGGAAAAAAATACGGTTTTGGAGGTCACCGCCTATTTCCTACACAAAATGGGTTTTCGACAAATATTAAGCAATTGGCGACCAAACAATTCTTCTTTTATAAATACTATCCAAAAACTGAATGCGAACGCTAACTTATTAACTGTAAATCATGCGTTCAATACATTGCTGGTTGGCAGGAAAAAAGCGCCTGCCATCAGCGCCGCTCAATCAACTCAACCAAAGTGCCATCAGGGTCCTCCACAAAAGCTATAGTTGTGCTCTCATCAAACTTTGTAGGCTCAGACTTAACAACTACGCCGGCACGCTTCATCTCAGCCACCGCCACATAAACGTCGGGAACTTCGAAGCCTAAATGGTCAAACAGCCTCTTCTCAAAAGAGGGCTGCTCAAACACGCTTTGACCTCTGCAGAAAGTCAACTCAAGCATGGCACCTTTGCCTTTTTGGTCCTGCATAAACACAAGCTCCGAATTAGCCGCTTTATATTCAAATTTGCCAACTACCCGCAACCCCAAAAACCGCTGGTAAAAATCGATGCTTCGCACAATATTGCTTGTGCGGATGCTAACATGAACAAACACTCCCTGCATAGGCTGCAACCGCGCCACAGACCCCGACAGAGCTTGTGCATCCAGGGTTTTGTTAACTAAAGCGTCTGCTTGGCTTATCATAGGGTTTTCGCGAGGTACATTTACGAAGCTGACTTTTTTGAAGCCACAGAGAATTTTTTTAACTTCACGGTAAAGTTGGTGAAGCTGCTCGTTTTTCACTTGATACCTGCCGGTAAGTTGTTTGGCGACTAGTTCGCTGTCAAGGTAGCAGGTGATTTCTTCTGCCTTTAACTCGGAGGCGTAGCGTAGGGCCATTATAAGCGCTTCATATTCGGCTTGGTTGTTGGTTCGGTTGCCGACGAAGTGGGCATCCGATTTGAGTATTACGCCGGTGGGGGTTGTGGCGACGTATGCAGATGCAGCAGGGCCTGGGTTGCCTCGGGCGCCGCCGTCGGAGTAGAGCAGGAGTTTCTCAATCATCTTTGTCACTGTTTGATTTAGGCTTGTTTGGTTATTTAAAGCGTTAACGGTACAGGGCTGTTTTGGTTGGTTTGTTGCTGTGGGGTTGCAATCACATGCGTTTAAAGGGTTAATCTCTGTCAAGTCTGTTGGAGAGGATGATTTTAATGAGCGCTTCGGGTTTAGCGAGGTTGAATTCTGTTCAGTTGCAGTTTGCTCTGCTTAAGCATGAGCGGGAGCATAGCGGAGGTAAGGGTTCTCGGCGGGGGAAACTTGATATTGTTGCCGAGGTTTTGGCGTTTTGTGAGCAGCCTAAAACCAAAACTAGTATCATGTATAATACTAATTTGAATTATTCTCAGCTTAGGGGTCATATGGATACGTTGTTGGCGCAGGGGTTGTTGACTAGGGTGGCGAATAAGTTTTCGACCTCTAAGAAAGGGTTTAGGTTTTTGGAATTGTTTCTGCAGCTTAATGATTTGCTGGAAGAAGTGGCGCCGTAACCAGATTTTTGGGTTTAACTGTTTATATAAAAAACCTTGTGAGTTAGCGACGCAAATGGACAGTTTCTTTACTTTTTAGGTTGTGTTTTTGGGTTGAAAACTCGGGCGGGTAAGGTTCAGGTATATATGGGCATAATATGAAGAGTTTTATAACATATATCAGCAGTTGAGATACAAGAAACAAGATTGTGGATTAGAAGGGGTCCATATGGCTGAAACACTCATAAAAGAAACACTACAAACCAACATAGAAGAAATGTACCAAAAAGTCGTAACCGAACCCAACGACACCTACCAAAAAAGAGGATACATAAAATGCCCACAATGCGGCGACCACATCCTAATGATACCCACCCTAAACGCCATGAGCATAGCAATCGAGCACCACGTAAAAATCCATAAAGAACTCCTAAAAAACCAGCCGCTCCAAATGCACAGAACAGCAATCCAAGTCCGCCTCAACCTAGCTCACCAAGTGCTAGAAAAAGCAAGCGACCCCCAAACATACTGACCAAACTCAGCTCAGCCTGTACCACCAGCCACAACCATCGAGCAACCTCAGGCAACAACAGACGTCAAAACACCGCCGTCTGCTTTGAGCCTTAGAAGATGATGTAGTAGGCGCAGGCGCTCTTCTTCTACTACTAAAAAACAAAAAAAGGAAAACTATCTTTTGAGTAACGCCATAAGTTTCGGCATCAACTCATAACCATGCGCCAAAGTCCCCAAACTGCCTTCCGCGCTTTCCCGCTCACTGAAATTGGACACCTTGCCGTCAGCCTTAACGTTACCGCCAGAAATCAAAACAGCAACAGGAGTATCACTATGCACTTTCAAACCGCAGGGCGTAGCATGATCCGAGGTTACACAAATTATCGTATCCTTCAACGAAATCTGCTGCAAAAGGGGACCAAAGAAATACTTGTCTATGGCGGCTATTATTTCGGTTTTAAGCTTATAGTTCCCGTCGTGGCCGGGTTCATCGGGACCTTTTAAGTGGATATAGAAGCAGTCATGTTTGGGCAAAACAGCCATTAACGCTTTAACGCGGTACTCCATGTCCGCTTCGAGATTACCTGACGGCGGCGGAAGCAAAGACGCCTCCATACCCGCAAGCTGCGCAATGCCGCGTTCAGTATGCATATCAGCTAGGCAAGCAAAGTCAACGCCAAAGTGCTGGTTGATGTTGAAAAATTTCGGTAAAAGATGCCCCGCATCACGAGTTAAAACCACATTAGCTCTAAGTCTGCCCTCCGCTGCACGTTTCAGGTTTACAGGGTGATTCTCCCAAAACGCATGAGATTTCTCAATGAATTCATTAACTAAACCCGCAGAAACTTTAGCAGCTTCCGAGTTGTCCATAGGTTCACAGGTTTTAAGAATCATCTCAGGATTAGCTTGAGCTACACCTAACCCGTTTATTATGGCATAAGCTGGGTCACTGTTAGTAATGTGACTAGACAAGGGTGCAGCCTTACTTTTTATAAGCAACACCGCTCTGTGGCCCAGAGTGTTTTTAAATTCAAAATCCGCAGGGTAAGAGGTTAAAGTTACTTCTTTGTTAACGGCAACTGTCAGTTCCGTAGCTTCCTCGGTGGAGAGAGTTCTTCCCACGCGGCGGTCCAAAATATTTCTGCCTTCACCCAACGTGGCAAAGTTACAACGCAGTGCCAAGTCGCCGTCCTTCATTTTTAATCCACAGCCTGCAACTTCGATAACGCCTCTGCCAGTGCTGTATTTGAACGGGTCGTAGCCTAAGAGGGAAATAACTGCGACGTCGCTCTCAGGCGCCACTCCCTTTCCGACAGTGTACATGACTCCTGTTTGGCCGGTTCTTGCCAGTTTATCCATGTTTGGGGTGTTTGCTGCTTCGAGGGGGGTTTTGTTGCCAAGGGCTTCTATAGGTAAGTCGCCCATGCCGTCTATTGCGACAAAGAGTAGTTTCAATCCGTTTGCCTCTCAACTTATGGCTGTATTGCATGCTTTATTATTTTTTTCATTTTAACTTAACCGTTTTAACGATAGAAGTGTTCGTATTGCCACTTGGGATTCATGCGGCGACCCCGTTGTGTTCACCAAGGTAACCTCTGTTTTTTCGAATAGGTGCTGGAAGAATTCAGTTCGCAGGGCAAGTTTGCGTTGGTCTTGTACTAGTTGGTGGGGGTTGCAAAAGTTGTGTTCAAGCAAGTAACAAATGGCGTCGTCAACGGGGAGTGAGGTTACTATGCGTGGGTCAGAGGGGTCGCGTTTTAGCAGAATTATTTTCTTAAGCGTCGCCATCGGGATGACGCCACCGCTGCCTACAATCCAGCGTACATTCACCACAGCTCGACCTTTAGCGTCAAACTTAGCTTTATCCACCAAACCCTCATATTCATTCCAGATTTTTCCAATATCAGCTTGAATGTACGTGTTTTTTTCTGAGCCAAACGCCAAAGGTTCTCGAGTGCTTAGCCGCACATAATACCAGTCGTCGCTGATTAGCCGCGCCTCGGGAATTCGAAGCAGCCCCCACGAGTGAGTTGTTTTGCCTGTGCCAGAGGGTGCAATGATGGATATGCCGACGCCGCCCACATCTATTGCGGCGCCATGAATAGAGTTGATGCCATGTTCATCTTCAAGGACATCACCTGCGACGGCTAAGGCTATGCTTTTTATCCAGCCGTAGTAATCCACGTTAATTAAAAAGGCTGTTTTAGTGTAGGGGTCATATTTGACGCTCATCGGCTCGTTAGGATGAGACAAAACGATCAGTCGTCCATGTGAACGGTTGTTTTCGTTTGCCGAATAAAAATTGTCTTCCCAAACATCTTTGGTTTGATGAGAATCAGTCGAGAGTTTTATGCAGCAGCCATAGATTTCGGCTTTGCACGTATAGAGCAGTTGCTTCTCGTAGGTTCGGAGGAGTTCGTCTTTAGTTTCTGGGTTGATTAACTGAACTTTGTAGCTCATGCCGAGGTCACCAAAAAGCCTTGATATAAAAATAAACATTCGCTGCGGGATAAGGGTTTCTAGCAAAGAGGCGGACAAGTTAGTTTTTGAACGCTGCAACCAAGCCGTTAGTCACATCTTTAATAGATTGAATCAACGGATGTGCTATTCGCTCTGAAGACAAATACTCAAGTCGCCGAACCCGGAAATAAATAGGCGGATGCGGATCAAGTCCCAGCCACTCCTGCAGCCGATAAGAAGATTTGCGTTCATAGAGCAGACGTTGGTAACCGATTTTCTCAAGTGACCCAGCTAACACTTTGGCGTTACCCACCATCATGGCGGATACTAAGTCGGCGCGGGCTTCAAAAAACTTGGCTACAAAGAAAATCAGCACCATAACCCCCCAGAAATAAGCAAAAAACAGAACAGACGAGAAAACAATCGGAAACAACGGAAATAAAACGTAGAAGCGGAATAGGAACTCTGCTGAAATTAACCCGTAAAGAATTAACGGGTCTCTGCCGCTCAAGTGCCCAAATTCGTGTCCTAAAACGCCTCGTAATTCCTCCTCATTTAGCTGTGTTAAGATCCCAGTTGTCAGCAGGACCAAGCTGCGTTTGGGGCTGGTTCCCGAAGCGGCAGCGTTTGGAACCAAGGTGTTTGAAACAACGATTTTGGGCATGGGAAAGTTAAATCGGTCAGCGACATCTTTGACTAGTTCGTAGACGTTGATTTTTTTCGCTTTGAGATTACATAATTCACAGGGGACCCCATATTTCTGGAATACCTGACGTGCCGTTCGGATGTCTATTTCGCCTTTTTTGGCGATTATTTCGTGGTAGATTTCTTTTTTTATCTCAATTAAGGTCTCGCGTGAATAGGTGGAAACGAAGTCTGCGCTGACGGCTATGGGCAGGTACAGTTCGAGGTAGTTTATTGTTGGGTTAGCTTGGGTTATGTGCCATTCAGCGTTGCGGGCGATAAAGCGGGTAGAGTAGAAAATGAAAACGAACTGAATTAGAATTAGAGCTAACGGCGCAATCCAGAACAAGTCAGGTGCCGCTGCAGATATGCCTAGGAAAATGAAGGATCCGAAAACGATGAATATGACAAAGAAAAGAATTTGAGTTTCCAAAAACAGGCGGCTGAAAGATTTCGGAGGTTTAGTGTAGGCTTCAGGGGTGACTTCTTGGCCTTGGCGCCAGGCGAGGTAAATGGTGGCGTCTTTGGCGTCTTGGCTAAATATTTGCAGGGCAATTAAAATGTCCTGTTTGGCTTCTTGCGCTTCAGCCTGCGTAGCCAGAACGTTTAGGGGAGATACTGTCACATCTAATTGGTCTCCGCTGCGGACTTCCACATTAAAGAGGCGGATTTCGCGGTTGTCGATTAGGGTGTAGGTGAGTTTTTCTCCTTGGAGGGAGGATTCACGCACTACATCTGCGAAGCGGTCTTTTTGGGGGAGCAAATACTGGGTGTAAATGAAGTCAAAGAGTTTTCCGTAGTAGCTAGGTGGAACTTCAGGTGTAATCCTGTATGTGAAAGACGGAAAAACATTTGACATTTTAGTTTAACTGCCCAAAAACCTACATAAACCAAAGTTTGCGAGTTTTATATTCTTATTGACTAGCAAAAGACGGAAAACAGCACAGGGGATAGCGTTTATTAACCCCGAAATTCATTGTTAAAACTAGTTAAAAACCGTGATTAATGTTTCCATGTTTTACCAAACCCTTTGGAATTAAAGGATTTTGGAGAACTGAAAACGCACTGGTTGCAAGGTATAGTTGAACGTGAGTTCATTTATTAAAGGGATGTCTTAAGTTGGAAACACCAAAAAAAACCATTCTTGTTGTTGATGATGACAAATCGATTCTGCGCACCTTCACACGTATTTTGCAGAAAAGCGGCTACGAAATAGAAACAGCCGAAACCGGCAAAGAAGCCATTGAAAAAGCAGATAGCCGCCACTACGATTTAGCACTTGTAGACATAAGGCTGCCTGACATGGATGGAACTGATCTGCTGGCTAAACTAAAAAAACAGTTGCAGCATACAGTGAAAATCATGATTACTGGTTTTCCGTCACTGGAAACAGGTGTGAAAGCGCTCGATGAAGGCGCAGATGCTTACCTGGTTAAACCAGTGAAGCCACAGGAGCTTTTGGTGCTGCTTGAGGAAAAACTTAGAAATAGAGAGCAGTCCGCTGAAGTCACCCATTAGCCCCATTAAGTTTGGGGTTTTTGTTTTTCAATTCATGTTTGCCTAGGTGTTTTTGTGTTTATCATTGGGGAACCCTTAAGAGTGGTGGTTTTGCTTAGGCGGATATGCTGCAAGACCTCAGGGGCTTTGCCCAATTTATTTCTGTTGAACGCGGTTTAATGCTGTTTATGATTGTGGTCGGTGCGACTTTTCTAGCCGGAGGCACCCTTGCTTGGGGAACAGCGTTGCTTTTGGGCGGGATGGTCTTCTGCATTTGGAGCGCCGTGGACGCCATGAACAATCTCTGCGACGTCGAACTTGATGTACTCTCAGACCCTCACCGTGCCTACTTTACTAAGAAACTGGGTAAAATCGGGTTACTAATCGCTGCTTGCTTCACGGCTCTGTCCTTGGCTTTAGGTGCTGTTACTTTGATGCCTTTTGTTGTGCTGTTCGTGGCTTTAGGGCTCGTCTTTGGTGTGTTATACTCGGTTCCGCCGTTTAGGCTCAGAAAAACCGCTTACAAACCCCTTGTCAATTTCACCGTCGGGGCTGTGCCCATGCTGATTGTTGCCGCCTTCTTTAATGCATTCACGCTTAATGTTTTGGCGCTGATTTTGCTTATCGGCGTAACTACGGCAATCAACAGCCTCTGGGAGGACTTGGCTGATTATGCTTCAGACTTCAACAGCGGCTCACGAACCATACCGGTAATTTTAGGTTTTAGGCGGGGTCTGCTCTTCACGGTTGTGGCGGGGTACTCTATGATTCCGTTAATGGTATGGGTGGGTGTTCTCTTCGAGTTGCCACTTGTTTATTATGCTGCACTGTCGGGGTTGTCGTGCTTTATCACCTTGAGGCTTATCCAGAAACGCCAAACGCTCTCTAACAGTGAAGCGCCCAAACCCGCGCTTTTCAAACTTGGAGAAGTTTTGGCTAAGGATTTTGTGATTACAGCAATCGTGTTTACATTGAGCTTAATGCTGAGTAGTTTGCTAAGAATATACCCTTTATTCTAAAAAAATGAAAAGTTGGGCTTATCACTCTCTTTTAGCTATGAAGCTCTATTTTTGCTTGATCTTTTACGGAAAACCAGAACAATGACAACAACCGCTCCCACCACAATCAGAGCCGCAACCGCAATAATTAACCAGTTGTCTAGGCTTGTTTGTTCGTTTGGTGTTTGCAGTGTTCCTAAGGCATAGATTTGGTGGTCCCACGAGGTAATATAGAGTACGCCGTAATTGATTGCTGGAGAGGCGCTGATGTGGTTTTGTGTTGCGTATGACCAGATGTTTGCGCCTGTTAAAGCGTCAAGACAGTATACGGTGTTGTCCCAGCCACCCACGTAAACGTGTCCGCCAGCGACTGCGGGAGACGAATAGACTCCATCATTTGTTTGGTAGCTCCAAATTTTCTCGCCTGTTAAAGCGTTTAGGCAATAAACGTTTTTGTCTGCGGTAGAGTCCAGAACACCTGAGCCAATGTAGACGTATCCGTTGGCGACTGCGGGCGAAGAATCAACCAACCCTTGTTCTTGAAAGCTCCAGACTTTTTCACCTGATGTGGCGTTTAGGCAGTAAACATTGCTGTCTTCAGAGCCAACGTAAACGTAGCCCTCGTCGACAGCCGGAGAAGACAATACGGTGCTGCCGGTCGTAAAGCTCCAAACTTTGGCGCCGGTGGCTGCATATAGGCAATACACGCTGTTGTCAGCTGACCCAAAATAAACGTTGCCGTCAACAACGGCGGGTGAAGAATCAACCAGTCCACCCGTTGAGTAATTCCATATTTTGTTTCCATTTATAGCGTCAAAGCAGTATAGGTTTGAGTCCCAAGATCCCACGTAGACATTGCCGTTGGCAACTGCAGGAGAAGACTGTATGCTGTCGCCGGTCTCATAACTCCAAACTTTGTTACCTGAGGAAGCGTCTAAACAATATACGCTGCGGTCGTAGCTTCCAAAGTAAACATAACCATCCCCAACCGCTACCGAGGAGCTTATTGCTGACGCGTGAAGAAGCGTGAAAGTCCAAACTTGCGTGCCGTCTGCGGCGTTGAGACAGTAGACTTTGCCGTCGTTTGATGGCACATAGATTTTACCGTTAACAACTGCGGGGGAAGAACCAGCGGGGGCGCCAGTTGTGTAGGTCCAAAGAACGCTGTTGGATGCAGGCGCTGGTGTTGATGTGTATCCTGCATGTGCTAAGTCATGGCGGAACATAGGCCAGTCATTTGACGTCGCCGCCGCTGAGGCACCCATAAGAGCAACACAAGAAAAAGCTAGCAACGCAACTATAAACGCGCTTAGTGCTTGTTTTTTCATTTAATCACCGTTTCTCTTTTCAGCTTCGATTTTTAAGCTTTCCAGAGGTAACCCACTGTACTGGGTTTTGCTGATTTCTTTATCTTCACCTATGATTTTGACTTTGAAGCCGGCCTGCACAATCTTGTTGATGTAGTCGTCTTTTTGGAGGGCGCCGGCTACGCAACCGCTAAGTAATGCGTCGTCGTTTTGCTGTTCCACGCTTAGCTGACCCAAAAGCACGATGTCTGAGACAAACATTTTGCCACCTGCTTTTAGGACGCGGTGTGCTTCGGCGAATACTTTGGATTTGTCAGGTGCCAAGTTGATTACGCAGTTGCTTATGATGACGTCTATTGAGGCGGTGTCTATGGGCATTTTTTCTATATCGCCGAGCCTGAATTCAACGTTTATGTAGCCGTGCTTTTTGGCCAGAGCTTGGGCTTTCTTTATCATTTCAGGGGTCATGTCTAAGCCTATGACTTTGCCGGTTGCGCCTGTTTTTTTGGCGGCTAGGAAGCAGTCGAATCCTGCGCCGCTGCCAAGGTCCAGTATTGTGTCGCCTTGTTTTATGTTGCTAAAAGCAGTGGGGTTGCCGCAGCCTAAGCCGAGGTTGGCGTCGGGGACAGCGTTTTGTTCTTGGTCGGTGTAGCCGATTGTTTGGGATATTTTTTTGATTGTGGTTTTGTCTAGGGTTCCGCAGCCGCATTGGCAGCAGCATGAGTTGCTGTTTGTGGCGATTTTGGAGTATGCTTTTTGGACTTTTTGTTTTACTTCGTGGTTTTTATCCATGTTGTGCACCTTTGGATGGGGTTTGAGGTGTTAAACGCGACAAAGTATATAACAATATTTAAAAGTTGTTATATAATTACTTTGCTTAGGAGACAACCAAAACGCAAGAAACAAATTACCAAGGAATCCCCCGAAACCAAATCCCCTGGGACCCCAAAATCGACCAAGAAAAATGCATCCAATGTGGAAAATGCGTCGACTTCTGCCACACACAAGCCTTCCGAATGGAAGACGAAAACGGCAAGAAAACCACAAAAGTAAACCCCAACCGGTGCGTTGTGTTCTGCCATGGCTGCGAAGACATCTGTCCCAAAGGAGCTATCACTCACCCTGACGATGAGGAAACACAAAAAATTATAGATAACTTGAAAGTTCAAAACAAAACGTGAGCTCTCAGAAAAAGCTAGTTGCCCAACAGGGCACTAAAAGGCTACTTTTGTTTTGTCATGCCATACCAAAAGAAGACTTTGGCTAATGCAGCAATGATTACGCCGCATGCGATTCGAGGCAAAATGTTTAGCAACACACCGGTTGTGCCTGTGACAACGTTTGCTGGTGAGAGCTGGAAAACGCCGAATAGCACGATGCCGCCAATAGTTGTTGAGATAACGCCTGCGATTGCCATTCTGCGGAATTCTTCTGAGCGTTTATTTAACGCGCCCGCCATGTAACCTATCAGCATGGGGCTAACTATGTATGCCAACAGGATTGTGCCTGAACCCGTTGCGCCGTGGAAACTGTTAGCCCAGTACATGGCGTAGAGTGTTCCCATTAAGAATCCTGAGGAGCCGCCGGCCCATTGGTTCCAAAGGAGCCCCAACATGAGCGGGACTGCTACGATTACTGTTAACTCTAGTATTTCCATCGTTAAGCCGATAGCTAAACCTCCGCTTTCTGATTCGTAGCCTACTATGGAGGGAATTTGTGAGAGTCCCACAATAAACAAAACGACGACTGTGGGAACCAAGATTCCGAAGACTGCGTCGTTTTTAGTCCATTTTTTCCAGTTTAACGCCACTGCTTGCCGCCTTAGGGCTTAGTTGTTAGTAAATATAATTTAAGGCTTGCCTTATGCGGGTTTGCGGTTGGTAACTTTATATGTTAAAAAAAGAATTAGGTTAACGATTAACGATGACGGGTCTTCTTGACATCGCTAAAAAGATTAAAGGCAACCGATGCGAACAACTTGTAAAATATAGTGGTCAAGAATACACTATTTCAGGCGCCAACGTCGGATTAGGCACATTCAAAGTGGACATCGGCAGCTTTCAGAACAAAGTCAAGGAAATCAACGCTGTCCCGCCGGTTATGATGGCGCTTGATAATAACCAGTACCTGCTTTGTCAGCAGGCCTCGCAGTTAAACGATAACCCCGAACTTAAAGACGCCTGCATAAGGATACGGCTGATGCATATTATGGCGTTTACCCAGTTGCAGGCGCTGCTGAGTATTCCCGCGTCAGGTGAGGAGTTGGGTGCGCAGATTTTGGAGTGGACTAAGCAGATGGGTAAATTGACGGCTCAGAGTATAGCTATGCTTTCGCCCCAGCCTAAAGTTAAAAGTTTGCAGAAGTCTTTGATTAAAGGAGTTCCGTCGAGCGCTGACGAGAAATCTGTGTTAGCTAAGGTTTTCGAGGCAAGCAATGGATCGAAGGCAATAAGGGAAATAATGAAGTACCAAGGCATCGACGAAGCGCAGATGCAGCAAGCCCTAAAAGTTCTCAAAGAATAAAAAGACAACGTTGCACCGCTTTGGCGTCGGCAATGTATTTATTAGTAAAAGCAGACAGGATATTAGCCTACCTTTATGCAGGGGTCGCCGAGCCTGGTCAAAGGCGTAGGCTTCAGGAGCCTATCCTGTAGAGGTTCGTGGGTTCGAATCCCACCCCCTGCACCAGTATGTTAAAAAATGAAGGGGGTTTGTCCAAATGGCGATAACAGCTTTTGTGGTCATTGTCTATACCTTCCGTTTTTTGAATAATTTATGCCCATCAAAATCGCAGACAAAATCAAACCCTGCCTCGATAAGAACGCAAGCTTCAGCTTCAGTCTTTGCAACCTTGGACACATAGTCGATTTCGTCTTTGAAAATCGCTTCATCTAACTGTATATACTTTAGCGTGTTTTTGATGCTCTTATGCCCAAGTCGTTTCATGACATAGAGAATGTCCTTGGTGCGGTGATAGTCCATTGTTCCTCCCCATGTTCGTAAGGTTTTGAACATGATGCGGTTGAGGCGAGGGCTGTTGAGATTTTGGGCGATACTTTTTCTTTGTTGCTCATAATTGACTCGAAAGTGGTCTAGCTTCATGTGCGGTAAACTGAAATAGTATTCACCGTACCTGCGTTCCAAACTTCGTAGCATACCTTCAAGCTTTTGTGACATCGGAAAAATCCTGGGGTTGCTGCCTTTTTCGGGAATGATGTTGACTGTGTGGCTTTCGTAGTCAAAAGCGTTTTCATGGATGCGCCAGATTTCTCCTGGGCGCGCACGCGTTTCCTTAATTAGCTGTAGGAATGTTGCGATTCTGTGACTGCAGCCGGCTATGATTTGGTCGATTTCAGTCTCTTTTGGGACAAAGGGCAATTTCTCAATCGGTGTGTATGTTGGTGGGTTCCAGGTGCCCCCGACCATTGCTAGGTAACTGCTGTAGGCATCGACGGCGTTTGCTTTTCTGCCTTCGCACCAGGGTTGCTTAGAGATGACTATTTTGACGTTTTCGGGATCGAAGAAATTTGCTTGTCTGCGCCAAAGAATTTTTAGCAGTTTCATTCGGCCTTCAATAGTTGCTCTGCTGTAGGCTTCCTTAGTAAGATAGAGGTCATAGTTCACTATGGTGCTGTTTATGTTGATGGGTGCTGTCGGGGTATGAAATGTTGTGGTTTCTTTTCGCAGAACTACAGTTTTCTGTTGTTCTGCAACCAAGTTTTTCGCTTCCTCTGCGCATATTTGGCAAGAAAATACTATGCCCTGTTTGCTTTTTAATTCCTTCGTATCAAACGTTAGGTCATTTTGCAATAGTTTTTTGGCTGTTTCAACGCCTACAGGATCACTAAAACGCATGCCACATCGGCGGCAAAGCCAACGCTGAATAGGCGGTCCAAACAATGGTGAGTAAGTTCCATCGCGCCAAACAGATGCGGTTTTAGGTCCACATTTTGGGCAGGTTGGTTTTAGGGGGCTGGTGCCGGCAGAGCCATCTGCTTGCTCTGACTTACAAGATTTGGAACCGGCTTTGGTGCCAAATATGTCGTCTGGAGAAGGTTTCGATGTAAGTTCAGCCATTCCCCTTCCACCTCAGCTCCAATTTTAATTCGACTTTACTGTTTTATGTGAGTCGAAAAAGAGAATAGGTTTGCCTTTGACGTCTTGCAGATACGTTACTGGAAACATCTGTCTGAAGATGTCGAGGGCTGCCTGGTTCTCAAAGACTGGTACCGCATACTCTTGGGTTTTGTCGAGGTGTTCTTGACAGAATGGGGCGGCTAACTGTGTTCTGCCGCTCTCGTAGTAGACATATCCGCTAAGGCCAGCAGTTGGGTTTCCGCAGACTATGCAGCCTTTGCGATTAAGCCGTCTCCTCAAGATGCTTTTCTCCTTACTTGAAGAATTGGTCGTCTCGCATGTTCTCGCTGATCTGGATATAGCGGCGTTTTATGCAGAAGTCCAAAATTTTGGTTAGCAACGGGTCATTGCCAGCCGTGAACTCCTTTTTGTAGCCGATTCGTCCGGTTTGAACTCTTACCTCGATGATTCCATCGTTGCTAAGCAGCTGGTAGAAACCAAGTTTTTCTCCAGCGTATTCCTCAAGGACCTCCCAGTCCTCAATAATATTTACCACTTTATTGTCACCTTCCATCTCTTGCAGGCTGGCGATAAAAACTATCTATCGACACAACGAGATCATCTCGTTGTAGGGGTCAGCAACGCTACCAATCTTTTACGGATACATCTTAAAGTCATCCGCCACTTTTCGGAGCTGGTCCTTGGGAGCTGTTTCGAGAAATAGGTTTAGGTCCCTTCTAAGCTCTAGGGCTGCTCGGGCTTTTTCGCTTAGTTTGTAGAGTGGGGAGAGAAAATGCGGTTTTGTATCGCGGATACCTTCTGTTTCCAACCAGCCCTGCTTGAATAGAGCTTTGACTCGTCTGTCGACATTCTGTTTTCCTTTGCGTCTGAATCCTTTGGCTGCATGGACCTCTCTGTATATGTCGTAGCTTGCCAGGACCTTGTTTTCTGGGGAGAGTATTAGAAATATGAGAAGGTTTAGTTTAGCCTCTCGACCACTAAAGACTTTCAACTTGGTGCCTTTGTTCTTTTTCCGCGCCAAAGTTTACTGCTCCCCCTCACTTTTGGCAGGAATCTAGATTGGCGCTGGAAGTTGCTTATCACATTGACCTTAGCAGTTTTCGGGGTTTTGAGTGCTCGCAAAATGTTTCGGGGCTCCGAAACGCCAAGGGGAAAATCCAACAATGACTGATATGTTGCCACATTCTACATCTTTATGTTAAGAAACAGGTTCATCGGGGTGTTTTTAGGGGGGTTCTTCTGTTTTTTGTCGGGGCTTTTTCGGGGCTCCGAAGCGTTTTTCCGATAACATTTTAGTATTATAAACAACGAGGCATAGTATGTGTCTAAGAAAACCAGCATCAATTATTGCTTGGCTATTTTCTCTGGTAAGCTACTTCTTAGCTTTTTTAGTCAATTGGAATATAGGTTCTTGCGTTTTAGGATCATATGTTACCTCAACTAGACCTTGGTTTTGCATTTCGGTAATGGCGCCGAGGATTTCAAATATTTCCATTTGGGGTTTCGTTAAATTCTTTATTTTAAAAGAGCCCTTTATGCCAAAGCTTTCTAAAGTTTTCCACATCCAAGTAGGCATAGAGTCTGTTGTGACAAGTAATTTTCTCATGTACTCTTCGTCATCAGAAGACAAAGGAGGGATAATTGGTGGGGAATGTTTTTTCACATTCTCATCCTCAAATTATTATCTTTCTTATTAATATTTAAGACTTTAATGCTTATTTTACTCTAATTTTTCATGCCGTTTCTCTTTTAAGAAAATATAAGTCAAAGCAATTCTGCTGCTGTCTTCACTCAACTCTACTTGAAAATCCTCACTAACATAGGATTTTAGGCGCCCAAAGAACCTTTGCGGAACAGGAAAATGCCACCGTACATAGTCATAGACATGCTTACCCTTAAGGTACCGCTTCTTAGAAGGAGACACCTTGATTCTAACCATTCAACCACCTTCCAGCAGTTTGCAGAGAAAAAAACAGCCCTATCACCTGTAATCTAGCCTCATCTGTATTCTGCACTAAAGGCTCCTCAGTCTCATCCATAGGATGCTAATCCCCCACTCAAACGGTCTAAACACGACAAACATCGATTTCCCCTTGGGCGTTGCCTTCTGTCTATTTTGCATTTAAGAGAATTGCCTAAACCAACTTTCAGGGAAGGGGAGAGTAAAATGAAAGTAGATATGAACATTAATGAACATTAAAAGTTGCTTGAACTTTTTTGCTTCGCCAATTTATAAGCCAAAGGCTGCCCCAAAAAGCACAATCAACAACAACCATGCCGATAACAGTCAGAGTAATATTTATGCTAAATGCAAAAAGACAAATCAAAATAACAACTATAACTGCAAGTAAGGACAAAATCAAGATTGATCGGTTCTTACCAAGAGTTGAGTCTTTGTTAGCTTTTGCCAACTCTTCAACAATACCATAGCCACCTGCATTTGCCAAGAAAATCACAAACAATTGATTTGCCGATAGAGGAAAAGATGAAAAAAAATAGGTTATTACTACACAAACAACAATCACCGCTAAGGTAGAATAATAGGCAATATATGCAGGTAATCTGAGTTTACTATCTTTGGGAATAGGCATCAAACATACAAGCCGTAATTTACTTAATAATTTATCTATACAGTCCAGAATTAATTTTAAGAGATACAAAATACTAAGCTTCACGCAAGCGACGAATAAAAAAGAGCAAAAACAAATTAGTACTTACCGCTAAATTGGAAACCATGCAAATTCTATTTTCAACCGGAGAAACACTATTCTTAGAATTCCAACTCTCAAACGGTTCAGGATGGCTAACCAGCCACCGCTTGATTTTATGTAAGCATCCACGTGGCCAACTAGAAGGGCATACACCTGTTTATTACCCATTAAAAGACCTTCAAGGAACTCAATTAAAGGATTCGACGTTAACTGTACAGTTTAAAGGAAGAGGGAAAGCCAAAATTATTCTTCCAAAGGACAGCCATAGTCTTCTTGAAGAGATCAAAGAGTACATTGAGATTATTTTAGCGGTATCTCGGTCTAGGCAGGCGACGAATTCATCCATGAGCCACCACTGCCTTCCGCTTTCGATCAATTTGGCAATTCGGTAACGATACCGCTGGCCATCGCTGAGTTGGCTGTAGGTGCGGAGGAAAAGGAACGCATCGTTTAAACCGACTTTGCTTAAGAGTTCTAAGCCTTTCTCGACTGTGGCGCCAACAGTTTCAATTAAAGGCTTTTCTGGGTCGACTTCGACTTCGGAGAGATCGATAGCTTCCTCGCCAAGATCAGCCCTAATTGCTCGTAATAGAACGCTCTTGCCGCTGCCGCTATCCCCGGTAATGTAGACGATGTCTTGAGATCCAATCTTAAGCTCTGCATCCAAAACCTTGAACTTCTGCGCCTCATCAATGCCTAAGCCGAAGGCTTCAGCAACAACCAAACTTCTAGGCGTGACCTTGGCATGGGTTTCATAGCTGATGTTAAACGTGAACTTGCCTTCTGTCCGGTCAAAGATTCGCCGGAATTGCCTTATGCGAAAGTCTCTTTGTCGCCTCATTTCTTAGTCACCTTGGAATAACTGTCAAGAAGGGTTCGGGCTCCATCTGAACGGTCGCAAACACGGCTAGCGCAATACTCCAAAACACGTCATCATGGGTACCGTTTGGATGCGAATAGCCTATGGCACCGTCCTTGCTCAGGTCATAGCGTTCCACGTTTAGCTCGGTGCAGAAATCGCCTCGGTACGGGCGTTCCCAGTTGAGTAGCGGATAGTAGAATTGTTTGTTCATCATACGCTGCTTTAGCAGGCTTGCCATCTCGCTTTTTCTGGGCACGCTAAAGTTGACGCCTTCAGCGTTGTCGATTCCAGCGGTTGTCATGTCGGCGATTATGCTGGGGCCTTCCCTTGTGAAGTCAACTCTTATTTTTTGAAATCCACCCCACCTATCCTGCAAAGCCTTAAGATACCCCAGAACTTGAGCGTACAGAGTGGGCTGCTGGAAAATCTTCAGATGGCGCAAAAAGAGCTTATCGTTTAGTCTTTCAACTACTGAGAGAACGCAGTAGTCTCTTGTTTGGGCTAGGTCAAGTCCAGCAAAGAAATCGCCTTCGTACTCGGCTTCAGGATTAAATTCTTGCAAGTCTAAGCCACAATTCTTCACAGTGCCCACACAAGCAACAATTAGGCTTTGAGCCAGCCAAACGTCTTCGTCCTCTGCCCACTCGGCTTCCATCTCTCTTCGCCAACGCTGCGGGTCATCCCCGAACTGACGCTTAATCTTCTCAACAATCGCAGGCTTAAGCGGACCATTAGGTTCAAGCGCATCACTCCACCGAACATGCGACCGTGCAAAATCCGAGTAGTCTTTGTGGTTGCACATCTTCCAAAACAACGAATCCGTATTCCAAGGCGTTGACGTCGCGATTAACTTGCCGTTGGTTGTTCCCAGCGTAAACAGTATAGCATCATAGAGTTCCTCATCGTTAGGAACGAAATTAGCTTCTTCGATCCATATAACTTTGAAGGTTGGACCTCTGATTGTATCGGGATTGTTTGGGAAGGCTTCAATCATGCTACCGTTTGGCAATGTAATCCTTGTTTTCTGAACTTGCAATCCTGGCAGCTGGGGAAGCTTTCGACAAAAACCACCCATGCGGCGAATGTTTAATTTGGTTTGGCGCCAGCTTGGACCAACAATCGCTATGTAACTGTCCGGGTGCTCCCAAGCGTATTTGAGAAGCAACGCTGAAACCGAAAAGCTCTTGCCAGTTTGGCGTGACCAACGAACAGCGGTAAACTGGCTATTCTCAAACATGCCCGCAAGCTCCAGTTGATAGCGATAGGGTGTAAAACCGAAAACCTGCTTACAGAACCCGCTAAAGTCGTTTTGTAACGCTTCTGCTTGAGTCTGCTTTTTAGCCTCATGAGCCGTTGTCAGCTGCTGTATACGTTCAATTTTGGCTTTAGCTTGGTTTATCCTCAGTGTCCGAGGGTTTTTTCTCCAAAGCACCATAATTAGCCTCCAATTTATCTAAACGTTCTTCAATTCCCCGATAATCCAAATACTCGGCGAAAGCATCCTTGTAGGTCTTAGCTAAGGTGGCTACAACCTGTAAACGCTGCACCTCATCCTTGCTTAGCCCAGCTTCAGCACTCTTCAATAGAGCAGCAGCCAAAATCTGCAGAGTCTCCTCAATGTTGGGCATGTTAGAAGGGAGGACAAGTTTAGAAGAAGAAAAAATCGTTTTTTTCCCAGAAACAGCTGTTTTTTCTTCTTTCACAGTCTTAAGTTTAAGGTCGAACAGCTTTTGGGCGATAGCATCATGGGTTTTAACCATGATTTTGCAGATTGACTCAACATTTTTGCCTTCCTCTACAAGCTGTCGAAGTTGACGCTCTTCATCTATATCCCATGGCCTGCCTTTAGTCATGTTTTCTGCCCCACAAACAAACCAACAACCGTTCCGCTTAGTCCAGTGATTGACGCAAAAATCTCTGTATTCCAAGTATGCAAAATGATTAAGTGCGCTAGCTCAAGAGCTGACATAAACGCCGTCATGCCTATGGCGAATTTGACACCCAACAATAGCTTAGCAGTAGGTTCCTCAACGACGAGGCGGCCTCGCTCAAAGCGCCTGCGAGTTAAAGCTCGCTTAATGGGGTCTGCCATCGATGCTTAGCCTCCGCTGTGCAAGTGCTCGCCGAAAAGTTCTAGGGCGATTCATAGAGCGGTGCCCGCCCATCATGAAACTGTTAACAAGTTTGCTAGCTGATTCGGTTGGAATGTGCTCTTTTAACAAAACCGAGACGCCTAAAGCCCACCCAATAGGTATTGCGGTGTAGTCTAAATCGAACAAACCGTCAGCATAGCGGAAACTGTTTTGTGCAATTACAATATGCTTAACCCTATCGCCGATTAAGCCGACAAATACGCCCCAGCTTTTCACTGGAACGTCGATGGTCATGCCTGAGCCGCTGCTTTTGCCAACTGAGGCATCGCACCAATCTATAGCGATTAAGTCGCCAGGTTTAATGTTTTCAAAGAGTTTTAGGATTTGCTTACTCATTTTAAGGTCACCATTAGCGTCTTGCCTTGTAGTTGTTTAGAGCGTCAGTTCTGGTTCTCAAGGCATAGATCCAGTCGGCCACCATTTGTTTCTGATAACCCAAATTCAGAGTGACATCTAGAGTGTTGTTTTCTGCCAAAAAGTGATAATCCACACTTTTAGCAAGGAAGTTCATAGAGTCGATGCTTTCGTTTGGCAGAGTCACCGCAATCATATCCCCCGGCAAAACAGGCGAGGCACCATAATCAAGAACAGTGCTCCTTACAACCAAGGAAGTCTTCGCCTGTTTCTTGTAGGCCAGAATTGATTTTGCCCTAAGCATGCATTCGTTGTCGCTGTAGAGATCCTCGACGATGTCGACGTATTGCCGTTCGCCATAGGTGTTTATGCTTGCGGCATCGGTTTGCATGTTGCTGTATCTTGCGCCTGTGAAGTAGAGTTGCCCATGCCACACTTGACCGCTGACTCCCGCAGTGATAAGAAAAGCTGTTACCGTTACTGTGCGGATGTTTTCCCAATCAAAATCTGCAGCTGCCGCCCAATCTATCGCGTGATCTACGCCGACGTCTAACTGGAAGGTTGACCAATCGTTACTTGTGGATATGCTATTGACATTTGAGATGTTACGCCCACAAACTCTTGACGAGGAATCATGCAGGATCACTAGGAAGCCTTCAGACTTGACAAGATCGTCTCGCAATAGCGCCAGGAACAGTTTGGGGTACAGGTTGCCGTTTATCGTTGCGTTGAAGTAGAAGATGCTAACAGCGGCATAAGCGGTGCCTGTGGTGTTCTTGATGCTTGATGTGGCAGAACCATAGACTTTGGTGGCGTCCAAGGCGAGGGAGCCGCCAGATCCAGTCCAGTAACCGCTAGCTGTGGTGAGACTTTCAACCGTTCCATCAACGTCTGTGGGTGTGCTTTTTGTGGCAGCGCCGTAAATGGTGACTTTGTTTCTTACCGAGAGGATATCGGATTCCGTTTCTGCCTCTTCAATCCGCTCAACTAAGCTGATGGGGCTTGTTTTGGCGCCTCTGTGGAAAAACTCGAAGTGCCCATCCGGTGCCACCCTGAAGTCGTATCCGATGGCGCCTGCTTTGTCGCTGTCCTGGGCGATTTGTTTTAAGATTTCCCAAGCCTGCTTATTCTCATAATCCAAGCGGGTAAAAGTTGTGTCAGTGTTTTCAACCAGTTCAGCACCACTTCTTACATGTGGGAGGCCTGAATGATAGTCAAGGAGATGTTTGACGATTTCTTCGCCTTTCATGAGGGAGTAGCCTTCGGTGACGTATTCTCGGAATAGCCGCTCGCCCCAGTCACGGCCAGAAACGGTAACATAATGCTCAGCGTGGTTTGATTGGAACTTCATGTTCTCGTTTCGTGTAGTGATGAGTTGTGGGCAATTGGCGCCTCGTCCCAGCGTGATGTTGCCGTCTTCGCCAAGGGCAATCGGAGAGTTGCCGGGGCTGTATTTTCCGTTCCAGTTTTGGAGGCGATAGGAGAAGCTGCTAACTTCCTCGGTGCCCCCTAAGTGCACGGCTAGCTCCTGAATATCAGCTTGATCAATTGGGCCGCCTGTAAATCCTGAGTAGAGACTGATAGAGGGCTGCGCTGGCTCGGTCATGTGTCCTCGACTCCTTGGCGGTAGATCGCCATGTCGCCAGATCGCACGATGCCCCGTGTTACAGTGGAGGTTTGGTTGGCTGTGGAGTTGAAGTTCTGCATGCTTGCGGTGGCTGTGTTCATGCTGGTGGCAAAGGAGTACATTGCAACTGCTGCAGCCGCTATGACAGCGATGCCCACACCTGTTAATGCCAAGAAGGTTCCGTAACTGATGTTTAGGGCATTCTGTGCGGCTGTGGCGACCCAGCAAGCGGCAGAATACACTTTCTGAGCAACAGCCACACCAACGCTCGTTGACATGAAGGTGCCCATGACCGTGACAACCATCATCGCCGAATTGAACACTTTAGCTTGGGCGTCGTCGAGTAATCCGAATTGGTTGGCGATGTAACCTATTGCCATGCCCGAAGCACCGATTCCAGTGATTGCGGCGCCAAGGCTCTTAATGCGGGCACTTAGGGCTTCAGCGTCAGTTTTAATTCTGCCAAACTCGTTGCTGGCACGATTCACCGCCCTAATGGTTACGGCTATTTCTCTAAAGCCGCCGCCGTAGCTCAGGGCAAACCAGCCTCCCTCTTTGCTTGCTCAATTGCTGCTGTGACAACGGCTTCTAGTTGGGGCAGGTACTGTTCAATTGCTGGAAACAGGTAAGGATGTGCCTGCATGTGTTTGGTGCCCAACTCAACAAACAATGCATAGGTGGCGTCTGCGCCGATTTCGGCAACCCATTCTTGTATCTTTGCATAGATGGTGCTTCGAAGATAACCTGTACGGACAGGAACAATTCTCTGCGCCTCTGCTTTAACGTCAGCGGCCCAATTAACCAAAAAGTTATGGACCTCACGCTGCATATCTGAATCGAACCGCTGCATGGCAGCTTTGAACTCTACGACGCCGTCTATGTCGCAGGTTACGTCTACCGTCGTCGTGCTTCACGCTCCGCCTTCTTCTTTTCCTCTTCAGCCATTTCATCCATCACGTTCAAGATGTGGATAAACTCCTGAATTGTTCTAGAGGATTGCTTTCCGAGTTCTTTTGGGGTCCAACCGAAGCTTTGACATAGCCTAAACTCGACAAGAGCGCTGTGCGGCTTTCCTCGTCTAACCGATCTAGTAAAAAACGCAAATCTTCCCTTGAAACGCCGTTAAGCATGTTGACTACTTTGGAGAAAAGTTCCCCAAGCTCAATCGGAATGCCATCCTCTTCGCCCAGCAACTTCTCAAGGGTTATGGGATGGCTTTGGGGCTGGCCATGCAGGCTTGCCATGATGGTTTCTGCTTGTATGGCAATGAAGTCGCTGCTCTCCACGTCACCGGAGAGCTTGTTGTATTTGGTGTGCTTTTGGATAATCCGGTTACGCTTAGCCCAGGTTATCTCAGCAAAGGCATAGGTGCCCCTGTATTCTTCGCCGAAGCGGCCATCAATCTCTAATTTTTCAGTTTTCATTTTAGTGCCTCCTATGAAATTGTGAGCGGTCCTCTAGCCGTGAACGGAACTTTAGCATAAATGAGGTCCTCGGCTTTGCCGCTCAAAGAAAAATCAGCCCATTTGGTATGCTCAACGCTGACTTTGTTGGCACCGCCCAACCCGAATTCTAAACTGGACTGCTCGACATCGGCTAAGATGTCGTCTGCTTCTTGTTTGCTCTCAAACTCAAAATTCAATTCCCCAGTTAGCAGCCGTTTGCCCCAAGTGAGATATTTCGCCAAATGCCCATTGGTTGATCTGATTACCGGTACGGGTTTGCAGGAGTTGTCAATCTGGAGTTTCCAGGAAGTAACCCGCTCGCATGTCACACCGCCGATTTTGACGTAGCTTTCGCTTCCGGTGACGGCGCCTGCATAGTCTGTGTATGTGGCGTCTGCAATTTTGGCAGTGGTGATTTCGAGGTCTTGGGCTGGAAACTCAGCTTCGCATTCTAAGAGGCCGTCGATATCGCATGTTAAGGTGGCTTTGCTGAAGCGGGCGCCTTTGTAGAGTAGGCTGATTATGTCGGTTGCCGTGGCAAACAGGTCTTTGTAGTAAACCACCTGCAGAGAAAGGCTAACGTTTAGTTCCTGCTTGACATACTGCAGCAGGTTAATGGGTGCATCCGACGGGATGCGATACTTGACTTTCAGAAACGGTTGCCTCAATCCGCGTTTAAGGGCGACAATGTCGACTGAACCCGTGCCGGGAACAGGGATGTTGTTTGGGTTTACGTCTGGGTCGAGGCTGCTGCAGGAGTGCCCAAGCATCGCCGGCGCCGCTGGAACCACGCCGAAGGAGCCTTCGGTAACGTAGTAGAACTTTTCTTGGTCGCTATGATAGGTGTCAACCATTTTGCGTTCACCTGATTACTATGAAACGGCTACGGACTCGAAGAGCCAAGCCACGAGTTGGATTTCTTCTTTGTAGAGAAACGGCTTCACGTCAACTACATCGACGTCTCGCCAGCTGTGCACATCGCAGAACGTTATGCCCCGCACGTCAACACTGGCTTGCACATAATCGCAGTACAAAACGGCTGGGGACACTCCATCCGATGGGTTGGTTGTTCTTGCCATGAGATAGAGAAAGCCGTCGTCGTTGACGCAGTTGGGGAGGTTTGTAGTTATGTTGATGGTTATGGTTTCATCGGTTGCAGCAATTCCACTTTGAGGATTGCTCCAAGCGCCCAAAGAGTTATCCCAGACTTGCAGAGTCACGCCGTTTGCAGCAGGAGCGGTTCCATATCCTTCAAAGGACAGCGCAACTTGCTTTAGGCATTGTTTGCGGGGCTCATTGCGCGTCTCCCCGGGTTTAGAGGCGATTTTTAAGCGGAAAAGCATGAAAGCATACTCGCTGAGTCCATCTGCGCTTTTAGAGCAGCAGTTGTCGTCGCTTGCCCAAAGCTTAGGATACGCTGTGTTATCGAACTCACTCCAGGATGGGCTTGAAGGTTCAGGCTCCACCTCGGCAGCTGAAGCATATGCTTTGTGGGTTGTAGAAGTGTCGTATAGAGGATAAGAGCAGAACAATGTTCTATTTGGCAGATTGCGGTTCCCAGAAACAATCAACACCAACTCCTCAGTCACTTTATCGCGCATTACTCTACCGACATCTGCACCCGCATTCTGCTTATCCACAGTCATTATGGTTGCCCTAAGAGAGTACAATCGGCGCCTCAACTTACCATCCAAGGTGTGTTTCTGCGCTTGACAAGGCTCAGCGGTTTTGGAGATAGTGATTTGAGCGTCGTAGTCTTTTAGCAGCTCCCGATCATAATTCGCCTGAGAACAAAGAACTGAGGCCAAGCTGCCGTCGTATTTGATAACTCTTAAGCGCGATTCGACGAGACGCAATACAGTTATGACTGGGTTTTCTACTTCGCTCAACTCCCAATCAACCTCCTCGCGATGCTTTTGAAGTAGAACCGCTGATCGGCAAATGTGAAGGGCGTCACGGTCTGAATTTCGTAGTCTTCGCCCTGCCGCCTAATCTTGTCGCGCACTCGGACGGGAAGAAAAGTATAGAAGGCTACGTAGTCGTTTAGGTAGTAACCGGCTTCAAGCATTACCTGTTCAGCTTTAAGCGCAGAAACCACAGCCAACAAATCCAAAGCTTCGCCATAAGTTACGGTAGCCGCAGCTTCTCGGACCGGATAAAGCGTTACGGTTTCCCCCTTGCACCGTAGAATCTTGGTGAACTGGGTTGAAGGTTCCTCGTAGTGGAGGAAAAGTGCGGCTAGCCAGCAAACCGTGACCATGGACTTTTTGTTTTCGACGTAGCTGTAGTCTGTGTGTTTGGCACCCCAAAACATGAACGCTTCTGCATGTTTGGCGATGACTTCTATGCTGAGTTTTAGGCTTGGCTTGTCGTGGTTGCTACGGATTTTCCAGAGGATCCCGCTTGTGACGGCGTCGTAGTAGTCGCATGCACTGAAACGGCTAACTACTTCTATGTAGCCTGCCCAGCAAACTGCAGGATTGTATGCGGGGTACTTTGCGTTAGCTCGAATGTTGTTTAGGGCGTTGTAGACTTTTTGGCAGCTGACACTCCAGCCCTCAACCGCATACAAACCTAAGAGGGCGTAGGCGAAGGGGTCATCGTAGACCTCGTTTTCATTTAAGCCCACTCTGTGCCAGCTGCTATCGGATGGGTCGAAGTTTAGCCAAAAGCCCTCAAAACCGTCTCTTAGAAAACCAGCGGCTTTGCTCATGATGCCTTGGTAGACTGAAGCGTTTGAGGTGTCGTTTTCTTCTCCTAGCATCTTTAAACCGATTAAGCCATAGAGGCACTCGATGTCAAGCTGCAGCAGCCACGCATCAGAAAGGGTAACTGCTCTGGCAAATCCGCCGTAGGCTTGCTGATCCTGCATGGTTTTAAGAAAGGTCGCCGCGGCTAGCTTGGCACTGTCCAAATAAGTAGAGTCGTCGGTAAGCCTGTAGGCTCTAAGAAGCGATGGTAACGCTCTGCAGGCATCAACACTGTAGTAGTATGTGCTGCCCTCTGCGCTTTGAAAGCCGCCATAAGCCTTCCTTGCCGGATCGAGACACTGCTGAGTTAGAATCCAATCAGCCAAACTCACAATCTTGTCGTAAATGTCTGTTTGCCTGTCCCGGAATTGTTTGGCAGAATAGGCGTCATGGAGAAAGTCAATGGCGAAGCTAGCCGCTAATACCCCTTTTCCAAAGGCTGGATCAGGCGAGTTGGGCGGGATTACGTAGACGTTAGGCGCGTAGTCCATGATGAATTGGTAGTAGGCTTCAGGTACGGTTCCCATGGCTAAGCGCTCCCTACATAAGGCGTTTTTAGATTGGACAGGAGTCTCTCAAACTCTGGCTGCAGCACAGCTAAACTTGGCAAAGAAGAGGTAGAACTGCTCAAGTCGCCAACGTTAAAGTTTAAGCCGATGGCTGAGCCGCCAGTCAAATAGCAAACAGCGTAAATCGCTGCCAAAACACTGATGGCTTCTTTTTGGGCATCGCTGCAGTTTTGGTAATCTATGTCAGCGGATAGTTCGAGCTCTAAAGTGACCTCTGCACGCTTAATCATTTTTAGAACTTTAGCATCAGAAATATCCGAATCGCTTAGATGAAGAACATCCCTAACGTCCTCAATGGAGGTAACGGCCAAGCTACATTCCCATGAACCCTTGCCGTTGAGAGTTCAAATAGCTTGAGAGCCAAAACGCGATAATATCGTAAACGTGACAATGTATAGAATACGGCAAGCAAAAACTTCAAAGAAGCCCTTTCTATCAAAAAGCACCTAGATTTTTAGCCCAAACACATCAGTGACTTATATTAGAATACATAGGCGAATACAACTTAAAAAACAGGGTTTCTCTTAAAGAAGTCCCTGATTGCCTTTTTGGTTGATTTTCGATGTGTACCTTTGTAAGCCCAGACTACTGTTATAGACAGCAAAGCACCAGTTATTAGAAAGACAGGTATTTTCCATTCCAAAGCTAGCAATCCTGGTGGGACAATAAAAATCGTTGAACTTAGGAACCACATAAAGACAAAAAGGCTTAGTTTCAGGTATCTATACCCAATATCATCTGATTCAAGGGCATTCGCTAAGTTTTGTGTTGCTCTTTGTTCTTTTCGTTTATCCTTATAGATCAACCCTTGGACGAGATTATTCCAAGCGTAGTTATATTCAAGGTACTTTGAATAGAAGTGAATGCTATCGGTCACAACAAATATTGCAAGAAGTATAAAAACGAGACTTCCTGCAAGAAGACAAATGCTAATTCCTATTTCATATGGCAAGGAGCCTATATTTCCAAATATAATAGTTAAAATAGCAGATTCTATTCCAAGCAGAATAGTGAAAAAAGTCCTGTTAGAACTGAGCGATTCTATTCGAGTGTTGATTATTTCGATTTCATCATCTTGTTCCTTAGGTGAGTCTATTAGCTCTCTAATTGAATTTGAATAACTATGAGTAATTTCATCTTCGGGGTCAAAAGTATTAACAAGTAACGCATATTCTACTGCAGTCTTGCCGTCTGGCCCTTTCTCTGAAATGCTTACAGATCTTTGAGCCAATGCTCGGTAAAGATCCCCTTCTTCTTTGCCTGCTACGTCTGGATGAGCCCCAATATTACTGCCCATTTTCCAGAAATGAATTTCTCCCAAAATATTATCTGTATTATTAAATATCTCCTCAGTTTCTTTCCGCTCTCTTTTTCGTATGATTTCAAGGTCTGTCTTTTGTGTTTTTGGATTTAGCTTATAGAAGATTCCTTTCACCTCGCCACCTGCTTCAAGACTACAAGTAGGTGCCCCATGTCTTGTCTTCGATATCCATGTCCAATCTCTATGCCATCCCTTGAGACAGCCTACCTTTTCTTCAACTGGCTTTAACCCTGACTTGTACCATATTAAGGAGCCATAACCAAAAATCCAAATGTCATTAAGTGGAGAAATTCTCCTTTTGTAAATCAAAACTACCGCTAGTGTAGCCCATAAGAGAACATAAACCGTAACAGCGATGTAATTCATGACCATTTCTAGGTATATCGAATGGAAAAAGCCTTCAAACAAGCCGGTTACCAGCCCTTCAATAAGGTAAACTGCGAGAGATAATTCAATTCCTAAAATGATTAAAAAGACTGCCAACAATCCTTTTTTGCTCGCTATAAATCGCTTATTTGCAAAATCAATCATTAACAAAAGTATCCCTGCAAAAATGGCTTGGGTCAAACCACCTGCCATACCTATTATATTAGAAAACGATGGACTTACCCCCTCGGGAATAGTGACCTCATAAATTGAGGTAGTTATTATTTCTACACCGACTGCCTGTGCAGTTAATATGTGTGCTTTCTCATGTACCAATCCAATTAATGGAAACAATAGCACGAAGAATAGAATAGCAACTGACCCAATTAGCAGGGCCTTTCCGAGATTTCTGTAATTCATTTTTCTAATCGGATTACATTTCAAGCAAGCGCCTAATTAATTTTAGTACTTGGTTATAACTCGAAAGTTGGATAGATACAACTTAGGAATTTTTTCTAATTCATAGGTTCGGTAATCTTAATAGTGATTTTAGCAGTATGGTAATTATGACAACCAACCAAGCAAGCGTTGAAAGTCAGTTAAGGTCACTTGGTTTTCATGAAAATAGAAACAGTAACTGGAGCCGAGGAAACGATATTGTACAGATAGTCCGTTCGTCTGAGATTAATAAAGTTAGAATTACTTGGAGAGAGGAATGGAAAGATTATTTTGCGATTATTTTTAACTATTCTGAGGTTCAAGGGCCAATTTGCATTGTGCCCGCTCAGGTATTTTTTAACGCGTCTTGGGTAAAAAAGAAACGATCTGAACAATCCTATATCAACAGTGGTTATTACTGGTCTCAACCATTTACAAGAGACCATGAATTGATTAGGTTGATTTTTAGCTTTAGTGGAAAATGGGAAATTCTTGGAGGGAAAGCCTCTGATGATAATAATCATAATCTTCCTCAGCCTGTTATCCCTGTGCCCCCAATAGTAACTAAAAGAATTGAATATCACCATACAAACTCGCCAGCACAATTAATTTGCACAATCAAGCAATTTCACGCTTTTATCGGTCCAAAAATTAGAAACGAAGTAAACATTTTAACAAAAAGCGAGAAAAGACGGCTAAATAATATTTGCCAAAACCCAAACTGCCGAAAGCAGACAGAGCTTGATGCAGCTCACGTTAAAGGTAATGGCCGGGTTCTAATTATTAATCAAGTTCTAAAAAAATATGTCATCGATGAAAAAGAGCAAAAAATAGTTGTAGAATTAAACCATGTGATTGACGAAATCTTACAGGCGCATCAGCCCATTGGCGACCATATTAAATTCTTATGTACTGAATGCCACCGAAAGTATGACAATGGATTGCTTGCCTTAGAACAACCACGTTAGTAACTTAAATCAATTCAAACACATAACTGAATCATTATTTGGAGAAACCACCTATGTATACAGATAACATCTACTTTAAGAAACCAGACGACGAAAACAAAACAATTTGGCGTTATATGGATTTTACGAAATTTTCATCATTGATTTCTACTGGACAACTTTTTTTCAATAGAGGCGATTTGTTTGAAGATAAATTCGAAGGTTCACTCACTGAAGCGACCTTTAGTCGTATAAACAATTCAGCTTTCGACAAATTCTATCGTGCCCATTTTCCAAGTGAACTAGTCAAAGCGTATGAAAATAATAAGAAATCCTTTTGGAGAGAGGTTAAAAAATGGACCGTTATCAACTGTTGGCATATGAATGAATATGAATCGGACGCTATGTGGAAACTGTATGCATCAAAAAACGCCGGAGTTGCAGTTAAATCTACCTTTCGTCAACTTGCAGATAGTTTTGCCAAAGATACTCAATATAAGGAGTACATTGGCGAAGTCAGTTACATTGATCGTCAATTAGAAGAATTTCCTCATGATAGTAAGTTTTATCCATTTACTTTCAAAGACAAGAGCTTCTCATTTGAACAGGAATTGAGGGTTGCAATATCAAAGTTCCCTGGAAATGAATGGCTTATAAAAATCCCAGCAAAGAAACAAAAGGAGGAATGTAAGAATTGTCCTCATGGTGAAAAAATAGTTCAGCCAGAGTCAGGACCTTTTAATGGGGGGTTGAGCGTTTTAGTTGACCTGGAAGTTTTGATCACCGAAATTCGAGTCTCTCCACTGGCTGGTGATTGGTTCAGAAAATTAGTTCAAAAAGCAGTAGATGATAGTAAGTTAAACAAGAATGTCCTGATGTCACCTTTGGCTAAAGCGCCACCTGAATCAGAAGATTAACCTGTTTCAAAAAACTATTTTTCTTTATTGTTATCCCAAAGTTCCCAACCAAACTTGACAGCGTTCTTACGGAACTCTTCCGCTCTTACCAACCCAAGTTCAGCGGCTCTGATCAGATCGGCGGGCACAAGCTCAGGCGTCTCGGGACTACCAAAATTAAGTCTAACCTTCGCTTTAGCAGCATCAAAACCTGCTTGCGACACCGTGACAGCGAAGATTTCTTTCTCAACTTGGCGCTTGATGTAGCGCTGGACGGGTTTTATGAGCATATCCTGTAAATCCAACGCTGCCCTCGCTGATGCTTCAGTGAAACCAGGAGTGCTAAACAGCCGGGGCAATGGTGTTTCGCATCCAAGATAGAACTGGTTTACCATGTGGTCAATGTAGTACTCAAAACGTGCCCTGGGGTCAATGGATACTGGGTAGACGCCGACGGATTTGGCACCGCTGAAAAGCCATTGTCCTTCTTCAGGGCGATTCTTGATGGCAGACTCGTACTTTTTGATTGTGTCCTCTTTCTGACCTTCAAGCTGCACAACCACGTCGGGTCCGGCATACTTGACAAAGATGTTTGGCAGAATCTTCTCTATTTTGGCTTTCATCCAGGCATACGGCGGACGCTTATCCGAGTCAACAGTTAACGTGTGTAAAAGCACCTGCAGCAATCCGACACCAAATCCGGAGGGGACATCGCCGCTTAGGCGCCAGTGAATGACTGCTTCAGGTTTGAGTTCGTTTCCTGCAGTGCCAACATATGTGCTTCTGAGTTGGTAGCCGGTGACTTTGTAGGGGAGTTTCAAGTCTGCAACTGAGCTAAGCCCAATCCGCTGAACCGAATCAATCGGCATCCGCAAAGCATCAGCTAACCGTTGAGGTGTGAGTTTTAGCCAGAAGTCGTTGCCACATGCAATCAGAGGCTTAGCCATATCATTCAAAAGCCCGTCGAGGTTGACGTCTTCGCAGAACTTGTCCACCACTGCTTTAGCCTCAGCGGCTTTGTCGTATTTCTCATCAACCGTGGTATAGAAGCCCATGCCAACCGTCGAAGCGGCTAGCAAATCAACGCTGCTTTTGCAGGTTGGGTCCCGGTCATAGAGTTTCATGACGTCGGCTAAGGGTATGCAGGAGGTGTCAAAGAAGACTCTGCCATTTGGCGAAGCAACTCCACAAGCAGGTGCAGAGGATAGCACTTCACGGATTTTCCTAATAACTTTGCTCATGAAGATTCAACACGGAAATTTTTATGCCAAAAAATAGGGGAAAGTGAGTGTTTGCTGACAGGTTAAGTTAGGGTGGTTTTGATGTTGGTTATTTTTGCAATTGCCGTGGAGCGCAAGATGCCAAGGCCAAAGCGGGTTGTTGCCCTAACGCCGTATTTGCCTGTTTTGACGTCGTACCAGTCTTCGATGGTTATGTCTCTTCTCAGAAGCATAGCAGAAGCAATGCGGGTATCAATAGCGTATGCTGTGCCGTTGGTGACCAATGAGGAGGACTGGACAGTCATGCCTAAGACGTTGCCGATGTTTGCGTCATCGATGTCTGTTCTGCCGCTTGGCAAATAGCGAGAATCAATAAATTTATCGTCGTTTAGCAGCTGGTGCTTCTGCATTATACTGCAAACAAAGACATCAGGCGACCAATCCTCATCTTCCACAGCGTTATGCGCGGCTAGCAAGCCCGACCAGCCAAGAACAGCACCGCCTCCAGCAATGTCATCGCCCCCTGCAAGGTCGCCATCTGCAACCCCAGCGTAAAGCGCAAGAATTTTCTCAGTCTCGTCTTTAGCTAAGGCTCTGCCTACTTTCTCAATCATGTTGTTCATGACGTTCCAAGTGGCATCTTCGGTGAATTCTTTAGACCATTCCTCAGAGCTCTCCGCTAAGATGTCGGTGTAGATGTCAACTGTCGGGTTCTTCTGTCCGCCCAGCCGGGTAACTGCGCCTTCGGCGTACCGGTAAGCTACTGAGTCTACGTCAAGTGGGAAGCGCTCCATGGTTTCGGTGGTGGGCATAACGTTGATGATGTTTCTACCGATCAACTTGGGAGTGGCAGCCACGACTAGGGTGTCATGCATTTGGCCAAGCGCATCTACTGCGTCTGAGAAGAGGCCCTCTCTAACTCCGACTTCAACATACCGCTTCAAGAAGGGATGGGAAGTCAGTTTGGGTTTTAGATTCTCATAGAATGCTTTGGTGGAGCCTTCTTGGGGTTTTTCTTTCATTACTGCTTCAAAAAGTCTAGGTTTCAAATATATCACTTCTCGACTTTGATGAAGATTAGGTCGCCGTCGTTGACTGCTGATTCAAGTGCTGTTCCGAACTTGCGGTTATAGAAGACTGTGTAGGTTGCAGCTCCGCCTTCGTCTACGGCTTGGTCTACGCATTGGGCGACTTTGCCGCTTGCTGCACTGCAAACAGCTTTACCCCGGGTTATGGCGCCGTTGGCTACAACTTTGACTTTGCCACGGGTCAGAACTGGGCACATTGCAGCTGAAGCTACGCTTTGAGTTGCTATGCCAATCGCGTCGTCTCCGCCTGGACTAGGCGAGACCTGGTCATCTGCAGAAAGGTAGACTGGTGAGCCTTTGGTTACTTCTGCCGCTGCTTTGAAAGACTCGATTAGTGCGGTTGGGTCATCGGTTTCTCCTGCAGCCATAAAGCTTTTGTCTGTTTTATCAGCCATAAAAAGTCAAATCGATTCCAATTTGTGAATTTCCCAAAGTTCGTCCTTTGGTACTCTTCCTCATAGAAATGAGCATAAACACAGCTAGCTGCCTCCCGCCCGCTGCGATAGCTGATTGACTACTCTTTGCAGTTCTTGACACATGCGCTGTGGTCCTAAACTCCAACTTCGCTGAACCATGGTCGAGGGCAAAACTGCTTCAAACATTTTGGCTACTTCAGAGACAGCGATCATTTTAGGAGGATCCTTGAGCAAGCCACCACCTGGGACTTGTTTGCGCAGGTCCTCGATGGTCTTTTGCGCCTCAGTTAACTTTCCCTCTGTTTGGGTTAATTTTTCCATAACCTGTACGTTGGTCTCGGGAATACCGGGCACTGCCACAAGGCTTAACTCGGCATTATGCAAGCCATGCGGAACCTTGCCATCTACAAGATCGACGGCTTCGTAGTCTGCGCCGACGCTGACGTGCTGGATTAGGCCTTTGCGGATTTTCTCAGCAATCGCCTCATCGTAAATTTCCGCTTCATACCAGATATTGTGGCCATCCCAATCGGTTTTGGTTACCTTGCCAATTGCATTTGGAACGGCAACGTGCTCGATGTAGACGGGCGCACTTGCCAGCTTGCTTGTGAAGGCCTGTAGCTCATCGGCGGTGTAGATGTTGTGGTTTCGGCTCATGCCACTGCATATAGCTACACCCCTAATACTCAAGGGTTTACCAGACAGTGCTTCAATAACTGTGAAAGGCAAAAGAGAAGCTACATGTTCCATAAGCCGCTTGCCCTCCTTACAACCAACACTATCCTGAGACATAACTAAATCACAAAAATAAGCCGTGATTAAAGATTAATGGCTTGAGAGCCAAAACACGATAATATCATAAACATGATAATGAAAAAGATAGAGCACTCTGAAGATTGGAAAGCCACACAAAACTTATTTGCTAAAAGAATGTAGTAATCGTCTAATGCGCTGTGACCATTCTAATACATGCGTTGGAAAAATATCCAACGTTTCGATAACCATTGATACAAATTTTGTTATTAATCTCATAAATGCTATTCCTGCAACCCTTCCAAGGAACCTATCGCAAGCTAATCTTAACGATAGATTTCTTGCGCAATTTGGGATGTATCTGTATAAATTCTGTAAATGTCCAAGCACTGATTTCTTAATTACTTCCGATAAAATTTTAACAACCGAACTAGACCCAAGAAAATTCAATGCCGCAATAATAAGAAATTCACCATTTTTAAGAAGTTATTATATTGGTAATAGGTTGACGACCGCTGGCACTCAAACCTTTATAACAAATGTTTGGACCCAGATTGCAAACGCGGTTAAGCCAATTCCAGTTAGCAGAGAAGAATTGAATGCAATCGATGGTTACCTAGATCGAAGATACTTAGATCCAGAAACAGGCCTAAGCCCTGAAGATAGAAGTTTAATCGTGAGTTCCTTGAAACAATCGATGAATGACAATACGGTTATCGTCACCTCTGATCTCAAGTTAGAGAGTGCCTTAAAAGACATTATTGGCTTAGGAAATGTTACGTTGCCACAACTAGGTGAAATAGCAACTAACAGAATGTTGCCTATAACCGTTCAATCCTATGTTAATTGTATTCACTCATGTTGTGAAATGTCAAATGCTGAGAATTATCCTATTTATTGGCATCTATTTACAGGCGATATCGATCGAGTAGAAGAGTTTGGTCATAAAGTCCTTGCAGTAAAGACCACAAGGTTAACAACTATGGCTAAGGAGCATGAGAAGGTTGTCAGCTATAAGGTTGCAAAAGAGTTAGCAGCAAAGTTACGAAAGATACAATAATAAACTTCGAACACTTGGTAGAGAATATGGAAGATTCATCACTCGAATATCTGTCGCAACTCAAAAAGGTAAAGAAATCTGCTACCTTTAATCAAATAGTCGACCGGATGATAGCGGAAAACGATCTTAGAAGGTACTTTGATGAACTTCGTGGACAGGGATTTAAAGTACATGAGAACGTGGATACGGCGATTGATTTCGACTTTTCAATACGAAAGGAAGATTTTGAGGTAATTGGATTAATTGAATATACGGCAAGTACTAATTTTAACATTAGCCGTGATAAGGTAAAAGAGTTAAACCGAATTCTTACGAGTACAATTCGAGCCGAAGCTATTCTGCTCGTCTGGGCTGTAAAGCCTCAATATCCATCAGTATTCTTGAACTTCAATCAATTGAATCAGATGCTCGCTGAACAAAAAAATGCGTATGATCTATCGGCTTTTAGGGCGCCTATAAGAGACCTTACTGAAAAGGTCTTCAAAAAACCTGAAAAATACATTACTTCAAGTGAGGCATTAGGGGCCAAATATAAGCAAGCTGAGAGAATTAGGGTAGAAGAAGTTTTCAATCGTTTTCTTTATGAAGAGACAGGAACTTCCAAGTTAAAGAAGTATAAACTTGATTATAGGGGTAAGGCAGCACAAAGCCTGAAAGTCCAAGATGTGGCGCTCATAAGTAAACTTTTCAAAATAGCGCTTGAAAAAAAGATAGAGAAGACCGATTTCTTACGATGGATTGAAGAGATCGAAAAGGTGAATTAATTGATAACATTGCTCCAATTAGTGAACTGGAAGGCGTTCGACAAAAGGCAAATATACTTTTTAAATGGAGTCAATTTCCTTGTTGGTAGAAATGCAATTGGAAAAACATCGATTTTAGAAGCTATCTCTGTTGCGCTCACTGGCGAAGCTCTGACAGTTGATGATCCAAAGAAGTTAGTTCGCGAGGGTTGCAATGAACCCGCAAGTATATCGCTTGATTTTATTCAAGGAATGAAGAACTACCAAATTACCAGAACACTTTCAAAAGACAAGAAGATAGCTAGCACTGTTTTATGTAACAGAGAAATCGTAGCCAGAAATTGGGATGAGGCCTCTCGTTATGTTAGGGATCTATTAGGTATCGACAAGAATTTCTTCGAACGTGTAATCTATATGTCTGAGGGCCATTTGTTTAGTTTCCTTTCTTACGATTCTAAAAACACATTATTTAAACAGGTAGAGCAAGCACTTGAAATTGACAGAATTGAAGACTTAAGGACACTAATCAAAGAAGAAAAAGACCATTACCAAAAACTAGAGATAGAGCGGAAGAAGCAAGTCGAGTGCTTCTCACAGATAACTCTTGTAGATCCTGCTATCTCACTCGAGAGAAAAGAGGTATTAGAAATTAATCAGAAGAGTGCTCAACAAGAACTTGAAACAGTAGAAACTTATATTTTCTCAAAGAAGCAATTATGGACCGATTTGGAAAAGGCATTCAGTAAGATAAATTCGATGAAAACTGAACTGGCTGAAATAATTGACATTGCGGAGTATGAATCTGATTTTCTAGGGACTATCAAAACGGGTATATTACAAATGAATAGTAAATTAGATACTGTAAGCGCTCAGATAGATCCGAAGATTCAGGAAAAAGGCTCCGTTGAAGAGAGAATAACGTCCCTTACCAAGATACTTGATTTATTACTATTGGTAGAACAAGAAAGAAAAGCACAAGGCTGCCCAGTTTGCGGGAAAACTCTTTATGCGGATGAGGTTGCTTCATTAATCTCAAAATTTCAAATGGAAAAACAAGAAAACAGCAACGCAATTGAAAGAATTGTTATGCAAATAAGACAACTTGATAGTCAAAGAAGTGATTTAAAGAATAGATTACAAAAGCTTGAGAGCGCAAAGTTTACACTCACTTCAATTTATGACCAGTTACAAACTGAGGTGTTATCCCGAAAATCGTTTAATGCCATAAGGGAAGAAGCGTATAACAAACTATCTAGTCTGGAAGAGCGAAAGACAGCCATAAACTCTCAGCTTAAAGAAATCAATAATGAGTTTTTTGAGGTAAATCGCTCCCTTCAAATACAATCGCAAGCAAAAAATATAGAGACAAAGGAACAAGTTGAATTCAACTTAGTTTCTGCAAGTAAGGTGCTTATAGCTTTAGATATACTGGAGTCAGCGGCTAATCGAACGATTGAATGGGAAAGGCAAGATAAATTGAAGCCTACTTACGATGACATTGCTGACGTATGGAACCGAATGAAGGGTGGGAAAGATACAATCAGAATCAACGAGATGGCTATCCCAGTTATTAACAGGGATGGTCATACATTCGAATTAAAGCAACTCAGCGGTGGTGAAAAAACGGCGTTGCTTACAATTATAAGAACGGTACTTTGCAGGAAATTTTCACAAGCTGGATTTATGCTTTTAGATGAACCTCTTGAACATCTGGATTTGGATAATAGACGGATGGTGATTGATTTTCTCGTCCAATCTTTTGAAAGTAACTGGGTTGACCAACTGATTGTCACGACCTTCGAAGAAACTTTACTGAGGAAATTTCAAGGGTACGAAAAAGTTAACATTATAGCCCTTTAACATTGAAAGTAAAAACATTTTTCAAGTAATTGAGCCGAGTTATCTGGCACTACTTATAATTAGCATTTTGGGAGCTTTAGAACGAGTTTTGGGTTACTCCCTTGCCAGATAGATTGTATATTGTATGTATTACGACCGCTGGGATTTGAGTCCTTCTGCAAACTCTAAATCAGCTTTTGCATGCTCTATTTTAATTAAAGCATTCTTCTTAGAACGTGTAACATTAGGCGTTTCAATTTTAAGTTTATGCGCAATCTTGTAATCTGTTAATCCTTCAGCTTTCAAACGTAAAATTTCCTTTTCACGTCTAGTTAGCGCCACAGTTAGCTCTCTCCTTCAGGGGCACTGCGTAGGGTTACGCCTTCGGCTAGCAGGTCCTTCTCTGATGCTTTGTAGGCGTCTAGGCCGAAGCTTGTCATTGCCCAGCACCAACCCCGTCGCTCGACAACCGCTGAATCCAACTCCTTAACCAGTCGCTTATTCATTCGAATAATGCGACGAGTCACTTGATGCCGGGTAATCTTGAATTCAACCAGTTTGGCAGCTATAACTTTAGGCAGCAATCCAGGAGAGCCTGCTTCAAACAGCAGCTGAAGAATTGCCTTGTCGATCTCATCTTCGCAGGCGGCCTCTTCAATAAGCGACTTCTCAAAATGCAATGAATCCTTCAGGCCAGCAAAGATAACACGAAGTAGTAACTTGATTTCGGCTACGTCTCGGTCGAGTTTCTTGTCCTTGGCGAGTAGGTACTTGAGTTTTCCAACCTTGTCGGCTTGGCTACGCTTAGCTTTTGGCACTTTTTGGGCTGAAAATCCCGTGTTTTGAACAGGTTCATCGCTTGCTTCCATGTCAAAGTGCACACTCCAAGGTTTTCGCTCCATCAACGCACACGACTTTTAGCGCTCGGTAATCTACACCAAGCAACCTTAGAAAAACGACTTCCAAAAAGCATGGACTTTTCCCATGCCCTCGGCATACTGCTAAAAGCGCTTTTGAACAGGTTTCCACAGCCAAAAATGCGAAAGTCAGCCTAAGAGACATAGCTGTTACCTCCATCAGCAGAAGCCTTAGCCACGCCTTGACTGCCCTCAGAATCTACCAGCTTGCACAGGACCTCGGCAACTTTGGCTAAGTCATAGCCCATCTTGTCCAGCTTGGTCAGGCTGCCTGAGATTCTGCAGCCTGCATCTTGGCTTTTCGTCATGCTTAGCAGCTTTTTGGAGATTTAAAGTGTCTGTGAGAACAACAACCTTCTGAATTTTTTTGCTGTTGTTGTTCTTTCTAAGAAGTCCAGATTTTATGAGGCTTTCTGAATTGGTCCTTTTCTGTCTCGTTGCTGAAGCTAAACGCTAAGACTCTAAGGTCGGTTTGTCCGCTGTATGTTTGATATAATAGCTATAATCTTTCTCAAAAAGAATTTAAAATGGACAAAATTTAGTTCAAAAATTGAGTAACTGCCCCTCTTTATATCTAACGATAGCGCTTTCTAAATTAGAAAAGCATTGCTATTCAAATCCTAATCTATTTCTTAATAGAAAGGAAGGTAATTCAAAACGACCGATGTGATTATCGAAACTGAGGATCTTACTAGGCGATTTGGCGACCTTACAGCGGTTGATAGCGTAACTCTTAAAATAAATCAGGGCGAAATCTTTGGTTTCCTTGGTCCCAACGGAGCAGGCAAGACAACCACTATTAGAATGCTCACATGTCTTATCTCGAAAACCAGTGGTACCGCCAAAATCGCAGATTTTGAAGTTGGAAAAAGCGCAGACCGCAGTATGATTAGAAGCATGATTGGTTTGCTGCCTGAGAACGTCGGTCTTTATGAAGCTATGAGTGCTTACAAAAACTTGGATTTTTACGGAAGATTTTACAAGGTTCCTGAAGTAAAAAGAAAAGAGCGCATTGAGTACCTTCTCAAAATGCTTGGGCTCTGGGAAAAACGAGAGTTAGTCGCTGGAACCTTTTCCAAGGGAATGAAGCAAAAACTAGCTCTTGCGAGGGCATTGATTCATGATCCCGCTGTTCTTTTTCTGGATGAGCCGACAGCAAATTTGGATCCTGAGGCTTCGAAGATTGTGAGAGATTTTATTGTCGCCTTGAAGAAAGAGAAGAAGACTGTTTTTCTTAATACGCATATGCTTGATGAAGCAGACAAGATCTGCGATAGAGTTGGAATAATGAAGACTAAGCTCATAGCAGTAGGGACACCTAAAGAGTTGCGTGAATCATTATTTGCAAAAACAACCATAGTGCAGCTTGAGACTGTCACTGAAGCAATCGTATCAGCAGTGCGTAAGCTTGGAATCGGCAACGTTGATGTAGCAAACGGAAACAAACTCTTCATTTGCGTCAAAGATTCAAACAAGGAGACTCCGGACATTGTACATGCTATCGATGCAGCAGGCGGCCGCATCCAATCGGTCTCTCTTAGTAATCCAGCACTTGAGGATGTATACTTAAAATTGATTAGGAGCAAAGAATAATGGACATCCACAATGTATGGTCCGTTGCATCAAAAGATATCGAAACTTACAAAGCGAAAAAGAGCATAATTTACTCAACTCTTATCTTGCCTCTTATCCTCAGTGTCTTATTCTCAATCGTCGTAGAGACCGCAATCACTCCATCCTCGGGAATTCCATCAACATATCAACTAGGTCTTCAAGCTCTTACCTACTTCTATGTCATCTTAGCAGCCCTTCTGCCAAGTTCGATCGCTGCATACAGTATAGTGGGCGAAAAAGTTGAAAAGAGCATGGAACCATTGCTAGCGACCCCTATGACCGATGGCGAGATACTCCTAGGAAAAAGCCTCGCAGCGTTTACGCTTCCTATTATCACCACATGGATAGGCGCCTCCATCTTCATGATAGTGACAGATTACTTGACCTACAACGGTTTAGCCTACTATTATTTTCCCAACTGGGACGCCGGAATTATGCTTTTGCTGCTTGCACCTCTTGCGGCAATGTTCAGTATTGAATTAGTAGTGATTATTGCCTCACGTGTAGGCGATGTTAGAAGTGCAAACCAGCTCGGCTTTCTTATGTTAATTCCGTTCGCACTTGTTTATGTAGCCGGTGTAACTGGAGCTATAACTTTTGACGTTAGTAATCTGCTGCTGTTCTCTTTTATTCTCATAGTCACGGATGCGGCTCTATTTTTCTTAAGCAAAGCCACTTTCAATCGAGAAGAAATACTAACTAAGTGGAAGTAGATATCAAACGACATAGATTTTTAATCACTAATGCTTTGTTTGTGTTTATGCGGACTTGGTATGGTCTTGCATCACGTTGCTCAACAACTGCCGAATCTGATTCCGTAGCTAACCGCCCATTCATCGGAACAATCCGTCGAGTTACCAGATGCCCGGCAATGTTGAATTCAGCAAATACATCTTTATGATCAATCCGAGGGGCGCTTGCTTTAAACGGCAGCTGAAGAGTCCCATCCTCTTTTGTCTAGCTTAGCAAGGGCTATCAAAGATTTTCTCCAAATCATATTTCTTACAATTGGTTTGGTAGTTAAGCACTGAAGAACCAATAATTTTACTCGACGACTTTTCCAATTGTTTGGCTGTACTCATTTACCCTTGACGCTCGGTATATGTAAGTTTAAAATCCACAAAACCCACTACACAACTGGAGCAACCCAACGTGTCCTATATATTCAACATCCCAACACGCAACAATACCAAACTAAAAGCCGTCATAGACAAAGTCAAGGAAAACAAAACACTCCAAACATACTGGCGATGCTCAAACGTCATGGCAATTGAACGCATGGGATACACCGACCACGGACCCACCCACGTCAAAATCGTAGCCAACATCGCCCTCAAACTCCAGCGAATACTAGTTGAGAAAAAACTAATCACACCCAGCATCGTCGAAAACTATGACATGGACAACGACGACGCCGAAGTCGTAGTTGTTTTAGGCTCTATCCTGCACGATTTAGGCATGTGCGTACAACGCCGAGACCACGAAAAATACAGCGCTTTCCTCGCCCTACCAGTCCTCGGCAGCCTCCTCACGTCCACCTACACCGAGGAGCAACGCACCATCATCACCTCCGAGGTGCTGCACGCCATCGTAACCCACGAGCAATCGCCAAGCAGTGAACCCGTCAACCGCATTTTAACCAAAGAAGCCGGCATTGTGGGCATCGCAGACGCACTCGACATGGAAGCAGGCCGCGCCCGCATACCTTTCCAAAGCGGCAAAGTTGACATCCACGCCGTCTCGGCGCTAAGCATCGAAAAAGTCGAAGTCGAAGTGGCTGAAAACGAGCCTAAACCCATCAACATCCGCATAAAAATGTCCAACTCCGCAGGCGTCTTCCAAATCGACGAACTCCTCAAACCCCGCATCCAAAAATCGGGACTCGAACAATTCTTCCACGTTATAGCAGAAATCACAGGCGAAAAAGAAAACCGCATAATCGAAAAATTCGAGATCTAACCGAGGCTAACCGAATGATTCACCAGTATGATATTGTCATAGTCGGCGGAGGCATCTCAGGCTTAATCGCCGCCCTAACCGCCGCAAGAGGAGGCTGCAAAGTCGCAGTCGTCAGTAAAGTCCACGTTACCCGTTCACACTCCGTCGCCGCACAAGGCGGTATAGCAGCAGCGTTGGGCAATGAGGAAGAGGACAGCTGGGAGTGGCATTTCTACGACACCGTCAAAGGCGGCGACTACTTAAGCGACCAAGACGCCTGTGAAATCCTCGCAAAAGAAGCCCCAAACGCCATTTACGCATTGGAGCATATGGGTGCACCATTTAGCCGAAACAAGGCGGGCAAAATATACCAGCGTAAATTCGGCGGTCACACCAGAAACTTTGGCGAAGCCCCTGTCCGCCGCGCCTGTTACGCTTCTGACCGCACAGGCAGAACAATTATGGATACAGTCTACGACCAATGCAACCGTATCGGCGTCACTTTTCACAGCGAGATCTTCATTCAGCAGCTCTTATTCGCATCCGACTGCTGCTGCGGAGTCGCCGGATACGACCTAAAAACAACCGCCCCTCAAGTGTTCGAATCCAAAGCGGTAGTGTTGGCAACGGGAGGCTGCGGCAAAATCTACAAGACTACCAGCAACGGATTTGCATCAACCGGAGACGGCTTTAGCTTGGCATATGACTCTTTTCTACCTCTGGAAGATATGGAGTTTGTGCAGTTCCACCCAACCGGCATCCACGGACTAGGCATCCTCATAAGCGAAGCAGCCAGAGCTGAAGGCGGCGTATTGCGCAACTGCAAAGGCGAACCGTTCATGGAACGCTACGCACCCATTCTTAGGGATTTAGCGCCCAGAGACATTGTTTCAAGAGCGATTCTTCGCGAAATCCAAGAAGGCAGAGGCATAGACGGCAAAGACTACGTCCACCTCGACTTAACCATGCTGGGCAGAGACCCATTAAACGTCAAGTTGCCAGAAATCACAGGGTTTGTTAAGACATATTTAGGAATCGACCCTGCGGAGGCGCCGATTCCAGTTGCGCCCACCTGCCACTACATGATGGGCGGCATCCCCACAGACACTGATACACACGTGCTAGCTAACGCCAAAGGTTCAATTGTTCCGGGTTTATACGCAGTGGGCGAATGCGCATGCGTCAGCGTGCACGGCGCCAATCGTTTAGGCTGCAATTCCCTAATTGACCTCGTTGTCTATGGAAAAAGGGCAGGCGAAACGGTGCAACGGGAAATTCAGGGCGAAATGCTGCCGCAGGTCCCCCAGCAGGCAGAAAGCGTAATAGATGCCAAAATCTCGGGTTTGCTTGATGCTAAAGGAACGGAATGCGCCGCTGTACTGCGTGAGAGCATGCAGCATTTAATGACTGAAAAAGTTAGCCTATTCCGCACTGAAGTGTCTCTTGCTGAAGCCTTAGCCGAGCTACAAAACCTAAAACACCGCTTCCAACACGTCGGCGTAACAAACAAATCCAAAGTTTTCAACATGGAGCTCCAAGAAGCTTTCGAGTTGGGCAATATGCTGAATCTCGCCGAAGTCATCATTACCTCTGCCTTAACGCGTAAAGAGAGTCGAGGCGCACACTTCCGAGAAGACCACCCTGAACGCGACGACCAAGACTGGCTCAAACACACCCTTGCAAAACAAACCCCAAACGGTATCGTCTTGAGTTACAGGCCGGTTTCGACTAAGAGGTTTGCACCGCAACAGCGGAGGTACTAAAATGCAGGTCAAACTACGCATTTACCGCTTCAATCCCCAAACCGAAGCGGAACACCACTACGAAAATTTCGCTGTTGAAGCGGAACCCACTGAGCGCCTGCTGGATTGCCTCAACCGCGTCCGCTGGACACAGGACGCTACACTGTCTTTTAGGATGTCGTGTGCGCATGGCATCTGCGGCAGCGACGGTTTAACCGTCAACGGAACCGCCGCTCTTGCTTGCCAGAAACTGGTCAAAGACTTCGACACATCCAAAGAGATTGTAGTGGAGCCCCTACGATATTTCGAGGTAATCAAAGACTTAATTGTCGATATGGACCCCTTTTTCGAACGCATCAAATCCATAACACCCAACCCACCAAACCCCGTAAACACCCTTGCTGAGGTAGAATTTGAGCGGGAACGCCTGCAAACCCCCGAAGAACGAACCCAATTCGACGACGCCATAAAATGCATTCTCTGCGGTTGCTGCTACAGCGGCTGCCCCGTCATGACTGAACAGGATGATAAGTTCCTTGGTCCTGCCGCAGTGTTGCGTGAGCACCGCTACATCTTCGACTCCCGCACCCCCGACGCCGCCGAACGCTTGGACATACTCAAAAAGCCTCATGGCATCTGGGGATGCAAAAGCTACTATGTGTGCACCCTGGTCTGCCCGAAAAAAATCAAAGTCACAGAAGCCATCTTGCGAACTAAAAAGAAAATTATATCTACTCAGCAGCCCAAAACCAATAGCAAGGAAGCAAACAGCGCATGGAAAACAGAAGAGAAGTCGACCCCTTAGGTGAACGGTTCATTCCGAAAGATGCTTATTACGGCATCCAAACTGACCGCGCAGTCGAGAATTTCCCAGTCAGCGGACTAAAAGCGCCAATTCAAATAATTAGGGCTTACGTTTTGATTAAGCGGGCTGCGGCTGCCGCCAACATGGAAGTTGGCTGGCTGGACCAAAAAATCGGCGCCGCCATCCTGCAAGCAGCAGACGAAGTACTCGCAGGCAAGTTTGTAGACCAGTTTGTCGTGGACGTTTTCCAAGCGGGTGCCGGAACCAGCTTCAACATGAACACCAATGAGGTACTGGCGAATCGTGCGCTGGAAATTTTGGGAAAACAGAAGGGCGACTACAAGTCGGTTAGCCCAAATGACCATGTCAACATGGCGCAATCCACTAACGACACTTACCCCACGGCGCTGCATGTCTCGGTTTTGATTGCTCTTCAACCCCTACTTAGGGCGCTCGACGAGCTTTCGAAAGCGTTTGAAGAGTTAGGTATCAAGAATGCTCATGTGCTTAAATCAGGCCGAACACACTTGCAGGACGCGGTCCCTGTAACCGTTGGGCAGGAATTCGGCGCATACGCCTCTGCCATTAGAAACGCCGCTGGAGAGTTATGCAGACGCCAAGAAAACCTATACAGCGTTGCGTTGGGCGGCACCGCTACTGGCACAGGGGCAAACACCCATCCCGATTACAAGAGTTTAGCAGTCGCCGAATTGGCGAAACTCACTGGTTTCCCGCTGAAACCTGCCGCTAACAATTTTGAAGCGTTGCAAAGTCACCGCGCTGCGCAAACCGTTTCAAGCGGGCTTAAGGAGCTTGCACTTGAGCTTATCCGCATAGCCAACGACCTCCGTTTGCTCGCCTCAGGACCAACCACGGGCATAAACGAAATCACCTTGCCCCCAGTCCAGCCTGGCAGCTCAATTATGCCCGGAAAAGTAAACCCCGTCATGGCTGAATGCCTCGACATGGTCGCCTACCAAGTCGTCGGCAACGACGTCGCAGTCGCCCTGGCAGTGCAGGCTGGGCAGATGGAACTAAACGTCATGACCCCCGCAGTAGCCTACAACATGCTCTTCAGCATTCAGATACTTAGTAACTACCTTCCCGTTTTCACTCAACGCTGCGTCAAAGGCATAACAGTGGATGAAAAACGATGTGAACAATACTTAGAGAAAAACCCTTCCATGGCAACGTTATTGGCGCCGAAAATCGGATATTTGGAAGCAGCTAAAATCGCCAAGCAAGCACAGGTAGAGAACCGCACCGTAAAAGAAGTTGCATTGGAGAAAGGCATGCCTAAGGAGGAGTTGGAGCGGGTGTTTAGCCGCCGAAACCTCCTCAATGAGCAGTAAACACTTGCACTCCTGACTAATTATCACCCTTTTATTTATAGAGCAAATTCTAGGGCGGTTTCACGGTGCTTCATGACAGTGCAACTAGTCCTTATTATCATGTTTTTGTCCTATATGTATGGAGGCTGCTGGGAGTCAACCGCCTTAAGCCCCATTTTAACTGCTATCTCGTCACTAAGTTATGGCATTTTTTTTGAGGGTAAGATATGATAATTTTTGTCCATCAACCAGAATACATCCCTTGGCTGGGATTCTTCGATAAACTTGCCAGATGCGACCTCTACGTCGTCTACGACGATGCGCAATACGAACACGGTGGATTCCACAATCGTAACCGCATCCGAACACCTGAAGGCTGGAGCTGGCTCACTGTTCCCATCACACATGCCCATCCGCAAAGGATAAGTGACGTCAAAATCGCAGGCGACAAATGGATAAACAAACAACTAAACATCATAAGCAATCTTTACCGAAAAGCGCCCTACTTCAAAGACTACTACAGTACAATAAGAGACGCTTTAGAAACCACCCACAAAAACCTCTTAACACTAAATATCCACCTCATAAAAGCCGTTGCCCAAGCATTGGGCATTAACGCCAAAATGACTCGCTCCTCCAAGCTGCCGCACTTAGGAGCAGAAAAAAACGAGAAGCTTATCACCATGTGCAAACTTTCCGGCGCAGACACTTACCTCTGCGGCTCCGGCGGAAAAAGCTACATCATTCCCAACCGTTTCAACAACGAAAACATCAAGCTGCTCTGGCACAGTTACCGGCATCCAACATATCGGCAAGTTTACAGCGGCTTCCAACCCAACATGTCAATAATCGACTTGCTCTTTAACATGGGTCCAGAAGCAAAAGAAGTATTGTTCGGCGGTGGAGTAGTTGAGGAAATGAAAGCCGCTGAAGAGTTAATGGCGGCGCCGGTCGCTATCCAAGAAAAAGCTGTGCTTAGAGTTTAACAATTTGGGCGTGGGGCACTCCTTCGATGTTCAAAACCGCGTCAGGGTGCACAAAACCCTCTCTGATGGCGACTTCAACGCAGGTTTTGCCAACCAAATTGACGATGGTGCTGTTGCCAATTAAGCCCACAGCTTCATCAACCGTGGTTCTTTTACCCTTGTAGAACTCGTCTTTTATGCGGAAAACGATTTTGCCTTCCCGAAGCGTCTTACCCAGCAAGTCGCAGTCGCAAACTGCTAAAACAACATTCTGGCCAACTTTTTTGACGTTCAGGTATACTTCCACATGTTTCGCCTTAGAGTTGTTTGATTGATGATTTCGCGCCGCAGGCGTTGCAGACTAGAAATGAGAGGCGTTTTTCTTTAGAGACTTTTGTATCAGGGCGTTTGCAGACTGGGCAAACCACGTAGCCTTCCATGTATCTTTGAAGTAGGCGCTCGAAGCTGTCGCGCTGGAATTTGCCTTGGAAGATTGCGCGGGAGTCATGGAAGGTTGCTGCGGTGGCCATTTCGCGGGTTAGGAATTTTAGGATGTGTTGTGGGTCGCGGTCAAGTGCTTCGCTGATTTCTTTAAAGTTGTTAATTACTGTGCGCATGCCAACTGTTTGAATCATGATGCGGGGGATTTCAAGGCGTTCGCGTTTGGCTTGTACTTCAGGCATTTGTGCGCACGCCCGTTTTAGCAGGTCATCGTAGTTGTAACTCATTTTTCCACTTCACCTCAAAGAAGGACAGCGCACATATTTAAAATTATAACGTCAGATTGGGGCAATAATATGGGTTTTATTGAGTCAAATTAAGTAACCATTATAAATTGGATTGTCACATCGTAGGTAACTACTAGTCACTTCAGAAGGCTGACTCTTGACCGAGAAAACTACTCCGAGCCAAATTTCAAACATCAACACCCAGATCGATAAACTCAAAGAGCAAATTCGTGATGCTAACGCTCAAATTAAAAAGTATATTGAGAAAAGAGACCAACTCCACGAGAAGGTGCGTAAGACCCGCGAAGAAATCAACCAAATTAAAACTGAGCGGGACGCCTTAAACGAGAGAGTCAAGGAACTAAAAGCACAACGTGACGCTGTTAGAGTTAACGTTAACCCTATCATGAGTGAAGTGAACGCGTTAAACGAGAAAATCGAAGCGCTCAAAAAGAACCTCCCGCGCATTAGCCAACGCGAGTTACAGCAGGAATTTGAGGCGATTGAGTGGAAAATCGCCACGACCTCCCTCGATTTAAAAGAAGAAAAACGGCTTATCGACAACGTCAAGGAATTGGAGATTCAGCTTAGCGGCTACAAAAAGATTGATGTCCAGCGCAAGAAAATCAAGGAACTCATTGAGCACCGCAAAACTTTCGATGCTCAAGCGGATGTGTTCCATAAGGAATTAACAGAGTTGGCGAAGAAAAGCCAAGACCTTCACGCGGTTATGATGGAAAAAGTTAACGCTATGAAACGTGACCGTACTGAAGCCGACAGTCTTCACCAGTCCTTCATTAAAGCTAAGGAGCAGAACAATCAAGTTTACGAGCAAATTCGTGCGTTAATCAGTCAATCTACTGGTTTGCGAACAAACATGCGTGAACAATACGTCACTCGTCGAAAAGAAGACGATGTCAGACGCAAGGTGGAAGACGAAAAACGCAAGCAAGAGCAAGCTGAACGCGCCGTCAAAGAAGCAGCACTCAAAGAGAAAATTGGTTCAGAAGCACGCGAAAAACTTAACCGCGGCGAAAAAGTCAGCTGGGACGAATATGCTTTAATGCTAAGTGACAACAGTGAAGACGAGGCTGAAACGCAAGCTTAAAGTTAATAGCTTGTATTAAAGAGATAGAGATTTCGAATGGCAAAAAAGGAAACGCAGGGGCAGACGCAGAAGCGTATCCTAATTCTTTGCGTTGACAGAGACGGTGACATAGAGACAAAAACGTCTATAAAAACGCCGCTTCTGGGAAGAACAGCCAACCTTGACGGCGCCGTTGCTTTGGCTCTCAAAGACTCCGAGGAGCCCGACGCAAACGCTATGTTTGAAGCCGTCAGCCTCTATGACCGCTTAGACGGCGGGAAACAGCCTGACGAAATCTTTGAAGTATCTACAATTTCTGGCTCAGACCTGGGTGGAGTGAGCGCAGACCGAAAACTAGTAGCGGAACTAAATAATATTCTTCAGACCTTCATAGCTAACGAAGTCATTCTTGTCTCGGATGGTTTCTCCGATGAAGCAGTTTTGCCTCTGGTAGAATCCCGCGTGCCCGTCTCCTCTGTACGCCGCATTGTCATTAAACACAGCGAATCCATCGAGGAAACCGCTGCAGTGTTCACTAAATACGTCCGCCTGCTCGTAGATAATCCCAGATACTCACGTGTAGCGTTAGGATTGCCCGGTGTTTTGGTTCTAATCTTTGGTGTTCTTTGGGCGATTGACAATTTAGGAATATACAAAGGCGCTCTCTACTTCTATGGTATAGCTATTCTTATTGTAATAGGTGGGTTCTTGCTTCTCAAGGGTTTCGGCGCAGACCGTGCCACGCGAGACTTTTACCATTGGGCAAGAGATTACGAGCCGCCTGCGTTGCCTATTCAAATATCCAACTACACCGTAATAGCTGGCATACTTTGTATTGCGGTCAGCGTCTATTTGGGGATAGCCAGCGTTAACGTTAACGCTCAACCATTCCCCGTGGATTTAGGCGCTTGGCTGGGTGCTGCGCCGAAAATCGCGGCTTTCTTCATTAAAGGCATAGAAGATCTATTAATAGTAGGCATCTGCATTGTTTTACTCGGCAGAAGTGTTCGGCTCTACTTCGAAAAAGATCCCCGCTTACTTCGCAACATCGCCTTGATCGTTATTGTAGCGTGGTTCCGGCAGATACTAAACGCCACGGCAGACATCATTTATAATCCACTTAGCCCTGAGAGTCCAACCGTTGGGTTGGAGAACCCGGTTTTCGCTAACTTTTTGTTCACTATAATTGTTGGCATTTTAATCGGGGTCGCTTCTATTCTGTTAATCTACATTGTTAACCGGTCCTCGAAGGGTTTCTTTAAAAAAGAAATTCTTGAAAACGGTGAGGAAGAAGCCCCTGAAGAACTTTAAGCCGTAATCTCTCTTGGGAGTGTTTGGCTTTGTTTTGGGATAAGCTTTAATTCAGCCAGAGCAGGTTTTACCTTATTCATCGCCCAGCGGCGTCACCACGAGGATCCATGAGTGCTTAAAAGATTTCTTTCGTTAATAGGTGTTTACAAGCTTTATGAAGCGTGGCTTTGGCGCCAAATTAAAGTAGGTGTGACCCCTGAGCATATTGCGATAATTTTAGATGGTAATCGGCGTTGGGCAACCGAGAAATCGACTCATCCGCTTCTGCTTAAAGACAGGTGGGGTCATGGGGATGGTGCTGATACTGTTGAGCAACTTCTGGATTGGTGTCATTCTTTGGGCGTCCGAAATGTAACGTTGTACACTTTTTCGACCGAAAATTTTACTCGGAAATCTGAGGAAGTCCTGCAAATTATGCAGTTGGCTGAAGAACGTTTTCGTAAACTCCTAAAAGATGAACGACTGCATCGAGATAAAATTCATGTTAAAGTCATTGGTAGAACCAACCTTTTGCCGGAGCACCTTCAAGAAACTATCAATGAACTGGAAAAGGCAACAGAAACGTATGATTGTTTCTTTTGGAACTTCGCGTTTGCCTACGGCGGAAGAGCAGAAATCGTAGATGCTACAAAACGAATAGCCAAAAAGGTCCAAAACCAAGAACTTGAAATCGATGATATTACTGAGAAAACCTTTGAGAAGTACCTCTATACTTCGCATATGGCTAAGCAGGACCCCGACATGATCATACGCACATCCGGTGAGGAGCGGCTTAGCGGTTTCCTCTTGTGGCAGGCGGCTTATAGTGAGCTGTTCTTTTTGGATGTTTACTGGCCGGATTTCCGCCGAATCGACCTATTACGTGCGATTAGGGTTTTCCAGCACCGCAAAAGAAAATTCGGCAAATAGTGATCAGTTTCTTACCCATTGTTTAAGGCTACGCTTTTTTTTAGTAGTGGTTTTTGGTGTGTTTTGGGCTACGCTTAAATATCGCATGCGATATCGTGGTTGATATCAAAAGCGATATCGATAACGATATTGAAAGTGATATCAATGAAAGACCAAGAAAAAGAAAACTACCGAGACTTCCGAGCACATATGCACGCGGAACAACACCTACGGTTCCACCGGCACAACTGGCTACGCCACAACGCCATGGTCCCCAAAGGCTTCATCCGCTACCACGTACTCGAAGCCCTCAATGAAAAACCCATGTCCGGCAGCGAACTCATGGACGAAATCCAAAAACGCACCGGAGGAAACTGGAAACCCAGCCCAGGCTCTATCTACCCCATGCTAGCCTGGCTCCAAGACAACCAATACATAAAAGAACTCCCCACCGAAAACGGACTCAAACGCTACGAACTCACACAAAACGGCAAAGAACTCCTCGAAGAACAAACAAAAGTCCGCGACAAATTCCGAGAAGGCGGCGGCTTCATGGCATTCCCCTTCTTCGACCGATTCTTCAGCAACATCCCAGAAGAAAAATCAAGCCAAATCCGCCAAAGCCTAAAACGCGCCATGGTCGCCACCCTCGCAGTGGGCAAAAGCCTCAAAGAAAACTACTCCGAAAACGACCTCAACGAAGCTCTAAAAATCCTTGAAGAAGCCTCACAGAAACTAGAAGACCTCAACGCCAAACTAAAAGGTGCCAAAGCATGAGCCAAACCCCTGCAACCGACAATGTAATTGAAGTCGAAGGCTTAACTAAAATATACAACAAGACACTAGTCGCCGTCGACCACATCAACTTCAGCGTAAAAAGAGGCGAAATCTTCGGCTTCCTAGGCCCAAACGGCGCAGGCAAAACCACAACCATCAAAATGCTCATAACCGTCGCCCGACCCACCGAAGGCAAAGCCACAATCTTGGGCGGAGATATAGCTAAACAAAGCGTAGATGTACGCGGAGGCATCGGTGTTGTTCCTCAAGAATACACCGCAGACGAAGACTTGACCGCCATGGAAAACATCCTCTTGTGCGCGGACCTCTACGGTATCCCCCGCCAAGTCTCGAAGAAGCGCGCCATGGATCTTCTGCAGCTTGTTGAGTTGACTGCTTTCAAAGATAAACGGGTGCAGACGTTTAGCGGCGGCATGCGTAGAAGATTGGAACTCGCGTGCGGCTTGATTAATCGCCCTAAAGTTCTGTTCTTAGACGAGCCCACCTTGGGGTTAGATGTGCAGACCAGAGCGGCTACTTGGAACTATGTGAAGATGCTCAAAAAAGAGTACGGCATGACTCTGTTCTTAACTACGCACTATCTTGAGGAAGCTGACGCTCTCTGCGACCGCATCGCCATAATTGACCACGGCAAAATCGTTGTCGTGGGGACACCTACAGAACTAAAAGACAGCTTAGGCGGAGACATAATCACGCTATCCATTCAGAGTGAGCAAGAAGACATTACGGGCTTAATTCAGAAAGTGCCCCACGTCAAAGAAGTCACAAAAGAAAACGGCGGCTACATGATAAAATCCGAAAACGGTGAATTAACCGCACCCCTTATCATCGAAGCACTCCGAGGCAGCGGACACATAGTCACCAAACTCTCACTGGCAAAACCAAGCTTAAACGAAGTCTATATGCAATTCACAGGGCGCTCAATGCGTGACGCTGAAGAATCCCGCGAAGGCATGATGGCTCAACGCATGGCAATGGGGAGGGCTCACAGATGAGCGGCAACCCCGAAACTCAAGTCTCAAAAAGCCGCTTCCACGGCCTCTGGGCATTAACAAATCGTGAACTCAAAAAGTGGTATCAGCAACCGTTTGTCTTCGCTATGGGCATCATCCAGCCTATCCTTTGGTTGACGCTCTTGGGCAAAGCCATGAACCTCGGCGCCATGATACCAAACAACATCCCCGGCGTAAGCCAAGACGCCATCATGATGGCGACGTTTGGCACAACCGACTACTTCAGCTTCATGGCTATGAGCATGGTAGCATTCACAGTGGTCTTCACAACCGCATTCACCGGCATGTCCGTAGTATGGGATAAACGCTTAGGCTTCATGAACAAGGTTCTAAGCACACCTGTCTCACGCTCATCCATAATACTTTCAAAAGTGTTCTCTGCAAGCATACGTGCAATGTTCCAAGCAGCCATCGTCGCAGTCATCGCATTCGCACTCGGACTGGTAACAGGCACAAACTTCGCATGGTGGAGCATCTTCGGAGTCTTCGCTGTAGTTTTCCTAATCAGCGTAGGCCTCTCATCACTATTCACCGCCCTAACCCTACGAGCAACAAGAATGGAGATGCCACAAGCCATCTTCCAACTCATCACCCTACCACTAATGTTCGCCAGCAGCGCATACTTCCCCATCGACAAAATGCCCTCATGGCTTCAAGCAGTAGCCTCAGTAAACCCCATCAGCTACACCATCGACGCAGTCAGACGCCTCATGATATTTAGCGACGGATACGGACCCCTAGGACTAGACTTCGCCTTCGTCGGCATATTCGCAGCCATCGTAACAGCCATCTGCATCGTGCTCTCATGGAGATACCTCAACAAGTAAAGAACCTAAACACATTAGGCAGTAAACAAACCCTTTTCTTTTCTTTCTTTTCATTTTTTCTCGACATTTTCATTTTCTTTATCCATAGAGGTTTTAAGGCAGAATCAACATACCCCCAGCAGGTGTTCTAATTGAAACGGCTCTACCCTGACCAGCCAGTCGCAGGCATAGGCGTCGTCGTAGTCAAAAACGGCAAACTAGCGTTAATCAAGCGGGGCAACGACCCGGGCAGAGGCAAATGGAGCATCCCTGGCGGTTTAGTAGAGTTGGGCGAACACCTCGAAGACACAGTTATCAGAGAAGCTAAAGAGGAAACGAGCTTAACTGTCAAGAACCCCACGCTTGTCGATGTGGTAGATAATGTAGAAGTTGACGCTGAAGGCAAAGTGAAGTACCACTACGTTATTGTGGATTTCCTTGTTCAAGTGGTTGAGGGCGAAGCGGCCGCGGCAAGTGATGCTGAGGAGCTGCGTTGGGTGCCGTTCGACGAGGTTGAGTCGTATGTGTTGACGGGGTCTTTTAGGGATTTTTTTAAGAAAAACAAAGAGAGACTCTCGAAAACTACCTCGTATCCTTAAAACATGCATAATCCAGCTAACAAAAAAAAGCGGGGTTAGAGGTGCACGCTTTTTACCAATATGCAGAAAAACACCGGCATTCTATGTTTAAGCAATGAGCCGCTTCACCATAAGACCCGGAGTATATGTTGAAAGTGTCAGCATTCAGCCTAAATCGATTGAGTTCGTGGACACTGATACAGCTGCGTTTTTAGGCGAAACCAAAACTGGACCAGCTACTGCGATGCATGTCACAAGTTGGCTGCAGTTTCAAGCTGTTTTCGGCGGATTCTTCGAAAGCGACAAGTATTTGCCCTATGCTGTTTGGGGCTTCTTCGAAAACGGCGGGCAAAGCTGCTTCATTTGTAAAGTGACCGACAACAACTATGAGGCGGCGTTATCCAAACTGGAGACAGTTGAGCCACTATCCATAGTTTATTCGCCTAACGCGTCTGCCACCGCGGGTTTGACGGATGCATTGATTGCGCACTGTGAAAAACTCAAGCGATTCTGCATTTTAGACTCCCAAAAAAGCCAAATGCTCCAAGACATCTCGAAACCAAAAAAGGCGTCTTCTTTTGCGGCGCTTTACTACCCGTGGATTTATGTGAAACCTGATGGGGCAACCCAAATCTGTTTGGTGCCGCCAGGTGGACACATAGCAGGCGTCTATGCTCGGGTTGATGCAGAAGTGGGGGTTCATCGTGCGCCGGCTAACCAACAAGTCAAGGGTGTAGTTGCGTTAGAAAGAGAGGTAAACCAGCAGCAACAAGAGACCTTAAACCTAAACGGCATAAACTGCATTCGCAGCTTTACTGGCAGAGGCATTCTTGTTTGGGGCGCGCGCACCCTCTCCGACGAATCGGAATACAAATATGTGAACGTGCGGCGTTTAATGATTTTCCTTGAGCGCTCAATTGAGCAAGGGACAGCTTGGGCGGTTTTTGAGCCAAATAACGAGGCAACATGGTTAAAGGTCAGGTTACAAGTTCAAAACTTCTTGACTGCCTGCTGGGAAAATGGGATGCTAATGGGCTCAAAACCTCAGGAAGCCTTTTTTGTTCGCTGCGACCGTTCCACCATGACTCAACGTGACCTCGACTTGGGCCGCCTAAACGTGTTAGTGGGGGCAGCGGCGGTTAAGCCTGCAGAGTTTTTGATTCTACAACTCACACATAATACCGCCAAATAACCCGCATGGGGCGCCTGTACAACCAGCGACAACCGGTAAGCAGTATGCGGCAGCTGCAGACGCCAAAACAGACCATTCTACATTAAGCCTTAGAAGATGATGTAGTAGGCACCGGCTCTCTTCTTCAACTACTAAAAAAAAGAAATTGCCGCTAAATCTTAAATACACAAAACCAAAAACAAGAAATTATGCAAGTCGCCGATTTAATCCACTACAACCACACCGTCCGCGCCGCCTACCTCGAAGCTATAGCCAAACTGCCCTGGAACCAAGTAACAGCCAATAGAGGCTTAAGCTGGGTAAGCATACGAAACGTCTTCCTGCACCTCACTTTGGTTGAGGACCGCTGGATAAACTACGCCATACCCGAACAAATCCATATGTGGGTTGACCCCGACTTCAACGCATTCACCGATGCCCAAGCCCTGCATCGCTACATGACACAAGTCCACGATGCAACCGAAAGATTCCTAAAAACAGAAAAAGACTTCAAACGCAAAATCGAAGTGCCATGGGGAGAAAAACCCTACAGCCACCTACCCCTCGAAACCGTCTTAACCCACATGGTACTTGAAGACATGATTCATTTTGGCGAATTAACCGCAGCAATATGGCAGTTAGGGGTTGAGCCACCCTACAAAGCGTATTGGCGCTTCAAACAAAACCATCCTTAGAGCAGGGCTTGGATGCCATAATTGTTTTATGCGTGTGCGAGAAGGTTTTTCTGGTGAAGTTTTGGTCAAAGTGGACGAATTGTCAGGCAAGAATATTATCAGCGCAGGCGGCACCATAATAGGCGAAGTAGTCGGCGCAGAAGTAAACACCTCCAGCTGGAATCTAACCGCTTTAGACGTCAAATTGTCAGCTGCAGCCTCAGAAACATTAGGATTCAAAAAACGGTTCCGCAGCTCCACAGTATGCATGCCTGTAACTTTGGTTTCCGCCGTGGGCGATGTAATCACAATAAACAGCGACTTAAACACGCTAAGCCAAGACAGCCAAATAACCGAATGCCCATAGCAACCCAGTTTTTCCAATTGACTTTTCACAAAAAAGTTTGGAGGTGAAAAATTTTGCCAGACATAGTGGACACAGCCGTATCTTCAGGCATGTTCAACACCCTTGTTGAAGCGGTAAAAGCAGCAGGCTTAGTTGACACACTAAAAAGCCCGGGACCATTCACAGTTTTCGCGCCAACCGATGACGCATTCGCCAAAATCCCCAAAGACCAATTAGACATGCTTCTGAGAGACTCCGACAAACTCAAAGCCATACTTATGCTCCACGTTACAGAAGGAAAAATGACCGCCGAGGATTTAGCCCAACACGAATACCTGCAGGCGCTTTCAGGAGGAGAACTACGTATCGACAACAACCGTTGGCACCTGCACAGAAATCTAAAAGTCAATGGAGCAAACATCATCAAAGCAGATATAATGGTTGACAACGGAGTTTGCCACGCAATCGACAAAGTGTTGATGCCTAAAGTGGAAGTCATGAGCAAGCCCATGTAAGCAGAGGCTTAATGCTTCTTTACACCCCTTTTTTAGAAAAACAAATTTTAACCAATTCTGAGCCTGTTTTATTATGACCCAAAATAACGCGCGCAGCGCTGGAACACTCCTAATTGTCGGCGCAGTCCAATTCATCATAGTCTTAGTCATTGCAGAAGCCCTATACCCCCAGTATAGCGTCGCCCAGAACTACATAAGCGATTTAGGCGTCTGGGGCACCCCAACTGCGTGGCTGTTCAACCCCTCCGTTATTCTGCCTAGGTGCATCATCGCTTGTTGCCTCTATCTATATCAAACGCCATTTCGAGCTTGGCAAATCGTTCTACCTCTACATAATCGCTGCATTAGGCTCCATTGGCGTTGGCCTTTTCCCCGAAAACACTTTCCACATAATCAGCATCCTTAGCTTACACAACATCTCAGCATTATGCGCATTTGTCTTCGGAGGATTCGCAGCATTCGCCACTTACCGAGTAACTAAAGCGCCGTTTCGCTACATTTCCGCCGCTTTAGGAGTAACAGTGCTTTTTGTGTTCGCCGTGTTCTTGGCTACGCGAGAGGTCGGCGGGTTAGGCTTAGGCGCAGGAGGTTTAGAACGCCTCATAGTATACCCCACCGTTTTGGGGTTGATGTGTTTTGGCGGGTACCTGCTAGGCACAGAAAAATAGTTTATCGGCTTGCAAACAAAACAGCACCGACCGAAACCAAAACAAACTGCAGCAGAATCCAAACGTCAAAGCTAAACAGCAGCGGAACAGTGAAACACAAAACGGTACTTACAGCGAAAACAGCCATGGCTGCAGTTTTATTTTTACTCCAGTTCGCTTTAGGATGCAGATTCATCAGGTCAGTGTAGAGCAGTTTGCGTTTACTAAAAAACCCATAAGTCAAAGCCAGCAAGACAGGACCCAAAATAACTGCCCACAAGGCGTCAGTGGCGAAAATAGTGGTTGTAGTCATTACAAACGGACAAAACTCTGCATAGAGGTAGAATAGCCCCCAGCCTATGGATAACCCAGTGAGGCTACAGGACAACGCCGCCAACCCCATGAATAACAACACTTTTTTGGGGCTGCGCATGTCGGGTTTCTGGTCTGTAAATGCAGTCCAGAGTTTATAGGGAATGTAGGCGACAAAAAAGTTTCCGATGAAGCCGAAGTAGCTGGCGGCGTTTAAACTGTTGGTGAAGGCATCATATATTACGTTGCCGAAGGCTGCGCCAAACGCAGCGGCTGGACCGAACAAAAACGAAAAAGCTGCAGGTACGGCTACGCCTACGCGTAGGTAGTCGGCGTTGGCGCCGAAAAACGAGTACTGAAGGAACGGATACATCACTGCGGGGTAGATTATCGCCGTTAAGGCTGCGTAGGCGACCATTTTGGGGTTTTTCCACATCGCAACTAAATCGAGCATGCAGGGAAACCTTTGAAGATAGCAAACAAGTTAGTGCCTAAAAAATTTTGGCTAACTAAAAACAAAAAAGCTAATTAGCGCAAGCAAACTAAATCCAAAGTGTTATTTATTTGGTTGAGGCTTCTTTGTTCTCTAAGGTGTACCCTGTTGAGGTTCAGTGGCAGAGACATAGTTTCAATCGAAGACTTCACCCAAGCCGAAATCAACCACATGCTCGACGTAGCCAAAAACATGGAGCCCCACGCCAAAGGCGGCTCAGACCTTCTCAAAGGCAAAATTTTGGCGACACTATTTTTTGAACCCAGCACCCGCACGCGGCTGAGCTTTGAATCAGCCATCCTAAAGTTAGGCGGAAGCGTAATCGGCTTCGCCGAACCCGACATAAGCAGCGCCCGAAAAGGCGAAAACCTAGCCGACACGATCCGCACAGTTGAGAACTACGCCGACGTCATTGCCCTACGACACAGTTTGGAGGGCGCAGCAAAGTTGGCGGCGGAGTTCAGCAAGGTCCCCATCATCAACGCCGGCACAGGCGCAGAAGAACACCCCACACAGGCATTAATCGACCTCTATACAATGAGAAAAGAGAAGGGCAAAATTGACAGCCTCAAAATCGCATTAGTCGGCGACCTGCGGTATGGACGCACGGTGCATTCGTTGGCGATGGCGCTGGCGATGTACAACGTCGAACTCTACTTGGTGTCTCCAGAGATGCTTCGCATGCGAAAAGACGTATTGCAGTCTATCCAAAACAAAATCCCAGTCACGGAAACAACGCTTGAGCAGATTATGCCGCAGCTCGACGTGCTCTACGTTACCCGCATTCAGAAGGAACGGTTTCCCGACGCTGCCGAATACGCAAAGGTAAAGGGTGCATACAGGATTGACCTTAAATCCATTGAGAAAGCAAAACCTGACCTCACCATACTCCACCCGCTGCCCAGAGTAGACGAAATCGCCCCCGAAGTCGACCAAACCCCGCAGGCACGGTACTTCCAGCAGGTCTGGAACGGCGTAGTCGTACGTATGGCTCTGCTTTCACTGGTGCTTGGAGCCGTAGAATAAGCTAAGTTAACGTGAACCGATCAAACGTTGTTAAGTTGCTCATCGACCCGCAGTTGGGGCATTTATGCAGAGCCCCCGACCAGTTTCTGCGGCAGTTGCTACAGTAACTCACCGTGCGGTTGTAGGTGAAGAACTCGCTGGCTTGGTTCTCGATGATGCGTTTAGTTAAATCCAGCAGTGCTTCAACTTGAAATTCTTCGCCTTCCAACTCAAAAACGTCTAGGCAGCCTCCTGCCAGCAAGCCTTTGGTGGTCTGCGCCATCTCCAGCGTGCCTGTAGGCACCACAAGCGGTTGAGCAGATTTTATGGGAATGCGCTTGAGAGTCGAGTAGAAGGGTTTATCGCGTGACCCTGAGAACTTGACTTTGGCGACTCCGTAGCGTTCAACATCAAGCTGCGCCAATCGTTCGGCGGCTTCCCGGTCGCCTAAAACGGCGGTGTAGAGACGTTTGCCGTATTTCCTGCCGATTTTCTGCTTAAACGCCGCCAAATTAGCTATAAGCTCCACGGTAAAGACTCGGCTTGCCTCTTCGCTTATGGGTTTGTTGGTGAATGTTTCGATGGCTTCGCGCAGGCCCGCCAAGTTGATTATGCGGCTGCAGTTTTCCAATCGGAAGTAGGTGTCGCCCCCTGTTTTTTGCAGTAGGAACGGCATAGAGTTTTTCCCGTACTGTTTGAGTGCGTTGCTTTTGATGCTTAGCGCCCTTGCGGCGAGTTCAAAGCGTTCCTTGAGGAGGTCGCAGAATTTGTTTTTGTCCCCTTCACACTCCAAAGCAATACGCGGCATGTTAACGGAAACGCAGCCTAAACATCCTGTCCGTAACGTATCGGTTTCCCAGTCGCCGGTCAAGTCTGCAGAGAATTTCACTCCCGAGGCTGCAAACGCTGCATCTGCTGTTTCCTTTTTGGTTAGGTTAGCGAAGTAGATGTTGGCGCTCTGCAGCGATAACTGATGCGCCTTAAGTAGCAGTGGCGCCGCCTCAGGGTCTTGAAGGGTTTCAGGGTGAATTTTGATGACCAATTTGGGGTTGAACAGGGGTTTTAGAGCGCCTTCCTCTTGGTAAACATCCAAAACAAGCGACGCCAACAACTGCGCCTCGGCTCGATAGTCGCCATATTTACCAGCCGCCTTGCCCCCTGCGCCTACAGCGTCTTTATCAAGCGCCGAATTCGCCGGCGACAACTCGATACCCAAAGTGGCATCGACATGCTGGTTAAGGTTTATGATAAAAAGACGCAGGGTCTCTTTGAGTTTAGCGGCATCGTTGCCCCTAGCAAACGGCGAAAGGCTGGTGTTGAGATAATTGTAGACCTGCGAGCGGTTAGTTTCTCGGCTGGCATGTAAGAGAGCGTTGAAGGCGACTGAGAGGGCAGATTTGAAGTCTTTTGGCGGAGGCATCTGGACTTGTTGAGGGTCGTCGGGTCGGATACCATGCTGGTAAAAGTAACGCAGTTCGTGAACAACCTCGTTGGGTTTCATCATCCAAGTGCCTAAGCCATCAATGTGAATGGCGCCTGAGAGGTGAGCGTCGGCGATGTCTCGCGGAAACACATTTAACAAAACATATTCGCCCAAGACGGTTTGACCGGCTCTCAAGAGGGCTTCTTGCCCCGTTGTTGTAGAGTCTTTAGATTCGATCAGGGCGGTGACTTCATGAATGGGCATGCCGACTCTGGTAAGTTTGTTGCGGTATTCCTCGTATCCCTTCTCAACTAGGATCCCGTTGACGACTTCACGGATTAAGGGCGCGGTGATGTATTTGGTTTTAGATTTTACGAGCCGCTTTTCTGCTTCTTTAGCAGCTTTCTGGGCGAGTTCAGCGGGAACTTTTGCTTCCTTTATGAGAGAGTTAGCAATTTTGTTTGCGTCAAACTCCTCTAAAGTTAAATGGGAAGTACGCACCAGCATGCCGCGGGGTTTGACGGCTTTTTTCTCGACGCGGTCTGCTACATCCAGAACCATTTTGCCCAAGTCGGTAAGGTAATATTTTTTTGCTTCGACATCTGCCTCAACGAGGTCGGCTTTGAGGAGAAATTTTAGGTGATACGCGAATCTGCCTGCGTCGCGGCTGGGGTTCATTTTCAGCTGGTTCATAAGCTCAGTGTAGGAGAGTGCGCTGCTGTCGAAGAGTAGGTTGAGGATTTGCAGCCTGAGCGGTGATGAGACTGCTTTCAAGACTTTGACGCCGCGGCTACGAACCGGCTGCTGGTTAACCATGCCCTTACCCCTTCGTTCCCAATTTTTTGATGGAAGTACCTATAATTCCACTGGAGACTTTAAACTTAACGACAAAACAAGTAAAGCATGGTAGTGTTAGGCAGTTTGGGGTTAGCTGGGGCAGGGTTGCTGCTGGCTGATACAGTGCAGAGTTCCAAACCCGTAGACTAAGTCTTTGCAGCAAATTCCAACTACTTTTCTAGTTGGGAAAAGCTTCTGCAGAACCGCCAAAGCCTTCGCATCGTTAGGGTGGTCGAACACTGGCACCAAAACTTTTGTGTTACCTATGTAAAAGTTGGTGTAGCTAGCGGGTAGGCGGAAGCCTTCTTCGTCGACGACTTTAGGCATGGGCAGCTTTACGACATGGATGGGTTTACCGTCTTGGTCAGTGCTTCGGCTGAGCAAGTCATAGTTTTCTTTTAGTGCTTCGTAGTCGGCGTCGTCTTGATTGTCCTCGAAGGCACATACGATTGTTGTGGGGTTCACGAACCGGGCTAAATCGTCTATGTGCCCGTCTGTGTCGTCGCCTAGGATGCCTCGTTTTAGCCATATGAAGTGGCTTATGCCAAGGTATTCGCTGAGGTAATGCTCGATTTGTTCTTTTGTGAGGTCGGGGTTGCGGTTGCTGTTAAGGAGACACTGCTCCGTGGTAAGCAGGGTACCTTCGCCGTTTACGTCTATGCTGCCGCCCTCCAACACTATGCCCGGGCGATAACAGCGCAAAGCCATCTTTTCGTTTATGACAGTTGGGATTTCTTTATCTTTGAGCAGAGTTTCGTATTTCTCACCCCAACTGTTGAAGTTCCAGTGAATCATCGCCAACTCGTGTTTGGGGTTATGTACAAATATTGGTCCGTAATCGCGGAACCAAACGTCGGCGTAGCTGAATACGTGAAAATGCACTTTCGAGAGGTCTACACCTGCTTCTATGAAGAGTTTTGTGGCTTTTTGTTTAGCTACTTCATCGGTTACAAAGAGGTTGACGTCTTCGCTTGTGTGGATTTCTTTAACTATTTGCCCATAGGTCGCTTCAACTCGGTCGACGCGGTCGGGGAAAGTAAGAGGGTCATAGGGCCATGCCAGCCAAATAGCTGTGTGAGGTTGCCATTCGGCAGGCATTTTGAAGCCTAACTCTTTGCAGCTCACTGTGGAGCCTCCCTTTTATGTGTTATGGGTTCGTATGTGTCTGGGCGGCGGTTGCGCAGAAAACCCCAGCCGTCCTGAATCATCCTGTTCATATTCAAGTTGACCCGTACAAGTAATGTTTCCTTATCGGTGGTGCTGGCTTCGGCGAGTACTTTGCCAAATGCATCACAAACAAAGCTTCCGCCCCAAAACTCCAACTCGTCTTCTTCACCCACACGGTTCACTGCAGCCACATGAACCCCGTTAGCTATAGCATGTGCCCTCTGAACGGTGCGCCAGGCGTCATGCCAGTCGCCGTCAGCGCTGGTGTAGCCCTTGACGTAGCCGATGGCGGTGGGATAAAAGATGATTTCGGCGCCCTGCAAAGTGCTTATGCGGGCGGCTTCAGGAAACCACTGATCATAGCATATGAGCACACCAATTTTTCCGTAAGGCGTCTCGTAAACTTTGTAGGAGTCTTGACCTTGCGAGAAGTAGTTTTTTTCGTAGAAGTATGGGTCTTGGGGGATGTGGATTTTGCGGTATTTTCCTATCAGGTTGCCATCTGTGCCGATGACAGCGGCGGTATTGTAGAATTTTCCGTTGTCGCCTTTCTCAAAGAGTGGCGCTATTATGACGGCACCGTATTTTTTGGCGATTGGGCTAAATAAGTCAGTGGATGCTCCAGGTATTGATTCCGCCAAAGCTTGAGCATCAATGCCCTCGTGCTGGGGGAAGTAGCGTGTGCGGTAAAGTTCCTGTAGGCAGATTATTTGTGCTCCCTGCTTGGCTGCTTGCACGATTTTTTCGGCGGTTTTCTGCATGTTTGCAGCTATGTCAGTTGATACTGTGGTCTGGATTAGGGCAACTGTGACGGTTCGGGGTTGGGTTTTGGCGGTTATGGAGTTTCCATCCTTGAGTGAGTATTCTATCTGTGTTCGTAATATCTTTTTTGAACCGAACAGAACAGTCAAGTCATGGCGAGAGCTTTGACAGCTTACTTGTTGGACACATTATGGTCGCTCGTGAAAACACTTAATTGATAAATAGTTCACTATTATTTTGGGCTTTTAGGGAAATAATCTAACACTTCGAGGTGCCGATTCGTGGGCAAGCGGGGGAAGTAACTTGGTCGTGAAACAGCCGTTTATTTTAGTTAAACTTTTCATCGAGGGACTTAGGGATTCGTGGGCAGCAGCACGCTTGGAAGGCACAAGGGCTTATCGGCAAACATATTTACCATCTGACTTGCCCCAGATGAGGATAATTATTGCCGCCGTTGCGTTGTTCACTGTTGGGTTTTTGATTTCCGACTACCTATTTTTTGGGTTCACACTTGTTTTTTATTTGCTGCTGGCACTAAGAGGGCTGATTCTTGTTTTCTCCCTTTTTCTGCTAAATTACCTTAAAAAAGTCACCGACTTTAGAGTTTACGACCGAGCAGTTTTTGTTTTTGTTTTAGCGATGGTTCTATGTGTTCTGTTAGTTGATGCCAGCCGCCCAACATACTACGTTTCCCATATTGTAATTAGCGTCATAGGCGTCTTGCTGACTTATTTGGTGGTACCAACCCGCTTCTTCTACCAAGTTGTGCCTTCAACAGTTTTCAGCGTAGGCGAATGTGTACTTTTGTTTCTGACTTTTAGGGGTTTTATGGATCCGGGATTAGTGACCGCAGTTTTTAGTCTTGTTTTCGCTAACGTGGTTGCAGCTCTTAGTAGTCTACAGATGCATGCTTACCGATGGAAAATTTATCAAAACAATGTAGAACGCAAGGAAACCGAACGGTTGGTGGCGATTGGGCAAACGGCTGGGATGATTGGGCACGACATCCGCAACCCTTTGCAAGCGATTGTTAGCGAGATTTACTTAGCAAAGTCCGCGTTAGCGGAAAGCCGCGTGCCTCCAGAAGCTAAAAACGTTGCTTCTGAGAGCATTAACATCATTGAGGAACAAACCGAATATATTAGCAAAATCGTCTCTGACCTTCAAGATTATGCGCGCCCACTTAAGCCGGAGTTTAAGGAGACTGATTTAGCCAAGTTAATCAACAGCATAATTTTAACGTTGCACGTTCCCAGCGGAATCAAAGTTAGAACCAAAATGGAAACAGGGTTCCACATAGAAACCGATCCCACCCTGATTAGACGCGTCATTACTAACCTCATTAACAATGCTGTGCAGGCGATGCCTGACGGGGGCGCACTAGAAATCGAGGCTTCTAAAACCCAAAATCAGGCGGTGATTTCTGTTAGCGACACTGGCCAAGGCATACCTGACGAGGTGAAGCCGCGGATTTTTACGCCCTTGATGACGACGAAAGCGAAGGGGCAGGGGTTGGGGTTAGCGGTTGTGAAACGTATTGTTGAGGCTTTGGGCGGCGAAGTTGTTTTTGAAAGCGAGCTAGGTAAGGGAACAAAGTTTACGGTTACGTTGCAACTTAAGTAATAAACAGGGTTGTTTAGGCAGGGTTTACTATTGAGGTGACTTTTCCTGCGTAAAATTCGGGGGTTATGTATCCTAGATATACGGTTGGATTGTTGTCTCCTTTTGCTACTACACTTTGACTACTTATATCGACTATTCTTCCTATGTACGTGTTGCCTTCGCCGTTTCTGTGGAAAACAGATATGTCGTTGACTTTTAGGTCTGAGTAAGCCACGTTTCGGTCGAAGGTTACTTTAGCGCCTCTCTGGATGGCTGGCGCCATGTCGTTGCTTGATGCAGTGATGGTGTTGCCGGGCGAGTAAGGTTGCTGAGTGAAATAGTAAATTAAACCGACAGCTGCAAATGTCACGATTATGGCGGTTGCCAGCGCGATGCGTTTTTTCATGTTTTTGCGCTTCAAGCTTCAAATCCCTAACTGGAGCTAACTGATGCAAAATTTACAGGTAACTAAAAAACCGTCTAAGCAGTTGGGCGAAGAGTTAGAGAGAAGTCGGCGGAGGCAAAAACAAACCAGCCTCACCTTGCTGAGCGTAAACAACACAATAGTGGCTGCCCAAGCCGCAAACAATGCCGTATGCAACGAAACTATTTATTAACTAAAGACGTGGTCTTAAACATAGATTTACGGGGCCAAAGAGAATGAAAGCATTCATAGTACAGTTTCCCTTCGGCGTAGCAGCCTTCAACGAGCAAAACATGCTTGTTGAGAAAGCGCTGTTTCCAAAGAAAGCGCAGAGCGCAGCAAAAAGCCTGCTCCGCAACGAACAGGGGAAACTTTCAGACCAAACAACCTCACTTGTCACTCTACTAAAAACAAACGGTTACGACGTCTTTGTTTTCTCCAACGGCAAACTAGCTGAGGACGCTCAGCGCCGATTAAAAGTCACAGTTGAAGTAGCTAACCCAGCTGAGTCCGCGGCTTTGAATCAGCGTATGGCTGAAATCGCGGTGGAGTCGGGTTTTGTTGAGACCCAGCAGGAACTTGACGTGTGGAACCGCAACGTCAGCATGGAACTTTCGAAACTTCGCATTAAGGGCGCCACGGGTAAGCGGGACTTGATTGTTTCGCAGAGTATCCAGACGCTTGACAGTCTTGACCAAACCGTTAACCTGTTTATGGGCAGGCTTCGCGAATGGTATGGCATTTACTATCCAGAACTCGACCGCCTAGTTGAGAAACATGAAACCTATGCCCGCCTTGTTATGAATTTGGGCGGCAGAGACAACTTTACCGAAGACGCTTTGGAAGCTGACGGAATCCCTAAAGACCGTTCAGCGTTGATTGCTAAAGCTGCCGCAGGCTCCATGGGCGCGGACATTAACGAACCCGACTTGGTGCAGGTCCAGCAGCTTGCCAAAGACGTGTTGGCTTTCTATGAACTGCGTAAAAGCATGGAGGAATACGTTGACCGCACAATGGAGGAGATGGCGCCAAACATTCGAGCAGTCGCCGGAGCGCTTCTAGGCGCACGCATGATATCAATCGCGGGCAGCTTGCAAAACCTCGCCATGCGTCCCGCATCAACAATACAAGTGTTGGGTGCAGAAAAGGCGTTGTTTCGTTCATTGAAAACCGGTGCACGTCCGCCTAAACATGGCTTAATCTTCCAGCATAACCTTTTGCATGATGCGAAAAGGTGGCAACGTGGAAAAATCGCTCGTGTCATAGCGGGCAAACTTGCCATCGCTGCCCGAGCAGACGCTTTTGGTGAGGGACACTACATCGGTGAAGAGCTTAAAGCAGACATTAACAAACGGATTGAGGAAATCCACGAGAAATACAAGGAAGCGCCTCCGCCAAAAGAGCCGAAGCCAAGAGCACCGCAGCGTGAAGGCGGCTTTGACCGCAGAGGCGGAGGAGGCGGACGCCGCTTTGACCGTGGTGGTGAGCGTCGTTTCAGCCATGGCAGAGACCAACGCGATCAAAGAGATCAACGCTTTGACGGTGGAGAAGAAAAACGCTTCTCGTACCGCCAGCCCCCACGCGAAGCCCCAAGCCAGCCAAAACCCCAAGTGCAAGAAGCTCCAAGAACCGCAGCGCCGCCGCCAAGAGATGAGCACCGTCCATTCACGCCTAAACCTCCAAGAGAGGGACCACCTAAAGGTGGTAAACGCAGACGCAAACAGTGGAGAGACAAACAGCGTGGGCGTCCGAGTTAAACCAAACGATAAATTCAAAGAAATCTACCAAATCCTGCTTGAAGACGGCTCCAAACGGCTCGGTACCAAAAATTTAACTCCCGGCTTAAACGTTTACGGCGAACGTCTCGTTAAGTACCGCCGTGTAGAATACCGGGTTTGGGATGCTTTCAGAAGCAAGCTAGCAGGCGCCATAATCAAGGGTCTGCAGACTGTGCCCATCGAATCTGGCTCCAAAGTTCTCTACCTTGGCGCAGCTTCCGGCACAACCCCTAGCCACATAAGCGACATAGTCGGCGAAACAGGCGTTGTGTACTGTGTGGAATTCGCTCAGCGGTCTCTGCGTGACTTAGTTAATAACGTGGCGACTTTTCGCCCAAACGTTTCTCCCATGCTTGAAGACGCCCGCCAGCCTGAACGCTATGCCATGTTTATCAGCGGCAAGGTTGACGTCATTTACTGTGATGTCGCCCAGCCTGAACAGGCAAAGCTTTTGGCGGACAACGCTGATTACTTCCTAAAACCCCAAGGTTGGGTCATGTTAGCGTGCAAGTCGCAGAGTATCGATGTGACTATGGCTCCGCAGGAAGTCTACAAGCAGGAAGCCCGTGTTCTCCAGAGAAGAGGCTATGACGTTAAAGAAATCGTTGAATTGGATCCTTATGATAAGCTGCATGCGATGATAGTGGCGCAAAAAACGTAGTTTTTTGGTTTTAGCTTTTTTGGGTGGCGCAGCTTTTGTGCTCGCTATCTAGCCTGTTGGGTTACGGTTTTTTCTTTGTGTGGGTGTGGATGTTTTTGCGGTGCCACAAGATGGGCGTTGTGGGCGGTTGCTTTTTGCAAACGGTGAGTGCTGCATATGTGGACGCGGTGTGGCTGAAGAGTTCTCTTGCACACGCAACATGGGTGCTATGTTGAATCTTGTACGGTGTGGTGTGGCAGAGGCGGCTTCGTGCCATACGGTGCATGGAAACGGCCGATTTTGCGTTGGATTAAGTTGAAACCACTCAGATTTCACAAGATGCATGTTGGCACTATCTTTGCCATTCAGCGCCAACCCGCCCAAGCCTGAAGCCTCGCGTATCCTTCCTTCAGAAAACAAATCAAAAACAAACAAAAGAAAAAAACAATTATTGTTTACCCGAAAGCATGTCAAAATAAAAGATGGACTGTCAGGTTTACGTGCGTTTTTGTGTGCTGACTATGCTTATAACATCGCGGTCTTTCAGCACCGCATCTTCCCCGATTCGGCGTTTGTCACGTGCGTTCACTGCATAGAGGAAGTTTTCACCCAACTCAGTATGGATGACGTAGGCAAATTGATGCGCCGTGGTGCCGCGGGGAACAAGATAGGTATCGGGTAGTACACGTCCGTTGTGATCGCTGAGGTGCTCTAAATCTTCAACGGGGTAAACGGTTATCATGTCAAGCAGTTTGAGGTAAGCGGTGTTTATTGCTTCCTGCACGCAGGTGGAGCCATTGACTTTTAGGATTTTCTCGCGGATGCGCTCCAGCCCTTGGATTTGGCCTGCAGAGAGTTTTTCGGGAGCGGAGATTTTGAAGTCGGCGTCGCCAGGTTTGTAGCTGATTAAGCCTTTTTCAGCGGCTCGACGTAGTGCCAATTCGGCTTCGGCGGAGGCGGGGATAACGATGTAATCAAGCTTTTTTAGACGTTCCAGATTCGCTTGCGCCGTGGGCAAATCTATTTTGTTGGCTACGATAAGCATGGGCTTGGAGAGGCGCCGCAGGTTATCCACGAAGCGGTAGAAGTCATCGTCGCTCCAAGTAGCAGGCTTATCAATGTTTAAACCCGCCTTACGGATGGCTTCGTTAACGAACACCTTCTTTATGCTCAACCCTGCGAGACGGTCTTCAAAGTGGTGCGCAATGCCTTTCTTGTCCTGCTCGGCAGTGCGGGAAATGCGCGCCCAATCTTTTTTGAGAATCGTAACCATCCACATGGTGATTTCTTTCTCCAAAAACTGCACGTCCTCAATCGGATCGTGCTCTCCGGGTTTGCAGCTTTTGCCTTCGCAGTCGGTTCCGCCGGAAGCGTCTACGATGTGGATTAAGGCGTCGGCGCGGCGGATTTCATCTAGGAACTGGTTACCCAAACCTTTGCCTTCCCATGCGCCGGGTACAATGCCGGCAATGTCGACGAGTTCAACTGGAACCATGCGGCTTCCGTCTAGGCAGAGGCTATTTTTGGGGTTGTCTTTCACTTTGAATTCTTCATGCACACAGGGGGTTCGCACGTAGCCGACTCCACGGTTGGGTTTGATGGTTGTGAAGGGGTAGTTGGCGATTTCCGCTGCAGCTAAGGTTGCTGCGCTATAGAAGGTGGATTTTCCGGTGTTGGGTTTCCCTACGACTCCGAGTAAACGTGAATATGACCGCTGCATCGAGTTCACTATGCTGTATGTTGCGGTGCGTTATGCTATATTATTTGCGCTTCCAAATATAGCAAAGCTTCAGGGTGCATGTAGCGCTTGAGGGAGCCAGTTTTGGGTTTAGCAAGACATAAAAGAAGCCACCGTTAAATGGTTACATCCATTGCAAGCGGCAAGTTAACTGAAGAAAAATGAACCTAACGAAAAAGTCGCCAGCAACTAAATTTGCTACATGTCTGATTAGCTTATTATTTATCCTCTCCGCTGTATGTTTTAACCAAGCCGTTTTCGCCTCCAACCCCGCTCAAGACAGCACTTGGCAGGCGCATCCTCTCCATGTCTCGCCCTATCCAAGCAGCGGCACACCAGCATCCAGCGCCTACACTCCTGCCCAGATGAAAACCGCCTACAACCTTCCTATGAACGGCGGCGCCGGCTCAATCATAGCCATAATCATAGCGTATCACACAGAAAACCTAGAGTCCATCTACAACACTTTCTGCAGCCAATATGGTTTACCCGACAACACCACAGGAAACCTAATTGTAAAATCTTATACCAATACATTCGATGCGGGATGGGCATTGGAAACCTGCCTAGACGTAGAATGGGCACACGCCATCGCTCCCCAAGCAAAAGTACTACTGGTTGAAGCCGCATCAACATCAAACGTAGACCTCTTAGCGGCAGTAGATTACGCTACAAGTTACCCTGGCGTGGTGGCGGTTTCAATGAGTTGGGGTGGACCAGAATTCGTCTGGGAAAACACCATGGATAACCACTTCAACAAGCAAGGCATCACTTTTTTTGCAGCTTCAGGCGATGACGGCAAAAACGTGCTGTGGCCCGCAGCCTCTGCCTCTGTTGTCAGCGTTGGCGGCACCACACTTAAGTTGAATTCGGACGGAACAGTTATTTCGGAGACTACTTGGCAAAACAGCAGCGGCGGGCTAAGCAAATATGTCCTTGCGCCAAGTTACCAAACCGCTTTCGGACTGGGCTTTTCCCATCGAGCAGTCCCAGACGTATCATACGACGGAAACGCATCCACCGGCGTCTCAGTTTACGATGGCACCTGGCACCTTGTAGGCGGCACCAGCGCAGGAGCACCTCAATGGGCAGCCATCCACGCTTTGGGTTTATCAGCTTCCCATGAGGACCTATACCGAAGCGCAAAAACCGTGTCTCCTCTACCTTTCCGAGACATCACCTCTGGCAGCAATGGGTATGATGCGGGGAGAGGGTACGATTATGTGACAGGTTTAGGCAGCACACAAACGAGCAATTTCGGCTTCAGGCTGGATGTTTCGCCAAATCAGGGTCCACCTCAAGGCGACATTAACATTAACGGCGAAGGCTTCACCGCAGGCTCAAGTGTTGACTTAGAATACCTCAACCCCTTAACCGCCGCTTGGACGCCTCTTTTATCGGGCTTATCGAACCCGTCAGGGTCTTTTAGTTACGCTACCGCAGCGTTTGATTTGCAACAGAGCAGCCCCTCAGGCGACAACCCAGCAATACACGAGGACATCTTATACAGAGCAGTTGACAACGCCGAGGAATCCACAGTTCCAACCCTGACAGCATACATGGAGAGGCGCAGAGGGTTAACACAAATCGATTCTGCGTTTGCGTCAGGAGTTTTCGGCGACAACACCGACCTTTCAGGAGCAGTCACTGTGCAGAACAGCCAATCCGTTGCCCTTGCGGGCGTTTGGTTTAGCCCCGGAACCGCCACCTTAACGTGGGACGGCACAGACAACTTGGGTACCGCCGCAATTAGCTCCACAGGCGCATTCACAGCGTCATTCAATGTGCCCGCTGAAACGCCCGAAGGAATACATACTGTAACGGTGGATGACGGCGGAGCCTCTTTGACTTTTTCAATTTCAAGCCGGAAGGATCCCATAGTTTTGAATCCAGTTCCGGAGGGACCAGAAGTAGCGGTGTTTACGGTTACGTTGGCAGCTATTGCGTTAGCATTTTACGTAAAGAGAAAATAAACGAGGAAGTCGCTTAGCAATAACCCGTTTGCCGTCCAAAAGTTGTCAACCCAACGCATGTTTACATCATACATACAACCAATTGCAAGTATGAGGGGACTTTTCACAAGCTTGTTAAGTGTGCTTCGCAAGGGAGAGCTTAACTTCGCAAAGAAGCATGAAAGCGCTTTTCAAAAAAAGTTAAAATTGATTCTGACGATTTAAGACCAGAAATTCAGGAAGAGAGAAAAAGTGAACAGCAATATCTTTGCAAAAATAAAACAACATATACAAACCAGGAACCTCACAAAACCCCTGGCAATATGCATAAGCATACTCTTTGCTCTAAGCATGATATCAGTGCTGGCAACCGCCCAAGCTGCAACACCCCAACTAAGCGGCGCATACTGGATAACACCAGTCCCAGCCGACCAAAGCACAGGCAAAGTAACACAAACAGAAACCTCAAGCGGCGTAACTGGACATATACCCGGAGACTGCTACGGTGCATACCCAAGCATCGCAGGCAAAAGCGGCAACTGGGACCTCACAAGCACACCCTACCTATCCTTTGACGTCTACATCAACGAATGCTGGCAAGGCGACCTCAAAGACCACACTGGATTTTCCGTCATAATCTTGGACAACACAAACAACGGCTGGAACCCCTCCGACGAATCAGCATGCGACCTATCAACCACATATGGACACGCAGTCACCCTCTCAGACGGCACAATCATCCGCGTAGCCAACTCAAACACCCCAACACACTACACAATCGACCTAAGAACACTACACGTACCAATAAACCACATAAGCCAACTCATCTGGAGCGTACGCCCAGGCATGAAAGGCATCGCACTCAACTACGAAATCACCAACATACAACTCTCAAGCTCAAACCTAGGAAGCACACAACCCTCCTCACCTACATCCACACCGGCGCCAACCCCCTCTCCAACTCCCAAACCAACCGCAACCCCAACACCAGCACCAACAGCAACACCTAAGCCAGTTTCAACCTCAACCCCCACACCCGCGCCTACCTCAACCGCACCCACACAACCTGCACGCGGATACCCAACGCAGACTCCCGTACCAACCGTGAACCCTACACCAACACAGGCTCCGACAACTGCACCCACACAGCCAACGCCAACTCCAATCACTTCGTCAATTCACCAATTCAACTGGTGGAACTTCTTTAACGGAAACCACGTCTGGTCTTGGTGGAATTAAATCACCAACCTTTTCCTTTTTTTAAACAAGATTGAAGTGTAGATTTACGTATCAAAATTTTGAAGATACCGACGAGTAACGTTTGATCAATCAATGCAAAGGTTTTGGTTTCATTTAGTTACCCAAACGGTTAGCAATTCTGTGATTAAAAATGCTCAAGTAGTCTCAGAGACTCATCTAACCAGGTTTTTACGAAAGAGAAAAAAAGAAGCTTAGGCTTCTTGGATTGCCGCTTCTTTGGACACACCGCAGCTTTTGGGGTTGCTTGGTCCTCTAAGCGCCGAGAAAAACGCCGCCACAAAGCATAGCACTGCCGCAATTACGAAGGCAATCATCAAAGCTGACATGAATGGACCGGCGATTGTGTTGGGGAAGAACGTCGGTCCCGTCAAAGTCCTCATGGTTGTTTGTGGTAAGCCGGCGGTGATTGAACCCATACCTTGCAGTAGGGTGCCGATTGGGTTGTAACCTAAGAATGCTGCAAAGAGTGCACCGGATGCGGGTGTATGGGAGAATGCTGCCGCGACATTGGCAGGTGCGCCTGCGGCTGCTACTGCTGCTGAGAGTGCTGTTGGCAGGGTGGCGTTTAGTGAGATGATGATTATGCTGAAGAATATTGCTTGGCTTATGGTTTGTCCGCAGTTCTGCAATGTTGAACGCATACCGGATGCTGCGCCTCGGTGTTCGGCGGGGCAACTGTTCATGACGGACGCCATATTGGGTGACATGAAAATGCCGTTGCCGATGCCCATGACGAGCAGTATGAGGGCAAACGGGAAGTACTCAAAGTTTGCTGGCAACAACGTGAACAGCAGAAAGGTTATGCCAGTGATTATCATGCCTGCTGTTGCTAGGACGCGGGCGCCGTGTTTGTCGCTTAGCCAGCCGCTTAATGGTCCGGTTATGGCGATGCCTATAGACATGGGAATCATAAAGATGCCTGCCCAGAAAGGTGCATCTTCGTAGCTGAAGCCGTGCAGTGGAAGCCAAATGCCCTGCAGCAATACAACTAGCATTATCATGACGCCGCCTCGGCTCATGGAGCTTAGGAAAGTGGCGATGTTGCCTGCGGCGAAGTTACGGTTCTTGAATAGGTCCAGGCGGAACATCGGGTCAGCGACTTTTTTCTCTACGAAAGGAAATGCAATCAGCAGGGCAGCGCCGATTGTGAAGGCGGCTATGACGAAGGGGTTGCCCCATCCCATCGGTGAGGTTCCGTAGGGGGTTAAGCCGTAGGTGATGGCGAGCAGTATTAGGGTTAAGCCGCCGCCGAAGCAGATATTGCCTAAGATGTCGAGTTTTTGTTTTCGTCGGTTAATGTGTTGTTCTTTTAGTTTCCAGTATGACCAGATTGTGCCTATGATGCCTACTGGGACGCTTACTAGGAAGACCAAGCGCCAGTCGTAGACTGCTAAGACGCCGCCTAAAATCAAGCCGATTAGGGAGCCTGCTAGGAAGGCAATTTGGTTTATGCCTAGGGCCTTGCCGCGTTCGTTTTCTGGGAAAGCGTCGGTTATGATTGCACCGCTATTGGAAAACAGAAACGCAGCGCCCACACCCTGTACGAAGCGGAACATGATTAGCTCTATTGCTCCCGCGTCGCCTGTGCTGGGTGTAACTGAAAGCAGAATTGAGCCGATGGTGAATATGAGGAAGCCCAAGTTGTAGAGTTTTACTCTGCCGTAAATGTCGGAGAGCCGGCCAAACGTAACGAGTAAGACGGCGGTTACGATGCTGTAGCCAAACATCACCCAAAGTAAATATTGGAAGCTGGTGAAGGGGTCGATGTTTATGCCTCTGAAAATTGAAGGCAAAGCAATCAGGACAATGGTCATGTCGATGGATGCCATGAGCATGCCAAGAGTCGTGTTGGATAATGCAACCCATTTGTACTGTACCATAAGTTAATTACACCTTACTTATTTTAGTATAATATATTAACCTCAAGCAACATATGTGGTCACAGGGTTTTGATTTGGAAAATCGAAAAATGGGTGAGGAGCTCTTAAAGTTTGCTAGCGTAAAAAGATGGATTGAAAGTTTAGAACAGGGCGCTGCAGGTAGGGGCAAGGAACTTACTGAATCAACAAAATTGAATAGACTATGGCACTTGTGGAAGTACACTAAATGCGGATCAACAAACCCTGATGACTTACTTAGCGAAGCACGCGTAAATATTGAGAAAACGATGCAAAGGCTAACTGCTCACTTTAATGCGCAACAGAAAGCAATCAATGAAAAGAAGGGTGTTGATTGGAATACCGCTTGTACCGACATAAGCTTCTTGCGAGGCTTCTACACACACAATGATATAGTTTTTCCAAAACGTTTCAAAAGCCCCCAGCGTAGAGTAAGCAAAGTTAGCCGAACCGATAGCAAAACAGAAATGTACACCTACAATGAGGATACAGACGAAGTTGTTTTTGAAAATGGATACTTAAAGCAGTTCATTAGTAACCTGAGCTTCCGCGATCAAACTGTCGCGATCTGTTTATTGGCTACAGGTGCGGACACAGCTGATTTGCTGAAATTACCTGTCGGGTTTGCACGGGATGGCAAAGGCAATCTAGGTAACCAAAAGCGGTTCTTCTGGCACGACAATAGAGTGAAAGACAATATCGAGTTTAAGGTTTTTTTTAGTGAAGAAGCTACGCAGTACCTCAAAAGGTATGTTGAGCAAGAACGGGCAAACGCTCCCAGTGATGAGCCTATTTTTGTTAAGGAAGATGGGCAGCCGATACCCGTTCATGCGTTGGCAATGAATTTTCGTTGTGCCGCCGAAAAGATGGGTTTTACTAAAGATGAAAAATCAAATCCATTTAGACCTAAACGGTTCAGACACATTTTCCGAACAGCCTGTAGCAACGCAAACATAGACTCAGGTTTTGTAATGGCGTTTATGGGTCATGCAAGCACGATAAGCGCGGGTTATTTGGAAAAAAGCAGTGGACTTTTTTTGAATGCCTATCTAAAGGTTGAACCCTACCTAACAGTTTTTGGTGTTGACAAAACTCAAATCACTAACATGGCGGAAACTGTTGATGCACTAAGGGGCGATATAGCGGCAGGCAACGAAAGAATTGTGAAGTTGTACGAAGAAACTTCAATGCTAAAAAAACTAAATGTGATACTTGATGAAAAGGTTTCAACTCTTGAAAAACAGCTTACCGAAGTCACTGAGCTATACAAGGAAGCTATGCCTTTAATTGAGCGAATAGACGAAATCGCTGGTTTCTTAGACAATCGCGACGAAGAAAAACGCATTGAAGATGAAGCCAAGCACCAAGAGCAAGAAGCGGAAGAGTTGTCTCGGCTGACAGATGAAGCAAACAAAAACAAAAAGCCAATTGATTGGGATAAAATTAGGGAACGGCGCAAAAAATAGAGTTTCCCCATTTTAATTATCTTTATTTTTCCAATTTTCAACAATTTTTAAGAAGAAAGAAGTTGACTGCACTGTTTAGGCTATACAGATATGTAAAGCACTGTTTTTGGCAAAGGATGTAAGAATAGAAAGACTAATCAAAATAACAATTAGATAATTTATGATATTTATGCTTTACAAAGCATATAGGCAAATAATTTGTGCCCTAAATGCTAAAACAACCCCAAATAAACCTTTTTTTAATTATGCTTTATGCTTTTTTACCTTTGCACCATTGCAAAGCAAAGAATCTATATTGAATTACATTTATGGGTATTAGTAATTATGGGAGATGTATGTAAGCTCTCTAATTTGGCCTGCGGAGGATCTGTCGAACATTAGATAGGTAAATAAAAATGATATCTCCTTTCTGTTCTTCATCTCAGTTCAGACTTGGTCCTTTGATGCCGATGATAAGACACCCAAGAACTCTGTACAACTCTAAACTTACGATACCACGCTATGTTCATATTAATAACAGCTGTCCGTATTGTGATAGCGGCTTTGCGTCTTATAGTTTCGTTTTCTTTCCAGTATGCGGTAAAGCTTTGCCAGAGACTAAAAGATTGATTTTATGCAAAAGCTTAAAACTCATTTGTGTAAAATAGATTCATTAAAAAGTGTCTTAGGAGACGTGTCACTTGCCGCTTGAAGATTATCTGATGCCTAATGAAAATATAAAGTACCAAAGCGATTTCAATGTTCAATATGGCGACAAATTCTATACGGTGATATTAACAGATATTCGATTAATTCTCTTTGCCCGCAGAGGTCTCATTTTCAAAGGTGACGATGTCGTAACAGAAGCAATAAGGGATGTCCAAGGAATAAAATATAAAGAAACAGGTATGCTTGTTAAGTCGGCGCACCTTATCGTGCAAAGCAAAACAATAATCGATCTAACTGGTAATCAAAGCGCCATAAAGTCATTGTATCAGAGGCTATTGCCGTTTTTATCTCCGCAAATGCAACAACCAATGACTCAAATGTATATGTCACCACCACCCATGTATCCTAATTTTCAAGTTCAAACTCAGCAATTTCCGCCTCCCGAGCAATCTCCAAAATTCTGTTCAAATTGTGGAATCCAGCAAACTCCGAACAGTCGATTTTGTAATAACTGCGGTAGAACGTTGTGATTCATCTAAATGGATAATCAAACGTTCAAAGGGTATAATTGCGATTTGATTGGAATTCAAAACAAAATAAGTACATACTTCGTTGGAAGAAATTATCGAATAACAAATTTTCATAAAGGGGACATTTACCTAACAGCTGCGTATAAACGCCTACTGGGGAATAAGACTGTTGTTGCTAAAATACAAGGCAATCCAGCCGTCTTTGATGTATCAATAGGACTCAGCGAAAGAATAACCGATATTAACAGTATCCAGCTTCCAATCAAAATCCCTCTTGAAATAAAAATGTTATTGACGGAACCATTTCTGGAGAATAATTTCCTTAATTATGTTTCAACCCAGGTCGAATTAAGCCGGAACACTTTTAATCGTTCGTTTCCAATCCCTCCACCGCCTCCAGTAAATACAGTTTGGAGAGAAAAAGAAGTAATTAGAGAAATTGAAGTTGTTTATTGCCGTTACTGCGGCGCCAAGAACAATGCAAGACTTTTAACATGTGCAAAATGTAGCGCAGGACTCCACTGATAAAAGGCAGATAATAATAAAAACAACAATAGCGTAAAAAAAGCATTTTATGACGGGAGAGACTGAAGTTGAAAATGTCTTTTTTTGCCCTTGATGTTTTGGGATGGCTGTTTCAAGCCCAAGTTGGGCTTATTGGCTGATTAATTTTCAACCCATGCTTGTGAGTGAAGGTCGTTTAAACTCCAAAAGCTTGCTTCACTAAAAGTCAATGTTAAATCCCGTGAGCCCTTTTCATCTAAGTAGATGGATTGGGATTTAGTCCATGAATTAGAGCCTTGCGTCAGTTTAGCCCAAACCACAACGGTTCCTGCTCCTCCGTTGTTATGAACGCTAACATCAACATATGCAATATAGTCCAATCCGCTTGTGCCTGTTCTGAGGTTTGAACTTGTGACCTGAGCATTTGGCGGGTTAACTGTTTGTGCCAAGTTAGTGCCAGCATTGTTTAATGATGGTAAAGCTACAATGAAAATAGCTAAGATAATAACGACTGCCAAAACTACACCCACAATTTTCAGGGCTGTATTGCTATTTTTTGGTGGAGGTGGTGGATATGTCATTTTGTTCACCTTAAAGCGTCGTTCTTTCGCTTTTTCACCGTTACCAATGTAGCCGCAACTATAGATAACACTAAGAATCCAGCCAAGATTGCTACTGCTGGAAACTCTGGTGCTGTCGGTGTTGGTGTAGGAACAGGAGTCGGTGGTACATACGTAGCTTCTTTCGCTGCTGCTTGGCTAGCGTAAGATGATGCTGTATTTATGTCATTAACGGCACCTTGCCATTGCCCTTGATTGGCTAATGAAGTAGCTTGATTATACATTGATTGCGCTTGTTGAAGTAAGGCTTGTGCATCAGGGCTTCGGTAATTTGCATTGAATGCTCTGGTTAATGTGGAAGAAATAGATTGAATATTTTGGTTGTAAATTTTTTCATATGCATCGTGGACACTTATCGAACCCGTTGCAGAAACAGAAATATCATACCAGCCAAAAAGCCCTTTTTGTTGACCCTTATACGTAATGGTATAGCTATGACTACTTACACTTGCCTCAGAGGGAATACTGAAACTAACACCAAAAGAGGGTGTGTACTGGTTGCCAGTTGCGATGTTAGGAGAACTAACTGTTATTGTGTTTTCAGTTGTTGCCCAATCAAATTGAACGCTTATTGAAGTTATTGTTAATTGGTCAGGACAATGGCTATAGAACGTGGGTGTAACTGAACCGCTGTCTCCTTGATAATAAATGCCTCTATCAAAATTAACAGTAGAATTCCATTCGCTTGATTGTAGAGCGTTTACCCCTAATGCGCTGAATGATAAGCAAATAAGCATAACAAGCCCCATTATAACATACACAATCTTTTTCATATTCATGTAACCCCTGATTTCTGCCCTTTTTGATGTATTATTAACAATTTTAATTACTGTTTAAGTATTTATATTTTTAATATTCAATATATGCGAGCAATTTCTTGACTTTTCTTGTTTGCCTCATATGCAAAGTGTTAAATAATTCCCCCCCATAAAAATAGGGTACGTACTCTTGGAACGCAAGGAAGCAACCGCATTACTAAAAGAAATAGTGACTCAAAATTTAGCTGATTCTTCTTTTATTGTTCTTAGAGAAAATGGTAAGGGAAAATTTGACTTAGTGATTAAAAGCAGTTATGACCCAGTGGCGCTTAGTGCGTTTTTAGCTAATAAGAACCTAATTCTTAGTGAGGATAAAACACAAGGTCAATGCCTCATCTATAAGCTCTAGTGACCTGCGCCAACTTAGCCCTTGTATCCATTAAGACGCAAAACACATGTTTATCCATGGATTTGGAAAACACTTATTTTTCCATGCCTTTGTAGAAACACTTTTTTCTTTATGCAGTTCTCTCTCTAGCTCAGTTAGTTGTGCCATGATGAACATATCTTAAGGCAGTTCTTGTTGCAAAACCAATAATATTTGCTATTTATTTTATGGGACCTTTCCTTGGCGACTGCTGTTGCTACGATGTTTCTGCCTAGTGTTCCCCTATATTGGGGTTTATGGGTCGACTCTTAGAATATTGGGACTGATGCTGTGCTAATATTTTTGCTGCATTAGCTATTATATAGTATAATAGAATATTGCTCATTGTTGCTGTTTAAGCACTGCCAACGAATCTACTAGTAGTAGCAGTTGCCTCCCATAAAGTACCAACTAATTCTGAAAATTTTTGTTCCCTTGGTAAAAGCATGTTTTGAAGTGACATTGAATGGCCAATAAGCCTTATTATTAAACCATAAAGCACATTTTTCTCTATGGCAAACACTTGTTTTTGGTCTACATTGAACGCATGGACGATAACCCTTATAAAGTAAAGCTGGCGTGCTGAAGAGCCGTGGCAGAGGCGTTTCCAAGCCCAAATAGAACTGGTTAATGATATGGTCGATATAGTAAACGAAACCCTGTGCTCGGGGGGCAATCGTGACAGGCTTTAAATCGATTTTTTGTTGCAGAATAGCCAAGCGCCCTCTTCATCCCGATTCTTAATTGCTTGCTCAAAAGACTTTACCGTTACCTCATCGACTCCCTCCAACATCGCCAAAACGTCAAGTCCCGCATACTTCTCAAAAATCTTTGGCATGATGCGCTCGTCCTAATTATGCTTCTGACAGCTCAAGCTTCTGTAAACTCGCACAAATTGAGCAGATCCAGAGACATCAGATACTGTAAATTAATTTCGGAAAAAACCACACGCCACTGTCAGATAAAAGAAAAACCTGTTATCAGCTATTGAGAATAAGGGCAAGGGCTTAACTAAATAATAGGTAAGTAATAACTATTGTTGTAGAAGGCAATTGCAATGGAAAAGAAGTCCAAATACATACGGTTCTTCAAGGAAATCGGGATTGATGACGTGGCTCTAGTAGGAGGCAAAACATCTTCCCTAGGCGAACTGTATCGCAAACTCACTCCGCAGGGAGTAAGAGTGCCTAATGGCTTTGCCATAACTGCGGAGGCCTATCGTTACATTCTTGATAAGGCCAATGCCTGGGATGCCCTCCACAAAACAATGGACGGTATTAATCCAGCTAATATGACAGACCTGTCAAACCGTGGAAAAGAGGCACGGGCGATTATCTATGGGGCTCCATTCCCCGACGACTTGAGGCAAGAGATACTCCAAGCCTACCATACTCTTCAGGACGAGTATGGGCGTGACCTGAGCGTAGCAGTGCGCAGTTCCGCCACCGCAGAGGATTTGCCCAACGTCAGCTTTGCCGGCCAGCATGAGAGCTACCTAAACATATACGGTGATGAGTTGCTCATAGACTCCTGCAAACGCTGCTTTGCCAGTCTTTTTACCGACCGCGCAATTCATTACCGAATTGATCAAGGCTTCGATCATTTCAAGGTATACCTATCCATTGCAGTAATGAAAATGGTGCGTTCGGATTTGGCTGCAAGCGGCGTCATATTCTCATTGGACACGGAGTCAGGCTTCCGAGACGTGGTATTCATAACCGGCGCCTATGGACTCGGCGAGAATATAGTTCAGGGCACGGTGGATCCGGACGAGTTCTATGTCTTCAAGCCAACTCTGGAGCAAGGTTATCGCAAGATCCTACGGCGCGTACTTGGAAACAAAGAAATAAAGATGGTTTACCGCGAAGGAGGAACCCGTGAAGCTACCCACAACATTCCTACACCCCAAGCTGACCGCGAGCGTTTCTGCATCTCCGACGAAGAAGCACTCATCTTGGCGGACTACGCGATCAAAGTAGAAAAGCATTACACGCTGAAAGCGGGATACCCTTTGCCCATGGATATGGAATGGGCAAAAGATGGCAAAGACGGACAGCTTTACATGGTCCAAGCACGACCCGAGACTGTTATCTCGCAGAGGCAAGTAAACATGCTTGAAGAGTATGTGCTTCAGGGAACTGGAAAGGTTTTGGCGATGGGCCGCTCCGTTGGCGAGAAAATTGCCAGCGGTGCAGCTCACAAAATCTTAGACACAGTCCACCTTTCTGAATTCAAGCCCGGAGAAGTTTTGGTGGCAGATACCACATCTCCAGACTGGGAACCCATAATGAAAACAGCGGCAGCCATTGTCACTAACCGGGGCGGGCGCACATGCCATGCGGCAATAGTTAGCCGTGAGCTGGGCATACCCGCGGTGGTTGGAGCTGAAAACGCTACAACAAATATCCCGAGCGGGGAGAAAGTTACTGTCTCTTGTGCTGAGGGAGATGTTGGCAAGGTGTATCAAGGCGAGATTCCTTTTGTAGTTAACAAAACAGACCTCAGCTCTCTAAAACAGCCCAGCACCGAGATAATGATTAATCTGGGCAATCCGGAGTTGGCCTTCAAAACAAGCTTTATCCCTAATGATGGGATAGGCTTGGCCCGTATGGAGTTTATTATCAGTGAATACATCAAAATTCACCCCATGGCTCTGGTACACCCCGAACGTGTAACCGATACCAAGGAACGTTCAGCCATCGATCGCATCACCCAAGGTTATAGCCAGCCCGCGGCATTCTTTATCGAACGCCTTTCAGAAGGTGTAGGAACAATTGCCGCGGCTTTCTACCCAAAACCAGTAGTAGTGCGCATGTCTGACTTCAAAAGCAACGAGTACGCAAGCCTTTTAGGCGGGAAATCCTTTGAGCCTGCTGAGAACAACCCGATGCTAGGCTTTCGCGGGGCATCGCGCTATACTCACCCCGATTATGTTGAAGGCTTCGCGCTGGAATGTGCAGCTATGAAGCGGGTTCGAGATGAGATGGGACTTACCAATGTTAAGCTCATGATCCCCTTCTGCCGGAGAGTTGAGGAAGCCGCTAAAGTAATTGGGAAAATGGCTGAATTTGGTTTGGAGCGGGGGAAAAATGGCCTCGAAATCTATGTTATGTGTGAAATTCCAAATAATGTCATTCAGATCGATGCCTTTGCCAAGCACTTCGACGGTTTCTCAATTGGTTCCAATGATCTTGCCCAGCTTGTCCTAGGGGTGGATCGCGACTCCGCAATCGTAGCTTTTGACTACGACGAGCGTGATATCGGAGTTAAGGAAATGATTCGGCTCTCAGTTGAAGGTTGTAAGCGTAACAAGCGACACTCAGGGCTCTGTGGTCAAGCCCCCTCGGACTATCCGGAGATGGCCGAGTACCTAGTTGAGCTCGGCATAGACTCCATAAGTCTCAATCCTGATGCTGTGCTTAAAACCACCTTACATGTGCTGGACATCGAAAAAAGACTTGGCCGCAAACAACGCGATGAGAAACAGGCAAAAACCTCAACCGAGAAAGCGACTTAAGGCATAACAGAAGGGGAAACGGGGAAGAATATGAAAAGAATAGCAATTAACGGACTGGGGCATACAGCTCATGGATACCTTTCGACTTGTTGCTTTGTCGACGAAAAAGAAAATATTTTAAGACCTAAGAATGTGCTAAGAACCTCTGGTACAGATAAATAGCGAGGAGACTATCATGACTGCACCCAGCAATTATCTGGTACCTACCCTGCCGAAAGGACTAGAAGGACTCGCTGAGTTAGCCCTCGATCTTCGCTGGTCATGGAATCACGCCGCTGACAAGCTATGGAAATATTTTGATCCAGAGTTATGGAGTATGACCTCTAACCCATGGCTCATGCTTCAAACAGTTAAAACGGATCGCCTCAAAGCGCTGTCGACCGATTCCACTTTCCGGGGACTTATGGATAAACTTGTGGAAGAACATCGCGGGACGATGGGAGAGAAGGCCTGGTTTCAACAGAACCATTCTCAATCGACACTAAAAGTAGCCTATTTCAGCATGGAATATGGACTTGGTGAAGCTCTGCCGATTTACTCGGGCGGTCTTGGGATTCTGGCGGGTGATTATCTTAAGACTGCCAGTGACCTGGGCGTTCCAGTAATAGGAGTGGGTCTTCTCTATCAGCAGGGCTATTTCCGTCAAGCAGTTGATGCCCATGGCGACCAGACCGAGTTTTACCCCTACAATGACCCCGGCCAGCTTCCAGTCATGCCAGTACGCGACCAAAATGGACAGCGGCTCCGAATAAAGATAGATTTTCCCGGTGGCGCCTTATGGTTGCGTGCCTGGGAAGCCATAGTGGGACGAGTGAAGCTTTACCTCCTGGACAGTAATGATCCTATCAACAGTCCTCCTGACCGCGGGATTACCAGCGAACTCTACGGGGGAGGACCAGAACTGCGCCTGCAACAAGAGATTGTGCTGGGAATCGGAGGCTGGCGACTGCTCAACGCCGTTGGTATTCAACCTGAAGTATGTCACCTGAATGAGGGACATGCGGCACTAGCTGTAGTTGAGCGGGCACGCAGCTTTATGTTGAGTGAACATCAGCCTTTCAAGGTGGCTTTGGCCGCAACTCGTGCGGGCAATATCTTTACCACGCATACACCTGTTGAAGCGGGTTTCGATCGATTCACACCAGAACTAGTCAGCCGTTATCTGGCAAATTATGCGGATCAACTAGGTATTGGATTGGGCGGTCTCCTATCTTTAGGCCGCCAGGATCCTGCGAACTCACAGGAACCACTCAACATGGCCTTTCTGGCTATGCGGGGTTCAGGAGTGGTTAACGGTGTCAGCAGTCTTCATGGAGAGGTAAGCCGGCAAATTTTCCAACCATTATTCCCTCGCTGGCCCAAGGGCGAGGTACCAATCACCCACGTTACCAATGGTGTTCACATGCCGTCATGGGACTCTACAAGGGCCGATACGACCTGGACCAATGCTTGCGGGAAATGGCGTTGGCTAAATACCATGGATACGATTAAAGACGATTTGAAGAAGATAACCGATGAGTCGTTGTGGCAACTACGTAGGGAAGAAGCAGAGCAACTGATCCATTACGTGCGTGCACGTCTTGGTCGTCAGTTAGCCAGAGCGGGTGCCTCGGTGCAACTCATAAAGCAGTCCAACCAAATATTGGACCCTGACGTTCTCACAATGGGTTTTGCCCGGCGTTTCACCGCATACAAAAGGCCAAATCTTTTGCTCCAGGATCCCGATCGGCTAAGCAGGATACTGAACCGCCCTAATCGACCTGTTCAACTCGTTATTGCTGGGAAAGCTCATCCTCTCGATGAAGAAGGCAAAGCCCTGGTGCGCGCTTGGTGGGAGTATTCGCTTCGTTCCGACGTGCAAAACAAGGTAGTCTTCCTCTCTGACTACGATATGGCTCTGGCTGAGCAGTTGGTACAAGGCGTGGACCTTTGGATAAACACACCCCGCCGCCCCTGGGAGGCTTGCGGTACCAGTGGCATGAAGGTTCTGGTGAACGGTGGCTTAAACTTATCTGAGCGGGATGGGTGGTGGGCAGAAGCTTACCGGGCCGAGGTTGGCTGGGCCATAGGCGATGGGCAGGAGCATGGTGATGACCCTGACTGGGATGCCCAAGAAGCGGCAGAGACCTACCGTCTCCTTGAGGAGGAGATTATTCCGTGCTTCTATGAACGCGATGGTCGAGGCATCCCCACGGGCTGGATAGCACGCAAGCGGACGAGTATGGCTGAGCTCACCCCGCAATTCAGTTCTAACCGAATGCTGCGAGAGTATGTTGATAGACTATACCTCAAGGCTGCCCAGAACTATCATAAACGCTCTGCCGACGGGGCAAATGAGTCAGTACGCTTATGCCACTGGCGAGAGTTATTGGAGACGCATTGGCAGAAATTACACTTCGGAAGGCTGGGTGTGCAGAGGGAAGGTGACAAATATATTATGACGGTAAAAGTGTATCTTGATAAGCTTGATCCGAAGGCAGTGCAGGTCCAGCTATTCGCTGAGCCTCAGGGTGACGGAGAATCCGAAATTCATGTCATGGAGGTAGCTGAGGCTGATGGAACAGAGAATAGCTATCTCTATCGTGTCCGTATCCCAGCTCGTCGGCCAGCAGAACATTATACGCCGCGCATCACTCCCTATTTTGATGGGGCTGCGGTGCCTCTGGAAGCCAGACAAATATTGTGGTATGAATCATAGTTGGATACACTTCTACACCAGTATCCGGAAGATAATAGGACTCACCACCTAAGCTTGGACGTTACACAAAGTACGAGACTCCGCTTCTTAAAATAAGCTTTCCAATTTCGGGACAAACTAGCGCGCTTAATCTTAGCTTGGGATTTTAGTTATAGCTTCAATGGGCATCACGGTTTTTTTATGGAGTTCGTTTAGCACTTCGGTAATGCCTAGGTAGATTGCGCTTAGTCCGCAGATTATGCCTTCGTAACCAGCGAGCGCATCCATCCTAAAGTGCCCAAGTATCGCTGCGTTCTCCGTTAAGTCTCTTGCCGCGAGGAGGAAGAAAAGCACGGTCACACTCATGAAGACGAATTGCAATGCACGGTTAGCTTTGAGTGTCCCAAAGAACATTGCAAAACTGAAGAGACCACACATAAAGAAGTACGCGCCCATGGCGGTTCCCGTGGTGTGTTGTGTTGATTCCTACAAAGATCGTTGTGTAGCTACTGAGAAAGCAAAAGCTTTAAACTATTTGTCAAAAACACATTTTTGTTGGTATTTAAAACCAAATAGAGAGAAAACAGGAACATACAAAAGTACGTTGCGGGAGTCCTTGTTGGCACTATTTGTGATTATATACTCTATACCATAATCCAAGCCTTTGCGGTGTCAACGCCAAGCTGGAGAACAACAGGATGGATATTCTTTGCTGCATACAACGTGGGGTTGGTTTCCTTCATTGCACTTGGCACTCATTCAATCTTGAAAGGGGATAAGGAATAGCTAGAAACGGAATATTGAGAGCTGATGTTGAGGAGACCATCCAGTTCAAGACTTGGACGGACTGGCAGGGGGGGCTTGCGTCTCCTTTTTCTTCGAACTGGCGATCTTGTGCAACTGCTCGACGCGCTTGCTGACCATCGAGCTCACCTTCTTCCTTAGTTTATCGGGAGAGATTTTCTTGTCGCGCAATGCAGCGACCTGACTTGCCAGCATTTTGTCTCCCAGCATCGTGAACCAGTTTTCAAAGTCACCCTCTTCAACGTGAAACTTGATTGAAGATGGCTCGATAGTCTTCACGTTGGCTGCAAGTTCATCCAAGCTTTTAGAGGTGACACCAAGAGGTTGCCCGTAATCCCTGTAGAAAGTAAAGGCATCGTCGGGCGTTACCGTCCTGAGAATATTGGCGGCCTCACTTCTTCCAACTTCTTTGCCCTCGCGATTCAGCAACTTGTAAAATCGCACTTTGGCAAAGTCTGTCATAACAAAAAGGAGCAACGCATAACCCCACACCAGAGCAGCGAGTCCCCAGCCCATTGCAGGAAGTAGAATGCCGTATACAGTAATTATTGTAGCAACAATTTGAGTAGCTATGACCGCAAATAGAAGTGGCTTTGCCGGTTTCACTGACCAAAAGTGACCCTTAGTCCTCGCAACAAACACAGTTAAGTGCCCTGCAACTGAAAGTTTAAGGTATATGAAAGATTGAAGCACAAGCGGGTTTAACTTCAACACAACTAAACCGATGTACAAGATCCCAAAAGTCGAGAAAACCCCGATTATCCCAAGAAACGTCGCTATCCCCAACAAAGACCGCATATCCCATTTCTCAGGTTTATCCGAGTACTTCACGTTGTCATAAGCTATTGTCATGATCGGCAAGTCATTTAAAAGCGCTAACAAAACAAGCATCAAGGCAGTAACAGGGTAAAACTGGAAAATGACGATTGACGCAGTCATAAAAAGCAGCACCCGAATGGTTTCGGCAATGCGGTATATGCAGTAATTCGTCATTCGCTGGAAAATCTTGCGACTCTCTTTAATCGCGTCAATAATGACAGAAAGACCAGGCTTAGTCAGAACTATGGCCGCTGCGGACTTGGCAGCGTCAGTGGCTCCCTCAACCGCAATACCGGCGTTAGCTTTCTTCAAAGCAGGCGCATCATTAACCCCATCACCAGTCATCCCAACAACATGGCCTTCTTCCTGGAGCAACTCAACAATACGGTACTTATGTTCAGGAAAGACCTCCGCAAAACCTTCAGCCTCCTCAACTACACGTTGAGCCTCGCTATCAGACTTATCCAAAAAAGCAGCCGGCAACACAATATCGTTTCCAAGGTTTACCTGGCTCGAAATCTCTTTGGCAATAGCAATATGGTCACCGGTCACCATCTTCACGCTAACACCCATCGATTGAGCAGTCTTTATTGTCTGAGCTGAATCTTCCCTTGGCGGATCAAACAACCCAATTAAACCCGCAAACTGCCACTTGTCCTCCTTGTCAGTTCGAGCCACACCCAGCGCACGGTACCCCTTCTTGGCAAACTCATTAACGTCTTCTGTTAATTTTTTGTTGATTGATTTTTTGTCTTCGATCAAAGCCAGAATAGCTTGAGGTGCTCCTTTAGTTACCTTAAACTGACTTCCATCTTTATCTTGAACTGTCGCCTCAGCTCTCTTAATGACGGGATCAAAAGGCTTAAAACCGGTTACTTTGATGTGCCCAATTTTAGCGGCGATATCGGGTGTGCTCTTGGTTTTAGTCAAGATTGCTTCGTCGATAGGATCTTTATCTTCTTCTCTTGAAGCGAGCGCACTAAATAGCAGTACGTCATTTTCTGAGAATCCGCCATAAGGTTTAGCGCCTCCCATAGTGAGCGTGTTTTTGGTGATGGTGCCTGTTTTGTCTGAGCACAGCATATCCATGCTTGCCATTTCCTCGATTGCAACCAATTTACTAACTATCGCTTCCTTCTTGGCAAGAGCTATCGCGCCTACGGCCATGGTGACTGAGAGAACTGCGGGAAGTGCTGCAGGTATCCCAGCAACAGTTAAAATCAATGCAAACTGAATAATGTCTAAGATGTTTTGACCCCGAAAAACCGAGACTATAACGATCACTGCTACGAGTCCTATCGCTAGAAAAATCAGGTAATCGCCTATTTTGCTGATGGCTTTTTGGAAGTGGCTTGGGGTTTTGGCTATCTCCACAAGTTTGGCAGTTTTGCCGAAAAAGGTTTTGGCGGCAGTGTTGACTACAAGCGCGTTCATTTCTCCTTGTTTAACAATTGAACTTGCGTATCCTATGTCGGAGAGATGTTTCTCAACAGGAAGCGATTCTCCAGTTAGTGCGGATTCGTCGGTTAAAAGGTAGTTTCCATCGATCAGTTTTACGTCAGCGGGAATGATGTCTCCTAAGCGCAGTCGGACTATGTCGCCTGGCACCAGTTTCTCAGCCGGCATATCTTGCCATTTGCCATCTCGTTGAACCCGTGCTTTTAGGGCTAATCTTTTTTTTAGCAGTTCTATGGCGTCGTCAGCTTTGCGTTCCTGCCAGGAACCTACTATTGCGTTTACCATTAGTAGAGTTAAAATTATTGCAAAATCAGGCCACCTTTGGATAACTGCAGACATTACGACTGCTGCCTCAATCATCCATGGAATTGGACCCCAAAAATAATGAAGAAACTTTAACAGCGGGTTAACCTTTTTCTCCTGAATTTCATTAAGACCATACTGCGCAAGTCGTTTTTCCGCTTCGGAGGAAGAAAGACCCCCCTTACCCACCGAAAGCTTGCTTAATAGTTCATCAATATTGACTTTCTTTGCCTCTTCTGTAGTTAAGGCGTCTTGACTCATGCATTAACGCTCTCTATCAGTTCTGTCATTTCCCTCTTGAGCGCATCAAGTCTTTTTTGACTTCTCGCCTCTATTGATAAGCGGAGTATAGGTGATGTGTTTGATGCTCTGATCAGAGCCCACGAATCTGAAAAAATAATTTTGACGCCATCAATGGTATCTATGTTTTGATATATCTCCATTGCCTTTGTTTTTATCTTGTCGACAACTTGAAACTTCGTTTCGTCGGAGCACTTTATTTCGATTCTTTCAAAAAGCCTCGACGGCAACTCTTTCACGACTTCTGAAAGTTTCTGCCCCATTTTTGAAACGATTTCCGCCATGTACATACTATTTATTATAGCATCATCGAACCAGAAGAACTTGGGAACACAAATGTGCCCAGATTCTTCAACACCAATAACAGCCTTGTGCTTCTTGGTTTCCTGCACCAAAAACGTGTGGCCAACTGGTACTCGAAACACTTTTTCGTCGTATTTTTTGGCCTCGTCCTCTATGATATCTGAACATTCAATGTTGGCAACTACAGGGCCCCTTTGAGTTTTCATTATATCCCTAATGAAGAGGATCGCACTTTGCTCAGTCATGATCACTTTGCCTGTGTCGTCAACGAAAATGGCTCTGTCGCCATCGCCATCAAACGCTATTCCAAGATCCGCTTTTTCTGTCACAACTTTCTTGCAGAGAGCGGTCAAGGCTTCTGGTTTCGGTTCAGGGTCTCTGTTCGAGAACGTTGGGTCGGGCCAATCAAATAGGAAAGAGGCTTTAACACCGATTTTCTTGAGGATCTTCGGAACCAAGAGACAGGCGGCCCCGTTTCCGAAGTCAGCGACCACACTTATTTTCTCTGGTTTTATTTTTTCAGCCACGAAATTAGCGTATTCTGTGTCCATTCCCTCTATTTTCTTCGCTGTTCCGGTGCCTATTTTAAAATTTTCTGAGGCGCTTATCTCCCCCAGTTTTTTGTTCTCTTCTTCGAAGAAGCCGACTCCGTCTTGATGGAAGAATTTGACGCCATTCCATTCCGCTGACAGATGGGATGCGGTTATGTACGCGGTTGCATCATTTTTCATTTTCGAGTTGGCAAAGACGCAGAGACTCGCTGGACAGGTTCCCATCAGATTTGCGTTTGAACCTGTTTTTTTCAGTCCTAAAACGAACGCCTCCTCAAGTTCGGCGCCATGTTCTCTGAAGTCTCTTCCAATCGTGAAAGTGCCCGGGCACAAGGTTCCGGCTGCTTCACCTATTTTGGTCATAATCTCTTTCGTCAAGTCTTTACCGTAAATTCCTCTTATGTCGTAAGCTCTAAAAATACCCATTTTCAGTCGCACCGCTTTACTTTATACCAAATTGTTGAAGCCACTCTACGGCTCCGGCATGCCAGTGTTTATGCCGATTTTCATGGAGAAATAAGCAATTTTGGCGCCTTCGATGAAACTGCTCATGCAATACTCGCTGTCAAAATAATATTGCATAGACATAAAATTCGCCGTAAACTGAGCTTTAGATGGGTCTAAAGGCACTCCACAAACCGGATCCTTAACAGACATAAAAACAAAAGCCTCGCTTTTATTAAGTGCTACTTTCACCAATAATTAGTTTTCGTTCAGCCAAAAATGCGTTTTCGAACGATTTATTGTTTGAGTTAAGCTGAGAACACCCTTGTGATGCAAGACTTTTGCTACGAGAACTTGTTATGCCTCTTGAAAACTGCTGCATTTAACAGCAAATGTTCTAAGGGATTGACTGAATAATCTCGCTGAACAAGTTGTATTCTGCTAAGTCGTCAATAGTCTCGCACTGACAGGTTTGTTTATGGTTGGGTCAATGACGTTTAACTGCTCGACTTGATGACGGATATAATCTTTCTTTTTCTGTTATTTGCATGTAATCACCATTTCTGTATAAAGGAGATTTAAGATTTATTGGATGTTTTAACAGTTGGAAAATTCATCAACTAAGAAAAGGAAGGCGTTTCTATTTCTTTTAATGCTTCACGCATCCGTTTGATTTTTTCTTCGTCCTCAACATTAATTTCTCTCTCAATTTCATATCCTTCCCCAATTCTCTTGTTGAGCAGCTGTACGTGCGCATTAGTGGAATTCACAAGCTGCTTTACCAACTCAATGGTATCATTGATTTTGTTAGGTGTACTGAGCACATAAAGGCTTAATCCTTCAAAATCGATTTGGGCGTCTAACGGTATCGGTTTTTGTCTTAATTCATCATTAAAGAAATCCTTCCAAACCGAATCAGGCATCGCGTCTAATAATAAATTAAACTTGAATGTTTCTTTAGTTCCCGACACCTTAAGTATTTCCATCTTGTCAGGGTCGATAGGTTTTAGATTCACAACAACAGTTTTTGATTTTAACGCTAACCCTCACTAAGTTTGAATAACATAGTCTTAATTTAAGCCTTTTGAACAACAAAAAAGTTAGTCGGCACTACTCAATTACTTGAATGGAACCAGTGGATTCTTCGCCATTTCCAAAAAGAAAAGAAAAAAAGAAATTTCGCTTATTCAGATGGTTGTTCGGATGGTGCAGGTGGTAGGGGTTCTTGTTTTAGCATTGGTTTCTTCTTTGCAGCTAGAGCTTGCTGTGCATTGGTCAGGTCTTTGAAGCCGTAGGTTCCAATTGGAGGCCAACCTGCTTCCGGCATGGACGCAGGTATTAACATGATTGTGTTTGTTTGCGATTGCTGACCTAACTCATAGAGTATGTTCATCCATCTAAGCCTCAGACCCTCTGGACTTGACTCGTAGGCTTTTGCTGCCTCAATCATTTTTGCTGACGCTTCAAACTCCGCAGTCGCTAAGGTAACTCTTGCAATACGTTCACGTTCAGCCTGCGCTTGACGACTCATGGCGTCTTGAAGGTTGCTCGGTATTATTACATCTCGGACTTCGACAGATGTAACTTTTATCCCCCATGCCTCAGTTTTTTCGTCGATAATTTCACGCAGGCGAGCTCCGACTTTTTCACGTTCAGCAAGCAACTCGTTGAGACTGACTTTTCCTATGACTTCTCTAAGAGTAGTCTGTGACGCCAGCTGCGTAGCTTGGAGGTAGTTTTCAACTTGCAAAACTGCTTTTTCCAAATCTACGGGTTTCATGTATAATACTGAGTCTACGTTTACGGGAACGTTATCTTTTGTCAGCGTTGATTCGGTTCTAAATTGTATAGTGTCTAGCCGGGTAGAGATTTTCATGGGTGCACGGTCGATTAGGGGTACGAGGTATATGATGCCGGGGCCTTTCAAGCCTATATAGCGTCCAAGTCTTAGGACGGGCATTCTCTCCCATTCTCTCAGGACACGGACACCGCTTAACAAGAAAAGTGCAACTACTAAACCTATAAAGCCAACAACAGGAACTAAAATATTAACAGACAATAAAATCTCCTTCACTAGTACTCTGAACTCGACTTCGTTAAGGTTTTCGCATGGTACGATAACGAATGGGGTTTTAGCTGCCGCATGGTAGAGCTTAATGAACTTGTTGGCAAAAAAGTCAAACTCTAAACGAGCTGCGGCTTAAACTTTAAAAACCCCCAATTTTTTCAGATGCTTCCGCGCGCATAATTTTTCAGAAAGAAAAAGTGGGCGAAAAGACAATGCAGTCTCACCAAGATACTTCAACAACTTAATATCGGGACAAACCAGCGCGCTTCTCTGCATGCATTCATCGCCATTAAGAGTTAACTTGTTGAAACATCAAGAAGGCGTTGGTGCGTGGGTTGCAGAAAACAAAGAAGACGGCACATTCACAATCAGTTAGCAAGGAAACCACAACTTCAGTCCTGTAAGCTTATCAATGAATTGACGTTTAAATATGGTTCGGCCATTAACTCTTTGTGAGTCAACGCTTGAATTGGCAGGCGTTTACCCCGAAAGGTCGAGGAGACAAGTTAATATGCGAAATGGACAAAAACAGAGAATCCGCGAAATTTTGCTGATAACGCTTGGGATAGCTTTGCTTTTGTTTTCTCTGGTTGCGGTAGATATATTCGCCTTGCCCTATTTCAAGTCGCTTCAAACTCAAACTTTCGTCAGCTTGGATTGGGCAGGCTACGTGGTATCTTCAAATAACCTGTCGCCGCAGCCTACAGTCGACGCTGTGAGTGGGTCTTGGACTGTGCCGAAGGTTGCCATTTCTGATTCTGACTCGTTTTCGGCGGTGTGGATAGGTATCGGCGGTGCATTGGATACCACGCTTATCCAAGTAGGTTCTGAACATGACTCTTTGTCCGGTCAAGCAGTTTACAGTATATGGTATGAAGCTCTGCCCGGTAATGCGGTAACTATACAAAACATCACAATTTCGCCCGGTGACCAACTCTCAGCATCTATAACACTCGTCAATGCCACAACCCGAAGCTGGCAAATCGGAATAGCCGACGACACCACAGGCGCGTGCTTCACCCAAAACTGTTACGAACAAAACCTCACATATAACTCTTCACGGCTAACAGCAGACTGGATTGTAGAAAGACCCACAGTCAACAATCAACAAGCCACGTTAGCAGACTTCGGAACCGTAACCTTCACGAATCTGTCAGCGCAAATCGGCGGCAAAACAGGATCCCCAAACACATTCTCAGAAGAACGTATCGTCATGCAAAACAGCCAAAATAACCAAATCGCCGCAACTTCAAACCTGAAAGATCAAGGCACATCATTCACAGTAACATACAAATAAACGTTCAAATGGAATCGAACCTCTCGTTAGAACTTTAAAAGACTTGTTCACAATCAGAGGGTAAATCGCCAGATGTCTTAGCTGGTTCTTTCGATCAGGAAATGCGGTTTCGGTTCAGTTCTGAACATGTTCCTTGGCTTTCCACGTTTTCTTCATCAGTAGTTTCCAAAATAACTCCCGAGCGAACATTGCGCTATGTTTCTTTTATATATTAATAGCATTGATACACGACAGTCGGAAAATTTATCGAGAGTATTAAAATTAGTAGTCTCAAATAAGCGAGTTATTGCGGATAGAATGAGTGGCGGCAAATGGATTTGGCAGATTTAGGTGTCTCTTGTGTCGAGTAACTACAGAAGGAAAAGCTGGGTTTCTGAGCATGACCCAGAACGCTTAAGACTCAATTTTCCTTTAATTACATTGACGGTGTGAGAATGGCGAAGTTTCTAACGTTAGACGATGTGGAAGTTAAGGATAAAGTTGTACTTGTTAGAGTTGACTTCAACTCACCCATAGAGCCCAAAACCAAGAAAATTATAGATTATTCTAGAATTCGAGCTCATGGAGAATCAACAATAAAAGAGCTATCAGAAAAAGGGGCAAAGGTTGTCGTTTTGGCGCATCAAGGACGCAAGGGTAATTCAGATTTTATACCCCTAAAACAACACGCTGAAATCCTTGCGAAGGTTCTGGGCAAACCAGTCAAATACGTGAATGATCTGTACTGTGAAAAAGCAAAAGCAGCCATTAAAGAATTGAAGAGCGGAGAAATCCTCGTTTTAGAAAATGTTAGAATGTTCGATGCTGAAACTGAAGAAGGAACGCCTGAAGAACAAGCAAAAAAACCACTTGTTGTTAATCTTGCTCCGCTAGCCGACTTGTTTGTAAACGACGCCTTTTCAGCAGCACACAGAGCTCACGTATCAATAATTGGCTTCACAACCGTGTTACCAAGTGTTGCAGGACGCGTAATGGAAAGAGAGTTCAGGTCCTTGAGGAAGATTTTGGAAAAACCAGAGAAGCCATGCTTATTTATTTTGGGTGGCGCGAAGGCAGATGATTCGCTTGAAATTTCAAGTTATGTTTTGAACAATGGAATAGCAGATTTTGTGCTCACAGGCGGAGTTGTTGGCCACGTTTTCCTAGTGGCGATGGGTTTTGACCTTGGCAAACAAAACATGGCATCCCTAGAAGACAAAAAGTTCTCAGTTTTAATATTAGGCATAAAAGATCTTACTCAAAAGCATCCAGACAAAATCAAAACCCCGAAAGATTTGGCCGTAGAAGTCAACGGAAAAAGAAAAGAGATTTCTGTTCATGAACTTCCAACGGATTTTCCCATATTTGATATTGGAACAGAAACGGTTGAGGATTATACCCAGATAATTAGGGTTGCAAAGTCAATTGTAGTCAGCGGACCAATGGGCGTTTTCGAAAATAGCGATTTTATCTTCGGAACGAAAAGAATTTTTGAAGAAATCGCGAATTCGAAAGCCTTTTCCATAGCTGGAGGTGGCCACACAACAGCAGCATTACATGAGCTCAAGCTTGCAAACAAAATTACCTATGTTAGCACTGCTGGCGGTGCGTTAACGGAGTTACTGATGGGTAAACAGTTGCCTGGTGTTACGGCATTGGAGAAGGCGGCTTCCAGAGAAACATAACAATACAATTTTCAGGGTGAAATCATGTCTAAAATACTGAAGATCAGGTCGAGGGAAATCCTCGATTGCAGGGGCAACCCAACTGTGGAAGCAGACGTATATACAGGCAAAGGGTTGTCGAGGGCTTCTGTTCCTTCTGGTGCAAGCACAGGCAAGTACGAAGCTTGTGAGCTCAGGGACGGTGGAAGGCGTTACTTAGGGCAGGGAGTTCTGAACGCTGTTGGCAACGTTAACAATGTCATAGCGAAGAAGATCGTTGGACAGGATTGTAAAAAACAGAAAGAGGCCGACGAGTTGATGATAGATTTGGATGGGACTCCTAACAAGTCCAACTTGGGGGCCAATGCTATTCTCGCAGTCAGCATGGCAGTATGCAAAGCTGGAGCATTGGAGTCAAACCTGCCTCTTTATGAATACATTGCTAAGCTTGTTGATTCCAGAGGTGTGACTTTACCCATCCCACAGATGAACGTGATCAATGGTGGAATGCACGCTGGTTTAAAAAACGATTTTCAAGAACATATGATAATTCCTGTCGGAGCTAAAACTTACTCTGACGCTCTAAGAATGTGCTCTGAAACTTACCATACTTTAAAGAAAAACCTGAAAGAAAAATTTGGAAGCTCTGCGATACTGGTCGGTGATGAAGGTGGCTTTGTTCCCCCTTTGAAAAGCGTTGATGAAAGGCTCAAATTCATGTCAGAAGCGATAGAAGAGCTTGGCTACACAAAAGAGTTTGGTCTATCGATAGATGCTGCATCATCTGAGTTCTATAGTAAGGGGCGTTATAGCATCATGGAGAAAGATTATTCTTCTGCTGAATTAACGGATTTTTACTCGGAACTGTGTGAAAAATTCAGGATAATTTCAATCGAAGATGGCTTGAGCGAAGACGATTGGGATGGCTGGATTAAGTTGAAATCTTCGTTGGGGAAAAAAATTCAGCTTGTCGGAGATGATCTTTTGGTTACGGATGCTGAGAGAATTCGAAAAGCAATCAAATTAGACGCTTGCAACGCTCTGCTGCTGAAGCTCAATCAGATCGGAACCGTTACCGAAGCCCTGGATGCTTTTAGATCAGCCAGAGGATCTGGGTGGAACGTTATTGTTTCTCATAGGTCGGGAAGTACGGAAGAAACTTTCTTTGCGGATTTGGTTGTTGGCTTAGATGCAGGGGAATTCAAGTATGGCGCTCCCGCAAGAAGTGAGCGGACTTGTAACTATAACCAACTGCTAAGGATCGAAGAAGAATTAGGCGAAAAGGCGAGGTACTCAAAGATTTTTGGGTAAACCCAGGTTTGGAGATGAAGTCTGATTGAAGGACATAGAATTTTCTTTTTGGAGATGCAATGATCCCTCAACAGAGGATCCTCGAAACTGCATAAAGATTAAGACCTATGATTAGAAATATGGCGAATGCTGTTTCTGAAGGCTACGAAGGTGATCTGGCTTCGCTGTGTCTACTTGATTACAGACTCATGTTAGGCAAAGTCAGACAAGTACAAGTTGATAAATTCCAATAATTGTCCGCCATTCTGTCAATAGCTATGTCGCGTGGGGTTGAACAACATTTTGTGGTTTCCCCGAAACGAAAGCAGCTATGTTTTCCACTGTTGTTTCAAGTATTCTCTCTAGGGCTTCTTTGCTATAGAACGCAATGTGGGGAGTAAAAACGACGTTGTCTTTGCTTAACAAAATATGATCCTTAACTAGGCTGTTCAAGACTTCGAGGTTTTTAGGGTCGTATAGAAGTTGTTTTTCCTCTTTTATAACTTCTTCACCTTCAAAAACGTCAAGACCCGCACCAGCCAGTATTTTGCTGTCAAGAGCCTCGATTAATGCTTCAGTATCCACGATGCTGCCTCTTGCAGTGTTTATCAGAAGGGCGCCTTTCTTCACAAGTTTGAATGTATCTTTGTTCATGAGATGATGTGTGGCTTTCATGTATGGTACATGAATGGTAATTACGTCTGATCTAGCTAAAAGGTTCTCCAGCGTAACATATTCAAACTCTAAGACCTCAGATAGGAGTTTGTTTTGGCGGACGTCATAGGCTACAACGTTCATGCCAAAGCCCTTTGCAATCCTGATGACATGTAAGCCGATTTGACCCGTTCCGATGACACCTATGGTTTTTCCTTTCAAGTCGAACCCCTCTAATCCCTCTATTAAGAAATTCTGTTCAAAACGTCTAATGCAGGCCTTACACATGTTTCTCGACAAGGACAAAATTAAAGCAAACGTGTGCTCAGCAACAGTGTTCTCCCCGTATGATGGAACATTGCAGATAGTGATCCCCTGTTTTTTGCATTTTTCTATATCGATATGTTCAAAGCCGGTGGATCTTGTGGTTATTAATTTCAAATTTGGAATTGCCCGAATGATTGGAGCGTCTATTTTGGAGTAGATGAAAACTGAAACGGCATCAAAATCTTTTATTTCTGAGGTTTTTTCCAAACTTAGTTTTTCATTTGAGAACTTAAGCACGTGACCGTTCAGCTTCTTTTTGAGATATTCTTCTTCCCAGTCTTCCACTTCATAAAACGCTATTTTCATCTTTTCCACTTACCTAATGTTGAATATATTACATCTGACTTTCAAGGGAAAGTGCTTGTTGTCTTTTTGATATCCATGACGAATGTTTAGGGATGTTGCTGTAATTCGGCAATGCGATTTTGAACCGTTTGGGAAAGTTCTTTCCTAAGCTCCTCCTTTTGAGAATCGACTTTAATCTGGTCGATTCTTTTGACTAGTTCTTCATCGCCAATTGTGTTTTTGAGCCATTTTTGAAAATCGTGACGCTGAAAATGAAACGTTACAGATTGAACGGATATTGTTTGGAGTTTTTCAGCAAACTCCACAGTGCTAGTTGCCGTAATTCCCGTAAATTTACCGAGCTCTGTGAAAAAATGAAAGCCATTTTCAAATTTAACAGTATTGAGAAGGTTTAGGTTTTTTTGTTTTTCTATAGGCTGCTTTTTGGTTATGGTTGTCTTGGACAAAATTGGACACGACCGGAAATAAAGGAAGATAGGGTAGACTCGTATAACTTCTTGTGATTGTGAAGGCACAGCTACATTTTCAAAGTGAGTCAAGGAGGAGACAGGCATGTTTCTTAAAGTATTTGAGCTCGCGCCAAGTGCACTTTATTTGAAATATGTCTAAATTGATTAAATCAAAGCGGAGAAGACTCGTGTTATTTCAAGAAGCTATCGCTATCTTTTCTGAAAACAGCTATAGCCAAATTTTCAGGCTCAAGTCTTAATTGCTCTCCGTTAACTTTAACTTGGAATCTTTAACTTGGAATGTGTGTTGTTCTAGGATGCGTGGCGATGTTTTTTGAAGAAAACAAAGATTGCATGCACTTTGGGTCCCGCTAGTTTTTCAAAACAAACGATTGAAAAAATGTTTCAAGCGGGCATGAACGGTGCAAGGATAAACACCGCTTATGGAAATCTCGCTCAATACCAATCAGTTATAGAAACAGTACGGGAAGTTGCGGATATCCTCGTAATAATTGATATCAAAGGACCAGAAATTGGAATCAATGTAGCTCAACGAAAGGTTATCTCCAAGGGAGATATCCTGGAAGTAGGCCTCGACGGGGAAGAAGTCAGTTTCAACCACGATTTCTATAACGAAATGGCGGTCGATGACGAAGTATACATCGATAATGGAAAAATCAGAACAAACGTAGTTGAATTGAAAGATCGAAAACTTCGGCTTCTCACCTTGAACAGCGGCGTCATAGAAGATGGAAAAGGAGTTAACATTCCCAACAAGCATCTTTCAGTTCCAACCTTCCCCGAGAAGGATCTTGAAATTATAAGGTTTACAAAGAAATATGACGTCGAATACATCGCACTTTCCTTCACAAGAAATGCAGAAGACGTGAGAAACCTCTCTCATACCCATGGTTTTGAAGGTGGAATAATCGCCAAGATTGAGAACTCGGATGGTGTTCAAAACGTTGAAGATATCTTAGACGCCTCCAGCGGATTAATGGTTGCAAGAGGCGACTTGGCAGTTGAAATCGAATCTGAAAAAGTACCTTTGGTTCAGAAATCCCTAATCAAACTGTGCAATCAGAAGGGAAAGCTTGTTGTAACTGCGACAGAAATGCTTGAATCGATGATTAATCAACCCAGTCCAACCAGAGCTGAAGTCAGCGACGTGGCAAACGCAATACTAGATGGATCAGACGTCAGTATGCTTTCTGGAGAAACAGCTATGGGTCAGTATCCTGTGGATGCCGTTGAGATGATGACTCGTATAGCGAACAAAACCGAGAAGGCTGTCAAAAGCAATGTTGAGGATACAACGTTTATCAACATTTCTGATACGGTAAGCAGGGCAATCCAGAGAATATGTCAAAGTATGCCGATTCACACAGTTGTACCTTTGACTCACTCAGGCTACACAGCCCGAATGATAGCACGCTTCAAGATTGAACAACCGATAATTGCTGTCACTCGCGATATTAAAGTTAAAAAACAACTGGAACTTATATTCGGCGCTTATCCAGTTTTGATAAATTACCGTGAAGAAAAAGACAGATTATTGACGGTTGCAAACCAACTTCATAAAATGCATCTGGTTGATGATGAAGATACAGTCTTGTTTACTGAAGGTGTGAGAACCACTATAGAGCATGCAAGCAACTCAATAGAGATACATAAAATAAAAGAGTTAAGAGAATTTGCGGCATCCTCCGTGCTGACAACATTTTGGTGAAAAGGGTTTATGATTTGTAATCTGTTCGTCTTTAGACACGCCGAGACTACCGATAACAGCAACCAAATATTCTCAGGCTGGCGTGACCCAGACTTAACACGGAAAGGACTTTTACAGGCACAAGAGATAGCTCGACAACTTGAACACAAAAAAATTGATTATGCTTTTACGTCTCATCTTTTGCGAGCCAGAAGGACCCTTGAAATTGTCCTAAAACCGCACCTTACCGTTCCTGTTTTAGTAGACGACCGCCTGATTGAGCGTTGTTATGGTACGTTGCAGGGCAAAAGCAAGATTGAGATTGCAGCAGAAAGACCTGAGTGGTTTGCCAAAGTTCATCGAGGTTACGATTTTGCGCCTCCTGAAGGTGAAAGTCTGAAGATGGTTGAAAGCCGTACTTTGCCCTTTGTTGTGCAGCTTGAAGGGTGGCTTAAACAGAAGCCGGGTAATGTGGCTATCTCATGCCATGGAAACTCTATGCGCCCGATTAGAAGAGTCTTTGAACATTTAAGCCTTAAGCAGATGCTTGAGCTTGAGAACCCGCAGGACAAAGCAATGGAGTATGCTCTTCACATACACAGCGTCAAAGTTGACGAAGTTGAAGAAGGAAGATACGAAAAAGATTGGCAAAGCATTGTAGTCCCATCTTTTGTAAAGTTAGCTACGGACCCACAAAACCCTTTGAAGCAATTCTATTAGGTTCAACCGCTGCTAGTCGTTTACTGGTTTTGGGTTATCAAACGAACGCCTGAACTCGGAAATTATGTTGCATCCGGAACATACGCAATCTTATTTTCAACAAGAAGGTCAGCAAGATTCTTTTAATTTTTCGTTAAAGAAAATATATTTGTCGCTGACAACAGAAGGCAAAAGCCTGCTGCTTCTGACACTATATTTGTCTTAACTCAAACGATCTTTACGATTTTAAAGAAGCTCAGTTTGGTAGAAATAGCTTGAGAAGTAAGTATAAAGTCTTCAATGTCAATCTGTTATATTGCTTAATAGTTAGGACCTATGATGGCTAAAACCCATATCGACGGGTAAGTTCTCTAACAGTTTCCTGATGGGGCCAAACGCATGTTGGATATTTACAACGTTGACTGAGGAGCGTTGATCAAATCAGCCATCAAAACGTAATCTTCAACAAAGTCGCGACCAATCTTGTAACCCGAACTTTTATCAGCCGATTTTAAAAGACGACCGCCATCAATGGATTAGTTACAGTGACATTTATTCTCTTCAAAAGACATTAGGTCCTTTTAGTTTGCGAAGAATAAGAATCTTTTGAACGATACAAATTATAGATAGAAGTCAAATTCGAGTGTTCAGTTTACTGGGCTCCGATTTTGCTATTGGACCAAGTATTTTGAAGTCATTCTAATTCTATTAGCGTAGCTATTTTCGTGCAAGGATATAGAAGCGGAATCAAGAAAGTTAAGAAACAACGGTACTTAGCATTAAGATTTTTTCCAAAGCTACTACTTTTTTTATTAACAAGATAGTGGCTGACATCTAAGACTACGCGAGACCGATTAATCCCGAGCACAAGAAACTAACATAAAAAAGGTATTCAATGAAGTATTGGCTAAGAACGGGATTCCCCAAAACATCAAGGTAACTGTATTGCGCCTAAAGGGCAACTGCGACAGCACAAGTTTATACCCCCTCCTGCGATTGTAATTTTTAAGCAATCCCAACTCATAATCCCGAATGTAGTACAGGATTATCAGATTTCACCTCTAATAGCATAGACTCAGTGTATTCAGGTGACTGCTTTATGGCCTCGCGGGTAAGATCGACAAAGACCTTCGATTCATCCCAACTAACTTGCTTGATTAACTTCGGGGAAACCAGTACCTCTTTTCCCAGCCACCAGTTCCTCGTATTAATGATTAGATAACGAATCGCCCAGGTCTCGTCATCTACAATAAAATCTTCCACGTTACCAATCTCGCCATCAGAGGCTTGAATGTGATAACCACTCACAACACTGGTGCTGCGCAAATGAGGATCCCACTTTTTCTCAGCCTCTTCACGCGAAAAGGCATTACGGTCATGCACGATGTAGGGATAAGGCCCCCACGGGTATGGTCCCATCCAATACATCGGCCAGCCATAATACATATGGTAGGTTTTCTCGTATTGTTGTGAGACGGGTTTATCGCTTTTCAATGGTGGGCTGGCCTCGATCTGTTTTTTTGTTAAATTAATGGCGACTTTTTGCTCTTCTCTATTCACTGCGAGCAATGCATTAGGGGAAATGAGCACCTGCCTGTCTGAAAGCCAATTTCCGGAGTCGGCAACCAAATAGCGAATTGTCCAATACGTGTCGTCAAAGTAGAATTCTTTAACCTTACCTATTTCCCCATCAAGACCGTCCAATCTGTAACTTTTTAGTGTTTTAATTCTGTGTAACATAATGCGCACTTAATTGAAGTCTCTACTCTAAAAAGTTGGTTCCAGTTTTCTTAAGGGTATGTGACTGTGGCGGGACAACAACTGCGTCACCTTAACTCCAAGACGTAAGTCGTTATGCGGAAAAGGGCTTGAAAGTGCCTGTATTAAGTTCTGTCCTTATTGTGGAAAAACAAATCTCCTAGAACTACACCATAAAGCTTGAAATTACGATATTTTATTAGGCAGAGGACCGAAGAAATCTATTTAAGAAGAAAAAGAAAGGGAAAAAGAACGGCATAAATGAACGTAAATATTGGCGGGTCCGACGGGACTAGTCTACATATGTGCGAAAAGGTACTAGATTGTTGGGTCATTCCGTAGCCTCCTTACGGATAATCTGCTTGAGTTGTTCTGCGAGAATCGAGAGCTGATGGTTCTGCGTCTGGTCGTGTGTTTCTGTAATGTTGCCTCTAAGTAGTGCGTCTTTGGATAGTATTTCTTCAGGGTTCTGTCCCCAGTCTTCTTTTACATGTCGGTATTTGAGTTTTGCAAAGGTTCCTTCTCGGAAGGCGCCTGAAGCGATAGCTGCGACGATAAAGGCTTCACGTGTAGCCGCTTTGTCTAGGCATAGAGCGATTTCTTCTGGTTTTGGCGCTCGGTCTTTGTGTGTTACCTTGCGGCTTAGGGGTTCGTCGAGTTCTACCTTTTTTATGCCGTTGGTTCGGTAGAAGGTTTTGACTGCTTTGATGTAGTTGCTGACTGCGCCTGGCTTAAGGTCGCTGTCTTGGAGTGCGGCTAAGTAGTCGCTTAAGAATTCACAGTGGCTCTGAACTTGTACCGGGTCGGGGATTGCGCCTACGGGTTTGACGTCTTGGATGATTGCATCGGGATTATGGCCTAACCATTCTGCGTATTTTCTGACTTTGGTTGTATACATTAGGCAGTTGTCTTGTGATGCTGAGCAGTGTCGTAGGAAGTGTCGTGCCATCTTTAGCATGCTTTGGTATTCAAAGATGTAGGGGATTATGCTTGAGCGGTCGTTTAGGCATGAGCGTATGATGTAGTCTACAAGTCCTTTTTCTTGAGCTGCTAAGATTCTGCTGAGTTGTATTGTGATAGGTTTTCTGAGTTTCCAGCCGTCTATGTTTCGCTCGATGGTGACGTAGTCTCCATGGAATATTAGCGGTAGGTTAAGGCTTCTTAGTTCTTCAACGGTAAGATTGCGGCTACGGGTTATAGCGGAGGCTAAAGGTGCATTGCGCTGTAACAATCTAGTTTTCTCCTTTGGAGCTTTTTGCTCTTAGAGTTTTTCGCTCCGATGGTCGGAACGCATACTCACCCTTAACATTAGGATGTGATGAATTTAAGACCCGTTCAACGGGTCCATGTGAAATCTGAGCTTTGACTTTTAGTCGTTCCAGCGCAATTATGTCTGATTTTAACAAGACCAAACCAGAGCTTTCGGGTCGCCGCCATGCAGAGTAGGCGGTCCGGCGTCTTTATCCCAGCAGAGCGTGATGTAATTGTCGCATTCGTAGATGAGCCATCCAATGGCCTCTCGAATCTGCGGTTGCATAGCTAGAGCCGAAGCTCGATTGTATAACACGGGGTCGGCGTAGTGAACATGGATAAGTTGCGGTTTATTATCGGTCAAGTGGCTTAGTGTCCTCCCTGCTTTCTTTTTGTTTATTCTCCAAAGCCATTTTGAGGAGTCGTGCAGCAAGAACGGTGCAATCCGCCAAAGCTTCCTCATAGCCATTAGGGTAAACTTCAGACTCGTCACAGGATTCACTCATTCAGGCTCATCTCCGGGCAACTCGAAATTGTCCATAAAATCGGAAGGTTGATTGTCGGTTACGCTAGTTACGGTTTTTTTGGGCGCTGCTTCACGTTTTATGCCACTATTGAATAGAGGGCTATCTTGTACGCTGGGCTTAGAATCTGTAACTCCCGTAACCTCTGTAACCGTGTTGGCCTTGTAGTTGACGACGAATTCTCTTAGTCGCTTCTCAAGCCTCGTTGGATCAAAGAATATTACCCGTTGAGTACGCCCGTCCACTTTAACGGAGTTAACCAAACCTTTTTCAACGATTCCCAAACTGGCCAGGGCTTTTCGGATGGCTTGGGAACTCCATTTGAACTGGTCTGATAGCTGTTTAGTGGTTAGAGCTGTCTTATGCTCGGTTTCTATTTCGCCAACGGTTTCGATCTCGGTTTTTTCTAGGAAGTAGAAGATGTTTGGGCGCCATTTCTCAAACAACCGGTCGCCTATTTTTTCCCAGAGGAAATTGATGATTAAGCCGTCCATGCTGTTGGATTTTTCTTCAACTTTAGCCCTTTCAACTTCTTTTGCCGTCTTTGTGATGGTTTCTTTTAAGCTTGGTTCATGGGCGCTCAAAGCTAGAAGCGGAAGAAGAGAAGCTACTAAGCGGTGGTCACATAATTCGTTAACCCATTCTTCCTTGTTTATGGTGACAAGACGATAGTATTTCATCCTAAGATAGAGGAGCTTGTTTTGTAGTTCTAGCCCACGTTTTAGCATCTCGTCGGTCTCGATTACGGGGAGTTTTTTGTCGCTGGTTTCGCTGTAGAAGGGTAGGGCTCGGCTTTCGGTTGCGTTGTCGTCGAAAGGTTTGCGTTGCGTCAAGATAGTTAAGCCAAAATTGGCAAACGTGTCTGTGATATTGGCGTTGGTTGGGTTTTGTCTGCTCAACGGGGTTCCTGTTGCTCGACAGTTAAGAAAATGTACCAGTTCGCTTTTCTCGTTAGTGTTCGCAAAATCCGCTTCGTCAAGCACTAGGGTGCCTTGCCAGAGGTCCATTGGGCGGTAGAGGCTTGGGATCCTGTAGGTGGACATTTTCAAAGTAGGGTTTGTAGCTTAACAGTCGCAGGACGAATGCTAACCTGTTCTTTCCGCTTTGGCTTGGTCCCCGAATAGGAATTATTGGCGCAAACTTGCCGCTCCCGGCTATATCATAGACTGGGTCGGCGACGAAGCGGTCAAGAAACCACGACCCAACACATATCCTCGATAGCAGTCTAACGAGTGCATCTTGTCCACAAGGGTCGTAGCTTAGAAGGGCAAATTCGTCAATCTCCTTGAAGATTTCCTTAAAAGACGTCTCAGTGTATGCTGTTGGAACAATGACTAAGCCTTTTTTGAGAGAGTCGTTAAAGACGGGAACGTAGATGATGCTTTGTCCTTTGGCGTTAGTTTCTCCGAGAGAAATTTCCCATAACGTTTCAAATCGGTCATCGTTGAAACGGTAGACCAGATATTGCGGCGGGTCCCTTCTGTTCCAAATTTCTTCCGCTATAAACTCAGGTGTGATGACTGTGGGCTTTTGGATGTAGACTTCTTTTTCTTCAACCTCTTTCTCGATTTTGCTGAGTTTGTTGCTTATCATTGGGCTCGCTTCTCCTGAGCTTTTTTTGCGCTGCGGATGGCGTCTACGACTTCGCGGATTCCTGAAGTGCCCTTGAGGTTTCCGACGTTTAGGCTGTGGGTAAATTGGTAGTCTACTTTGCCAAGAAATTCTGATGTGTCCAGCGAAGAGGTGCCTGTTCTCTTGCAATCTGGTAAGACAGCTATAGAATGAACAGAAGTATAATGCCTATTAAAAATCCCAACGAAATCGATATGTCCTCAACCTGATCCATCGATTCCCTGTACGCGGGAGTAATAAGTTCACTTGACGTAAACACTATTAAGGTGCCTGCAGCAAAACCTAAAACTGTAGCTAAAATATCAATAGCTATAACATTAGCAAGATAGAACCCAATAGGTGCAGCCGCGGCAACTACTAAAAAATCAGCTAACCACCCTTTGAGAATATCTCTATTTTTTATTTTTCGCCTCTTCATCCGTTTTGTGCCTTCCAAAGTTGCTGCTAGGTTCCCTAAGAAAAGCACGATGACTGCAGCAACAACGCCTAACTGATTTAACGCTATTATTATCCCCACAAAAAGCGCTTCAGGAACACTATCTAAGATTGTGCCTACGATTATTGGTTTCCCTGAAGGGTAAGTATTGGGATTCTGCTCGTTTAGTTTATTTTCATTTTTTTTCTTGGATTGGGTCTTCTTCTTAATTAGTTGTTTGGCAGAATAATAGCTTGCAGCACCTAAAATGAACCCTACAATTAGACTCCAAGAAGTGCCTATTGTTAGAGTTTCCTGTATGAGGTATGCTGTGGTAGCAAGAAAGATTCCGCCGCCAAATGCAGCAAAAATTGCCCTATTTTTAACTGAGTACTTTCCAAAAATAGCTATTAACGCACCAATTAGGAAAGCAGAAGCTATAATCACACCTGCTAACACGCTTTCAAGAATCTGCATCGTTTCTATGTTAAGGCTCAATAGCTAAGACCTCAACAGCAAAATAGGCCACAAATTTGTAAACCTGAACAGTAATTTGGTAAAATTGACGTTTTCGTATTGCATATTAACCATAGTCTGTTAAGAGCTAAATTGGGCAGGGAAATTGAGTTTTTCACACGGGTTAAATGAATAATCGTGAAGTGTCACAGTCAAATTAGTCAGTACCACCAATGCTTTTTCGGTTCAACAACAAGGACTTCGACATTTTGGGTTAACTCGTAAACTTTATTAAAATTGTATTTTTCGACTTTAACTTCATAGGTACCTTGAGGGAGCTCGGCGGTTACGCATTATAATTGGTGTTCATTGAGAAAACTAAACTTTTAAATGGAGTCCCATTTTTTAGATTCTCAGCCCATTTCTCAGGTGTTATGGGTTCCTTTTCTATCTTGAAAACTTTAACCGTAACATTTTGGATTGGGTTCTTTTGAAAGTCAACTACTCGTACAATAAACTTGTTAAGCTGTCGCGTAAGTAATTCCAAAATAATCAATACTCTCGGTCTTTTTTCCAGATTTTTAAGGCGCATTGCCCCCAACGATAACTATTTCTCTTATACATACAGCCTCCACAATTAGGCGAATCAAAATATATACTATGATTCACAAAATTCGCCTTAATGACAATATAGCAGACAAGCATTTCTGCGTTGCCTTTTCTTTCTTTTAAATTCATTGTTACCAAAAGTGTCAAAATGAAATTCTTTAAAACCGGAAAGCAGCATTGAAAATAAAGTATTAAATTGCATAATAAACGAAAGACGGGGTGCTGCTTGCGATCACTTGCGCATAGATTAGGGCTTGTGCCATAATCATGGCGGGAATTACCAACATAATTCTTCATTAATTTAACGTATTTCTCAATCCAATTATAGACCATTTGATGTGAAACCTCAACACCCAACAGCTTAAGTGACTCTCTTGCAAGAACATTTTTTTGCCCTATCTGAATTCAGAGCCCTCAAGTAACTTGATCTATGCTTTGTGTAGTATTTTGTGTTTAGTGCTAAATAGAGAGGCAGCTCAAAGGATAGGCAGACATGAAAAAGCGGCATCACCGACTTACTTCAACATTTAATTTAGGGACAAAGCGGCGCGCTTGAGTTCTGGAAGAGTGGCGTATAGTGGAAGAAATGCAAAATAAGCTTGCATGTTTTTGGCTACCGATAACCTTTATAGGAAAGCAATTGTGACACTATAATTAGAGTTGATTTTATGAAATTTAATCAATTAATTAATCAAATTGTGACTGGCGCAAACGGTTTTGTTATAGGCAAAGTTAAAGAAATAGTTATAGATCCTGAAGAGTGGAAAATTACCCATCTTGAAATTGAATTAACCAAGGAAGCTACCGAACAAATTCTCGGCGTAAAGCCTGCGATGTTTGATCTTCCAAGAAACACATTGGCAATTTCTGCGTTACAAAAAGGCGTTTTATGCTGCACCGAAAACGGAATAACCCTTAAGGTAACAAAAGATCAACTAGCCCTCTACCTAAGACCAACATAGGTGCGGTAAAAGAATTCTGGCTTAGCTACCCTTCAATTTTTCTTAATAAGTTTGAGAGCGAATGTGAGTGGCAATTAAAAAATAAAGAATAGCCATCGCTATTAATCCTGCAACTTTAATCCTCTTCATACTCTTGCTTAGAAAGCTCAACTGAAACTGAATCATCATGGCTAGTTATTTGGGGCTTGCTATTCTTTTTATACACCTTTTCTCTACCCTCCATGAACGCGTTTTCTGATGCAGTTATTTCATCATTTTTGAGCATTGTTTCTCGCTGGGCTTCATTATAGATATTTTCTGTTTTCTGTTCCTGATTTTCTTTGGATTTAACGTTATCTGACTCTATTTTTTTTGCTTGCCGCTTTTTGCTCAATCATAACACCTAGTAATAGTTCTTGATTCAATCTTAATAAGATGACTAAAAATCAGCTTTTCTTCATTGGTTTGGAGGTATCCCTGATAAATGTTAAAGCTTAAAGAGCATTGCGCCTTTCTCAAGAAGTCTCTTGATTTCCGGGTCGTCAACGTTGCCCAAAGATTTAATCTCTACATGTCTCCAGCTTGTTCCTCTTCCTCGTGTTTTTAAAAGTGTAGAACTAAGCCTATCCCCGTTAAAGAAACCTAAATCTGCGTGACCCCTGTAATTGCGTATCCGAACAAAATTTTTATCCTCAAGAACATAGGTTATGCTGCCCCGTTTAACAGTCTCTTCTACGGTAGGTAGAGTGTTTTTTATTAAGGTGCGAAGCTAATTGGTGATTATTTTGATTAGTTTTGAATCAATTATTGGTAAACAAGTTATTGGAACAGGCGGCTTTATCCTCGGCGAAGTAAAAGGTGCAGGCATCGATACTAAAACTTGGCAAGTACCCCAGCTATACGTAAAGTTATCCGACAACGCAGCGACTGAGTTAGGATTCAAAAAACGGTTCCGAAGTTCAACAGTTTGCTTTCCAACAAAAATGGTCCAAGCAGTCGGCGAAGTGGTTACAATTGCCCCACCACTAAAAGAACTCAGTGAAAGCAACGAAATCACAGAATACAAGCCATAAATTACAGTTCAAGCAGACGGAATATAGCTTAGCGCCGAACGACATACAGAAACGGCTTTTCTTCTTGGGCGAGCGGCAGAGAATACCTTAAAGCGTCGGTCGCATGGTCGTTTTCCTTGACGTCTTCCCGATACTCCAACAATTCGCTAATCAAGTTAACATAGCGCTTCATAGCGCGCACACCGAACTAACAACGGGCCAAAGCTGCCTCCGAAATGTTCATTTTGTTGGTAAAGATAAAATTTGTAGGTCTCTTTATGAGCGAAGTTTCAAAAGTTATCAGGGATCGTCAATCCTCCCGGGTACAATTTGACCCCAATAGACCAATCTCCAAAGAAAATATCAATCAGATACTGGAGTCTGCACGATGGTCCCCTACAGGACATAACATGCAGAACTACGAAATCATGGTTATTGACGACAAGGCTATGCTTGAAAAAATTGGCAGCGTAAAATCATGCGTCTTAGAGGAATTCTTACGCGACAACTATGAGCACCTGTCTTTCTCCGAGGAAGAACTCAAGCAGAAGAAGACTGGAATTTTATCAACTGGTTTTCCACCTGACTGGATTGACCCAGCCAAATTCACCCAAATTGCACGTTCTCCCCCGATACCGATTAGCAATTCCATACGAGGCAGCCCAACTCTTCTAATGGTTTTGTATGATTCAAGAAAGAAAGCACCTGCCCTTGCCGTAGATGTTTATGGCTTCATTAGTTTAGGCTGCCTCATGGAGAACATCTGGTTGACTGCACAGGCTCTGGGAATTAGCATGCAAATTCTAAGTTTATCTGCCACAGTATCTGTTGAGAAGGAACTGAAACAGATTCTTGGAGTCCCCGACCCGATAAAAATTGCTTACACAATCCGTCTGGGATATCCGCTAATGCCCACAGAAAGCTTGCGCGTCAGAAGAGACATCGAGGACTTCACCCATCATAATCGGTATGGTCAAAAAGGAATTTAACAAAGCCTCAATACGCACCCTTCTAATAACCGCTTTTTTTAGCGGGCGTTATTGCTTCTTGCATAGTAATCTCAAGCAAGTTACACCCTCAACGTCGAACCACATACAAAAACGGCTTCTCTTCCCTCGCAAGCCGCAAACTATATCTCAGGGCATCGGTCGCATGGTCTTTTTCTTTGACGTCTTCCCGATACTCCAACAATTCTGATATGAGGTTAACGCAGCGTTTGCTACCCAACTGGCGGAGTTCGTCCGTCACTCAATTGTCAGGTAACTTCCAAGTTCTCGCAAGCCATCTTCACGGTTAAAAAAAGTATTTTTTAGCGTTTTGACATGCAAAATAACGCTTGATTTAAAACAGAAGGTTAGTATTTCTGCATGTGAGTTGCGAGTGCAAAGTTCCGCGTTAACACAAAAAAATAGGGGTTGTGCGTTTCGCTGAGAGAAAAATTGAAGGTGATGTCACCACTAAAAGGCTAATCCGTGCTAGGCTACGAGCAGTTATGAAGGAACTGTCAACCAAAAAAGACCAATGGTAACAAGCGCCAAATGACTACTTAGGGTGCTCCATACACAGCACTTAGTTAATTTATTTATTTTTTCCAGCCCTTTCTTAAGTGTTCTTCAATTAGAAGAATCAGTTGACTCTCGATTATACCCGTCTGAAGATGATTTGGTATATCATCTTCTAAACTGAGACGAAGTTGGCATTCCTTGTTTACAAGGCAATGTTCACAAGATGAATTCGATTTTTTGTTTTGGCATTCAATAATTATTGTGGCAAACATTTGTTAACCCTCGGGAATCACAACAGTCAACGGTTCTGGCTTATAGGCTATGCCAACAAATCGAATGCAGAACAAAATTTTATCAAAATCCGTTTTCCGATAGGTTTACACACAAAAATGCGTTAACTAACATTGCAGAGAGCTTTTTTGAGCGGCATGGAATGTTTTGCTGATACGTGTAGATTTTGTCGACAAACGCTACGCTACCCATAAAGCACTTAAGCAAATAGATGCACAAACAAAGCAAGAGGTTCAAATGTTGAGTGAAAGAGCGCAGTACATTGAGGTAATGGCTAACGCAACTGATGGATTAACAATGGAGTCATTTATTGATGTTATGACAACGGCAAACATTATCATTCTAGCTTACAGAAAACTTTTCCCTGATTCAACCAGTAATCGAACCTATGAAGAAATGTGGGAAAACATTAAGAAAGTAACAAGCGAGAAGGCGGGCAGTTAATGAAATTGTAAGTGTTTCGGTTCTTTTTTGAAGCACAATGCAGCTGTAAATCAAAATCAATTTCCGATGTAACAGTTTGTTACAGCATAACGTTACAGCAATTATTTTTCTATCACAAGACAAATACTAAGTCAAGGTGCCGAGATTTTAAGCTGATCTGGCTGGAAGAAAAGAAGCGCACGACATATTTCCTCTCTCTTCCTAATTTTCGACGCTTCCTTTCAACCGCACGGTCAGATCAGCTTAACTCTAATTTTCAACAGAATAAACTTTAACGGTTAAGGCAAGGTCTACCCCCGTTATAGGTTAAAGCGTACGCAAGCAAAGCAAATCCTTTAAACCCAAAAAGGAGCAGGGCTCGTCTGTTTTGATATTATTCTGGAATATGTAAGTTGTAGCCTCAAGCTCACAGTCACACATCCTTAAACCAACTAAGTACTTGCTATGAGAAAGGGATAACAAATATGTCAGAGCAACAAATAGATGTTAAAGAACAAATACAGACAATGAGCAAAAAATGGGACGAATTTCAGAAAACTTGGCTGTCTAACTTCAAAGATATGCAAGTTGAAGTCTTAGAATGGAATTTTGGTGTTGGAAAAACAGGCGAAGACACTATCTTTGAAATGAAAGCCAAGGTAGCTGTAAGAAAGAAGAAGTAGTGCTTGGTAAATCCAGGCATAACCTCAACGGTTATTGCTGAATTGATTCTTTTAGGGAATATCTTATTTTGTAAAGAAACAATTGAGCTATTCCGCTTTCAGCTACCATGAAACCAGAAGAATAACGTTGTTGGAGGTACTATGATAAGTAAAGATGTCAAAATAGATAGACTAGATACTGAAATAGATGAAATAGCCCAAAGGATTTTGTTAGAGCTTGAATCCGCTAGTTCTGCAGATTTATCCGATGCTCGTTATTCAAGAATGATATTACATTTGTCAGACGCCCGTTATGCAAAAGGGGTGCTGCAAAAGATAGGTTTTGAAAAATCGGGGGCTAAAAACGATTTAGAGAAAAGGGCAGTGATCAAAGTTCTGCTGTTTTCTACGTGGTTGCAGCGACTTTATTTTATAATAAGGTCATTTCTTATGGGGATTATTAGTGCTGCAGTTACTTATCTTATCGTGTGGTATCTTGGTTCAATCAATGTTATCGGAAGTATAATAATCGGCACATTTGTGTTTGCATTTTCTCTGGCGGTAACACGAGTATTTGATACTAAAATAACGCAGGCTACAAAAAAAATAGTTGAACTCATGAATAGTCATAGAACTATTAGGGATTTTGTCATGAAACACTTCTAACTCAAGAGAGCATTAGATAAAACGTGGTTTCGCCTCCATATTGGTATAAATCATGTGGGAACCTGATTGTCGTATCCAAAAAAAACTTATGAACAAAAAAGCTGCAATCTTCCAACTACTTCACCTAACCTGCCACCGGACATCCACTATCACTCATCTGATAAAGACACAACAAGAAACCAAACGGTCATCAAAAACAGCTTAGAATAAAATGTATTAACTACTTTATTGCTTCGTCGATGTTTTGTCTTCGTTTAGTGCTTGTGACCTCTTGGAAGAAGGCAAAAGAGAGGGCACATACATGCTTATTTTTTGTTAGCAGCTAAACCAGCCCAACTCTGGGTGTACTCTTATCAGCAAGTTATCTTTAAGTTGAATATAAGACAATGTTGTTATGGCTTGATGCAACAACCGCTAAAAAGCCCCAAACTCAATGATAACAAAACAAGCCCATACACAAAAAATACCTCACGCGTCTATAGGACTCAGCAGCAAACTTGCTTAGCTTCGCAGGGTACACCACAAAAAAGGTTTTTGAAGCCCTAAAGGAAAAAAAGCAACCGTCAGCGGATTAGATCAATTTCAAAGATAAAAACCGGGTGTTATCAATTTTTTGTTACTGTCAAAACACAACTACAAACGGATATACGATTGCGCAATCAAGGCTTAGTGTGAAAAAGGCGATTAGAATGAATAAAACTGTTACTCAACGAGGCGGTTCAAAAATCCTGTCCAAGGTCCGCCCTGAGAACGCCTTCTATTTTTGCACTGCTGAAGGAGTTTACACTAACATTTCAGCAGACAGCCTCCAAGATTTTGCAGAAAAATTAGGCGACATAGACGAAAGCTCTATTCTATTTCATTATCCCCGCGGGGATTTTCAAGCTTGGATAAGAGACACTCTAGGAGACAACGAGTTAGCCAATAAACTGTGTTTTATACAACAGGGCATTTCGGGGCAATTACTTAGGAATCAGCTGCTGGAGATGGTAAAAACAAGAATAAATGAGATCAAAGAAAAATTTCCCCTTACCATGTGTAATCCCGAGGGCTTATGTCTAACTTGAAAAATAACCATAAATAACTAGTTGAGGTTCAGCTTTTACTAGAATAGACAAGTTCCTTATTTTTTAGCTTTTGCTTCTCCGTGCAAACAAGACAGCAATCTTTTCAAATTAGCACAACTCAAAAGCAATACTCAAACAACTGCAATTTCAACAACGCATGGTTAATAGAAACAGCCCGCATTCAAGGACTCTGTCTATCGCTCAATAAAATACTTAGGACGGAAAAGCCCAATTCCTCAACGTTCCAAAATCATAAGAAAGCGCTAACGACGGCTCAACGTAACAATGAAGATTACATTTTTGACACTTCAGTGTTTCTTTCCAATCAAATCCTGAAATCGCTTTCTTGATGCTAGTGTCAAAAATAGACATAGAAGTTGCATATTTATTGCGCACATAACAAGGTAGAACTAAATATCCTTCTGGACTTACGTTAATCGTCGACCAAGGTTTGCAGATCCATTTTTTCTCTTTAGCAATGACTTTAAAATAGCTTATTGAATTTATCAGAGGATAACCCTTCTTCTTTAATTCAATAAGCTTTCCAGCTACATCACTGAGATCTTGACTTGCAGGTTCGAATACCTTAACGTCAAAATAATCATGGGCAACGGCAACCGACATTTTTACATCCAAGTCTTTTGCCAACTTTACCAGATCTTCAATCTCATGGATATTTTCAGCCATAATCGTTGTATTGATTGCAACAGGAATCTTTCGGGAAGCAGCAGCGTTAATTCCTTTTACCGCTTTTTTAAAACAGCCGCTTACACCCCTTATTTCATCATGAGTTTTATCTAGGCCATCTATTGAGACATAGATACCGCCGTTGATGTACTTGGCGACTTCATCTATTTTGGATTCTAATAATGTTCCATTTGTGATTAGGCTTGTTTGTAAAGGTAAAGACCTAGCGTATTGGAGAATTTCAGGCAAGTCTTTTCTTAGAAGAGGTTCTCCACCTTCAAATGCGATTCCGCAAACGCCTGAATTATAAATGTGCTTTAGAATGATTTTTTCCTTCTCTAAAGTCAAATCCGTTGTTGTTCTTTTCCAGAAAGGACACATTTTACATTTGAGATTACAATTATACGTTAATTTGTGACCACAAAACAGAGGAGTCTTAACACCAACCAAGTTTGAGACTACTCCACTGCATATTCTCAAACCTAATCGTAGCTTTTCCTGCTTACTCATATAGTTAGTTTCGTAAACTGTTTTATAATTCGAAGATTGTTTCATTTCTACTGCCAACTGGATTTAATAATTTTCAAAAATATAGCCACTTTTAGGTTTTATAGCCCACTCTTAGCGAACAGACAAAAGAACGTTTATTTGCGTTGAGCTAGGTCTTAACAAAAAAAAATCTCCTCTAACGTCAATTGTACTTGCAAGCTATTAAATGATTACTCAGAAGTTGTCATTAACCTCAAAAAACGATTTCACGAAGGATTTCTATACTATGGGCCCACGTTTTTTTATTCTAATTCCGACTACGACTATAAAGACAATGAGTTTGTTCAGGTAGACTGCGACATGAACGAATAACAACCGCCCCAAAACAAAAGCAGTATAGCTAAAAAAGCAAATGCCGCCAATAGTTCTAGACAGAAGCAAGCCAACGCCAATCCTAGAAAGGGGTCCAAGCAGACAATTTAAAGAAGGAAAATAGTAATTTTTTACCAAGGATTTTTAGAAAAAGGAAAAAGTAGTTAACTATTCTTCACTGCTTCCTTTATTCCCGCAAACTTTGTGCTTACTTCCTCTAATTCAAAACTAAAATCTGACTGATTACAACGTTGATCCGACAAACTCCACCACTCCAAACTGATAGCCACATCGGTATTCTTCAAACAAAAAAATATTTTAACAGATAATTGTTCAAACAGAAATACACCCTAAAATCTTGACGCTTGTCTACTTATAAAAAAAGCGTTTTAAGCAATTCGAGTTTTAAGTATCAAAGACCTTGTGGCTAATCGCTTAACGTATTCTCTTGCTGAGCCATAAAGCCTAAACTCTATAGATAAGTCGGTGTTCTTTTCGTTTATTTTTCAAATAGTTCTCAACCATTCTGCACTAACTTCCTAAACACACTACGGATGTAATACACGTGAAAACGTTTTTATCTTATTCATTTAAGTGGAATGATAAAAGGTGAACTAATGATGATGCCGAATTCAACAAATCCTGTGCCCAAAACAGCAGCTATACTCAAAGCTTCTCCCGCCATTCGGACCGCACGATTAGCCATATTCTCAGCGCTCAGCGTAGTCGGCTCATTTATCAAAATCCCCAGTCCAGTTGGAAGCCTTGCTTTTGACTCATTTCCAGGTTTCTTTGTTGCATTGCTCTTTGGACCCGCCGAAGGCGCCCTTGTAAGCGGATTAGGACACTTGGCGACAGCCGCAACAAGTGGTTTTCCTCTGGGCTTACTGCATATTCCAATCGCTATCGGCATGGCTTTGGCAGCGGCGGCAATAGGCTTGTTAAACAAAATGCATAAGTCCTTGGGAGTTATACCTGCACTTGTTGCAGGTGTTGCTATTAACACTGCTTTAGTTTTTCCTCTCGTGCCTTGGTTAGCTGAAGACATAAACGTTGGCTGGTTAATCGCATTCAGCTACGCACCGTTTCTAGTGGTTGCAGCAACGTTAAACGCTGTTGTCGCAGGCATCATCTATCTTGCTGTTAGAAGGAAACTGAAGACTTGACCAAAAGCCCCATCCCAGCCCTTTCTCAAATAAAAACTAACAGGGACGTCCTACTTTTTCAGTTAGCACACGATGAGGTCCTTGTTATCGGTTGCGACTCCGCTGGCGGCATAGGACCAAATCCTCTGGACAAAATCAAGGTTAGCGGTTTCATTCTCGGAAAATTTACAGCTAAAACAGCCCTCATGGAAGTCCTTGCTGTCAACGCCTTGCTAGTCTGCATTGTGGATGCCCTGGGTGTGGCGCCTAAACCTATTGGAGCAGCTATCCTGCGTGGAATTAGATCTGAAGCCAAAAGGGCTGGCTTGGATCCTAAACTCGCAGTGACAGGCAGCACAGAAAAAAACATAATTGTAGAACAGACAGGAATTGGTGTCACTGTTATCGGAACATGCAGCAGGGAGAAACTGAAAATTGGCACGTCTCTTCCAAGTGACGTTGTTGTGGCGGTGGGTATCCCCTCAGTTGGGAACGAAGTTCTTTCAGCCGAGAAGGCGGGACACATATTGGATTCCAAGGATATCCTCATAATCAGAGAATTGCCTTATGTTCATGAGGTGATTCCTGTGGGGTCAACGGGGATAGCACATGAACTTAAAATGCTTGCCGAGAGTTCTAAGTTGAATTATACGATTTCTAAACAGCAAGAGGTGGATGTCCAAAAGTCGGCTGGTCCGGCAACAGTGGCTTTAGTGAGCCTTCCCGAATGCAATGTTGCAAATTTAATGCGTATAGTGAATAAACCGGTTAGCATAATTGGTCATTTGCAATAGTTCAACTTCCATTGCAGAACCGCGTCCTCAAGTGGATATTCATGCGCAATATTCTCCGCTTAATAAGTAAACCTTGCTTGTGTTGCGCTTCTTGCTTGTTCCCTGGGCTATATTTTCTCTAAGTTGTCCGCGAAGCAAATCCCTGAATTATGCTAGGCTAACTCACTGGTTTTAATTAATAGCTCTTTTGCTAAATGAAGGTTTTAAGGGATTTACTGATGCTTCGAGGATTCGGTTCAACGCAAAAGTGACAAGAAATAATCAGGATTTCACCAGTAGGGTAGACCATGTTCTACTGTCTGATAAGAAAGTAAATAATGATTACTATTGGAATCCATTCGCCGTCTAACAGTAGCCCAGCTGTAAACCTATTGCAATTATTCTTAAAGAAAAACCAAATTGCCAAATAGCCGTAAAATGCTCCAAATAGTAACGCGGGAACGAAATGAATGGCCATTCCACTGGCATAGCAATAGATTGGCAAAAATATCCCAAAGCTGTTAAGAAATATCAAAAGTTTTTTGGTTTTGGTTCTTCCCAACCTTATAGGTATTGTTTCTACTCCTGAAGCCAAATCACCTTTTTTATCTAAAACATCGCACAAAGTCGCGCCAACAAATACTCGAATAAAAATATAAACAAAAACAAAAAAAATCACCTGAAGATTACCAGTATTAAAAGAACCAGGCAGAAAAGAACCAGTTAAAGCCCAGCTTACTGCAACAACAGCGCTTTTGACACCCACAATTTCTTTAAGCCGCGGAATTGATTTCGAAATTTTTACACTGTAAATCACGCCAATCAAAACTGGAGCACATAGAACAGAGAAAACAAAAATACCATTTAACAGTCCTATCAAAAAACCAACAAGCATGGATAATATGGAAAAAACCAGGTAGTAACTTGAACTTTTAGGTGAAGTTTCAGGTCTATTGATTAAATCTTCAGTCCTATCTGTGAATTTGTTTAAACCATAGACGGCAAAAGTGACCATAAATGCGGCCAAAAATATAGAAGGAACAAACGTGACGCCTTCTAGATAGGCGCCAAATGCAACGACGGTAGCCCCATTTAAACCTAAAAGAAGTGAATTGGACACTATAAACTTTAAAACCTTGGTTAAGGGGAAGAATGTCCCCTTTAAAGCAAGATTTGCCAAATCCTCTTTCAGAGTTTTTAGTAATTCCAGGTGAAAGTTCTGGTCTTTCACTGACCCCCCTCCAGAGGAATATGGATTTCAAATAAGTAATGAAACTTATGAATCTCTAATTCATATTCACATCAGCAAAATCAGTTTTAAAGTAACAAAAAATAGCCTTAACTCAAAAATTTTAGGAAAGAAAACTATGGTTTAAATTGGTAAATCTATCCCAATTCTTTGACTACTTTTAACCACATCTTCGAAAAGGCGCTCCCCCCACCGTATCGCCTCACCGCTGGTTGATTGCAAATCCATGTTATCGTCGTATGTTCCAGAAAGTGTAAAAAGGCCTAGTGAGAAACTGCTCTCAGTCAAAGCAAGAGCAATCTTCAAATTGTCATTCAGAAAAACTCTTAACTTGTCCTCTTCTAAGCACTTCTTTATTGCGTTAAGATCGACAAAACCGGTAATTTTGTTGAGAACATCACTGCTAACTATTAACTCAATCGTGGTTCCTTGGTCAAGTAGTTGTCCAAACGAAGCTATGAAGTCTGGGTGAAATATGGGTGAAATCCCCTTAATCTTTTTAGATGTTTTGATGCCTTCTATGAATGTTTGATGAACGATGCCTAACTCTGCAGCTCGAGTCTGCACTAATTGTGAGTCTTTTAGAGCACCAATATTTTGGAGGAGATGTGTGGGTATGTCGCTCACATTATGTGATAGCCAAAAATCCTTAAACTTTTCAACGACATCCACACTCGAAATGAACTCTTTAACGAGTTTGGCTTCAATGATGCCTAATGGCGATAGTTTGTAGAGTCCTTGAGCCTTTGTTGTTAGGTTGAGTTCACCAAATTCTTCCAGAACGTGAAGGATAGTTGTATCTCGAGTTTCGGCGTCTACCCTGAGATCTGATATTTTTTTTCCGCTGTTTAGGAGGCTTAATAAGATCTTAAGTTTGAGTTCTGATCTGAGAGGTGACAGATAATCCACTAAATCAACTCATATGTCTTGTTAATTCATATAAAATCAGTTATCATTATTATCAGTTTCCAAAGGGATACAAAAAATCCAGTTCGGCAGGTATCGTACAACTTACCGAAATCTTGTTAAAAAATCTCGAAACGAGCGAAATCTGAATTTTTAATATTGTTTCATACAAACATGTTTTTCGATATAAATCATTTATTAAATTCATATTATTATGTAAGTTGTATTTTTGTCAATAAAAAACATAATTGCTTGCACAAAGCATCAGAACGTTTATATGTTCTTTTCAGAAATATCAAAGCTGACAATAATGACACGCAGCCATCTCGAAACATATGTCGAAATAGTAAGCCTACTATCACAAGCAGGCCCTCTTAACCTGACACAAATAATGTATAACACAACTCTTAGTTACATTGAACTTAAAGAATACCTATCCTTCTTAGTTAAGCAAGCATTTGTTGAGGAGCGAACCATTTTAAAACACAATGTAGTCTTTGGCGTCACCCAACGAGGTATTGATGTGCTGAAATATTTCCAAGTACTTCCAAGTGCACAAACAGACCATACCCACTGTTCTCCAAGAAACACAGTTCACCCTCAATTTGTCGTCAAATCACGGAAATTCAAGCGTCCAGGAGCAATTATTTGATTTTAGCTGAAGCAATAGAATTTTCAAAACAATTTCCCAATTGTAATCCAAAAATATTCAAGGAATTTATAGAGTGGATGCCTCGTAACGTACTAACAAGTGGTTACATAATTTTAACTACTCTGGCTACCGAATCTTTCTCTCCTAAAATGGAAGATTATATTAAAAATCATAGATTAAAAGTAGAGCGCATTAAGGATTATTGGGTGATCAGCACACTCACCTGAACGCTTAGACAAAAATAGGAAGTAATAATGCAATTTTTAACCCTTGTTATGTAAACCTAAATCTGTGTTTACCAATACTAATGCCGACGACAATTTCCAAACCTCGATATTTTCCCATCTAACCCCAAAACGTTAGTTAAGACTATGCTAATACATCAGCGATGCCACAACTCCGTGAGCAGTCGTGCCTACAATTAGCAAGAGTTTTTTGTATTGGTTAGCAATATGATTAAGTTAGAGGTTGCTTGAGTTTTTTTGTTATCTTTTAAGCGTGTTTCTTGATTGCCCCTTGTGTTCTGCCATGCGATGCTCTCTTAGCAATTTGGGGTTCTGAAATTCTTTTTTGCATATTGGGCAAATAAATCGTTCATAAGACATGGTTAGCCTATGTCGAATTGACATCAGAATTAATATTAATTGCGTATGGTCCTATAGGTCAACCGTTTTTTTCTTAAAAATGTTATATAGTTCCCCCCCCCCAAAATAATGTTAGGGTACGTACACTTGGATAGATGCCAAGCAATGAAGCTCTTAAAAGAATTAATTGATAACGATTTAGTTGACTCTCCTACATATCGATAATAGAGAATCAGCCTAACCAATTTCAAATACAAATAAAAAACAATTTCAACCGCATTCAACTAAATCAATACTGCCAAACATATAATTGCATGGTTGAAGAAGATAAAGGAGAAAAATATCTACTAATTTACAAACAGTAAAAAATTTATCCATTTTAATGGTACCTTTCAGACTGTAGCTTAAGTTTACGCTTGTTGGCGAAAGCCTTTATCTCTATGAGGGCAAATTGGTGAAGGCCTTCAAAAAATTCTAGAAAAAAGATCGGCTAAAAACCTCGCAATGCACGTAGTAATTTTGTCGGCATAAACCTTCTACACAACTGTTTGAGTTTTGCTGTTCAGAGATGTTTAGCCATTAATTGGCAACTCTATTATGAACTTCGTTCCTTTGCCTTCCTCGCTCTCAAAGTTTATAGTTCCTTTCATCGCTTCAATCAGACGCTTTGCAACAGCTAAGCCAAAGCCTTGACCTTTAGCCTTTGTAGTAATCATAGGAGTGAAAAGTTTGGGCTTAATTTCATCAGGAATACCCGTGCCAGTATCAGATATTGTTATGAGCACCTTATTTTCTATGGGTCGTCCAATTATTTCCAAGTCGCCGCCAGCAGACATTGCTTGAATAGCATTAGTAACCAAATTTGACAATGCCCTTTGCAACAACGTAGGATCAGTCGAAAACTTAGGACAATCTTTGACTTTAATCGAGAGCTTAATTGAATCAGGCACACACAGATTATTGAAAATTTTGTTTACAACCTCCGAGAAATCAACCATAGAGTATTCGGGGCGTAACGGTCTTGCGTAATCCTGCAAATCAGCCACAATCTTGTTGATATAATCAAGTTGTTGCTCAATGAAATCTACACTATCTAATACTTCTTGCTTGCCTATGCTATCAGGCACCTTTTTCATGCTTTCCTTTGCAAGAAAAAGCTCATTTGCGATCGCCTGCAATGGATTTCGTATATCGTGTCCAACCATACCTGCGGTTGCCCCTATCGTTGATAACCGCATGTTTTGTTCTTCCTCTGTTTTGTCCTCGACAATAATAATTATGCCCTGTTTTGAAGGGTAAGTAGAAATCTCAAAAATAGATGGCTTCTTAGTTTCTCGGCTTGTAGCATTCATCATAAACCGAGCGGGCTTATTTTGCCTTAACGTTTCAAAAAAAGGCGTAACATCCACAGTTAGAAATTCGGGCAATACCGCATAGACCTTTTTGCCTAAAGCCTCAGAAGCTCTAACTGAAGTAACTCTTTCAGCAGTCTTATTCCAATGAATAACATTAAGCTCCCAGTCAACGGCTATGAACGCTTCCCCAAAACTCTCATACAGTTCACGATATCTCTGCTCGCTTTCGTTGATCTGCTTGGTACGATTTTCAACAATCGCTTCTAGGTTTGAAGTATATTCTTGAAGCTTAGCCTGCGCTTGTCTTAGTGTTTCTTCTGCTTTCTTACGTTCAGATATGTCCTCGATGAGGGCTATTGCTGCTATTATGTTACCGTTGTCATCTTTTACTGGTTTAGCTACTGCATTTATCATTAGCCTGGACCCATCGGCACGTTGCACTATGAAAGTGTCTTGTTGAGTTGTTCCCTTTAGAAATACTTGTCTTGCCGGCAGGTTCTCAAACAGATATTGTTTGCCATCAATAGTGTACAGCGTTATTTGTTTTAGTATATCATTATGAGTCTTTAGTTGGATTTCTGGGTTAACGTGGTAGAGTTGTTTTAGTGTTTCATTGACGAAGAATAGAGTGCCGTCTTTGTTTATGATTACGATTCCCTGAGCTAAACCATTTAATATCGGTTCAAGGGCTATGTCACTTATACAGTTTGTATCCAAACTTTTGCCTCTTTTTTGCTTCAGGATTAACCATGTCATAATTAGTTTAATGTTTAGTTTTAAGACTTGCGATTTCATTGATTCTTTCTATGGATTGGCGGTATAAAAGAAACCGATTTGATTATTGTTTATTTTTATGGACTCTGACAATCAGCAGTTTCTATGTGAGACAACGGTCAATCAGTTTAAGGGCGGCAACAGATAAACTGATAGCGTTCTTTTTTTGTACTGACAAAAGTAAGTTTAAATCAACTTGTACTATATCATAAACTGCTCATCAGATTGAAATTTTTAACAAATTTTTACCGATTGGTTAAATTGAGTTATAAAAAGATTGTTGGGGGAACACGTTGGTTCCCCTATGGTTTTACTCTGTTTTCTCGTCGATTTCCGATTCTTCTGGGGCAGTAGGGTTGACGGTTTCTGGCTGGTCTTTGATGCGTTGAAGGCGTTTGATGGGGTTGTACCAGTTCCATTTGCCAAACGTTGCCATTACTGCGGGAACTAGGTAGGTGCGCACTACCAAAGCGTCGATTAGGATGCTAAATGCGAGGGCGAAGCCCATTTCTTTTAGCATCATGTTGCTCGACAGCATTAACGCGCCCAACGAGCCGGCTAGGATGATGGCTGCGGCTGTGATGATGCCGCCTGTCTGTTGTATGGCGTTTACGATTGCGTCGTTTTGGTGTTGTCCTTTAGCTGCTTCCTCTCGTACGCGGGTCAGGATGAAGATGTTGTAGTCCATGCCCAAACCTAGCAGTAGCACGAAGAGTATTAGTGGGGTGATGAAGAGCAAACCGAAGCTGAAAGCAGCGTTAAATACAATCACAGTTACCGCTAAGGTCCAAACGATGCTCATGAGCACCGAGAGTATGGCAAAGACTGGAAGTATCAGTGAGCCGAGCACGAAGAACAGCACGATGCCGACGCCGAGCGCAACTATGGGGATAATTGAGTTGAATTGGCTTTCAAACGAAATTCTCGTGTCAAGGGTGCTGCCTGTGGTGCCGCCGAAGTATATGCCAGTTACATTCTGTGCGCTGTCATAATTACTATGAAGTTGGCTGCGTATTTCGCTTGCATAATTCATGGCTTCGGTTGAATATGGGTCAACTGTGAATTTTATGGTAATTAAAGCTGATTTGTTGTCTGCACCTACACTGCTTAGCATGCTGTTGTAGAGGGCTTCGTCTGTGTTGTTTGTGACGCCGTGGAAGTCTACTTCTTCACCGTAGGGCATTGTTGGACCCGAAACTTCCTGCACTCCTTCATGGTTATTCACGTAAGACGAAATATGCTGAATCGTCGACATTTCACCATTATTAAAAGTCCCGTCGCTATTTACCAGCGGCTGCGAGAACGTTACCACCACGTAAGAAGGCATGAGACTACCGCCGCCAAACGAGTCAGTCATGGTTTGGGATGCTGCAACGGATTCTATGCTGTTTGAAGCGGCACCTAGCATGTTAAAAGTTGGAGTGGTGGTTGAGTACACGTAGAAAGCGGGAACGGTTACCAATACGGCAACGAGTATGATTGCTTTACCGTGCTTGACTGAGAAGGAGCCGCTTCTTGCGAAGTAGCCGCCTTTGCGTTTGTTCTTTGCAACTATACCTTCGGCATAACGTTGGAAACGCTCGCCTGAGTTGGGCCAGAATATTCTGTCGCCCAAGATAGCAACAAGCGCTGGAGCAAAGGTCAATGATGCAATCAGGGTGATTAGCACGCCTAAGCCAACGACTAAACCCATGGTTTGCAGCATAACCATTGAAGTACCGGCTAACGCAAAGAAGGATATGATGACGGTCGCGCCGCTTGTGACTATTGATTCGCCTGCCCAAGTGACGGATTTTTTAATGGCCTCAAAGAGTGGCAAGCCGTTGATGCGTTCTTCGCGGTGGCGGGCTAGGACAAATATGCTGTAGTCAGTGCCCACACCGATTAAGACAGTCATCAGCACTGTGGAGACTGTGTAGTCGACCGGGTTGATGTAGGTGCTTACCAGGTATGGGAATATCTGTGAGACACCTAAACCGACGCCGATGGTGCCCAATGTTATGATTGGGGTGACGATCGAGCGGAAGAACAAGCCGGTAGCCACAATCAGCAATATTACGGTTATAGGGAGGATGATGTCGAGGTCGCTGTTTGTAGATTGACCGAAATCATAGTTTAGGGCGTCTGACCCCGTTACCTGCGCAGTTTTAACATCTCCAGGGTTTTGGTCCATTTGTTCTTGGATTAAGTCACGCAGAGCAGGGACGTTGTGATCATTTGAATCCTCAAACGTAAGCGAAATGACAGTGACATCTTTGGAGGGCGAAACAAACCCGTTAAACAACGAGTTAAACTGCTCACCCACATTATAGCCGTCTGGGTTAGAGACTAAGTGCGAAGCTAAGCTTTGCAGGGCACTGTTGGTTGCGTTTTCACCCATATTCCAAACTGCTGTAACTAATTCTTGGGATAAGCCAGATTGGTTGGCAACATAGTTTATCGACAGTGTCTGAATTTTTTGGTTCGTGTAAGCTGTGTCGGCGGCAAGGTAGTCTTGGAGTTTGAGAGCGGAGGCAATTTGCTGGGCGAAGTCTGCCCCATCAGATAAGTAAGCGGGGATGAACTGTGCGTTTGCTTGGTCTGCTGCGGCGGATGCGGTGCTGTTAACCCAACCTGTTACCGCAGAAGGCGAAGTTGGAACGCGGCTGCTCCAAGAGGCGTTGAAATAGTTAAGCATATGCGAGGTGTAATCGTTGTAGGCTGTTTCATCAATGTCTTTTAGGATGTCGCGGGTCGTGTTGTAGGAGACGCTGTTAAAAAGCGGGATGAATTTGTCCATGCCATAAGCTTGGCTGTTCCAGATTATGCTGTCAGCTAAAGAAGCTAAAGCGCTGCTGCTAGGCGTCCTGCCAAGGTTGTAGCATGCCGAAACAAACGAGGGAGCCGCTTTGGATTCGTTAGCGATATACTGGATTGAGAAGGCTTTGAGTTGGTCTTGGTTCTGCTGCGGCGTGTTAAAGAGGAAGCTGTTTAGTGAGAAAGTTTCTGTTAGGGCAGTCATGAAGTCCTGCATAGTTTGGTTACCTGCAAACGCTGTTTGGATGTACTGCTGGTTAGTCATGTTGGCAGCTAAGGAAGCCCGCGTGGTGGAGCTAAAAGAGGCGGTGGCGGGGTTCTGGAAGCTCCCTGCCCAGGAAGCGTTGAAAGAGTAAAGCAACTGCGAAGTGTACTGTGCAAACGATGTGGGGTCGGCTGCTTGAAGTATAGCTTGGGTTTGGCTGTAGGCTGCGTTGTTGAGAGCTGTGATTGTGTAGGCGTCTAAGTGGTAGTAGCTTGAAGGAGCCTCAAGGTAAGCGCCTGATGATGCGCCCTGTGGTGCAGAGGCGAGAAATTGGAGGGCGAAGTTTGTGAGTGCCACGTTGTTGGCGGTTTGGTTTGCGGCGTTGTCAAGGTAGTTTTGCAGGCTTAAAGTGCTTGTTAAGGAGGTGACGAAAGCCTGCATGGTTGCGTTGCCTGCTAGGAAATTGTTGATGTAGAGTTGGTTGGTCTGTGTTGAGGCGAATGTGGCTCGTTCAATCGGTGTCCATGTGGAGGTTGAGGGGTCAGAGAAGCTCTGGGTCCAGGTGCTGTAGAAAATCTGTAGCAACTGGGAAGTGTATTGGGTGTATGATGCTGGGTCGGCTGCGTAGAGGGTTTCTGCGGTGGTTTGGTTTGCGATTATGTTGGATTGGGCAACGTCGTCGGAGGTTGTGGTCATGGCTTGCTGCCAGGCTTGGAGGTAAATGGCGGGGGTGCTGTAGAGGAGGTTGTAGGTTAAGTTGGCGTTGTCAAGTGTGGTGTATGCGCCTGCCCAGATGCCTGAGTAAGCGGCGGGGACACTGTAGAGCAGATAGTTGGTCATGTTGGCGTTGTCCTGCACTTGGTAAACGCCTTGCGCGGTTTGGTTTAATCCGGGGATTAGTTGTCCTTCTTTTGTGGTGTTATAAGCTTGATACCAAACGTTGGAGTAAATGGTGGGGACGCTATAGAGCAGGTTGTAGGTGAGGTTTCCGCCGTAGTAAGCCGCGTAGACGCCTTGGTTGGTTCCGTTTAGGGCGGGTATGAGAATTGAGTAAACGCTGGTTATGTTTTCTAAGCCTTTGATGGCGCTGCTTTGGTTTATTTTCTGGGTTAAATCGTCAATGAATTTCTGGGTCGCCAAAGACGATGCGTCAGCTGTTTTTATTATGATGACTAGTGAATCGTTGGAGACAGAGTTTTGGAACTGCGCTTTAATGATGGCGTCTGCCTGTGAGGATTCGAGGTCGCTGTCAGTTGAGTTATTAAGCGTCAACGAATTTACGCCGGTAGCTGTGATTACAACAGGCAGAATAATTGCCAGAAGCAGAATCCATACGGCAATGATTGAGAATTTGCGCTTGGTAATTAAGCGTCCAAGTTTACCAAAGGAGTTGAGTTTTCCATTTGACATAGTTATAACACCGTTTTGTTGGTTGTGAGGCAATTCTGTGTTAATTTTTAGACCTTGAATGGATGTCGAACATGCTCTTTAAGTTTGTACCGAATATACTCGGGTTTTAACAAAGCATATATCTTGAAACGCGTTTTTCTTTGTATGCGCCGATTAATTCTTGAAGTCTCAGAACGTGAACTCTTCAAAGCGGGAATAGAACTGCCACCGCTAAAAAAAATCAAATCGTTAGAGTTACTGTATTTTCTGAGGCAAGATAACGAAGAATTCGCCGCTGTATCCAGACTGGAATTCTCAGACCCGACAGCTAAACCCCAAGATCTCCTCCTCGGAGGCTTAGTCGTAGAAGTCCAAGTAATTGAAAGAGAAAAAAACGGAGCATACATACTTTTTATCCGCAACAAAGCCCCCAGCCTCTCCTCAGTGCTCAAATACATCGGGCTGGAAGGCGGCTACCTTTTCCCTCCGTTAAGCATCGAAGACGGGAAATGCCGATTTTCTTTTTTGGGGAGCGAAGCACAAGTTAAAGATTTCATGGAGAAAATCGATGCCATAGCCATCCACTACCGCGTGGTGCTCCTATCAGACGCGAACTTTTCGCCTATTTCGCCACTAAACCAGTTAACTGAGAAACAGCAAGAAGTCTTGTTAGCAGCTTACAAATACGGATACTACGACATTCCCCGAAGAATCACAACTGAAGAGTTATCTCAAAAACTAGGCTTAGTTGACTCCACCATAGTTGAGCACATACGAAAAGCCGAACAACGCTTAGTCAGACACATTATAGAAAATAAGCTACAGTAGGGGGTTAACCTTCTCTTATCATGACGGCTTTGCTTGGGCATGCGGCGACGCAGATGCCACAGCCATGGCAGAGCCCCATGTCTACAACTGCAGGTTCATCGTCGCTGATTCGGAAAACCGCTTTGATGGGGCACTCTTTGGCGACCAAACATTTTTTGCACATTTTACATTTAGCAGCGTCAATTATGGCTTTCAATACAAGTTACCTTCCCAGTCTAAAGCAACTGTTGGTTAATCAATTTTACTGGCAAAAATCTAAAAGAAAGTTAGGTTGTGCCTTCGCTGCGGAGTTCTTTTAGCAGTTCACGAAGAGTTTTGTGGCAGTAGCTGCATTCAAGCATAGAGGTGCCGCAGCTGGGGCAATGTAGCTCCTCCTTTTCTAGCTTCTCCAAAATTGATAGTAACGCTAAACGGTTCTGCACGTCATCTTCAGAGTTGACCTTTGCAGGGGGCTCCTCGGCTGGTTTGGGTTTTTCTTCTCTCACGATTTCTTGGTAAACATGTGCGATGCTGGTTTTTCCGTCACGCAGCTTTTGAATTTCATCCTCAGAGGCTTTTTCGAGGATTTTTTTACCTCTCTCAAGGGTACGGGTGGAGACGCCAGCTTTTTTTGCCACCACTTCGGCGGCTTTAGCTTTAAAGAGCGGTTCCAGTTCGGGCTCTGCGTCATCTGACGCTAACCCATTCTCTAACTGTTTTTCGCGGCCGTTTTTGCCGCCTATGGACTGGCGTTGTTTTGCGAGGGATTTTTCTATTTCAAGCAGCGGAACCGCCAACTCGACTAACTGGAAATTGTTTAGGTGGCGCCGTCTGAGGTTGGCTTCGATGACAAATTTTTTCTCGAGGAGTTTGTTGTCGAATTTTTTTACTTCAAAATCTGGGTCAATATCTAGTTCTACACAGGCGCGGTAACGGTGGTGCCCATCTAAAACTATGAGGTCTTCGTTGACGATTATTGGGTAGTGTTGTCCTTCGGTGCGGATTGATTCTTTGAGTTCAGCGAACTCTTCTTCGGACATGCGTGGCAGGAGTTTGTCGTATTCTGGGTTTAGGTGTAGGCTCATTGGTATCGCCCTTCTTTTTGTTGTTTTAATTATTTAAGGTGAAGGGTTAAAGCGCTAAAAAAGGGTTTAAGGTGGGTTGGGTTAACTCTGTTTAGATTAAGGGGCTTAAACTTCGGTGAACTCAAGCGCTGCGGTAAATTTAGAAGCTAACAGGCAGGATTGCAGACAAACGCTTGCATGCATCGAAAAGAGATTTTCTGTCCTTCTTGAAACACCACAAGTATTATTAGAGTGCTCGCCCTAAAATTGTAATTAGTTAAATTAAATCTCATCATTGTAGGTAAAAACCTGCATAATGCGATTAACATAATCAATCAAATAAATAATTTACAGGAGCGTCATACTTACGGGAACATCCCAAACCTTTACTATAAAGTACGTTGTACACGCTAGATTTGAAATCGAAGGAGTAGTTGAAAAACCCGATGTCATAGGAGCAGTTTTCGGGCAAACAGAAGGCCTTTTTGGACCTGAACTTGACTTGCGCGAACTGCAAAAAACCGGACGCATCGGCAGAATCGAAATCGACTTACATTCTAAAAACGACCGCACAACTGGCTCAATAACTATACCCACAAGCCTCGACCGAGTCTCCACAGCACTTATCGCAGCATCAGTCGAAAGCATAAACCGCGTCGGCCCATGCAGCGCCAAAGTGAACCTAGAACGCATCGAAGACATTCGCGAAGCACGCCGAAAAATCATCATCGACCGAGCCAAAGAAATCCTCCACCGCTGGAACATTGAATCAATGCCAAGCGTTGACGAAGTCTACAAAGAAATCAGCGACACCATGAAAGTCGGCAAAGTCGAAAAATACGGACCCGAAGACCTTCCAGCCGGACCCGGCTTAGAAGGATCCAAAGAAATCTTCGTAGTAGAAGGACGCGCAGACGTCATCAATTTGATGCGCTGCGGAATCTTCAACACCATCGCATTAGAAGGCGCGAAAGTCCCCGACTCCATCAAGAAAATCACCAAAGACCGCATCGCAACCGCACTGCTCGACGGCGACAGAGGCGGCGACTTAATCCAAAAAGAACTCCTTCAAGTAACCAACGTCAAATACGTTGGCCGCGCACCCCGAGGAAAAGAAATCGAAGAATGCAACTGCAAAGAAATCAACGATGCAATTGAAGGAAAAATCTCAGTAGCTGAACTCAAAGAAGGCGGCGGCAAACCACAACAGCAACAAGTCCAGCAAGCTCCACCTACACCCGCTCCAGTCGCACCAAAGAAAATCGCTATTCCAGAACGCCCCAAAATCGAAGTCCCCGACAACGTGGTCCAAGCAGCCAAAGCACTCGTCGGCACCCTCGAAGCAGTCCTCTTAAACGACAAACTCGAATTAGTTGAGCGCCTACCAGTTAGCCAGCTTGCAGAGAAACTACAGCAAATAACAGGCGTTGACACAGTAGTTTTCGACGGCATCATCACACAACGCATCGTTGACATAGCAGGCGACAAAGCAATCAAACGCATAGTTGCTTCAAGAGTAAGCGAAGCTGTTAAGCCAGCACCTAACGTGGAACTGGTAACTTTCCAAACCATCATCCCCCCAGCCTAAACATAATCCATTAGGCTGCGACTTTCTTCCACTTCTTTTGTTTCTCTTTTAAGCAACTCTTTCTCTGACACATTGAAAAACGATAAGATTCTTGCTGCAACAGGCAAAACCTGGTTAGTCACATAGTAGTCAACATCGACTTCGGCTAATTCAGCAAAAACATAAGGCTTAACGCGACTATAGAGGCGACCTTTGCCTACTAAAACTACAAAGCCCACTTTATCGCCTGCACTCAGTTTCCAGCCTTTAGCAATGAGTTGTTTTGCAGCTTCCACATGCGGTGCCTTCACAGCATACTTTTGGGGAGGTTTAGTCAACGTTTTCCAAATAACTAAATCCCGCATCGGAACCTTACGCTTTCGCAGGTCAGCAACGACTTTATGCACGTACTCCAAGGCTTTTTTAGGCGACTGCTCCCGCAAAATAATTTCCAAAACGTGCTCCTGCACATGCTTAGCCACCTCCGCCCAGTCGCCGCGAACAACTTCGAGACCGACAAAATCCAGCATACCATCCACTCGTAACCCGGCATAGCGTTTTTTTGCTTCAGTAAAGAATATACGCTGATAGACTGCCCCTACTTCCACATCCAGCTTAAGCTCAGTTTTGATTTGCTCTTCGAGTTTTTTGGCTTTGTCTTTATCGTATTTGATGAATAAGCTGTCGGTGTCACCGTAAACCACTTCAACTCCAGCGCTTTTCGCCATTTGTGCTGCTGAAAGTATAATGTGCCTCCCCCATGCGGATGCTGCTTCAGCAACCGGTTTAATGTACCAGCGTGCACCTACCCAGCCAGCGTAACCGTAAGCGGCGTTAGTGAGGATTTTAACTGCTTTTTGGCGTGCATCCAAAACACGGAACTCCACACTGCTGGACGAAAGGTTTTTCATTTCGCTGCGAATTTGGCGACGGGTTTCGATAAGATAAAGCAGTGCTTCTTTGTAGAAGCCGGGCGGAGTTTTTCGGAATTTGTAGCCGACTTCAGGCGCCACGTAGACGCCGCCTTCTGGCTCAGGGTCGCCCAGTTGGACGTAGGTGTCAGGGGAAAGATTGTAGGTTATCATGATGTTAGGGTACATGGATTTGAAGTCCAAAACAGCTATGTCTTGGTGCAATCCGGGTGTAGGTGAGAGAACTAAACCCCCAGTGTAGGTCTGGTAGGTTTGCTCCATGCGCCGTGGAATCAGCTCGTCCATGTCATGCGCCCGCCTAATTAGGTACCAGTCAACTCGGAACCCAAACGCAGCGGTCATAACATGGTCTAAGGGTAGACCAGTTAAGTTTGAGAGCTGCATAGCCAAATCCAGCAGCAACCCCACGATTTCTTGGATTTCACGGGCTGAATCTAATCCGAAGCGTAAAAGGTCAGGACGTTTTTTAGGGTCATCCCAGTAATCAGCAAACACAACCTCCCCGACTTGGGCAGTTTCTGAAGAAAAACCTAAATTTTGGGATAAGTTACGCAGTGTTTTAACCTTAACTTCAGGAAAAAGATCAGCGAAGTCGGCTAAATCCACGTTTACTATGCCCGTGGTTGAGACGTGGCCGTAGACGCTTGTATGTGGTTCTGACAGGGCTCGGTCGAAGTTAAGTTTGAGTTTGTGCTTGTGGCACCGAGCTTTTAGGTATGCCCAGTCGGTGGTGTTTGCGCCGTAGCTGGCTATTACGTCAGGGTCGAATTCTTCAATGTATTGAATGAAGGCTTCAAGCAGCGGCTTGTCGTCTCTGTCTTCTGCGGCAGTGAACTGTTTGTGTTCACCTGTGTTTGTGGTGATGGAGATAGCAACTATTGGGTTTCGGTCCGGCTGGGGTGTACCCTCGCGGCTGTAAGCGATAGTATGGAAAGACAGAACTTTGAGCGGCGGCGCAGCTACATCGGCTGCGGGTTTAGGCTGCGAAGCCGCAACATAAACTGCGTCCACTCTTGAGCTATCACGATTGGGTTCTACTTGGGCTTCGAGTGTGATCCAACTGCATGGAACTATGATGTTGTCGATTAGGTAACGCATGGACGGGCGGAGGTCGTCTTCAAGGCAGTCAGCTAAACCTTCGAGGCTGCGCAGTGTTTTCGCAAGTTTGGAGGTTTCAGAGGGAGTTTTTAGGGTTACTTTTATGGTTGGGACGGGTTTGCCGAAGAACCTGCGGGGAACCACTTCAGCCGCCGCAATCGAATCAGCGTGAGTAGTTAGGATTTCTCGGGCGATTTTTTGGGGGGCGGCGCCGCCGTGGAGAACCACATAAAAATATGAAGAAAAATGCCTGTCAACAACTAGAATGCGGTTGCCTTGGGTGTCGATGCCCCAGAGTTGCACCTCGACTGCGTCGTCAGTGGTTTTCTGGTTGATGTCAAGAAGCCAAAAAGTCAACTTCATAGCAACGCCACTAGGCATTACAGCCCTAAGAGTTTAAGTCTTTACAGAAACCAGCCCCACCCAGCACCACACACAACCCGCAAAACCAAAAAGAACCAAAAAAAATTAACTAAACAAGCTGCCTCGTAGTACAACCCGCCACAACCAGAAAGCAACCCAACCGAGACGCAGCCACAAAAACACAACGCACAGCATAAAGCCTTAGAAGATGATGTAGTAGGCAGCAACCCTCTTTATCTACCACTAAAAAACAAAAACCCTTTGGAAGAGGCCCAAGCGGACAAGCATAGCTTCCCAGCAGATATGAGCTAACCCCCCACATTGTATGTGTCTAGCCTTTGAGGAGTGCGTCTGCCTCGCGGGACCGTTCACATAAGCTCAGCGGTCTGCTATTCTGCTTTGTTTGTCCACCTGAACCTCTCCCTTTTTTGCGGATGGTGTGTAGGTTAGTGGTTTTCTGGTTTGAGTTTTTGCTGTTGTCGCTGCAACACGCTTCCACTCTTATATCGTAATGTTTACGATATCAAATATAAGGTTTGTGTAGTGAAACGTCAGATTCTAAAACTTCGGTTACTCGAGGGTTAAATGGGGTTTGGGTTGTGGTGTGGATTTTGGGTATGGAGCAGTGCTAAACAATGCTTATTATGTTTGAGGTTGCCCTGTGTGTTTTGAAGGCGTCGTCATGGTTTACGGTCATCAGGGGTTGAAAGAGAAGGAGGCTGTTAGCCGTATCCAGGAGGTTTCTTCGCTTAAGCAGGATAAGTTTAAGGTGACTGTGTCGCTTGATAAGGAGCGGCCTATGTCTACGTCGCCTCTTTATTATAAGTATAATATTCAGCGTTTTGATTTGCATCCTAATTATAGTTTTGATTATTTGGGTGATATGATTCCTAAGGGGACTCCTGAGTATTTGGATCACGGCTTGAACTATGTTGAGCGTATTATTCGTGCGCTGTTTTATTTCAAGCAGTGTAGTCTTATTGGTCCTTCAGGCACTGGGAAAACCCACATTGTTTACCTCGTAGCAGAGTTGACGGGTTTGCCGATTTGGGAAGTCAACTGCGGGCTTAGCACAAGCAGCTTTGACTTAATCGGCAGATTCATCGGCTTAGGGAAAGAGAACTGGGTTGACGGATTGCTTACCCAGTGGCTGCGCAAAGGCGGCATCATGTACCTTGACGAAGCCAACATGATGAAGCAAGACGTTGCCACACGCCTTAACCCCGTCTTAGACACTCGCGGTCACCTGGTGTTAAACGAAAAAGATAGCGAAGTCATCGAACGCCACAAATACGGCTACATGATCATCAGCATGAACCCAGCGACCGCCGAATTTTCCGGCACCAAACCGTTAAACGCAGCCATGCGCAGACGAATGGCGGTTTGGATTAACTTTGACTTTCTCAGCGTGGGCGAAAAAATCAGCCCCGACGAAGTTGACATGCTACGCAAACGTACCAAAGTCTCCCAGGAAGTCGCTTACGGCATTATCCAGGCGGGTGCAGAGCTTAGGCGCCAATACAAAGCAGGCGACCTTCCGTATGGTCCATCTTTGGGCGACCTTATCAACTGGGCAACACTGGTTTTCGACGGTATGACACCCATGGAAGCAGCCGAGGAAACCATCATTGGCTTGACAAGCGACAACGTCGAAGTCCAAGCCGACGTCAGACGTATTTTAGAGGCGGTTTTCGTCAAAAACTAGTTTGGTGCGCCAAAGTGGGGTTTATTGATTACGCTTGGGCTGTTTCTCTGCAGAAAGACAACACCAAAGTCAAAATAATCCAGGACCCCGCCCTATTTCAGCCTGAACTGCACGGCGACGAATACGGCTTCACCATCAAGCTGCCCACGTTTAAGAAACTAGACGAAGGCAGCTTCGTTTTTGAGGGAACAAAATTTGCAGGCGACAACACCGGCAAATCCAAGCTGGGAAGGCTTTTCCGCGCCTCAGTCATGCACTTAACAGTCCACACGATGGCGCCATTTAGTAAAGACCGCATTGTCCCAAACAAAAACGACAGCATAATCGAAGCCTACGCCAAACAAATCGTAAACGACCTCTACGTCAACGCATACATCAATGCCTGGTACCCCGACCGATTCTTCGACATCGCCTTCGCCACAGCACTGTCATACCAAAAAATCAAACCCAACGACCACATATTCACAACATCCACCAAAGTCATGTCCTCGCTACTAACCCAGTTGAACATGGGAACGACCAAAAACTCGCCCGGCAAAGAGGAGGAAGACACGGTTAACAAGCTGCAGGCGGAGATGGCTGCACTTAAAGAGGTCTTTTTTTCTCAAATCGGAGGAGAACCCGTCAAGGTCGACGGGGTTTTCGACGAGAAAGTCAAGTTCATCGTAGACACATTGGAGCCCTTTGGCCCGTTCCTGGAGGCGCCTTCACTCCGCTACACGGAAACAAGGGGCAACTGCAGCATCTATACCGAAATGGAAAACAGCGGCGACGACTTTGAAGGGCTGTTTGTTCAGTCGCTTATGACTTTGGGCGCCGAAGTCCCCTCTGTCGATCACATCGAAGAGCTGTGGCGGCCCGAACAAGAAGCCGAAGCACTCCAAGCCTTTAACAGTGACTTCTACCAGAAAATGCGTAACGAAAAAATCCTCGGCAGAATCCAACCCTACATGGGTTTAACCCGCCTAAAAGGAGTCTCATTCCCCGAAGAAGACTACACCCAGTACCTGCGCGCCCGAAGCCTCGTGCAGGGCACCAGCCGCCGTGTGCTCGATATTTTGCGTTCTGCCTACAACTACCTCGATGAGGAACCACGCCAAGAGATGGGTATGCTGGATTTAGCAGCGGTTATTCAGTCTTTGGCTGCAAATAAGCCTGCTACGGACGTGTTTAACCTTGATGAGTATTTGCACCCAAGTTTTGCGTGGTCACTGCTCTTAGATGTCAGTAGCAGTATGCAGGTTAGAGGTGAATTTGGGCGGGCTTTGGCGATTGCGGTTGCTGAGGCCGCACGGGAGCTGATGACTGACCCGACGTCATGGACGTTTTTTGCTTTCAGTGATCAACTCTACATTTTAAAAGACAGCACAGAGTCGCTTTCAAAACGTGTCAGGGCTCGGATTGGCGGCTTGAAATTTCAGGGCTTAACTTACATTCCTGACGCTATAACAATTGCCGGAAAAATGCTAGCTAAGCGGTTCGAGGAGCAGCGAGTTCTAATTGTGATTTCCGATGGGTGGCCTTATGGTTACACAAATATGCCGCTTTCACTCAAGGAAAGCGTTGATGACTTGATCCGCAAAGGGGTAATAGTAATAGGGATCGGGGTTGAAACGGACCGCATGAGTAACTTTTTCCATTTGCATTCCTCGATTTATACTCAGAAGGATTTGATTAAGAAGTTCGGGTCAATTTACGCTAACGCTTCGGCTAAAGCGCTTGAAACCTAATTTTGACTTAGGGTTACTGTTGGATTTCACTCTACGTGTGATGTGTCCAAAATTTTTGTAGTGGTTCGAAATTTTGTCTTTGTGTGGGTGTGGTGGTTTCTATGGCACCACAAGATAAGCGTTAAGGGCGTTTGCTTTTTTGGTTCTGCTTGTGCTGCATATGTGGACGAGGTGTGGCAGAGGAGGTTTCTTGCACACGCAACATAGGCGCTATGTTGAATCTTGTGTGTTGTGTGGTGTGGTGTTGCTGCACATGCCAAACACATATTCAGCCGGTAACTCCGTAAATGGTAGCAGGCCAAATTTTGGTTCAACTGTTAAGGCCAAGTTTCTCAGCTTTAGCACCAAAGGTTAGGGCATGCTGGGCATCGTTTAATCATAAAATGTTTGAACTTTAGAACTCAAAAATTAAGAAAAGAAATTTTGGCAGCGGCAACTGCCAATTTACTCTTGCAACTGTATGCCATGTTTCTTAGCGATGGCATTGAGAATGTTTGTGCGGGACTGAATCAGTTTCTTGATTTGCTCATTAGTTTTCTCTGCGGCTTCAACGACTAACAATGCGCTTTGACCAACGGTTTGAGTTGTTTGGACAACGTTTTGGGCGTGATTTTGAATCGCTTTCGAGGTTTTTTCGACAACCTCTGCGTCAGTGGATACAGCATCAGCTAATCTTGCAACTTCTTCTGCGCTTGCAACGACACTCAAAGTCGCCATTTTTACGCCTTCAGCAACACTTGAAACTTCTTTTGCTATGGTTGCCATTTGTTGAGCTGAAGCGGTTTGTTCTTCGATAGCGGAAGATGCTTCCTCAGATGCAGAAGAGCTTTCCTCAGCAATACTGGCAACTTCTTCAATGGCTCTTGTAACATTGACGATTTCGTTGAGGCCTTTTTCCACGCCATTTGTGAGGTTGTTTACTTTTCCAGTCATGTTTTCCATTATGCTGGCGATTCCTTCTGATTCTTTGATTGCGCCTAAAACAACTACAGCGCCTTCCTGCGCGCCAGTTTGAGATAGACCTGAAATTTTGCTGGTCTGTGTCCCGGCATCTTTAATGTTTTTCACCAAGTTAATCGCTGAGCCTGCAGCTGTTTTTGATTGTCCAGCTAGCCCTTTTACTGCATCGGCGACAACGGCAAATCCGCGTCCAGCTTCTCCGGCGCGGGCGGCTTCAATTGCGGCGTTAAGTGCCAGCATGTTGGTTTGGCCCGCTATGTCTGAAACGGAGTTTGCCATTTGTCCAACCTGGTCAATTGAGTTAACCATTGAATTGACAGCATCGGAAACTTGGGATATGTTTGCCTTGATATTCTCGATTGCCTGAAGCCCTTTTTGGCTTTTCTCGTTTGCTTCTCTGGAGCGTTTTAGTGCTTCCTGAGTAGTTTTTGAAGCGTCTTGAGCAATTAAACCAGCTTCATCCATTACGCGCTTGAGCGCTTCGGTGCTTTTAGAAGCTTCCTGTGATAGGTCAGCGAGTTTTTGCGCTCCGGTTGAAACTTGCTGTGCCGCGGTGCTAACCTGCTGCATGCCTATTGCCATCTGGTCAGAAACATTTGCTGCTTCTTTACCCATTTCAAAAACTTGTGCGGTTGCTTTTGATGTGCCTTCGGCTTCGCCATAAACTTTGCTAGCAACTTCCCCAACTGCTCGAGCACTGCTGGAAACTTTAGCAATTGTGCTTGTAGTCTCTTGTGCTAGTTTAGCTACTTCCTCGGCGGATTTTTCGACAACACCGCTGAGTTCAGCCATCTTCTTTCCATTTCGAATAGTTTCTTCGTTAATTTCAACGGTTTCTTTATCGCCGCGTAAAGCATTTTGTAAAATTTTAATTTGCGTTTTCACGAGTCCATCGTTCATTTCTTTGAGTTTTTTTACTTCTTTTTGGAGCTCGCCAATCTGAGAAAGATATTGACTTAGCTTTTGTTCTTGGTTTTCAATAGCTGTCATGCTCTTACTTCCAGTTTAGACTACAATGATGCCTTTTTTTGATATTAATGAATTATGAACTGACAATCTATAGTCAGAAAACATCACTCTCGAGAGCTAATGCAGTTAAATCTTTTCAAACAGCAGTCACCAAAAAACAAAGGCTCGATATGTCGTTTCCCTAAGATGCCGGTTCAAAGGTTGGAAGTTCTTCAGCTCTCAAAAATACGACAAAAGCGCAGGTTATTCAGATGAAAAATAGAAAGCAAAAGATACAAAAAACTAAGAAGGAAAAAGATTAGGTAGTTTGCCCGAATCTTGCTTTGAAATCATCAAGCTGCTTTTTCCGATTCTCAATTAAATCTTGTAGTTGCTGCTTAATGTTTTCAGTGGCAACTGCCAAAGCGGTTGCTTCTGTGACTACTGTATTGGTGTTTCTTCCAACAGATTCGGCTTCGGTTAAAATTTCTTTAGCTGAATCCTCAACTTTGGCTGCGTTATCGACGACGCCCTGGGCGAGTTGAGCCATTTCTTTAGCTTCTCCAACTACGCTTTTGGTGACTTCCGCTACCTGTTCAGCAGTGGTTGAAACGTCTCTTGCGATTGCCGCCATCTGTTGAGAAGCTGCCGTTTGCTCTTCGATAGCGGAGGAGGCTTCCTCAGATGCAGAGGAACTTTCCTCAGCAATACTTGCAACTTCCTCGATTGTTTTAACAACTGTATTTAACGCGTAAAGTCCACGTTCAACGCCGCTTGTCAAGTTGTTGACTTTGCCGGTCATTTCACCCATAATTTTAGTTATACCTTCAGCTTCTTTTATTGCGCCTAAAACCACGGTGGCGCCTTCAGCTGCACCGATTTGTGACTGCTGAGTTATGTTGCTGGTTTGGACACCTGCTTCTTTGATTCCTTTAACCAAGTTTATAGCTGAACCAGCCGCAACTTTTGATTGCCCAGCTAAGCCTTTTACTGCGTCAGCGACCACGGCAAAGCCTCGGCCGGCTTCACCAGCCCGTGCTGCCTCAATAGCAGCGTTTAATGCTAACATGTTAGTTTGCCCGGCTATGTCAGAGACAGAATTAGCCATCTGACCCACCTGATCAACAGAGTTAACCATTGACGTAACCGCCTCAGAGACGCGGCTGATATTAGTTTTTATGTTCTCTATGGCTACGAGGCCTTTTTGGCCTTTCTCGTTTGCTTCATTTGACTTCTTTAGTGCATCCTCAGTGACGCTTGAAGCTTCTCGTGCAATAACCCCAGCGTCATCCATGACTTTTTTTAGCGACTCAGAGCTTTGAGCAGCGTTCTGAGACAAATCCGCAAGTTTCTGAGCGCCAATAGACACTTGCTGAGAAGCAGTACTTACCTGCTGCATTCCAATGGCCATTTGGTTAGAAACATTTGCTGCTTCTTTACCCATTTCAACAACTTTAGAAGTTGACTTAGTGGCGCCTTCCGCACTCGAAGCAACCTTATTAGCAACTGCCTCAACGCTTTTCGCGCTTATAGTCACTTTACCAACTACATCGCTTGTCCCTATTGCTAAGTCTGCAACTTTTTTAGCGCAGTTTTCGGCTTGATAAGCAAGATCCGCAGCTATGGCGGCTTTCTGGATAGGTTCATCGACTTCCCCGTTAAGTTTTTCCGCGACTTCAATGGCTTCGGAGAGAACGCGGATAATTTCTTCTTGAAGTCTTTTGTTTTCTTCAAGTAAACGTTTATTGTCTGATTCTAATCGGTTTAACTGTTGCTTTGGAGAGACATTTCCTTTTTCAACTTGTTGTTCATCAGTCATCTGGACATTTTCCACCCTAACGGATGAACATCTGTTAGGTTTCCTGCTTATAATTAAGTTATGAATTGGATATATGAATTGTTAACAAGTTTACGGGGCAGCCACTGCCTTCATTATTTCGATGGGAATCCGCTCTAAAGGCGCAACCTTATCCACGCATCCAGTTTGAAAAGCAACGTTAGGCATACCGTAAACAATGCTGGTTTTCTGGTCCTGCGCAATGTTAAACCCACCCCGCTCCTTGATGGCTTTAACTCCTTGAGCTCCATCAGACCCCATACCAGTTAAAACAACACCAATATTTTTTGCACCATAAACCTCAGCCATCGAAAACATCAACACATCCGCAGATGGCCTCACAAAATTAACCGGCGCATCCAACGTCAAACGAACACGCTTCTCCCTGGTAACCACCATGTGGTACCCGCCGGGAGCGACAAGAGCCAACCCCTCTTGAACCAAATCGTTCTCCTCAGCCTCCTTAACCGAAAACCGCGCAGCCGAATTTAACCCCTCAGCAAAATGCTTCGTTATCCCCTTAGGCATATGCTGAACAACTAAAATAGGCGGCACATCTGCAGGTAAGCTCCGCAAAACCTTTGTCAAAGCAGGCGGTCCCCCTGTGGATGCAGCTATTGAGATGACTTTATCGTTTTTCTGTATGGAACTGGAAAATTCTTCCTGAAAAAGCGGTTGGAACGTTTTGAGGTTAGCTTTAGCGGCAGTTTTAACTTTAGAGAGTAACTCTTCTTTTACGGAATCCATGTTAAGCGAGATTGACCCAGAAGGTTTAGGAACATAGTCTATGGCGCCAAATTCGAGCGCTTTGAGGGTGATTTGGGCTTCTCTTTGGCTTAGAGCACTTATCATGACAACTGGAACAGGGTTTGTTTGCATGATTTTTTTGACAGCGGTTAACCCGTCCATTTTAGGCATTTCAATGTCCATTGTTACAACGTCTGGCTGCAAGCTCTTGATTTTTATAAGGGCTTCTTCGCCGTTTCGTGCGGTGCCAACTATTGAAATTTGGGGGTCAGATTTGATTAAGTCGCTTAGGACTCTTTGCATGAGCAGTGAATCGTCAACAACTAAAAGTCTAATTTGACCCAACAAATGTAGCTCCAAAATTTAAATAAAATTTTAGGGTTTAGGTTGGTTTTCCGTTTGGATGTGGAAGCCTCTTTGTTCTTCTTTGAGGTTGATGGCGTCTTTTGAAGCGACTTTTAGCAGGTCTAGCAGTATGATTAGGTCTTTGTCGTGTTTTGCTACGCCCAAAACGGCTTCTGATTTGTCGACGATTAGGCTTTCAGGGTTTGCTTCTATGTCTTTTCTGGAAAGGGTTAAAACTTCCATAACGGAGTCAACCATGATTCCAACGGGGTATTTGTCCTGAACGATTATCATGATGTTTGTGTTTTCGTTTCCTTCTTTGGACATTCCGAATCTTTTGCGAAGGTCTATTACGGGAATTACTTCTCCGCGCAGGTTCGTTACGCCTCGTACATAAACAGGAGCATAAGGAACCGGAGTGACGGCTTCAAAGTTTTTTACCTCGCGAACTTGACTTACGTTTACGCCATATAAAACGTCATCAAGTGAGAACGTTAACATTTGCATTTCTTCTCTTGAATTTTGACTGTTATGTGCCATCGTTTACACCGAGCGGTAATGCCTATCGATAAACTGCCTATAAGACATTATGAAATTTTGATATGGATTCAAAATTCAAATTCAGATCTAGGCATAAAGAAAAGAAGCGGGGCTAAACGATGTATCCATTGCCGCCTTTTGCGCTTGTTTGGTGTTTTAGCCAGTCCTCACTTAGCAGACACCATTTCGCTTCGGCACCGTCTATCTGCAACACCATAATCAAATCCAGTTGATCTAATCGGGCATACTCCATAAGAACGTCATAGGTACTTTTGTTTATTTCAATGTTCAAGTCTTCAACAACGTTTTCTGATGCACGTTTAGCATGAAAAACAGCCCTCATTTTACTGTCGCCTTCCTGAACTTTAACGTTAACGCTGTTAACGTAGTAGATTTTTTCGTTATAACTCAATATTACGTTTCGGGCATGATCAGACTTGACTTCAGAATGCTCCATTTCCCTATTCGCCAATATTAACTATCCCAGAAGCAAGCAATAAAGCTAAGCGTTTCAAGTCGGAATATGTCGAAAAATAGAAGAAAACAAAAAAGGGTGATTAGGGGTTTCTGGATCGCTTGACGAGTTGACCTACGTCGAGGACCAGAACCACTTGGCCGTCCCCAAGAATGGTTGCCCCGCTGACACCTTTAATGCCGGACAGAGACGAATTGTTCAACGACTTTACCAAGATGTCTTGCTGCAGCAAAACAGAGTCAACAACCAACCCCATCTTTGTATGTTCATCGCCTAAGTATATTATGAGCAGCTCAAATTCCTCTTCATTGGAACCTGGAAGACCAAGCAGTTGATGAAGATGAACCATGGGGATGACATGGTCGCGCACTATTATGGCGCTGGTTTTTCCTAAAGCCTTGACATCTTCTTTTTTAACTCGAACAATTTCAGAGATCTGGCTCGTGGGGATAGCAAAAGTCTCAGTGGTGTCCTTGACCAAGATAGCCTGGATAATCGCCAAAGTAATCGGAAGCTTAATTATTGTTTTCGTTCCTGACCCTACTTTGCTTTCAACATGAACGGTTCCGCCTACAGCTGAAATTTTTGTTTTAACAACATCCATACCAACGCCTCTTCCGCTTGTATCCGAAACAACTTTAGCCGTGGAGAAGCCAGGTTGGAATATCAGGTTGATAAGTTGGTCGCCGCTCATTTTGTCCAGTTCTGCCTGTGTTGCAAATCCTTTCTTAATCGCAGACTCCTTAACTTTCTCGGGGTCTATGCCTGCACCATCATCTAGCACTTCAATGATTACTTGATTACCGTTTCTTACCGCTGAAAGCACTATTTTACCTGTTTCACTCTTGCCGTTTTTTTGTCTTTCCACAGGCAACTCTACGCCGTGGTCAACACTGTTTCGCAATAGGTGAATTAGGGGTTCACCGATTTCATCTAAAACTGTCCGGTCAACCTCTATGTCTCTGCCTTCCATTACCAAATCGATTTTCTTTTCTTTCTTTAAAGATAAGTCTCGGACCAGCCGGGGGAACCTGTCGAAAACTTGGCTAACAGGAACCATTCGGACCTGCATAACTAGGTCTTGAAGGTCGGAGGTTAGGCGGTCTATGTTTTTGGTTATGCGGCCTAAGCCGTCACTGTGGTTTTCAGATGTCACTTGGAGAAGGGCTATTTTGTTAATAACCAATTCGCCAACTAAATTCATGAGCTTATCGAGTTGGTCAAATTTTACCCGTACAGTTTGTGTTGACTGCTGATCTATACAGACTTTTGTGACTTTTTTATCTTCAACTGTAATTAAGTAACTGTTTTCAGTCAATTGCATTGTTGAATGTTTCGTTATTTCCGAAAGCTTTTCTGATGGGAGGGGTGAAACAATTGCCTCTTGAATTTCAAGAACCTGTTTTGCGCAGTCCTGTAAAGCTTTAGCGTCTAGTTGGCTGGTTACAACAATTTTTAGGTGGTTTTGAAGGGTTTCCTCGTTGAGGTCGTCTATACTTGGAATTGACTTAACAACTTTTGCAATATCCCTGATTTTATCAAGCACCATGCTTGCTCGAATACTTCGGTAGCCGCAGTCACTGCTAAAGCGCAAATCCACAATAAAGCAGTGCTCGCCAGCAGCATCGGCCTGTTTTATTACTTCTTTTTCGTTTGGGCAAAACTCAATTTCAGTATTCGCTGAAGGTTTTTGGTCGGGAGCGGGTGGGCTAAGTGGGGGTGATTCTATCGTGCCGTCTTTATTTGTTTTTAGCGCATGCAGTTTAGCCTTATAAGTCTCGGAATCAATTTCTCCGTCAACGCTGTTGCTTATTTTGTCAAGTCGCTGGGTTAAGGCATCTACACATTCCAAAAGGAGGCTGACCATTTCAGACGAGGCTTTGCTTCCTTTGCGCATATCATCGAAAACATCTTCCATTGCATGGGTGAGTTCTTGGAAGTCCTTGAAACCCATCATTCCTGAAGATCCCTTCAGCGTGTGCGCCGAGCGGAAAAGCATGTTTAGAACTTCTTGGTTTTCAGGTTCCTTCTCTAAAATCAACATTGACTTAGTGAGGGTGTCAATGTGTTCTTTTGCTTCTTCTATGAATAGTTCTCGGTATTGATCGTTATCTAACGACAACAGTTTCACCTTTATGACTAGCCAACTTTCTGTCGTTAACATCAGCAAAGAAAAGTAATTTAGTAATGTGTGTCTCTTCAAAAACATTCAAAGTATTAAAGCGGCATCAATTAACCGATGCTTAGGCTGATAGCCCAGAAATAGGATTTACAGGATAGGTTCAGGCAAAGAGGGTTTTAGGTCTCTGGTAGACTCTTGCAACGTTGTCAACTGTTGAAAATTTTTGAGTAAGCTCACCGGATAAGACTTCTGATTTCCCCGTAATCATGTAGCCGCCTTCTTTTAGTGAATGATAGAATTTCAGGTGGATTTGCTGTTGGCTTTCCTTTGCAAAATAGATCATGACGTTTCTGCATAAAATTAGATCTAAATTCTGATGAGGTGAAGGATTCATTAAATCAAACTGTTGGAAGTGGATTGTGCGTTTTACGAAATCCTTTACGGTGTAGGCGTCGCCTTCACGGGTGAAGAAATGGTCTATCAGTGCTTGGTCCATTGTGCCCAAATGTTTAGCCTGATACTGGCCTAATGCAGCCTTGGACAGAGCATCCTTGTCAATGTCTGACGCATAAATGGTAACAGAAGGATTGCCGAATGATTTGCTAAGAATCTTGTGTGCAAGTATAGCCAAAGAGTAGGGTTCTTCCCCGCTTGCACATCCAGCGCTCCAAATTCTTACGGGGCTTCGCGATTGAAAGAGCCGTGGAAACAAAGTGCGTTCTAAATACCGATAAACATCCGCGTCGCGGAAGAAAGATGTAAAGTTTACCGTTAAATCGTTAAGTAAATTTTCAAATTCTTGTGGGTTCCGTTTGAGGTAGACTAAGTATTTACCATACCTGTTGGTTCCTGTCGCCTTAAGCCGAATCTCAAAGCGCCGCTTTAGATACTCATCGCGGTAACCAGAACAATTTAAGCCTGCATTTTCGCATAGGAGACGTTTGATTTTGTTTAGCGCTGTTTTCTCGAGGTACTCTTCGAGGGTTTCTGTTTTTTGCAGTGCCAATAATTTCAAGGTCTCCTTTTTGTTTGCCTCTTTTAGAGCCCCATGAGGCTTTTGGATTTCTCTATTAACATTTCTTTGAGTTCCTGAGTAGGGAAAATCATGAGTATGCATTTGGCGTCCTCATTGTTTCGTTTAAATTTGGTTTCGAAGATCAACGCGTTTTCCGAAGTCATGGACTGTTTAATGAGGAAGTTGTCGATAATTGCGTCAAAGACGTCGCTGACAGTTTCAGGTGTTGTAGGCAGAAGTTGAATTCCTACGAAGTCCGAGATAGATGTCAGAAATGAACCGATCAAGATGTTTCCTAACTCTTGCAGAGCAGAAGTCTCCATATCAGGCTCAAGCTCTTCAACCGAAGGCGCCATTGTCATCATGGCAGCGATCTTTTTGGCCTCCTTTGACTCAAACATAAGTAATATGTCACAACCCAGTTTATCGTTGAGTTGCAGGTAGATAGCAGTTGTAACAACGTCGTGTAGATTGAAGAAATTAGGAATTAAATGAGGCTCCATCGTGTGAATCTTGGGAACCTCAATGGTTATGGGTTCCTGTAAAACATCAGAAAGAGATGTTGCTGCATGACCCGAGCCTATGCTGCCTAGTTCCAAAAGAATGCCTAAGTCAATCTCATCTAGTGGCTTGGTATCATATGCACCTACATTTGGCACAAAGTTTTCTTTGAGTTCGGTCATAGTTTTTTTAACTCCCCGGTATGTATTTTTACTAATATTGAACCTGAGACAACGTTGAAGGTTACTCTCCGCCCATGAATACCCCCGACATCTTCACCGATAAGCCGTATCTTATGCTCAATCAACGCGTTTTTTGTAGCTCGCACATTTTTGGCGCCTATATCCAGATTATTTGAACATGTATTTGCAAACATGTTAGCGCCGCCGGCGATTTTAGCCGTTAACCGACTATGCGTTCCAGATAGGCATCGAATAGCTTGAGCCAGCGCTGGAACGGCTGTGTCAGCGAATTTTGATGGAAGAGGCTCCTGTAGACCCTTAGCAGAATGTGGAAGCATGATGTGAGCTAGCCCCCCGCATCTGTGGATCGGATCATACAGACATATAGCAACGCATGACCCGACACTTGTCAGTAGCTCAACTGATCCGCATTCCACTTTCATTGCTGCCATGTCCACTCGAACCTCCTCCATTTGCACATGGGTATTTTGAGTTTCAGTTGTTATGACGATAGGATTTATTTGCTCATAGCCAAGAACCCGTCTTGGCATATCATGTGGTTTATTCAAGTCACCTTCGATCGGATGGGAGAGCAACGGGCTGTGCCTCAGCAGTACTTTAAGAGTACTTCAAGTACTTTCTGTGGTTGGAAAGGTTTTATTACGAAATCTTTGGCTCCTGACTTTAACGCCTCAGCGATTAGTGATTGTTGACCCATTGAACTGCACATGACCACTTTGGCAGCTGGATTGATTGCAACGATTTGTTTTAGCGCCTCTATGCCGTCTTTGGCTTTTGGCCCCGGAGGCATAACTATGTCCATTAGGACTAGGTCAGGATTTGATGCTTGAAACTGTTTTATAGCGTCGTCTCCGTTTCCGGCTTCGGCAACTACTTCATGTCCAGCTTGTAGCACCACTTTTTTAAGTACTGCCCGCATGAATGAAGCATCGTCAACTATCATTATTGTACCCATTTTCGTTTGCCTCTTTGTTATCTTAAGGTTTACGATAACATATTAAAGCGTTCTGTACTCAAGTTATGTAGCGTTGTGAGGGGTTCAGAATTGCAATTTTGTGTATAGAGTGGGAATTAATTTGCTGAATCAGTTGATTCTCCATTTTTCCACCGATGAAGGCGGGTACAATTCGGCGCACCCCTTCCAAAACCACTGTATTGCCAGGCAAACGCTTTCCCTTAATGATACCTTGCAAAAGATGTCGGGTTTACTGTTTTTTCACACTATAGACTTGAACATTTTTAAGCTTAGCATCCAAATCATAACATCACCACCGTGACACCTATGACAGAAAAAACCACTTACAAAGCAGATTTCCCCAGCCAAACCATACAAGAAGGCAAAGCCCAAGTCTTAGTGCCCGACCTCAAAGCCTACGGCGTAACCCCAAGCGACTACGCCCCCTCCAAAGCACCCGTATTCTACAATCCCGTCATGGAGTTCAACCGCGACCTTTCAGTGTTGGCCTTCACGGCTTTCCAACGCCTAGTTAATCACCCAATCAGCATCTGCGAACCCCTCACCAGCCAAGGCGTAAGAGGCATCCGCTACGCCAAAGAAGTGCCTGAAGTGGAGCGAGTGCTGATAAGCGATATCAGCAGCAAAGCCTGCGAAGTAGCAGCCTACAACATTGAACTTAACGATCTGCAAGAAAAAGTCACGCTTAAACACAGCGACGCCAACCGCACATTGAGCAACAATGCGTCGCCCAAAAAACGCTTTGACGTTATCGACATTGACCCGTTTGGCACTCCCGTTCCATATCTTGATGCGGCTGTTCGTGCAGTTAAAAACCATGGGCTTTTGGCGGCGACGGCGACTGATTTGGCTCCTCTGTGCGGGGTTCACGCTAAAGCTTGTATCCGCAAATACGGCGGCAAACCGCTTCGAGCAGAATACTGCCACGAACTTGCGGTTAGGCTGCTGGTTGGGGCAGTGGCGGCGACAGCGGCCAGACATGATATTGGCGTGCAGGTGCTTTTTAGTCACAGCAGCGACCACTACATACGAGCTTATATCCAAATTACTTATGGCGCCAAAAAAGCCGACGAGAGCGCAAAAAACCTCGGTTTCATAATGCATTGTTTTAACTGTATGCATCGGGAAATTGTTCAGCAGCCGTTTGGCTGTCCAACCTGCAAAGAATGTGGAGCGAGAATGGATTGGGCTGGTCCGCTTTGGACGGGCGGCCTCCAAGACGTCGGCTTCATAGAGCAGATCATTAGCGTGAATCAAACCGCAGGCTTCAGGCTCAACAATAAAATCGTGAAATTCCTGACTCAAATCCGCAACGAAGCCCAAGCGCCCCCAACATACTACGTTATTGATAAACTAAGCGGCAAACTCGACTTGCCAGCCCCAGCTAACCAAGCCTTTATCGCTGAATTGCAGAAAGCAGGTTTCACAGCGGTGCCTACACATTTTAACCCACGCGGCATAAAAACGGATGCTTCAGCAAAAGCAATGGAAAAAACCCTAAACCAACTTGTCCACAAGTAGCCTGACGCTTGATTTGTGGATAATTTTAAGTGCAATCACAAGGATAAGTGGTTTCTGAGAATGAAATGGTTAAGTGCAACTTTTGTGGTGCCCAAACAGGTCACAACGACCGTTTTTGTGATAAATGTGTAATGCAGTTAACGCAGAAGTGAGCCTTACAAGAGGTTTGTGGCCCGCAGGGCTCCGGATAAGCAGTCTACTAATTTCTTTAATGGACTTACTATCGGAATATCACTTTGTACTTTTTTAGCTGGCGCGGGTTTTCTTTTATGGTTGAACCAATCGTTTTGGGCACAAAAAGCCAGCCTGGAAGTTTCAGGGTTAGCGGCAATGGAAGCAAGCTATAAACTCTCGGGTTTAGCCTCCAATATTGCGCTTGCGTATTTGGTGGCGACTTCTGGAGCAGTTTTCCTTGTTTTTACGTCGGCGTCTCAGTTTAGCTTGCGTTACAGAAGTTTTACGGAAAATATAGCTGTGAAGTCACATTGGGGAAGAAATATAGCTTCAGGCGTAGGATCCGCAGTCTTGATTTCTTCAGCTTGGCTGGTTGAGTCATTTTACGGGGGTGGTCCGTTTGATTTGTGGATTTATTTTTCTGCGGCAGGCAGTTTAATGATGGCTTTTGGCTTCGCATTAGTTGTACGCGCTTACCTGCGTGAACAAAGGGCAACAAAGTTTAAAGAGCAAAATCCGCCTTCTTTAAGGAAGCAGTGAATTAATATGAAACAGAAAATCGCGGTTATCGGCACAGGCATGATGGGCGGAGCCATAATCAAAAGCCTTCTAAAAGGAAAGGTCGCGCCAGAGAGCATAACGGCTGTGGACCTTTTTGCGGATAAACTAAAAGAGTTCGAAGCATTCGGCGTTAAAACGAGTGGTGACAACGCTAAAGCAGCCGCAGCCGCCGACATAGTGTTCATAATTGTGAAACCCGGCGACGTAGCCAAAGCCTTAGACGGCGTCTCAAAAGAGATTAAAGGCAAAATCGTCATCTCAGTCGCCGCAACCTTGACCCTGAGCTACCTAAAGAAGCATGCATCTGAGAGCAAAATCGTGCGCATAATGCCAAACCTCTGCGCCATGGTGCAAGCCAGCTACACTGCGTTTTGCTGCACAGAAAACGTCACCGCACAGGACAAAGACACCGTCAAGGCGCTTTTGGGCATGATGGGGTCCTGCGACGAAGTTGACGAAAAATATATGGACGCCATAACCGCTGTGAGCGGCAGCGGACCCGGCTACATGAGCATAATCATTGAAGCATTAACCTACGCTGGATTGAAAGTGGGGTTGCCCAGAAACATCGCCCTAAACGCCGCAGCTCAAACCGTGTTGGGAACAGCTAAACTCGTCACTGACCTCCATGAAGAACCAGCGCACATTAAAGATATGACAACCACCCCCGGCGGAACCACTATCGAAGCCATCTACCAAATCGAGCAAAGCCAAATCCGCCCAGCCATGATGCGCGCCATAGAGGAAGCCACCAAAAAAAGCCAAGCCATCCGCGAAAAACTCAACCTTCAATAGCTCGACCCAGCATGTTTGAAGCTGCCATCTTCGACTGGGACGGAACACTCGCCGACACCCGCCACGCCATCGTCACCTCTTTCCACAGGGCGCTTAGTGAAGAGGGGTTGGATGTTTCCACCGAGTTTATTGAGCGTCGCATCGGAATTGGGGCTTCGCAGACTTTTCGGGAAATAATCCAAGCCAAAGGTTTGGCAGTAGACGAGGAGATGGTTAAGCGTCTTGTGGCAAAAAAGAGCGAGGCGCAAATTGCTTTAGCCGGCGAGGTGCATTTGTTGCCTGGCGCAAGAGAGCTTTTGGAAGCTTTGCAGGGCAAAATGAAGGTTGCCTTAGCGTCGATGAATAACGGCGCGGTTGTTGCTAGGCTGTTGAAAATAACTGATTTAACCAGGTACTTTCAAGTTGTAGTGACTGTCGATAAGGTTTCGCGTTCAAAGCCTGATCCTGAAATTTTCTTGAAGGCTGCACAGGAACTTGGGGTTGCGGCGGCTGGTTGTGTGGTTTTTGAGGACTCTATTTTCGGTGTTAAAGCTGCAGCGGCGGCGGGTATGGGTTGTGTGGCGGTTACTACTGGTGTTTATTCTGTGGGTGAACTCAAAAAAGAGGGGCCTGCGCTTGTCGTGGAGACTTTGCGGGACGTGCGGATTGTGCCTTTTGTGTTGAAAGCGTAGTTGTATGTTGTAGCGTGCATGCAGTCACATAGCTTTAAACAGATTTCGAAATAGATTAGAGTACGCTTAAAGATAGGAAGAGATGTTTTTGAATCAGCCTACATCCAAGAAGACTAAACCATCAATGTTTCAAGTTCTACTCTTAGACAACAACAAAGGTCAAGACGTGAAAGTACAGGAATCTGATCAAGTGGATTTCTGCGTCGTTAAAGAACACCTGAAAAACGGCGGCTCCGTCTTCATAACTAGCCGCAACCAACAAAAAATCGCTACGCCAAAAAACAAATCTCAAACCAACTACACCCGCAGCCGACGCAACATGGGTAGTCTTTTCCAGCGAAATTTCAGAACTAGTTTTGTGTAGCGTGCATCTGTCAGGTTTCCTTTATCCCTCTCTCTTCCAAACGTTTTTCTCTCCTGTGGGTGCACGCTACTCCCGCTTATGATTGTTGGATTCTGTGCATTTTTTGTTTTTTTATTGGTAGAAGGAGAGAGTCGCTGCCTACTACATCGTCTTCCAAGCCTTATTGCAGAATAAACAGTTAATGCAACAGCGTCCCCGGAACATTGCAAAGGGGTTGAGGCGGGTTGTAGAGCTTTTTTTGTTTTGCTACGTTTCAGCAGTTGCAGGGATGTTATGGCTGTTTTTCTCTGAGTACTTTTGGAATGTATGCGCATCTTAGGTCTGAACCCAAAATGTCGCCGGTGTAAAACAACGCTGCGCTTCGGCATCCGCCGCAAATGTCAGTGTATTCGCATACACCGCATTTGCCTTTGAGGTTTCGTTTATCTTTGACTTTGTTGAAGAAATCCGAGTTCTGCATTCTGCCCCAGATTTCTTTTACAGGCATGTTTTTGACGTTGCCAACACGGTAAGTGTCGTTGTAGCTGCATGGGATAACGTCGCCGTTCTCTGCAATGCTCATGAATTTGCCAAAGAAGCATCTGCCCAAGAAAAAGTTGTTGTACCAGTTGTCGAAGTCTTTCATGCCGCATTGTTTGGCTATGCGGGCGTAGAAGGGAATGTAAACGTTTATGCCGGGGGTGCCATCGTATTTGGCAGTTAAATCGAAGAGTTTGTTGCATACCCATTCGTACTGCTTGGGGGTAAGGTCGGCTTTTACGCTTTCCGGGTCACCGCTGTATGGAACGAAACCGTGGAATACGACCCACCGGGCACCATATTTTTTGGCGAGTTCCAACACGTGGACTATGTCTTCTTCGTCTGCGTTAGTGACGCTGCCTCGATTAGCAAAAGTGTAAACTAAAACGTTAAGCAACCCCGCTTTTGCGAAGCGTTCGATTGCGGCGACTGCCGCTGTGTAGGCGCCTTTTCCTCGAATAACGTCGTTGGTTTTTTCTGCGCCATCAATGCTTATTGAGATTTTGGTTTTGTTCTTGATTATGTGCTCGATTGTTTGTTCATTTAGCATTCTGCCGTCGGTTATGATGCTGGTTGCTAAGCCGCGGCTGGTTGCGTAATCGAGCACTTCAAAGAGGTCTTTACGCAGAAAAGGCTGCCCGCCAGTTATGCCAAAGTAGCTTGCACCGAAATCGCAAACTTGGTCGACGATTTCAATGGCGCCTTTGGTGTCAACTTCATCGGGGAAAGCGTTTTTGTTGGCGGATGCGCAGTGTGCGCAGTTGCTGTTGCAGGCAAACGTGCACCGCCAAGGGATAATTAAGAGGGGACCTTTGTTAGTCAAGCCCGCATTGCTCCAAGAGTATACAGCAATAAAGCATGTTTTTGGTATTTAACATTTCATGTTAACATCAACTTCTTTTATGCACAGCCGTCCACACCTGAGAAGAGAACTCTTAAATTCCATTGTTAAGCTTCTTTTTTGAAGTGTTTGTTATGGTTAAAGGAAAAGCCAAGCTAATAGAAAACACGAAACTAGTTACAGAAAACGGCAGAGGCCACAGCGTGACATGCGACCTACCCGAAGCGCAAGGCGGAACCAACACAGGCCCCACCCCGCTGGAGTTAGCCATGATGGCGCTGGCAGGCTGCGGCGTCGTCATCTACGCTGAAGTTTGCAAAAACAGCAAAATCGACCCTGGACAAATCGAAGTCGAGGTAGAGGCACAAAAAACACCCGGTTCACCTGTAATAAGCGACGTCAAAATGAAAGTTGACATCACCTCCAAAGTGCGAAAAGGTCTAGTGGAAGCAGCTTGGCGCAGAACTGAAGCATCCTGCCCCGTGGTGTTTGTTTTCAAGGAGCAGATTCCTGTTAAAGTGGATGTGGATATTAAAACCGTGGAGTAAATCCACGTATCTTTTTTGTTTTTCGCAAAAATTGGAGGGAATACCCGGAGAAAGGGCTTTAGGTTTCTGAGTCAGCATCTGGGTCTTGGTAGATTTCGCCCTGCGCTAAAGTATCCAAAACGTTTTGGGTTTCAAGTGAAGTTAACCTGCAGGCCTTAAGCGTTGCAAGCATCGGCAGTTTCTCGGCTGCGTCATGCAGAATATGCAGTTGCTCCCAGGTTACTTTTAGGTCTTCCGAAGGGATGTTTTCGTCAACGCGCATTGCCCAAGTGCCCTTATCCAGCTCTGTTGCGCCTTCCGTTAACGCCGTGAATGGCCCGAGCAGAGTTTTCTCATCGGGGTTAAAGAGGAAAACAACTGACCCTTCTTTCACGGGTTCAGCTGGTTTAATTTGGCTCTCTTGGCAACTGAATTTCCTGTTGCTTATACATTGCCTCTGAGTAGACCCATTACAGTAAAACACGTATCCATCGTACATAACAAAAACCTCTCTACAATCATTGGCGCTTCGCGTTTATTTCCTTTATGCCAGCCCACGCAGATGTGGTTCGCTGCTGAAGACACAAGTGCTTTTATCGTGTTTCACGGTATTTTTTCGCGAAAGCCCAAAAAGGGCTCAGTACGGATTGTTCCCACGTTGGCTGATTGAAAGTTGGTTAGAAAACAGGTTTTTCTTTGTTTATCCCTAGTTGCCGCATTAGTTTTAGGCGCTTTCTCAATGTTGACGCCGCAGATGGCGAGTTCTGCAGTTACATATACTATTACAGCTTCAGCTGACGCACATTCCTCAATCACACCAAGCGGCTTAGTAAACCTTGAAGAGGGCAATTCGCAGTCGTTTAATTTCTCAGCCCAAAAAGGATACATCATCGCTTCAGTAACGGTAAACGGCTCCAGCGTCTCAACCACCCCCCCGTACACTTTTTCGAACGTAGCCAACAACTATGTTATTGTGGTTACTTCTGCAGTTGACCCTAACCCGCCGGCGCCAATTCCAACACCTACACCTACACCAACCGCAACCCCTACACCTTTACCCTCACCAACAATTACGCCACAACCTACCCCCACGCCTACTCCCACTGCAACACCTTCACCGAAACCCACAGCAACCCCAACCCCGACCGCCTCCACATCCCCAAGCCCGACCCCAACGACCACACCCACCGCAACACCAAAACCAACCACCACTCCAACACCAACCCCATCACCTACTCCAACGACCCCAACGACAACGCCAACCCCCACACCCACCACAGAAGAAACACCAACACCCGAACCCACAACTCAACCCACAACCCAGCCCACGCAAAGCTCAAACAGCAACACACAATCCACAACAACAACCCAAACCACCCAACCCACAACCGCACCCACACCCACCCCAATCCCAAAACCAACCCAAACACCTCACCCCAACCCCTCCCCAACCATAATATACACAATCAAACCCAACCAAACCGTCCCCCCTAACCCCACAATCATCAGCCAAATCGACCTCACCAAAGTCGGCCTAGCCGCAGCCGCCACCATAGGCGTAATCTTACCTGTCACGTTATTCATCAAGAAACGTCAGCAAGTCGAATCTCAAGAAGAAATCAACTTAGAAACCATCTAGGCGCTTAACTAGAAAAATTATTAAGCCAGCAGCCAAATCCATCATGCATTAGGGTGGTATGTGCTTTCAAGACTTTGTCAGTTGCTAAATTCGGCGGCAGCCTTCTAGATGTTGAAGGTAAAGGAATTCCCAAGATTGTCGAGCAGATTAGAGCCATAAAAGAGAAGGACCGGCTTGGATCCGTCGCAGTATTCAGTGCACCTATGGGCGTAACCGACGCGCTAATCCGCATAGGAGAATCCTACGCTCAGGGCTGCGGACTCCCCTTAACACCCGTATATGACATCTACGAACGCCTCACCCGCCAGTACGTTAAAGGCGAATGGCTCAAAAAAGCTGTAGATGACCTAGCGAACTATAAGTCAGCCACCCAAGAAACCCTTGAAGCAGTTAACAAGAGGTTTAGCGGCAACATAAAAGCCCGCGTCCTCACTTTAAGCGGCGAAGTCGCCATGGCGACGATGATGGATTACATCCTCAAAAGCAACGGAGTAGACGCCTACTGCCTGCCAACAGAGAATTGGCCAGTGGTCACCGACGACAACTTTGAAGACGCAGCCCCAAACTTTGAACTTAGCAAAAAACGCCTCCACAGCCTAACCAACCCGTTGGAAGCAGGCAAAGTCCTGTGCATGGCTGGCTTCTTAGGCGTTACAGCAGACGGATTGGAAACTATTCTGGGACGAGGCGGCTCAGACTTAACCGCGGTATTTGTGTCTTGCCTGCTCAAAAACACCTACCAAACTAAAACATTGCTCTACAAAGACGTCCCAGTGCAGAGTGCGGACCCTAAAGTCGTCGCTGGACAAGCAACCAGCCACGTACGGGGCTTAACCTACAATGAAGCCCACAAAGCCTCTTTGATGGGTATGAAAATCGTTATGAGCCCCGCAATAGCGTTGGCGCGCCGTTACAGTCAACCCTTAACCGTTGTGCCAATCGACGACCCCACAATGACCTCGGTGATTCAAGCACAGGAAAGCGGTGACGAAGTGGTTAAATGCTTAACAGGCAAATCCGGCTGCGCAATTCTATCCATGAACGACCAGAACAGCCGCTCCCTTGTGGATTCACTTCGAATTTGGGAACGCCGAAACGACTTCCTCGACTTAGGCGCCGAAACCATGGAAACCGGCGAGCATATCCGCGATTTCCTGTTTCTAGACAGCGAGTTCCTCAAGAAAAACGAGGAGAAACTCAAAGGCTTCGACGAAAACCTCAAAGTCGAATACGGCTTAGGCGTCGTCACCCTTATCGGCGACAAAATGAGAAACTCTCCAGGAATCGCTTCGCTGGCTATAGGCGCTATCTCAGGCATAAACATCAAACGAGGCATCTTCGCCCCTCACACCAGCCAAATCATCTTGGTGGTGGAAGAAAAGAACGTCGCCGCAACCGTAGCTGCGATTCATAGAAAGAAACAGGAGTTCAACAAAGGACCTGTTTGGCCTAACGCTTTTACGCCGTAGGCGCAGGGTTCTGCGGTTTGCCGCAGACAGGGCAGAACGCTGCTGACGTAGGCATGGGGGCTCCGCATTGGGGGCAATATTTTGTTGCTCCAGCATAGGGTTGGCTAGGTGCTGCATAGCATACTGGCGGTTGCCGGTATTTGGTGACCATGGGACGTGTGAAGTAATAGATTATGGCTGCTGGCCAGCAGAAAATAATTAAAACTACGAGTAAAGCCAGATCATAGTCTCGTTCTTGGTATGCGCTCATCTCGATAATCCCTCAACGGGTTTATTGCGAGGGCTTCGGATTTAAGCTTTTAGCGCTTGCTGCTCTAAGGGGTACCCGTTTAGTTCCGCAAGGTAAGAGTGCAAGCACCCAGTTTTGGAGGCAACCAAATAAATTGAAGCCGCATAAACCCCTGCCAACGCTGCTGACGCCAATAGCCCAACCCAATCCAGCCGCACCACAAACAAAACCACCAGCCCCTCCGAGATGCCCAAAAGAAAACCAGTGCCCAACCGCAGAGGCGTGCTGCTTTGACGCTTTCGGGCGCTCTGAGTAAACCAGTCTACCGCGGCAAAAACCGGGAGGACGCCAATTAAGACAAAGACGTATGGGGCGGCAACGCCGAACCCGATAAATGCGGATGCTAAAACCGCTGCGATACCAAACGCTACTCCTGTGCATCTTGAGCAGACGTAAACGTTTCCGGCGAGGTGTAGGGTGTGGTCAAGTTTGTGTTTTGGGTGATGTGCAGTTAGTAGAAAGAGTAGGTAGCGCCAGTTGCGTTGTGCCATAGTCAGGTTGTGGGTGGGTTTGGGATATGAGGCTTTTGGCTCATTTAGCAAGGGCGGCTGTCTGGGAGGTTTTAACCGTTGCAGAAGCTTTTTCAGGCGTTAGCAGACTCTTTAGTGTCAAACAGTTTTTTGGGGCGTTCGCGTTATAGTCATTGTTAAAGTAGCACATCACTGTCTTTGGGGTTTGGGCTAGAATTTTCTTTGCCCACACCGCCAACTCGTCCTTTGGGTAATTCTGCATGTACCAACCGTCTTTGCCGTGAAACCGCACATACAATGCATCACCCGAGTTAACAAGAGTATCTGGCAGCTGTGAAGCTGAAACACTGCAAAAAAACATTCCATGCCGCTTCAAGAAATCGAAAACTTCGCTGTCCCACCATGATTCGTGGCGAAACTCTAAAACGTTTAAAACAGAATCATCCATCTGAGCCGCTGCGGCTTCAAGCAGAGTCATGTCTTTGTGTACAGAAGGCGGTAACTGAAAAAGCACACACAACAACTTCTCTTCTAAAACGTGGGCGAGTTTGTAGAAGTTTTGGATATACTGCTCGGTATGGTTGAATTTGTGCAGGTGCGTGATAACGCGGTTTGCTTTGAGCGTGAACTTGAAGTTTTCGGGGGTTTTTTGGTACCAGCCCTGCAGATGCTTCTCGGTTGGGTAGCGGTAGAAGGTGTTGTTTAGCTCGACGGTGTTGAAGAAATGGGTGTAGTAGTTGAGCCACTGGGTTTTTGGAAGTGTTTTGGGGTAGAATTTGCCGTTCCAGTGGTTGTAGTAGAAACCTGAGCATCCGAGATAGAACTGGGCATGCATAAAAACTGCCAAAGAAACATTGGCATTATGGGTTAAATCGTTGATGCCAAGTTGCCCTTCACTTTAAGCGACCCCTCCCCGTTTCCACCGTGTCGATTGCGCAGTCGCCTTAAAAGCTAAACCGTTGTAGCTGCAACCGTGAATCAAGATGACGCAGACACAGAAAGCTGAACCGGAAGATCTCCCCGTATCGTTAACATTCCACAACTTTTCAGCCGACATACTGCATGAGTTCGCACTAAAAATCGTCAAGCCTTACTTCATAGGCAACATGAATGCGGCTATACGTAGCTTAATGGAGAAAGCAATCCAAGAAGAAACACTCTATCAACAAGCAGCATACTCGGATAGCAGCAACCCTCAATAGTTTACTTGTTGAGTAACGCCGCCAGAAGCTTATACTCGGCTTTTCTGCGGTGCTCAATAAGAGTTGAGCTGCGCATACCCAGTTTTTTGGAAAGAGCCGCTGAATCTGTTTTGCGTGGTAAATTGTAGTATCCAGCCTCAAAAGCCGTCTCAATTACGTTTCGCTGTTTCTCAGTTAATGCAGCGAGAGGCGAAGACGAAGCGAACTGGGTTTCTGTAAGCAGCAGTACTTTGAGGTTAACGCCCGCGGCTTCGACAAAGTTGATGAATGTTTTCAGTTGTTTGGTTTCGCCGATTAAGCCGATTTTGACTTTGCCGTCTCGGATTTCGCCCAATCCAGAAAAGTAGACGCCTGTGCCGATGAGGTCTTGTGAGATACGTTGGGGTTTGGTTTTTACGAAGCAGACGATGGAGCCGTCTTCTTGGGTTTCGAGGGGTATGGCTTCGATTTGGCTGCTTTGGTAGATTTCTGTGAGGGTGGTTTGCGGGTTTTTTGGGGTTATTTTGCAGATGGCCGCGGACACTTCTTTGTCGAAGCGCAGTATGTGGAGGATTTCAAAGGTTTTGACTTTTTGGATTTGGATGCCGTTTTGGTTTTTGGATAGGTTTTTGAATTCTTCTATTGAGCCTTCTATGATTAATCTACGCATAAGGTTGATGTTGCGTCTTTGGATATACGGTTTTCTGGGTGCCTAGCTAAAGCGGTACAAACCTTAAGCGGGGCTGTTAATGTTAACTACAGCAGGCGAGAAAATGCAATCCAAAACCATGCAACGTTTATCAGCGTACTCAGCAATTATTGCACCTATAAGCTTCATAGTCTTAGCTGCAGCCGAAAGCCTACTAAGACACAGTTTTAGCCAGACACGTGACTACATAAGCGACTTAGGCATAGGGCCCTTCAGCATAATCCAAAACACAAGCTTCCTAATCTTTGGCACATTAGCCATAATATTCGCATTCGGTTTATCGGAGGCTTTGCCTAAAACCCGTAGCAGAGCACAGCAAACGGTTAAGGGTTTGTTGGTGGTTTTTGGGTTAGGCATAATTTTTGCCGGTTTAACCCTGATATTCCCCATTGGACCCTATACTTCTGCGGCGGAAAACTCGCTTCATCAACTAGCCAGCGTCATATCTTTCCTAACTATTATTGTGGCGCAAATAATGACTTGGCAAACTCTCAGAGGCAACACCTTACCCGCTTGGAGAATTTACAAGCACTATAGCCTCATAAGTGGCGTCGCTTCGTTGGCGGCGTTGTTTACTTTTTCGGCGTTGCAGTACTCCGAGTTTGCGGGTGCAATGGAGAGGCTGTTTATTGCGGTTCCGTGGCTGTGGATTGAAGTTTCAGGTTTTATGCTGTACAAGCTAAGCAGAAAGCCATCTTAGACTGTTTAGGCGGGCGTATGTTCAAATATTTCAATGCAGAGCCATTTCCCATTGGTGCCTCAAGTGGCTGGACTATTAACTCCTTTAACCGTTCGCGGCTTAACTCTTCGCAATCGCATAGTATATCCGCCGATGCAGACGGGCAGAGCCAGCTTCCAAAGTGAAGTCACTGACAGACTCGTCAACTTTTACGTCCGCCGCTGTACGCAAGTGGGGTTGCCCATTGTGGAGCATGCGTATGTTTCTGCGTTAGGAAAAATTGGTCCCAGACAACTTGGCATTTACAGTGACGCCCTCCTTTCGGGTTTTGAAAAGTTGGCGTCGGGTTTGCATTCGGTTGGAGCGCCAGCGGTCGTTCAAATCAGCCATGCAGGTGCAATCACAACCCAAAAAGTCCTCGGGGAAAAACCGGTTGGTCCCTCGGAACGCGATAAAAGCCGCATGCTCGAAAAAACTGAGTTGGTTGAGCTAACGGAGGATTTTGCGTTGGCGGCTGAGCGGGCGGTGAAGGCGGGGTTTGATGGGGTGGAGCTTCATGGCGCCCACGGTTATCTGTTAAATCAGTTTTTTACGCCGTTGCTTAACAAGCGGGAGGACGAGTTTGGGGGTTCGTTGGAGAATCGGATGCGTTTTCCTTTGATGGTTGTGGATAAGGTGCGGAAGCGTCTTGGCGGCGATGTTTTGTTGCTTTACCGGTTGGGTTCTTATGATTTGTCGCCCAGAGGTAACCAAATTGAAGCAGGTGTAGAGTTTGCTAAGCGTCTTGAAGCGGCAGGCATCGACGTGCTTGACGTTTCGGGGGGTATGTGTGGCAGTAACCCTAAACAGTTAGACGGTAAGGTGGTTGGTTATTTTGTTCCTCAAGCGATGACGGTTAAGGCTTCGGTGGGGGTTCCTGTGGTGGGTGTCGGCGGTATAACGGATGCTTTGTATGCGGATGGATTGGTGCGTCGGGGGAAAGTGGATTTGGTGGCGGTTGGTAGAGCTATCTGGCATGACCCTCAGTGGGCAGGTAAAGCCTATGAGGTTTTGAATTCGGCTCCATAGGTTACGTGTTTTTTTAGGTTTTAATCGATTGAAATTGTGCCTGTGTTTTGTCTTTGGTGGGTGTGGTGGTTTTGCGACCCACAAGATGGCGACAAATGGCGGTTGCTTTTTGGGTTCTGTTTTTGCTGCATTTGTGGACGGGGTGGGCTGAGACGGTTTCTTGCACATTGCAACATAGGTGCCATGTTGAATCTTGTGCGGTGTGGTTTGGCTGAGGCGGTTTCGTGCCACATGTGCATGGAATAGCGGGTTTCTGCATGTGACGCCAGCTGAAACAGCCCATGAATTGTGTCTGCGCAATCCGACGCACACAAAAATATAACATTTTTAAGCCAACCACTTGTATCAAAGGCGACTCAACGTGAACTCCCCCCAAAACCCATCCCACCTAGAAATCTACGTCGAAATCCTGCACTCCATGGAAAAACTGCAAGCCTGCAGCTTACATGCCATCCAACAGGAAACCAACATGGAAAAAACAATCCTGGCTAAAGCAATTGCCTTTCTGGAAAAACAGGACTTAATAAAAAAAGAAACGGTGCAAAACCAAACCCACTACAGCACCACGCCCCGAGGAGACAAAGTGTCACGTTACTTCGGCTCCCTGCCCCAACAGCAGGAACGAGAAGTTGATCTTGTTTAAGAAGCAAACCTGGGCTAAAACCTCGTTAGGCTTGGCTTCTTAGAAGAGGGTTTTTGCTACCTGTGCAGCAGTGAAAAATGCTTTTGTTCCTCCAATTTGGTAAGCGATCCGCATGGCTTCAAGAAGCTCTTCTTTGGCTGCCCCGGCTTTTTGGGCTCTTTTTCCAAGAATTATTGCTCCTTCCATTGCGGCGTTCTCGACGTCGATGGCGAAGGCGATGAGCAACTGCGTTCCTTGGAGAAATTACAATCCTGCAGCATACGCACCATCCAAGAAGAAACCAACGTGGAAAAAACAATATTGGCAAAAGCCGTAGCTTTTTTGGAGAAAAACGATTTAGTGCAAAAGGAAACAGTGCAGGACCAAGTTATTTACAGAACTACCCCGAGAGGTGACCGAGTAAGTCGATACTTTGCAGGGCAGCACTGGGAAGAACCAAACGAAATAAGTTTATCCTAAAAAATGTTCGGAGAAAGCAAATACTTTCGAACAATATTTTCCAGTAAAAATAGATGGGAGCGGTCTTAGCGCTAAACGTGCATGGGTTCTTACGCTCTTCGAATGCACTCTTCTTGCGGTTATTTTCCTGGTCTTTCTAAGAGCTCCAAATAACCAAAAACAGGTAGTTCTAAGCCTTCTCTTCTGTACCCGCTGAATTTGACGTGTTTTCCCCACTTATCAGGTTCAACCAAAAGAGTTTGATGGTCGACGTAAATTAATTTTTCAAAGGGAACGATTTTTTCAGAAACTTCTTTGTCTGGCAATTCCTCTCCAAGTTTACATCTTTCTAAAGCCCAACTTTTCGCTTCTTCCTCACTCAATTTGAAACCGCTAATAGTGTCAATTCCTATTTCCTCATTGAGTATCCAATCTTCTACGTTGCCCTTGAGTTGATGTATGTGCCCTGTTTTGGAGAGATTCTTCCAGGTCAATATCCCTATTGTCATCTATTACTAATAACAGGTAGATTTTGTTCAAAATTTCGTCATCTGCATATATCTAGTTGTTAAGTGGATTTAAGTCTCTTCGTCTACTAATGCCTTCATTTTAAAAGTAAGAAGAAGCTATGAACGACTGTACCGGAATAAAACCTAGCCTGTTCATCTCATTATGGACCAAGTTGGATTTGAACCTATTTTAAGCGTTTTTCGGTTAAAGCCTCTACGCTTATTCGAAACTATTAAGAACGCAAACGCCATTACTTACTATTGGTGTCCTTATGTCTTTTGGGAAGCCTCTTAATAATGAGAACTTAAGTACAGAAAAGAGGATTCAACAGGCGAGACGAAAATACTTCAAGAAATCATTATTGGAATATGGTTTTTCTGCTGAGCAAGCTGAGGTTCTCTTAGAATCTCTTGACGAATTTGTTAGAGAAGAAAAAGACTTAACCGAAGAAGCAAAAGAATCCCTCTACAAAACTTGAAAAACTCTTCTTTATGTTATTTCTTTCCAACATTTCTTGCTAAAAACATCACGGTAAGTCCACTATTTCTCCAATTTCCCTACGGCGGCGGGAAGTGACTTTAGGGTGAAGAAAGAGAACTTGCCAGAGTGTGAGCGGAGGTAAAAGTGGACCGAACGCAATTAGTGCCTTTGTATTTTCTCTTTTCAAAGAATATTTTCCAAATCCAGCTTTGATGTTTAAATGATATTTTCCTATTCTATTAATTGCTTTTCTTCTTGTTGGATGGTGGTTGGGCCCTCTTAAACAAACCATCATTATGAATTTTTGATTTAGATTTAAAGTATTAATCATTTTAAACTTATTACAAATACTCATTTAAAAATACGATTTTGAAATATTGTTCAAAATAAGCATTTCATTTTCATAAGATTTTATAATGAAAACATTTGATGAGTTGAGCAAGAGAATACAAGAGATAACGTGATTAAAATGGAACAAGTGACCTCTCACAAAAAAGAAATAAGTTCGAGTTCGAATGAACTAAACAGTCTCCAAAAAGAGAATGAATTCTTGAGAACGCAGCTTAAAAAAGTTACAGAAGATTTCATTGATTATTGCAAAGTTGGCATTGAAGGAGCAAAAGAAGATTCCGCTAAAGTCGCTAAAGCTGTTACGGCCGTCTTAGAAGCTTCTGAACTTGCTAAAACAGCAGAAAATGCAGCAAAACAAGTTTCAACTCTTGCAAATGAGGCAAATAATGCGGCTGCTAGGGTGGCATCTATGGCAAGTGGCACTGAAACAGCAGCGAAAAAAGTCTCAAATTTAGCCAGAGGTGCCGCTGAAACGGCCGGCAAGGTTGCGGGAAGTGCTAATCAGGTTGTTGAGGTAGCGAAACAGGTCGCTTCAAGTGCCGCTGGAGTGGTAAAGGCCTCAAACAAGGTTGCTGAACAAGGAAAAAGTGCAGAAGAATTAGGTACTCAGATGACTACAGGCATGACACAGGTTGGGTCAGCGTCAGAACAAGTTTCTAATGGCTCTCAAAAACTAGGAGAACTTGCACAACAGGCAGCAGCTAAAGCTGAAGAGCTTAAGAAAGTAATGGATGAGGCAGGAGTAATCGCTAAGGAGACAGCAACAGTAACAGGTGATGCTATAGAAGCAAAGAAGTTAATGAAAAAGGTCAAAAGGGCATTCAAGCAATCGATAACATCAGAATGAATATTGATAAAGTTTCTTCGGCTGTTACTTCAATGGTGTCTTCAATTGATCAAGTAGGACAAATGGCTACTGCAGTTTCGGACATAGCTGGACAAACTAACATGTTAGCCTCTAAACGCCGCTATAGAAGCAGCGCGTGCCGGAGAAGCGGGACGTGGATTCGCAGTTGTTGCCGACGCCGTTAAAGGTTTAGCTGGACAGTCTAAAACCGCTGCAAATTCAGCAATTAACTTAGTCAAAGGAATTAAAGACTCGGGAAGTCAAACAAGCGTAATCACACAACAATCCCAAGCAGGAGCTATAGAAGGCGCTTCAATTGTCCAAGGAGCAATCAAAGAAGCAGCTGGAATAAGCACAATAATGGATGATATGAGTACACGTGTAAATAAATTGACGACTGGTGTGGAGCGAGGTCTAGAAGCACTTCACACGGTTGTTAATGCAATTGGCGAGGTCTCAACCATCGCCGAAGAAATTCTCGGCCGCAGAAGAAGCATCATCAGCTGTTCAAGAGCAGACTGCCGCCACAGAACAAATTTTAGACATTGCCCGCGGAGTCTTCCAAAGCGGCAACAGAAGTTGCGATTATATCTGATAAAGTGGTCGATGATTCAACAGGAGTTTCAAAAGTCGCCCTCGAAGTCGTAAAAGATTCAAATGGTGTAAAGGATACCGCTGAGCAAGTAATTATTGAAGCTGAAAACGTAGCCAAAGTAGCTGTTACAGTTCTTTTAGACGCTGAAAGTGTTGAAAAAACCGCAAAATCCGTGGGTACTCAAGCAGATGGTGTTGCAAAAGATGCTAATAATACCGCTTTAAAGACTATTGAAGCCGCTAAAATTTCCCAAGACGTCGAAGAACACTTGCGCTCACGAGTCACCAGGCGCAAAGAGAAACTAGACCAATTAATGGAGCAGTTAAAGAGAGCAAATATCTAACTCTCTTTTTTTAGTTTTCAAGGGATATGATTAAAATGGCAAATAACGCAATAAATGAAAATAGTCAAAGAGACGAAATACAAATGCTAACCTTCTCACTAGAAGGTGTCTCCTACGGAGTGGATGTCCATCAAGTTAGAGAGGTTAAAAATTTTGAAGGTGTAACTCCTGTACCCTATGCTCCTGCATACATCAAAGGCGTAACAAACCTTAGAGGCGAAGTGGTTCCTGTGGTTGATTTGCGCAAACGTTTTGGCCTTGAAGAAAGAAAAGGAAATGACGAAATGGGCATAATGGTCATTGTACAAGACAAGTACCCGATTGGTGTAATGGTCGATGCAGTTATGGACGTACTTACCGTTTCGAAAAAAGACATTGAGGCAAAACATGAAAGTTTAATTACAAATCGCTCTGAAGCAATGCTTGGAATAGCTAAATATGAAAAAAATCTAATTATGCTCCTATAATTCTTCCAAAAATTGTCAAAAGAGATGAATCTGGAGATACTTCCGAGCCACAAAAGGGCTTCGAGGTAAAAACAACTTAACCATCTTTTTTTGTAGACGAAAAACATATTAAAAGAGGACTAAAAAATGGCTCTAAAAAAAACTCAAAAAACCTCGGCTATGCTCCAATCATCAGAATCATTTCAAATCGAAATTTCGTCAACCATTTCGACCAGCAAATTAACTTCTGATCCAAATACAATACTTAAAAGTTTAATCGAAGGTAACCTGAATTACTCAAAGAAACATTCAGGTGAATACACGAACTTAAAAAATAAACAGGCCCCAAACATTACCTTGTTGACTTGCTGCGATTCGCGAGTACCTCAAAATCTATTTGATATTGATGGCTTAAATGAAATATTTGTTATTAAAAATATAGGCAATCAATTTCGAAATTCAGAAGGATCAATTAAATACCCAATCATGCATCTCAAAACGCCGATGATGATAGTTCTGGGCATACTGGTTGCGGAGCCATAAAGGCGTCAATATCAGATTATCATTCTGAAGACGATGCAATCCAAAAAGAAGTCATTGGTCTTGTCAATTGCATAAGAATGGCGAATAAAGAGCGTGTATGACCTCAATAACCGATGAAAATAAAAAAATGGCATTATATGCGCAAGTCAATGTGGATTATCAAATAAATAAAATTTTATCGGATTACAACATTAAGGAGAAAATTGAAAAGCAAAACCTTTACGTTGTCGGCATGATTTTTGATATTCATTGCGTTTATGGGGAAGAACCTGCCTGTGTATACATCACTAACATTAATGGCGAAACTGACATACAAAAAATCAAGAACCTTGAAATTTCATCAAAAATCAAAAATAATATGTACTCATTGAAGTTCAAACGATTGTAAAAAACATTTTTCATCCCTTATTTTATTTTTAAAAATTTTGAAATATTTCTTCAAACGTTTTATGATAATTTTAAAAGGGCAAAGCAATTTCTTCTTTTCCAGAGAACATCTTCACAGAATCAATTAATCGTTCTGAAAATCTTGACTTGCGATCAAAACAAAAAAACCTTTTGCGGTGCTATTTTTTTTCTTTACTTGCATATTGAACAATAGAGCAAAATTTGACTTCATTTTGTTCACTAACAATGAATTGATTACCGTTTCGAACGAATCTGACATAACTTCAGGTGAAGATGGCACAATTTTATGCTCAGAAAAGTCGGCAATTGAAGCAAAAAACGCGCATATTATATTTGAACCCATTTCTTTAATAGCTGATAATTGTAGGTCTTGGCTCATTGATTCATCAGTTTGCCCTGAGGACTTATATTAGCAATCTTCGTAAAAATTCAACTAGCTCAAAAATAAAGTAAAGCTTCGCAATTATCCTTTCTTACATCCATCTTTATTAGAATTGTAGGTCGACTAAAGATTCCATCAAGAACCGCTATCAACTGAGATGGGCAACTTATTAGTTTAGGCATCTCAATTTGAATTGGTTGTTTAGATAGTTTTGAAAGAACTGTAGCAACCCTTTCGCGGTGCCCATCGTTGCCATTTCGGCAATTATTCGTAAATCTGTGCACATGATTATTGTTTGTAGAAGCTTTTCAGGGTCAACTGGTTTGATAATGACTGATTTTGCTCCTATCTTCATAGCGTCTGAAATGAGGGATTGTTCATCCAGACCAGTACAAACTATAACGTTTGCTTTATTATCAAAAGTTATGATTTCTTTGAGCGCGTTAAAACTGTATTTATTTTTAATCCTTGTTCAAGTACTATGTCCAACAAGACTACTTCTCGGTCTTTAGTGCTTTGTATAAGTTAAAAGCCTCGTCTCCTTGAGAAGCTTCACCCACTACTTGGTGACCGGAGGTTGCGAGTATCTTTTTAAGTAAATCTCGCATGTAGACCGAATCGTCAACTATGAGTACTTTTACCATTAGGACCGAAGTCATTGATAATTAAAAATATTATATACTTGTTATGAATTGTGAATTCATACTCTCTAAATTAGAAAACTCAAAACCGACACGATATAATCACTTTTGAGGTTGTTTTTTTATTAGTATTTTTAATCGGGCTCGTTATCTCAAAATCCATGTGCTCAAATAGAGCTAAATCCTTATTGTATAGTCTTCTTATTTTTATTTCCTACTCATCATCTCATAAAAAAATATTGATTATCTTTAGAAAATTTTATCTTTTCTATGCGCTAAAAGTTGACTCTTACGCCTATCTATGTGTTTGCATGTTAGTTTTGCCTTAGTTTGAAATCAAATGGGAGTGGATCATGCTGGTTTTGAATTGTTTTAGTATGGAACAAGGTAAAAACAGGGCCCAAACAAAATTTCAGGTTATTTTGCAATAATTTCTGGCTCGCCACAGAATTTTAGAGCAATTATCTCGTGAATACTTTAAGATCACCTACCTAATTCAATTTTTCTTCACAAAATTTTACTAAAGCGATTTTTTTACAGGCTTGATTGGTTCGGTGATTTCGATATTGTCGCCAATTTGGAACTAAAACGTTATTTCCGGAGTATGATTCATGTCTTTAAGGAAGCATTTGAAAAAACTGGGTTTACTATTTTAATCCCCTTTTCGATCACCCAGTAATAAGCAAGGGTTAGAAGGCGTTTTGAGAACTAACATAAAATAAATCGACTTTAAGTTGAAGATTAAAATAGCGAAAAGTCGAAGGCTCCTATTGCGCCCATAATATTGTTTTTCCATCCTGATATTTTTAGCCTTCAAGTTCTGCTCTAAAAATCTCGTGAAAAAAATGCTTGTCCGCGAGTTTCTAAGGGCTTGGTTGACGTTTTCTTATTTTCTAGTTTTTTTCTAAATAAGCGAATAAAATTTTGGATGCAGTTGCTATTGAGTAAATAATTTTATAAACATTTCACAAGATATAGCTGACCTTGGTGTATGGCTATGTCAATGGCTAGTTTGAAGGTTTCGCAAGGGTCGGGTGCTATTCGGGTTTTGCACGTTGATGATGATCCATCCATTCTTGAGATTTCTTAATACACTATCTCAGTATTTAACTGCAAATATAATTATCGACAAAGCTTCCTGTGTCTACTAGGGATTTAGTAAAATAGTCGGCGGCACTTATGATGTGGTTGTTTCGGATTATGGGATGCCCAGAAAAAATGGTCTTGAATTTTTAGAACTGTTACGTGAACAGGGTAATGATATTCCGTTTATTCTATTCACTGGCAAAGGCACAAAAGAAGTTGCCGTCAAAGCACTAAACCTCGGCGTCAACGCATACATCGATAAACATGCGAACCCCGAAACAGTATATGGGGAACCGGTTTTCCATGGAATAGAAAAAACAGTGAAAGCAGCCAGGGCTCAAAAATTCTTACAAAATAAAGCATTGCAAATTTCAGCAATGGAACAAGCTCCGAGAACAATACTGGAAAATCATGAATTCACAAAGTGTGCACGACAAATCTTCGATATCTGCAAACGATTAACTGAAGTGACATCTGGGTATTTGGCTCTAATCGATTCAACTAACAAATTCAATGAAGTTCTCTTTATAGATTCAGGTGACTACTCTTGCACCGTTGATAAATCCCTGCCGATGCCTATTCGGGGATTAAGAGGCGAAGTCTATGCACAGGGGAAAGCTCTGTATGAGAACGATTTTGTTAATAGTAAATGGATAAATTTTTTGCCGAAAGGACATGTTGCTCTTAAAATGTGCTTTTTGCTCCTATAATTAGTGAGGGAAAAGCCGTGGGGGTTATAGGTCTAGCAAACAAGAACGGTGGATTTGTTGAAAATGACGCTATATTGGCTTCATACTTTGTCGAAATTACCTCTATCGCTTTATTAAATAGCCAAGCCTTGGATAAGGCTGAAGTTACTTTTAATAGCCGTCGTATGATAGAGGAGGAGCTTCGGACGATTTTTGATTCGTCTCCAACTTGGATTTTCTATAAAGATAAAGAAAACTGTTTCATTCGAGTGAACCAAGCCTTCGCCGATGCGATACAATTAAGTAAAAGGCAAATAGAGGGGCATTCAGTTTTTGAGTTATTTTCAAAGTGGCAGGCAGAAGATTATTGGAAAGATGATAAGCAGCGTCATAGCTTCGGGGAAACCAAAACTTGGAATTATAGAGCAAATGAAGGTTAAAGATCAGTTTCTATGGGTTAAGACCGATAAGTTGCCTTACCGCGGTTCAGGAGGTAACATAATTGGGGTTATCGGTTTTGTGACGGATATAACTGAACAAAGGAATAGGGAGTTGACTTTAGTCAGGATGACGTTGAGGTTTAAGCTGGAAGACGGTAACCTGTATCATACATCAGAGATGCTGCCAATAGTGTCTTTGGAAGCCCTAAAAGATCTTTAAAAAGATAGGTTTTGATGCTGTTGTCATATCCCGAACTTCTCAGGCTGACTTTATAAAGCAAATTGATCCAACGGTTGAGTTTTATTGGTTGGCTGAGCATGGAAGAGATCACTTAAAACCAGATGCAGAAACAATCAAAAAAATCTTTGAAGCAAAAGTGAAAAACACAATATTCCTATTTGACGGTACAGATTATTTGGTCTCCAAAATGGCCGCTCAAGAGATAGTGTCTATTACGTTCAATGGTTCAAAGAGTACGCCGTGTCCAGCGGCAACATTGTATTGCTGCCATTTGACGCATCCATCTTTTCTCCACAACAATTAAAACTTTTAGAGAGAGAAACAAAGCCCTCACAGGTTGCTTTTCCACCAATCTCTGGTGAGTTGCTTGAAATAATTAAGTACGTTCATGATCAAAACAAAGTTGGACTCAAACCTAACCACACTACTATACAGAATCATTTTAGAATTGGAAGGTCAACTTTCGGAAGGCGACTGAAGGAATTAAAATCTAAACAGTATTTGTATGAGATTCAGTTTGGTAATCGTAAGTTGTTGCAGGCAACTGATAAGGCTTTGGATTTACTTCAAAAGTAGACCAATTGGTACATTCTTTGGTACATACCTATTTATTTTTTTTTAACACTAATGCTTATCATATGTCTGAAGAAGGGCAAGAGTGCACAAAGCGAACTCCAGCTGAAGAAAAATTTATAAATGATTCCATAAACTACCCTTTGGAAAAATTAAAAAACAAGAAAAGTATGTGAAGCTAACGCTAATCGTGTTTCGGGGGCTTACTTACTATTGTTCCAAAACAATGGGACTTTCCGATTTTCTTGCATTTAACCAAACAATTTGTAGAAAAAAATTCCACTTATATCTAAATTCGTTTTTATTGACTAATTAGGTAGATTAAAGAAATGTGTGTATTTAGGAAATAATGCCAAAAGCTAATATTCCAATTTTACCGCTAAGCTGCAGAAGCGTTGATCATGTCTACAGCATCAACTCCGGGGCAAGTTATGGCTGATCCAGTTAGTGGCACTATCCACATTTTACATGTAGACGACGACCAATCAATCTTAAAAGTTTCCAAACAAGTACTTGCATATATGGACAGTAACTTCGACATTGAATTCGCTCAATCAGTTGATGAAGCTTTCCAAAAGCTATCAAAAGGCAACAAATACGACATCATAATATCTGACTACGAGATGCCCATAAAGAATGGCTTAGACTTTCTTAGCGAACTCAAAGAAAAGAAAATCAGCACGCCGTTTATTCTGTTCACCGGGAAAGGCAGAGAAGAAATCGCCATCAAAGCACTCAACTTGGGTGCGGTCGGTTACTACAACAAACAAGGCGACCCAGAAACAGTCTACGGTGAGCTCGCTTATGGCATAAGGTTATCCGTAGAACATTGGATAATCCAACAAGAACTTCTTGAACAGAAGCAAAAGTACCAGGGCATTTTTAATAACTGTGAAGTTGGTAGTATCGAACAAAGCTCGATGGGTCTGAAATCATAGAATTCAACGATAAATTTCTAAGTATTTTAGGCTTAACTCGTGACGAAATTAAGGGCAAGTCTTCTGTTAGTTTTTGGGCTGATCCGCTTGAACGGAAAGAGATCGTTCGGTTACTTAAAGCAAACGGGCAAGTGAAAGTTTTTGAATGCCGACTACTAAACAAAAAGAACGAAGTCATCAATTGCCTTACTTCACTTAAGCTTTACCCTAAACAACTGATTCTAGAAGGATCAATAATAGACATAACAGAGCGCAAAAAAGCTGAGGAAGCGCTAAAGTTGAGTCAGGAAAGTATGCGGTTACATTTGAGTCGTCTGTAGATGCATTAATGTTGCTTGACAAAAACAGTTTTTTCGACTGCAATAAAGCCACTTTGGAGCTTTTTGGCTGCAAATCCGTGGAGGAATTTTCCAAGTTGCATCCAGCAGATTTGTCGCCTCCGACCCAAACTGATGGAAAACCTTCAATGGATGCGGCTATGAGCCATATACAAAAAGCATTCGAGACTGGGACTGATCATTTTCTCTGGGTTCACAAACGTGTAGGCGGTACAACTTTTCCTGCGGATGTGCTTTTGACCAGGATGCCTTATAAAAATAGAGATGTTCTACAAGCCACGGTTCGAGACATCACTGAACAAAAAAAGATTGAAGATTCACTTAGGCAAACTAAGGACCTCTTGGAGTTGCAGGTCAATAGGATGCCTATTGGCTGTATTATTTGGGATAAAGATTTTAGGGCTATTTCGTGGAATCCTGCTGCTGAAGCCATTTTTGGGTTTTCGGCTCAAGAGGTTTTAGGTAAGAACGTTGCTGAAACTATTGTTCCTAAGGATGCTAAATCAATTACAGATGAAATTTGGCGACGTTGTTGGAAGGCGATGAGACTGCGCATAGTATTAATGAGAATTTCACAAAAGATGGTAGAAATATATATTTGCTCTTGGACTAATACACCCCTTAGGCGTGAGGATCAGTCGGTAATTGGCGTTTTGTCCATGGTTCAGGATGTTACCAAGAGCAAACTTGTTGAGCACGCGCTGCAAGAAAGTCAGAAGCGTTTGTGGCAGGCGCAGAAGGTTCCCATATTGGTACTTGGGATCTTAACGTTGTAACTGGCAAGCTTAAATATGGGATGTTGAGACTTGCAAGGTTTTTGGTTTTCCTTCGGATATTGCTCCCTCGGTACCGGTGTTTTTAGATAAGGTTCATCCCGATGATTTAGAGTTTGTTAAGCAATCAATGAATAATACCCTACTTGATGGGAAGCCGTTCAATATTGATATGCGTATTATCCGCACAGATGGCGTAGAAGTTTGGGCTAATGCTACTGGCGAGGTTGAACGGGATGCGAAGGGTAAACCGATTCGATTTTTCGGTATGTTCCAGGACATCTCGCAACGGAAAAGAATTGAAAAACAAGTTAAGATGTCGGCACGCATTTTTGATTTAGCTACAGACTCAATTTTTGTTCATGATTTAGATGGAAATATTTTGGACTTCAATGAGGCAACCTCCAGGTTGCGTGGATATACCAAAGACGAAATGGCTAAAATGAATATTCATGAACTAGATTCACCTGAATATAGCGCTTTAATTGACCCTAGAATTAAAGAGTTACTTGAGCGTGGTGAGGCAGTTTTTGAATCTGTTCATGTTTGCAAAAGTAAAACTTTTTTGCCGGTAGAAGTCCACTGTAGCATTATTGATTTAGAGGGCAAAAAACTTGTTCTTGCTGTTATAAGAGATATTTCTGAGCGTAAAAAAGCTGAGGCTTCGCTTGCTGCGTCGGAGGCTAAATATAAGCGTTAGTTGAGAACGCAGATGACGGTATCGTTCTCAAGATTTAAAAGGTCAAAATATTTTAAGAATCAATCTTATCTTAAGAATTTGGGTTTTGGGGAAAAGGAAAGTTTTGAAGCAGAGAATATGGCCAAAATTCGCCCCAACGATTTAGAATTAATAAGAAGGAAAGCGGCTGAACTTTTTAAAACGGGTTATTCTACTTCTGAGTACCGAGTTAAACATCGTGATGGATCTTGGGTTTATCATCTTTCTAAGTCCTGGTTAATTCGAGATCCAATAGTCAGCCTTACGCAATTCTTTCCGTAATTAGAGATATTTTCGAAAGCAAAAAATATGAAGAAAAACTGAAGAAAGCTTTAAAAGAAACTAGAACTCGTGAAAAAGAGGTATCTGCATTTTTAGCTGGTACTAAATCAATTATTCAAAATAGTGACTTTGCTGTAGCGGCTTGAGAAATCTTTGATAACTGCAAAAAAATAGTGGGAGCAAAATCTGGATATGTGGCTCTTCTTTCAGATGATGGAACTGAGAATAAGGTTCTATTTTTAGATGCCGGAGGTCTTAGCTGTACTGTTGATCCAAGTTTGCCGATGCCAATACGTGGGTTACGTGAAACTGCTTATCGAACCTGCGAAGTGGTTTATGAGAATGATTTTTCGAGAAGTGACTGGATGCAACTCATGCCTAAGGGGCATGTGATCTTTGCCAATGTTATGTTCGTTCCTTTGTTGGTTGAAGGAAAAGCTGTGGGGCTTATGGGTCTTGCGAATAAGCCATCTGGTTTCACAGATAGAGATGCTCTTGTTGCAAGCGGATTTGGTGAATATGCAGCTATGGCTCTAAACAATAGTTGGAAGATAAACACGATCGAAGAGCAAAAGAAACATCTTAGAGAGCTAAATGGGAAATTGCGTGTCGTTGGTGCGTTAACTACAACATGATGTTAGCAACAAATTGTCTACTGTTAATGGTTATGCGTATTTGCTTAAGAAGAAGTTTAAGAATCAGCCCGAAATTTTTGAGGGACTTGGCAAGATTGAGCACTCTATAAAAGAGACAGCAAAGATTTTCCAGTTTTGCCGAAAATGTATGAACAGTTGGGTGTTGAGAAGCTAACACTTATCGATATGGGTGAGGCTGTGGATGAGGCTTTGGCTCTTTTCTCTGGCTTAACCTTTGAGGTTGTTAACGATTGCCATGGCAAGAGTGTACTGGCAGATTCTTTTCTTAGACAGATGTTCTACAACCTTATAGATAATACAAGAAAATATGGCGAGAAAACCACCCTTGTGAGAGTCTACTGTGAGCAGAAGGCGTCGGGTAGTTTGCGTCTGGTTTATGAGGACGACGGTGTCGGAATCTTGTCGGAGAACAAGAAGAAGTTGTTCTCAGAGGGATTCAGCACCGGCGGTAGCACTGGCTTTGGATTGTTTTTCATTAAGAAAATGATAAGGAAATTTTTACGGCTGGACAATAACTGAAGAAGGCGAACCAGACAAAGGAGCAAAATTTATCATCCGTTTGCCACCTGAAGAAGCTAAACGGTAGACTGGTCTTCACGGAATTTTGAAAAGAGCCTTTGAAAACATCCAGGAAAGTAACTAATATTCTATATTCCGCGTTAGTTGATCAATTGCTCGGGTGTTATTGCGGTTACCCACCAACATAATTGTTTAATTGCCCTGCAAGGATACAAGTCTCATATCAAATAGCTCAAAGGAAACGAAACAATCAAAACTTGAGTTTCTTATTGAGATATTAACTATTTTAAATCATAATAGCCTTTAACCATTAACAACTTACAGGCACACATATCCGTTGAAGCCAAAGGCGCCTTAGAAGTTTATCAAAGGCTTGAGCTTTTAAAAAAGTCAGAATTATGTTGTTCTAAATAAAAAACAGGCGCAGCGAATTTACAAAAATATCAAAAAAGGCGGATGTATTTCTTAGATATTTTAGCATGATAGCAATTAACCATACCGAAACTTTATCGAAAGTATAATCCCGCTTGGGTGTAATTGATCCAAGGTTAAGATTGAGGAAAGATAAAACGTTCTCTTCTTAATTTTAAAATACTGATTAATTTTCATTTTACATTCCCTAAATTGTATCGTATTTGAATTGTTTTCGGTTTGGTTGTTATCTATGCTTTGAGGCAAACTTAAAATGGGGGCGAGCGGTTGAGAAAGTGGACCGAGCGGGATTTGAACCCGCGGCTTCCGCGTTGCGAACGCGGCGATCATACCAGACTGATCTACCGGCCCTCTCTTCAGCCTCAAAAGAGACTGCCCCTCACAAATTTAAGCTTTCGGTGCCACAAACAGCCCAAAAACGCAGCAGCCAAGCACAGAAATTTATCTAAGTTTTTTTGCTTCCACTTCTAAGCGAACCATATCCAAATGTATCCTGCCCTCAGCGTCAACGCCATATTTCTCAATGTAGCGATTTACAATTTCTTCAATAAAACTCTGGCGTAGCTCCGCAGGTACGCGTTCAGTGAAAGGTAACCATGTGGTTCTTACCCAACCGGCGGCCATTCCCTCAGCGCTTGGAAAAGTCAAGTCGCGGGGGAACATTTCAACCCTCAACGGCTGCAGCTCTGCCCACTGTAGCAGCTCCAGGTATTCTTGGGTGCCTAGAAAAGCGTAGGGAAAACTAAAGCTATGGAAGTATTGGCGCCACTGCGTCAACGCCATTAAGCCTTCGAATATTTCTAGGACGGCTTTGGCGTTTCCTTTGCCTGCCATCTGAAACAGCAACCTGCCTCCGTTTTTTAGGCTCTTCTTTACGCCTGCTAAAACGGCTTTTTGGTCTTGGATCCAGTGGAGGGCGGCGTTGGAGAAGGCAACATCGAATTCCTCTTGGAAGGTTAGGCTTCGGGCATCCATCATATTGAAGGACAAGTTAGGGTTCTCTGTTTGCGGGAAAGTGGTTTGTGCGAGGTTTATCATTTGGGCTGAACTGTCGACGCCGACTGCTTTGCCGTTTGGGATGTAGCGGGCTAGTTCAGCGGTTATTTTTCCGTCTCCGCAGCCGATGTCGAGGAGGGCTTCGTTGTTGTGTAGTTTTAGTTTTGGGATTAGTTCTTTTGCCCATTTTTGTTGGTTTTGTGAGTTCGCTGCGTAGTCTTTGGCGTTCCAGGTGTAGTTTGTGGGTTTTGGGTTCATTGTTTTCCCCTAACTTTTAATATTGGTGGTTTTTATTTAAAGCTAGCAAACTATAGTTTGGTATCGTTTATCTGTAGATGTGTTGTACGCCAACCTATAAATAGCGCTTGCCTGCCTGTGTATGAACTGAAGGAGAATATAGGCAGACAATGCATGTTTCGAGGGCGTTACTTAAAAACACAAGGGCATCACTGCACTTCCACAGAAGATTCTTCATCTTCCTGGTAGCGTTGCTCATTGTCATTGTAGCTCTCGTAGCAGTCTATAGCGGCCTCCCACAAATCGTCACCGCCGGAAACACCGACACAGGATCAGGAACATCCGGCTTCGCAAGTGGCGCATACATCTTTGAAACATTCACCGACGAAGGACACAACCCAACTCCCACTCCATCCACCTCCGTTTCACCCACCCCCGTAATTACTTTCCCGCCCCTCACAGACACACCTGAATACGGCGTCGGCGGCGCAGTAATCGCTTTATTCGTTGCTTTCGTTGCGTTCACATTGTTCGTGAAGCACACTAAAAAAGCCCCTCAAGCGACTTAAACCCCCTCAACTTTTGCCAAAAAAGCTTAAATCAACCAAGTTAGAGATTACCCTAAAATACCCTGAGGAAAAAGTAAGGCATGGTTAAACGGTCAACATTATTGATTGCCTTTTTTGCAGTCTCCATGATAGCTGCATGTTTCGCCGTGCCGTTAACCAGCGCAGAAACCGCAACACTTGTAGTTGAAGTTAGAAACCAGTTAAGTAAAGAACCCATCGGCGGTGCAACCGTCACGATTTCGGGCCCCGACTTCCGTTCAGGCGTATCCGGCTCGGACGGCAAAGTCACATTCAGCAATATCCCCTCAGGCGACTACAACGTAACCGTCAGCGTCGCCCAATACCCAAACACTGCCCCACAAACCATTAAAGTCAGCGGCTTAACAACCAACATCGTGCTCTTTGCATACACCAAAGCCTTCTTCGTTTACACTCCCCACCAGCCTTTGGTTAACAGCACAGTCGCCTTCAACGGCTCCCGAAGTGAAAGCTCCGCCAACATATTAGACTACAACTGGGACTTCGGCGACGACACAACAGGCTCAGGCATAACACCTACCCACGTTTACACTAAGCCCGGAACCTACACAGTGGTTTTAACAGTTACAAGCGAAGTGGGGACAGCGACCTATAACCAAATAGTTCAAGTTATCACACCCGCCGAAAACATCATTATTTTCCCCTGGATTCTCTTACTTCTGCCACTGCTTTTGATTCCCCTAATCATTTTCTGGCGCCGCCGGAACTACTACGTCATGATTCAAGTCCGCGTTCCAAGTTACCCTAAAAACCCCCATTGCCCAGGCAACAACACCATTCCAATCTGCGAAGAATGCAAGATGAGCCCCTGTTAGCCAAAAGAAATCTGTCAAGTTTTTTCCCGCCTAACAAAACGAAAAGCAAGCAGGCTCAAACGAAAATGTTTGCATGTTGAACACTTTCTTAAGTTTTCCGTTACCACAAGTAATAAATAGACTGTGCCATGCATAGGAAGCGTTTAACCGATTGGTGAACACTATGGCAGTCAATAGTGAATCTAAACCTAACACTAACCAGACAGGTCAAAAAACAGAAGAATTCGCCAAAGACATGGCACAAAGAACATACGGCGACTTTTTAGGTGCATACAAAAGTTTCTCAGAAACCACCACAAAAGTTGTCCAGCAAGCCGCAGGTGTCTTAGAATCTGAAATAGCGGCAGGCATCAGAATCGTTCAGCAAACCGAAAACAAATTTCCACAAGTTGACAAATTCCGCTCTGAACCACAAAACGACGTAATCCAAAGGTTCAGACGTGACGCCCACGAAGTCGTCGACATATTCATCGACATGGTCGGCACAACCCTCAAATCCGCCCCAAACATGACCGACATGAACTTCATGCGCGTAGGTAACGTAACCGTGAAGCCAATGCAGATAACCCCAGTTCAGCACCCAGTCATCATGACTCCAACCCCAGTTAAAGCCGGCGGAACCGCAGAAATCCAGATTTCATTTGAAAACAACCGCAACACCGAAACCGAAGAATTCAAACTCTACAGCACAGACCTCATAAGTAACGCAGGCGAACGCTTACCTTCAGGACTCGTCAAATTCACCCCGCCAGCAATGAAGATTGCACCCTTCCAAACCATGCAAGCAACAGTTACCGTAGCAATTCCAGAAGAAACCGCACCGGGAACCTACTCAGGTTTAGTGTTAGCTTCAAACATGGGCGAACTCCGCTCTGAAATCGTAATCAAAGTTGAGTAAAACCTTGAAATGTGCTCGCAATGCAGGGAACTAAGTTTAAGCTTGTAGAAGACACATTACAATACTACAAGCAACTTACCCTGGAAACATTGCAGCCATATTTTCGTCCCAAAGAACCACGCAAGTATCTTTATGATTTTTTGCCTGAATACCCCAAACGCGGCGGCAAAGGCCTCAGACCTTCTCTTTGTATCGCTACCTGCAGAGCTTTTGGCGGCAGCACACACAGCGCCCTGAAATCCGCAGCTGCCCTTGAACTGCTCCACAACGCTTTTTTGGTGCATGACGACCTCGAAGACGGAAGCGACTATCGCCGCGGGTTACCCTGCATGCATACAGCCATCGGTATGCCTCTAGCGGTCAACCTTGCAGACGCCATGTGCGCCATAGCCATCTACCCTATTCTTGAGAACCGCGATACTATAGGCGGATTCATGACTCACGACATCCTCGCCGAAGTCCTCCATATGGTAACTGAAACAGCGGAGGGCCAAGCCATCGAGTTGGGTTGGATGCGAGACAACATCGTGGACTTATCTGACACCGACTACTTCCGCATGACACTTAAAAAAACCGCATGGTACACTTGCATACACCCCGTGCGCATTGGTGCATTAATTGGTTCGGGTGGTTCACAGGGTTTAGACCGCTTCAACCAGTTCGCCTACTTTATGGGAGTAGCCTTCCAGATACAAGACGATGTGCTGAATTTGGTGGCGGAGTACTCGAAGTATGGCAAGGAAATCGGCGGCGACATCTGGGAAGGCAAACGCACCCTGATGCTCATACGCTTGTTAAACGAATGTGACCCTATCGAGAAATCCAAAGTAGCCACTTTTCTCTCTAAACCTCGAGAGAAACGTGATATGGACGAAGTCCGCTGGATCCACAACCTCATGCTCAAATACGACTGTATTGACTATGCAAGAGCCATAGCCAAAGAATTAGCTAATCAATCGCTGGTACTGTTTGAAACGGCTTATGCACACGCCCCCGATAGTGACGATAAGAAATTCATCAAAGACATCGTCCACTATATGATTGAACGTGACCTCTAAACAAGTTAGATTTTGAATTTTATTACTTTCTGGGCTTCTTTCTTCAACTGCTCATTTCGTAGTTGGATGTATTCTTCGAGTTCTTTTTTGAATTTGTTGAATTCTTTTTTCTTGCCGACTTTTTTCAGTTTGAAAACGTGGGTTTCGTAGCCTATAACTTCGTCGATGGGTTTTAGGGGTGCTTTTTCGAACCAGATTTTGTCCACGTCAATTAGGGAGACTTTAACAGATTCGCCGAGTTTTTTAGCGTCCGGTTCAAGACCCTCCAGAAAAAGCAGCCGCTGAGTCGTTAGAACAAGTAAGCCGTCTTTGCGGTCTTTGGTGGTGATGCGTTTCCGCTGTTTTTTGTCGCCTTCCAAGGTGACTTCAAAGGTTGCGCCTAAAATTTCGCGGATGCCCTGCCATGAATCTACAACCTTTTCGTCTCTACGCAGCTCTAAAGCATCAACCCAAGACATAGCATCCCTCTTACTGCAACACTGCATCAGAAAAATATAAGACTTATCTAGCACCCAAGCGCAAAAGCAGTAAACGCTTTAATCGGCAGCTACCTAACTGCTTTGCTATGAACACGCTTAAGCTTAAAGCGCTCACGCCCGAGGTTGAAGACAGGTTTTGGCAGCTAGCGGAGACAGATATTTTTGACCATTACTTTTTCGTTTACGACTGGCGGCTGCATCGGGATAAAACAGAAATTTACCTTGCCATGGACTCTGAAGCTATCGTGGGCGCCATGCTGGTTTATGAGGGCTCAATTGTGCAGCTTCGAGGCGGGGAGGATGCGGTTGCGTTTCTACTCAGCAACCTAATTTTGGAAAAAGCAGATGTCCAGGTGCCAGAATGCTGTGAAGACTTGCTGTTGGCTAAGTATCCAGTGGTTAAGTTAAAGGAGCACATCAAGCTGTTGACGGTTAAACGGGGCGAAGAGCACCTCAAGCTTACTGCCATCGTGGAGCCGTTGTCATTGGAGGATGCACCGGATGTCGCTGATTTGATGCACCAAAGCTACCCTGAATTATGGGGCGAAACCACCTCTGAATCGGTAGCGAGTCGAATTACGACGAAAGAAGCCTTATGGGTCGGCGTAAAAGTGGGTGGCGAGTTGGCGGCGTTTGGCTATGCTGCAAAAACGCCTAAAGTAGGCCACATAACGTGGATAGCCACAAGCCCAACGCATAGAGGCAAAGGTTACGCTTCGGCTGTTGTCTCTGCGTTGCTTAAAGAGATTTTATCTTATTCGGAGGCAGCGCTGATTTACGTTGTAGAAGGCAACACAGTAGCAGAGCACATTTACGAGTCAAATGGGTTTAAGTTGCATAAACGGTACGTTTTTGTTGAGACTTAATGCTTAACAGCATTTCGAGAGGGTGCGCTTCTCAATAGCAAAAGTAGATCAGTTCGATTTAAAGCCAAAAAAGTAAAATCCTCTAGTTTCTGAAGCTCCGAAAGACTTCAAATAAACTAAAATATTGACTGCCCTACTTCGCTAAACCATAGCCGCTAACCGAAACCGAAGCATCTGAAGACGCAACATTGGTTTTTGCATCAATTAGCACTTGCCAAATTACACTTTGCGAGGGAAACAGAGCCAACACGTCGTCATCGCTTAGCCACTGCGACCCGCTGCTCGTGAAAACTTTGGTTAAGCCTTCAGTTATGCTGTTGTCTATGTACTCGATACGTACGCGCACGGTAACGGTTTCGTTGTGGCTGAAGCTGCCTGAAACAGAGATTTTGGGTTTGAACTCGGAAATGTGCAGGGGCTTGCATTGGATGCTTACGGGATCACCGTACTGTCCATTGACACCTACTGGCACCTGCTCGTTTTGGCGGCTAAACACCGTGCCATCAGAGGAGAGCCACGCTGCAATGGGATTGTGAACTAAAGCGGTCCAGTTGCCTAGAAAACTCACTGCGCCGTCGAAAATCGGTGCAGGGTCACAATGCGGCCCAATATCAACGGCAAACATGTAAATAGGGTGATTTGCAAACGACTCAAAAACCACTCCCTGCAGGATAGTTTGGTACATGGAGCCATCCACGTAGAGGGCGGTTTGGTTGCTGCGCACATCGTTTTGTCCCATCCAGAATCTTGTGTTAAGGATTTGGCTGTCAGAGAACTCGGCATAGCGCTCAACACTTATGCCCACGGCAAAATCCTGTAGGTTGAAGGTACATCGGTCAATGACACTACTAGCATAAGAGCCCGTTGCGTTGCCTGTGTCATCGCCGATTCTGGTGCCGTTAACAGGCGTGCGGAAAACGATGCCTTCCGTGTTGTTGAAGAACTGGCAGTCCTCAACTTTGCTAAACTCGCTCCATGTGTTGGTGTTGGCGAACTCTAGCGCTGTGGTGGAATTGGCGAATTTGCAGTTTTCAATTGTTACCGCAAGAGAGTTCTCCACCCGCAATGTGCAGTTTACGAATGTCAAGCCTGAGATAAGCGCATCCTGCGAGACAGTGTAGTTGTCGCCGTAAATGGTTATTTTGTGGGTGTTACCCTCGATGGTTGCGTCGTCGCTTACGATTTTGGCGCCGAGTTTGTTTTTGACTGTGACGTTGCCAGTTAACGTATAGGTTCCAGTGTTTAGGTAAACTGATTTGCCTTCTGAGAGCGCAGAGTTTAGCGCATCCGAGACGCTGCTGACACCCGAAACGTAACCGGTGTGCATATCTTTGAGCTTGTAGCCTCCGTCAACCGAGAGCACGTAGTCGAATGGAACCGCGTTTGTGCTCAGCGACTCGTGGGTGCCCTCTAAAATTAGGTAAGTGTTAAAAAAAGTCATGGCAAGCAACACTACCAGTACAGCGGCGACGATGCGGTTAGAAAACACTTTTTTCAGCTCTGACTTCATTGTGGGGTGCTCAAGAGTTTAGGTATCCATTACCTGAATTTCTTAATTAAATTATTGCCAGCTGTCCCCATATTCACAGAACATACAGAGTTGCATAAACGTTAAAATCCTATCGTTTCATAAGCAATTTGGAGATTATTTTATGCCGGACCTAAATTTTGAAGGAACCGCAACATGGAGCGGCGCCACAGAGTGCGCCTTATCAGTGAAAGGAAAACAAATCGTAGCAGTCTCTCCGCCGCCGTCATTTGGAGGCAAAGAAGGCTACTGCACCCCAGAAGACATCTTCGCCGCGGCGCTCGCCTCCTGCATAAACACGCTTTTCGTGTTGATAGCTAGGAACAGCCAGTTAGCGCTCAAAACCCTTGAAACAAAAGCGACTGTAACGATGAACGTTGAGGGAATGGAGAAGCTGATTTTCACCAACATCCACTTCGCCATGAAAGTCGCCTTAGAAAACGACGGCGAACACGAACGTAAAAAAGCTGAGACAGTTTACGGTATGGCGCAGAAGATTTGCCCTATCCGTCAGTCATGGGGTGAAGGGGTGCCGATAGATTTCGACTTAACTTTCATCTAAAATCAGTATTCTATGTCTGAATAGCTGTTTTCTCTTCTTAAGCAGCTTTTTTCCTTTTTCTGTCAAATATTCATCGGCGAATAGCCATTACACTTAAATATTGAGGCTTTCCTAAATGGAAGCGGGTGTAAAACAGTTTGAGCTTTAACGCCGTTGAATTAAATGGAGTAACCAAACGCTACAACGAAATAGTTGCTGTAAACAACATCAACCTGATCATTCCGCAAGGCGAAGTCTTCGCTCTTTTGGGTCCCAACGGCTCTGGAAAATCCACCACCCTCAAAATGCTCCTTGGCTTAGTCCAGCCTACAGTAGGCTCCATAAATGTGCTGGGGTTAGACGTCAGCAAAGACCCCGTCGGCGTCAAACGCCAGGTAGGGTACGTCCCTGAATCTCCCGACGTCTACGAATTCTTAACGGGAATCGAATACCTCGACTTCATCGGCGACATCTACGGCGTAACCGCAGCCGATAAACAGCAACGCGTAACCGAATACTTAAAAGCGTTACAGCTTGAAGGCCGCGAAGGCGACATGATTAACAGCTACTCCGACGGTATGAGAAAAAAAATCAGCCTCATCTCCGCTTTTCTCCATAGACCCCGCTTGCTAATCCTTGACGAACCCCTAAACGCATTGGACCCCCGAAGCGCAAGAATCGTCAAAGACTACATTCAAAGCCTCAAAGCTCAAGGCGTCACAACTATCCTCAGCACCCACGTGCTGGAAATCGCTGAAGCAGTCTGCGACCGAATCGCCATCATGTATCAAGGCAACATCTTAGCGTTAGGCGACATGGCGTCTCTGCGTCAGGAAGCAAGCTTGCCAAGCAGCGGCTTAGAAGACATTTTTCTCAAGTTAACCGGGACAGGCGACCTCAAAGCTGTTGTTGAGGAACTTCTCAAATGAACTGGAAAAATGTACTGTTCCTGCTGCGGGTAGAACGCAAATCAGGACGCCTCCTGCGAGGCATAAAGGCAACTCATTACCGCGAGCACGGTGTGTTGGCGTATTGGCCCTACTGGGTAGCAGCCGTCATCGGCATCTTAGGCGGCTATTTAGCAAACGTCATTGTCCAGTCAGTTTACCTTTCCCCCGAAGCCTCTGCGCCGTTGCCTCCACTGTCTGAAGCAGCAAATGGCTTCTTTGTCTCGGTGCCCATGCTGATTCTGATTTTAGCCATAGTTTTCACTATGCTCCAACAAATCCAAGTGGCGGGCCTCAAGAAAACCTCACAAGTCATGTACTGGCTTCCCGTCACATGGCAAGAACATACGTTGGCATCTATTCTTGCTAACTTATTGGGATTACCCATCGCGATGGTATGCGGTTTCGCGGCGGGCATGATAGTGTTCTCTGTCTTCAACGGCTTAATCATCTCCGCACTTGTAACAATCATCGCAATGCTTGCAGCAGCGTTTATGGGCAGCGCCACTACCGAAATACTACGCATTATCCAAACCCGATTCACAGGCGCCGTTTACAAATCCAGCGGCAGAGCAGCAATCTACATCCGCCTCATCGGGTCACTCTTGGTTTTCCTGGTATTCTACATCATCTACTTTTCTATATTCACAGGTTCCGGATCGATTATGCTGATTCAAACTATAGCCACCTTCCAAACCCAACTATGGTTTGTACCTTTTGTGTGGCCAGGCATAATGATGTACCACCTACTCATCTCAGGCAACCTCCTCTTTAGTACGATATTCGCCGCTGGCAACATCCTCTTCATAGCGGCACTATACTATATAGCAATCCAACTCAACATGCGCTTCGGACTATACGAGCCCCCAGCTATCAGGGTGCAAACAAGCGGTGTCTATACGCCTAAAACTGGTTTCCTTGGAAAACTTGGCTTCTCCAGCAACGAAGCAGCTCTCATCCAAAAAGACGCTCGCTCCTTCACTCGCCGACGGGAATTACTCGGCGTTTTCATCGTTCCAATTGTCTTCATAATTGTGCCTATCTTTAACACCATAAACACCTCCAATAGCGGCTCCCCCCCAGAACTCAACTTGATTTTCGCTGCAATGCTATTCATATTGCCTTCAGCTTTCCTTGCCATGCTACTTGGCAACATGCTCATCGGCGAAGAAGGTCAAGCGGTCTGGAGAATCTATGCCTCCCCCATCTCACCCAAAAACTTAGTCAAAGCCAAATACGCCTTCCTACTAATGTTTGCCACCATCGTGCAAATCGTAGCCGCAATCATCGGCATTGTCTACTTCCAGCCCTCCCTCGACGTTGCCATCATTGCAGTCGCCGAAGGATTCTTCCTAATGTTTGCTTTAGGCTCTATGGGTTTAACATTTGGGTTCAAAGGTGCAGACTTCACTGCAACACGTCGAGCACGAATGATTCGGCAGGAATGGTCGCTTATAAGCCTATTAGCATGCGGCTTCGCAGGTTTAGCCATAATAGCTCCGCTGGTGCCTTATGTGATCTCCAAATTTGCAGCTTCATTTCTGCCTTTTAGTTTTGCACCTATGGACGCAACTATGCTTGTGGTTTTGCTGGTTATAAGCGGTGTCATCGCAACTGCGTTTGCGGTGGTTTTCTACCGGATAAACCTTAAAAGCGCCGATGAATTAATTCGTAAAGCAGAAATCTAACTCCCTCTTTTTCGGGTTTTTTCTTTTGTATTTGTATTGCACGGGTGAACAACCGTTTTTTACTTTTTCTTGCATAAATGATTTTGCGGAAAACGTTATTTTGCGTTTTATCTGTCAATAGAGCTGCCTGCATGTAGTACTGTCATACAGTTCACCATTGATGGATGTAATAAGGCATGACCAGCAATACTGTATTGGAGTTAAACCACTTTTAACTCAGGAGATGCAAAACGCAGTCAGCAGTTGGACCCCTACTGCTGGTCACATCAGTCGTTCTGCTGACCTGTATAGTAGTGGGTTACACAGCCGATTTAGCAGCGCAAGTAATAGCTGACCCCGAAGGCATAGCCCGGAACGCCCTGCAGAAGCTAAATGTTGTCTTAGAAAACCAGACAAGTCAAATGTCAAATCAAACCCAGCTTCCACAGTATTCACTCCCCTATGACCCATAACACCCCCCTAACCCCTCCCCTTTTTTTGGTTGAAGGCTTGAGAGGTCTTCCAAGCAAAGGCTTTATTGCTAACTAGACAGACAAATTTAAATGACTAGTCAGCGTTATCACGCATGTGGGATTCCATGGGCAATGAAGCAAAAGGAACAATATTTCGACGAAAAGACGACCGATACCTTCTCTACTTGCCTGTGCGTTTAGTCGACGACAGCATGTTTCCACTCAAATGCACTGGTTCCATCCCCGTTAAAATTTGCTTCAACGCAAAAGACGGGAAACTAACCGTTGAAAAATGGTGCACAGAAGAAAAAACCGAGTAAGCACCAACGCTCAATTTTTATTTAACCGCCCAAAATATATAGTGGCGACTTTATGGAAGAAATCAAACTGTCCAGCCCAGCTTTTGAACCCAATCAAACGATTCCCAAAAAATACAGCTGCGACGGAGAAAATCCGCCCCTAGCAATCGAGAATATACCAAAAAACACTGAAAGTTTATCATTAATCGTTGATGACCCAGACGCTCCCAGCGGCAACTTCGTTCACTGGGTACTGTTCAACATTTCTCCCCAGCAGAAAACCATCGACGAAAGCACTGCACCCGGCGTTGAAGGAAAAAACTCCCTTGGAACAGCCGGCTATACAGGACCCTGCCCGCCGTGTGGTAAACTTCACCATTACCACTTTAAAATCTACGCCCTAAACACAATTCTCAATCTGACCGAAAACGCCACTAAACGGGAATTGGAATCGGCCATGAAAAATCACATCATCGCTCAGGGCAGGTTAATTGGGCTGTTTATTCGGTAGCTGGAAAATTCAATAAAGAGATTGCTGCTTAATACGTTTGGTTGAACACTATGAAGCATGCCCTAACAGTAGCAGCCGCAGGGTTAACAGTTATTGTTATTTTATCGCTTTTTCTGACGCTAAACTGGTATGGCAGCAACCAGACGCCGCAGCGCGAATTCTATGTAGGCGTCGAATACGCTTATGGTAACCAAATAGGAGAAATCAAAGCCTTAGTTGACAAAGTCAAAGACTACACAAACCTTTTCGTGCTTGGCTCCGTTGAGCTGTCTTTTAACCGAACGGCCTTAACCGAAGCCTGCGACTACATAGTGGCAGCTAACCTTAACTTAATTGTGTTCTTCACAAGTAGCACCGACTACGATTACTCAATACCTGGGGAATTCAACTACACCGTTTTCACTTGGATGCACGACGCCCAAACACGTTACGGCAGCCAGTTTCTGGGAATCTACCGCTATGATGAACCAGGCGGAAACCAAATAGACAACGGTCCACAGCAAATAGTAAACTCATCGATAGTTCCCCCATATGCAACCTACGCTTATGTAGCAAACAGCTATGTCGGTAACCTAAGCGTATTTCCATATTACTACCTAAACTATGCTCCTCGCATCTTTACATCAGACTACGCCCTTTATTGGTTCGACTACAAAGCAAACTACACCACTATATTCGCTGAGTTCGTAGGAAATGAAAGCCGAAACAGACACATAGCGCTTTGCCGTGGCGCCGCGAACGCCTTCAATCATGATTGGGGCGCTATAATCACCTGGAAATATGATCATGCCCCCTATTTGGAAAACGGGGACGAACTTTACAATGACTTAACTTTGGCTTACAGTGCAGGCGCAAAGTATGGAGTGCTTTTCAGCTACCCCGACATAACGGGCTACGGGACATTAACTGAGGAGCATTTCGATGCTCTAAAACGCTTCTGGAATGAAATGCATAGTAACCCAGATGGGTTTGGCTCTGACTCGCCAGAAGTTGCATATGTCGTTCCCGCAGATTATGGATTTGGCTTCCGTAGCACAAAAGACTCAATCTGGGGCCTTTTCCCCTCTGATGATTTGTCAGCCAAAATCTTTAGCGACGTAGAAACACTAACGGTAGAGTATGGCGCGCACCTCAACATTTTCTACGATGAACCAGTTTCAGCGGCGCAACTTCAGAACTATCGCACTGTTTACTACTGGAACCAAACAATCCCCTAAAACCCAGACTCTTTTGATACCGAAAAGGATTTTTTACTTGACAGAGATACGCCTTTCAGTATTTAGGCCTTGAGTATTGTTTTCTTATGGTTTTCTTTTTAAAACTTGTGCTGTGTCGTGTGCGTATATTTTATGTTCTTTTTTGTTGTTAGAAAATTTTTTCGGCTTAATAGAAAAAACTATGTGAATTGTTTATTAAGTTATAGAAAAAATATTCAGAAATTGAATAGTTTTTTGTCTGTACAAACATGAAGCACCGATTTTTTTGTAAATAATAGCGTTTACAAAAATTCTTGCGGAAATTATAAATGACGCCGCCACCATATTTTCAGAAAAGTTAGCTGGGCAGGCCAACAAAATGAACGATTCTTCAGAAAAAACAACAAAATATATCGACGGATACTCGCCGAAGGATATAGAAACTCGAGTAGTCAAAAGCTTCCTCGACGTCTTAATCCTTATTGAGATGAAAAAACAAGCCAACTTAAGCGGCTACGACGTAACAGCATTTGTCAACAACAAATTCGGAGGCATACTAAGCCCCGGAACCGTCTACGCCACACTCTATTCAATGGAACGCAAGGGCCTTATAGAAGGCGAGTCCGATGGCAGAAAAACAACCTACAAGTTAACCCACTCAGGCGACCAAGTTATCTCCACAGTAATGTCTGATTTTAATGAACAAATGACGATGTTTGTTCGAAAATTCCTGGTTATCTAACCCTTCTAAAAACATTTTAATTTTTTTTCCCGTTTTTTAAAAAAGGAATGTAAGCGCCGAGAATGGGATTCGAACCCATGCGGACCGAAGTCCACGGGCTCTCAAGGCCCGCGCGTTAACCACTCTGCCATCTCGGCACACTTACAATTCAACACTCATTATCCATTCTGTCTTAAATCTCTACCGAAAACACAACAACCCCCACCAAGCCGTCCGCAGAAAAACTAGGCAAAGTAAATAACCAACCACCACAAACTTCGATACTATGACCGACCAGCTAAAAGTGCAAGTACCCAGCAACATCTTAGACGCTATCTATGCAGGCGCAAAAGAACTCTACCCACGTGAAAGCTTCCTACTGCTAAGAGGAAAAAAACGCAAAGGCACCATCAACATAACAGACTTAGTTCTGGCACCCTTTGCCATCCACGGCGAAGGCGAAGTTCACTTCAACAGTTACATGTTCATGGGCGACTTCTCCTTAATGGGCACTGTTCATTCGCACCCCTCAGGCAACATCTCTCCAAGCCACGTAGACCTAAACTACTTCTTTGGCCGCGTGCTCATGATTGTCGGTCCACCTTTTGAAGGCAGAAACTGCATAGCTGCATACGACTCAAACGGCGAAAAAATCCCAATAGAAATCACTGAACCAATAAAGTGTAGAGACGACGAATTCTACTGACCCAGCCCCGCCCTGTAAACAGCTGCTTGGTAAGCAACGATGAAATCCATTGCGAACTTGTCTGCATTGCCCTCAGTGCCGCGGTGCATTCGGTCCACTGCTTTGCTTCTTAAGTGATGGTAAAACTCGTGAATAATAACAAACGGATTCGCAAGTATATCGCTGTTTAGAACAGAGATGGTTTGGTTATGCGAAGTGTAACACCCGTACGCGGTGATTTTATGCTTTTTTGGTAATCCTACCTTGAGAGGTGGTAAGGTGACTTTAAAATTTTCTGACAGTAATTCTAATGCTTCTTCGGTTCTGCCAGCCAAAATCAGCCAAACCACCTTAACCTTAAACTCTGCTTCCACCATCGAAATCACTAAAACAACTAATGCCTGCCTATTAAGCGCAGTCACTGCCCATAGATGCCACGGCGAATCTTTTCAGCAAGCAAATCGATAAACTCAATCGGCCAAACATCGTCTGCAACGTCGTCGGTTAAGATTTTGCGTTGATGATAAAGAGGAATTAAATCGTTTTTGAGAAGCAAAATGAGGAGGAATTCGTGGCCGTAAGTGCGTCTGAAAAGCGCATATTTGCGAGCTTGACGCTTTGTCATTTCAAAGTGGGGTTCCAGAATTATTTTTCTACCCGCTACCTTGCGCTCCAATATGAAGTCAGGGGTGTAAACTTCGTTTGGCAGTGGGAAACTGATGGTTTCGTAACCGTAGGGGATATGCAAATGCAGCAGGGTTAGTGCGGTTTTCTTTTCCCACCCGCTCTTGTAGCGGCTCATTTTTTGGTAATAGGCTTTAGGTTGCCCTGTTATTTTCTGCATCTGGTCGAGAAAATCCAAAGCAGATTTGAGGGTGTAGCGGTTAAGTCTTTTCTGTTTTAGCCATCGCCCCAGCAAAAAGAAAGGGTAATCAACTTTGGCAGGGTCTTGGGGGTAGAGGCGTTTGGCGAAATTAGTTAACCTCTGACGCGCTTGGGTGGCGGTTTGTTCATCGCGCCAAAGTGAGGGCGAAGCGTAAGATATGACTCCTAAGCTGGCGGCGACGTTTGCGTTTTCTTTGGTTAGAGGCACTTGGAGGTCTTCGGGGAGGAGGTGGTCGTAGATTTGCAGGTCCGGTTGGGGGCGAACCATCCAGCGCATGTACATCCATGCCTTATCCTTGTGGAATCCATTGAGCGCTGGGATATTGTGGGAGATGTCTTCAATGAAGTCTTTGGGTTTAGAAAATTTTTGTCCGTATTTGAGCAGGTTGCGTTCCGCCTGGTTTTTAACGAACAAGTTGATGGATGCAAGGGCTTCGGAGGCGGCTTTTTTGTTCGGACCTAAATTATTGTAAAAGTATGCTTTGACGATTTCTTCTTCGAATAGATGTGCCTTTTTTATTTCGAAAAGAGAGCTACCTAGTGCAGTATGTAAATATGATAGGAGCATGCGAGCGTTTTCGGGGTAACCTACAATGGTGTCGTCGAGTATGGCTGCAGCGAAAAGGAAGTAGTGAGCGATGATTTTTCGTTCCTCATATTTTTCGGAGTATGGGTTGAATAGAAGCCTGGGGCTCATGCGGCGGTCCCATTGCACGTCGGCGACGTCGGAGTTTTTGTTTATGAACTCCACTAACGATGTGATCAATTCGTCGTTTGGCGCCGTACCCTTTACTTGGGTTGTGTTTGTGTTGTGCAAGGAGTCTCCTCTTTCGTATAAGGCCATTACACGTGTTTGACTTGTATTATTATAAGCTGGATAGGTTTTAATGTCTTTAGATGCCGCGTTTAACATTTGTGTATTAATTCTTTGTCTTTAGTTTTCTGTGAGTGTTTTTTTGGGTTTGCTGGGGTTTCTGGACCCTTTATGGAGAAGAAACAATATACAACTGCAAAACCCTGCTTACAACCAGGAACCCACTCAGCCCCATTAAACGCTAACAATTTACGACGATAACCTAGTAGGTGGATATGTTCCATCCTGGGTCATGTGCACTTGTCTGCATAAGCATTGTAGATGAAGGGAGTGTTGTGGCTAAAATTGTAATCAAAAAATTGCGGTTTCGTATTTGGTCATTTTTCATATTGTCCTTTTTTTGTAAAGCGCTTTTTGTTTTGGATAATTTAAATATTTTTCCATTTTTGCACGATTATTGTGAAAATTGTATTCTTTATTGCGTTGTTTTTATTACAGATTTTGTGTTTAAACTCTTGAGATTGGATGTATCGCAAAATATCGGCAGCAAAATACTGCAGATTATTAGCGCCAATTTACCATAAACTCTGTCACACATTTTGCTCCCATTTATATTTTAGTATAATATTAGAAATCCAAACAATTAGCCTATGCAGTGTAGCTTCCCATGAGAAAACTAGACCATGTTGACTCAAAAATTCTAAAAGATCTCCTAACAGACGGAAGGAAAAGTTTCACAAAAATCGCAGAGGAATGCCATGAAACCAAAGCCACAATCTCAAAACGCTACCAAACGATGGTTAAACTGGGCATAATAAAAGGAGCAACTTTGCAGATTAACCATTCAACCTACGGCTACAACACTGTAGGAACGCTTTCCTTTAAGGTTAACCCAGAAAATGCGGAACTCGTGAAAAAATATTTGCTGACAAACTCTGACATGTATATTCTACTTGGTTCTGAACATGCACATTTTTTGGCTATTGTAACGCTCAAAAACATGGAAGAATTAAACAACGCAAAAGAGGCAATACGCAACTTTCCCACAGTGCGCGATCTAGAAACGCATCTTTGGCTAGGGGTGCGAAACATGCCTGAAAACATTCAAATCCTCCATTCTGAGCAGCAGCACATTTACAAAACATTGTACTATACCAAAAAACCCTCTGATTTCGAAATAGACGCATTAGACCACCAAATTATAGAGGCACTATCAGCGAACTCCCGTACCCCTTTTACCTCCTTAGCGAAAAAAATGGGGGTAGCAACTGGAACTGTCATAAGCAAATATGAAAAATTAAAACGGAACGGCATAATTAGTTCCTCCATTCAAATTGACCCGACAAAATTGGGGTATCACGGCAGAGCCGTTTTCAACTTAGCATTTGTGCCTGAAACTAGCCTCGCTGTAATAGTTGATAAAATCTCAAAAATTCCGGGCGTCACTCTAATTATCAAGACCTGTAGCGGTTTTGACCTGTCAGTTTTCGCTGAAGCCAGAGACATCGAGCAGATTCTCGCATTGCAGGATAAACTTATTGACATTGCGAAGCTTTCAAAAATGGAGCTGTTACTGTTTAAGGCGCGGGATACAATTCCTGGTCATAAAGAGTACATCTCGACTTTTTAACGGTTAAAGCGTTTTTTAGCAATGGATTATGTTGCTTAGGCTTGCGAAGGATAAAGTATTTAGGAAACGAAAGAGGAATGATAGAAAACATGCATTCGTCGCGAATCGAAGCGCCTATATATGCAGCTAACATTTTTGGTGATTTCTCCACTCCCGCATAATACCCTTTTTTCCTTTTTTGGAGGGTTTCAACCGTGATTAACGGCGAGTTTGAAGTCTCTGGTTTTAAGCAGCGTAAACGCCGAGGCGTAACTCCGAGAACTGATAAAGGGAAAAAGCACATTTACCCAACAAAAAGGAAGCGGCCAACCCGCTATAAACTCCGCTTATCGTCGTCGGACAAAAAACATCAACTGCCAATCACATTATTTGCTAAATAATTTTAGGAATTTATGTAATGAATTAATAAAACTCAACAAGACTGGCGATTAGGGAAAGAACCTGTGAGTGCAAACAACCCCTGAGAAGTTGTAGTAAAAACCCTTAAAGCACTAAATTAATACAAAGTAAAGAAGGAAGAAAAATTATGCCCGCAGTTGGGATAGATTCAATAAAAGCCGAACTTGGCAATCAACCTAACATTTTTGAGGGGTTGTTAGGAATAGCTGTTACTTGCAAAGATGAGGCAAAATTTAACGCGTTGTACCAGAAATGTTTGTTTGAGTCAGTCAAAAATCTCAGCATAACAACGGCCCGCATGGTAATGAAAGCTTACGATATTTCTAAACTCGTCCCAGAACAAGAGGATAAAATAATACAACCATTACTTGAAGGGTTAAACGAGCAAATAGAACGCATTGATATCTATTATACCCGATATAATGCAAAAAAATTGCCTTCAATTACCATGTATGGAAAAGACCAACCAACCACAAAAAACCCTGTGGAATTTCTTAGATTAATATCTAATGCTTACCCCCATTATGTTGGCTATTTTTATCTTAAGGAATATACGTCTGCCAATATATCAAACATGTATTTAGACCACTTTGATTCATGTTATACACCTAGTTGGGAAACATTGTCTAAATTTGATAGTTTAAAAATTATTTACAAAGGCGGTAACTGCAATTGTTTAGTCGCATCCGCCGATATTCTGCTTAGAGTATCGATTATGGGTTTAAAAGCAAAAAGGGAGGATTTCAATGGAGACGGTTTGTCTCGCGTGCATAACCAATTTGCATGGTCAAACAAAGTATGTACACATGAACTAGGCGGTAGCACGGCTATACTGAGAGTTATGACACCAACAAATCGGAGACAGATAGACCTAACCAATCACCTATCGAGGCCATTAGTTTTTGTTCCTGCTGAAGGGTTACCAGGTGTGCTAGTCAAAGATGAGCGGGATATGTTTGAGGAATTGCCCATTTTTGATGCTCTATCAAACTTTCTATTCAGGATTAATGGCACATTTAAGTATTTTAAACCTGATTCTGACGTTAGAATAATGCGTAAGGGTGACTATTTTCTAGTAGTTGGTCCAAACAGTGAAACCATGTATAAATATCTTAAAGCCTGCGGCGCCACATTAACAATGTTGACCCCTGATGATTTAAAAGAAAAAAATTCCTAACTCCATCAATTATCACACGAAACACGCCCTTTGGTCTAAGGACGCGCTCAAAAGCAACTATTAGAGAATGCCAATATATATTTTGTGTTCGTCCAAGAGTTATTATAAATTCAGTTTGTTAAGCTTAACACCTATCTATTACTATGGTCGCCCTTAAACCCCTTAAGGTAGGTTCGCTCCCAGACTAAAATAACAGAAAATTTCATATCTCTTTGTTATTCAGTGAATAACCCCGCTAGCCGCCGCTTCAATGCGGAGTCACCGCAAAAATTCAGCCTTCAAAAAAACATTTTCAAAAAGACGGATGGAGAGAATATACAAAGTGACTAAAAGTGACTAACACAGCAAATTAATGGAATAAGAAATGAAAGCCGGCTTTAATTGTTAAAGTTTCCACCAGCAAAAAGGATGTCAACACCGAGGATGTAAAGAGAAACAACTTTCTAAATTTTAATCCACACACATCCATCAACCCCGATAAACGGTAGAAAAGAAAAAGGGCAGACATCAACAGCCACCTCGAAGCCTATAAAGTCGAATGCCACAAACACCATTTAACCGACCAAAAAACTAAGGTAAACGACAAGTGAATGCGCAAGTTAGGACACTCCCAATTTTTGTTTAGAGAAACCGGGACCACAGGTCGGCCTCGCTATGTAAGAGAACCAACTAATAGAACAGTATTAAGGCTAAAATACAAAAATTATTAATCTTTTGAAAAATACAATGTTAGTTTAGACCAAAAAATGTCTTCAAGTCTAATAGCTATTAGAGATAGTCTGCAACGAAGATTCGGCCTTATTACAAAATTGACAAATAAAGGCGACTTATATCTTGAAATATACAGTTATATTGAAGTTATAACGTCTGATAACCGATTAACGCCCATATTGGCGTCTATTCTCACGGATAGAGACTGCTTATTAAGAAAACAGAATGAACTTGCAGAGTCTATGACCTTAAGGCTTCAGGAGAAAGCCAAAAAAATACGAGCGAATTTACCAGACTCCAGTGGATCAATGGAAATAACAGCTCATTTTAATGATTTCGACGGTTTTGCCAATGGCACCCGATGGGCATCTAATGGTCCGAACTGGGTTAATCTCGAATTAATACTTAGACAAATTTGTTGGATAATTAAGGATTTAAAGACGATTAAGACTGATGAAATTTTTACAGTCAGCTATAATACGGTTCGTTTTAGCTCTGAAGATGAGAAATTGTTTACAGCATGCCATGAAAACTGGGATTTAATCCAGATAACCAAGCTGACGTCCCCGTGGGGTGCATGGGAAAGATTGATTAGAATTTACCACTCAGTCAATGCAACCGGAAGAGAGTGCCAGAATCTCCTTAAGCAAAATGTTCTTACTGGTTCAGCGTATGTAAGCGACGTCAATGAAATGAAAAAAATTATTGCGAATAGCAGCGCATTAAAGCGGTACTCTTTGACTTACCCCCAACTGGGTAGTGACGACCTATTTAATTCTGAATTGGCTCTAATTGACCTTGAGAAAATTCATAACGTCATTCTTGACCGCTTGAATAGGACAGACCTGGGTTTAGCGTTACTCATGAAATACCAGCATCGCTGTGAATGGTATGCCCCGAAAGAAATTACCACTTTGACTGCAGATGTAGATGAAGCAAAAGGTGAAGATAATGAAAAGGAGCTCACGAGAAAACTCTGTGTTTTTCTACACGATAATAATGTGACACCTCTATCAGAAGTAATATTCGGGAAAAACATACCAGATGTTTTAATGCAATCAAAAGAGGAATTATTCCCTATTGAGGTTAAAGTGATTAGACGCAATGAAAAGCATAGAGTGACAAAGGGATTCAACCAAATTGTAACATATATCCGAACGATAAGTGCTTCGGAAGGGTTCTACATTATATTTTGCAAGGGAGATTTTACTCTTCGAATTCCACCAACAATACTGACTGAGTCTTATCGCATAAACATTATAACAATCAATCTGACTCAAACATCGCCAAGCAAACGGCAACCCGATATATGGGCGATAACCGAAGAAGACTTACTTTCAACAACTTTTAGAGAGAAATAAGGTACTTTTATTATGCTCTGAGGGAAAATTATCTGTAACCCTTAAGCAAAGGGCGACTACTTTTTCCTTTATAGAGATAGAAAGAGCTAGGTAGGCTAAGAGACACACCCTTAGGATAAGTCTCATAATTATACTAAATATCCCCCTCTTATATCAAGAAAACCTTAAGCTCACATAACTATATTTTATCAATTTAACTTTAAACTATTGGAGTCATAAACACACAGTTATGCGCCCACGAATAACATCCAAAGAAGCAGAGTTTATAGTTGAACTATTAGAAGCAAGCCAAAGCATACACGAACAAACATCACGCTATTTCTTTCTTCTTGAAAAAGAAGTTAATAGACTAAACACACTCAGAACCACACAACCCTATGAAGCTTTTAGGCACGGCTTAACGGAGAAACGAAACGAGCTAACAAAATGGAAGGTTCTAAGATGGGGATTAGCTGCAACAGTAGATAGCAACCAAAGAATTACAAAAACGCTTTTACTAAAATACAAAAACATAGCGCAGGGCAATAAACACCGAGGAACCTACAAACACTTAAACAGTGTTTTTGAATTGCATTCTTTTTTTCACGATAAAGACGCACTAAAGGCGGTTTTAGAAAAAGAGTTTGTCCCAATCGAAACTTTAGGAGTAGCCCAACATTGACAAACGCTGACCCAGCTTATCGGAATAGGTCAGTATTAGAAAATCGAGAAGTAGATACGATGCTTCTAAAAGCCGATGAAATAAGAAACGAATACCGGCGGCTTCGAGTCAAAGCCTTAATTGGATTGCTCCGAATATTCGGGAAACGCCGTTCTGAAATTGCACGGTTAAAAAATATTGACTTGATAATTAAAGATAATTATCTTGAAATTAGTTGGACTATTTCAAAGAAACATAAACGGGGATTACATCAATATATCCAATTTGTTAAAAAACAAATAGCAAAGGGAGAATTGCCAAGCAATTATTTGGATATTAAACAATATTCCGACCTACTAAAAGAGCATGAAAGCTGGACAAAAACCCAAGAAGGTTTTAGAATTAAGCAGGATATTAGAGTTAAAAAAGTATCAGTGGAAAACCAATACGCCAAACCAATAATTGAATATTGGCTGCACATGAAAGCCAATTACGGCAAAGTTACTTATCTGTTTCCAAGTTGTGTTTGTACGTTTGGCTCTATTGTTATGATAAACCCGAACAACCATTTATCAGGAAGCCAGCTTCTAAGATTGATTAAAGCTATAGACTGCGAAGCATGGCTCCACCTATTCAGAGAAAGCAAAGGCGCACAGATCGCCCACAAATACGGAAACGACATTATAGGCGTAGCTAAGGTTAGGGATATGTTAGACCTCGAAGAAGAAAGCACAGCTTACCGATATATCCGAAGGTATGCGGTTCAAACAATGGAAACAACCGATTAGCCAACCCCCGCTTATTTTTGCGTGCATGCACTTATAGGGTAAAGATAAACATCAACGTAGCCAATCACAACATACACCCACGCACCGTTTAACTCTTGAAGCACAGAAACTTAGAGAGACAAGTTTTTAATCAAAATAGGTATGCCTAAACAAGCGTAAACGGTTAACCTTCTGTTAATACATTAATACAATTTTACCAAAGGAACTCAGGACAACCGTAGAACCCAGAAAATAATAATCCATGCTTCATAATACGATAAAGGCGCATCAATGAGGATAAAAACCTGACGGGGCTTATTTTATCTTGATTTTATTCCATAATTAATTAATTTACTATATGCGAAACTCGTTTTTTTAGTGGATATGTGGTACAAATAAAATATAAGGGTCTATAGGGCGCTATTAGGCTTGGGTACAGTTTCTTTAAGCCACAATAACATACGTTTATATGGCGTATCTAAGAAGTCGTGCGTTTTCACCATTACACGGTCTAATAGAACAAACAACTTGAATTTTTAACCGAATGTTTGGAACAGCAGAGACAAGCTTCAGGGACAATATTCCGACGCCTTACTAACGGCGACTGGTTGGACGCATATCAGCCCCGCATTGTTAAAAACAATATAGCCCGACTTCAACGAACCTGAAACCAAAGCACGAGGTTTCTAAATGGGTTATAAGATACTCAAGGTACGGTGAAGCATACGACGGGAAATTAAGTCGTGGCTGATGAGAGCTTTTTCCGCTACTAAACCCATAAAGTTAATGCTTTCCCTGCTAACTTTGCATGAGCAAAATTCTCACTATAACTTTTTGTTCATTTTGTTTTTCTAAGGATTCAAAAGCGAGGTTAAAAAAATCGTGGGTAAACAGTTTGTTAACAAAAGTTTTAAGACTAACCGCGGTTTAAAATAAAAGCATGTCTGAAGTTCAAATTGCTTTGTTGACTGGTTCATTTGCAATTATTGGTATTATATCTGGTGCAGGTTTTGAGTTAATAAGGGAAACATGGAAAAGTCGAAACGAAATAAAGAAGAAGGAATTAGAAAATAAAGAACTCTTAAAGCGAAATTTTTGGTCACCCCTTTATCATTTAATCAATAAGAATTATGTTTTTGTCGCACAATATTCTGATGATTTTCCAGAATTTTGTAACAGGATTTTCAGCACTTATGATGAAAATCTAAGGAAAATTGACGCGTTGATTAGTAAAAACATCTATATTATGCCTGAGGGGATGGCTCAGGACTTATGCTCTTATTTAGACACTATTGCGGGGGTAAACAGATTCTTTGAACAATTGAAAGAAAGTTACGACGTTGATATAAAAAAGGGGATTGATACCTTTGAAAAAACAAAAAATCATTTAACTGAATTTGTTGGGATTCAAAATCGTTATACTACAACAATGCTTTTTGAAATTAATTCATGGGTTTGCGAAAATGTCTACGTTTCTGAACATGTAAATGAGAAGCGCGAAGAACTTCAAAAGAGCATAGAAAAAGTATTTCAATAATTTGATTTACTTTTTTTACTTGAAAATTTCTGTTTTCCAAAAGAACCAGAAGTCTATGCTCTCTATTTATGTGATTTATGCCTTGAAAGTCGTCTGCCTTCTCCAAACTAATGAAATCCGATTTCATCTTCATACCGTCAGAGCTTATGCTGAACGTATCGAGGTACGATGAAGCGAAAGTGGATAATAAACGCTGGAAGCTTGCCAATACTTTTTCCGCTATTGAACCCATTTTACATACTTTTACTGTGAATTGTTAGCAGAGCAAAAACTCATAAGCAAAGTTTTCCGTAAGTATGATGCATGAGAAAAGCAAGACACAGCAAAACCCAACTTCTAAGTAAACGGCAATCAAAAGCCCTGATGTTGGTTATTTCAATACTCATAGCAAACGGTATCATAGTCTCGCTGTTTACCATTGGGCGAGCACAAATCAATAATGGTAGCTATTCCTTTTACTATACAGGCGACCAAGCAGCGTATTCCTCAATTGAATTCAGAACAAGTGGTCCAACTTACTTTTTTCCAAACGCTGAGGTTCATATGGAGCTAACTTCTAAATTCGGCAATGCATTGGAAAATGTCAGTATATTTGTTTCTACTGACAATTCGACATGGACTAAATTACCCACAACTGACGGTAAACATGATGTACCTCTCGGCACGTTGCCATTGAATGACTATTCGCCGTTAATAGTTTATGTTAAGTCATTTGGACCTGAAAATGTCACGTTAGGTGCGCAGTCTTCTCCCGTATTGACTTTACTTAACCAATGCAATATTAGTTGTTATTATGTGCAAAGCGTGTCTTCTGAATCCTTAGTCGTATTAATTCTCGTCTGGGTAGCGGTTTTATCGTTTGTCCTTCAAATCTTAGATTTTTTGTTCCGCAAAAATTAGCCGAGATTATGGGAGTAATCCTAATTTGTGTAGTTTTATATCCTCATTATTTTGTGAATGTATCAAGGTACGCTGATGATAAAGTAGTTAAGTAGTTTTAATAGTCACCGAGGGAATGAGTTTGTTAACCCTCGATTATTGCGCTTAGAACACCAATATGTCTAGCCCTCAAATGAATGCGCCGTTTAGAACTGCTTTTCTCTTTATGTGGTTTTAAATGTTTAGTAAATGCCTATTAGCAGATGAATAGGTAACAGAACCCCAATGAACTAATCTTTGACAGTCAATTTAGTTATGGGACAACCTTCACAAACGCCATTTAGAGGTATCCCATTTTTAACTTGCCAAACTACTCTTAAGATTTTTCCAGTAAACAAGTCTTCAATTTCATTTAGCCTTTCTCTTTCCTTATCACTCAAAGTTTTTTCTTGTGAAGGATCTATTAAAGACAGAGACCCACAAGCCGAGTGAATACCTTTGGAACTCTTAATCTTCTTATTTTGCAGGATTAATTCGTAAAGTTCGGGGTACCCACTTATTATGTGGTCTAAGAGGTATTTCAAGTTAAAATAAAACTCAGGATTAAGTTTTCTATCTTCCCGTCTTTGGTCTTCTTCAATGAAACTTAACGTATCAAGCAAAGGCCTTATCATATTTTCTATCCCTTGAAACTCAGGGGAATTAAGTACGAGACGTTTAGAGTGTCTTTGTGCAAGTTCATAATCCGCCTTACTTTGAAAGACCGCTTTTCTATCAGTTAGTGAATACACTCCTTTTCCAGATATAAGACCTAAGCCTTCAAGCTCAAAGACATAGTTTTGAATGGTTCTCTGATTAGACCTATCACCAGTTGTCTTGTATACTATTTTTTCTAATTCAATAGTGCTTAATCTTCCATGTTCTTTGAGGCTGTCAATTATTTTTTTGAGATTTCTCACTTTTTTTCCAATTATGTCTTTATTGGTTTGTCCAGGTTTGTTAGGCATGCCACCTTTCGCCTAAATTTAAACCACCGAAAGGTGTATTTAGTTTTTGTGCAGGAAAGGCGCAAACTATGAATAAAAAAGGAAAGACTAACTGGAATGTCCCGGTTTCTAAAACCCTTGATGATGCCTTAGAGCAAGCGGTAAACTTAGATTCCCACAGCTCAAAATCTGAATTTGTTAGGGACGCTGTAAGACGCAGACTTGAAGAAATGGGTTTTAAACCCCAAGTTTTCCAGCGCACAGGTGAAGACCCATATCTGGCAGTTTCTACCTAGTTGGGAAACATATCCCCGCAACAATAAGAGACCATTTAGAGTTTACGCCCTTAGTGGTGCACATCCACAGAAGAAATGTTAGGGGAAAACCATGTCCGCTTTTCAGGTACTATTAGACAGTCATGCAGGCACAGCAGAGGACCAAGAAAGCAGAATAATACTCCTATCAGCAATCCAGCAATGCCTACAACTCAACGGTTCAGCATTCATAACTACGCAAACAGATTGCTCATACAAAAACTTCGGCCAAATAGGGAAGTCAGTTTGTTTTAGAAACGTAAGCGCCCCATGCGAATGCAACCCCAACAGAGAGTTAACACAATGACCGAGTTAAACATCCCTGTGCAACTTCAAAACTGGCGGTTTATTCTATTATCTTCAAAAAGTAAAATTCCAATAACTGAAATGGGGGGCTGGGCAGAAAATAAAGAAGAAAAAACATTCACCTATGATAGAGGAGAACTTAGGAATCACTTTGAAAAAGGCGGCAACTACGCGGTTTTAACTGATAAAGACCGTTTCGTGTTAGCCGCCGACACAAAAGAAGTAGAGCAAGCAATAGAGCAAAGACTACCAAAAACCTTCACTGTAAGAAGCCCCCGACATAAAACTAAACATTTCTACTTTTACGGTTCAATTACAAAGTTCATCGAGTTTAAACCAAGTATCGCCGGCGATCCATGCTGCGACCTCAAATCTGGAAACGCTTACGTTTTAGGCCCCCAATCAACATTTAAAAATTATGGCACATATGATTTAATAGATAACCTACCAATCGCAACAATAACAGAAGAACAAGTAACAGCGGCACTAAGCGAATTTTTTAAACAAATAAATGAAAAATCGCCAATAACCGAGATTTTAGAATATTCTGGAAAACTTGATGCTAAGCTGAGTTTTCCCATAGAAAAAATAATTCCGAACTTCAACGCTTTAACAGGCACAGGCAACATAAGAAGCGGTCCACATCCAAAACACGGAAGCGAAACAGGCAGCAACTTTAGAATAGACACAGAAAAAAACATTTGGTATTGTTTCAGAGATGGGCATAAAAGCGGTGGCGGTTCACTTGAATTATTAGCAGTCATGGAAGGAATTTTAGATTGCACAGAATGTCATAGCGGAGCCTTAAGAGGAGAAAAGTTTTGGAAAACAGTGGAAAAAGCCCAGGAATTAGGATTAATTACTAAAGACTATCAACCAACAGAATCTCCCAAAAACAAATTTATTGACTTTGACGAAAAGGGTCGCCCTTCTGTCAATACTAAAATGGTATTGCATGAACTTAGAACACAGTTTATTTTCAAAACACCAAGTGATATAGAGGAACTTTACTATTACAAAGATGGCATCTACAAAGAAGTCACAGCGACAATTAAGGAAACAATAGAAAAATGGCTTGGTGTCTTGGCAACAGACCATTTTATAAAAGAAATGCTAGGACACCTCCAAAGAGGAAGTTTTGTTGATAGAACAGAGTTTAATAAATACGGCATTTACATACCGACACAGAACGGCTTGCTAAATCTGAAAACCGGCGAAGTAGAACCATTCAACCCCAACATTATATTTACATTCAAAATAAACGCAAAAGTTAACCCAAACTCCAAATGCCCGAAATTTCTCAAATTTCTATCAGAAACACTAGAACCCGAAGATATTGAAACACTCCAAGAATACACAGGCTATACTCTTTTGCCTTCTCTCCCATTCCATAAATCATTATGGTTTTTGGGCGGCGGGAGAAATGGTAAAGGCACATTCGTAAGAACACTAGAAGCAATATTCAGTCCCGAACACATAAGTCACATAGACATATCAAGATTAAACGGTGAAAGAAACTTTGTTGAAATACAATTTTACGGCAAACTCATTAACATCTCAAGCGAACCAACAACAAAGCAAGAGTTAGAAACACCATTATTTAAAAAATTGACCGGCGGCGACTGGATAGATGCAGAAGTTAAAAACAAAACTAAACCCGTTAGATTTCAGAGCTTCGCAAAGTTTTTTGTACTTGGCAACAGATACCCAAAAGTTAATGATGATAGCACAGCTTTTTGGGAAAGAGTTTTACTTCTAAAGTTTAACGGAGTTTTTCTGGAAGGACAAGGGCAAATTCAGGATATTGAGAAAACTTGGCTTAGTGACGAAGAAGAAGTCAGCGGAATTTTGAACTGGATGCTAGAAGGATTACATAGGCTTATCATAAATGGTAAATTTACAATCTCAAAAACTCAGTCAGATACAAAGCTGGAATTTAAACGCGGCAGTGATCCTTTTAGTGCATGGATTGAAGAAAACACAGTAATCGCAGTTGATGGCTATATTCCGAGAACAGAGGCTTATGACGATTATAAAACCTATTGTTCCGAGTCAGTGCTTGAGTTTGACAGCGATAAAAAGTTTTATGCAAGGATGCGGTGCGTACCTAAAGTTAAGGAGCAACAGACAACTAGAAAAGGGGAATCAGAAAAACGGTTTTGGTTAGGAATCAACCTTAAAAAACGCATAGAGAAACAGACAGCAGCCGGAAAACAAGAAACTTTAGACACTGAAAAACCTGAAATTACCCCAGATACCACAGTTACCACACATTATTCTACCTCTAAAAAAGTAGAAGAAAAAAATGTTATAAAAAAAGAGGGTGAAACACCTGTGGTAAGTGTGGTAAGTGTGGTAAACTATGATTCGATTCTTACTCAAGAACGGATAGTGGCCACATATCAGCTTATCAAGAAGAAACTTTGCGAATACGAAGGTCCAGTACCAATAGAGGATATTCCAGATAAACCAGCATTGGCGGCGCTTTTCAAAGATGGAAAAGTTTTCGACTCCAATGTTAAAGGGCATATAGGAGTTGCTTAAAATGTCGGTTCAGTCAACGGTTTTTGTTTGCCCTCAATGCGGCAGCACCAACATATACAAAGACGGTTTCCGAGACGACACCCAAGAAACAGTACAACGCTATCGCTGCAAAGAATACTCCCACCGTTTCGACCAACACAGCTTAAATACTAAAACTGCAAATAGAACAACCAACCATTTAAGCGCAAAGGCGAAAAAAATGGGTTTCCCACAGAAAATAAAAGTCTGTGCGGAAGTGGAACATACACCAACAAAAAATGAGGTAGTCGCAACCCCGCAAATCGAAAAACTCTTAATTCAACTCTACAATGACGGCAAATCAGCAAGCACAATAAAAAACTACAAAGTATATCTCTACAAGTTGCTAAAGTTGGGCGCTGACTTATTCGACCCTGAAAACACAAAATCTGTACTGGCTGGTATGCAATCAAAGAAGGCAAGTAAAGTCTTGTGTGCAAGCCTTCTTACTGTATGGTTTGATTTTAATGGAATATACTGGAAAAAGCCCACTTACTACCGAGACAGCGAAGTGCCGTTTATTCCCACAGAGTTTGAGATAGATCAACTCATAGCTGGATTAGGGAAACGTACCGCTACATTCTGCCAACTGCTTAAAGACACAGGCGCAAGACCCGGCGAAATTGCACAGTTAACTTGGACTGACATTGACTTCACGCAGCGCACAATCAACATTAAAGCTGAAAAGAGAAGTAATGGCCGCGTATTGCCACTGACAGAGAAAACAATGAATATGTTAACAAATCTCAGCCGCAAAAACAAAAGATTATTCGGCGGTACAAGCTGCCTAAGAGCTACCTACAGCATCCAACGCCTAAGAATAGCTGAAAAAATCGCCAACCCAAACATAGCCAAAATATCGTTTAAAACTTTCCGACACTGGAAAGGCACCACTGACTTGCATTTGTATCATGATCGTGAGCGTGTGCAAATTATTCTGGGACACAAATCGCCTAACAGCACCGAAACCTATGTCCACATTGACAAAATGCTTTATCTATCAACGAACGCTGATGCTTTCACTGTTAAAGTTGCTGACACCCTTGAAGAAGCTGTTAAGCTGATGGAAGTAGGGTTTGAGTATCATACCGAGATTGCGGGGCATAAAGTATTTAGGAAGCGGAAGTAAGATGTTTGGAAAAGAAGCGCCTATCACAGAATCGAAGCGCCTATATATGTAGACGTTGTAGTGAAGGATGCAAAACGTGTGGGCCGGTCGTCTAGCCTGGTTAGGACATCTGCTTGACGTGCAGAAGGTCGCCGGTCCGAATCCGGTTCGGCCCACCACTTAACTTTACTAATTACTTAACTAACCGTTAGCGAAATAGCGCCGTATTTGAGGTTATTCCCTTTTCCTCTTTCGCCCATCAGAGTTCTTAGGTTTTTTTCGCTCAGTTATATCTCGAATTATTGCTAGGGCGTACAAACGATTGTTCTGTTTGAAAACAGACGCATGCATCTCAATGATGCGTTTGTCGTCTTTGCCATGTACGAGTGGCAACTCAATGGTTAACCCCGCCTTTTTCCCGTCGTTCTCTGTGGCGAATTTTTTGATTCCTTCAAGCACGTATTGTTTTGAGGCTCCCGGGAATTGTTGGCTGAATCGTTCAAAGAAACATTGACCAACCGCTTCTCTTGTGCACCTAAACATTTGCGATGCAGCATCATTCATGTTCTCTATTAAACCCTGATCGTCTATTACAACGATGGCTTCACTTGTTGCTTCAAAGATTGCACGGAATCGTTCTTCGCTCTGTTTTATACGGTTCTGCGCTTTAGCATGGTCTACGGCTTGCTGAATACACGAAGCGAGCTCGGTGTAGACTATCTCAGTGTCTCCGTGCTTTTGCAGGTACCTAAAAGCGCCAAGGTTCAGCGCTTTTACCGCCACCTCCTCTTTCTCTTTACCTGTGAAAAGTATGAACGGAATGTTAGCCTCAATTTTTTTTAGTTCCTCGAGGAATTGCAAACCATTTTTTCTGGGCATTTCGTAGTCGGAAACGACAACGTCGTAATGGAATTGCTCCAGTAGTTTGAGGGCGTTTTCAACTGAAGTGACCGTTTCAATCTCAAATTTTCTTTCCATTTCCAGAATTTTTTTGGATAATCGCAAGAAACATGGATCGTGGTCAACATGTAAAATTTGTGGGAAACCGTCTTTTTTAGAGTTCTGCAAGTTTGTTTCCTTTCGAGCCTGCATAATTCTCACTTAAAAAGAAATTGCGTTAAAGGTTTATAGCGGCTATGAAGGATTAATCTGAATCCGGCGTGGTCGGTTGAATGGGGGAAATACCTGTTAACAGCTGAGGGTCGAACGTCGCGGGTCCGAATCTGGTTAGGCCAACCACTACAACAACTTGAAATGTGCGGAATATCGTGTACTTTGATTGTTCGTTCTCTGCAAAATCAATTGTTTTAAATGAGTTTCAAATGTATGACTGAGATTAAAGCCGAGTTCTTTGGATTGCTCGACTAAATCCTTGTCAAGGTCTGGACCACAGTCCCTTTTGTGGTAATTACATTCGCTTCCTATTACAGGTGAAGACAAGAATTGCTCTATACGTTTATAGACTTAAACAGAAAGTTTAAGCTCTATGTATTTGCAGGCAAATTATAGGCCTAAAAAACTATCATTTTCGTATTTTCATTAAATTCCTCATCATAAATTTTCTTAGAGTCACGTAATTTTCTGACCAATTGTCCATATCTTAAAAATCTACGAGCTTTTTAGCCATCTCGCGTGTCGTGCAAAACTCACGCTCATATTCATTTAACCTGTGCCTTTGAATCTGCGTTACCGTGCCTTTCGGCGCGTATTTGATGTGGTTTTTTATATCCAAATCGCTTTGTTTCATTTTTGATAGCAATAGTTCTTTAGACAAAAAATTTTAGATTGAGCGGTAAGTTAAAATCAGCGATTGACCATAACTTTTGATGTTATTTTATAATTAATTTTTTGGAGTGGATGTTTTATGTCATCGGAATTGAAGGTTATTTTGAGCAAGGTAGCTGCAGAAGACAATATACGTAAAGAAATAAAATTTGTAGAAAGGATACCGCGTTATGAGGCTGTTTTGCTCAGGGTGGCAAAAGTTCAGCCATTTGATATGCTAGTTTCGTCTGAAGGAACTGAACAAGGTGACATGAAGCAGACTGTGCTAGATTTGGATTTACTTGAAAGAGCACACTTAGTAAAAGGAGAAACCAAAGAGACAAATCATAACGTATATCGTCAATACAAGCTTACCGCAGAAGGCGCTGAATTAGTGGAAAAGCTCTTAAAAGAAACCTTTACCTCCAAAGAGCTTCAACAGCCCCACACATTAGGGGCACCGTCATCTCAAGATATACCCTTAAGGGGCGCAGAGCCAAACCTGACTCATTGTCCAGTCTGCGGCAAAACCTTCAAGACCAACTCGGAAATGGAGCGACATAGAGATACGACGCATCACGAAACAAAAGGTCATGAGTAAAATGAGCAGATTAGCGATATCTATCCCGGCTAAGTGGGAACAATTCCTAAAACAATTAGCGGACGATCACCAAGTTGACCTCAATAGCGTTTTTAGTGAATTGTGTGAATGGTCATTTTCCAATTCTGAAGGCAAAAAACAGTTTAAACTCTGGTTAGACGATGCTTTTCCTCCTAAAGGCGAAGCTGAAGACAAAGCACGGGCGGCAGGCGCCAGAGAAAGAGCGCTTGAAGAAGACACAGAAGAAGAGTACGAAGAAGAAGCTCATGAAGACGAAAACTACAACGAAGACATCGCAGGAGAGAACGTCAATGGTGAATTCAAGCCCTAACTTGGGCGGTCAATTTTTTTCTAACGAGTATCAGCGAAATCCAGCCGTTTAGTCTGGCATAGCAAAAGTAAAAAATGCTAAAGTGGATAACGAAACTATGTATGTGAAAAAAACGACGAAATTGTTTCTTTTCCGAAAGCAAAGAATGGAAAGAGAACAAAAGCATTCAGAGAAGGCAGCTTTGAACTTAAAAATAGCTTTGATAGCAACAATAATTGCGACCGCCGCTGTTGCCATTTATGGCATAGAATTGGGCATTCGAGTGTTAACAAGAAACGAACGACCTGAAATCCTGGCTGTGGTTATAATCGCAATGGTATTGTTGTTCTTTGTTAACTTGATTTTATTGGCTAAGCATCAAAAGCGGTTGAAGGGGAATTTTTTTTGAGACATATCTTAACTAAGGCTAAGATTAAGTTGTTTGTAAATTCTTCTAAAAGATGAAAGTCGCTAGAGTTGGCAAACGTGATTGTCCAAAATTCGATAAACATATTTTAACGAGGGTAAAGAGATTGAAAATATCCCCTTCTGGGTCCGAGGCAAAACAAAAGAACCAGTCCTTAGAATCATTAAAAACGATCGCTGAATTTGAGGCTCCCTGGAAGAAGAATTTTGACGATCCAAAGTTTGAATTCAGGCGACTGTTCTCAGAGGCTCTGGGAACATTTTTTCTCGTCTTGGTTGCTGTGGGTGGAAATGTAGTTTACCTCATGAATTCTGAAGCATTTAGCCCCATCACCACTGTCATAGCACCTGGTCTGATGGTAATGGTGATTATTCTATTCATGGGAAATGTTTCTGGAGCACATTTGAATCCAATTGTAACAGTAGCATTTGCTGCTCGGGGTGATTTCCCGTGGCGTAGAGTTCCAGGGTACATATTAGCACAATCGATTGGATCAGTTATTGCATGTTTATTTTTGTTTTCTATGTTTGGTAAAGTAGGCACATTTGGTGCAACTCTTCCTGGAGTTGGAATAAACGATTTCCAAGCTTTATTAGTGGAAATTATACTTACGGTTGGTTTAGTAAGCACGATTTTGGGCACAGCATCAGAAGCTCAGAATGTGGGTCCACTCTCTGCTATTGCTGTTGGCGGTTACATAGTACTTGCAGGTCTTTGGGCGGGTCCTATAAGCGGTGCATCAATGAATCCAGCCAGGTCTTTTGGACCTCAACTAATCTTGCTGAATTTTGATCACTTCTGGCTGTATGTCTTGGGACCTGTTATTGGTGGATTAATTGCAGTTGGGTTCGCCTACATTCTACGTGGACGCGGTGGAGACACAGGAGGAATCAAAGCTGCTCAGGGTACTCTTGATCAACTTAAACATTGAAATAACTGTTTGTCGAAATTGGTTCTAATTTTTAAATTCCGCGCGCTATTAGTATTTTTTTTTTTTGACTTATTGAGAATTTAATGTTTTTGGCTTTTTGTGGATCATGGCTCAACTGGCTTACCTTCTGTCAATCATACTTTCGTAAATCGTTTGCTTTTAAGCGCTACTTCGGCTGTTTTATTTATTATCAAAACAAGGCAAACAGGCGATGAAAGCTCACAGACTAGTTATGCGTGAATACGAATAGTGTTTGATAGTATAAACATGCATAAAGTGTATGGGAATATCGGTGTATGTTTAGTGTTTTAACTAAGTTTAAAGCCCAAATTCGAATATCATGTTAATAGATATTAATAGTGCGAACACCATGTATTTGGTGTGAACAATATGTCCAAAATAAATAAGAGCAACCAACTAGTCACGAAAGTTACTCCAGTAAAAGAAATCCCTGAAGGAAGAAAAATAATCAAAAGACCAGAATATGATGCGGTCTTCAAACAAATCGTTGAAAGCCCAGCGGAAATGTTCAAAGTGGAAGTCGAAGGCAAAACCGTAAGATCAATGTATGCACCATTCGCTTTCCGAGTAAAAACGTTCAACAAAAAAACAGACCGAAAATTCAATCTAGCTCTAAGAATCCGCAACAAAGAAGTATACGTAGTTAAACTTGAAAAGAAAGACTAAACTCCTCTTTTGTTTATCATTGCAATAATGGAAACTCTCTCATTTCATTTAATAAAGTCGTTCAAAAACAGTTGCAAAAGTTACCGCGGATGCTTGAATTTTCTGACAGGCAATTGCACGAAAAAGAGATAGCATTTATTTCATTAAACTCATTGCTGGCGTTCTATTCTGTCGTTTAGTTTTAACTGCTGTAGTTCCTTGTCGATCTCAGTTATTTGCTGCTGGGCGTATTTACTGACGCTTTCCCAGTGTAGTAGGCATTCCGGCTGTTTTTCGGCAATTCGGCTTTTCTCTGATGTTTCAACGACTTTTTCCCATTCTCTACGTTGGTATTCAAAAAAAGAAACCTTAATTTTATCTGGAATGCAATCTGCACAGCTAGTCATAGTTACTCCTCGGGGACCTCCCAACTTTTTGGTAGCCATTTCAAGAAGCGGTGAAGCAAATATAACTTGCTTTGTGGTTGTGCCGATGCAAAAACAACATTTGAATTTGGCGGCAAAAACATAAATGAGCAGGGAGCTTCCGTTGGCGTTTGTCCACGCCACCCACTTAAAGTCAAAGTTGGGCCTCCCGAGTTCACATAGAGACTACGGATAGGGTACCTGTAAGGGGTTTTACGCGTGTATTCCAAACGGCACTAAACGGAAGCTATACTAGACTTTGTCGCGATGCTTTTTAGAGTTTACGGATGTCAAAGGTAGATTAACACTCCTGTTTGCAAAGCATTTTCATAAAACTTTAATCAGTTCTGACTAAACTCGTTAATGAAGGTTTACGAGTGTTTGCATAATGCACATGTAATTGAAAAGTTGTTGAAGCTACTTTTTGTTAATTACCTCAAAATTAGCTGATAAATAATGAGTCTATTAAAAAGAAAAGACTGGTTTCGTTATCTTTTTCTTGATTCAATAATGCCTCTGCACTTGTCTGCGAACTGGCAGTACTGCAAGCACGCGGCGGAAGGGTCAGGGCGTTTCCACTCAGCACCGCAACTGGGGCAAGTGGTTTTGTCTTCGTCACTCCAAATTTCTAGTTCGCCTCCGCAGACGTGACAGTTGATGTATGCGGGTTTAGGCTGCAGCATGTCGCGCAGTCCGGGGCAGGTTTCAGGGTTTTTTGCAGGTATGTCTTTAGAGCTCAACGATGTCACCTCCAACTTTGACTTCAAATTCTCGAACTGGGACATGTTTGCCGGAGCCTTCTAGGGCTTTGTTAACTGCCCATTTCAGGCCGGTACAGCAAGGAACTTCCATGTGCATCACGGTTATGGCTGCGATGTTGTTTAGTCGGAGGATCTCGGTGAGTTTGGCTGCGTAGGCTCGGGCGTCGTTGAATTTGGGGCAACCTATGACGACGCGTTTATCGGTCAGCCAGTCGGGGAAGTTTTTGATAACGACGGGGGCGCAGTCTGCTGTGACTAGCAAGTTTGCGTTTTCGAAGAACGGCGCTTTAGCGGGCATCAAATCGATTTTGACGGGCCACTGGGGCTTCTGCGCTGTCCCTGACGGGGCTAGCTGAGGGTGGACGGGTAAGGTTTTTCCCTGTGTTTTTAGGTATTCATGGACTTCCTGCTGGTTGAATTCGTCTGCTTCCCGCTCGGTTACGGTTATGGCGTCTTGTGGGCACTGTCCAAGGCATGCGCCGAGTCCGTCGCAGTAGGTTTCTTTGACGAGTTTTGCTTTTCCGTTTACGATTTGGAGTGCGCCTTCGACGCATTTGGGGATGCATTGCCCGCATCCGTTGCATTTACTCTCGTCTATGTTTACGATTTTTCTTTTCATGGTTTGGTCTCCTTGTGGCATTTTCCGCCTGTGGGGCAGAATTTTTGGGCGTGGTTTTCGATTGCTTGGAAGATGGGTGCGATGGTTTCGGTGTTGACGGTGTAGATGTGTTTTTTGCCTTCGCGGTGGCTAGTGATGATGTTGCAGGCTATGAGGGGTTGGAGGTTGTGGCTGATCATGCTTTGTTCTTGGTTGAGTGCCTTTGCTAGTTCGCCTACGCTCATGGGTTGGTTTAGGAGTTGTTCGATGGCGGCGAGGCGGGTTGGGTTGGCGAGGTTTGTGAAGAAGTGATGGCATATTTGTGTTAGGCTTTTTTTCATTTTTAACCCATCAACTTATATGAATATTTATTCATATGAAGTTTGTTTCATTTAAACATGTTGGTTAAACACAAAAAAACCATGCCCTCAGAGCTGGTAACGATCAAAATCCAACCCCGACCCAGTATCCGGAGTAACAAAATAAAACACAAACCCACACTTCAAACACACAACCTCCTGATTACGCCGCCTCTCCACATGAGGCGAACCACATTTTGGACACCGAATCTGAGCAGACATACTAAACAATAAAAAAGCTAAGTTTTGGGAAAGTTAAACCTTGCCCAAAGGTTTAGCTCTCGTCACTCTATTGCGACGCAGAGCAAACAGCATCAATCCAGCCGTGATGATTCCGGCGGACATGGCTGCCCAAAGCCCCCACTGCATCCACAAAGGTTGCGCCTCGGACGCGGCGGTGTTGTAGAGTTTGAGTTCGTCAATGGTGCAGATTGCGTCATGGCCGATGTAGGTTTCTGTTTGCCGGAGCGTGGTTCCCTGCGGATTAGCTACGCCGGAGGTTACGGTGACTTCCTGTTCCTGTCCATCCACATAGAGGTGCATGCCTGTTTGGAGGCTTCGGGTGAATACAATATGTAGCCATTTGCCTAATTCGACCACGGAGTGGGTAGTTACGATTTCGTTTAATCCGTCGGGTGTTTGTACGTAGCCGCGTATGGCGCCGACTTCGGGGCTGCTACTGTTTTGGGGCGCTTCGCCGTTGATGGCGACGCCGAAAGTGCGCGTGGGCAACGCTTCGGGTGTTCGCCGTGCCATGACAAGTATGTTGTTGTATGGGATGTCCTTGTAAGCTTGCACGTTTACCCATACGTCGACGGTGACTTCGCCGCCGATTTCAAGGCTGGGCGATTCAAGCACGTTTACGTACTGTTGCCCATCAAACGCTAATGCGTCTCCGACTTGGCCGGGGACGGTTTGGGGTACGTAGGATTTGGCGGCGGTTATGGAGCCGAGGACTGCGGGGTTGTTGCCTGTGGAGTCTGGGGAGACACCTGTGGCGTCGATGGAGTCGAAGCTCCAGTAGGAGACTAAGCCGTTTGTAATGTTGTTTGGCGGGGGGTTGGCTGCAGGGAAATCTTGCAGGTTATGCATATCCAGTGGTGCAGTTCGGGGATGGTTGTCTGTTGCGCCTTCGTAAACTGTGTAGCCGACTGTGTAGAAGTCGCCGGAGGCTGTGGCGTCGAGGTGCTGCTTTTTGTAGTCACTCCAGTAGTTGCCGCTCACTGTGGTTCCCTTGTCCCAGAACTCAAAGGGAGAAGATTCGTTAACGTAGACTCCGTAGGTATTTCCGACAAAGTTGTTTTGGAAAAATGTATTGTCATGGGGGGCTGCAAGTTGGGGGGTGATGTAGATGCTCCATTTGTTGCCTTCGATCTGATTTGAGGCTATGATGTTTTGGGAGCCGGCGAGGTAGATGCCTGACTCGGTGTTTTGCAGCATCCAGTTGCCGTAGACAATGCTGTATGAGCTTCCTAATCCTATAGCGCGGGTGTTGCCTGTGAAGGTGTTGTTTTCAACTATGTTTTGGTAACCCTGTATTGCTAAGCCTGAAACTGCGTTGTTTTGTATGATGTTGCCTTGGATGGTGTAGGCTGCGGCTCCGTAGAAGCGCATCCCGTCTTTTAAGCTGTCTATACTGTTGTTGTCCATGACGGTTAAGTGCGCTTGTGCAGAGCTAAAAATGCCGACGTAGCAGTCTTTAATGGTGTTGTCAACTATTTTGCAGTTGTCGGCTTGCACGTAGATGCCCATGGCGTAGATGTTGCTGCTCGAGTAGTTTTCGCTTTGGATGGTGAAGCCGCTGATTTGTGCGTTGTTTGCTGCTAATGCGACGACTGGGCGTGCGCCGCGGTCTACGTTGCCTTCGCCTATGATGATGGTGGTGTCTCTGTTTTCACCCTGGAGGGTGACGGTTTTGTTTACTTGGAGGTTTTCCTCATAGATTCCGGGTTGGACGTTTATGGTGTCGCCTTCTGAGGCGTGTGCCAGCGCCGAAGTTATGGTTGGGTAGTCGGCCGGGACGTTTAGGGTTTTTGCTGCGCAACCACTTTGGAGGTTAATCATCCAGACTGCGAAAACCAAGATTACTGTAAGGGTTAAAGCTTTTTTGGCTTTTGAGTTCATACGTGTCGCCTGATACAGTAGATATTACGGTTTGATATTACTCTCCCCTAAGAACACCCCGTTCTCCTGGAGGAACACGCATTAACCAGCTTTGGCTTTTATGGAGAGATACCTTTTTCTGTTTCCACACTTATGTGTGCCCAGTAAGGATGTAATGTCTTGTCTAAGAAAGCAAAGAAAGCAGAAGGATTAGAACACCACAAACAGCTGCAGCGTGAAAAAGACCAGAAACGCAAAGCCAGAAAACAGGTTGCGCTTCCCGCCAAACACGCAGGTAAAGGCAAAAAGTAACCCTGAAAAGGTTATTCTATTACTTTATTCCACTTTTTAAAACCATTTTTTTAGATGTTTCCACGTAAGTGAAGGCGTTTGGGGTCTGCCGTTTTTCATTCTTCATCTTTCCCTAATCAGTCTGGGACGGCGACATCATTCCCCGATGATAAAACAGCGTCCCAGTCTATTAAAGGGCTCTCGTGAAGGGCGTAAAATGAACAGACAACAATAAAAACTAAAGAGTTAAACGAACAGCTCTATGACATTGGAAAAACAAATTATCCCAAACGTTATTTTGTAAATGATGAAAACGCCTATGAACAGTTAACTATCAAGAAAACTGCCAAGCTCCTTATAGATACTTGTAATGAAACTGGAACGAATCATCTCCCAACGGAAAAAGCAATTTCCCGAGTAAACAGTTTCAGGTTTTAACCGTTAAAAGAAAAGCGGCAAGCAATCGACCACAAAGTATGGGGCTAACTACCTGACTCTCTTTTCCTTTCTATATGAACCAGCCTTTGGGAAAACATCTTGTAGCTATACTTCCCTTTAGGGAATATTCCCTGCAAGCGGGGACACTATTTTTGTTAAAAGTGCGTCCAGAGCTTCCCTTAATTACGTTTAGATTGGTCTTAGGTATAGCGCTAATTGATCTTTTGTTACCTTAAGGGTTATTCCATTTTCGGTGCAGCATAAAACGCCTTTTTGTAATGCAGAAATTGCCAATGTGTTTCTTGGAAGATTAAACATCGCGGGTGTTGCGCCAAGGATTTGTTGACTAGCTTCTTTTGTTAACTCGATTTCAAGGTGCGTTATTTTCCACTCTTCAGTATCAATAACGATATCTTTTACCTTACCCACTACAAAACCGTTTGCACCAGTTACAACTTGGTCAACTAATTGATTAAACTTCATAAAAAATCATCCTACCTAAATACTATGATTGTTTTCTTATAAAGTTTGTCGGTTGCCAAACGAATGCAAGTGTTTGTTTATCACCCATCCAAACAATTTTTTTAGCAATAACTGCAAGTCCCTGTTTCAAACCGCTTTGTTGCATACTTATTACCTCATTTTTTCATTAAAAGGGCGGCGCCTACCTCTCCAAAAAAGCTCCAAAAGCTTATAGATAGTTTATAGAAAGAATCAGGGATAAATGTCCTAGAAAAATTACTTTGCCCCAAGTCTTGTACGGCGACCTTCAGCCTCGACATAAAAAGCGAGTCATTTTTGGTCAAGAAAACTGTTTATAGCACGAAATTTTCTGCGAGTAAATTATATACCCCCTCAGACACACGCTCTCAATCATGCAAAGAAAAGGTAAATTCAGCTCACTCTGTTTACCAATCCTGCCATTAGGAAAAGTTTTCCTGATATGTCTGCCGGTAGTAGCCGAAACAATCCCCACCCTCTCGGTTCCCAAGTTCACCATGCAATTAACCGACCACTCCTACCGCTGTATCGCCCACCACAACAACAACCCATAAACCCCTACATCGGCAAAGAAATCACAAACACCCAGCCAGGTTACTGTATCCAAAACATAACCATCGACCTAACAATCCAAAACCAACCCCACCCAACCACAACCAACGGCAACGCCTCAAACGTGTATTTCGATGTCCGCGTAAGAGGCCACTTCGGAGGAGACTGAACCGAACTCTATCCTTACTATAGCAACTCTCCCACCCAATCAGGCGGGCAGGATACAGTAATTTCCGTGCCAGCAAACTACCAGGCCGCCGACCAAATAGATATCCAAGTCCAAGCGGCCATCGGCTACAAAATCGTCACCCTCATCGGCCACTCCCGCTGGACGTTCACACGGAATCGGTAGATTTCGAACATTCCCAAAGCGACTGGAGCCCAACCCAAACCTTCACAATGCCCGACCCCTCTGCCGCAACCAAAGCGGCGCATCTCCCTCAATCCCCGAGATGCCATTCTTAGCCGCACTTGCTGCTTTTACAGCTACTTTGCTTCTAACTGCCTTCTTTACTAAAAATGGGACCCGCACAAGCAGCACAAATTCAACTATTCTTTCCCCAAAAAAATTCTGGTTAAACTATTTATGTTCCGCCAGCTTCATCCTGATAAGCATCATAAGCTCTTCAGGCTTAACCGGCTTAGGCAGGTAGGCGTCCACGCCGTTATCCATAGCCTGTATGCTTGAAACAAGAGAAGGGTAACCTGTAACCATAATTTTAACTGTGTTTGACGCGGTTAACCTTGACAGAATTGCCGTTCCCTCCATGTCAGGAAGTTTTAGGTCAACCACCAAGGCGTCGTATACTTGGGTTTTTAACTTCTCAATTCCTTCCTGTCCAGTTTCAGCGAAATCAGCTTCAAAACCATTTTTCTCCAAAACCTTAACCAGCTCTCTGCAAATTAGGTCATCGTCATCGACAATTAAAACCCGTTTTTTATGGCTCAAAGATGTATTGTCACTATGTGACAAAACAAAACCCTCTAAAAACATTATACCCTGCTTTTTCCATAAACTTTATGGCGAGACAGCTATCACTACACTGACTTTTGGAAAACATAAATAACCATCAGCGGCTAGTCCAAAGTATGCCGCTTAGAACAGACATCTACCCTCTTCCAGAAGCACAAAAACACCTAGAAGCCTTAACCATCCGCACCCAAGAAGCCCTCCCAACACTCTTCCCAAAAATCGACGACCTAGTCGCATACGTAAACAACTTCAAAAACCCCAAAATCGCAGGATTATTCCTCGAAATAGGCAACTATTACCACGCCGCCAAACAGCCCCCTTTCACCACCATAATCATGACATTAACGGTTTTTGAGAAGCTATCCGCAGTGGAAACAAGCGGAGTTGCGGACTGGGTGGATTTCCACGATTGGGTAAGCAGAAAAGATGTGGACACAGAATACCGCCAGGTGCTCAGAAAAGGCTTGTTCCGCGATTTCACGGCGCTTATGGATAGCCTCAAAGGCAAATGGAGCAAAGAATTCGGCGGCACCACAAAAGTCACCAATTTTTTAAGAACAACCATGACACCCCAAGAAAAACAGGCACTAATCAAAACAATCAAGTATCTACAAGCGGCGCCAGAGTTGCCTAACCAAAACCAAAGCGGCACCGAAAACGCCACTGAGGCAGCGTTGCCCGCATGCTTTGAACCCCGCCAACACCAAAAATGCTACACCACACTCACCAACAAAAACTGCACCCAAACCAGTTGCCCCCTGCTTGCGGACAAAGACAAACTGGACAAAAACTTCAAAGACACCATAAAGACCCTCTACGAATGGCGCACCAGATTCGTTTACGACGCACAAATGCCGCCCCAAACCCAAGACGGCTTCTACGGAGTACATTACAGGGGCAAATACGTTCTTGCGGAATTGTCAACTGACGAGTTTAAACCGGTTTTTGAGAGGGTAATTAAAAGGTTTTTCGACAACTACCAAAGCCTCCCGTCAAAAAACAAACACAAAAAACATTAAGCTCCAACCCAACAATACAGACTAAGTGGAGAGTAAAAGACTTAAGCCCATTTAGAGATGCCCTAAAAAAACTTCAGCCGAAACTCGACTTCTACAAACACAAACACAGCGAATGCCAAAACTTCGAGGCAGGCACCTGCAAAGTCGCACACTTCACCAACCTAAAAGCCGACGAAACCGCCTGCCCACACTTCAAACCTAAACAAAAAACAGACACATAACCGCTCGCCTCCAATTGAATGCTGCAGCTGGGTTCAATTTGGGTAATATTTGTGCTTAATTCTGAAAAATCCCTTAATACCATCCACAGGTTCTCAAGAGTTGAGGACCAAAAAATGGAAACCCAACAAGTTAAAGCCTACAAATTCAAAGTCTCCCAAACCAACCGAGACGGTACCTTCAAATGCCCCTGCTGCACCGCAGAAATCTCCCCCGACGACCACACCGAAGCCGCCTACGTCATCAAAGAAACCAAACTCCAAAACAACAACCTGGAAGAAATCATTATACAATGCCAAAAATGCCTCACAAACATCCACCTGTGCGGTTTCAGCGATATCTACAAAAAACCTGAAACCCAAACCAAACAGAACGAGGCAGTCTTCATAAGCCACTTCTAGAAAAAGCCGGAGTAACCTTGATCCAAAACAAAACCCGTCACCGCCAGTTTTTGGCTGCAGCAATAGTGGCATTTATCGTCAGCCCCCTCGACGACATTATTATCACTGCAGTGTTCGGAACGGCTTTCTTAGGATTCGGCTCCACCGCGTTTTAGCTGCTATTAGCCGCTTCATCCACCATTTCAGTGCTGGCATGGAAACGACGTTGGCTCTCAACCCATTTAAGACGCCACCACAACCCTCAGGGAACTGAAACCTTTTTAGTAAACAAACCCCACATTAGCTGAGTTGAAAACCGTTGGCTAACACTAAACATGGCTACGACCACTACGAACTCCTCAGTGCATTGCAGAAATGCATCCGTAGAGGCATGGAATACGAAGCCGTCCACTTCGCTGTGGAACTCGAAGAGTTTAACCCAACGATGCTTTGGAACCGCCTAAAAATCATCGCCGCTGAAGACGTCGGACCCGCCAACCCCCAAATGCCCATACTCATCGACGTTTTGCAGAAAAACTACCTCGCCGAAAAATCCAAACTCTCCGAGAGCAACGCAGGCCTCTACCTAGCCGACGCCGTAGTCTGCTTATGCTTCAGCCAAAAAAGCCGCATAACCGACGACCTCCTAGACGTTGTCTACACTGAACGCGAAAAAGAAAACAAGTTTTTGCCTATCCCCGAGTTTGCATTGGACATGCACACTGCCCGCGGCAAGGCAATGGGTAAAGGCATAGAGGACTTCTTTTCTGAAGGCAACAAGCTTGAAAACGAAGCCTTCATCAACAAGTATACTGAGCGCTCTAAAGAGTTACTAAAAAATACAGCCAATAACTCGCAGTAACTAAGAGACTATAGAGTGTATTGATTTTACAGAGAGATAATTTATGGGCTATGCCGGAAGAAAAAGATGTTGAATTGCTATGGTTAGTCCTAAACTTGAAGTTTACGTAGATGTTCTGAGGACCTTGGCTGCCTTTGGACCCCTAGACGCCGAGGGGGTTGCCCAAAAGGCGTCTGTACCGAATGACCAAGCAGCGCTTTGCCTCTGCCTTTTGATGCGCGAAGGCTTGGTTGTCCGCATTGAAGGCGGCCGCGGCGCAGTTTATGCTACGTTGAGGGGTGTTTTAGCTCTTAATCACTTCAGCATGAGCCCCAAGATACCTTTGCCATCCATAAACTCGCAAATCTAGTTGCGGGGGACACAAAAATTAGGGTTTTTAATGAATGCGCCCTCCCCATTTAACCACCGGGTCAAATCTAGGTACTTCTCGTATTTCCGGTTCCGCGTAACATCAAAAACATACGGCGCACACGCATAATCCCTAACAAACACCGTTCCCTCAAAGCAGTCTCGGGGTCTAGCCGAGAGAAATATCTTATGCTCAAAAGGCAACTGAGCAAACTTTTCCAAATGGTCCTCCCGAAACTCCATGCTATCAGAGAAAACCACAAACAAATTATTTCGCTTCAACCGCTTAAGCCTCGCATTCCACTTCCCCAATGCTTCAGCATGGGTTTTATAATGCATAAAATGGATTTCAACATCCCCCCCCAAAATCCCAATCGGGTAAACCAGTTCACTCAATTTAGTATACTCACCAAAACGGTCGTGACTGGAGGCTTCAACGAATTCTAGGGGCTGGCGGAGGTACCAATCGAGATTCTCCAGCAACCTCAGGTAATCGTCAGAGTAAATGTAGGTCCAAATCGTGGGGCTGGTGTATTTTAAGCCGTACTTGTGATAGATGCCGCCAACGAAACAGTTGTTTCCTATGATTGAGAAGTCGCGGTTTTTCAGTTTGATTCTGGATAGCCAAGCGAAATATTTGTCGATAAAATGCCATTTTACAGCGGACTGCAACGAATCATATTTTGTCGGGCTTTTTATCTTCAAAAGCTAACCTCAAGGTTTCCCACCTTCTGAGTCAACTCAGAAACGCCATAGTAGCCAGGTTATTTTAAGAATAATTCGGTTGACGGTGGAATTACCTTGAATATTTTGGGTTTGGAGCTATTTGTGAATATTGGCAAATCAAAGCTCAAGAGGTTAAGAGTTAAACGCTAAGGAAAAGTAGTTAAATTTACTGGCTAGAACGGTCTAAAAGGGGGATAAGGTTGGTGTTGTCATTTGGCGCGATTTTTGTTGAGCAAGTATTCAATGTACTCCTGTATTGTTTGGTTGGCTTCTTTTGCTCTGTGTTTGACTATTGAATGAATTTTCTCATCTACCGTTAAGCATTTGTATCCTTTGCGTGGCATATGGCATACCCAACTTGTTTATAGGTACTTTACGGTAAATCCACTTATATATAAATTGTACTGCTCAATGTTCCACACAAAATATTACGCAGTTTTATTGCCAACCTTTAAATGTACGTACATGCAACCCCTGCCATGAGGGTTACACATCCCAAAAAAGGGTTAAAAACAATAACAGTCAAAACCGAAATCTACGACTACTTCAACAACGAATACCTCAAAGTCAAAGATGAATATGCAAAAAAAGGCGTAAACAGCTTCTCAGCATACTTAACTTACAAATTGACAGAAATAATGGAGAAAGACCGACAAAAATAACCACCGCCACCCGGCTTTAAAGGAATGTTCAAGCTATCGAAGTAACCGTAGGCATTTAGTGCTTGCCGTTTTCTCAATTTCTATCGCCCTAACCCGCAATCTCTCCTAAGGCGAAAAGTTGGTCAGAATTATTTTCAACAACATCACGGGGTAACTGAAGATTTAAGCGGAAAGAAAAAACCAAAATTCTTGACGAAATTCCTTCACTGAGATGCTGGATTTTAGCTACCTTCAATTTTTTTGCAGTTGTCCACTGTACTGTTTTAAGGTGAAACTAGAAATGAAGTGGTGCGGTAACCGGGATTTGAACCCGGGTCCTAGACTTGGCAAGCCTATGTACTAACCAAGCTGTACTATTACCGCACTTGCGTGCAACGAACAATCTGAAAACTGCCTAATAAACTCTACACTTCAGAATCACCCAGTAACCGAGGAACAAGAAATAAATATTAAAAAAATAGGCAAAGGCTCATTGAAAACGGAGTTTCCCTGAATTGTTTACTCGTTCCTAGAATATAGATAGATGGTGAATTTAGTATGAAAGCGCGGGTGTTAAGCTTCATACAAAAAGCTCTTGCAAACAAAAAAATTGCAGAAGCAATCCATCATGGATGCGGCAGGAAATGTCATTCTTACCTAAAGAAATGGACTGTGTTGCAAGATCGAAAAGGGAAAACCTGATTTCAAAAAATCTATACTTCAAGGTAACACTAACACTGCCTCAAAATAACCTATCAATTGTTGACGCTTCCTGTTTTATCTTTTGACACCAACTATTTCTGGGGGATTTTATCAGTTAAATCCAACCGAAGAAAATGATGCCTACATTTGGTGTCTTTACAACCGTACAGTAAAAGGTTAGGGTTGCCATAGTTCGCGGCTAGAATTTCAGTAGTGTCTTTGCAATTTTCACATCGACTACCACGGACCTGATCGTTTAAGACGTAGCCCGAGGCAAGTCGGACACTCCAAGATTTCTCTTTGATTGTGGATAGCATAAAAAGCAGTTCCGCCTGAAAAAGATGCCTTTCTCTAAGGGTGCAGTGGTTTTAACATTTAAATTCATTTGTGGCTGTGCATATACCACAACGGCAAAGTGTCGGGAAGTTCTGTAACGTACATTATGTTATCTATACCTTAAGACACTATAATGCTGATAAAGCAAAAAGAGAATTCATGACTGCAACTAAATATTAGCAATCAATGGCTATGCTAAGGGTTTATGTTACTTATTTTCTATTCAGAGACTGTTTTCATAAGTCAGTTATATGCCTTCCACACATTTGGGGTGTAATTGAAATTGGAGGATGAGTGTGTAATGAAACAAATTGCGGATAAAAGTAGAAAACAACTTGAGGCGAAATTAGCCAACGTTTTCGACCAAGAAATCAACGGATTGTCTCTAGAGTTGCGTTCAATATTGCTAGATGACATGGTCACAGCCTTCGAAAATAGAATGAACGTGTTAAATACCGCCATAGGGAAAACAAGCTGCTAAGCGTTAACTATGGAGTTTAATACTGATTATCAATCCATAAGTGATTTATATCTAAAACGAGAACCTTAAACAAACCATGAGGAGTATAAAGTGCGTCGATCAAAACTTGAAATGTATGTTGACATCCTAACAGTGCTTGCACATCGTGGCCCCTTAAAATTAACACACGTTATGTACAAAGCCAACGTTAACTGCAGCGTCCTCAAAGAATACCTAGACTTCCTTATGAAACAAGGGTTAGTGGAAGAACGTACCGTAGGCAAACGACGCGTAGTTTTCGCCGTAACACAACGCGGCATTACAGTATTGAAATACTTCAAAGAGCTCAAACAAGTTCTCCCCATAGTAGAGGAAGCCCGCAACCAAGCGCCGGTTCCCTACTAAAACCCAACTTTCTAATTTTAAAAAAGTTATATATTTCTTAGACAATTTTGAATTAACGACTTCTGATTTTTGTGCTTTGAGTTAGGTTAGTTAGTTTGAATAATACATATTTTAGTATCGCAAGACTTAATAAACAGCAAACTGCAGTTGTATACAACAACTGTACACGTGATAGACAACTCGGGGATGTATATTTGATTAGAAATGATTTGTCGAGTAAGAAGCCTTTGAATATTTTGGAGAAGATTGAGGAGAGCCTCGAGAGATTAAATCAAAAAATGGAAATCATGATTGAGCTTCAAAGAAATGATGCAGCTGTTCCGAAAAGTACGACAGGGTTGTCTGATGCATCCTTGGACGTTATGACTTTGTTATCTATGCCAGATCATTTACGTAAGACAGCCATGACTATTTGTAGGTGTGGACGAGCAACAGCAGAGGAAATTTCAGAGCAAACACAGCGTGCCAGAGCAGTAGAAAGTGCTTATTTGAATCAGCTTGTGATTATGGGCTATTTGAAGAAGGAGCGTAAGGGCCGAAAAGCGTATTTCTACGTGGACCGAGAATCAAAAACTTAGAGTTGAATTGTATGTCTAAGATTATTGCTGTTCACTCATACAAAGGCGGAACTGGAAAGACATCGATGTCGATAAACCTGGCGACTACATTTGCGAGGATGGGCAAAAAAGTCTGCGTTTTCGACCTGGACTTCCGTGCCCCCAGTTTATTCGCTATTCTAAAAGCGCAGAACGTAGAGTTCTACCTTAACGATTACTTAAACAACAACTGCGAAATCGACAAAGCATTAATCGATCTCAGCGGTAAAATCACAGGTGACGGCAAACTCTACGCCTGCTTCGCCAACCCCTCAACCGAAGCCATCCGTGACATGTCCAGCAAAGACCGCAAATGGGAAATGCGCGCTTTGGGTAGGTTGTTGGCGCTACGCGAGACGCTTCTGCGGGATCAAAAATTCGACTACCTCGTGTTCGACACAAGCCCAGGCCTTCAGTACTCCAGCATCAACGCTATTGTAGCCGCCGACTTCGTCGTTGTAGCCACCACTGGCGACCGCTCCGACGTAGACGGCACCAAACGGATGCTAGCTGAACTCTACAACCTATTCGAAAAGAAGACAGGCCTCGTCCTAAACAAAGTCTTAGATCCATCCGCAACATCGCGCAAATCAGAAATGGCCGCCAAAATCAAATTAGACTACCAAGTCCCAATGCTAGGCATAGTACCATGCTTCTGCGAGGTCCTACGCGCCGAGGGCAACTTCATATTCGTACAAGACAAACCCGACCACCCCTTCTCAAAAATCGTTGCAGAAATGGCTAAACGCATAGACCAAAACGAAGTCAACTAAAACACGACTATTTTTTTTTATTTTCCTATCTTTTCATAGGGTTAGACCTTGTTGTTATGCCTCAAGTCACGCCTTGTGGCCATAATGACCGGTTACAGCGAGATAGTTCTGCTATCTCCTGAATCTGGCAACTACTATAAGTAGTGTTTTGAATCCGCTCCTTTCCTAAGGGTTCATTTTTATGTTTGCAATCTTTCGTTAACTTAAAGCTCTAGGGCACGTGCGGGTTGTTAAGAAGTTTTCGTAAAATGAAATATCGATTAAACCGCACAATAAGCGCAAAAAACTTAATTTCAACCTTGTCTGCTAGATTGCCAGTGAATAAGCATGGATCGTTCAGCAGTGATTTTAGCAGGCGGCATAACCGCACAAGCCGTCGCGGAACTTGAAGGCAAACCCCTCCTCAACTACGTCGTCGACTCCATAGGCGACCTCGTCGACGAAATCATTGTGGTAGTGGATTCGCAGGAATGCGCCGACGCCTACGCCAAACTCGTCGCGCCAGACATCAAATTCGTCGTCAACAGTGAACCCTGCGAAGGACACCTAACCGAAGCCTTAGCCGGTTTCGAAGCAGCCGCAGGCGAATACTCGCTGATTCTACCCGCAGGCAGCCCATTCGTCTCAACCGAGCTGCTCTCGCTGCTCTTCGAGTGCGCACCAGGCAAATCCGCCGTTGTCCCCCGATGGACCAACCAGGAACCCGAACCGCTGCACGCCGTTTACCACACAAAAACCGCTGCAGAAGCCGCCAAAACCGTACTCTCCGAAGGCAGAACCGACATGACTGCACTAGTTGACAAACTACGCGGAGTACGCTTCATATCAACGATGGTTATTGAACAGATTGACCCCGAATTCCGCTCGTTCTTCATCGCCACAACGCCAGCGGACCTGCGTAAAGCATCGCTTATGAATCAGCCGAAGTCGAAAGCTCAGAAGCCTAAACACAAAAAGCAGCAGTCTTTTTAGCCCAACTCAAAAGACGTAACCCCAAACACCTTCTCAAGCGGCACATCCGGCGCCGCTTCGGAGTACATGCGAACCGTACTAAAAACAGGCTGCATCCCCATTTTTAAGGCTAAAGCCACACCTGCCCCGTTCGGGCTAGGCACATCAAGAAACACCCCTTCACCCCCGACTGTACCAGTCAAGCTTTCATAGAGCATCTCTGCGGCTTGCGCACTGTCAGCAAAGAGCGGACCCACCTTGTATCCAACCACGCAGCGACGAACCACACCATAACCCCTCAAAGCGCCGTTTTGGCCACGGATAAGCCGTGCTGAAGCACCACTCTGATTAAGCCAACACCGCAAAAAACCTTCACGGTTAAACCCAAAGCAGACTTGGTCGTAGGCAGCTACCTCTCTAAAGTCAGCGTCTTTAATTGCCTCACACATCGCGCAGGGCGTGCGCTTTGCCGATCCCATGTATCGGACGCTGCTATACGCCGCCCTCAACCCGTACAAAGTGTATTTCTGCTGCATAGATATCACGCCGTCCAAACCCAAATTTTTGCCGCTGCACAACTCCAAAGCAAACCGCTGAAGCTTGGTGCCTACACCCAAGTAGCGGTATTGGGGTTTAACGATGTAGAGCCCCTCAAACACAAAGTCACCGGGATACCTAACAAGCGAAATAGACCCCACGATTTCCCCCTCTAATTTAGCACAGTAAAAACCTTGGGGGTCAGCTTGGTAGAAGCACTCCGCATCGTTGACGCCCGGATTCCAGCCTTCCCCCTTAGCCCACTCAACCGCAATATCCACTTCCTCACGGGACATACGGGAAATAACCACAGCATCCAAATCAAACCGACTCATAGACGCTAATCCCTTTTTTGGGTATTTATCACTTATTTACCCACATCCAAATACTCCAACATCTTGTTCACATCGTTAGTCGGAGGCATACAGGTCTGGTTTCTACACACATACGCCGTGGTTTTACCCTCAATTTTCTCGTAAACCGCACCCAGAGGGTTGGCTTGGGCTTTCTCAGGAGTCCACAACGTCACCGACAAGTTAGGCAAAAAATGCTTACGCAACGCGGTGAGCTTCGTCTGGGTGTCTTCCTCGTCAAAGGTTCCCGCCAACACAACCGAATAAGTGGGCCCTACAGTGAAGTCAACGCCTAAAAGCATAAATGTGTGCCCCATAGGGTAAGCTTTAACATCCTCAGCAAAGGCGTGAAGCATTTTATCGGCGTAGCCTTCGAAGGTTTCGTCTCCGCTTAACTGTGCAATACGCTGCAGGACATGGAGCGCCACAGAGTTACCTGAAGGAAGGGCGCTGTCATGGGTCTGCTTCATTCTGGGCACTGCGTCCATGCTGGCAGCCGAAAGATAAAAGCCGCTGTTTTTAGAATCCCAGAAGTCCGACACCATCCGTTTAGTCAAAGCAATGGCGTCTTGAAGATATATCTCGTCAAAACCCGCCTCGTAGAGCTCGATTAAGCCGTAGATTAAAAATGCGTAGTCATCTAGGAAAGCTGTTATGGCTTTTTCTCCTTTGGCAAAACGGTGGTAGAGCCGTCCGTCGTCTTGAAGCATTTCGGACAAGATGAAGTCAGCGGCTTTTTCTGCTGCGCCAAGATATTTCTGGTCGCGCAACACCTGATAAGCTTTAGCTAACGCCGCAATCATCAACCCATTCCAATCCACAAGCACCTTATCGTCCAAGCTGGGGCGCACCCGAGTTTTACGTGCTTCAAAAAGCAGGTTAACGATTTTGCCCAGTTTACCTATAACTTGATCAACTGTTATGCCGCGCTCCGACGCCATCTTCTCAATGGGCACAGCCATGTGCAGGATGTTTTTTCCTTCCCCTTTTTTGCCGGGTTCAAAATAGTTGCCCTGAGGGTGAATGTCATAGATTTCTGCAGCGAACTCGTAGAGGTCACTCGGTAACACTTTTTGCAGTTCAGTTTCGGTCCAGAGGTAAAACTTGCCCTCTTCGCCCTCGCTGTCCGCGTCCTCGGCAGAGTAAAATGCTCCCTCAGGCGACACTAAATCACGCAGAACATAATCCAACGTTTCCCCCGCGGTAATTCTAAACTTCATTTGACCCGAAAGCTGGTAAGCCTCAACATAAGCCAACGCAAGCATGGCTTGGTCGTAGAGCATTTTCTCGAAATGCGGCACCAACCAACGTACATCGGTCGAGTAACGGTGGAACCCTAAACCGACTTGATCGAAAATTCCGCCAAGCCGCATCGCCCTAAGAGTCTGCTCAACCATTTTCCACGCGGCAGGCTGCTTTGTACGCTGATAGTACCTCATTAAGAACAGGAGGTTGTGGGGCGTGGGGAATTTGGGTTGAGCACCAAACCCGCCGTTTTCATGGTCGAATGCCAAAAAAAGCTGGTCATAGGCTTCGTCTAGTTCGAACTGCCCCAGTTTAGCTTCGGCATCGCCGGTTGGTTGAAGGCTTATTTGTTCCTGCAACTCGGTGCCCATGGCTTCAAGCTCAAGCTTTTGCTTTTGGTAAATTTTGGTTATTTGAGGAACAAAATCTATCAGTCCCACGGCGCCGTAGCGGTTGTCTTTAGGAATGTAGCTGCCGACAAAAAACGGTTTGCGGTTAGGCGTCAGCAACACGTTTAGGGGCCAACCGCAGTTTCTGCCCATCGCTTGGCAAACCGCCATGTACGCGGCGTCTATGTCAGGGCGTTCTTCGCGGTCGACTTTTATGCATACGAACGCTTCATTCATCAACTTGGCCACCTGCTCGTCCTCGAAGGATTCATGCTCCATAACGTGGCACCAGTGGCAAGTAGAGTACCCTATTGAGACAAAAAGCGGTTTGTCATCCTCTTTGGCTTTTTGGAACGCTTCTTCGCTCCAAGGATACCAGTCTACTGGGTTGTATGCGTGTTGCTGGAGATAGGGGCTTTTCTCGTTAATGAGGCGGTTAGGTTTCCCATGTTGTGGCGGGTTTTGATTCATAAAAGTTAGGCTCCACTTCTACAGTGTGCAAGGTGGCTTATTAGGAACTAGAAATTTGGGTTAATAATAATATGTTACGGTTGCTTGCACTTGGGTACCGTTTGTAGTTTCCAAGTTACCCAAGACCATAGTTATTTTGCCTGAGAGGACTGGGAACAGTGCTGAGCCTGAGGAACCTAAGGTTTGATTGAATGTTAGGGTATAAGTGTCAAATTTGTAGCTGACTGCCGCAAAAGTTGAAGATTCATTGGAGGTTGATTCAACAATGATGTATCCCGCATAGCCTAAATCGGCGTCGATAACAGTTGTGTTTGTATGGGGCAGCTGCACTGTAGTGTTACTGTAATACTCGGTGGATTTGTTGAGCGCAACAATATCTGATAGGTCGCTGTATTGGTGATTAGCGTCACCTAAGGTTTGGTTAAGTGACGATACTTCAGCGTTTAATTCGTTAATTTGGTTTTGGAAAACAGTGACATTAGGTGCAGAAGAGAGTTGAGCCTGTAAACCCGAAATCTCAGAGTTAAGCTCATGGATGGTCTGCTGTTGTGTAGTGATATTGTTTTGGGCAGGTAAATATAGCGCTAAGGTTAGAGCGAAGAAAGCGCCTAACAATACGCAGACGATTGAGAGGGCAACAGTAGCTTTGGAGATGTTGGTGGGTTGGCTCATTTTACCTTCGCGTAAGGTTGCCTGTTGTGCACTTAAAGGTTTTTCCACATTGAACCTGAGCATTAAGCGCTAATACTTCACGCTCAGATAAAACAGCACCAGCAACGCAGCCATCTCAAATAGATCCGGCAAAAACGCGAATGGCCCCAGCCCAAATATGCCGAACCCAGCCAGTCCAATCACGAATGGGCTCCACGCGATGTCTTTTATGAGGAAGAACGCCGCGAACAACATTAGGCCTATGGTGAATTCTGACTTGGTTTTTCGGTAAATCGATGCATAGTTGAATATGAGAATCACGGTTAATACAATGTTTACCGTGGAAAGTATAGTTCGGGCTGTGTAGTAGAGCTCAAAGTCGCCTGGGCTGATACGAACCCCATGCGGGTTAAAGGGGAAGCCCTGATTCTGCGATGCCTGATACGTGTTTATAATGACGGCTAAGAGCGCAGATAAACCTAACAAAGCGATAAGAAGCACCAAGATGATTTGTTTTCGAGTCATTGATTGTCCCCTTTTTGTTTACTCCTTTTTCTACTTTTTCCCAATTTTCTTCGCTATCTCCTCAAATAAGGCGTAGTTGTCTTCCAATGTCTGCGAAAGAAAATACGTCGCCCCATACCTATCGCCTACCGAAGTTAACATCTTGTTTTTCTCCAGCACCTCAAGGTGGTGACGCATAGTTTTGTAATCCATTCCCAGTAACGTCGCCAGCTGATTTGCGTTTTGAGGAGACTCTTTTAGGGCTTGAATAATCTTCGCGCGTGTAGGACCGCCCCTTGTTCCAGCAATAAGCCACCCAAGTAGGTACCTAAGTGAACGAAGATTTGCAGCCAACTATATCCCTCCACACGCGATTTAATGTTCACCCTTTGTAATGTTAGGGTTATAAAGGTAAGCTTTTACACACCAACTGATACCTATTATGCCGCAATTTAGGAGTTAACTCATAAAAAATAATTTATATTTTCCTTTTTTCAAAACCCATTTTATGGTTTCAAGGTGGCGGAAAAGATTAGGGATAGATTTGGGTAAAATTCTGAAAAATCGTTTAATAACCAAACGGGGTCAGCTTTGAGTTAGCAGCCAAGAAGGGATGAAAAATTAGGCGCCAAACGCCCCAAAAACTGCCCAAATACCCTAACCCTTCTTGGTTGCGTGTCTAAAATTTAACAAATATTTAGGTGTCCAATGTGGGAGTACTTAACCGAGCATTACGAAACATTTCAAGAAGAAAAATCCGCGCATCCCTTGTAATTGTAGCTTTGGGATTCGCGATGGCAATCATGATTTCAATCCCCGCCGGCGTTATGGCTAACCAAGAATCCGCCAATGCGCTCGCCAACAATTTAGGCAACACGATAACGCAGACTGGACAAACAATTAACCAGACACTTTCGCAGATTGACCTAAGTTTAGCCGCTGAATTTTCAGGGTTTGGATTTCAAAGACCAAACTCCACAATATCAAGTTCAGGCGACAGCCGCTTTGGTGGACAAACCGGAAGCGGAGGCGGTGACTTTATTTTTGATCCCAGTCAATTCGGCGGAGGAATGGGTTCCCGAAACGGCTTTTTCGGAGGAGGCGCCCTAGCCGGCGGAAGTGCCAGCCCAATGAACCAGAGCCTCTACGATGACATCAACAGCGACATATACGGCGTAGCCGCGGTAGAGCCAATTTTGACAGCTTCCGAAGGCACCAATCAAACCGAATCATTTATGGGGCGTTCATTCACGCGTCAAATCACCGAGTACACAATCGAAGGCATTCCCCTAAACGCCAGCCTCATCAACAACTACCCAGTGCTAAACACAAACATCACTGAAGGTCGTAACCTCAACGCAGGAGAAACAGGCGCAGTAGTGCTAAGCGAGAACAATTCTAAGTACTTTAACGCAGGCGTAGGCGACACCATCTCGATTTTAGACCATGACTTCACGGTTGTAGGTATCCACGGCGAAACCTCCACATCTGATCGCTTAACCCTCTACATGAACATCGACGACGCACAAACCATAACAAACAACACTGGCTACATAACCTCTATACATGTGTTCTGCGACAACGCAGACGTCGTCTCCTCAGTAGCAAGCACCATCAGCTCAATGCACTCCGAGTTAACCGTTACCACAGGCCAAGAACGCCTAAACCAGCTTGAACAACTACAAACCACCTACACCGCTGCCCTACAAAGTGCTCAATCATCCATTGGACAAACCGAAACCACAGCCTTCGAAGAAATCGTCGTAGTCGTAGCCGCAACCAGCCTAATCGTGCTCTTTGTCATGCTCTACACTGTCCGAGAAAGAACTAAAGAAATCGGCACCCTCAAAGCCATCGGATTTAGCAACAGCACCGTCATGACTCAGTTCATGATTGAAGGTATACTGTTAAGCTTAATCGCTGGAGTCGTCGGAATCGTAATAGGAGTAGTAGCCGCACCAACCATTTCTTCGCTGCTGCTGCCAAACGTGAACCTCTTCGGAGGCGCCGCAGGCGGAGCAGTAACCAGAAGCATCGGCATAGTGAGTTCAGCCTCCATAAACCTCGAGCTGATCGCCATTGCATTTGGCGCCGCCGTAGCCTTAGGCGCCGTAGGAAGCCTTTACCCAGCATGGAGAGCAGCAAAAATCAGACCCGCAGAGGCGATGAAATATGAGTAAACCCGTCCTACAAATCGAAAACCTAAACAAAACCTACATGCTGGGCAAACGCCCAGTTGAAGCCCTCAAAAACCTCACGCTGCACGTCGACAAAGGCGAATTCATAGCCATCATGGGACCCAGCGGCAGCGGTAAAACCACCCTGCTAAACGTAATCGGATGCATCGACAAACCAACCCAAGGCAAAGTAATCCTCGACGGCGTAGACGTCACCAGCACACCAGAGAACAAACTCTACAAAGTCAGACGCGACAAAATGGGCTTCATCTTCCAATCCTTCAACCTGCTACCCTACTTAAACGCCAGAGAAAACGTCGAGTTACCCATGGAAGGCAAAATCGGCTCCAAAGCCGAACGCAAAAAACGCGCATCTGAACTACTCAACATGGTAGGCCTCTCAGGCAGAGAAAACCACCGCCCCCAACGCCTAAGCCAAGGAGAACAACAACGCGTCGCCATAGCCCGCGCCTTAGCCAACGACCCCGCCATCATACTTGCCGACGAACCTACAGGCAACTTGGACAGCAAAAACAAACTGGAAATCATCAAGTTACTCGCCAACCTCAACTTAACACAGGGCACAACCATCATCATGGTCACACACGATAGTCAAGCTGCAAACAACACCGAACGCATGTTGCTGCTCAAAGACGGCAAAATAGTTAAAGAAAAAGCAGGCCTACATATAGCAAAGAAACAAAGCAAATGCCCACACTGCGGATCCCAAATAAAAGTATCCGACGAAGTGTGCCCAGCGTGCCATAAGCCGCTGGTGGAAACTGATGAGGTGTTCTCATCTTAAGGTGCAAAATATGGAGTCACAACCTCAAGAACCACAATCAAACCCACTTTCATTCCCCTCTTTTCCTTCTCCACCCCCACCGCCTTCAGCTAAAAAGAAACGGTCCCTGCTGGTCTTAATCGCTCTTCTCCTCGTCGGCTTGTTAGCAGGCGGCATAATAGGCTACGTCGTCACATACAACGAATTCAACACCCGTCTCGACACACTGCAGGCGCAGATAGGCTTGTCCTCAGGAGAAGGAGGCATAGGCACCCAAACCTACGTTCTAAACGACAACGTCTCTTTAGCGTCGCTTTATCAGCACGTTAAAGGTTCAGTGGTTGTAGTGCAGGATTTGGCGCCGGCAGTTACGTTCTTTGGTCAACGCGTCTACACCCTGCAGCAGGGCTCAGGCTTTGTAACTGAAGTTGACGGCGCAAAATACGTAGTGACCAACAACCATGTAATCGAAAACACCATAAACGTCACCGTAACGTTTGCAGACAGCAGCTGTTACCCCGCCACCGTCGTGGGGCAAGACCAAAAAGCAGACCTTGCCGTGCTCTCGGTTTCATCCATGCCCACAGGCATAACGCCGTTAGCCCTGGTTAACTCGGCGTCTTTGAGCGTTGGAGACCCCGTCGTCGCAGTCGGTTCCCCCTACGGGTTATCAGGAACCCTCACAACCGGTGTTGTTAGCGCCCTTGGAAGAACCATAACTGAAGATGACAGCAGCCAAAGCGGCTTAGCCATCCCCGACACCATCCAGACCAGCACAGCCATCAACCCCGGCAACTCCGGCGGCCCACTGCTTAACTACGCAGGCGAAGTCGTAGGCATAACAACAGCAGGCATCAGCGACTCCCAAGGTTTAGGCTTCGCAATTCCATCCTCCACCATACTGCGGGAAATCGCCTCCCTCATAAGCACAGGAGGCTACGACAGCCATCCCTCAATAAACGCAGACTACACCGACATGAACTACCCCATCGCGCAAGCCATGGGCGCACCCGTCAGCTACGGCGTGCTAATTGAAAAAGTCGGAAGCTCAAACGGTCTGCAGGGAGGCAGCAGAACTGTCGCAGTCTTAAACAGCAACGTGGTGGTAGGCGGAGACATCATCATCGGCGTTAACAATCAGCGTATCTCAAACAGCGACGACTTGATGTCTTTCCTTGAACGCAGCACTTTTCCGGGTCAAGTGGTTAATTTCCAGGTGGTGCGTAATGGGCAGACCCAGACGGTTGCGGTAACCATCAGCAAAGCCTAACCCTTTTTTTATTTTTGTAATATTTTTTTTGAGTTTGTCATCGTGACCGTTAGCTTCGCAGAAAATGTTGTAGCCCGCAAGAATGCTGGACAGCAAAGTCGCTATTTTTATAAGTGCAGCGCCCGAAATAGTTTTTTATGCAAATAGAATTTGGAGTAATCGGCGGAACCGGTCTTTATGACCCTAATCTTCTCAAAAATGTACAGGAAATCACCATAGACACACCTTATGGGAAACCTTCAGATGCCTTCACAATCGGCGAGTTGAACGGCCGCAAAGTAGCGTTTCTGCCAAGGCACGGCAAACTGCACACCATACGCCCAACTGACCTCAACCAACGAGCTAACATCTGGGCGTTCAAACGCTTGGGCGTAAAGCGTATTTTGGCGGCTTCTACCGTTGGGTCCTTACGTGAAGATTACGCGCCCGGCGACATTGTGTTCTGTGACCAGTTCATTGACAGGACCACCCGCCGCGAACAATCCTTCTACAGCATCGCTGAAGGTAAGGTTTGCCACATCTCCGTAGCTGACCCAATGTGCCCCGAGTTGCACAAAATGGTTGTCGACGTCGCTAAAACTTTAGGTATAAAGATGCATGAAACCGGCACCTATGTCTGCATTGAAGGACCGCGCTTCTCAACCAAAGCAGAATCGCGCATGTACCAGAAGTGGGGCGCCGACATAATCGGCATGACCATGGTTCCAGAAGTCGTGTTGGCACGGGAAGCTGAAATCTGTTATACCAACATATCGACAGTTACCGACTACGACTGCTGGAAAGACCATAACGTCTCCGTCGAAGAAATTGTGGCTATAATGAAAGGCAACATTGAGAACGTCAAACGCGTAATCGCCGAAACCATCGCTAAAACCCCCAGCCAATGCATATGTAAATGTAACTGCGCCTTAAGCGGCGCCTTCGCTTAAAGAGGTAAAACGAAATGAACAAGACCGACAAAAAAATAGAAACCGCTAAATCCATCAACATAGAGAAAAAAATTAACTTAAAAAACAAAATCCGAAGAATCCCTGAATTCAAATCCGTCGTCTTCTGGGACATAACCACCCTTCTAAAAGACCCCGCCGCCTTCAAAGAAACCATCAAGCAACTCGCCGACCACTACCGCGGCAAAAAAATCGACGCCATAGTCTCAAACGAAGCACGCGGCTTCATCGTCGGCGCGCCGCTGGCTTACGAGTTGGGCGTGGCGTTTGTGCCGATTCGTAAAAAAGGCAAATTACCCTACAATTGCCTTGACCTTACCTACAAAACGGAGTACAGTACTGACTGCATCCAAATCCACGAAGACGCCATTGAGAAAGGTCAAAACGTGTTAATCATTGACGATTTGCTCGCAACCGGCGGCACCGTGAAAGCCAACATCGAGTTAGTCGAGAAGTTGGGCGGAAAAGTCGCAGGACTGGGTTTCCTAATTGAGTTAGATTATTTGGGCGGCAGAAAGTTCCTCGGTGATAAACACGAGATTTTCTCGCTAGTCACATACAAGACCCCCGCAGACGTTTAAATTTAGGTTTAGGCTTAGCTTGAATTTTTTCAAGCGAGCCCTTTTACTATTTTCTTTTGTTTTGTGGTTGTAGTGTAACAGCTACATGGCTTTAATAGTGATTTTCGCCAATCTTAACATAGGAGATGTGTACTTTTGGAGAGTATATTAGTTGAGTCGCCCAGCCATGTTACTATAAACGCGGTGCCTGAGTTGCAGTCGTTAAAGAAGCGTAGTGCGTTCCTTTTTATTACAGCCGAAGATGACTCTTGTGAAACTGCTTATGAGGATCTTAAAAAAATGGAGGATGTTCAAGAAGTTTACCTCGCACGGGGAGCTTATGACCTTGTTGCAAAAGTCAGCGCCGAATCAATCGAGCACCTTCGTGAAGACGTGCTAAGGCGAATTAAATGCCTCACCAGCATTAAATCCACCCTTACATTGACAATCGTTTAAGCTGTGACTACAAGAGTGTAACAACAAGAAGCATTAAGCAACCCCCTCTATCAAGTATATGGTGATTTGTTGCCAAAATTTTTAGTACAATCCGCAATTTTGAAATCTGAAAATAGCGCTAAGAGCTGCGCAGAGGGCGCCGCCAAAATGCTTGCAAAGGGAAAAATCCAAGGCATTGAAGCTAAAGCTTGCTACTGCTGCCAAAACGAGAATCGCGCAGCCTTCTTAATCGAGGGGCCAAGCCAAGATGCCGTGTTGGAAACAATGCAGGAACATCTAAACATTCCTGTTGCATCAATAACCGAGGTTTCGGAAGTCACTTAGCTTCTTTTTAGTATTTGAGCTGCGGTGTTGGCGTAGATGTCAAGATCCATCTGCGAATACAGCACCATTATGACTTTCTCTATTTTTTCGTCTTTAGATAGAAAATCTTTGATGGTTTCTATAGCGACTGTGCTGGCTTGTTCTGTTGGGTAATTGTAAGCGCCAGTGCTAATCGACGGAAACGCCACCGATTTCAGCCCTGTGTTTGCCGCAAGTTTAAGCGTGTTCCAGTAAGCTCGCCGCAGCAATTTAGGCTCTTCTTGTACGCCTCCGCGCCATATTGGGCCGACCGTGTGAATTACTTTTTTGGCTTTCAAATTCCCTGCTGTGGTCGCTACTGCGTTTCCTGTTGGTAAACCGTCAGGCCACTCGTACTTGCGGAGGCGTTTGCATTCTTCGAGGATTCTTGGTCCACCTTTAGCGTGGATTGCGCCGTCCACTCCGCCGCCCCCAAGAAGGGTGGAGTTAGCTGCGTTTACGATGGCGTCTGCCTCGATGTTTGTTATGTCGTCTTTGACGAGTTGCAGGGTTGCATTTGCAATTTTGAATTCCATACTATCCAACTATGACGCTTTGATATTTAACTATGCAATCAGAGTCCAAATCGCTGATGCCATGAAGAACAGGCCGAAGCCGACAAAAACTGCAACACAAAACAGGGTTACGCCCATGTGTACGCGGTTTGTCCAGAACCGCTGTGATTTGAAAATTAGAAAAGCCGCGGCTGTGTACCAAACAAAATCCACGGACCAATGTACCCCTGCGAATATGGAGAAGCCTACTAAACCGAAGATTTTGGCGTTAAGAATCAGGGTTGTTCCGATGGTTAGCCACCACAGTATGAATCCTGCATTTGCGGCTGTTGTGGTGACCCCTGCCAATACTGATTCGCGCACCGCGTTGGCGTTTGGAGCGTCTTGTTTGTGGCGGCTGCGAAAAGTCTGCACACCCATAGCAACCATTAAGGCTCCGCCAACTAACCCCACAGCTTCCTGAACGTAAACTGGGATTTGGAATTCGCTTAGCAGAAAGAAAATCAGAAACATCAACGGAAACTCCACAAGTCCATGCCCCACGGCTATTAATGCACCGCTGATTTTACTTTTCGCTGCTTTCTTAATTGCCACTGCGAACAACGGACCAGGCATAAGCACACCCGAGAGCGAAATCAGAAGCACCGAAGCCAAAAACAACGGAAAATCAGTGATATACGCCAAAGGTAACTGCGCCGCCATCCACAACATTTTCCGCCGTAGACCGCTATAAGTGTTTCATTTACTCGAACACGTTTTTAGCAGGTTCTCGTTTCTGCGTTTTTAGAAGCCTTGTCTGCATCTCCACAATATCAGCGCTGTCTTTAGCCTTAAAATAATTTTCTAGAAGTGTTGCGTTGAGTTCAAAAAACGTGTGCCCCCATGGGAAAATATCTAAAATTGTGTGCGCCTCCTCGCAGAAGCCGCCGATGTAGAGAGCCGCCGCAATCGCCTCCACCGTGGAAAGCTTGGTTAATTTGCCATAATTCACAGGGTTACCTGCAATCAAAATCGGTAGACACCTGCTGGTTCCTCGCACGTGTTCTCCCATGACCTTCTGCGCGTGCTCCCAACTGCAATCCAGCGCTGCCACTCCGAACTGCTCTATACGGTCGTGGTCTGCGGGCGAAAAAGCGATCTGGCTAAACGGGTTAAGCACGATGGCGCGTTTTGGCAGGAATTTGACGCTGGTGACGATTCGTGCCAAACCTCGACGCTTAAGGCGCAGGGCTGTGTTTTTTTTGGGGTCGTCCTGAGCTGCATGGTAAATAGATATCCGAACCGGCAATGCGGAATTAGGTTCGGAGGAGTTTTCTTCTTCTATGGTCCTTTCACCTTCAAGTGGCTCATCGGATCTTCAAGTACGCTGGGAATCCAGTCGACGAGGTCGGTGGCAACCATGTGGTAACCTATCTCTGAGGCTACAAAGTCGCCTGCAGCGCCATTCACAAACGCCCCCGCCACCGCCGCCTCAAAGGGGTTGACGTGTTGTGCCATTAAACCCGCGACTACGCCTCCTAAAACGTCGCCTGTTCCACCTACTGTCATGCCGGGGTTGCCAGTGAAATTCAGTTTTGCATATGTTGCGTTGCAGATTATGTCAGTTTTTCCTTTTACGAGGATTGTGGCGTTTAATTTTTTGGCGTTTTCTTGGATGGCTATGACGCGGTCATCAACGTTTTCAGGTAGTGATTCGCCGGTGAGGGTTGTGAACTCGCCTGCGTGTGGTGTTAGGACAAGTGGAACTTTTAGGGGACGCTTGAATTTCGTGTACGCCTTTAATCCGTCGGCGTCTATGAGCATCGCCTTACCTGCTTTTTCAACTTCAGCTACGCATGCTTCAACGAACTCTTGTGTTTGTGCGGCTAAACCCAAACCCGGCCCCATAGCCACGACATCGACGTTTTTGATGTATGGCTTGAGTGTTTCGAGGTTTGCGGGGTTTAAGTTTTTTCCTGCAAGCTTAACTGTGATTAAGTCTGGGCTCATTGATGAAATCTCATAAGCGTTCAACTCCGGCGTAGCCAAGTATACTAAGTCAACGCCTGTGCGCATAGCAGCAAGCGAAACCAATGTGGGCGCTCCTGAGTAGACTTCGCTGCCGCCGATAACCAGCAGGCGCCCAAAATCGCCCTTGTGCCCCGTGGCGCAGCGCGGCTTTGCGGCACGCTCCACGTCGCCTGGACCTGCAAACCGCTCCAATTCTGAGGGTAAACCAATGGAGGCAACAACTGTGTCGCCGGCGTAGGTTTTGGCTTTCTCTAAGCCTGTTTTTGGTTTATGGAAAGTCACGGTCAAATCCGCTTTGACTGCGACTCCTAGGACGTCGCCTGTGTCTGAGTCTATGCCTGTTGGGACATCCACTGATACTTTGAAGCCGTTTGAGCTATTTAGGGCGTCAACGGCTTTGCTTATGGGCGCTTTAAGCTGGCCTTTGGTGCCTGTCCCTAATAGTGCATCGACAACAACGTCGGCTTTAGCGTTTGGAATCGCGGAGCTGTCAGTTATTTCCAAAATCGAAATGGCTCCTTTTAGAGATTGGAGAATAAGCCAATTTTTCAACGCTGATTCGTGGCTGATGTCTCGTCCGCGCCCAACCAAAACAACGTCTACCTTAAAACCCCATGATAGCAGGTGCCTTGCGGACACGAACCCGTCGCCTCCGTTGCCGCCCAAACCGCAAAAAAATGTCACCTTCTTGTTCGTTGGGAACCGAGCAGAGATTTCCTTAGCGACGCTGTAGCCTGCAAGCTCCATAAGCTGCAGCAGGCTGAAACCAAAGTATTGTGCGTTAACTTCTAAGGCGCGCATTTCGCTGCTGGATATCGGCTGTTTGGGGTTTTGCATGGTGGCTCCTTCACAACTGATTATGCGTTTTTGAAGATAAGGCTATCGTGCCGTATACAAAAGCATCCCCCAACACAGTTTCTCGGCAGAAAAAAAGCGAAAAAAAAGCAAATATTTTCGAAAACCAGCGAAGCTTATATAACCATGCAATACGAAATCTGCGAAAGCTGCTGCAGATGCAAGTTCAGAGCATCGGGAGGCGCTTTTGCCTACTGATTTAGAAACCTCTAGGCGAAAACTGATCCAAAAGTCCCTTGACACAGCGCTAGACCTTTCGCAACTGAACTCTATTTTCATCTATGTTGCTGTTGTTAGGGCGTGCCGGTTGGTTCCTTAGCAGAGAAGACTGTTCAGGGCTTCAGGGGCAGGCGTTTGTGCGTGATTTTTTCTTTTTGTTGTCATTTCTGAGAGTCTATTCTTCAGCTTGGAAGCTATTTTTCGGTCTATTTTGCTGTTAGTTGCGACTGTTTCTAATTTGGCGGAGCGTTTTTTGCAAAGTTTTCTTTTTGGATTTTTCGGGCTTACCGAAAAAAATTCGAACGATCACTTTTTACATTAAACAGTTAAATTAATGCACCTCCTATTCCCGAATTGGATCTAAAACCTGCAATTTCACCATACTTTCGCCATTTTTGGCAAAACGATAAGCGAAATCGGGCTGCTGAGTAAGATTTTTTGGAAAATTTTTTTCGAGCGGCAGGCATGGAAGGTTTATTGGAAAAGGCGCTGTATAGGTTGGGGGTGGGGGTTTGTGCGTGACAGTTGGTGCGTTGGTTTTTGGAGGCTGGGAGGTAAAACTGTGTTTTGTTGATGCTTTTGTATACGCGCCACGCTGGGCGGCACAATTTTTGACGTGTTTTAGACGTTTTTTGCTTTGTTTAATGCAATACCTTGGGGGTTGTGTTTTTGAGTATTGAGCGGAAACTGTTAATTTCAACCCTAAAATTGACCAAAGAAGCCGGCGCTTTATTTGAAGATGTCAAAACCGACGCCAAACTCCCCACAGACATATGTTTTGAAATGATATGTAAACTGCAAAATCAGGAACTCGTTAATTTGAGTAACGAAAAAATCGAGGTCACCGTAGAGAACCGAATTAAACTCGCCGTCAAAGCCGTCAACCTCGGAGCCGACTTGCAGACCGTGAGCAACCTGCTCTGCTGGCAAGAATTCGAACAAATCGCCGCCTACGCCCTAAAAACCAACGGCTACACCGTAGTGCGCAACCTACGCTTCAGCCACAATAAACGCAGGTACGAGGTGGATGTGGTTGGGTGCAGAAAGCCTTTAGTGGTCTGCATTGACTGTAAACGTTGGCAGCACTCGATTACGCCGTCTGCGCTTCGAAAAATCGTTGAAGACCAGACAAGACGTGCGGAGGCTTTAGCAGGCTTTTTGCCTAACCCAAAAGTAAATTTAGAATGTACAAACTGGGATTACGCAAAGTTTATTCCCGGAGTTCTCTCGCTTATGCCCGGCGCCTACAAATTTTACTATGATGTGCCGGTGGTTTCGGTTTTGCAGCTGCAGGATTTCATTTGTCAGTTGCCACTCTACACCGAAAACGTCAAATGCATCCAAAAAAAGTTCGGCAAATTAAGCCAAAAACCTTAAAATTTTTGTTCTTGCAAGCTTAAAGGTGGGAACAAGGCTAAGCATAAACATAGCGACCAAGACAGCAACTATCCAGATGGATATAATCCCTATAGTAGAAGCGGTTATGATCGGGTTTTGCATCAGAATCATTACTGTTATGATTACCCCAAACGATAAGCCTAACCCAAAGCTCGACGCAATCACAATCAGGCTTTCAATCGCCGACACCGACACGATAATTTTCGGTTTAGCTCCAACCGCGCGTAGCACGCCGAACTCTTTTCGTTGGTCCTCAAGGGACAGCATAATGTACCCGACAAGGCATAGCGTGGCGGAAACCAAGCTGAAAACAGGCAGAAGCATAATTGTTTGCCACGTAGAAGCCAAATACGCCTGATTTTGAGTCATCGAGATAGTTAAGTCGAAGACTTCTAGGTCCGAATCCAACGTTTTAACCGCGGCCCTTATCGAGGCGATAGCGTTTTGGCGGTTTACAGAGCCGTCAAGGGATACCAGAAGCAGGTTGGATTCAGCTAATCCGGTGGCGTTCTCTAGTTTTTGCAACGGAACGTAGGCAATTTGGCCATTGTTGAGCGGGTCAACACAGATACCTACAATGTGAAAGTTGTATTTTGACATTCGAAACTTTCCACAAGTGGGTCTGAGAGCATAATGTAGCGGTCAGGGTGAGGGTAATACATGGTTTGTGCTACTGCGTCTCCGATTAATGCTTCGTTTTCTGCTTCGATGGGTCTGCCTTTGCTTGGCAAATCTGAGACGCTCTGGGGGGTTACGCCGACGACTAATGCGTCGCCTTCGCGGCTATCCCCCACGGGTATAACCTGTAAGGAGCCTGGGGGAATGGTGAAGTTGCCGATTTCTTTCAGGTGCTGATAGGTTACCAATCGGGGGTCAACGGTTTTGACATCGGACATGCTTGCTATTTTTTGTGTTGCGGCGTTTGGAATGCCTAGTTTAGGGTTTGAATAGTTAAAATTTGCAGCTGGTTTAGCGCCAGAAAACGCGGCTAAAAGCATCTGATACTGCTCACCCATTTCTGTGTGGGTTACTGCGATTGAGCTTTCTCCGATGGTTCTCTGGACCCAGGAGTTGGTTGTGTCATTTGCGATGACGCCGCCGGCAACCGCTACGGTTAATAGAGCAAAAACTGCCGAAAGGAGCACGACTATGCGGACGGTGGCGGACAATCTGCGGATGAGGCTGCGGGATGCTAGCCGCCAAGAAAGTGCTGCGTGGGAGAGGGCTTTGTGTTTGCCTTCCGCGACCGAGCTGTAATAGGTTACGGGGGAAAGCGCTGCGAGTGGCGACATTTTTGCTGCTTTAAGGATGGGCTGCAAACCGAAAATAACCGCTAAACCAAAGAAAGCGACGAAAAGTATGGGGGCAAACCACCAGACGGGCAGGGTATAGCCGCCCAGAAACAGGTTTGCAAAGGCATAGTCGGCGCCGAAACCGCAGGCAACGCCTAAGATGCATCCCCAAAATGTCACCGTTAGTAGCTCTGTCACGAAGTAACCACCCACCAAAGCGTTTGGGCAGCCGGCGGCTTTGATTAAACCGAAGTCACGGATTCGCTGTGCCATCATTAAAAACACAATAAACGAAGTTAACACAGCGCCAACCACAAAAACTAGAACGCCCACAAACACTAGGAACTGGCTGAAAATCGCTGTTAACCCCAATGTCAAAGTGCCCCGAGCGTCCGCCGAGAAACCGAACCCTAAGCGGCTACTGAAAAAAAGGAGAAACAAAGTAGATGCCACGCTGAGCGTGAACACGGAAATGGTTAAGCTTGTCTGAAACCGTCGCCTAAGCAAATCATTAATGGGAAAACCGGCGCCGCTACTCATCGCAACCCACCAGTTTCCCTTCTTTTAATGCTATGACTTGGTCGGCTAAGCTGCGGATTTGACGGTCATGGGTCGAGACCACCACTGTTTTGCCAGCCCGTTTTAACTGCTGAAGTATCTCGAGGATTTTCTGGGCGTTGTCTGAGTCTAAGTTGCCTGTAGGTTCATCCGCCAAAATTAACTCGGGATTGTTAGCTAGGGCACGTGCGAAAGCTACGCGTTGCTGTTCTCCGCCGCTTAGCTGTGAAGGGAAATGGTTCATCCGATGAGATAACCCGACCATTTCGATTAGTTCTTTGACGCGTTGTTCGATTTCTTTGGGTGGTTTTCGGGTCCACTCCATGAGGAAAGAAACGTTCTCGGCTACCGTAAGGGTTGAAACAAGGTTGTAGGCTTGGAAGACAAAACCGATGTGGCTGCAGCGGAAATCTGAGAGAAAATCCTCATCGCCCATTGCTAGATCTTCGCCGTTGACTACAATTTTGCACTCGGACGCGCGGTCTAGGCCGCTAATTAGGTTTAGCAGGGTGGTTTTTCCGCTACCGGAGGGGCCGCATATAACTGCAAAGCTGCCCTTGGGGATATCGAGGGTTATGCCTTTTAGCACAGTCACTGTTTGGTCGCCTACAACGTAGGTTTTCTGCAGGTTCTGCGTCTGAATCATTAAACCATTTTCAGACAACTTCTCCACCCTATAAGGGGAGGTTGCAGTTTAGGTAATAAGAGCTTTTAGGTACACTTCCTTACCCTTCGTTTGATGTTTCTAGGTAGCAAGTGTCAACGTTTAGATTGCCACGATCACGTTTCAGGAGCCGAACTTTTTCAGGAATTTTTCCCTTCTGCCAATCGCTCCAGCTGATTTCTTTGAACAGCCAGCGCTTGCCCAAATGAGCTGCCACTACTGCGTGCTTAAACTTGTTTCCTGAGGGACAGAACTGGTCTAAAAACCGGAAGAGTTTATCGATTTGAGGTAGGGGGAAATAGGCATAGTAGGTGGCGTTTTTGACTTCGAATGCGTAGAGGTGTTCTCCGCGGCGCGCCATGATGTCGGGTAGTGGGTTTAGGCTGGGGTTGGAGACTGGGACGCGTACGGCGAAGTAGCCTTTTTTATGGAGCAGCTTGACTAGAGCGGTTTCGCTGTAGAAGCCTCGTTTTCGCCAGCGTCTTAGGCGGATGCGGTCTTCTTCTGTGCTCATCTTTTGTTGGTCCAAGCGCTATTTTGGAGGCTGGTTTAATTAAGAATTGTTGACAGGGGAAACGCAATTCTGTGTTTTGGGGATGCTTTTGTATACCGAAATTTCGGCGTGGTGAAGCTGGAACCCGCCGGTGAACATGCATCCAAAAAATAATACCCGTACAACCATAACAACTGAACACGGTTTTTACAACATCAACACACTCAAAATATTGCCGCTATAGCCAGCACTAACGATAACAAAACCACCACTCAGCGCACCATCCCAGCAAACAAACGAAGTCCTGAAAGAACAAAAACCCGCCAACCCCCAAAAGACAACAACCTAAAAAAAGCAGAAACTAAAAACCAGCCTAACCCAAAAAAAATAATAAAAAAACTCAAAGAGCACCCAGAAAAAAGTATCCAAAAATAACTTTGTTAAAACTGCTGCTCTAACAAAAACTGATGCAACCAAAAGAAAACAGCAAAGTTTACCAAAAATTAAAAACCCTCAAAAAACCCTGTCTATAACTCGAAGTCGATGCGAAAAAACAGGATTTTGCTTCGCATGGACATTTTCAACAGTACTTATATGAGGCGCCGATTTTCCCCATGCGAACCCACGGCAACACACCCAAACACCCGTAATTCAGAGCCTTTTTAGAAAAGCAGCCGATTTTAATGGTTTTTGGTAACGTGTTTAGACGAAAAATGTCCGCGTCTTTTCCACCCACTCTATTTCGTTGAACAACAAAAGCAATATTTCGACGTATCACCCAAATAAGCCTAAATCAAAGCGATTATGAGGAAAAAACCTCTACGGCAGACCGTTAAAAAATGGGGTGAAATAGTTCGAAAAAAACTTTAGAAAAATAGCGCCAAACAAAAAATCATCTTATTCTTTTTCCAGTTAGATTTTTCCACAAAGATTTCCCTACCGCCGTCAAGAAACGCATACATAAGAAAAAGACAAACCTTCGGTAGGCACAACAAACTACGCCTTGTTAAAGTAGCTAAAAAATTTTCAGGCTACAAAGTATCCCGGTTTAGCCGAGGCAAAAAACTGTTTCAGCCTCCTGATTTTTGCATGTCCCGCCGTGAGACCACTGAAAATAGACAAAAGCGGCGTTTGACATCACCAGACGCAACCAAGCCTGTAACTCTGAGAATTTTTTCTGTGCCAAAAATTTTTTGTGTGGAAATCTTGTGGAAGGCCCATTTTGAACTAAACACTCCTTCGCCAAATGCTTTGAGTAGAAGTCAAACCTGCAACCTGCAATCAAACCTTGAGTCGCCGAAATCACGCGTTTGCAGAGAAGACACAGAACTGATAGTAAACATGCTACTATGGAAACTGTTGCAGCAAGAGTTGTTAACCACCATTTGTGAGAAGGCTGCCGAGAAGTTTTGGGTGAGTTGGAGTTAGAGGGCTTGTTTTTCAACTGTTTATCGGAGTATGGGTCGGGTGTTTTCGGTGTGCTTAAGAGATAGCGTGACCTCAACTATTTTTATGGTTGCTGCGTCTACAGATTTTTTGTGGGCTGACGCATAGTTTTTTCTGCAAATGGTTGTTTGTGTCGACGTTTAGGAAGGTCTAATGTGCGATTATTTGGTCGTTGTTAATGTGTTAAACCGCCTGTTCAGTTGGCAAAGTTACGTGTGTATTACCTTTAAAATTATTCGTCACTGAAGGCAACCAGATCAGCAGCTACATTAGCATTCCCGAAAAAGAACATAGTTCTTCTTCAAAATGAACCCGGCGGAAATGGAGATAATGCTCCTCCAAAGTTTCAAAAAGCACCCCGCATTCAAGACAACGAAATTTTCCGTCGCCAGTTAACTCTGCATCAGCAGTAGATCCAGCGAATGCAGCTTCAAGTTTTTCCTCCAGAGCGTCAGATTGCCCTTTTGCGGCGTCCGGATCAAATAGTATCATCTCCGAGGATGTCCAACATCCACTTCCCAAAGAATAACGGGGAAGTTAAAGCGTGTGTTAGAGGCACCGCACAGCAACACGAGGCTTTTTCTGTATACGAAAGCATCAACAAAACACAGTTCAAAACGCACTGGTTGCCAAAGTTTTTAGGGAGACAGCCACATACCAGTTTGGTGGAAAACATGGCGGATTTTAGGGTAGTAAACACGGAAATCCAAATTCAAACACGCGGAGAAATCACCTTTACAGATTTGACTCAAACGGTAAACACAATCGTCAAAGACTCCGGCGTAAAAAACGGCGTCGCCCACGTTTTCGCACCCCACGCAACAGGCATCTTGATCCTTACAGAAAATGACCCTGCCCTGCTAGACGACATCAAAATTTTCCTCGAACAACTCGTTCCTAAACGTAAAAACTACTACCACCCTGCTAATGCGCACGCGCATTTGCGTTCTATGGTTTTGCCGCCGGATAAGACGCTGCCGGTGGTTGAGGGTGAAGTGGTGTTTGGGACGTGGCAGTCGCTGCTTTTTGTGGAGACTGATGTTTACCCAAGGGAGCGCAGGGTATTGGTGCAGGTTATGGGTGTGTAACTGTTTTTGCCCGAGTGAATGGATAAAAGTCGGCGACTGCAAAGGTTGTTTGCAGGTTTTTTCAAATCCATAAACATCTTTAGCAGAGCTTTTGAGTCGTTTATGTAAATAATGCCCATTGCGTTTCTATTCGAAACTGAAATTCAAAGAGACTCCAACAGTCGACGACTATTTCCACGCGTTTACCAGACTACCACCAGGAAAACACCGGAAAAAAAGGAGTCAGCCAGCAAATAAGCCTCAAAACGAGACACATTTTGCAGCGATTCCGGGGAAACACATCCGCCATATCCAGCTGAATACTAAGCTTATTTAAGGTTCGCGACCCTTCGGCAAACTCCGCCTTAACGCTCCGACTTTAGCTGTCCATTAGAGCCCCTGGATCGCATTCGCGCCTTTCGCTTGGCATCAAACAACATCTCGGGCTTATCAGCCAACGCGTCTGATGTCGCCGTTTCAAGCGGCAAAACGTCCGGCGGCTCAGCTAAATCTGCATCAGACGCCAAAACCGCGCCGCCCTCAACCATCGCCTCAACCGCTCGGTCAACATCGCCAGCCTTAACATTAATGCCCCGGGTTGCATCTATCAAAACCACAACCTCGAATCCCAGTTTAAGCGCGTCTAAAACAGTATTTACTACGCAGTAGTCAGTGGCTAAACCAGATACAAACAGCCGCAAAACACTTATGTTTTTTAGGGTTTCTTCTAGGTTGGTGTGGTCAAAAGCTGAGTAGGCTTCGTGGTTTGGTTCGGTTGCTTTAGAGATAATGGTTGTGCTTGCGGGAAGTTTCAGGTTTGGGCTGAACTGTGCGCCTGCGGTGTCTTTTATGCAGTGGGATGGCCAGGGTCCGCCCATTGTGTTGAAGGAGATGTGGTCTTGGGGGTGCCAGTCCCGTGAGGCTACTATATGGGCTTTGGAGGCGAGGAAGTGGTTGATGTATTCGTTTATGACTGGGATGATTTCGTTTCCGCCTTCTACGGGTAGGGCGCCTCCTGGTAAAAAGTCGAGTTGGATGTCGGTTATTAGGAGTGCGTCTTGGCTGTTTGGGGTGTAGGGTTTTTTCATGAATGTCACCTAAAAATCAATATTGTTAGGTGGGTTGTGTGGGATAAACTTTTTTGCTAGCTGCGGCTTCTGGGTTTCTTGTTTTCGACTGCGTTGCCTTTGAAAAAGACTGCTCAGCGTGGAAAATGCATTTTTTTGCCCATTTACTGATTTCATATAGGAGTATTTTTATCTGTTTAGTGTAAAAAGTGAACGTTCGAAAAAAATTCGCTCAAACAAAACATCCGATTTAGTTAAAACAGAAAACTTTGACCACAAGAAACAAAAAACCAAAATAAAATTTACTCCCCTGAAGCCAAAAAACTTGACAGCGCCACTCAAAACAGGCCCAAGCCCCTTGGAAAAGGAGCAAAGCTTAGTTTCAAAAGCAAAATCTGGTTTTGCAGGAGAGTTAACAACCGTTTGCTGCCTTAGAAAACGCTTCGACACCTCTAAAACGGGGGACCGGTCGGCGCCTTTGCCTGTCGGCGGCTCAAATGCTGTAGCAGCAGGTGGCTTTGGGTGTTTGGGGGTTCGCTGGCTGATGCTTTGCGAAGCAAGGCGACGGCGGAGGAGGGCGGTTTGGTGTTGACGGTTTGTTTGGGGTTGCATGATTATATAAGCTTCGAGGGTTTTCGATAAACTCGGCTGTTTTTAGGCTCTTTTTTTGGTGCGGACTGTGTTTTGGTTATGCTTTTGTATACGGGCAAAAATACGGCGGTTTTTTCCGTCGTTTTTTCGTGTTTAAGGCGGATGGCGGCGCCGCTTGGTCTTTTGGAAAAGTGCAGAATTCACACTATTAGCTAGTGAATGCTACGCTAAAGTTGAAGGGATATAACAAAAACTAGTGAAAAAGAGAGTTACTCTTTTTCTTCTTCTTTAATTTCGCATTGAAGTTTCTTTATGATTTCGTCGGCTCTTAGCGGCTCAATTTTGAGGGTGTAGAGCTGGCCGGGGGTACGCAACTTGAGTTTGACACCGTCTTTTAAGCGTTTAACTTGGCACTGTTTTGCTTTGGCGCTCATGGCCACGAATTTATCAACATCAGATATTTCGGATGGCATTTTCAATTAGTCCTTTGGTTAATTCGCTGTGATGGATAGCACGCCAAGTTTTTATCTGTTTTGGTTCAAATCAGTAACTATAGAAAAGAGATGAAAAGTCTGCTAGCAGGTATCCTTGGAATGCATGCCCAGTTTAACGTTAACTTCAACCGTGTACTCCTTATCCATTTTGCCCACCGCAACGTTCCAATTTTTAACGTCCACCTCTACGTTCTTGCATTGTGACATAAACGCGTCTTTGTAGCCCGCCAAAGTTTCGCCGAGCTTCAGAATTTTATCGCCTACGTTCGCGTTATCGAGTTTTTCAACCATAACATACACCTCCCGAAAAAGCAGTATCCAAATCTTTAGGGTAACCAACTGAACATAAGACTATGTGATAGCTCAACTACACCAGCAACCGCAAAACCAGGAAACGTAGTGGTGGGCCGTACCGGATTTGAACCGGTGATCTTCGCCGCGTGAGGGCGACGTCCTAGCCAGCTAGACTAACGGCCCGACAGACTCTGCTGAATTCACAATACATACCAAACTTTCATAAAACCTTTCCCTATCGGATGCATAGACATCATGCAACGTGAAGTCTAATGTTCCGTTCAAGTAACCTAAACGAAGGGAAATATGATGGTGTTCTGGTGTTTTTGTGTTTTTTCGGAGGGGCAGTAGTCGGGTATTTGCTTGTTAATCACGCTGTCTTTTTTGGAGTTTGACAGGAATTTTTGGTTTGAAACATTTTTTATTTTAAAATACTGCATATGTTGCAGTTTGTTTTTGTCATTGTCGGCATGCGGTTATTTCTGCAAAAAACCTGTTTTTTAAACCGAATGCTTTTTAAGCAACATAGCTCTTGCTTTTGAAATTAAAATCAAAAAAACATGCACCTTATTGGCTTGGACGTGTTTTGACTGAAGGGAAAGGAATGGAGAAATCGCAACTTATAGCGTCAGTCGTCATTGCGACAATAATCGCGAGCCTATTCATGGTTTTCGCAACTGACAATTTAGCGTCAGCAACCATAACAACACCATCCATAGACTCCACTGCCGGCAGCCACGACATTTCTTACACCAACAAACAAAACCCCACTTTAACCGTAACCACAAGTACAAGCCAAGAAATCATCTATGCCGCCTTCTATGTTAAAAATTCAGGCGAAAGTTTAGGCATTTCTTCCAGCCCAGCTTTAACCTGGCATTATCGTGGTGGAATCGACACTTCGGCGGGAAATGGCGAAATCGCAGCTTGGTGGGCTGTAAGCGCTACTGCACAAGCAGTGACGATATCGTTCACTTCGTCAGGTCCGACTGGAGGCGGTGTTGTTGCGGGATTTTCCGTTAAAGACGCCGACACTACGTCGCCATTTGACCCTAACGTATCTTCTGCAGCATCCAACAGCGGAAGTTCAGGTACCGCTTCAGCATCAGTCACCACGACAAACCCCAACAGCTTGATCATAGGCATGGTCGGCATAAATAACAACAAAGCCATCACCGTCGGAGCAGGCTATACAGCCATCGATAACACCGGAAAAACCTCTCGAGGAGGCGCCGATGAATACAAACAAGTACCAACCACGGGAACTTACTCGCCAGCCTTCACCTTTGCTAGCACACATTGGGTTGAGGTGGCAGATGCGTTTGTTCCGGCAAAACAGACTATAACGGTAACGTCGAACCCGGCTACAGGATCGGGCTATATCATGGTTAACGGTTCTGCCCAGTCAACGCCTTACTCTGGAACTTGGGCGCCTGGAACAACTCTGGCACTTTCCGCAATTGGCACAGTGGCAGGCAGCACGGGAACTCAGTATGTATTTTCAAGTTGGAGCGACGGGGGTAGCCAAACCCATTACTATACAGTTCAAAGCGCTTCGGAAACCATAACAGCCAACTACCAAACCCAGTACCAATTAACTTTCAACGTTGATCCTTCCTCAAGTGGCTCTATAGAAAAATCTAGTGGCTACTATGCGTCAGGCTCAACAACGGTGGAGGCGACGCCAAATAGTGGATTTGTGTTTGATCATTGGAGCAGCATGGGGAGCGTGTCATTGGGGAACTCCGCGGATGCGTCTACTTCACTTGTTGTAAGTGGTCCGGGCTCTGTGACAGCTAACTTTGTGCCGGCAACATATTCCAGCAGCATATCAATTACGATTAACCCTGAAACCGCAGATAAAGAAAAAGACACAGTAACAATAACTGGCGTCTTGACTAGTGGCTCAACAGCGCTTTCAGGTAAAACTGTTACATTAAGTTTCTATAACGTCACTGAATGGGTGACGATAGGTTCAACAACCACCTTAGCTGATGGAGGCTACCAGTACGATTGGATTGTTCCCGCAGACGTACCTAACGGGCAGTACACAATTAAAGGAGACTTCGCTGGGGACGCACCCTTTTTGGCGTGCAGTTCGGTTTCGCTTTATCCCGACGTAGTATTAACGGTTCTTCCCGAGTACTCGTTGGGCGGGTTATTCGCGGTTTTGGTCTGCTTAGCAACTATGCTGGTGTTCTATTCTCACAAGAAACGAAGCCTAAAACAGTAGATGCTTGGTTGTTTGTCTATTAACAGAACTTGGGCTTTGTGCTTAGAACAAATTCTCAAAGGTGCAAAACGTAAATAAGTAGCCGTGTCACAAACTAAGTAGCCTCACAAAAATCGAGGCTCTCCAGGATATGTGCCGAGGTAGCTCAGCCTGGGAGAGCGCTCGGCTGAAGACCGAGTCGTCGCATGTTCAAACCCTGCCCTCGGCACCACCAACTTATCCCTCAATCACTTGCATAAAAAAATTTTAGGTATTTACTTCTTTTTTATCGGTACTGCTGTTACAACTAGCCACAACCAGGAGGCAGTGTGCGCAGTTGCAGACGCCAAAACAGGCAGTTCTGCCATGAGCTTTAGAAGATGATGTAGTAGGGCGACGCCTCTTCATCTACCTACTAGAAAACAAAAACCAGCCGAAAAACGGACCAAACAGTTTATTACCAAAACATAGCTACGCTGACTAGGAGGTTAAATTATGGATTTAGATACATGCATAAAAGGCAGAAGAAGTGTCCGTGCATACACTGAGGAGTCGGTTTCTAAAGAGCAGGTTGACGAAGTTTTGGAAGCAGCCGTTTGGGCACCCAGCGGCATGGGCCGCCAGCCCTGGCGATTTGTCATCGTAGAAAACAAAGACTTAATCAAGTTGGCTTCCGACGAAACCAAAGAACAAGTGAAGAAGAACATGCCGCCCCTTGCAGCGCAGTTCTCAACCGACAAAGACATCATATGCTACAACGCACCCATGCTTATACTAATCTGCACAGAGAAGGACCCGCAGTGGGCAAACGTGAACTTGCTGGACAGCGTCTTAGCGGCACAGAACATTTTCCTAAAAGCACACGAACTCGGCTTAGGCACATGCTACATGGGTTTCATGCAGTTTCTAAGCAGCAACCCCGAAGTGCTCTACAAACTCGGCATGTCAAAAAACTGCGAGCTAATGGTACCCTTAATCATAGGCCACCCCAAAACCAAAACGGACACTGGCAAACGCCAGAAACCCATCGTCACAAGCTGGGCAAAATAGCCCACAGCTAAATTTTCTTCTTTTTTGGCAAAACAATCCCATCAGAGGCACCGCCGTAAACATCCACGCCCTCCAAAAACAGTTTACTAATGTAGGCAGCGGTTGTGGCGTCAAGCTCATGATCGCTGGTGCCCTCAAGCCCACTAATACCCAAACCCATCAAGCCCAACCGAAGTTTGTCGATTCCATGCTTTTTGCGTGGAATACCCAGCACGTCCTGGGCGCCTCCGGGGTAAGCTTCGATAACTCGGCACCCTCTCTGCTCCAGTAACATGCGATTTTGATCCCGCGGTAAGTGAGTTTACACATAGGTCCAAGCGTAGGCGGAAAAACCCTGATTCCAGCATTTAGGAGCGCACGGTTGCTGTCTCTTAGGTGACTACCCGTTTTCTGTTCAAGGTTCACTCGTCCAGGCGGCAGACACAGAGACGCATCCACAGCCACCACATTTGGGTTAACCCCCAAAATTTTCCCAACAATTTCACCATCAGAGAAAACCTCACACGCCTCTGCAGCCAAACCCACCAGAACACACAAACCCGTTGGACGAAGCTCAACCCCAGCTAAATCCGAGCCTACAGAAACCAAACACATACAAAACACTACAAATACAACCCAAAAATATATTCATTTACCAAACCGCCCCACGCACATACCCCCCAAAAATCCGACTTCCACAGAAAAAAACCAAAATTTAATCATACAACCACACAAAACAAACCCAAATCAGCCCTCTTCCAAGCAAGCAATCGAAAATGTTTTAAACAAAATCAAACGATAACGTCAAACCAGAGGAATAACAATGGCAAAATGCCCCACATGTGGAAAAGAAGTAAAAACCGCAAAAAAAACCTGGAAGATGGCAGGCAAACCTGACAAAAAAGGAAAAAGGACTCAACTTACCATCGCACTCTATGACTGCTGCGGTAAGACTTTCCGGGAAGTCTTAGACAAGAAAAAAATCTAATTTTCAATTTTTCTCTTTCTTTTTTCTTACCTATTATGGTTTCGGCACTGCTGATTTTGTTGTGGCTGCAAGATGCTACAACAAACGCTTAAGTGGTCGGTTAACAACCAATCCCTTGGAGATAAGGAGCAGTTTTTTTGTCGTCTTTTTCTAAGAAGCGAGACCGCATTGAAGTTTTAGCGGAAATATTAGGGTTATGCACAAACCCACAAACCCAAACCTACATCAGACGCCACACAAGCGTATCCTACAGTGTACTACAGAGTTGCCTTGTCTTTTTGCTAATGCACCAATGGCTCGTCGAAGTGGAGGATGTCTGTGGACAAAAAAAGGTGCTAACAACCGAGAAAGGCAGAGTGTTTTTGGAAAAATGGACCGAACTGCTAAGCTTAGCTGGAATAAAAAATAAACGCCTATACTCGACAACAATGAATAATTTGCAGGCAGCCAGAATTATTTGCCGCTAATATAAGTATAGGGAGCGTCTTGCCCAAGCAGAACAGCCTCAAGACGTTCAGAAAATAAACCGTTTACGACATAGCAGTCAACAGGCCACTGCATAAGCAGCTGAGAAAACGCGGCATCAACACTGGTTCTCTGCGTCAACATCGAAAGATCAGCCGGAGTAGTTTGGCTAAGCAAATTCGCATACTGGTCTTTGTGAGGGTCACTTGTGTATATGCCGTCCACATCAGTAGCTAAAACAAGCTTAGAAGCATGCAACTGATCGGCAACGTAGAGCGCTATGGAATCAGAGGTAACCCTCCAAGAATTCTCCAACGCATCCACGCTAAAGAGATGTTTAGACGGTAAAAAAACAGGAACCTTACCCGAAGCAAAACATCTTTCAACATCAGCCAACTCCGCAGTAGCTTGAAATTCAGCTTGTAAATCAGAAAGCATTAACCCATACTGGTCCATAGCTAAAAGCGCCATTCTATGCGAAGCCACATTCGAGAGGCTAAAACGTTTATCAACAGCCCTCACGACGTCTGCAAATTCGCCGCCACCCGGAACAACCACCATACCCCCCATCCTTGAAAGCTGAACAATTTTTTTAAGAAGCGCCCGCAACGATTGAGGGTACATGGCTAAACTCCCGCCGACTTTAACCACAACTAAATCCATTCAGGCAACCCCCCTGCTATTTTATTGTAAACCATGGCTGCGGTTCCAGCTGCAGGCGTAGCGTAAACTGCTTTGGAAATCAAAATTGAATCCAAATCAACAATTTCGTCGACCCCGACTATCTCGGCAGCTTTGCGCGCCAAAAAGTCTTTTCCAAGTCCAGTCACAACAACAGGAACTCTCAAGCATGTTTTTGCTTTGACGTAAGCATAGGATTTTTTGATGCCGGAAGCTACTTGGGAAACTTGTTTTCCGTAAACGTATCGCGCCATATCCGTAATCTCGGCTTCAGTTAGCATGTCGGTGTCTGCGCACACAACCCGGGCGAGCCGCGCTAAAGCTTCCGAGACGGTTTTGCCCCTGCCATCCGCCGTCTCTGACGTATAATCCGCAGGGGAAATATGTCCAAGTAGCAAATGGATGTCACCTGAGAGTGCGAAAAGCTCTGAGGAAACAGATGCAACACCGCCTTTAACCGGAATTGACTGGACGATGGCCGCTACATTGGTCCTAAGGCAGCCAGTGTAAACGAGTTCCCCGCAGACCAGTTTTTCTATGTCTGTTTTTCCCTGTGCAGCCACTTTTCCAGCCACGATCGGGATTATACTTGTGCTTGTGCTGCCAACATCCACAACGAGGGCGTTTGAAAGTTTCCGAGAGACTACCCAACCTGTTGCCGCCCAATTCGCCGCAGCCACCCTCAACGGTTCCGCTTGGGCAGCGTTTATTGTGAATAATTCGGCGTTTGTATTCAAAACATAAGTGGATATCTCTGGAAAGGCGGTTCTGACGCAGCCAAGAATATGCTGGACGCCTTCTCGTTTGGTTTGGTATGCGTCGGAGAGTTCAGCAGTCATGGTTACGCCCAAAGCGTCAAGGCTGTCTGCGCCTAAACGGTTTTTTAAAGAAATGAGAATTTCGGGAAGTTTATGGGAGTGCTTCCAAAACGGAAAATACTGTGACGCCACCAAAACCAGCGGTGTCTGCGCGTTGTCCCTGCGGATTAAGACGGCTTTTGTGTTGGCGCCTCCAATGTCAAAGCCTAACACCGCAACCAAACGTTTTTCCTCAACATATAATGCTGCGTAAGGTCTTTTTAGCTTCTTCTAAACGGTGTGCTGCTTCCTCCAATGTTGCTCCGTAGGTTCGAAGCATCGCTACAGCGGGGTCTGTGAAGGGAAAAGGAGGCGAAACAACTGAAAGCATCTTCAGCGCTTTGGAATATGGTCCGGGGGTTGGTTTTGGGGTTTGTGCTTTGGCAAAGCAGCATACGCCCTTAAACGGTTGGTCTTGTGGGAGTTTGCCCTCGGTTACAGCAGTGATTAGGGCTTGACCGAAGTTTTCGTTTGAGACTTCACGTAAACCCACATAAGACGTGGTCAGGCGGGGGTTGAGGTCAAGAACGTAAACACGGTTTTCGCCCAAAATAACGTCTACACATATGTAGCCCCGCAAACCCTGAAATAGGTCGGCGGTTTTCTCTGCTACAGCATAAGCTTCAGCCATAAGTTGATGTTGCAGAGGCAGGAAGCCACCTTGGTAGTAAGAGTCAAGTGAGGGAGCGTTTAGGTTTACTGTTTGTTTGTTTAGGCTTATGGCTTTGGATTTTTTGCCGTTGCAGATTAAACTTACGCTTGCTGGTAAACCTGAGATGTATTCCTGTATCAAAAAGTTGTCTTGGGTGGATTCCGTTTTGATTTTGTTTAACGCTTTTTCCACGTCGAATCGACTTCGCACTAAACTGATGCCGCCGCAGCTTGTACCGTCTGTAGGCTTGAATATGACGGGGTAGAGGAACCCTGTCTCGACGGTTTGTTTTACGAATTCGGGGTTGTCGGTTTTCTTTAGAATCGCTGTTTTAGGCATTGCAACGCCGACTTTTTGAAGGTAACTGTAGAGGGCGGATTTGTCGGATACTTTTGCGATTGCCGCCTGGGTTGCGTTTAAGGTGCTTTTGCATGTGGATTCTGCCAGTTTCACCAGTGTTTGGAGGGTTTTTGCGGTTTCCGGCGCTATTATTAGGATTGAGTCAACTTCCTCTGCAACTTTAGGTAAAAACATCGCTGGAGAACTACCAGGCGATACGGTCACAGTGTGGTCTGCTTTTAGGGGCGGGTTGAGGTTTGCTATGCGTTCGTCAAGTACCACGGTGACTTGGTGTCCGGCAGCTTTGAAGTCGGCGGCGACGCATTTTAGCATGCTGTATCCCTCCGCTAAAATCGTGGCTGAGAGGGGTTTGTCGGCGTAGCCGCCTCCGGATATGTGTTCGTATACTGCGATTTTCAAGGGGGTTCCTCAGGTTTTGGGGTTTGATGAAAATACAAGGTAGAGATTAAAGTTTTTGTTTATGTAAAACTGCAAAGAAATCTTCTAAATGCTTTTTTTTGTTATGGGGCATTATCACTATTCGGATGCAATCGTAACGCGGATTATATGAGACGAACCACCCTAGCTGCCACAACTTTTCTGCAAGTGCTTTGGTGTTTTGGCTTCGAAAAGCCACTACGTTTAGCTCGGGTGCAACAACTAAACTGTAACCGGCTTCAACCAGTTTTTGGGCGAGAAAACACGTTTTTTCCATGCATCCTTGCACTTTTTTTGCGTATCCACCCCTACCTAAAACACTAAAAACAGCCCACACCGACGCCGCAGCCGCGCCTGACCTTGTTCCCACAAAAGTGTAGTGACAGCTATCGGATAGGTAGGGGGTTTGGGTTTTCAGGGTTTCCAAAACGGCTGGATTGCGAAAGAGGATGCCGCCGGCTGGAATCGCCGCAAACCCCATTTTGTGTGGGTCAATAGTGATTGATTGGACACTGGCTAAGGTGAAGTCGAAACAGGATTTTTTGTTGCTAAGGAAAGGGACGACTAAGCCGCCGAAAGCTGCATCAACATGCAGAGGCAAGCTGTGTTTTTGGGCGATTTGCGCGAGTGCTTCGATGGGGTCAACTGCGCCGAATTCAGCTGAGCCAACCGTACCGATGACGGCTACGGTGTTTTCTTTTACTAGTCCCTCTACAGCAGAGGCGTCAACCCGCATTTTATTGTCCAGCGGGGCATAAACGGGTTTAATGCTTAGTAAACGGCAAATTTTAGTGAAAGAGAAATGTGCGTTTTCGCCCAGTACTACCTCGGGTGACGGGGTTTTGGCCTGGTTCTTGGCGGCTGCTAATGCGAGGAGGTTTGCTTCTGTGCCGCCTGAAACGATAAAACCGCATGCTTGGGTGCTATTTAGCAGTGCAGCGAGTTGAGCGATGGCTTCCCGCTCCAGTTCCGCCGACGCTGGAAAAAGCCCGCTGTCGCCAAGGTTAGCTTCGAAGTAAAGTTCGTAAGCTTTTTTGGCGATTGGATGCGGCGCTGTGCACATAGAACATAGGATTCTACCGCTACGGTAAGTCTTGTCTTGGATGTGGCGACGACGTAGTTCAGCTAGAACTTTTTTTGGGTCTTCGCCTTCCTGCCTCAAACCTACTGCCTCTTTAAAGTGTTTTCCAGTTGCTTGAGGGAGTCAACAATTTCAGCGACAAGTTCACGGGTTACTTTGCCGCCGTTGCGGTCGCTGTTAGTGCATACCGCGCCTCTGAATCCGGCTAGGTCAGCGCCCAAATAGTAAACTGTAGCGAGATCCTGTTTTCGTAGAGAACCTGCTAACGCTGCCCTTAAACCGTACCCATGCGCGGCATCTATGAATGTTTTAAGTTGGGTGTGGGTAAAGTGGTCGAAGAGCGTTTTGCCGTTTTTGGTTGCAGTGTCAATCATGGCGACGTCTGCACCTGCTTTACTTGTTATTTGGGGGATGAGCAGGGGGTTTAGGGCACCAATTTTGTTTGCGTCTGCGTATCCTGCGGCTGCAACCTTAACGCGGGGGGCGGCGGATTTTGCTGCCTTAACAATCTGTGCCACGAAATAAACTGCTTCTTCAACCGTTTTTGGTCCATAAACGCCCACTTTGACGTAGTCAACGCCTAATGAGGCGGCGCCGTAGGCTGCAAGGGCAAAGGAACCCGGTAGGTTTGGTGCGTCCCCGAGTGTGCAGCTGACTTCGACGTCCTTTGGGGTGAGATGGCGTATTTTTTTGATAGTCCACGGATAGTTTGCGCCCAATGCGCCTTCAGCGGGGTTTTTGACGTCGATTATGTGTGCGCCTCCAGCGATCGCTTCGGTGGCTTCGGATTCGTTTTTTGGGCTGATTAGCAGTTTCAAGTGGGCATCACAATGATGCGGCTGTTTGGTGCCTTTAAGTTTTTCTGTGGAGCGTGCGTGGTTTTATTTGGGTTTGTGGAGAAGCTGTTTTTGTTTTTCTAGTAGTAGATGAAGAGGGCGTCGCCCTACTACATCATCTTCCAATGCTCAAAGCGGAACAAAGCGTTTTGTGCTCTGCAATTGTTTCTGTTTGCTTGCTAGTTGTGGCTGGTTGTAGAAGTGCTAAACTCCTTGCAGTCGAAGGATTTTGTTGTGGGTAGGTTTTTGAGTGGCGCAGCCTCTTTTTCTTTGGCGACTAAATTGAAAGTTTTACCAGTCATGGACATCTTAAACGGCCAGGTTGTGCATGCAATCCGGGGGGAACGCAGCCAATACAAACCCATAGAAAGCATCCTAACCAAATCCGCTGAGCCCCTAAAAGTGGCGGAAACCTTCAAGGCGGAGGGTTTCACGGAGGTGTATGTTGCCGACGTAGACGCAATCGTTGACTGTACACGCCACGACTTCGAGATAGTTAAGCAGATTTCGGAAAAAACCTGGCTTAAACTTTGGGTTGATGCAGGTGTAACTTCTCTTATGCGTGCACGGAAGCTGCTGGAGGCGGGTGCGTCAAAAATTGTTATAGGGACTGAAACCTTGCAAAGCAAAACTTTTGTTAAAGAGGCTTTAGAAAAATTCGGTGCAGACCACATAATACTTAGTTTAGATTTGAAAAACAGAAAAACCATTCTTAAACCCGAATTTGACGGTTGCCCCGACCCTGTGTGTCTGCTAAAAGAATTCGCAACCATTGGGGTAAAGCAGGTCATTGTTTTGGATTTGGCGCGGGTCGGCAGTTGCGAAGGCGCGGACGTGGATTTCCTCAAAAAAGCCAAATCTGAAGTCGGTGTAGACGTTGTAGCCGGGGGCGGCATCAGAAACATTTGGGATTTAATGGAACTCCAAGACAAGGGCATATCAGGTGCTCTCGTTGCCACGTCGTTGCATACGGGTAAAATCAAGGTTGCCGAGTTAAAAGCAGGCGGTTTTCTCTAAGGCCGCCTTACCAAACAAACAATGCCGCCTAGCTGGGTGATGCGGGCTCCTGCGTTGGATTCGGCGTCTATAACGCGGGTTTTTATTTGTTTGTTCTGAGCTATCTGCATTAAATGGTGAACTCTGTTTTTCTGTCTGACTCCAGCCAAGTAATCGTTGGTTAACAGGAGGTATTCGGGTTGGGGTTTGCCAGGCGGTTGGGTCGTGAGAACAGTGTTTTCGGTTTCTTCAAACGAGAACACTACGAGGTTATCGTTGAGCCGTTTTTCGATTAGTTCAAGGATGTTTTCAGTTTCTGAAGCCGCGTTGTCTTGGATTAGCTGTTTGAAAGCTGGTTTCTGCGTTAATGCTGCTACTTGGGGCGGCGAAGACGCAGAACCCACGATTAACGAGGTTGTCACTTTGTTGGTGCCTTGCGTTAGCCATTGGTGGTGGCTTTGGATGTGGCTTTTTAGGATTTCGCCGTAGCCTGTGCGGGCGGGGGAGGCGATGATTATGCTTCTTACGCCCTCTTTTAAGGTGGGGCGTAGAGCGTTTATGATGGCTTCATGGAAGTTGTAGGCTGCTTTTTGGTCTCTTCGGTCCGCTATCGGGATAGACTGCTGGGGTTTGGCGACTTGGCTGTAAATTTGCCACAGCGCGGCGTGGTCAGCTTCTACGCCCACTAGGACAGCAACGGGGTAGCCGCGGCGATAATTTTTCGGTTTCATGTTTCCTAATTGTTCCCTTCAGAGTATTTTAGGTGTTGCCCGCCAATCAGTTCACATAGGTACTGGAAGCGGCATGTTTATCAAACCCAAAAACGCCCTAAAGGTGAGGGATAACATGATAAAAGTCGAATCTAAAGAAGACCTTGACGCACAACTTAAAGCCAACAAAAAAGTTTTAGCAGTTTTCACCTCTACGTGGTGCCCCTACTGCAACCGTTTCCTGCCTACTTTCAGCAAAAATATTGAGGGCAAAGGTTTCCAAAACATAATAAATGTGATTTTGGATGACGACGATGACCCATTATGGGACGATTACGCAATCGCTGCAGTGCCAACAGTGATATACTTTGAAGACGGAAAAGTTGCTAATCGGTTGGATGCAATGATGGGTTTAGGGTTAACTGAATCGGCGCTACAGAATTGGCTCCAAAAATTCAGTATGCCATAATTCTTTTCCTTATTTTTAGATTTAACTAAAGTTTTTTTGGTTTTAAAAAAAGGAAAAAAGATAGGTTTTGATATTGCTTTGGCTTTTTTAGAGTTGCTTGATTGGTCCGTCAGATAGTATCAACATGATGCCGGGTATAACGCCTGCGAATATGAGCGCTATGATTGCCCAGAGCATGCTGCTGTTTGCTTTTAGGGTTGCGATGTCGCCTGCGTTGACTGCTTTGTACATCTTCCAGACTCTCATGAAAACCAGGAAAGCTGGAATCAAGAATACCAGAAAGACAATGCCTTCAATTAAGCCAAAGATTAAGACGCCGGTGTAGTATTGTCCGTAAATACCAAAAGCTGCTGCTGTGGTTGCGTATCCAATGATTAGAGAAACAGCAGAAAGTAGCCAGACGACCATGATAATTATAGAGAATATCCATGCAATCAAAATGTATGTTTTAATGCTGCTTAATCTGTCAGTTGACGGTGGAGGAGGTGGAGGGGGGGTTTGGTATGTCATTTTTTCACTCTAAAGTATAAAATTTGTTTCAGAGATTAAATAGCTTTCAGTTGGCCGTTTGACCTAAGTAAAATTGTTCTACAGTTGAATAGTTAAAAAAGGCTAATAAAACAAAAAATAGGCTCACAGTTTTTCACATAATAAGTTAAAAAACCCAACCAAATGTTGACATGGAACTCATCCGTTTAAAAGTCAAAAAACCGAACCCGTTTAACATAAAAACATAAAAAACTGGCGACGAAAGTTGGGACTTGCGGCTCAATCTGTTAAAGCTTCAAAGCATAAAGAAGAGCCAGTTCCCGCCATTTCCACAAGCAATCAACATCAACAAACCCTATTTCCCTGAGCCACCCAAGCTGCGTCTCTACATCCAAGAGTCTATTTGAAGGATCCTCAGTCTGGAGAGTTTGACCAATTTCAGCTAAAAATTTAAGGTGAAGATTCATTGTTGGCGACGAGACGTGTTCGAGGTTGCAGAACGCTCCACCCAAGTTTAGGTGGCGGTAGATTTCTCTGTAGAGCCGTTTTTTTCTCTGATGAGTCAAATGGTGAATTGCTAAACTCGAAACTACTGCGTCAAAGTAGCCTAAGCTGTCTGGTAAGGGTAAGCTGAAGTCATGTTTTACAATCGTGACTTTTAGGTTGCCGGCAAATTGCTGTCTGGCTTGCTTTAGCATGGGGTCGGAGAAATCCAGCGCCACTCCCTCTGCTTCAGGATGTTTGAGGAGAACAAGATTTAGAAGTCTGCCGTTTCCTGTGCCTAAATCCAAAACTCTCTTAACGCCGCGTGGAATTTGGTTTAGAAGGACTTTTTCGCCTTCCACCCTGTGCGGCAACCGATCAGCCCGCGCCAAATAAGCCAATGCATGCTCAACAGTTTGCCACTCACTTTTCTCTGCACCGCCCGTTTCCACCTTTAACACCTGTGAGGCGTATTTTCGGCGACTTATTTATGCCTGTTTTTGTTTTTTCTCTGAATTTACTGAGCTTCAAAAAAATAATCCTTATATCTAATGGGTTAACATTATGGAGAATTAAAAAAGCGAGGGATTTTGAAGGTGGAATTTTGTCCCAAATGCGGTTCACGTATGGAACCTAAAAAAACCGGCGAGGGAAACAACTTTGTGCTTTGCTGCGCTAAATGCAACTACACCAAAGAACCCGAAAACAAAAAAATGGAAGCTCGAACCGGCGCAGTCATCCAGCCTAAACCCAAAACGTTCATGACAGTTGTCGCCCAATCAGACGAAGTTAACACAATGACTAAAATCAAAAAAATGTGCGAAAACTGCGGCAACATGGAAGTTTATGTTTGGCAAGTGCAAACTAGAGGCGGAGATGAAGCGTCAACTCAGTTTATGAGATGCACCAAATGCGGACATACGTTCAGGGAGTACACTTAATTTTGGAAAGTTATTAAAAGCAGATGATGCTAATAGTGTAATCTCGGAGTAAAATTCGATGCCGAAAAAAGAAAAACCTTTAACTAAAAAAGAGAGAGACGAGAAAAGAAAAGCAAAGAAGGAACACAAAAGCAAAACCCAAACTTAAACCGGTTTGGGCGCCGCTGCTTGTTCCTTAATGTTATTTTTTTCTTTCTAACTCTAAAATTCTAACAGCATATCCTGACTTCGTTCTGCAAAAAACCTTTTACCCATAACGCCTACTTGCTTGCAGTGCAAAAAAATGAAGCCTAAACTAGTTGCAACCATAGCACTCATCACAATAATCGCGTTAAGCGCATTCTACATTGTTTGGCAAAACCAGCAAGCCACCTCCGCAACCCAAAATGAAGACGGATTATTTCAGTTGGCGGCATTCAATACCTTCTGCACAGGCCAATACCAAGGCAATATGACCTATCAGGACCTGGAAAAACACGGCGACTTCGGCATCGGCACCTTTGATGGCTTAGCCGGCGAAATGGTCGCCTACGACGGCGTCTTCTACCAAATTCCCTCAAGCGGCATCCCCCGAGAAGCCGACCCCGCCCAGTTGGCGCCCTACGCAACTATCACCTATTTCCACACAGACCAAACATTCCAAGTTGAAAACCTAAACTACACCAGCTTGCAAACATTTTTGACCCGAAGCCTCCCCGACACTGCAATTTACGCCATAAAAATGCAGGGAACCTTCAGCTCCGTTGAAGCGCGCAGCCCCCAAAAACAAGCAGAACCTTACCCAAACATCACTGACGCCCTAGAAACGCAGGCGCTCTTCAACTTATCTGACGTTTCAGCTACAGCTGTAGGTTTCCGTTTTCCAGCAAGCATGGATGGAGTAGATTATGCAGGATATCACATGCACATAATCACCGATGACCATAGCGCCGGCGGACACATACTAAACTGTTTCATAGAAAACGCAACGGTAGAAGTTGACGTGATAAAACAGTATAACCTTACCCTGCCCTAACGGTTTTTTGGAAGGGTTTTATCCAACCTTAACTTATTACTGTGTTGCCTGTGACGAATTACACGTTAGTATGATAAGGAACGGTTTCCTAAAATGATTACAGTTAACAAATTCTGAGGCACCATTCACAGAGCTAAAATGAGGAAGGTTAGGCAAAGTTTTTCAGGTTAAAAGCATTGTGTAGTGTGGCGTCGATGACGACAATTGCACGTAAGCACCGGACCAAGTGTCCGAAAAGTGGCTGGATAAATGCATTAGTGTACTGAGCCGCTAAGGCAACATTAATAAAACAATACGGTTATGTAGCGTGGCGGTATTTATGCCAAAGAACTCAACAGGCCCCTTCTGGTTCATCCGAGACGGCGACAAATTCATACAATGCTCAAAAGAAGGCTTCGACAAAGCTATCAATGAAGGCAAAAGCGTCCGATATAACGGCTACCCAAACAAGAAAACTGAAAAAATCGCTGAAACCCTTGAAGCTTCCCGAATGCTTTTGTTGTCCCAGCCCACACTACCCACCCGGTTAAGGCAAGTATTGACTAACTCAGCCAACGTGGTGCAAATTCAAGTAATAGAAGTCAATGACCCCGAATTTTGGATTAGAGAGTCTAAAAACCCCAAATACCAAAACGCACAGCTAAAAGAATAAAGCCACACGAATTATTGACGTTTACACTTCTAAGAGCAACCACGCAAAAAAACGCTGACAATGGCAACAGCGTTAAACTGAGAAGCATTCCAAGCAACTGCAACCACCGACAGCAGCTCAGCAGCACTAAATTTGGACCGTTTATGATTATATCTTTGAACGCGGACTTCTCGCAAGAACACAAAATTTATCACATGTAGCGGAGCACCCAACTTTGACAGACTGGCGGTTTCCATGCTTCGAAAGCTGCTGGAAAACAAAGGACAAAAGTGTAGAGCAAACATTTTGTGGCCTAAGAGGCTTCAAAGACATTTTGATGAGACTAGGAAACAAAAAACCCGAAGAAATCCAAGACACCGCAGCATGGAGAAAAGATTTAGCAGAGAAAAATGCAGCCAAACCTAAAAGCAGTCGACGATATGCAGGTCGTATCCTTATCAGCTAAACGCTTTTATCGATCCCAACAAATAATCTAAACCGACCTCTAATGGTTGATTTAACCCCAACACTAACAAACACATTGACCCTTTTGGGAACAACATGTTTCATCATAATAATTGCTTACCTAACCGTCGGCGGCCTCAACAAAATATTTGGGGGCTCCAAAAAGGCTTGGGCTACCAAGCTTGTTATCGGTGTTGTTTTTGGGTTGCTGGCGATTTACTCTACAGTTATAGCTGTTAAGCTGCCGGACGGCACTATCCCCAACGTACGGGAGTTGGCGACTATGATGGCGGGGTTTGCAGGTGGACCTGTAGGCGGAGTAATTGCGGGGTTGATAGGGGGTCTGCATCGATTCAGTTTAGGTGGCGCTACGGCAGCGCCCTGTGGAGCAGCGACCATATTGGTCGGAGCAATCTCAGGTTTCGTTAGCATAAAATTAACTGGTAAATGGATGCTAATAAAAGCGGCCGTGACAGGTTTTGTTTTAGAATCGTTCGCGCTGGGTTTGCTGTTTGCGCTGTTGCCCTATGAGACAGCTTGGTCGGTTACCTCTCAAGTGTATATCCCGATGGTTACTGCGAGTACTGTGGGCTTGATTCTCTGGACGTATTTCTTTGAAAAAATAAGAAAAAAGATTTAAGGATTCCCCTTTATTATGCCTCATAATTATCCTTGTTTGCTTATTGACTGCGCGTTTTTTTCCGCTTTATCGATGATGTGCCATTCATTTCGTTGTTTAAGAATTCTAACCATTTAACGCGCTCAACATCGATTTCAAGAGGGCAAATAACTTTAGCTATTCCGTCGACCACCCCTTCATTGTCGCCGTGTCTGCAAACCATAATTCCGCCATCGTTGACACGTATGTCGCAGGGTTTATTGTCAAAACAGAGGCACTCTATCTCCATGGTTGGCTTGGGAAGCAAGCAGACTATTTCAGCCATGTCATCACCTTTGTTGATTTTCATCGGAAATAGTTTATAACAATTTGCTATATCCCTCATGCAATCACATTTTCAATAAGTGGATTTAGCCGTAAAGCCGGATAAACTACATTTTTGGCAACATATTTCCAAACCACCCTATGTTTGTTTGCACAGCAAACCTTGTTAAGTGTGCTTCGCAAGGGAGAGCTTAACTTCGCAAAAAAGCGTTAAGGGACTTTTCAAAAAAAGTTAAAATTGATCCTGCTGATTGGAAACCAGAAATTCAGGAAGAGAGAAAAAGTGAACAGCAATATCTTTGCAAAAATAAAACAACATATACAAACCAGGAACCTCACAAAACCCCTGGCAATATGCATAAGCATACTCTTTGCTCTAAGCATGATATCAGTGCTGGCAACCGCCCAAGCTGCAACACCCCAACTAAGCGGCGCATACTGGATAACACCAGTCCCAGCCGACCAAAGCACAGGCAAAGTAACACAAACAGAAACCTCAAGCGGCGTAACTGGACATATACCCGGAGACTGCTACGGTGCATACCCAAGCATCGCAGGCAAAAGCGGCAACTGGGACCTCACAAGCACACCCTACCTATCCTTTGACGTCTACATCAACGAATGCTGGCAAGGCGACCTCAAAGACCACACTGGATTTTCCGTCATAATCTTGGACAACACAAACAACGGCTGGAACCCCTCCGACGAATCAGCATGCGACCTATCAACCACATATGGACACGCAGTCACCCTCTCAGACGGCACAATCATGCGCGTAGCCAACTCAAACACCCCAACACACTACACAATCGACCTAAGAACACTACACGTACCAATAAACCACATAAGCCAACTCATCTGGAGCGTACGCCCAGGCATGAAAGGCATCGCACTCAACTACGAAATCACCAACATACAACTCTCAAGCTCAAACCTAGGAAGCACACAACCCTCCTCACCGACGCTAACTGTGAATCCTACACAAACGACCCAAGCTCCAACTGCCGCACCTACACAGTCAGCACCAACAGCAACTCCAATCACACCGTCAATTCACCAATTCAACTGGTGGAACTACTATAGCGGAAACGACGTATGGTCTTGGTGGCATTAAATCACCAACCCTTTCCTTTTTTAGAACAGGTAAGAAATAATTCAAACGCCGCAAAGAATACACAAAAACTATTTGCATAGGGAAATAGGCGTTTGCATTTCACGGTTAAGCCATGTTGTAACATCTAAATACTTCTCGAATTTTCTGTTAAAAATCATGTTCTCGACCCACGGATACTGAGGGTCACTGTCTTTGATATGCACTACATGGGAACCGCTTCTTGGAGTAGCTGTAAACAAAACCTTATTTTCGTAGGGTAACTTTTCAAACCTTTCAACGTATTCTGGTTTGAAGTTGTCGTTGCCTGCGCCTCCGCCAGCAGCTCCGGAATCTGTAAAAAGGATAAATAGATTGTCGAAATTGAGTCTTTTCAGTCGGCGATTCCATTTCGTCTCGGCTTCTTCTTTTGAGGAATAATGAAGAAACATTACTTCGACATCTCCGCCTAATACGCCAACCGGAAACTTGTAAGTGTCTGCCATTAACTGGTTAACTTCGGGGTGCATTGATGTTTCTCTTAAAACTAGACGCTGATTCATATAGTACTTGAGGTTTTCAAGCATTCGCAAGTATTCATCTGAATAGAAGAAGACACCAATCGTGGGCGACGTATACGGCAAACCATACTTGTGATATATGCTTCCACCTAGGCAGCTATTGCTTATGATGGAGAAGTTCCGGTTGCGCAAGCGAGCCCGCTCAAAAGTCGAGAAGTATTTATCCCTAACATTCCATGTAAGAGTTGACTCTATCTTGTTTACCCTGAGTAAGTCCTTAACATTCATGGACATCAAACCTTGAAAAAAATTATTATTTCTAACATAGTTTACCGCATGCATTGGAAAAAGTTTTTTAAGAAACCTTTTTCTTCTCAAACAATGGCTAAGTCTACAATGAAGTCAAAGGTAAGCTGGTATTTGAAAATTACTACAAGTTAGCGCTTGGCTCAACAATTCATACAGTGCTAAACTGATTTACCACCGATAATCAAACAAAATGCACACTAATTCTGCAAGTTTATTTGCGTGACAACATTTTGAGCTATCCCTTCTTGCCCAAAAGGCACCGGAACACGGGTTAGGTAGGTTTGTGCCCCTGCTCGCCCACCATAACCAGTATATTTGAACACAATAAGGGTTAAATCGCCATTTTTATTCAAAGTAGCACTCTCGAAACGGGTTAACCATCCGTGCCAAGTGAAAAGTTTTCTGTTCAGGTAAACACCATCTTTTGTAAGGTAGACTTCTTTTATGCCGAGACGTCTGTTTTGTCGGCAGTTGCTCCATGCGGTAAAGCGCCAGGCAAAGGCACATAGTCCAATCAGGCAAAGCATAACGAGAAAAACTACCAAGCCTGCTTCTTCATCTAACCCCCAAAATAGGGCGCCAAAGAAAAGTGCGAAACCAGATATTATAATAAATAATCCCCTCTTTTCTGAAATTTCCTCAGAATACTCGGTGTGAGCGTATTGTGCCCAGAATTCAGGAGGGTAAATCCAATGAGCCAATACTCCTTCGCCCCGTGATATCTTACTAACTTGAGCCGCCCAACCTGAATACATGATTCCAACCACGACTGCTGTGATAGCTACAACAATGCTAACTAGGGATATTGCAAATCCGCCACTAAAACCGTCGATACCGACAGCTTCAGGAACAAAAATCATAACTGCAAAAACTGCAGCTACGACAAATGAGGCTTGGGCGTGGCGCCGGGGCGGGTTGAACGTCAGTTGTTGAGCCTTCTGAAAAGCAAGTTAGCGATGCCAGCCACAATCAAATCCAATATAACCCAGACGAGGAAGTCTATGATTTGGAGCAGTGCCAAAACGGTGAAGATTAATAGGAGGATGACGGCGATGGCTCCGACGATGCGTTTTTTGGTGCGGTTTCTTTGGGACATGTATTCGGATTGGGGCATTTTGTTCACTACAACCAAATAGCGGTAGAAACATAAAAACAGTTTCGGAACTGGAAATAGAACATTGATTGAATTTATCCACTTTTTAAATTCATAAAATATATGTTCATTTTTAAGGATAAAAGCAACAGACCTCTATGCTGAATCTATCGCCTAACAGAGAAAAAATACCTACGCATCAAAAGATGATTGGGAACAAATTTTACCTATGCCCCAGCTGCACATGCTGGTTCACAAGTCAACATGATTTAAGCTACCACCAAAAAAACTGGTGCAAACAACAGAAACGTAGTTTAACTAAACTTTTGTTCGCGCAACATAAATAATACATCTTCGTTTTTCCCACTGCCGTGAACCCCACAAAAGTGCACTTCCCAGAAAACGTCGGCTTCAAATGCCAAACCTGCGGCGTATGCTGTCACATACAGCCTCCCGACGTGGACAAAAACGAACGCCGCCAAATCGAAAACAGAGGGCACAAAGATTTTTTGGCGCCTCCCGACGAAACTGGGTTTATGTGGATTAAACGCAAAAAAGACGAAAGCTGCCATTTCCTAACCAAAGACAACAAATGCGCCATCTACCCTATCCGACCGGCAGTCTGCAAACTCGAACCGTATACCATTGTAGATTACGACTATGAATCTGGGACAGTGGAGTTGGCGCTTAATTTTCCGTTTTCAGATTGCTGTGTAGGCGTTCAAGAAAGCGAAGCAACCAATCAAAAAGACGCAGAGGAATCGGCTTTGGTGCTTGTTCAGCGGATTTTGGAGTTAACCGCTGCTGATTTGGAGTTGCCGGTCTCGGATAAGCAGGTGCATGTGGAGACTCGTTCGAGGTTGCTGCGCAGGTTTGTTGAACTTTCAGATTTACAGTTTTAAATGTGGCTGGCAAGCCATAACCCATCACGCGACTTGATTAATGGGGGTAACACCAAATGAGCATGAGCTCGTTCACATACATGAATTCGTTTTCGGTACAAGAATCGATTTCTTTGATGCTTGTTTCCCTCGGTTTAGCCATCGTAGGCTTTGGTATGCCAGGCTTAAAACTAAAGAAGCTTTTCAGATGCACCGCTGGATAATGAGTGGCGCAGTAATTTTGGGGAGAGCCGCAATTTTTTTCGTCATGGTCCCCTCCCTGTATTTCTACTACATTATGCCAGACATCAACCTATTCGACGGTTTCTCCATCCTGCAAATAACCCATTCTATCGTGGGCATTCCCACCATCGGCATTAGCTATAATGTACATGGCTAATCGTTTGCCTAAAACCGACAAAAACTTGGATGCGCGTAACCGCTGCCTTATGGATTATAGGCATAATTTTAGGAGCAGTTGTCTTCTATATGATGCCTAGTTAAGAAGCAACTTTTTCCTTTTTTTCCTTATATAGAGTATGCCTCCGCTGGGTCTACAACCAAATGCTAATTTGTTGATAACTTGCAAATTCCCGTTTTCAACGAAACTAAAGTTGATGCGTTACTCACCTGTTTTTGGGAGAGTGTAATTTTTTAGCTGTACAAATTTTTAATTATCAAACCAGCCGTTGGTTAATACGAAGAGACCTCAACTATGTCCAGTTCTCAGACGGCACCAGATTTAACAGTTTCCAAAATGGAGCCAATTCGCCTACTGCTTGTCGATGATGACACTGGTTTCCTAGAGGTATCTAAGCTTATACTGCTGGAGATGGACAACACATTACAAATTGAATACGCTTCAAGCGTAGAGGAGGGCGTGCGCAAACTTTCCGCTGAATCCTTCGATATCGTTGTTTCTGATTTCGAGATGCCAGTTAAAACCGGACTGGATTTCCTCAAAATATTGCGTGAACTCCGAATATTCACACCCTTTATCTTGTTCACGGGGAAAGGCAGAGAAGAAATTGCCATTCAAGCCTTAAACTTAGGCGCGGAAGGTTACTTCAACAAGCAAGGATCCCCCGAAACCGTTTACGGCGAGTTGCTGCACGGCATCAAAAAGGCTGCGTGTCACAAAAGGGCTCAAGAGGCACTTAGAATTTCTCAGGCTAAATTTGCGCAGGCATTCAAAAACAACCCCACCGCAGTAACTATAACTCGTTTGAGCGACGGCAAAATCATTGATGCAAATGATGAAATAACTGAGATTTTGGGTTATTTGCCAGTAGAAGTTATAAGAAAAAGCACTGTTGATCTCAATATTTGGGCGGATTCAGAGGATCGAAAGAAATTCGTGAATGACCTCAATGAGAAAGGTGCAGTTCACAGGGAAGTGCTGCTTAAGCGTAAAAGTGGCCAAGTAATCTGGGTTAACGCTTCTGCGTCGAGGATAGATATCGAGGGTGAAGCGTGCATGATTTCGTCTTTTGTTGACATAAATGAGCAGAAGGAAATGCAGGAAAACCAGAAAAGAGGGAACGCTGCCGTCGAGAAAATTATTGACCAAATAACCGACGGTATATGTACAATTAATAGAGGTTGGAATTTTGTTTACGTTAATCAGAAAATGGCTAAAATTATCGGTAATCGGCTGTTGAGTTGACTGGCAGAAAGGTTTGGGTTTGTTTTGAAAGTCTTGTTGGGTCCTTGGTCTGGCAGAAAATGCATAAAGCCATGACGCAACGAACCACCGAAACGCTCGAATTAAAAGGGTCTTATGCAGATACGTTTTGGCAAATTCTTATTTGCCCCAACGCGGCAGGCTTGGTGATCGTAGCCAAAGACATAACAGAATCCAAAAAAGCCCTCAACGAGTTAATTGAGGCGAAGGAAGATTGGGAACGCACCTTTGACAGCGTGCCTGACCCGATAATTGTGCTGGACAAAAACTATCGGATTACAAGGATTAATCGTGCAATGAAACAAAAAATAGGCGTTAAAGCTGATGAAACTGTTGAGCAACCTTGCTACAAATATGTCCATGGCAAAGATGGGCCGCCAAATTTCTGTCCTCACAGCAAAACCATCCGTGACGGGAGAGAACACACCGAAGAATTCTACGAGCCCAAATTAGGCGAATACTTCAAGGTCACTACAACACCCATTAAAGATGCTGAAGGCAACGTTTTAGGGTCCGTTCACGTTGCCAGAGACATAACCCAGCAGAAAGCAATTCAAGAGGAGCTAGAAAACAATGAAATCAAGTACAGGTTGCTGGCGGATAATTCCCGCGATGTAATTTGGACCATGAATTTGGAGGGCAAATTCACCTACGTCAGCCCCTCAGTGCAGCAGCTAAGAGGTTATGCTCCTGAAGAAGTGCTAAAACAATCCATCTCCGAAGCTTTAACACCGCAATCCGCACAGATTATCCTTGATGGATTCCAACATTACTTCCAAACTGGTGAAATTCCATCAAAAAATTTTGAGTTGGAGCAACCCTGCAAAGACGGCTCCACTGTTTGGACTGAAGTCAACTTCACAGTGCTAAGAGACCCAAACGGCCAAGCTGAAGGTATTTTGGGGATAAGTCGAGATATAAGCCAACGTAAAAAAGCCGAGGAAAAAATCGAATGCATAAACGAAAAACTCCGCGTCGTCGGAAGCTTAACCCGGCATGACGTAGCAAACAAACTGATGGGCGCCAAAGGCCACATTTATTTGCTTAAAAAAGAAGTAAAAGACAATCCTAAAGCGCTGACCTACGTCGAGGGGATTGAGCAATCCATTAACCAATCCGCCAACATCTTTGAGTTCAGCCGCCTATACGAACGAGTTGGGGTTGAAGCCCTAACCTATAGATGTAGAAGCTTGCTTTGAAGGAGCAACCAGATTGTTTTCCGCTAAAGATATTGAAATCCTGAACGAAACTCGTGGATTAATTGTGTTAGCTGACTCTATGTTGGGGCAGCTTTTCTATAACTTGCTGGAGAACTCGGTTAGGCATGGCAAAAAAGTTTCGAAAATTAAATTATCTTTTCTGGAGGATGCTTTTGGGACTAAAATAACATATGAAGATAACGGTGTGGGGATTGCGGTGGAGAACAAAGTCAGGATTTTCGACGGTTACACCACAGGCGGTTCCGGGTTGGGATTGAAGTTGATTAAGAAGATGATTGAAACGTACGGTTGGTCGATTGAAGAAACAGGAGTTAATGGTTGCGGCGCAAAATTTGAGATTACAGTTAAAGGCAGCGGTAATCTGGCGTTAAGTGCCGTCAGAAAAGAAGGACAATTGACGCATAATTCCGCTTTACACTAGAAAACAAGCTGTCCAGCCGGAGAAAGAGCCAGGCGGTTACCGCATTTGGCAAGGAATTTAAGTTGGTCAGTGGGTTAATGCAGTTTTTAATGTTAGACAAAAACCCCTGGTTTGCATAATCAATATTAACGAATGCATGCATATTTTTTGTAGAGGTTTTTTAGTTGATTACAGGAAAATTTGTTGAACAACTTGTAACGCCGTATTTACCGAACAAAATTGTTCCCCCAGAATACATAAGGGACGTTGTGAAAGAAGCCAATGAGGATTTTCCAGCGTTGGATTTCGATTATGAGTTGCCGCATAAGTGGCCGGCTGACCAATATCAGGAGCGCTATGAGGAGTTAGAGCGGCAGATGATTGAGATTATTGCTTGGCGTGCCCGCTGGTTTGGACACAAAACAGCTACCCCATAAACAAGTTTAGAGTCGGAGACTGCATCGGGTAACGCGCAGTTCCCGCTGCATACTCTCAAAATCGCGCTTCAAGTCGCCCACGTATAAAGTGCGTTTCTGAATGCCTTTCTGCACTGCGCCGGCGACTAAGAAGCCTGCCCCAACGATTTCGCCTATTGGCGTTGGATCTAATGGAAACAGTATGCATGCCATTCCGATTTTTGTGAGATTAGATTTGTTGCCTTCCCGCCAAAGTTTTCCTGTTTTACGGGTTGTTTGGACGGTGGCTTTCATGGCGCTTGTGAAGTCTGCGCCGCTTTGGCTTAGCTCTTTGATGGCTTTGTGGGCATGTTCAGTTTTTGTTTGCGCCATATTTTTCACGGTACTCACTATAAGGGAGTTATCTGTCAAAAAGGTTTAACGAAAACTAAGGCTGAACTGGGCGTATTTTTGAAGAGAGACAGGGTTTTTTCTGGTTTAAAACTTAAAAAATGAGGGTTAAGATTGGGTTTTTTGACATTAAAGGTGTATAGTGGGGCTTTAGGGTAACAAAAAAATAGGGGGCAATTGAGTTTATGGTAGTTTAGGTAATGCCATTTTGTTTTTTCTTGCGATTAGGACAACTGGTATGAGTGCGCTAAGCAGGATTAGGAATGCTAGAATTGAGAATTCTGGAACTGACGGCGAGGGAGTTGGGCTGCTGGATTGGGTGAAAACGGGTTGGTAGTAGTATATTTGTCCGTAGCCATGGTTAATGTTGTAGGGGTTGTCTGTGGGTTCCAAGTTGAGGGGGGCGCTTCCGTGGCTTGCGTTTGTTATGGTGGAGCCGCTGATAACCCAGTGGGAGAAGGTCCAGCCGTTATCTGGCATTGCTTGAATATTTGTTTGTGTTGCGTCAGCGAGGGCGTATGTGCCAGGTGGAGGATTGGTAGTTCCGCCTGCGCTTTGCAGTAGAACAAAGACGGCGTCTGTTGCGTAGTTAATGACTGGGTTGGTTGGGACATAGCCTATTGGCGTAATCACTGTAAAAGTTGGTTGTACAGTATAGGTTTGCCCAGCGGATACTGTAAAGGATAATGGGTTGTCAGTTGATACACGTGAACTATCCCCTATGGTGATTACCCAGTTTTCGAATGTAAAAGTGTTTGCCGTTCCCTCCGCGGATATGGTGACGGTTGCGCCGTCGCTGTAGGTGTAGTTTCCCGCTACAGGATTTGTTGTTCCGCCTATTGCGGACATTATGGTTACGCTTGCTTGCGTTTGGGCTTGGGCGCCGTAGTTGCCAAAGGAAACTATTGCCAGCAAAAGTAGGGATGCCAACACCGCTAGACTAGCGGTTTTTTTCTTTGCCATAAAATCATCCATTCTCTTTCATGGTTGAATGAATTATATTTGGATATGTGACTGTGCGATTTCAGTTACAGGTGAGCTTAATCAAGCGGTTAGATGGGCTTTTTAGGGTTAAATAGGAATGCAACCACAAAAAATGACAACTAGAACTGCGCCTGCTGCAATCTATCCGACGCTTAACGGCTTGGTAGCGGTTTTGCTTTTGCGGGCGGAGCTTTCAGTCAAGGGCCAGAGGATTGGTATAAATTATTTACCTGAAGTTATTTATGCAGGAAAACTAAGTAAAAGGCATGAGAGAAATCAGGCATAAAATTCTCATAGTTTTTACAGCGTTAACTATCATCGGAGAAGTCTTATCCATTTTCCTTTGGGTAACCAACCGACCTCTCGGGCCGGAACCCAGTGCCCGCTTCAGCCTATCGGTCGATTACCTAATCGCCGTCGCCAACGCAGCCGTATTTGCCGCCCTAAACGCCGTTGCCTTAGCCTGGATAATCCGCAGAAACAAGCTTGGTGCGCCGCTCTTAATCGGCATCTCTATCATCAACAGAGTTATTTCAGATGCTCTTTTCATCGGGGGCGCTCACGGGATATTCATCACTTGGACCACAATACTTGTGGTTTTCGCATATAATGAGTGGCGAGGGTTAAGCAACTTTGAGACTGCATTTTTTGCTTTGGGTACGTTTGGAGATTTGGTGCTGTCGAGTTTACTTTTTACTGCAGCCGATGCTTCGCTGGGGCTGGTTTTCTACTTTGCGGTGCTGGCGGTTTTGTTCGGGGTTGTGGTGGCTAAAAGAAAACTCCGACGTTAAACCTCAATTTCTGTTTAGAGGAATGCTTTGTAGATTGGGTGCGAGTCTACTAGCGGTCGGATGCCGTAGTTTGCAGCGGCTGAGGCTATGTAGATGTCTGTTATGGCGGCTGCGGGGAAAACCCATTCTGCCTGTTCTGCGGGACCGAACATGAGGTAGTTTGCGCCTGCCATCTGCATAATCGTGTTGGTGGCTGTGACGGTGCCTTTGCGGTATTCTTTGGCGATGTTTGCTTTTACTCAGCCCAGGGTTGTGGCGACGTTGCCGCTGCCTAAACCTGGGGGGTACCCGTATTTTTCTCGGAAGACAGATAGAGCACGCACGGCTGAACCCATATCCGGCGCGAACGCGGGAATAGCGGTGTCTATGAAGGGTTGAGTTACGCCGGCTTTTTCTGCTAAAGCAAATGCCTCTTCCAAAAGGGGGATTTTGCCTTCGACGGAGTTATCTGCAGGGTTATTAGCGAGCACAATGGCGGAGGTTATGCCGCTTTCTTTGAGGTTGGATATTTCCGCGTCTGAGACGCCCGTAAACCGAGTTATAGATACACCTATTTGCCAGCCCCATTTTTTTAACCAATTTCGCTGCTCCCATGCGAGCGTTGGGGCTCATGGCATCAAGCACCAATGGCGCGTCGATGTGAGTTGCCATGAAATCAATATAGCGTTCGAACGCTGCTCCGGTGGTTCCGACCACGTCGAATCCGAATGGTACACCGGTTATGTCGCTTTGGCGTTGCACGGTTTCCATGAGGTTTTCTGCGGCGTTTTGGTCGAATTCGCCTTTGTTTGGGTCAGAGACGATTTTTTGGCCTAGCCAAAAGATTGAGCCTACTAGAAATGGGGGGAGTTCGCCGGGTTGGCCTCCGATTTTGGTTTTGCCAACGGTGCAGATTTTCTGTGGGTTTTTAAAGTTAAACGACGTTTTTTTTTCTCTCCGTTTTTTCGTCGCAAACTGTGTAGTGTTTGTTGGATTTAGTTTATAAGATGATTGAAAGTCCGCTGTCCCGTTTAAAATTCTGTGTTTTGCGAAAAGAAGAAATACTGACGCTGTTTAGCTTCATACGGGTAAGTCTATGGCACTTGACTTAACAGGAAACATCGTGATAGCCGTACAGATTCTCGCTTTAGTTATGTTAGTCGTGGGTGTCTGTCCATATCGGATTAGAACCAAAAACCGCAATCTCATCATGCACGGGTTCCTCGCCATAACAGCTGTTGTGCTCAATTTAATAACAGTGTTTTATGTTATGGTACCTGTTTTCAGCGAAGGCATTGCTGGTTTAATCGGTGTTTCTATGTTGGGAAGCGCAGTTGTGGTTGCACACGCTGTTTTAGGCACCGCTGCTATAGTTTCTGGCTTAATCATTATTGCCACTTGGGTTACGCATCCGCTGGGCGAGTTAGGATGCAACAAAATGTGGAAGTGGATGATGCCCACCTTTGCCGTTTGGGCGACATCGCTTGTTTTGGGCGCAGTAATCCACATTTTTGAAATCATATAAATCGACATCTAAGACTTGAGTTTAAAAGGAGGGGGCGTGGTGTGCTGGTTGTAACCTGCCTAATTCGACAAAATCGCCACAGTTCCCCTTTTTTGTGCAAGTAATATTTTCTGTAACCTCTCAAATATTTCATTGTGAAAGAAGCTTTGCTTGTTCCTCGGTAAAACCATATTCCATTAAAGATTTTTTACACTGCATCCGGTTCTCAAAGCGTATTTAAAACACATATTTAAGATACGTCGCTCAGAATATGGACAAATCCAATAAGTTACCAACTATTTCGTTAAAAAATAGTCATGTTTTAAAGAATTGTCCTCAAAAATCGTTTCAAATTTGAGTATAAAAATTTTACTTTTTAGCTCCATTTTTCCCACAATAGAAAAGCTCTTTAATGATTCTTAAGATAGAATTAATTACAAAAGGAGAAATGAAAATGAAAAAAGACATCAAGAAAGCGATTTCAATAATAACTCTATCGATACTATTTGCATCAATGATTTCAGTTGCAATTCTACCAGTAGCAAACGCACACTCCCCCCCGTGGCAACTAAAGACGTACATGTTCGTAAGCATCGCACCCAACCCAATCGGCGTTGGACAATCGGTAAACGTTAACTTCTGGCTGAATCTGCCGCCGCCCACAGCTAACGTACAATACGGCGACAGATGGAACAATATGACCGTTGTAGTAACAGCACCAGACGGAACCAAAGAAACCCTCGGCCCCTTCAGCTCAGACGATACAGGTGGTTCCCATACAACTTACACCCCACACGCAGCCGGTAACTACACTTTCCAATCGTTCTTCGGTGGCCAAACTTTATCAGGTGATAACTTAACCCCCGGTACAACGAATGACTTCGTCGGTGACTACTACCAACCAAGCGAAAGCGAAAAGTTTACTCTAACAGTTCAAGATGAACAAATAAGCTATGCACCACTTATCCCTCTGCCAACTGACTACTGGACTCGACCCATTTATGGTCAGAACAACGACTTATGGTACGCCATAGGCGGCAACTGGCTAGGTTTAGGTGTTTCAACATTCGCCAACACTGGTGAATATAGCCAATCGGGCAGCTATGCACCTTATACCATTGCACCTGACAGCGCACATATCATGTGGACCAAACCCGTCGCATTCGGAGGCACCATGGGCGGAGAATTCGGCAGCGACCAACAAAGCAACTACTGGTCAACGTCTCAGTACCAACCCAAATTCGCACCAATCATCATCCAAGACATACTCTACTACGTCAACTACCCAGGCTCAACAGCTAACCCCGCAGGATGGAGCGCAGTAAACCTCCACACAGGCGAAACCATCTGGACACAGAACTACACCACTAACCTAAGATGCGGACAAATCATGAACTACCTCTCACCCAACGAATACGGCGGCAGAGCCTACCTATGGGCAACAGGCAACGTACCAGGCGTCACTTCTGTAGGCACCACCTACAACATGTATGATGCAATGACAGGTAACTACATCCTAAGCATAGTCAACTCCACATCGGTAAGCAAAATTATACTAGATGACTATGGTGGGTTAATCGGTTATTACACTAACTCTTCAGGGTCAGGAGCCAACAGAATGTCCTCCCTAACAGTTTGGAACTCAACTCGAACTATCATGAGAGGCGAGAACGGTAACGGAGACCCCAACGGCTGGCAATGGAGACCCCCACAGGAAGGAGTTCTTGCATTCAAAAACGGCATTGAATGGTCAGCGCCAGTAAACACAACATTTGAAGGCACACCGATAAGTTTAGGCATCGCAGGAATGACTAACGACGTAGTTTTAATGACCTACACTTCTTCAATCTCTTCAAGCTTCCAGCCAGGCTGGATTATTGAAGCGGGTTACAGCGCAAAAGACGGACATTTACTTTGGGGACCCCTTAACCGAACAGAAACAGTCAACTCTAGAGTTAACATGGCATCTGAATGCATGAGTGATGATAACGTCTGGATTGAAACAGACCAATCAACACTGACCGCTTCAGGCTACGACCTTCTAACAGGAAAGCAACTCTGGGGACCAACCGCGCTACCAAACGCAAACCCCTACACGTCACTTGGCATAAGATACACCACAGGCCCTAATGGAACAATTATGCTGTGGACATACGGCGGCGACGCATACGGAATTAAAGCAAGAACTGGCGAATTTACCTTCCAATACCATTCACCATCAGCAGGATACGAATCACCCTACGGCATATGGCCACTTTGGACATTCCAAGTAGGAACAGTAGCAGATGGCAAACTATTCGTGCCAGAAGGCCACATGTACAGCCCACCATTATTCCACCACGCACAACAATTAGCAATCAACATCACAGACGGCTCATTAGTTTGGAGCATAACAGCCTTTGACGTCACAAGCGCACCAGCAATCTCAGATGGCGTAATGGTAACGCTAAACGCCTACGACAACCAAATCTACGCATGGGGCAAAGGACCCACACAAATGACCGTAACAACACCTGATTTTGGCTTACCAGCAAACACCCCAGTGATAATACACGGAACAATTACAGACATATCTGCGGGCGCAAAACAAGAAGCAGTAGCAGCTAACTACCCTAATGGTCTACCTTGCGTCTCAGAAGAAAGCCAAAGACTATTCATGGAATCAGTATACATGCAGCAGCCAAAGCAAACAAACACCACAGGTGTACCAGTAACTATCGACGTCTTAGACTCTAACGGCAACTATCGAACTATAGGTACAACAACAAGCGATGCTTTGGGCACTTTCTCATACTCATGGATGCCAGACATCTCAGGGGACTTTAAAGTCTATGCACACTTTGATGGCTCACAATCTTACTACCCGGCTACAGCCTCAACAACATTTAACATAATGGACTCGCAAGCTCCAACTCCTGCACCAACAGAAGCACAAAAATCAATGTCGGACCTATACTTCCTACCAGCAGTCGGCGCCATCATCGCAGTTATCATCATCATGGGCATCGCCATATTGCTTGTAGTTCTGCGCAAGAAATAAAATCTAAATCTTTTCCCTTTTTTCTTTTTTTTGTATCGAAATACTGGGGCTGAGTGGGTGTTTGGAATTGGGCTGCCTCGGTGATGTTTGCAACCAACGTGGGTTGAAAAAGTTTGTTGCATTTCTTTTCTCCTTTAGAAGAGTCAGTTCCCAGACACTTCAGCAAACCCAGTAAGGCAAAACCTTAATTCCTTTAGGTATTAATTGTTTATTATTGTCTTGTTTGTGCTGTCCTAAGAGCTAACTATCTTTGTTGTCTTTTCGCGGGGGTGTCGGAGATATGAGGCAAGTGTCGTTTGAGTCTTGAGTGGACCTAAAACTGAAAACAATAAGAAACATCATCAAACCGCTCGCAAAGGAGCGCAGATACGCCTTATTTTGCGTATTAGACGGAGTTCTAAGCTTATCTCACCAAAAAAGTCATAACAGCGGCAACAGTGATCGAGCTACGCAAGGGTGGGCCAGGGTTCTAGTTTCAGCAGTCTCAGCATAAGGTCCCTTGCTAAAGGATGAGGAGTTGGAGCTAAGGGTGTTAACGTTAGAGGAGACGCTAAAGAACAGTGTTCTGATTCCCAAGCCACAAGACGACGCTAAGGCACGTAATAATGGGAGGGGCTTGCGATGAATGTGCTAAGCCGCAAACTCCACGAGTTAGAATGCAACGTTTTCAAGTTTCCCCCGTCGATGACGATATAGTGCTATCCAGCAATGCAAATGGACAGACCTAAATCAAGATATCAAGTCGCCTATTTTCAATGCTCTTAGCACTACCAAAAACCAACGATTACATATTCGGTGCAACCAACCTAAACGCTCATAGATGGGGATACGACAGACAAAAAACAGCTCTATCAATAAAGCTACAAAATCCAAGACTCAAGCAAATAAAATTCCATACAATGAGACATTTCAAAGCATCCAAAGAATACGCTCAAACAAGAAACATACTCCATGTCAAAGAACTACTCGGTCACAGAAACATCAGCAGCACCTTAGTCTATACCCACTTGGTACCCTTCGATGATGACGCACAAGGTTACAATCATGCAACCGCAAAAGACGAAAAAGAAGCAGGAGAGCTAATTGACCAAGGTTTCCAATATGTTTGTACTACTCCACAAGGAGTTATGATGTTTAGAAAACGCAAATAATACACCTAGGCGGGTTAGTAAAATGAGCTGGTGTATTGGTTGTAACCCGCCTTCTGTTAATTTGTGGCATTCGGCTAATCGGGCTACCCGCGCCTTTCCGGCAGATACTTCATCGGCGACAGTTTGCCCTTTCCACATGCAGGACGGCCGTTTCACCGTTTCCACACCAGCGGACTCTGCATCACAAATGCGTCAAAGCCATATCCGGGTGGACGTTTCGTTTCTGCTCCGTTGCCAAACCTCTCGGTTTGTACCTTACTAGGGTACTGCAATTCTGCGTGTGAGCGGAGTTTCCTCAGTCCTTGCGGACCGATAGCCACACACCAACTCACCAGCCCACATTGAGAAGCGGCATTCAAGGCAATAAAGGTGTGGATGCTAAAGCAGCGTGCCGCAGCCTACCAAAACAACTTTTCCGCGCACAAAAACCTCAATCCCATCGCCCGCACTGTTGGCTTTTAGCAGCAGAATGCTTGGGCGCTGAATCTCGAAACCCTGCTCGACGCGGATATCCACTTTGTCGGAGCCAAAGTAGCTGTAGCGTGATAGGTAGCCTGCTAGGCAGCCGTTTGCGGAGCCCGTCGCTGGGTCTTCAGGTATTCCGTAGAGATCCACAAAGACGCGGGCGTTTAGTGTGTTTTCTGGTCGGTAGGTTTGGGGGCAGAAAACTAGGATTCCGCCGCGTATTCTGCGGGACATGCGTTGCAGTGCGGTTAGGTTGACGCGGATGGTTTTGATTGCTTCTAAAGTTTTAATCGGCACGATTACGAAGGGTAAACCTGTACGCACTTCTTGAATGGGAAAGCGAGTGTCAAAGCTGTTTGGGGGCAGTTGCAGGATCTGTGCTAGTTCCTCTATGGTGAAGGTTTCGCCGAACTGGGGAGCTTTCTGTTTCATCCACACAACTTCCTGCCCTGAAGCGTTTTTTTGGAATGTTACGTTGATTTGTCCGACGCCTAAGTTGAGTTTTAACTTGTCAACTTCGTTTTGGGCTATGTAGTTGCGGATGATGTATGCTGAGCCAAGTGTGGGGTTGCCTGCAAAGAGGACTTCTTGTCGGGGTGTGAAGATGCGTACGTCGTAGCCTCCGTTAATTGGATGCTCGGAAACGATGAAAGCGGTTTCGGAGAAGTGGAATTCTCGGGCAATCTGCTGCATACGCTCCCCAGTCAGGCTTGCTCCGCCTCGGACTACGGCAAGCTGGTTTCCGGAGTATTTCTCTTCAGCAAACACGTCGACTATGTAGAAGCTTAGGTTAGCCATCGAAGTCACTTGCTCAATGTTTCGGTTGCGTCGTATATTAAACAAGCGCTAACATGAATACGACTAAAATAGATGCAGAACTAGGGGGGTTTTTGTTTTAGTTTTCTGTGCGGCTATGCTGATGGCTGCTGCAGATGCGAATAGTGCGGCGGTTGCAGCGGCGTAAACATAATTGGAGTCTGCCTTGGGGATGGGTGCGACTAAGTCTGAGGATGCAGAGTCGGAGTTCCGTTTCTCGGATGCGTGTGCGACTATGAAGTCGACACCTTGACCGCCTGCTTGAGGCACCAGGGTAGGTTGAGGCGAAGTCGTCGGTGAAGAGCAGGACTACTGATTTTGCAGTAACGCTTATCGTGTGGTTGCCGTAGGGGATGCCGGTTAAGTTGAAGACAAAGCCGCCCTCACGGTCGTCTGCAGTGCCTGTGTAGACGACATGGGGTTTGTTGCCTTCCCAACTTGCGGTGTAGGTTACTTCAGTTAAGTAGCCGCCGGAGTTTAAGATGTCGCCCAATAATGCGCCAACGTAGACGTTGCAATTGACGCCCACGCTTACCCGGATTGCAGCGGAACCGTTGTCGGTATAGATTATGGGGTGAGTGCAGTCGGGGTTGACCCAGTGGTTCATGGGGTAGGACCCGTCGGATTTGTAGATCATGATTGTGGGCTCGGCGGATATGTCGTTTTAGTCTAAGCGTCCAAGAGAATCTTTCGCCGCCACACAGGGAGTTAACGCGAAGAGAAATACGGACGCAGCCAGCATTATGATTACCGCGTTTTTGGGTGCCATATTTAGCTTTGTAGAGGTTTGCCTTTAAAGCGTTTTTTGTTCAGGTTCCTGAACAAAACAAGTCAGACAATATAGACTAAAATCGGCTTGTATACGGAAGCATCACCAAAACACAGTTATTACAACCCGCCACAACCAAAAAGCAGCAACCACCATAAGCAGACACCAAAACAGAACGTTCTGCTTTGAGCTTTAGAAGATAATGTAGTAGGCAGCGGCTCTCTTCTTCTACCACTACAAAAACAAAAACTCTGAGGCGGAACCTTGTGGGTTTTTACGCATGCTCCATTATGGCGCTACACACGGAATCGCCTGTTTCCATGCACCATGCGGAGGGAAAATGCTCTTGCCACACCGCGTCAGAAGCTGAACTGCAATGCAAACGCCAAAAGCAAACGCCTTTGATTGCCGCCATGTGGTGTGGTGCCATAGGAAATGCCACACACATAAAGATAGAACACAAAAACAAAGTAACATGCGGAAGCTAATGCTTGAGCGCTACCAACTCAAATTTAGTGGGTTTCTCGCCAGAAGCCTTCATAGTGCGCAACGCTTTTAGTCGTTGCCAATCATGCAACGCATTCTCAAACGTGTGCCGCTCAATTTCAGGCGTCAACTCAGTTTTGTAAATGTTGAGAGTTGCAACATAAATTTTCGCACGTTTAATCTTTGCCAAATTAACGTTCTCCGCCGCACTAAGACACAGCGGCACATCATCCTCTAAGTCCTGCACATCAATATAGCGGCTCTTAGCATCAACACGAGTCACACGAATCTTTTTTTGCACTGTGCCAGTTAATTCCCACACTATAGGCTCCATAGCTATCAAACACCCATTAGCCACTCAAAGCGGTTATTTGAGAGTTACGAAAACGCCGCATTAAGAGGCAGGCTCCTTGTAGATTTTAAAACGCAAAAGCGCCGCTATACCACCCAACGAAAGCAACTTAAACCCAGCCTCATGCTCAGTACTAACCACCGTAATCGCAGCCTGCCTACGCTCCACTGAGCGCATCAACTCTTCAAGCTTAAGCCTCTGCTCCTCATCCGCATCCCGCAGCGTCGTGTCGGCAACAATGAGCTTTTCAATGGCGCCCATGTTTGCAGCGTTCTCCACCTCGGTTAAACCGTAGGTGGCGTCTCCTGTACCTTTGCCCAGCCTTTTCATGAGTTCCTCCATGGTGTCCGTTTCGTTGACTATGCGCAGTTCGTGGGCTGCCTTGAGCAGTACGCCTGAGCGGAGGGCTTCGTCGATGCCTGCGGTGCCGCCATTGTTTACGCTTTTAATGTCGGCGACGGCTCTGGAGAGGTCTTTTGATTCATCTTGCAGATAATTGACAAAGTCGTTTTTGACGTAGCCTGCGCCGATTATAACGACTGGGTTGTGGTTGACTGACCAAAGCTTGTGTAAACTGTCCAGCGCAAGTCGGAAGTAGCCTTTGGTGGCTTCCACCCGTTTGTCTGCATCCTGCTTCCCAGGCAACCTAATCCGCTGCTCAACGCGGGTTTCGTAGCCGTACTGTTTGGTCTCTGCAATAGCGAAGCCCTCGTCGTCTATGGAGAGTATCAAAAGCGGTTTTTCAGTTTCGCTGGCTCGAGTTATGCGGTCCACAAGGTGTTTTGGCCACTCCTTTTTGACTATGGTCATCTGCTGGTTTAACGCGATGGCGATGGTGTGGTGAGCTCCCGTCGGAATAATGTCGGGGGCGTGAATTATTAAGCCGTGAACCCGGAGCTTACCCAAAAACTTGTCCCAACTCACCGACTCCACTTTAACGCCCATAAACGCTGTCACGCGTTCAGCGCTTTTGGGTCGACTGGTGGCAGTGTCAGATTTGATAGCGCGGCTACTCATAGCGTAGACTTCGTCGCCTTTGTAAATGACATTATAGAGATGCCACAGGTCATCAGGCGTGTCCGGGACGACTTTAATGAAGCCTTGTTGAAGGTTTTTCTCAGTGATTTTCAATGGGTTCACTTTCTCTGTTGCAGCTAAACTGGTGAGTCAGCAAACCTTAAATCCTTTCGTATCCTAAATTTACTGGTTAGGTTAGGTGTTTTTTATGGTTGACAAACTCAACGAAATTTTATGCAAATACATCGAAGAACAAAGCCAAGTTATCAAAGGCTGCCTTGTGGCGGCGTTTGACAGCAGAGAACACTACCTAAGTCTTTTGGACGAAAGTTTAGGAAGCCCTGTTGTATCTAACGATTTAAAGTTCTGTGAGTTACTGACTAACGCGGGACTTTTCCGTGAAGAAGTTAAAACGACGAGGGATGGGCGTAACCGTTACAAAGTGTTCTTTTTAACTGATTCCGGCATGGCGTTGGCAAAGGAAGTAAAGACGGAAGGTTTTAACGGACCGGTGCCGCAGAACACGCCTGTCGACATTATTAGAAGCTAATTTTTATTTTTTCTTGCCTTTTTTGTTTTTCTAGAGGTAGATGAAGAGAGCTGCCGCCTATTACATCATCTTCCAAGGCTTAAAGCAGAACGACCTGTTTGGGCGTCTGCGTCTGGCGCTTATTGGTTGCTGGTTGAGGTTGGTTGTACAGGCTTTCTGGAAAGATTTGAGGATTTCAGTTGTTTGTTTGGAGTTTTTAAGTGGGTATGGGCTTTCTACAGAACCATATAGCTTCAATTGAAGGCTACTGATTTCCAACATGCCCCTTTGTTGAGTTCGCCTCTGTGGATGCGAAATTACCAACCAAAGGTTAAGCCTAACGCAAAAACGTTCAGTTATGCAAAAATTTTAATCCATATCACTCACGAAGGGCGTTTAGGGTGGAGAGCGCCGATGCTTTTAAGGCAACCCCAAAGCTGCCTATGTAGAAGTGCAGGGAAAATTTTGCAAAAACAACATTAAAACCAAAAAACGTCCCAAACCGCTCCATCCAAAGGTTTAGGCGAAGCAGATTATCTCTTAACTGGCTTTATAAATAGATGCTTTATATACTCCCTCTCTTATTTAAATAGAGAAGCACGTGACATGACATGAGTAAACGAAAACCTATCATTAACATCCAAAACATTGTGGCTTCAGTTTCTCTTAACCAGAAAATTGACTTACAAAAAATCGTGGAAAAATTCCCACAAACAGAGTACAACCCCTCTGTTTTTCCAGGATTGGTTTTCCGCCTCAAAAAACCAAAAACCGCCACCCTAATCTTTGGTACAGGCAAAATGGTTTGCACAGGCGCAAAATCCGAAAAAGAAAGCCGCAGCGCAGTGGAGAAAGTCGTTAAAGAACTCAGAAGCGAAGGCATCCAAATCACAGAGAAACCAATTGTTAACATCCAAAACATTGTTGCCTCCGCAGAACTCGGCGGCGAAATCGACCTTGAAAGCTTAGTTTACAAGCTTGAACGTGTCATGTATGAGCCCGAGCAGTTCCCCGGCGCAGTTTTCCGCATGGCTGAGCCTAAAGTTGTCTTCCTTATTTTCAGTGCCGGCAAACTAGTCTGCGTTGGAGCCAAAAAAGAAGAGCAGGTTTACGAAGCAGTTGACAAAATCCAGCAGCTTCTGGAAGAGAAAGAACTCATCTATTACCCCTCTTAAACCCCTTCTAATTTTTTGTTCGACGGCGAACCGCAGGGTTTGCCTCAACCAATTTTTTCATAGCTAACTCAAAAGTTTCGTCTGCCTGAAGTTCTTTTTTAATGAATACGCCTGTTCTGCCCACATTGTCTCGACGGGTTAAAGCGTGGACTCGGTCAAGCACGGTTTCCGCTGAGATTCCCAGCATGCTGGCGGTAGCTTCCTCTTTACCTATTATGCTGCTTTCCACATGCCCAGTTTGGGTGGGTTCTATTAGCATCAGCCGCTTATCTACCCCCGCAACCCGAACATCCGCCTTAAGCTGCATCAGGTTGATTTCGCCTCCGTAACGGTAAAACTCCCGCTCAACACGACGCATCTCCATCAGCGGAAACGTAACAGTTGTGGTCTCGTCGATTTCGATGTGGGCTTTCATGGCGTAGTTGGGGGTTGCCTGCACAATCCGCCGCGTACATACGGAGATTTTGGCTTTTTCCATTGCTGCCTCCACTGTGAAGCTGTTCTGTACTTCGGCTATGAATATGTCGATGTCGCTGCCGGCTTTTACGTCGCCCCTTGCTACGCTGCCATGCACCGTGGAAGCTAGATGGGACGATTCGAGCGCAGCCATAACCTTCACTGCTTTATCCCTAAGGGCATTGATTTGTGTCCAGCGTGCGCTGCTATATGTTACCTCTTGGTATTCTCCTCTGCCCACAGGTTTAGACGCCATATCTTCCAGCAAAATCAATCTTTAGCGCGGCACAGTTTATTTAGTTATACAGTCAATTCTAAAGTGTGACTGCTTTGGAGCCGCAATTGTGCACCTGTTGCAAACGCAGGGAAGCCTTTTTCTATCGAAAATACAGCGGCGAGCGACTTTGCAAACGATGCTTCTGCGAATCGGTTGAGGCGAAAGTTCGCCAAACCATAACCCGCTATCGAATGCTGCGGTTTGATGACCATTTGGCGGTGGCGGTTAGCGGCGGGAAAGACAGCCTCAGCCTGCTCTATATTTTGGCGAAACTTAAGAAGCACCGACCGAAAACCACGTTGACGGCTGTAACGGTGGATGAGGGCATTGTGGGTTACCGTGATGAAGCCTTAGACATTGCTGCGGCATTATGCAAGAAGCTTGAGGTGCCTCATCACATTGTGTCTTTTAGAGAGCTCTATGGGTTTAGCCTTGACGAAATTGTCTCTAAAGCTCAGAAAAACAGCAAAAACGAGTTAACCGCATGCGCCTACTGCGGCGTGCTAAGACGCAGAGCCATAAATGTCGGCGCAAGACAAGTCGGCGCATCCAGAGTCGCTACCGGCCACACCCTTGACGACGAAACCCAAACAGTGCTCATGAACATACTACGAGGCGACATAGCCCGTTTGGCTAAAGAAAAACCCTTAACCGACGAAGTCCATCCTCTGTTCGTTCAGAAAATCAAACCGCTCTGCGAAATCCCAGAACGCGAATCCGCCCTTTTCGCGTACATCAAAAAATTGGGTTTCCAAGATACACCCTGCCCATACGCCTCCGAAGCTCTGCGCAATGACATCCGCGGCATGCTAAACCGCATGGATGAGAAACATGCCGGAACGAAATTTACCGTTTTCCGAGCTATGGAAAAACTCCGTCCGGCGTTGGAAGAAACTGCAAAGAAAGAAGGTTTTAAAACTTGCAAGGAGTGCGGTGAGCCGTCTGCTGGGGATTTGTGCAAGACCTGTGAGATGTTGCGGTTTATTCGTTAGTGTGTGAAGCCTTTTTCGGCTTTGATTTTGCGCAGCATCTCTGAGGCTTCAAATGCGGTTGCTGCTGAAGCGACCAATTGAGCTTGTTGGAGATTGACATGTGCGCCGCAGTAAGGGCAGTTTTTGGTCTTCTGGGTTTTGGCTGCAAGCATGTATCCGCCGCATTTGGTGCACTTTAGTATGTTGGTTGCGGTCATTTTGAGGTTTGCTTCCGAAAGGCTTTTCCACAAACAGTTAGATAACAGTTTAGTATCTAGAGACGGAGAGAAAAGTATGAGCACTGACGAGTCTAAAGAGCGGATGCACCTGTTGGAGTTGGCGGTGCAGTACTTTAAAAAGGAAGGTTTCAAAGTTAACGCTGAAAACGTAATGATGGAAGGCCACAGCGGTGTGATTCGCCACTTTGACTTGGTGGTGCAGAAAGGCCGCTACGAGCAGGGCGTTTGGGTTCGCGATTGGAACCGCACTATAGGTGTAAATGTTATCATAAACCTTGACAGTTCCAGCGACGACGTCGGGTTGTCAAGCCCAATTATGATTGGAGAGAAATTCAGCGACCACGCCAAATCTTACAGTAACCGGCGGAAAATCAATTTGTTAACTAAGCAGAAAATCAGCAGCTTCCGCTAAATTTTTAGGTACTCGTCTAAAACGCCTTCCCGCTCAAGCGTTCCCATCCAGTCGATGGCGCCCACAATACAGGTTTTATGTTTTTCTAAAACCGCCATTATGTCATCAATGATTTGGCTGGTGGTTTTTCCTGTAACGTCTAATTCGCAGACGCGTCCGGCATGGACTTCAACGGCTTCGCCTAGGCATACGTCGATGATTTCGGCTTGCAGGTTTTCCCACATTTTGGTGCTGCTGTAACCCTTTTGCTCCATAAGCTGTTTGAGTTCTTTGGGGTGCCTGCGCAGCACAAAAACCTGTGCTACATATTCACGCGGCGTGACGGCTGCGGCGTAGTGTCCGTCGATGATTATGTCGTGTTTTGGTGAAGACGCGATGGCTTGGGCAAGTTTTTCTTGGATACGTTCGTCGTCGATGATGAGCGTGCATCGCTGGGTGTCCTCGCCTAGCAATAGGTTGTGTTGTTTGGCGAATTCGGTGAGGTTGATGTATTGTGCTTCGAGTTTGGCGGCTAATGCTGTAGCGGTTGTGGTTTTGCCTACTGCGGGGGTGCCGGTGATGAGGATTACGCGTTTCATAGTTCTAGTTTGGGGTTGCATGCTTTAATGGTTTTCAGTGGGGTTATGCGCAGTTTTTTCTAGTGATAGAAGAAGAGAGCCGGTGCCTACTACATCATCTTCTAAAGCTACGTGCAGAGGTGCCTGTTTTGGCGTCTGCGTATTTTGGTCGCTGCTTTCGGGTTGTAGCGGCTTGTATAAGAAGTTAGCATTATGTGGTTGGTTTTAAAAAACAAAAGTTGGAGGGAAGGAAAACTTCCCTTTTTTGGGCGCTTAGATGAGGTGTAGCAGGTTAAGGAACAGTGGGATGAAGACGATGGATAGCGTTGAGAGCAGTTTGATGAGGACGTGTAAGCTTGGGCCTGCTGTGTCTTTGAGTGGGTCGCCGACTGTGTCGCCGACTACTGCTGCTGCGTGAGCTGGGCTGCGTTTGCCGCCGAAGTGGCCTGCTTCGATGAATTTCTTTGCGTTGTCCCATGCGCCGCCGCCTGTGTTCATGAATAGTGCTAGGGGTACTGCGCTGATGGTTGTGCCGATGACTAGTGCGCCGACTGCGATTGGACCGAGCAAGATACCGATCACGAGCGGGACGACTACTACGATTACGCCGGGTACAACCATGCCTTTGAGAGCTGCTTTAGTGCTGATGTCTACTGCTTTGCCGTAGTCTGGTTTAGCGGTGCCTTCCATGATGCCGGGGATTTCTTTGAATTGGCGTCTAACTTCGTTGACCATTTGACCTGCTGCTTTGCCGACTGCGCTGATGGCTTGTGAGCTAAACAGGAAGGGTATCATTGCGCCGATGAAGCCGGCTACTAGTACGGCGGGCATTGAGATGTTTACGTCGAAGGATGTCAAGTTAAAGCGTGCCATTGCCTCTGTGGCGTATGCCTGGAATAGCAGTTGAGCTGCCAGAAGTGCTGAGCCGAGTGCGAAGCCTTTGGTGAGGGCTTTGGTGGTGTTGCCGACTGCGTCTAGGGCTTCCATAGTTTCGATTCCTGCCGTTTCGCCCGCCATTTCTGCGATGCCAGCTGCGTTGTCTGCAATGGGGCCGAAGCCGTCGAGTGCTAAGACCATGCCCATAACTGCGAGCATACCCATTGTTGCTAGAGCGGTTCCGTAGACTCCGCCAGTGTAGCCGTCTATTCCAACGCTAACTCCGAATTGTGAACCTAACACGTAGGAAATGAGTAGGGCAATTACTAGAGTTACGATGGGTAATGCGGTGGTTTCTAAGCCGACTGCGAAGCCTGTAATAATGTTGGTTGCAGCACCTGTTTGGCTTGCTTCTGCAATTGATCTGACTGGTTTTCTGTCGCGGCCAGTGTAGTAGTCTGTGATCTGGTCAATTAGTACGCTTGCAATTAGGCCTGTTAGCAAGCATCCGAAGATGTAGAACCAGTTGCTTCCAAAGAAGGCAATGGATGCAATTAGGAACAGTACTGCTGAAACGATTGTTACCACGTTGAGTCCTTTGCGAAGGGCCTTCATGGGGTTGTGAATTTCGTTGTCGTTTAGTTTGACAAAGGGCATAGCGACTAGTGTTGCGAAAATACCTAAGGCACGGACGATCAGTGGGAAGACTAGGAACAATATGTTACCAGTGATTGCACTGACAAGTCCACCGATAATCATGCCACCGATGTTTTCACCGACGGCTGATTCGAAGAGGTCTGCGCCGCGTCCCGCGCTGTCACCGACGTTGTCACCAACGTTGTCTGCGATGACTGCGGGGTTACGTGGATCATCTTCCGGTATTCCAGCTTCAACTTTGCCGACGAGGTCTGCGCCTACGTCTGCTGCTTTAGTGTAAATTCCTCCGCCGAGCTGGGCGAATAGTGCCACAAGTGAGGCACCAAAACCCATACCGACTATGGCGCTTGCGGCTTCTGTGCCTGTTTTAGAGCCTATCTGGAATGTTCCTGCAAAGAGAACGTCCCAGCCGCCATAAGCCAAGAACAGTAAACTTACACTCAAAAGGGATAAACCGACCACGGCGAAACCCATTGTTGCGCCGCCGTAAAAAGCAGTTTGAAGTGCAGCGTTCGGACCGTTTTTAGCTGCAGCCACCGTGCGGACGTTTGCTTTGGTTGCATTGTCCATAGCGATGTATCCTGCGGCTAAAGACGAAACAGCACCGATAATGAATGCTATTGCCGTCCCAACGCCGAGAGCAACCGCAATCAGCGCAAAGAGTACAACGATGATAACGCCAATGGTTTTGTATTGGCGCTTGAGGAAAGCGTACGCACCTTCGCGGATTGCGTTACCGACTTCAATTGCCTTTGGTGAGCCCGGGTTGATTTTCCCGATCTTTCGCATAAGCAGAAATGAAACTAGTATAGCTATTATGCCAGCTATAGGGGCAATCCAAAAAACTGCGGGATTGTCCAGAGAAGTCAGAGTTTGTAGGGGTATGTACATGTTGAACAACGGTTGTCCATTTTCCTTATAAGATTTTCCCAGCCGATTCAAGTAATTTATCGTTTGAATGCCAAACATGCGTAAACTAAACAATTTCCACGTGAAAAATGGCAGGTTGCGTTTTTAAGCAAGCCACACATATTCAAATAAGAACATCAAACCGAGGGAGCACTATGCGTCAAAAACTTGCAATTGTCAAAGTTGGCACAAGCGGCATCACAACAGTCAACGGAGAACTCGACGAAACCGAGATGGCGAGCCTCGCGGCGCAAATTGCGCATTCCGCGAAAGAAGGATACAAAATCGTACTGGTAACTTCCGGTGCTGTCGCGGCTGGTATAGCAGAGTTGGGCATACCGCCCAAACCTAAAGACGTGGCTTTCCAGCAGGCGGCAGCCGCGACTGGGCAAAGTGTGCTTATGGCGAAGTACCGTGAAATCTTTAAGGAGTACGGTTTGAAAGTGGCCCAGATTCTATTAACTGCAGAGGACCTCTCAAACCGGGCTTCCTACGTGCACACTTGTGACGTTTTGGCGTTGCTGCTTAAAATCGGTGTGGTCCCAATCATTAACGAAAACGACGTAACCTCCGTTGATGAATTGTTGCATGCGGAAGGGTACAAGGTCAACTTTAGCGACAACGACCACCTAAGCGTCTTAGTCGCAGGCGCAGTTGGGGCAGACTTGGTAATAATTCTCTCTGACGTAGAAGGATTATACACTGCCGACCCCTCAATGCCCGGAGCACAGCTTATCCCAACCGTAGAGGAGATTATGCCTGAACTCAAAGAATCCGTAAAAGGTAAAAGCAAGCTTGGCAGAGGCGGAATACAAAGCAAAATAAAAGCCGCCGAAATCGCGACCCAATGCGGCATCCCAGTCGTCATCGCTAACAGCCGAAGAAAAAACGTCATAGTCGACATCTTAGAAGGTAAACCGGTTGGCACCTACTTCAAAGCGCAAGAGAAAATGCCTGCAGTTAAACGCTGGATAGCTTATGGAGCAGCAGTTAAGGGCACGGTGTATGTGAATGAAGGCGCCAAAAAAGCCATCCTTGAAGGCTCAAGCTTGCTCCCCGTAGGCGTCACGAAAGTGGTTGGCACGTTCTGTGAGGGAGACGTCGTCAGCTTAGCAGACGAAAATAACGTGTTTGCACGTGGCAACCCTAACTTTAGCAGCACACAGTTAAATTTGATAAAAGGCTTACAGGTAAGCGAAGCACAAGAGAAACTCGGCGTTGATTCGCCTAAAGAGGCGGTAGAGCGTCGAAATATCCATTTGCTTGAGGAATAAAGATGGGCATGGTTGAGGAAATCTGCATTAAAGCCAAAGCGGCAGCGTCCGAAATGGGCAAGCTATCTACGGAAGCGAAAAACTTGGGGCTTCAAAAGATGGCTGACTCATTAGAGGCAAATACTGAGAAGATTTTGGCTGCTAACAGAATCGACGTTGAAGCCGCCAGAAAACGAGGAGTAAAAGCCTCATTGCTGGACAGGCTTGCGTTGGATAACAAAAAAATTAGTAACATGGCAAAAGAATTGAGGGAAGTCGCCGACTTAGCGGACCCCGTAGGCGAAGTGCTTGCGACTTGGACAAGGCCTAACGGCTTAATTATTAGCCAGATACGCGTTCCTATGGGTGTAGTGGGGGTAATCTATGAGTCGCGCCCCAACGTGACCTCAGATTCTGCTGGCATCACTGTTAAATCAGGAAACGCCGTCATTCTGAGAGGCGGTTCAGACGCCCTAAACAGCAACCTCGCCATCGGCGAAGCGCTACGTAGCGCCCTTGCAGCATCCAACTTGCCTGTGGATGCCATTCAAATCATAAACTCGCCCGACCGTAAAGAAGCAGAGGAGCTTATGGGCATGCGCAAATACATTGATGTTTTGGTGCCTCGTGGCGGCGCAGACTTAATCAACACCGTCGTCGAAAAATCACGCATACCCGTTATCGAAACAGGCACCGGAAACTGCCACATTTACGTGGAAGAAGACGCGGACCTTGATAAAGCTACAGCTATAGTGATTAACGCTAAGGTGCAGCGTCCAGGCGTGTGTAACGCAGCTGAGAAGCTGGTTGTGCACAAAAACATCGCTGAGTCCTACCTGCCCGTCGTAATCGCTGAACTGAGTAAGAACAAAGTGGAAGTCCGAGGTGACGAAGCAACACAAAGAATTGTGCCTGACGTGAAAGCCGCGACGGAAGCAGATTGGGGCACTGAATTTCTTGACCTCATAATCGGCGTTAAAGTCGTCGAAAACTTGGACGAAGCCATCGCCCACATTAACAAGTATGGCACTCACCACAGCGACAGCATCGTCACCAGAGACTTTGCTAAAGCCAAAAAGTTCCTAAGAGATGTTGACTCCGCAACGGTTTACTGGAACGCGTCGACACGCTTCACGGATGGTAACCAGTTTGGTTTAGGAGCGGAAATCGGCATATCAACGCAGAAGCTACATGCACGGGGGCCCATGAGCATTGTGCATTTGACCACGACTAAGTATGTGGTTGTGGGTGAGGGGCAAATCCGCAAGTAGCGTCACCGCAAGTTTTTCCTTTTCGTTTGTTGGTAAATCGACTTTTTTTGTTTTCTAGTAGCAGATGAAGAGAGTCGGTGCCTACTACATCATCTTCCAAAGCTTAAGCAGAAGGTTCTGTTTGGGCGTCCGCGTTTCCGAGGCGTTGGTTGTTGGTTGTGGCTGGTTGTAGCGACGCTAAAAGCAGCAACAACAAAAGAAAACGCGCGGAAATCAAAGCAAACTAAAGAATAACAAAAAAGAAGAAAAGAAAAGGGTTGGTTTAGGCTGGGAGAACCCAGGGCAACTGGTGCGTGATAGGCTCAATTAGGCGTAGCACAAGGTCTGGGAACAAGCCTAAGATGAAGATTGCCGCAACCAAGATGAACACTGGGATGAGGATACGGAGGTTCTCTTTGACTTTGGTTGCATCCTTGGGTTCTTTGCCGTACATCAAGTTCATGAGGCGGAATATGTATGCGGTTTGCAGAACGCTTGTTAGGACGCCGATGACTGCTAGCCAGGTTAAGTTGACGCTGATGGCTGCGGTGAACACGAAGTATTTGGCGAAGAAGCCGCCCAACGGTGGAACACCTGCGAAGCTTAAGCCTGCGATGACGATTGCGATGCTGGTTAGCGGCATTTTTTTGCCTACGCCTTTGAAGTCTTCTAGTGTGTGGAAGCCGTGTTTGTTTATAATGCCGATTGCCATAAATGCGAGTGCTGTAGTTAAGCCGCCGATTAAGAAGAAGTAGAGGTTGCCTGCTAAGCCGAGTTGTGTGGCGCTTGTGATTGCGACGAGGTTGTAGCCGACGTCTGCAACGCAGATGTATGCCATGAGGCGTTTGACGTTGAACTGTATCAAGGCGAAGATGTTGCCTACGACCATGGTTAATGCGGCCATTACTGCGAGCATGAGGGTCCAGTCGAAGATGCCGCCTACTGAGGGGGGTAGGATGATGAAGAGTAGTATTCTGATTAGGATGTAGTAGCCGCCTTGGTCTACGAGTGCTGAGAGGAAAGCTGCGGATGGGGCTGGGGCTGCGGTGTATGCATCTGGTAGCCAGAAGTGGAAGGGTACGATTGCGGCTTCAATTGCGTAGCCTGCTGCGATGAAGATGAATGCGATGATTAAGAGGTTCATGTCGCTGCCCGAGATGGTTCCGATGGCTTCTCTGACTGCGACGTAGTTGAGGCTGCCAGTTAATCCATAAACAACTGACAACCCTAGCAGCACGAAGGCTGAGGCGATGATGACCATTATCATGTATTTGAGCGTCGCATTGAGGCTGAAGGCGTTTTTGCGGTATAGCATCAAGAACGCTGCGGCTGCGGTTACTGCTTCCCAGAATATGAAGAACGTCAGTAGATCGCCGGCTAAGACTGCGCCCATGAGTGCGCCAGTTGCAATAAGCATAATTGCGAGGTAGCGTTCTGAGGGACGGTCTGCGGAGTTTACGAAGAATACTGTGTAGATCATGACTACGGCGCTTATGGCGACTATGAGTATTGCCATGTAGATTGAGATGGCGTCAATGTAGAACGATGACGAAATCGCAGCGTTAGCTGTTGCATCCAAAGTCAATGTAAGCGGCGCTGGGTTAGCTACGCTGTAGTAGGATAATGTCAGGTTGACGACTGATAAGCTGGCTATTGCGAACACAGCTATTATCCATGCCAGCATCAGGGCGGTTTTGTGGCTGCTGCCTCTTATGGCTTTAAAGATTGGAATTGTGAGTAGGGCTGCAATTACTAGGGTGAAGATTGGTAAGATTATGTCTATGATTGTCGTCATTTTATGCCACCGGTACCTGACCAAAGGTCGCTGTTTGAATTAGATGCATGAAGAAGGTCGGATAGATGCCGATTAAGACAACCAGCACCACAAGGATTGCCAAAGACACCTTCATGTAGTTTGGTATATCGACGATTTTGTGTCCATGCTTAAGTTCAGTTGCTTCTGGAGTAGCGCCTGCTGTTTGTGGACTGTGAGCATCAACCACGATTTCGCCGGGGGCTGTTCCGAGGAAAACTTTGGAGACAAACCGCAATGCGTAAGCCAGCGAAAACACTGTTGCGACCAGCATGAGTATGGTTGGGATGATGTAGAATGGGTCGGTTTGTATGATTTGGAATGCTCCGACGAAGATGAGGAATTCGCTGATGAAGCATGCTAGAGGCGGTGCGCCGGCGATACTGAGTGCGGCTATGGTGCCTGAGACGGCTGAGAACGGCATTTTGCCTGCTAAGCCGCCCATTTTGCGGATGTCGCGTTCTTCGGTTTGGTGCATAACGCCGCCTGCGGTTAAGAAGAAGAGGCCTTTGCTTGCTGCGTGGGTGATTATGTGCAGTACGGTGCCTACGATTGCGATTGCTGAAGCCGAAGCGAGAAGCACTGGGTTGCCGCTTGCGAGTGCCACTGGGAACAGTGAGAGGCCGAACATGATGTAGCCCATGTGGGCGATGCTTGAGTAGGCGATGACGCGTTTAATGTCTGTGGCGACAAGCGAGAGCAGTGAGCCGAAGAAGGCTGTTATTATGCCGAAGATTGTTAGGACGTGTAGGAAGTCGGTTCCGAATGTTATGCCGACTGCTGGGAAGACCATGCCGAAGCTCATTCTTAAGATGGCGTAAGCGCCTGCGCTGATGATGACACCGCTTAAGAGGGCGGACATCGGTGCGGGTGCTTCTGAGTGGGCGTCTGGGAGCCACATATGGACTGGGAACACAGCCATCTTGACTGCGAAGCCGGCGGTTAATGCGACGAGTATCCATTTTGCAACGTCAGAGTTCGCCGCTGCAACAAGTGCTTGTTGTGCGCTGAACATGTCGGTTAAGCCGCCGGTTATCCAGTAGGTTGCACCGATGCCCAGCAGCACGAAGACTGCGCCTGCGTGGGTGAATATGAAGAGTTTAAGGGCGGATTTGTAGCTGTTACGGTAACCCCATTCTCCAACTATGAAGTAGGCGGGGACCAGCATGAGTTCCCAGCAGAAGTAGAACAGTATCATGTTGCTGGTTAGGAACACGCCGATTAAGCCTACAGATAGCATGCATAGCAGTGCGTAGTAGGCGGGGAGGTTCTTTTTGCCTGCCATGTAGTTGATTGAGTAGATTGCTGCGACGAATATGAGCACCAAGCTGATCAACGCGACTGAGGCGGCGATGCCGTCAAGGTATAGTGTGAACTGTGTGTTGATGATGGTTGGTATCCACGTGTAGGTTTCTTTGTAGCTGCCGTTTGAGATAATTGATGGTATGGTGGAGAACACCAGCGCCATGTTGATTAAGGCGATGGCGGCGACGAATGATGCCGCTATCTTGGGGGATTTCTTTCCTGCAAGGTAAACAAAGGGGATGCTTATGCTGGGTATAGCGAATACTGATAGTAGGATAGGTAGTGACATTTGTTTATGCGCCTCCGAAACCAACGGTTAAGATGATTAACACTACAATGATTATGAAGCCGAGCACTGCTGCGGCAACATAGTTTCTAAAGCTGTCCGATGGACCCTTCTTTAAGCCTAATGCTTGTCCGGGTTCTGCCGCTTTGGCGACGTCTGAGCCTGCTTTGTCGGGTAAGGTTGCGAACACTTTGTTCTCGAAGCGTGTTAAGAGAGCGGAGAAGCCATTGATTCCTCTTGCCACGCCGTAGTAGAGGTCGTCGAGGAAGTATTTGTGGTTGAGAATCACTGTGATTGGGTTTTTGCCTGCAGCAACTTTGCGCAGTCCCTGGAAGTTCTTGTAGTAAGTCCAGTAGCCAAGCACGAATATGGGCAGCAGTATGGTGAGGAATATTGGTGTTTCTAGACTGGTGAATGCGCCAAGCAAAGTTTCTTCAAGTTCTACATGCATGAAGCTTGCGACAAGTGGCTGTGCAACACCCCAAACAATGCATAAGCCCGCCAAGATTGCTGCGGGTATAAGCATGATTTTGGGTGCTTCGTGAACATGGATTTTCTGGATGTACTCGGTTTTTTTGCCCATGAACACTAAACTGAACATGCGAACACAGTAAGCGAATGTTAAGCCTGTGGCTGCGAATATGAGGACTATCTGGATGATGTCACCTGCGGTTAAGACGCTGTTTAGGATTAAGCCCTTGCTAAAGAACGCTGCAAACGGCGGTAAGCCGCTGGTAGTTATAATCATGATAGCCATTAACGCGAAGGAGATGGGCATGGCTTTGCGTAGTCCACCCATCAAGCGCATGTCGCGGGTTCCTAATGCGTGGATGATGCCGCCTGCGAGGAGGAATCCGAGACCTTCGAAGAAGGCGTGGCTGACCATGTGGAAGAGGCTTGCGAACCAGCCGGCTGACATTGCCACGTCGGTGGTTGCCGCCATTGCTGTGCCTAAGCCCGCCATCATGAAGCCGATTTGGCTCACGGTGGAGTAAGCTAAGACTCCTTTGATGTCGGTGGTCATTAAGCCCAAAGTTGCGCCGATAAACGCTGTTATGACGCCGACCCATGCGATGGTGTTAAACCATGATGCTTGCTGTAAGGCTATGATTAATGCTGGTGCAGCTGCGAATATGAGGATAAATCTTGAGAGGAGGTAGATGCCTGCTTTAACCATGGTGGCAGCGTGCAACAGGGCGGATACGCTGGTTGGTGCTTCCATTGCGCTGTATAGCCATGTGAAGAGCGGGAACTGCGCGGACTTGGCGATTGCGCCGCCCAAGACCAGGAAGGCTGCGATGACAAGGTTAGGTGTCATAGCGGCGAGGGTTCCGTCTGTAGCTGCCGAGTTTATGCCTGTGATTATGCCGTGGAAGCTGAAAGTGCCGAACTGCAGAAACAGAATGCCTATGGCTGCTAGAAGGGCAATGTCGCCGATGCGGGTCATTATGAAAACTTTGACACCGCTATGGATGGATTCGGGTTTCTTGTACCAAAACGCGATCAACGCATAGCTGCAGAGTCCGACCATCTCCCAGAAAATGAACAGTTGGAGCATGTTGTCGGATATGACTAAGCCAATCATGGAGCCGATGAACAGGAGTAAGAGGTAGTAGTATCGGGTTAAGCCTTCTTCTCCTTTCATGTAGCCCTGTGAGTAGACGGCGATGATTACGCCGAAGAACGCAACTAGGCAGGTGAACAGGATGCTTAAGGGGTCTATGTAGACGCCAGCGGTCACCGCGGAGGAGGCTTGACCACTTAAGGTCGGTAACCAGTTTATGGTGTAGGTTACTGCTTCACCGCTACCGGACCAGACGCCGGGAACTAAAGAGAGAGCTAAAGCCGCAACTACACCCATAATAGCTATAACGAAGGCGTTGCGTGCTTTCTCACTGTATTTGCCTATGATGGGTACAAATAGGCTTGCGATAAGTGGGATAACCCAGACGAACCAGGCGGAGAATTCTTGTAGTATCATTGTGCTTCAACCTCGGTTTCTTCTTGCTGTGCATTTTCCTGCATTTTAGACATAATTTTTGAGATGTCGCTTGTGCCGTACCGTTTGGAAACGATGACCAGCAACGCCAAGATAACTGCGCTCACGGCAGTGTCAACGCTGAAAGCCAAAATCAAGAGTGCCTCGCTTAAGCCTGCGGGGGCAGCAACCAACATGACAAAGTTAAGTGTGGCTGCTGTGGCGATTAACTCGATTGAGATGAATACTTTGAGCAGTTGACGGTTGGTTAGTAAACCGTAGATGCCGATTGCCAACATAACCAAGGATAAAATGACGAAGTCCATTACTTCTTCCTCCGCTCATACAAAACGATGCCAATTCCAATTGCCACCGTCAAAATAACAAGTGCCTGCATTACAATGTCTACGCCCCTGAGATCCCAGAGGGCAACGCCGATGTCGACGTTTGAGGCAACGCTTGTTTGCCCCGAAACGGATAGGAAAATTGCGGGCAAGCTCAAAACGACGCCGGCACCGATTAAGCCGCCGGTTCTTGCCGGAGAGGCTTTTTTAGTTGGTTTCTCGCCGAGCATTTCTCCTGACAAGAAGAGAATAGCAAGGGTACCGATGCCGACCACGAATTGGAATATGGCAGCGTAGATGGCGCCGTTAAGGTAATAAATTAATGCTGTAAACAAAAAAGTACCCGCTAAAGCAGCTACCGAGTAAACGACTTCATCTAGGAACAGCGCTAAAACGGCGGATACGATCAGACCTATAGCTAAGATTTCAAAGATCATTGAGATGCACCCTTTTTATCTTTGTATGATGGCTTCATCACTAACGATTTTTTGTCTGTTGTAGCTAACTCGTAGAGGTCAGACTGTTTGATGGCATCTCTTGGACAAGATTCGACACATTGATAGCAGAAAATGCAGTTGTTTAAGTCAATTTGGGGGCGAAGTTTGCCATCTTCGACCTGAACGATTTTGATTGCGCCAGTTGGACAGTCTCTTTGACAAACCCGGCAGTTGCTTCCACGCAATGCTTTGATGTCAAGTCGGAAGTCTTGTCCGCAGCCTAAGTCGATGGCGTTGCAGTCTTTTATTTCGTAAACCATTTTACCTCTGGAGTCAGCTGGAAGAGCCGGCTTAACGAAAGGATACTTTGTCGTAGCGGGTTTAGTGAAGATGTGTGACACTGCACGTTTGAATATCGGAGAGATGCGGGTTTTCTTCTTTTTGTCATCTGCCATCTTAGCTTAACACTCCAATGCCGAATGGATGATACACCCACGTTACCAAAGCAACCGTTACCATCAGCGATATCAACGCTGCTGGCAGGAGGATTTTCCAGTTGCCCGTTAACACTTGGTCGATACGTAGACGAGCCACCACAGTGGTGATGTACTCGCTGATTACTACCACTACCAGCAGCTTCAGCACGAACCATAAGGTGTAGAAGAGCCAGTCAAGTCCGAAGAACACTGGACCGTTAGGTCCACCCAAGAACAACTCAACTACCAACGCCGAGCCGAAGACAACTTGGACATCGCGTGTTAAGTGTAGGAAAGCAAGTTTGGCGCCTGTGTATTCGGTTTCTAAGCCGCCAACGACTTCAGATTCCGAGTGAGGTACGTCGAAGGGGTCTTTTTCAAGTTCCGCCTGCATCGTGATGACGAAGAGCACAAAAGCCCAAGGCGCAAGCAGTATGAATGGGAAACTCGAGGCAATAGCGCCGATTTGGATTGTTCCAGCAATGAATGCGGGGGTTAATGCAAGTATGTAGAGGGGGATGTCGTAGCCTAAGAATTGGGTTAAAACTCTAGCTGAACCGATGTTGCCGTATGGGTTACATGATGCCCAACCTGCCAGGAACAGCAAAAAGTTGGCTATGGTTGCGAAGGCTAAGATGATGATTAAGTCACCGCTGAAGCCGCTTGTTGAGATGCTGCTTCCGGTGGAGAGAACGCTTGCGCCGCTTATCGGCAAAAAGAGCATAGCGAACACCATAATGGCACAAGCTGCCAGAGGTGCGTAGCGAAAAACCAGTTTTTTGGTTTCTCTGGGCTCAATATCTTCCTTGGTGAGCAGTTTGATAAAGTCAGCAAGGGGTTGAAGAATACCGGCTGGTCCAGCGACCATGGGGCCAACGCGGTTTTGGATGCGTGCTTCTAGCTTTCGCTCTACCCAGTCGCAGAATAAAGTTAGGAATAGGATGAAAGTGAAGCCTGGGAAGACTAAGATTTGGAAGATGAGCCAGAGATCAATCATGTTTTGTCACCAATCACCTGTCAGTGCATGAGAAGCAGGGGTCTAAGCTAACAAAGTTCGATGGGACATCAGCTATGCTCTCACCTATTGCTGTTTTTAGGAATGCTGGAATGTTAGCAAACGTTGGAGTGCGAATTTTGACGCGGTCAGGCATGTCTGTGCCGTTGCTGCGTACGTAGTAGAAGAGTTCGCCTCTTGGAGCTTCAACACAGCTTACAGCTTCACCTGCAGGAACGCTTCTGGGCACATCGACCCGGATTGGTCCTGAAGGAAGATGATCCATTGCGTATTCGATGATGTTTATACTTTCTTCAACTTCGTCCATACGTACATTCATTCTTGCCCACGTGTCACCGTCAGTGTATACTATTTGTTTGAAGGGGATTTCGTCGTAGGCAGAGTAGGGTTGAGTTACTCGGATATCCATGTCAACGCCTGAGCCTCTTGCAACTGGACCGACAACGGAAAGTTTGAGGGCGTCTTCTCGACTGAGCGTTCCGACGTCTTTCATTCTTAAGCGAAGAGAGGGTTCATCTTGGTAGAGCTTGCGGTAGAACGGCATTTTGCCTCGCAGATCAGATAGGACAGTTTTGATTTTTGGGATTTGCTCGGGAGTTATATCTCGTCTTACCCCGCCAACTGTGATTAGTGAGCCGTAAACGCGGTTGCCGCTGGTTAATTCAATCAAATCCATTATAGGTTCACGGTCCCGCCAGAAATACTGGAAAAGAGTTTCGTAGCCGATTTCTAAGCCTGCGTGACCCAAAGTTAAGAGGTGGCTGTGTAAACGGTTAAGTTCTAAAGCGATGACTCTGAGGTATTCAGCTCGTTCTGGAACTGCGGGTTTCAGGATTTTCTCAACAGTGGAAACAAAGCCGTATGCGTGGATGGGGTTGCAAATGCCACAGACACGTTCCACCAGATAGGTATCTTGGAGGTAGGTGCGCGATTCACTGGTTTTTTCTATGCCACGGTGGACATAGCCGATGCGTGGTTCAACTTTAGTCACGGTTTCTCCGTCAACTGTTACTGAGAACTTTTCTGGCTCAAGCAAAGCTGGGTGCTGGGGTCCAATGATGATTTTTACTTGTCTGCCCTCAGCGTTTACGTTAGCTTCACGCGCTGGAGTGGGGACAAGGTGGACTTTTGTTGCGTCAACGTCTTTTCGAAGAGGGTAAACGCCATCAGGCCAGTTTTCTGAGAGAACAAAGTGCCCGTGGAATTCGTTTCCAACGAAAACGACGCCCAAAAGGTCAGTTACTTCCAACTCGTGGAATAATGCGCCTGGGTGTATGTCGACGACGGTTTTAATTTTAGGGTCGGCTCTTGGAACTTCAGCTTTGATAGTAAAGAATGGTTTTGCCGTGTGAACGTGGTAGTAGACACCCAACTTGTCGCCGAGGTCTAAACCCGTGATGGCTGTTATTCCAGTTTTTTCGTCCGCTTCAATCATAGCTTTTAAGACATCATAGTGCAAGCCATTGTTGGCGATTATGGCACCTGCTTCAAGAGTGCCCTGTTGAATTTGAATTTTGTCACCGAATTTATTTTCCAGTAAACTTACCATGTCTACAGTGTTGTTTGACATTTTCTTATCTCCTCAACTGTTTGGTGCAGCCTGTTGTTTAGGCTCCTCTTTGGGGGCTGGCTTAACTTTTGGGGGGTTAATTGCGTTTAGTAGTTTTACTACGCCGTCGATAATTGCTTCAGGACGTGGGGGACAACCGGGGATATATGCGGTTACCGGCAAAACCTTATCGACTCCACCTAAAACGTTATAGTTGCCTTCGAAGACGCCGCCGCTGCATGCGCATGCGCCTATGGCGACGACGAATTTGGGTTGCGGCATTTGGTCGTAGACGCGTTTTAATCGTTCTGCGCACTGCTGGGTTACGGCACCTGTGACTAGAAGAACATCTGCGTGTCTTGGTGAAGGTTCAAGTTTTATTCCGAACCGTTCAACGTCGTATTTTGGAGTTAGCAACGCTACGATTTCGATGTCGCAGCCGTTGCAGGCTCCAGAGTTAAAATGGAGCACCCATGGGGATTTTACTCGTGCCCAAGTTTTTGTATCCGTCATTATTCTTTGCCTCCTTCAAGGAGTATTACTCCCGCTGCGAGGATTATACCGAGGTAGAGGATTAAGAGTAGAGGGTTGGCGGCTAAAACTGCAAATGCAGCGAAAGCCAGTACTAGCACTGATGAGTCGAAGATGATAAAGTAAATGAGATATTTGTAGAGGGATACGTTGATTTTTAAGCCTTGAAAGTGGACTTCTTCTCCGCATGCGTAGGCAGCTTGCTCGTTTTCGCTTATGGTGGTTTTGGGTGCTGCGCGTTTCCCTATGTAGTAGATTGCGAGGGTGGATGCGAAAATAAGGACAAATGCGATGATGGCTTCTTCAAGAATTTCTAACATGCAGTATTCTCTCCATTCACGCTTACTTTCATTAAAGCTGCCTCAAGAGTAGAGCCGAATAGGCACCTGTTATAGTCAGAAGCGACTCTGTAAACACTATTAAGCTTTTCTGCATGGCGCCTAGACAAACAGCCAAGCAGGATTTGACTCGTTATGCAGACATTTGATGAAGTTTCGATGTTTTCATGCATATAGTCTAGCATAGTCTCCATGCGCTTTCTCTCTCATACTACCCCGAGTTAGTTGTCTAAAAGCATCACACTTGCATTTAAATTTTGAGAAGTGGAATATGTAAAATTTCAAGGTTTTTTCAAAAAATCCCTGATGTTATCTAGCAATCACATCGAATTTGTGTGTTAAACTGAAATCTCATCGCTCAAACCATTCTCCGGATACATAAACAAATGCACCTTATCAAGCGGATAGGTAATTGTAACCTCAGCACCAATCTCAACCCAAGCCTCAGTTAGAGACGGACGACTAATAACAAACCTATCCCCATTCACCAATCGAATCTCATAACGAACAATCGTACCCTCAAAAGTCGTCTTCTCAATCTGCCCAAACAAACCATTTCCTCCCTCAACCAAACCCAACTTCATCTCGCAAGTCTCAGGCCTAATAGCCAAAACCACCCGCTCACCCTCCCTAATGTCACGCTCGTTGAATGCTTTAATACGGAAACCCTGACGAAGCTCAACCTCAGCCTTTTTCCCATCAACTTTGGTAACGTAACCCTCAAGCAAATTAGATTCGCCGATGAAGAACGCTACAAAGAGGCTGTTTGGGTGCATATATAGCTCTTTAGGCGAGCCAATTTGCACGATTTTGCCTTTTTTCATGACTGCTATTCGGTCGGAAATGGACATGGCTTCTGCTTGATCGTGTGTAACGTGTATGGCGGTTAATTTAAGGTCTTTTGCCATGCGTCGGATTTCGTAGCGGATGTCGTTTCGCACTTTAGCATCTAGCTGCCCGAGAGGTTCGTCGAGGAGCAAAATTTTTGCACCCGCCGCCAACGCCCTCGCCACAGCTATGCGCTGCATCATACCGCCGCTGAGTTCGCTTGGATAAGCATCCAATCTTTCACTTAATTTCACCAATTCCAAGACTTCGTGACCTATGGTTTCAGCCTGCTTAGAATCGTAGTTCTTCACTTTTGGGCCATAAAGCACGTTACTCCATGCCGTCATATGCGGGAAAAGTGCAAATGTCTGGAACACAAAGCCAATGTCGCGGTCCTCCGGCGGGGATTTGTCAACGCGTTTATCACCGATGTAGATTTCGCCTCCGTCGGGGTCAATTAAACCCGCGATAAGCCGTAGCAACGTGGTTTTACCGCAGCCGCTGGGGCCTAAGAGCGAAAAGTATTCTTGGTCATGAACAGTTAAGCTTACGTGGTTTAAAGCGTAGAGGTTTCCATATTTTTTTACGACGTCGACGACTCGGACTTCAGGCATAGTGTTTCATTCCTTTTTTGGTGTTCATGTTCAGGTTTTTCCTTTTTTTGTTAGCAGTCTCAAAACGAAGAGAATGATGAAGCTAAATAGTATGAGTAAACCGCAGGCTAACCCCACAGTTAAGGTGTTCACGCCTGTAATCGCGTCTGAAACGCCCCGGATTGAGTTAACCCAGTTCACGATGAGCACTGGAGCAGTCTGGAGGGTGGAGGTTACGGCAAGGGTGGCGCCTGTTTCGCTAACGCTACGGGTGAAAACGATTATAGCTCCCGATAGGATAGAGTACTTTGTCAGCGGCAAAACAATGGTTTTGAACACCGTGAAGGGTTTTGCACCCAAGGTTTTAGCAGCTTCTTCCATGTCCACATTTATACGTTCCATAGCAGCAGACATCGAGCGCACAAAGTATGGGTAAGTAATCGCCAAATGCGCAAAGACCAGCAGCACAAAGTCGGGGATGCCGGGGACGCCTTGCCAGAAGAATTTAAGCGAAATCCCAAGAGCAATGGAGGGCACAATTATGGGAATGTTGATTAAACTGTCTATGATTAGGGAGGGGATTTTGCCGAATGTTTTGCGGGAAATGAAAATCGCCATCGGAATACCCGTCAAGATACCAAGCACAGTAACGATTGCGCCTAACCCGTAGGACAGGAGCAGGCTTTGCCAGAAACTTGCCCAAACACCGGTGCCAGTGAAGACGTCAACAAAGTTGCTTCCTGTTACGATTGCTTGGAAAGCCGGCAACGCCACAAAAACTGAAGGTATCAATATGAGCATTAAGAATACGGCTAAAGCTATGGTGTTACGGGACCATTCGCCTTTTTTGTAACTGAGTTTTTTTTCAAACATCGGTAAACCTTTGCCGAAGGGAAGCTTGACGCGGTTGCCAACGATGCGGATTAAAGCGAAAATTGCCAGTGAAACGATGATGAGGATGGCGCTTGCAAACACGGTTCCGCCTTCGTAAGTTGCCTGCGAGATGGGGGTGGGGATACCAGTGGCAACCTGGTTTTTTAGGTCCTGTATGAAGACGGGGCCGTTCTGGAAAACCAAGCCTGCCACGATGAAAGTTGCTCCGGTCTCCGAGAGTGAACGGGCAAATGCAAGGGAAAAAGCCGCGATTAGGGACGGTTTGATTATTGGGAAAGTTACGGTTCTGGCTGCAGTTAGGGGTGGTGCGCCCATGGTGCGGGAGGCGCGTTCGTACTCCATTTTGTAGTCCATCATGGCGCCGACTATGACGCGGACCACGACGGGGAATGAGAAGGTGAAGTGTAGGAGCATAACTAACAGATAGCCGGGGGAAACAAGGGAGGTGCCAAATAGAGCGGAGATCCCGCCGCTTGAGCTCCAGAAGAGCAGAATTGAGTAGCCAAGTGCGGCTGTTGGAACGACGAAAGGCAAGTCTGCTAGGGTATCTAGGATGCTTGCCCATCGGCTTTTACTGCGTGAGATAAGCCATGCGAGGGGGACACCGGCTAAGAGGTCGAGGGCGGCGACGATTAAGCCTATTACAAAAGAGTTCACTATAGCGATTGTCGCGGCGTTTGTTAGGGTGGGGTTTTCTAGAAAAGCGCCGACTTGGGGAGCTTTTAGGATGATCCCGATGATTGGGGGCACCAAGATTATGGCGATGAATATGATAATTGCGGAAAGGTAGAGGGTGTACTTTAGGGGTTTTTTGGATGACAAGCCGTTGAGTGCGTCTTGGATTTTGCTAAGCAAGGTGCCGCTCCTTTACGGGGACGTAACTATGTTTAAAGGAATTCTTAATTCGACGTACCACTATATTAGTTGTTACATAGAAACGGCTGTTTTCTCCATATTCAAGCTCCGAATTATATAGTTACGGAATTAAGCACGTGATCTATAGATAACCGCTCAAAACATTTGTTAGCTGACGACTTTTCTAAACTGGTAAACCGTCGCACTTAAAGTTAAAACACCCACAAGTGCAATAACCCCGAAAGCCGGAAGAATAGTGCCCCAGTCAAAACCTGAAATCATAAGCACACGACTTGCGTTTACGGCGTAACTTATAGGATTAAACATCGAAATCGTTTTAATCCAGTCAGGCTGGAAACTTTCAGGCACCAAAGCAGTGCTCAAAAACAGCAACGGAAAAGTGATGAAGCCTCCGATAGCGAAAACTGTTTCCGCACTTCGAGTTTTCATGCCGATAGCAAGCGATATCCCCGACCACGCCAACCCGAAAAAGGCCACTATAATCAAAATCAAGATAATCCCAGGAACGCCTGTCGCGTAGGTTACGCCGATAAAGGGCAAGAAAGATAATGCAATTATAATTATGGACTGGATAACAACGCGAAAGGCATCACTGGTTAATCTACCCAGCAGGATGGCGTAGCGGTTCACGGGGGTGACAAGCATTTTCTGCAGGTAACCTGAGTCGATGTCTGCAACAATGGAGTTGCCTGATTGTAGAGCGCTGCCAAAAGCATTCTGCAAAAGTATACCTGCGGCGGCAAAAACGGCGTAGCTGCTTGTGCCGGTGGCTTGGGTGAAGCCGGGAATGTCTGAGAACCTGCCTAGAAGCTGTGTGAATAAAAGGAGGAAAATTATTGGTTGGAAAAGTGAGAAAAACAGCAAAATAGGGTTTCGTATTAGTTTTTTGAGGTACCGAATAAATAGAAACCAAGTGTCAGATAGCAGAGTCATTATCGTCTGCCTCCGAGCATGCGGCTAGGAGCTTTAACGAGGTCTTCTGCGCGGATTCGTCTGCCAGTGTGCTTGAGAAAAACGTCGTCAAGCGACGGCGAAGAATAGGTAACGGAGAGCAGATGGATTTCGCTTTTATCAAAGGCGCGAACAATATCTGCCACTGGTAGTCCCGCGTTTTTGGCGAACACGTTTAAGCAATCCTCAGTACCGGCATCAACCACGCTGTTAACGCCTGAGAGCGAGGTGAGAATTTCTCTGGCGCGGGGTTTATTCTGTTCACAATCCTCAATGGATAACCGGATAGAGTCTGCACCGATTTCGCGTTTAAGTTCAGTTGGGGTGCCTTTTGTAACGATTTTTCCGAAGTCGATGATGGCTAAACGTTTGCAGAGGCGGTCTGCTTCCTCAAGGTATTGGGTTGTTAAGAAAATCGTCATGCCTTCCTCTTTGTTTAGCTGCTCCAGATAGGACCAAATTGCCAAACGCGACTGTGGGTCCAACCCTGTTGTGGGTTCGTCGAGGAAAACCAGTTTAGGCGTATGCACTAGGGCGGTGGCTAAATCGAGCCGTTTTTTCATTCCGCCTGAATAGTTGCGTGCTTGTTTGTCTGCGGCTGATTCGAGCCCGACTAGCTTCAGAAGATCGTTTACTCGTTGGGTAAGTTTTGAGCGTTCTATTTGTTGGAAGTGCCCTTGTAGGGTGATGTTTTCTCTTCCGGTTAAGTCGCCGTCGATGGTTGTTTCTTGGCTTTGTACGCCTATGATTCGGCGGATGGCGGTTGCGTCGGCGTCGATGTCGTGTCCAGCGATGGTGACTGTGCCGGATGTTTTTCGAAGCAGGGTGGTTAAGATTTTTATGGTTGTGCTTTTGCCTGCTCCGTTGGGTCCCAAAAAGCCGAAAAATTCGCCTTCGTTAACGCTGAATGATATATCGTCTACTGCTTTTGTTCCATCCGAGTAAACTTCAACTAGGTTTTTTACTTTGATAATATCAGGCATGTGGTTCCATATTTCAAGTTTTTTGTGGGTCAGATAACCGTATGTGACTGTGAACAGGCAACAACACACCCCTGCGTGAATGCTGTGAAAAGAAGTGTGCTGGAACGCGGGGTAATCACAGATGTTTAAATTTCATTTTATGTTATTTGAGTTGAGACAATAGTGAACAGCTAGCTTTTAGTACTAAAAATTGAAAGAGTTTGGAGAGAAAGGTTCTGACTGAGACAACAAACCATGATGGATTCGCTGACGCGGTTTATGGCATTACAAAGGTTGAGCCTAACAAGGCAATAAAGAAGTGCCGTATAAGGAAGATGCTGGTGGAGTATGAGCTGTGTTCTGCAGCGGTGATTTTGACGGTGCCTCGCTCATGTAGTTTGTGTGGGCAGATGGATGTATGTATGGATGATTTTGTAATTCAGATTTTGATTAAAACAAGTGAGAGCAGGGCTCCTGATGGGAGCCGGTTTTTTCCTTTGTAGTACGTAAATTTTGGTCTTTGTGGTTTTTTGTGTTCTGTTTTTGTGTGTGTGTGGCATTTCCCTGTGGCACTACACCACATGGCGGCAAAGATAGGCGTTTGCATTGCACTTCAGCTTCTAACGCGGTGTGGCAAGAGCGTTTTCATTCCACATGGTGCATGGAACCACCGATTCTGGGTGAGGCGCCATGTTGAAGCATTCATTAAAACCCGTGGTCCGGCCTCAGAGTTTTTGTTTTCTATTAGTAGAAGAAGAGGGTCGCTGCCGACTACTTCATCTTCTAAGGCTCAATGTAGAACAAACAGTTTTGTTCCCGGTAACTCAGAAACGTTGCTTTCTGGTTGAGGCGACTTGTACAGGCTTTCTGGAAAAAATTGAATTTAGCCATGAATAAAAGAGAAAGAAAAGTGGTTGTTGCCACTTTTTAGATTTCGAGGCTCGTTCTTCTTGAAGGAGCACTCATGGGGTTGATTTCTGGAAGCCGATCTTTTAGGCGGCTCTCCGCGGCGATTTCAGCTTCCTCCAAAATAGCCAATGCGTCAGCGCTTGCCATGGTTTGGTTTATGGGCGAATCAGAGTTTTGGCTTGTTTGGCTGCATATGTCGGTGAGGAGGTTGCCGATTGATCCGAGTTCTTGGCTGGCTTCAGGCATTATGTTGCACATTTCCGAGCGTATGCCGTTTAGTAAGCCTTTTGCAGGTCCCAGTACAGCTACAACGTCGCCTAGTTCGGAGACTGTGCTTAAACGCATGGACATGCTTTGCAGTGCGAGGGAAGATTGCGAGAGCATTCGTTCGACCTTTCTGATTTCTGCCAGTTCGGTGGCGAGGATGTTGGCGCGTGCTTGGTCGCGCTGGGCCATGGCTTTGACAATGCGGTTAAAAATATCTTGGTCGTGGGTTCGGAATCGGGTAACTGCACCGTCTAACATTCTGACTTGAGTATCTAGGCGTTGGGTTACGGTTGCGATTTGCCCTTTCAGGTTTTCGGTTGGTTGCCCAACGTTTTTTATTTTGTTAACAATGGAGTTTTCGTCAGGTTCTTTTTGTCTCCATAGGTCAGTGAAATGTTTAACCAAATTAGCATTCCTCAAAGCCTCACAGCCGTTCCAGCGATAAAAGAGTGTTCGAGATTAATAGTTAAAACCAGCCGAGTTAGCACTCACTATTTTAACACATAAACATAAATCTTCAGCTTCTTTTAGCAGCAGAAAGAATAAAAATTGCGTCTTTTTGATGGAAACCCTTTGCGAACTACTTTTAAACCAAAACAAAAAAACCCCCCACAGCACCAAAAATAAGCCCAAAACAGCGTCCGCTAACAGTTTTTTGAGCAAAAAAAAATAAAAAGGAAGGAAAAATCAGCCGATCATGCTTAGCGGGTTGGGGAACCAGCCTGCACCCCAGCCGATTAACGCCAAAATGATGCCGATAATTATCCAGATGATGACGGCGAAAACCACAGCGACGATGCTTATTGCGAATGCTTTGACCCAGCCGCAGTCAAAGAAGTGCTTAACCAACGCAAGCCAAATGATGAGCAGCACAAGATACGCTATCAACGGTGCAATCAGTGATAGTAGGGATGATTCTGCAGTTACGGCAGGGAAGTAACTGCCTATGAAGCTTTCCATTGCAAAGTTTATGAAGAAAAACACTATTGTGCCGATGATGACTATCCAGAGGGCGTCTGTGAATTTGGCGTTTTCTTTGCCTGCTATGAGTCTGCCGGAAATCCAAAGTGCGGGAACAACGGTGATAACCCAGAAAATAATCTGAATCACCAAACTAATCAAGAGTGTAGTCCAATCGAAAGTTGCTATGTCAAATGCCATTTTTCTCCTCTCCAAAGGTTTTGGTTAGCTGTATCTTTGGGTTTGTTTAAAAGTTTTATGTTAGCGCTGATTCCCGTACTTTCAGTTCTAAAAGAAATGAAGAAAAATTTTGGTTTGCGCCGTTAAGCGCTTTATTTTCAGAACCGGAACTTGTGTCCCTTCGACGCGTCGACGCCGAATTCTTTGGCAAGCTGCTCTAGCAGCATCCTCTGGTTGGAGGTTAGCTTCTCTGGCACTGATATGCCGAGTCGAATAAGCAAATCGCCTCTTCCATAACCTCTAAAGCGCGGCATACCCCTTCCGCGCAGCGTAATTACTTCGCCAACCTGTGTTCCAGCACGCACCTTAACGGTTGTGGGACCTTCCAGAGTGGGCACAACAATTTCTCCGCCCAACGCCGCCTGAGGATAAGAAATCATCGCTACATGCCACAGGTCGTCGCCTTCACGGGCAAACGTCTGGTTAGGCCGTACATGGACAACAACGTAGAGGTCGCCTGATTCGCCATCGTTAGCATCCATACCGCCTTCGCCGCGCAATCGCAGCTGGTAGCCTTCGTCGATGCCCTGGGGGATTTTAACTGTGATTTTTCGCCGTTTTTTCACCATGCCTGAGCCGCGGCAGTTGCTACATGGAGTTTCGATAATTTTGCCTCTACCTTTGCAGGTTGGGCAAGCGGAGACTTGCATGTATGTTGCGAAGCCAACTTTGTGCATATTTTGCACTCTGCCTGCGCCGCCGCATCTTGGGCAGGTTTTAGCTTGAGTACCGGGTTGAGCACCGCTTCCTCCACAAACGTCACAGCGTTCGGTTCGTGGGATTTCGATTTCTCGTTCAACACCTTTGGCTGCCTCTTCAAGACTGATTTCCAAGTCTATAGCTAAGTCTTGGCCGCGGTTGTGTTCTTCGTAGCCGCCAAATCCGCCGCCTCCGCCGCCGAAAATTGTGCGGAACAGGTCACCGAAACCCATGTCACGGAAAACGCTGTCGAAGTCAGCGCCCCGGAAAATATCTTCGCTGGTGTATCTTTGGTCAAAGCCTGCGTGGCCCAAGTTATCGTATTGAGTGCGTTTTTGGTCGTCGCTGAGAACTGCGTAAGCTTCGCTGATTTCCTTGAATTTTTCTTCAGCTCCGGGCTCTTTGTTTCTGTCCGGGTGATATTGCAGTGCGAGTTTTCGGTAAGCGTCTTTGATTTGGTCTTTTGAGGAGCCTTTTTGGACGCCTAGAACCTCGTAGTAATCTCTTTTTTCAGCCATACAGCCTTACCGTTTTCGGTTTTTTTGGGCTTTCATAGAATGGTTTGGTCTTGGATTTAAGTTATTTCCCTCTTTAAGAAGGGTTTCAGGTTTAGGAAGCGGTTGTGGGTTTAGTGTTGAGTTTTCGCCACAAAACAGCTACAGTAAAGGTTAAACCCGCAACGGCAACTGATAGTATGGCTATGACGACTGTTTGCCAGTCCAAAACAGCAGCAGAAGAAGGCGGGGTGCCAAATGGAGTCGGGGCAGGTGTCTGGTCAGGTGCTTTGGAAGCAGAAGGAGAAGGGGTACCTGCGGGAGCTGCTTGCAGGAGGGTTACGCTTTTGGTTTGGCTCCAAGCACTTTCAGCGAACAGTGTGGTTATTGAGCCGCCGAAAGGATTTGTGGCACTTGTTGGAGCCATCTCTTCGCCTATGGCTTGAGCTTTCACTTGGAACTCAACTGTGCCCTCAGACGGCAAAATAAAGCTACCCCTACCTCCGAATAATTGACCAGGCGTTGGAAATGAACTTGGCCCGGATGAATGGAATTCCCAAACCGTAGTGCCGTAGGGGGCATTTTCGTCCTCAGCCCGCCCACTCGCGGCGCAAGTCCAGTTCTGCTCATAGGCACCTTCCATTTGTATGACGAAATACAAATAGCCAGATGAGACAGGCTGGTTTTGAATTGTAAATTTCAATGTTTTGTTCTCAACATACTGAGCGGGGATTGGGATTGTTTTGCCCGTGTAGGGATCGGTTTCGGGGTGAGGGAGTATGGTGTAGGATTGGTCTTTGTAGGCAACGGTGAACTGTGGGGTTGGTAAAACGCCTTTGTTGTGGCTGCTTGAACTATTAGGGATGGAAAAATCAAAAGCACCGCTATAATGCAAACGGCTGTTTTGTACGTACGCAGTTTAGTTGGCATAGTTTTGGGTAAGTGACTTTTAGATTAAAGGTTTTTTGTGCAGGTTTCTTGACTAAACTAATCCACAAATCTTGACCAAGCATTTTGTTTGTCAGTATATGCTTAATAAAAAGGAATCGCCCTATTTTGTTAGGTACCTGCTATGTTGACTGAGGAGCAACTGCAGGCGTGGAGCCTCCAAGCCAACCCCGCCTACGCCTATGAAGCCTGCGAAACCATCAATCGAGTTCTAAAAGCAGGTTACCCTCTAAGAGAGAAGAAATTTGAGGTTTATCTGCAGGGCTGCTACATCAACGACACCAACATCTCCAGCTACGAAGACGCAGACATCGTGGTTCAGCTAAATGAAACCTTCGACGCAGACATAAGCAGCCTAAACACAGCGGAACAAATACTCTACAACGAGAACATTTTTGACTCCAACTACAGCTACGACGACTTCTGGTACGACATCCTAAGAGCGTTCAACCGCTTAACCAGCGGCTCAACAGTAACCTACGGTTACAAATCCATAAAATACTACAACCCCCAAATCGGCTTAAACGCGAACATAAGAGTAGCCCTTCAACATCGAAAATACATAAACTTCCTTGGAGTTGAACGGCAGAAGTATCTGGAGGGCATCAAGTTTCTGGCGCACCATGAAGGAAACTGGGTTTCTAGCTACCCCAAACTGCACTATGTACATGGTGAGGTGAAGAATCTGGCGGGACAAACAGACGGGTGGTTCATCCCTGCAATCAGGATGTTTAAAAACGCCCGAAATAGCCTGGTTGACCGCGGCAAAATTCGCGTCAGCCTTGCGCCGTCCTACTTCGTGGAATGCCTGCTATATAATGTGCCCGACGCCGTGTTTGGGGTTAATCATCAGGCTACGTTTAAGGGGGTTTTGGAGTGGTTGGGTAAGGCTGATTTTTCTGGGTTTAGGGTTCAGAGTGGGATGGAGCCGCTTTTTGGGGTTGGCTCCAGCCAGTGGCGGCTTGATAGGGCGCGTGCGTTTGTGGATGGCCTCTTTGTGTTCTTGTGAGTGGCTTGTTAGTGTTGGGTTGCTTTGAGGTTTTTTCCTTGGTTCTGGTTGTTGAGTGCGGAAAATATTTATAAGCAGCAATGCACAGGTGTGCTTAAGGTGAAGCGGTGCACGTGTGCACCAGCACAAAGGTGAAATCAATGCGAAGAAGCATAACAGTAACACCCGAAAACGACAAAAAAATCCTACTCACAAAAGGCAGATTCCTAACCGGAGAAGCCCCCATGGACATCGACTACACCACCATGGTCAACGTCTTCCTCGAACTAGGCCACAAAGTCATGACCGCCGCCTGGACCGAAATAACCAACCCAAACGTAGTCATAAACAAAAACGAAGTCGTAGAAACCTTCAAAAAATACGCATTCAACTCCGAACTGAAAGAAGAAGCAGTAGGAGACCAAGTCGCAGAAATCATATTCAAAAAACTCGTCGAACAAGCACGAATAGCCGAACAAATCGCCCAAAAAGAACAAGCCCCAGCCCTCCCAAACGAGCAACCCCAACAAACAGAAACCGACACAGGAAAAACACAGAAATACGTCTCCTAACATCACAAGATAGAGGCACATTTTATGGTTGACGACAAAGAAAAAGAACCCCAGCCTGCGGCAGACTTCGAAAAACTCCTCGAGTCAGAAAAAAAACGCAGTGAAGACTACCTAACCAGGCTCCAGTACATGCAAGCGGACTTTGAAAACCTAAAAAAACGCTTTGACCGAGAAGCCGAAAACACCAGAAAATACTGCAACGAACGCATAATCATCCAACTCCTCGATGTAGTTGACGAATTGGAGTTAGCCGTTAAAGTAGCCAAAGACGCGGAAGGCGGACAGAAAACGTTGGTGGAAGGCGTAGAGATGACACTCAAGAAACTACACAAAGTTCTTGAGCAAGAAGGCGTTTCACCAATAGAGTGCATGCAGGGCACCGTTTTTGACCCCCTATGCCACCACGCCATCGCAGCAGAAGAGCGCGATGACGCCAAAGAATGTGTAGTTATAGAAGAAATCAGGCGAGGCTACAAAATCAAAGACAAAGTGCTGCGTCCCAGCATAGTCAGAGTAGCCCAGCCAAAATCAAAGTAACAAAAAAACAATAAAATTGGAGAAAAAAGAAAATGAGTAACCAAAAACCAACCCAAAAAGTCTTAGGAATCGACTTAGGAACAACCAACTCAGCCGCAGCCATATTTGAGGGGGGACACGCAACCGTTATCCCCAGCGCCGAAGGACCGACGATGGCAGGTAAAATGTTCCCCTCAGTCGTCGCCTTCACAAAAGACGGCCAGCTGCTGGTAGGAGAACCCGCCAAACGCCAAGCCACAACCAACCCCGAAGGAACAATATTTGAAATTAAACGCAAAATGGGCAGCGACTACAAAGCCCAAATCTACGGCAAAGAATACACACCCCAACAAATCAGCGCGTTCATACTACAAAAAATCAAGAAAGACGCCGAAACCTACCTTGGAGTACCCGTAAACCAAGCTGTCATCACCGTTCCAGCCCACTTCGACGACAACCAACGCCAAGCCACCAAAGACGCAGGCGAAATCGCAGGGTTCCAAGTTATGCGTATCGTCAACGAACCCACAGCAGCCTGCCTAGCATACGGCATTGACAAAGTCGAGAGCGAAATGAAAATCCTTGTCTTCAGCTTCGGAGGAGGCACCCACGACGTTACCGTAATGGACTTCGACAAAGGATTAGGAAAAGTTGTCAGCACAAGCGGCGATACGCAGCTCGGCGGAACCGACGTAGACAACGCAATCATGAGGTACATACTTGACGAGTTCAAACGTCAAACAGGCGTAGACGTCTCAGGCGACCGAATGGCTATGTCAAGGCTAAAAGACGCCGCAGAAAAAGCCAAAATCGAACTCTCAACACTCATGAGCACCGACATCGACCTACCTTTCCTAACCGCAGACGCATCCGGACCTAAACACCTACACCTCACCTTAACACGCACCAAACTCGAATCTCTAGCACAACCAATCGTTGAACGCACACGGCCCACCCTACTAAAAGCCTTAGAAGACGCAAAACTAACGCCCCAGCAAGTAAACAAAATCATCCTCATCGGCGGCATGACCAGAATGCCCCTAGTGCAGCGCTTCGTCGAACAAATCCTAGGAAAAGCCCCTGAACGCGGCATCGACCCAATGGAGTCCGTCGCCATCGGCGCAGCTATCCAAGCAGGCGTCGTCACAGGCGAAGTCAAAGACCTGCTGCTACTCGACGTCACCCCTCTAACCTTAGGCGTCGAAACTATGGGCGGAGTCATGACTAAAGTCATTGACAAAAACACCACGATCCCAACCAAACGCAGCCAAGTCTTCAGCACCGCCGCAGACTTCCAAACCGCAGTAACCATTCACGTCTTACAGGGAGAACGGGCAATGGCAGCCGACAACGTCTCGCTAGGCGAATTCAACCTCGTGGACCTACCGCCAGCGCCAAGAGGTGTACCTCAAATCGAAGTAACCTTCGACATAGACCACAACGGCATCCTCAACGTAACCGCCAAAGACCGTGGAACAGGAAAAGAATCAAAAATCACCATCACGGCCTCCACCAAACTCAGCCAAGAAGAAAAAGACCGCCTAATCCGAGAATCAGAACAATTCCAAGAACAAGACCGCAAAAAGAAAGAGGAAGCAGAAACACGCAACCAAGCCGACAGCCTCGTCTACACTGCGGAACGCACAAAAACTGACCTCGCAGGCAAAATCAGCGCTGAAGAAACAGGCAAAATCGACGCTGCCGTCACAGAGCTTAAGAATGCGTTGGCAACCAACGACATGGTACAAGTTAAGGCCAAATCAGAGGTGCTGCAAAAAGTTCTGGAGGAAGTCGGGACAAAAGTGTACCAGCAAGCCGCTGCGGAAGCTGCAAAACAGCAGCAGTCCCAGCAGCAAAGTGCAGGTCCACAACCTGGAGAAGGCCCAGCTGACTATCAACAAGGTCCAGGCCCAGCAGGCGGCCCCGAAGTAGTCGACTCAGAAGACTACAAAGTAAAGTAGCGAAAAGCTACAACGAATCTTTTTTTATTTTTTTTTTGATTTTTTTTATTTTCTCTAGGATTTCTCCTATCTGCTGCCCTTTTATTGCTGGACAGCGAACTTACTTGAAAAAATGCACCAATCGGGAACCGTTTAATATATAAATAATTGAAATCCAGTGTTAAGCGAAAGAGCATTTAACTGTCGTTGAGGGGAGACAATTTCCGAAGCAAGCCAAAATATTAATCGTCGATGATGACTCTGCAATAAGAGAGACAATCTCAGAAATCTTCCAAGTCAACGGAATTTTAACAGAAACAGCAAAAAACGGAAAAGAAGCCCTCACAAAAAGCAAAACAACCTTCTTCGACGTATTTCTAATTGATATCAAACTGCCGGATTTAGAGGGAACCGAATTACTGGCAGAGATACAGAAAATCAACCCAGACGCACTAAAAATCATGGTCACAGGAGAACCCTCAGCTGAAAACGCAATAAAATCGCTGAACGCTGGCGCTAGCTTCTTCTTAACAAAACCAATTAACCCCACAACACTGTTAGCCAATATCAACGAAAAACTTAAAGAAAAAACAGAGAAACGAAACAACCAAAAAAAAGTTGACCAATGGGTAAAAGTTAGATTAAGTAGAGTCCAAATCAATGAATATTCATCGTTCTCTGAAGAAACCTCAGCAATACTTTCCGAGTTCGGATTAAATAAAACAAAATCAAGAATTTACATAGCGGTAAACACTTTGGGCTCGGCTACGGTGTCCGAAGTTGCTATGCTTTCTAAAGTCCGAAGAGAAGAAGTTTACCGTGTCCTATCCGATCTGGAACGGTCAGGTGTGATCATAGGCAAGTTAGAGACACCCCGACGATTCACGGCACTTGACCCTAAATTGATGATTGAAAACCTAATAAAAAACAAAATACATGCCCTAGAACACGAAATTGATATTCTTAACTCCAAAAAAGAACAATTAATTTCCAAGCTCGCCAACACCTCTTTTGGCGTCTATGAAGAAAGCAGCATCGAAGCATTATCCAAACTAGAAAACCCCGAGGCAAGAATAAAACAAACATTACTATCAGCAAAATACTCCATACTACTAGTTTCATCCCCCGATGGATTAATCCAAATTCTTGAAGACAATAAAAAAGAAAAAAACATTTTTTTAAACAAAATCAGCGTCCGCTTAATTGTGGGAACCAGAGATGATTTATCCACTGAAAAAACTAAAGGCGAATTCATGCCTTTTTTAAACCAGATTAGCGCCCTATCAAAAAAATTAAACATTTTATTTGAATTAAAAAAGATTGATAAAATCCCCTTTAAGTTAATTATTGCTGACCGAAAAGAAGCCATCTGGGGAGCGCCTATGGTGAGTGACCAAAAGTTTCTTTGGACCAATGACATGTTACAGGTTGGCATTCTAAAAAGAGCCTTTGATAACCTGTGGGAAGAAGCCGAATCGATCTAACAAGTCACTGGTTGGCTGTTAGTGTGTTAACCCACCCACACAATCGTTTAATTGCCCAACAAGAATACAAGTAGCCATGTCAAGTAACTCGAAAGACCCTAAACCGTCAAAACTAGAGTTTTTAGTTGAGATACTAGCAGTTTTGGGTCATAATCAGTTTCTGACAGTTGAGGGAATCAAAAACAGTCTCTCTTTGGAAAAGAACGCCTCGGTTAGAACTCTGTCTAAAGCCCTGACTTTTTTGGAAAGGCAAAACTATGTTACTCTAAGAAAAAATCAATCAGTATTTGTGTACCAAAACACGGAAAAAGGCGAGCAAGTTTTGAGGTATTTCCGCTTGATTGCCCTTAAATCCAGTGATACCTTGCTGGCGGATTTTGAAATAAGGAAACCTAACTACTCCTAAGGCATAACTCCGTTAAAGTTTATTGGTTGACGGCTAACGTTTATTGTTTTGATTTGGAATATTCATTTCGAATTTAACACCTTTGCCGTATTTCCCTGTCTCCTTAATGGACCAACCGTAGGCTTGCAGTATCTTTTTAATCATTGCCAAACCCAGACCCGAGCCGCCTCCTGTCGAGAACCCCTCGGCGAAAAGTTTCGCTTTAACCGTTTTGGAAATACCTGACCCATTATCTTCATAGTACAATCTAATTCTGTTGTTTTCTTTTGAATAACGAAGTCTTATCGCACTGACGTTTTTCCCATGCTTAATCGAGTTGTCAATGAAGTTATAGAAAACCTGCTGAAGTAACTCGTCAGCATTCACTTTTAACCCTTTGACATCGGTAAAAAATTTTATGTCACCGATGTTTGGAGCCAAAGCAATGGCTTGATTAAAGCAACGTTCAACATCAATGTTTTTGATTTTTTCGCAGCCAATTCTCTCGTAAAGTTTACCGAACTCAAAAAGTCTATCCGCCATTGCTGTGGCGACTTCGATGTTTTCTATGTACCGAGCGATTTCTGGGTCTGATCCGGCTCTGCGCTTTAGCAGAAATGTAGATGCAGATATACCTGAAAGTTTGTTGCGGACATCATGTCTTGTTAAGCTGCCAACAACTCGAAGTTTTTCGTTTGCTTCTTTCAGTTCCTCAATGGTTTCCTTTACCTGCTGCTCCACTTTTCTACGGTTTCCAATGTTTCTAAAAACCAAAACAACGCCGGTTATTTTTCCGTTAGCATTACGTATCGGCGCTCCGCTGTCATCTATGGCAATTTCTGTTCCGCTTTTGCTTATAAGAGCTGTATGATTTGCTAAACCAATAATTTGGCCAGTTTTCAATACCTTAGTAACTGGGTTGGCAACTATTTTGCGGCTAGTTTCATTAACGATTTTAAAGACTTTCTCCAAGGGCTGCAGCGTTGCCTCAGACAGGCTCCAACCCGTTAGCTTTTCGGCTTCAGTATTCATGAAGGTAATTTTTCCACATAAATCAGTGGCGATAACAGCGTCTCCGATGCTTGTCAGAGTGGTTGCCCAACGCTGCTCGCTTTCTATCAGTAACGTATTGGTTCTATACCTTTCAATTATTCTTGAAAGCCTCTCCGCTACAGCATCAAGTAAAAGTTTCTCATGCTCAAAAAACGGTCCCCTATCTGCAGTGGGCATCTTTTCCAAGTAATAAACAGTAACACACCCGATATTTTTGTGCCCCAATTTGATATCCGACTTGAGTTTCCAAGGTGATTCTTTGAAATTATTTGAAACATACTCTGTGGTTTCAACAACTATTTTCACAGCTGTTACTTCCGGATACCGATAAGCGGGACGAAGAATCTCAGGTGCCTTTTGTAGAAGACCATCCAGCGAAATAGATGGAATTTCCACTAATTTAGATAAATTGAAAAGACAATCTAACTCTTTTACACGGTGCTCTAGCTCATTAAGCAGTTTTTCCCGATCTCGCTCAGCCGTTTTCCTTTCAGAAATATCCCTGACAACTGAAAGAACCAGTTTTTTGCCCTGACTCTCAAGAATGCGCGCATGAACTTCTATTGGCAGGATCGATTTATCTTTGCATTTCAGTTCAGATTCAAAAACAGCTTTCCCGAATTCAGATATTTTTTTAATACGAGAGTCAATCTGTTCAGCCGCTTTAGGGGTATCTAACAGCTTTAAAGTCAATTTAGGTAATTCTTTTTTGGAGTAACCAGTCATTTTATAGGCAGCTTGGTTAAAGTTAATAATGTTTCCATCTAAATCAAAGACGTAGATTGCATCGGTTGCCAAATCGAAAAGATTCGATGTAATTTCCAGTTTTTCGTTAATTCTAACTTGCTCAGTTATGTCGGTAAATACCGTCGCAAATTTTCCTTTTCCAGTTGAGAATACTGAGATAGAGAAGTGCTTGTCCATTGGCGGAAAATATGTTGTAAACGAACATGGTTTTCCTGTTTCAGCAACTTTAAGATAAACATCCAAGTAAGGCGCATTTTGAGAGCCGTAAAGCCCAGAGGCACATTTTCCCACTGCCGCCAACTTGCTAATACCGATTAATTTTACGTAAGCTGCGTTCACGTCGAGGATTCTATAGTCCACAGCTTTGCCCGATGCATCATATATTACTTCATGGAGGCAAACGCCTTCGTTCATCGATGAAAACAGCGTGCGATACTTGTTTTCGCTTTCTTCAATTAACTCCTCTGCTTTCTGGCGCTCGGTTATGTCTTCGGTGTAAACAATCAAAAGGTCGTTTGGAACATAAACGTAAGTTACGTTAAGCAGCTTCTTTTGTCCAGTAACCCTAAAAAAGTATTCCATTTTCTGTTTAATTGGTTTCTTTGTCCGAAAACATCGCGTCATGTCCCGAATGATACTTGGATTGGCCGCATACATTTCACTTGCTTTTGAGCCTAAAAACTCAGAAGCATGACCCATAGTAATTGCGTCGGCGGCCCTGTTGAATTTGACCAAAATAAAATCTTCAGAAGTTTTTTGCCAGGTATAGGTTGCTACTGGTGTTGCTTGGTAAATGCCTTCAAGTTTCTCCTCTGCTTGTTTTCGTTCCTTTATGGGAACTACTAGCTCCAGAGCAGCTATGACTTCTCCTTTTGAGTTCTTGATCGGAGTAACCCTTAACTCAACCCAGTTTGCTTCGCCTTTCGCGTTAATGCCCTTGAACTCGTGCACATCTACAGGAATTTTCTCATCAAACACGCGTCGTACTCCGCAATCAGGACAAACATCATTGGCTTTAGCAAACACTTTATAACATAAACTCCCCGGAACTCCACCTATATCTGTTAATGTTTTGTTTGCCCAAATAACCTTGAATTCTTTATCAATTATCGCCAAGCCGGCATCAATGTTTTCTCCAAGGCTTTCGAGGAGTTCGTATTTTTCTTTGAGATCAAGGTCCGATTTCCTGCGTTCAGTTATGTCTTGGCAGGTCCCAAGAATCTGTTTTCCACGACCTTCTTTCGTACGCGCGAACAGTATATCTCGGCTGTGTAGCCAGCGGTATTCGCCGTTAGCGTGCTTCATTCGGTATTCAATTTCGAAAACATCGTTTTCGGAGGCATTCTCGAAGCGGGAATGGTGTTTAGCAACTTTGGCTAAGTCGTCAGGGTGCATTATTTTGGCGAATAAGGATGAACCGATGGCTTTGATTTCTTCAGGAGTATACCCTAAAAACACCGCTAACTCTTTGTTAGCGTACAAGTTTCGGTGCTCTACTAAATCATAAATGTAAATTAAGTTTGGTGTGCAGTCAACAATCTTTTGCGTAAGCTGTTCGGATTCATGAAGTTTAGTTTCTCCGCGTTTGCGCATTGCTGCCTGCTGAATAGTATGGGTTAATTCGCCGTAAACCGTTTCAACGGAGCCATGCTTGTTAATGTAGCCGGCAGCACCCAAATTTAGTGCTTGGATGGCGATTTCTTCTCTGCCTTTTCCGGTGAACAGAATAAATGGAATATCAATATTTCTTGTTTTCAGTTCTTTTAAAAATTCTAAACCGTTTTTAATGGGCATTTCGAAATCTGAAACGATAACGTCAAACTTTTCCTCAGCTATTTTTTTAATAGCCTCTTGGACCGAGAAAGCAGAGGCCACTGAAGCATTTATCATTTCGCATATGATCAATTTAGATGTATGCAAAAAGATTCTGTCGTCATCAACTTGTAGAACTCTAACAACTAAATCTTTAGACCCATTCGAATCTTTAATCAAAGAGGCACCCGATATTAGTTTGTTCGATGGAAATAAAAGGGTTTATGAATTATAAATAATAGTCAGAGGTATTCGCAATATTTTGAATATCCTTTAATAAAAATAATTCAGTTTGTGAATTAACATCCCTTTTGCAAGATTTAATTTTCCATTCTACCAAAAAAATAGCCTAGAGATGACTCTTAACTTATTTGAAGAAGCCACAAGACCCATCCTCCCAGGTAAGCCCAGTGCACCATCGAAGCTAATTCCATCCGACAGGGCTTGAAAAAACGGAAATGGTATGAATTGAAAAACAGGACGCCAAACTGCAAGTAACATTTGCTGTAATTCAACCTTCTTGGTTCGTTTTTCTTTTCTCTTGGTCCAGCGTTTGCTAGGGGCATTAATTTACCCGAATTCACTATTGGATAATGATAAGCATGTTTGCAAAGTTAGGCACCGTTTTCTACGTCATTTGGGGGATTCTCCATATTGAAGCAGCTTACGAAGCCTTCGTATTAGGCTCAACCATTGACCAAGGCGTCATCCAGGGGAAAATCTTTCAAGACGCATGGAACCTCCTGTTTTTCGCTTTATTTGCCATAACAGTTGCGGCTCGGTATAACTGGAAAAATAGTCGCCTCGGGTACTGGCTTAACCTGATAGTGGTGAGCGCTGCGGACATAGGATTTGTTATTTTTGTTTTGATTCCGGGCAACGTAGCGTTTTTCCCAGGGGTTCTTGGACCTGTGTTTTGGCTGCTTGCCGTGGCCTCTTCTACTATAGGGATCCTAAAGGAACCGCGAAACTCTTAGTCTGTAATGCGGAGGATTTGCGAGGGATTCGACAATTCGCAGATCGGTTTCAAAAAAGGGGAAAAGAGGGAGGTTTATGGTGCTCGAAGTTGGATGTAGTCGATTTGCCAGCTGCTAGGCCCTGGTTCACCATGCGCAGTTGCTACCAGTTTTATATCGAAGCTTGGGCTGCTTAAGGTTACGTTGAACTGGTTTAGGGTGTTGGCAGATAAGGTTCCCAGCTGTGTCCAACCGTTGTTCCAGCAGTAAACGGCTACTGGTGCTTCCGTGGGGTTGAAGTTTTGGGTTTGTATGTCTAGTTTTGTGTAGTATTGGTAGTTAGCTACGTTTCGGAATTGCCCCTCTAGGTTTAAGCTGTAGGTTTGGTATTGGAAGCGGAACTCGTACATGCGTTGGCTACTCTCGCTTTGGGCGTTGTGTTCCCAGAGTTTAATGTATCTGCCAACCTGCGCAGAAGGCAAAGTGAGGTTTACCCAGCCGCCTGAATCTGCAGCGTTACTCCAAACTGCAACATGCCCCTTAGAGAAGATGTCGTTGTTGTCAAAGGGCCAAACATAAACATCTATGTAAGCGTTGGACCCATACCCAAACCTCACGTTAGCTGTTGATGGATCTTGGTAGAGGCTAATCTGCGTGACTGTATAGTTTTCTCCTAAATCAAAACATATGTAGTGTTCGATGTTCGAATTATACCGCCAATAAGTGCCGGTGTTGCCGTCGATGGCGCTTATGGCTTTATGGTTAGAGTCTTGGCCGGGAATCCAGGGGTCGCCGTTCCAAATGCCTATGGCGCCGGGCGTCGCCCAACTATACAATGCACCTTCGGTAATGTTGTCATAAGTTTCGTCTGGACCAGCTTGCATGGATATAAAGCTGCTGTGCACCCCTAAAACGGCTGTATCGTGAAGAGGGTTTGCGTAGTCTATGAAGTGAGATGGAGTGGCGATGAAGTTGGCGGTTAGCGTGCCTGAATCACCGGCGACTACTGAGGTCGATGACTGTGCTGGATTGCTTATTGTTAGACCTGTGGTGTTGGCGGTCCAGGAGAGGAATTTGTAACCAGTGTTGCTTTGTGCAGAGACATCGAAGCTGGCGCCTTGATAGTATCGACTGCTTCCTGTGGGTGTTATGGTGCCTGCGTCGGCAGGATTAACCTCAAAAGTAATGAGGTTCATGGTTTGAGTGAATTTCACCGAGACAAAGGGAATGTTTTGGCCATAACTTCCAGATGAAGTAGTGCCATAGAGGTTGATGTTCAAAGGAATCGGGTTAGAGGTGGTGTGTGGCGTCAAATGGTGAGTGTCTAAGAAGTAAACCGTCACTGGAACACCAACTGGAAGAGTCTGATTGATGAAAGACGTGTATAGGTGATTGTTCTGAACTGAAACAATGGGCCAGCTAAGAAGTGTCTTCAATGCTCCGTTACCTGTGCTATCGCGCGGGTCTACAGCCCAAACGTAGGTGTCAGAAGTCAGGGTTATGGTGCGGTTGTTTGGGTCGCAGTTGGTGAATTCTGCACCGACCATTACATAGTGGTCTTGAGGTATATCACAGCCGCTCTGGGCTTGAGGCAAAACCGCAAGGTTGGCTGGCGCCGTTATGCCGAAGTCATAGTAGCGGAACTGCAGCCAATTCATCTGAATGGAGCTTATTAGTCCCGATGTTCCCTCTGGACCCTGTGGACCTTGCGCGCCTGGTTGTCCTGCGGGGCCAGATGGACCTGTTGGACCCGCTTGGCCTTCCGGACCCTGTGCCTGCGCTACCGAGGAGAAAACGTTACCTCTTGAAGTTACAAACCAGAAGTAAGGTGTAGATTGGGGCGACTGCGGCAAAGTAACGGTTCTTTGGAAAGTTATTGTTTGTCCTCCGTTTAAGGGGACAGAGATTTGTGTGTTTTTGTAGTTTGTTTGTGAATCCATAACCCACAGAGTAACCAGTTGAATTGATAGTGGGCTGGTATTTTTAATTTCGCAGCTTATGGTTACTTGGTTGCCCGCGATGTTGACAGCTGTGTTAGCAAAGGTTAATTGTTCAGCGTTTGTGTCGGCTTGCAGTTCTTGTGTCTGACTTACCGTATCCTGCAGGGCTGTGTCTCGGTCAAGCATGAACATTTGTACATTGAACACTAAAAAGAGAACCACAAGAACCATGAAAATGGTGGCTATGATTCCTGAGTAACCTTTCTTATTGCCTAAAAAGTTTCTACGCCGTAAATGAGCTGTCAAAGCTTCTCCCTCTTTCAGTTATAACCCGCATTGTATAGAACCCCTGTGAAAGGTTGAGGTTGGATACGGTAAAGTAGCCTTCTTGTCCTTTGTCCAGCGAGTTGCTGGGGATTTCAGAGTTGTCACTTGCACTCATGAGGTTGCTAATAGGTGAAAAGTCGGTGGGGTAAGTGCCTAAAATGTGGCCTTGGTTGTCCCATAGGTATACTCGAGCTATTTTTATATCGCTGACTTGTCCACAATTAATCAGATAAACGCTCAGCTTGCCTGATGAGTATGTAGTGAATTCAAAGCCAAGACGCTCAGATGTGGCGTTTTGGTTGCTAGTGACTGTTTGCGCGTACTGGTCGTTTGCTATATTACCCCACGAGTAAGCCCAGTACAGCACTGAGATGCCTGCTGCGACAACGGCAGCGGAAATTATCAACGTGCTCAAAGCTACGCTTACGGCACGTTTATCCGAAAAGAAGTTTTTTGCACGTTTATTTTTAATAGAGAAAAAAGGTTTTTTCATTTAGAATCCTCCTTTAAATGACGCTGTCAAAAGCCCAGCTATAGGCATCATGACAAGCGCTAAAGTTATCAAGATAGCAGCATGCTGGAAGCCTGAAGATGTTTCGCCGCTGCTGATTTTTCCGGTTACAATGCCTATGAAGAAGGTTTGAAGCATAAGAGGCGGAAGTATTATAGTTGCGATGTCTGCGAAGGGGATGGATTGGTGCCCAAAAGAGTTCATGATGGTTCCGCTGAAGCCTAAGAATATGATGGTTGAGAAAATCAGTATGGCTGCGCCCACGTATGGCATGAAGAGTAGGGGGCGAAGGGTTTGTTTCTTTTCTTTTTCCAGAGTGGAGAGATCTTCGCTGAATTTAGTCAGCGTTTCCAATGTTCCGGGGGTTCCGCCGCCTACCTCTATTGCTTCAACAAGCAGGTAAACGTTGATGAGTGCTAACCAGGATTTCATTTTGCTGCGCATAGTCTGGTAAATTACGCTGAAAGGTAGTCCCCACTGGATTTGGTTTGAGGCTGTTCGCAGTATGCTTGAGAATTTGCCGTAGTCTCTGTTGGCAAGGTTTGCGAGGCAGCTTTCAGGTGAAGCGCCGGTTTTGCGGGTTTCGGTTAAGTCACGCATAAAAGTGGTTACGTTGTTTTCCATGCCTTTACCTCGTCGGTTGTAAATTATGTTAGCTACGGCGGCGGGTATGCAGGAGGCGAGCAAAGCTATGCCTAATCCGATGGCGGATTCATAGCCTCGGGCTAAACCTGCTGCGGAAGCTACCGCGGAAACAAAAGACATAAACGGCGCGGCAAATGGCAATTCGATGCCGAAAGCAAAAGGCACAAACATGACCAACGCCAAAAACGCAGTTACTGGCAGAGCGGCAAAGAAGACCTTGTAGGTACGCCAGTCATTTAGAGGTGGGTTCATCTGTTGAGAATCGGAGAGATAAATGAATAGCATCGAGAGAACAGGCACTATGATGTAGCCGAAAAGAAGAAATGTTGATTCAGAGACGTTGCCCTGCCAGAACTGCTGCAGAGAAAGTGAAGTCATGAACATGATGGTTAACATGAGGGTTAGAAGGATGCTTATTGTGATGTAGGATTCCATTAAAACGCCGGCGCGTTCTCCAAACGATTTGACTTTGATGGAGAGGTCCTTGAAGAGGGTTTCAGTTCGTACAAGCAGGTAATGAACCACGTCACCGCCTGTGCGCTGTGTAGAAGTGTACCCCAACATGAGTTCCTTGTAGTCTTTAGAAGGTAAATGTCGAGCTGACTGCTCCATAGCCGTAACTGGGTCGATTCCTTTGATTTGTACGTCAATTTCTATGTCCTTGATGGCTTTGGACATGTTAGGCAAAAGACTGCAGTCTTTGAGGCGCTTCAGACTTGCATAAGGAGATAAGCCGCCTGTTGCCATGACGCTTATGTAGGTTCCAGCGAAGGGAACTTCCAAGTCAAGCTTCTGTGCGCGGTCCTTAGCCATAACTTTTGGAACCAAATAGCCTAAAAGTAAAACAAGCAGAGGCACAGGCAAAATGAAGTAGGCGCTTAAAGCAATTGCGATGGGCACGGTTAAGGCGACTGAAAGGATTAAGACGAAGCCTATGAAGGAGTAGAATGCTGGAGGATACATTTTTAGGCCGCTGTCGGTTAACGCCTGTTCAAGTTGGCCGTGGCTTTTGGAATAAAGTTTTGACAGGGCGTCGCCGAGGGGTTTGAAGTGGCGGTAAGAAAAACTTAGAAAAGAAAAAGAGGTTTTTGCCATATTTATCACTCAGAAACCGTTGGAACCGGAGAAGAGGCAGTTAGCATTTTATCTAGGCTTGGGGTTTGCTCGTCTATGGAGTAGTAGGCGGTGAAGATTTTTGCGAGTTCATCGTTTTTGCGTATGCCTTTGGCTCGGATGTCGCGCAGAAACTGTGCCCGCTGCTTGATTTCAGTTAGTAATGCCTGTTTAGTTGTGCCTTGTCGGGCAGCGGTTTTTTCCAGCAGGACACTGTTTTGGAAGTTAACTTTGAAGGTGTCGTTGGCAGCGTTCCATTGGCTTATGGTGCGATACTTTTCGTAAGCTTCCACTTCCACTAGACTGGTGACTCGTCTGCCAAAAGAGGCGCCGTTAAGCGTTTTGGTGGGTAACTGCTGACGCTCCACAAGCGCTGCCACGTTGATTAGCGGCATGTAGGCTTCGGCGACGTTCATTGGAGGGCTTGTTAAGCGTTTAACTGCGTAGTCGATGCTGTCTGCGTGTAGAGTGGTTAAGCCGCCGTGTCCCGTAGCCAAAGCTTGGAATAGCACGAAGGCTTCTTCGCCTCGGATTTCGCCTACCACGATGTAGTCGGGGCGGTAACGAAGAGAGGTTTTAACAAGATGGAAAAGCGCGACTTCACCGGTTTTCATTGTGCCTAACCCATAGCTTTCTCGGCTTACAAGCTGAACCCAGTTCTCGTGAGGCAGGTTTAACTCGGGAATTTCCTCCACCGTCACAATCTTCATAGAGGGCTTAACCAGGGTTGCCACGGCGTTTAATGTGGAGGTTTTGCCGGCTCCCGTGCCGCCTAAAACAGCTATGGTCATGCGGTTTTCGATTATCAGCCAGAAGTAAGCGGCGATTTCCTCGTTTATGGTGCCTAATTCTATTAGGTCGATTATGCTGAAGGGTTCTTCTCTGAAGCGTCGTATACTGAAGGAGCCGCCTTTGGGCGAGACTTCGCGTTTGAAGGTAGCGGCTAAACGGTCTTTGCCGGGCAACATTGCGTCCAGCAGGGGAAACGCGGTGGATATGTGTTTGTTAGCCATGTGGGTGAGTTTGACGATTAAGTTGTCTAGGGCTACTTCGTCAGTAAAGACCAAGTTGGTGGGTATGCTTTCGTATTTTCGGTGCCAAACATAGACGGGTAAGCCGAGGCCGTTGACAGATATGTCTTCAATTTGCGGGTCATTCATTATGGTGTCTATGTCGCCGAACCCGATGAGGTTTCGAAAGAGGTAGTAGTAGATTTTAAGCCAAGATTCATCGGTGATTTGTTTATCTATGCCGTATTTGGCGGCTAAACGTTTTACTTCTTTAGCTACATGACTTTTGGGGGTCTCGAGGTTTTTCGGAGGCTCCATCTCTTTGCTTACTATTTCGTTTAGCATGAAGAGGTGTGCTTTTTCGGTTTCGTCAAGTTTTACTTCTTCAACGAAGTAAGCTTTTCCGCCGCCTAACTCGGGCAGCGATGCAATGGTGATTTGGGAGAAGACGCCTTCTATGGGGTAAACTTCAATTTTTCGAGATCCTTCAGGGATTGTTCGGAACTCGGCGGAGGGCACCCGAACATGCGCTGGGGTTACTGGTTTATTTTGGGTAAATGTTATGGATTTAGATACGTTGCCCATGTTGAGCATTTTTATGTTAATGTGAATTTTGGATTTTAGGCCGCCTAAAACTGATTTTAGGGGGCTGGATTCGGATTTTGTGTTTGGTTGCTTTTTGCGCTTAAAAGTCATGGTTATCCTTCCATTAATCGAAGAACAAAATCAGAAAAAGTAAAAAACAAAAGAAAATGGTTATTGAAAAAATAATTGTGCTGGTTTACAGCTATGGGAGAATGACGGTTGTTGGGTAGCTGTTACCTGCTGCAGTCATGACATCGACTTGTATAGTCATTCCAGATGTCCAAGTTGTTGAGTAGGCTGATGTGATAGTCAGGGTTGTGCTTGCTCCCGGTGGAATTGTGACTCCTGTAGTTGCGATAGTTGAGTTAACTGCTGGGGCTGGTGAATATGAGTCAAATGGTCGGCCGTTTAGGAACAGGTTATCAACTGTAGCTGTTGCAGTTCCGGTGTTTTTGAGGTTCATGACGACTGTGAATGTGCCGTCATCATTGGCAAGTGGGTAGGTACTGGTGTATTGGACTTTTTCGAATTTTGTGAAAGAGTTTCCAATGCCTAGAGCCCAATATGCAACTGCGATTGCCATGACAATTGAGATGGCTACTAGAATGATAGTTGCGATTACGGGGCTTACTGCTTTAACATTTCTACGGAATTTTCTGGTTTTTTGTTTGAAATTCATTAAAAATTTTCCTCCAATCTAAATTTTTTCAGAACACATATTCTTTAGTTGTTCTGCTAAAAAGCGGTTGATTATAGTTAACGTGCAAGCCCTATATTACTATGCGGCAGACAAGTAACTGCCAAAACATGCCTTTTTATCTACTTTTTTATCGCTTTTTTGGATAGTGGAACATCTGTTTAACTGTTCTACATCTTACCCATACTTTTTTACACGCATTTGTCTAAAATGCGGGTTCTAGAAAAACAATAGTTTGTTCTATAACTGATAGAACTATTGTACCTACAAGTTTAAATTTAAAATAGAAAAACCGCCGCTAAATTGTTGTTCATCCCGCAAGTCACATCAATATAAAAACATTAAAGCGATAAATCAAGATGGGTAATGCTGGATAAACGCTAACTGGGGGGATGAGAATGGTAAGTTTTGAAACACTCTGGAAAATACTGAAAATATTCCTAGTAATACAAATTTTCAACGCCATCATGGATTACTACGTCTGGGTCGTCAACGGGTACTTGGTGCCCAGCTGGGCAATCGCAACCATAAATCTTTTCTACATAGTTTTAATCGTAGGAGTAAAGGCGGCTATGGACCGGGAAAAAACCAAACAAACCCATCTCCAGCCAGAATCTAAGCCAATTTAAGTTGAGGTTCTGTTGGTCTGCCACGCCGACTCCGCAATAGTCATTCCGTTTGGGATGTCTATTCGGCAGGTAAACACGTAGGTTTTGCCTATTTCCAAACCATCGTAGAGCGTCTGGTTACCCTGAACATAGAGCACTTTGCCGCCGGCCAAGTTGATGGTATAGTTAGCGTTCTGCACATCAGAGGGGCCTTTAGCTGTGACTTTGCCGTATTCAACGTCGGGGATGGAAGCGTTGCTCACTGAATTCTCGGATATGGCTATAATCACTCCTAAAAAGACCAGTGAAACTACAATCGAAACAGCTATGACTGTTTTGAACTCATCCACATTAGGCACCCTATTCACACTGTTGGATGGGCAGAAATAAAAACAGTTTCCCTCAAAAAAGAAGAGGGTCAGGGTTTAACCTGCTTCTTGACGGCTTCGACTGCGGCTTGCACTGTTTCTGCAAGTTTTGAGCATATGGTTCCGCCGCCCTGAGCAAAGTTGGGTCTTCCTCCGCCTCCGCCGCCCATAATTGGAGCAACTTCTTTAACGACTGCGCCCGCGTTGACGCCTTTTTTGACGGCTGCTTCGCCTGCCATGAGCATTAGTCTGCAGGTTTTGCCGTCGGTGCCGTAGAAGACTGTGACTGCTGCGTCGTTGCGTTTGAGGATTTCTGTGGCGGTTGTTAGCATGCGGTTTGAGTCTATGACGTCGGCGAAATCCCGTTTTATGACTGAAACGCCGTTGACGGTTTCTGAGGGTTCGACGTCTTGGGAGCATGTAGAGGTGCTTTCCTTTGCTGCGAGTTCCTTGATTAAGCGGCGTTTCTCGAGGTTGGCGTCTTTTAGTTCTTTGACGAATTTCTCAGCGGTTTTATCAAGCTTATCCAGCGGAGCGTTTAGCACTTCAGAGACTTTGGTAAGAAGTGTTTCCTGTTGCTGCACGGCTTGAAGCGCTTTCAAGCCTAAGGCATAACCTAAACGTTCAACGCCGTCTTGCACGCGTTCGGTGTAAACGATTTTAACGAAGCCAACTTCGCTTGTAGTGCCCAAGTGTGTGCCTGCGCATGCTTCAACATCCCAGTCGCCTGTTTTGACGACACGGATGTCTTTTCCCGGCACTGCGCCGCCCTGGTAGAGACGGAAGCCGTAGAGGGATTCAGCTTCGTTTCTCGGGTACCACTTGGTTTCCACCTTCATGTTAGCGGCTATGGCTTGGTTTGCGAGTGTTTCGATTTTGTGGACTTCTTCTTGGCTGAGACGTCGGTAGTGGCTGATGTCGAGACGTGAGCTTTCCAAGCCTTTTTGTGTGCCTGATTGCCATACGTGTTCGCCCAAAACGCGGCGGGCTGCTCCATTAATGAGGTGGGTGACTGTGTGGGACTTCATGAGTTGGTATCGGCGTTCCCAGTCCAAGCTGCCATACACAGAGTTTCCTTCGCTGAATTGTGCGGGGGTTTTGAGTTTGTGGACGATGACCTTTCCGAGTTTCTGCACATCCACCACTTCATAGGTTACTCCTTGGGCGGTTATGGTTCCAAGGTCGCAGGGTTGTCCTCCGCCTTCAGGGTAGAAGCATGAGCCATCCAAAACGACGTAGACTCCGCCGACGACTTTGATGACTTTAGCGTCGAATTCCCGCTGATAAACGTCCACGTAGTAGAGCGGCTTGGTTGCGGGGAGTTGCTCTGCGACACCTTTTAGGGTTTCCTCAGACATGGCTTCTTCCTGCTCGACAGGTTTAGAGGCTGCCATGTGGCGGTTAGCGATTAAAGAGTAAAAGTTTTCGGGAACGTTGACTTCGACGCCTTCTTTTTCTGCTACTTGCTTAACGATTTCCGGGGGTATCCCTTGTGAATCGTAGAGTTCAGCAAGTTTTTCATCGGGCAGAAGGTTGGTGCCTTTGGATTTGAGATCTGCCGTTATACGTTTAACTAAGCCTTCGCCGCGTTGCAGAGTGTCTTTGAATTTTTCTTCCTCAACTTTGAGCATCTCTATGATTTCGCTCTGCATTTCTTTTAAGTGAGGGAAGTCTTTTGCCCAGTAGTTGGCTTGCATCTCCACAATGTCATAAAGTTGTGCCGGATCCATGTTGAGTGTCCGCATGACGCGGTAAACTCTGCGGAAAAGAAGCCTTGCGAGGTAGCCTTCTTGGATATTTGAGGGCACTACACCTTCAGAGAGCATAAAGCTCAGGGTTTTTGTGTGGTCTGTTACTGCCCAGGCGTTTTCGATGGGCACCAGTACTTTCTCCAATGTTGGTAGGTCGATGCCTGTTAATTCGCTGACGCGTTTGCGGGCTACCATGCGGTTAGCACGCTTATCCACACTGACAAGACCTGAGTATTTTGCGACTTTAGCGAGGAAATCGTTATCAACGTTTGTTATGCCTGCCATTGAGAGGACTTTGTCTAACAGGTCACCGTAGATGGCTTGGAATAGACTAGGTACACCTTGAGATATCCATGTGAATCGGTCAATGCCGTAGCCCGTGTCAACCGTGCGAATGGGCAACTCGATAAATTCGTCTCCGACCACTTTGTACTGCATAAACACAAGAGTGCCGACTTCTAAACCGCCGACAATACATTCCACTGCGGGACCAGCGTTGCCGCCGCCGACCCAAACGCTTTCTTTGTAGGTGACTGCGTCTCCGGGTATGCCCAACGCTTCGGTGCAGAAGCGCTGGTGGAAGCGGACGGTGTCATCTTTCCAGTAGACTTCTTTGTCTGGAAGGTTGAAGGCGTGCGCACCGCCCATTTCGAAAATGGTCAAGTGCCTGCCAAATGTTGGACCCGTGTTGGCTATGTCTGTTAATCTGATGGAGGGTTGGGAGATGACCAGCGGGTTGGCGGGTGGAGGCGAGATGCCTTCGGTGACGTAGGGTTGGAAGTCGATTATGCTTGCGTGGGTAAGGTAGATGTCTTTACGCCAGCGGGCCACCACAGGGTAAGGTTTTATGCGGGTGTGGCCGTTTTTCTCGAAGAAAGAGAGGAATGCTTCTCGCATCTCAGGAAGCGTGAACTTACGTTTAGTCGGCGGGTTGCCGAGGAAGTTGTAGCAGCCGCATTCGTCGCTGCCGGATTCTCCACAGGTTTCTTGCGCGCTGTTTTGGGTCCAGAACCAGTCGCCACATGTGGGGCACTGTTTACGAATAAAACCTTCTTGTTTAAAGAAGGGAAGCTCGTAGGCTTCTTTTGGGAACTTTTTTTCCACCATGAGAGGTCATCTTAACCGTAGAGTTTGAGTGTTTGTAGTTGGGTTTATGGGTTAGAGGGATTTAAAGCATTTCAAAGGCGAATATGGTTTGGTTTTAAGAAGAGTGCCACTCAGCGATCAATTCCCATGTGGGTTGACAGGTTTTTTCTTGTCCGTAGCGCCTCAGAGGCTTGGTTAAATGCCGTTGAGACCGCGTTGATGTTACATAAAGACCAGACTGCAAAGTTCTGGGTGCGGCGGTTTCTGTTTTTTTTAGGTCGGGATATTTTTTGCTGCATTTCTCGCAACGGTACCCCTGGTTTTTGCCCATGGATTTGAGGCGTTTGCCGCAGTTGAGGCACACTGGGTTTGCTGTAACTGTCTCTTGCACTAATTTTCTGACCAGGATTTTCTCAAGGTTAATTGTTTGGGGTCGTGCAGAGATGGCTTTTCTTACTGCACCTGTCACTTCAACTTCGTCGCCAACATGCAATTCCATGGCGGTTTTTCTTAGGTCACCTGTGGGTTCGTAGGCGGCGCAGTCAATTATGCCGGAAGCATCTTTAATTTGGAAAATTACATGCCGCAGAGGTACAATGTGTGGTTTCTGGGATACTGTGCCGCCTACAACTATGGATTGGTAAGGCTGCACCTCAGCTAAGCTGCTTAGGTGTCTTAGATGGGCGTCGGTGCCTTGGTTGCTTCTGAAAATCACCCAGCGCTCAACGGGTTCCAGTGGCTTAACTTGCGAGAAGGCTTTTTTCACGATTTCTGCGGATTCCCCCCGTATGCCAAACAGGATAGGGTCAGGTCCCCGTGGAGTTATGATGACTCTGCCTTTTTCGGTGTCTACGTTGTTGTATGTGAATGGTTGGGTTTGTTTATCCATTCCAAAAATGGATGCCTCATCCACTCTGCGTTTGGTGCCAAGGTTTTCTGGGGTGCGGTAGGCGATGAACTCGTATGTGTGGTCGCAGTTCAGGGTTTCGCCGACTGCTGCTAATGCCCCTATGATGCCGCGGCAGCTGTTGTAGCCGAGGGCTTCGGCGTGGTGTTTTTTGATGAGTGCCATGGCTTCTTTTAAGGTGACGACGGTGGTTTCGGCTTTTTTAGCGAAAGCCGTGAATTCTGGGGGGATTTGTTCTGCGTCGAAAAAAACTATTCCGGGGTCGGTTCCTTTTTCGCCTATAGAGGAATGCGCTTCCCACAGCGCCACTGCAGTTGCTTTGATTTCTTCTTCGTGCAACGCGGGGTACGTGAAGCGGAGGCATAGTGCGCCGTTTCCTCGGGTTTTCCAGGGTACGTTTGGGTTAAGTCTAACTAGGAGTGGATAGTCGAGGTATTGGACGTTGAAGGGTTTGAGTTTTTCGATTAAGACTGCTGTTAGGAAGGTTGTGCAGCCGCCTTTAGTGGAGTCTGTGTCATCTAAGCCGATATGCAAGGTTTTTCTTTTCATGGCGGTTGCCCATAAGGATAGTATAGGTAGCAGCCGTAAAATAAAAAATATTGTAAAAAAATTTTGGTTACGCTAAGCGTAGATGGGGATGCGTTCTTCGAAAACAGGTTTTTCTTCGTTGATTCTTTGGGGGATAAACGAGACGGGCGCAGGTTGTTCTGAGACGAGCATGGTTAATTTGGAGGTTATTTTTCCGGCTTTGTCGATGTTTTTGCTAATGATGTCTTTTAATTCATCCATGGTTTGCGCTTGGATGTTAACTATGATGTCGTAGACGCCCCATAATCCGTGGGCTTCTTCGACGCCTTCGATTTTTTTTAGGTTATTTAGAACTTGGTTTTCTGCTCCGATTTCCGTGTTTAATAGGACAAAAGCTGTGGGCATTTTTTTCACCTTGGTGGGCGGTTGGGTTAGAGGTTTGGGTGCTCTTTTTTCAAGGGGAACACAAAAACATATGCTGTGTGTCCAAACCTCTTTTGCCAACCTGTTAAAAATGTAGTGCATCTGCTGGTTGTTGCCGCTGTGCAGTTATGCATTGTTGGGGAATGCATATTTGCTTTCACGTTTAGTCCACCAGATTGACGCATAGGTGTGTTTATGCTGTTGAAAAAAATTTAAAATTATGTGACTGTATCGACACTACAACAATCACAAACAACCGGGTGAAATTCTTGGTTGGTAATTGGTTTTCTGGCGAGGATGAAACCGCAGAAAAACCGTTAAGCCTAACTTTCGTGTTTAAAAGAAGGAGAAAATTTATTGTTTGTCCTCAACGACAATCATGGTGAGTGTCGAGCGGACTTTATCTAATCTTCTGATGCGCCAAGTTACTATTTCTTTGAGTTTATCCATCGTGTCAGCTTTCACGCGTGCCACAATGTCGTAGACGCCGTAAACCGCTGAAGACTCTTCGACGCCTTCAACCTTTTTGAGCTCCTTTAAAACATCTGATTCAGAGCCTATCTCGGTATTTATCAACACAAACGCTGTAGGCATATCCATCCTCGACTAACAAGAAGGAAGGTTTGCATTAAAATCTTTCCCATCAACCTATCCTAAAACGATTTGCCGCTAAGACAACTGTTTAAGCGCTGAGGCATTTGCAGCGTGGGTGTTTAGGAGGATCCTCGGGTTTGATGCATGATTTTTACGCCCGCCCACTGAAGCGCCACATAGGAAACCACGAGGCGGAACCACAAATTAACCACTCGGGTGAGCAGCGCCACAGAAACCGCCACCGCCCCATTAATGTTTAGTGCCGTCAGCATAACGGCCATAATTAACTCTGGGAAACCGAAAAATGCCACGCCAACAGTCTGCAACGTCCCCGTTAAAGTGAAAACTATTAGAACAACGTCTATGGGCACTGGTTTGCCAAGGGCTGCAAAAGCAACAAACATAACTGAAACCTCAAACACAAAGCCGACAACCGCAAAAAACAGGGGCTTAACCAAAGCCTTCGGCTGCCTGCGGAGTTGGCTTATGCTCTCATGGAAGCTACCCAATAGCTCTTCTGCTTTCGCAGTGAAGCCCTCGGGGTTCCAGTTTTTGCGGAAAAAACAGATTAATTTAACAGTCCATCTTAGCAGGGTTTTGGTAGCTTGAGGATTAAAACTCACATAGTACACTAAACCTAAGGTTAAAATTGAAAACGCCAAAACCAGCCCGACAAGCAGTGCTTCGACAAGTGGAAAAGAGTAGCGGAACAGCAAAAGCCCTAGACCCGCACTTAAGGCAGCGATGGTTATGGTCATGGTGAAAAGTTTTTGTCCAACCACTGAGGCGCCTATGCGTCCGGATGAGGCGTTTTGGTCTTTTGAGAGCAGATATGTTTTGGAGACTTCCGCTGACCATCCCAACTGTGGTACGGTGGCGTCGAAGAATAAGCCGACCCACGTGTAGAGAAAAGATTTGCGCTGTGAAATCTTCACTTGAAGCGTACCCAAAAGGCTACGCCAAACAATCGACGAACAAAGCACATAGAACACATAGGAAACGAAGGCAATCCAGTAAATTGCGAAATTAGTCTGCGCCAGGGTTGCGGCTACCTGTGCGAGGTCAACGAAAAACGCTAGATACAAAATAAACGCCACTAGCCCCGCGATTAAAACTATTAAAATAGCGTTTGGACGTCGGGGTTTCTTGTTGGACTCCATGTGGTTTGCCTGCATACACCTTGCATGGCTGCCCATTTAAGGCTAACCAATAAAGATTAAGCGGTGGCGTTGCGTGCTTGACAAGCTTTGCGCCGCATATAACGCGAAGTATATATCAACGCTGCAACAAGCACGATGGCTGCGAACGCCACAACAAGCACTATGGAAACAAAATCTAAGCTCTGCGGGGGAGGTGTAGGCTGAGGTTCCCATAAATTGGTTGCAGATACAATTGTGTGGATTTTGTAGTCTGCAGTTTCAGTGTTGCCTTCTAGGTTGACGCCGGTTTTTTGGTCCCACACGTAAGTGTTGTTTGAGATTGTGGAAATGATCACGGTGCGTTGGGCTCCGGCGTATGTACGGGTTTCTGAGGAATCTATGGTTACGGTGCCGTAATTTTCGTCTTTGAACGTGTCGCCCACGTTTAGGTTGGCTGGAATAACGAATGTGTCGATTAAGTGTCCTGTTTGGAGGTTCAGGGTGGCGTTGTTGGTGTATGAGGTGTTGTCTGCGAATTGTGAAATGATTTTTACAGAGATTTCTGGGTTTTGAACGCTTTGTATTACCATGCGTGCCCAAGTTAAGTCGTGCTCCGATTCTGGGGCGCCGGAGTAGGAGACTAGGTATTCCATCCAGTCACCGCCTTTCACGCCAATCGCTATTTCGGCAGAGGCTAAGGGAACTAGACATATTGCGAGAAGGAGTACGGTTGCCGCCAGTACAAGGTGAGGTTTCATATCAAGTTGTTGGGCGGCTACGCTAATAAAAGTGACGCAAAAACACAAAATGGGTTGGAAGACTCTTTTGTGTTATTCTTCCATCATGATAAGCGTTAAAGTGGATCGGACTCGGTTGAGGGTCCTTATGCGGCGGGTAACCATTTCTTTAAGGTTCTCCATGGAGTCAGCTTTGACTTTTGAGATTATATCGTAGACGCCGTAAGAGTAGTAGGCTTCGGCGACGCCTCCGATGGTTTTGAGTTGGTTAACTACTTCTTCTTCTGCGCCTGATTCCACGTTGATTAACACATAGGCTTGAGGCAAGTTTTGAGTCTCCACAAATGCTATTGCATCAGTTATTTATAGTTGTTATGCACGAAATCCACTGTTTTAGGGCGGTTTTCGCACCAAAAGTCTTATCAGCACAATCATGTTGTTAAAAGTTTAGGAGAAAAAACAATGGTTTATTGTACCCGCTGTGGAACCCTCAACTCTGACACCGCCGCAACCTGCTCAAACTGCGGAGCACCCTTAACCGTCGAAAACCAAAACCAACCCTACAACTACTACGAACACCGTCGCCACCGCCACTACGAAGACAGATACCACGACCACCACTACGGCGGAGCAGGCATCGGATTACTCATAGCTGGTTTGTTCATCATCTTAATCGGCGCCGCTGCCTTCACGGGGTTTGACTTCTGGAACTACATTTGGCCGCTAATTCTCATTTTGGTCGGTGTCTGGGTGCTTACTTTGGGTTTGAGAAGAAACCGCAGATACAGTCAGACAAGACCATAAACTAATCAACTTCTTCTTCACATTCATAGTTACTTGCACGTTTTTTCAGCTCCACACACAAAAGAGTTAAATTGATTTAACATGAAAGGTGTAAGCTATTGCGGGGAAACTAATGGTTAAGTACATTTTCGTTACGGGCGGCGTGTTAAGTTCCGTCGGCAAGGGAATTTTAACCTCCTCCATCGGCAAAATGCTCCAGGCAAGAGACTTAAAACCCACAGTAGTAAAAATCGACCCATACGTCAACATTGACGCGGGCACAATGAACCCCTACATGCACGGCGAAGTATTCGTCACCGACGACGGGGGCGAAACTGACCTTGACTTAGGCTGGTACGAACGCTTCCTAGACCTCAGCCTTAAACAAGATAACAACTTAACCACCGGCACCATCTACCGCAGCGTAATCGAAAAAGAACGCCACGGAGACTTCTTGGGCAGATGCGTCCAAATCGTGCCCCATATTACTAACGAAATTAAAAACCGTATTAGAAACGCCGGCAAAGCAGTAAACGCAGACATCGTCCTAACCGAAGTCGGCGGCACAGTCGGTGACATTGAAGGCTTACCGTTTTTGGAGGCTATTCGCCAGATGCGTGTGGAGGAAGGCTACGAAAACACCCTATACGTCCACGTTGCGTTAGTTCCCATCCTTGATGTTACAGGCGAAATGAAAACTAAACCTCTGCAGCACAGCGTAAACGAATTAAGGCGCATCGGTATTCAACCCGACACCATCGTGGCAAGAAGCCCACAAATGATTGATGCAGAGTCACTAAGAAAAATAGCATTGTTCGGCACCATTCCCGAAACAGCGGTTTTCTGCAGCTACAACGCTGAAACCGTCTACCAAGTCCCATTAATACTTGACAAGCAGGGCATGGGTGACTTCATCTGCCAACGCCTCGGATTAAAATGCGACGGCAAAGACTTCAGCAAGTGGCAAACTTTTGTCGACGGCATGATTCACCCCGAACACGAAGTCCGCATTGCACTGGTCGGCAAATACGCTGGCTTATCCGACAGCTACGTCAGCATGACCGAAGCCCTACGCCACGGCGGCGCAGCCTGTAAAACCAAAGTCTGCATAAGCTACCTTGAAGCCGAAAAATTCGAACGCGAACCCCAATGTCTACAGGAACTCGCCACCTACGACGGCGTCTTTGTTCCCTACGGCTTCGGACCCCGCGGAACAGAAGGCAAAATCGCAGCTGCAAAATTCGCCAGAGAAAACGACATACCTTTCTTGGGCATTTGCTACGGCTTCCAGTTGGCAGTTATAGAATTCGCACGCAACGTCGCAGGCTTAACTGATGCCAACAGCAGCGAAATCAACCCCGACACACCATACCCAGTCATTGACCTTATGCCAGAGCAACGCGGCATCGAAATCAAAGGCGCGACCATGCGACTTGGCGCACACAAAATCGTGCTCCAGAAAGGAACTTTAGCCCATAAACTCTATGGAGAAACCGAAATCTGCGAGCGCCACCGCCACCGTTTCGAAGTAAACCTTGACTACATTGAGGCTCTTAAACGGGCGGGGCTGTGTTTCACGGGCAAATCAAGCGACGGCAGAAGAATGGAAACCCTTGAGCTGCCAGACAAATACTTCTATTTCGCGACGCAGTTCCATGGCGAATTTAAGAGCCGCCCCGGCAGACCCGAACCTGAATACGCAGGCTTCATTGCTGCTTGCGTGAACAAAAAGTTGGGCAAACCAAAAGAGCACATCTCCTAAATTTTTAACGTATTCGTTTTCTTTAAAACCTCAACCTCAGTAGGCAGTCGCAGCTGATTTTATAGCCCCCGCTTATTGAGGCCCACACCACGCCCTATCTCAACATAGAATCATGTTTGCGTGCGGTATGAAATCGTTTTGCCACACCAAAGCAAGGGCAAAAGCAAAAGCACACCCAAAAAGCAATCGCATTCAGTTGCAACCATATAGCGCCTTAGAGTTTGCTACACCCACAGGAAAATCCAGACAAACCAGAACTAAAATCCTTCATTTTTCCAGAAAGCCTGTACAACCAACCTCAACCAGCAAGCAACCTGAGCAGTTTACAGACGCCAAAACAGAACCTTCTGCTTTGAGCCTTGGAAGATGCTGTAGTAGGCAGCAACCCTCTTCTTCTACTACTAGAAAACAAAAACTCTGTCGGCAGGACCTGCGGGTTATTTATGGATGCCCAAAATGGCGCCTCACCCCGAATCGGTGGTTCCAACCACCATGTGGAAGGAAAACACCCTTACCACACCTCGCCAGAAGGCAGAACACAAAAACTGTTAAGACACGGGAAAATGCAACTCGCCCACAGAATAATACACGATTTCGCCCCGACGGTTCATAACAGCCAAAATCAACTCTTTCTTTTGACACTGGCACTTCTGTAGCGCAGCCGCCAAATCATTAATAGGTAGAGGTTTACCTTCTTGCGTACCTAAAATCAGGTAAGGCGCGGTGTCTTTGCCGTATGCCCCTCGTTCATAAATGCGGAAGTCAATGTTTTCACCAAACCCTTCCCGCACCACGTAACCACGAGTTCGCAGATCACGGTAAACAAGGTAGTTTGCCCAAGCGTTTTCGTCTTTAGATTCATAACAGTGAAGTAAAGCCTGAAAATCAAGCGTTGCGCCCTCTTTGGTTTTAACTTCCAGCATTTCTTTATCCTGAAGGTAAAGCGACTCAAAAAAAGTTAACATGAACACTTTGGCCTCCAAAGTGCCATATCCGCGGCTGCTAAGTTGGTCGATGCTGCTTTGATCTGAAACCACTATGCCTTTGTCGGTTAAGGTGCCGCTGGTTCGAAATTCCACCGGCGCTTTTTTTAGTTCAGTCATAAATCCCGTACCTCCCTTCTTTAAGCTATATTTTTCCCTTTCTGAACTGACCGAAGTCGCTGCTATGAATAATCCTGTCTTCGCGAATGATAGCCGAAACATACTTCAGCGGCGTAGCATCAAAAGCAGGATTGTAAACTGCAACACCGTCAGGAGCAGTTTGCTGGCAGCCAATATGTGTGACTTCCTCAGGCTTGCGTTCCTCAATTTCCACATCCGCTGCTTTGCGGCTCAAATCAAAAGTGGATTTGGGTGCAGCAACATAGAATGGAATGCCATGTTCATGAGCCAAAACGGCCACACCGTAAGTGCCGATTTTGTTAAACACTGCATCCTGCACGATGCGGTCAGCGCCCACGATAACTTTGTCAACTAAACCTTTGCTCATAACGTAAGCCGCCATGTTATCAGTGATTAACGTGACTGGGATACCGTCGCGTTTAAGCTCATAAGCGGTTAAACGTGCACCCTGAAGCAACGGTCTGGTTTCGTCGGCGATTACCCTGATTTTCTTACCTTCCTCCCAAGCTGCCCGAACAACGCCCAACGCAGTACCATATTCAACCGCACACAACTCACCAGCATTACAATGAGTCAGAATGTTATCGCCATCTTTGATCAGCACAGCTCCGTTTTTGCCCATGGCATGGTTGTTAGCGGCGTCTTCGTCAGCGATTTTCTGAGCCTCCTCAACCACCACAGCTTTCAGGTCATCAACAGTGCCTTTTGTGGATTTAGCTCTCGACAGAACGCGGTCGACCCCCCAAAACAAGTTAACTGCTGTAGGTCTTTGACGTTTGATTAAGGTGCCTGCTGCTTCAATTTCAGTTAGGAACTGAGCAGGGGTTTTGGCTTTAGAATTATAGGCTGCTATAGCAACACCGAACCCAGCTGCTGCTCCCAAAAGTGGAGCGCCTCGGACTCGAAGCATTTTAATGGCTTCAGCCATCTGCTCAACGGATTTGATTTCTAAGGTGATCTCTTGGAGTGGAAGCTTAGTTTGATCGGGGGTTATTACAGTGCCGTTTTGCCACTTAATCATCCGCATCGGTTTATCCTCTTTATTGAAGTTAGGTTGTGACGAGCGGATGTTAAAGATTTTGGAGCAACAGACACTAAACCTCTTTACTTGACCGTCTCGACCTCAAAATTATCGATAAAGCAAACAGGAAACAAATAACTGCAACAAGAACTAGGAGCCCAACAATATTTTGTTCTGCAAAAGATGCCGCTGCCTCAAAGAAATTAAGTACATCGCTTTGTGGAGTCAAAGAATTGTTGGCTGGCGGAGCATAATCATACGTCATAGCGGATGGTAGGGTAATTGCGGTTCCAGTTTGGGGATTTGTTGGAGAACCTGAATTTAGCCAGTTAAAAAGGACAGCGACGCCATAAAAATCTAAACTTGATATTTCATAGTTAGAAAAAATCAAGTCATTTGCCGGGTACATTAAATCAGCAGAGCTGTTGCTGTGCCCCAAGCCAAGTACATGTCCAAACTCGTGTGTTGCAACCTTCATCATTCCGTTAGTGTTAAACGACAGTGTCCGTGATGTTGTTGCTAACGCGATGGTACAGTGGTCAATGTTGTTTGCTGCGGTCGGGTAAGTCGTGGTTAATCCCAGCACAAGTTGATCTTGCTGGGGGATTGTCTGCGCAAAATCAACGTAAACATCATACCCGGGCTGGGTTTGCTCTGAAACGTCGAAATTAAAATTCAATCCTGAGAGGTAAGCGTAATCGGGGTACTTATCTGAAAAAAAGGCAATAGCGACCTTCCAGTTATCTATCGCATCTATGGTGGCGTTCACGAATTCTGGGTTCCACCAACCTTCGTTTGGCGATTCGACTATGAGAATTTTTAAGGTTGACTTATTCCATGTGGTGCTTGAAATCTCCAAGTTCGCAGTGTCTTGCCCAGTTTGAGCGGCAACTAAAAAAACCGGTGCAAACAAAAGAACAATAGCGAATACAACTAAAAGCTTCATAACCTAAAAATGTAGAAAGGAAAATAAAAACTATCTGGCTCTTTAGCTTGAAGTGTCAAAAGGGGATTTAAGGTGAGTGACAACTTCGACAGGGCTGTCTTCGCCAGATTTTAGGCGTTTCTTCCACTCTTCGCCCACAGCTATGAGTGAGAATATGCCTGAGACCTCAGCTTTTGATTTTTTGACAAGGTTAACCAATGCTTCCTGAGTTTCGCCGCTCTTAATCATGTCATCCACAATTAGGACACTGTCCCGTTTTTTGACGGATTCTTTAGGGATATACAGTGTAACGGTTACGCCGCTGTCGCGTCCTAGAATGTAGGTTTCTTCGAGGAAGGCTCTGACGCCGACTTCCTTGTTGCGTTTTGCTACGATGAGGTTGACGCCTAACGCGTTGGCAACCATGGTTGCAAGGGGGATGCCGTCGGTTGCGGCTGTTAAGATTTTTGTGACACGTTTACCCGCAAAGTTGGCGAGTGCGTGGTTGGCGGCTTGTTGGAGAATGTTGTAGTCTCCGACGATTTCGGTGTTGTCGAAGTAGCCAAGGTCGTCGAATTTGATGCGACTGCGTAGTTCAGCTTCTAAGCCGACGAGTTTTGTTAGGACGCGCCAGAGTTGTTTTGCGCGGGTGGTGTTGGGCAGGACGTGGCCTTTGGCGTAGCGGCTAAGTACCGTGACGGGTAAGCCTGTTTTGGAGGCTAATTCGCGGTAGGTTATGTTGCGTTTGTATTTTGCGGTGCGTAGCAGTTCTATGGTCATTAAACGCAATTTTAGGTCTTCTGCGTGAGTGCTCAACTTCCCTGTCTCCAATTTACATTAATACGTCAAATACTGTATTCGAAGTTACTATCTCATCTTGGAGATTTATAACTTTCCGTTAAAAAGCCAGAGGAGAAACCGATTAAACGAAAAACAAAAAAGGCGAGTTAGAATTTTGTGAAGTAAATAACGCCATCCTCTTTGAAACCGCGAAGCAACTCACAGTGCCTCAACACAGCAAACTCGCGCTCCAAATCCGTCATTGACATTCCCAAAGATTTAAGCACATCCTCGCGGCTTATTCGGCCTTCAGCTTCCACTAAAGCATAGACTTTTTTTTGCAACTCGTTTAAGCCTTCAGTGCCCTGCTGTCCCAACTCTTTGCGGATAGTAAGTGTAGAGCGTACGGCGGTGGGGTCACATGTTTTAGGTGGATTCATCAAGTCAAACATGCAGTCTTCGCAGAGGGTTTTGCCTTGGTAAACGTTAACTTCTGAGTCAGAGAGGTTAATTCCGCATTTTTCGCAGTTCAAACTTTGGCACCGCCACATCTATGCGCTTGATTATTTATTTTTGTTTCGCCAGCCCTTCGGGATTAAGGTTTAATAAAAGAGTTTGGCATGTCTATTGCTGTTTGGGGTACAGGGATGCATAGGATTCAGAAACTGTTCATAATCGCGTTATTTGGCGCAATCATTTTTGTCGCCAACATGTTTCTGCCCCCTCCGCTTAACTACCTCATGATGGTCGTGCAGGCCGTATTGCTGGCTATTAGTTCTCTGTTTATTCGTAAAGTCGGCGCCATGTATGTCGGTGCAGTTGGCGGCTTAATGACCGCACTTGCAAGTCCCGCACTGGGGCTTTTCACCTTCATATTCGCGTTCCTCTATGGAGTTTACGTTGATGCATGCCTTTACCTGTTCAAAATCCAAGGGTCCCCGCAGGGCGTTAACCGCAACCGCCTAATGGTCGCCATGGCAGTCAGCACCCTGTTAATCGCTGCGTCCAGTTACTCGGCGTTTGCTGTTTTCCCAGAATTCTTCACTGCCCAAGGCCTCAGCTATTTCAGCCTCTTTATCCAAAGAAGCCCTATGTTGGATGCGTTGGTGCTTTTCATGGGTCCCGCTACAGGCTTAACAGCAGGCTACGCCGCAGCATACCTGTGGAATAAGTATCTGCGTCACATTAGCGTCTAAAGTTTGCCCCATGCAGCTTTGATTTTTTGGTGAACCAACTGCGCAATGGCAAGGTTAGATATGAAAATGCATTTCACACCTAAAAGCTCGGCAAGTTCAGCAGGCTTCGGGTCTTCAGTCACCAAAATTAAGTTATGTTTGCCTGCATACTCAACCACTTCACGATCTTTCGCAGATTTTAACCCAGCTTCCTGAGCAGTAGTGACTTGGTAGCCTAAAGTTTCAAAGTACTCCTTTAAGCCTGCATACATTTCGTCAAGTAAAAGCTGCATAAACTGTTTTTCTGCTACGGCTCTTTTATGCCTTACCCAACAAAGTGCAAAGTAACGGGGGTTAAGCCAAAAAGGCTTAATCAATCAAGAGAAGCGCAAACGAATCTGCGTTTTTAGTGAACGGAAACGTGTATTCAATGCCTGCGTTGGCAGCTGTTTTCTTTACGTTCACTCCGATTGCGTCCTCTGACATGCGTGCCAGTTCTGGGTGGCGACAAATCTTGCTCTCTATATCGCATTTATCACAGAGTTGGCAGTGACCAGAAATAAACGAAACTGCCAAACTGTAGCCATGCCTCATCGCAGCCTTCTCCAAATCGACCACGCTTTGTAGCATGCTGCGTTTGGAGTCCTTCCAGTCCTGCCAGAATTTAGCCGCTTTCTCTTTGAACTCTTTAGGCACTGTTGGGTCGGATTCGTAGGTCATGAGGTACTTGTAAACTTCCGGCTCGGCAACGGCGTTGGTGGTGAACTTCATGAACATTGCAAAGCTGTATTCGCCCACGATTTTTCGAAATTGCTCGGCGGTAGGGGTGTATGGTGGGCAGGCGAGGGTTTTGCCGTAGTGGTTGCAGCCTACCTTGCATTTGAGCACCACACGGTCTTCAACGGCGATTAGGCTAGTTGGGATAATTTTTGCTTCTACTGCGCCCTTTTCAAGGGCTAGTTTGGAAAGGAAACTGAATTTTTCTGCTTCAGTTTGGCTCATGATGTTTCACTTTCGAGTTTGAAGGTGCGCTTTTGATATAATGCTTTGGGTCAAAACCTTTGAAGGAGCTTGTGCAGTTTTTGGGATGTGGATTTCAGATGCTTTTTTGTTGGGGCTGCTTTGGGGTGTCTCCAGCCCTTAACTGTAAAGGTAAATTAAACGATGTATCTGCCTGTTTTCTCGAAGTCCCGCACAATCTCCATAACCCGTTTAGGCGCAAACCCCTGTGCCAGCGGCAAATCCTTCAGCAACATCCATGGAGACTTTTTCGCCAGAACTGTGGCGATGTGGGTTTCGCCGAAACTTTTCTTTGCTACTTCCACGACTTCGCGGCGTACGCCAACTTCGGACATTTCACCTAAAGCATGCAGATATTCGTGGAGCAACAGGTTGTAGACTAGGGCGTTGACTGTGGGTTTGTCGGCTACATGGTTTTCGACGACGTCGACAAGGGCGCGGTTAAGCACGATGTTGTTTGTCCCGACAGGGTAGTATGCACCCAGTTGTAAGGGTAAGTCGTCGAGGAAAAGCATCATGCAGTTTCTGCGTTTGCCCAAGGCGTACTGGGCCGTTTCCTGCACGATTTTCCATACTTCACTGTAGTTTTTTGCCTCGTTTAGGCAGGTGGAGAAGCGTTCTGTTTTGTTTTCTTCCAATTTGTGCCCTCCTATATAGAGGAGGGAAAATTCGCACCTTTAAGGGTTGCAGTCCGCTGTGGCGTAAATAATCGTAAAATTGATAAACAACTAATGCTTCCTTGATAGCAATTAGGTGAAAAAATAAATGGCAAGCAATTGCACAGTAAAAGACATCATGCAAAAAGACGTTAAAACAGTAGAAAACAACACCGTCCTAAAAGACGTAATTGCTCTCATGACTAAATACGACAAAGACGCAGTCTTCGTTATCCAAAGCGGCAAACCAACCGGCATCATCACAACAAGAGACTTAGTTGTTCGCGCAATGGAAGCTGAAGTTCCCATCAGAACCATCATCGCAAGAATGGTCTACACTAACCCACTCGTCGTAATCGACCAGGGCGCAACTCTCAAAGAAGCAGCTGAACTGATGAAGCACTGGAACATAAAACACCTGCCAGCAGTCGACAAAAACGGCGCACTCGTCGGTTTAGTCGATGCAATGCAAATCGTCCAAGCAGACCCCAAACTGATCCCAATCATGGAATACGCTCGCCGAAAATAATTTCGGCTTAAATCTTTATTTTTTAATTTTCCGATAAAAAATTCTTTTAGTTAAATTAAATTTAAAAAAATAAAATGTTTGCTAGCAGGTTTACTGCTTAGCGGTCTCTTTTGCCCAAGCTTCCTTGGCGGCTTTTGCTATGGCGTCAATGCTGGGCTGGAGATTCAAATCGTATAAAACACCTTTTACAAGCTCGTTGTTTACGATTAGCGCGATTTCGCCGGGTCTAAGTGGCTCGGGTCTTGTTGATTGAAAAACGCGAAGTGCACGTAGACACAATTTTACAAGTACATTGTTAAGTTCTGCTTGAAGTTGGCCTAACTCGTCTTTTGCTTCGCTCATTTTTTTGCTGTAAGCGTCTGAGTCTCTTTCTCCAGTAGGTTCCATGCTCATTTCTAATCAATCCTTTAAGGAAGCATGTAAATGGCTGATTATAACATTTACTGAAACTCTGTTTTTTAGCAGGTTGAAGAAGAGGTTACTGCCTACTACATCATCTCCTAAGGCTACGTACAGAACGTTCTGTTTTGGCTTCTGCAATGGTAAGCGTTGCAAGGTGGTTGTGGCGGGTTGTATCAGCATATTACACCAGAAGAGTGGTTTGCGGCCCGTTCTTTATGTGTGGGTAGCGGTTTTTCTAAGCCTTTTATTTGTCAAGCGTTTTTCTACATGGGGCAAAGATAAGGGAACTGTTGCCTACTTTTTTGATTAGCTATCCATCTTTAGTAGGGAACCCAAACATAGTAGAGGTCAGAGCCGTAGGCAACTATTTTTTGGTGAATAATTTGCTTCTGGCTTAACGCTACAATCTTATCCGGGGCGTCCTGTGGCAACTGCTCAAACGGCTGCTTTTTCAGCTGGTTAACAAATGCCCGGTCACCCACAGATAACGCCGAGAGCTTCTTTTTCGCCGAAAGCATCATGACGAACCGTTTACCGAAAACTGCCACCAAAGCCGCAGCCAAAATTGCAACCGTAACCGCCACAAACGCGGTGCCATTCTTGTAGAGGTCCACCACGAAGGTGCTGTTGCCCTGCTTGTATTGGCTCCAAATGTTCTCTAACGCTTCGCTTAGCGCCAGCAGTTGACTTTGTGCATAGCCTGAGCCGACAGTATCGACTTTGCCGTTAACGTTTGGCACATATTTTATCAAAGTAATTTTGACAGAGTAATCCGTCACCGTACCGTTAACTCGCAGCTTAAGGGAGTCAAACCAGTAAACAAGGTTGATAGCCTGATTAAGGGTGGGAGCGTTAGCAAGGATTTGTTCACCGTTAACGATGTTTGTGTCTTTGTCGTAGAGGGTTACGTAATTGATTTTCTGGATTTCAATAGGGTAAGACTGGTAGTTTAAGCAGCCTTCCCAAGTGTGGAATTTTGATTGAAGATCAGATACTTCGAAAATAGCGTAAATGCGGTCTGTGTCTGAGCCGTTTGTTTTTGAAAGGAAATAGTCGCCTACGTAAATCAACCCCAGTTGCCCCTCCGCCTGAACTTCACGTCCCATGTAAACAGCGTTCCACCCCGTTTGGTTACTGAAAGCACCTATCGCTCCGGTGTCGGGGTTGAAGTCAATAGCTGCTTCTTCACCGCTACTGATAATATTATAGTTAACAGCGGAAGCCTGAACAACTAGGTCTGCGCAGACAACAAGGAAAATCAGCAAGATAGCTAAGCGTTTCCAGTTTAGCTTTGCTTTGGCCCACTGGAGAATTTTGCCGCATTTACCGCAGACTTCGGTAGCTGCAGAGATACAAGCAGTGCAGCTTGGTGTTTTTTTGGCTGTGAAGGATAACTTGAGTAGTTTGCTGCCTAAATAGAGCAGAGCCAGGGTGCCGACAAAAGCTAAAACGGTTCCGCCTACAGCGTGGAAAAACTCTACTGCTATGCCTAAGCCGAAGAAGCGACCCAACACAACGGTTACTACGATTCTGAAAACGTTTAGTAAGTAGGCTGCGGCGATTGCAAGGACGCCATAGAGGATTTTTTTAACAATACTGCCTGATGCTAGGTAGCCGAAGACTACGGCGCAGAACAAAAACGCTGTAAGGGAGTATATGCCTGAGCACGCAGCGGAAAGGGAGAACTGTATGGTGCTGCCAGTCATGGTGGTTGTTGTTAAAATGACGATGGGCTGGTACACGATATCGATAGGCATAAAGGGACTAAGGATTGCGCCTGCAAAAGCGCCGTCAGAGTTCATTAGGGCGCCGCCGAAGGCATCCATAAAGAACAATGGGAAAGGACTTAGAAAAGCGGTTAAAGCTATTGGGAAAATTAGCAGTCTCAGAGTATCTGAGCCGAAAAGCAGCAGGGTTACGCCTGCGATGAAGACTGGCAGCGCCAGAAGGTGAAGCTGTAAAGAGTAGAAGGTATAGGAACCTAAAACGTACACCATAAGCGCTGTTAAGCAGAAGGCTATGCCTAGAAAGTCGTGGAATTTATTGTCAGGCTTAGATAGCAGGAGGGCGCGTCTGCGGCGGTAGAGGAAATATGCCACTACAAGAGGCACTAAAAGAACATATTGAGCTTCGGAGTCTGAGAGGGCTAAGTTGAATACCGCCACAAAATCCTGGAAAAAAGCCCCTAAAGGTATGACTAAGAGTAAAGTGAATTTCAAAGCTACGGGCACAAAGTTAGGTGACTTATAAGCATCTTGCCAACCAGCCAATGTGTCTTTAAAGATTTGGCTATTAACATTCAAGCTTGTGTGCCCTCTCTTTCCATTGTTTCTATACTGGGAACTAATTAAACTTTAAAAATGCGGATTAAGATTTGAAATCCTAATCACCGTAGCAAATTACGTCTTCTTCAAGTAAAAGCCCGTCTTCAAACAAACCAAATCTTTGCGGCAAAGCACAGGTTTTTGGAAAGCAATATAGCTAAGCAAACAAACCCAAATAGCTAAAGAAGGAAAAACGGGCATGTTAATTGCTGGAGTTGACGAGGCAGGCCGCGGCTGCGTAATCGGACCATTAGTCGTGGCAGGCGTCGCAGTGCAAACAGAAAACCTCCAGATGCTCATGGAGTTAGGCGTCAAAGACTCCAAACTGCTCACCCCCAAAAAACGCGAAGCACTCTACCCCGAAATCCTCAAAATAACCCACAGTTACCACACCATAAAAGTGCTCCCCTACCTCATCGACAAAGCCGTCCGATGCAAAAAAGCCCTCTTCAAACTAAACCGGCTCGAAGCCCAAACCATGGCTAAAGTGCTTGAAGAGCTAAAACCCGACGAAGCCTACGTTGACGCAGCCGACGTAGTGGAAGACCGCTTCGGAATACATATACAAGAATGCCTCAGCTTTGAAACGCAAATAGTTTCCAAGCACAAAGCAGACAGGACGTACCCTGTGGTTTCTGCAGCCTCAATTATTGCTAAGGTTGAACGAGACCGTGAAATTGAAGTTCTAAAAATGCGTTTTGGTGACTTCGGCACCGGATACCTTGCAGATGACAAAACGGTGGTTTTTCTTAGGAGGCTACTTGATGAGTTTGGAGATTACCCGAGTTGTGTCCGTAAAAGTTGGGAACCTGCTCGGAGGGTTAAAGCGGAGTACAGGGTTAAACAGAAAACTCTCATGTAGGCGCTTCAGGTTTTGACGTTCAAACTCGGTTTTATGTTTCAACCGATTGGTGCGACTATTGTGTATTGTAGTGTCTAAAAAGATACAATTTATTAACCCCCACTTCATTATTTTTAATGAGAAGAGCGGTTTTTACGGCGGAAAACAAATGAGCGAAAAAGACGTAACCAGATTCCTTCAAATTCTCGGCTTATCAAAACGGGAAATTCAAGTTTACATGTTCCTCGCCAAAAGCGGGGTCCAATCCACCAGCTTCGTTGCCAAACGCCTCAAAATGGAGCGCGTGCAGGCATACCGAACCTTCAAGAAACTCCAAGAAAAAGGGTTCATAGAAGCCACGCTAGAAAGGCCCACACGTTTCACCATTGTCCCCTTCTCTGCTTTAGTGGACAATTTTATCACTGCAAAAAAGAATGAAGTCAGCAACCTAAGCGACCAAAAACAGAACCTGCTAACAGCCTGGGGAGCCATAAGCGCCCCCGAATCAGAGTACCCCGTCGCAAAATTCTCCATAATCACAGGCAAAAAGAAAATTCACTCAAAGATGCTTAACATGATTGAAGAGTCAAAATCGCGCGTTCTAGTGTTAACCACAGCGTTAGGGTTGATTCAGGAGGATATTGCAGGCATTTTCGACGCTACTGTTGCGCCTTCTCAGGAGCGAAACGTGGCATTTCAGGTTTTAACCGAGGTATCCACGGAGAACTTAAAAATCGTAGATCGCCTCGACCGCACCATAGAGGAAGAAAAACTCAACATGAAAGTGCGCCATGTCACCATGAGCTCAAAGTTTTTCCCCCGTTTCCTAATCAAAGACGAAGAAGAAGCCATACTCTACGCGCCCTTCGGGAACGAAGCCTCCGTGCTTAACCTCGAAGATGAGGGTCTTTGGATTAACGATAAAATGTTCATCTCGGTGCTCAAAGCGTTTTTTGTTCAGATGTGGCAGGGCGGAGTGGATGCGTCCAAACGCATTGACGAGTTACGAAGCGGTGTACCCATCGCCGAAACTCTTGTTATTCGCGACGCAGAAGAAGCTTGGAATAAAATTACCAAGGTTCTTGACTCAGCCAAAGAGGACGTAGTTGTTATTACCTCTTCGCAGAGTATTAATCGCCTCGCCGAAAACGACCCGATAACTCAGTTCTTCAAAAAAGACTTAAACGTGCGGCTCATGGCATCCATTGACTTAGACAATTTAGAGCCAGCACGCAAACTCGCTGAAAGCTTCGAAATAAAACATGTCCCCATCAGCTACATGACGATGATGCTTGTGGACAACCGTTATTTGTTCATGTTCAAAATGCCGCCGCTAAGTGATGAAGGCACAAGCGAATCTGCTTTTTACTTACCTGACACCTTTTACTCCACGGACCCAAGCCAGATTGAACGCGTCAGCGAAATGCTTGGCGACATCTGGAAACGAGGTATCGACATCACCGAAATCAGCAGCCAAGCCGGCACCAAACTGCCCGCTGTAGAAGTTGAGTTGACGGAAACATTGGTTGAGACGGCTGATAAAATGATGCAGAACAATGTGAACTCTGTTTTGCTTGTTGAGCACCACCGACCTGTTGGCGTCATTAACGACCGAGACTTACTCAGGGAAGTTATTCAAGCCCGCTGTGACCCTTCAAAAACGTTAGCTAAAAACCTCGCTTATACGCCGCTTATCGTTTTAAAACCTGAAGAAACAATGGTTACCGCCATGAAAATCATGAGTGAAAAGGGCTTTAAACGAGCAGCGATGGTTAAAGAGGGGCAACTCATCGGCATGTTAACTGAAGAAGCAGCCAAAAAGCTGCCCAAAAAATAAAACCCGCCGCCCGATAGAAAACAGCTACTCATAGCTTCTTTTATTTTCCGATGCAAAGTATTATTAGCCGTTTTCAGTTTAAGTTAAGCGAGGATTACGCATTTGAACCTGCAAACTCCCACTATCATTGTGAACTTTAAAACCTACCTTGAATCTACAGGCGCACGTGCCCTTCAACTTGCTAAACAGGCGGAACGTGCCTCCAAAGAAACAGGCGCATGCATCGTGGTCGCACCACAACCAATGGATCTCGCAAAGATCGCTGCAGAAGTCGAAATCCCAGTTTTCGCTCAGCATATTGACCCAATTAAGCCCGGCAGCAGCACCGGACATATTCTCACTGAAGCCGTCAAAGAAGCCGGCGCCGTAGGCACACTCATAAACCATTCAGAGAGGCAACTTCGCCTTATCGACATAGAAGCCACAATAGCGCTTTGCCGCGAAAAAGGCTTAGTCAGCTGCGTCTGCGCCAATAACCCCGCTGTAAGCGCCGCAGTCGCCGCCATGAAACCCGATGTCACGTCAATGGAGCCGCCAGAACTCATCGGGTCAGGCATCAGCGTTTCCAAAGCCAAACCAGAAATCATCTGCGACACTGTCACTTTGGTACACAAAGTTGACCCAGACATGGTTATTCTGTGCGGTGCAGGCATCAGCACAGCCGAAGACGTCTCCAAAGCGCTTGAGTTGGGAACCAAAGGTGTACTTGTAGCAAGCGGCATCGTGAAGGCGAAAGACCCATATAGTGTCCTGCGCTCGTTTGCAGACGCGACCTTGCACAAGTGACACCGATTGAAAGTTGAACCTGAATGTGAATCCTGCCTGCTAAGTCGGGCACAAACTCAAACCTACCAAGCTACAACAAACCCTGCCTTACGGTTCCGTTGCCTCGCAGAAATCGTTAAACTCTTAAACAAAGAGTTTAAGCCTTCCTCCAACGCTGCAGAAATCGGCACAAAACGAGATCGCATTATAAGAAAACTCACCGACAACAACGACCCCTATGCCTACAACAAGAAACTCGCCAACCAAAAGGCACTAAAAATGCGTCCCCACGCCAGAAAATACGTGGAGTCAGGATACACGCAGCAGGAACGTTTCAAGAAAGCCTGCCTCTGCGCTATTGTGGGTAACATTATGGAGTTCGACATCCCCGGGCACAAATTCACCCTTAACAATTTGGCTACGGTGCTGCGTGAAGCCTCCAAAGACCTAGTTATAGATGACATCGACAAAGCCTACGAACTTGCCAAGAAAGCGCAAAGCGTGCTGTATTTGGCAGATAACGCTGGCGAAATCGTTTTTGACACGTTATTGGTTGAGCAACTCAAAAACATGGGGTTAAAAGTCACCTACGTTGTTAAAGGCGGGCCAGTAATTAACGACGCCACATTGGATGACGTGGAAATCTGCAACATGGATAAACTCGCTGACGAAGTCATAACGACAGGCGCTGACGCAGTAGGGTTGCAGAAAAAAGAGGTATCTCCAGAATTTCTTAAAGTCTACGACTCAGCAGAGCTGGTTTTTGCTAAGGGGATGGGTTACGCTGAAACCCTCACCGAATATCAGCTCGCCAAGCCGCACCTGTTAATGTTCCGAACAAAATGTGCACCCGTCGCAAACTATTTCTGTGTGCCAAGGGATAAAAACGTAGCCAAGTTGATGCCATAGATGAAGTTACCCTCCCTAACCCTGCCTAAAGAGTCGCTTGCACAGTTCGACAAAGTTGTGACTCAGGAGTGGCTGATAACTAACGGGTTAGGCAGCTACGCATCATCCACCGTTCCAATGTTAAACACCCGCAAATACCATGGGCTATTGGTTGCAGCTCTTAATCCGCCGGGAGACCGCACTGTCTGCTTAAGCAAACTCGACGAAGACATCGTAGTCGGCAACAAAGTAATCCGGTTGGGAGCCACCGAGTTCCGAGACACAATTTACCCCAAAGGCTATACGTTGCTACAGCAGTTTCAGCTTGATCCGTTCCCAACTTATACTTACGATGCAGGCGGCGTGTCAGTTAAGAAAAAGGTGTTTATGCCCAAAAACAAAAACGCCACAGCTGTCATCTACCAAGTCCAAAACAGAACAGCGCAGTCGACAACAATTCGGCTTTACCCCATGCTAACATGCCGATACTTCCACACCGTAATTGACCACCGACAAATCCCCCTCAACTTTACTATCGAAACAAATACCCGAACAGCAAAAGTATCGTTTATGCGTCCCGAAGCCGCCATTCACCTGCAAACAACAGAGGGCGAATTCACGAAATCAGTAAACTGGTCGGAACGTATCCACTACCGCGACGAATCCTCACGCGGTGAAGCGGACCTTGACGACTGCTTCCAACCCGGATACTTCACGCTCAAGATTCCAGTAGACGAAGAGAAAACCTTCGCAGTTACCTGCGCTGCGAGCATAGACGCCCAAGAAGCCAAAGTCATAGCTGACTCCGTAGGCGCAAACATAGGCGAAGTACAAACCAGCCTTAGCTTGGAGTTAGACGAGAAATCCGATTTACTCACAAACTTTTACGAATCCCACCCAACTGTGCCGATGAGTGACTGGCTTAATTGGGTGCTTATTGCCGCTGACTCGTTCATGGTGCAGAATGCCGAGGGGAAAAAATCGGTTGTTGCAGGATACCACTGGTTTGAGCCATGGGGCAGAGACACTTTCATCGCCTTGCCGGGACTACTTCTGGTGACGGGTCGTTACACTATCGCCAGAGATATTCTAGGCAATTTTATGCGTTATTTAAAAGATGGCATGATTCCGAACTTTGTCGCGGATAAAACAGGGGTTCCAGTTTACAACACTGTTGATGGTACACTATGGTATGTTAACGCTGTTTTGCAGTATGTGAAATATACCGGCGACTATGACTTTGTTAAAGGCGAGTTATGGGAGAACCTGCAATCCATCATTGAATACCAACAGAAGGGCACAATGTTTGGCATCCACGTAGACACAGATGGCTTGCTGAAGCATGGTCCGCGTTTGACGTGGATGGATGCCGTGGTGGAAGGTGATGGGATAACGCCCCGCGCAGGCAAAGCAGTCGAAATACAGGCATTATGGTACAATACGCTGAAAACGATGGAGACGTTTGCAGCAAAATTCCAAGAACCAGCTTTGAGTAAAACATACGCAGAGTCAGCAGCTCAAACCAAAGCCAGCTTCAACCAAAAGTTCTGGAACCAAAAACGCAACTGTCTCTACGACGCCCTTAACCCCGACGGTACCGTTGACCCCTCAATGCGCCCCAACCAAATCTTCGCCATTTCACTTGACTACACCATGCCCCCGCCGGACATAAGCCGCGGCGTAGTAGCCGTCGTCAGAAGAGAACTATCAACACCCTACGGTTTGCGAACACTCTCGCTTGATGACCCAAAATTTGTCGGCAAATGCCTAGGAGACCGCCGCAGCCGCGACGCTGCCTACCATAACGGAACGATTTGGCCTTGGCTATTGGGGCCATACCTATCCGCGTACCTTAAAGTAAACAGTTACAGCGCCCAAGCACGTAAATTGGCGCTTGAAGGCTTGGTGATTCCATTGTTTTCGGTTGGAGTTCATCAGGGCGGTTTAGGCAATATTAGCGAAATCTATGACTGTGACCCGCCAAATGAGCCGCGAGGTTGTATTGCTCAGGCATGGAGTGTTGCGGAGCCGTTGCGGGCTTACGTGGAAGATGTTTTGCTGGTTAAACCTAACTTTTAGTGCCATGGTTAATCGGTGCAGGCGGCAGAGTCTCACTGAGGGTAGTGTATTGGTTGGAAAATTGAACAGTGTCATACTATACCTCTATAGTTTCTGAATTGAATCCATCGCAACCTAAAGGGGCAAAGATGATGTTTTTGCGGCAAGAGCATGTTTTTTGTGTAGTGTTGGAGATTGGTTAAGTGTGTTGGTAAACACCATAGCCATCCGTCGTTCGAGGAGAAAGGAGAAGGCTTCGAAAACGGAAAAGATTGCTTCGGCTAGTGGAGTTAAGCCTTCAACCTTAACCGGTCTCTCCAATCACTAACAAGCAATAGATAGCCAAGAAAGCCTATATGGTTTATGAAGACAAAATCTAGCCTTGAAATATGGATTTGTACTAAAGAAAAGTCATTGCCCCAGCGTCAAAGACCCTTCAAGGATGCAATGATCTGAAACGTCCAGTTCCTTAGACAAAAATGCTTTAAGAACCGCCGACAACTTGGGCAATTCGCCGCTGTACCGTATAATTTGGTTGCCTTTGACTGCGTCGGCTTCGAAAACTTTCGAATCTTCTTTGTAGTTAAAAGATACTGTTTGAGCTCCTGCTGCTAATTTTTGGAAGTCTTCCCATTGCCTACAGCTAAGAACCATCGGAATTAAAGGCGTTGCAGAAACAAACACGGGTGCAGCCGGTGCTGGCTGAGAGGTGCCTGCTGACTGTCTTGGCGCAGGTACTGTTGAACCAGTCAAGGCCGCTACTTCTTTTTGTAAGTCCCCAATTTTTTCTTCCACCTTATCGACTTTGCCAGCTAATTCGCCTGTATCGCCCATCTGTTCGGTGACTGTGGCCAATTCGCTGATGAGCTTGTCCAAGTCTCGTTCATGCTCTTTTAAAACGTTTACAATGAAGTCTAAAGCTTCAAGAGCATCGTCTTTTGATTGCGGATTTTTCGCCATTTTATAATTCTACCCCCACTTATCTGAAAGCCAATACGGCTTTCTCAATATATAATGGTAGCGAATCACCAAATAGTATCTATATAACTTATTGCTGATTCTGTACAACAAAAAAACAGCTAGCAAAAAGTAGCCCGCTTTTTATCTTGACAACATTGAAAAGCGGTAAAATGCGAGGAAAGAAGCCGCTCAAGGCAGCTAAATACTGAAAATGCGTCAAATAGCCCATAAAAACGCATTCACTAACTGAATAGTGCCTCATTTACGATAATAAACCCGTTTTAATTTTGGAAAAGTTATAAATATAAATTAACGTCAATTAGCGGTTATGACAAACAAGGAAGCATACTTAGCAATAATCGCCTTAACACTACTGGTAAGCATCTGCTTTGTTCCCCTCGTAAGCAGCCAAGATTCCACAAAAGCGTCACAGGCGACAGCCCAAATATCGCCTTTGCAATCTGGTGGCGATAGTTTCGAGAACATTTCCGTAAGTCTAACAACCCCTCTACACAACGCAACAATCACTGACGACTTCAACGTTAGCTTCACATATATTCCAGCAATCAACGGAACTGACAAGTTCTATGGCGCATCGCTAGTCGTAAACGGCAGCGTTGTTGCCTCTAACCAAACAGCCATAACTGCCTACCAAAATAACACTATATCCTACAAATTCGCCGAAAACGGGACAGCCACATGGAACATCAGATTACAGAACAGCACCCACACAGTCACTGCCCCCGAAGACCGCAACCTAACCCTCTCAGTATACCCATCTAACTTCATAGCGGTAACCCTCAAATCCCCCGACAATGGCACTACAATAAGTAACGATTTCAACTGCAGCTTCGTCTATTACCCTACAATCAGCGGCACTGACAAATTCTTCGGAGCATCCCTGATTGTTAACGGAACCTTGGTAGCAAGCAACACAACTGCCGTCACTGCCAACACAAACAACACCATATACTACAAGTTCAGTCAAAATGGAACCTACTCCTGGAACATCCGACTGCAAAACAGCACTAACAACGTAAGCGCCCCAAGCGACTACAACTTTACAGTAGCAGTTTACGTCGCGCCAACCGCCACCCCAACCCCGGCACCGACAGCTACACCAACCCCTGCCCCAACTGCGCATCCAGCAACAGCCACGCCGACGCCTACCCCTGAACCAGACAACTCAGTCCTAAGCATGTGGGCTATAATCATAATTGTAGTGTTTGTTATCTGTGGTGTACTGGTAGCAGTCTTAGTTCTGCTAAGGCGAAAATCATCTTAGGTACAAAAAACCGTACCTCTTTTTTCTTTTTATAAGTAAGAAATATTGTTAGCGCGGATTCCAGACGCAGCGGATAGCCTGTGTTGGACATGTCGTCACACAGGGGGTTTTCCCGGTTTCAGGTTTGCAGGATTGGCAGCTGTAGCGGATTTTTTTGCGGTGTAAATCTTTCACGGCTGCAACGGTTTTGTCCTCTAAGTCAATAAACTCTGTTACCAGCTCAAGCGCTGACTGGGGGCAAACTTGAATACATTTGCCGCAGCCATTGCATTGATCAGAGTCAATGACTAGGTAGTATTCGCCTGAACCGTCTGTGTAGCCGTGATGTGTAATTATTTTTGTTCACCTAGCTTCTCTGTGCTTTCTCGTAGAGCGCTTTACCGAATAATGCTGCGCCTAAAGCGCCTGCAACCATTGGGTCTAAGCCGCCTTCCCGCCAATTGGGCGAAGGCAAGCATTTGAGGTTTAGGATGGTTTCGATGCGGGTAACTATGCCTTTGTTTTTGCTTTGTCCGCCGGTGACGACGAGTTCGGGTTCTAAACCAACGCGGTTGATAAGGTTCGCCATGCGTACCGCCATAGCCCTTGTGTAGGCTGCCAAAACTTTTTCTTTAGTCCAGCCTTTGCGCAGCAACCCCATGGCTTCGGTTTTGGCGAATGCTACACAGGTGCAGCTCACTGGGTCTGGTTCTTGTTTGACTGTGAGAGAGATGTCGCCGATTTGCTCTATTGGGATTTGCAGCAAGTCCGCAAAGACTTCCATGCCTCTGCCTGTGCCTGCGGCGCATTTGTCGTTCATCAAAAATGATACGACGCGGCCTGTTTCGTCGATTTTTATTGCTTTAATGTCTTGTCCGCCGACGTCGAGGACTGTGCGTACAGTAGGGCCCCAGATGTAGTTGGCGCCTTTGGCGTGGCAGGCGATTTCGGTTAGTGCTTTGTTTGCCATGGGCACGTTGACGCGCCCGTAGCCTGTGCCGACGATGAATTTGAGGTCGCCTACGGATAAGCCGGTATCTTTGAGGGCGAAGTCTAGGGCTTTTTTGGCGCTCTCAGGGCTGTTGCTTCCTGTGCGGGTGATACCCCACGCGTAGGCTTGCCCGTTAACCATGATTGCTGCTTTTGAGCCGACTGAGCCAACGTCGACGCCTGCCGTGATGATGTCTTTGCTTGTTGGTTTGATGTTTGGCATTATGCGGTGGTATTCGTTCCAGCGCCAGAACTCTTCTTTAACTGCACACATTTTATTTGCCTCCCTTGACTCTGGTCGATGCAATAAGCGCTGCTCCGAGCGCTCCAGCGTAGTCAGGGTAATCAGGAATTACGACGTTAATACCGAGTTTGCGGTTTAAAGATGCTACGAAGCCGACGTCTTTGGCTACGCCTCCAACTACCACGACTTCGGGGTTAATGCCTAACCGGTGAATCATGGAAGACACCCGGTCAGCCATCGCGTCGAAAACGGCGCGGGCAATTTCAGGTTTAGATTCTTGACGGTGAATAAGCGAGACAACGTCTGATTCGCCGAATATGACGCATGATGCGTTTATTGGGCTTGCGCGTTCGGCTTTTAGGGAGAGCGGACCCATATCTTCAAGTTTAACCTCAAGAGCGCGTGCCATTGCTTCGATGAATGCCCCTGCGCCCGCCGCACATCGTTCGTTGACAACGAATTCCATCATGATTCCACGTTCGTCGCATCTGACTGCACGGGCTTCTTCTGCGCCGACGTCGATAATGGTTCTTGCACCTGGAACGAGGAATACTCCTGCCTTGGCATCTGCACCCATCATGCTGACTGTGCTGTTCTGGTAGGGCGCCATTTCTACGGCGGAGCCGGTTGCGGCGAAATGTGCAACGTCGGTTAATTGCAGGTTTGCTTCTTTGAGGGCTGTGGCGACTGCATCTTCTGCTGCTTTTGTTGGGTCAAAACCGCTAAATGCCTGTCCTCTGCCGACGACTGAGCCGTCTTTTAGGAGAACAACTTTTACTCTTTGAGTGCCGAGGTCCATTCCGATTGTAATCACGCATGTTTCACCTTTAGATGTCTACTCGTGCAGTTAACATTTCAAGGAAAGCTTCTACACGAGTTTTCATTTGCCCAACATCTTCCCTTGTGTATTCCGTATCCAAATAGTAAACTGGAACATTAATTTTGTCCAATGCTCGCTTCACGCGGGTGTATTCCATGGCGTAGAGCATGCAGCCTCTGACGACGTAGTAGACTACGCCTTGCACGTTCCAGTCTTTGACTTTGGTTAGGAGCCAGTTGATGCGGTCTTCGTTGCCGTCTTTGCTTGTGAAGCAGGGGCAGGTGGATGCCATTAGGTAGCGTTCGCTCATAGCATTTAACATGTCATCCATCGACCATTCGTCGACGCCTATGGGGTCATTTAGGATGCGTTCGCCGCTGCATTGTTCGTCAGCGACTATGATGCCTTGCGGGCTGCCTTCTTCTACGAGGCTGGGCAGTTTCCAGTTGTCAGGCCAAAACATCGGAGTCCCCGTTACCATAACCCTTGGGGTGTCAGGCGGAACCACCCAGTCTTTGCGTTCCACACGTTTTTCCAACTCCTCGCAGAGTTTCTCAGCATTCTCAGTCCAACGCACACGGTCATCCCAACTGTAGGCTTGGTTGACTAGCATCGCGTCTCTGCCCATAATCACTGGGTTGCCCTTGCGCAGCTCTTGAAGTCTGCGGAAAGCTTTGGTGGCGCGGTGGCTGACTTCAATGGCTTCTTTTAGTTTTTTACGGTCGATTTTGTTGCCTGTGAATTGTTCGATTTGGGTTTTCATATGTTTTATTTCGTCACTCCAGAACCGCAGGCTCTGGGTTGAATCTTTAACGCGGGGAACGTTCATGCCCCAAACCTGTTTTTGGTCTCCTAATATTTCGCTGAGTTTGGTCATGCCGTCGCAGGTTAAAACGCTGATTAACGCGTCACTCTGCTCCATGAATGGTGAGAGTTCAATCATTTTGGCTCCGATGGTGGAGCGTATGACTGGGCAGACTTCAACGGGGACGACACGGTCACCAAGTTTGCTGGTATCATACCAGCCGGAGTTAACTCTGACTGGAATTGCGTCGGCGGCGGCGATGAGTTCGGTTGGAGCGAATAGGCACATGTAGCCGATTACTTTTTTGCCCTTCTCTTTTTCCTTCTGAATTTCTTCTTGGCGTTTTCCAAACAAGTTGGAGATTTCGTCAAAGTACTTCATGGATTCGGGGCGGTGGGGATCAGCTTTTTTCATGCGTTCAATGTAGTCCGCTATGATTTTTTGAGAAGCAGCTTTCACGGTGTTTCTTAGGTCATCCATTTCTTTTCTGGGCATTTCAGGCATGAATTTATGTGGATTTTCGGTTTTCATGGTTGTTTCCTCATTCACTCTGTGATGGTTCAAGCCAGTTTCTGGACCTGAACAGGGTTTTTTTGCCTAATTTGACTTTGAGTGCGTCCTCATAGGGGCACATTTCTACACATCTGGTGCAGAGCATGCATTGGGAGGTGCCGATTTTTCCGCCTTTCTGCTCATAGACCTCTTTGACTTGTACTGGGCAGACGCGTTTGCAGACGCCGCATTTTGTGCATTTTTCTTCGTCTTTATCCACATATAACAGTGGGAGGGCTTTAAAACCCTTGAATTGGTTTATGGCGGAGATTGAGGCGCCTGTGGGGCAGAAACGGCACCAAGCTCGACGTAGGAAAAATGATCCTACTAAAGTGACGCCGACGAAGGCGATAGCGAGGTATGGTCCGATTTCTGCGCCTGTGAAGGTTATGATGTTTTGGGCATAGGGGTAGCTTAAGTTAAGGTCCCCGATGGTTATGGGTCCTGTCCAGGGGACGATGAAGGGTATCATTGGATCTAGGTAGGATGCTGTAGGGGCGGAAGTGTCCTGCAAGCAACTGTCCCATGAGCGGTGTTACCAAGATTTCCTGCGGGTCAAACGCGTATAGGATTGCGGGTGTTATTAGGAAGACGAATAGGATGAGGTATCGACCTTTGTGTAGGGAGACGTTTAGTTTGTCGGGGAGGACGCGGTGACGGATTTTTAGAAGCCGCCTGACCATGCTTTCTATGTCCATTATTAAAGCGAAGGGGCATAGCCACCCGCAGAAGAACCTTCCCAAAAATATGGTTAGCAAGAAAATGAACAGTAACTCAAACAGCATTGGGATGACGGTTGAGTAAGAGAACACGTAAAATATGGCTGCAAATGCAACTGCCTGCACTAGGAACCGGATGAGCGTTACGCGGGTCGCAAGATTTTTTTTCCAAATCAAGATTGCCAGCACGCCTGCTACTCCAAGAGTGCCAAGTATGAACAGCCTCAGTACGTCGCCTACATATTCGACAACCATAGTCTCTTCCTCATGTTACTTGAATTATTGACTCCACAACCGCAAACAAGCCTAATGCAATGAGTACTGCGCCGCCTGCCATGGAGACCCATTTGCGGAACAATGGCGCCTTGTTTAGCAGCCAGCCGGTTACGCCGCCCAAGATGAGCATGGGTGAAATCGCTGTGCCCAAACCGAATAAAACTGCAATGCCGACGGTGCCCAAGGGGTTGGCGAAGGGCAAAGCGTACAGCAAAAGAGCGATTAGAGGAGGACAAATTACTAGCCCGTGTGTTAAGCCTAAGGTGAATGCGCCGAAGTCTACACCGAACCGTCCAACTCTGCCTGCAGAAATGATTGTATTCGGGACATTGCATTCACAGCTTTGCTTGTTTGCTTTGTAGATTAGCCAGCCTCCGATGGCGACTGTTACTACGCCGAAAGCTATGGATGAGTAAACTTGAAATGGGGAGAATGCTGCGTCCGAAACAAAAAACCTAAGCAATCCCCCGAATAATCCGACTGCGCCGCCGATTAGTGCGTAAGCCAAAACCCTGCCCGAATTGAAAATAGCTGTGATTTTTACGCTTTTCTTAAAGCCCGAGCCTACACCTGCAATGTAACCAGCCAAAACTGGAAGACACGAGGCAGTGCAAACCGCTAAGCCATAGAGTAGCCCGCCTGCAAACGCCCCCAGATAGGGATTGGTTATTTCGGGTATCAACGACATGGAAATATTTTCCGTTTAGGCTTTATAGCAAATAATGTCTTTATACATTTAAGGTTTGCATATTTTTTGGGTTGTAGATAGTTTTTTTGTGTTTTGATGTATCAGGTATGATGGGTTTGTTTTTTTCTGTTGATAGAAGAAGATAATTGCTGCCCACTGCTTCATCGTTTAGGGTTTAAAGCAAAGGGCTGTTGCGTTGTGACTATGTCTGGGCTGCGTTGCTTGGTGGTTATACACACAACTAAAACAGTTCGGTCAAGCCTAAGTTTTATCTTGAAGGGCGCGTTTTTTCTGAGTTTTCCCACATGTAGCTGAAATAGGTTGCCATTAACCCCTGCAACCCCTTATAATCGGAAAAAAGAAGCGGCGTTTCACCGAGTTTTTCGTCACCCTGCGAAGTACTCATAAGCACTCGTGCATTGTCAATTAACGTGGCGTTTCCGCCTGTTTTGGGAACAAACCTCACCTCGATTAAGGGATTTTTGAAAATTGCCCGTTTAAGGAAGGTTTTTGCCTGTGCTGTATCTTCTGGCGCTTCAACAATCTGCCGCACCCTAACCCTTCTGGAGGTTAATTCTATATAGGTTTGGTCAAAAGTTGCCCAAAGCTGGATGAACCGTTTCCAAGTGTGCATCTGGTCAACCTGCACCTTGGCGGAACTTAGGTACTTGTAGACTTTGCTGAAACTATAGTTTTTGTTGGAGGACAAGAAAATTTCGTTTTTATGGTTTTGGTGGCCTGTTTTTTGGGGAAGTACCTTCGCCATTTCAGCTATCTCTGTTTCCAGTTTGCCGAGTTCCTGTTTTTTGTTGTTAACTAGGCAATCCGCGGCTTCCTTGAGTGGCAACGCAGTATAGCTGCCTGTTTCAAGGTGTTTTTCGACGAACCCATCTGTCTCGAGCGCTTTTAAAGCCTCATAGAGATGTGTTCGGTGAATGCCACAAGCAGATGAAATCGCCGTAACTTTGGAGGAACCATTTTGGGCTAAAACTAGGTAGACTTTGGCTTGCGATGAAGTAAGGCCTAAACTTGTCAGTACCCTTTCTTGGTTGGGCGAAATCAAAGGTTGTTCACGCTTGTTTAGCCTTAACATGACGTTTTAAACATTTTCCCAGATTAATACCCGAAAACTGAACTAACATATCAAAAATGTATGTGCAAACTGCACGTTGTAGGGGTTTAATTTTGCGGCAACGTCAGCTTGAGAAACAAAGAATGCCTGGGAAGAACACACCCGGCAATCGAATCAGTCTTCAACAGCATTGGTTGGGAATAAATGCCGGCGCCGTTCTACAGAACCATAAAGCAAGCTAAAAACAGAGGTTTCATAAAAACAGCCATGACCATAATTGCCTTAACAGCGGAGGGTCTCCTCGACCACCTGCAATACCTTCCTGAAATTAGCATTCTAAAAGTGAACAAAGCCAAAATGATGGTCTTACCTAAAAAAGGCGTCATTCACGCTGACCTTTTTGTACATAAAAAAAGAGAACCCATCTGCACGGATTACCTTATCAACTGCGGCATCTTAAAAAAAGGAGACATCGTGCTTGAAATAGGTGCCAACATCGGCTACTACGTGTTAGTTGAATCCGAATTAGTTGGCAGAACTGGGCAAGTCTCTGCTGTAGAACCAGTCGCGAGCAACTTTATGCTTTTAGAAAATAACGTGCGCCTCAACAACCTATCAAACGTCTCCACCTATCAATATGCGTTCGGCGACCGAAACAAGGTGGGCGAAATATTTGTGTCCGACAAATCTAACCTCTGCGCCATGCACAAAGAAGCCGTCGGCGGCGAAGTCTTAGGCGTCCAAAACGTCTCAGTCCTAACCGTTGACGAATTCATTAAAGATAAGCCCCTGCCAAGTTTTGTGCGAATGGATGTGGAGGGCTACGAGTACGAGATTTTCAAAGGTATGCCTAAAACGCTGAAAAGCTGCGTTAAACTCCTCGTTGAGCTCCATCCATTGCCCAGTTATATCCTCCCCGAGAACCTTGAGGAACTCTACGGTATTTTGGAAGCTAACAATTTCAGGGTGAAATTTGCTGTTTTTGAACATAAAGTCAAAATGAACCTGGTATTGAGGTTGCTGTGGCGGGGTGCAGGCGACAAACTGCCCATCGTTGCAAAAGACATCACGATTAGTGAATTAAGAAGCCTCGTTGAAAGCAATCTGCATGCGGCTGCGCCGAATGTTTTTTTCGAAAAAATTTTATGTTTAAAACAAAGAAAAGAAAATGGTTGGAGCTTATTTTGCTCCGAGCTGTTTGCGAAGTTCGTTGTATGTGGCTTTGATGTCTTCGATGCTGCCTTCGTCTTCTATGGTGCTTGTGTCGCCGAGCGGTGCGCCAGTTAGGACGGCTTTAAGGAGTCTGCGCATGATTTTGCCGCTGCGGGTTTTTGGCAGTTTGTTGACGATGATTACTGCTTCGGGGGTTGCGATTGGGCCGATTGTGGTTCTGACGTGTTTTGTGAGTTCTGTGCGTAGTTCATCTGAAGGTGTGAATCCGCTGCGAAGGACGACGAATGCTACTGGTACCTCGCCTTTAACTGCGTCTTCTTTGCCCATAACTGCGGCTTCGCTGACTGCTGGGTGTGATACTAGTGCGCTTTCGAGTTCAACGGTTCCGATTCTGTGTCCTGCAACTTTTAGAACTTCATCTGCTCTGCCGAGTAGCCAGAAGTAGCCGTCGGGGTCGCGGATGGCATAGTCGCCGACATAATAGATGCCTGGCCATTTGCCGAAGTATGTTTGTTTGAAGCGGTCGTTGTCTTTCCAGATGGTTTGCAGCATGCCTGGCCAAGGTGACTTTATTACTAGGTAGCCTTTGGTTCCTTGTGGAACTGACAGGCCTTTTTCGTCAACGATGTCTGCGTTAACGCCTGGCAGTGCGAGTGTTGCGGAGCCTGGTTTAAGTGGTGTTAATTCTATGCCGGATGCGGGGGAAATCATGAATCCGCCGGTTTCAGTTTGCCACCAGGTGTCGATGATTGGCAGGCGTTCTTTGCCGATGACGCGGTAGTACCATTTCCATGCTTCTGGGTTGATGGCTTCGCCGACTGAGCCGAGTTCGCGCAGAGTGCTTAGGTCGTGTTTGTTGACCCATTCTTCTCCGAACTTCATGAACATGCGGACTGCGGTTGGTGTGCCGTAGAGGATGGTTACGCCGTGGCGTTCAATCATGTCCCACCAGCGGTCTTGTGCGGGGTAGTCTGGGGTTCCTTCGAATAGGAATGCGGTTAAGCCGTGGCTGAGTGGGGAGTATACGTTGTATGTGTGTCCTGTAATCCAGCCGATGTCGGCAACGCACCAGTAGATGTCTTCGTCTGTTGGGTTGAATGCCCATTTGAGGGTCCAGTAAGCCCAGACGAGGTATCCGCCGGTTCCGTGTTGTACACCTTTGGGTTTCCCAGTGGTGCCTGAAGTGTATAGGATGAACAGAGGATCGGTTGCTTTCATTGGTTCTGGTTCTACATAGGCGTTTGCGCCTGCTGCTACGAGTGCATCGCTGTACCATATGTCGCGGCCTTCTTGCATTTGGATTGGTTGACCGGTGCGTTTGACGACGATGACTTTTTCGACACCTGGCATGTTTGGTAGGGCGCGGTCTGCTGTGTCTTTGATTGCGACTGGTTTGCCTCTGCGGAAGCTGCCGTCTGCTGTGATGAGGATTTTTGCTCCACAGTCGTTAACGCGGTCTGCTAGGGCTTCTGCACTGAAGCCTGAGAAGACAACTGTGTGGACGCCGCCTAAGCGTGCGGTTGCGAGTAAGGCGATTGGAAGTTCAGGGATGACTGGCATGAAAACCGCAACGCGGTCTCCTTTTTTAAGGCCGTATTCTTTGAGTGCTTTTGCGAGTTTGTTTACTTCGCGGTAAAGCTGGTAGTATGTGTATGTTTTAACTTCGCCCATTTCGCCTTCCCATATGTAGGCGAGTTTGTTTTTGCGGCTGCTCTTTATGTGCCGGTCTAGGGTGTTGTATGAAATGTTTAGTTCTCCATCAGGGAACCATTTGAAGAACGGGGGGTTAGAATCATCCAAAACTTTTGTTGGCATCTTAACCCAGTCGATGGCTTTGGCTTTTTCTGCCCAGAACTTTTCGGGATTCTTTATGGAATCCTCCCACATCAGTTTGCGTTTTTCTCCAGAAGAAATAGTGGCGATGCTGGGAGAATACTTCTCGTTGAAGGGTAGACTTGCGTCAGACATATTCTCAACCTATGGGGGGTGAATAAGCCATGTCTGAATATAAGTTTTTTTAATGGTTTGTTGTGAAATTGTAAAAAGATTTGGTTGTTTTTTTATTTGTGGGGGCAAACGGGTTTTGTCTTTTGGATGGAGCGATAATACTGGTTACAACAATTCGTATGCAAAATGTTATATATGAAAAAAGATTTGCGTAACAAATGCATGTTATTTCCACGTGCATGTGCCTTAAAAATCGTGTTTTCGTTTAAAAAGTACGGTAAACGTAACGTGAAAATTTGATTGGGGGAAGCTTGTTCCCCCGTGAAAGAAGAAAAAATAGGAAGGGATTTTTGTTTATTTTTTCACTGGAAATATTGGCAAAATAGTTCTGCCGTTTGCTTCATTCAATACTTCTGCCAGACCCAAATAGACTGCGCTGGAACCACAGATGATACCTTCGATGCCAGTGATAGTGTTGAACCAGACGGGGTTGCCCATCAATTCTCTTGCCATAAGCATAAAGAACAAAATGAACAAACTGCCGAAAACGAATTGCAGTGAGCGGTTTGCTTTCAGTGTACCAAAGAACATCGCTAGTGTGAAGAGGCCCCACATGAAGAAGTAGGCTGCCATCGCACTATTGTCAGCTGCTGCTACGTTGCTGAATATAGTCGTGCCGGGGAGCAGAATCAATGCAACCAGTGACCACCAGAAAAGCCCATAGGAAGTGAATGCGACCATGCCGAAGGTGTTGCCTTTTTTGAATTCCATGATGCCGACGATTACCTGTGCTAATCCACCGTATGCTAAGCCCATTGCGAGTATCATGCCGTTTAAGCCGAAGACGCCTGCGTTGTGTAGGTTGAGCAGTACTGTTGTTAAGCCGAAGCCTAAGAGTCCGAGGGGTGCTGGATTCGCTAGTTTTTCTACTAGTTTATCACTCATTTTGAATGTTTCACCGATAGAGATTAGATGAAACCAGCGGTTTCATTTTAAAGCTTTGCGCTCACCTCAGGGTTTTCTTTTCAGGGAATTTGCCCATTTGCCGATTTCTATGGTTGCAAACACTATGCCGCCAAACAAACCTGCGATCGCCCAGTCGACTAACTCGGGCATGTGTACGTCGAACAGCGATTGTAAGCCGGGCACGTAGAGGATTACTAGTTGCAGGGCAAAGGACGAGGCTATTGCGTACCAGAGGTATTTGTTTTTGAATACGCCGACTTTGAATACGCTGAACTTTAGTGACCGCATGCATAAGGCTACTACGAGTTCCATGACGATCATGGCTGTAAGTAGTTGTGTTCTGGCTTCTAGTAGGTGGAATTCGCTGGTCCAGGGCATATGCATGAAGAACGCTATCAGCAGCAATGCTGCCATTAGGGTGGACATGCCTGCGAGGTAGGTTTTGACGTCTTTGCTGAATATGCTTTCGTTGAGTTTGCGTGGTTTGCGTTCCATCAAATCTGGGTCGCCTGGGTCAACACCTAACGCGATGGCTGGTAAGCCGTCGGTGACCAAGTTCATCCACAGCAACTGCACTGCGGTTAGGGCGATGGCGGCTTGGCTTACGGTGGCTGCGTCAGAGCCCGGTGAGAGCCAACCGGCAAGGTAGGGCACGCTGACCACTGCAATAAACATTACAAGGATTTCCATGATGTTGCATTGCAGCAGGTAAGTGAGGTACTTTTTGATGTTTTCAAATATTTCTCTTCCTTCCCGCACGGCTTTAACTATGCTGGCGAAGTTGTCGTCTGCAAGCACCATGTCTGCGGCTTCTTTAGAGACTTCAGTGCCTGAAATTCCCATTGCGACGCCTATGTCGCTCATCTTTAATGCAGGTGCATCGTTGACGCCATCGCCGGTCATTGCAACGACTTGGTCTTTTGCTTTCCAAGCTTTCACAATACGCACTTTGTGTTCGGGGGCAACACGGGCGTAAATAGATATTTTCTCAACTACATCTATTAGCTGCTGGTCAGTCATGTTTTCGAGGTCTTGACCGGTGAGGACTTGTGTTTCTGCGCCGTCTTCATTGATGAGTTGGAGTTCTTTGCCTACGGCAATTGCGGTAAGTTTATGGTCGCCTGTAATCATGACGACGCGGATTCCTGCTTTTCTGCAGGTGGCAATAGCCTCTTTAACTTCGGGTCGTGGCGGGTCAATCATACTCATGATGCCTAAGAACACGAATTCTTCTTCCTTGTCTTCGGTGAATTCACCTTCGCCAGCGGGCAGTTCCTTGTAAGCGAATGCGAGGTTTCGCAGCGCCTGCAATGCGAGTTCTTCAGTCATTCTAACGGTTTTTGCTCGTTCTTCCTTGGTAAAGGCTTTTTCTTTTCCGTCTTTGAGAATTTTTGTGCAGCGTTCAATGACCATTTCAGGAGCGCCTTTAATGTAAGCAACTCTACCACTGCCAGTTCTGTGGACGGTGGTCATGCGTTTACGTTCAGAAGAGAACGGCACCTCAAAGACGCGTGAATAGGTTTCTTCAAGGTCTTCTTTATCTAACCCTGCTTTAGCCGCGGCGACGACTAATGCCCCTTCTGTCGGGTCGCCTTTAACTATCCATTTGCCTGACTGCGTATCCTGCTCTAGACCAGAGTCGTTGCAGAGTACAGCAGCGGTAAGCAAAGTTTTGAGGTTGTTGTCTGGCTCGATTTTTTGGAGGGCAACTTGGAATTCGCCTTCGGGAGCGTAGCCGATGCCTGTTACTTTGTAGCTTTGGTCGTTGACGTATATGCTGCGCACGGTCATTTCGCCTTTGGTCATGGTGCCGGTTTTGTCGCTGCAAATGACGCTTGTGCTGCCCAAGGTTTCCACGGCTGGAAGGCGTTTTACTATGGCGCTGACTTTTGCCATTCGGTACATGCCGATTGCCAATGCACCTGTGACGATGGCGGGTAAAGCTTCGGGCACCGCCGCGACTGCTAGGCTGATGGCCCAAAGGAGCATGTCTATGACGGGGCGGCCCTCTACTACGATGCCAACAATGCCGACGCTGGCTGCAACTGTCAAACAGAGGATGCCGATCCATTTGCCTACGCCGCTTAAGCGTTTCTCGAGCGGGGTTTCCTCGGTTGGGGCGGACTGGACCATTTTGGCGATTTTGCCAAACTCGGTGGTCATGCCTGTATCGGTGACTACTGCTTTGCCTCTACCGTAAACCACAACGGTGCCAGTGTAGACCATGTTGTTGCGGTCGTTTAGCTGCGTGTGTTCTGGGAGGGTTTCGGCTGATTTCTGAACAGGGTTGGATTCGCCGGTTAGGGGAGCTTCGTCGTCTTTCATGGTGAAGGCTTCGAGGAGTCTGCCGTCGGCGGGTACTTTGTCGCCTGCGTATAGCAGCATGACGTCGCCGGGCACCAGGTCAGCAGCCGGTATGCGGACTTCTTTGCCGTCCCGTAGCACGCTGGCGGTAGGCGCCGTCATCTTTTTGAGGGCTTCAACTGCTTTTTCGCTTCGGTATTCTTGGCTAAAGCCCAGGGCTGCGCTGGCGATTACTATGATTAAGATGATTATTGCGTCGGTTACTTCGCCTACTGCTATTGATAGTCCTGTGGCGATTAGCAGGATAACCATGAGAATGTCTGTGAATTGGCCTAACAGGATTTTTAGAGCGGAGGTGCCCTTTTCTTTTACAAGTGCGTTGGGTCCGTAGGCTGCTAAGCGTTGCTGTGCTTCTTGGTTGGTTAGACCTTTTTCTGTTGTTTTTAATTCTTCAATGATTGCAGTTGGTTGTTGGTTGTGCCATATTTTACTCAATTTGCTCTCTTGCTCCCGTGTAAGCCTGACTTGTCTTTAGTATTTAGGCTTTAATATGTTTCGATTCTTAAAGGACAAAAGTGCATGTTATTCAGCGATTACTGGAAGACTGGAGAGAATTTATTCAATATTGTTAACAAAAAAACAGCCTGCGCCAGAAATTTCTGGACCAATGGGCAATGTTGATGAAACGCGTTTTCAACATGCACCCCCCGAAAAAACCCCAAAACCCCACTCAATTTCCCCGACGATATACTCTACTATGCGCCCAAAGCGCCGCACAACCAACAACCAAAACAGCCGCAGCCAAAACAGTGAGCAGCCAAGCAAACCCAGTACCATAACTCATCGTTTGACTCTGCCAATCCCAAAGCATATCCCCAACTGGCTGAAGCGGCCACGCCCCAACGAAAAGGTACCCAAAACCAAACGTAACCAAAATTACCGCAGCATACTGGCTCTGCGCCGTCAAACAACGACGCAAAGCACTAATGCAGCAGTAGCAAAGCAACCCGGCGCCAAACAAAAGCGCGGGCAGACTTGTGAAAAAGAACAAGGGGCTTATGGCGCTTCGGGGAAAAAGCACCTGGACCTCCGAGGGGGGAAAAGCAAAAACATCTCGTCCCCATTCGCTTGGGTTCCAGCCGCCCATTATGACTGTCGCTAGGTAGAATGCGCCATATGCTGAGAGCAGGATGCCCAGCGACAGCTGGTGGAGGGTAATGTAGCTTTTTGTGCGTTCGGCGAATGGTTTTCGGGTTTGGCTCATGTCGGCGCCAGTGGAAGTAGGATGCGTCGGCATATATTATTTTTTTAGTTTCAGCCCGTTGGCGGCGGCTTTTTCGTGTGGGAGAAAAAGGTTCTAAAGCAATTACTGCACTCTAGAAGCTGGGTTTTAAGGTGACCATATGAAATTCGAAACCACCATCCTAGAAGTCATAGAACGCAACCCCTACATTGTAAGCCTCCGTTTTCCCCGCCCAGCAGAACTCGACTACAAACCGGGACAGTTCTTCTTTGTGACCCTACGTTGCGGCGGAAAAGAGATTACGCACCATTTCAGCTTCAGCAGCAGCCCCACTACTCCAGGATACTTTGAGTTCACCAAAAAACTCTCCGACAGCGAGTTCTCCAATGCTTTGCGCTCAGCTAAGGCGGGTGACTGGGCGAGAATCGATGCGCCCTACGGGAAATTCACGTTTGAAGGCGAATACCCAAAAATCGCCCTTTTAGGAGGCGGAATAGGTATTACTCCATTTATTAGCATCTGCCAGTACGCCAGCGATAAAGCGATTGATAGCAAAATTATGCTTTTCTATGGGTGTCGCACCCCAAGTGACGTAATTTTCAAAGAAGAATTTGATGCACTCGCTCAGGTGAACTCGAATCTGAAAATAATTTACGTTTTGAGCCAGCCCACCCCAGAATGGACGGGCCCAAAAGGCTACATAAATGCCGCCAAAGTAAAAGGCGCTCTTCACGATTTCAAAGACTACATTTTCTACACGTGTGGTCCGCCGCCGATGGTTAAAGCTATGCAGGACCTTATTGCGGAACTGGGTTTGCCTAAAGAACAGCTTAAACTGGAGTACTTTACAGGTTACACTGAGCCCTGAAGTGTAGTTAAAGGATAAATGCTGCTTTGCATGTATTTTTTCAGGGAACGGCTTGAACCTTACAACCAAGTTGCCCCAGTTTTCCCAGACGGCCAAATATGCAGTAGCCACTGTGTTGGCTGCGAAACTGCTTGTTTTCTTTGTGGGTTACACGGTTTCGTGTCTAAATGATGGTCCTGCGGCGCCGTTGGATGTTTTGGCAAGGTTGTTTGACCGTTGGGACGCTCCCCACTATCAGTCGCTTGCGTTGCATGGGTATGTTAGCACTGGCGACGAAGCTAACTTTGTGGTGTTTTTCCCCCTTTACCCGTTGCTGATTAGAATTTTCACTTTTAGCCCGGCATATGTTAACATTTCAGCGATGGTCGCATCCAACATTTGCAGTGTAGTGGCGTTTGTTTACCTTTACAAGCTTACAAGAATGGAGTTCGGCGAAGGCGCCGCATTCAAAGCAATATTGTTTCTAAGCGTTTTCCCCACAGCATACTTCTTAACTGCACCCTATACAGAAGGTCTATTCTTCGCCACGGTCATCGCCAGCTTCTACCACGCCAGAAAAAACATTTGGGCAACAGCAGGGGTTCTGGGGTTCATGGCGGCTCTCACCAGAATTCAAGGCTTAATCATGCTGCCTGTATTGGCAGCCGAGTACCTCCAACAAAAAGGCAGCCTCAGAAACATCCGCCCAAACGCCGTCTTCGCGCTTTTACCCTTGGGGGGTTTTTTGACATATTTAGGCATCAACTATGTAGTGACAGGCAATCCGCTGGCGTTTGTTCAAATCCAAAATAGCCACTTCACCGAGCACCTTGACCCTTGGGCTGGATTGAACGCTGCGTATCAGTGGGCAACCACCAGCAGTTTCCCTGACAGCGTAACCATAGGCGGCGCCGCCTTAGTCTCCGCAGCGTTCGGCATAGTTATGATTGGCGTTGGTTTTTGGAAGCGGCTTAGACCCAGCTACTTGCTCTATATGTTGTTGTCTTTGGCGGTTGCGTGTTCGGTTTCGTGGTGGATTAGTGTGCCTCGCTATGTTATGGCGATGTTTCCAATGTTTATGGTCATGGGCGCTTACTCGAAAAGGCGGTTTGTGAATGTTGTTATTGTGGCGTTTTGTTTGGCGTGGTTGATTTTGTTTACGGTTATGTTTTCGCTGGGTTGGTGGGCTTTCTAGAAAGGTAACGTATGGTGTGTAGCCTGTTTGGGTTTTTTGTGTGTGTGGTGGTTTCTATGGCACCACAAGATAGGCGTTGAAACGCATTGTTTTTTTGGTTTGGGTTGTGCTGCATTTGTGGTTGTGGTGTGGCGGCGGAGGTTTCTTGCACACGCAACATAGGCGCCATGTTGAATCTTGTGCGGTGTGGTGTGGCGCCATATTGAGTTGCGCTTGGTCCTAAAATTTGGAGCAAAGATGTCTAAACAGCGGTGCGGGAAACTAAGAAAAAACAAAAAATAAAATTATGAAGATTAAGGGTAGAATCTTCTTGTGGTTCTTGGAAACGGAATCGCATCGATGATGTTATCCAAATCCAGCATCCAAACCAGCAGCCGCTCCAAACCCATGCCAAAGCCAACGTGCGGCACAGTTCCGTAGCGTCGGAGGTCAAGGTACCACTCGTAATCCTCAGGTTTAAGACCTTGCGCTTTCATGCGTTCAATCAGTGTGTCTTTGTTGTCTTCTCTTGCTCCGCCAGTGCTGATTTCGCCGATGCGAGGCACCATCATGTCCACTGACATGGCGACTTCAGGGTGGTCTTTGTAGGTTTTGCAGTAAAAAGCTTTGATTGCAGTGGGGTAATCGTAGACGAAGAAGGGTTTGCCGAAGTCTTCCGCCAAGACTTTTTCGTCCTCGTAACCTAAGTCTGAGCCCCAGTCTAGGGCGGGGTTTTTGGGTTTTAGCCGTTCGATAGCTTCTTTGTAGGTGATGCGTGGGAACGGCGTTTTAACGGCCTTTAGTTTTTCAATGTCGGCGCCGAGTTCTTTGAATTCTTTCTCACATTTAGTTGCAATGGTTTGGCAGATGTGCTCCATTAAGCCTTCCTCGAATTCCATGAGGCTGTCCATGTCGCCAAAAGCCCATTCGCCCTCCATGTGCCAGTACTCGGTTAAGTGGCGGATGGTGCGGCTTTTCTCTGCGCGGAACGAGGGTGCAATGCAATAAACGTTTTCAAGCGAGAACATCAGTATTTCCAGGTACAGTTGGCTGCTCTGGGTTAGGTAGAGTTCTTGGTCGAAGTATTTGAGGCCGAACAGTGTTGAGCCGCCTTCTACTGCTGCGGATATGAACATCGGCGGGGAAACTTCGGTGTAGCATTTTTTCTTGAAGTATTCCCGCGCTGCTTCTAGGGTTTCCGCGCGAACCTTCATGACGAGGTTCATTTTTCGGCTACGCAGCCAGAGGTGGCGCATGTCGCGGATGAATTCTTCGCTTTTATCTTTGCTAATTGGGAAGTTCTCGGCTAAACCTACGATTGTGAGGTTTTCTGCGCCGACTTCAAACCCGCCGGGTGCCCTAGTATCGGCGTGGACGGTGCCTTCAAGGGTCAGCGAAGATTCTATTGTGAGTTTTTCAGCTTCGCCCCAGCATGGGTTGTCTTTTTTGATTGTAGTTTGAATTACGCCTGTTGAATCACGTATCAAGATGAAGATTAGTGATTTGCCTTCGCGTTTTCTGTAAACCCAGCCGCGAACGGTGACTTTTTGGTCAGTGTATTTGCCTGATAGTACTTCGCTTATTTTCACAGGTTTCAAAGTGCATCAACTGTTTGCTGACTATACTTGTTTTCAACCCTAAATGCCTATCTGCTAGAAAAATGCGGCGGCTGGAGCGGGTTATGATTCTCGGACGGCGGGTTCATGCACTTTTAGAAGCACAAACGTCGAAATTGGAAGCATGCACACCGCCAGAAGCAGAAAAGGCAGCTGAGCCGAAACAAAAACGTAAATGAAACCGACAAGCAGCTGCAGAAGAGCCTGCCCTATAAACATGAAGAACTGCAGGCAACCCGTTGCAGTGCCCCGCAGATTTCTAGGCGGATGTAAAGTAAGTAGCCAAGGATTAGGAACCGTTTTCTTCCCAGCACGTCCATGCTAAAACCCGCGATTATGGCGGGCAATGCGATGGTGAGGTACCGTACTGCCATGGCGGTTGCCCACTGCCCCAACGTCATGTTCAACTCTACTGTGGCGTAAACAACAAAGTAGGTCATGCAGCTAACCACCAATCCGTTGATCACGATGATTGCCAAAAAGAGGTGGAAGGCGATTTTGGGACTTTGCGCCAGACAGTGACGCTTTCTTTCACGGCTTTGGGGTACTGGCTTAATATTTCTATGAGGGTGACTTTGGCTTTCTCGACTGCCGGCGGCAAGGTTTCTGTCAGCTTCAACCGTAAAACGGCTATAGCGAAGTATCCTGTAGTTGCAATTGTGTATCCAATGCGCATGCCTAAGCCGAAGTCGAAGGTTATCACCAAGTATTGTGCGATAAGCGGGGCTGGCAGGAGCACAAGGTTATGACGGATTGGAAACTAAACCCGGCACCACGATTGTTGGCTGGAAGCGAGTCTATGACCATGGTCATCAATGCCGGACCGTAAATTGAGCAGATGTTCTGGACCAGCAGCCCAATTAGTATGAATTGCCAGGAGGGTGCAAACACAAAAAGTAAGCTGCCAAACGCCAAGCCAAAAGTCATCGATACAACAAGCCAACGTCTGCCATGTTTATCAGCTAGGTAGCCGCCGGGAAACTGGACAAGCGCCACTGCAATTGAACCGGCGAAATACACGATAGAAAGGAGCAACTCGTTTGCGCCAAGATGGAGGTAGAAGAGGCTTGCGTATGTGTCGGGGATGGGCTGGACGCTGAACATTATTATCCAGCTTACCGTAATGATTAGGAAGTTGCCTCTGAGAACGGCTTGGTCTCCGCGGAAAAGCTCCCGAAACTTCATCGCCGACTAAGTCTGATTTAGCCGTAATTAAACTTAAGGTGGCTTTTGCTGTATGTTTGTTCATATAACGGCGAGTTGGGTCCACAATTCTTAAATCGGCCCTACATAGAGCTAAGATAGATGACGCAATGCGTGATGCATCTGAGGGCAAATCTAAACTTTGGGCACTGAAAGTTTCAGGCATCGCCATATTCAGCGTTGTATTAGTTGAAGTCACCGTAGGCTTGATGGTCAACAGTTTAGCCATAGTGAGCGACGGTTTACATGCGCTTTTAGATGCGTTATCAAGTGTTATGCTGTTTTTTGCGGTTCGCGCTTCGCTTAAACCCGCAGATGAAGAACACCGTTATGGGCACGAAAAATTCGAAGCCATAGGCGGCTTAATCGGCGGCATCGTGCTAATTGCTGTAGCTGTTGTAATTTTCTACGAAGCAGCCATGCGCCTGATTTCGCAGACTACGCTGTCAGGCGGCATCGAATACGCCGGCTTTATAGCTATCGCCTACGCATTAGGCATTGCATCGCTGCGGGTCACGGTTTTTAAGAAAAACCAGCACACCGAAAGCGCTTCGATGAAAGCCGGCTTCTACGATGCCATCTCCGACTTAAGCTCCACGCTCATCGCGCTTTTGGGTTTCGGCTTGGCATTGCTAGGAATTGCTGGAGCCGATGCGTTCGCGTCAATCTTCCTCGGTTGCATGCTCACATACTTAAGTCTTAAATTAGCCAAATCCAGCGTCATGGAGTTAAGCGACACCGCCTCCAAAGACATCGTGGAAAAAACTCAGAAAGCGATAATGTCCTGCCAAGGCGTGCTTCAAACTGAAAATCTTAAAGTACGAAAAGTCAGCTCAAAAGTGTTCGTTGACGCTTCTGTGCAGGTTCCAAACGGGATGAGCCTCGAAGACGCCCACCTTTTGTCCTCCAAAATTGAAGCCTGCCTGAAAAACGCGTTTGGCAACGTAGACGCAACCATACATATTGAACCAGCCGACAAAGACCACAAAATGAAGGATTTAATCCTTAGGCTTGCCTCAGTCAACGGCGTAAAACAGGTACACGAAATCTCCACCAACTACGTCAAAGACAAACTCTACATTACTCTGCATGCCTATGTGGATCCCGACTTAACAGTAGAGCAGGCGCATTTGCTAGCGGGAGTTATTGAGCGAAGACTGCAGGGAGAGTTTGAGCGGTTGGAAAACGTCACGGTGCATCTTGAACCAGCAGGCGAAGCTATTCCACCCGAGCAAGTAGATGAAGCAAAGCTAGATAAAATTGTGCGGGAAACAGCCAAAAAAATCGCCAACAACCTGCAAATTAAACGCGTCGTCACCTACGCCGCCGAAGGGAAACGCTACATAAATATTGACTGCTGCATCATTACAAAAAACGTCACCATAAAGGAGGCGCATCATTTGGCGTCGAATCTGGAGAAAGAAACCAAAGAACGCTTCGCCAGCGCCGTAGTCACAGTGCACATAGAACCAAAATGCGACTAAACATTGAGGTCTCACGGTTTTTTATTTGAAAACTGCAGATGCTGATTTTTTTAATTGCAAAATGGAAAACGCATAAACCTTTAATGCCTATTTGTCCATACTGTGGGGGGAGTGTGCATAAACAAAGATGCTGTCACGTTCCGCTGTAGTTAAACTTAAAGCAGTTTTGATTATTGACTTGATAATTGTGGGCGCAGCCATAGGCGCTTACTTTTACCTTCAAGACCAAGGCGTAATAGCCGGTCCCCTAAAACCCGCCAACCTCGTCCTGTCGGATTTCCAAATTTCTCCGACTTCAGCATACATTGGCGACACCATTCAAATCTCCGCCAACGTAACCAACTATGGAGATGTGGATGGAAACGCCACTTATAGCCTGCAAATTAACGGTGTAGAAAAAGACGCCCTCAACGTGACTCTTGCAAGCCAAATGTCGCAGCTCCTCGAATTCAATGACATAGAAAACACTCCTGGAACATACACAGTGGTTCTGGGAAACGGAACAGGCACGTTTACCGTTAAGGAGCCTCCGCCGGACACAAGCAAAATCGTGCTCTCCAACTATAAAGCCACTCCCTACGAGACTTGGCCAGGCAAAGACACAAACATTACCGTAACCGCCACTAACACTTCTCCCGACCCTGACAGTATATACATACGCGTAACCGTGGACGGTGTATTGTTCACTTCGAAGATGGTTGAGATGGACGGTGGCGCAACTCAAACATTGTCTTTCCCAGTTAACGCAACCGACGAAGGTAAACATGTAGTTTTGGTAAACAGCCTAAGAGGCACATTCACCATAGTCAAAGAAGGCTACCACACCGTTACCATTAACCGCTCGGGAGGCGGCTCAAAACCCTTACCCATGACCCTAAACGGGGAAGAACTAAACACACCCTACATAGCGCTTTTGGCGGTAGGAACCTACAGCCTCTCTGTTCCCTCACCTTTCAATGTGGGAACCGGTGTGTTAGCTTTCACCTCATGGAGCGACGGCGTATCAAGTCCAAGCCGCACCTTTACCGTAAGCGACGACCGCTTAATCCTCGTCGTTACATACACAGTTATCAGTGGCTACGCTTCATGTCCCTCTCTCTACACATGGAACGGTACAGGCTACTCCTACGTAACCGACATCTCCAACCCCGGATGGCTAGGCTACATCAGCTACGTCAAAAACGACGGAACAATGGTTTTCGGAGGCGGAAACCCCTACGACTACGTTAAACTCGACAAAACCCAGCTGGCACCCAAAAACGGTCACTTCGACCTCACCTTAGCGCAGCAGTGGGACGAACTATTCTACCTCGACCAAACCTACATGCTCGTAGTCGACCATCCCGCTGGCACCGACGCTTACACTTCAATGACTAACTACCTCAACAAAGGCGAAACAGGGCAAATCTACACCGTAACCAGCTCCCCGCTTAAGTCGCCGGTCGCAGCCACCAACGAGAAAGGACAAAACATCCTAAGCTACATCCTAACCAAAGACGGCGTCTTCACCCCCGGCATCAACGGCATCGAAAGCACATCTTGGGATAACATCCAGAAAAACCAGCTTACAATTGATCTTGGCGACTTATCTGGCTCGCAAGCAGTGAAGTTGGTGATTACCGGCATGGTTGACTGGGGCTCAGCAGACGTGTACTACCAGTACCTTGGCCTATTCAAAGCAGCCGCGGCTAAAGGCTTAGTGCCCAACGGCACCGAAGTCATGCCCGCACCATACCTTGAGGTACAAGCGGCAAACGGCAGCTGGATACGCGCTCCACAGGACCGCCAAATCCCACTGCCCTCAGACTACAACGCAAGAACCTTCACTGTTGACTTAACAGGCTTATTCCCAGCAGACGTCTCCGACTACAAGGTCCGCTTCACCAACTTCTGGAACGTAACCTTTGACTACATAGGCATCGACACCACTGCACAGGCATCCATAAGTGTACAGAAACTCTCGCCCTCATCCGCAACCATGAGCCAATGGTGGACAGATGTCAACTCGTCCTCAACAGGCGCATTCACGCGCTACGGCGACGTAACACCTCTAATGCAGAACGCAGACGACATGTTTGCAGTGGGCAGACAAGGCGACCAAGTTAACCTGCAATTCTCCGCCGAAAACCTCACAGAACCCGCAGAAGGCATGGTACGTGACTACTTCTTCGTAGTAGCCTGCTGGTTTAAGGATCCGCCTGGAGCATGGGGATACGAATTCACCTTCACCGTCAACCCAATGCCCTTCTTAGGCATGACAGGCTTCCCCTACACCACCGCAGAACACTACCCAACCGACGCAGCACACCTAGAATACATCGCGAAGTATAACACTAGAATAATCAACTAAAATTCCAGCCCTTTTTTGGGCTTTTCACCTTTTTTAATCCAGCGTAACTAACTATATACCGAGTTTTCTAGCCAGCGACAACTGATGTAGTGGGGCACCGGCTCTCTTCTTCTACTACTAGAAAAAAACAAAAATCGCTCAGGCGGGACAGCAGCGCCTCACCTGAGGCTAACTGCCGCCACCTGCGAGAGGTCGCTTAAGCTGTTGAGTTTCACTTCGCCGTTAGAAACCGTATAGAGGACATTGCCGATGTAGAGTTCTCGTGTAATCCACTGGTTCATAGTTGTATAGTAGTCGCTTGGGTTTTTGAGGTACCCGTCGCTGCCAAGTATTGCGCTGTCAAGGTGGGTTATGGTGCCTTTAAGCTGGAATCCCCCGTCCAAAGTCAACGTGTACACGTACGCTCCCTGCCAAACGGGTTGACCGTAGGCGGATGAACCGTACTGGCGTTCTGACTGAGGCACTGTGGCTAAACTAACGGGGATAACCAGCAGGTTTTTGGTTTTATCAAACAGGAACGCGTGGGGGTCGCTTAACGCGGCGGAGTCGGTGCCTCGGTCGCCTATAGTTACGTTGTCAAGCTGCACGGGGCTATTAACGTTGCTCACATCAAATAACGACAACTTCAATCCCTGATACCACGCGAAGTCCTGTGCCTCGTCGGTAACAGCGTCTTTCCCAACCCCGATTAGGTGGTTTTCGTCGTAGGGATGCAGGTAATCCGAGTAGCCGGGAATTTTAAGTTCACCCAAAACCGTTGGGTTAGTAGGCTGGCTAAGATCAATTACGAAAAGCGGATCCGTTTGCCGATAAGTCACAAGATAACACCTATCACCCATGAAGCGGACAGCATGCAGGTTCTCGTTAGCCGCTAACCCTTCAAGTTTGCCTACGACCTCAAGATTCGGGTTAAGCACATACACGTTGTTGATTTGACCATCTTCCCCGTACCAGTTCGTGGCTACACGGAAAGTTCCGCTGTACTCATCCATTGAATACTGGTTTATAGTGTTACCCGGCACACTACCCTGCGCTTGAAGCGTCAACTGCAACCCGTTAATGGCGACTCGGTAAATTGAAGTGTAAGTACCGCTGTCCATCTGCCAGTTAGGATAGGTAACGTAAATGTTGCCTGAGGAAACGTACATGGTGGAGGCGTCGCCCATCATAACTGTCAAGTTAGATGGAGCCAAGTAGTCATCAACGACGTCTAAACCGTAGAAGCTTGTGAAGCTAAAGCTTGTGTCATTCATGTCAGCATAGTAAATGCTTGTAGGCTGTGTTGTGTAGGCGTTTTTGTCTTCGTAAACCACAGGGAGGGAAACCACATCGTTGGAGACCCATGCGGTTTGGCTGACGACGGCGTAAACGTTGTTGCCTATCATGCGGCTGTTAAAGTAGCTGCCCGTCGCGGTGAAGTTGCGGGTTAAAACGGGGTCGGCTTTGTTTGATATGTCATAGACGTTGATGTAAGTGTAAACGTCAGTTTGGAAAGCTGGCATAATCATAGGTTCTGCTCCGCCCATCCAGCGTGAACTGTCCATTATGTAAGTGTATTTACTTGCTATCACAACAAGTCGGCTGCCGTCGCTGCTTAAGTACAAGCCTGCAGGTTGAGTGTCGTTGCCCAGCGCAATCTTGGAAACGACGTGAGCGTTTTGTGGGTTAGCGTCAATTATGAAGACGTTGTTTTGGTTTTGAGCTTGCGAACCGGCGAAGTAAACAAGACCATTAGGAACGCTGTTGGAAACAGTGTAAATGTAACTTCCATCAGTTTTCACCGTGTCAGCTTCGTCCACGCCAGCCACTTGAACGTTCGTAGCGGAGAAGTCACCTGTTGAGGTAACCCAGTATTCTTGGGGTGCGTTGCCGGTGTCTGTTGCCCCAAAAACTCCAGATTGCCCAGGAGTCACTATATGAGCCGGAACTGGGCTAGCGCCAAAGTATTTGCTGTCTAAGGGTCCACCAAAAGAGCCGTAGCCGCCGACTTGGTACGTGTTAAGATAATCTATAATTTGCTGATCAGAAGAGAACGTTTTCATGGCACCTACAGTTGGAGCTTGAGAAGGCGGAAAAATCAAAGGAGCAGCGCCGAAAACGTAAACTGCACTAACCAGCATAACTGCGCTAAGAATCGCCGCCAAGGCATAGATACTTGTTTTCTTTTTAACTTCTCTTTGAACCATACACTTTTTCTCCCATCCACATTGTGTGCATGTTTTTATTTGATGCTAAGCATGCGAACATGGTGTTCTACCTTTTAGAATGGCCTCATACCCCAAACACGGTAAGCCTCATACCAGAAGATTCCGCAAACAATCCCACCGAACAAGATTATGAAGAGATTATCACGAGTGAAACTTTGAACCATAAACGCCAAATACAACCCGTAAAAAAGTGTAGAGAACAGAGCGTAAAAGAAGAACCGGGGAAACAATAGTTTGCCGAGTTTAACATAATGCTTTAGTACGCCAATCTTGACTTCCCCAACTAGCACGTAGTGTCCACCGACATCTTGTTTTTGAACTAAGCCTAACTCGCGTAGTTGCTCAAGGTGGTGGAACGCGATGCTTGGGCTGCTGAAATGCAATGCGCGCTGGACTTCGCGAACTCCTACTGGGTTGCCGTTTTTTAGCAGATACCAATAGACTTTCCAGGCTTTGCCGCGCAGAGCATACTCTAGTTCGGTATCGTTGTTAGGGCTCAACGAGGGTCTCCGCATTCATATCAGAATGTGGTAAATATAAGTCCAATTGTTCGAAGTTTTGTTCTAATAAGTAGTACGCTTTTAGTTCGACTAATTGAGCATTCGATAAGCAGTTTAACTTTTCTAAAATTATAATGATAATGCTTCTGCCATCATTCTCTTAAGTATTACCACACCGTGTCTCATTTTGAGTTTTTTCTCACCTATTCTTTGGCGATATTGAATTGGCACCTCGAGGATTTTGTAGCCTCTCTTCTCCACGAGGCAATTTAGTTCTACTTCAATGTCAAATCCTTTCGACTTCACTTTCCAATCTTTTAATATTTCTGCTCGAATTACACGCAAGCCTGATAGAGGATCATGAAGAGTAACGCCATTAAGAAGATTATGAGCAAATGACAGGAGCTTATTTCCTAAATAGAATCTATTTCGAAGCGCCTCAGAGTCTATTTGACCGTTTAACCGGTTTCCACAAACCATGCCTACATCTGGGTCATTCTCGAGAATTTTAAACATATCTCGAATATATTTAGCTGGATACGTAAAGTCAGCATCAGTGAGTACAATGTAAGCTGAATTTGCCTCTGTTTGTTTTAGCGCTTTAGAGATAGCATCGCCTTTACCAAGCCCATCTTGAAAAACCACATCCACACCCAGATTCCTGGCTAAATCAACGGTTCTGTCGCGACTATGACCATCAACTACCATGATGCGAGAGGCAACAAGTGTGTCTTTAAGTTCAGCTATTGTGAGACCAATACCTTCTTCTTCATTTAAAGCGGCAATTATTGTGGTAGAATAAGGGTATGCTGGCTGTTTTTCGAAGTGATTCTCTATTAAAGTCAAATAATAGTGTTCATTCAACAAGTTAATTTCCGTCCTGATTTATTTTTGAGAAACATTCCCCGCCTGCTAAAAGCATGTGAACCGATGAGCACTTAGGATTGACGGTTAATGTCCAAAAATAATAACCGTATAAAGGTGACACAGACGGTTTAAGTGTGTGTGACTGTTAGCATAGTGTTACAAGCCCACAGTTTTGGTCAGTCTTAGAAAGTTACCCCATCCAACTGTCCCTTATGCTTTAATGTCCGCTGTGGGTGAACAAAATTTTCATGCCACATTTTGGGCATTGATGATAAATCATTCTGCCCTCTTTGTCTTTGACAGGATTCATCTCTATATAGCATTCGGGACATAACCGTGGCTGATCCATAACTATCACAGAACATACGGTTGGATTTGAAATATAACCGTTACTAAGAAATGGTCAAAAAGGTTTTTGTAAAAGGAAGGCTCGGATGCCACAACATCTATTAGGAATGTGCTTTAGTCTATTTTTACGCGTTAAACGCTTTCTTAGTGAGGGCCTTTTTTGCTTGTTACTTATAAATTCCAAAATAAACCATTGAAAAAAGTTTTTTTTATACTAATTATCTCCTTACTGGTACTTTCGAGTCTACCCATTTTTAATTTCTTAAATAATGCAGTGGCAGACGCGACGCCGATCTTTTCCGACGGCTTCGAATCCGGGAGTGCCAGCGCGTGGGCAACCTCCTCGGTTGGAGGTGGCGTCACTCAAACGGTGGAACCCACAACCGTTTTTAGTGGCGCATACGGTCTCAAAGTTGCCGTCGCTAACGGAGCAGGTGAAAGTGGAGTCTGTCTTTACAAGGATTTAGGGGCCACGTATACCACGATCTATGCAAGAACCTACATTATGATTACTGCAAAACCGACCGATGGAACTAACCTCGAGGTTTTCGGGTTTTCAACTAACGGCTGGATACCCAATGCAGTCGGCACCCGTGTCGATATTGCAAATGTGAATGATTCTCTCCAGTGGCGACTTAATTACCAAAACAACAACTGGCAAGACAGCTATGTTGAACAAATCAGTCTCAACACATGGTATTGCGTTGAAGTCAAACTCATAATTGGTAATGGCAACGGCGAAACTCACCTTTATGTGGACGGTCAAGAGTTAATTTCTAAGACGTCGCTAGCTAACACTGTAGCGGGGTCATCGGTTCGGTATTTCTCGCTGGGCGTGGATGATGAGCGGGGAGGCAACAACTTTAACATTTTCTTTGATTCTGTGGTTGTTTCAAGTACCTATATTGGACCAGAAGCGCCGCCTGCTCCGTCTCCCACTCCTTCGCCTACCCCGGTACCTACACCATCGCCGACCCCTACGCCAACTCCAATTATTACACCTACACCAACTCCAACTCTAGCGCCGACTCCAACTCCTGCACCTACCGCGACGGCCACGCCTACCCCTTCTCCCACCCCAACGGTCACCCCTACTCCTAGTCCAACCGCAACTCCTACACCGACAGCAACTACAACCCCAATCCCTACAGTAACGCCAACTCCCACTCCGACCCCTACACCATCGCCGACAGTCACTCCAAGCTCTACTCCCTCGCCCTCACCAACTCCTACGACAGTGCCTACACCAAGCCCAACACCAACAATTACTCCAACTCCAACGCCTACACCTGTGACCTTACTTTTTTATGATGGTTTTGAAAGCGGTAGCTTCAGCGCCTGGACAACTACAGGAGGCGGGGGAACCCACACCCAAACTATAGAAACTCAAAATCCCCATCACGGTATCTACGACGCCAAAGTAACAGTTGGTGCAAATAGCGAGGGTTGGGCACAGAAATCCATCGCCTCGTCACTTGTGGTTTATCTGCAACAATACATTAAACTCTCAACATTACCTACCGTGGGTAACAGAGTCTACCTGGGCACTATTCAGAGTGGCAACTCAAATAACAATGTAGATGTCTACATAGAAAATGTTGGTGGACAGATTTATTGGGGAACTTATAGCTCGATTAACGGAGCGATTTACCATGACCGCGAGTCTTCTCCGAGTAACCCGCAGACAGGAGTATACTATTGTGTGGAGTCCTGCCGAGATGTTTCAGCGGGGCGAAGTCGTTTGTGGATTGATGGAAATCTGCGTGTGGATGTGGCAAGAGCGCATGTTGGGAACTCTAACTATGTTTACAGTGGAGTGAGCTGGTCTGATGTTTCTGCTACTGTTTATTTTGATTGTATACGGGTGTCAACTGTTTATCTTGACCCTGAAGGCGTCAACCCCACCCCCACCCCGACCCCGACCCCGACACCTACACCTACACCTACACCTACACCTACGCCAACGTCTGTGCCTACTCCAACCACTTCTCCGAGTCCGACACCATCTTCTTTACCCACCCCTACTCCAACCATTCAACCAACCCCTACACCAAACCCCACTAATCCGCCGGTATTCAAAGAAAGAACCTTAACCATGCCTATAGTGGCCGCCGCCATAGCGTCCGACGGAACACTTTACGCAACCCAAAACAATACGGTTTACAAGAGCCAAAACCAAGGCGTCACTTGGCAACCCCTAATTACCTTCAACGCAACCTCAGGCTCCACCTTCGTAGTCACCATTTTCGTCAACAAACTAAACTATGTTTTCGCTTCCCCTGACCCCTCAGCAGCCCCAAACAATTTAGGTATTTGGCGAAGCACCGACGGAGGCTCAACTTGGGAACGGGTACTTATGATGCCTTCCGGATGCGCAACCCTAAACATGGCAGAAGACTCATATGGCGATCTTTTTTTGGGGGTATACACGGAAGGAAGTTACACTGCCAACGCAAGCATATGCAAAAGCGTTGATGGCGGCGCACACTGGACCACCAGTTACTATGATGCAAACGGGCGGCATATTCATTGTGTAGCAGTGGATTTAGCAAACAACTATGTTTACGCTACGGTGGGTGATGTGCGGGTGTGGAACGGCTTAACAGGCACAAACTGGAACACTGACTATGTAATCCGTTCAACCGACGACGGCAGCACTTGGACAAAGATTCTGTCAGGTGACCCCCAGATGCTTGCGATAAGCATAGTTGATGGAGTTGCCGCTAACGGCTCGCGGATACCTATAGCGCGGTTGTTTGGAACAGACTTTGACAACGGCCAGATTTACCGTACAACCGATGACGTCACCTTCACCAAAGTTTTAGACGTGGGGGTACAGGCGTATGCATTTTGGATTCGCCAAAACGACCTAAACGGCAACATTTACGCTAGTTTCGTCGGAGGCGACAACCCCTCCACATGGGTAGCGGGAATCTGGGTAAGCTCGAACGGGGGCTTGACATGGAGCACCTACAAAAGCTTCTCTATACACAGCCCATACTTGGGATCTAAATCCGCAAGTAACTTCCAAAACGGCTACTTATGCTACCAACTAACCCTTGATAACGGGCCGCAAAACGCCATTGAAATATATCCCGACTACACCGTACAAAGCCAAACCGTCTTTTACGCCAATGCTATAGCAGGAGTAGGTGGTTTGGGATGGGCGTGGCTCGCGTCAAGTGCTATGGCATCATGTGCAGTTGCTGTGTTGAGATTCAAAAAACCGTTCGAGGGCGTTGTTGCTCAGAGTTTTTTGTGTTTGAAAAAAAATAAAAAGAGAAAAGAAAAGATGGATTAGGTTTGGGTTTTGTTTGCTGCGCCGGGCATGCCGGGTGGCAGGTCAGGGAAGTTTGAGTTGACCCGTTGCTCGGCTACGGTTGCGGCTTCTGCGAGGATTTTTGTGGCGTCTTCGTTGGTGGCGTTGAAGTTCATTGACATGCCGCTTGCTGAGCCTGCGTCGAACATTAAACCGCTTAGCATGTTGCCGATGTCGCCTAGTTCGCCTTCGGCTTCAGGCATAACTCCGCCTAAGCCTGTGCTTACGCTGCGAAGTACACCAATGCATGGTCCTAGCATGGCAACGACATCCCCGAGTTCGCTAACGGTCTTGATTCTAAGCGCAACTTGGTCGAGGGCGAGTCGTGCGTTCATTATTAATCTGCTCATTTTGCGGAGTTCAGCCAGTTCGGTGGCGTAAATGTTTGCGTGCGCTTGGTCGTGTTGTGTGTAAGCGGTGACGAGTTTAGCGAAGAGGGCTTTGTCTTTTTGGGTAAAGCGGTCGTTTGCTTGGTCAAGTTTTGCGATTTGTGAGTCGAGTTTTCGGGTAGCTGCTTCAAGGGCTGGTTTGAGCGGGGGTGGTGGCAGGAAGCTGCCTTTTACAGTTGATACAAAAGAGTCTCCATCTTTTTTCGGTTCCCATTTCTTTGCGAAACGTTCAGACATTTAGTTAACATCCTGCTAATAGAACCGTGGTTAGTGGGGGCTTTTAATTGTATCTAACATGCACATATATATGTGCTAAAATGTTTGGTTTAACTATAACGGCGCAAAACAGCACGTAGGAGGCTGCAATCGTTTTTTAGTGTAAATCAAGGGGCTGGTTTAAAATTAGAATTCGTGCTATTAGGTTGCTAATACAAAAAGAAAAAGAGCCCTAATATGGCTCAGTCCAGACTTCAAAGTACGCCTTTGGATGCATGCACACTGGGCATTTATCGGGTGCATTCGATCCTTCGAAAACGTATCCACAGTTTCTGCATTTCCATTTAACTGGCGTGTCTTTTTTGAAAACTTTCTCGGTCTGCAGATTCATTAATAGCTTGTTGTATCGGCGTTCGTGGTATACCTCGACCTTAGCAACCATCCTAAAGGTGTATGCGGCTTCTTTGAAACCTTCTTTTTCCGCTACGTCACCAAAACCGGGGTAAAGCGTGCCCCACTCTAGTTTTTCGCCTTCTGCTGCGGCTTTCAGGTTTTCCTCCGTGGTGGATATGATGCCTGCCGGGTACGTGGCTGTGATTTCTACCATTCCGCCTTTTAGGTGTTTAAAGAAGAGTTCCGCGTGTTCTTTCTCGTTTGCTGCGGTTTCCTCAAAGACCGCTGCTATTTGCTCGTAACCTTCTTTTTTGGCGGCACTGGCAAAGAATGTATATCGGTTACGTGCTTGGGATTCTCCGGCGAAAGCTGCGAGGAGATTTTTTTCGGTTTGACTTCCCTTAAAATCCATTACAATTACTCCTGGCTTACTTAGTGTTTTTTACAAAAATAAAAGTGTATCCCGCCGGTTGGAGGATTTGTATAGGGTAGCCTTTTATTTTCGCTTTAATCCTTATTGTGTGCCGAATGACGAGAAGGCATTAAATTGACTTTACGGGATGAAAACTCAGAGTTACTCGGACGGCAACTTTGGTGGGTTTTGTTTTTGTTTGTTGCAGGTTTTAGAATTTTCATTTAGTCAGTTGTTTTTGGTTTTTTTAGTGTTGCTGTGTGGCGGCTGTGCGTGGTGCCTGCAAACGTTTTATGTTTGTTTTGGGTTTCGATGGTTGCTCTGATTGCAGTTGGGTTTTTTGGGGATTGACGTTGTTTTCAAAGTTAGATAGGAGGATAACTGTTAGTTTTTTAAGTGCTTTTGCTTGTTTGAGTTTATGATTAAGGTACAGCAAGCAAGCGATCGGAGTCCCCTAATTTCCGCGTCTGTTTCTGATTTTTGTGGTTCCATGGGTTACTGTGAAGTTAGTATTGTTCACTCGTTAAAGGGAATAAAACCTGTTGAGACGCAGGTAACAAAAGATGGTAAGGCCTCGCATGAGCAAGAAGAGTCATATGAAAAAGAGTTTTTCACGTTTAAGCCTGTAACTTCAGAGGAGCTTTTGGATTTTACGGCGGATATAGAGTTTGCCAGGGAAGGGTTGTTTACAAGATTTCAACGTCAGCTATCGATAAGCGGTCAGACTCCGACATTGTTGCCGTTTGGGCGAGCTGACAAGGTAATGCGAAGTAAGGGAACTCTGATTGTTGAGGATACTAAATTTCCTGCTAACAAAGAGAAATATCAAGAGACGGTTCAACCGTATAATACTCAGAAACTTCAAACCTTACTTTATCTTAATTCTCGCTTTAGCGAGCGGTTCCCTTTGAGCGATAGTGATTGCTTTGATATCGCTTGCGAAAGAAGAGCTTGGGTCATAAACATTAAAGATAAGGCAACTTTTGAGTCGATAAAGGTATTCCAGGGATATCAGACTAAGGAAGCTGAAGATTTCCTCAAAGCCAACCTAAACAGATTTGCTCAGCTGGTTTTAGGCCAATTAGCCCTTCAACATCATAATAACATAAAGAAATGCAAAAGTTGTAGCTTCAAGAACTGCGAATACAGGTTATAGTATTTCAAAAGATAATTAAAATTTTTAGTGTTTGTTTGTTTGCTGTTTTAGTTGGACTTTTTTAGCTATTGCTACAGTTGCGCATGTTCCGCCAGTAACTGCTAAGATTAGGACGATATTGTTGAATCGTTTGTCTGTTTGGAGATTGTTGTGGGTCATTGGGGTTAGGGCGGGTGTTGATACTTGTAATGGGTCGTCTGTAGCGTTGGTGGTTGGCTTAGGTGGCGGGGTTAAAGTATTGGTTGAGGGTTTTTGCGTTGTTTTCGGTTGTGTTTGGGTTGTTGTGTAGGCGATTGTTGAGGGGGTTTCTGTTGTTGTAGGTAATGGGGACGGGGTTGATGTGGGAGTTAGGGTTGGGGTTGGTGGCGGAGTGGGCGTTTCAGTTGCTGGAGGTTTAGGTGTTGGTGATGGGGTTGAAGTAGGTGTGGCTGTTGGAATTGGGCTTCGGCTGGGGGTAGGGTTTGGAGTTGGCGAAGACGTTGGAGATGGTGTTGGGGTCGGTGTTGGTGTTGGATTTGGATTGTCAATGATGTTGTATGCTTCGTTTGGGCGCATTGTGCCAAAAATAATTGTGCTTCGGGGGTGAACGGTGAGTAGGTTCCAGCGGTTGTCAGTGATGTATGAGAGTGATTGGCTGCTTAGTTGGGTCCATGTTGTCCCATCGGTGGTGCAAACTATTCGGGCAATGCCGTTTGATATTTCTGCTGTGTTTGCAAATATTAACGAGTTCGCAAGTGTCGTTGCCGATATCATTGGCATGTAACCGTCGTTGGGTGGTGTATAAACAACTTGGGGGGTGATGATGTTGCTTGAGCCGTCGTCGTAAAAACGCATGATTTGACATATTCTGTCAGGGTAGTCCTGTCCGATGTAAACATAGCGGCCACTAAATGCCATGGCTAAGTAGACCGTACCTAAGGTGTCGTTTCTTTGAACCACTGTCGTCCAGGTTGCGCCGCCGTCTTGACTGCGGAAGATTTTGGCGCAGTCGGGTAGTGTGCCTTCTCCTGTGACTAAGTAGAGGCTGCCGTCAGAGGGGTTGTATTTGATTGCGTGATAGTGGATGACACTAAATTGAGCTATGATTTTCCATGTGGCGCCTCCATCTGTGCTTTTTAAGATAAGTGGGGTTGCAATGCCGTTTGTGTATGTGACAGTGTAGAGGTTGCCCGAGTTGTCTTCGGTCATAGAGATATAGAAAGATTCCAGCGTAGTTCCGTTTGTTTTAAGCACTTGGCTGAAGGTAGTACCGCCGTTTGTTGAGCGGAATAGTCCGGCTGTTCCACCTGCGGAGGCAAAGATGTTGTTGCGACTATCTACGAAAACGTTCCAGACCATACCTGAGTAGGGGTTGGATGGGTCATATGTGCCTGGCATCGTATAGATTTTGCTGAAGGTGGTGCCGTTGTCGTTGCTTTTATAGAGGTTAAAGTTTTTGTCCCCTACGTAGAGTATGCCTTTAGAGTCTACGTCGTTGCCTGCGAATGTGCTAACGCCTAGTTGGTTGATCTGAATCTGAGCATAGGCTAGCGGAATAAGGGCGCCTAAGACACAAAGAAAGACGACTGCCAACGATGCAGCTCTCACATGGTTGAAAACCGGTAAAACTATAGTTCACCTCTGTCTGCAGAACCCCTCTAGAAGCCAACCTTTTACCAGGGGTTCTAAACATCAATTAGTTCCGTCTAAGAACTGAGCATCTAGATTACATAAGTGTGTTTTCCTATAAAAGCAATTCTCAAAGTTGACATTGGAGGTTGGATTCTGTTTTGCGGTCTGGTGTTTTAATATGTTAGTGATTTTTGCTTCTGGGAGTTAGAGTTACTGGCTGTTTTTTATGGGTTCCAAGATGAGATTGCTTTACTTGTCGAGATAGCTGAAGACGTTTCCTTTGGAGTAATGATGCTGGCTTACGAAAAAAAATAGATCAACTCAAAAGGGAGAAAGAATGCGGAGTTATTCTCAAATAACCAAAGTTCAGGCTAACCAGTTTTCACCCACAACCTATTCTTCCCATTTTTCTACCCAAGAATTAGTCTGTGAGAACAACATCAGACCAAAAAATTTTTTGTTGTTGTTCTTCCAAGGCTTAACCTGAATATTTCTAATTCCCGATTTGATTTACACCAGCTCAATAAAATGAATAATAATTTGGAGAAAAAGAATCGTTTTTTCCTCTTATGCTTCTATTCTGACCAAAAGCAAACTGTTTTAACCTGAGTACATCTGAATATGTTAGCTGGTTGGACTTTATGATGGAATCAAATCGAGGTATTTTTGTTGGGTGATTTGAGCCTTCCTGAGGAGTCAGGGTGAAAGAATTAATCGCTTTTTTTACATTGTGCAGTGAGAGGTATTTTCTTCCCCTTTCTGTTGTAGCTGAGATAACCGGTCATGTTGATCGTTTGATTGCAGAGTTAGCTTAGACGCTTGTATTATTAGCCGTTTTTGCGGGGTCGGTTGCGGCAATGTTAAATTTAAACGTGCATCATTTACGTTTAGGCGGCTGCTTGCCATGGTAGAAGTTGATGTTAACAAAAAATATTCTAATTTTTTGGCCCCTAAAGCGCAGGTTTTGGTAGACCAGAAAGATATTCGTCTAAATCACAAAATTACTCCAACTTTAATAGTTGTGGAAAAGGGGGTTTCAGCTCAGTTTACCGTTGATAACGCGTCGGCTTGGATAAATTCAGCAGTGTTTACTCTTGGAATGGATCTTAAAGTAAAGATGGGCTACGCGAATGTGATGGAAACTGTTTTTGAGGGGAAAATCAGTTCGTTGAAAACTGTTTTTCCGGGGAATGGTCCACCACAGATGCTAGTGTTTGGTAAAGAAACAATTGCAAATGCGAATACCTTCGATACTGTTGTTGTTCCGTTATTTTACGGCAGTACCTTGAATAGCTTCACTTTAACAGCCTCAGATAACAGTAAAAAAGGCAAGTTTTGCATGGCAGAATGTATTGGTTTGCCAGACGTCAAAACTGGCGTAATCGTTGCATTAGCTGGATTAGGCGACCAATTTGATCAGCGTTATCTAGTTGAGAAGGCTGTTCACACCTTTGATGGTATTCATGGTTTTAGGACTCAGTTTGATGCGAAAATGGTCTCTGGAGAAAAAAAAGGTTTGCAGAGCATTCGCATCTCCTCAAAAGCGCAAGATAGACAATAGCGGACCGGTTTTTTAAGATAATAATTGCGGTGAGTTTGATTTTGCCGATGCCGATAACGTGTTGGTGACTGCGAGTAAGCTATAACACAGTTTTAAAGCTAAGTTTAGCCTGAACAAAAATGGTGTTAGATTTGGAAAAATCAATGCAGAAATATCTTGTTTTAATCAAAGTCAAACCAGGTAAAGGCGGCGAGTTCTGGGAAGATTTCCAAAAGATGCCTGACCAGCCGATGAATGGAGTATCGATTGAATCCTCATGGAGTCTCTTTGGCTACTGGGATTTTCTCATTAACTTCCAAGCGGATAGCAATGAAAATGGTTTACACTTCATCGGCGAAATCTTGCGGTCCATTAGAGGCATTTCCAAAACAAGCACTACGCCTATGACCATTCTTAGAAGAAATGCTAAAACATAGTTGAACTATCCTCTTTTCTTCTTGTTTTTTAGGTGCATGTTTTCTTGGACTACAAGTGGATAGCAGTCACGGTCACGACAATCGGTATTTTCATGGTTGGTCTTGACGCCCGTATCGTAATCATTGGTTTGCCGCAGGTTGCATCCCAGTTAAGTGCGGATGCGGAGCAAGCTGTCTGGATTACTCAGTCCTATGTTTTGACAACTACCGTTTTATTATTACTTATCGGGCGATTGTCTGACATTTTTGGGCGAGTCCGAATTTACTGGATGGGCTTTGCCATCTTCACCGTCGGGTCAGCTTTGACTAGTTTAGGTTTCAGTCCTCTTTCAGTGATAATATTCAGAGCTATTCAGGGAGCCGGCGCTGCGCTAATTTTTGCTAACAGCATTGCTATTGTAACCGATGCAACACCTCGCCGCCAGCTAGGTTTGTTTGTTGGAATTAACCAGATTTCCTATCGAGCCGGCGCTATCCTGGGTTTAACATTAAGTGGGTTAATTTTGTCTTTTGTCGATTGGCGCGCTCTTTTTTACATAAATATTCCCGTTGGGGTTTTTGGAACTTTTTGGGCAAGGCGACGTCTCAAAGAAGTCGCCGTGCTAGATAAGAATACACGTATTGATTGGGTTGGGTTTGGCGCTTTTTCAGTTTTTCTTGTTTCTTTGATGGTTGCTTTAACAACGAGCGCCTATGAGTCTTTGACGTCGATTACTCCAGTAGGTCTTTTTGTTGTGTCAGGCGTCTTTTTGGTGCTGTTTATCTTGTGGGAGGTAAAGAGCAGTTATCCTTTGATTGATTTCAACATGTTTCGGATTCGGGAGGTTACTGGCGGGATTTTGGCAGTTTTGCTTAATGTCGTTGCGTGGGCGTCGATGCTTTTACTGCTTAGTTTACAGTTTCAACTGGTTAAAAATCAGACGCCACTACAGGCGGGGATTAGTTTACTTCCTTTTGAAGTTGCTTTTTTAGCGGTAGGACCACTAAGTGGAACTCTCTCTGATCGGTTTGGCTATTCCAGGTTTATTTTGACTGGTTTAGCTTTGGGAAGCGTAACGCTTTTTCTACTCTCAACCACTGACGCCTATACATCTTACCCTGTATTGGCGCTTTACATGACTCTAATGGGTGTTGCAACGGGTTTGTTTCTTGCGCCGAACTTGCGGTCGGTTATGGGGGCGCTTCCCATGCAGAGGCGAGGTGTTGGTTCTGCTCTGATTTCTCTTTTTCTCAACATAGGGTTAACAGTTAGCCTCAATTTCGCAATAGTCGTAATGTCGTTTACTGCTCCTTACGAGTTGATTACAAAAATTGTTTCAGGTATTGGTTCTGTGTCAGTGTCGCCGGCTCAGCGAGTGCTCTTTGTGGAAAGTATCAAATCTGCCTATTTTGCCATTGCGATAGTTAATGCCTTGGCTATTATTCCATCTTTTTTTCAAGTCAACAGAGCTAAGAGTAAGGATACCTCAAAGCGGTCGTCCTTTGACAGGTTGATGCTGTTGTCGGATTAGTTTGATCAAAAAGGCTATTTTGTCGTTATAGGGATGTGTTGCTTCCTATGGCATCACAAAGCAGTTTGTGAACGACATTGCATTTGGGTTCTGACCTCGCCTCATTGCGTGAAGCGGTGTGACAGACGAGCTTCCTTATCAAATGCCAACATGCCTCTAAGTTGAAAACAGCGCGGTGTACATTTGGCGCCGTGAATAGGCAACCAAAAATCAGAGTTTGCCCTTTGACGTTCAGTTTTTGTCAAGAGTTGGCGGCTTTCTCCGCGCATCCCACGTATGGTGTAACGCTAGCATCGGATGGTAAATCAGCAGCCGCGGTCCCGAATACCGCATAACTTCACGCACTTTCTGTTTCATATCAGGTCGATAGCAGTGGATTTTGCATTTGCCGCATGTGCTTTTTTTGTCTTGGAAAGGGCATTTGCTTAGGCGCATGTGGGCATACTCTTCGAATTCCTTGCACTGCGGGCAGATTTCGCCGTTTTGGGTGTGGTGGTGTCCTTTGCAGTATGTTTGGACCATGTAGGTTATGGTTTTGTTTTCGCGTATCATGCGTTTGTGTGTTGGGTTGGGCGGTTGGGGCTTCATTATATACCAGCATAGGTAGGAGGGTGTTTAGTGAACATAAACTTTGACCCTTACTTTTAAGGGTTAAACGTCGCTTGGTTTAGCCAACTAATTCAGTGGTGCCAAGACTGGTGTTCGATAGCAATTTTTAAAAGGCTACTGGACATATGGATACTTCGACTTAGAGGAAGAGAAAGGTTGGAACCAGCAAGCGGCAAGAAAATTGTCTTAACAGCATCAGCCACTGAAATGAGCGACTTTTTAAACAATCCATTCATCGCATTCACCGGAGGCTTTGGAAAGGGCCCAGTGCCACTGTCGTATGTCAGAAAAACATTGTACCCTCACCGGCCTAAACGTTCAGACGGTCAAGCCAGTTACGCACCCTACGGCTTACGCAAAGTTGAATCGATTTTGCTTGAAGGAGGATTCACTTCAGACGACATCGCCGTGGCCTACCCCGAAGACCTTGACCTATTTGTAGGTCCAAACACAAAAATCATAGGGATATCCAGCATGGACCCCACTGGGATGGGCTACGTCAGCAAAACCTACAGCTCCATAGTAGGAGGCGGCGAACCCATGAACCGCATCGAATTCCGCAAACTCGTCATGCACCCCGCCATAAAAAAATACAAAAACAACCTCAAAATCATCGTCGGCGGATACGGCGCTTGGCAACTTGAACGCCAAAACGTCTCTCAAAGCTACGGCGTAGACTGTGTCGTGATGGGCGGCAGACCTGGACCGCTTGTGGAACTCTTTAAAAAAGCTCTTGGCGGCGAAACATTGCCCCGCATTTTCAAAGCCGACGAATCACTTGATAACTGGGTTTACAACAAAGAAATGCCCTTAACCAAAAACGTGGCGATTCACGGCGCAGTAGAAATCAGCAAAGGATGCGGACGAAACTGCCAGTTCTGCACACCTACAATGCAGCATAAAATCGATGTGCCACTGGAGAAAATAATGAACGAAGTTGCTTTGAGCACCGCTCAGGGCAGCGACCACATAACACTCATCACCGAGGACTTGTTCCTCTACGGCGCAAAAGACCCCAAGTTCGTGCCCAACCGCGAAGCAGTAGTGAAGCTATGCAAAAGCGTAGCAGACCACCCCGGCGTTAAAAGTATCCAAGCAGCACACATGTCGCTGGCTCCAGTTTGGCATGACCCGCAAATGATTAGGGAACTCGCTGAAATCCTAATCGAGAAATCCTGGTACTCTTTCGGCAAAAAACCCATAATCACTGCTGAAACAGGCATCGAAACCGGCAGCCCACGGCTCATGAAGAAGTACATGGCGGGTAAAATGTTGCCTTTCCAGCCTGAGCAGTGGCAAGACGTAGTTACCAACGCATTTGGCATATTGAACGATAACGACTGGTTCCCCCTTGCTACACTTATCATCGGTTTGCCTGACGAGAAAGAGGAAGACATGCTCCAAACATTGGAATTAATGGATAAACTCAAAGGCTACAACGCCTTCTACGTCCCCCTGTTCTTCGTGCCACTGGAAAACTGTGTTTTGATGAAGCAGAAAGGCGCAGAAGTGGACTCCCTCTCAAAAGCCAGATGGGACTTCTTCATTAAATGCTGGGAATACAACATCAAAATCTGGAAACCCACCTTCCTAGAAAACCGCATACCCAACCCCATGGTCTACAAAACCTTCGACAAATTCATCATACCATCATTTGGCAAAATCTTGGGCGCCTACTACGGCTTAACAAGAGGCGACAGCGGCGAACAATTCAAGCAAGCAGTATACCAACTCAGCATGCCTATGCCGGATAACGGCAGAAAAGTAAAAGGAAAAGTAAAAACAAAAGTTTAGGCAGAATCTTCTGCCATTTCTTCACTATTTTCTTCTATCTCTAAACTTTCCAAGTCCGCTTCAGCAACAGAAGTCTCTAGGGTGGCGGGCAGGGCTGCGTCTGTCTGGGCGGGTTTTATGATTTTTCTGGCATGCGTGATGTAGCCAGTGTGACCAGTCATCATGGTGTTCGGACGGGTTTTTCCGCGTTCCACCTGCATCGTGCGCATCAAGCATTCAACCGTTTCTATAAACACAAAGCCGTACTCGCGAAGAGCCTCGGTTGTGCGAACCACTTGGTCGATGGTTGGGCTAAACGATACCAGCACGCCAGAGGGTTTGAGGGCTTCGTATGCGTGAGGGACAACAAGCCATGGAACCGCCAAATCCAAAACAACGGCATCTAAATCGCATTCTTCGATGCCCATGGTTACGTCCCCGCTTTTCATCTCTACGTTACCTTCCAGTTTGGCGCGTTGAATGTTTTTGGCAGCGTTTTTCTGGAATTCAGGGCGCAACTCGTAGGTGTAAACTTTGCCTGTTGGACCGACGTAGTGTGAAAGAGCTGTGGTTAGGGCGCCTGTTCCTGTGCCGGATTCGAATACGCGGCTGCCGGGGCCGATGCCGCTGAACATGACGATTAGGGCAGCGTCTTTAGGGTAGATGATTTGGGTGTTTCTGCCGGATTTCATCATGTAGTCGGTTAGGTGTGGTTTGAGGGTGGTGAATGTGACGCCGAGGCTGCTTTTGATGGGTTCACCGTATTCTTTGCCGATTAAATCGTCGAGTTTTATGTAGCCTTTGTGGGTGTGGAAGGTTTGTCCTGCCTGCATTTTTATCATGTATGTTCTGCGGGCGTCTAGGTAGATGAGTACGTAGTCGCCTTCGGCAATTTTCTGGTTAGTCAAAGTTTATCCTCACGAAAAGTGAAAATGGGGTTGGTGCATTTAAGCTTTGAATCATAACCTGCGGATTTGGGTGAGTTTTTTGGTTTGAGGCTTATTGGTGAACTGTTATATTTGCGTGCTTAGTGCCCTCTTGCGTTCATGGTTTGATGAATTAATTGGATATTAGATGCTTAATAGAGAAGCCTTAGGGCTCTGAATAGAATCGCTAATAAAAGCTAAATAGACTGACCTATCCGGAGAGGATTAGTTTAAAATAATAAAGACGCATCTAAATGCTAACCGAGAGGACCCCAACATGCCAACATTTCAGCCTGTCCGTGGAATGCGAGACTTAATCGGAGAAGAAGCCCAAGCCTTCACCACAATCATTCAACAAGCCAGAAGCGCCGCCCAACTCTACGGCTACAAAGAAGTCATCACGCCACATGTGGAGCCGCTTGAGCTGCTAAGCGCTAAAAGCGGAGAAGAAATCCGCCAACGCATGTTCATCTTTAAAGACTTAGGCGACCGCCAAGTAGCGTTGCGCCCCGAATTCACTGCCTCAATCGCCCGCCTCGCCACAACAGCACTGAAAAACGAACCCAAACCACTCCGCCTCTTCTCAACGGGAACAGTGTACCGCTATGATGAGCCGCAGCGTGGACGTTATAGGGAGTTTTGGCAAGCAAACTTTGAGTTAATGGGGACTTCAAGGGCTGAGGCTGACGCTGAAATCGTGCTTTTAATGAACTCTATGATGGCGTCGTTGGGGCTGAAAGGCTACGCTTTCAAGGTCGGCCACATCGGAGTAATCAGAGGCATACTGACACAGGAAGGCGTGGATGACAAAACTCAGAGCGCAGTTTTCCAGCGTATGGACAAAAAAGAATACGACAAGGCGCTTGAACTCGTCGAGTCGGCACAGTGCCGCAAAATGTTAACAGGCTTAATTGAGCTAAATGGGGCAGATTGGCGTGAAACCTCAGAGAAAATCAAAGCATACGCAGCTAACTATCCTGACGCCAAGAAAGCAGCCGAGAACCTCTGTGAAATCCTCACTTACATTTCGGAGAGTGCCCCCGCAATCCAAATAATTGTTGAACCCGCCTTTGCACGCGGGCTGAGAATACTACACCGGCATGATTTTCGAACTCTACATCCCCGAACTCGAAATCGCGTTAGGCGGAGGAGGACGCTACGACCGCTTAATCGAAGCATTCGGCGGCGAACCTACTCCCGCAGTGGGCTGTGCAGCAGGAATCGACCGTGTCGCAATCGCACTTGAAACCCAAAAGGCACAACTTACCGCTAAGACGTGCCAAAATGTCGCAGTAACCGCAATTACAGATAACCTCAAACCTCAGGCACTCAAAATCGCACAGGAACTTCGTGCCCAAGGCATACCCGTGGAATTCGAAGTCATGGGCAGAAAAATGGGAAAGGCATTGGAAGACGCTGATAAACGCAAAGTCGACTACGCCGTCATCGTTGGTGAACGAGAGCTTGCTGAGGGGGCGGTTGTGCTAAAAAACTTGGCGGGTAGAACACAGAGCACTATTGCCATAGCGGATTTGGCTGAGAAAATTAAAAGCTAAATAAGCTCAACTCCTTGAGGAAATGCCTCAACTGGACTGTGTGCACTCCCAGGACATTTAGAAGTAACCCTATCCCGAATCAGCAACGTTTCTTCAACTGCAACAATATAATGTAAAAAGAAAATAAGGAAGCGTTTAGATGTGTTTTCTCTTAATCACAGCTGCTACGGCAATTGCTACTGCTACTACGGTTATTCCCAAAAACAGCATCCACTGTAAAGTATTAGCCGCGGAGTCACTTGCTGTGCTGTTTAGTTTAAGAGTTATCGTGTGTGTGCTGTGGTGATAGTTAAAGTGTAAAACCCAGTAATCCGGCTTTGATGTGACCGTGTAGCTAATAACGTGGCCATCTATGTAGGCGTTGATTTTAGAATTATCACTGACTAGGGCTTTGTCGATGCATACATCAACGTAACCAGTAGTGTTGGTTGCCCCCGCCACTTGAAAACTAAGCTGACCAGTTTCAGAGTTGAAGATGAAATTAGTAACAGTGGAATTTGAACCAACAGAAAAAACGTTTTTGCCGTCCACAGAAGTATTAGGAGTTATCACGAGATTAACAAGTGTGCTTACTGGGGAATGGTTTGAGTCGCCTGGGTAGGTTGCGTTGATGAGATAATTGCCGGTCACGGTGGGTCGCCATTCAGCGGCAAAATGCCCATTTGCGTCTGTGGTTACGGTGGTCAGTTCCTGCCAATAATTGCCGTTTGAGATGCTATATGAGATGTGGATTAACGCTGAAGCTATACTTGACATATTTTGAGCTAAATTACCTGATATCTCAACTTTGATAGTTGTTAGTGAGGCGGTTCCTATGCAGGATAGTCTCAGAGTTGGTGAGGCGGGTGGTGTTTGAGTTGGAGCAGGTGATGGGCTAGGATATGAAGTGGGAGGGGCGGTTTGAGAAGGTTTAGGCGTTGCGGTGGGGGAAAGAGGCGTAGGAGAAGACGTTGGCGGCGCAGTTACGATCGTAGTTAATACTTGTGTTGAACCGAAGCCTGAGGGGTCAGCCGATTCTATATAGCGTAGGTAACCATAGATACCTTCACAGTAAGCGATGTTTGCATTGCCACTTGAATCTAAAGCCATACTCGGCGAGAAGCCTGTGTTATAGGTTGAATCTACGGTCTGCCCTAGCCAGTTGGTTCCGTTGGAGTAAGCATATTTCAAGTTGCTGTTGACGCTGTCGAAGTAGCAAATATGCGGTTGATTGTTTTGGTCAAGAACAAGCGAGGTCTGGTTAAATTGACCCTGATTGGAAAAGCTACCTATGTAAGCTATATTTTGAATTGACCAGCCTAAAGCTGAGGAGTTAGCATACTTCAACAGGCTGTTCGTATTATCAAGGTAACTTATATGTGCGTTGTTACCTGCGTCGATTTTTAGAGATGTACACTGACCGACATCTCCGGAGGCATCAACCCTTTGGATGTTCCAGCCTGAGTTTATCTGGCTGGCGTATTTGAGGTCTTTGTTAGTGATGTCATAGTAGGCTACATGTGCTTCTCCATTGGAATCCAAAGCAAGTGAGGGGTTTCCGCCGATCCAACCGGCTGAGTCAATTACTTGAAAACACCAGGTGTTTCCATCCCATTCTGCATATTTTAAGTCACAATTAGCTGGATCAATGTAGGCTACATGTGGGTAACCTCGTGAATCTAGCACTAAAGAAGACCAAGAACCTACATCCGGGTCTATCACTTGCTTGTTCCAGTGGGCGCCATCATACCATGCATACTTCAAGGTGCTGTTGATGTTATCGAGATAAGTGATGTGGGGATGACCGTTTGCATCTAAAGCTATTGAAGGGTATAATCCAAGCCAAATGCTTAAGTCAACTACTTCATCACGCCAAACTGAACCGTTAAAATATGCATACATCAATCCATAGTGTCCCTTGAATGCAACATGAGGGTTACCTGCATTGTCCAGGGCAATTGATGGAAAACAAGCTTCGCCATATGGCTCTATTACTTTTGGTGTACCAGCAGGGGAGGCGCTTGTATAGTAGTATCCAGGGTTTGTCATCGCGGGTGGATCGGGAATTATTGTGGGCTCAGGCAAGTTTGCGGGGTTAAAGTGTATGTACTCCATAACATTTTGAGTGTATTCGTTATGGATGATGTGAACGCTATCATTGGAGTCAACAGCTATTGACGTATCATAGCCGCTTCCAGCCTGTGACGATAGTTGATAGAGTTTCCACGTTGAACCATTAAAGGTTGCATATTTAAGGATAGAAAGGCGATAAGCGTCAATATAACTGATATGAGGCGCATCTTTTGAATCCAAAGCTAAAGAGCAGCCGCCACCAACAGGGTATTGTGGTTCATCTCCACCAGTTACATCAATTGTCTGGATGTTCCAGCTTGAACCGTTCCAAGCAGCGTATTTTAAGCCATGTTCATAGCGGTAGCATATGCAGGGGTAACCATTTGAGTTTAATGCTAAAGAGTTATCTATTCCAGCTTGACTTGAGGTGTCAACTGTTTCGATAGCCCAGCCGCCGCTTGTTCGTCTAGCATATTTTAGGCATTCGTTTATGTCATCATAGTAAGATAGATGTGCTACATTGTCTCTGTCAATCAGAAGTGAACAGGATGATCCCATGACGGTTTTCATTTCAATTCCTGCAGCTACGATTTCTATATTCCATCTGGAGCCATCCCATGAAGCATAAGCAAGCGAATACCCCTCAACGTAAGCTATATGCGGGTTCCCATTAGAATCCAAGGCAAGAGAAGTTACTCGATACCCCTTCTGGTCGACTGTTTGGCTGACCCAGGTTTGACCGTTCCAGTAGGCATATCGCAAGTAAGTATGGTATGAAGCATCAGAGTCGAGGTATGATAAGTGTGGGTTTCCGTTTGCGTCCAGCTTAAGTGAGCTGGCTGCACCATTCATACCCACTACACCGCCGGCCTCAACAGTTTGAAAATTCCAAGTGGTACCATTGTATGACACGTATTTTAAACCAGTCGAGGCTGAGGGAGTATCATCCCGGTAACTAACATGGGATTACCAAGAGAGTCCATAGTCAGCGCGCAATCGTAGATGCGATCGCCACCTGAATCGAAACTCTGCCGTAGAATAACCGAAGAATCTGCTTGAGTTTGTACACTCAACACTGATGAGAACAAAAAGGCAACTATAAGGAATAACGCATAACCTTTTTTTTGCATATTAATACCCCGTTAATTCTATGATGCAGAAAATCTGAATAGCTTTGATTGAAGTTAGAGCTCATTTGCATTAAATATCGGTGGTTTGTTTGTTATTAAAGGCTTTGTGTCAAGGTTTATTGACTGAACAAAAAATGAAGTCTAACCTTTTGAACTATCAATAGGATATTAGGAATTCACATGATATCTTCTCGAGCGCTAGCAATCTTGTGCCAAGCAAAGCTTGCGGAAAATGTCACAACAAACCTGCAACCCAAACCCACGCAGAAACAAAAAAGCAATCGCTCTCAAAACCTGCAGAAAGAAAAAAGGCGAAGTGTCATCATCTAACACCATAAAAACAAAAAATACTCCGAGAATATTAGAGTCCTTTTCAGATCAAACATTAATGAAAAAGGGACATGCCAAACCTAAAGAAGAGGCAACAGTAAAAAAGAAAAATTTTTGGTAAGCCAAAAAGGCTTACACTCTTTTGGTTTTAGAGACGTTTTATGTAGCGGTTGACTTCCCACTCAGTGACTTGTGTGCGGTAGAGATCCCATTCATGGCGTTTTTCTTTGAGGAAGTTCTCAAAGGTAACTGGACCCAAAGTTTCACGCATCAAGTCGCTGCTTTCCAATTCGTCGAGGGCTTCTTTGAGGTTTTCTGGCAAGGAGACGATGCCGCGTTGTTTGCGTTCTTCGTAGCTCATGTGGTAGACGTTTAGTTCAACTGCGTCTCCGGGGTCGATTTTGTTTTTGATGCCGTCAAGGCCTGTTGCGAGAAGCACTGCGAACTGTAGGTATGGGTTGCCGGCGCCGTCTGGGCAGCGGATTTCCATTCTTGCAGCGTTCTTTCTTCCGCCGAAGTTGGGTACTCGGATGAGTGGGCTGCGGTTTTTGTGTGCCCATGCAAGGTAGACGGGTGCTTCGTAGCCTGGAACGAGGCGTTTGTAGCTGTTTGGCCAGCTGTTGAGGACTGCCGCCATTTTGCGTCCGTGTGCTAGTTGTCCGCCGATGTAGTTGCGTGCGAGGTCGGATAGGTAGCCGTTTTTGGCGTCTTCTGCGTAGAATAGGTTCTGGGTCATTTCTTTGTTCCAGAGGCTTTGGTGGGTGTGCATGCCGCTGCCGTTGATGCCTTGGAACGGTTTAGGCATGTAGGTTGCTACGTAGCCGTTGCGGGCTGCGACAACTTTGCCGCACATCTTCATGGTGATCGCGCGGTCAGCGGTTTCGAGGGCTTCGCCGTATTTGAAGTCTATTTCGTTTTGTCCCAATGCGACTTCGTGGTGGCTGATTTCAATTTCGATACCGAAAGCTTCGGCTGTGTCTGCGATTTCGCGGCGTAAATCGTCCGTTAAGTCTCCGGGGTGGAAGTCGAAGTAGCCTGCTAAGTCAATTGGGGTTGGTAAACCACCAGTTTCGCTTTCTTTAACTATGAAGAACTCGAGTTCAGGTGCACAGATGAAAGTGTATCCTGCTTTGTTAGCTTTCTCGATGGCGCGCTCAAGGATGTAACGTGGGTCGCCTTCGAAGCGTTTGTTCTGGGGTGTGTAAACGTCGCAGATTAGTCTGGCGCTTGAACGTTCTTTTGGCCTCCAAGGCAGAACCGCGAAGGTGGATGGGTCTGGGTAGAGAACCATGTCGGACTCTTCAATTGGCCTATAGCCAGTGATTGAGGAGCCGTCAAATGATTGCCCGTTTTCGAAGATGCTTTCCATGTTCTTGGAGCTAACTGCCAAGTTCTTGAGGAAGCCGTTGATGTCGGTGAATTGCAGCCTAACAAATTTTATGTCTTGCTCTTGAATTTGTTGGATGACTTTAGTCACCTGTTCTTTCCAGGTTGGGTTTTTGAAATTTTTCATTTCTTTCCATGCCTCGCTCTCATACAGCACATTCAATATTGGATAGCATTTATGTGTGAATGTATTTAAGTTTTAGTGAGAGCAGTTATGAAAACTGCATAAGTATCCACCTCGCATGTGCACTATTAAAAATTTGCACAATAAATCAGGCTTTTAGTATACAACAGTGATGTTTCGGAGTAAAAGTTAAATAAAAAAAATGTGCAAAAGTGAGGTTTTCTCACCTTTTTGCATGCATTTGTCCAGCCGCCTAGTAGTCAAGGTACTTCATTATTTCCCATGGCGACACATAGAGACAATACTGGTTCCAGTCGTTAGTCTTCAATTCGATAAACGCATCGAACACGTGGCTACCCAGCGCCTCTTTAAGCACCATGTCGTTCTCCAACTCGTCAAGGGCGTCTTTGAGGGTTGTTGGGAGCTCTTTAATGCCTAGTTCTCTGCGTTTAGCTTTGCTAAGTTTATAGACATCTTCATCCACTGGATTTCCCGGCTCAATCTTCTTCTTAATGCCGTCCAAGCCAGCCATCTGCAAAGCGGCAAATGCCAAGTAGGGGTTACAGGATGGGTCACAGCCTCTGTACTCAACGCGCTTTTGCGCAGCTGAACCCTTATAGTACAGGGGGATTCTGCAGAGCGCACTGCGGTTTCTTCTGCTCCAGAGCACATAGATTGGGGCTTCGAATCCTGGAACGAGACGTTTGTAGCTGCTAACAGTTGGGCAGCATATGGCAGTTAAGGCGGGGGCGTGTGCAAGTAAGCCGCCGATGTAGTAGCGTCCTGTTTGGCTGAGTTCGGCGTAGGTGTCTTTTTCGTCGTACATGACGTTGGTTTTGCCTTTCCAAAGAGATTGATGAACATGCATACCGCTGGCGTTGTCTAGGTAAATGGGTTTAGGCATAAAAGTGGCGATTAAGCCATGTTTTTTTGCGATGTTTTTGGCGACGAATTTGAAGTAAAGTGCTCTGTCGGCTGTTTCGAGCATTTCGCCGTATTTGTAGTCGATTTCGACTTGGCCGACGGTGGCGACTTCGTGGTGGTGTTTTTCGATGGTTAAGCCAAAGTAGTCTTCTAGCACTTGGCTGACTTCGTTGCGGTACGATACGGTTGTGTCTTCGGGGGGTGTTCGGTAGTAAGCTTCTTTTGGTCTTAATATGAATCCGCCGGGGGTGATTTCGGGCGAACTGGGCATTACGCGAGGTGCGCCCCATGCATCTCCTTCACCGCTTTTGGGTGCAGCCCAAAGGTCCCATGTGAGCTTGGTAGGGTCTATTGATGTAAAGACGAAGTGTTCAAGTTCGGGGGCGAAGACGCCGGTGAAGCCCATTTCTTTGGCGGCTTTTATAGCGCGTTTTGCTACGTAGCCTCTTGGGCAGGAGACGGAGGGTTCTGTTCCGCCGTAAGCTTCCAATGCGTCGCCAAGGATTATGGCGCTTTTCTGTTTTTCGTCAGTTTCCCAAGGCATGATTGCGAGGGTTTTGGGGTCAGGCATGAAGATCATGTCTGATTCTTCTATTTATTTAAATCCGCGAACTGAGGATCCGTCGAAGCCGATGCCCTCCGTGAAGGCCGCGCCGCTTAGGTATTCTCTTGCGGGTAAGACCATGTCTTGGAGTATGCCTCGGATGTCGACAAAGGCTGAGTGAACCCATCGGATGTTGTTTGATTTTAGGGTTTCTATGGCTTTACTTGCTTGTGCATCCATAACTTCCACCATGTGTGCCCATATGTTTGGGTTTTTTCTTAAAACATGAACATATTTAAGCCTATCCCTAATTAGATTGAATAAACGTTCATAAGCTGATTGTGTAGCTGAACGCCAAACCCAAACCCGACTAGAAACGTTCTAAACTAAAACCACTGCGTTACCGTTCCCGACGCAGAAAATCGCCCACATCAACCACATGCCTAACCACTACACCCTCATTCGAAGGGTCAAATGCACCCATAACTGTGCCAAACCCTAAGCATTCCCCAAACCCATTTAGAACCAAAGTCGCCGTACCCCTCTTGGTAGCGCCATACGTTTTAACTACGCCTTTGGCAAGGATATCTCTACCGCAGATAAACAGCCACGCCGCCTTCGGGTCAACTACAACTCGGTTGGACCCCTGCTGCTTGGCAAGCATCGAGAGCAAATTAAAGCTTGGGAAAAACTTGCCCTCTTTGGCTTTACCAAGGTAGGTGCCTGCGAGGAAGAAGTCACCTTCCAGCAACGGTTTTAATGCAGCGTTAACAAGATAGTAGCGCCCGTTTTTCTCCACTATAAGGTCGTGGTTCAAGCCGACATCGACGCCGAACCTTGCGGCAAATGTTGTGATTACTTTTGCTTTCAAGTTAGGCGCCTCCGTTTTAGTTTACAGACAAAAAAGCCTTGGGTTTGGTCTGGCCAGAGCCGCCTGCACTTCGCCACCGAGGTGTCCAGCGTTTTACCAAAAACATTGGTTAATCCAGGTGTTCCAGGACAGTCAATCTCAACTATTTCTACAGACAAGTTTTTGACTGCCCAATCCATGTTAAGCTCGTCCTCTTCAGGCTCAAGCGAACATGTAGAGTAAACCAACTCGCCTGATTCGCTTAAGCACTCTAAAGCTTTAGTAAGCAGTTCCCGCTGAAACGCAGAATTACGTTGAATGTCTTTTAAAGTGCGGTTTCCAAACCAGTTTCGGTCAGCCGCATAATTCCCAGAACAGGGTGCGTCAAGAAGGATTCGGTCGAATTTAAGGCCGAGTTTCATTACCTGCCTCACATCGAGTTGATACACGATGGTGTTTTGGACACGGCACCGCTCCAGTTGGTTTCCAAGAGCCATCATGCGCCTTTTATCCACGTCTAAAGCGATTATTGCGCCGGTGTTTTCCATTTTGTCTGCGAGTTGCACAGTTTTTCCTCCTGGCGCCGCAGCGCAATCCAACACTTTTTTACCCCTGAGAGCGGTGAAAACTGAGACGGGCAGTTGAGCAGCGGCCTCCTGAATGGAATATAACCCTAGCAGGTACTCTGCTGTTGCACCAGCTGATACTTTGGATTCAACCACCCAGTAGCCATCTTGCAGAAACGAGATTTTCTCCAGTTGTACCCCCAACCTGGATAGACGCTCCACTAAGTTTTTGCCTTTAGCATTGACGTTGTTTATGCGAATGGCTTGCCGCAGTTGAACCTCGCGCAGTTCCCACCCGAGTTGGCGGTAGCGGTCTTGAAAGTTTTCTTTTCCCGACATCAACCCAAACGTGTTTTGCCAACCATAAAAGCTTTTCAAACCTGCAAAGAGTTTCCTTTGTGACAAAGCTTTTCTGTGAGAAACGTGCACTATTAGGGTGGTCTGTCATGTCTAAAATTGTTCGTGTCGGCGTAACTTTCCCCCCGGAATTACTAAAAGACTTTGACGAAATCACCCAGAAAATGGGATACGAAAGCAGAAGCAAAGCCATCCAAGACGCTGTACGCCTCTATGTGTCCGAACGCAAATGGCTACAAGAAGAAGATGCCAACCAAACAGGCGTGATTTTGATGGTGTACGACCACGAAGTTCGCGGATTGGAAAGCGACTTGACCGAGCACCAGCATCACCACCACAACATCATATCTTCAACAATGCACATCCATCTAAACGAAACCGACTGCTTAGAAGTCATCGCAGTCAAAGGCAAAGGCTCAGAAATCCGTCATCTAAGCAACGAATTAACAACAAGACGTGGAGTAAAAATCCTCAAAGCAATGATAGTAAATGTCTAAGCTTTGACGGCGAACATGCGTTCAAGTGAAGCACAGGCTTTTTTGGCGACCGCGTCAGGAACCACAACCACAGTTTTCTCATCTTTTAATGCATCGTAGATACGTTCAAGAGTTGTTAGCTTCATGTTCGGGCAGACTGCGCCGTCGTAAGCTAAGAAGAACTTTTTGGAGGGATTTTCTTTTACGAGGCGGTGCAAAATGCCCTGTTCTGTGCCTACTATGAATTCAGTTGCTGGAGATTCCTTTGCGAAGCGGCACATCTTGGATGTACTGCCAACAAAGTCGGCGACGTCACGCATCTCTTTGCTGCATTCGGGATGAACCATAACCACCGCTTTTGGATGAGCTAGTTTGAGGGCTTTAACTTCTTCAGGTTGGAAAAGCAGATGAGTTGGGCAAAAACCAGTGGCAGGTATGGGTATAATGGTTTTTCCTGTTTTCTCAGCGACGTATTGTGCGAGGTTGCTGTCGGGACCAAACAGGATGGTGTCGGCGTCGAGGGATTTGACAACTTCTACTGCGTTAGCGCTTGTGCAGCAAACGTCTGCCTCGGCTTTGCAGGATGCTAAAGTATTAACATAAAGGACCACTGGCGCTTTTGGATACTGTTTTTTGGCGCGTCGAATTTCATCCACGGTTAGCATTTGGGCCATAGGGCATCGTGCGCCTGTACAGGGCAGAAGAACCTTCTTTTTCGGGTTAAGCACCGCTGCTGACTCCGCCATGAAATCCACAGCACAGAAAACGATGATTTCTGCATCTTTTTCTTCCATGGCTTTTTTGCTGAGTTCGATGCTGTCGCCTACATAATCGGCTATGTCTTGGACTTCGGGGCGCTGATAGTTATGTGCGACTATGATAGCTTTCTTTTCTTTTTTAAGGTCAAGTATCTTCTGCGTTAAATCCATGGTTTAGCCCGGTCCGGATTCGTGAAAAGAAACAGGATTAGTTATGCAATATATGTTTTTGGCTGTCTACGAGGTGCTTTAATCTTAAAAAAAGAAAAAACAGATGTTGACTAAAGCAGTCAAGCAACAGTTTAACCGTCAACTTTGAGCGGTTTATTGTAGCGCCATGCGTTTGAAATTTTGGACTTTGATGCTTGGCTCAACAATTTTAACCTTTGCCAGTTACGAGTCAGTTGCGCCTAATGCATTTTTTGTCGAGGACATAGGGGATATTCCAATCCCACATGCATTTGGGAACAAAATGTACCTTGCGCCTATATTTTTCGGTCACTAAACTATAGCAAAACAAAAATATGCTTTAAAAGAAAAGGGTAAAAGGGAAAACATTTGGCGCTATTTAGCATAATCACTGACGTTTTAATTGTGTTGGCAGCGGCGCTTTTAGTTGGCGAACTTTTTGAGCGTTTTCGGTTCCCCTCAGTCATAGGCGAAATCTTGGCAGGCATGATAATTGGACCTTCACTGCTGGGTTTAGTTGCCCCTAGCGACTCCATCCAAGCGGTCACGTCTATCGCCTTGTTCTTTATCATTTTCCATATCGGCTTTGAAATGAAGACGCAAATGGTTAACGGCAAACTCAGAGCAGCATCTTTGCTTGCGCTCACCAGTTTTTTGGTTCCGCTTGTTTTGATGGTTTTTGCAGCTATGATTTTCTTCCCGTTCAGTACACAACAGAGTTTAATCGTGGCATTAGCCATTGCTGTTCCTTCGCTCTCTATCGTTTCCGTATTGATTTTGCAGTATAATCTGCTTAAAACTGCCACTGGACAAATAATCTTAGCCTCAGTCACCATATCTGACGTTTTAGTTTTCATCATACTTGTTGGGATTGTTCATCCAATAAGCAGCACTTTAACGGTGATTTTGGAAATCGGCATATTCATAATTGGGTTTGTAGTAGCGGACCGACTTTTAAACAGAAAACCCAACGTCATTCAAACTGCCCTTTTCCGTTTAAACTGTTTTTTTAAAAGAGAAGACTTTGCGCTTGTACTCATGATTATTGTAGCGCTTCTGATTTCTGCTATTTTCCAGAACATTGGCTTAAGCTTCATTTTAGGCGCCTTTTTCGCTGGATTAATCCTTCACGACGGATTAATTGGAAAAAGAGCATACGACCGAATTAGCCAAACGCTTTCAACCATGAATACCGTGTTTTTCATTCCAATATTCTTCGGCTTTGCAGGCCTCGAAGTAGCGCTGTCGAGTATCCATTATTTCGATTACTTAGGATTAGCCGTTCTCATAATCATAGCGTTAGGAGTAGGGGTTACCTTAACCTATTATACATCCAGAAAAGTGCTAGGTCACAAGATGGATGTAGTGCCCAAGCAGTTAGCAGGTATTCTAGGGGGGAGAGGTGCGATTGGCATTGTGGTTGCGACTGTTGCGTTTAGTGAAGGAGCCATCGATGAAGCGGGTTTCTCGCTTGTTATTCTGGCTACGTTGATTATTTCCATAGTTGTTCCCTTTATAGCGGGAAGAGTTACTAGACCAAGAAAAGAATGTGAAGGCGGAACACCACAGCCGCCCACAGGAGCCTAAGTCCATTCGTAGATTTCGATTTTGAACTCTTGCCACATCATATCTGTAGCTTCGAAAACAACGACGCCGATTGTGTTGTTGAGCCACATCAGTTTCTCGGACATAGTCATGAAAGTCCACAAGCCTACACTGGTGTTTTTGCCATCCATCATCTTTGCGACGTCGAAGCCTTTTATGGTTCCCATTTCGCCGGTTTGCGCCCAAAACAGCCCCTGATCCTTGGCAGCGCCTAAACCTTTAGGCGGTGTCATGCCCTTCGCCGTTACAGATATGAAGCAGTCTACGCCTGCGGCTTTGCCTACGCCTTTAACTTGTGCAGTCCATGCATACATTTGCTTGACGCCTTCCATGCTAACGGATTTGATGAAGCTGGCTCCGCTTTTGCCTTTTCCTTCAAAAAGTTTTTGACCTAACAAAAATTTTCACCAAAAAAAGATGTAGAAATTGCCACATTAAACTATGTGGCTGGTGTGCGCCGCCAACATGGGTTAGGGGGTTTTGGTGGGGTCTGTTTCGTATAGCATTTTTTTTAGTTCCTTTTCCAGTTTCCGCTCGTAAGTATGTTCAGGTATGGGGGGAGACAACGTTTTTTTACTGTATAGTTCCGCAGTTGGGACTATACGTTGTTCACCTGTTTTAACTGCTACTTTTTCGCCATTTAGGTAGTCGTCGAAATCTTCCAGTGCCTCAACAACCCAGTAACCTTCGGTTTGGGTAAGCGCTTTGACCTTGTAGAGTCCCCGATAAAAATAGAAATCAACCATAGAAACCACATAATATACTGCGTGTTTTTGAAGTAAAAAGTTTTTGTTGCAACTAGTTTTCAGTTTTTTTGCAGATGTTGGAAATGGCGACCATCACATCGGGCATTGTAAATATGCTAAAAACGCGGGTGTACTTGGGCGATGCGGCTTTTCGTATGTCCTCGGCTTTTCCTCCTGCCTTAAGGTAGCCTGTGATGAATGCTTGTGTCACCTCTTCAGCTTCCGTGGTACCTTCGAAGGGCTGCATGTAGTGGCCGCAGTAGTAGAGGAAAACTGCTATGTCCCAGGTTTTGTCTCCGCCTTTTTGTGCCTGTTCGAAGTCGATGAGGTAAATGGCGCCGTCAGCTTTGATAAGTACGTTGTCGGGTTTTGTGTCTCCTAAAACTACACCGCATTGATGCACTTTAGCCATAATTTCGCCCACCAAAGCCAAGGTATCTAGCACTTCTGTGCCTGAGTCGCCTGTAGAGAACTCTTTGATGGCGTTGCTTAGGTTTCGGCCTTCAATAAACTCCATGAAAACAATGCGTTCAGCGTTACTTACATGCAAAATCTTTGGCACATTAAAGCCCTCGGAAAGCAGCAACTCACTAATTGCGCATTCCTTCGCTAACCGTGCCTGTCCCGAAACTGAAAAAGTCTTTGCGCCAAAAGACCATAACGTTAGCGGGAACCACTTAAACCCAGACCAATCCTTAAACCGCTTAGCCAACACTTTTCTTTCCCCTGCCTGAATCAGGTAGACATCGTTTAACATACCTCCTAAAGGCTGCACGTGTATGTCGGTGTTTGTGTCTTTAAGCAGTAGGCGTTTGGCGTATCCTGCTATGTCGATTTTTTCGGAAAGCGGAACCATGCCTTCTGAGGTGGGAAAAAACACGTATTTTTGTGGGTCGATGAAGCTGCCGGATGAGTTGGGTGGGCGTATGAGGTTGATTTTCTGTGTTTTTAGGAAAACCTCGGTGTTCTGTGTTACCATGCTTAACAGTTGGGGGAGGACTCCGAAGATGGAGTTGAATAGGGTGCGGGGGGCGTTTTTGGAGAGATGAATTATTCGTAGCTTGGGGTTTTGGCATTGTGCTACGAATTTGTTGGTGATTTGGAAACAGTTGTCCTGCGAGTTGACGATGTTATCTGCTTCGAGTTGTTTGAGCGCCACAAGATATGGTTTTAGGGCTTGTTCTTCGTTTTCTGTTAAGCTCCGAGTTAAATCCGAGAGATCATAAGCCAGCAGTGGGAAAACCCTGATGCGGTTGGATAGGACTTCGTAAAGGAAGTAGGGCGCCTCAATTTTGACTATGTGCGCTAGTTCTGGGAAGTTGATGACCAAGTTTTCAAGAGATTCTAAAATTAGTCTTTTCTTAAGCTCTACCTCGCGTTCGAAGAGGTAGGTTGCTCCCTCGATGGGCAGGTATGGAAAGACAAGTTTGCTTGCAATAGCTTCTCCTAGAAATCCTCGGTCTATGTCGCGCTCAAAAATCCATTGGTCCACTGCAAAAATAAAGCATGTTTTGTTGTGGATGGATTTCAAGTAGCTTAATAGGCGGGGTTGGAAATCTCGGATTACTACCATGACTTCTTTGATGCCGTGTTCGTTTTGAGTTTTGGTTTGGTACTGGTCGACTTCGGCTATAGCTGCAATTAGATTCTTCCCTGCTAGATGCCTGCAGAATTCTATTAGTTCACTGCTTTGAGGGTTGTTTTGTTGGTTTTGGGTGGTTACGGCTGTTTTCCCCTGTTTATAGTAAATAATAAAATTAGACAGAGGTCTATTAAAACAAAATTATTTTTCACGATCCAGGGATAGTTTTGAGAATAAATGATCTGGCCAAGCTTTTACTTACCAGTTCTCATATATGCGACAACTAATGGGCTACTTGGGCTAAGATGTCCAATGATTGTTCTTGTTCGGGGTTTGCTATAGTTATTCTTCGGCAGATCAGATTGAGAGATTCTTCTGTGAAGTTTAGCATACTTTGCCCGTCGGTTGTTAAGCTGTAGATTTTCCTTGGACGTTCGCTTTCCATATTCCATGTGCTGGAGACGTAACCTTTCTTTTCCAGAGTGCCTAGCAGTGGGTAGATGGTGCTTGGGCCAAAGTAGACGCCGAAGTTTTTGCGGATTTTGGTGATTACTTGGTATCCGTGCATGGGTTCGGTTTGGAGGAACTGCAAGATTATCATGTCTAGAAGACCTTTCATTAGTTTGGTTGAAACCTCTTTTTGAGTGCTGGCTTTAAACATTTGTTTTTTTCTCCAGTGGGATTGTGTTTATGTGTCGAACAGTTTTGCTGTTAGACGCATATACAATATGTCCTTTTGCGGACATATCTTGATTATTGATTAACAATTCACACGCATATAAAGCTTGATACATATCTCAAGCATACCAAAACATAACCAAAAACCCCAAACAACCCACCCCAACATAACATAAATAAACCCACATCATCAAACCATACACAAAAGCACCCCCAAAAGGCAGCGTTATGACACAGGACTACCAAAAACAAATTGTACAACACATAATCAGAAACTTACTCGACATCCAACTGCTCCGCATCATCCAAACCGAACCAACATGGGGATATAAAATAAAAAAACAAGTGGAAACTGAATTCAACATAAAAATCCGCCACGGCGCCCTCTATCCCACCCTAAATATGCTCGAAGAAAAAGGCTTCGTAGCATGTGCCACCGAGCAAAAAGCTGGACGCCAACGCAAAGTGTATACAATAACAACCGACGGCAAAAATTACCTCCAAACTTTCTATAGCGTAATGAAGGGACAACCAACAGTCGCAACTCAAACATCTTAGTGCGCTTCTCATAAGGGCTTTTGGAAGTCATGACAAAGTTTTTATTTAGAATTTGTCCTCTCACAGAATGAGGCAAAAGATATGACTTGGGAATCGAGCAAAACATTAGGCGGCGTAGGTGCGCTTCTAGTTTTTATTGCGGCAACATTGTTCTTCGTTTCATTTTTCGGCGGGTTAATCTTAGGTTTATTTGGGTCACTTGCTATTGGCGTTGTCGGCGTCGTAGTACTGCTCGTCGGCTTGAATGGTTTGGCTAACTACTACAGTGACCGCAAAATCTTCAACCAATCCCTATATGCCGTCATTGTTGCAGTTGTCGGAGTAGTAATTGCAGTTGCAGTTCTACTGACAGTCGTGTTAGCTAACATTAGCCCTCTGCTAAGCGAAATTTATCCCGGGTGGAATGGAGATTTATCAAATCTACCTAATGTGACGCCGGACCCCAACGCGTTCACTTCTGGAAACTTTGACTTATCCGTAATAATGCCGTTTGTCGTCGGATTTGGGTCATTCTGGATTATCCTTTGGGTCGTTTCGATTGTCACAACGTTTCTAGTACGGCGGTCTCTGGTTGCAATCTCTGACAAATCAACCATTAAATTGTTCGGCACCTCAGGACTGTTGATGCTAATCGGCGGCTTTCTGGGGTTGATTGCAATAGGGTATTTCCTGATTTTGGCAGGTATGCTGCTTTTAGCGGTGGCTTTCTTCCAGCTCAGACCCGTTGAACCCTCGCCAGTTCCAGTGATAGCAGCTCCGCCTCAGGCGACGATGCTCTAACTTTTTCTTTTTTATTGTTTAGTTTGCTTGCATCTGGATAAAAACGGGTCTTTTGACGGGTTAATTTCTAAGGTTTAGCGCTAAATTAAAGCGATTTTTATTATTCTATCAGATGATGATGAGCCAGTGCGACTTACTCTCATCGGTTAATGCTTTGTGCGGAACAATGAATTTTTGCAACGTAGGCTCAGCAGGTTGCAGTCTATTCGTGACGACTGCTACGAGTTGAAAAAAAGAAGTTGCAGAAGGGGTTTAAGCCTCTGTGACTTTAGCGTTGGAGAGCACGTTAACTCCACCTGTGCCTTCCTTGACGTAACCTACTTCCACATGTTTCACTCCTCGTTTATCAAGTTCTTGGCTTAGGTTATCAGCGTCTCCTTTGGCAACGGCTATTAGCATTCCGCCGGCAGTTTCCTTAGCTTCGCCAGTTAACAGGGGGTACCCAAAAATCTCTGTCAACTGTGGAGTTCCACGAATAACATAGAGATTGTCTATGACGATGTCGACTTTGCCAAGCATTGCCATGTTCTCTGAATGCCCTTTCAAGCCAAACCCGGTTACGTCGGTTGCCGCGTGCACGGGGATCTGCTGCATGGCTTCTGCAACTGGCCTGTTGGAGGTCGTCATGCCAGTGACGGCGTGGTTTATTGCGGTTTCTATGAGTTCATCAGGTATGTCTGCGAGGAGTTCTCTGCCTTCCTCTTCTTTTCTGAGGCGGTAAGCTGCCATAGCGGGAGCAATGCCTAATGGTTTGGTTAGGAATAGTTTGTCGCCGGGTTTGGCGCCTTTTGTGTAAACGATTTTTTCGGGGTCTCCGATGCCTGTTGCTGCGCCGCCGATGATTGGCCAAGGGTTACGAATAGTGTGTCCGCCAACGACTGGTGCGTCCATTTCTCGACAGAAATCTCCGAAACCTTTGAGCATACCGACTGCGAGTTCACTCGGCATGTTTTCAGGGTAAGCCATAATGGTGAGTACGCTTGCGATTTTTGTTACGGCTAATGCGTAGATGTCGCTTGTTACGTTGCTGCCGGCAATGCGTCCCTGTATTTCTGGTTCATCAACCATCGGCGTAAAGAAGTCCAAAGTGTTGAGGACTGCGACGTTGGGGGCGACTTTGACGACACTGCTGTTTTCCCATGGACCCGCTAAAACTTCTTCGCTGAAGTCGCAGGTCAAGCCTGCTTTTATTAGCAGCTCGCCTAGCTGGTACTGTGGGAGTTTGCAGCTGCATCCGTGTATGGGTACAACTTTGGTTAAACGGTAACTCAATGCATTCGTCTCCTGCAAGGTAATATTATATTAATAGAAATAAAAAGTTGTATTAAAAAAATTGAAAAAGGGGCGTTAAGCCTGCTTTTTGCCTGCGATTATTTCTAGGAATGCTTCGATGCGGGTTTGGATTTGGGGTGCGTCGCCCATTGCGTAGTCTGTTTCGATTTTAAGCATTGGTACATCTTGGGTTTTGAGTGCTCTGTCAACTTTGATTGCTTCAATGTTGTAGTCGTGGCAGTTCTGCAGTGTGTAGTAGATTACGCCGTCGGCTTTGAACTGTTTCGCCATATTGGTTACGCTTTCGATGCGGCGGGTGTTTGGGGTGAAGCATGCGCAGGGGATTTTGCTGTATTTCTCCACCAGTGCGCCTAGCAAATCGTCGATTGTTTCACCTTTGGGTTCAACTAGGTCGGTGAAGTATCGTGAGCCAACGCAGCTTTCCTCGGCTATAACGGTTGCACCTGCGGCTTGTGCGATGCTATGGACTTTCCAGTTGGGGATTGCCATGGGGCACCCTGAAATCATTAGGCGAGGTGCGTCTTTGGGCGCTACTCCGACTCTGTTTTTGACGCGTTCTTCGAGTTCTTCGCAGAGGTCGTTGACTTTCTGGGTGAAGCGTTTGGGATCGTCATTGAAGCTGATTTGGCTAATTAGCAAGGCGTCTAAGCCGCTGATTGGTGAGGGTGAAGCTGCGCGGAGGTTGTTTAGGCGTTGGAGGGCTTTGCGTTTGTTGTTGATTAATTCGATGGCTTCTTTGAGTTTTTCTGCGGTGATTTTGTTGCCGGTTAATTCTTCGATTTTTGCTTTGAAGGCACCCAGCTCATTGAACCAGAATTCTTTTCCTTTTGCCGAGTCTGGTTGATGGGGGATTTCGATGACGCAGGTTGGGATTAGTTCGTTCAGGAGTTCGTAGACTTTCTTTTTGCCATCACAGGTGGTTTCGCCCACGACTAGGTCGGCGGATTGGAAGTAAGGGCAGGTGCCGTTTAGTTTGAATCCGTAGAAGGATTTGATTAGTGGGCAGAGGTTCCGGGGTAGGATTGCTTCTGCGTCTGGTACAGAGAAGTCTGCGCCGCCGCATAAACCGACCATTGAGGCGTCTGCTGCGTAGGCGATTTCTTCGGGGGCGTAGATGCAGAAGGCGCCTATAACTTTTTTGCCTTTGGCGCGTTGGTCGTTTAGTTCTTTTATGCGTAAGCCATGGATTTCTGAGACGACGAAGTCGAAGTAGTCCATTTTTTTGGGGCGGTTCTTCTGTGAAAGGTAAATGTCTTTGTAGAATTGCCCGAGGGCGCTTAGGAGGATGTTGTGTTTTTCTATGTTAATTCCTATTTTTTTCCACATTTCGATGTATTGTTCTGACATAGAGACCACTGAATGGGGTTATGTGTGGAAAAAGTCCTAATTAACATTTTTGATAAACATTATTAAAAAATATAATAAACCTAATGTTTTCGGATCACAAGCTTAAACTCGGATTTAACCCTTGAAGTCTCAACGACTTCATGCCCATTTTGGTTGACCCAGCGTTGAATGTTATCAAACTCCAAGTCACCTTCGCCAACGACCTCTAAAAGCGCCCCTACAACCATTTCGCCCAGTTTACGCTTAGTGAAAGCTACGGGAAGTGGGCACATTTTGCCCCTAACATCCAACTTTTCAACGCTCATAGGCGCACCTAGAACGAGAGGACTTTATCGCTGGTTGCGGTCCATTCAACTAAGTCATGGACAGTTGCCAGCTTAACACCGTCAATCAAGTCGCTTTGAGGCAAGCCTCTGGCTTCAGCGCAGACGACGCAGGCTTTGGCTTCGACCCCGCCTTTAACAAGGTCTTCAAGCATCTGGCCATAGTTGGTCATCCCCTGAGCAGGTTTTTGTCCTTTTTTTGCAAGATAGACGCCGTTTTCGAAAAGCCAGATCCGAACTTTGTGTCCTTCTAGGTCTGCGGTCCATGCAAATCTAAGGGCAGTCAGGGCGCGTTCTTTTGCGATGGGGGCGTCATAAATTATTATTGTATAAGTAACCATAACCTCAGCTCACGATTTATTGATATGTTTTATTAGAAAATCGAATATAAAGGCGTTGTCCATGCTCAGAAATAGAATACCATATAAACTTAAGGTAAAAATATACTTAACTAAACAGGTCGGCACAGCAGATGGAAACAATAAGGTTCGACTACCTGAACACGTTTTTAACCGTTGCACGCACGCACAGTTTCTCTTTGGCAGCAATAGAACTAAAAACAAGTCAAGGCACCGTAAGCCACCACATCGCAGCCCTAGAAGAATACTTTGATGCGGAACTTTTCAAACGAACCGCAACAGGCGTAGACGTCACCGACGCAGGCGCAACCCTAAAAGAAACAGCCGAAAAAATCATCCGCCAAACCCATGAAGCAAAAGCAAAAATCTCCGCCGCCAAACAAACCCTCTCAGGCACAATAAAGATCGCGGCCAGCACCATACCTGAAGAACACATTATCCCCGGCTTAATCGCAGAATTCCAAAAGAAGCACCCGGAAATAAAATTCAAAATCGCCGCCCAAGATAGTTTAACTAGCATGAGCAGCCTGCAAACCAACAGCGCGGACTTTGCAGCTGTAGGCACAATTCTTGGGTTTGAAGAAAAATTTGATTTTGTAGAGATAGGAGAAGAGCAGTTGGTGCTCATCGTGGGATGCAAGCACGAACTAGCAGACCGCAAAACCGTGAAGCTAGCTGAAAATCACCGAATACCCTTACATTGGCAGAGAAGAAACCAGCGGAACCCGAAAGGAAGTCGAGAGACTGCTTTCAAAAAACAAAATGTCAACCTCAAACTTGAAAATTGCTTTCGAGATGGGCAGTACGGAGTCGGTGGTGACAGCGGTTTCCGAAGGCAGAGGGGTAAGCATTATTTCGTCCATCGCAGCGGCCAAGTCGGTAGCTGCAGGGTTAGTGAAGGTTGTTGGGATTTCGGAGGCTAAGGAGACTCGCAAGCTGTATATGGCGCGTCAAAAGAAGGTTTTGGTTAAGTCGGCGGAAGCGTTTTGGGACTTCTGCAGCGGCTACAAGTTTCAGGTTTTGCCAACGGCCTGCGCCAAATAGCGTAAACCTGTAAAAATGGAAGTCGACTTAGAAGTCTTCTTCGACTTTAACCCAGATTTTCCCATCTTTAACTCTGAAGGGATAAGTAACCAGTTTATAATCCGATTCTTCTTCGTATTCGCCTGTAACGAGGTTAAAGCGCCAGTCATGACATGGGCATATGACGACGTCACCGTCGAGGCTGCCACCGCTGAATTTACAGCCCATATGCGGGCACCGGTCATCGATAACGTAGACTTTGCCGTTTTGTTTAATTAACAAAACCGGTATGCCGTTTAAGCGCAGCGGCTTCATTTTGCCTTCCTCGAGCGCAGCCTCATCAAGAGCAAATACAAAGTTGTCGTCGTCAGTCATTAAATTCACCACTAATACACTACTTTCTCGGCATATTAGTAAATTTGGGCACCATTTAGACATCAATCGTTTGATTGTTTTTCGCTGAATAATAATTATTTAGTTGCCTGTTGAACTCGGTTTTCTTACACTAAGCTTTTAAAAAAGACTAAAAGGGGGAGGGAAAAAATTCCCTGATTTTACTTATTTCCGTTTTCTGAGTACTAGCACGCCCACGATTGCGATTGCAATAATAATTGCAACTATAGCAACAGCAAAACCTATCATCAAATCCGCTGTAGTAGCAAGACCTGATGGAGCCACAGCCGTGGGAGTAGGTGTCGAAACTTCAATTGCGTTGAAGTTGGTTTGAGCTGAAGAACCATAGTAGCCATTTGAACCAGCGAACTTAGCGATAACAGTGTATTGGCCAGAAATATCAGGAGTCCAGGTAAAAGCGTATGCACCAGAACTGCCACTTGTAGTAGTGCCAATGTCGCGGAGGTTGCCGTTAGCATCAACCACACTTAAAGTAACTGGAACTCCAGTCACGTTGTTAGGCATCGGTTGCTGCATATAGACAGCTTCCATAAACGAACTCATGCTCTCATCTGAAACCGCAGGCAAACCATAGGGGAAATTACCTTTAACAGCTCCCTGATTAGCACCAGCAGAAACATCCATCACCATGCCAGTAATAGTAATCGGCGTAGCAGTAGTAACACCGGTTGAAGGCGCAGATACAGTAATACCTGTAGGTCCCTTTCCAAAAGCGTAAATCTGATTGTCATATGCGTTTAGGTTCGTCATAATGCCGTAAGCTAACTCTGGATTGGCGTTGACGTTAAATGAGTCGATACTCCAGGCAAGTTCACCGGTCGTGGTATTAAGTGCTAGTTGCTGTGCTCCAAGGAACAGTGGCGGAGAATATTCGTGTCCTACTCCAAGGAACATTATTCCGCCGCCTCCTCCAATGCCAGTCTGTACCCAGATGGGCCAAATATTATATGGCGTGTTGTATCCAGCGTCGCCCATAAGTTTAGTTGTATTTGTGTACCAGTTAACTGAACCGTCAGCCATTGAAAGTGACCATATGTCGCCGCCAAAACCAAAGAGATAGAAGTTGTCGCCGTAAATGTTGCCTTTGATTCCGCCAATTGTATTGTAGGGGTTGATGTCTGAATCGTTATCACCTTTAAGGTATGTTGACCAGACTTCTTTGCCTGTTTGTACGCTGAATGCTTGAACTTGCCCTGTTTCTTTGATGACTGTTGTAAAGACTCCGTTGCCAACGTTGCCGTAGTTGTCTAGGTTGACTGCGGTGTATGGTGTAAAGCTTTGATTAGTAACGAATAGTTGGTTTCCGGTGTTTGTGTCATAGCCAGTGAACATCACGTTGCCTATTTGGAAGTAGTTGGTGAGCCCAGGGTTATTTAGCGAGTAGAGAACAGCAACACCGCTGTTTACCCCCATAATCGTCCAACTTGTCGGTTGGCCTGTGGGTAGGTCATAGGCAGCCTGGATTCCATATTTGTAGTCGATAACTGCATTTTGTGTAGGTCTCCAGCTCCAGCCTGATCCAGATGGATTAGCCCAGCCGACACCTCGCATAATGCATTGGGTTGAGTTCCAAACTTCAAGCAAACCGTGACCAGCAGCGTTAGTGACGGTTGTAGGCGCTGGGCCAGTAACCGGTTGAATCTCTGTGTAGATTGTTTGCGTGCCAGCGGTCGTGTTGGTGTAGTAGTCAATAAAGTTGCCCATTTCATCAACAGTATGTCCGTATGAAAAGCTTGTGCCGTTAACAATACTAAGAATGTACTTGCCAGTCATAGCATCAAACATGTTCAAACAAGTTCCCCGAGAATATATTCCGTCGGGTGTTCCAGACGTCCATAGATATGCAATTCCACCATACTGGTTAGGTGAGACGTAATCAAGGACTTGCCCACTTACCAAGGGAGTAACTTGACCATTCGATGTAAGAGCTGTTTGCTCTGGAGAGCCACCGCCATAGTTAGTAGCGTCATCACGCCAGACTTCTTCGCCAGTGTATAAGTTAATGCAGACGTTAGCTGTAGGATTAGTCGAGCTTCCAGGGAACTCAGTGTAGTAAAGATATCCATTGATTACTATCGGATTATATTTGCGTTCATACTGAGCAGTTGAATAATAGTTGCCAAATGTTGTTGTTCCGCCCGCATCCCCACCTATTGCACCGCCGAATGCTACTGGTCTTGTCCATAAGATGTGTGATGAGAGTGGCGCTTCGCTGTAGGGGTTGAAGTTAGTGGTAGTGTTATAGTTTGAGGCTCCTTTGCCGGCGCTATATCCTATGTAGAGACCGAGATAAGGACCGCCAATCGAATACCAGTTGTTAACGTTTAGTGCGTTTATTGGAGTTTGCCAATAACTTGTTGGGAGCGGATTATTTGGAAGAACGGGTACAGGTTCTTCCTGAACCGTTAAGGTTGCTATATTGCTAGTGGCAGGTAAGATGGTATCATTGATAAAATTCGGGTTGCTAATTCCAGTTAAACCAAATTGTCCGCCGTTTAAGGTTTGTCCTGGATAGGTCATTTGGAATTGGTATTTACCAAGTTGATCGGGAATATATTGAGTACTTGATCCGCCTGAAGCATCAGAAGTGAAGGGTCCGAGGGTTTCATTAGTTCCATCAGGCTTCATAACGTGTACTGTGAAGGGCCCGAATCTGTCCCCGTAAATGGTGGCTGCAGTCATTGGGGGTTCATTAAGCCAAAAGCCGACTGTAACGGATTGACCGATTTGCGCTGGGTTAGGTCCAACGTTGCAGAAGGCAAAAAGCTGAATTTCCCAGGGAGGAGTATGTGCGCTAGTAGATGGTGTTAGCATTATTGAAGTTGACATTGAAATTGTCAGAACTAATACAAACAAAATAGCCATTGTTTTGCTTCTCATTTTTTATTACTCCATATGCTCTCTTTAAAAATTGGCATGCAAGCCATTTAAAGAATAGTGATTGTAAGATTGATACAACATAAACACATATTCATATTGATTAATGCAAATAACCAATGTGGCGCTTATGGTAGGGGCAATCTTGGCGGATTAAAGCGGGTTAGCAAATAGGTGAGAGCCAGCTTAAAGTGTAATACGCAAGTGTCTTCACGAAATTAGGCGGTATAGGGGAAAGCAGTCTTCTTCTTTTGGATAGCCACTCCTGCTGGGATTGATGAGTTTTTAATGCCTACTCTTCGCTTAATTTTATACTGCCCTTGATCTGCAAAACTCTGAGAAATCTAATGTTTCCATTCTTTTCTCGTCTATTCTGTTAACCTTTACTATGAACGACCCACCATCTTTGTTTACCTTTAGTTAAAGATAATTATGATCAACACAAATCTCAGGTAACTCCATGTGTGAGCTATATTTTCTGCTCTTATGCTAAGCTATCTTTAAAAATGAAAATGCCATTCACATGAGGCAGGTAGTATTATTGAAAAAAATACTAATTATCGACGATGATGCCTTCATTTTAAAGTCATTTTCTCAAGTCTTAACTAAGAAAGGATTTGAAGTTGAGACCGCACAAACGGGAAATCAAGCCTTAGAAAAACTTAAGCAGAATCACTACGATTTGGCATTAATTGACGTTCGCCTTCCCGATATTGGAGGACCCGAAATACTGCTCAGAGCAAAAAACGAATTAGCCAAGACAGTAAAGATCATGCTCACTGGCGCTCCATCAGTAGAGACAAGTGACAAATCGGCCATTGAAGGCGCTGATACCTATATCGTCAAACCGATAAAAATAGAAGAACTTTTAGCTGTGATCAATTTCTTTCTGAGACAAAATAAGGAACCTGCATAAGATAGCAAAAGACCTGCCTGACGGGAGCTACGCAGTCGAGAAGCGCTGTGTGTTTAAGCGACTACCTAACGACTGCTAAGGATAATGGCGCTGACCTAAACCATGTCGGTCGTTTAAGCCACCCTCCAGATTTATTGTCGTAGCCTCAACTGCCGACCACTGAGGGACGCATATCAGCTCTATGTTGTATGTCCAAAGTGTAAAACGCTTCTTTTAGCGATGATTATGCCTTATTTGATTATAGTTTGCAGATTATTAACGAATCGTCACCTGGTTAGGTGACATTACCTGAACTGCTGAAAATTTTGTAGGCTAAGCAAGGTTATAAATTTAGCGAAGTAAGCGGTTGATATCGGTTACAACTTCACGCGCCATTTTTTTTGTAATCCTAGTTTATGATTAAAAGCGAGAAAATAGCCATTTCAAAAAACTTAGGCTTGAGTTGCAGTCACTACAACGTCAAAAGAATAGGCAAGTGCTTGGTTTGAAGCAAAGTTGTAATCCGTCGGATACAAGAAAACTATCAACATTAGCCCAACCGATTGGCCTGCTACAATAGATCCGGTGAAAGAAGTTCCGTCAGTCCCAGTAACAACACAAATCATTTGCCAAGCCACGTTAGAAGGTGCTTGCATCTTCTCTAAACTTGCAGTAACCGTAATCGGAGTACTCCCTTGGTTTTTTAGTATAAGGTCTGGTGGATGCCCTATGTTTTTCAAGTCATCTAAGCTTCGACCGACAACAACAAAGTTGGGGTTAGTTAGAGTACTTGGACAGCTACTGCCATCAGGATAAAAAAGTGAGAACTTGACTGTTGAGGTTGGTCCAGGTGTAACTGATGAACCAGTTACGGTAGGCGTTGGTAAGGTATGGGTATTTAGTGGATATTTTGTGGTGCCTTGGATTGTTAGGGTTTGTTGATAAGATATTGCTGCAACAGCCCCTGAGATGCCAAGCGTTATTACGAGCATAACCGTTATGACCAAAAGCTTTTTTTTCAAAAAGTGTTCACCTCCACTCAAAGCCTAAAATTTGACAAATGGTTAGCCGTAAGATAAAATTTAAATAAACTGCCGGATTAGCACTTAACTACTCAAGTATTCCAAGTGACTATTGGGCATTTTTCCGCTTTTAACCTCTGTTTTTCAGAGTTATAATTTTATTTTAGATTCCCATAATTACTGAGTTTGTTTTTTCATTAACATCAGAAGCGCTTTTTCTACTTCAGACCTTAATGACGCCGCTGTGCGTTTTCCCGTATTTTTAAACTGAGCTTATGCATGCGGATCATGCGGCAGTTGAAATCGGGTTGATTGCAGGGGGGAATTTCGCGAGAACGCCGTCAAAATCGGCTGGGAACTTCGGGGTGGAAAAAGTCGATAATTGGCTTATTTTGGGGGTGTTTAGTAATTCAGAGGATTCAAACTTCACGCAACAGTTAAACAGTTAGGCTCACAGTTGAGGGCAACAGTTAGGCAGTTAATTATCATCGTTAGGGTTCATTTGTAAATACTGCTGATATTGTGTGGTCTGCGTGGATTTTATTGAAGTCTGCTTGAAGAGTGGTGGCATGTGGTGGAATTGGACTTGAAGCGCCATCCACAATTAGATCAACGATTCGGTAGCCTGGACTTGCAGTTATCGTTAAGCTATGATTTGCGCCGTAGTTGACCTTAACAGATCCGCTTGGGCTTATTGCGCCTCCGGGTCCAGCAGAAGCTGTGATTTTGAAGGTGTCAATTGCAAAGATTGCGGTAATCATGTGGCCTGCTGTGACGTTGGTGAAAGCTGCCTCAACGCTAGTTTTGTGTGAAGCTGTAGCCTGAGAGACGTTATCTACAATCACTGCTGTTATGTGGTAGCCTTCATTTGCGGTTATAGTGAAGCTTTGGGTTGAACCGTAAGCCACACTTACAACTCCATTTGGGCTTATGATGCCGCCTGTGCTTGCTGAGGCAATAATATCAAATGTTTCTATGGCAAAAATCACGTTGATAGTGTGATCAGCCGTAACATCGTTGAAAGCATATGAGGTCACTGTCCCTATTGAGGACCCATCGACCAAAACATCTTCGACATGATAATGTGGGTTGGGCGAAATGGTGAATGATTGGGTTTCACCGTAGTTAACATTTACATACCCACCTGGAGTGATGTTGCCCCCTGCTCCGGCATAGGCAGAGATAGAGAAAGTATCAATCGCAAAAACGACGCTGATTGTGTGGTCTGCAGCTATGCCCCTGAATGTGTACGAGGAGAGGGCGCCTACTGAGTAGCCGTCCACCAAGACATCAGCAACATGGTGGTTGGCGTCGGGTGTGATTGTGAAGGCTTGTGCACTGCCATAGTTAACAGTGACAGATCCATTTGGACTAACGGCGCCGTTGCCTGCTGCAGAGACAGAAATGCAGTACGTGTTAATGGCGAAGACTGCTGTAATTGAATGAGCCGCAACTACGTTACGCAGGGTGTAGGAATTAACGGCGCCCAACGACTCGCCATCAACGACTACATCTGCGATGTGGTAGCCCTCTGAAGGCTCAATTGTGAATGTTGCCATTCCCCCGAAGTTGACAGATGCGGAGCCAGTAATCAAGCCGTTATCACTTTGAGTTATGGCGACGTCGTAGGTGTTGATTGCAAAAGTCACATCTACAGAAGTATCCTCAGTCACCACTAGGCTCAGAATGTTTTCTTTGCCGACGGATTTTTTGTTGACAAGCACGTTAGAAACGTGGTAGCCCTCTTCTGGAGTGAAGACAAATTCCATTGCTGAATTCCAATTTATTATTTGCGAATTAAGATTCGATGACCCATTAGAGCCCACGTTAACCGTTATATAGCAGGTGTTAATTGCGAAAACTGCTGAGATTTCTATGTCTTTAGTAACTTCAGAGACCCTGTACTTGTCATCAGCTACGTTGCTCATCACTGAAGTGCCGTCTGCCAAGACATCAACTAGGTGGTAGCCAGTGTCTGCGGATACAATGAAGGTTTGAGTTGAACCGGAATTGACTGTTAAGGTTCCTTCTGGGCTTATTTTGCCGCCGGGGCTGGCAGAAGCGGAAATTGTGAATGTGTCAATGGCGAAAACAGCGCGGATTATGTGAGTTTCCCGAATATTTCTTATGACGTAGGAATTGATGGGGCCTTTTGATGTGTCATCTAAAATGAAATCAACTATGTGGTAGCCGGGGGAGGGAACAACGGTGAAGGTTGCATCTTCGGAGCTGTTGACTTGGCGTGGACCTTCAATCAAGCCGTTTGGGTTTTCTTTAACTGTGATTGAAAAGGTGTCCACGGCAAAATTGACGTCAACTGTTGTGTTTTCTGTTACTTTTAGGTCCAAGGAGTTAACTGAACCAATAGAGGTTCCGTTGACTAAGATGTCGGAGACGTGGTAGCTTGGATTGGGCGTGAACACAAATTTTAGATTTGAATTCCACTCAACCGTTTGAGACGCAAGATTTGAGGTGCCATTTGCGCCAACATTAACTGTTATGTTGCACGAGATAGCTTCAAAATTAGCAGCGATTGATGTTTCGTTATCCACGTTAGAAACAGTGAAGGCGCCATCGACTATACTGTCTAAAACTGAGGCGCCATTAACCAAGACATCCGCAACTCGATAGCCAATGTTGGGGGTTACTTTGAAGCTTTTGCTAACGCTATGGTTGACGCTTAAAGAGCCAATTGGAGTAATTGTACCGCCCACTCCAGCGGAAACAGAAATGATATGCGAAATTGCATGCTTGTCAATTGAGATGAGTTTACTCATTCCGGAGTGGGTTCCATCGGTTGTTAGAATGACAAAACCTGAACTGCCCTCGCTGACTGTTACAGTCCCGGACCAAACGCCATCTAAGAAAGCATCTGTAGCGTTGGGGGTAATGTTTCCTGTTGAACAGCTTAAACTGTTTGTTCCACTGTAGCCTGTTACGATGTTGTTGAAGGCGTCTACAGCTTTAATTGTTACGTCGAAGGTTAATCCGTTAATCAGGCGGCTTGAAGTACTAATGGTGAAGCGTGCGAGATTCGCTGGGTTCACGGTTAACTTGGTAGTGTAGGCTTGGTTGTTGAATGTGCCTGTGACTGTCCAAGAACCAGATTTTGCAGAAGAGTATTCATTTTTGTTCCATGAACCTCCAGCACTAGCGTCTATGCTCCAAGATGTTTCGGAAGTTGCATCCCAAGTGTTGCCGTAAGCATCGTAAGCCATAACTGTATAGGATGTGGTTTCTCCAGCCACCACCGATGCATCTGCGGGAGTAATTTCCACTTTCGAAACTTCGGCGTGAGTTACTGTCAAAGTTGCGTTGGCAGATTTGCCCATGTACAATCCTGTGATGATGTATGCGCCGACTATATTCGCGGATATTTTGTTCCCATCCACAATGGCGCCTTCAACATTGTAGAGTGCCTTTATCCCTCCCAAGCTGTTGCCTGCCTCATCGAAAGCCTCAGCCGAGTATTCCAAAGATTCCCCAGCGACAAGTGTTGCATTATCGGGGGTAATTTCTATGTGGTCCACTGGGGTTTCTACAATTAGTAGAGGGGGAATGGGTGGAGGCGCAGGTGGTTTGGGGGTAATTATTAATTTTGTCAATGCGGAAGTTAGATTTTCACTTGATGCGCTTAACCAAACAGATACCTGCATTTCGGGTTTTTGTGAGTAACTTGCGCCGTCTTCATCTAATTTTATGTTTAGCGATGGAGAATTAACCGCGCCGGTTTTGAAGTAGAAACTTGGGCTGCTACTTGAACCAACGGCTATTATTACTTGGCTATTTGAGATCGGAGTGTTGCCCTGGAGGTCTGAATACCATTTGCCTTGGGGAGACAAATTGATGGTTGAAGCTTTCTCAGCGTTTACTGGGGTGCCATTTGCATCCCGTAACTGAACTGAAATTGCCTCGGAAACCGCATCAGCTTGCATGAAAACTGGAACACCAACAAAAGTTAGCTTAGTAGCCTCAGGTACACTTGCTGTTTTCTCAGGTGCAGCAATTATAATTGGGATTGCAACTTCGGTAGCCGCAATTGCTTCCAAGGTTGGTAAAGCGTTTTTGGGCATAAATTTGCTTGCAATTGCCTGTTTGAGAGGAAAATGTCGCGCAAACAGGTATTGCCAGAATAAAGCGGCTATTGAAAAGGCCAGCATAGCAATCACGACTGCCGCAAACGCTTCTTTGTTTCGGTACATGTCGACAACGAATGAGTTGTTGTTGGTTTTGTATTGGCTCCATATTTGTTCGTAGTTTTCACTAAGAGAAAGTAATTGATTTTTAGCTTCCTCAACCTTAGTGGTATCAGCCTGGTTGTTGGCGGCTGGGAGGTATTTTAGCAGCGTTAATTTTATGCTATAGTCGGCGGTGGTCTCGTTTGTTCTGAGTTTAAGTGTGTCAAACCAGTAAACTAGCACCAGGGTCTGGTTGAGGGTGGGGGCATTAGCAACAATGGTTTCTCCGTTAACGATGTTCGTGTCTTTGTCGTAGATGGTTACGTAGGTGATTTTGTTGATTTCTATGGGGTAGGCTTGGTAGTTAAGGCAGCCTTCCCACGTGTGAAATTTCGATTGTAGATCGGAAACCTCAAAAATTGCGGTGACTGAATTTGAACTGTTGCTCTTTGAGAGGTAATAGTTGCCTACATAAATTAAGCCTAAAGCTTTCTCAGATTGAGGCTCTCGACCCATAAAAGTTGCAGTCCAACCTGTCTCATTGGAGAAGGCGGCAAGTTCACCAGTATTTGGGTTGAAGTTAAAGGCTGTTTCTTCACTGTTTGCTACTGAATTATAGTTTACTGCTGAGGCTTGGACGATTAGGTCTGCGCAAATTACTAGGAAAATAAGAAGAATTCCCATTCGTTTCCAGTTTATTTTAATTCTGGGCAACGTTTCTTTGGCAGCAGAAGAAAACTTTTCTTTCTTCGGCATGAAAGAAAGTTTAAGCAGTTTAGTGCCGATGTATAAAAGAAGTAATGTTCCTACAAAAGCAAGCACAGTTCCGCCGACAGCGTGGAAAAACTCTACGGCCACGCCTAAACCGAAGAACCGCCCTAAAAGAACAGTCACCACAATTCTTAAAACGTTAAGTAAATAAGCTGCAACCACCGCAAGAACGCCATAGAACACTTTTTTTAGCATTGATCCTGAGGCGATGTAGCCGAAAACCACTGCGCAGAACAAGAATGCTGTTAGTGAGTAGATGCCAGAGCAGGCGGCGGTTAGGGAAAACTGGATGGGTTCACCTGCGGTGGTGACGGTGCTTAAGATTACGATGGGCTGATACGTTATATCGAGGGGCATGAAGGGTTTCAGGAGTAGTGTTGCTATGGCGCCATCCGAGGACATTAAGCCTCCACCAAATGCATCCATAAAAAACAGCGGAAACGGACTTAGAAAAGTCAATAGTGCGGTTGGAAAAATTAGTAGCCTAAGAATTTTAGCGCCAAAAATAAGCAAAGTTAAGCCCGCGAAAAAGAAAGGGAGGGAGAAAAGATGAAGTTGAAGTGTATAGAAGGAGTAGGAACCTAAAACGTATATGAGAAGCGCCAGTAAACAAAGAGATATGCCCGCTAAATCGTGGATTTTAGAGTTTTCTCGTGAAACCAAAAAAGATCGTCGTTTTCTGTAAAAAAAGTAGGCGACGACGAATGGAACAAGCAGAATGTATTGCGCTTCTTCATTTGACAAAGATAAGATAAATACCTGCACAAAGTCCTGAAAGTAAGCAACTACAGGAATAACAAAAACTAATGAAAGTTTAATTAAAAGAGGTACAAAATTCGGCGATTCCACCGCCGACCGTAAATTGAACAAAACATCCTGTATTCTCACTTTGTTCAACCGTTTTTGCCCTCTCTTGGCTCTATATGTAACTATTCGCCGATTTAAGTTACATTACCGCCAAAGATACGTGCTATTGTCAAAGTTAGTGCTAATTAGCAATGTTGACTTAATCTTTGTCAATGTTATGAAATTCTATTAAACTGTGCTTCAAGACTTTTCGAAGTAGGAAGAAAAGAGGACACATTCTGTTGAAACACGCTTGCAATCTTTACGGCCAAATAAGGGCAAACAAATTGCGACGTTATTAAAACAGATAAACGAAATCGTTTGACAGAATAATCTTCGACCGAAAAACCCAAGCGGAAGAAAAAAGACACAAGAATCTGGACGTACATCCCAACAAAAATAAGCGAAGACTAATCGTTTCTATTCAAAATCAGTGTACCGATGTATTGTAGAAATCCATAAAAATTCTCTGGCAGGTAATTAAGCAAAATCTCGGAAGAGCAAGCTGTAGAACAATGTTGGAGAAAAGAGAACGCCGGATTCAAGCCGATAATGCAACAAGATGAAAAATAACATATTGATGCATGAATTTGAATATCCTTTTAGAGGAGCTGAAAGTCAAATAATTCAGCTGCCGCCGCGTTTTTAGCTGGCTTTAAAACAACCTTTTTTTGTTCTTCACCTTTTTTAGAGGCATCAACAGCAACGCCGATTCCGCCCACCATGAAACAGAGTATTGATGGCAAAAAGTAAGGCTCAAAAACTTTCCACATTAATGCATTAGAATAAGACGACCCGAGAAATTGGCTCAGTTCTTGGTAAGCAGAATAAACTTCATATACTTTGAAAAATCCCAAGGATGCAACAACAATTCCTAGAAGAACAGGTCCCCCACCCAATACTGCCCATGGTCGTCTCATACCTCAGTTCCTTTTAATCACTTAACGCTTGAATACTTAAAATTTGCCTAAATTGGAATTTATCCGTAAAACATCGAAGTGGATTTAATCCTAATAATATGCGAAACTTCACTTTCACTCAGACTAAAATAGGCTTAAATAAACCCAATCAAATCCCTGAACTACTTCAACTCAAAAGCCCATCCCCAGCTCCATGGACAAACCCAGATACTTTTGGCTTACTTGCGTCTTCTGAAGAGTTTTAGGCTGTCCATGTCACAGACGCATTGGTAGCCTCGAATGACAGAAAGATTGGTAATCAACTTATCTGAGGCAATTGAGTTTGCTGGTTCTCCAAGTTGTGGATATAACTTTTGCCTTTGAATGAGCTGTAAAGTTAACGTTACCTGTTAGATTGGCAAAGCCAAATCGAGCCCTGACAGATTTAAGAACTTCGGGTTCCTAATTTGTTCTTTACTTAACTCGCATATATGTTAATGCGAGATCCTCTTCCCATTTCGAGCCATCTTTCGACATCACTCCTTGGCTGACAATGGTGTTTCCATCGTGAGAAACCTTGCATGTCATTCGTTGCGAAAACTCGGGTGTATTGCGCCACCACGTTATCGTATTCCCCTTGAACGAGACATTATATTTTCTGGAAACGCCCCGTTCGTCAAAGTAGAGCATAAAAAACTCTTTCATGACATCATCACTGCCGAAGATGGCGATTCCACTTGGAATGCCCGGCTCATTAATCTTTGAACGCATGATGAGGAATGCACCTCCCTCAAGCCACTCGAAAGTGGTGCGGCCATGAAGCGTGATATTTGGGATAAAGGGGTGCTTGCCGACAGTGTTCCACTCGCCAATCAATACGCTCAAGGGTTTGATCGCGGGATTCGGAAATGACGCTTCATGTTTTGATTTTTCCGCCATACTTTTTATTTTACCAATCGTCTATTAAATTTTTTCTAAAGTATCGCTGACGTTTACTTGACAGCTCACCTTGAATTGGATTTTTCGAGCAAATTTGTTCTATGAATTGGTATAAAAGGCAAATGCTCAGGGCGACAACCGTCGGACCCGCCAATATTTACGTTCATTTATACCGTCATTTTTCCCTTTCTTTTTATTTTTAAGTATATTTTCGAAAATTCTCAGCAATTTGACTTTTATTTTTTTAAAGAGGATGCTCGGCAGGGAGGAGACTCTATGACAACCGAGTTTTACCTCAAGGGCATTTATCCCGTGGAAGTTCTCTCTGGCGTGCAGGATGGGTTGGTTGAGGTTCGGGCGAAAACTACTTTTCTGCATACCAGCGCATATTCAGATGGTAAACGCCAGGTTCGAGTGGGCGTGACACAGAAGCGTTGGGTTAGGCAGGGCGACGTTTTACAGGTTCCTTTTCGGCATGTTTGGTCCCATCGACGTCGTATACCAAAGGGACATTTTTGATCATACGTGGGGTGGGATTCGAACCTTCCACTCAGTGGAGACCCACCAGCAACCCCATTATTTATTTGTTAATGTTAGCGGTTTTTCGATGCCTAAGTATCAGGGCAATGGAGAGTACGGTAATCAACAAAGGCATGATTACTAACCAAGATAACTCTGGAACGGTAGGAGTTGGACTAGGCGAAGAATACTGATTAACGGACATTGTTTGTGTACTGCTCCAGTCGCTTTTCTCACCCGTGAATGTCCAAGCATCATTAGGACCGCCTATCAATGCTTGTACTTGGAAATCTAGTTGAGCATTATCAGGAATTAAACGTGACCATGAGGGTACTTCAATCCTGCCATCGTACAGAATCGTCATATTTAATCGGTAAACCGTCTCAGCTCCCGAACTACGGTTGAGATACTGGTCATAGCCGAAGTCATTTTCCCAACCGCTTTCTGGACTGAAATGTGGTTTAAAACGAATGTTATAGTAAAATCCTGCTTCGTATGTTAAGTTATTAACAGCTTTTATTTGAAAGGGCGTAAACGGTACGTTTTTTATTCTTATTTCAAGCGTTCTTTGTTCAATACGCTTTCCTGAAGTTGTAGTCTGTTGTCCAGTATAAGGGTCTGTCGATGTAGTGGCTGGAATGTCATAGGACGAATCATGGAGTCTAAGAGTAAATTCTGGTACAGACGGTTTAGGTATTGTTTGTGCAGAAACGGATTGTGCAATAATAAACAGTGACATTGCTAAAATCAGGACAAATACCAATGAAAACGCTTTGCAGCTAATCATTGAACCTTTCGACCCCTAAGTTTTATCGCTATGAAGAGCATTGCAACAAACAAAGGCAAAATTGCTACAACCGTAAACTCGGGAACTGAGGGAGTTGGGGTTGGTGATATGGTATTAGTTGGCGATTGTGTTGGATTTGGTGAAGTGGACGTTTCACCTATGGTCACCGTTTGTGTATTACTCCAATCGCTTGATTCACCCGTTAAAATGTAGTAGCCATATTCATTTACTACAAAATGCCCCACTAACGCTTGTACCTGAAAATTTACTTGAACACCATCGGGAAGCGTTTGACTATAGCCAGTTCCGAGAAGGCTTGAAGTTAATAATAATACCGTGTAAGTGGAATTTGAAGCGGCATACGCTGTTGGGGTCACTTCAACGAATATTCCCCCGTAGTGAAAGACAGACCGCCCGTTAGAGTCCAGAGGGTAATAAGTCCAAACTTCACCGTAATTTCCCTTATACCTGAAATCATAATATAACTTGATGCTGTTACCGTTTGGATCAGTATATGGAGTAAATTGTTGGTTCTTAATTGTAAATTCAATAGATCTATTGTCTATGTGGTAACCTTCGCTTATTGTGACGTTTTTTCCTGTGTATTGGTCTATTCCATAGGTAGGTGGAACATCGTATGAATAGTCAACGTACTTAACGGTGAATTCTGGTACTGATGGTTTAGGTATTGTTTGGGCGGTAGTGGGTTTAATTGATAAACTTAGAGCTGATATGGTGAATGAAATTATGAGCAGTAGAATCAAGCTTTTGCTTAGAAGTCGCATACTTAAGGCAATGAATAGATTGCGATATAAAGTTTCCAGTAAATGGCACTTGACTAAGGCTTGTCAAGGTTTCTTGACGTAGAGGTATTAGGCATTTGCGATAGCGTGGTATTTTGATCGTTGATTACATGTTAATTGTTATATTGACTGAATTTGCAAATGTCCAATAAACCGGTGCTATGCTGATGCTTAAGTTAAACTATGAAACTCTCATAGGCAAAATTCATCTTAGCCTAAAAGGTCATAGGGATAAAAAAGGCAAGTTTGATTGGTCTGGCGCTGTTTTGGATGCAGGCATTATAAGCGGTATCACATTTTTCACGGGGCTGGGCACTTTAGCTTCCAGCTGTGCTATTTCGACTGAGAGTTTATGTGTGCTTTTGAGTGCGGTTGGGGCTGAGTTTCTTGGGATCTTGGCAACTAAAAGAGGGCTTGTACAAAAAACCGCTAGGAGCTGCTAAGAATTGGAAACTAAGACAACCTTGCGTGTACCTGACTTCATGAAACCAATTCTTGAAGACATTAGGCTTTTGCGGTCAGACGGAAACAACCCAAACAGGATGACGAACAAGCAAAAAGAGGAACTATGGAAAAGCCTAGAAGAATTTGGCTGGACCGACCCCATCCTAACAAACCAAGACGGCGTCTTTACTGATGGGGAGCAGCGGGTTAGCGTCTGCATTGCCCATGGAGAGTTCTATGCGCCAGTATACCGCATGAGTGACCTTTCCGAGGTACAGCGTCGCCGACTCAGATTGATCGCCAACGAATTGAAGGGCAAGCACAACAAAGAACTGGAAGAAGAGGAATGGCAACGCATTATCGAGTTAGGCCAAGGCGAAGAGCTAGAGTCTTTTCTTGATTCAATTGGGGAAAAGCTGCCTGAAACATTAAGGGATGAACATGAGAAGGTTTCCATTATCCCTGACACTTACGAGTTAATTGTGGAGTGCAAAGATGAAGCCGACCAGAAAGCCAAGCTAGAGGAGTTGCAAGCCAAGAGTTGGAAGGTTAGAGTTCTAAATCTTTAGGAGGCTTCGAGGTTGGATTTTGATTTTACTCACCGGTGGCAGGCTGGCAATTCTTTCCGTGAGGAAGCCGTTAAAGGCACCTATGACCTCAAGGATGTCAAGTTGGAGAAGCGCATCTGCGGAAGCCTTCCAATTGAGGGCTTGAATTGGCAGATCGGCGTCATCGTTGGGTCCAGCGGCAGCGGAAAAACCAGCATAGCCCGCCATCAGTGGCCAGAGGCTTACTTTGCTGATTTAGGGGAGCGCTATAAGCAACCTTGTTTTCTTAACGATTTCCCACCTGAGCTAAGCATCAAAGACATCGAAACTGCCCTATGTAGCAGCGGATTTAGCGAGCCGCCTTCTTGGCTAAAAAGCTACGCCGTGCTAAGCCAGGGCCAGAAGATGCGTGTGGATGTCGCCCATGCGCTCTGTCTTCCCCAAAACTTGGTTGTCTTCGATGAGTTCACAAGCACCGTGGATCGTACTGTCGCCCAAATCGGCAGCTATGCGATTAGCCGCGCTGTCCGTAAGCATCCGGGTAAACAGTTTATCGCTGTAACCTGCCATTTAGACGTGCTATATTGGCTTGAGCCTGATTGGGTTTATGATGTGGACGCTAACGTTTTTTGGGATTACACGGGCACCTTGCATGAGCACAAGACGGCTTTCGGAAGCCAAGTTAGGATTGTAAAAAAAAACGACGTCACCCGCCAATCAACTTATCAGTGCATAGGTGCAACCTTGCCATGTGGCAGGTGTTTAGGGAACATCACTATCTAAACACTAAAGCACTTGGGGCTGGCATACGATGTTACGTCGCCAAATATGGGGATAAACCCATTGCATTTATTGCGGTTGCCAATGTGCACATGAAGGTGCAGTATTATCGGGTCAGTCGGCTTGTTGTTCTGCCAGATTATCAAGGTATTGGCGTGGGTAGGCGGCTGCTGGATTTTATGGCGGACCTCTATACACGGCAGACTAAGCGTCCTTTCTATATTGTAACAAGCAATCCTCAGCTTGCACGTGGCTTGGCGAATTGGAAGGTTAAGCGGTTTGGGCATGGCAGTTCGGGAAGAAATAACACAAGAATAAATCGGGGGTTGGTTAAAGCGAACAGTAGAGGGCGCTTGACATTCACACTGTCGTATGTTCCAAAAACGGGAGTGCCTAAGCAATGATTCTTTTTTGGCTGTCTTTTCCTAAAATTGCAGGAAAACTCTTTGGGGGGATATGGGCTTGAGGGATGAATTATTTAGGCGCAGACAGCGAATGCTTCGGCTTTTAGCCATCGGAAACAGCCTAAAAGTTGTTGTAGAAACAATAAGTAAGGAGTATAATGTTCCCAAGAAAACAGTGTATTCAGACTACTATAACATGCAAAAATGGGCACACATCCTACAACAAGACAAGCAATTGTGTTCTTTAGTGCGGGAACGGCTTGATCTGCTTAATCGTGAATTGCTTGGCATGATGCTTGAGATTGAATCAGTTGGAGAAAAGAAAGCATCTGTTAAGGAACGGTTTTTGAAGGTAAACACCGCTGTAGCTGTTCTAAAAGTTGTTCAAGAGCAAATCAAACTAGGGCAGAATCTTGGGTTAATTGAGAAAAAACCCGAAGTTATCCAATCAGCCGTAAGTTTATCGATGCCTTTTGAGGCGTCGCCTGAGATTAAGGCTGCCTACGCCAAATTTGCTGAAGCTCAAAGGGCTGACAAGGATGCCACTACAAAAGCTGAATCTGACGCCAGGCACTGATTTTCTGCGGTATGCTCCGCATCTTGCCCAGCTTCCTTTTCACGCTGGCAAAGGGATCTATAGTCAACGTGCTTGCCTCTGTGGGACTGGTTCAGGTAAAACCAAATGCGGACTAGCCGAAGACATCCGCTGGGCGCTGGATTATCCTGGAAGCGTCGGCTTCATTTTTGAACCCTCTTACCCAATGATGAAGCGCATTCTCTTCCCAACGTTGGAGAGCAAAGATTTCTTTGGTTGCCGTTATCCGTTTACCCAGAATCCCTATGTGGCGGACTTTAACCGTGGCGACATGCGGCTGGATTGGTTTAACGGTTCGCAATGGTGGTTTGTCTCGCTGGACGATCCAGAAAAGGCGGAGGGTCCTAACGTCGATTATGCCCATATCGATGAGGCGCGGCTTGTTCGTCACTTCGATACTGCGTGGCTTACTGTTGTGCGTAGGCTTCGCAAAAGTGGCCGCTGCATGGTTCCAATTAACCCAGCGGTTTGGCTCACAACAACGACCGATTCTCCTGGTAGCCCTTTGTATAATATTACGGAGAACCCTGAGACGAATTCGCCTAATATGCGGATTTACCGTTGGAGCATCTTTGAGAACCCAACCTTGCCCAAAGAATTCTTAGCAGAAATTGTGCGAACACACACCGGCGGCTTAGCTGACCGCTTCATTTATGGCAGATTTGCCACTGTCGCCGCGGGTAGCTTGCCCTTTGACTCTTCAAAGCATATTCGGGAGTTGACTGATAAGGCGTTGATTGATAGGGTTAGCTTTGGCGTTGACTTCGGCTGGAGTGCACCCAGCGCCATTGTAGTGAATGCTTTTGACCCTGACGGCAGAGCCTACGCAGTGGATGAATTCTATAAACGGGAAACGACAGATGAAGAGTTAGCCGAGGCAGCCAAAGACTTGCAAGAGGAATGGGGCGAGGGAACTTTTTGGTGCGATGCCCGCTTTCCTCAGTCGATTTTGAAGCTTTGCCGAGCAGGTCTAGACGCTAAGCCCTACACTTTCAAACGTGAAGATGGCTTGCGGGAACTTGGCAGCCGCCTAACTCCTGCGAGTGATGGGCAGCCCCGCCAATTTGTGAGCAAACGTTGCGTTAACCTGATTAGCGAATTGTTGGAGTATCAGGAAGACATCAAGGAAAACGACCACGCGACCGATGCCCTGCGGTATAGTTTGCCCCTTGCAGCTGAAGAGAAGCCGTTTCTGTATGTAGTTAGACGTTGACGCCTTCAAATAGTGAGGACAGAACCAACTTAGCAAATAATTGGTTTCAAATTCGGGCATCCCAACCAAAACTGACCACTTAGTCCAAGAAAGTTTGACTAAGGCCTATATAGGTCTATAGACAAAAAGGCTCTTATTTACTTCAGTACAAACTAAAGTCATGAATCGAACGGCTCTGTTACTCATCATCGCCATAATTGGTATAGCTGTTTTAACTGTTGTGATATTGGTTTCCTTAGGTATCAATAGTTCAAATCAACGTATTGAACCTATTAATGTTACAATAACTAGTTTCAATCTAACAGGTTATAATAATCCAGTTGGCGTTGTATGGAATGATGTGTTTGTTCTGAATTATACTAATAACGGTTTGACAGATGTGAACAATGTTACAATTACTTTCACTACAGACAGCCCTTATCAAATAAAGAGAGAGCTTTCTGTCTTTAACTCTACTTATCCCCACTATTACATTAGCGCCCTCACAATGGATGAGTCATACACTTTAGGGGTTATAAAAGCAGGAGATTATGAAGAATTTCATGGAGAGGTCTGGAACAACCTTGTTGATATAGCGAAAATGGGTGGTTATAACTTTTTTGCCACTTTGAAATCAAATGATACTGTTTTAGACCAAGCCCAAGTATCTATCCCAAAATTCCAGACTTATAACATTACATGCACTCACCATCAAATAAGTTTAGAAAACATTGAAGAAAATACAAAAGTTGCATTTCTAGTTACAGCTAACTTTAACAAGGGTAGCCAAGCAACTTTAAGCTATGATAAGTTTTATCTAACAATAATGTACGCAGAGAATGTAACCACCTCTTATCCTATAACACATATTAGTAATGAATACCCATGGGAAACCGGAAGTATAACATTGGATAACGGAAATAAGACTTCAAGTTTTCAATTGACATTTCAGTTTCCAAGTTACTTTAGGGGTAATCCAGTTAGTAGTTACACGTTATCGTACCCTTTGACAGATTCGAATTCAATTGAAGTTATTCATGAGGACCTTTTGGATAATTATACTATCAGTAAGTGAATTGGAAAGGTAAAAAAAAACTAAACCCTTTTCCCACTGCTAGACTACCCCTTTTGACGGTTAAGGTGCTGTTTAGTGGTCGCTATGCCTGCGACTGGTATAAAGCATATTTCTCTAATTATGGCTCAAAGCGGAAAAGCTCTCATCAGCCTTCAGCTCTAATTTCCCTGTCTTCAGCTTGAGCGTTGGCTATATGTTAATTCTTATAAACTGACTTGGTGATAGGGCTATTTTGTTGATGGCAGCTCTGGGGAAAGCGGTAAGCTTAACCTCTCCCCGGGGCTGCGGGCTTGCCTTTTCCCCTGAGTTGACCAATCTTCGGGTCCGTTGTTGCTTTGAGTGAAGGTTTGGGCTGTGGGAAATGCAAGCGAGTTCATGAGCAGATAGCTCAGATTCTGCCTTTTAGGGTGCTAGAAGCCGCTGAAGGTAAGCCGTTACGGATTGCGGGCGTTGCTATGACTGCGGGCATGTCCCGTAATCACAACGTTTACACTCCTGAGGAGCTGCAGAATTTTGCTCCTAAACTTGTCGGGGCACCCATCTATCTTGAGCATGTCGCCGTTGAATCAGCCATCGGAAAAGTCACTAACTGTGTTTTTGATGCCCAATCCAAGAGCTTGCACTATGAAGCTGAGATTTACGATGTAGCTATGGCTGGGAAGATTCGTCAGGGTTTGATTCAGCATGTGAGTGTTGGGGCAGACTACGATGCACTGGATACTGCCAACGTGCCGCATGGGTTGCATAACGCGGAGATGTCGCTTGTTGCAGTGCCCGGTATTCCCGAAACCAACATACAAATTATAGAGGCTTTACGGAAGGGGGTTAGTGGTTTGGAAGAAAAAGACATAGAAAGTGTCGCTGAGAAAGTGGCTGCTAAGGTCGGCGAGAAAAATTCCCTTGAAATTGAGGGTCTGAAAACAAAGCTTTCTGAAGCGGAAGGTAAGTTGGTGGCTGCCCAGGGTAAACTTGCCCAAGCCAACAGCACAGTTGAGCAGCTAAAGCAGCTTGTGCCCGGTGTGGACTTGCTAAAGAATCCGCCTAAACTGATGCCTGTCTCTGAGGCTGTCAAGATGGTTAAGGAAGCACTGCCTGCGCCGATGATTCAGCGTTCATGGGGACTTGGCCCTCAACGCATGTGTCAGGACCTGCAGCGTGTCATCCAGAGACTTGAGACTATGGCTGGTGGCAAGTAAATGGCTGAGAAATCTGCCGAGGGAAAACTCCACGAAGTCGATGACACAGAAGCTGACGCTGTAATCGAGTTTGCAAGCAGGGCAATTCCTCATAACGAGATGCTTGGCCGTGTTGTCCGCAATATGTACAAGCGGATTGTGCACTTAGAAGCCCAAGTTAAGGACCTGCAAGCGAAGCCCAAAAAGGCTGCCGCTAAAGTTGGAGGCCCATAAGTTTTGCTCACTTTTGTGGGGCTAGTAGCGCCAGGACGAACTGGTGCGAACGCAAAACAATGGGAGATTGATTTAGATGACTGATTTAACTGGAAAATCTTGGATGGCTATAGGCGAAACTGACGATCCAAACGCTATCATAGAATCCTTTGAAGCGGCTGCAGGCATCACCAAAGGCTCACCGGTTTACTTAAGTGCAGACGATAAGGTTTCCGCCAGCCCAGGCGGGGACAACGCAGTAGGAATTGCGATGAAAACCGTTTTGACTGGTCAACACTGCCCCGTGCTAACCCATGGGAGAGTCAAAGTGACGGCTGGCGGCGCTATAGCAAGAGGTACAGCGGTCTGCAGTGCTGCCGCGGGCAAAGTGATTCAACTTGTCGATCAAGCTGTTGACGAGGGCGGCGCTGCAAAATACACAATTTTCTTCAACCGCAGACTTGGCTATGCACTAGAGACTGCTGTGCAAGATACCGACCTGTTGTTTATTGAGGTGGGATAATGAAGCCGAAACTCTACGAGTCATTGATGCAAAAAGACGCTGGATTCAAAGAAGTCATGGAAAAACTCAAACTGAAAACCGACCACCCATTCCTAAAGCGCTATGCGCAGATGGGCGTGAAGGAAGGCTTCTTCAGCGACATGACAGGCGCTCTTGGCAGAATGCATGACACGATGGTTGATGCTGCATGGCCCGAATTGATTGGCCGTAGCATAATCAACGTAATGCCAACCAACGAAGCTATGGAACGCTTCCCAATCGATGCTGGCGCAGTTGCTTACGAATACGCTGAAGGCACCATTACCCGGCTTTCAGGCAAAAAAGCCTCAACTGTTGACATCAACGCAAACATTCTGGCAGACTCTTCAGATGAGTGGACAAGGGAATACCTTGAAGACGCATCTTGGAACGTCATGGATCGCGCAACCCAGAACATCGGTAATGCTTTAGGTGTTAAAGAGACTGAGAAGATTCTGGCGCTATACACTGCTGTTTTAGCTGCCGATTTAGCTACTGGTGCAGACCTTGCTGGCGGCGGTACTGTGATGAGCTGGACAAAACTGCTTAGCTTGTGGCATGCTGTTAAGTCTGAGAAGCGAAGAGCAACTGTTATCGCCCTAAACGATATGCAAGTTGCACAGCTCCTCAACGATAGCACTTTCACAAACGCGCAGTCTCTACCCGCTGCACAAACCGACCTCGAAGCCGGTGTTGTCAGTGGCGCTTTGGGCATGAAGATAGTTTCAAGCCCACTTGTCACCAACGGTGTTGCATTCGCCATCGATACACGTGTTGCCTCCGCGATGCTTCTGCGCCGAGACGTAACTGTCGAAGACTGGGAAGATGCCAAGAACGGCAAATACGGTGTCAGAGCCACAACACGCTTCGGCTTAGGCGTCCTGGATTCCAAAGGCATTGCAAGAATGACAAACATCAAAACGACAATCACTTAAACGGTGCATTGCCGTTTTTCTTCCCCTTTTTTGAGTTATCAAATCATTCGGGGTCTAAGCATTGAGTAGCGTCTATAGAAAAATCCGTGAGGTCCTCTCCTATGCGCCTGTTTCAGGCGTGGCAAAGCCAAATGGCAGAGTGTTCTTTGATACTTCCTGCATTCCCCTACTCGATGTTATGAAGCTCTATGATTGTGACCCAACCTGCAAGGCAAGCGTGGATCTGTTGGCTGCCTCCACAGTCGGGATGGGCTTCTACACTACCGTGGATGAAACATATGATAAGGCTAAAGAAGCTAAAGCCGCCGTGGATAATTTCTGCGAAGACATCAACTTGGACGGCTTGCTAAACGATATGGCTAAGCCGCTGATTGGCTGCGGAAACGATTTTTGGCTTAAATTAACTCCTGACAAACTAACCGAGACCATGCGCATGCCAATAGATGCAGTGCAACGCATCGGGCTCAGTAGTGTTCCCAATCTGTTGTTACCCTATAAAGTCACAGGTTATCAACTTAGAAATTCTTATGCGGGTAAAGCTGGAAATGAGCTTAAACCTGAAGCTGTCATTCACTGGCGTCTAAACGGCGATATTCCCTCTGGCTATGGCGTTGGCTTGCTACAGGTGCTTTTGCACACGTTGACTGTTGATTCGGATAAGCGTCCGGCTGTTGCTTGGATGAAAGCCAAAATCGAGCGCATCATGCCCAAGATTTTCGAGAAGTATGCGGGACCTGACGTTTTGGCAATGTTGGAGGGCGTCGATGAACAGACGGTTAAGCAGTTTGAAAGCGCTATTAAGAACCGTGATGAAGAGGGCGCTTGGCTTTTCTACAACAAAAAAATCGATTTAAAACCCGTAACGATTGACCCCCGAGCACAGGGCTTTGTTTACTACATCGACCACATCATCAACCAATTCTATCTGGGCTTGGAAACGCCACTGCCACGGCTATTTAGCACTCCTGGCTTTACCGAAGCATCGGCACGGGCCGCCCTCGACTTGCAGGATATGCTCATAAAACCCGTTCAACGCTACATCAAACGTCAAGTTGAACGGGAGCTTTTCTCGCCTATTGTTGCTCAAGCTGGACTCGATTCGATTAAGGCTAAGGTGCGGTTGAATTACGGCAGTCCCGAAACTCCAGAACTTAACTCTGCTGACCTCATTAAAGCCGCTGAAACTGGATTGATTAGAGCAGAGGAGTTCCGTAAGAACGCTATCAAGTTTGGCTGGGAACTCTGGGAACAGAAGCCTACCGCGGCGACAGGGCAACAGCAGACGGTTAGTCTTGAGGGTTTGCATGGAAGAAAAGGCGCAGGCAAGTATCTTGTGGTGGATTTAGGGAAGAATGGGGAGTCTGCTAAAGTTGAGTCTACTGGGAATAGTTAAGGCTGTAGCTGCTGTACAGTTGGTTGGTGAAGCAAAAAGCCGTATTCCGGTTGGGTTGCAAGGTTTAACTTTCTATAGCCAAAGGGATGAATGGGTTTTTTTGTCGAGTGGTCACCCCAATATGTGCGCTGATTGTGCAGACTGTGATGGTGATGCTTTTTTGGGAACGGAATTGCGCAGTGCCTTTCCATTTCACACAATTTTGGATGAGAATATTATTGCTGCTTCTGTTCATCCTAATTGTTCTTGTTTGCTATTGAGGGCTATTTCTGTGGGAGGTTACATGTAGTTACCCTTCAGCAATTCCCCTGTTGAGAGTTGTTCTTGCTGCGGAGCTGTTCTTAATAAGGATGCGACAGTTTGTGAGAAATGTAAACAACAGCTAGATTCAGCTAATGATTGGTTTGGAGGACAATAAGACGTATCTTTTTTTGGCGAGGGTTTAGGCGGGGAATCGTGGCAACGAAAGACTCAAAATAAGCTCACTTGTAGGTCCATTTACCGTTTAGCTCTTCCTGAAAAGAGTAAAGGAGGATAAAAAGCCTAAGTCCAAAAAACCATTAACTATTCTTGCTATTGAGTTTGTTCTCAATGAGCGATAGCAGTTCAGGAATTTTAACGGGTTTTGGAAGATAGGCAGTGATACCGAAATCAGGATTCTCAGTCGTCAAATCTGTTGGCGAAAGGTCAGTGACCATGATCTTTACGGCTTTGGACACAATTGATAGTTTAGTAAGAAAGTCTGTGATGTCGGTATCTGGTAACCAACTGTCAAGAACAATAACGTCAAAAGAGTGCTTGAGAACTTTTTCCAAGGCTTCTTCGCCGCCTTGAGCGGTTTCAACCTTATAGCCCATCTTGATAAATATAGAGCTAAACGACCTCAAGACTGATGCATCACTATTCACTATCATCACCGTCTTATTGAGGTTAACCAAGTTGTTATCTACCTCTATCAGTCAAACATTAACTACTGCTGATTTAAATTTTGCAGTTTGTCAAGATATTGGTTTTCTATTTCCTATTCTTGCAGTATTGTCATTTGTAGTGCCATTTACCGTTTAGCTCTTTGGGGGGGGGGAAACGTAAAATGAATTTTGTGCCTTTGCCTGTTTCGCTCTCGAAAGTTATTTTGCCGCCTAATGCCTCAGTCATGCGCTTGACCACTGCTAAGCCAAAGCCTTGGCCCTTCGATTTAGTAGTGAAAAGCGGAGTGAATAGTTTTGGCCTAATTTCTTGTGGGATACCAACACCTGTATCCTTAACAGTTATGACAATATCGCCAGCATCTTGGACCGCATGAATATCAAGTTTTCCACCCTGCGGCATAGCCTGAACCGCATTACTTACCAGATTACTTAAAATTCGCTTCAACATAGCTGGGTCAGCAATCGCCTTTTTCGCTTCTTTCTCCACTATGCATGAAGCGTCAATGTTTTTTGGAAGACCATTATTAAGCAGCACTTCTCGGCAGAGTGCTTCAACATCTGTTTCTTGGCTGGTTGGTGTGAGTGGCTTCACAAAATCCTGTAGGTCTTGGACAATCTTGTTAATGTACTCAACATTCTTCTCAATGCCTGCTAAACTTTCTTTCATGCCCTCTTTTGCTTCTCCCTCAGGCATAGAACCTAAATCCGTCTTCGCCAAGTACACATCACTGGCAATTGCTTGCAAGGGATTACGAATATCATGCCCAACCATACCTGCAGTCGCGCCAATAGTCGCCAAACGCTCGGAGTCTTTAAGCTGGCTGGTTCGTTCTTCAACAAGCTTCTCCAAGTTCTTTTGATATTCTTCGAGCTTTGCCTCAGCTTTTTTGCGCTTGGTAATGTCGGTATGCATTGCAATATTTGCAAAATGCTTTCCATGCTCAAAGATGGGGGCAGTATTTGCTATAGTCCAAATAGTAGTTCCGTCTTTGCGGAGAAACCGGAATTCTTTTTGAAGCCGAACATTTCTTTCAAGGTCTTTTCGTGTCTGTAAAACCACAGATTCTTGACCCTTCGCCAAGAATTCTACTCCAATCTTGCCCACTATTTCCTCTGGAGCATAGCCAAGCATATCAGCCATTTTCTGGTTTACATAGATGGTTGTACCATCAGGCTTTGCTGTCCAGATGCCTTCCTCGGCAGTTTCTACGATTTGACGATATTTTTCCTCGCTTCTTTTTATGCCTTCTTCAGCTTTTTTGCGGTTGGTAATATCTGTGAAGGATAAGAATGCCCCGTCAATTCTCTTGTCTTCAGTTAGGTATGGTCGAACCCGCATTTCATAGAAATGGCCCTCAAATCCCTCAACTTCTTGCCTAATTGGAGCTAACTTATCGATTACCTCCGTTATCAGCTTATCTAAGTCTTGAATATGAACTCCCGGAGTTATGTTGGCGATAGAGCCCCCAACATCAGATGGCGAAATTCTCAAAAGTGCTTGGGCTGCAGCAGTAAAACGCCTTATCCTCAGGCCAATATCAACGATTACCACTGCGATATCAAGGTTGGTTTGCAGGTTTGCTAAGTCATCATTTAGGCGACCAAGAGTCTGATTGCGGTTTTTAAGCTCCTCATTTAAAGTCTGCAATTCCTCGTTGCCTGACTGCAACTCCTCTTTAGCTGTTTCGAGCTCTTCGTTTGTGCTTTGCAACTCTTCATTGCTCGACTGAACCTCTTCCATAGATGACCGCAACTCCTCATTGGTTGCTTCCTGTCCCTCAACAAGCGTCTGCAAAGACTGCTTAGTGGCATCCAAATCCTCCCTAAGCTCACGAATCTGACGATCCTTAAGACTCTCTGCCTCGCCAGGCGAAACTGGAGCCTCAACTTCGTGTGTTGAATGCCGATCATTTGAACTGGTTTCGGTGAGCAATACAAGGTAGAAAGGTTCGTCGTATTTCGGTGCTTCTAATTGTCTTATCTCTATGCTAACTGTTTTAGGCTTGCCTTTTTGTTTAAAACGCACCGTTTCTTTGAAAGCTTTCTTTTCTTTCTTTGCTCTATAAATGGCAGTCTGAATTTGTGACCTCAATTCTTTTCGGATAATCTTTGTTACGTTAAAACTCGCCGCTCCCGATTCAGGCATAAGATATGGAGAAACATCTCCACGAAAAACCAATATATCCAAGTTATTGTTTACCAACAAAGTCGCTGGACCATACTCTGAGGTTATAAGATGGTCAACTTTATCCCCTAAAACAGTCAGCAGATCTGCTTTTTCAAGCGGTTTAATGATCTTCTTCGCAGCTAGTGGAACAAAGCTTTCATTTACCAACATTTGTGGCTGGGCTTGCTTCTTTCTGTAAATTAAGCCCTTTGTAGTAATTGCTTCAAACAAGAGTTGGAATTTGCCAATACTCTCAGATTCTCCCAGATACTAGAAAACCATTGGGTTTTAATCCGTAATGAAATATCGGAAATATTCTTTCGTGAAGAACAAGATCAAAATAGATGAGAACGTTTCGGCACATGATAATGTCTAGGTTTGAGAAAGGTGGATCGCTTGTTATGTCTTGCTTTGCGAATATGCACATGTCCCGGATGAGTTTTGTGATTTGGTAATTTCCGTTTTGCCTATTAAAAAAACGTTTCAATCTAACCTCGGAAACGTTGTCTTCGATAGTTTTTGGATATATTCCTTGACGAGCTTTCTCAATATTCTTTTCATTCGCGTCCGTACCAAAAATTTGAACCCTTATCTCAGGCATGACTTTTTCTTCTAGGAATTCCTGGATTGCAATGGCTACAGAATATGCTTCTTCGCCTGTTGAGCACCCCGGAACCCAAACACGAATGGACTCAGCGGGCGACCTGTTTTTGATAAGACCAGGAAAAACTTTTTCCTTCAAAGCCTCAAAAGTTTTTGGTTCTCTAAAGAAACTTGTCACGCCTATGAGCAGATCATCAAACAAGGACTGTGGTTCATTTGGGTGGGTACGTAGATACTCGATGTATTCTTTCATGTTTTTGGTCTTATTGATGACCATGCGTCGTGTGATGCGTCGGTTTATCGTTGTTTCTTTGTAGTGCGTAAAATCTACACCGAAAGAAGTCCTCAGCATCATTATAATTTTTTTCAAGTCAGATTCTACTTTTTCCGGTTCTGGTGTTTTTGTTTCTGAAGGAATGAGTTGAGGATGATGGGCGATTCTCACCAGTTCTTTTGCTATCATTTCGGGGGAAAAGATAAAATCGGGCGTTTCGACAGCTATGGCGTTCTTGGGCATGTCGGGGTATTGCGCTGTGGTGGGTTCTTGTGCGAAGGTTATTCCGCCTTCAGCCTTAATTGCTTTTAATCCTTCGGTTCCGTCATTGCCAGTTCCTGACATGACAACTCCAATTGCTTGGGTTTTTAGTTCCGAAGATATGGAAATCATAAAGTCGTTGATTGGTTTTAGAGCTAAACCTTTGGGAACAAGTTTTAGGCAACCGTTCTTCAACGTCATTGTTGTTCCCGGAGAGATGACGTACACGTGGTCTTTTTCAACTTTCATGCCATCTTTTACTTGGAGAACTTCCATTTTGGTTGACCGTGAAAGTATTTCGGGCAGCATGCTTTCTTGTCCCGGAGCCAAATGCTGGATAACAACAAATGACATACCCGTATCAACCGGCAAGTTCTCTAGCAGTTTCGTGATGGGTTCTAGGCCGCCTGCAGAAGCGCCAATAGCAACAATCGGAAACTCAATGTCAGTTTTGATTTCAGAAGAGTTTTGTATATTCAAACCTTTTTTTGTTTCCACGTATAGACCTCACGGCAATAACCGGCGCAACTCTTAACCATGTTATAAGAAATGTGTATTTATAATTGGTGCCAGAGTGATTGAGTCTTCTGTCTTGTGTTTCTACCAAGACTCAGTTTGGTCTTCGACTTCCTTTTTACTCTTGCACCAGGCTTCAACAACAAGGCTGGTTAGTGCCCGATTGCCAACCACGCTTTTCCACAATGCACTCGCCAAACTCTTTTTCCAAGCGCTTATTCATCGAAAGAAGTCCTTGGCTAAAGTCCAAAAAGGGGAAAATAGTGTAAAAGGCGTACGCCTAGCAGCGGTTCCTTATTAGACTTGAACTATCGGCCTTTTAATACAAGAAAGAAGAGGTTAGTTGTTCTTCGATTTTTTCTTATATGTTAAGTCTTTTATGGGGTTGATTCCGTAACTTCAGATTCAAGGTTTAGTTTGCTTTGGCTGCGGTTACGGTTGAGGACGTTTGGGATATTCTGAATGTTGGCGATTCGGATATGTCTGAGGCTAAAGTTCTCAAGATGATTAAGCGTGCCGAAGTGACTTTAGAGCTTGAACTCAACGTAGAAATTGACTATGCAAATTGTTCGGATGCCAAAAAGGAAGCTATAACGGTTTTGGCGGCTATGTATGCGCTGTGCTTCTTGACTGGCGGGTCAACTGTTGGGTTGAACTTTAGCGTGGGTGACCTCAATTCCAGCATTTCTTCGAAGGTGCCAAGCTTGGATGTGCTGCAAGGCGAGTTTTCCCGTTTGCTAGACAAGCTAAAAACGCCCTACATTGGGAGGGTTTAGCTCATGGGCACGGTTCCAGATGCTTACTTTCAGTTTGTGATGCACTATGCGCCCTACTACTACGTGGTTCCAACCAACTTGGCTGCGGATGCGGCTGTTGGGCAGAGAAACGTAACTGTAGCGGACGGTTCAAAGTTTCAAGCTAATTTTCCTGTTGAAATCAAGGATTCCGCCCATAGCGAATGGGGCGAAGTGGACAGCGTTCTTGGCAACGTTGTAACCCTCAAGAACAATCTAGCCAACAGCTACTTTGTTTCAAAGGCTGGGTTGATGGAGGGTCCAGATCCTGCGTTTGGTCGAGGCACCTTTGCGGCTGCTTTCGCAATCGAGTTTCTCTGCGAAGCCTACTCAGCCCCTCAATTCTCAAGCCAACAAAGCAGCATACTCGCCAAAATTGTGGAGTTAGCCGACTGGCTGCTGACACAGCAATGCACCGACATTGCGAGGACTGCGTACGGGGGCTTCAAAAGCGGGGAATCATCGACTGACTATTGGAGTATTGATGCTGGCAGGGCTATTCCTGCATTGCTAAAGGCTTACGCCGTAACGACCACGGCTGCATACTTGGACGCGGCTAAACTGGCGGGCTACCCATTCCTTTACAACATGCAGCGTCTGCCTACGGGTTTGGGTTTGCATGACCGCTACTATGGCGGCTTCGCTTCCTACGTTACCATCGGTGACGGCTGGGAGGCGTCGATGTATGTCGAGAACCTCTACTGCCTCATAGGCCTAAAGATGCTCGCCGACACCTACGACACCACAAACGCTCCAACCTACAATACGGTGATGAGTGATGCGGTTGCTTTTCTTCGGGATGGTTTGGAGGGTCTTTGGCTCTATTTCTATCCGTTGCCCTCGGGTGATGGCGCTTGGCACCGGGTCGGTTTGAATAACACTGAGGTTTATGATGACCCGATAAGCTTTGCCCTGCTGGGTTTGTACACTTATGAGGGCTGGACGGCTAGTTGCCAACGTGTCTATAATGCGGTGCAAAGTATCAAGGCAAGTGGGCAGTATCCCGCCTATGTTCCTGATGTTTGCTGGCCTGGCTACATAGATGTGGTTTCAAGATTTCCTGCCTGCAGCTACTATGATGGTGTTACTATTGGGATTCTTTGGAAAATCCGCAAAGACCGCGACCCTCCAGGCTACAAGTTAGCCCACGACGTCGCTGAGAAGTATGCTGAGGAGTTCATGGATTGGGGCCCAAACTTCGCAGACTACAGCCCAATCACGGCTGCCAAAGCTATGGCGAACGTAAGCTGGATCGCTCGAATGTTTCTCAACTACACCGAACCATTAACGCAATTCACTAAAATACTCAAAAGCAAGGGAGAAGCGATTCTGCTTTATCCAGTGCGACAAGCTGTGGAAACCGTTGATTATGGCGACCCTCTTGAACTGTTAGCCGTGGTTTCCCAGGTTAAGGCTGAACAGGTTCTCATAGAACCCGGGTACTACACAAACGACTATTTGGCGTTCTACACGTTTCTGCCCGTACGCAGTCACGACAAGATAAGACATCAAGGCGAAGACTACGAGGTGCAGACTGTGACACCTTCCACTTTTGCTAATCAACGACTCTACTTCAAGAGCATAGCAAGGAGGTTACTTACAAGTTGAGTGAACTGGAAGATCCCGTAACTACCTTGTTGAGGCTGATTAATTCGAGAATTCGAGTAACCAAAGACAATGGAGATGCTGCTAAGCTGTTGGCTTCTGAGACAGCGTTTGACCGCGAACTCCTACTCAAAGAATATGACGCCCAAATCACTCTCCAAGTTGACCCGGTTTTAGGTGTTCAAGATCAGAAGCTAAACCTATCTGGCAGCAAGAGGCGTCAGGTGCATTTCTTCAAGTGCACCGTTCACTCAGTTGATAAGACTGCTCCCGGTGCCGATGCGGGCAGAGTCATGCGAAACAAGGTTACTGAGCAGATTAAAGCGATTATCCGAGAGAACCGAACCCTGCCCTATGAGACGGCTTATAATTTTGCTGGGCTCGGCTATCCATCGGGCGACCCACACAAGGCGTATGCTGCGGGTGCCGCCTCGGAGTTGGCGCCGTCTAGTGGCTCTTGGGCTGAGCTTTCCACCGTGGATTATCAGGGCATTTGGTACAGTGACAATGTCCGCTATTCTAAGAGCGTAGCCGTCAACAATCAGTACGGCTTGATGCTTTTCCGATTCAAAATTGGACCCAGGGAGCAATGCGTCAAGTCTTTGGTGCTGAGCTTCGAAGGCTACGGTACCGCTCCCGGTGTTAACGGCGTGACCGTCAAAATTTGGAATCATGTCGCCGGTGCTTGGCAGTATCCTCAGTATGGAACCGCAGGCACGGACGAAACCCTGACAATCACGATTTCGACGAACTGGACGGATTATGTGGACTCGGATGGCTATGTTTGGATGTTTGCCCGAACCACAAATCCCAGCAACGGCATAACACCCGCCGCGGTCTACTGCGACTATGTGCAGTTGACGGTTCAGGTTCGCGGACTCACTAACTGCGATGTGGTAAGCTACAAGCCCATTGACATCGTTGAGGTTAAGCCGTTTCTCTTCAAGACGGAGCTTGTTTTGAAGGGTTGGGCTTTCGAGGAAATAACTTTAGGTTAAAGGAGTACGGAAAGAATGGTTGAAACCTATAGCGCAGACCAAGAACGCATCTACTACATAGCGGAAGCAACCAAAGGCACAACACCAACAGTAACGCCGGCAATGCTTGGAGTACCCCATGAATCAATCAACCCATGCTTTAACCCAAGCAATCTGTTACTGCGGAGCGGAGGAAACTATGACCTCTTTGCAATCAAAAAAGGCGTTCGCGTGCCCTCCCTCAAAGTTGCCTACATAGTTCCCTCGGCAGCGCCAATCGACTTATTGCAATACGCCAAGATAGACCTGGATAAGACTCTGAGCGTTCAAGCATTATACTATAAGGGCGCTTGGGCATCAGCAACCAACATCCTTTCACTGTTATACAACTACATGCGGATAGGCAAGGCGAGCGTTAGCTGCGAAATTGACGATGTCCTCAAAGCCACGCTGGAAATGGTAGGGCAGAACATCACTACAGGCGCGGCAAAACTGACTGATGCAACCTATACGGACTATGCTGGTGCAGTTGCATTTAACGAAACAGATGTCACAATTGGGGGAGTTGCAAACGACCGTGTTGTAAGCTGGAAGTTCGATGTAAACAACAACCCCAAGCAAGTGCCCGTTATCCGCAGCACCAACGGCTACTTAGCAAAGTACATTCCTTTTGGCAATCGGCAACTAAGCGGTGAAGTCCGCTTTGAGTTTGAGAGCAAAGCAGAGATGGACAATGCCCTCGCCGACACAGAGTTCAACATCCGATTTGGGCTTGGCGGCACCGCATATGCACAGATGGATGCGGCCAAATGGGGCAACATAACAAGCGAGAAGTGGCTTGATGACCTTATCGCGGTGAGGGCTCAATTTGATGCGAAGGGACCGCTTAGCATAGCGGCAAGTTGAGGTGAGAAAATGGAAGAAGTGAAAGTGGAAGACTGGCTTAAAATATGGGAGAAAATAGGCGTTCGTCTCCTTCAGCTTCCGAAGTGGATGCAACAAATCGTACTTGAAGACATCAACACAGCCATCAGTAACAGACTTGCAGTAATGGAGGTAATCTACAATGTACACAGAAAAAATAAGGATTAACGAGCGTTTCGGCGAGCAATTTGTAGGCGACTATGAATTCCGCCAAATTACTCAGGGAGAATACGAGCGGGTACTCGTTAGCTATATGGATGCAGCGGGCAAGGTTCCCAAACAGGACATCCTCAAAGTTAACCGGGAATGCCTCTTTATGTCACTTGTTAGCCAGCCCGCCTCAAAACCTCTTTTCAAAGACCTCATTGTTCAAGGGCGTCTTCCCTATGGTCTTAGCCTAAAGTTGCAGGAAGTGTACGACAACGTCAACGGCATTGAGATGGATGAGCAGCGTTTTTTATCCTCGCCATCAGACGAAAGCAACCCAACCCCAGACTCACAAAATTCGTCATGTGTGAGCGATTTGGATGGACAGAAGCCGAGTACAACGCCACAAGCAGACAAACCATAGCTGAGTTTTCACTAATCCTTCGCACTTTAGAAGAGATGGCAGAGGACGAAGCAAAAAAAGCAGAACAGGAAAAAAGAAAATGTCCGTCGAGGTAGCATTTGAAGTTCAAGGCGTGGACGAATTTGTTGCGGCAATGCAACGTCTAGATAGGGCTATGCAGGAGAGAGTCCGCGCTTGGCTCTATGATTGGGCTCAGCGGGTAGTTGATGAAGCGAAACGTAATGCTCCTGTACGCACGGGCTATCTTCAAAGCAAAATCTACGCCATGGCACATGAATGGGTTGTGGAAATCGGGGCAGGGGCAGCGTATAGCTACTTTGTAGAGTTCGGAACCCGCTACATGTCCGCCCATCCGTTTCTCTATCCTGCAATTCAAGCGTTTCTCCCAGAGCTGGAGATTAACATCATAGGTGCAATTGAACAGGCAAAAGCGGAGGCTGGACTGTGAGTTTTAGAGAAATTACAATGTCTATTCGGGCAATCAACCGAGCAAGCAGTGAGTTTAACCGTATTCAAACAGACGCCCAGCTTATGACGGCACGCATCAAGAGCTTTGGAGCTGCTCTCGCTGGCATAGGCGCAGCAGGCACAGCCATCGGATACATGGCTAACCAATTTGGAATCTTAAACAATGAGCAAACCAAAGTCGTCACAGGCACCATGATGCTTGTCTCAGTCATGGGCATGTTTCTGCGCACAAGCACCGGGCTGGCCGTAGCTCAAAAAGTCTATGCCGCCGCATGTGCGTTTGCAACGGCAGTTCAAAACGCCCTAAACATCAGCTATGCAACGTTTTTGGCATTAACCGGCGTTGGTATCGCTGTGATTGCTGCTGCCGCAGTGGCTATGTATGCCTTCGCCAATAGCATGAATACAGCAACAGCAAGCGTGCAGAACTTCAATGCATCTGCAGCCGAGACGCCGACCAGAGTTAAGGGTATTACTCGTGCAGGGGACGCAGAACTTGCACGGCGAGGGATTGAATAAATGTCCACCGCTGCCCCAAGTATCGCCCTTGTTTTTGGCGCTATAACCCCTCCACAAGCTGATGTCGTTGAAATGCTGGTGCATTTAGGCTGTAGCAAAGAAGTCAGCAGCTACGACATCACACTGCATAACCATAACGGCAAGTATAGCCCAAACGGAGCAACACCCATAACCGTGGGCATGGACGGCTCAATTAGCTTAGGGCGGACACCAAACTGTCCCTTGCTTATGACGTTGCGGGTTGAAAAAGTCCATTATCAAAGCTCGCCTATTGAAAGTTACTTGACTGTTTCTGGGCGGTGCTGGGGTGAGCGGTTGTTCCGTCGAGTAGTTACGGCAACTTATTCGGGAATGAAGGGTGAGGAAATTGTTAAGGATTTGATGGATTACTATGCTGGTCTGAACCATAATAGAAGCGGCGTTGAACTTATCGAAAACACGGACACCACCTATACTGAATTAGAGTACGAGGACTCGCCCGTCTGGGACATCCTCAAGTACATTGCCGAATCCGCCGACAAATCAGGCGTAATAGGCTTTGATTTTCGTGTAGCGCCGGACGGCAAATTCGAGTTTTTCCCCAAGCTCTCAAAAACCAACTCAACCATAATCGCAGAAAACATTGATACCACAGCTGAGTATGAAAAAGAAATCACTCGGATAAGAAACAAGGTTACGGTTTATGGCTTAGCGGACAAGAGCAGGCCAGCGGACAAGGTTTCTTGGACTCGCCAGCTCTCACCTACTGACGGCACCTGGACGGCAAGCGCTGGATCTGTAAGCGTTGACGCTACGGGTGCACCGGATGGCGGCGGATGTGTCAAACTGTATGCGCCCAGCAACTATTTTGGGAGTGCAAACTTCACCCTAAACGCTGGTTCTCTTCTTAACTGTGAGCAGTATCCCATTTTAGCGTTGATGTTGAAGGCAGAGGCGGCTTTCGGCGGAACTGGCACCCTGACACTCTATGATAACACTTACAAGGTGGCAGCCAAAGAAGTCTCGATTTCTCCAGACGCAGCTTGGCGTGGCATTGAAACGGGTGTGGGCTCAGCCTACGCTAACCAATGGAACTCTGTTCAGTCAGGGTTTGATTGGACGCAAATTCTCTGTGTTCGTATTACTCTTTGGTATCCTGGAACGGTTGGGACGGGTAGCTTTTGGATTCATCAACTCTACATTGGGGGACGCCGATACTCAGGGCTCGCTCAAGATGCGGCAAGTCAAGCAGCCTATGGCCTGCGGGAATATGTGGAAGTTGATGAGGAGCTTTGGAGCGATGGCGAATGCAACAGGCGAGCAGCCGCGCTTTTGGCGTATCTCAAAGACCCAGCCGAACACCTGCACATAGTTAGCACTGTTTTGGATTATGGGGCGTCGCCGATTAAGGCAGGCGATAAAGTGCACGTGGAGCTTCCAACTGAGGGCGTTAACGGTGACTTTAGGGTTGAAAGCATTGAGTATCGCGTGCCAAAAGAGGACCCGACAAAGCTTGAATTAACATTAGAGCTGGGAAAGGAACCTCCGCAACTAGCCGATTACCTCTATGGCTTGCGTACCCACACGCCTAACGTTGAGAAACTTAGCAGAACAAAGCTTGGCAAACGAGGATTTCCGGTGGCTTCTGGCGGAGGAGGCGGGGGTAGCAGTGGCAGTTACTTTAACAGTAACGCGGAAATCGACAAAGCATCTCCCTGCCTAAACCTTATGACGTCTAGAACGCTGAAGGCAGCGTTTGGGCATGACGGCGCAAACACTTTTCTAGTCTCCTACGCTGGGGACTTAATCGCCTACTCAGCAAATCATCTTATCCGCCCAATTACAGACGGAAGCGATGACTTAGGCAACGGATCTTTCCGTTTTGGCTCAGCATACCTCAAAAATAATCTCTATGTTGCAGGATGGGAAGTTGTAGCTAACACGGGCAGAATCAACATGTCTTCAATGCCTCGTGATACCTCAGGTTTTGTTCTAGAGGCTCAAGGAGTAAATAACTATCCGACGTACGTTGACCCCAACGGCAGATACACCCCAGCAGCCCACAATCACGCAAACATGTACCCTGCAGGCGGCAACAACACCGGAGCATGCGGAGACACAACGACATATTGGCATGTCGTTGCAGGAGATAGCGTATGGTACAATGCGCTCGGACACATGGACTACATGGATGACCTATCCGTAATCAAGGGCATTCGAATGAGTGAGAACGTCGATAAACTCGGCGTGCCTTTAATCGATAACATGAGTCTGCCTGAAGCGATATGCTCAAAAGAAGGATTGGTCCATGGCGGCCACTTGATGGGCTTAGCCTTGGGTGCCATAAAGCAACTTAACGAGAAAGTTGAGGCTTTAGAGAAAGAATTAGAGGAGTTTCAGGGTGCTCGGTCTTAGATGGCGGACTATTGAGCCATTTTTCAACAGAGATTAGTAATTTGATTTGAGATTGTGAAGGCCAAACCTATGGAATACAGTCCTCTAAAAATCGTCAGATTAAGAATTTCAAATTCATCAGAAGTAATCTCATGAATGTCACCCAATGAGGCAGCAAGTTTACTCCTGAAGTCCTCTATTGATTGTCTTTCCCCAACCGAAGATACTTGGCTTGTTATCTTCTTGCTCAAGGAAGAAATCTTTGATACTTGATATTCTTTAAAAAGAGCTTTATCAACTTCTTTGCCCTCAAACTTCTTTTTTATTTCAGGTGCTTTGGATAGTAATGTTGTCTGTTCAGTCAACATCATCCCTAAACTACTTTTATTGCTGTCAAAGATTTCTTGTATTACCTTTATCAGCGCTAGTTTTCCGCTAGGGGTCTTTTGTAAGAGCGATAAGAGAGTGATGCTATATTCGCTATCCACCGTGTCTCTTATCAACCCTCGCACGACTTCCAAGGGTTTAATTTCGATGTCACTACTTGGCATGATTTCTTTGAGACCATCTTCTGAGGGAAAAATGCGAATTAGGTAACAGGGAAGAGGATCTTGGATTTTCTCTGGCTCTTTGTCGTTGTAGAGCCGCACAGCCAAGCTCCAAATTTCATTGAATTTTTTTGAGAAATCATCAAACCCTACTTCAGGAGGAACAAGACCTATTCGAGTTGCTTTTCCTCCTCCTTTTGACAATTTTATCAGGTTGAAGTAAGTTGGATCTTTCTTCGTTGATGAGAGTTCAAATTCTGCCTCAGAAAGGTATTTGCTTTCAACCAGTTTTATTCCTGGTAAGTTGCCTGGAACGGTCAATAAGTAGGCTGATAGGACTTGATTTAACAAGAAGTCTCTTACGATTCTTTCGTCTATGCTTTGATATAGCAGCGTTCTTATAGATTCAATGTAATTCTTAAGCAGTTGAGCGTCAAATCCACCCTGATGAAGACTTTTGAGTTCTGCCATTATTTCTTGTTTGAATTGGGAAAAAAGAAATTCTGCGCTTGCAGCAAGCCGACCATCAGCCAATTCCGTCTTGAAAAATTCATAGTTTGCCGTTTGAATGCTTCCTTTCACTGCCCGAGAGACTGCATTCTTGAAGAGTTCATGAGACCCGGAGAGGCTTGCTTCGGATACTAATGTTATGTATTGAAAAAGAACCTTGGTTGCAAAGATATGCTTCCTGGAAGCCTCTTTGCATAACGCGGAATAACCGGAGTAACCATGGGTCCGCATAAATAGTGCGACAGATGCAAGCGCAAAATCGTAGTGTTGCTCTTCATCCAAAGCAATCTCGCCTATCACTTTGGGAGTTAGCTCATGAGCTATTGTTACAAGTTCATTTTCCAAAGAATCGTTTTTCGAAACTGGGCATACTTGGAGTAGCTGTTCAAACGATAGTATCTCCTTTTCAAGCACGTTATTCGCTTTTAGAAAAGCTCCAAGCGTTTCCAATCCATCAAAAAGAGATTCATAGTGGAAATAGACTGAGATAAATCCATTAAGAACGAAAGAGCGTTGAGTTCTTAGAAGAGGAACAATGAAAACGGCAAATTTGCTTTCTCGTACAAAGGATTTTTGAACCAATAGTTTCGCAAGCACCTCAATCTTTGGTGACTGCAGAAGCTTTTCGTAAACGTCTTGGGCTCTGTCTAATCCGTTTGCTTGGCAATACAGTAATTGGGTAATTTCTAAGTCGATTCCTGTTCTTTCAGAAAAAGTCCTTAACATATCATCTTCTATTCTGGCCCTCTGGATAGGAACAAAATTGCTGGCGTAACTCAGGTTTACTGCATCTATTTTGTACTCAGCGACGGTACGTTTAATTCTGTTTTTTGTGCGGACAATCTCTGATTCAATTAGATCAAGAGCAGTTTCAATGTTGTTTAAGGAGAAATCCAATTTGTTTTCTTTCATGGCAACTTGCAAGTGAGCTCGGAAAATAGCTTCTTCAAAATCTGGATATTTAGGGCTGATTCTTTTATTGCCGAGAACCTTTGCTAATTCCTCAAGATCATCTTTTTCAATGATCTCAGCCCATGTTCTATTACTCTGCTGATCACCTTCTGCGGATTGGATCAGCAACTTCACATTTAATGGCTGCAGCCCAAGAATTTCTTTTGCAATAAACAAAATTACTTCATCATGCCATTTTTCTGTTTGCTCGGATTCAGGAACGTAACTCATTAATGCGTCCCTTTTCTCTACAATCCTCAGACCATAAAAATCAAGATGCCGCTCACAGGCATCCTCAAATTGGCGCAAGTCTGAAAAGAAAGCGGATATGCGAGATACTGCCGTTTCTAAACTATATCTTGGTAGGCTCTTTAACAACTTAGCGATAATTGCAAGTGAATTTCCCTCATCGGGGGTGTTTACTATTTTCTTCTCAAATAAGACCTCAGCTAACTGCTTGACAATCTTTTCATTATTACGAATTTCAATCCATAATTTAGGAACATACTTGTCGTCAAAAAAATCACAATACATTATTTGAAAAATGCGGTTATTTTTATCAAAAATACGCTCCATCTCATTGCTAAGATCTAGAAGCCAAGTCTGCTCATCTCCTAAATGCCAAGTTTTATTTTTCATTACATTTTCGGCTTCGCCCTTAACATCAAAACCATAACGGTTTATTGCAAAAGCGAAATTCTCAATGAATTGCTGCTGCACAAGTCTATCGCTTTCTATCTCAATAATTCTGCTTGTTGTAGGGACAATTTCCAATGTATTGTTTACGAGACCTTTGATCCCGGCTTTTGCAGCTTTTGTGAATTTTTGAATGGGAGAAATGTCATGCTTTTTTACTGGTAGAGCGTTTGTTTTTTCGGATAGTACATTACTTTCGTTATCAATTCTACTCTCAAGGTCCTCAAATGATATAGTTTTTGGCAGATACCATAATGATATAGCTGTAAGAGCGCTGACACTTGCCCAAATAAGTATAAAATCTTCCAAAAGACCGGGGAGGTAAACTGCTAAGAGATAGCCTCCCAAAAGACCCAGTGAGCCAAGGACTGATATTACAACAATCAGGTAAATGGTAAAATAACTGGAAGACTTACCTACGATGGCTCTTGCTTCTTTGCTGACTCTTCTAAGAGACTTCTCAGTCTCAGTTTTAATGTTATTTCCGTATAATCGAAGAGCATCGGCATCTTTGCTATATTCGCCAATTATTTTGGCGGTATCTTCTTCAATTGAGGTAATAGTCTCAAAAGAAGTCTTTTCATTTTGATTTATTGCACCAACAAGTTCTGATCGTCTAAGTCGTAGCCTATCAAGTTCCTCATCTCTATTTTGAGCATTTTCAAAGGGCTTTTTCTTTTCTTGGCTCATTTCAAGATTCACATTAGCAAGCAAGCAATATTTTACCTTTTGCAATGTTGAAAACAAGCTAAAGTTATCATCAAATTAGTGTGCCAAGTTTTTTAAAGAAAATGGAGGTCACTTACTATTATGCCGCTATTTTCGATAAAGAACGATAAACTCGGAAAAGTCAAAGAACCCCCGTTTAAAAGCGAACCAAAAGACATACAAAGGATTACCGAATTAAGCCTCAAAGCGTACGCTAACCGAGGAGCTTTTTGTAAGCCATCGGTTCTATGGTTTACTTTTCTGCCCAGTCTTTGGCGAGCAACTTAGCCTGATCCAGCACAGTGTCAGTTGCTCTCTGCTGCTTATCCGGCGGGTAACCGTACTTCTTGAGAATATGCTTAACTGATATGCGCAGTTGAGCTTGCACACTTTCCCTAAGTGTCCAGTCTATCCGCACGTTGTTTCTAATTGTTTGGACGAGTTCACGAGCGATGGTTTTGAGGGTGTCGTCTCCCATTACTTCTTTGACGCCTGGGTGATCTGCTAAGGCGTCGTAGAATGCGACTTCATCCTCGTTTAGGTTTAGTTTTGTGCCTCTATTTTGTTCTTCCCTGATTTTTCTTGCTAAGTCGATGAGTTGCTGGATGACCTGTGCGGTTTCTATGCTTTTGTTAGTGTAGGATTTGATGGCTTTGTCAAGCAGGTCTTCGAAGCTTCGGGCTTGTATGAGGTTCTTTTTCTGTCGGAAACGGATTTCATCAGCCAGCAGCCGCTTGAGGGTTTCGAATGCAAGATTTTTCTGTGGCAGGTCTTTGATTTCGGCTAGGAAGTCTTCGTCTAAGATGCTTATGTTTGGTTTTTTGAGTCCTGCCGCGGCGAAGACGTCGATGACTCGGTCTGATACGATGGCTTTGGAGAGAATTTGTTTTATTGCTGAGTCTATATCTTGGGTTTGTTGTTGTTTGGTTTCGGTGTTTTTGACTATGGCTGCTTTGACTGCTTGGAAGAATCCGACGTCGTCTCGGATTTTGAGGGCTTCTTCTTTTGGGATTGCTAATGCAAATGCGTAGATTAGTGAGGTGGCTTCTTTTAGATAGCGGTTTTTGCCGTCTTCTTGTTTGAGTACTTGCTCCATGGCTTCCATGATTATGGTTATGCGGTCTTTGGGTTGGGCTGTGAAGAAGTGTTTGTAGTCGAATCCGTGGAAGAAGGCTTTGGTTGTCTCATAACGTTCCAGCATCATGGCGACGGCTTGTTCTTGTGGGATGCCTGTTAATTTCTTGTCGCTTTCCGTGTAATCATTGAGGGCTTGTTTAAGTTCAGTCAGGATGCCGATGTAGTCAACGATTAGCCCACCCTGTTTTTCTTTGAAGACTCGGTTAACCCGTGCAATGGCTTGCATGAGCGTGTGTCCTTTCATGGGTTTGTCAAGGTACATTGTGTGTAGGCTTGGGGCGTCAAAGCCTGTTAGCCACATGTCGCGGACGATGGCGATTTTTAGGGCGTCTGAGGGGTTTTTCATGCGTTCGCTGAGTTCTTGGCGTCGTTGTTTGTTTCGAATGTGTTCTTGCCAGTCTGCGCCGTCAGCTGCGGAACCTGTCATGATAACTTTTATGGTGCCTTTTTCGTCGTCTTTGCTGTACCATTCTGGTTTAAGGGCTACTATTTCGTTGTGGAGGTCTATGCAGATGCGGCGGCTCATGCACACAATCATGGCTTTGCCGTCAAGCACGCTTAGACGTTTTTCCCAGTGATCCACTATGTCTTTGGCGACTCGTTTGATGCGTTCAGGTGCACCGACGACTTTTTCTAGCCGCGACCACTTGCTTTTGAGGTACTCTTTGCCCGCTACTTCTTCGCCTTCCGTTATATCCTCAAATTCCTCGTCTAGGTGCGGGCGCTCTTCGGGTTTTAGTTCAAGTTTGGCTAGGCGGCTTTCATAGTAGATTTTGACTGTGGAGCCGTCTTCTACTGCTTGGTTAATGTCATAGGTGTCTATGACTTTGCCAAAAACTGCTGGAGTGCTGCGGTCTACTTGCTCGATGGGGGTGCCTGTGAAGGCTATGAAGGTGGCGTTTGGCAGGGCGTCTCGGAGGTATTTTGCGTAGCCATATTTGAGAGCTGCCTTATCCACATTCTTTGGCACTTTTAATCCAAAGCCGTATTGGCTTCTGTGTGCCTCATCAGCTATGATTATGATGTTTTTGCGTTCTGAAAGCAACGGGTATTCTCGGGATTTGTCTTCTGGGAAAAACTTTTGTATAGTGGTAAATATGATGCCGCCTGAACTGACCTGCAAGAGCTCCTGTAGCTGTTCTCGTTTGGTGGCTTGTTTGGGTTCTTGACGTAGAAGTTCATGGCATCGGCTAAACGTACCTAAGAGTTGGTCGTCTAAGTCGTTTCTATCTGTTAGCAGTATTACTGTTGGGTTTTCAAGTTGTGGCTCCAATACCATTTTGCCCGTGTAGAAGACCATGGTTAGGCTTTTTCCTGAGCCCTGTGTATGCCAAACGATGCCTGCTTTATGGTCCTTCTTGGTTGCCGTAACGGTTGAGGTTATGGCTTTTTGGACTGCGTTGTATTGTTGATAGGCAGCGATTTTTTTGTTGATTTTTAGGCTGCTGTCTTTGGTGTCTTTTTCAGCTTCATAGACAACAAAGTTTCGCACTAAATCCAGCAGAACTTCGGGTTTTATCATGCCCTTTATGAGGACTTCGATTTGGGGTGTAGTGCTGGGTTGTTTTTTGCCGTTGATTGTTTTCCATGGGCTGAAACGTTCTTCTTTTGCTGTTAAGGTGCCTGCTTTAGCGTAGGTGCCGTCGCTTATGACTAAGATTTCGTTGTAGCGGAAGATTGAGGGGATTTCCTGCTTGTAAGTGCCCAACTGCTTAAAGGCGCCCTGTATCGAAGCGTTTTCATCTACCGCATTTTTGAGTTCAAAAAGCACCAGCGGCAACCCATTCACAAATAGGACAATGTCTGGGCGACGCTCGTGACGTTCCTCTTTGATGGTGAACTGGTTAACTGCTAAAAACTCGTTGTTGCCAGTGTTTTGGAAGTCAAAGAGCCAAACCACATCATCCTTGACTGCGCCGTCTGCTCTTTTGTACTGGACATTGACGCCGTTAGTGACTAAACGGTGGAGACTCTGGTTGTTTTCAACTAAGCCTTGACTTTCAACGCGTAAAACCTTTTTTACTGCTTCATCAATGGCGGACTCTGGGACAGTCTTGTTAATCTGTCGTAATGCATTCCGCAGCCTGCCGACAAGCACAACCTCCCCACCCTTACGCTCCTCAGCCAAGCCACCCTCAGAAATATCAGGACCAAAAACAACACAGTAGCCAAGCTCCCTAAGCATGCCAAGACACATTTCTTCAATTTCAGACTCGGTAATCACTTTAGACATCAAGTAACCTCCAAGTTTTCATTGTTAAGGGGAACTCTGATTTTCCCAGACATAAGCTTAGGAAGAAGTAAGTCGCGTGTTTCAAAGAGTACTCTTTGTTGAACTGTGTTTAACCCACGCTTATTGTACAATGGTACGGCAAAATCACAAAAGCGATTTATTGTGTGTATATCCTTGGGTAATGCTAGTTTGTAAAGTAATGTATCCTTCGGTGGGACTCTTTGGCGACTGCCTGTAGAACCTGTAACTAAGGATGAGAAGAAATCAACGAATCTTTGAGTCTTAATCAAACAATAAATGTAAACTCGATCGATACCCTTCTTCGGCCTATATACAATAAACTCGGTTGAGCAAATGGCTTTAGCATCTGTTGCCTTAACAAAGGGTAGCCATATTCTGGATGTTTCTGGATTAAGCTTTGAAAGTAACACTGATTCGTTATCAATCAAATATTTGATGCTCTTTATTTCGTTTCCCTTGTTAAAAATAGGGCTTTCTCGCTCGTCGTAAGCGGGAATACTATAGTGACTAAATAGCAAACTTGGATACCCCTGGGGATTTATAGCTTTATTCACAATATCAGCAATTTCCTTTAATTCAATAACTTCCCAATCCATCGGTATTGGTCCAAGTTCCGAATCCACCATTTTTCCGCCTGTTGACTTGTAGGGTTTGCCTTCTTGGTTGGGAAACTCGAAATCAACAAACCAACGCTTAAAGAGAGCCTGCGCAACAGCCTCAAGAGTACAATTCTGTTGTTGATTCAATTCAATTTTAGCATCGAAACTGCGGAGTGCTCTAGAGATTGCTTTCTGCTCAAGAATCGGAGGTAAAGAAAATTGAAGACGTTCTAAAGTTTCGAGGTTTATGTTGTCTTGAACGCTTCCAATTGCTTCTCTTTGTATAGTGCTTTTTAGATAGCGAAACTTGTATTCAATAAATTGTACATCACATTTTGATTTGTCCGCTATGAATCCAATCACACTATCAGGAAAGCAAGCGGGAAAAGTGAGAATGCCTGTTTCGGCTATATTTGCTGCTATTGTTATACACATTGTTCCTGCAGGCCATAATCTACTCTGGGCTAATCCAGCTTCACTATAAGTTTGGGAATACTCCTTGATCCTGCCGCCTGACGATTTAATATCGCCTGTTTGAAGGAAAGGATAAGGTCCTCCATACAAATGTTCGGCATATCTTGGACGGTGGCGTGATCGACCACGGTTTACTTCTCCCAAATCGCTTAGTTTGACAAGCGTCCAGCCCTCTGGAACGTTGCCAGCTTCTAATGAGGGGTGCTTCGGGAGTTCAAAACTCATATCCAAACGCCTTAAGAGTTTTTGTTATCTCTTCATTAAGCCTTTTTTCGTCATTTAATTGGCCTGCAAGTTTAGCAGTTAGCTTTTCCATAGTTTCTGAGAAAGCTTCTTCGTCTTCTTCGGATTCTTTGGCACCAACATATCGTCCAGGCGTTAGTATATGTCCTTGTTTTCTTATTTCTTCAAGTTTTACTGCTTTGCAGAACCCAGCAACATCTTGATATGCTACCGCTTGCTCGTTTATGGGTTCGCCTCTCCATGCGTGGTAGGTGTCAGAGACTTTTTTGACATCTTCGTCGGTTAGTTGGCGGTGTCTTCTGTCTGTCATGGTGCCGAGTTTTCGGGCGTCTATGAAGAGGGTTTCTCCTCTGCGGTCTCTGAAGTTGTGGTTTATTTTGTCTTTGGCTATGAACCATAGGCAGGCGGGTATCATGGTGTTGTAGAATAGTTGGCTGGGTAGGGCTACCATGCAGTCTACGAGATCGGCTTCGATTATGTTTTTACGGATTTCGCCCTCGTTTGAAGTGTTGCTGCTCATAGAGCCGTTAGCAAGAACGAAGCCTGCGGTGCCATAAGGTGCTAAGTGATAGATGAAATGCTGCACCCAAGCAAAGTTAGCATTACCGACGGGTGGGACGCCATATTTCCAGCGAATGTCTTCCCGCAGCATTTCGCCTTTCCAGTCGCTGTCGTTAAACGGTGGGTTTGCTAGTAGGTAGTCGGCTTTTAGGTCTGGGTGGGCGTCGTGGAGGAAGCTGCCCTCGTTGTTCCAAGCGACAAATTTTCCGTCTATGTGGCGTATTGCGAGGTTCATTTTGCATAAACGCCAAGTTGTCCGATTGGACTCCTGCCCATAAATGCTTAGGTCCTCCCGCCGAAGCCGCTCTTCGTTGGTGGCTGGGGGTTTGATGTCTTGGTGAGATGTGATGAATTTTTCGCTTTGCACAAACATGCCGCCGCTGCCACAGCAAGGGTCAAAAACGCGTCCGCGGAACGGTTCAATCATAGCCACAAGAAGGCGCACGATGCTTTGCGGTGTGTAGAATTGCCCGCCCTTCTTGCCCTCTGCATCCGCAAACTGCCCCAGAAAATACTCGTAGACTCTACCAAGGATGTCTTTGCTGCGGCTTTCCCTGTCGCCTAATCCTATGGTGCCGATTAGGTCGATTAGTTCGCCTAACCGCTGTTTGTCTAAGCCTTCGCGGGCGTAGTCTGTGGGTAAGACGCTTTTTAGCTGGGGGTTTTCCCGTTCGAGGGCGTCCATGGCTTCGTCAACGATTTTGCCGATGGTGGGTTGTTTGGCGTTTTTCTGGAGGTATTCCCAGCGGCTGTTGGGCGGTACCCAAAACGCATTGCGGGCTTTGTACTCGTCAACGTCTTCGGGGTCGGCTAATGGGTCATTTTTTAGTTCTTGGTGGACTTCGCTAAAGGCGTCAGAGATGTATTTGAGGAAGATTAGGCCGAGGACGACGTGTTTGTATTCGGCGGCGTCCATGTTATTGCGGAGTTTGTCGGCGGTTGCCCAAAGTTTTGCTTCGAAACCCAAATTAGCGCCATTACCGTTTGATGTCTGCTGCTTAGCCAACCCTATACTCTCTCCAGTTAGACCTAACTTACGTTCACTCTACAAATAAGCCTTTAGAGGATTTTATTAAGCCGAAGGTAAACCCTGGCGCTTGTTAAGACCCATAGGATAGTTTAGCGCTTTTTCAAAATCTGCTTCCCATTTTGCAGCTCGTGGATCATTCATTTCTCTGGCAGTATTTATAAGGCTCTTTCCAAAAAACTCTAGCTCAACTAAAGCGCAATCCAACCGTTTTCTTGCTTGGGAAATTCTACCTTGCAAAAAATCAGCCATCGCTAAGTCAATTTCATCGTATAATGGTTTCGTTATGTTATCCAATAGTTGATCAGTGATTTCTCTAGAGGAAATAATTAGTCGGTACATAGCCGGAGTTTTGGTGTAGATTCTATTTTCTTTATTAAAGTACGCTCTGTTATTAGAAAAAATAGCTATTTCATTTAGAATTTCTTCAGCATGTTCTAATTTTTGACAATATAGCTCCATTTGGCAAAGAAAGGGTTCCATAGTATCTGCGTTAATAACTTTTGGAGGAACAAATTCGTTACCAAAACAATAGATTTGCGTTGTCCTCGGCGCTATTTCTATTTTAATATTCTCTGGTAGTGTTCCGCCTGTAATTTCATATTGAGGCAATGGATACGGTTCACCAATGCCATCTCTACATTTTTTATTCTTTGGCTGCCCTTCAAGAAGACGACAAGTAAACCCTTTACGCTCTGCTTGAAGTTTTGTCTCCTCAACATCAAGTTGAATTTTGTACCGATAACGTGCAATTTCAGGTAATTTGCCTTGTTTTCGCCGTGCCAACGCAAAACCCACCTGGGTATGAGCAACAGACCAATCGCTTGTTTACACTTAAACATTGTTTAAACGGAAATGACAAAAATGCCAATTAAAAGAAAAATCTGCAAAATAGGCAATGGATTTGCCGTTTTCATTCCGAAGTCATGGCTGTCGTTACTCGAAAAAAAACATGGCACAGTAGAGGCGGTAACAATGGAAGTGAATGGTAAATTGATTATCAAGCCGATTTTACGCGATCACGCATCGGTCGCCGAGAATCAACCGAATAATTGAGAGAATAAATAGAAAAACGGGTCTGACACGTATGAAGGAAACTAGCGAAGAAGAACTCAAAGCAGTTGCCGGAAGCTATCATGCTTTAGGCCTCGCAGTCGTTCCTTTTAGACTAACAAAGAATGGAGAGGAATACGAAAAACACAACCTTTCAACCTGGAAAAAGTGGGAAATCGAACCACAAACTGATGAAGAATTTCTTGCCCTTAATTGGAACGATGCTAACTCTTTTGCTGTTATACTCGGTACCCGAGCCCTAAATGGTCTCTACCTATCAGTAGTCGATTATGACTGCAAAGGCAACGACGTTACAGATGAAGTCAAAGCGAAAGGTCGGGTGTTACTCAAAGAATTTCCAATAACCTGCATGGAGCAGACTGTAAATAATGGAATACATCTGATCTATTGGACAAGAACCAAGCCCAAAACAATAGGTACCTACCATAACACTGCAAGCCTGGAGCTTCTGGGTGAAAAGAAACTTTGCCTAATGGCACCAAGCTTAGGCTATTGCAAACTAAACGACAACAGCCCAACCGAGATAGAAGACATAGAGCAAAATTTCCTCTCAGTAATGGAAAAACATAGCCTTCTCAAGAAACAACCAAAGCCAGCGGCCAAGCCGACTCATGGCACAAAATCCTCATTCAACAGACCGCGCTCCTGCATCATAGAAGCCCTAAAAGTTCAGCTAACAGGTCCAAACGGGCATCTAATGAGACTGGCTATAGCGGGAGAATACAAAAGGCTTGGCTACTCGGACAACGAAGTAATTGACTTATTCAGATCACAGAAAGATTTCGATTATGACGTTTGCAGAACCCAATTGGAGAGCGTTGATCCCGGAAAAACTGCAAGTTGCCAATCCATCAAGGAATACGGCTATTGTTTATCTAACTGCCAGCTACAAAAAGAGCAACAAGATGATGGCAACAATGAGTCTGAAAATAATAAACATGAGAGCCAAGCAGACCGCTTAGTAAAACTCTGTTTAATCCAAGACGTCGAATTATTTTTTGACCAACACAATACACCGTATGCACGGGTGAAGATTGCTTGCGAGACTTGCGATAATTACGAGACATCCGTAACTTTAGGGGAATCGCAAGAAGAAAATGCCATCATTAATGTCCCTAAGGATGAGAAGTTGCCGACTGGGTCCCCTAAAGTCACGGAAACACCGCAAATAACGCAACAGCGCAAAACACTGCAAATCAAACAAGTTACGATGCCGATTGCAAGTTCTCAGTTTAAGGCTTGGTTAGCTCACTTAATGTGGCTTCAAGAGGAAAAAGCCCCAGGGAACGACAGCCTCAACAGCGCCATAAATGTACTAAAAGGAAAAGCCCAGCAAGAAGGAAAACAATACACCCTCTATAACCGAGTAGCACCCGCACCAAACGGAATTTGGTTAGACATGGCTGATGCAAAATGGCGAGCAATAAAAATAACCGCTGAAGGCTGGAGCATTATTAACAACCCGCCTATACTGTTCAAACGTTACAGTCATCAACAACCCTTAACACAGCCAGCGTCAGCAGAAGAAGGCAATGTATGGCGACTTTTAGATTATACTACTATCCCTAAAGAAGACGATGATACAAAACTTACGTTCATATGCACCTGTTTAAGCTACTTGGTTCCATTGATACCCCATCCAGCAATAGTTGCGAGCGGACCACAAGGCTCCACAAAATCATGGCTTTTCAGGTGGGTTAAACGGCTAATCGACCCTTCAAGCATAGATCTTCTTTCCTTGCCCAGAAATGACCGCGAATTAGCCCAGCAACTGGAACACCACTGGATTGTTCCCTATGACAACTTGACATATCTTCCCGATTGGGCTAGTGACATGCTCTGCCGAGCCGTGACTGGTGGAGGAATAGCCGTAAGAAAACTCTACAGTGACGACGAGGATACCATTCTACAATTCAAACGCTGTGTACTCTTGAATGGGATAAACGTTGCAGCACAAAGAGGCGACCTCTTAGATAGAAGTACATTAATTGCACTAATCGCAATACCGCCAGAAAAAAGGCGAACCGAAGAGGAGCTTATCCAAGCGTTCGAAAGTGACCGGCCCAAAATATTGGCTGGCTTTTTAAACACTATATCAAATGCATTAAAGCTGTATCCAACGGTTAAACTTGATGGGTATCAAAGGCTGGCAGATTTTAGCCGTTATGGCTGTGCCATTGCGCTGGCTTTGGGCAAAACAAAGGAAGAATTTGTAAATGCTTATGCCGGGAAGGTTAAACAACAAAATGAAGAAGCGTTAAATGCTGATACGGTTGCTTTAGCGCTGCTTAAATTCTGTGACCTTGAAGTAAAAGGTAAATCCTTGGTTTCAGTTCAAGGCAGTACTGAGATAGATTGCTGGAAAGGACAGCCTTCTGAGTTATACACTAAACTCTCTCAATACGCCCAGCAAATAGGAATCGACATTAAAGCAAAAGGTTGGCCTAAAACACCCAGTGCCCTAACAAGAAGAATAAACGATGTATCGCCAGCTCTGAAGTCATTCGGTTGTGAAGTGGCATGTTTCCCAGGCAACCCACGGCAAATCAGAATAGACGCATCAAAACTTGAAGCACAGAGGCAGCAATCTGCGTTAAACGAAATTGATAATGAAAAGCCTAATTGGTATGTCAAAACTATACCGCAGGGCGCTAAATGCGAATGTGGAGCACTAAACGTTACCGTAGAGCTAACACAGCCAAGCCATGAAGTTATAAAACGCTGTACCAAATGCTACGAAAAATTGAAACAAAATTTTCCTAATGCTATTTGGAAACCTGCATATCAGGAAATGCCCAGTTTTGACGATAAGGAGGCGCCTTGATAATTATGGTTGATGTTCAGGGAAAAGCCTCTGCCTCAAATTTCGCTCCTGAGAAGCCAGAGGAAACTGTTCTAAAATCAATTGGCATCCCTTGTGAGTTTAAGGGGTTAATTTTCGTGCGTTACCTTGACCATGTATCCTATAACCGTTGTTCAGCTTTGGTAATGTCGCCTCAACTTAGAGAAGCTGTTGGTTGGCTTGTTTACGAATGTAATGATTACTTAACACTATCTTGGGACCGAGATGCTGGACCGCCTACACTGCACGGTGGCGATCCCAAAGCTTCGGGCTTGGTCTTGTTAAAATCAGACATAATTGCGCTGGAACACCTAAAAGTCGAGGCACAGATTTCACATGGAACCGTTGATAGGGTCTTAAATTCTCTACAGCCTAATGTTAAGGGTGAGTATGCGTTCCGACCATCGGAGCGAAAAACTCAGAAAGAGATGAAAACTGTATGATACCGCAGACATTAGCGAAGCCTATAGCTATCAACCGCCAACTAACGCTTGAAGAACTCAAAAGCCTAAACTTACCAATGAAGATCCAAGGCGACTCCGTCTTTTTTGAACAAAGCCTCAGGGGCTACAAGCTTAAGCAACCTGTCGAAATAAGCCTGCAAAAAATGCTATCAGCCAGAGAGAAAGGTTTAGTCGCATACATCATCAACGCCTTCATCAGCGACAGACCAGCATTACTCCCATTTGTATTTGATAACCAAAGCATCCTCAAGATGGCCAGACACTTTCTACGACACTGCAGTGGATCCTATAACAGCTGCCGCGCCTACACCGTCCAAGTGCAGAAATACTCAGTTTGGCTTGGCTACAGCCCAGACCTCATAATAGCAGATCTAAAACCAGTCGGCAACATCCCTGACCCATTAAGAGTGCAGAACCACACGGGATACCTAAACGATTATCTGGCACAGCTTCAAGACGACGGCCTAAAACCCGGAGCTGTAAACAACTACGTCAAAAGCGTCAAAACCTTCTATCGAATCAACGGAATAAAAATCGAGCTCTCAGAACCACTCAGCCGCCGCGTAACCTACAAGGACCGAGCACCCAAACCTGAGGAACTTACCAAACTGCTCGACCTAGCCGACCTAAGAGAGAAATTCATAGTTTCAGCCTTTGCCCTCGGCGGTTTCAGGGAAGAAACTTTTTCAAAGCTCCTCTATCGACACGTCAAAGAAGACCTAGAAGCTAATACGATTCCAGTACACATCCATGTTGAAGCAGAAATCACCAAAGGCAAATACGGCGATTACGATACCTTCCTCGGTCCCGAAGCCGTAAACTACCTAAAACTATACCTGGAGCAGAGACGCCAAGGCAGCACCGATTACAGAGCAGGCAAAAACAAATACATGAAGCCAGAGGAAATCACCGATAACTCACCGCTCATCCGAAATGCAAACAAGAACGATATAGTCAAAGGAGTCACGCCAAAACAAATACGCAAAATTGTCCACGACCTCTACTTAGAAGCAGGTTTAATCAAGCCAGCCATGGGCAGATACTACGAGCTTAGAACCCATAGCATACGCAAATACTTCAAAACACAAATGATCGCCTTAGGAGTCCAAGAATCATATGTTGACTATATGATGGGCCACATCCCCGACACCTACCACGACATCCAAAGCTTAGGCATTGAGAAGCTCAGGAGCATCTACGCAGCTGCAGGATTAGCTATAAGACCCAAGACCCAACACAGCAAACTAGAAACCATCAAGGAAATGATACGGGCTTTAGGCGAAAACCCGGAGCAGATTCTAAACAGAGATGCACTAGCACAAGGAGCCACTACCGAAAAACAAGACATCGCTGAACATCAGTTGGCAGTTCTGCGAAATGAGCTTAGGCAGCTAATCAAAGAAGAGGCTGCGGTATAAATGAACGTATATACGGTCGATAACCGTCGGACCCGCCAACATATTCGCGAAAAAGTACTAGCCTATTTTCTCTTTCTTCTTTTTTCCCAAAGCGTACGCTCTATACTGCTTCCTCACAGCCCAAAGGAGGCAGCTAATTGCAAGAGGCTGATTCCAATCAAGAGTTTTATCTTAAGGGCATTTATCCCGTGGAGGTTCTTTCTCGCGCGCAGGATGGGTTGGTCTTGAGGTGCGGGCGAAAACTACTTTTCCGCATACCAGCGCATATTCAGATGGGAAACGCCAGGTGCGAGTGGGCGTCACTGAAAAACGCTGGGTTAGGCGCGGCGAGGTTTTGAAGGTTCCGTTTCGATATGTTTGGTCGCATCGAGACGGCGACGTTCCCTCTGGCTATGGCGGTGGCTTGCGGCAGGTGCTTTTGCACACATTGACCGTTGATTGAAGCATCAGCCAGGGCAGCGTTAGACTTGCAGGATATGCTCATAAAACCCGTCCAACGATACATCAAACGCCAAGTAGAACGGGAACTCTTCTTGCCTATTATTACTCAAGCTGGGCTTGATCCAGCTAAAGCTAAAGTGCGGCTAAATTATGGCAGCGCCGAAACGCCAGAGTTAACTTCTGCTGACTTAATTACGGCTTCGGATAAAGGTTTGATTCGCCCGGAGGAATTCCGAAAGAACGCAGTTAAATTTGGATGGGAACTTTGGGAAGCCAAATCAGAGAACTCCAACAGCTGATTGTGCTAAAGTCCGCGTAATAACAGATTCTTAGATGAAAACACAAAATCTGTTTAAGGAACAGAGTCCAAGTTGCTTAAGTTGTTATAATGATGACATCGCAATCAAAGAGATGCTTCTGATTCACCTAAAGATTCTCTGTATTCATCTATGTTGAGCAAGATGTCAATTGCCACAGTTTTCCAGCAGACACTATCGGGATCCTTCGGTATATGGAGACGTTGGACTTTCCGTTTATCAAGAATCGCCCTAACCATTTCTCTATCAACTGGCCTTTTGAGTTTTATTGCCAGCTTGATCGATTCTGCTCCTATTACATTTGCTACAACATTTTCAGCAGAATCTGTCATATTTTTAAGTACGGGGTAAAGCTCTCTTGCCTTCTCGGACTTCAGTGACTCCAAATAAGAGTTTATTTCCTCAAAGAAGGAATCTCCAATCTCAACATTTTTCCTTCTTGCTTGCTCTTTTAAGTAGGGAATTGCGCCTTCGCGTTTAGCCTGCCCGTTTCCCATATTTCAACAAAACTCCCATAACCCTTATCTCATGAACGAGTCAATCATGCATAAGGGCTTTTAACTTAAAATGTGTTTTTATACTGTCCTTGAGTCGATTCAGTTGAGTAGTGCTGACGGGATTTCAATAGAAGATATTCAAGAACTGAGAGTCAAATTAATAGTTGCAAGTGAAAACGGCCTATTCGCAAGAATCGGTAACCAAAGGTCTTCAGAGAAAATCAGCATTATCTTAAATCTCTTGAAAGAAGCTGAAGAATCTTTATGTTCAAATTCGACTGAAAGTAATTATAAGTTTGATCTTGCAACATCCAATTTTGATGATTGTTTGGAAAGCGCTGGAATGATATGGCGCTTAAAATATTTCTACGGTATACCCATCCTCTTGTATCTAATTGCTGCTTTTATTGCACTCATCTTAACATGGTTTTACGTTGACATTAACTTTCAAGGAAATTTAATTATCTTTTGGGTACCGGTTTGGGCCATAATATGGGGCGGGTTAGGATCAGTTTTGCGTGGTTTATGGTGGCTATGGTTCCAGGTGAATAGAATGAATTACAGAAAAGTTTGGTTAGTATGGTTTTTGGCAACTCCCTTCATCGGATGTCTCTTGGGTAGTATAATGTATTTAGTTTTCTTATCTGGTTTTATTGCAGCAACTCAATCGTCTCTTACAAATAATGCTTTACCTATGCTCCTCTCAGCTCTTGCAGGCTTCAGTTGGCCTTGGGCGATTGATGTATTAAATAAATTGACTAAGATTTTTGGTGCCAAGACTCCTACCTAAAATACATTTTTTTGACTTGTCGCTTAAGCAAAGAGTAAGTGATATTCTCATGTAATTTACCTTCATTTGGTGCTTGTTTTATAGGTGCTATTGCGGGACTACTTATCAGAGGTTTTTTCTATAGTCGCTATTATTCTTGAAGTTGATTTTAATGAAAGCAATACCAGGGATGAAATAGAGAGGAAAATTGAATCCTGTCTGGGTTCCTATTACGTTTGGGCTAATAATGTATCTTCACTTGGCATGATTGTCAATTTACAAGATATATGACGCGCAGTTGATGTTATATGGTAAGTCTTTTATGCGGTCGATTCCGTAACTTCAACTTCAAAGGTTTAGTTTGCTTTGCCTGCGGTTACGGTTGAGGACGTTTGGGATGCTCTGAATGTTGGCGATTCGGATATTTCTGAGGCTAGAGTTCTCAAGATGATTAAGCGAGCCGAAGTAACTTTGGAGCTTGAACTTAACGTGGAAATTGACACTGCAAACTGTTCGGATGCCAAAAAGGAAGCAATAACGGTTTTGGCCGCTATGTATGCAGTGTGCTACTTGACTGGCGGGTCAACTGTTGAGTTGAACTTTAGCGTAGGTGACCTTAATACTAGCGTTTCTTCGAAGTTGCCAAGCTTGGATGTGTTTCAAGGTGAGTTTTCCCGTCTAATAGACAAGCTAAAAACGCCCTATGTTGGGGTGGCTTAGGCCATGGGCACGGTTCCAGATGCCTATTTTCAGTTTGTTATGCATTATGCGCCCTACTACTACGTTGTTCCGACAAACTTGGCTCGGTTACCGTTGATTTTATTTTCATTTTCTTCTTTTATGTCTGCACCAAAAGAAACAATCAGTATATCTTGGGGAGATGCGAGGCCTTTAGCTACAAGATATTGAGCTTTACCTAACAAAGCGGTAGTTTTTCCAGTTCCAGCACCAGCGACAACAAGAGTGTTAGCCTCATCGACTACTATTGCTCTTCTTTGCTCTTCTGTCAGAGTTTTATCTTCAACTGGTGGAAAAAGCTCTGATTTTCGAATTTCCTCTTCAACGAAGCGTTTGTTCCGTTCAGCTACGAGTTTTTCTCCGTTTGCAAAGACATCTCTGAGACGGATCAGTGAGTTTCGGAAGGGTAACTCATTTACGCCCTTGCTTAATGCTCGTTCTATGGGCTGCTTAAGTGAAGCATTGTTTTCATGCCATTCATGGAATTCTTTCTTTGAGAAGTATCGGGGGCTTTGGAAGAGTAACACATAGTCTTCCTCAGCTTTAATGATTAAAGTTTGAAGTTCAAGTAGTCTATTTTTGAGTTGAGCCTTCTCCAAGTCTGCGTTAAAGCTTAGAATGAATTGTTTGGCGGTTTCAAGCTGATTTATAATTGCAGAAAGATATTCGGATTGCTGATTTGGAAGCGTCTGAAGATGGTTAAGGTCGGATTTACTGGAGTCTATGGATAGGAACCACTCATTTTTTTCTTTTATGGATAGGAAGCTGTTGGATTTCCTAATTTTACTGATTTGTTCTGTTAAGTATACGGAGAAGGCGTTGGATGTAGGATAGATGCGTTTCATTAATGCATCCAGTTTAGCCTGATTTTCAGCGATGCTCTTGTCAATACCTTTGAAAAGCAAAAAACCAATACCGACGTATTTAAGATTGTTTTTGAGACGGCTGTTCCTTTTTAGCGCTGAGTTTTCAAGGTAGCTTTGCTTTAAGTCTTGAACAAGCAAGCGAAGTTGGGTTTCTTGATAGGATATCGCACTTTTAGGAGTGTCTAATACGAATTATTCCTCGGTTGCTTACTACTTTAGAGTTCAATTTCCTTTTTAGTTTTGTTGCACCACATTCATAGTTAGTTTGTAGGCTTGCTTTGTACAAAGATTACTTACTTTTCTGACTGTTCATTTTCCTTACCAACTCCGAACACAATTCACATACCCCATAAAAGACCCGTATATGGACGATAACTAGGGCGTCAGAAGACCTCTGTAGCTTTACCCGCGCCGGCGGCTCAGATCTCAGTTTATTAAAGAGAGAGCAAACCATTGTCAACCAAAAACCGTCACCTGAAAACTGAGTATCCGAGTTCGCTTAACCGAAGATTTGTCTCCCGAATGGATTTAGAATAAGCAGAATTTATATTTGATAATAGCGGAATTCTGGGCATGGAATCCTACCGCTGTATTGTCTGCAAAGAAGAAATCACTGCCCAAGAAAACAGTTATTCAACAAAATTCTATAATATGGCGCTTTGTAGAAAGCATCAAGAAATACAAAAGCAAGCCCTGGCACGTCAAGCCGAAGAGAAGAAAATAATTCCAAAAAAAGATAATTTTTCGTGCATAGTATGTAGTGAGCCAATAACTGCGGAGGAGTATAGTTACTCCAAGAACTTTTTCAATATGGCACTTTGCAGGAAACACCAAGAGATACAAAAACAAGCTAAAGCTAAAGAAGAATCAGAGCAAAAAGCAGGCATAATACAAAGAGAGACTAAATTTTCCTCAAAAACTGAGACTAAAGCAACTGATATGCAAAGCCAAAAGAAGGTATTTCCCGAGAAAGCCCAGGATAGCTTAATTCAATGGCTAACTCAGTGGGTAGCTGCTAGACCAATTAATCAACCATTAGCCTCAAAACATTTCTTTGCTGAAGGGATGCGCCTTGAAGAGTTAGCTAGAGATGCAATTGCCAAAGCCAAAGACGAGATACTAGTAACTACTCCATATCTTGATAACTGTTTTTTGGTTAGTGCGTTGCAGGAAGCAAGAAACAGGCGCGCGAACGTCAAAATCATTACTAGAAGGCCTAACTCTAAAGATAATAATGAATACTCAAAGCTAGAATGTCAAGGGTTCCTACGCAAGAACGGGGTCAGTATCCATTACGATAACACGATTCACTCAAAAATTATCATAATCGACCAAAAAATAGCCATAGTGTCCTCTATGAATATTTACAGCGGTTCAGCAGGCGGGGGATCTCTGGAAGCAGGGATTGTCACCTTTGAAGAGAAAGTCGTTGATTCAGTGGTAAAATACGTGGCTATGCTGCTTGAGAAACCGGAATCGCCAGATTTAGCTTTGGTGAAATCGTCGAATTGGCGAAACACCCGACACTTCTAATCCAGCCTTCTTCTTAATTCGCTACAAAACAGTAGATGCCAGAAAAAAACTACTCCTCTTTGGTTTTTTATTCAATTACTTCTAACCAAAAGGCTATTGGCTATTTACTCTCGACATTAAAACATAGGCGATTAACCTAATCAATCTTCTTTAGATGCCAGTTTTTCAGCGAAATAATATATCTCTCCCAAATACCTCGTTTTGAACCCAAACTGCCTCAGATAATCCATAGCCTCAGCATTTGAGCTCTCTACGATTATATGCAGGTTTTTTGCTCGCCGCAGCATTTTTTCGCCACCCCGCAGAACCCTGATTTCGGCGCCCTCCACGTCCAGCTTTATCCAGTTAACCTGATCCACACCCAGTGAATCCAGCAACTCATCCAACGTCAAAGTTTTAACCATCCGCGTCTCGTAGAGTTTAGCGTTGGGCTGCAACTCAAAACCCGACAGCGACGGGTCAGTGCAAGCGTAGAAAATTATTTGACCAGAGCGGTCGCTTAATGCCGCGTTTACGACTTCAACGTTGTCGAAGTGGTTTAGCGCGATGTTGTCTTTTAGGAGAGCGTAGCTTTGCGGGTCAGGCTCAGCAGAGATAACTTTACCTGCTGGTCCAACGGCTTTTGCTGCGCTCATTGTGTAGAGTCCTATGTGGGCGCCGACGTCAACCATTACTTCGACTTTTTTGGGTTTGAAAACCGCCTGTACAAGGGGTTCATGGTTCTGGTTTGCGTTGGCTAACACGAACAGGAATCGCGCAGTACTAGGGGGACGAAAGCGAACTCGGTTGCCGCACAGGTTTGCGGTGACAGTAAAAGCTGGACAGGTCAGGAAAATGGTTCCATAAAGGGCGCACGACGCCGTAAAGGAAGACTTCAAAGAATGTTCGCCTGCTTTTGCCTAACGGTTTTAGGAGTGTGACGATTAGGGTGCGGGTGGTTTTTAGTCCTTGTAGGGCGACTCTCTGCATGGTTTTCATGGTTGGCTGCTTGTTATTTGTTGGTTCTCTATCTTAGCTTTTTCTAATTGGGGCAGGCTGGTCTGAGGTTTATGGGTTTTTTAGTGATGAAGTAAGCGGGGAAACTCGGTTTTATGTTTGGGGTTGTTTGGTTTTTGCCGTTAATCACTTTGTTTGTGCTGTTCAGCCGCTGGTTTTTCGCCTACGCGTTGTTCAGTTTGTGCTATTGATTGAAACTACATACCATTTATTAAATCGTAACTGTCACTACACAAACAATGAGGGTGCCAAACTACCAGAGGAGCAAAAAACACTTGACTAAAAAGCAAGCCTACGCCGCCCTAATCCTCACAGCATTCATAGCATCCACCTTATTCATCGATGCAGGCAACGCAGCTCAAACAGGCATCACGCTTCAATCAAGTGGGACAATTATGAACGCAGCGGATCAAGCACTAAACAAAACAGAGTTCCTGATAAGGGGAGAATGGATAAACGCGTTCAGCACCTCTTCAGACGTCGATAACTATGTCTCCGCGCATCCGTGGGGAACAGGGATTATGTTAACTGATTACTCCAGCGGCATACTCAGCATAATCAGCTATACCGGCTGGAACCCAAATCAAACATGGTTCGGCCAATATGGAGGGCCCACATTTGCTCAACTAAAAGCAGTTATCGACGAATTCCACAAACTAGGCTGGAAAGTTGTTTATGCAGCAGGCAATGTACCTGACAAAAACGACAAACTCATCTATAACTACCTAACCCAACAACACCCAGAGCTAATAGCGGTAGCAGGCGACGGCCAAACATATAACCGAATTCACCAAAATACAATAATGGTTAACTTCTTCGCAAAATATTCAACACCAGACACCGCACTCCACATTTCACCTGACGAAAGATTAAGCGACTTATACGTCCAGAGACTGTCTAACATGATATCCGACGGCAGTTTCCAATGGGACGGATGGTTTGGAGTTGACGGATGGAACGGATTCGTTAATCAAGAAATGTCATGGGTTTGGAAAACAAATCAGCCGTTTGGACGCTGGGTCGGCACCGACGCCCAGACATGCTGGTACTATGGAGACACAGCAAGCATTCAAGAATGGGCTAACTCAACCTATGCATCAGGGTTACCAGCAAACTGGAAAACTTATACCCAAGCCCAACAAATCAATTATATACAAACCAACTACAATTTGGAGTGGTGGAATTATTGGATGGACCAGTACGCAAAATTGTACGGTCAAATAAACCAGGTTTTTTACATACGCCCAGCAAAATTCAAAGTCGGCTCAATACTCTCTCAGGACCTATCCAGTACATGGGCAGACAACGGCATGAACAACTGTGCCGGAATGGAAAACCTTACAGCGTTTGCAAAATACAACTCATTCAGCATGTACTATATAGACATGGAATGGTCAGGAGACCCTAGCATGTGTGGACGATACGCAGCATACGTTGCAGGATTGGTTAAAAGCAAAATACCCACGGCACACTGTGTAATTGGCTTACCCATCGCATGGAACTATGGCGAAGTGACTCCAGAACTTGTTTGGAAACAAATGTACTTAGCACAGGCAGAAACCTACGTCTGGAATAAAGGCACCCGATACCGTGCGGTTGACCCATTCAACCTTATTGTTTTCGTACCTGGAGACACTGTAAACAGCAACAGTTGGATTGACAAAGATTTTAATGGTCAAAAAATGGCCAATTGGGTCACAACAATGGCGAACTTCCTAAACACCGACATAGTGCCCACATGGCTAGGACCAACCGAAGTCATGCCGCTGTACCTTGGAAATTTAGGAGCCTTTTCAGTAAACTTTACCTTTTCACAATTCGCTGACTCGCTGGACTTGAACAACAGTGACACAAACTTTGTCAGCGGAATGCAAACCGTTTTCTTAGACGCTGTTATTGACTACGGAAACGTAATAGGTGGATCAGGACTTCAAAATATGATTAGCCTGTTTGAGAAAAACCAACTTAACGTGATTTATTACGGGTCAAATTCAAAAACCCCGAACATGTTCCTAAATCAAGGAAGCCAACAATTTCTGGACTCATTCAAAATAGCAGAGTCTACCAGCGGCACCTCAAACCGGGCAGTAACCCTTCCATCTTCAAGCGTAACTGACCCTAACGCCAGATACATTATCGGAGATAGCTACGGCCAAGCTTACAACGGATTACCAGAAATAGGCAATGCAATGGGAACAACAGGATTGACGCCCATAATAAAATACGAAGATGGCTACATCGAACTGGGTATCTCACAAAAAACAACGTCAAGCAAATTTGTCTATGGAAAAAGCTGGAGTCAACCTGGATGGACGCCCACCCCTATCGTTTCACGTGACGTTATAAACCGTGCAATAATGTGGGCATCTAATTGCCCCATTTCCAGTTCTGACTCGCTTATTGACACTAAAATATTTGTGCTAGCCAACGGCGATATAGCTTTAGCCTTTATGAATCTGCATAATGCGAGCCAGAATATTTCCTTCACGCTGGACTTAACCGGATTAGGACTCAATCCAGCGGTGACTTACAACGCAAAATGGGCGTATAATGACGCTACAGTACCGATTACTAACCTTGGCAATGTAACGGTGTCTCTGGTAGGAAGCGCAGATATTATGATAATACCGAGTTAAAAGTAGATTCTGCACTTCAAACGGTTAACGGATAACCGCAGATAAAGAGAACACTAAAGACAGGTATAAATGGAAACATTGACTGACTTCTGGGTGATAGCTAACAAAGAGCCATTCCGACAAGGTATAAACATTCAATAGTGAGCGATAAAACCGCTACTTTAGCTTTAAAAACTCAGATTCAAGGGCGGCAATTTGCTTATTTATGTCAAATCGGTTTAGAGCACTGTTTCGGTTCATAGTGCCAATTTGCCTCCGTTTTGAAATATCAGTAATCAATAACTCTAAAGCGTCCCTAAGTTCATTAGTAGAACCTTGATGAACAACAAAATTGTTTGAACCAACAACTTCTGGAATGGACCCGCTGTCCGTAGTAACAATTGGCAAACCAGATGCCATCGCTTCTAAGAAAACGAAACCAAATTGCTCCTCCCAATAGGTCAAACCAAGAGTGTTACGGTTTTTGCTGGGCAGACAAAAAATATCACATTCACGATATATCTCAGACAACCCAGATGAAACAAAACCTAAATACTTTATACAAGAGAGCTTCTTGGCGTACGCTTGAACCATAGAATCCAAATCACCGCCACCACAAATCCAAAGTTCAAACTTTACGCCCGTTTGCCGCAGTAAGTCGCATGCTTTAAGCAGTTCTGGGAGCCCTTTATAGTTGGTAAGATTGCCGACAAATAAAATGCGAGGGACGTCATTGTTTGCGATTTGGTTTGAAGGCTTAAAAACTTGTAAATCGATTCCAGGATGAATTATTTTTATTTTCTCCTCGCTTACGCCCAAAAACTGCAAGTAACTTTTTGCCTTTGCTGAAAATGCAATAAATAGAGTTGTTTTTTCAGAAACAAATTTTGAGTTAGACGAGTACGGAGGAACGAACTTGCTGAAGTGGTTTTCAATATTCTGAAAAACCGATACAACAAGAGGTTTTTTTGTTTTTTCACAAATTTTAGCGCACTGTTTACTCAAGAAGAAATAGGGCTCAATGGTGTTTACTACATCTACTTCTTTTAATTCACTTTCAAGATTATCGAGATATGACCACGAGAGCAAATGGGGATGCCCTAAAAACTTTGAAACAGGATCAAACCCAAAGGCGGGAGTTAACTTCAGTTCGCTGAAGCTTACAAGGCTAGACTCAAAATGCATCCCTTGAGGGTGAATAAACGATATTTCTAAAGATTTACAGTGCTCGTAAAAGTTGATATCGAAACGACGTAAACCCCCAAACCCTCGAACTACAGCTATTTTCACATCAATTCCTCAATGGCAAACTTTTTTGTAACAATTTATGGCTCTTTCGGCAACCACTGACCAAGTACATTGATTTTTTATTGTTGACAAAGCATTTTTTCCTATTTTTTCCCTAAAGGAAGCGTCTGTTAACAGAATACTAATTTTATCAGCTAACGCACGCTCATTCGATGGCTCAACGCAGAGACCGTTCCAGCCATCAACAATAAGCTCGGATAAACCGCCAACTTTTGATACAACAACCGGTTTTTCGCAAGCCATCGCTTCTAAACGGGCTAAACCCAGAAGCTCAGGCATCCTATGATAAGCCCCTAAAAAGTCATTGTAAAGAGAGGGCTGAACGTAAACATCACATAAATTGAGCAAATGGTTTAATTCGTTTTCGCTTATGAGCCCAGTGAAAATTATTCGTTCAGGGCTGATTTTCGTAGCTAAAGCGCGAAGGTAAGCGTAATATTCGAAATCGTGCACTTGGCCAGCGATTACGAGTTTAATGTCCTTGGGTAAATAAGGCAATGAACGAATAAGAACCTCTATTCCTTTAACTCGCGTAATCCTTCCAATTGTTAAGATTACGCGATAACCGTTGAAGGGACTTTTTTGGTTTACATCGGATAGAGTTTTTGTTGGATGAAAAAAATCCGTATTTACACCGCCATACAGGATCGCGAAGTCTTTTTGAGGGGCATATTTTAGTGAAGATTTTAACGAGAACAACGAAACTGAAGCAAAAAAATCAGGAATTTGACGCGTTATAAAGGGAATAGTGGCCAAGGGAAGCCAAGCACCCCCATGGTCTGTTACAACAAGGGGAACCCGTTTAGTCTTGGCTAAAATCTCGGCAAGGATATTGTTAACTGTTAATGGTTGATGTACGTGAATTACGTCATAATTTGAAACAAGAATTTTCTTTAACAACTCAAGGGAAACGTAGGTGACATCTGAACCTTTTGTCGATTTCATGTACTGGATTGTCAAGTTGTCATTGAGCTTGAGAAGTGTGTTTTCCTTTCCTGACCTGGAAAAGACTGTTACGTCATTGCCTTTTTTTGCGATTTCCCTTGACAAAGAAAACGCGTAGGTTTCAGCTCCACCAAAAACGCCAACCTGTTTAGACAGAGGGGGGATAGTTGGGGAAACAATGGCTATTTTCATTACTACTTTACCACTTCTAGAAACTGCATCAGTACAAACGGCGTAATATCATTCGACCTTCTTTGTGAAAAACAATAAGTGCACCAAACATGAGAAAAGTATAGTAAAACAGTATAGGATAATACAGCCATGACATATCTTTATCACGTTTATAGCCATAACCCACTTCAATTAAGCTGCGAAGCAAAAAAACATTCAAGAAAACGTTCGCAACCAAGTTACCTTTTTGGGCAGTGGGCGTAAATTTGTATGTTAGGCTTGAGTAATTATTTAAAAAACTAAGCATTCTGGAATAGCTTTTCCGATGTAGTTGCCTTAGGGTCCGATGAGATAAATGGTAAATATTGGTGTTAAACATCATTCGAAAATAGTAACCTAGTTTTACAACTCTAAAAGTCAAGTCTACATCTTCTTGGCCACGGATACTCCGATAGTTTCCTGCCTCGAGAATTACCTTCTTTTTTATCATGAGCCCGTTGCCACCGAATGGAAAGAAAGTTTTCTCAGTGATTTTGTCAGTGCATAACGTTCGTGCATTAGAGAAAGCCACAGAAACTAGAGGGGAAGCTTCCATTAATGAATAAAGTCTACTAGCTGGGGGATGCGACCTTTTGATGCGAATTCGCGGGATTGTGCCTGCTAAAAGGTCATCAGTCAATAGGGGTGAAACCATATCGCTAAACCAATGAGCATGGGGAAGTTCGTTATCGGCATCAATAAAGGCAATTAACTCTCCAGATGCCGCTTCAACACCCATTTTTCTTGAGATGCCTGTCAGCCCTTTAGAGTTCTTAAGAATCCGAACAGGGAAATTTTTTGCTAAATTGACTGTTTGGTCAGTTGAATTTCCATCAACAACTATAACGTCTATTTTCTCTTTAGGATAATTTTGGGCAAAGATTGACCGCAAACAGGTTCCTATGTTTAACTCTTCATTTAAGGCAGGAATTACAACGCTGATTTTTGGGTAGGCGTCTAGGCTCATATTCTTCTCAGCTTCAAACAAGTAATAACATCGTTTTCGGTTAAGCTGCTTATGGTTTGGTTATTTTGTAAAGTATAAAGTGGGAATGCTTTATGTCTGCTCTGGAGAGCGCATCAGATAATTTTCCAGGCCAAGGATGGTAACCAAAACCTTTTGACCCTGAAACAGTAAAACCGTAGGCTTCTAAAACATCCTTTAAAGTTACGTAAGCCATCACGGTGTTATGTTTTACGTACGCCTTGTCATGTGTTCCGCCTTCACTGAAAACCTCTTTCATGTCAGTCAAGGGGCGCCTACCTAGATTTAACTCGGTACTTGCATATGGTCCAGAGTAAGGCTGTTTGCCCATTAGAAGAGCAAAAATGTTGTGCCAGCTTGACAAATTTTCCGTAGCAATAATCGCGTATCCATTACGTTTCAGTATCCTGAATGTTTCTTTAACAAAGTTGTCAACGTCTATTATATGCTCAATCACTTGGCTAGCCACAACAACGTCAACAGAATCGTTAGGAATCGGAAATTCTTTGTTCATATCCGCTTTGTATATTTTTATGCCTTTCTTTGATGCGACATTGATTCTTTGTTCGTCGCATTCGATGCCGCTTGCGACTGACGCATTGGCTAACTTAGCCATTTGCATGGTCATGTTGCCATCTCCACAGCCCATATCTATAAGAACGCAGCCTGGCCGATTTTCCAAATAGTCTAATACGTTTGACCAACATTTCTGAGAGGAGCGATCGAAAAGGTAGCGCATGTATCTTTTGGCAATGCTACTTTGTTTAGTCATCACGGCACCCATTGATTGCTTTGTTTTATTGTTAATGTGAATAGGCATAAAAAGATTAACAAAACAAAAAAATTTAAGCTCATCTGCCGGCAACTCGTCCTTCAATTTGGCTGTAATACCGGTGAATGCTCAATACAACAATTACGCATAGAACAATATACAAAATGAGTCTTTGGTTGCGGGACAATTTTCCAGTGGTTAGTTTCTCAAAGGAAATTGCAGCTATAGGGTATAAACCGACCATAACGATCTCGAGGACTCTGAGGGCAAAAATATTGGGTATTGCTAACCCAACAAAAAATAAGCCGAAGATAAGAAAGAATCCAGACGAATATTGAGATGCCGAAGATAACTCTAAGTTGAGAGCGGCCGGATGTGTGATTCGCTTATAGGAGGTGATGAATTTTAAAACATTTCTCAAGCCAAAAGTTTCTTTCAAATAAAGACCGACTAAAATAAAAATTAAGGTCGGAAAAGCCGCGAATGAAATGTTATCGAAAATTCCAGCCTGTATTGAAAGCGTTATGGTACTACCCGTTTGGCTCAGATATGTGTAAACGTTGAAAAATTGCGGATAAACTAAAGTGCCATAAACAAACCAAAGGGTATAGGTGTAAATCCCAATTAGCAGAAATTTAATTTCTCGACCCTTAAACGGCGATTTAAAATACCAAGCGGTAAACGCGAGTCCAAAAGATAAGACGATAAAGTAAAGTGTGCTTAAATGATGTGCAAGGATTAGAAGAAAAATTGATATTAACAGGCCGATTAAGTAGATTGGTTTACCTTTTTCGGTTTTAACATACATTATTAAAAGATAGAGGGATATGAAAAACAGCAGTGAACCCATGAGGTCTGGGCAGAAGTGCACCGCCAGCCAGTAATTTAACGGGCAAAATGAAAAGAGAAATACGCCGATTGCCGCCGTTTTGGAGTTACCAGTAACTTGTACTATTATAAAGTACAGCAACAAGAAATCGATAACGTAAATGAACAGTGGAGCGAACCTGAAAAACAACTCTATATTAACGCCAAATTTTGCAAAAACAAATGCTGTGAGGAAAGATAATGGATAGTCATGCTGGTAGTTTCCTGCAACGCCTAAATCCAGTGAATTGTGGTACCAATTATTTACAATCGATATGTAACTGGAAGAATCGGGTTCATAGGTAATTACGCTGTTAACGGTTAGTGGGAAAACATAGCGAATAAGAATCATTAGAATAATTGAAGAAAAAATAAATGCCAGTCTGGTTTTTTTGTCGTCTAATTTGTTAATGGAGTATAGTAAAACTCCTAACACCACTAAGACGGAAATCCAATATGTAATGGGAACTACTTTTTCGAAGAAAAATGGGTCACTAACAAGTGAGGATATTTTTACGGAGAAAAGAGAAACAGTTGAAACTGCGAAGGCGCAGACCACTACTGCCAACAGAATAAGAATTTGCTTATTCTTAATAATCTCCAGACTCATCTGTTACCTTCCAACTGTTAAGCTATATTTTTCTCGAAAAGAAGTAGATATCGCTTAGCCTGCTGGTGGTAAAGCCTAATTCAGCAAGCAATGCGAGAACCTCTTCTTGGTTCGAAGATATTTCTAAAATTATTTTCGTTCTTTCTGTTTCTTTAAGAAAAGGTATTCCGCCCACTATTACTTTCAGTTCTTCGCCTTCAACGTCTATTTTTAGCCAATCTATTTCGCTGATTTTTAGGTTTTTTAGGAGTTCGGTCAGAGTCAAAGTGTTAGTTTGCCATGAATACCTAACTTTGGTTGGTCCAGAGGGCTGGAAACCTGAAAGCGAGGGGTCTGTCGCACAATAGAATGTTCGTGGGCCTACAGAGTCGCTTAGGGCTGCATCTATAGCGAGGACATTTGTGTAATTATTGCGTTTGATGTTTTCTTTTAAAAGCTTAAAGTTTTTTGGGTCTGGCTCTATGGCAACTACTTTCCCGCTTGTTCCTACTTCTTTTGCTGCGCTAAGCGTGTATAACCCTATATGCGCACCTACATCTACAACGACGTCGCCTTTTTTTGGTTGAAATACTTCCTTAACGAATGGTTCGTGATCCTGATTGGCAATCACGAACAAACTATCGTGCAAAATGGCGGGTCTAAACTTCACCATATTCCCGTCTACTGGTGATACTATGGTAAAGTTGGAGAGCTCAGGGAGAATATTCCAGAATCTTCGAATAATTCCAAAAACAAAAATGCCTAAAATCACCCGTTTCGTTTCGTTACTAAATGGCTTAAGAATGGAAAATAGTAAGGTTCTAGATGCCTGCAATAAAGGGATTAGTATCTTCAATAATCGGTCGCCGAAGGGTTTTTTCATCGCAATCATGCCTCATATGAATTTGAAAGTTACTTTTTGACTGTTAGTTTACAAATTTTTGGTAGATTTCTAGAATCGAATTTACGATTTTGTCTGAAGCAAAATTTTCGAGTACAAACCTTCGTCCTTTAGCACCCATTTCTTCGGCTAATTGAGTATTTGTCAAGAGAGTTACGACTGCTTTTTCCAATTGTTCAATATTCTTTGGTTCAACAAGTATTCCGGTTTGTCCATTCACTAAAACTTCCGGTACTCCGCCTACATCTGTCGCGATGACTGGTTTCCCAGCTGCTTGTGCTTCAATCAGTGTCATACCGAATGATTCAAAAATCGAAGGCAAAACGAATATGTCGGCAGCAGAATAAGCGCTTGTAATCATGGAGGAATCAATCACTCCAGTGAATACAACAACGTCCGTTAAACCTATTTTTTCAGCGAGTCCTTTTAGGTAGGCGCTTAATTCGCCTTCACCAACTATAACAAGTTTAGCTGAGGGTACACGTTTTATTATTTGAGGCATCGCCTTTATGAGATATTGAAAACCCTTCTGATAGTTTAATCGTCCAACAGCCAGAATTATTTTTGAGTGCTCACAAGAGTATTGCTGTCTAAACATTTCGGTTTTATCAGCAACGTCTGATAGTCGTAAACCACAAGGAATAACCTTCAATTTTTCCGCGGCTATATGCATGTTATATAACTTGGCGCGGTAATCGTTGCTTGGAACCACAATCATGTTCGCGGATTTAAGAGTCCTTAACCCTAGGGTCTTATAGTAAAGGCCTGAAAGAAAGCCAGATGAAACTGATTTCGCATCCGAAATAACGTGGACATGGATAATTAGAGGAATATTTCTTAGGTTACATACAAGAGACGAAACGTCGGAAAAATAAACAGGATATTGATGAACATGGATAACGGCTGGCTTCTCCTCGTTTAATAGTGTCCAAAACAATGAAGGGACGATAGGTATATTGTAGATTTTTAGAGCCTTTTTCAATGAGACTATTTTGACCCCGTTTGGCTGTAACTTTATCGTTTGCTCTGAGTTATTGGAGGTAGTAAAAACTGTGACATCGTGACCCCGTTTAGCTAACTCTATGGATAACCATTGAACATAATACTCCATTCCACCAATGTGCGGTGGATAATAGGGTACAACTTGAAAAATTTTCATATATTTCACAAAAAAAGTTTAGCTAAAACTGTCAGAGTGTCTTCTTGAAAACATCTTTATAGGCGACGAGATGTTTTCCCAACGGAGGAAATATCCAGCCAGGCAAAAGCAGAAAATCTGCGCCAGCAATAAGCTTTTGAATAAATGAGTTCTGCATAGAAGATTTTATCCTTAAGCCAATGGAGTGAACCTTGTAACCCGTTTTATTAAAGTCACCAGTGTGCCACATGGACTTATGTGCTTCATGTATATTTTCCTCTCCATTAGGATATCTAATTGAGTGGTCAGGCCAACTACCATTGGGAGTTGTCACGATTACTCTTTCAAAACATATCCGTTCAAGGTCACGTAAGAAACTGTAGCCTTCCTCTGGTTTTAGATGTTCAATTACTTCGGCGGCTAAGCACACTTGAAAACTATCGGTCTTAAAGGGTAAGAAGCGCAAGTCAGCGAGCACTAGGTCATCGTATGAAACGTATTTTTGTGCGAATCTAAGATTATTGCGAAAAAGGTCCAGACCAACCATATAAGATTCGGCGGTTTGAAGCAAATGAGTCCGAAGTAAACCTGCCCATTCGCCAATGCCGCATGCGCCATCAAGTAACGAAGAAACTGGGTAGATAGGAATGCAACTTGTGACTAAAGGGATTAGCTGTGTTTTTGACGACAACGTTAGCACCTTTATGATATAGAGATTAGAGTCAACAATTATTCGCTCTTAAGATGGCAAGGCGTTATTTTGAGGTCAAGCCGAAATGGGAGTAAAGATCCAAATAGTTTTGAACGACCTTTTCTACGTGATAGTTTTCTTCTACAAATCTGCGACATTCACAACTCACAGTACACTTAGTGGGAAGCATTTTGATTAGCGCTTGTGATAAGTTGGCGATGTCTTTTGGGTTAGCGTAGCAACCTACAGTGGTACCGTTTTTAAGCACGTCTTGAACGCCAGAGATTCTTGAGGCTACCACAGGGGTGCCGCATGATAATGCTTCTAAGAGCACAGTCCCGAAAGCTTCACCCCGCATGGTGGAAGGCAATGCAACCACGTCGGCAAGACTGTAATAAACGGGCAACTCACTGTTTTCAACTCGCCCTATGAAACGGATGTTTTTGCTAACAGAACTTTTTTTTGCTTTCAACTTGATTTGCATATAATAGCTAGATTCGTCGGTTATTGCTTTACCTTCCCCGCCGCCGAGTAAAAGCAAGGTAAGGTCTTCTCCGTACATAGTTTTGGCGTATTCCGCTGCGTCGATTAGATATTCTACGCCTTTGTAGGGCACAATTCTTCCAACGAAAAGCACCACTTTCTTATCTGCTAAACCCAATCCGCGCCGCAATTCAGCAACTTTCGTGGGGGGTTGAGGCTGAAAGCGGTTGACATCTACAAAGCAGGGGATAACCTTGACTTTACTGAGGCACTGTTTAAGCACGGGGGAGGTTTCTGCGTAGCTTTTTGTCGTTGCAACCACTGAGTCGGCGTAGTGGAGGCTTTCTCGTGCAATTGTATGGTTGTAGACGTTGGCTATTGCATTCCAGCCCTTTGCGTCTTGGACGTTTCCGTCGAAGTGGTGAGTGTAAACTGTTGCTTTGCCTTTGGATTTTGCGTATGCAACGCTTAAATCGGATACGAGGGGTACGAAACCGTGGGCGTGGAGCAAGTCGAAGTTTTGTTCTCCGATTTTTTTTAGGTAGCCAACAGAGAGGGGGACGCGGAAGAAAACCAGTTGCGGTTTGACTCTGATTACTTCAACTTGGTCTATGTTTTCTGTTTGTGGGCTGCTGGTTAAGTTGTAGGTGACTACTTTGACGTTGTGGTATTTGCTTAGGTGTTCTGCGAGGAGTCGGATTTGGTTGTCGTAGCCGCCGATTAGGGGTGCGTAGCGGTGGCTTGTGAAGCAGATATTCACTAGGGTTAACCTTCAGGAAGCAAAATTTTGGTTTAGCCACAACTGATGATGTTATGGCACAGAAAATGTTTCTTCGTTTAGTTTTGCATGTCTGTGCGCAGGTACGTTGTGAAGAGTTTGATGAGGCTTTTGAAGCCGTCCATGTAAACGAGTTTTGAGACACCGTGCTGGCGGTAAGCGTATGGAATAGGAACTTCACCGTATTTTTCAGTTTCGTTCCCATTTAACCCGAGGCAGGTTATCTCGATTTCTACGGCGAACCCGTTTTCTTCGATTTTTGTGTTTTCAAGAAGTTCACGTTTGAAAGCTTTCTGTCCGGTCATGATGTCGGTGATTTTGACGTTGTAGAGGCAGCGTGCGACAAAAGAGAGTACGGAGTTGCCGATGTAGTGGCTGAAGCTCATGCCGTCGGGGCGTCCGCTGAATCTGGTGCCGTATACGATGTTCATGTGGCCTTCTGAGATTGGTTTGACTATGGAGGGGATGACTTCGGGGAGGTATTCTAGGTCGGCATCTTGGATTACTAATATTTTTCCGCGGGCGTTTTGTATGCCTGTTCGGATGGCGGCGCCTTTGCCCTGGTTGACTGTGTGGCGCAGGTATTTTATGAAGGGGAAGGCTCTGACTTTTTCGGAGGTGCTGTCGACTGAGCCGTCGTCAACTACGATTATTTCTACGTTGCCCATGGACCAGCTGACTTTGATGACGCGCTGCAGTACTTCGGTGATGGTTTCTTCTTCGCAGTAGGCGGGGATGATTATGCTTACGTCAGGTGTTTCGGTTGACAAGGTTGAGAGGATTCCGCCGATTGGTTGAATGTTAAAATTGCTTTGTTTAGCGGTTAGGCTTTGGGTTGCTTTTTTTGCTAATGTTGTTAGTGCTTGTTTTGTTTGGTTTTTTCTGCTCATGTCGTTCGCCGAAACAACATGTATCAAGAGTTAATATAGGCGTTATTACGGTTTTCGAAGTATATCAAAAATCCCAGTTTTATTGAAAGTACAACTTTGTAGAGAGGGGATAAGCCGAAGACAAAGAGTCAGTTGACGGTTCGGGGGCTTTGCTACAAAATCCCTCCCTGAAGGGAGAAGACAAGAAACAAAACCCAAGTTTAACCTAACATTTAGACTCTTGTCTCAATCCCCAAATAGCGCTATTTAGCTTCAGTTTCTCTTTGGAACTTCTTTTAAGCATTGTGTACAAAAATCCAAAGGATGGGTTGGAAGGTCACCCAAAAACAGAAAATCTTTACTCAGTTTTCGAATATTAACAGGTCAAGCCAGACTCAGCAATAGATTCAAAGCCTCATCACTGAAGAACAACGCCGCAAGTAAAAAACTCAGTTAAATTTTGTTAAAACCCATAAAATCCTACGGAGTTACGCCAAAAATGGTGTTAACTACTTTATTGGAGGTCGATATCAAGATCAGTTGCGGTTAAAAGAATAAAAAAAATAGCTTGAGAGGACCTCGCATTTTTAGCTTAGGTCCTTACTTGCTCAAGTGAATTATCTTTTGTTGATGGATGAAGCGCCTGATGTGTTTATTGTCCCAAGAGTTGGCTCACCGAGGTAGTCAAGAGAAGACGCTCCGCTGGCTTGAACGTTTAATTGTCCATTGAGATTAACGGTTCCGTGGCTTCCTCCGCTCAAGTCGACATCGGCATTGGTAACTTGGAAGTTGGTTAGATCTAAGTTGCTGCCTCCTGAAACTGTTGAAGTGAGGTTGCCCCCTGTCCCGCTGCCTGTAAGATGTGATAATCCAGCCAGCTCAAAATCTACATCTCCAACCTTGAAATTAGTGAGTTCTAGTAAACTTGCTCCCGAAACTTTAGCTGTGAACTTATCAGCGTTGTTAAAGCCATCCACTGTTCCATGGCTTGCGCCGGAAATATCCAAACTGTTCAAGGTAGGCATCGTTATTTCAGCTTTCGCATCAAAGGTTCCAAAAAATACGCCGGGGTTAACTTGAATTTTTAGGGTTTGCCCGTCTTGTGTAACTTGTATTCTATCAAAAATATTCTCTCCGGCTGTGATCTTTACGCTAAAGGTATCAGACTGGATTATGTTAACCTGGAAAGCTGAGCCAGCATCAACAGCGGAAAAATCGCTAAACTCTAACGTCTCTGTTTTTGGGTTGCCCGGCGATACATAAAGAAAAACAAAAACCGCGGCAATAGCGATCACAACAATTGCCACAACCAACAAAATAATAATAGGTGTACTCAATGCTTTTTTATTTTTAAAAAGTCTCATAAAAGTCAGCGCCTCTGATAATAAAATCAGAAATTCACCATATATAATGCTTTTTCCTGATCTCAACCTAACATGCTTTTTAGCGCTTGATGCAATAACACAATTAATTCGACATTTTTCGAACTTTAACCGAATTTGCCAAACTATAAAGGGAAAAGTAGTTCTAAACGCCATTGATTCTATATTTAGAGATATTGACGTTCTAATCGCTTTGCTTGAGGGTCAACTAATCCATACCCTCTGAACTTATTAAAAATACCGCGTAGCATTAACTGGTAACTTTAACTAAATATGGGTTTAGGGCTGGCTTGCTAATATATTGGGTATCTGTTAAAAGGTTAACTAAGCGTCTTGTAAGGTCAGCGCACATCATTGTACACCCAAGCTTGCAACTGTTACCTAACAAAAACCGACAATTAGATGGGTCACCGTTGCTTCTTTAGCTTAGAACGAACAAAATCAAATATCTGTATAAATCCAATAATAGCGGCGATAATAGCAAATAAAAACATCCCCATTAGGGAAAATGCACCTAATAAATCATTATCAATAGCCAAAGCTAATAGTATTCCAAAAAAACACACAGAAAAAAACATAAAAAGGACATAAAAAGGAAAATCGGGGAGCTCTCTTTTTGGAATAAATTGTTGAAACTTCCCTCCCGCAATCCTTCCATTAAAAACAGGTCTTTGGACATCAGAAAATATGATTTTTACTGTAAATGATTCCTGTTGATTAATAGTTTCTTTAGAAAAAACAATAGATTTATCGTCTTTCACAAACGACATAGGAAATTTTTTGGGTTTATAATCAATAATATCTGCCGATAATATTTGCGCTTTATCACTAAAAGAGATGCTAATAGGTTCAGCGTACAATTCTTCTGTTATTTCTTTATTTCCAGCATTAGTATATTGGACTATGGCAAGAATCGCATTGGTTATTTTTTTCCCATCGTAGAATATTTCCAGTTTGTCTTTTAATTCGCTACTAACGCTCAGTAGCATTCCCTCTGTGAGAATTCTATAAGTAACTAATTTGCGCGGTCTAAGCCGAAGTGGAAGCCATATTCCAACAACTGCAAAAAAAAGTCCAATTAGTGCGATTAGTGTGTTATAGTCTATCACAGCTTCCGACATTAGCCATCCCTAACCTCTTTTACACAATTTGGCTTTAAGGTTTTGCATCTCACACGATTACCATCTAGAAACCGAAACTAACGACCAACCATAAAAAGTCAGCTTTAATCGAACTATCACTATGCGGGGCTGATATGCGCCCCTTTTAACAAACCGTTATGCAAAAGTTAGCTCATTTATTTCTTTATGACCTTCCCAACCCATAAATTTACGCAAAAAAGGATTCCGCAAATATTGCATTTAGAGGTGTCATGGCTCCTCAAACATCTTGATTCCGAAGAATTTTTGGCGGCTTCTTCTTCATCGAAGATAATTAAAGCTGGGTTCCCTTGCTGTGAGAGAAATATCAAGCAACATTTCTGATATCATGTTTTTTTAAACGTTTCTCATTGCGTTACACAGAGATTGAGTTAAGGGAAAACTTGATTTGCTTGAAGGAACCTCTTCCAAACCATGATTCTGCAACGGGCATTCTATAAAAGAGACACAATTACAGTTGCCGAAGACTTATTGGGAAAAATAATAGTACACGAATTGCCTGAAGGCACAACATCAGGGAGAATAGTTGAGACAGAAGCATACATGGGTCCTGAGGATAAGGCAGCCCATAGCTATGCCGGCCGCCGCACAGCCAGAAACGAGGTTATGTATGGAGAGAAAGCGCACGCCTACGTTTACTTCATTTATGGAATGTATTATTGCATCAATATTACTGCTGGAGAGGAGCCCGGAAAACCTGAGGCAGTCCTGATAAGGGCACTTGAGCCAGTAGTGGGCGAGGAGATTATGGCTAAACGAAGAAAAGCAGTTCATGGAAGCTTGGTTAATTTGTCGAATGGACCTGGGCGGCTCTGTATGGCAATGGACATAACTAAGGCACAGAACAAAGCGGATATTACTAAACCTCCTCTGCAAATTGAGGATGCCCCAACGGTTGCTTCACAAGACATAACGGAGACAACTCGCATAGGAATCGATTATGCGGGCGAATGGAAGAACAAGCCTTGGCGATTCTATATTAAAGGAAACAACTACGTCTCGAAAGATCGCCAAAAACAAAAGTTTTAGGTCGCTGCCTATTCGCTTCAAAAAGGTTCAAATGTAACGAGTTGTTGCCAATTTAATGAGGTTGCATTCTTGACTATTTTGCTAAAGCGTGCCTATGAGAAGCCCAGTCCAGAAGACGGCAAGCGTATCCTAGTAGAGCGACTTTGGCCTAGAGGCTTAAGAAAAGAGAATGCAAAAGTCGATGAATGGCTAAGAGACATAGCACCCAGTGCCAGTCTGAGAAAATGGTATGGACACGATCCAGAAAAATGGCTCGATTTCAAAGCAAGGTACTGGTCTGAACTAGACAAGAATAAAGATGTTGTTGAAAAATTAAGAGCTGAATCTGAAAGCGAAAAAGTCACTTTTCTTTTCGGTTCGAAAGAAGAAAAACTCAACAGCGCTACAGCCTTAAAAGAATATTTAGAAAAGCCTACTAGATAATGTCTGCCTGGCAAACGTTGCTTGGACAAGCCTCAGGTCGTGCTCACAGCCTGGATCTGCTAGCCGCTTCCACAGTCGGCATAGTATTTACACTGCCATAAGCAAACTATCAGTACTTTTTCCGCATATGCGTTAGGAATCCAACGGGCACAACGATGGGTTCAAAAAGTCAGAATTGCCATTCAAAATAAGGATTTGAGACTTGAGCCTATTACCTTTCAGACCCCGTGTTAGCGAAAACACAAAGGGGTAGGATATTACACCTTATTTGTTATTTTTATCCATCCCTGACTCATCAGAACTAGTCCCACAAAAAAGAAAGACAATGCAAGAATGCGAACATAGAAGGGGGTTGTTGAGGTAATTTCAGGTAGATTGTAAACATAAACTGATAAGAACACAGAATAAGTAGCTATTGCTACGCTAATCGAAAAACTGATTGTTCCCCATAACAGACGGCTAAGGGGCTTATTGGCGTCTTTTAATATATACCAAACAAGACCAAGACTAAATTTCAATTTATTCATTGTTTTTTAATAAGTTTGCGCTTTGCGCTTGCTTAAGAAGTTTCGTTAAGCTTGTAACCAGCTTTTTGCTCTGATTCACTCCGAACTTTGAACAAACAAATTGCCCATGAACCATACATTGAGTTAAAAACAGACTAAATAAGACAAAAAGAACTAGTATGAAATAAAATAGTAGCGTCTTAGATTTGAGCCTTAACCGAATAGAAATCAAAATTACGCAAGAAAAAGGCGCGGTAAGCTTTCAATCTCACAAAATGTTAAATACAAAGAGCAACCCCTAACATTTTAGGGAACGTACACTTGGAAAGGCACCAAGCGATAGCACTACTAAGAGAAATTGCAGCTCTCAACCTTGCAGAGCCAGCAGCGGTTTATGTCAGAGAAACACAAGATGGTAATTTTGAACTTGTATTGAAAGATGATTGTACGCCAGTTCTTCAAAAGTTCATTGAGCAAAAAAACTTAAAATGACGCAAAAGAGAGGACCTGGGCGTTTGCGTTATCTCCTAACTCATTTCAAGGGCGAAATTGCTGGCTATTCACTCGCCCTGAACGCCTCGTTGCCCTGATGACAACTCTGACTATTGCCAAAATAACCGCACGCCCAAAAAACACCTAATAAAGAGCCTTTTTACTTGAGTTAGCTGTGAACAGTTTGAGGCTGAACAGAGTGGAATTAAGTAAACTAAGTCACCAGGTTAATAGTATTATTGCTTATAGCACCGTGGTCTGAACCCATTGGGTTCAAATCCCGCTCGGTCCATTTCCACCCCCGCTCGCACCCAAGGACTCGGTTTTGTCACATCAAGTCAGCAAACCACTAAGGAAAAACTTTTTAAAAAATAGAGTAAACCCTATTAACAAATATCCAGAAATACCCTCTAAAAGGAACGCAATCGTTTTGCGCTATCTTTTTTCTTCTGGGGGTTTTTGCTCTTTCAAGGGGGGTGTTCCTTGCTGCTGAAGTTGAGAAACGTTAGCATATCCGGTTGAAAAGGGTGCTTGGAATTTACCAATATTCTCCCTGATTATTCCATATCCTTTTTCTGCAAGGTCATTTGGCAAATTATCCAAATCCAACGGTTCTTCTAGATTCTTTCCCTGATTCCCTTCTTTAGGTTTAAGCATAAGCTTAATAGTAGAACGCAAAATTCCTTTCTCTAATTTTACGCTAATAATGTCTCTGTAACTGTAATCGGTGTAATCCTTCTTCAAATTAAGGGCATGAGGATGCCGCAAAATTATCCTTTCACTTGTAACGATCACGGATTCAATATTGATTCGAGGATGATAGATTTTTTCTTGAATAAATAGCTCAACCTTTTCGTTCGAGCCAAGAATATTTTTTAAGTCATCGGGTGCAGACATTTCATAATCGCCTTTTCTTTATTTTTGGAAAAAAGACCCAGGATATATAACCAGCCATAGAATGGTGTAAGTAAGCCTGGAAAAGACACGTCAAAATCAGCAATAATCAACCAGAAGTCTCAAATTACTGTAAGATAGAAGCTTTAATTAAAGCTTGTTATCTTGGATAGCAACCGGCATTAAATTATTATTCCTTTTCTTGGAACCAACTCTTTCTTTTCGCCTATAACGTAGGCAAGGATAGATTCTCAAAAAGTAAACCCTCTAAAAGGTTATAACTAGAAACAGCAATAAGATTTCGGGGATTAAAATAAGTAAGCGATCAAACCCCAAGAAATTAATTAAGCTAATTGAGGCGGGTTAAAATTTTGCTCGCGCCGCTCAAAATAACTTTTGGCCGAAAAGCCTTTCGTTCACCGTTTTTTAATAAGTTTAACTCCTGTACCCTGTTTACTACCGTTTTTAAAGAGTTTTCACATATTTTTGAAAGAGTCAGCCAATTTCAAACAACCTGAAAAATTTGATATATGCGTTTTCATATTTTATATGTTGAATTAAGATATGACATTTTTTTTCAGCCCTGACCTTTCAGAGAAAACAGCTTATTCACTTGAGAAAGCTTGTTCTTTCATCAGAAAAAGCCTCAATTCGAAGGGGTTATGGTCTGATTTTCTAACTTTGGCAGGAGAAAGCACCTACTGGGTTAGTGGATACGTAGGATATGCCCTAGCTCAAAACATAACAGAGCAGAAGGATTGGTTAACGACAGGGGGGGCTGCTCTTAGCGCAGACCAAAATCTTGACGGCGGATGGGGGTATACTTATGGCGTTCCCTCCGACGCAGATTCAACCTCTTGGTGTTTGCTTTTTCTATCAAAACTCGGATTACTATCTGCAAAGAACAAAGACTCTGCAGTAAATTTCTTACTGAAACATCAAAACCTAAGTGACGGCGGTTTCAGAACCTACGCCAATCCAACTCTGATTGCACGTTACATGGAGGTAAGTAGCGATGTTTCTTTTGAAGGATGGAGTTCGTCTCAGCTATGCGTTACAGGTACGGTTGCTCAAGCTTTGTTTTTCAATAAGGATGAAAACGGAGTAAACGGAGCTATAAATTTCATTAGAAAAAACCAGTCCGCGGAGGGTTTTTGGACATCATACTGGTGGAACGGGAACTTATACGCAACCGGGAACTGTATGAGAGCCCTAAAATTACTAAACAACCACGCTGATTCAGGTTTGATTGCAGACGCTCAAGAATGGATTGCGAAGAATCAATTGCCAGACGGAAGTTGGGCCTCAACTCCCGACGCAGAGCAGGGTTCAGCGTTTCAAACTGCCTTAGCAATTAAGGGTCTCAGCATCGGGAACGAAAAAAGGTTTCTTAGCAAGGTTGCGTCTGGGGCAAATTGGCTTTTAAGCAACCAGAACCCTGATGGAAGCTGGCGCAGTGATTACATTTTGCGGATTCCTCATCCTTCCAAAATGAATCCTTGGGCTCAACCGATTTGGGTTAAAGACGGAAAGGCGGTAAATGCCCTGATAAAAGACCAAAATCGGCTCTTCACCACCGCTACAGTTTACTCAGCACTTACAGAGATACAAAACGTAGCAGAGGAACTCTAAAATGGGTGTTCAATGCGATCCGAACGATCTCGTATTGAGCAGACGTTTCGCAGCAGAAAAAGCTGTTTCAATGTTTCGGCAGAACGCTCTTGGCGTTTTCTTAAGAAAGCCAGTTATTGATGAAGAATGCCCCTCAGTTTCAGATTTGGACTTCACCTTGATATGGAATGAAGCCGAGGAATGTCCCGAGCGAATCGTAATTGACGCCCAAGGTCAAAGAGTCTTTATTGATGTTTTGTGGGTTCCTGTTTCTTCTTTGCTTGAGCCTTCTGAAGCTGCTGCCTACAAGATTTTACCCCATTTGCTATTAGAGTCTGAAGCGATGTGGATGCGTCCCACGATTGAACCGCTGATCGAAAACATCCGTCTCAAAACATACAATTTGGAGATTTGGCAGCGAAGAATTGGACATCAGCTCAGTTTCGGCGACGCCGCCGTCGAAGAAGCCGAAAAAAACCTTGATTTCCCATCAGCCTCAATTTTCTTTCTGCAAACGGCCCACTCATACTACATCATGGCGCTATCAGACTGCCTCAAACGTAGCACAATGAGTCTGCTTACAAAACCCGTGAATAAACTGAAAATGATAGATGCCGAACTCGGGTGCGACCTAACGGCTTTGATGGAAAATAACTTAAAGTTAGACCGTGACCCGTGCCAGGCTTTAGATTTGCTTAGACAAGTTTTCAAATCCGTTTCTACAAAGTGTGCGGACCTAAAGCCCATGGGGGTGAACATGCGAACTCTTTGTCACTTCGAATATACCCTTTCCCCGTTGGAACTCGATTACCGAGAAACAATTGCCCGATGCTTAGTTGAAAAGGGAGATTTTGCCAATGCGAATTTTTTTGTTAGATTTTGGGCGTATTCCCTTTCAAGATGCCCTATAATACTTAAAGAAGGGCGAGACGGGAAAAAGCCATCTTTCTATGTCCCCTTCAGTTCTTTATACCAATCTCTTTTGATTTCATGCCCTGAAATCATCGATGACATGAAATCGATTTTCGACGAAAGTTTTACACAACAAGATGCTTGCAAATCAATAATTGGTACAAAAAAATTCCGAAACATCATAGTAGGGCAGATTAAATCTCGAGGGTTAATGGTAAAATAAAAAAAGGTTAACAAACGTTAACCTACTGGTTTTTAAGGGAACAGCGAAGGAATGGCGGGTATGTTTGCAACTTGATAGGTGTGGTATTGTCCGTCAACGCCGTCGTTGCCTGGCAGAGCAGTTCCCCGTTTGTCGTCTCCTGAGAGGCAGCGGTCGCCGTCGGGACCATCTTGCGAGCTTAATGCTGGTGTACAAGGTGGAAGATTCGCTCCTGCGGGGCCTGATTTACCGCCTTTACCGGGGTTTCCGGGAGAACCTGGTTGTCCTCCTAAGCCTTTGTCCAGTTTTGGCAGAATTTTAGTCAAGTTCACCGTGCTGGTGAAAAATATTTTGGCTGTGCCGCCATTTCCGCCGTCGCCGCCGTCGCCACCGCATCCTGCGTTTCCTCCTCTTCCGCCGTCGCCGCCTAAGCCAGGTCCTTGTTTACACACGGGGTTGGGCACGCCTAGCCAAGTTGTATCAGTTCCGGGCACTGCTGTTGAACCCATTTGTCCATTGCCGCCAAATTGCCCATTTCCACCTTTCCCTCCAATACTACCTTGCTGTCCCCGCAAGTCCAAAACCAAGTTACCATCGATTTCGGTAGTCCAGATTTCGACAATTGGAGCGTTCACACCATTTATGCCTTTACCACCTTTACCGCCTGGTTTCCCATCGCCACCGTCTGAAGCTTTCGGGTAGTTTCCAACAAAATGAAGCGGGTCAAGGACTGCATCGAAGGATGGCGAAGCCACATCGGCAGGTGGAAGCGGGCCCTGATTAAAATTCGGAAGACCGTCGTCACCGATTTTAGGCGCAGTTTCAGGGTCAAGTCCCGAATCTCCAGCTGGAAGTTCAATATTTGGGAAGTAATCACCGTCTAAGTTGTAGGTAATCTCGCCCGATCCGCCTGCAAGGGTAGTGTCAATTACGTTTGCAACGATTTTGAGAATTCTTTGAGCGCCTAATGGTGCGCCTTTCTTTGGCTTAATCACAAGCTGAGCGCCAGGCCCTATGAAGACCAGTCTTCGGCAAAAAATCACGTCGTCATCAACATCTGTGTTTCCAGTTACGGTAAAAATTTGTGTCACAATCATTTTCTATTCCTCCTTAATTGGGTACTCCTGAAAGTTCATACGTTTCCGCGTCTCCGTCCAAGCCGTCTTTGCCTTTGAAGTTGGTTTGCCAGTTCGGGTCCATATCACCTATTGATTGTCCTGAGGGTCCGTCTGAGCCGTGATATTCCGGCCGCTCTGGACAAGGGTCGTTTTTGGTCCCCTGAGGTCCGCCCGCTCCACCCTTGCCAGGTTGACCTGGATCACCCGGTGGCGCTCCTTTACCGCCATTAACAATGTACTTCCACGTTTGAACCGACGCAAGCGACGGCTGTTTAGCAAAAACCTTCACAATACCACCGTTACCGCCGGCGCCGCCTCTGCCCGGTAAACCAGAATCTCCCCCTCGACCGCCATTACCACCTCTGCCAGGTTCTCTGTCGCACTGGTCACCATCATACCATGAATCACTGGTCTGCGATGCAGCACCTTTTTGGCCATTTCCCCCCGTTCCACCGTTCCCGCCTTTGCCTCCTCTACCCCCGTCTTGCCCTTTGAAGTTCACAGTAATGGCGTCAGAGAATTTTTGATGGACTTCACCAACAAAGATTTCCAGTTCCGGCGCGTTAATTCCGTTTGGTCCCTTTAACCCTGATTTTCCAGCCTGCCCATTGCCGCCGTTGTTTGCGATTGGATAGTTGCCTTCGCCAGGGCTTGATGAACCGTTTGCTCCATTTGCAGCCGTTATAGTTTGGTCGGGCGCTGGTGTGTCGGGATCCAAGCCTGGTAAGCTGTCTAAGTCGTAGGTTATTTCGGCGTGGTCAGCGATTTCAATTTTGTTTGCAATTATAGTCAGCGACGTCGGAGGCGTCATATTCTTTTCCGGTGGCGCCAAGACCAGTTTGCTGTTAGTTTGAAAACGCAGTGTATCTGTCTGAAGAACAGGCTGTCCGTACCGTATTATTCCAGAAACGTTGAAAACTGACATTTACATTTTTCCTCCTTTTGTAATGTCTGATAATTGTGAAATTTCAAATTCCAAATAGTTTTCCACAGAAATACCTCCGAAGCCGAAGCCTTCGGCTAAAAAGTTAATCATAGCTCTTGCTTCCTCAATTGATGCTGCATCAAAAATGGCTATCCCATGTGGTTTAGCTACGGGGCTCTTTGGAGCGGACATTTGCTGGGATTTGTGAGAGATGATTTCTTCGATTTTGACTATTCTGTAGATTTCAATGTTTTTCTGTTTCAGGGCTTTTGTTAGGTAGTTGAGTCCTTTTTGGAGTACTTCGGGGTGGCTTGAAATTTGCATGAGCTCTTCAGGACCCAAACTTAGGGTCCAATTTACAAGGTATTTCTTTTGAAGGGGCTTGAAAATATGCTCTTGAGGATGTTGATTCATCAAAAAAGGGCACCTACTAATCAAAGGGAATCTGAACTTTTAAGAGTTTGTGTCTTAAGTAACGCTACAAAATACACCTACTCAACAAGATACCTTTGGCAAATACTAACCTGAACAATGCAGCATTTCCCAGAGCCGCTTACCGACAGAATTCAGCAATTTGTTGAAGAAAAATAAAGCGTTCCCCGCTATGTTTTGCCAAAAACAAGGGAGCACACACGTCTAAATCACATGCACACCATGCAGAATATGGACAATAATGATAATGTAGAAAGTCAATGCCAAGCCCAAATGAAAAAACCGGTTTGTACTTGGGCCAAAACCACGTATTACACGAAATTTAAGGGTAATTCCAGTTCCCACTAGCAAAAGCATTCCGATATATAGGGCTAAGCCTGTGCCTAATTGAGGGTAAAAATCTGCAGGTCGTCCCAATTGACCAGAGAAATGCAAAGATACTAACAAAAAGGCTATCAGATTTCCGAAAACGTGGAATCTTAAAAGTGGCTTATACTTTTGTGGATAGCGATGTTTGAAAAAAGAAAATAAAATCACGCCAAAAGCTATGTAAAGTGTACCTGCGAACGCTATATAGTGAATTATCCTGAAAGGTCCTACTGTAGCTGAAAAACTAAACCAACGATTATAATAGGCAAACATCAAAATGCCTGTTAAAACAACAAGAATCGTTGTAGCAGTGATTTCTAATTGTTTTGAAAGTTTACTTTCCAAACTTTCTCCCCAATAATAACAACTGATTTTCTCTTTTAAAAGTATCCTAATATAGCGGTATCCCCGTTTTGGAGAATATTTTGAAAAGGCAAAGGAAAATAAACCACAGCCGCCTCACCCTGTAGTGGCGAAAAATATGTCAGCAAAAACCCAAATTAACCCCTCACAAGCCTACCGGCTTCTGCACCCAATGCACACCGTCTTAGTCAGCTGCGTAGGCAACAGCAACAAACCCAACATAACCACCCTCGCATGGGCAATGCCGACCAGCGTCAACCCGCCGCTTCTCGCAGTCAGCATAGCGCCAGGACGCCACAGCCACACCTTAATCGAAGAATCAGGCGAATTCACCGTCAACATACCCACCCTCGAAACGCTACAGGCAGTTTACACCTGCGGCAGCCTCTCAGGACGCAGCTTTGACAAATTCAAAAAATGCGCTCTCACGCCGCTGCCGGGCAAATCAATTAAAGCTCCCGCCATCGCCGAATGCATAGCCCACCTTGAATGTGAAGTAGACGGGCAAATGGTCACAGGCGACCACACCGTTTTCGTCGGTAAAATCGTGGAAGCCTACGCCGACAAAGGAGCATGGACAGACGCCGGGTGGGACCTCAAACGCGCCCGCCACCTCTACCACGCAGGCGGCAACAACTTCCTAACACTAGACTCAAAAAACTACAAAGCTTAACCTAAAAATGAGAAGCCCAACTTTTTCTACTTCTTCTGTTCGTAGCTAAGAAGAAGACAACAGTGAAAAACTGCTTGCTGGTTACAACTACTAATTTCATTAGGCTGACTATGGCAGCTTCTTGGGCTGAGCCTCACTTTTTTGGTACGGTTATCACAAATTTTGCGCCTTCACCAGGCGTTCCTTCCTCGGTTATTGTCCATCCGTAAACTTCAGCAATTTTTCTGACAAGCTTTAGACCTAACCCTGAACCGCCTGTAGTAAATCCATCTTGAAAGACTCTTGACTTGTCTTCATGAGGCACGCCCACTCCATTATCCTCATAGATTAATTTCGTATATTTGGAGCGTTGAGTGCAACTTAGCTTTATCTTGCTAGTAGTCTTGCCGTGTTTTAAGGAATTATCAATCAGGTTGTAGAATAATTGCCTTAGAAGTGAATCTGCTATCAAAGTCAAACCGTGGGTATTACTAATTATCTCGACTCCAAGATGTGGAGTAAGCTTCGCTGCTTCAGCAAAAGTAAGGTCTACCATCATTGGTTCTAGTTTTTCGGCGCCGATTTTCTCATAAATCCCGCTGAAATCGAAAATTCTAGAAGACTGATTTAATGTTTCGTCAATTGTGCTGATGTATTTTGTGAGTTCAGGATCGTCCTTTGTTTTCTTTTTCAGCAGATACAAATTAGCTTTTGCAGCCATTAATTTATTTGCAACGTCATGACGCGTTAAACTGCCAACTACACGCAATTTTTCATTAACAGCTGCCAGTTGCTTTTCTTTTTCTTTAAGCTCAGAAAGATTGAGTATAATTCCTCGGAGACTAAAAGTACCCTCATTCGAAATTACCTCAGAGAAAACTAAAGCGGGAAAAATCGTGTTATCTTTTCTTAAAATGTGATATTCATTTCCCCTGGTTTTCTCTCCTCTAATTCGCTTTTCAACGTTTTCTTGGGCTATCTGTCTTTCTTCAGGGACAATAAAATCAAGGAACCGCATACCCATTATCTCTTCATATGAATACCCAAGAATTTCAATTGCTTTTTTATTTACAAATGATGGCTTGCCCTTGTCATCAAATTCAAAAACTATTTCAGGCAAAGAATCAGCAAAAGTTCGGTATCTTTGCTCGCTTAACATTAGCGCTTCTTGGGTTTTTTTAAATTGCGTAATGTCCTTGCCAAAACCCACCATGGCAATGGGTTCACCCGTTTCATTTTCTACGAGCTTAGTTGTCAAAATTAACCAAACAGCTGAACCATCCTTCTTTACACCTTCCCAAGCCTGTACAAACATGTCGCCATGGCGAATGTCATCTAATTGTTTGGGAGCAACTTCCAGTCTTTCCTGCGGTTTTACAATTTTAGTAATCGGCTGCCCAATAATCTCTTTTGCGCAATACCCAAAAATGTTTTCAGCACCTTTATTCCAAGAGGTTATGTTCCCTTTAAGGTCTGTAACAATAATGGAATCTGAACTATGTTCCAAAATGAGTTGGCTTTGACGTAATTGTTCTTCGGCTTTTTTTCGCTCCGTAATTGGAATTACAAGTTCTATTGCCGAAGTAACATCGCCATTTTGATCCCTAAGGGGCGTGGCGTGTATTTCTAAAAAGGTGGTTTTGCCATTTGAGTTAACAGTTCTGTATTCATGAACGTCAAAAAGTGCATTTTCCTCAAGAACCTTTCTCACGCCGCATTCAGGGCACACCGATTTCCGTTTTATTACCTCATAGCACTTCGCATTAGGTCTAAAGCCTACCTTCGCTAAAATGTTATTAGCCCAAATAACTCGGTAATCCTTTCCGATTATTGCTAGACCCGAATCAATACTGTCAGCAAAACGCGAAAGTACCTCGTACTTGTTCTCTACCGACTGTTTTGCTTTCTTCGATTCAGTTATCTCCTGCATTATGCAATGCGTCTGCTTAAAGTTACCAGTCTCGTCGTACCCAATTCTTCCCTCAAAGGCTACCGACATTATTGAGCCATCTTTGTGTTTCAGCTCAAATTCGCTATGAATTTTACCGGAAGACTTGAAATACAGAAAAAGCTGTTTAAAAGTCGTTACTTGTGTTGAAATAAGAAAATCACCAAACCAGTGACCAACAACCTCTTCACGACTATAACCAAGTTTATCCAACCAAGCTTGATTTACTTCTATAAAATAGCCGTCGGCATCAAGAGATTGATAACATACTGGCGAACGATCGTATAGTTCTCGATACCGTTGCTCATTTTTTATTAGCGTGTCTTCTATTTTTTTACGTTCGGTAACATCTTGACAGAAAGCAACTAGTTTGCCATCAGGTAATCTGTTAGCGCTTAAAATGACCCTGACTGAAGTATTATCTTTTCTTTTAAGTTCCATTTCTTCGGCAAAATAGCCTTTTTCTTTTAGCTGGTTAAACCTTGTTCCCGGATTATCGCTCGTGGGAACTAATTGGTGAACTTTCAGGTTTAGCAGTTCTTCACGTGAAAATCCGAGAAGTCTAGTGGCTGCTGAGTTAACGTACTCGTATTTTCCATTGTCGTCTGCGACGAAAACCGGAACGGGAGAACTTTCTAAGTAAGCTCTAAAAGTCTCCTCAGAAGATAGCAACGCTTTTTGAGATTGCCTTCTTTGAACACATTGATGTATGCCATGACATAGTTCGCCATAGACAGTTTCTGGTGAACCAAGCTTATTGACATAATGATCAGCCCCAAGGTTTAGAGCTTCAATAGCAACTTCTTCCCTTCCCTTTCCAGTAAATAGGATAAAAGGAACGTCCATTCGTTTTTCTTTTAATTCTCTGAGGAAAGCTAAGCCGTCCTTTACTGGCATTTCATAGTCTGAAATAATAACATCGTATTCTTTTTTAGATAGCTTGCAAAAGGCGTCATCAGTTCCACACGCAAAATCAATAACAAAATTGCTGTCCATGTCGTTTAGAACAAGCTTCGCGGTTTCAAGCATCAAGGAATCATCGTCAACATGCAAGATTCTGGTAGCTTCTTCCTTTGAGGGAGATTTGGAGTCGAGCATTATAGTCACAGACGGATATTCATTGATTAATACCGATTACAGTTATAAAATGTAATAAGTCTTACAACCATCAGACAAAAACTAACCAACCATAATTTTAGAAAAACAAACCTGTAAACTAGACACTGTCCACCTGGGTTTTGGGTTAGAAAAGGTTTATTTCATAGACTGTTGTTCTGATGTGAAGTTGCTGGCGGACACCACGTCCGTAGGAATGTGGCCGAAAGGCTGAACCACAAGCAAAACCAACAAAAAAAGTGAAAAAACATGGCATACAAATACATCGCCGAAGAATGGGCACACCCAGAAAAAAGCTTCGTCGAAGACCTCAATCGCCAACGCTTAATACAGTGGCGAAAGCAACCCTCAACGTTGCGTATTGAGAACCCAACACGTCTTGACAAAGCACGAGCACTCGGATACAAAGCCAAACAAGGCTTCATAGTTGCGAGAACCAAAGTCCGCCGAGGTGGACTGCGCAAAATCCGTCCGAAATCAGGCAGACGCCCAAAACGAATGGGTGTTAACAAATTTAAACCAGCGAAATCCCTCAGATTAATCGCAGAGGAAAGAACCGCGAAACACTTCCCTAACCTTGAAGTTCTTAACAGCTACTGGGTTGGAGAAGACGGCAAACACAAGTGGTTCGAAGTCATACTAGTTGACCCCTTTGCACCGACACTCCAGAACGACAAAGACATCAACTGGATTACCGAGCGTCAACACACCAGCCGTGTCTTCCGCAGCTTAACAAGCGCAGGCAAAAACGTGCGTGGTCTGCATCACCGTGGCGCAGGCGCAGAGAAAGCTCGTCCAAGCCACCGCAGAGGCGCAAAGAAACACAATGGTGTTAAACGCCAACGTAAAGGAGACGGCGTCTAAATATGCATCATATAAAACCCACCATAGTAAACCAGAAAGGCAAACAGAAAGCCGGCAAAGGCTTCAGTCCCGACGAGCTTAAAGCAGCCGGCATTTCAAAACAGCAAGCCCAACAAGCCGGTTTGCCAGTTGATATGCGCCGCAAAAGCAGCCACGACCAAAACGTGGAAGCTATCAAAGCGCACACCCAAAAACAGTAAGAGCCTTTGTTGCACTCTTTTGAGTGCTCCAAACTTTTCTTTTTAATAATGCATTATAACTTTTAATTCACAGTACTTTTTCTATTTTCTAGGGCAAAAAATTAGGTTCCTGTCAAGTTTCTAAAAAAATAAAAAAAGAGATTTTATTTTTGTTTTTTAGCGTTTTCTTAGAGCTATAACAGCTGCGAAGCCAATGATCATAACGACTAGTAGGGCTGCGAATGCTGGCAGGAAGTAGGTGTCAACCATTGGAGGAGCTGCTGTTGGCGCTGGTGTTGGAGTTGCAGGTGCGTTTATTGCGTAAAGTGAAGTTTCCGCCGATGAACCCCAATACGAGTTGGAGCCGTCAAATGATGCCATGATGTAGTAGAGTCCTTCAATGTCGGGTGTCCACGCTAAGGTGTACATACCGCTTGTGTCTGTAGCGGTGGTGCCGATGGTGCGGTAGTTACCGTTTGCGTCAACCACGCTCAATGTCACTGGGACACCAGTTGCGTTGGTTGGTTTTGCTTTCTGCATGTAGACGTATTCCATCCATGCTGCTTGGCTTACATCTGAGACTGCTGGGACGCCATGTGGGAAGCGTGCTGACTGCTCGCTTTGGGTAGTGCCTGCAGAAATGTCCATGACAGTGCCTCTTAGAACCACTGGGGTGCCAACGGTTGCTGCAATGTCTGGAGCGGTAACGGTCATTGATGAGGGGCCTTTGCCTAAGGAGTAGACTTGCATGTCGTAGACGTTGAGGTAACTGAGTTGTCCGTCTGCAACAGGGAATCCATAGTCGCTAAAGCCGCCTACGCTTGCCCAGCTTTTCATTGCAAAAATTTCTTGACCTGTGGTTGCGTTGAGCGCGCGGATCTTTTCATCTCGGTAGAGCGGTGTGTTGGGTGAGTGTTCGCTGCTGTATACGTAGACTTTGCCGTCGCAGATTGAGCCAACGAAGAGTGGGTACATGCCCCATGCGGTTTCTGTACCGCTGTTGGTGCTATTGCCTTCTCCATCGCCACCGTACGACCACTGTACATGGCCGGTTCGAGTGTCATATGCAAAGACTTCGCCGCCGTATCCTCCAACATAGAGGTTGCCGTATGCCACATAGCCGATTTGAGCTACACCGCCGCTTCCTACAGTTGGGTAGTAGTTAAACGAGCGTGTATCACCTACTGGACCCCAGACTTGGTTTCCAGAATCAAGGCTGTAGCCGTACCACTGCATGGTTTCTTTGGTGCTGACGAAGAACATGCGATTGATTGGGTCAACAGTACCAAGTTGCAGGGTTACGTTGCCTGATGGAACTTGGATGTCTTTTTGCCAAAGTAGCGATGCCTGCTTGTCGTTTGCGGGGTCTTTGAGGCTAATTGCCCAGACTGTACCGTAAAGTGCACTTTGTTGATCGGAAACGCCTCCCCATGTGGGTTGGCCAAAGCTTGAACGCATGTTTGCGTAGCCAAGCATTAAGTCGTCGTTGATTGCCCAGCCGATACCTGTACCGGTTGTTGGCAAGTTCGATGGAAGAGTCATGTTCCAGCTGTATGAGTCACGTAGTGTAGAGTTGTATATGGCGTTGACTGGTCTGTAGCCATTGCTTGTTAGGGCGTTGAGTGCGCCGTTTGTGACACACTGGGTAAAGTTCCATTGTGTTAGCCATTTGCCTGCTGCGTTGAGGGTGTAGATTAGGGGTTCTCCGCTGGGTCCGTAACTCATTGTTCCTGCGGGAACGTTGGTTATGTTAAATACCCAGTTTCCATCCCATGGGTCATACATACTCCAAGTGGTAACTCCAGCTGAGGCCGAAGTTGCAATCAGGTATGAGATTGCGCCGTGCTGGTTAGGTGTTTCAACATCAATGACTGCTGCAAAGCTTGGGTTAGTGGTGTATGTTTGTCTCCAGATTTCTTCGCCAGTTCTAAGGTCATAGCATACGAAGGGTCCGCCTACGCCGTTGTTGCTGTGGGGTAAACCATAGAAGATTCTGCCGCTGATGATGATTGGGTTGTTGAATTTAGCTTCGTACGACAAGCCAGTGTAGTACTGTACACCAGTGATTCCGGTGTCGCTTGAGGGCGAGTTGGGTTCTTGGTATGAGTTGTTGCCGCCTACTAGGCCGCCGAAGGTGATTGGTTTAGTCCACATAATGTGTGGGCTGTCAGGCGAGGTGCCGTCTGGTTGGTATCTGACTGAACCGAAGCTGTAAGCTGCTCCGTTGGGATAGAGGTAGTTTGAGCCAACGTTAAACCAGCCTGAGTTTTCACCCTCGATTGGTCTTGACCAGTACTCGGTCGGTAGAGGAGTGAATGTTCCGCTTGAAACGGGGTCCTCTTGAACGGTCAAGGTTGTCGAGGCTGAACTGGCAAGGTATTCGTCGTTGAGGAATGCTGAGGTGTCGCTGTGTGGGTAGTCAATGTATTTTTGTCCGGGGAAGCTAAAGTTGAGATTGTAAGTGCCTACTTGGTCAGGCGTGAAAGTTGTGAATGCTGACGAGGTTGTGTCAGTTACTGTGTCCCAGGTTATGGTTTGAACTTTACCGTCTGGGGCTGTTATTTCGCATTTATAGTTGTGGAATCGGATGTTGTTGGTGACTAAGGCGCCATCTGGGATTTTGTCGAGCCAAACTACGACGATGACTTGTTGTCCTACGCCGACCGGGTCTGGTTCTGCGTTGATGAACGCGTATGTCGGGATTTTCCAAGCTGGCGAGTGAGCTGGTACTGCGTCTGCGTTGGGCAAAGAGTTTAGAGCTATGGCGGTGGATGCCAAAAGAATGACTGCTATTAATGCTGCCATGGTTTTGTTTTTAGAAATTTGTATTTCCAAATTTTTCTTCTCCTAATGTCGATGCCTCAAACTTTTTAGTGATTTTCTTTTTAACCAATTGCGTATGTAGCATACACTAACATGCGTGCCTACACAGCAAAAAAGCACAAAAAATGGATTTAAACAAGCGATGAAACGCTAAAGCGCCTTAGAATTCTTCCAAAGCACCTCAAAATAATCGCTCACCAAACCAACAATCCCCGGATTACTCACCCACAAACCCGGCTTCCCACCAGTAGAAATCTGTGGCGTAACACTGAAAAAAGCTTGATCGCCGTCAATAATCGAAATTGTAGACTTGGGCGGCTTTGCAAATTGCTTAATTTTGAAACCCTTGAAGTTCTTAAGCGCCAAGATACTTTCAGGCAAACCGATGGTTGGGTTCAAATAAACAAGAATTCGTAACTGGACGCCTTTCTGAAGCAACTTCTTCCAGCGAACAACCACATCGCCAACTTGGCTTTCAAAATCACTCCAGTAAATTATGAGGTCATGCGTATGGAGGTTAGCCTCAACCATTTCTTCGACTTTCCGGGCCATTAATTTTCCGCTTGGAACTAAAATAATCTCGCATTTGTCGTCGATATGCAATTCTTGGTTTATCTGCTTATACTTTTTTAGTAACTCTTCGGCCTGTTCTTTAATTTCGGTGTTTTCTTTTTCTTTACGATCCATTAGCATGGTTAAGCCTTCACTTACTGGCAAGGCTTTGAAAACGGTGGGGTTGCCTAGAAGTTTTTCAACTAAATTCATTTCGTGGAGGCGTATTAGAACTCGGTAAACATTAGCGCGGTCGATTTTAGATGTTGAAGAAAGTGTTTTGATGGTTGCTTTGTTGAGTTTTGCAAGTGCCAGATATACTTCTGCCTGAAGGGGGGTTAAGCCTATTTTAGTTAAAAGTTTTGCGTCTTCATCGTAGACGGAGGACATAAAATGCAATTTGGCAACAAGTAATATTTAACACCTACACAAAACAAAGGAGCCAAAAACCCACTGGACCGTTTGCTTAAAAGATGTATCGTCAGGGAAACAAAACTTCTAAATTGCGGTGCACAGACATAGAAGCAGGTAACAAGGGACAGTTTATGGAGAAAAACCGGAGCAACGCAAAAGCCATCGAATACATAGACGTACGAGTGTTTGCGCATGCAACAGAAGAGCAAACCAAAGTGGAAACCGCAACAAAGAACCTTTTTCCACCAGAGTTATGCGAAGAACTTGTGTTCAAAAAAACAGCTTTGACCGGCCACCACTCCAACCCTATCATACTTCTGGAAACGCAACTGACAAACCGCAAACTGTTGCCAGAAGCACTAAAGAAACTTGGCGCAGAACTCTCATCCCTTGACAAAGAACAACTAAACCAGGACCTAAAACTGCACTTAGACAAAGGCAACCTATACCTGCGCTTCGACAAACAAGCCGCCTACCTAGGCGCATTTAAATTCACCCAAAACGACCCCATCCACGTGAAAATCCATTTTAAAGGCAAATCCAGCCAAGAAATCGAAGAGTTAGCCAAACAGGCTGGTTTGCTACCATGAAACGCGTTTTTACAGACCTGCATTTGAGAGTCAACATAAAAGATGCAACCGCCACGCAACGTATGCTTGAGCGGGCAGCAAAGTTTGGCTACAACAAAATCAGCATTGCATTCACTGAGCAACTCGAAGAAGCCCACATTGCAACCCTCAAAGCAACCTGCATAGGTTTTGGGTTAGATTTTGTATTGCGAGCCGACTTCAAACCCCGAAACCAAGAGGACCTCATGCGTTTCCTACGAAAGTATCGGCGCAAACTCGAAGTCATCTGCATCCTATGCGACAACAAAGACCTCGCCCGACAAGCCGCCAAAGACCGCCGCGTCGACCTCATCCAGTTCCCCAGCCTCGACTACCACAAACGGTTCTTTGACCGCGCCGAGGCAGAGTTGGCAAGCTGCAGCTTAACCGCACTTGAAGTGGATGTTAAGCCGCTTTTGCTGCTTGAAGGTCCACCTCGGGTGAGGCTTTTGGCTTCCCTACGTCGAGAAATCGCCATTGCTAAACAGTTTCATGTGCCCGTGGTGGTTTCCAGCGGCGCCTCCGAGTTGCCGCAGATGCGCATGCCCCGGGATTTGGCGAGTCTAGGCTACCTTTTTGGGCTAAGCGAAATCGAAGCACTCGACGCCGTTTCCACAACGCCTGAAGCTATCGTTGAGCGCAACCGAATTAAGCTAGATTCCAAGTTTGTAGCGCCAGGCATAACCGTCCTCAAGGAGGCAAACTCGGCGTGAAACGTGTTAAGCGCCGATACTTAGCCGTTGAATTAGACAGTGTGGGCGTGCCCGGCGAGCGAGAGCTGGTTGATGCTGTTTGGCTTTCTCTTACTCGACTCTATGGGGAAGTGGGTGCGAGCCAGTCTGGTTTGGTTCTGATTTATTTCAATGCGGAACGCAAGGTTGCGGTGTTCCGGGTGGTTTTGGCATGTTTGCCTCAGCTTAGGGCGTCGTTGGCTTCGGTGGTGTCTGTGGCTGGTGTGGCGGCATCGTTGCATGTTTTGGCCGTTTCGGGCACGCTTAAGGCGCTTCACAGCGGTTTCTAAGCGTTTACTTCACATTTGTCCATGTCGATGTGTAAAGTTTTTAATTATTTTATGTAAATGTATACTCCAATTAAGTCTTGCAAGTTATTGGACAAACATACAGTAAACATCCAGAAACATTTATCAACATCTTGAATAAGTAAATTTTACGTTCCACAATGCGTTAGATGAAACGCAAAAACGGGACAGAGAAGCGCAAAAAATGGACATAAAAGATTTCTTCTTTAAAATGCCCCCCCTAAAAACCCAAGCAATAATTGACGACACCACCCTTCGAGACGGCATCCAAATGCCCGGCTTAGCCGCAGCACCCAAAGACGCCGCCAAAATCGCCCAGCTCCTCTCAGACATCGGAGTAGGACGCATCGAAATGTTCCACTACCAAGAACCCGACAAACGCGCAGCCAAACTCATCCTAAATCAAAAACACGACATGCGCGTCGCCGGCTGGTGCCGAGCCGTCAAAGAAGATATCGACTCCGCTGTAGCCTGCGGATTTAAAGAAGTCGGTATTTCCCACCCTGTCTCGTTCATCCACTTCAACGCCAAATGGCCAGAGAGAACCTACGACCAAATTCTCCAAAACGTCGTAGACGTCACAGAGTACGCTGCCAAAACCTGCGGACTCCGCACTTTCGTCCATGGCGAAGACAGCACCCGAGCAGACTGGGCGTTTGAACGCAAATTCATTAACGCCATCGCGGACGCAGGCGCCGAATGCTACCGCATATGCGACACAGTAGGCATCGGCTTACCCGACACAGACGCGCCTCTGCCAAACGGCATCCCAGCAAAAGTCGTAGCCATCAAAAAAGAAACAAAAATCCCAACTATCGAAATTCACGCCCACGACGACTTTGGAAACGCAGTCGGCAACACCATGGCAGCCATACGAGCAGCCGACGGCATCTACGACCAAGTCTACGCCAGCACAACCTTCCTAGGCATAGGCGAACGTGCAGGCAACGCTGAAACAGAAAAAATCATGCTCAACCTCTACCTGCAACGAGGCGACACGCGCTATGAGGGCAAACTTACAGAGCTTAAAGCCACCGCAGACTTCATCGGCAAAGCAACCGGCTTCGTTGTCCCACCTAACAAGGCAATTGTTGGCGACTATGGCTTTGCACACGAAAGCGGCATCCACACCCACGGCGTCCTAAACGACCCCTGGACGTATGAACCATACCCGCCAGAGCTGGTCGGCAACACCCGACGCCTAACAGTAGGCAAACAGTCTGGCAAGGGCATCGTGAAACACAAAATTACCGAACTCTCAGGCAACGAACCGGATGACAAAACCGTCGCCACAGTGCTGGAAACCATCAAAGACCTCTACGCCAACGGACGCCGCGCCTCCCTAAAAGAGGATGAATTTAAAAAGATCCTGCGTATCCACAAGATTTTGCCCGAAACCAACGGACACTAACCCTTGTCTACCCCGTTTTTGGGGTTCATTATTTTCTTGTTTTTTGCAGTCGGCATATACAACCCACAACCAGTTTGCGATAAGCCCCAAAAGTCTACGCCAAAACGGGGTTGTTCTGCGTTGAACTTTGGGAGATGATATAGTAGCAGCGGTTACCTTTCAACTACTGAAAAAAACAAAAACCAAAACCAGCCCTACAATACTACCGAGTTTCGCGGATTAATCAGGCGATTTTACGGCGAAACCTGCGAAAAACAAATAAGTCATCGCCCAGAAAAGGGGAGGCTATGTTAGATCCATGGATGCTTGCGCAGGTTGCTCCCACTGGAGTTTTCGTTTTGTTCAGCGGTTACCTCGCTTATCGTCGCCACCATCAACAGGCTAAACGGGGTGGCAGAGCCATTTTGGTTTAATACGACACCCAAATTCTAAACTAACCGCTAATAGCAAACGAAATCAGGGTGCTTCGAAGGTGCCCGTATCAGGGCACTAAAGCAATTTAGCTATTACCAAAGATTTATTTTCAACTTTCATCCTTTAAGTCATTCGACCAAAATGACAGTCTTCTCTATTGGTCAAAGACTAAAAATTGCATTAGGCGGATTCCTGGCATTTACGGGAGTCATTATTCTTGCAGGCACAGTATTAGTCGCTACAAATGGGGCAAATCTTTCTTATGTTTTTGAGGGCGCAAATGGGCTTATTGCATTATCACTTGCGGCAGCCTTAGAAATCGTCGGCGGGCTGGTATTGTTTTTGGGGAGCAAAAAAATTACGCTCTCATTCGCCGGCAATGAGAAGAAAACCGACAAAAATGCTGATTAAACCAGCTGCAACCAAAATTCCAAGTAAAGCAACGGAGAAACCGTTAGAGAACAGCGCCGCTGTGCTTTGATTAACAATTTCAGTATAAGCTAGAGTCAAAAGTAGCAAAACGCCAATAATTATTGATGACAGGCCGAAATATTGACCAACCGTTTTGCTAATCGAAAGTACATTGTATCGTTCCTCTTCAAGAGCTTTCACGGCTGCTTTTTCAGCTTTTTCCTGTTCCGAAAAAACAGATTTCGAAGGCGCTTTAACAATAACTTCCTTTTTTTCTTCCTCAGAGCCCAACAAGCTCCCTCCAAGCAAGTAACACATTGACCGTTAATAGTTAAATGATTTTTGTTTATCAAACAACCTTGTGCTAGCAAATCTTAAATTCTTCCGCTTAACAAGTTAATATTCAGACAATGAGTTGTCATCTTGCAGAGTATACCACAAAAAAACCTATTACCTTTCGCAGTTTATGCCTCAGATGACGGAGGCACCGTAAGCGAGGAAACTGAAAAAGCCACAATTTTCTGCTTATCAGAATTAAACAGAGCAAAAGGAGGTGGTTTTCTTAGGAAAAAATCCCCCGAGAAAATTTTATTCATTTGCAAAGTTTATTATCCATTCTGGATTGTCTCCTTTGGAGACCAAAACATCATCTTGGATGGATTAAACATATGGTCCCACGTAGTCGGTTATCCAACATATCCCTCAAGTGAATCTTTCAAAAGTAACCTAAGAGAACGTTCTTCCACTCGACAAATTTTTTCTACTTTTTTAGCTAATAATTTGGGTTACTTTCAACAAGCAAATGGAGATAAAACATTACCTATCGAAGGGCTAATAACTAATTTAGATTTTGATAAAATATTTTTTGAATACATTAAAGAATCAAACAGCCAAAACCAAGTCTTAGACAGCGTGCTAATTTCCACAGCACTTAAAGAACAAGAAATCACAAAAAAAATAACTGAACTGCAAGACGCTCAAAACAAGTTTAGATTCGAACTTGAAGACTTAAGCGACACAATAAAACAAATTAACACCAAAACCCAAGAATTCGTTAGCTCATTACGCGAAGAAATAACCTTAATAGATAACAAGTATGGTGGAAAAATAAAGCAAGCTACGGCAAAATTTGATGAGCAAAAAGCGCGGTTAAATAAAGGCTATTCAGACAGCGTAACCGAAGTCTGTGAAAAACTTGAAAAGGAAATTTTAGGCTTCCATAAAGAAGGAATCAGTCTCCAAAAGGCATTAGATGATCTTAACCAAGAAATCAATCAAACCGAAGTTGACATCAAAAACGCTCAGATCAACAAAGATGAAGAAACCGAACAAAAATTTAAAACTAAAAAAAGCAAATTTAAAGAAAAAATCCCGAGTTTAAATTTTCAAATTAAAGTTTTAAAAGAAAAAATCCAAAAAATAGAAGACAACAAAAAGGAGCAGATTTTCCAGCTTCAACAAAAAAATGAAGCCAAAATAGTGGATGCATCAAAAGAGCTAAATGAATTAATGGCAGTTCGAGACGCTGAAAAGAAAATTCGGCAAGAAGAAATGGAAAAACTAGAGGAATATGCATCGAAAATTACAGGCGATATCGATTATTTGAGCCGATTAGTTGAAAGAACGATTAACGCTTTTGACGTTTTTGGGATAAAAGGCGAAAAACTACCGTTACAACTAGTTTACATGCCATTTTATTTAATCAGTTACATGGTTCAAAATGATAAACGATTCAGCTATATTGCGCCTTCAAAAGTAAATACCCTAGATATTTCGTTTAAAATAAAAACCTTGGGACGAAACAAAATCACCCAACTTCTGGAACCACGTTCCCAAGAAATAACCTCAGTCCTAAACAAATTCATGCAATTATTAGACCAAAACGTAGGATTTCGACATGAAGTTGCAGGTGCTTGCGACAAACAGAACATTTTGAAATCTGTGGATGAGCGAAAGAAAATACAGAATGGATTGAGCATTCTGAAAACAGACGGCTGGATATCAGATGAGCAATATGCAGCTTTTTTGCAAAACATTACATAGATTTCGCTGAATTCAATTTGTTTTCCTTTTTCAGGGGTTTTTTCCTTTTGTCGTCATGAACGTTAATGTTGAAAATGCCAACTACGATTAAAACAACGCCTATTATTAATTGAATATAACCAGGAACAAATGGAACAATAGGCGGGGCAAGGCTAAACAAGCCTAAAAGCCCAAAAGTAAGCACAAAGATTCCTACTCCAATGCCGATTCCGCCTAACGCTATCTGCACACGGTATCGTCCAGTCATTCTCAAAAAATAAGACGCCACGACCATAGCTGTGAGCAATAATCCTGACGTTAAAGCATCTGCAGCGTTACCGTCCCCTAAGAGAACAGGTACAAAGAGCATAGTCAAAGATAATATTACGCCCAAAATTGGCGTTATTGGATATAGCGGGGTTTTGAAGGGGCGGTCCATGTATGGTTGGGTTTTTCTAAGCCTAATTAGTGACAGGTTAACAAGCGCGAAAACTAGGAGCGACCCAAAGCTGGCCGCATAACCGAGAAACGGAATAGCTCCGAAAATACTTAAAACTAAAATTAGCACTGTGCCGAGAATTGCTGCAATATAGAATGTGCCGAAACGTTTGTGGATTGATTGGAGAATTTTCGGGAAGTACCCATCTCTACTCATTCCTCTGACGACGCTGGATTGAACTGAGAGAGCTGTGCCCAAAGTTGAAAGACAGGCCACCATGCCGGCTAATGCAAATATTATGCTGCCATATCCGCCGAAAATGTCGTTTGCGGCTAAATTCAGTATTGGAATTTGTTGTAGTGTTTCTGATGGGCTGACGGTCCCGATTGCTACCAATGCCAAAAACAAGTAGAGCGGAATTAGTACAATAGATGAAATTATTAGTGCGCGGGGTATGTTCTTTTTGGGTTTATCCGAGGTTGAAGCACCCGCAATTAAGGCTTTTGTGCCGATAAACATTGGGAAAACGTAAACAATTGCGGCGAAAATACCTGACGCACCTGAAGGCAGCGGAGTTGCAAAGAGGTTAACCTGGTTAATGCCACGGAAGAAGCCGCCAATTATGAAACCGACGAATAACAGGATAAAGGCGATAACTATGAATTCTCCTGCCTTTTTTGAGCCTCGCACTTCTAAAAATCCCATGATGGCTACGAGTATTATGAAAACAATCCATGATTGGTTTAGAATTGCAGTTTGTATTTGGGGTGAAATAGCTGAAAAAAGATATGCAAATTGTAAAACAAAAGCAACGGCAGCTAATGCGCCAGCAAAAATTGCGGCAAGCCATCTGAAACATCCAAAAATAAACCCAATGTAGCCGCCGAAAGCACTTTTGATGTAGGTGTATTCGCCTCCAACCAGCGGCATCGCTGAACTTAACTCGGCATAGCTTAACATTATTAGTATGTTGATTGCACCGGCGAAGGCCAGCGCTATCAGCACTGCGGAACCGGCAAGATGGAAATAAGCGTAGTTGAGCAAAACAAAAATTTCAACGCCAATTGCACCACTAAGTCCGTTGATAACAACGTCAAATAAACCAAGTCCCTTACTGCGCTTCATCGATTTCCCTCTTTAGCTTAGATTCTTGCCAATCATAAACTAAGAAAAGACCACTTATTATGAAAACTACTCCAAATACGATAAAAAAAGCTACGTAAAAGTTTGAGGCTCCAGCTGCATTAGATGCTTGCAAATTTAGCAAATTAAAGTTTAACAGAATTGCGATGGCTAAAGCCGAAACAGCAATTCCAATCTGGAGAACGGCCAACACCAGTTTGGCGAACAACATTTTTTTGAACAACCAAGCGCCCAATTTAATAAAGTTTCAACCTATATTTATAATTAGTCAGGCGCTCGCCAACCAAAATTTAAAATAACTTTTCAGCAGATTGGAAGGGGCAAGAGAGGGAACCCTTTGACGTATGCAGTAGACGCCTCCATGTTAACTAAACAGTTCGGGCAAGTTCGAGCGCTCGATGGTATTAGCTTCCACATTAACCCCGGCGAAATCTTTGGGTTAATCGGGCCTAACGGCGCAGGAAAAACAACCACAATCCGCATGGTGTGTACCTTAATCAAGCCGACATCGGGAGACATACACATCTTCGACTTCGACGCAGTGAGACAGCCTGAGAAAACCCGCGAAATCATCACCTACTTGCCCGAGGAGTCAGGCGCCTACCCAAACCTGACAGGCTGGGAATACCTCAACTTCATGGCGAAACTTCAAGCCAAAAACGGCGTAAACACCAAAGACATCGTCGCTGAAGCAGCCGAAATCTGCGGACTTGGCGACCGCCTCAAGGATAAAGCTAAAACCTACAGTAAAGGCATGAAACGCCGACTACTCGTAGCCCGCGCACTTATGACTCGCCCCAAACTCGCTGTGCTCGATGAACCTGCAAGCGGCTTAGACGTCATGCACGCCTACCATGTCCGCGAAATTGTGAAAAGCTACGTTAAAGAACACGGGGTTACAGTCATGCTTAGCAGCCACAATATGCTCGAAGTCGAATACCTCTGCAACCGAGTCGCACTCATAAACAAGGGCGCCCTCGTCGTGGAAGGCGAACCCAAGCAACTCAAAGCTCAATATAAATGTGAAAACTTGGAAGAGGTTTTCATGAAGGTGGTCGGCGTTGCTTAAAGGCTTCACAACCATCCTTGTTAAAGAACTCAAAGAGCTTATGCGTGACCCCAAAATCCTCATCGGCATGATTGTTTTGCCGCTGATTATGTTCCCCGTTCTGGGGTTAGTTATGGGTTACGCCGTGGAAACAGCGCAGAACGAGGCGCTCAAATCCAACCTAATAGTAGTCAACAACGACTCTTCAGGCACTTGGGATAACAACTTCATCACCTACCTAAGCTACGGCATGAACATAGTGGTCCTAAACAACACTACACCGCAGCAAATAGTCGACGACGGTCTCTTGGCTCAGTATAATAGCACCACCTTCGTTTTGATTCCACCGGGCTTCGACGCCAACTTAACAGCCCACACTCAAGGCAACTACAACCTAACTGGCACAGTCGAAGTCTACGGCGTCTTCAACGCAGGCGGAGGCATCTTCAGCGGAGTCGGCAGCTCAGCTATCACCGGCTTAGTCAGTGGCTTTAACCGCGCCGTCGCACCCGACCTAGTCCAAACATCACAGTCAAGCATCATCAAAGGCGAAATCCAGCAAGGCGTAGACTCAAGCGTTCTGGGTGGATTGATGCTGTCGCAATCTATTGCGTTGCCCATTACAATTATGATTATGTTAACTTATGCTATGCAGATTGCCGCCACCAGCGTCGCTATGGAGAAAGAGGAAAAAACCCTCGAGACGCTATTGACAGTACCGGTGGACCGCTTCGCCATTCTCATGGGTAAAGTCTCCAGCACCATCATTGTGGCGGGCGTCGCCGCAGTCACGGTGTTAGTCGGCTACAACTACATGCTTGGCTCTATCTCCACAGGCATAGTGAGCAGCGTTGGCACAAACATTGACTTGGTGTCATTGGGTTTAGTGCCCTCCGCCGGCGGCTACGCACTTCTAGGGGTTAGCCTCTTCTTTACTTTGCTTTCTGCGCTTGCCTTAGCGGTGGTTATGTCGGCGTTTAGCGAAAACGTCCGCGGGGCCCAAGCACTAGTCGGCTACGTTTACCCATTGATTTTCCTACCCGCCATGGCACTTATCTACATCGACCTCCATTCCCTGCCCACAGTGCTTCAAGCCGTGTTCTATGCCATACCCTACAGCCAACCTATTATTGCATCCAAAGCCGTCGTTACAGGCGACTATCTAACCGTCATCTTAGGAATCGTCTACGTCGCTGCATTTACCGTCGTCATTATGTACATCGCAAGCCGCCTTTTTGCCACTGAGAAAATCCTTACCGCCAAGTTGATGTTGGGCAAGAAAAACAAAAAACAGCCAAGCGACTAAACCTCAAGCGCCTTATGCGCTCCTCTTCTTTATTTATAAACGGGTTTGCTCCCTCTAAAAAGGCCGGCTAAAAAACGAAAGAGGAGGTTTTGGCTAAGAAGCAGGCTTTGACTTGTTGAGCAATTAGACTGGGAGGTTTTTTGCCCACTCCAGCAGTGCCTCTTTAACCTTTGCAGGGTTCTCAAAGACGCGCACGTCCTCAGTCGCCATTAACTTGCGTACCTGCTCTGCCTCTTCTTTGCGTACGCGCAACTTGAGGTCTTTTCCATTCGGCAGCTTGGTGTAGATGATGCTTTCTTTGAAGTCCACCGGCATAATCCACACCTGCACAAACGCTTTGAGCGCCATAAGTGCGGTGTTGGTGATCAGCGTGTCGCTTATGCTGTTAACGATTTTTGCCACAGTGTTGGATGAGGCGGGCATGATTAAGAGGAACTCGTATCTGCCGCTCTGGATGGTTCCGGCTAAAAACGGGCTGTTGCTGTTGACTTCGATGTAGGTTTTGGGGAATGTTTTTTTGATTTCTTCGTCGAGACGGTAGAATTTTAGCATAGTTTCGGCGTTTTTGGAGATGCAAACGTCGAACTCGACTTTGTCCGCCAACTCGTCTTTAAGTTGCTTCATCATGGTGACGATTTCTTCGATTTTGTCGCCTGCGCCTGTTATGCCCCAAGCGATTTTCGGCTTCTTAACTTTAACAACTTCACTCATATAATTCACCAGTTACTGTGGTTTTTTGCAGTAATAGTTCATGTATTCGTCGAAGCGTTTCACGGTTTTTTTGAGGCTTCGAAAACCCTCTTCGTCGGCTTTTAAGCCTTCAAGAGTGTCTTTGCTCCACAAATTCGCTCCGAGGTTCGCGCCAAAAGGTCCGCCTCCAACGGGTATCATGCCGTTAATGAGGAAAAACGTGTGAATCTGAAGCATCGCCAGCTCCTGTCCGCCGGCTCGGTCGCCGCCTGTAGTTATACCCATGCCGATTTTGCCTTTGAAAAAATTCTTGTCAGCAGCTACAAGCGATCGAGTGCGATCCATGACGGTTTTTGCTTGTGCGCTTACGCCTCCGTTGTAAACAGGCGTAGCGAAAATGATGCCTTGTGCTTTAGCCATTAGGGCGTATAGACCTTCGAGGTCGTCTTGGAAGGTGCAGACTTTGTTAGTCAAGCAGAAATCGCAGTGGATACAGTACTCCATCCATTTGTTGCGAACTGTCCAAAGCTGCGTTTCGTGTCCTTTTTCTTTGAGCGTTTCAAGGGCTTTTTCAAGTGCGTATTCGGTGCCGCTTTTTCTTGGGCTACAAGATACTCCAACCACGTTCATAAACAGACCATTAAGGGATTAAGATGCTTCTCTAGATAAGCCTTACCCCAAAATGTAATTCAGCAGAATTTTTTTTTTGCGCATGGTGATTTAGCGCTGGGCGTCTTTGCAGCCCGCTTTGGTGCCGAGTAAACTTTACATCAGAAGGCATAATACTATTTTCAGAAGTGAAGATTACGAAAAAACCGTTACCACTACCGCAGTAATCGTTCTCTGCGTCGTTTTGACAGCAATCTTGATGGCTGCAACCCCTAACAGCCCACTATCAAGCGAGGTTCAAAGCAGGCCATACGTTGCAAGCTATATTCGCGGAACCTACGGCACTAATTACACAGAGGGAAATATTGTTCTTGTTAACCCCGCAAGCCACGCCTACAGTAACCTCACCTTAGCGCTCCAAATTGACGGAGCATCTGTAAACGGTTTGGCTCTGAGGCTGTGGGACTCCAACGTTACCCTCAATGCACCGAATTCTTTTCTGAAAAGCGTGCAAACCGCTACTGCATTAAAAAACTTCAGACCCCTATAGCGACAATCAACATCGGACCTAAACAGAACCTTACTGTTAACTTGTTTTTCGCATGCCAAGACAGCTTCCGATTGAACTCTCACAACCTCACAGTTTACCTTTCCCAAAATAGTTTAGGCGACGTGATCAACGGTCAATCGTTAACCATCCCGCCGCTGGAGGTTTATTTACAAATTGTAGACTACAGCCCTGTAAACATCGACGACGACACCTACATCAATACTACAGTCCCGAGAGGCAGGGATATGTGTATAGAAATGACAACCCAAACTTTCTCCAATGGTACCATAAATATTCATGGGAAATCGGAGCCGCCAATTATGCCTTAGCAGCCGACATAGGCGTGCTCGGCGTCCGCTACTTCAACGTGACAGTATACAACAACTGCACTTTCCCAGTTAACAGCGTCAAACTGGTGGGGCAAACCCCAAGCATGGGCACCCACATGAACAGTTGGCCTGCGTTGCCCGATTGCCTTCTTCAGCCTGGCGAGACATACGTGTTTCCCGTCGGCGCAAATGAACAACCGACATATGCTTATGCAACGGGATACATCTCAAAACCAATCATCCAAACAACCGTTCCGTAAACCCAAACGTAAACAGCCTGCTCAGCTTGTACAACCCGCCACAACAACAAAGAAAACTGTCGCAGATGCATAGCTGAAAAAAAGACGCCCAAGCCAAGCCTCTAGGTAAGATGATGTTAGGAGAAAAGTATAACCAAAAAATGCTATTTGACAGCGGGGTTGCTTAATCCGCTTTTTGGTAATATGTTGATCCGCAGTTTGCGGGTATACTTTTTTGTTGTTTAACTATTGATTTGTGTTCTGTATTGGTATGTAACAGGCTATTTATCCAGAGTTTTGGCGATAATTAAGATAATGCAAATGACTTAGAGGTAAAATACATGAGCATGCGTTCAAATTCAAAATTAGCCTTGCTTATCGGGGTAATGGCTACTGTTGCAATTGTAAGTAGCGCAGTTGTTGTGACCACGAATAGTGATAGACCCATCGTGGATTCAACCCCAACAGTAACTCCGACAGTGACTCCAACCGCTTCACCGGTGGCAACTCCAACGGATCCACCAGCGGCCACTCCAACGCCGTTGCCGACACGCACAGCAAACCCAACTGCCAACCCGACTGCGGCGCCAACACCAACACCAAGCCCAAGTCCTACCCCTACCTCTACGCCAACCCCAACTCCTACACCGACACCTACCCCAACACCAAGCCCCATCACAACAGAATTCCAGAACGCAGCCCTAACAAGCCACTACGACGCCGACATCCACTACCGAGTTTACACAGCAAACGGCACATTAATCAACACAAACACAGAGCAAGGCGTAGCCGGCGTAACAATCTCCATTGTAGACTCAACCGACAACAGCATAGTCTACACGACAACCACAACCGACCAAGCAGGCGACTTCATCGTTACCTTTACAAACGCGCAGCACCCAACCGTGCTAATGGTTTTCGATGGCAACAACCTGTACCTCGCCGTTACAAGCAGCCCGATATCAGAGCAATTCTAAGATAGTTTAAGCTATCTGCTTTTTTTTCACAACCATTTTTTTAGTGTTTCAGTCTGCTTGCAGAAACAGCCCAACCAGTTAGCAATGCGCCTCAAACGCAGACAACAAAACAGATGCACCTACTACGCCTGCTGGTTGTTGTTGAAAAAAGAGAGGTCCACAGCAACAACTAACAACAAAAAACGATACAGTAAAAAACTCTAAAAAAACAAAAAGGAAAGAGAAGAGTTTTGATTACTCGTTCTCGAAATATTCTTCTGGCTTTGGCGGAATCGGATTCAAGCCTCTGCGTTCTCTAATCTTTTTGACTGTGTCAGCCTGCATCTGTTCAGGCACATATGCCCATCTGCTAAACTGTGTAGCCCAGAAAGCTCTGCCTGAAGTTGAGCCACGCAGTTCGTCGGCTATACCGAAGCTCTCGGAAACTGGCATCTCAGCTTTAACAGTGATTATGTCTTCTTCTGAGGGCATGTCAAGGATTTTTCCTCGGCGTTTGTTTAACATTGTAATGACGGCGCTGACGTATTCGCTGGGAACTTTGCATTCGAAGCTCATCAATGGCTCAAGTAATTTGGGGTCGCTTAGCAATATGCAACAGTAGATTGGTCTCCAAGTCATTGGAATAGCTTGTGCGGGGCCGCGGTGGACTGGGTCCTCGTGGAGGGTAATGTCTTCTAAGTTAATTTTTAGGCCGTAAGCCGGCTCTTTAGCTAAGGGTGAAGTGTGGACTGCTTCTCTGAACCCTGATTTTATGTGATCGAGGATTTCTTCCACGTATTGACGTCCCCGGATACGGTTGCACAGGATACAGTTTTCTTCAACTGCCACAGCGCCTTTAGCATCGTCTGGATCCCAACCCATTGCACGCAACGTCTTTGTGCGTTCATCTTTGCTTTGCATGTCATTGATTTTCTCTGATTTTATGGCTTCGATGACGTCGTCGCTGAGTTTCTCGATGGTTATCCAGAGTTTGTTGTGTTTGTTCGGGCTTTTACCCATAACTGCTGGACCCGTGTAGTTGTGGCTGATAGTTTCTCTAAAGATGACGATGGGCTTAGATAGTTTAACTTTGAGACCTGCTTCTTGCATTCGGTAAGCGGTGATTTCAAGGTGCAACTCGCCCATGCCGCTGAGCAGGAACTCGCCGGATTCTTTGTTCATGGTGAAGTGCAGGTTAGGGTCTTCGGTGGTGAGTTTGTGCATTACTTTATCGAATAATGGTAGGTCTTTGACATCTTCTGGTTCAACTGCTACGGTAACGACTGGGTCGGACACGTATTGTAAGCCTTCAAAGCTGTGGATTTCTATGCCTGCTTCGCCGACTGTTTCACCGACGTGTAGGGCGGGTAAACCGCTGATCGCGCCGATGTTACCTGCTGGCACGCGGTCAACGAAGACACGGTCGGTTGCCATTGACATGAAGACCTGCTGGATGGTGCCTTTTTGGTTGGCACTGACTAGCTGGACTTCTTTGCCTTTGGTGATGGCGCCGCTAAAGATTCTGCCGATGGCCACTGTGCCACTGTGTGGGTCCACTTCAATGGTTGAGATGCACATTAGTAATGGTGCGTTGGGATCAACTTTTGCCATGCCTATGCCAACTGCGCTGTTGACGTCACCTGGCCAAATCTGTGGTTGACGGTATGGTTGAGCTTGATACGGGTTTGGCAGGTGCTGGCAGAACATGTCGAGGATTGGTTCTGGCAGTGGTGCTTTTTTGCTGAGTTCGTCTACTTTTCTGCCAACGTCTGTTGGGTCACCGCTGTATGCATCGATAATGTCTTGGAAGCTGATTTTTTTAAGTTTCATGTGGTCAAGGTTTAAGCCCCACTTGTGTAGGGCGGAACCGAAGGCGACGCGGCTGTCTTCGATTCTAACTTGCCAGTCCTGTTTGTGTTCCGCTGGAGCATACTTCTCGATTAAGGTGTTGACTCTTAGCAGAATCTTTGCGAATTTCTTCTGAATTTCTGCGGGGGTCAACTTGATTTCTTTGATTAATCGGTCAACTTTGTTGATGAATAAAAGTGGCTTGACACGTTCACGCAACGCTTGCATAAGAACGGTTTCGGTTTGGGTCATTGGTCCTTCCACTGCGTCGACTACGACGAGTGCGCCGTCAACGGCTCTTAGGCTTCTGGTGACTGCACCTGAGAAGTCAATGTGGCCTGGGGTGTCGATGAGGTTGATGAGGTAATCTTGGTTGTTGTAGGTGTGGACTAGGCTGACGTTGGAGGCGAAAACGGTCATTTGACGTTTCTGCTCAAGGTCCCAACTGTCCAAAAATAGTTTCTGTCCGGCGGTTTGAGTACTAATGATGCCTGCGTGTGCAAGCAAGCTGTCTGAGAGGGTGGTTTTTCCGTGGTCAACGTGGGCGATTATGCTGGTGTTGCGGATGATGGTCGGGTTATTCATCAGTTTAACGATTTCATCTGTTTGTCTATATCGCGCCATAACTAATTTTTCTCCATTTTGTATGAAAGTTTACCTTGAAATGCTTGACTTTTGATTATTTGAAGCATTACTTCTAATCTCTTAAATTGGTAAGCTACAGGGAAATTGAGTTTGTAGCCTATTAACTTTATGGCATGTTCTTTTGAAACAATAGAGATAAAACCCCTGCGAAACTTATGCTTAAACCTCCTTCAAAGACAGATGTTTACTCGAAAAACAGTTTTTTGGGAGGCGATCAGTTGTTTTGTAAGCAGAGAAGCGATTGGCTTAACTTTGCAAAACCAGTTAAGCACAGTTCGCAAAAAGGAATAAAAGAGGTTCGTTTTTCTTATAGACAAAGAAAACCAAAACTTAAGGGAGAAAAACACCAGTATGAATCGACACAGCTTTGCATATAATACATTTTGCGCGTCTGCTAATGAACTGTTAAAAATTGCATTATGTCCGAACACTTTAAATGCAACATCAGCCATTAACCCTGAAATAACTCTTAAAAAGTGACACGGAAAAACGCTGAGGATTCAAATGCAACAATTGCTTTCAGCATCAATTCATGGGTCAACGGCTTCTGCAATTTATCAGCTGACTACATCTAATGCTCGAGCTTCCGATAAAGGCTTCTAAAAGGGGTTTGGCGAGAAAAATTTGGAAAAAGCAGCGTCTATGCCTGTTGAAAAGATTTTTGAGGACCTGCAAACTTCACCAGAAGGACTGAGCGATCAAGAAGCAAAGCTCCGCCTCAAGAAATATGGACAAAACAAACTCTCCGAACGCAGACAACTCCCCTTAATCAGCAAATTCATAAAACACCTCCGCGACCTATTCGGCATTCTCTTGATGTTCGCGGCGATCCTGTCGTTCTTAAGCGACAACCCTTCGTTGGGCTTCATCATTTTAGCCGTCGTCTTCGTCAACATTTTTGTTAGCTTGTTCCAAGAAAGTCGGGCAGAAAAAGCTATGGCAACGCTCAAAAGCTGGATGCCTGAATATGCCAAAGTTATTCGCGACGGCGAATTAACAAAAATCTCAGTTAGCGAAATCGTCCCCGGCGACATCATACACCTCGAAGAAGGCGACCGTGTCCCTGCGGACGCCCGCTTAATCGAAGCATTTGATTTATGGACAAACAACGTACCCCTAACAGGTGAGTCTGAACCGCAGCCCCGCATTGCAGAAACCATGACAACCGTCGAGAAAGCCTACCTCTATTCTCCAAACCTGGTTTTCATGAGCACCAGCGTCGCCAAAGGACAGGGCAATGCAGTTGCCTACGCCACCGGCATGGGCACACAGTTCGGCAGAATCGCCACCTTAACGCAGACCATTCAAGCCGAAGACAGTCCCCTGCAAAAAGAAATCGGCGCAATGGCAAAAACCGACTTCATCATAGCCGTCATTGTAGGCATCGCTTTCTTTACAGCAAGTTACCTATTCCTCAAAGTACCCACAGGAACAAGCTTCCTATTCATGATAGGCGTTATGGTTGCCTGCGTACCCGAAGGATTACAAGTCACCGTTTCAAGCGCCCTCGCCATCAACGTGCTCAAGATGGTTAAACAGAACGTACTCGTAAAGCGCCTCTCCGCAGTACAAACGTTGGGCAGCGTAACGGTTATCTGCACAGACAAAACAGGCACCATCACAAAAGGCGAGATGACTGTTAACAAACTTTGGGTCAAAGACAAAGTAATCGAAGTTTCCGGTTTAGGCTACATGCCAGTAGGAGACTTCACGATCAACGGTCAACCGATGGAAGAAAAAGACAAACAATCCCTCGATAAACTACTCGAAATCTCTTCGCTATGCAACGGCTCAAAAGTTGAGCCTCCAGACGATCAGAACAAAAACTGGAGCGTCATAGGCGACCCCACAGACGGCGCACTCTATGTTGCAGCCCTAAAATGGGGACAAGTTATCGAGGATATAATTGAGAGTAAACCCACCGTTCACATATTGCCCTTTAGCTATGAACGCAAACGCATGAGCACCATACATGAAATGGCTGACAAAATGGTTGTTTATACGAAAGGTGCTCCAAGAATTCTGCTGGATTTATGCAACAGAATCTACGTTGACGGCAAAATCGAAGAGCTGACCAAAGAAAACTTTGACTGGGTTGAAGCACGCATTCACGAATTCGCCAGTGAAGGCTTACGGGTCATCGCCATGGCATACAACGAAATTCCCAAGAGCCAATACGACAAGAAAGGTGACCTAGAAAAAGACCTTATATTCGTAGGTTTAGCAGGCATGCGCGATCCCCCAAGAATGGAGGTTAAAGACGCAGTTGCAAAAGCAAAAGAAGCAGGCATCAAAACTGTCATCATAACAGGCGACTACGGTCCAACCGCCGAAGCCATCGCAAAAGAAGTCGGCATCGTTTCCAGAGAATGCTGCCAAGTTATCAGAGGCGTCGACTTAGAAGACCTAAACGACAAAGCTATCGTGGACGAAGTTAAGAAAGGCGACGTGATCTTCGCCCGTGTCTCACCCGAGCAGAAACTGCGCATAGTCACCGTGCTTAAGAAAAGCGGGGAAGTCGTAGCAGTTACAGGCGACGGCGCAAACGATGCTCCCTCCCTCAAAGAAGCTGACATTGGCGTTGCCATGGGTGCTTCTGGCACCGATGTAGCCCGCGAAGCCGCTGACATTGTGCTGCTAAACGACAGTTTCGCCTCTATCGTCCGAGCAGTGGAGTCAGGTCGAGCAATTTACGAGAACATTCGCAAATTCATCGTTTACGTGTTCGCTCACAACTGGGCAGAACTCATTCCCTACGTGATTTTCGCGGTGCTCTCCACCAGCGTTTTTGCCATTCCACTACCGTTGCTAGTAGTGCAGGTCTTAGTAATCGACTTAGCGATAGACGTTATTCCCTCTCTGGCTTTGAGCCGTGAACCACCTGAAGCAGGCATCATGGAGGAGCCGCCGCGAAGCATCAAAGAGCGCCTGTTTACGCGCAGAGTTCTGCTCCGCTCAGTGTTTATCGGCTGCATTATCGCAGCAATGTCCCTGATTGGTTGCTTAAACGCTTGGGCTGCAGCTGGCTGGCATATTGGCATGCCTATACCCAATGACTGGCAATTCGGTGTTGCAGGAGTAACTCCTAGCCAAGCCTATCTCAAGGGAGTCACCATGATGTTCGCAGGCATAGTCGTGGCGCAGGCAGGCAACGTATTGGCATGTCGGACCAGCAAGCAATCTATCTTCCGAACTAGTCTTGGTAAGAACCGGTGGATCGTGTGGGGCATCATTGCACAACTCAGCATCTTGGCGGTGCTTGTGTATGTCCCGTTGATGCAAGACGTATTCGGCACCACAGCGTTAGGCATCTACGATTGGCTCTACCTGTTAATGTTAGCGTTAGCGGTTATCTTCGCTGAGGAAGCACGCAAATTTGTCGTGCGCCACTTCTTCACCAAGAAAGCTGAAGACCTCAGCAGACATGACCATACCTAAGCAGGATTTTTTGCTGCTTCTTTTTCTTTTTTATTGTTCTCTCTTTAGTTGTTGGCAATACAAGAACCGTCTGAAAGAAACTACACTTGGCAAATCTAGAAACGTTTCGATAGCTTTTGGTTTAACCCTGAGTTACTCGGGCCGGCGACTCATCTTGCCATACCTTAATTTTTGACGGGTTAGATGCAATAATCCATAAATCCAAACATAGCCATCCAAACCTGATGACTATGCACAGGACTGGAACCGCAACTCTGCCTTTGCACGGCGGCAAAGCTCCCAGCTGGCTTACGGGACGTATGCGCGGGTTAGCGAGGGAAATTGCAAGCATCATCGTAGACGAATATGGCACTTCAGAGTTCATCCGACGATTAAGCGACCCTTACTGGTTCCAGGCATTGGGTTGTGTGTTGGCTTACGACTGGCATAGTAGCGGCGTAACCACAGTCGTTACAGGTGTGCTTAAGACTGCACTGTCGCCGCAGGAGCACGGCGTCGTGGTGTGCGGGGGCAAGGGAAAAACCAGCCGAAAAACTTCCACAGATATACAAACCGTCGGCGAAAAATGGGAGTTCAGCCAAGAAAAAATCGATGAGTTAGCGTACGCCAACCGCATGACAGCCAAAGTCGATAACACCGCCGTACAGGCAGGCTACCAACTCTACCACCACGCCTTCCTGCTAACCCAAGACCAGAAATGGGCGGTTATCCAGCAGGGACTAAGCGACGCCGAGCGCAGTGCACGCCGCTACCACTGGTTGAGCGAAGGCACCCAAAGCTTTGTGGAAGAACCTAAAAATGGCGTAGCCTGCAACGTCAAACGCGACAGGGCGCTTAACATGACGGCTAAAGCTAGCCTACAAAGCCGCAGAGCCTCCGTGGACCTCTCAAAAGAACCGCCAAAGAAACTCTTTGCGCTAATCCAATCCGCTAGCCGACCCCAAAATCAATCTTCCCTCCAAACTTGGCTCTCGACGTCAGATGACCCGTGGCGTTCAACCCAAACCTCGATTTACATGCCCAGAAACATCAACTGGGACACACTGAGCCGACTCTATGAGTTCCAACCCGACAACTACGAAGAGCTTCTAAGCATCAAAGGAGTTGGGCCCGCAACAGTGCGTGGGTTAGCGCTTGTGGCTGAATTAATTTACGGTGAAGAACCAAGCTGGGAAGACCCCGTCAAATTCAGTTTCGCATACGGCGGCAAAGACGGAGTGCCCTTTCCCGTAGACCGCAAAGCCATGGATGAATCCATCGAAATCCTGAGAAAATCCGTGGAAGAGGCAAAAATCGGGGAAAAAGACAAACTCCGCTCGCTTGCACAGCTACGTCGCTTTGTGCCAAACGCAAACTCTTAAACATAAACCGCCATAGTAACCTCTATGTTTACGCTTAGAAAAATCGGCGCCGTAGCAGGCATCGCCACCCCCCTGTTTGCATTCACATGCATCATGATTGCAATAGGGACGTACCCCCCGTTTAACTGGGTAACAAACGCGTTAAGCGACCTAGGCGTCGTCGAAGGCGTAACCATGACAGTATTCAACGTCGGGTTAGCCGCCTCGGGCATTTTAGGCGTGGTCTTTGCAGCGGGGTTGTATAGTTTTTTTGGAAAACGCACCGTGGGCAAAGTCGGCTCCGCCGTGTTCGCATGCGCCTGCATAGCTCTTCTCTGCATCGGCATCTTCAACGAGCACTTCCGCCCAACCCACTACATTGTTTCCGTTGCGTTTTTCAGTTTAGCCCCCATAGCCTTCTTCATTTTAACCAGCGCCTTCTACCTTAACCAGGACAAAAAATTCGCCATCTTCTCAGTTGCGTTGGGGTTGGCGGCTGCGTTACCGTGGATTTTGCAGTTCACAATCTACTATGTGCCAAACGTTGCAATCCCCGAAATAATATCCGCCTTTGTAATCTCAGTTTGGGCGGTGACGGTTTCGGCAAAAATGTTTAAGAAAAGTTAGTCTGGGCCGCCTCTGCTCCATTTGCGGACAACTTTATAGCCAGCGTAGACAAGAAACGCCACAACCGCTACAACTATGACCACTGCAATTGCCTCGCCTACTAAGTTGCCTGCGGAATTTCCAGGTTCAGGCGTCTGCGCGCTAGCTACTGCTATTAAAGCTGAACTGGAAAATAGAGCTGTTAAGCTTGCAAGAGCTTTCTTCATGTTTCACACGTTACACTGGTTGTTGTCTACGCTTAAAAGCTTTAGCGCCGCTCTTACTTCTTCAAATCTCGATACATCTGTGCGCAGCAGCTATGAGAAAACAGCGTTTGGAAACCGGTGGTTTTGGCGTATTCTATTGCTTCTGAGGAGGGGTAAGCGATGGCGTCTACTCCTGCTTTGAGTGCATAGATATCGGTTTGGGGTCTGGTTTTGCCTTTTGGACGCATGCATCCAAGCGCCAAAGGCGTGTCAGGGAACATTTGGCGGGCGCAAGCGGCCACTTTGGCGATGTCGATGGGCAAGGGTGATTTGGAGTTTGCCATTTCGGTGCCGTGTATGGGCATAAACGCTATGATCACGATGGCTGCGGGCTGAGCGTTTTCCACTATCATTTTTAACGCCTCAAACTCTCCGCCTAAACTCCCGTCGTCTAATCCCACAATAACGTGGGGCACAACTTTGAGTTCAGCCGCAGATAACGCTTTGAGGGAGTTAGCGTAGTCTTGAACATGCATTTCAAGGTTAAAAATTCTCTGCATTGTGGCTTCAGACCCGACCACATCAATTAAAGCAGCGTCAACCTCTGCCTCTTTGAGTTTATCCGCCGATTGGGCATTTAATATGCCTGTGTGCACAAAAACTGTTAACCCCAACTCCTCTTTCAGTCTCTTCAGAATTTCGGTGTACCCTTCGAGGGGCACTGAGCCGTCAGGCAGACAACCGCCGCTCACAAGCACCCCTTCCGCGCCAGCCTCTTTGAGTTTAGCTGCCACCACGTAGAGGTGCTCCGGCGTGGTTGCAGGGTGCATAGTTGTAAGGACTTCGCCGCCGCAGTGCCTGCATTTTAGAGCACACCTTTTGCCAGTCACCGATACTGAGGGGAACCTGTTTGTTTGGCTTTGGAAATGGGGGGTTTTGTAGTAGCTAAAACTGGGCGCATAGAACTGGATGGTGTTTGTTGTGGGGCGCAGCTGTCCCAAGTCAAGTAGTTTCTGGAGTTCAGCGGGGGTCAGTTGCCAAATTTTTTGAGCAGAAAGGGTAGACATGATGTTTGAAAGTAAAATAGCTAGTCATATTTAGCTTAACCTAAAAGAGCGAACTGCAGAGTTTTTGTCGTTGCGCACAAGGGCTTACACGGTATTTCAGATAACATTTTATATAGTTGCATATCCAACAAGCAAGCGTTACCTAGCAGGAACAACTATCGATAAAGGAGTATCACTAAATGTTAACCCAGAAAAAAACCCTTGTTTACCTCTTAATCTTTCTCTTAACCGCCACAGCCACAATAGGCACTTTGGCTCCGGCAAAAGCTGACACGTGGACGGACATAACCCTGCCCTATACAATCACCGAGGCAGGCAACTACCGCGTCACCTCAGCCTACAACGGGACTGGCATAGCCTTAGCAGTAAACGCCAGCGACGTTGTCGTGGATGGACAAAACGTCCTAATTAATATGTCCCGAAGCGAAGGCGACAACGGTGTGAGAATAAACCCTGGCAGCCAAAACGTGCTCTTACAGAATATAAAAGTAAGAAACGCCTTCGTCGGCGTACAAGCCCTCACAGACAACTTCACCATAGCCAATTCCACCTTAACACTTAACTTAGCCGGCATCTTCGCCAACGACTCCAGCCACTTTGATATCATAAACACCAACTTTGCTCTAAATTTGGCAGTTAACTTGTTTACCAAAAACTGCAGCTACTTTACAGTCGAAAACTGCAACATCCTAAACGGCAAAGTAGCAGGTATAATTGCCACTTACTCGAACAATTTTGAGTTCCAAAACTGCAAAATCAACAACAACCCCGCCGGTTTCCTAGTTAACGACTCACAGAGCTTCGCAATCATGGGTTGCGAACTTAAAAACAATGAACGCATCGGATTCTTAGCTGGAAACGTTGCTGACTTCTCCTTCCAGAAAAATGATGTCTCAAACAGCACATTAGGTTTGATGATGGCGCATTCTACAAGCTACGAAATCATCAACTCGAACTTCACGGACAACTCGTTCAGCGTTTTTAACTTTAACAGCACTAAAATGGCACTCAGCAACCTTTCAGTGGAAAACGGCATTTTTGGTAGTGTTTTTGAATATTGCAACCAATTCACCGTTCAAGGCAGTGCATTCCATAAAAACAACATAAGTTTGATTGCCGAAGTATCAGGCAACTTTACTGTTTCCTCAACTACCGTCGCAAACGCCTCCACCGGTCTAGTATCCTTCTACTCAGGTAACTTCACTTTAGACGGTTTTGCGGTTTCTAACACTACTATGAGCAGTCAACTTGAAATGACAGAAAACGTTACCATTAGAAACTCAGCCTTTACCAACAACTCCTTCGGGTTAACGACTTTTGGAGGCAACATAAACGTTGATAACTCCTGTTTTGTTAACAACTCGATTATAGGTTTATATGGGCCCCTTAACGCTAACGGAACAATTACCAACAGCTTATTTAGCGGCAACGGCCACGACGTTGACTTGACCTCAGGGGAAGACGCAGGCGCAATATTTGTAGCGGACTCAAACTGCACCATAACCGGCAATACTTTCCAAAGCAACTACGACGCAGTAATCTGGGGCGTCTCCGAAGAAGAAAGCGAAAACACAGTAAACTTCACCCGAAACATCTTCCAAGGCAACAACAACACACTCTTCATTTACTACCTCTTACCTAACAGTTACACTAACAATCAGTTCTATTTCTACAACAATTTTGTCAACGACTCAAGCTACATAGACCTCGCATCTTTGAGTGCACAATATTCAGGCGACAACTTGCCCTTTAACCCAGATGTATTCCACTTCAACGTAACGGCACAAGAAGGCAGCAGAATCTACACTGCTGGGCGCATGACAGGCGGCAACTTCTGGGCGTATCCAAACGGTACTGGACCCAGCCAAACCGCAGTTGATGCAGACCACGACGGTTTCGCCGATGCTCCCTACGAAGTTATCCCAAACCAGGAAGTCTACGACAACCTCCCCTACAGCGCAGGCTACTTGTGTAGCTTAACCTTCCCAGCGGGAGGCGCCCAGACTTTGGTGGCTAACCAAACCTCAAGCGCAGTCACCGTAAACTACAGCGACGCATTCGGCAACATAACCAGCGGTTTAACAGTCACGTTGTCCTCGAACTCCACCACCGCCCACTTCTACAGCGATGCCGCCGCCACCACACCCATAACAACCCTTACTATTCCCTTTGGTCAAAGCACTGCAAGCTTCTACTTTAAAGACACCGCCGCAGGCACCCCAACAATAACAGCCTCCGCTCAAGCGACAGTTTCAGCAACATCAACCATTACCACTAACCCACACGCAGACACAATCCAATACATCGTTATCTCTCCGCAAACCCCAATTATTGCTGCAGGCACCACAGTGAACTTCACCACCACTGCCTACGACCAATACGGCAACAGCTGGTTAGTAGACGCTGAATACACCTTCCAAGGCCAAAGCTTCAACGGCAACCTCACCGGCACAGTGCCAGGCTGGTACTATATTGAGTCATCTTACGAGGGCAAAACGTCCCAAACTACTTTAACTGTTAATCCAGGCAGCGTGGCCCGTTTCGTAGTTTTGGTTCCCAACTCCGCCGCTGCAGATGCACCTTTCTACGTCAGAGTAGTCGCTGTTGACTCCTTAGGCAACATAGCCACAGGGTTTAACGGTGCAGTTACCCTAACAGTGAACGGAACCGCAACTCATACGAGCATGGTTGACCTCCAAAACGGGGAATGGTTCAACACATTAACTGTGCCCGAAAAAGGCACCTATACGCTAACAGCCTCGGACCAAAACGGGCACACCGGCAAAAGCGTTTCCTTCACCGTAACCGACGCCTCCGAAAACCCGACGCCCACACAAACACCCGCACCGACCGTAACTCCAACTCCAACCACGGTGTTGGCAACTAAAGACGACGGCTCAACCCTTAACCTGCAAATAAACGGCAACATAACCTCCACACAGATAAGCAACCTGCAAATCAGCCAAAACCAAACCTCCCGAACATTCACTGTTTCATTCACCGTCAGCGGACCCAGCGGAACCAGCGGCTTCAGCAACATGACAATCCCTAAAAGCCAAGTTCCCAGCGGCGCAGCCCCAATAGTCTACATTGACGAGCAAATCGCACCTAACCAAGGCTACAGCGAGGACAGCCAAAACTTCTACGTCTGGTACACAACAACCTTTAGCGTGCATAACATCCAAATAGAATTCGTTGAGCAACAGCAAACGACAGAGCAGCCGATTTTGCTTTATGCAGCGGTTATAGCAGTCATTGTTTTGGCACTTGTGGCTGTGCTCGTCTTGGTGCGGCGGAAACACAAGTAACCGCTTTCTTCTTATTTTTTTTAAAAAAAACTTTTTTTGTTTTTAAAAATAAAATTGAATTTGCTCGCCGTTTTTGGCTGAGCAGAAAAGAGTCGCGGGATTATTTTTTCCAGTTGCCGCCCTGCTTCCACTTGTAGAAGCTTGTAGGCGTGATTTTTATGATGGGTAAGTCGCCTTCTTTCCATCCGCCCTCTTCAGTTCTGTATTCGGGGTATTTTTCTTTTAGCAGTTCATGAGCGTATTGGTATTCTTTGCCGCCGTTCATGATTTCTGCTTCCCCTTGGATGCGGATGCCTTTGATGTTTGACCAGTTACTGCGGTCATAATCGTCAATTACCAGTGAAATCTGGGGGTTAGCTTCTATGTGTTCCAGCTTTGGAGTGTCAGGGTCGGAGGCAAAGTAAAAGTATACGCCGTCAAAAACTGGCCATATTGGTCGTACCACTGGTTCACAGTCCTCTGTTGCTGTTGCTAATCGTCCAACTGGTAAATCTGCTATGAATGCTTTATCGGATTTTGAAAGTTTAATTCCCATTTTGGTCCTCAACTCAGACGCAAATTGCTGCAAAGGAATACTCTCTTTATCACCCTTTTAAAACTTAATGTTTCTCAACAGCCTCTTTACTCTATATAGCTAAGAAAAAATGCTTCCTCCTCCCCGTCTTTTCGCAGTCTTAACCCTGTGTTTACTTATGTGCCGCTCTAGACTCTGGATCTGCTTTGAGAGTTAAACAAAACTCTAATATGCACAGTTTAGTGCTGATTAATTATGATTCGGGTTGTCAATTTAATGGACAACAGCCAAACTGTCATCCCACCAGCAGATGTTTCTAGGCTGGTTTTGCAGAATGTCTGGCTGGAAATAGTTGATCCTACAGAAGCTGAGTTGCAAGCTGTCTCAGAAGCCTCCAAGTTGCCTGCTAACTTTCTGCGGCTGCCGGTGTCCAACGGTATAGTTAACCTGCGGCTTGAAACTTGCTTCACTATCATTTCTTTTTTAGTCATGCAAGATGTCGCGGCAAATAGAGATGTTTACCCCGCGGTTTTAGCTTTCTCAAAAGAATTCCTGATTACGGTTGCGCCCTCCGAAGTTCAGCCTATTGTTGATACTGCTAAGCAGCGTATGAGCAAAATTAAACTTGATCCCCCTTCATATGTGGTGTACTACATTATTGATGAGATGGTTGCGGATCATTTTTTGCAGCTTGAAAAACTGGAGAACCTAACCTCTGAAATAGAAGAGGAAATCCTGGAGAAAACCAGTCAGGAAGCGCTTAAACGGATTTTTAGTTTAAAATCAAACATGATTAGTTTTAACAAAATCCTTTGGTATGAGCGAGGCTTGATTTTTGATTTACGCAAAGGCACCGACGTTGAGTGCCTAACGGTTAAATCGCGTTCGTTGTTTGACACTACCCATGAGGAACTCACGCGTCAAATTGACATTGTGGAAACTTACCGTGAAATTCTCAGCGACGCTATAAACGTGCATCTGTCGGCGGTGTCAAACAAGATTAACCTCTCAATCAGTAGCTTAACCGTAATCATATTCTACCTAACAATCGTCACCACATTGACTTCTTTCCCTAACACTGTGGCAACTTTTTTTGGGATTTCCCAGTTTGGGCAGACTGACGTCTTCATAATTGCTGTAGCTATTTTGTTGTCGATTGTGTTGCCGTTTGTTTGGTTGTGGCGTAAGAAATGGCTGCGGTACCAAAACGCTTTCTAAAACAGTAAAAACTATTAGTGTCTCAGAAGCAAATACCAAATTATGACACAGACAAGCCAAAGAGGTATTCCTAAAACGTTCATGGGCAGAACTCTTGGCACTACCGTTTTGGTTGGGTTGCAGTTGCTAATCGGCGTCATCCATCTCTTTTCGGGGCTGCTACTTTTTGGTTACGAAAACTTTGCTGCTTTGCCCGTCACGGCTGCTTATGACTTGTACACGGTGGTGTTTGGTTTGTTGGTGGTTGTCTTTGCTTATGGGTTGTGGCGGGGTGGAAAGTGGGGGTGGCTGGGTACGATTGCTGTTTCAGTTTTTGTTATAATTGCGGACACATCGGCTGTGCTGAATTCGCCCGTCGTCCCCGGTACGCCTGCTGGTCCAGCGGCTGTGGAAATCACCTACAGCGCGATTCTGGTTGGTTATTTGCTTCTGGGTAAAGAGAGAAAAAAGTTTGTTTGATTTTTTCCTATTAGTAGTACCAAGTGAGTTGCGCCCTTCATGCTTCATCTTCAGAGGTTTGTGTGTGGGGCTGCGTTTTGGTTTCTGTGTTTAGTTTGGGTTGCAGGTTGGTTGTGGTAAAAGTATGCGCAGCTTTCTATATACGCCCTGAATGTGGAACTTTTTTGGTTCTTGTCAAGAATTGTCAACTAAATGGAGCGCATTTAATTAGAAACCTTGACAAAAACTCTTTTAAACAAACCAAACCAAATTGCCTCGATTGAGATGAACCACAAAAAATGCGTTGCCCTGCTATTTGCCGTTTTGACGGTTTTTGCCTCCATCTTCTCAGCGGCGTCAGCGGCAATCGGCGTCCCCTTAGGCGACACGGGGTTGAACGCTGATTTAGTCGTTGACTCGCCAAACAGAAACACCGTCTACAACGGCACTTTGCCCCTCGACTTCACCATTTACTGGGGCATGACTCTGCCGATTCCTTGGCTTCAATTGTCCAGCGTAACCTACGGCATCGACGGCTCTGGGTCATGGCCGATAATGAACGGCTCAGATGTAATTTTTTCCAGCAGTTCCTCAACTCCCTCAACCCACGCAACCGGAACCGCTGACATCTCTGGTCTCTCTAACGGCAAACATTACTTCACCGTATCAGTTCAAGGCGACTACGATGTGAACAACGATTTTGTTTTCCATCTCAGATACACCTTCGACCCCGTTTACTTCGCCGTTAACATCCCAGTTGACCTCGCAACACCTCCAACAGTACAAGTCATCTCTCCGCAAAGTCAAACTTACAGTCAAGGCGATGTGCCGCTAAACTTTACCATTGACCAATCGACCCGTTGGGTAACTTACAGTTTGGATGGTGCCCGCAACGTTTCAGTTTCGGGTAACACGGCACTAACAGGGTTAAAGGACGACTTCCACAATGTGGTTGTGTACGCCTCCAACAGGGAAGGAGACATCGGCGCATCCCAAACTGTAAACTTCACCGTCGCAGTACCCCCACAAATCATAATTCTTTCGCCAATAAACCAGACTTACAACGAAACGACCCTGCCACTTAGTTTCGCGGTCGACAAATCTTTGGGGTGGGTGGGGTATAGCCTTGACAGTCAAGAAAACGTCACTGTCACAAGCAACAGCACATTAACAAACATGACAGACGGCTTCCACTCCGTTGTAGTCTACGCTAACGGTTCCTACGGCGGCATGGCTGCTTCCCAAAACGCCACCTTCACCGTTGCTATTCCGCCGCCTCCGTCGCCCCAAAACGATTTCACCTTTCCAGCAGCGGTTGCCGTTTCCGTTTTGCTGGTCGGGGCTGTCTTTACGGTAGCATACTTTAAAATGTTAAAGAAAAAACAACCCAAAACTTAGCTGCCCCAAGTTTTTCTTTGTTTCAGCCTCCATTCCGCGGTTACCCGTTTGCTGATATGGTTTTTATTCTGCCTCTCCATCAGTGTAAGCTACAAGAGAGGAACATTAGGGTGAATGGGAAACCACTAGTCAGCATAATCGGCGCTGGCATGAGTAAATTCGGAAAACAAGATGGCCTTCTCGGACGCGAAATCTTCGGTCAAGCAGCCGCAGAAGCCTTTAGTCGCTGCCCCAAACTTGACCCAAAAGCAGACGTTAAAGCGATGTTCATCGGGCACATGGGGGAAAACTATGAGCACCAAGGCCACACAGGCGCCACCTTAGCCGACTGGATTGGCTTGCGAGGCATCGCCGCGACCCGTGTTGAAGCAGCTTGCGGCTCGTCAGGTGCTGCGTTGCGTACAGGCATATACGCCGTTCTTTCAGGCCTAGCTGACGTCGTTATTGTGGGTGGCGTAGAAAAGATGACTCACCGCACAACCGCCGAAGTCACCGAGTACCTTGCCATGGCAGCGGATTACCCGTTTGAGCAGTTCCACGGCATCACATTCCCAGGCTTATTCGCCATGATGGCAACCGCGCATATGCACGCCTATGGCACAACTGAAGCGCAAATTGGCAAAGTAGCCGTCAAAAACCACCACCACGGCAGCCTAAACCCCAAAGCGCACATGCAAAAAGAAGTACCCCTCGAAACAGTGCTTAACTCAAAGTATGTGGCGTGGCCGCTTAAACTATACGATTGCAGCCTCATAACTGACGGGGCAAGCTGCATCATAATCACTAAACCTGAACTCGCCAAAAAATACACCGACCAACCCGTCCATATCATTGGCAGCGGACAAGCCACCGACGCCATCGGACTCTACGAACGCGACAGCTTAACCTCACTTAAATCTACTAAACTTGCCTCTAAAGCAGCCTACGAAATGGCAGGCGTCACTCCCCAACAGGTTAACCTCGCCGAAGTACACGACTGCTTCACAATCGCCGAGTTAATCGCCTACGAAGACCTCGGCTTCTGCAAACCCGGAGACGCAGGCAAACTAATCGACAGCGGCGCCACCACTCTGGGCGGCAGCATACCCGTAAACACCAGCGGCGGCTTGAAAGCCAAAGGACACCCAGTAGGCGCAACCGGAACCGCCCAAGCCTACGAAATGTACCTGCAACTCACCGACCAGGCAGGCGCACGCCAAGTCAAAGACGCCCAAGTCGGCTTAACACATAACATTGGTGGCAGCGGCGCAACAGCTGCGGTGCATATTTACAGGAGAAACCAACAATGAGCGCAACTGAGCCTTTTACGATTGAACAGTTTTACAAGTTCCTAAACCAAGGCAAACTAATGGCTGGCAAATGCGTGAAATGCGGAAAAATCCACCTGCCCCCTCGCCCGCTGTGCGATGTTTGCTATTCGCAGCAGTTCAGTTGGGTTGAAGTGTCTGGCAAAGGCAAACTCCTCACGTACACAGTCATCAACGTGGCTCCACAGCAGTTCCAAGCTTTAGCCCCCTACGCTGTGGGGATCGTTGAATTCGAAGGTGGACTGCGAATTCCCGGCATGATTCAGGCAACCCAGCCGCAACTTAAAATCGGAATGAAACTCGCCCTGGACTTCGGCACCTGCAGCCAACCGCAGACGTGGCCTCCGTGGCAACGCTACTGCTTCAAACTCCCTTAATCTCTTTTCTTTAAAAGTTGCTGAAGGAAAGCTTTGGGGTTTTCTGGTTCCATCTCCAACCCTTGTTTATATCTCAGACATGCACAACTTTCCTTGAGTGCCCCATATACTTAGATACAGACAACCAACTTTTTCATTTCTTATCGGCCAAAACATTTACGGTGAGGCAATCCGCCAAGTTGGAGAAAAAATCCCCGGTTTTCAGGAAGAGAGGAAAACTCCAGCCAAGTGGATACCTCACCAAACATGCTAAGGCTAACTTGTTAGATTTAACTTTTGTTACAGACTGCTACATTCTGTTTGTTTGCAGGGTCTTAATTTCCCTAGAAAAGCCTATCTGCAATGAATATGCCTATATTTTAGGTGCAAAAGTTTGGCTTCCCAACCTAAACTCTGCGTAGTCTCTTGCAGCGTACTCAAACGCGAACTCCAAAAACTCAAAGCCGAAGGCAAACTCCACGCTGAACTGGTTTACGTCAGCAAAAACTTCCACGTCGACTACGCAGCGCTAGAGAACAATCTACGTAAAGTTCTAGAACACACACAGAAAAGGTCCTACAGCAAAATCGTGCTGGTGTATGGCGACTTGTGTTTAGGCATGAACGGCGAGATGCGGCGCCTCGCAGACGAGTACGGCGTAGCTAAAATCGAGGCTTTAAACTGCATTGACTGCCAGCTTGGAGGTGGCGGCAAATCAGCAACTGAGGATCCTGAACATAATTTGATGTTTATGGGTCCGGGGATGATAGATTTCTTTGTTGATATGCGTCGCAATTTAGAGATGCAGGGCGTGGACGAAGCCACGGTTGAGGGGATGTTTAGCGGGATTAAGGGCGCTATAGTGCTAGATACGTTGGGCAACCCCGAATTGGCTGTTGAGGCGTTAGATAAGGCAGGTTTAAAGCTAAAAGTGCTTGAAGTACGCGAAATCGGCTGCGAAAACATTCTAAAAGTCGTTGAAGAAGCGGCACATCGCAGCCCAACGAAAAACCCTGAAACGCCCTAAAACTGCGTTTACGGCAACAGACAACCCGCGTTTTTGCTCACCAAAAGTGTTAAAGAATCATTTTAACAATACCTACTCGGTACCTCCCAGCGATGTGTTAACTATGACCCAACAAATCGAGCCCACACCACCTTCTACACCGATGAAACGCGTCGAAGACTGGAAATCCAGACTAATCGACCTATCCAGAAAAAACAACCTGCTCTACTTCAAAAAAGGAAAACGCGGCAACCTGACAATCACGCAGCCTGACTCGCAGAAGATTTTCGACGCTTTAGTCAACAAGAAATCCAGACTCGACTTTTACTCGCCCCCCGAAGCGCCCAAAGCCGAAAAAGTAGGCAGAACTGAAAAAGCAAGTAAGAAGGCGACTTCCAAAACAAAAGCCAAAGACAACGGCAAAGTTAAAGCTAAAGAAGAGACCGAAGTCCCCGAACCAAGAGTGGCGAAGGAACCTGTAAAAGCCGCTACCATTGAGGAGCCGGAGACAACTAAGAAGCTGGGCGCAAACCAACTCGAAGCCGGCACCCTAATCCGTCAGGAGTTGGAGCGGGCTCTTAAGCTGCTTGAACGCAGGTCACTTCTGGATTACCGTGAAAGAGGCGTACGCATCCTCTACGCAGCGTTTGGTACATTGAACTGGGTCGACGCAGAAACTAAAGAAGCAGTTCAGTCTCCGCTGATTCTAGTGCCCCTGGAACTTGGTAAAGAAACAATTCGCGCTCCATACAGCATCGCCCTGCCCCCTGTTGAGGACGAGGCAGTTTTGAATCCTGCCTTGACGGCGAAACTTAAAAACGACTACAAAATCGATCTCCCACCGTTACCCGAAGAATGGGAAGAAGCAAGACTCGCCGACTACTACAAACAAGTGGAACATGCAGTGGCTGAGTTAGGCTGGAAAACCGAAACATCTACTGATTTAGGCTTGTTTAGCTTCCAGAAACTGGTCATATACAAAGACCTCGAATCCAACGCACAGCTGGTAACCCAGCACACAATTATCCGCGCCATCGCAGGCATAAAAGAAGACAATCTCATCGTGAACGGTTTGCCCGAAGAGAAAGACGTGGATAAAATCCAGACACCCTCCAAAACTTATCAGGTGCTTGATGCTGACAGCAGCCAACGCGTCGCCATCGAGTACGCCCTGCGCGGGCAAAGCTTTGTCATGCGGGGTCCTCCTGGCACGGGTAAAAGCCAAACCATCGCTAATATTGTCGCCGAATGCATTGCAAACGGCAAATCCGTGCTGTTTGTCAGCGACAAAATGGCGGCTCTTGAAGTCGTTTACAAACGCCTCAGCGAAGTCGGTTTAGCCCACTTCTGCTTAGAGTTGCACAGCAGCAAAGCAAACAAGCAAGAAGTTGTAGCGGAACTCAAACGCAGCCTCGACGAAAACTTGGTCCCCCGCAAGCTGCCCTCCACACACGAGTTCGACCGCTTAAGTGAGTACCGAGACGCCCTCAACGGCTACGTCTCTGCGCTCCATGACAAGCACCCCTATCTTCAGCGCAGCGTCTACGAAGTGCTAAGCGTGCTCTCTGGTCTTGAGCGGGTGCCCTTCATCCCCGTCGGCTTAACTGACCTCGGCACTTTGACACCTCAGAAGATGCGGGAACTCGAAGAACTAGTTTCGTATCTAAGTAAAGTCTGGCAAGTCATCGAAGAACAAGACTTCCCCTGGGTAGGATACAAAGCAGACAAATACAACTTAGAAATCCGAAGCGAACTCCTCACCGCTCTTGAAGCCATCGGAGACACAATCCGCGAACTCGAGTACGAATGTGAAGATTTCGCCACGCAACTCGGCGTTTTCCCGCCTGAAAACTTCCAACGCATCCAGTGGCTGCTTGACGTTAGCAACCTGCTGTTCGAGAGCCCCAAACCCGAAGTATACTGGTTAACTAATCCCTCACTGGAAAAGCTGCTGGTGGAAGCGAAGGCGTATCTGGAAACCGCCAATTGGATTAAAGCCACCAGAGCAGACCTCGCAGTCCGCTATCTCCCCGCCCTCTACGAGTTACCGCTCTCCAAATCCTCAGAGCTGCAGCAAGCCCTCACCGCAGTAAGCCAAGCCATAGGCGCAGTCGACTTAGCCGAGAGTGATTTTCTTTCCAAACGAGAAAAGTATCTGCAGTTCACTCGAAACATGCAGTTAACCCTGCATAAATGGCGTGAAACCAGCGCCACCTTGGCGCCCATGCTGGGGCTTGACAGCGCAGACTTAACTGTTACGCAGCTTCGCCAACTCTCCCGTATGGCGCTGCTTTGCTTCTCCGAAGACAAACCTGAGGCAATGTGGTTCGACGCCAAATACCTCGACCAAGTTAAAGAAACCGTGGAGAAATCCCGGCAACTCTACCAAGACTACAACCTGCTCAAAAGCCGCCTCGACTTAACCTACACAGAAGGCATATACGGGCTGCCGCTTGACGCTCTAATTGCCAAATATAGCGGACCCTACCAGAGCGGCATAAAAATCTTCAACAGCGAATACCGAGCCGACCAAAAACGCATCGCTCAAGTTACCAACGACGGCAAAGTCCCCAGAGAAATCTTAAACGACTTAATTGACGCCCGAAAAGTCAACAAACTCGCCAAAAAAATCGCTGACACCTCCCAAAACGTCCAGACGCTTCTGGGCCACTACTATCATAAGAGCCGAACAGACTTCAACGGCGCGGAAAAAGCTGTAGCGCTCGCCGAAGAAATCAAAGCACTTAACTGGGCAACCAGCATTCCTGAACCCCTGCTAAAACTTCTCACGACATCTTCGAATCCATCCCCCATGATTAAGAATTTAGGGCAGGAACTCAAAGACGCCCTGGAGAAATGGGAGCGCCAGACCGAAGAGATGAAACCGCTTTTACCCGAGAAACTCTCCAAATCCGACGCAGCGATTGTCGATACGTCGTTGCCTCTAATTGAAGAGTGGGCCAGCGAAGTCGAAAAACAACTCACCCCCTTGTGCGCTTTAACCCGTGACCTCTTAGTCGTCTCCAAAGTCGAACCCAAAAGCTACGCCCAATTCGTGGGCGATCTCAAAAACGCTGAAGACATCCGCAAAAAAGAAGCCCAAATCGTAGGCGAAAAAGCCCAGCTTCAAGAAAAATTCGGCGCACGCTTCAAAGAACTGGAAACTGACTGGCAAGACATCGTCAAGGTGCTTGAATGGTGCCGAAACGTCCAATCCGCCTTCCAAGACCTCCCCGTGCCGCAAGTCTACGCAGAAATAGCTGCAAAAGGAAAAGAAGCCGCACCCCAAAACCTTGAACTAATCAAACGCCGAGACGCCACACTCAAAGTTATAGATGAATTCGAGAAACGCTTTGAATCCAAAATGCGCTACCAAGGAATGCACATAACCGACCTGGACATCAAAGTCATCGAAGAACGCATTCAATCCCTGCGTGACCGCGTGGATGATTTGCAGGTGTGGATTGACTACAAAGATACCAAAAACCGCTTCGCCCTGCGCGGGCTGGAGCCGTTCTTTGGGCGCCTTGTCGAGTCCAAGTTGCCCGCTGCGGATTTGGTTTCTGTTTTCCGCAAAAGCGTCTATCAGGAGTGGATAAACAACGTCTACGCTGAAGACCAAAAACTCGGCCGCTTCCGACGCGAAAACCATGAACAGCTCATAGCGGACTTTAAGAAACTCGACCAGGAGATGCTTCACTTAACCAGCGGAATGGTAATTGACGCAGCTAACGGACGTAAACCCCAAGACATTCTCATCCAAGCAGCCGACGCCGAAGCAGGCATACTGAGTAAAGAAGCCGCCAAAAAACGCCGCTTAATGCCGATTCGTATGTTGTTCCAGAAAATCCCCAATTTGCTCGTTAAACTCAAACCCTGCCTGCTCATGAGCCCTATCTCGGTCAGCCAGTTCTTGCCCCCTGACATGAAATTCGATGTGGTCCTATTTGACGAAGCCTCGCAGCTTGTGCCAGAAGACGCCATTAGCGCCATTTACCGCGGCAAAACTATCGTGGTCGCAGGCGACAACAAGCAGCTGCCGCCCACTTCGTTCTTCCAGAAAAGCATGCTTGATGACATGGACTGGGACGAACTAAGCGATGAAGATATCGAAGTGTTTGATAGCATCCTAGACGAATGTCTCGGCATAGGCTTACCCGTTAAAACTTTGAAGTGGCACTATAGAAGCAAACATGAAGCGCTCATTGCTTTTAGCAACCAGCAGTTCTACGACGGTACCATGATAACATTCCCCGCCGCCAAAGCCCAAACCGACAACTTAGGCGTCAAACTCGTCTACGTCGAAGACGGCGTTTACGATCGAGGCGGAAAACGCGACAACCCAGTGGAAGCCGAAAAAGTAGCGGACCTTGTATTTGAGCACTTCAAGAATTACCCCAGGAAAACATTGGGAGTTGTGACGTTTAGCATTGCGCAGATGGATGCGTTGCAGGAAGCTATCGATCGCCGCCTCGAAGAACAACCGGATTTTGCCTCTTTCTTCAAGGAAGACCGCTTGGAAGGTTTCTTTATCAAGAACCTTGAGAACGTGCAAGGAGACGAACGAGACGTCATCTTCTTCAGCGTCGGCTACGGGTACGACCAAAATAAACAAATAACCATGAATTTTGGGCCTCTAAACAAGCCCGGAGGAGAAAGACGCTTAAACGTAGCGGTAACCAGAGCGCGAGAAAAAGTCCTGCTAATCACCTCCATTAAAGGCTCAGACATTGACCCCAACACTCAAGCGTTGGGCGTGCAAACGCTTCGAACCTACCTTGACTACGCTGAACACGGCCCAGACTGGCTCAAATGCAACAACGGCAAAACCAACTACGAATCCACTCTCGACGAAGACGTCGCTGCCGAAATCAAAAAACTCGGCTACGAAGTTGTGCCCGAAATCGGCTGCAGTGGCTTCAAAATCGACATAGGCGTTGTAGACCCCACCAACAAAGGCAACTTCTTGCTTGGCGTTGAATGCGACGGCGTAACCTACCACTCAGGCAGCAGCGCCAGAGACCGTGACCGCCTCCGAGAACAAGTCCTCAAACAGTTGGGTTGGCGAATCCACCGAATCTGGGCACCCTCATGGGTCGCACGCAGAGATAGCGAAATCCGCCGCCTAAAAGAAGCACTCGAGCAAGCCAGCATCCAGCAAATCGAGAAAGACGCCCAGACACCAATAGCCACCCCAACCACCGACGTGCAGAAAAACAATTACGGCGGAATCGAAAAAATCGGCGTCCCCTACAAAGTGTACCCACTAAAAGCCACCTATAACCCCTACATAAAAGTCACGTCCGGCAGAACAACCGTGGATTCCAAACAGAAAAACGAGTTCCACTTCCCCGAAAACCGCGAAAACCAAACCAAAATGCTCGACGAACTCATCACAAACGAAGGACCCGTGCATTTTGACTACGCCGTCGAACGCCTTGCACAGGCATGGAACATAAAAACCGTCACGCCCAAAATCAGCCACGCCGTCAGAGACGCCCTAAACAACCTCATCCGAGAACACAAAGTCAATATCAAAGGCAGCTTCCTCTGGCCCGTCGGCTTAAAAGAAACCCCTGTCCGCGTACCAATCTCGGGCCTACCTGAATCCAAACGCAAACCGAAATACATTGCACCCGAAGAAGTCGAAGCAGCAACAATGCAAGTCGCCCAATATGCACTGGGCATAAGCGAGGACTCTTTAGTGGCTGAAACTGCTAAAGTTTTCGGAGCAAACCACGGCAACGACGAATCAAAAACCGTCTTCAGTGAAACCCTCAAGCGACTTTTGCGAGAACGCAAGCTGGTTTGCAACGCCGATGGTGTCGTTGGCGTCCCTTAATTTTTCTTTTCTTTCTTTAACTCTTTTAATAAAATCGGCAAATCTGAAAGTGAGGTTATGAGGTAGTTTGCTCCTTGGCTCATAAGCTGCTTGGGCTCGGAGTAGCCTGTTGGTAAACCGACGGCTATGGCTTTGAGTTCTTTGGCGCTCTGCATATCCACGGTGCTGTCCCCCACAATTACGGTGTCTTTAGCGTGGACGCCCAAGGCTTTTAGCGCCAATTCAAATTGTTCAGTGTCGGGTTTGACTTTTTTAACCATGTTGCGTGGAACGACGACTTGGAAGTAATCGATGATTTTGAAGCGTTTGAGGATGTAGCTGGCTGCAGCTTCGCTGCTGGTTGTGCATATACCGAGTTTTAGGTTCATGGCTTTGAGTTCTTTGAGGGCTTCAGTTGCACCCGGTAAAAGGTTAGCGGATTCCGCTGCTTCTAACTCGTATTTTTCGGCAAGGGCCAAACTGCGCGAGCGCGCTTCGACAAAAGCTGAGTCGGGTTTGCCGTTGTTTTTCATGTACACCTCGACTTTCTTCATCATCTCAAAGATGGATTCGTTAACCGTCAAAAGCGAAGCGGGCACGCCTATGCGCATAAGGTACTCTCTGACTTCGCCGCGCAGGGCTTTGTAGTCTAAGTTGAAACTGGATAATGTTCCGTCTAAATCGAAAATTACTGCTTGAATAGTCATGGCGTGTAACTCCGTTTGTAAGCTGCGAATTTGGGGTTTACACTGTAGCTTAGGAGATATACTTTGTGGTCAAAGGCTATTTAGAACATTTAGCGGGTTAAAACAACTTTGAGCGCCCGCTCTTTGGGGTCCCCTATGGCTTGGAAGGCTTCCTCAATGTCAAATAGGCTGAAGCGGTGCGTCACCAAACCCGCCACATCCACCCTTTTCTGCGCAATCAACTGCACCGCCTGAGGGTACTCTAAAGGTGATATGTAGAGAGTGAAAAACTGTGCTTCGTCAGCATCCTCTAAATTCAAAAAGCCCTTCGACTCGCCGATAAGCGCCACCTTCCCAGTTTTGCGCACCAAATACGGGGTTTGCGCCACGGTTTTTTGCGTTCCGGCTGCTTCCACAACAAAATCCGACCCATACCCCGTCAGTTTATGGACAGTTTTGGCGACGTCAACGTTGTTGGCGTTAATGGTTTCCTCAGCCCCGAACCTTTTTGCGTAGTCCAAGCGGTAATCTTCCACGTCGACAGCTATAACTCGGCAACCTTTGAGCACCGCTATCTGCGTCATAAGCAACCCGATGGCGCCCTGCCCCACCACCGTCACCCAACCCCCCAAGTTAGGCTGCAGATAGTTAAGCACCCGCAGCGCCAAAGCCACCGGCTCAACAACCGCCGCCTCCTCATCAGTAACGCCAGCAGGCACCGGGATGAGGCTTCGAGTAGGCATCCCTTTAGACTCCGCAAAAAAGCCATCCCGGGTTAACCCGTAAAATTTTCCGTTCACACAATACGTTGGGTGTCCCCTTAGGCAGAACGTGCAGTGCCCGCAGTTTACAATTGGCACCATGACTACGCGCTCTTTAGTGTCAGCTCTGACTCCGCAAGCATCATGACCAATAATTCTGCCCTTGCGCATCCATCGCCAATCGCCGCGGTAGAAATGCATATCGGTGCCGCAGATGTTGCCCGCCAAAAAATCCACCTTTACTTGTCCAGGTTTAACTTCGAGTTCAGGGGTTTCTTCGATTTTGATGTTGCGTGGTCCACGGTAAACGGCTGCTTTCAAAACAATCACCAAAACTAAGCAGCATGGGGGCGGATTTATATTTACTGTTTTAACACCCAATTAAAACGTTTAATCCCAAATTGTACCATGACTGTCGGCCCAGAACAATTTAGGCTTCTCAAAGCAGTGATGTGCCGTACCGTTGATTTTTACGATTATGCATTCCGGGGTTTGGGTTAGGGTTAGGGATTGGGTCAGGGATTAAAATTGAGTTGAAAAGAGCGTGATAAAAATGGGAAAGATGTAGCAGCGTGCTATCACTAAACCTTCAGAGAGCTAATATTGTAATATTGTGTTTAGTCAGGCGGTTAACCAAAATAGCTAAAAGTCTATTTTAAAACAAGAAAAAAGAGGGCATAAGAATGCCTCGAAGTATTGTTTTCAGTTTAGAGAATCAATGATAATAGCGGAAGCAGTTGTGATTATATTGCCACTGCCATCTAGCGAAGTTTATGTCTGCGGTTGGGAGAGCGCCGCCTTGTGCAGTGAACATCACGGGGCAATTCACCACTATTGTGGTCTGTGTTATGGTGATAAGACCAGCTTCTTGAGCAGCGTTTACGTCTTCTTCTGAACGCAACACGTAGGGGGTTGCGTCCTCATTCCACGTTACTAGGCTGACTTGCCAAAGTGGTGTATAATCGGGGTCAGCGTTTTCTGGACCTGTTGGAATTGGAGCGGAGGGAATGATGTTTGCTTGGTCAAAGTTTGTGATTACATAGATGTCGTCTGTGACGCCGCCGGCGATTGAATCAGAAAGTTGGGGCACTAGGTTTACGCCTTGGTCTGCTGCAACGTCAGGGTTGGATGCTTCGGTTTGTATGTAGTAGCCCATTTTGCCGTCGTACCATGCCGCGACTAAGGGTAGCTCAACAGTGGGCGTCTTTATGGCTTGTCTACAGTGGTAATTATATTGCCAGTGCCATCTAGCGAAGTTTATGTCTGCGGTTGGGAGAGCGCCGCCTTGTGCAGTGAACATCACGGGGCAATTCACCACTACAGTTGTTTGTGTAATTGTCACAAGACCTGCTGCTTCGGCTGCCAGAACATCTGCTTCTGAGCGTAATGTATGCGGCTTAGCATCGTCAGCCCATGTTACAAGGCTAACTTGCCAGAGCGGAGTATAATCTGGGTCTGCATTATTTGGGCCGGTTGGAATTGGAGCTGAAGGTATGACATTTGCTTGATCGAAATTAGTGACAACGTAGATGTCGTCTGTGACTCCGGCGGCTATAGCGTCTGAGAGTTGGGGCACCAAATTTACGCGTTGATCCGCTGCAACATCAGGGTCGGAAGCTTCAGTCTGGATGTAATAACCCATCCTGCCATCATACCAAGCCGCCACCAACGGCAACTCAACAGTAGGGGTAGCGGGATTACCAGTCTTCTCAATAGGATTTTGTGCAAGCGTTAGGGGGGCTGCCATTAAAACAAGACCTAACACCAACAATCCTAATGCCAATCTATTAAAAATCGACTTGTTCATTTTTTTCTCCATTAATTACTCAAGTTTTTAGGCAATATAAGACCCATAACACAATCACAGCATCAAAGTAGTACAATCACCGAAGCTTCTTCAAGTAATCAACGTCCAGAAATGAAGCAAGAACATTATCGACCAGTTTATCAACAAAACTTGTCTTATAACATAACAAGAATCGCAAAACAGTTTTCTCAGATTTTACCTTATAACAAGTCTCCGCGCCAATTCTTTCCTTAACCAAGACCCCTTGTTCTGAGAGAAAACAAAGATAATGAGAAAGAGTAGAATCGGCTAGCTCTAATTCAAAAGACAGCTCCTTAAAGCACACCCGTTCCTCACTTAGCACTAACAAGATTATTTCGCGCAGTTTCTTTTGACGAAGAGCTGACAATAGTTTTTTCTCCTCAGTGGTATGCCTCTCAGCAAAGTATCTGCAATACCGTCGATCATCCTCAAGATACAATAACTCTTTTTTCTGGAGAAAATCTAAGTGATACTCTAAAGTGCTAAGCGGAATTTTGAGTCTCCTTTGAAGCTCCCGCATATGTAAGCCTGGATTCTCCTTAACGAAAACATATATTCTTCTCCTATGTTCGTTTTCGAGAACTTTTTCTTTGATTTTCATTTTTCTTCACGGATAATTCCCAGAGCTATAAGGAGCAGAGCGATCAAGTTTAGAGCTATATGCAAGTTATCAGTGAACTCCACCGTTAATTGTTGGAACATAAACTCTGGCATGTACAATATGGCGTGGAGGAGAAATACAGCAAACCCTGCAGTTATCAAAAGCAGTTTTTTGCTTCTAATTCTAAGATATGCTATTAACACAATTGCAAATAGAAACCCTGTTGCAGCAATCAATGCTACCCTTAACACTATATCTACCAAAAGATCCATAATATATAAGACGCAACCATAGCATATAACATTAGTTTAGCAGGCGTAGGTTCAGAAGTAAGGCTACGTCTTTGGAAATCGACCTTAAACCCTCTTAAAGCAGTCAGTGTTTTTTCAGCTTCACCAACATCCGTTTCTGCAAAATTAAAGTCCAACCGTAGTGTACAACGGAAGATTATATTAACCGAGTAACTCCCTCTAGAGGTATGAATGCTGCTGTTGTTTACTTTTCCCGAGCTGGAAACACCAGGAAGTTTGCGGAGGAAATCGCAGAACCACCACCAGCATAATGACCAAAAGCACCCTTATTCTTCTTCCGAACTTGGGTCGGCAATGTATAAGCTAGTTAGGGGAAAACGGAAAAGAACTGAATAAAACCACACAAAAATACGATACTTTAATCTTCTTTTTTTGAACGTGTAAAGGTGGTAGGCAACTTTGTGTGAGCATGGAAAAATAAATTATGATTTATCGTCTTCTTTGCGTGGGTGCGTGCGTGTGTTTAGTGTGTGAGTGAGTGTATGAGATAAGGATAATTGTTAGCGCGTGGAAGAGAGTAAAAGTATATGCGTAAGAGAAGGTTTGGGTTTGGGGATTCAATTTTTACCCTCGTCTTCGGTATTCGTTCTTCATAAAAAGGTGATAAAAGATGACTCGTAAAGACAAATCTGCTTATCTGTCACAGACAAGCGTCAGCCAACTTAGTATTAATAAATTACTAATAAGCAGAGTGGCTACAAGTCTGAGTATTTAGCTATTAGGAAAGGGGGAATAGGTAGTCAAAAAAATCCAGAACTGTGAAATGGGGGAAATAGAATAAGAAAAAACGGGTAGTTTACGGGAGATGCTGACGGGCGACGGTCATTACTGTTTTTATCCCACTTCACCGTAACCAACAGCAGGTGCGCATCTTGAACGCTGAAGACTACACAAAAGAGCAACTCTGGCAGTACCTTGTCGAAGCTGTACATGCTTCAGTCATGTACCCAACCCACAAAGCCTACACTCGCGATACTCTTTTACCAGCAAACCCCAACCTCTCCGACTTGGAGTTATGCGAGCGACTTGGAATGCCCATGGGTGAAGCCATAGTGATCCTATTTGAATTGGCAGAAAACAAGAAGCCAGCAACTTAACTTTTTAAAAAATAACTGAAAATATGAAAAGAGAGTAAGAGGGTTTATTCGACCACGTAGCGGTAAGTTACGTGTTCGCCGGCAGTTGTGCTTTTGCGTGTGATTTTAAGCACGTCGCCAGGTTGTGCGCCTATGGCTTTGACTGCTGGGTCGCCGCTGCGGATTTGAGGCATCTGGAAGGGCTTGACTTTGTATTGGTTTAGCAGTTCCTTCTTTTCTTTTTCACTTAGGATTTCGTGGAAGGGCACCAATGCGTGTTCAAAGATGTCAAAGACAGGGAAGGATTTGGGCAGCAACTCTACGTTTTTCTTTTTTGCACCCAGTTTTACAGCGTGGGTGTAGCGTCCCTCAGTGACAACTATGGCGCGTTCTAGCTCTTTTTCCTTCATAATCTTGTAGAGGGTGTTCATGGCTGCAATGCCAACGGTGGCTTCGCCAAGGATGCACCAGACGATGGCGCGTTCTTTGTCCTGCGGAATATCAATGATGTAGGCGTATGCGCCTTCAAACTTTTCTTTCTCAACAAGCTTGTACTTGCGTAGTTTAATTAGAACTTCAGCTTTACGTTCTTCGATTGTTAATAGTTTAGTAGTACTCAAACCACGTACCCTCAAGATAGAATACGCGGAACCTAAACAAGTTTTACACCCTTAAACTTTTCTCTTTATAAAAAGGGGGAGTCAAAGAAAAACGCCGCTGTTCTCCAAAAACTTCACTGACGGATTAAACAACTGAAAAAAGTTTTGCTCTGTTAAGCTACATGTTTAACTTTTGATTTTTCTTTTAAGTTTACCCATTTCTTCTTGGGCTTTGCCTGCAACTTCCTCCGCTTTGCCCTCAACCTGCCAGTCCTCTTTACCGGTTACATCGCCCGCTACATGCTTGAGTTTTCCTTTGACTTGCTTTTCTTTCCCTTTTTCTTCGTCGCTACTCATAAAAAACCAATGTACAACGGGCTATAGAAGATTAATGGCAGAATAGCCCTTCTATTGCTTTTGAGCCTTGACTAGTTTGTAGCCGATTCCGTTGCCCATTCCGTAGGTGTACACCAAATTAATCGGCATGTTTTCCATAGCTTCCAACTGGCGCGCTGTTTTTAGTGGACCCAACCCACTGGGTCAAACCCATGTCTTGGGTTAGTTGCATCACCGCTTTTTTAGCTGCTTCGTTGTCGCCTGCAATAAACGCAGTTAACTGTTCGCCTCCGACTTTAGCGGTGCTCTAGTTAGGCGCAAACACTGTGTTAAACGCTTTCACCACGTGAGCGCTTGGAAGCTGCATCTGGGTTTGCTCCGCGTTTGAGGTAGTGCAGCTTAACTCCAACTCCATTTTCTCGCTAAGGCATTCATTGCATCCACAACTGTTTTCCATCCGCGTAGGGTTTGATTTCTGCTCGGGCGTCGTCAGCATTCTCGTGGGCACTGCGAAGATTTGACTTCACCCCATTTAACGGCTTCAGCTACGGGTTCTTTGAGGTCGCGATGTCCAAATTTTATTTCGTGCCCCCCCCCCACGCATCAAGCCTTTGCTGAGGGCTGTGCCAGCGTGTCCTTTCCCGATTATTGCAATCTTCATTTTTTTCTCAAATCTTTTTTGCAAGGTGAGCACTTTTATGAAGTTGTGACTACACGGTGATACAACAAATGGTTCCAAGCGAACATGAGGGGTCTACCTTCTATAGGATAAAGCCGCAGTAGAGCTATCGCCAGGGTGGTCTGCTGCCTTTATTTGCCAGAAAGGTTTAATTTGACAGTAGCAATATGGATGTGCTGGAACTGGCTTAGCGCAAAACAAATTCTTGTGCGGGATTCCCCAAGCCTGGTATGGGGCAGGCCTGCTAAGTCTGTGGTCGAAAGGCCGCGTGGGTTCAATTCCCACATCCCGCGCCATTAATTTTACTTTAAGGCCTGACCCTGGTGTTTTAATTTCAAGGCTCTACTAAAAAAATTTGGAACATATATTCTGACAAGATTTGTTGGGTTATCATTGATTCTTCGTTAGCTTTCTTCAAATAGCTTCAGTATTTTCTGGTCAACCTTCTTCATTTCTTGGTTTACAACGTTCAATCTTTTTCTCAATGTTAAAATACTCTTAAATTTGTCAGAACTTGCTCTGTTAGAGGTTATTGTTACAGCGTTGTTATCAGTTAAAGTTTCATATGTCCGGAGAATATCATTTTCTATCTCTAAGCGCTCGGCACTTAGAGCTTTATATTGAATGAGTAATCTGTTAAAATCCTCTTTTGGGAACTTATTCAACTATTTCATCCTCTCTTTATCCAATAGTTGATGGTTTGATATATGATTTTTTAAAACTTGGTAATATGCAAAAAATTCGATGTGACTAGGAGCGTTAAAATTTCTTATTTGAACGAATTTCTTTTTTGTTAGAATCTCAAGGGGTCCTATACTCTACCTACCTGAGTTTCTTTACGCCACACATATCAAACGCTGAAAAACAATCTAAAACAAAAAACTGCCTCATCCAGTTGCTATCTCGTGGCAGGATCAAAACAGCTACGCCCCATAAAAAAACAAAAAACAATTGAGCGCTTCTTAAAAGAGACAGGATTTAGTTTGAGAGCAACAAATCAACCTGACTTTCTAAAGATCAAAACCAGTGGAAAAGTCACTAACCCAACCAACGCGGAAACCAAAAACACCAGCCCAACAAACCCTGCCGAAAGACCAAACCCAAAAGCAGCAGCAGCCAAAACCGGCGCCACACTCTGCGCCGCCCCAGCAATCGCCCACGCAACCCCCAATGTGCCGCCCTGCGCCGACTCAGTTGCATTAACCGAAATCAACGTGTTGAACGTGGCGATTTGCAGTCCGAAGCCAAACGCGGCAACCGCAGACACCGCCAACAAGACCGCCAAAGAGGAGACAAACGTCATCACAACCATGCTCACAGCGAAGCATGCTATGCCTAGCAAAATAATTGTAGAGTTTTCTAGTTTTTTGCTCAGTTGCGGCAATAGAATAGCCTGTGTGAAAACGCCTACGGCGCCTATGAAAAAGAAAACCAACCCGGTCTGCAGTGAACCGTAACCGAAAACTGCTTGCAGCCAAGGCGAAAGAGCGGACTAAAGGAAAACAAACGCTACAAAAAACAGAAAATACATCGCCAACAAAAGCATCATAGTCCGCTGCTTAACCGCTGCCAAAAGCTCCCGGACTGGAGTAGCTGTTCTTTTTACGTGGAATGCAGCGGGTTCCGGCAGAAGAAAATACGCTGACACTAAATTAGCCAGCGCCAACGCAGCCGCCAAAAACGATGGAATCGCATACCCAAAGAGGTCGCTAAGTGTGCCTCCTATGGCTGGCCCAAAAATAAAGGCTAACCCCGCCGCTGCACCCAAGAGCCCCATGTATTTTAGCCGCTGCTGCTTGGTGGTGACGTCGGCGACGTAGGCTTGGGCTACGGGGACGGTGGCTGCGGTGGTTCCTGAGAGCATTCTTCCCAGAAATAGAATCCACAAAACCTCGGCTGCCCCAAACAAGAAATACGAAAAACTCGCCACAGCCAACGCCGCCAGCAGGATTTTTCTTCTGCCGTAGCGGTCGCTTAAACGCGCCACGATGGGCGTGAATATGAAGGACGTTAGGCTGTAGGCCGCCAGCAGGATGCCGTAGAGGAGTGTGTTTCCGCCTAATTTTTGGACGTAGAAAAACAGGTAGGGGACGACTATGGCGAAGCCTAAGTTGTCAAGAAATACTACCGAAAAAATGGAAGCAAAAGCGGTTTTGCCTGGTTTATTGTTGAGAAACAAGAAATCCCTATGTCCAATTGTGTAACGCAGACAAATAAGCTTTCCATCCCCCAGAAAAGCGGGCGCACCCCAAAAGCCCCTTAGAAGATGAGTAGTAGGCAGCGGTTCTCTTCTTCTACTACCAAAAAAATAAAATCTCACTATACCAGCAAGAAACAGCTAAAATCACAACAACACTTCTGTGGGAAACGTTTTAACCACAGCAAAGGAAAATTTACCTATACATCCATAGCTTGATGCCTATGGGCAAATTAGACTGCATAAATTTAACCAAAATTTACGGTGACAAACAAACCGCACTTGACAGCGTCACCTTCTCAGTGGAAACCAGAGGCATCTTCGGGTTAATCGGCAGAAACGGTGCAGGAAAAACCACGCTTATCCGCATCCTCTCAACCGAGTTGTCACCCACATCCGGCACTGGGTCAATAAACGGGGCAGACATCTTAACTCAGGCGGGAGTCATAAGGGAAAAAATCGCCATCGTCCCACAAGAAGCCCGCGCCATACGCTGGATGACACCCAAACAAACCGTGTTTTCCTACCTGCTCTGGCGCGGCTATTCCTATGGCGAAGCGAACCGCCTAGCAATGGAATCTCTAAAAAAACTCGGCTTAGAACAGTACGCAAACACCCTGAATAGCAAACTCTCAGGCGGAACCAAACGCAAAGTCCTAATCGCCACCGTCACAGCCTCAGAAGCAGAAATAATATTTCTAGACGAACCCACCACGGGCTTAGACCCGATTTCAAGGCGGGAGCTCTGGGATATTCTGCTGGAATTGGGCAAAACCCGATTCATTTTTCTCACCACTCACTACCTTGAAGAGGCTGAGCAGCTTGCGGACCACATAGGCATCCTAAAAGAGGGCAAACTCATCGCCGTGGGCACACTTTCCGAGTTGCGAAGCAGCGCCCGCCACCAGTACAGCCTCAAACTTTCACCTAAAACCAAGGTCCCCGAGCTAATCGACGCCGAAGTCACCACCAGCACTACAGGGTTGACACAGATCTTAACCAACGAACAAGAAGCCTTCCGCTTAGCCAAGCAATTCGCCGAGCAAGGCGTAAGGTTCAGCATTACACCTGTAACTTTAGACGACATTTTCTTCCATTTAGTTGGAAACGACTTGGGGGATGACGGTGAAACGGAATAAACTCAGCCAAATCCTCGCAGGCATCCTGGTCAATGCGATTTATGAAATGAAAAATTATCCAGTGGTCACTATAAGTACTATAATTTCGCCTCTTTCCCTGTTGGCGGTCATAACGTTTGTGAGCAAAGGCGCTCTTTTGGGCACGGCCATTGAGGGCGGATTAATTATGATTTTCTTCTCCAGCGGCATAGCTCTGCAATCCGACCTTTCACACCTCAAAAACGACTTCAAACTCCAAGACATGATTGTCAGTTCACCCACTACTGCGGGCACATACATGGGCGGCATGGCTGCGGCCGAAATCGTCTACTCTATCCCAGGTATAGCTATCCTTGTCGCGTTAGCGGCGATTTACATTAAACCAACCCTCTACCAAACCGGCATTTTAGCTGCGGTTCTTCTGCTCATGTTCGCAGTGTCCGTCGCCATTGGATTTATGCTCTCCACGCTTTCCAGCGATGTAGTGCAGAGCTACGCTTTCTCAAGGCTTCTTTCTCTGTTGTTTGCAACGTTGCCTCCCGTTTACTACCCCATAAGCTATGTGCCGCAACCATACAGTTACTTCGCCTACCTTTCACCAACTACTTACGCTGCTGAAATCATGCATAGCACCACAGGATACCTAAATATCTCCACCACCCAGCTAATCGCCGACTGGGCTGTGCTCATTGGAGTATGCGCATTAATTCTAATCGTCGTGGCTAAGAAATCACAGTGGAGAGAAAAATAGCTAGAATTTCTTTCCTAAAGCCAGCTTCTCCAAAATCTCAGCCACGTCCGCTTCGCTGTCGGCTAAAATACCAATCCAGAGTTCAAACTCGGCTTGGGAAATCTCTTTCTGAATTACGCCCTGCTGGTCCCCGCTAAAAAAACGAGGCGCCCCGGAGCTGAAGTGTTTAACATAGAATATGCGGTCTGCTATGACGATTTGCGAGGAGCATCCGGCTTGTTCACCCAGTATGTAGCTGATTGTGTAGCCCAACCTTGTGTGCCTGCCTTCTAAGAGTGCGTTGGCGTCTTGTTTAATTAAAATTACTCATTAAGACACATCAAGTTGAGGGCGAAGCAGGCACCTCAGCTCCCTTTTTGCGCTCACGGCGGTTTTCTGTTTTGGGATTTTTAGGTTTTCGCATTTTAAACACGATGTAAACCAACGCCAAAACAATAATAGCAATAACCACAACGGCAATCACTGTCAAAGTCGGGAAGGGCGCAACCTCAAAGTAAACTGTAACTTCCTGTACGTTACCGATTTTATCCGCGGCAAAAACCGTTATTCGATGTGCGCCGTTCGAGAGCGCGACCAAAGTTACGTTGCCAATTATTGGAATGTTTTGCTGCCCATCTAAACTATACTCCAAAGCCGACGTACCTTCATCAACATAGAAGCTTAGTTGGACATCGCTTGCGTCATAGCTCTTGTTGGTAGGCGAAAACATCACTATCTGGGGCGCAATAGAGTCAACGGAGAAGTAAACTGCGTTAGATTCACCCATGTTGCCTGCAGTGTCATTAGCATACATAACTATGCGGTGGCCGCCTTGGCTTAAGCCTAAAAGATGCACTGAAGAAGTCACCGTTATGTTTTCCCCACCATCAATAGAGTAACCTATCCACTGGGCACCCTTGTTAGTAGTATAAGCTAATGTGACATCCCGATAAGTCCTGTTCTCTGGAGAGGTGATCTGCAATTTCGGTGGAACTGTCCCGTAATCCGACGGCTTATACATCTCGTTTGTAGCCAGCCAATTGGTCCCGTCAAATCCGCCAATGACGTAGATTTGGTCATCTAAAACGACTGCTCCCATGTACCCTCTGGCGGTGGGCATGGCTTCAATGTTGTTCCAACTGTTGTTGGTTGGTGTGTAAACTTCAGCTATTTGACTAAAGGCTTCGCCAGTAAATCCTCCAAAAAAATAAACCGCCTGCGGAGCAAAAATGCCTGATGTTGCTGTTGCGGCTCCATAACTTGAAACTACCGGCAGCGAAGCGGCTGAGGTCCATTTGTTGGTTATCGGGTCGTAGACTTGGTTGGTGTTTAAAAGTGTAAACATGCCTTGCGGGGTTGTTTCTTTTTTGCCACCTATAAGGTAGATTTTGTTACCAGCAACTGCAGAAGCATAATCTTCCGCAGGAGTTGGCGCTACTGTTTTGGTGCTCCAACTGTCGTTTTGTGGGTAATACGCTTCGTTTACTCCTGTTTCAACAGCGAAGGGGTCGGTGCTGGCGTATTTTCTGCCTCCCACTAGGTATATGGCGTCGTTGACCACATTAGCTGATAGATCTGAGCGGGGGGTAGGCATAGAGGCGCCCATAGACCAAGAGTTGGTTGATGGATCATAGATCTCGTTATTTCCCAAGAAAATGCCGCCAACCTTTCCGCCTATGACGTATATTTTGTCGTTGTAAACTGCAACGGCAAAGTCACTTCGAGCGGTAGGCATAGCGCTTTTAGTTATCCACTCGTTTAGGTTAGGATTGTATTCTTCAACAGTGCTCACTAGTTGGTTGTCGCCGTTAATTCCCCCTATAACGTAGATTCTTCCGCCTACTGCTGCTAAACCAAATTCCCCTCGCGGGATATTCATGGGGGCAAGGGTTGTCCATGCAGATTGGGTTTCTTGGGCGTCAACGGTTTGGGGGAAATTCTGGGTTGCTATAGCTGTGGAAAACAGAGTTAATGCTATAAGCACAACGGCGATTAATTGATTTTGTTTAACTATCGCTGAACCCCCAAGTGCTCACTTATTTACACTAGGTACCACTTTACCCTTATAACCCTTCAAACCCTGAATGGTGTTTAAGCAAGCGGTGAGCAGAAAAGCTTAATGGTTAAAAAGCAGAGTAAATAAGCGGTGTAATTGTTGGTTAGCAAGATTCTGGTTGCCATAGATGGCTCCGAAAATTCTGAACGTGCAGTAGATTTCGCTTTGGATTTCGCAGAAAAATACGGCGCCTCATTAACTCTTGTCAACGTCACGGAAGCAGGTGCATTTAGTGGCATACCAATGGATATGGGTGGATACTCCGGCGACGCTATGATTACTGTAGCTAAAGACTTGCAGAAGTTTCACGAAGGATTGCTTGACAAAGCTGTTGCCCGCGCTAAAGCTGCTAAACCCAACGTGCCCTTGAATTCAATCATACGTGAAGGCAACCCTGCCTCAGAAATCCTCTCGACCGCAAAGGAAGGCGCATTTGACGTAGTAGTTGTTGGACACCGAGGCAAGGGAAAAGTCCGGGAGCTTTTCATGGGCAGCATAAGTGAAAAAATAGTTCATACAGTGCCCTGTACAGTAATAGTTATCAGGTAAATTCTAGCGTGTAACTTAAGCCTAACAATAAACACTTAAATTTACAGGTACAGCTGTTTTCTAGTATGATAACTGTCATTGGTGCAGGTAAAGTTGGAAGCGCCGCAGCTTTTGATATACTTCGCTACAAAGTAAGCGACGTAGTTTTACTAGACACAAACGAGAAGCAAGCAAAAGGCGAAGCGCTTGACATGATGCAGGCCGCGCCCGCTATAGAGTTCGACGGAGTCATCAAGGGCACAAGCGACTTCCGCGATATGGCTAACTCAGAGCTGGTCATCGTCACTGCAGGCGTCGGCAGAAGACCGGACATGACCCGCTTTGACCTCATGAACATCAACGCACAAATCATCAAAAGCATCGTTCACGAAGTCGCCAAATATGCTCCCCAAACTAAACTCATGATAGTCACCAACCCAGTAGACATAATGACTTACCTATCGTTCAAAGAAACAGGTTTTCCCCGCAGCCGCCTGTTCGGGATGGGCAACATTTTAGACGGCATGCGCTTCCGCACCTATATCGCTCAGGAACTTGGCGTTTCAAGAGAAGACACCCGTGCCTTAGTCATAGGCGAACACGGAGACTCGATGGTGCCCCTAGTCGACTACGCCTCAGTCTCGGGCATACCAATAAAAAGCCTCTTAACGACGGAGCAAATTGAAAACATAGTCCACCGCACTGTAACTTCAGGCGCAGACGTAATCAAACTCAAAGGAAGCACTGAATACGCACCTGGAACGGTCATTGCTATAACCGCAGACGCAATCATTACTGGCAGGAATCGCGTCATGAGCGTCTCTACCTGTCTTGATGGAGAATACGGAACGGAGGACGTCTCAATAGGTGTTCCAGTTGTGCTGGGCAAGGAAGGCGTAGAAAGAATCGTGGAGTTAGACCTCTCGGAGGCGACGCAAGAGCTCTTTTTGAAGTCTGTTAGTGCAGTGAAGGAAGCCCTCAAAGCCCTGAAAAGGTGATTGCCTCTGATTTTCCTAGTTTTTGTTCAACCCTTATTTAACTAAGATTAACTCAAAATTTAATAATGCCAACCCGTTATGGGATGGATTAATCATCCATTAATCGGGGAAAGGGCAAAAATTGAAAACAATGAAAATAGTAGCGATACTTGCTGCGATCATAATCATTTCGTCAATATTCATTTACGCTTATTACTCAACACAAAACCAAAACAGCCTCCCCTCGGGAGGTGTAACCATCGTTGACTCGGAAGGGTACTCAACAACTATACCTTCCACGCCTCAACGCATAATCTCCATAGCGCCAAGCGTAACACCTATTCTTTACCAAATTGGGGTAGGCGACAAAGTTGTCGGCTTAACTGACTACGATAATTACCCGTACAACTTTAGCGCATGGTTCGAAGCAGGCAACATGACCAGCATCGGCGGCTTCTCGACTCCCAACATGGAAATTATCGCTTCCTTACAGCCTGACTTAATTTTTACCACCAACATTAACGACCCCATCATTCCAAACATGCGTGAATTAGGCTATAAAGTCATAGTCGTGGGTCCAACCAGCATACAGGGCATCTACGACACCATCGATATGATTGGAAGAGCAACGGGCGCCGAAACTGAGGCAACCTCATTGGTCAGCATGCTGCAGACCGAAATCAGCAACATCCAGTCAACCATAGCAAACGCCCATATCACCGACAAACCAACCGTTTACTATGAAGTCTGGTACGACTCGTCAGGCATAATGAGCGCAGGCTCATCGTCATGGATAAACGATGTTATTACAACAGCTGGCGGCATAAACATATTCGCTGATCAACCACAAGAGTATCCCAGTACAAGTTCAGAGGTAATCGTTGACAGAAACCCCTCAGTTATACTGTTACCAACAAACATGGGCACAGGCACCCCCTTCTACGGCAGCGTTGCCGACGTTAAAGCCAGACCAGGCTGGAACACCATCAATGCAGTTAAAAACGATCGCATCTATGTCATAGATCAAGACATCTTTAACCAGCCTAATTCGAGAGTCGCTGAACAAGTTAAGGCGGTGGCGCAGTGCCTCTACCCACAACTATTTAACTCCACCCCTTAACCTCCTTAGTGTGACGACATAGTGACTGGCAACATAGACGCCTCGTATTCGAAACGCACCAAACGCTGGAAACTAACCCTCATTGGGTTAACAATCCTACTCGTTGCCACAGTTGTCGTTTCACTTGGAATTGGCAGTTCAGACGTTTCTTTTGGCCAAATAATATCGATATTGGGGAACAAAATCCCTGGCTTACACACTCTTGTAGCGCCAAACGCTTTCACAGAATCTCAAGAAGCAATCATCCTCTCCCTGCGCTTACCCCGTGTATTGGCAGGCGTAGTAATCGGTGCAGCCCTAGCCACTGGTGGCGCACTCTATCAGGGCGTCTTCAAAAACCCCATGGCTGACCCGTCAGTTTTAGGAGTCTCAGCAGGGGCTTCAGTGGGCGCAGGAATCGGACTGCTTGTGGGTTCCAGCTTCAACCTGTTTGGGTTCCCAATTGTGCCCACTGCAGCATTTGCAGCCGGGTTAGCCACGATTTTTGTGGTTTACAACATCTCAAGAGTAGGCAGCAGAGTCCCCGAAATGTCGCTTCTGTTGACGGGAGTAGCTTTCACGTTTTTCCTCTCAGCCATTTACCAAATATTACAGGTTTTAGCACCCAAATACGCTAACCTTCACACCAGCGTGTTTTGGCTTATCGGCGGCATCTCAAACATCGGATGGACCCAACTATACACAATTTTCCCCTTTATAGCGGTGGGACTCGTGATCTCGTTTTTCTTTGCCCGCGACCTAAACATGATGGCACTTGGCGAAGACACCGCCCAGCACTTAGGCGTAAACACGGAGCGCTCCAAAAAAATCATAATAACCGTTGGCGCCCTAATGACCGCCGCAGCAGTATCAATCAGCGGCTTAATCGGATTCGTAGGGCTAATGATTCCCCACATAGCGCGCCTCATCATCGGCCCAGACCACCGAATCCTCATCCCAGCCTCGCTCATAACGGGCGCAATATTTCTCGTTTTGTGCGACACTATAGCACGTGTAGCTACAGGCGCAGACCAACTGCCCGCAGGCGCCTTAACCTCACTAGCAGGCGGGCTGTTCTTTATTTTCCTGCTCAGAAAAAGAAAGCTATCCTACAGGATGTAACCAAACATGATAACCCTTAATGTTAACGGGGTAGAATGCCGTTATGGCTCAGCCAAAATTCTCTCGGGCGTCAACCTCGAAGTGAAACCCGGAGACTTCGTCGGCGTCTTGGGCCCAAACGGCAGCGGCAAAACTACCCTGCTCAAAAGCATCAGTCGAGTCCTCAAACCCCATGTTGGAGCCATACTCATCGATAAGGACGACATATACAACCTAAAACCTGTTGATGTAGCAAAAAAAATGGCGGTTGTCCCCCAAGACAGCACGGTTGGCTTCAACTTCTCCGTAATGGACGTTGTTCTAATGGGCAGAAACCCTCATCTGGGTAGGTTCCAAATGGAGAGCCCAAAAGACGTCGAAATAGCTAAAAACGCCTTAAAACTTACCAATTCCCTGCATTTGATTAACCGGCAGATTAACGAGTTAAGCGGTGGCGAACGTCAACGCGTAATTATCGCTCGTGCTCTAGCGCAGGAGCCCCAAATTTTGCTTCTTGATGAACCCATCAGCCACCTTGATATTGTCAACCAGCTCGAACTTATGGACCTTGTCAAACGCTTATGCGACAAAAAACAGCTCGCGGTTTTAGCAGTCATTCACGACCTTAACATGGCTGCACGCTACTGCACCTCCATACTGATGCTTAAAGGCGGCGAAGTATTCGCTTACGGCGAAGTCGATAAAGTTTTAACAAGTCAAAACATTCGAAGCGTCTTCGACGTGGATGCAATCGTGCGTAAAAATGCTGCTACCAGTAGCCTCTATGTTATTCCGCTTTCGCCCAAGAAGGCTGCATTGGAAAAGAAATGCACAGTGCATGTCATATGCGGGGCAGGCACTGGCACAGTATTACTCAAGACCTTGGTAGATGACGGCTTTAGCGTCACTGCGGGCGTACTAAACGTGTTGGACACAGACTACGAAGCATGCGAAATACTAGACATTCCCGTGGTCTCTGAGGAACCATTCTCGCTGATTACAGACAAAGCGTACCAGCAGAATTTAGAGATGATAAAAGAAGCCGGCATGGTGGTTGTGACCTCCGTGCCTTTCGGCTCAGGCAACCTGCGGAACTTGGATGCTGCTAAAGAAGCCCTTAAACTCGGCGTTTCCGTCTATGTCATTGACCATGTGCCTATTGAGCGTCGGGACTTCACCGACGGGAAAGCCACTGAGATGATGGCTGAGCTTCGGGCTTCGGGGGCGGTTTTTGTTAAGAACCACTCCGAGTTGCTGTCGATGCTTAATTTGCCCAAGGTGTCTGCGTCTGAATTTTCAAAAATGTCACTTAAGGGACATGTGAAAACACCCGGCGACACCAATTCAAATCCTTAATCGATCTCAAGGCGGCGACTTGGGCTATTTTTCTTTAATTACTCCAACAATGGTTTCAACCGTTTCTTGGCAGACCCCCGGTTTCCATGTGCAGATGCCCTCAATAATCTCGTCCAGGAAATGCGCTAATTCGTCGCTGGTTATGTTGTTGGCGCATTCAACTTTGTACTTTATGCCCTTCTCTGTTTGGTTAACAACAATTGTGAATAAGGTTTTTTCCATAACTGCCACACCCCTTTTTTGTGTGTTCAGCTTTTGAATCTTTGCTAGAAACAGCTGCAAAATGGACTTAAACAAAAGCAGGGTAGGTTATGGCGCCGCCGAACCTCTTTTCTAATTTAGTCGCTACCACAGCACCACAGTAGACTTAGTGGATGCTTGTGAGACTAATTAAGAACGGTTTGTTTCACATCAAAAGAAAATAGTCAGGTAAAAGAAAAATCGGGAAAAATTGATGAGTCTAGCATTGACTCTGAATGGAGCTTTGAATCTGGTTTCTACCATAGGCTATCGTTGCTCCTCTGCTTCATCTCTTCAAGCGCTTTTTGGTCAAGATAATATTTTCCGTTGACTTCAACAAAGAGTTTTGCTTGTTCACCGCGTTTTTCAATGACTCTTACAAATATCCGTGATAAGCCTAATTCTTTTGCCCTTAGGGCTGTTTCTGGGCTGATAGCTCCTTTTTCTTGGAAGTTACGAATGGTTTCTCTGATTTTCTGCCCTCTCCAGTTTAGTTGTTCTATTGCTTCCCGTTGGAAAGGTGGAGGCGGGGGAGGAGTCGATGTTGTTGTCATGGCAGATTACGCGGGGGACTGGTTTACTTGGTGAGTATTGGCAGGACTTACTAATCCATGGAACCACGTTGGAATCGTGCAAGCCATAGCTTGTAGCAGTGGAGGCTTTGTTTTTTGTTCGAAATAATCGAGTCTTGATATGAATAACATCTATTATTGAAGAGTAGTCCTCATTTATTACTTGATACTTGCTCAAATAACTCAACAAATGTTTCCTCTGGTTGTGCTCCTGTGATTCTGTATTGGTCATTTACGATGAAGGTTGGTACACCACTAATATCGAGTTTTCTAGCTTCAGCACAGTTACTTACAAAACTGTTCTGATACAAGGGATTCTTCAAGCAGTCTTCGACTTCGTTCATGGATAAACCAACTTTCTTTGAAATTTCTAAAATAACTGTTTCTTTTCCAATATCTAAGCAACCTTCAAAATAGGCTTTGAATATCTCATGGGTGAATTCTGAGTTCTTGCCGATTTTTCTAGCGTATTCACCAATTATCAATGCTTTTCTTGAATTCGAGAGGAGTTTAATATCGCAGAAGGTAAGACCGTACTCTTTTCCTCTGCATTTGAGATTTTCATACATCTCGTCTATTCCACAGATTCTTCCAATCAGATTTACTCCTTCTTCGGGAGTTTCTGGGTGGATTTCTATGCCGATGTGTTGCATTTCGATGTCGAATCTGTTTTTGAGTTTCTCAATGATCGCTTCACCCAGATAACAAAAAGGACAGATATAGTCTGAGTACATCTTGATTTGTAGCTTCATTCAATCACCTTTCAATCGGTTATGTTATTTTTGAAGAACAAGCATCTCCTTAACAAGAGCTAAGCCTTTTTGAGTTATGATATAGTCTCCTTTCGATGCTTCTTGAGCTATCAAATTTGCATTAACCAGTTTTTTTAGGTGAAATGTTAGATGACCAGCTTTGAGGTCTACTATTTTTGACAACTCTGAGAAACTCTTCTTTCCCTCATACAGACTAGCTAAGATTTTGAGCCGTGAATCACTTCCTAAAGGTTCAAACACGTTCTGCAAAAGAAATGGAATATCTAAAGACTGCCCGTTAACTATCTTGCCATCATTAACGTCTTTGACTAAGACTATTTCTTGGTACACTCTTTTTTCAAGCTTTAACTTCTTATCAAAGTTGGAAGAACAGTTTTCGCATTGCTGGCCTTTGGTCTTTTCTACCATCAACTCGGTTTCAGCTATTTTGTCATCTAAGTCTGCGAGAGCAACTTTTGCTCCAGACTGTTTGATTATTTTTGTGTTTTCTTCTATTGTGTTTTTGAAATGCTCAAGGCATTTGTCTCTGTTTTGACAATTTTCTTTGAGCAAGGTTGCAATGTCTCGATTTAGAGTTTGAGACCTCTGAGCAGCATACACCAATAGGTGATTTTGCGAAAGAATATCTTCAACCGCACGAAGACGTTCCTTCAAAACAGTTTCTTCCACCTTGTTCATGTCTGCTCTCAAGCCTTTAATCTCAATCTTTAACTCAGCGATTGCGCCAACTATATCTGATGATGAGTCTCTGTCTTTGTTATCCAATATATTGGACTTCCCCTGCATTTGCTGAGTATATTTATATTCCCTAAAAGTATATTAGGGTTTGCAATTATGTCTTTTTTAGTAGGATGTGTGAATTTTGGTTAGTATACCTAAAGAAGTATTGGATGTTTTAAGTGCAAGTGATTCGGCAAAAATGTTGGCAACAGTTGACGCTAAAGGCATTCCAAACGTGGTTCCAATGTGGAGCTTTGTGGCAGTAGACCCTGAAACTATTGCGTTTGCAGACGTTTTCATCATAAAAACAAAGGAAAACCTTGAAAATACCAAGCAAGCAGCTATTGCAGTGTTCAAAGGACCAATGACAGGCTACCAACTAAAGGGAACATTCGGCGGTTTCCAAACAAGCGGACCAATTTTCGATAACTTCGAAAAGATGAGTATGGAAACCAGTAAAATGCATGTAAAAAGCGTTGGAATAATAAAAGTCACTGAAGTCTTCTGTGCTTCGCCAGGATTAAAGAGCAAAAAACTAGGCATAGATCCAAACGTTTACAAAACGTTCAAACACTCTTTTCTTTTTACCGTCTATTTCGATTTCAATAGTAAATAGGTAGCGGTGCGCTATACTTTAGACCTTTTGGGAAATGTTTCTCTTTCATTGCAAATTGTGATATTTTTCATACTAGTCATAGGAATTCCATTCGTTAAAAGACAAGGTGTAAAGACGAACTTGCATTACTCATGGTTACTTGACAATTTGCTTTAGTTCTACACACGATTCTAATCTTTTTAATTATGACTCCAACTTTTTCTAATGGACTTCCAGACATTCGCAGTCTACCTTCGCTTTTTGCTGTTAATGTTTGGTCTCATGCAATATTGGGAATATTAGCTGAAGTTATAGGATTCCTTATAGTAGAGGGCTTTTGGGTATCGAAACTTATTTCAAATATGCGTTGTATGAGAATAAGAAAGTGGATGATGCCACTTTTTATAGTGTGGCTATATCGCTCGTCAATGGAGCACTTATACGCGTGTGCTGATGCCAGATGGTCCTGAATGCAATTAATTTGACGGCTTTGTCTTTAGGCAGCATTCCGGGAGCGCTTACTTCAAACAGCACTTCAAATAAACTATAAGAAGTTCTTCGACAATCTACGGGAAAAGGACATTGCTCAGAGACATAATTCTTCTTTTCAGTTAGCGACACCTTTTATTCACAAATCATAAGTAATAAATTAATTGGGATTAAGTTTGAATGGGCTTAAACTTTCAGGTAGTTTAAAGACGGTGCTCAAAGTTGTTGTAGTGGTAACTATAGTTCTGGTTGGTTACGTTGCACTACCCATTAGTCTCAAGACTTCTGTACCTTTGAGAGTGGTTGAAAGCGGAAGCATGTGTGTGCCTTATGGTAAGGACTGTGATGGCTGGTTATCACTAAATCATCCATTTAGCCCAACTCTACATACAGGTGACATAATTGTTGTCCAAGGTATCGACCCAAAAGAACTTAAAACGAACTACCCATACAGCGACATAATAGTCTACGAAAAACCTAACGACCCTAAAGACACTCCAATTGTGCATCGCATTGTTGCAAGCTATGAAGAAAACGGCACACTATACTTTCAAACAAAAGGTGACGGTAACGACACACCATATCCCGCTGCTGTTAATTCAAGTGAATATGACTCAAACAGGGGAATCATATTCACATGTGGGCGTGGCGTTCCAGCAAACCTTGTTGAAGGCAAGGTAATTATGCGAATTCCTTACAATGTGTGGATAACGCTAATTCTACAAAGAAATTATTTGGTTCTACCTGTGGTTGTTATAGTTATGACTCTGTTGATAATATTAGAATTTGGTATGCCGTTGCTAAAGAGCAGAAAGGAGAAAAAACAAGAAACCACAATTTAGACAATATTGAATACAGCTGGGGAAACGATCCCTCTAGGAGTAAGTTGTCGGTTCCCTTCCATCCCTCGAATTGATAGCACAATAAGTAACAAGTTTTAAAATAACCGAGCGCACAAACAAGTAAACACTGAAGGGGTAATCGTGAGAAAAACTATAGCGGCAGTTACCGCGTTGATAGCCATTATCATAACCGTAAGTTTTCTTGGAATAATGACAAATTCAAACCTTGCCGATGAAAACGAAGACTTGCAAGAAACAATAAACACCTTGAAACAGCAACCCACTTTAGTCTTCCATGTATCAGAAAAAGGCGAGAACTACCAATACGCACGACTCCCAAACGCCACCTACACCTACAACCAACTATCAATCCTCAACAACGATACCTTTAACATAATTTTACTTCCAGAATACAAGGGAAATCTAGAACTGGACAGAAGAAAAAACATGGATAGCCGCCAACTTTGAAGGACCACATGGAATTCCAATAATGCTTGATGTCTTTGGAGGGGGAAGTGAGAGCACACCCACGCCGATGCTAACAACAGAAAAAATCTCAGAAGCTATGGATATTGCAAATGTAAAATACATTCGTATTGCAGAAGTCATCAGCTGGCACATAGAAAATAACATAGCTTTTCCAACTGATTATGTAAAGGGAGTTTTAGACTTCTGCAAAACAAACCACATACAAGTGTTCTGGACAGAGTGGAAAGATGATTTCCCAGCTGAAAACGTTGAAACCTTCAGCGCAATCAAAAATTACATAGCAGGCTATGAAGACATTGTAACGGTGTCCTTCTCAACAAACTCACAAGAACTTGAACCAGTAGACGCCTACCTCAAACTAAACCAAAACTTTACCCAATGGGGCACATCGATTCAGCCCTGGTACTGGAACACCACCCACAATCAAGACCTCATGACCTGTCCGCCCTCATTGTTACTTGAACAAAGCCTAACCGCAAAAGCTCTTTGCGCAAAAATAATACAGTATGAACCTTACTGGTACTTCTTCAACTACGCTGGCTCACCAAACGACAACCTAAAACTAATTTTATCAAACATGAAAAAACCAATTGAAAGCTAAAAATAAAAAAAAGAAAAAAGATAATGTTGCTAGTAGTGGCCGCCACAGTTTATGCAATTTACTTTCATGTAGCTGGTTGTCAAAGAGTCATAGGCGATGACTAGTACGTACTGGTAGGTGCCCGTTGGGGTTCCGCAGTTAATCCATCTGTCACCGCTGTTGTAAACAAGTTGCTCGCTGCTTAGTCGCCAATTTGTGTTGTCGCTTGAAACGTAAACGAGGAATCGACTAAATGGGTTGTACATTGAGTCTCCGTAGATCCAAACGGTGCCGGATGCTGGACCGCCTATCCAGTAGGAAGCACGCGCTAATGAGCCGGGAGTTGATGCGAGGAAGGTTGCATAGTTGCTGTCGGGTGTTCTGTACTTCGCTTCGTATGGGTTACTGATTGATGTAGAGCCATAGGTTTCTGTCCAAGCGGTACTGCAGGCAAAATGGATTTCATCGTTAGGGATTAGAAACTTCCAGCTTTCCGATCCAGCATCCGAGTGTGTTGTTACAGTGCTAAGCGGTCCGTAGTTGTAATCGGTGGGAATTTCACAAGTTGCGCCGAGTTTGGTGTAAGTGAGTGGGTATGTTTGGTGGACTTCGTACTATTCGATGGCAAGATACTTCAAATGAGTGGTTAGCCCGTCTGTGCCCTGAAATGTCGTCAGCAATATCTTGCGGTGACCAGTAGTTAGGCCAGATATCATAGCCATAGCAGATGCTGTTCCAGCTTAAGTCATAGTCGAAATAAAGTGTGTTTCCGCCCCACCAGTGGTATTGAATGGTTTGGTCATTGACCCAAACTGCACCGTTTGTTCTCCCGATTGAAAGGTAATGAGTCGGGTAACGTCCTTCAGCGGGTATTGTAACTTCGAGACCGTTAGCAATAACGTTGCCGTCGACCCTGAGGATTTTTAGTACCCTTGCTTGAATTAAGGTGCCATCGTCAATATTGAGACAAGAGGGTAAGGTAGCTTCGAGATGTGCCGTATCATACACGTCGTTTGAGGGGCAGCCTCCTGTCTGTGTTTCGTATGTGTAGTCATAGCATCTCAGGAAAGTGGTGTCGTCGATGTACAAACTGCCGATTATCTCTTCGCCAGTTGCCGCTGCCTTTGGCATCAGAATTGCAAAAGCTGAAACACAAAGCAGAGCTAAAAGTACTACTGCACAAATTTTGTTTGTTTTCATTTTTTCATCCATGCGCCTAATACGCACTCAAAAGTTGAAAAGAAGCCCATAAAAGCAATTTTCACACAAAATAACCATAAAAAAACAACTATTAAAAATAAAATATGCAAAAACAGACTTTTTAAAAACACACTAAAAAAAGCAAGCAAAAAATAAAACTAGTTACCGCCTGCACGTTCATTATTTGAGCGCGACAACGCCTAACCACGTACAAAAACCGCTTCTCTTCCTATTTAAGCGCTCTTAACAGCATAGGTCACGCTACCGCTTTCCCCAGAGTTGCTATCAAAAAAATAGCCCTATCATAAAATAGAGCTTATAAGAATTAACATATAGTCAACGCTGAAATAGATTCGTTCCAAAGTAATTCAGATACTGCAGGTTAGCGTTAGATTGCATTACCAAAGCTATACGTGGTCATCAGCTTAAAAAACTGTCTATAAAATAATTGTGGCTCAAAAAAGAAATTGAATCTATCTGTGTGTATAGCTTGGTGCGCACACAGTTTTTAACGTCTAAACGCTCGGTTCAATTTCCTTCACCCTCAACAGCTAGTAGCATACACACAGAAACGCTACCCCGTAATATTCAGCGCTAATTTAGCTATATGGTCAACACCTAACAAACGCTTACTTGAAGACATATTCACCGTTTAGCACTTTGGGGCATAAGTTGAGATTGGCAATTTAGGGCCAATCTACAATCCCTTCAATCAAAAAATCTTGTATTTTTGCGCAAGAAACGGACTACGCTGTTGCTGAGCGGCGTTTTGAAGGGATTTCAAGAATGTTCCCTGTAACCGCTGCAAATTGGAAAAATTAAGCAGCACAAATAAGCTGAGCAACGGGTTTTTTGTCGGGTATTTTTAGCTTAAGCTGATCCTTTAGTGCCTTGTACCTGTTTCTGACAGTAACCTCGGTGACTCCGGACGCTTCTGCAATGTCGCTTTGTTTTATTTTCTCGCCATTCTGTAGACAAGCTATGTAGAGTGCGGCTGCAGCCATGCCCATCGGATCTTTTCCTGATGAGAATCTTTTTCGTTTAGCTTCCGCAAGTAGGGTAATCGCTGCGCCCTGCGTTCTGCCAGAGATTCCGGTTTTCAAGGCAATTTTCGAAACGTAAGTCAACGGGTCAGAGATTGGCATGTGAAAATCGAGTTCTTGAAGCAGTAGCCTATAGCAGCGTGACACATCTTTTTTATTAACAAGGCTTGCTTGAGTGATTTCGCGTAGAGTTCGGGGTAATCCGCTTTTACGGCAAGCAGCATACAGCGAGGCGGCGGCGATGGTTGAGATGGATCTTCCTCGGACTAAACCTTTGTCGAGTGCTTTGCGGTAAATTAGGGCGGCTCTTTCTTTTATTGCTGGTGAAATTGTAATTCTGCTTGATAGACGATCAAGTTCTCCCATGGCTTGAGAAAGGTTTCGGTCGACGGAGGAGTGCACTCGACTGCGTATTTGCCATTTCCTTAGGCGCCACATTTGCAGTTTTGTAGATGCGGGAAGGTTTCTTCCAAATGCATCTTTGTTGATTTGACTGATGGTTGTAGATAGTCCCTTGTCATGAATCGAATATGATGTCGGCATACCGACGCGGCTTCTTGACGCTTTCTCTTCCGATGTGAACGCTCGCCATTCGGGTCCTTTGTCTAACATCTGCTCGTATAAAACAAGACCACAGTCGCCACAGATGGTTTCGCCTGTGTCGTAGTCGTGAACTAAATTTTTGCTTGTACATTCAGGGCAATTTTCAGCTAAGCGTTTAGCTGTTTTAGGATTTTCTTTAATGATAATAGTTTGGGTCATTTTTTCTCCATTAATTGCCCAGAAAGTCACTAAATCGTAAAATCCCGACTTAAGGAATAAAAAATGAATGCCATCCGCGCAATATAACATAGAAGAACGCGCGTGGTTAATATATATGACACGTGTCAAGGGCAAAATTCATGGTGAATGTATCAAATATCGCAAAACTTGTCCTGCGATAAAAAGTTATGTAGCATACAAAGGTCAGCATTTTATATGGGAAATTGTTTGGATATCGAAAAGACGTCAAAGAAAACGACTATGCAACCGACCGCTTTAAAGTATAGTTTGCCGTTTACGCACGAAGAGAAGCGTTTTGTATGTAGTTAGGCTTAATGCCTTCAAAAAATAGGTCACTTAGCAAGTAGTTGATTCAAATTTGGGTAACCCCACCAAAGAGACCACGCACATAGTTTAACGACTAACTGCTGGGTTCAATCTCTGTTATCCTCACCAATCTATCCATACATCAAATTCCGTCACCACATTTAGCTAACCATGCATACAGAAAAACGACTTATCTGTTGGTTGAATAGTGAGAGCGTAAGCTGATACTTCTTCAGCAATTAAGTTTTCAAGAAATTGGGCGAAAAATAGGGAAATTTTCGGTAACAATAAATACTTTTAGTTTCATTTACTTACAATCTCCGAAGGGTTATCCATAGCAAAAAAGATTGTAGGGGCCGTTTTTATAAAATGCACATAAACCGCGACTAATATTGAACTCAGACCAATTATAATTACAAATATCCAGAATGTCCAAAATAAATGTTTCAGAAGGGGGCTTAGTCAATAAAACAAGTAAAGTAAATTATAGGAAAGAACCACCAAACGCCCCAAAACAGTAACCAATCGGTCTCTAAGTTGTCTTGTAATTTAAGATTTTTCATAACACTAGTTAAAGTCTTCATAGACATATCTTTTTTAGTATCCTTTTATTCGAAAGTATAACAAGAAATCCGATTGGTTGTCATGTGATACGTTATTTTGGGTTCATCTGCTTGACCTTCAGAAGGTCGCCGGTCCGAATCCGGTTCGGCCCACACTTCCTATTCTAACGTCTTAGCAAGAGTTAAAAGAAACGCTTGGTTAACATTTATTAGAGATTGCTTTTTTGCGTTTTCTTATTGTGTACAAACGAGGAAATTGTTCTAATGGATATAGAAACCCAAGCATTATAGATTTTTACTACATAAACGTCAATTGCGAGTTAGTGAAATACGAAGTTTAGAAGCTTATAAGAAAAAAACAAGCATAAGTGGCGTTCATCATGCCCTTGTGGGCGATGCGCAGACGTCTTTACTTAATCTCCGACAAATGAATCCGCTTTTTTTTGACTAAACGTTTTAATCACAAGTGTTAGCGAGTTTTTGCCGTCTAAGGCTTATTATTCTTAACGCCTACAGGATCGGTAAACTCCAAATCAACCCTTGATCGTTCAATCTTTTTTAGGGCATTCAATCGGCTGCGCCGTCATTTGAAATCCAAAAAAATAAAATAGGAGGGAAAAATTTTCCCGTTGTTTCTCGTTTTTATGGTCGCTTTCGAAGAGCTAATACTATTGCTGCACCAACAACGATAATTAGCACTATTATTGCAACGGACATTGGCAGGAAGTATTGGTCAGCCATGCTTGGCGCCTGTGTAGGCTGTGGTGTTGGCGTTATTGGTTCATCTTCTACTACGAATGCTGTCTGTGCAGCAGAGCCATAGTATGATTCTGAACCAGCGAAGGTGGCAGTAACAACGTATTTGCCTGAAATATCGGGAGTCCATTTGAAATCGAATGTTCCACTTGTATCACTTGTTGTACTGCCTATGTTTCTGAAGTTGCCGTTGCTGTCGACTACATTGAGTGATAAAGTTACTCCTGTTGCGTTTGTTGGACAGGGTTTTTGCATATAGACGTATTCCATCCATGCGCTCTGGCTCGCGTCGGAAACTGCTGGGACGCCGTTAGGGAAGCGTGCTGCCTGCTCGTTTTGTTTTGTACCTGCGGAGATGTCTGTGATTGTGCCCTTGATCATCACTGGTGTCCCAAATGATACAGCTACGTCAGGTGCATTTACCGAGATTGCGCTGGGACCTTTTCCAATACAGTAAACTTGTCCGTCATACGCATTGAAGTATGCTAAGTATCCATCAGCGATTGCGCCAAGTCTGCTGTAGAAGTTTGTCGACTCAGCAAAGCCTGGCAGGGTCCAGAATTCTTCGCCAGTTGTAGCGTTTAGGCATCGTATTGTTGCGCCTTTGTATATGGGCATGTTAACTGAGTGTTCTTCGGTGAAGGTGTAGAGCTTTCCATCTGCAAAGGCGCCGAGGAATGTTGGATAGTATCCCCAGACGTTTTCAAGACCGCTATTGGTGCTATTACCTTCGCCGCCGTTGCCGTAAGTCCAAAGTAGATGACCGGTTTTCATGTCGTAACACTTTACGAGTCCTTGGAAGCCGCCTGTGTAGAGTCTGCCATCATAAATTGAGTTCATTGAGCCTGCTGCGCCTGATCTGCTGCTGTAGTAAGTATAGCCGCGAAGGTCTTCTCCTACTGGTCCCCAGACTTTGTTTCCGTTTTCTATGCTGTAGCCTGACCACTGCATCGTTTCTTTGTCTAGGGTTGTGAAAACTTTGTTCTTAGAGTCAACTGGGCCTAAGTATCGGGTAATTAAGCCGTCGGGCGCTGAGTATTCTTTGCTCCATAGGAGTTGTCCTCTTGAGTTGGGGTTGAGGCTTATGGCTGAAACAGTGTAGGGGATGGTTCCGTATGATGCGAAGGCGCCTCCACTTGAATCCTGGGTTGCGGTTGCGACAAGTAAGACCTCCTCTGGAATAGCATAGTAGTAGCTTGACCCTGCGGGTACTTTGTCGGATATGGTTACGTTCCATGTGTATGCTTTAGACATGTCGACTGTTTTGCCGTTGGGTCTCCATTCAAAGGCATTGGCCCCGTTTCCTATTTCTAATTCTAAGCCGACGTTGTGTTGAGTGTTGTTCCAAAGTGCGACCCATTTGTTGTTGCTGTTAACGATGTAGCGAGTAATTTCACCGGTTTGCCCGTATACATTTGTTCCGCTTGGTACATTTGTCAGTGTGTAGAGCCAATTTGCAGTCAGAGAGTCATATGCGTCCCATGTTGTTCCGCGAACGCGCCAAAGGATGCCGGTTGGTATAACCCCGTGTTGGTTGAATGTTTCGTAGTCATAGATCTGACCGAAACCAGGAAGGCTAGAAGTCCAGTTTTGCCACCAGATTTCTTCACCGGTCCTTAGATCTACGCTTGTGTATCCACCGCCATTGCTTGAATGCCCCAGAGGTAAGTTGTAGTAGAGTCGTCCGTTTATTATCATTGGATTGCTGTATCTCATTTCATATGAGTCACCCTGGTAGTATGCTACTCCTGGGTAGGCTCCGCCAACAACTCCACCATCTTGTAAGGGTTTAGTCCACATTATGTGGGGGCTGTTTGGTGCAATGCCGTCTGGTTGGACGTTGTAGGTTGACGTCGGTTCGTTGCCAAGCCAGTTTGATCCAACAGTGGACCATGCGGTGTTGCGACCTTCAATTGGGCGGGTCCAGTATTCAGTCGGAAGTGGGTATTCAGGAAGTAGCGATATTGGGGTTTCTTGTACTGTCAGGGTTGCGGTTGTATTGCAGGGCAGGAAGTAGTCGCCGACCCAAATGCTGTTGGCGCCTGCTAAGCCATTGTCTGGGTTATAGAGTGATGCTGTTTGTCCTGGGAAAGCGAAATCGAAGGTGTATTTGCCGAGTTGGTCTGGAGTGAATTGTATGTATGCTGATGATGTGGGGTCAGAGGTTAGGGGTCCGATTTTTTGGGTGTCGCCGTTGGGTTTTGTTACTGTTATGGTGTAGCCTTGCCAGCGGTCTCCAGATATGCCTGTGGCGGATGGCGGTGCTTTGTCGATCCACATGACAACGGTTGCGGCTTGACCTATGCCTACTGGGTCAGGGGAGATAACTAAGTAGGCGTAGGTTGGAACGTCGATAGCTGGGTCATGTGCGTTTGTTGAAGGCGTTATTGCGAATGAAAATGTCGAGATTGCCAAAACTGAAAGTACTAAGATAGCAAAAATTCGTCTATTCTTCATTTTTTTTCTTTTCCTCTTTTGTAAAGCATTTTTTTGCACAGCAATTGATATCGTGAAAATTTCTTTAAATAATTTATGGTACTTGAGGTACAACTGTGAAACCAACTAGAATTATCACAATCTGCGATTCCACTTGTAATCGTGAGTACTGAATACACCATGCAATTTTTGGGTCAACTAGGGCATAATATTTTGTAATCGTTATGTCACTGGCTATTCCTTAAAGAAGCAGCCAAAGGCTTCTCGGTCAGGCTTACCCAGAACCTTGCAAACCCGCTCCAGCGGACTAATCTCACCCGCCAACACCTCCATTATGCTTCAACAGTATTTTCCACAATCCACTAAGCCTCCAACCAAACAAGCTGAATTCGTATAATAGCAAATCCCTTGGGGCCTAGACACTCACTTATTTTTACTTATGAATCAAAGTATAGAAATAAACGACGAGCAGGCATCAAAAAAATCACCAATCCCATCAGGAGTGGGCTACACAAAAAGGGAGGGTTGCTTTCCTCTATACCCTCTAAATTCGTGAAGACTCTAGCGTGTTACACTTTAAGCGGACTTTCACTTATTCGGCAAAGTCTTTCTCGTAAACAGCTTAAATCCGATTTATCCATACGATTGGAGTTTATGGAGAACTATATTTAGCTCAGCCTTGTGACGCATGCGGCAAACTCATAGGCGCCATTCACTTCTGCCTCTTTCTAATGATTCGAGACAACAAAAACTCATACAAGTGCCCAATGTGCGGCGGTCGATTCGACCACTAAACGGCCCCGAAAAACATCAAAGCAGCTTCATGCTGACGATTCTATGTTTAGGGCATCGGCTACTTTTCGCCCGCTCAACCCACATATGTTTAGGTCTCTTGTTTTGGTGGTGAATTTGACATTGTTCTTTAACATCGGGTATCCCACTTGACTTATGTCATTTTTCGCTCAGACCTCTTTTAAGGAGCAATTATGTCGAATTTCATAAATTTGTGATTGTAAGCATGCAATAACAAAATTTCATAAGCTAACTCGATTATAAAGCAATAAATTAGCCGATTAAAGGTGGAAAAACATGGTTCATAAACCTAAAATTTTAACAATTGTTTTGACAGCTCTTTTATTGCTTGCAGCTGTCTCAGCAATAGCTTTGGTAGAAGCTCAAAGTGACGCAACCATAATAGTTCTTGACACAACAGGCGGAACAACAGACATAACAGGAACCACAACTTACCCGGACGGAACAGTAGTCTCAATCACTGCAACGCCCTCGGACCAAACTTATGTCTTTAACAATTGGATAGTCTCAACCACTTCGGGAGACTCATTCAATACTGTTGAAAATCCATTAGTTATTACCGTCGCCGCAGGAGTAACATATGCTGTGCAACCAAACTTCAATATAGTTCAACCAGTGCCGGGAAGCACCCTGCCTACTGTAATGTCCTCGGCTGCCATAGTTGTTGTATTGGCTGCCAACGGTGGAACATCGTCACCCGCACCAGGAACATATGCCTTGGCAGACGCTTCCCAGTTGATGCTAACTGCAATGCCTTCTAGTGGCTGGGTATTTTCGCACTGGGTTATTTCAGGCTCACCAATGACTCATGGAGCATACGCATTCACAGCAACGCCAACGGACAATCCATATACAGTTGATCATGGCTACGGCAATACCTATAACTACCAACCAGTCTTTGTCCCAGCAGGATCAACCCAACCAACTCCAACAGGCGCAACACCCACACCAGCTCCAGGTGGAAGCTTTATGAGTATGTCAATTGAGACTTGGATCATCATCGCGTTGGTTATCGTAATCGTTGTGATGGCGATTGGATTTGGAGTCTACGCAGCTAAAAAGAAATAATCAATCTTTTTCTTTTTTTAGTAAGAAAGTGGGTGGTTTAGAAAAACTTTTTAACCTTTATGGAATTTACGAACAATTGCTAGGGGCTGCTTAGATATTGGCAAAGCCAAATATTCTGTTCATCGAATCACCGAGTGCAGCCCATAGTCCGTTAACCATTTTCGTTTGAAGCTGAATTGGTCAATTTTTTGGCATTCATAATAAACCGGGTATTTTTAGAGCACAGGTATTTTTGCTAAAGTTTTCTGTTTCCTCTTAAATTGAGTGCAAATGAAGAGTAAGAGAGTAATGGTAGGTAGAGGTTGAGACTCTATTGTCCACTAAGGATAAATGTCTATAAATCGTCCCTGAAGGCAGTGGCACATCTGGTCGAGTGAAAAATCTTTGTACAAAGTACAATTTGAGCATGAGCAACTTATTGCCTTTGGCTTTTTAGGAGATTTTCCGGTCGCACAGTAAACGTTTCCATCTAAATCTGAACTTTTGTACGTTGAGCATGAAGGACAAAAGCTTATTTTCATTATTAGAAAGAACTAAATTACCCATGCATAAAACCTAATTATGCAATTATTTTCTTCAAAATAATAGTTTTCCTTCGAACGATGTTTTCCTATGAATTAAATCAAATTACTGGAGGACCAAACTTGATTAGCTCACAAATCGAAAACAGATGCTAAAATTCCTTATTGCTGACGTTTCGGAAAATTTGTAAAGAAATCCTGCTATATTGTAAGTACTCTCAGCGCCAAATTAACGTGTATACTAACAAAAGATGAAAAGACTCGCCGCAAGTCACATTCGCGATGGCGTCTTTCCTCTTTGAAAGAGTCTTTACAGCGTCACAGCTTCCGCCTAAACGAATAACCTCCCAAAAACGCCGATAGGGTGTTCGCTAAGCCAAAATAACGATTTAAAATTAAGGAAAAAGATAAGAGAAAAAGTACCGAACGGTACATTTTCACGTAAGTGTTGGCGCCGCTGAAAGGACTCGAACCTTTGACCTACTGATTAACAGTCAGTTGCACTACCGGGCTGTGCAACAGCGGCAAACCACCGGTACCTCTCATTTCACATCCACAAAACTATTTAAGCATAACCCTTACCCCCGAAAATACTATTAAAAAAATAGCCCTGAACACAGAAATTATTAATTGCTTAAGAGGTGATACCATTTGAGCAAGATGACTGATAACATAGTTGCGTGGCTTAAAAGTTTCCACTCATCACAGAAATGGCTAAACACAATAAAATCAAAAGACACGCTTGACATTTACAGCAAAAACTTCTACCTTTACTGCCACGCGGTAAACAAGAACCCAGACGAGTTAACAGCCATTAGAATTGAAGGTACATTTTTTGCTTATTTAGGTCGATTTTAACTGACTAAACGCTATGGTTATCTTGTAGTTTTTAAATGAAGGTTATTTGAAAATCTGGAAAAAATGAATCTGATTTTTGTTGGTGTATGGCGTAAAAAGACTTAACTATTTGGGTTAGCTATGGCAATAGTAAGAGGTTTTATTTATGACAACTAAATTGATGAGTGGAGTGGGCGCTGCTATTGGGTGCCGTTTTCTTTCTAAACGAAATCAACTATTATTTGTAGAATACTCCAAAGGCACAATCAGTCTCTTGGACATGATTCGTCCTAGCTCAGTTTTATCTTCAGGAACTAGCGTACTGAAAGGTACATGGGTGTTCGACTGTGAGACAGGGACCTTAAGTGGGAACTTGAACGGCCCCGGCGATATTTGGTGGGAACAAATTGACCAAGTTAAAAGGAAGATGGTTCCAGCCGGCGGAGCTAACATCATCAATTTGGGAAACATTAACTTTGCCATGTTAACTCCAGTAGCGTTGCAGGCCTTGACTTATAGTAATTCAGCAATCATTGGCAACAACGACACATCAAATCAGCTTGTTAACAACGATGTTTTTGCAGTTAAAACTAAAGATGGAAACGTCTCAAAAATTCGGGTCGTCCAATACGGATACGACATGACCATTGAATGGGTCACCTACAAACTTGCAAGTCCCTATCACACAATTGGAGCAGGTTATGCAAACCCAGAAGACATCGCCATAAGCAGCGACGAGAAAACCGCCTACGTAACAGAACGCACCGGAAATTTGCTCAGAGTAGACTTAACAAACGCGAACCGTCCAGCCGCAGTTGTCTTAGCCTCAGGGTTGGTAGCGCCCCAGCAAATATTCCTTGATGAGGCTCATCACCAGGCATACGTTGTAGAATACGCAAATCCAGGGAGACTCATAAGAGTAGACTTGAATACTCTACAAAAAACCGTTCTACTAAATGGATTAAACAATCCAGTTGGGATGTTAGTATCTTCGGACCTATCCTTCGCGTACATAAGTGAGCAGTCAGGTGGCGGCCGAATCACTCAGTATTCACTGCAAGGAGGAAGTCCTATAACAATTGCTTCAGGGTTGACTAATCCGTTCTTCCTCACATGGCTAGACTCTGCACAAACAATCATCATCTTGCCTGAACGAGACCCCGCAAACCGCATAACATTGGTGGACACGATGCCTCACCCTGGTAGCGTTCGGCACCTGCCCGACACCGTCGGAGTTCGTCCTTCAAGCGTCGCGTGCATTGACTCCATGCATATATTGATTTGTTCAGACCAAGAAATTGACCTCATTAACATTCTAGGCGGATTCGCAACGTCTGGACTCTTCAAAGGAATAGGCTTAGTACCATGGAACCTTGTTAATGCCGCTGGAAAAGTTGATACCACAACACAACCATTATACCCTTACCAATTTGCCAAGAACGTTCCATTCGGTGGCGTTCTATCGCTACAAATCAATCAACTGTTATCCTGGCAAAGCGGAGTACGTTTCTATCGGGTATTTGTCGATGGCACCTTGCGATTTGATACATGGTGGGATCTTAAGCTAAACACAAACAATGGCAAATATGAAATCCCAATTCATTTTATCCCCAGCGTCATAAATAATCAACCGGGGTACTTTGCGATCCATCAGTTAGGCGACTTTTTCATGAACACTGACTTGGGCATGATATTGGACAGTGCATCAGTAACCAATGGCTTACACACGATCAAAATTGACTTTACAAATGCAGCTGGCGTGGTTTTGCAAACTAAATCTCTAAAAATTCTAGTCGACAATAACAAATGTGTTGCTTCAATAGACATGCCAACTGTTGCAGGCGTAGCAGCGAACCAATGTGGAATGCTTAAATTCAATAATAAAAACGATTTAGTTCAGATAGACTATGTTGCCTCTCATCCAACGCTCATGGCCGACTACTCTTTTGGAATCATCAAAGGACCAAACGGTATCTACAGCACTTCAGGTCCTGTAGCAGTCTCTGCTTTCATCTATAAAGACACCGTTGCGAACCTGCTGGGAACATGTCCAAGTGCCGCTTTTGCCGTTCACTTGTACGTTGCAGCAAAGGCAATCAATGGGTTTTCACGTCAAAGCCAATACGACGCTTCACGCACCATAGCCTTCGCTTTAACATCTTAAACATCCGCTTAAAAACAAAGTCAGTAGTTTATCCGCTACTCTACTTTCTTTTTTGTTTTTTAACACTTAATTAACGTATGAGATTAAACTCAAGAAAGTCTGGCAGCCTCTTTTTAATAAAAAGGTGAAATAGTGGGTCTTATGGACCAGTTATTTCAATTGGTTATATTAATTGGAAAATTTAGTGTCTGACTTTCCAAGCTTACCTTGAAGTACATTACTGAGAGCATTTTCGACTTCGTCCCTTATACAAATGCATTCCCTAAACCTCACAAAAAATCAGCTGCAGTAATTATTTTGAAAGAAAAATATAGAATTTTACGGGAGATATCGCCAGCTTCGAGGTATTAAGAGAGTAAAATTACGTATATGGTAGACCCGAGTACAGTAACAAAAGCTGCCTCTAGATAGCCAAGAGGTTAAGATATGACCCACAGAAAATTATGGTTAAGCGGATTTAGCCTTGTGTTATAAAAGTAGTGGCGGAAAAGTAATAGTTGGGGTGCGCCTTCTGCTTTGTTAACAGCCAGACCCGCTCAACTTGTTGGCTATCCCTTGCAATCTTTTTACCGCTCCTTTTAATATAAACAGCTATTACCGTTTTCGATAGGTCCAATCCAGAAGTATCTCACTGCATTCTTGCCAACAAAACGTTGCACCAACTTGTCGCAGGCAAATTCTATTAGATGTTCATGTTAAACTGTGAGTTTAAAGGATGAATAGTGCACTTAAGCAGTGCCAGCTAAATAGGCATATTGGATAAAGCTAAGGAAGAGTTGAAGAAAGATGATAACACAAGGCAAACTCTACACTGAAATCCGTGATAAATTAGATGCATACATTAAGGAAATTTTAGATGAGGCAAATTCAGATTTCCCTGATGAAACCGCAGAAAAATACAGGGATCGTTACGACCAAGAGTTTTATCGGCTCAAATACGATTTATTTATTGATGATCTTCAAGTGTGGCGAAAGAAATGGCTTGATAAAACAGAACATCCCAAATTAGTTAGCGTTAAGCCCTAATTTCTTTTTTATCATTGTAATATTTCATGTCTGCGAGAAAATAGCGTTGATCTTTGTCGGCACACCATTGAAGGTCTGCAAGATGGTTGCCGCGAAATTAATTAAGTCTGTTGAACAACAGAAAGTAAGTAGAGACATCTTAGACGAATTTTTTTTCACCCGAAAATGCACCTGAACTCATTAACGCATAACTCAAAGGAAACGGTTACCAAGTTTGCTTAGAATCAAGACCCTTTTATTTGAGTTAGCCGTGAACAGGTTGAGGCTGAACTGAGTGATATTAAGTAAACCCATGTTATGTAGTCTCTGTAGGGATAAAGCAAATTAAAGCTCAGTGTCACGCATCCGTGTTATTCTATTCCCCGGACCTTACGTTTCGCTATTCCAGCGAAGCCTTTGTAGAAGACTTTGCCCGCGCGCTTATACCATTTATCGCCAAACGACAAGTCAATCAGGTTATCTACCCAGCGAAAGTCATGTTCGGCACATTGAATCAGCAACTCCTTGTGCAACTCGCTTAGTTTAGTGTCAGTGAACCAGTCTTGGCTTTTCAGCTTGCCAAGCGGCACAAAGAACAGCGGTACAATGAGGCTGCGCATCTCTTTTAAGTCATCAACTAAATCCATCGTTTGCTGGATGTCCTCTTCTTTCTCTTCAGGCAACCCCACAATGAGCGTGCATGCGGGAACCAGCATGCTATCATGTGCAATGCCCATGCCCTCCACCACCACGTCGCGCCATTTGTCAGCGCTAAATGGAAGCGCCTTAGCAGGCATGATTTTTTTTGCGATTTCAGGCGACCCTGTTTCAATCCCTATTTCCACTCCCCACCAAGACTGTTTCTGCAGGATAATTTCTGAGATTTTCTTGAAGGTTTTGGGTGCAGCAGCTATGGCGGCAACCGAGCAGTGGCTCCAGCATATGCTGTCGTATTTGTTCATGGTGAGTTCGTGGAGTTTTAAGAGTTTTTCTTCGTTTGGAGTGGTGTTGTTTGATCCATATAGCATGACGTCTTCGGAGTGGAGGCAGCCGGCTTTTATTTTGCCAACATTTACATTAATGTCTAGTTCATGTTCGATTTTCTCCAGCGGATACCACCTCAATGGACGCAATGTTACGTTGCAGAATTGGCAGCCTCTGCAGCAGCCGCGTCCAATTTCCACTAACCCGTTGATGGAAGGGTTTTGAATGTCGGGTATTTCATTTAACGTTGGAATTTCGCCGACGCCGACCTCGTAGCGGCTGGGGATTTCTTGACCTTCCAAGGCGCCTTTGCAGAGTTTACCTATAACGTTTTCCGCTTCGCCCTCCACGATACAGTCTATGCCCAGTTCTTGAGCTGCGTTTTCTCGGTATCGAAACTGCCATGCACCGGGTCCACCAACGATTATTTTTAACCCGTTTGCTTTTGCTTTCTTGATCTCCTGGCTGGTCAGCAGTTTGTAGAAGTGTTTGGCTAGGTAAGGTTCTTTTTTGAAGATGGATGCCAAAGTTGTTGAAGCTGGCCCCAAACCGAAGGGATCCATTGTGTGAATACCTAGTACTTTAGCGTTTTTTAGGTGTTCACCAATGTGGCTGGGACTCACAGTCTGCACGGGCACGCCTTCCTTCATTAACTGCGCTTCAGTTTTTCTCAGCCCATAGGGAGCCGCGCTTGGGTACCCGTGTTTGTTTTTAAGTTGAGGAAAAAACAGGTAGCTGAAAAGCCATTCCGGTATGAAGTTTGGTGGAGCACATGTACCGAACCCTAAGAATTCGTTTTGATGGTAGTTACTCATCAGTGTCCGATCAGCTGTTAAAAGTACTTCGGAACTTCCGTTTGGTTTCATTTTGCCTGCCTTCTTTTCAGACTTCTTTTAAAATACCCTTTAGAAGTAAATTCCTAGTCATACTGTTGGAGGATAAATACTTTTTCGCTTTCCGACTTTCGAGCGCTTTAAAGCTAGTTTATTTTCTCATTCTTTTTCATGGAGAAATGCCAAACATTTTGTCCCTCAACAATATATTTGTAAAACCTGGGGACTTGATTTTTTTACATTACCTCGATGCAGTTTTGCGTATTCCCTAGAAAAATGTATATCAAGGATACCGTCATTTTTACTGAGAAACTATACTTAGTGAAGGGACTGCATATTGAAAACTATGGTAGAGTTTAGATGGCATGGTAGAGGCGGACAGGGCGCTTGGACTGCCAGCGAGCTTTTGGCTAGGACAGCGCTTGATGAAGGCAAATACATCCAGTCATTCCCAGAGTTTGGGCCTGAACGGATGGGTGCACCTGTAACTGCTTTTACCCGTATTAGCACTGAACCAATAAGGTTACATTGCGCAATCTACGATCCAGACGTTGTAGTGGTTTTGGACAACACGTTACTAAAAACTGTCCCAGTAACCGCAGGATTAAACCGCGACGAAGACTGTCTAATCGTGAACTCAAACGAGGAGCCAACTGTACTAAAAGAACGCTTAAAGGTAGTGAAAGGTAAAGTTTGGACTGTTCCAGCCACCGAAATCGCCCTCCGAATATTGGGCGCCCCCATCACTAACACAGCGGTCTTAGGTGTGGTCGCTAAAGCAACGGAAATTGTTTCGTTGCCAGGCATTGAGAAAACTTTGCAAGGACGCTTTAGACGAGACTTGGCTGAAAAGAACTTTGCGGTTATTCAGGAAGCTTTCAAGGAGGCAAAAAACGAATGAGCAAAGAGAAAAGTTGGAAAGAAATCTCAATAGCAGGCGTCACGCCCAAATCAAGTATTGGCTTTATGACTGGTGACTGGAAAACTTACATGCCCTTGCGTGACCTCGAGAAATGCACCGTCTGTTTAACCTGCGTTATGTTTTGCCCCGAAGGAGCCATCAGGTTCAGGCCTGAGATGGGTAAAATAGAGTTTGACTATACCTTCTGTAAGGGTTGCGGCATATGCGCTAACGAGTGTCCCACTAAAGCAATCACCATGAAAATAGAGGACGATACAGAGGAATAATCATGGCACAACAGCAAATTAAACAAGAAACAATGGCTCTAAACGGCGACGAAGCAGTTGCGTATGCAGCAAAACAGTGCAATGTCGACGTGGTTGCAGCTTACCCCATTACGCCCCAAACCATTATTGTAGAAAAATTCAGCGAGTATGTTGCCAATGGCGAGGTCCCAACACAGTTTGTCTGCACCGAATCTGAGCACAGCGCAATGACAGCCTGCATCGCAGCAGCGGCTACCGGCGTCCGTACTTTCACTGCAAGTGCCTCGGCAGGTTTAGCTTTAATGCATGAAATGCTCTTTGTCGCTTCTGGTTCACGTGTGCCAATAGTTATGGCAGTTGCCAACCGTGCATTGTCTTCGCCACTAAACATCCACGGCGACCAATCAGACAGCATGGCGGCACGTGACAGCGGCTGGATTCAAATCTACGTTGAAAACGCTCAAGAAGCCTACGACTCCATCATCCAAGCCTTCCAAATTGCAGAAAATCTCAAAGTAAACTTGCCGGTCATTGTGGGCTTAGACGGCTTCACTTTGAGTCACTCACTGGAAAACGTCAATGCGTTGCCAGACGATGTGGTTAAGCAGTTTGTAGGCGAACGCATCTTACCAATGGTAACTAACCATGAAGGTAAAACTGTACCTTTCAAGCTTGACCCCGCAAACCCCATGACTATGGGGCCAGTTGCATTCCAGAACTACTACTTCGAATTCAAACGCCAACAAGAAGAAGGCATGAGAAACGCAATAAAAGTCATCCAAGATGTCCAAGCGGCGTACAGCAAAATCAGCGGCAGAAGCTACGGCAACGGCTTAATCGACGCATACAAAATTGACGATGCAGAAATCGCAGTGGTATGCGTCGGCTCAACTTCAGGCACACTAAAAGTCCTCGTTGACGAGTTACGCGCCGAAGGATTAAAAGCCGGTTTACTGCGTCTACGCACTTTCCGACCTCTGCCAGTGGAAGAGTTACAAAAGGCGCTTAAAAACGCAAAAGCCATCGCAGTCATGGATAAAAGCATGAGCTTCGGCGGAAACGGCGGAGCAGTCTACCACGAAGTCCACCACGCACTCTACGACCTACCATGCCACCCGCCAGTCATAAACTACATTTACGGTTTAGGCGGCAGAGACCACAGCCCCAAGGAACTACGAAAAGTCTTCGACGACCTGCAAAACATCGTTAAAACAGGCAAATACGACTCTTCAGTGCGTTTCTTAGGACTTAGGGAGTAAGGAGGAAACAAAATGACCACCCAAGAATGGAAATTTACATCAAAAGAAATCGCTCTAAAACCCGACCTGTTCCTTTCAGGTCACCGCGCCTGTGCAGGCTGCGGACCAGCATCCGCACTACGCCTAGTCATGAAAGCAACCCGCGGCCCAACCATCGTAACACAAGCAACAGGCTGCATGGAAGTCGTCTCCTCCATCTACCCATACACTTCATGGGCAACCCCCTGGCTGCACACCGCTTTCGAAACCGCAGCGGCAAACGCCTCAGGTATCGACGCAGCACTAAAAGCACTGCAAAAGAAAGGCCAGCTAAAAGAACACGTCGACATCATCGCATTCGCCGGCGACGGAGGAACCTTCGACATCGGCTTGCAGGCGCTCTCCGGTGCAGTTGAGCGCGGCCATGACTTCCTTTTTGTCCTCTACGACAACGAAGGCTACATGAACACAGGCATTCAACGCAGCGGCGGCACCCCTCTAGGTGCAGCGACAACCACAACTCCCGCAGGCAGCGTTAATCCCGGCAAACTCGAAAAGAAAAAGCCAATCACCGAAATCATGCTTGCACACGAAATGGAATACGTCGCAACTGCCACACCATACTACTGGAAAGACCTGCTAACCAAAGTTCGCAAAGGCTTAGAAGTCGAAGGACCCGCATTCCTTCACTTATTCGCTCCGTGCCCACGCGGATGGAGAAGTGACCCATCAAAAACCTTGGAGTACTCCAAGTTGGCAGTTGAGTCCTGTGTGTTCCCGCTTTGGGAGGCAGTTAACGGCAAACGCGAACTCTCCATCCCCAGCAAAGTTATCTCTTTAGCACCTCAGAGGAAAAAGCCTGTTAAAGAGTACCTGCAGGGACAGGGCAGATTCCGCCATCTCTTCACACCGCAGAACAGCCACATAATAGATGAGATTCAACGGACAACGGATGGACGCTGGGATAAGTTGCTTTTGAAGTGCCAACCCGGCGCTACCTAAACTCATCCTCTATTTTTAATTTTTTTGTTTTTAAAACATTTTTCACTTTCCCTATTCCACGTCGTTTTTCTGAGTCTAGAGCAGGGTCTGCTCTCAAATAATAGAGCGCTAAGAAGCGGATTCAAAACCATCAAACAGCCCCAAAAGATTACACTTTGAGAGGGATGATGATGTGGCTGTCCCAGTACTATTCCCAAGAAATGATATCAAGTTTTTATACGAAGCAGTAATCGTTGTTGGCTCTATATTTTTTGGGTTTGAAGAATAGTGAAAAGTATTGCTCTTGTAGCGCATGATAACAAGAAAAAAGACATAGTTGAATGGTGCGACTTCAACAAAGGAACGCTTTCCAAATACAGCGTGTACGCGACGGACACCACAGGAAAAAAAATAATCGAAAAAACCGAACTAAAAATTAACCTCCTTAAAAGCGGCCCCTACGGTGGAGATATGGAGCTTGGAAGCATGATCTCCAATGGAAAACTGGATTGTTTAATCTCTTTTTGGGACCCCCTTGAATCCCAAACACATGATGTCGACGTGAAAGCAGCGCTTAGAATAGCGGTTCTATACAATATACCAACCGCGTGTAATAGAGCAACAGCGGACATGTTGATTTCCAGCTGCCTATTCTAGACCTTTGGGCAAACTAGATGTTTACTCGGAACGCCCAATGCATATAAGCGCGGATATCTCGTGAAAGAACCAAAGATGGCTCAACATAGCAATGTAAACTACACTTTTTACAGCCATCAATCTTTTTCCAGTCAAAATTGGAAATCGCGGCTTTGATACCCCCATCCAAAATATGAGACCCTCCAGCGTAATCGTTGTGGACATAGCAGGGTAGAACCACGTTTCCCTCTGCATCCACATTTATCATCGTCCAAGGTTTGCAGTGCCAATCTTTGACGTTAGCCATTACCTTAAGGTAACCTATGGAGTTAGCAATTGGGTAGCCTTGGCGTTTCATTTCAATGAGGCGGGTAGCTATTTTTGGGGTTTTATCCATGGCGGCGGAGGCGGTGTTCGCGGAGCAATATTCGTGGGCAGCGGCAACCGATATTTTGGTGCCCAACTCTTTAGCTAACTCTACTAAACTCTCTATTTCGTCAATGTTCTCAGCCATCACAGTGGTGTTAAGAGTAACAGAGCATTTTCGTTGTGCCGCATTTACGCCTGCTAAAGTTTTTCTGAATGCCCCATCTACCCCCCGAATCTTGTCATGGGTTTTTTCTAAGCCATCTATGGAGACATAAATTACCCCGTTAATGTAGGGAGCGATATCGTTTATTCTGGTTTCAAGTAAAGTTCCGTTTGTTATTAGACTTGTATGTAACGGTAGAGAACGGGAAAAAGCAAGAATATCTACTAAATCACGCCTAAGAAGCGGTTCGCCTCCTTCAAAGGCTACTCCGCAAGCCCCCGAATTGTATATCTGTTTTAGAATTGCTTTTTCCTGCTCTAAACTGGAATCTGGACTGGTTCGTTTCCAGAAGGGGCACATTTTGCAGCGAAGATTACAGTTATAAGTTAATTTATGGCCAACAAAAAAAGGAACCTTTGCGCCTAGTACGTTTAAGATAAAGCCACGATAAACTCTAAGCCCTAGCAAAAGTGGTTCGACGTATTGTTTGGCAGTTTTTTCCTGTGAAGCATAACTAAGTGTAGACATGCGGCTCACTCCAAATCGAATCTAAATTAAGAAAACTGAGTTCATAGGTTACTGTTTGCATTTAAGGTACTATTTCCGCTTTTGCAGCGTTACCGTTTACTTGAATTATCTTTATTTTCACACGGTTCCCGGGCTTTGCATTGGGTACGTAAATAACGAAGCCTTGAATTTTAGCTATACCTTCTTCTTTTGGGCTGCACTCTGTGATTTCAACTTCCAATTCTTCCCCTATCTCCACCGGATACCGTTTAAAACCTTTACCATGACCACGTCTTCCTTCATAATTACCGCCTTGTCGCTGTCCAGACATTATTTAAAAAACACCACGTTAATCATCAACGTGTAGACGCTTAAACCTTTTCTAGAATCGCAAGAAAGAAAGACACAAGCCCAACTTGCTTTAGAGCAGTCACGCGTTTGGGTTTGTCAAAATCCTTTAATGCGTTTATTAACTCGGTCAAGCTCGTCTTGCCGCGTTCTTTTTTGCCCCGCTTGGCTGTCTTTCAAAGCTAATACTTGAACCAGCTTTTCCCTATAACAGTCATTTGCCTCTTTAAGATAATTATCCATCGCCACAACGTTTTTCTCCAATTCAGATTCAACCGAGAAAAAAACGATTTTATTTCCTCTTACAACTGTGCGACTTGGATGAGATTCATTATCTATGTACTCAGTTGGATGCCTATAGCAATCTATCCACATTGAGTCAGGGCTACCGTTGAGGGTTACGTTAACGGTAAATATATCTTCGATTTTGGCTATAACCTGAGGCGGACCAACCCGTATATAAGCTACAATTTCACTCATAAAAACATCACAGATTAAGGATTGTCTCGGATAATTTAGAGGTATCGAACCTGAACCTTGCTCCTTTTTTGAACTTCAAATCTCGTGTTCCCCTCGCTCTTCATTCGCTCGTTTATTTATGCTAGCTTCAGTGACCACAAGCCGTGAGACCACCTGGAGCCAACAGCGACGGTTTATTGCGCTCTAAGGGATTTCTTGGTTGAAGACGCGAGGCGCAAGTTTTTGATTTTTATTATATTTGGAAAATGGAAAAAACCTCTTACGAAAGAAATGGTGAATGATGCAACAAACCGTTTGATGGGGATGGCGCAGGAAGGTGTCAAGTGACTCGGGAAATTATTGGACACTAGGTAGATATGATTTTATTACCATTTCCGAAGCAAAAGACGAGAAGATGTTTATGGAAATGCTGGTCCGGTGGGCCGATCTGGTTACGACTAAAACTCTTGTTGCAGTGCCAAGAACAGAAGCTACTAACTTGGTTAAGTAATTGCGCACGTTGCATTTTGCTGACTGATTTGAAGAATTTCCTCACCAGTCTACTCTATTTTATAGTGGTGGCGATAAAATATTGCTAAAATTTCATTATTAATTTAAATGAAGTTTGTGACTGTATCGAGACTGTTGCATTTATTTATTAAAAAATGTCGCCACAATACATGTATTTAACGAGATAGCGAGCGTTATAGTGTTTTGCCTACAAACCAACAAACAAAAACAGGTCTCCATAAGCAACCGAACCTTAAGAAAGCTGAACCTGTTGGCAGGAGAATGCCGGTTTTAAAATGTTCGTGCGGCGTGCATATTCTTATTGTTCCGGACTTAGCTGCAATGAATAAAGCGATAGAGACCCACATTAGCGAGCATTTAGCGATAATGGGTCAAACAATTACTGCAGACCAACTATCCCGGATGATACTGAAGGAATTAGCCTCTTACTGTCAAACCTAATAATCAACTCGGTTCGAATCCATTTTGTCTTTCAATTGAAGAGCCGATTTAGGCGCCAAAAAGGGAGGAAATCTACATCACAACTTCACTGTACTTATCCTTAAATGCAGAAGACAATTGTCGAGATGGACGAAAAAGGTCTTGTAAACCCCAACAGTTTTGACTGGGCACTAGAACTAGATATTCAGCTTTGCTTATCTTCATTGTTGAGTCGCCGCTTTGTAATCAACATTTAGAATTAAAACTCACTAACACTGACCCAAACTCACAAATCTCAAATTCTATCAAGTCACATGCAACCAACCGCGACCGCCTTTCTTTGGCTGCAAAGCAACTTTCTTTGCCACGCCCTTTAAGGTTTGGTTTTTTGCTGGACGCTGCATTTTAGTAGGCGCGATGATTTCGTTTTTGGCGAATTTAGTCCACCCACCCTCAGCCACATTAGGCTGTACATACGAGTCAGGATTATCAACGCGGTTGTTTTCAAGAATTTCTTTGAAGTTAAGCGGCTTAAAATCTCGAGAGGCATGGATAATGGTGCCTCGCTCGACCTTGAGATGTGTGTAGGTGCTGCCAGAGATGTCCTCTGCTCGGACCTTGTCGTTTAGACGTTCACTCCAGAGCTGTTTCCACTGAAGTTTAAGCTCATCAACCAATCTTTTCTGCGCCTGAATACTGTTCTCGACGGATTCAGCGGCAGCCTTTTTGGCAGATTCACCGTTTACCTCCAAGTTGCCCATCTCTTGTTTCCCTACTGTAGGCTAAGCGGTATATAACTCTAACACAAAAAAGGCGAGGGCTTTAGACTGCTGTTGCAGATATGACTATGTTTAAGCTAAAACTGGTCAAACCTTCAGGATTCGATGGAACCTGCAACACTAAAGTTGCGGCAGTTACAGCCCCTGCATTCAGCGATGCGCCTTCTTTATTCCAAGTTAAACTCAACACTTCCCCTGCCACTGTAGGAGTCCACTGGGTCGCTGTCATATTAAGCACTTCAGCAGAGTTGCCACTGTTTTTCAAATAAATAGTTTTAGTTGCTACATCGCCTGGACTGAGCGTGCCCCACTCAACACTCGAGCAAAGGGTGGTTGCAGCTGCGTCTGTATAGATATCAAGTCCAATACTTGATTCCCCGCCCTCGCTATCACCACCACTGGTCGTCGTTAAAATGGTTCCCGACGCCGGTATATTCCTATCTTCATTCAACACTGCGGCAGTCAACGCAGTCAACGTTATAGCAGCTACAACTAAGGCTACCACTGCCAACAGCAACTTCTTTCTTGTTGCCAAATGTTAATTCCCTACAAAAATATTTTGTGTATTGCATATTAATAAACGAGATGAATCAGTAATCAGTCATTTTTGCCGCAGTATCTATTACTCCATTCTAAAAAGTTAAGCGGGTTTTGTATGGCGTTTATCGCTGTTTCCATACCTGTTTGGGTGATTCTTATGATGTTCTTTGGTAGTGAGGTAGGATCATTTATTGTTTTTTGAACGATTCTTATAGTATTAGCGAGGGTGGCTTCTTCTATGGTGCTTAGTATGAATTGGGGTGTTAAGCCTTTGGTGGGGGAGATTGCGCCTGGGAGAATACCGCCAGCGACTACGGCATAGTTGGGGTCGGTTTTGGCTTTTGCAACTATGGTTTCGAATGTTTTTAGCCAGAGAGGGTTCAGATTTCGATTCCGTATTAATTGCACGATAAACGCGCTGGTTTCAAACCCTGCTGAGGCTTCAGAGTGCACTTTTTGGACGAAGCTTTGAAATGCTGCTTCTGAGCAGTCGCTTTTTCGGATACATTCGGCCACGGTTTGTACAGCCCATTTGCCGCTAAGCAGTGCATACTGGACACCTTCGCCGCTTATGGCGTTAACGAGCCCCGCCACTTTTGGCAAGATAGTAAGCTGTTGTGGCTGTTGTGGCTCCGGCTGGCCCCGCTCCAACGACAATTACGTCAGCGTCAAAGGAAGTTACATCAATGAGGTTAGCGCTCATGCCCCAATATGACCTAAAGCAGGTATTAAAAAAACACCCCCAACCCCCTTCGCCCATAAGGCTTGTCTCGTTATGCGGTTTTGTGAGGTTATTACAGCGCCACATGCAGCAGTTGAGGCAGTTATTTTTTGTTTTGGTATTGTTTTTAGGTGTGCGACACAATGGCAGAGCTATGATTTATGGAACCGCCCGGTTCTATTATGGCGCCATATTGAAACAGCCACAACGGAGCATCCGAATATATCATCACACACCAAAGTACAGTCACAGTAAAAGGCGGAGACAATTGCGTTTTCTATACAAAACTTAGTAGCTAAATGTTTAAACCACTAAACCCTAAAAGCTATGTATGAACAAACGGGAGCTATATAGCGTCTTTAAAACCGCTTTTTTCAACTGGCTACGAGGCGGCGCCACCATGCGAGCAGCTGCACTAACATTTTTCATAATTCTCCCTTTACCCACGCTGCTTTTGATAGTTAACGTGGTTTTCGGTCAAATTTTCGGCGAAGCACGAGCAACGCAGATGCTTACGCAGCAAATCTCCGCCGTTGCAGGACCAGCCGTCACAGAACTTTTCAGTAAACTCATCGCAAACACAGCTTCGCCGTTTACCTCATCGTGGACAACTCTTGTGGTTGTCGGCTTCTCAGTGGCTGGAGCTGTAGGCGCCTTTGCAGTGTTAAGAGATAGCATTAACAATATTTGGCAAGTTAAACTACCCAGCCGACAGCCGTTTTTAAATCGATTGCGGCACACAGTTTTGCCCTTTGTTTTGATTACCGCTCTGGGTTTAATTGTCATTGCTTGGACAGCCGTGGCGGGAGGCGTATTCAACGCTATCGAGTATTTTTCAGTTAACACGATTTTGACTTTTGTTGCATTGGGTATAGCTCAGGTGTTGACTTCGTTTGGGCTTGTCACGCTTCTGCTGGCAATCACATACAGAATGTTGCCGCAGGTTGAACTGCATTGGCCTGACGTTGCGTTAGCTGCATTGGTAACTGGCATGGCTTTCACAGCAGCTGATTACTTGTTTGGCGCCTACGTTCAGGTCTTTGTTGTAACAACGGTAGCAGGAGCTGCAGGGGCGCTGTTGATTATTTTGCTATGGATTTTCGTTCTAACGGAAATCGTTCTCTACGGAGCGGAACTTTCCAAGGTTTACGTCACCACAGCTGGATCGCACTCTAAGCAGCAGGTTTTGCCTGAGTCGGTGGAGCGGTTTGTTCTGCCGCTTCAGAAGGCAGGGCGATTCGTTGAGCGGGTGACGAAGGGTGATGTGGTGAATGCACATGAACCTTCAGACGAAGAAAAAGGGGAAGATCACACCACGGAGAAACCGAAAAACGATTCTGAATAAAACGGCTACAGCAAATCACTCTATTTACGGATTTGGATTGAGAAGTGAATGGGATTGGTGGGCCGAGGCGGATTTGAACTGCCGACCTTTCGATTATCAGTCGAACGCTCCAGCCGTGCTGAGCTACCGGCCCCCAACTTTTTGAGGTGACAGAACTAAATACTAGCATGGGTTTATAAGAATAACGGATGCGCATGGTTTGAAGTCATCTGGAACGCTTAGTTGCTAAGCGGTATAGCCATGTTTTTTTGTTTTTATCGATTAGAAGAAGTGGCGCCTGCCTTGTGCATTTTCTTCTTGCAGTCTTTGTGGGCGATTGGTTTTTTGAGTTCTGTTTCGTCGCAATTCTGGGCTGGTTGTTGCCGTTTGTACACGTTTCTTGGTGTAGATGCTCAGTTTGGCGGCTTTACGGTTAGGTGCTTGTGGTTTTGGGCAATAGTTTTTTAAACCAACCGTTAAAGTATTAAATTAGAGGTTTAAGTGTGGATAAAGAAGACGAAATTATAGCTGAACTTAAAAAAATCCGTGAAGTCCTAGAAAAAGCCCCTCCGCCTGCTCCTGCTCCGCCTAAAGGGCTGTGGAACGAATTCAAGGATTTCCTCTCTAAATACAAAATCTTCGGCCTCGCAGTCGCCTTCATAGTCGCCCTCTACGTCGGCACGCTCGTGCAAGCATTGGTTAAAGATTTACTACTGCCCCTCATCGGCTTAGCAATTCCCGGCATCAACAACCTATCAACCGCCGTTGTAGGACCGTTCGGAGTAGGCGACTTCCTCGTTGCGTTGATAACGTTCCTAATCGTTGCCTTCATTGTGTTCTTGGTCGTTAAAGTCGCCAAGAAATGGAAAATCGAATAAGCCTGATTTTTCAGGCTCCACCTATTTTTTACTCAGACGCTGCAGGCTGATAAATGCAGTACGGTTCCTCTGCTAAGACATCTTTGTTTACTGATAAGGCTCGGGCGCGACATCCTCCGCAAGCAGCTTTGAATTCGCATATGCCGCATTTTCCCTTGAGTAGTTCGGGATTGCGCAGTTGTGTGAACAGCGGGGATTTCTGGTAGATTTCGCTAAAACGCTGCGTTCGGATGTTGCCTGCTGCTACGGGTAAAAATCCGCAGCCGAAAACCTCGCCAACATGAGAAATAAAGCAGAAGCCGTTACCCGCCATGCAGCCCCTGCCGACTGCCGGCGCCTCATTTTTCGAGTTTTTGGCAGCCACGCGGGTAAACATGGGAGCGCAAGTCATTTTAATTGGAATAGGCGAATCGACGCTGAGTTCATGGATGTGTTTGAGTGTTTCCTCGTACTGCCTCTGCGTGATTTCCATCTCAACTTTACCTCTGCCTGTCGGAACAAGCATAAACACATCCCACTCCTTCGCGCCAACGGCGACCGCTACTTTAAGCATCTCATTGAGGTCGCCTAGGTTGTGTTTGGTTACGGTTGTGTTGACACGGAAAGGCAAGTCGCCCGCTTTGGCGTAACCAATATTTTGCATGGCTAATTCAAAAGCGCCTTGGACTCCTCGGAATCCATCGTGGATTTCTGGGTTTGACCCGTCAAGGCTAACTGAAATCATTTTCACTCCTGACGCCTTTAACTGCCCAATGACTTTTGGGGTGATGTTGCTGCCGCTGGGCGACATAACCACCCGCAAACCCAATTTGGACGCATAAGAGGCGACTTCGAAGATGTCTTTTCTAAGAAGCGGGTCGCCGCCGCTGACGATTAGGATGGGTTTGCCGATTTCTGAAATTTGCTCCATCAACTTTAGGGCTTCGATGGTTGTTAGTTGGTTTGGGTCGGGTTGTTTTTGAGCTTGGGCTCGGCAGTGTCGGCAGGCGTAGTTGCAGGCTCGGGTGGATTCCCAAGCGACCACGCGAGGCGCCAAACTCGGGGGTTGAGGGTTGATTGGCATGGCTTTTTACTCTGCGTTGGTTTCTTGTTCGGTTAAGTAGCATGCAGGGTCGGGTGCCCAAACATCATCATAGATGGCTTCAGCTCGAACTCGAAGGTTACCGTTACAGATGTCCAAAAACTGGCAGGCGCTGCATTTTCCTTTGAGCTCGCTCCTGCGTTTTTTCAGCCCCTCAAGCAATGGGTCTGGGCTCGTCCAGATCTCGCTGAACTTGCGTTCCCGTATATTTCCTAAGGTGTGGTGGCGCCAGAACTGGTCTGGGTGCACGTATCCTTGGGCGTCAACGCAGCCGATGCCTTCGCCGGTGCTGTTGCCGCCGTTCTGCCGAAGCAGTTCGAGGACTTTTGGGGCTTGCTGGGGGTTTTTTTGTCTTAATTTAAGGTAGAGGTAGGCTGAGTCGGTATGGTTGTCCACGGTTAGGATTTCGGTTGTTTTGTGCAGTTTCTCCGCTTTGGATAGGACGTAGTCGAGGAAGTCTCGGGTTTGCTGATGTGTTAAATCGTCAGTGGCGATTTTTGTGCCCCTCCCTGCGTAGGCAAGGTGATAAAAGCAGACCCTCGGAATGCCCTCGGATTCGATTAGGTCAAAGATTTTTGGCACATCCGCCAAGTTGTATTTGGTTACTGTGAAACGCAGACCCGGCTTCACACCCGCCTGCTTGCAGTTGCGAATGCCGTCTAATGCCGCTTGGAATGCGCCCGGAGTTGCTCGGAACTTGTTGTTGGTTTCTTCTGCGCCGTCCACGCTAACGCCCACGTAGGAAACGCCCGACGCTTTTAGCTGCTCTGCGCCTTTAGGGGTTATTTGGGTACCGTTAGTTGAGAGCACCGCACGTATCCCCCGCTTCACAGCGTAACCCGCAAGTTCAAAGAGGTCCTCTCTAAGCATCGGTTCGCCGCCCGAGAAAAGCAGCACCGGCACCCTGAACTCTGCAAGGTCGTCGATGAAAGTTTTGGCCTCCTCCGTGGAAAGCTCATTTGGGTAGTTCCTGTTTTCGGAGTTGCTGTAGCAGTGGATGCAGCGCAAATTACAACGTTGCGTACTGTTCCAGACTACGACGGGTTTTTTGTGGGTTTGAGCGCTATAGCGGAGTTGGTCCATGGAGCCGGGGGTGCCGCACCAGAGTTTGGTAATGTTTAACATTGTTTTATCTCCTTTTTCTGTTGGGTTTTGAGGTTTTTTGTGCTAAAAATAATAACGTAAGAGTCAATGCCCACGACGCCTGAAAGAAGTTTAACAAGCGCCTCTACGGTTTGACGCTCTTTAGCGTGAATTACAGTGTAGAGGTTGTATTCCCATTTACCCAAAACTGTTTCACGTTCATAAACATGGGAGATGTCCTTGTAGCTGGCAAAATATGCGCCTACCTCTTCAACGCGGTTAGCAGGCACACGCCAGGCTACCATGGCGTTGGCGTTAAAGCCAACGTCGTTAGGTTTGAGCGATATGCCGAAACGTCGTATGATGCCTTCTTCTTGGAGACGTTTTAGGCGTTTTATGGCTTCCTGAGTGGAGATGCCTACGGCTGCGGCGATTTGGCTGAAGGGTTCGGGTGTGAATAGGAGTCCTTTTTCTGCTTCTGCAATTAGTTTTCTGTCTACTGAATCCATTCTTGTTGCCTCAAGCGATTTGAAATCGGACGTTTACCTTGAAGCAGCATTTAGTCGGCAAACTCAACGCATCTTTGGCTGCCACTGCCGCTTTATTCAAGATTTCTCTCAGAGTTATCTCGAGTTCTGCGTAACTTTGAGCTTTTAGAGTAAACCAAACATTGTACTCATGCTCGCGCATATAGTTGTGGGAAACGCCGCTATACTGGTTAATAACTTCTGAAACTTCATCCACCCGCCCAGAGGGAATTTTCAACGCAACTAAGGTGGCCGCAGGCAATCCGGCTTTGGATTTGTCGACGACGGCACCGATTCTTTGTGTTACCCCTATTTGGCTGAGCTTTTTCAAGCGGGTTATGACTTGGGTTTCGGTTAAGCCTAGTTTTTCTCCCGCTGCTTTGTATGGTTGCTCGACGATGGGGAATTCATCTTGGAGGAGTTGGAGGAGTTTTTTGTCTGTTTCGTCTAATTTGCCGTATGGGCTCAGCATTAATTTTTCTCCTATATTGGCTGCCGGCTGCTTGGTGCACCAGGCTTAGCCATGTGCTCTACTTTGTTTAGGTGACAATTCGTATTAACGTTGCGGAAAACACATACTTACATCAGAATGGGTTGCGGATTCGGCAATATCCCGTCATTCAAGTTTAACCGATGAATCATTCTTCAAAAACCTCGTCGTAACAGACACCCGTGCATCCTTAACCCCCACAATCATCTTCGTCCGCTTAACAACATCACTCAGATGTGCCATATCATGCGCAAAGATAACCGACACCACATCATACTCGCCCGTACTTTGAAAAAGGTACACAGTCTCATCAAAATCCGTGAGCGCTTTGCATGCCTGCTCGAGGTGTGAGGGATCGATTTTGAGCAGAATTGCGCCGCTGACTGCAAAGCCGACTTTGGAAGGGTCAACTATTGCGGCGAAGCGGGTTATGACTTTGGTGTCTTGGAGGCGTTTGATTCGGAAGCGAATGGTAGCTTCAGCTGTGTTTAGCTGCCTGCATAGATCTGCAAAGGAGAGTCTACCGTCTTGTTGGAGGGCTTCTATGATTTTTTTGTCGAGTGCGTCGAGGGTGGGCGAAGTCATTCTTTGCGTCGGTATGTGTATGTTTCTTTCTATCATATGAGAATTTCTGTAATAGTGAACGCTTAGTTGGTTGCTAAAGCGGGGTTGGTAATTTCTGGGTCTGATTTGGATTAGGTGTTCGATGAAGGTTGATTTTTTCACCTACAATACAAGCTCAACTCCGCCAACCGGGAAGGAAGCAGTTTTAAAGAAATTCCAAAAGAATAATGTGAATGCACCCAACATTAACCTCAAGAATTACAGAGTTTTTCAGCGTTGACAACTTCTTTGAATCCAAACACACAGTCCTATAGCAAAACACACCGAGAGGGTTTAGCAGAAAAAAGATTACGAGAAAACAAACATCACGCCCGATAACGCCGGCTAGTTCAGTTTTGCCCCAAAACATACCGTTAGGTTTCTGCAAAGAATCTCAAAAAAATATACTTAAGGGTTAGCTTTTGTCGGTTTAGGCTTGTGCTGGTTTTATGGGCCACTCCACCGCATCATAAACGGCCTTTGCAATTAACTGTGCCCCTTCTGCTGTTGGGTGAACACCGTCTAGGAAAAGCTCAGGCTGACCTACGAGCGGCGTATACGCGTCGATGAGGGGTAAGCCGGTTTGATCTACGACCTCGTAGATACCTGGTTGAACTCGGTCTGCTAAGAGTTTGCTGCTGTGGTTCACGCTTGCGTTGTCAATTGGCGGGGGCATTAAAAGGTAAACATCTGGTTTAGACGACCACCTCTGCACGACGTCGATAAGAGTAATATAGTCGTTAACGAATTCGTTGATGGTTTCATTTACGATTGGGGCAGCGTCATTTGTACCCAGCATAATCAGGACTATGTCTGGCTGAAACTCGTCAGCGGTTTCAAACGCTGTTTTGTTCAGGTAAGCCGCCCCCGAATTCAGTGAAACGGTAGATCCGCCTACGCCGAAGTCTCCTACGATGTAATTGGATCCGATTAACGCCCACAGATCCAGGGTATATTCAGTCCCGCGGGTGATGCTATCGCCTATGCAAGCAACCCTAACTGGCTCCTGTTGTGTTTGAGTGCCGACGTCTGCGAGGAGGACCGCTTCGGCGCCCGCGACAATTATCAACGCTATTAAGGCTGGAACAAGGAGTTTTAAGATGCCTTTCATGTCAGAGATTCTACGCCCTATAAGCTTTTAAGTCTTAAACAAAAACGACAACGTAAACAGTCAAAAAACTTCTTTTAACATTTCAAGTCAGTTTGTCAATTTGAGCTTGCAAGCTTGCCCGCTACACTTCGCAAATTGCAAAGCACCCGATGCAAAACTTGTAAACCATGCTTTCTAAAAACCGTTAACTAAGCGGGTCTCCACGCTGTTGAATGCTGCGTGAAAAGAGTGCAACCACAAAATATAGAATTAAGAAAAACCTCATCTATGCCGATTTTTAAGTGTAGCTGCGGAGTAGAAATTTTGATTGTCCCCGACATCGCAGAAATGGGCCGCGCATTGCGCAACCACGAAATCGAGCACCGCCGACTCACGGGAAACCGCATAACCCAAGAGAAGCTGGCTCAGGAAATCCTCAAAACACTAAGCCAACACTGCCCCTAATGGATTTTCCAAATCGCCTGTTTCGATGATTCTTATTCGCATAATCTATCAATACGTTAATATTGCCCAACCAACTTTTTGGCGTAAAAGTCAAACTAATACCATAATTTACGTCTACAAGTTGGAATAACCAATTTTTGGATGACGAAAACAATTGAGGCACAAAAAATTTGAAAATTCAAGTTCTCGGAGCCGCCAGAGAAGTTGGCGGCTCATGCATTTCAGTCGAATCAGACTCAGCCAAAGTAGCCCTAGACTACGGAGTAAAACTAGACGTTGAAATCCCAAAAAAGCTTCCCAAAGATTTCGACGCCGTAATTATCAGTCACGCTCACTTAGACCACACTGGCAGTCTGATGCATTTATGTAAAAACACAAACCCAACAATCGTGGGCTCAGACATAACCCGCGATGTAACCGTGGATTTACTCCACGACATGGTTAAAATCCAAACAGAAAAAGGTAACACCGAATTCAATGATGGACACGCTGAACACGTAGCCAATAGCTGGTGGAGCCGAGAAGCGTTTGCCATGCCAGGCGTCAAAATCAATCTCCATGGCGCGGGACACGTTGCAGGCGCAAAAATGACCAGCCTCGAAGCCGAAGGCAAACGCATAGTTTACACGGGCGACTTCTGCATCCACGACACAGAAATCCTCAAGGGCTGCCGCATCGACGAAATCCCCAAAAACCCCGATACCCTAGTCATGGAGTGCACTTATGGCGGCAAAATCCGACCGCCCCGGGAACAACTTGTCGATGACTTTATGATGCAGATGCAAACCGTTATGGAACGCCACGGCAACGTGTTGATTCCTACTTTTGCTTTCCACCGCAGCCAAGAAATGGCTAAGCGCCTTGACACAGCCATCGAACGAGGAATTCTCCCCCGATATCACGTTTATACGATTTCTAATTTGGCTCACCGAATTGACGGTTACTTTGACAAAAACAAAGCACTTTTCACAAAACAGGTCAAAAGCCAAAAGCACCCCTTCAAGTATCGCCACGTCAAACACCTCTATCGCACTATGCAAATCGAGGAACCTGCAGTAGTCATCTGCACCTCAGGCTTCGGTCACGCAGGCGCCAGCTTACGTTTACTGGGAGACTGGGCAGGCGACAAACGCAACTGCGTCATTTTAACTTCTGGGTACCTGCCACCTGACAGTCCGCTTAAGCAGGCTAAAGAGGAGGGCTTCTTCAAAACTGAGAACGAAGTTGTGCAGGTGCAGGCTGAAGTTCGCCAAATCGAGCTCTCGGGACACGCTGACCAGAAGGAGCTTGTCAGGTTTGTCAGTAAGCTTAAGCCGAAGCGTACGGTTCTGGTTCACGGTGACTTGGAGCAGGCGGAGTTGCTCTCTGAGCAGATTGGATCTTTGACGGATGTTTGTATTCCTGTAGAAGACGAAATCATCGACGTTTAACGATGCTTTTCTGTCTTTTTTCTTTTTTTTGTGGGTTAGCGGTAGCTGGGTTGTGGGTCTCTTATTCGATCACAGTTAATCAACTTTGCATTAATTTTAGTTAACTGAAGTTTAATATGTGCCTGGCTCCAAACAACCTACCAAAAAAGGAAGAAAATAATATGCACATAATGGAAGGATTTCTACCCCACCCCTGGTGGGAAATATGGTTCATAATAGCCCTCCCCTTCATCGCATACGGAATCTACAAACTCTCAAAACTAACCAAAACCCACCGCGAAGCAGTACCACTCCTCGCAGTCCTAGGCGCATTCATATTCGTCCTCTCCTCCCTCAAACTCCCCTCCGTCACAGGCAGCACCTCCCATCCAACTGGAACCGGCCTAGCAGCAGTCGTCGCGGGACCCGCAATCGCCTCAGTCCTCTCTCTCGTCGTATTAATATTCCAAGCGCTCCTACTCGCACACGGTGGCATAACAACGCTCGGCGCAAACGTCTTCTCCATGGGCATCGTCGGCCCCATTGTTGCGTTCGCAATATGGAAGGTTTGCAGAAAACTCAACGCTAAAAACTCTGTCGGCATATTCTTCGCAGCGGTCTTAGGCGACCTATCTACCTATCTCGTAACCAGCATACAACTTGCCGTCGTTTTCCCAAATGCTAACGGAATCATGGGCTCATTTGTAAACTTTGCAGGCATCTTCGCAATAACACAAATCCCAATAGCAATCGGCGAAGGCATACTTGCAGTGATAGTCTTTGACTTCTTAGCCAAATACAAAGGAACGCTGCTTTCACGACTAAAAGTAATCAAAATTCCCGGCGTTGCAGCAAACGAGGAGGAAAACCAACTTTGAACACAAAACACTACATTGCACTTCTAGCCGTTATGGTGGTCTTATTTGCTTTCCCTCTGATTCTTCTGCCTCACGCAGAGTTCAGCGGCGCAGATAGCAACGCAGAACAAGCGATCTCCGACAGCGGCTATCAACCCTGGTTTAATCCAATTTGGGAACCGCCAAGCGGCGAAATCGAGAGCTTGCTATTTTCAGTTCAAGCAGCCATCGGCGCGGTGATAATCGGCTACTTCGTCGGTTTTGAGCGGGGGAAACGGGTACTGTTGAAGACTAAGAGGTTATCTGATAAAGTTCTTCCAAAATAAGTTTCTAACAACTTTTGGGTGGCGCTGCTTTTTTTGCGTTGCCTAAAGGTTTTTTATTTTGTGGCTTGGATTAAGAGGGTTATACGGTTTTTTAGGAGGTTGGCGAGTTTTTGGGTGTCGTCTATGTAGGCTAGGGTGAGGTTTAGTTGTGTGGTGGTGGTTTTGCATGTGGTGTGGTTGTATTTTGCGGTTGCTTCTATGATTGTGATTTCGTCTTGGAGTTTTGGAAGATTTTTTGAAGGTTATTTTGTTTGATGGCGGTTATTTCGGGTGGGTTGTTTTGCATTGTTTTAGCGCCCCTTCACGAGTGTTACGTTTACTTAGAAAAGTAATACTTATATTTAAGTAACACCTTTTTAAAAAAACGTGTTACCAAAAAGTCTGGAGAGCAAACCATGCACATACCCGACGGATTCCTAACCCTAAACGTCATAATCCCCGCCTTCATAATCACCATAATATTCTGGGCCATCAGCCTAAGAAAAGTCAAACTAACCGAACAACAAGTCCCAATGATGGGACTACTCACCGCACTCTTCTTCGCGGCGATGATGATGAACTACCCCATCTTGGGCGGCACAACAGCCCACCTCCTAGGAGGCGCCACAATCGGCTTAATCCTGGGCCCATTCGCAGGATGCCTCTCAGTAACGATAATCCTAGTACTCCAAGCATTCCTCTTCGGCGACGGCGGACTAACCGCCATGGGCGCAAACGTCCTCAACATGGGCGTCATCGGCGTATTCGTACCATGCATCGTATTCCTAATCGCCAACAAAGCCTTCAAACTAAAAACCCGCACATCAATCTTTGTAACAATCTTCATCTCAGCATTCCTAGGCGACCTCCTCGCAGCAATCTCCGCAGGCACCGAGCTAGGCTTGTCCCAACCAATATTTGCCTACGGCATCGGAATAGCAGTCCCCGCCATGGCAATTAACCACTCCATAATCGGCGTCGCCGAAGGAGTCGGCTCAGTCATAATAATTGGTACGTTGCTTAAGCTGCGCCCGGACATACTGGAGAAAAGCCCCATTCTGGGTAAACTATCAATGTTTAAGAAAAAAGAAAACGTGGAGGCCTAAAATTTGGATTCGAAAACCAAGAAAACCTTGTTAGTTGGATTGGCAGTTGCCATGGTTTTCGTAGTCGCAGGTGTATTCTGCTTCTCCTACGCTATGGAAACGTTGGATGTCAAAGCTGAAGAACTCGGAGCACAAGAAAACCCCGTCTATGAACCCCCGCTGCCCGACTACACCATACCTGGCTTTGACAACCAAGGCGGCGCACTTCTTCTGGACGTTGCCAGCACGCTTTTGCTGTTCATTGTAGGGTTTGCGGTGGCTAAGGTGCTGCCTAAAAAGAAGAAAAGCTAACCATAGTCCAATACAGTCCCCTGAGTGTGGTGTGTCAAGCTAAGCCTTTGGCTGGCTGTAACCGGCCAAGCTTCTCTGAAGCTGCCCGAGCCGGAAACATGCTGCTTTTATGTTCGGCGAAGGTTGGGCCAACGGCTTGACACACCCTTTTAGTTTATAACAAAATTTTTAGGCTAAGTATATAGGCCTCTATCAAAAACAATTAAAGAAAAAATATTTTGATGAACGTCAGGGCCAAAAAAAGCCGTAGGTTTTCAATCTAATATGAGTCCATTTCTAACTCCAAGGCAATAGGTGTGGATAGAAAATCACTAATACCGCCACAACAAGCACAGCAATTAAAGCAACTGTAACAATGCCCTTTATGGCATTAGTTGATATTCGCGATTTCTTAGAAGATACAGGTAAGGGCGCTGGTACTTCCTCTTGATCAACCATAGGTGTGAATTCGTTTTTGGGGGGATCTTGTTTAGGAATAGCTTTGCCGCAGTAAGGGCAGAATATTTCAGTATCTTTTATTTGTCGTTTACAGTAAGGACAAAACATTTTTCTTCACCCATGCTTGATTGGATGAGAAAACAAATAAATCTTGCCGTAAAAATTAAAACAGTTTGACAAATTACTAAAAACCTGAACTCTCCACTCAGCTTTTGGTTCATAACACTAGTCTCTCTTGAAACTCAATAAGTTCATAGATATAGTCTATAATGGAAAAATTATCAAATAATGGAAAAAGCAAAGGTATTAGAACTCAGGTGAATTTCGGGGTTCTCTGTTTATATGCTGGCTCGTTAAATTTTTCAAATGCCAGTATATGTGTCAGAAGTAGTAATATACCCCGTTTGGGAATAACCATTATTATAAACATTCCCCCTTTATGCTGGAAAAGAGGTTTGCATTTGAACCGAAAAAAAGCCGTAGCGCTTTTGCGAGAAATAATTCTGCAAAACATAGTAAAACCATCATACATGCGAATAGACAAAGAAAAAGACAACTGCATACTACAAATCAATTATTCAGACAGCGAGCTTGATGGGTTAGTCAATTTTCTTGAAAACCAAAAAATAGCGGTATACGCTGACGATCAAAGCGACGTCTGCGTAATTTATTAACCATCTTTAAAAATATTGCAATAGTTATTCTTTTTTTGCCTCTGTTTGCTTTTATGCACCAGTAAGTCAAAATCTGGATCGATTATCTTTCGTTTGAAACGAGTGACTCTCGGGTGGAGTCTTGCGAGCCTTTTGAAGAGATTGTTATTTACTCTTTTGGGGCACCTTCTTTGTAGCTTCGGTTAAGATCTGTCTAAGTTCAGCCTCGGTCATGCCGAACATATTACATGCTGCTGGATTAGCCTAAAGAATGCTTCGATCTGTCTTAGTTACCAATACAGGGTCAAAACTGTTTTCAAACACAGGATATAAAAATTCGCTTTTAGTGTTTATTTTATTTTTTTTTAATTACAGTTCACTAGCGTGTGTTCAAATATATGCGCAGTTAGCATCCCATTGCTTCGGAGACTAGGAATACGACATAGTGGAAGTCAGAACTCCACAAGAACTACGAGAAGTAGCGCGGAAAGGATACGAAAAATTCGACGAGTTAAACGGTGTGCACTTTTACCGAAAAATCAAGACTGACTAAACATGCAAAGCCTAAATACAGCGTCTACACTTTAAAACAAGAAATCCATAGTGAAAAACACTAGTATAGAAGTCTAATTTAGCACCGTATACTAGTAAAAAAGCATGTATATGGGCTCGTAGCCTAGCACGGATTAAGGTGTCGGCCTTCGGAGCCGGAGATCGTGGGTTCAAATCCCACCGGGCCCGCCATCATATGTACGAAAAAGTACTAGCGTTTTTTCTTTTCTTTCTCCTTTTTTCCCAAGCGTACGCTCTATACTGCTTCCTCGCAGCCCAAAGGAGGCAGCTAGTTGCAGAAGACTGATCCTAATCAGGAATTTTACCTCAAGGGCATTTACCCCGAAGTCCGCTCTAGCATGAAAGATGGAATGGTTGAGGTTCGGGCGAAAACCACTTTTCTGCATACCAGCGCACACTCGGAGGGGAAGCGCCAGGTTCGAGTTGGCGTGACACAGAAGCGCTGGGTTAGAAAGGGCGAGGTTTTGAAGGTTCCGTTTCGCCACGTTTGGTCACATCGGCGACGGGTAGCTCAAGGTTCACGATGCCTAATTGCTAAAGATACGAACAATACGCAAAGAAGCAAGGGTATAATCACCAACCAAGAAAGCTCCGGAACAGTTGGTGATGGAGTTGGTGAAGTTGGGGATTGAACTATGGTTATTGTTTGCGTATTGCCCCAATCGCTTTCATGTACATAATGAAAGACGTTGCCAATGGGTTGAATATGCCCACCAAAATATAGGAAATTGAAGCCTACAACTGCTCTAACTTGGAAGTCAATTTCGGCACCGACTGGTAGATCACTAAAACCTGAAAACGACTGTACAGTATAGTCAGAACTAGATGCTTCAATACACCAGATTCTGCTGGCATCGCCTACATGATTGATGTTGAAATAATCATTTCCTTCATAGTAACCTGTCCAATTCTCAAAGTGCCCCTTCCATCTAATTATGTAAAACAAGCCAGTTGTATTGCCATCGACATTGATTGATGTGAAAGCTTGGTTTCTAATGGAGACATCAACGGTCTTGTTTTCCACCTTATAGCTGGGATGGGTTATTTGGTTACCTGTATAGGGATCAATAGAAGTGCTTGCTAGTACAACATAAGAATGGTCAACTACGTTAACTGTAAATTCTGGTACTGACGGTCTAGGTGCTGTTTGAGCTAAAGTTGGCGTCAGCATTATTACAGTGGAGACCGCTAAAGCTGCAATAAATAACAATGGCACGGTTTTGCTTAGAAGTCTCATAGTTAAACCAAGCTTGTGCTTCCGATATGAAGTTTACTGAATTTCTGATAGAGCGTTTGCCTAGTAAGATAACTATTGATAACTCTGTATAGGTTAGAGGTTGATTATATGTTAATTGTTATATTGACTAAATTTGCAAAGGTTCAATAAAGTAGTGCTAGGCCGATGCTAAAGATAAACCCTGAGACTCTTTTGTCGGCAAGATTCATCTTAGCATGCGTGGGCATCACAATAAGCAGGCAAGTTTGACTGGACTAGTGCCGTTTTGGATGCCTCTATAATTAGCGGTATCACGTTTTTTACGGGCTTGGGAACGTTAGCATCTAGTTGTGCCATTACGCCTGAAAGTTTGTGCGTTCTTTTGAGTGCAGTTGGGGCTGAGTTTCTCGGGATCTTAGCGACTAAAAGAGGACTTGTCCAAAAAACCGTCGGGAGCGGCTAAGAATTGGAAGCTAAGACGGCTCTGCGTGTACCTGCCTCTTTTCTAATTTTAAACAATCTCAAAGTATAATGAAAAAAGGGTAATTTTAAAAAAAGAAAAAATTTTATATGAAAAGTTGCACATCGGCGTCTGCTGCTATTGTCAGGAATGTTGCTGCTCCCGCGAAGTTGTCTACTTCTGGGATAAGGTCCTCCTTCTTAACTCCGAACATTTCCATTGTTGGTGTACATGCATAAATTTTGCATAAGCCAGATTGTTTTAATCGTTTAAGCATCTCGTAAGGTGTTGGGTATTTCATTCTTTGAAGATTTTTCTGCATGCTTTCTTCCAGATGTTTATAGTCTCCAGGTAACGATGCTTTTTCCATAGCGCCTTTAGCTAAGCTTTGAAGCCCCCAGAAAGTAAAGTACATGTGTGCCTCCCAACCCATTGACACTGAAGTTGACGCTAAGATGAAGGCGCAATAAAGCTTGTCGACTGTTCCACTTTGCACAACTAGAGCTATTTTCTTTGTTTGACTCATTAAATTTTCACCTCCCTAAACGGGCTTATTGCACAATACTCGATTCAATGTTTCATTAACTAAAAAATTTAGAGAAATATGCCCGCAAACTATTCCTTCTTTTCTTTATGTTTATCTTTTTCTGCAGGAGGTTGACAACAAAAAGTCACTGTTTTTCCTTCAATCACTGCAGTAGCGTTCGCGAACTCGCAGGGCTCTTCTCCGGTTTCCACACAACTTTTGCATGTTTTTGTTTTTCTTTTGTAATCTTCAATTGCAGCGTGAAGAGCATCAGCGGCTAAATTAGAACAGTGCATTTTAACTTTTGGAAGTCCACCTAAGGAATCAGCGACGCTTGCACGAGTAATCTGCATAGCTTCATCCAATGTCTTTCCTTTAGCTAGCTCTGTCGTCATGCTACTTGTGGCTATTGCTGCTCCGCAACCGTAAGTTTTGAATTTTATGTCATCGATCCGGTCATCCTTGACTTTGATATATATAGTCATCATATCTCCACATGTTGGGTTTCCTACTTCACCAATACCATCGGCGTCAGGAATTTCACCCATGTTTTTCGGATTTTTAAAATGTTCCATAACTTTTTCTGTATACATTATTTTTTCAGCTCCTTTGGAGTTAAGGGTGACATGTCTCTTAATCGCTTAATTATGTCTGGCACAACACTATTAACCCTATTCACATCTTCCTGAGTATTTTCTCTTCCCAAAGTCAACATTAATGAACCATGAGCCTCTTCCGCTTGAAGCCCAAGTGCCATCAAAGAATGCGAAGGCTGCAACGTTTTTGCTGCACACGCTGAACCAGAAGATGCCAAAATTCCCAAGATATCCAAACTCAATAGAATCGACTCCCCTTCCACAAAGCTGTACCTAACTGACACGTTATCAGGTAGCCTCTGAGTCGAGTGGCCATTCAAGTAGGAATAGGGTATTGGGTCAATCAAACCTTTAATGAGGTTATCTCTTAATTTAGTTAACTTCTCGTTATTTTGATGCATTTCAGCTTGGGCAATTTCCGCAGCTTTAGCGAAACCAACAATAGCTGCAACGTTCTCAGTTCCTGACCGCAAACCGTGTTCTTGTCCACCACCTTGAATGATTGATTCGATGGTTATTCCTTTTTTTATGTACAAAGCGCCAACACCTCTTGGACCATACATGTCATTGCTTGATATAGTTAGTAAGTCAATATTTTTTGCTTGAACATCTATCGGAATTTGACCGCAAGCTGCTGTCGCATCAACATGCAAATACGCCTTCTTCTTGTGCACTATCTTACTAATTTCCTCAATAGGTTCAATAGTGCCAATTTCGCTATTAGCATAAACAATTGAAACAAGCGTAGTATTGTCATCTAATTCGCTTTCTAGTTTCTCTAAATCTAGGATACCAAATTTGTTAACTGGAAGAAAGACCGCCTGAAAGCCCTGTCTGGTCAAAAACTTGAACGAATTAACTATTGACATATGCTCTACGGTGGAAGTTAAAATCTTTGTACCTTGACTTCTCCTTCGGTTAGCTACACCTTTAACAGCTAAGTTATTGCTTTCAGTTGCTCCACAAGTAAAGTTTATGCAGTCGGGTTCTTCTGCATTGATAAGTCTACTTATGGATTCTCTACTATTCTCCAGTGCCTTCTTTGCTTCTTGTCCCAAAATGTGAAGCGAAGAGGGATTGCCAAATGATGACGTCATGTAAAGCAACATTTCATCGATTATCCTTGAATCGACGGGTTTACCTGCAGAATAATCCATACAAATTCGTCGCTCTGAATTCACCTTGATCCATCCATCTGATTATTTTATTTTCTTAATTATTATTCTAGTTACATTTCCTTCCTGAGTGCTTTCAACAATTGTTTGCCCTAAATTCTTCACCAAATTTTCAATGTCAGATTTAGCTGCGGGATCATCCGCTGTTACTTCCAATGTTTCGCCAATTTCCATTTCATCAATTTCAAGTCTCGTTTTAAAGACAGGTTCAGGACAAAAAAGACCTAAGCAGTCTAGTGTTTTATCAACTTTGACAGACATAAGAACAGCTCTATAAAGATGAATAGCGATAAAGTCCACAATAAAGTTTTCCTCGAAAAAATTTAAAATACAGATAAGAACACCATTATAACAGATGATCAACGACACTCTCTCGGAGAAAGTAATCCAGATAATTTTTTCACCCCCACTTTTTCACAGTATCTGACAAAATTATTTGGTGAATGTGTAGAAGAAAATGGTGTGACCCGTTTGGGTCAAATCCCACCAGGACCGCTTGATTTTTTTTTCTGCCTGTTTTTTGTTCTCAGGCTTCTTTTTTGCATTCAAGTTTCGAGTATATATTCTGCTAATTATGTATGATAAAATCCTAAATCGTAATAACAAACTTTAATATTTGAAATCAACAAAATACCAGCAGCACATAAAATTCAGGAGAGCAAGAGAAATGGTTGACATACTATTCGTGTTGGCAATAGTTATTCCATTAGCAGTAGTCGTATATGCCCTCGTATCCAGTCTGCGCATAGTCAGACCAACAGAAAGAGGCTTAGTTGAACGGTTAGGCAAATACCACCGTTTCGTCGCGGCAGGGATAACTTTGCTTGTCCCATTCGTCGACAGAATCATCAAAGTAAACATCACCGAACGCATGACGCCAGTGCAACGCCAAGACGTAATCACACGCGACAAAGTCTTCATGGCAGTAGATGCAGTAGTCTTCTACAAAGTTCGAACTGACGAAGCATCGGTGAAGGCGTCACAGTACTACGTAAACAACTACGAATCCCAAATCGACACACTGGCACGCACCGTGCTACGTGACATCATCGGCGGCATGGACATGACCGTCGCAAACACCTCAAGACCAATAATCAACGCTAAACTCAAAGAAGCCCTAGACGAGCAAACCCGAGATTGGGGCATAGAAATTGTCCGAGCAGAAATCAAAGACCTCGAACCGCCACGCGGCCTAATGAGCAGCATGGAGTCAGTGCTAAAAGCAGATAACGAACGCCAAGCCGCAGAAAAAACCGCCATCGCCCAAGCAACCCTCGCAAGCGGACAAAAAAACGCCGCCATCCAAGTTGCAGAAGGACAAAAACAAGCCGCCATCCTTCAAGCCGAAGGACAAAAAACCGCAACCATAGCCATCGCCCAAGGCGACGCTGAAGCCACCAAACTACGCAACGAAGCCCTAACAACCTACTTCAAAGATTCCGCCATAACCTTCAAGCAGCTTGAAACAATAACCACATCGCTGCAGAATAACACCAAAATCATCGTGCCCGAAGGCAAAGCTATCTCACTGATACTAAACGAACAAGAGAACCTGAGCAGAGGCACAATCCTGCCAATTCCCCCACTACCAGCAGCCAAAAAAACCCAATAATACCTTTAGGGATTCATGTCGTTTTGAGACGTGAAACATAATCCCCAATCATTTTTTCATGTTCAAACGCCAAAGGCAGCGGCAAATCATCTACACTAAAAAGCTGCATTGCTTGGATTTCGCTGTCCTGCTTTCTTAATTCACCGCCAACGGGTTTCATAACAAAGCAGGTGGGGTAATACTCGTAGTCGATGCCTTCCCTAACCCCCATCTCGACATATTCGCCGACGATCCATAGAATTTCGGCTTCTAAACCGGTTTCTTCTTTGACTTCTCGAACTATGGTTTGCTCGATGACCTCGCCGGGGTCCATGCGTCCTCCTGGCAGTGCCCAAAATCCAACAAAGGGCGGTGTGTTGCGCTTAATCAGCAGAATCTTGTTGTTCGGGTAGGGGATTATGGCTGTTGAGGTTTTTCCAGTATAACGCTTCATGTTAGTCGCCTACGAGGATATTTTGAGTCTCCAGTTAATAATTACTGTGGCGGCGAAAATTGTAATTCCGACAAACACCACCATTGGTCCGGGGAAAGGCAGCACTGTTGCGTCGCCAAAGAAGACTTGCCAAAGAAACACGCCTACAAACCCTGAAACTGCACCAAAGACTGTGCTAAGCACAGAGTAGCGTTTCATATGTGTGCTGAGGTTCTTTGCAGCTATGGCTGGAACTATAACAAGAAAACCGACCAGCAGGGTTCCGACAACTTGGATGCTTATAGCGACGACCACGGAGACCAAGAAGAGGTAAAGCAGATTTACCGAGCCCACTTTGATGCCTTTAGCTATAGCTAAATCCTCCGATATCATAGCTAAAACCAGTTTATTGTAAATTAGTTTAGTAGCAACAACCGCTACAACACAAGCAATCGCCGCAATCGAAGCGCTCAAGACCGTTACTGTGGAGATGTCTCCAAAAAACGCTGCTTCCAAAGCGTCCAAATCTTTGAAGAACAAAATGCCTATCGCCAACGCAAGCGTAAACATGGCACCGACTAAGGCTTCAAAGCTGATTTTTGTTACACGCTGAATGTGCCAAATAATTATGGCTGACACAAAAAGAAATGCAAAGGCACCTATGAACGGATTAAAACCCAAGGCTATGCCTATGGCTAAACCGGGCAGTGCAACGTGGGAGAGGGCGTCGCCGACCAGCGCCATCTTTTCTAGCACCATCAAGGAGCCCAAGTAACCGGCGGCAATTCCGACAAAAACTGAAAGGACAAGGCTGGCGGGGTCAATCATTGGTTTTCGCCTCGTTTTGTTTCGACACAGACGGTTTCGCCATAAATTGCATGCTGCGTTTCGGGTTTAGCAATTTCAATGGCGGGCCCGCAGAAGGTTACGCATTTGTTTAATGCTAGCAAATCGTCAGCGTATTCTTGGATTATGTGGATGTCGTGTGTAATGAGGAATATGGTGATTTTTTGGTTTTTCTTGATTTCGTTTAGCATGAGGTAGATGGGTTCTTCGCTGTCCATGTCTACGCCTGTGGTGGGTTCGTCCAAAAACAGTACATCTGGGTTCTCGCGGAGCGCTGCTGCGATGAGCACTCGCCGTAGTTGTCCTCCTGATAGTACGCCGAGGCGTTTGTGTTCAACCGATTTATCCTGCAACTTTACAAGAGTAAGTGCTTCTTTTACGCCCATGCCTTGTCCGATAGAGAGAAACTCTTCTACGGACATGGGGATGTCGGAGACGGTGACGTATTGGGGTACGTAGCCGATTTTAACTTTCTCAGACCACTTAAAAGTGCCTGAGGCGTATGGAATTAAACCGAGAAGGGTTCGGAAAAGCACGGTTTTTCCTGCCCCATTTGGGCCTAAAATGGCGAGGGTTTTGCCTTTTTCGACGTTGAAACTTACATGTTCAAGCAAAGTTTGATTTTGAAGTTTCACTTCTAAATTAGACACTTTCAGTATGTAATCGTTACCTTGAGCCATACCCGTTAACCTGTTTTTGGATGCCGCCGCTTCAAGCGCACCTAGTATTCTACGAGGAGGTAAATAAGTAGTTATAGGAACAATATGCTAACCGATAAATCGTCTCGTTAATTCAGAGTTTTCTTTCTCGGAGAGCCAACCTCTTTCATTTAACGTTGCCAAACCGTCCTTTATGGCAGCTACCGCGGAGGGATTTTTAAGGAGGTTATTTTTTGTGCCCTCCTCGAAAAGGTGCATTTCAAATTCGCTGTTTTGGTGGCTGTAAGCTTCAACTTTGCTGATTAAACCAACCAGCGAGGTAAACCGAGGCGTTAGTAGATCCCGGATTTTAGTTCTGCCAAACGCGCCCTTGAATTTTGCGGATAAATCCACATTCTCAACCGTGGCGGGTGCAAAACAGAGATACCGCCGTTCAGAGTCAGACCGGTAGCATACCAAATAAAACGGCACATGCACCTGCGAGGGGCCCTCAAACGCGAAGTCTCCGACGCCTAAACTGTTAAAATCAGCAGTTGCCTTTTCCCGCTGCTTAACACTTCGACTAATGCTTTCCACCAGATTTTTCTGCAGCGTAAGCAAACGGCTGCTCTGCTGCTTAAATGCCAACATTTTAGCTTCATAATCCTCCTTAAGAGTCGTTAAGGGCTGATGTATTAGCCGGGTTTTTTCATCTAACTCAAAGCCCAGCCGAGAAATTTCCTGTCCTTTTTCTCTAGCTATTTTTTTTATGTTTTCCTCTATATCTCGAAGTTCTTTTTTTAAAGCTGAATAATCTTTTTGAGCGAATTTGACTTTGTCTTTCCATCGGTGCTCATAAAATTCGTGGCCCCTCTGCGCCTGCCGCTTAGCCTCCGACTCGTATTTGCGAATCTCCGCTTCGGTCTTGACAAGGGACTTTAAAATTTTTCGCCGCCTCTTTTCTTGCTCACTAATTTCTCGATTAAACTTTAGCGTTAGTTCTTTGGTTTTCGCTTTGGTTTCCTTAGTGAACTTAATGATTTGGGGCTTGATGAATTCCTCTTGGGCTTTTATTTTTGCGTCGAACTCATCTTTTGAGGCGCCCACGATGAAATCGAGTTCTTGAAGGTATTGGCTGGTTGTTTTGTTTGTTGCTTCAACAACTTGTTGTAGTGTTTCTGTGTCTTGTTCTAAATACGTTTTTAGTTGTGTCAACTCTCTCACTGCGGCGGTTACAGCCGCTAACTCTAAGGTTGGCTTAATTGTAGGAGGGTTGTCGGTTTTTTGTGTAGCTTCTTTTAGGTAGCTAGTGAAGTCAACTCTGAAGTCGATGCTCGCAAGAAGTCCTTTGAGCGTATAATTCTGCTGCACAGAGGGCATATCAAAGTAGTCAATGTAACCCGCTAGGAATTGGGTATATTTTTCTTTTGGCTGCAAGTTCTCTTGTAGGTTATGCATAAACGTCGACGCTGAAGGTGCTTCAAAGTAGGTTACGTCATAAGTTGAGTCGTCTAAACCGTCAAATGTTAACACATGTCCATCTATAGGGATAAGCCAAAGCGGGTATCCGAGTTTAGCTATGAAAACCAGGGTTTCTTGGGGTTGACGGCTAAACAGGCCCCCGCCACGGCTTCGGTTTGATTCCGCTACTGCATAAACAGCTGCTGACTCTACGTTCTGGGCTCTCTTTTTAGGGTCAGAAAAAGGCAGAAAATACTGTTTTGGGGTAGGCGGCTCCATCTAGCGTCATTGAATTATACGGGTGTGGTTTTTTAAAACTTCCTTTAAACAGAAATCTGTGCGTAAAGTTGGAGTTCTCTTTTAGTGCGGCAGCCAACAGCTCCCATATAGCAGAGTCATAAGGGCATAGTTGCTCAGCCAAGTCGGCTTGTTCAGTTTGGTCATGTTTTCTCGGTTTTCAAAATGCTGAGTCGTGAAATTAAGCTTGCAAGTGTTTTTTTCTTAGGTGTGATTTCATAGAGGAATCGGGAATGTTGGTTCAGAGTTGAAATAAGCGTTGAAACCCACATGAAACGCTCGGGATAGATGTTCACCAGTTTTTTCTTAAATATATCCCATTTGAGGTGTGCAAAGTCTCATTGAGTATGACCGCTGTATCGTTAACTTTTGTGATTTACCCTTTGCATTTTCTTCGTGCATAATTTTAGGTCTAGAGGCGAAAAATCGGTGCATCACCTAGACGCCGCTTCGAGAAGCGAATGGAGAGGTTGGCTGAATGTGTAGCGGATTGAGTAACGCATTTGTGTTCAATCTAAGAAGGCGACAGGTGGTATATTATTTTGTTGACGGCGTGGACGTTGTGAAGAAGTCGCTTATTTTACGTTGGAACAAGGCTTTTTTTAGCAGTTCACTTTGCTGTATCCAGCGTTGAATTGGAATTTCGAATTTACCGCTTAAAAACTGCAGCGTCTGCGCCAACGTGTTAAATCGGTAGGGTTTCTGGCGCATGGCGTTTCGAACGTTTTCCCTTACCTGCCACACACCGATTGGCATGATGTAGCCGGGGCGTGCTTCACGCAGCACGATGGCGGTGGCTTGGCGACGTTCGCGCAGGAGCTGCTCGCAGATGGCAAGGCGGGCGCTGTAATAGCAGCCGCCGATGGATGCGTAGGTGGTTCGTCCCCAGTTAGGTTCCCAATCTGAGTAGATGGCGACGGATGCGCCATTGGGGTTCCACACGGTGCCTGGGTACCATGCTTCCATGGATTCGTAGCTCCACTGTTGTGGAATCATTAAAATCTCAAAGACGTTGTCAAGGTAGATTGATTCGTAGACTCGGTATTCGTTGATTTCCGGAAAAGTCTTTACCTTAGACACTAGGCTTTTGGAAATCATGTCGTCCACTGCTGTTATGCTCCACCGTGTCGGTACAAGCCGACGGTTTTTCTCTATGCCGAAAGCTCCGACGCTAAACGCTTTCTGGATTTTTGTAACCATGACGCCTCGGCTGTAAAGGTCTACAACTGCACCTGTTGCTTTTAAGTCGGTGTCGTAGTATGCCTTCTCGATTTTTTGGTCATAGCGCGCGTTGCCCACCTTGAGGTCGCGGATTGGTGCCGAGGGCCCAAACGGTTGTACGTCATCGCTTAAGGTTATGGAGCCTCGGGGTTTTTTGGTTAAGTTAAGTTCCGTGTCTACCGTGGCGTCGGCGAGGGCTAAATCGCGGGTTTGGTCAAGAATTTTGTTAGCCTCATTAATTTTGGTAGCGTTGACAAGGTGTTTTCCGCGTATGAGGAGGCTGCGGAAACCGACGATTTCGTCCATGGATTTTCCGAACCATTGTTCAGGCAAATCGTAGATGCTGGTGTTCTCATGTACTGGCGGCACTAATGGTCCGATGTAGACGTGGGGGTAGCCGATTCTGCCTATGAAGACGCTTGGCGGCGAGTTGCCGTCGATGTTTTCGGATTCCATCAAGGGGGCACTTTTTAGGAACGTGTTGACTTTTACCATGATGGGGCATCGAGTTTTTCCGCAGAGGAACCGTGCTCCTTTGCAGAGTACGCAGAGGCTGTTGCTGCCCCTGCTGACTACCCTCGGCTCGATTTCGGTGTGGTTGACTTTTTTTATAATGTCCTCTAACCAGTTGTTTTGGTTCTTCCCTGTATCGGTTGGGTTCTGAGTTAAAGTCATCATGAATAGAGGGCTGTGGTTTGTTCATATCTTTTCTGCACATGTTTAACTAAAAAGCGGGCTTTTAGGGTTCATATTTGGGATATGTCGGTTTTCGAGTTATTGCTCAGCGTGAAATCTCGCTTATATTAACAGTTGGGATGGGGCTTGTAGGTAAAGTGGTCCCTATGAAGAAAGCAACCATCACAATCGTAACGTTAATGCTCGTAGCGAGCGCAGTACTCTGCGCCACGGTAAAAGCAGATACAGCAGTTTCAGTCTATGTAATGGATCCAACCAATGCTGCCAACGGCGGTAAGGGGCTTACCTCTGGTGGCTATTGGGTTGGGCAAATTCCGCTTAAAATTACGGCGGGTTCAACTGTTGCCCAGACGTTGGGTTACTGTATAAATTTTGATCGCAGTCTCTCTATCGGGTCCACTTATTCTGCAACAATCACTCCTGCAGCTGACACTGCTGAGTGGCGGGCAGTTAGTTATGTGCTTACCTGGAATGACCCCTCTAACAATAATGATGCTGCCGCCGCTCAAGTGGCGGTTTGGAGGCTGCTTAATCAAACGCGGGGCACCAACTATTACCGTGAGTCTTGGCTTGATCAAAGTATCGATAATGCAGGTAACCTGGTTTCGAATCAAGCGTTGGGCAAAGATGTGGCTCGCCAGGGGGATGTATTCTCTTGGGTTTCGCCGACTTCAACCAACATGTCCGCCGTTCAAGCTGACCCTGGTCAAACCTTAACTTTCGTTGCTCAATTAACCAGTTCAGGTGGGTCTCCTCGGGTGAACGTTAAAGTGTTTTTTAACGCAACCCTTAACGTTAACTCTCAATCTACGCTGCTTAATTCAACTTATGTCTCTGCGACTTCAGTGTTTACTGACAGCAATGGACAAGCCCAAGTTACCGTAACTGTTCCAATTGATGCTCCACCAACCTCAACCATCGCAGTCGAATGTGCAACTGTGGGCGTTTGGCCTCAACGCTACCTCGATTTAGCTGATCCCTCAACACAGAACCTGCTGGGGATGGGTGAAACATTCCAGTTAACGCTAAAAACCAATCTGTGCATCTACGCCTTTATAACTGTGCTTCCGGAGTCGCCAATCGGTCCATTAGCTGCGGTCGTCGCGGTTGGAGCAGCTTTTGGAGTGTATAAGGTAAAGCAGCGTAGGAAAGTTGTTAAAGGTTAAAGCGGCTTTTTTTCATGCCCCTAATTTTTATTTGGTGGTTTTAGCGATTATTGGCGGAGCCCGGTCGGTTGCTTTTTTGTTTTTTCTAGTAGATGAAGAGGGTTGCTGCCTACTCATCATCTTCTAAGGCTTAAAGCAGAGGCGCCTGTTTTGGTGTTGGCGTATGCGATGCGTTGCTTGTTGGTTGTGGCGGGTTGTAGCGGCTGCGAGGAGCGTTTGCGGGGTTTGTTTTTTTAGAACGGGTCGCATGCATAGTTAATATGATAGCTATCGTTCAGACGTTTGTAAAATGTCCTGCTCTGTGAACCGCTTTCTGAAACTTCCATAAGAAGAAAAGGAGAGGGAGTTTAGCCAACTATGGCTTCATCAGTCCCTTGTGCAGCTAATGCCGCTTTGGCTTGTTGTTGAAGTGCAGGCAACAATTCTTTTAAGGGTACTACCTTGTTAGCTGAAAACCGTGTTGGTCCGGGGTCAATGGGCATTATTAGGTCTGTCTTATTTGTTGGGTCAGTGAGCCATAAAGCTGCAAAGTAGAGCGCTGGAATAGTGAGAAGCCTTGCCTCAAATTGCCCAGTTTTCACCTGCTCGTTGTTGTTCGCTGCTTGGATTGCTGAGGCCAAGCCATTTACTAAGTGGCCCTCGTTTATGTCGGAGAACATTGCTTTCTTTTCCGGTCCATGAATAGCGTCAGCGGTTGCTACGACTGTTCCGCCTTGTTTTATTAAGTAGCGCCAGCTTTTCTGGTCTGCAGAACTCAAGTCAACTGCTTTGGACAAGTCCTTTAACCCTATACTGTACATTGGGATTGCTTGTGTTATCTCAGGAGTACGAGGAGCTTTTTCCTGCATAGATTTTGCCAGGATAGGCGTTCTAAACGCTTTTTTTGCTGTCAAATCGCCAATTCGAGCTTTGACAACCGCTTTGATTTCGGCTGGTTCTTCTTTAAACTTTATCGGCATTAATGTTCACCTCCGGTTTATCCTTTCACCTTATATTTATGGGTCCAAGTGCCTGAGCCTTTGTAGGCGGTTTGGAATACGGTTAGGTCAACATCTGAGGGACCGTACCATGGGTCATCGACTCCGACCATATCGAAGTCTTGGTTGTATCCATCTAAAGCGACAGCGTGTCCTCCGCCTCCGCTCCAGCCAATACGAGCGCAAAGTGGACGATTGTTATCTATTTCTGCTTTTACATCAGCCATTGTACCTGCGCCTGAAGACATCGACACAAAGTTGCCGGTTCTAGTTAACCCTTTGTCAAGATACCAGGCTTTGTTACAGTCTGAGCTTGAACCATTAGTACAGCAATCGGTACGTCCAAATTCAGCATTAACAATAACGCACTGTGTCCAAGTTGTGCTTGACTTAAAGAAGACGCTGACGCTTGCTGACACTGCTGCCCAGCACCAGTTAGTTTGTTGCTGATGCTGCCCCACATAGTTTATTCTTATCCATGGGCTCCACCAACCATTGCTTGGATATTCCTGCCAAGTATGCCATATTGTGTTGTCTGCTGCTGTTCCAAAGATTTCAATGCGGCCATCTGCATTCTGAATCACTGAAAGGTTTACCAATTTATCAGTCGGTATAAACAATCTGTTCCAGTTTCCTACCCAACCATTGCTCGGTGCAGTCTGCCATGTATGCCAAATGGTTGTATCTGGCGAAATTCCAATCAGTTCTAGGCGGCCATCGAGGTTTTGCACAGCTTTTACAACAGTGAGTTTGTCTTTTGCTGAATAGAGAAGCGACCAGTTTCCTACCCAACCATTGCTTGCAGCTGATTGCCAAGTATGCCAAATAGTGTTATCTGGCGCTGTTCCGATTAATTCGATTCTGCCGTCGGCGTTTTGGATAGCTTCTATTGTTTTAAGTTTGTCTGTGTTTTTGTAGAGAAGCTGCCAGGACCCATTCCAGCCGTTGCTGGGAGAAGTTTGCCAAGTATGCCAAATAGTGTCGTCTGATGCGGTGCCGATTAATTCAATTCTGCCATCCGCATTCTGCACAGCAGTCAAGTTTCTAAGCTTATCAGTTGCTGAGTACAGCCTTGTCCAAGATCCATTCCACCCATTACTAGGCGATGTTTGCCAAGTGTGCCAAAGAGTGTTGTCAGGCGCAATACCGAATAGTTCAATTCTTCCATCCCGGTTTCGGATAGCTGTTAGAGTCTTGAGTTTGTCGGTTGCACTATAGAGAAGTCCCCAACTTCCGTTCCAGCCGTTGCTGGGAGCAGTTTGCCAAGTATGCCAAATAGTATAGTCTGGTGCTATCCCAAAAGCTTCCAAGCGTCCATCGGAATTCTGAATGGCGGTTACAAAGAGTAGTTTATCAGTGTTTTTATGCAGCAGACTCCAGTTTCCTTGCCAACCATTGCTGGGAGCAGTTTGCCATGTATGCCAAATAGTGTTGTCAGAGGCGGTACCGATCACTTCCAATCGGCCGTCGCGGTTTTGAACAGCGGTTAAGTTGCGGAGCCTATCATTGTTTGAAAATAATATTCCCCACATAAAAAATCCTCGTATGTAATAAAAAAGGAGTGATTAATAAGTCTTGTGTGATAAATCACAATCCAGAAGAATCAATTGATTCGATGGTTGGAGACCAAAGAAGACTCCACCAACTCAATAAACTCAAAAGAAAAAGAAGCCTTATGTGGCGCATTTCTTCTACCAGTTGTTCCAGAATCCCAAGAAACCGACTTTCTATGCTGAGACTGCTTAGGTACTGAACAAATAAAATTTGGAATAGTCATATTTTAGTCAAAAAGCCGCTAAATTGAGGGGATTTGGCGCCCAGGCCGGGATTTGGACCCGGGTCCTGCGGGCGACAGCCGCATATACTGGGCCAGACTATACTACCTGGGCAAACTGTAGCGCCGCAACAATACACTAACCTTTCCTAAATAAGCTTTTCTTGATTTCTACCGCCGAAACCTTAACCCAGCAAGCCCAAAAACAACATCCAATCACATACTTTTTCGAGCAGCAATCTTAATACATCCAAAACCCCCAAATTAACGTTAAACCCACACATAGAAGGCCAAAGTGTGCAGAAAAACACATCCGCAGCTCTCGAAAAGTACTGGCTAAGCATAGTTTTCGCTTCGCTGATTTTAGCCTCCACAGTCAGCAGCTACCTCGCCGTCGCCGCCGCGTTAGTTTTCACGTTTCTTCTGCCTGGATTAATTGGCTACCGCTTCTTCAACCTAAACGCACACGAGAAATGGGCGTTCGTCCCCATGTTTAGCGTCCTTACCTCCGTGCAGCTAATCTACTACCTCTCGCTGGCAGTTGGATACTCACGCTGGAGTATCCTCTTGGCTTTCGCGGTTTTAACTGCCATCTACACCATAGTAATTTACAAGAAAGGCGAACCCATAAAACCCAAAACCCCCCTGCTGCTACGCAAAATCCGAAAATCCAACATGCTGCTCTTCGCCGTCATTTTCCTCATCTCGCTCTCAATGCTTGCCGTAAGCGTCTGGCGGGGCAACCAATGGGGAATAGTTTTAACCGGCTCCAACTGGCAAGACACACCCTACCACTACGAAATCATCGAAAGCATAAACCAAGGCAATTTCCCCCCACAAACCCCCAACTATGTGGGCACCCCGCTGACCTACCATTACTTTGTTGATTTCCACACTGCCATCGTGGAGCAGATGTACGGGTATTTGCCTACGGCCTTAACGGTTACAAACGCCCTGTTCATTTTAGTTTTCGCCATAGCCATGTACGCTTTGGGACGCAACTATGGCCGCCGAGTAGCAATCATCGCAACGGTTCTAAGCGTTTTCGGATGGGGACTCAGCTACATCGGCCTCTTTGGGGCGTTGGCAGATGGGTCGTTTTCTGCTTCAACCAACTACATTTACCAATTCAAAGGCCTCTTTGGGCTCCCATCAATCTTTGACAACCTGCTCCAGCAGCGCCCGCTCCTCATGGGACTCCCTGTCTTTGCCATGGTTTTGATTCTGCTGCGTAACATGGGCGACAAAAACCGCTTGCTCCTCGCCGGAGTATTGACGGGGCTAGTTTACCCCTTCCACAGCGTAGCCTTTTTCATCTGCTTCGTAGCGTTCGCCTCCGCAGTTATCCTCAATTTCAAAAAAATCAACCGCGGCTACCTCTACTTCCTCATCCCCAGCGTCTTGGCGCTGCCGTTCATCTTCAATGGGGGCCCCCCGATGAGCTTCAGCTTAAGCACAGCGTTTATCGCTGACTTCGCCACTAACCCTTTCATCTACTACTTCGCCAACCTGGGCATACCCTTCATTTTGGCGCTGGCTTCATTCATTAAACCCGGGCACGAATACCTCAAGTTAACAATGCTGTTTCTCGTTTTGATTCCCAACATTTTGCTGTTGACGCCTTGGGACTGGGACATGTACAAGTTCTTCATCTTCGCCTGGATCCCAATCGTGCTTTTGGCGGGCATTATGCTTTCGAAGGCGCCTAAAGCGTTGGTTTACGGGTTAGTGCTGCTTTCTGTAATAACTGCAGTGAGCGTGGTCATCTATAATGTGGGCACGGAATTCACTGCTGTAACTTGGAGCGAGTATGACGCGGGTTTGTGGGTTAGAGATAACACGCCGCAGAACTCAATTTTCCTCACTTACTACAGCATTCAATGTCCCCCATCGATGATTGGCGGCAGACTCAGGGTGGACGCCTACGTGTATTGGTCGTATGGGCATGGGGAGCCTCTGGACGAAGTTTATGGGCGGCAGCAGGCAATCGACAACGCCTACGGAGACAACCAAACCCAGCTGGCGTCGCTTATCCGCACCTACAACGTCACATACGTTTACGCAGGTAACGAAGAACAGCAACAGTACAGTGGCTGCGTGGACCGCTTCAACCAAATCGGGTGGCTAACACCTGTTTACTCGCAGGACAACATCTACATTTACAAGGTAAACGTAGAGGAAATGGCTACTTCTGTCCCCTAAGTTAGCGCTCAGCAGGCTAGCAAACATTAAATACCTAAACCTTTCAAAACCTGAATCATGACAAATCAAGCTAAAAAATTAGGTAAACTACCCCTAATACTATCGGTTTTTCTAATCATAAACATCATAGGCGAAGTTGGCAACATTATCGCTTGGTGGGCTGTTCCCAGCATGCAAATCTCCCTCAATGGCGGCACCTTAAACGGCGTAATCTCCCCAGCAAGCATTCTCAGCAACGAAGCAGGCCCACAGAGTGCGTTAATCATCGGCAGCGCAATTTTACTCGTAGTAGCCGTAGGATACATTTACTCCCTATGGGGACTTCGAAATAGAAAACCCTCAGCGCCCATAACCATCATAGGCATATCCATCGTCAACCGACTCCTCACATTAGTAATCTTTGCAATAAGCGCAGCATTCATCTTCTGGGCAGTTTGGACCGTAATCTTAGTGGTAGTTTCATTCATGGTTTGGCGAAAACTAAAGGCTTAAGCCTGCCCCGTTTTTTGCGGCGACTTATGTTTTTTCCCCGACATATAATCAATGTCGATTCTGCCAATCGTGACCTTCACCACTTTTTCTGGATTAATCTTTGCAATTTTAATTTCGGGATTTGGTGCGACCTGCAAAATCAACGCCTTCAATCCATGCCACTTTTCCGCCACATCCGTAACCAAACTTAATGCGCCGCTGAAATGCACACAGGTGTATGCGTAGTCGCATTCGTCGGTAACGCCAAAATCCAGCACCGCCTGCCCCCAAACCTTAGGGTTAGCGGCGGCATAAACCAGTTTTTTGCCTTCGCCGGCGCAGTGAAAATAAAGACAGTGGCGCTCCGAGTCGTAACCGTGACTTAAAGCTACTAGGTAGGGTTGGTTATCTTTGCATAGGGCGACGGTGACGTATTTGGTTTGGGCAAGGACTTGCTTCATTTCTTGGGTGTCTGTGATTTCTCGTTCTTTGCGTCGGACATGAAATGACATACAAAAACAGAGGCGACTTTGGAATTTAAGTTTTGATGCGACGGATGGCTCTGCCTATGTAGCTGATGATTGTGGGCGTGAAAATCGAGCATGCCGCAATCGCATAGTTAAGGGGGTAAACCATGGGGTACTCGAAGAGGTTGCCGCCGTAGGAGCCAATTATGTTCTGCAGGTTACCCCAAAGCTGGAAAAGCGACCACAACGTTACCCAAAGCATCGCCCCCGCCAAACGGTAAAGGTATTTTCGGCGTCTGCTAATCTGAATGTTCTGGTTGCGGTGCTGGAAGTAAACTTCTGCTGCCACTGCACCGGCTGCGCCGGGGAAAAACATGTTCACCAAGATTTTCTCAACGAGGTTGCCCGGGATGAAGTGCCCCACCCAAGGCGTCTCCAACAAACTCAGCACCGGCAAAACAACGTTGCCCGTTGCAAGACGGATAATCACTGGTATAGCGTAGATAAATGCCCCGGCGATTTGCCAAACCCAAAACCGCCTTGAACGCAAAGTAAACTTTACTGTTGCCCAACTCATTTCTTCTTCTTTCCAGGCGGCTCAACCTGTTTAGCTAACGCTTCAACAAACTGGTCGATTCGGTCGCGGCTTCTGCCAAAATCCGCCATAGACGTAATCGTAGTAACAGGCGTCTCAGCCGAGAGGGTCATGCGGCATGTTTTGGTGTCAACGGCTTCCGCTTCAAGGTTTATGACGCTGCCATAAGAGAGAAATGCGCCTTTAGTTTTGAGTTTTGTTTTGTGGGTTTGATCGTCGATCTCCATAATTGTCCATTGTAGCGCCTCCACCACTTGGGGAACTGCAGCCCAGATTTTCTCCAGCGGGTAGTCGATTTCGAGTTTTTCTTTGTCGTCACGCAGATAAGCCATAGTTCTTCACTGAAGCATTGTTTGGGGCGCTACTTAACTTTTACAGCTAAACGGATTTGAAAAAATAAGTGGCAGAGGCGTCTAGGAGAGTGACTCTTTGAGCGCCGCAAAATAAGACATAACCTGACTCATCTGCTCACGCGACATCGCCAAAATCGCACGCACCGCATCCCGCTGTTTTAGGGTGGCTGAAGTTGACAAGGTTGCTATTGCGTAGTCGAGGTTTGTGAAAAGCTGCTCCCAGGGGATGTTTATGCGTTGCCCTCTGAGGTTGTAGAGTGCTAAGACGTAAGCGCTGGCGCGGCTGAGGCTGCCTTTGAAGGTTTGCATGCTGGTGCCTACCGTCAGGGGGTCGTAGTCGGCGCCGGAGACGAAGCTGGCTAAGATTTTATAGTTTTCGCCAAGGGTTTGTACCTCACTAAGGAGGTCTTGCTTAATTTTGGCTTCTGCTTGAGTTGACATGCTGCATCGTCTTGTGGTATGGCGTGATCAAGTACATAAGACTTGTTTTCCCGCAAGCTAAGCGTCTCCAACCGACTCTGGCATAGAAGCGGTGGGTTTGCGGGTTAAGACGCTTTTTAACCTGTTTCTGCTAAGCCAAAATAGTCCCGTCCATGCTAAACCAAACCCAGCGTACTGCACAAACATCATTGTGCTACCGTAAGTGTCGGGGTGGGCGATAAAAAAGCTGTAACCCACGTTCACCATTGGCTGAACTCGGAAAATCATGAAATCCACCGTTGAAACCAAGGTGATGTAGTGCATATTGGAACATAAGGCGCCCGTCACCAAAACCAACCCCGCAGCGCCCACGAGCCATGCGCCGACTTTTTTTAGGCGTGAACTGTTTTTGGCTGCGCCGGTCAAAGTGAGGCTGTTTCTAACCAAAGAAGCGGCGAGCAACGCCAAATACGGAAGAGCCTGGTAGCAGTATTTGATGGCGTTCTGGTAGGGCGGCTTTAGGTTCAAGGTTACGCCAAGAAAAGTATCAACGCCTACGACCGCCGCCACCATCGCTATGCAGATAGCGCCCACAATGAGGAAGCCGCGTTGACGCCGCCACAGAGCAAACCCCAAAATGGCCCCAAACAGCACAGCATCAAGCAGCAGCCAGCCGACGCCGTAGTTAATCAAAAAGTTAGCTGTAAAGAAATAAGATGGCGCAACTGCACCGGTGTTATGGACCGCGAAGTCTGTATGTAAAATTATAGAAGCCATGCTGGTGCCAGTTATGACTTGGTACCAAAGAAACGCCGAAACCAATGTTGGCAACCCAAACGCCAAAAGCCACTTCGCCGCCTGAGCGGGCTTTTTGGGACGGTGAAACATAAATAGCGCCAGAAGCGGAATCAGGGTGAAAACGGCGTAGAGTTTAGTGTTGAATGCCACAGCGAAAATTAGCCCTGACAAGAAAAACATCCCAAACGAGCTTCGCCGAAGGGCAAAGATAGCTACGGTTAAACTAAGCAGGCTAAAGAAGAGGCACTGCACATCAATGAGGAACGCTCGAGAAAGAATTAGATGCCAAGGGGTAAACGCGAACAGCGCCGCAGCCAAAACCCCCGTCAAACTGTCATAGAGGATTCTGCCTACAATGTAGACAAGAATTATGCAGCCCAGTCCAGCCAGCGTTGTCAGCACGGTGCCAGTGGCGCTTGAAACTCCGAACACGCTACCAATGGCGGCTTGTACATAGAAGCCTACGGGGGGCTGGTCGATAAGGTAGTGCCCATTGGCAAGCGGCAACCCCGTTTTAAGCACACCAGAGGTTGCGTCAAGTTCCCATGCGGTGTCACCGTTAGTGAAAGGCCCAAGAGTGTAAGCAACCAGCACAAACCCCGCTAAAACCGCAAACATCGGGTAATACTCACAAACCAGCCTCTTTAAGCGCGAAACGTTTGGTTTCATCCAAGTATCCTCCTAACGTACGGAATTTTTTTTAGCGGCACAAGGATAGCTAAGCAAATCAGAAGCGTCAAAGCCGTTACGAGAGGAATTCCCGCTATGGGGTTAAGGGTGGAGACGCTTATCTGCAAACCAAGATAGCCTGTCTGCAGGGTTTCAAGCACGATGACGTGGAAGAGGTAAATGGGCAGGGTATTTTGGCTAATCACGGCAAGGATGCGGCTGGTTTTAGTGTGTTTTTCGATTTTTTTTGTTGGGACGCTGGCTAATAGCAGGAAAACCCCGATTGAGGTGGGAATGGCGGTTAAGCTTGTAGAGTCAATTAAGGTTCGGCTATAGTTTTCGCCCAAAGTAGTCAGCAGTAGGTAGGTGCCTGCTGCGGTTGCAAATGCGCCGCCGACAACCAAGGCAGCCAGGTTTCTGCTTTGGACCTTGAATTTGGAGATGTAGGCGCCTAAGATGTAGTAGCCGATTAAGCCTGTCAGGATGAATATGCTTAGTTGGAACCAGTGTTCGGGACCGCTGAGTTTCGAGTACAAGCCAATTAACGGCACCAAAGCTGTCCCCACAAACCACAACACAAGGAAGTAACGCATGATTTTCCAGTCAGCGTAAGACACAAGGACTCTTAGAAGCGGCGTAAGCAGGTATAACCCTATGAGGACATAGAGGAACCAGAAGTGATAGTACGGCCCCGCCAAGATGCCTTTAAAAATGAAGTCTGCGGACACCGCTTGGTCTCTGACTGTGAATTGCCAAATGAAGTAGATTACGCCCCAGAAAAACAGGGGGATCCCGATTCGTTTCCAGCGTTTTTTAAAAAACACGCGCAGTGGCTCGTCGGTTTTTTGGGGCTGAAGCAGCAGCGCTCCAGATAAAATGACGAAAAGCGGTACACAGACAATGGCGATGGATTGGTAGGCGTCGGCTGTTAACCAAAGCTGCACGCCCTGCGGCGACATAAAATCCACGTTCAAGTTCGGTTCAATGGCGGCATGCAGCAAGATAACCAGCACTATCGCTACTGCGCGGATCAGGTCCACTGGAAGATTAATACCCGAGTTTTTAGGGTAAGATTCCAACCAATCTCCAATAGTCAGATATGGAAGCCTAACCGTTTATAATTTTTTGCTTAAATGGATCTGGAAAAGACTTTTTTGCTTAAATCGGTTTAAGGCGAGTTATCTTTGATATCAGTCACTGTCTGACAAAGCGTTTGAGCTATCAGGTTTGTGCCTTGATCGGTGGGGTGGATGCCGTCCATAAAGTACTCGGGGTGATCTCCAAAAACGCCGTACAGGTCCACCGTGGGCAGGTTGTACCGGTCTGCTATGTCATTCATTTGTGGAATTAAATTTTTAGTCAAATATGTGTTGTTGTAGGGGGAAGTCTCAGATACAAAAATAGGGGGCGAATTAACCACTACTACCTGTGGCTTGCTGTCTAACTGCATGAAACTGGTAACTAAAGTGGCGTAGTCATCTTCAAAGGTTGTCTCGTTATAGGTCACTTCAGGGTTTGCATCGTTTGTGCCTAGCAAAATCAGAACGATGTCAGGCTGGAAATCTTTGGCTCTCTGAAACGGCGCCTGACTCATATAGGGCAGCTTGGACTCCATCGAAACCGTGGAGCTTGAGAGACCGAAATTCTTCACTGAATAGTACGACCCAAGCATAACCTGTAACTTATCAGGGTAGGTGCTGCCCATAGTTATGCTGTCGCCTACACACGCTACTTTGGTTACGTGGACGTCATGGTCGTATTGTAACCCGCCAATCATTGCTAAGCCGGAAAAAATGATTGTGAAAACCACGACCAACGCTAAAGAAGTCTTTGTTGCACGTTCCCGCTTATCCATTAAGGTTCATCCGTGTTTTCGCAGTTCAAAGCTATGTTACAATTCTATTTTTAAGGCAAAAAACCAGTATTTTAACCCTTTTGCTACTTAGAATTGTTTCATTCAAAAATCTAGGCATATTGCTTTATAGATTGTTTCAGCGATGCGTTCTGCGCCTGTGGCGTCTGGGTGTACTCCGTCAATGAAAAGCTCCGAACTGCAAAGAGCTGAATGGACATCTATGACGGGCAGGTTAAGGCAGGATGCGGCTTGCTTGATGGCGAGTATGACTTGATTGTTTAGAAGCGTTGCGCTTAAGCCTCCCCATTGACTGAAAATTGGCGGCGGCAGAACCATCCAGATTTCAGGTTTATGTAGCGTCTGCTTGAAGTCTTCTATGAGCTGTTGATAGTCGCTGGCTAGGTTTTCATAGTGGGCTGCAAGGGTTGGGTCGGCGTCGTTTGTTCCAAGCATAATCAGGGCTAAGTTGGGTTGAAATTGGTTGGCTTGGCGGTAGGCTTGGCTGTAGCGGTAGGCGGTGCCTGATTTGTGGGAAATGGTGGTGCCGCAGGCGCCGAAGTTGCCGACGATGTAGGCATTGCCGAGTAGCGTTTGGAGGTGGTTGGGGTAGTTTGTTAGTTCGGTTATGCTGTCGCCTATGCATGCGACGCGGGTTTTTTGGGTGGGGTTGGTTGGGGTTGTCATTGTTTGTTTTTTGTTTTGCGTGGATTTGAGTGTTTTGATAAAATCGATAATATTCAACTTTAAGTTCAACTGGTGTGTGAATAGTTGTTTATTCATATTTTTGTAACAAGCGGTAAGTAACCTTAATATGCTTGGATGGTAGGGTGATTCAAATTCAAACTCCTACCAAGGACAAAAAAACGAGAAATCGCTTTTTTTGGACATAAAACAGGAAGGCCACTCCCTTGATGAAACCAGTATTCCGAAAGTCGACATATTCCGCGTTAAGCAACTTGCCTTTTATCAATTCGGCAGTATCCTGTATCAATAAACAGTAAAGTGAGGAGACAAACCAAATGACAAACAAAAAACTCGCATTAGCCCTTACCGTATCCCTTTTAACGGTAGCATTCCTCTCAAACGCCCTACCCCCGACCTCAGCCAACCCATCCTACACCATCCGCTTCGACACCGAAGGCTTCACAGGCTACACCTCAAACATCATAACCATTGATGGCACAAGCTACACCGTCTCAGACCTAAGCTGGAAAACCTTCAGCTGGAAATCAGCCAGCACCCACACAATCACAGCAGTCTCCTCATTCCAAAACACAGAGTACCCAACAAAAACCTTCGACTTTGCAGGCTGGACCCACGGCAACGGTCTAGTAGCCGCATCAGGCACCTTCAACACTCCAAGCCATGACACCACCGTAACCCTGAACTACGCATTAGCCACCCATATAGCAACGTTCGCATTCGAGGGCATCACCTCGTACAGTAGCCAAATCGTCGTCATCGACAGCGTAGCCTACCCACTATCAGATTTCACTTGGCGAACCTTCGCCTGGAACACCGGCACAGTCCACACGGTACAAGCAATAACCCCCATAACAAACACCGAGTACCCAGCTAAAACCTTCGCTTTCCAAAGCTGGACTGGCGGAGGCAGCGACTTAACAGCCGAATCAGGCACAATAACCATGCCAGCCAACGACATATCCGTAACCGCAACCTACGGCTCACCCACCCATATCGCAACATTCGCTATCGCAGGCACAACGAGCTACACCTCCAACATCCTGAAAATCGACGACACGACCTACACAGTTAGCCAATTAAACAGCCACACCTTCGCATGGGACGCAGGCACCACCCACACTGTTGAAGCTATACAAACCGTAAAGAACACTGACTCCCCAGCAAAATACTACAACTTTAGCAGTTGGACCAATGGCAACGGCTTAACAGACCTTACAGGGACCTTCACCATGCCCAGCACCGATGTAACTGTAACCGCAACCTACGCACACTCAAGTGCACATGTATCCTTTGCAACCAGTGGATTGAACAACATAAACAACGGCATTACCGTGCTCACAGTCGACGGACAAACCTACGACGTCTACAACGTCCAAAACATCAACGCAGTCTTACCAGAATGGAACATAACCCAAACCCACACAGTAACCGCAGCGCCCACCGTCACCGGCTGGGATAGCGCCACCTACTACTTCCAAGACTGGACCAACGGCAACGGCTTAGTAAGCAACTCAGGAACCATAACCACACCCGCCTCAGACGTAACCGTTACCGCAAACTACGCTGCTACACAGCCCCAGTCACAAGAAGCCACAACATTAACTATAATGTGCAACCCATTGGATCAAAACAACGTAACCCGAGTCACAGGCTTCCTCACAAACGGCGACTCAGGCGTAAACGGGAAAACCGTGACGCTATCATACTTTAACGGCGCAACATGGGTCCCCATCGCTTCAACTACTACTGCAGCAGATGGCAACTACACTTACGAATGGACAATCCCCTCAGACTTACCTAACACCCAGTACCCAGTTCAAGCAGTCTTCTCAGGCGACAGCAGCTATGAAGGCAGCACCGCAACCACCGGCAGCCCGGGCAACGGCGCAAACTTAACAGTGCTTCCTGAATCAACCATAGGCAGCATAGTGGCACTGCTGGCTTGCTTTGCAGGCGCTTTAGTGTTCCTAAGAGTTAGAGCCAAACGCGCAACCAAAAAATAGCTTAACTTCCCAGCTTTCCTGTTTCCGTTTTTCCAGAAAAAAAATAGAAACTGAGGTTTTATTTTCTTTTTTCGTCGTTATGTACAAACCAGAAGTTGACTGCTAAGAGCATGGCTGCTCCGCCGATTGAGAGCGCCACGAATTGTGCGTAGTGTGCGGTTTCGTAGCTTAGCCACCAGAAAGACGAAAAAGCGGTTGACGCAAACAGGTCGGTCCCGACGCCTATGCCCCAGAAGAAGGTTGCGGCGGTTACTGCGATGCTGATTATTAGTAGGTGGAGTTTTTTCGTTTTTTCCCCTCCTTTGTTTTTGTTTACTGTTGCCTTATCGGGGCTAAGTGTATTTAAAAGTATGCTGTTTGGCGATCTTTTGTCTGCCATTGGCTTGCTGTTTAGGAACCGTTAACACGCCACCCCCTTACCCGTAAGGGGAAACCTCTATCTACAAAAAACAACATACCTACTATAGTGATTCGAAATGAGTCAAAACCAAATGTTTTGTTACCAATGCGAACAAACAGCAAAAGGAACAGGCTGCACCGTCATGGGCGTCTGCGGCAAAAACCCCGAAGTCGCAACCCTACAAGACCTACTAGTTTACAAACTAAGAGAACTCAGTCAACACGCACTCGAAGCAAAAAAAGCCGGCTGGACCGATGAAAACGTCGACGCATTCACAGCCGAAGCCCTATTCGTAACATTAACCAACGTAAACTTCGACCCCGAAGCCATCATAGCCTACATCAAAAAAACCGCCGAACTCCACGAACAACTCCACAAAAAAACCAACATAACAACCCCACACCTGCCCCTTGAAACCTCAAAAGAAGTCTTAGTCGCTCAAGGCAAACAACACGGAATCAACTCCGACACCACCATGGAGCCCGACCTGCATTCGCTTCAGTGGCTGCTCACGTTCGGATTAAAAGGCGTAGCGGCATACAGCTATCACGCTTACCTTTTGGGCAAAAAAGACCCCAAAGTCTTCAACTTCATCTACGAAGGCTTAGCAGCACCATTTAACAAAAGTTTAGGCGTTAACGATTTTGTCGGGTTAGTTTTCAAATGCGGAGAAATCAACATCCGAGCCATGGAACTCCTTGACGCAGGCAACACCGAAACTTTCGGCCACCCCGCCCCCACCAAAGTGCCATTGGGACACAAAAAAGGCAAAGCAATCCTCGTCTCAGGCCACGACCTCATAGACCTAGAAGAAATCCTCAAACAAACACAAGGCAAAAACATAACCGTCTACACGCATGGTGAAATGTTGCCCACCCACGGCTACCCCGGCCTCAAAAAGTACCCTAACTTCTATGGGCACTACGGCACCGCCTGGCAGAACCAGCAGCGGGAATTCGCACAGTTCCCCGGCGCCATCCTCATGACAACCAACTGCATCCAGCGGCCAATGGCAACCTACATTGACAACATCTTCACCTCAGGCGTAGTCGGCTACCCAGGCGCAAAACACATTGCAGGCAAAGACTTCAGCGCAGTAATCAACAAAGCCCTCGAAATGCCCGGTTTCCCAGACGACGTGGAAGGCAAATCTGTCCTGGTCGGCTTCGGAAGAAACGCAGTGCTCTCAGTCGCAGACAAAGTCATCAACTCAGTTAAAGCCGGACACATCAAACGCTTCATCTTAGTCGGCGGATGCGACGGCGCAAAACCCGGACGCAGCTACTACACCGAATTCGTAGAGAAAGCACCAAGCAACACCATCATCCTGACATTGGCATGCGGCAAATTCCGCTTCTTCGATAAGGAACTGGGAACCATCGACGAAATCCCACGTCTACTCGACATTGGACAATGCAACGACGCTTACAGCGCAGTAAAAATCGCGATGGCACTAGCCGACGCATTCAAAGTCGGAGTCAACGACCTGCCGCTCTCCATGGTGCTTTCATGGTATGAGCAGAAAGCGGTTGCGATATTATTGTCGCTTCTGTATTTGGGTATTAAAGACATCCGCATTGGACCCAGCTTGCCAGCGTTCATTACACCCAACATCCTAAACGTGCTGGTTGAGAAATTCAACATCATGCCCATCAAGACACCCGACGAAGACCTCGCAGCCATCATGAAATAAAAAGAAAAACTCGCCTTTTGGCGGTTTCCACTATTTTTTTGTTTTAGCGTGAATTAAAAAATGAAGCGTTAGATTCCACTTTTGGAGTATTGAGCTGTTTTAGCAGCCACGCCATGTTTTCGCCAAGCGTATCCATAATTGCCAAACCCTGTTCGTCGTTCTCAACATCGCCAGGCTGTAACCCCACGCCAATGTTCCAGTAGGAGGAACCCGCGACAATCATCTGGCTGATTAAGAAGAAATGATTAATACCATCGAAAGTCGGCATTGCGCCTGCTCTGCGCATGGCAACAACCGCTGCTCCGAGCTTACGCTTGAACAATCCACCATTTGACATAGCCACAAATCCAGCACGGTCAATAAGCGCTTTTAGTTCTGGTGTCATCATGGAGAAGTAGGTGGGGGAACCCAGAATGATACCGTCGGCTTCTATCATTTTTTGGATGTAGAGGTTGACATTGTCGTTGACGATTTTGCATTCTTTGTTTTGGAGTTTTCTACAGGTGCCGCATGCGGTGCAGCCGTGGATGGCTTGTCCGCCAAGCTGGACAAACTCTGTTTCAACTCCTTGAGCTTCAAGAGTCGAGAGGACTTTTCTAATTAGGATAGCTGTGTTTCCGTTTGGTCTGGGGCTTGCGTTAAAAGCAACAACCTTCATGCAAATCACACTTCAGTTAAAGTTAAAATGCGGGATAAAAGGGTACTGCAAGCTAACGTCTTCTGCGAATTAGCTTCGACGTCACCAAGACTGCCGCTGCGATTATGACGAAGAGTGCAGCGAAGTAGAGCAGGTTGCTGTAGTTGGCTGCTTCATTTGTCTGCGGTGCTGGTAGAACCACTGGCGACGCCATCAAAGGGTAACGGTCAAAGTTCAATGCGTCAACCACGTAGGCTGAGTCGCCCCTTCCGTCGCCGTCTGCGTCGGTGCCGTTGTAGTTGCTCCAGAAGTTGCCTTCTCTGCCGTCATCCCAGGTATGCGGCGCCTCCGTAGTGTTGAGCGCTAAGCAGTTGCAGCCGTTAAGCTGCACCTCGTTGTTCTCGAAGTCGTTATGGTGGATTACGATGTCTGCGGGAATCTCTGTGTTGCCTTCATTGTTGAAGCCCATAAAGAGTCCCTGCTTGTTGTTCTCGATGTAGTCGTATGTGACTGTGTTGTTAATGCCCGAAAGCAAAATACCCACAATGTTTTCGACTGCGGAGCAGTGGTTTACTGTGTTGTTTTTAGTCCAGATGTACATGCCAATGCTAAAGTTGTGTACGTTTAAGTTCTCTAAGGTGACGCCCTGAACGGACTCAGCCGAGAAGTCTACGCCGATTACCCATTCAGCTATCGAAGCAGGGTTCTGGTCGGGTCCGTTGCCTACGACCCACACGTCGGTTTGGTTGCCGTTGTAGGGTCCATGCAGGGTGTACCCGGCACCGTCGAGGATGATATTGCTTTTCTGGATTTTTAAGGTGCCATACACATCTGCTTGCAGCGTGTAGGTGTCTCCGTTGCGCTCAATGGGCACATCTGAGGGTGAGATAGAGCCGTCGGGGCGGATAAGGATGGTTTGAACAGGACCCGATTGCTGGGTGGTCTCGGGTGTATAGTCTGCGAATATGAAACCCGCCGCTAATGAAACTACTAAAAACACCGCAACTACGGCAACAAACACTTTGAGCTTCACTTTTCCCTCTCCATGCTACTCCAACTTTACTGTATCAGATTTATTTAACCAGTTCCGTGACTTCACAATCTTCTTCCCCAAGAATTTGAACTGAAGACAGCCCTCGTGGGGACACATTTCCACGCAGCGCAGACAGTAGATGCACTGTGAGTTGGCTACGTCGCCTCCTTTCTTTTCGTACACGTCTACCGCTTGTGTGGGGCAGACACGTTTGCAGATGCCGCATTTGGTGCATTTTTCCTCTTCCTTGTGCAGGCGCACGCCTGATAACCACTTGAACGGTGGAAAACGGTTAAACAATGCAATTAACGCACCCAATGGACAGATTTGGCACCATGACCGACGGACAAAAAACGCTACTACTGTAACCAATGCTAAAATCAGCAGGTTAGTAGACGTCAAATAGTAACCTATTTCGTAGAATTGCCCTGTAGTGTTTTGCCAGAGCCAATCCATCTTCATTAGTCCCACGCTGTTTTCCGCTAAGAGGCATAGCGGTTTCATGGGACAGACTTGGCAGAAGGGTGCGGAGAAGTAGGTGTTTATGAATCCGCCTTTTTCCGTTCCGCCAACTAGTTGGGTGCCTGCGATGGCTTGCGCTCCAAACACGATGCTTAGGATTATTAGCAGGGCTAAGACTAGGTAGCTTAGTTGGTGCAGGCGTTGGGTGTTTTTGTCGGAGAGTTGCCGCCGCTTAAGTTTAACTACTTTGCGCAAACGAGTCATCAAATCCACGTATAAACCAAACGGGCATATCCAGCCACAGAAGAATCTGCCCAAAATCACTGCGGCGACAATGATTATGCCAAACACGACTGCCAGCCGGAGCAAGCCATCGCTTAGGTAATGGACGCCCCAGCCTGCTCCTGCGTCGTAAAATGGAAATAGGTACGCTTGTATTTGCCACAGTGCGCAGGTGGCGGTTCTACCGCAGGGATAGTAGCAGCTAAAATAGGGTGCAGGCAACCCGTCAGGCATGTCCACACCTAAAACGTTTGTAGCCACATCAAGTTCATGAGTGTTAATTTGGGCGGCGGGGACGGGTAAGCCATAGTGGTCGACGAATATGCCGCTGAAAATCAAGAAGACTAAGCCTATTTGGATAAACGTGCGAATAGCAGTGATTTTTCGGGTTTTGTTCTTGGTTCCGAAGTAAAATATTACTGCGCCCAAACTCAGCGAGGCAGCGGTGACTCCGACGACTGCATAGTTGACTTTAAAGTTAAGGGGCACACTTGGAGTTGGTTCGGGCGCGTCCGGGTGGGCGGGGTCGGTGACTTCTGCGAAGAGGCGGTCGCATATGTGGCCGTCGATGGCAAATATGTTCCAGTAGCCAGGCATGTCAAGTTGCTGGGTTACGGTAAACCCGCCTGTTTTTGAGTCAGTTAGGGCGTACTGTTCGACGTAGGTGTAGTCTGGTCGGGTAAAGGCTATGCGAATGGTTTTGTTTTCTTCAGCGGGGCATACTTGTCCAGTGACTGTTATTGTTTCGTTCAGGTCTAGTTGAGTACGGCTAATGTTGGCGGATATGTGGGGTCCATAGCAGGCGGCGGCGGGTTCAACCGTTTCTGTGGCTAAAACGCAGGCCAAGATTAACGCTACAACTGCTAAGGTGAAGACGGTCAACTTAATTTTGGTTACACCCACAGCTTTGTTTGTGGGTTTTTGATTGATATGTTTTTGCAGACAACCCGCGCCTCATTTTGCATGTTTGTGTTTTTGGTAATAAAGTGTTTTTGTCAAGGTTTCTTGACTAAGTGCAGTTTGGAATTGTTGACTAAAATCTTCACTCGCCTTTTGGACAGCTTATATATTCAATGCTTAAACTTGTAGATTTCTAACTAGACAACCATTTAGTTGAAAAATAGAACACTGACTTTTTGGGAAACATCTTTTATACCACTAAATTAGCTAAGTAATAGTGGGATTTTGCGCATGACTGTTTATCTTTTACCATGGGACACTTCACTTAATCTGTTTGAGAAAGCTAACCGCCTCTATGACGAGGCAGGCACCTTCGACTGCGTCGGACAGGGCGACTTGGTTGCCGTCAAAGTCCATGTGGGCGAACTGGGCAACCCTTACCATGTGCAGCCGTTTTATGTGCATGAAATCTGCCAAAGAATCAGGGAGCGCGGCGGCAAACCGTTCATCACCGACTCCAACACGCTTTACATGGCGAATCGCCACAACGCCGTCGACCACGCCCAAACTGCAGCTATGCACGGTTTTCATATGGCGCCGTTGATTGTTGCGGACGGGTTGAAGAGCGAAAACTACCGCCTTATCAAAACCAGAGGCGTACTCAGCGAAATCGAGGTTTCAGGTGCAATCGCCGAAGCAGACGCCATGATAGTGGTCTCCCACTGTAAAGGGCACGAACTCAGCGGTTTCGGGGGCGCCATCAAAAACTTGGGAATGGGATGCACCTCTGCCGCGGGCAAAATGCGCCAGCATCGAGCTATTGGCATCGAAATCGACCAATCCAAATGTGTCGGATGCGGCAAATGCCGTGAAGCCTGCCCGTTTATGATTCCCGAAATCATAGAGGGCAAAGCCCATAACCGTTCAGCGCAGTGCATGCGGTGCCCCATGTGCATTGAAGCTTGCCCCATGGGCGCAATCCACTTCACCAGAAAGGACGACTTGTGCAGGGCGTTGGCTTCGGCAGCATACGGCGTTTTGCAGACGTTTGCACCCAGAAAAGTTTCCTACATCAGCTTCGCCAAAGACATCACCGAGGGCTGCGACTGCCTCTCAAACCCCGGCGCCATCGTGCAGAAAGACGTCGGCATCTTCGCCTCCGACTCGGCAGTTTCAATTGACTCAGCTTTCCTAAAAGCCATCGACGTCAAAGTGTTCAATGAAGCCTCAGAACTGGACTGCATGGTACAGGTTGAGGAAGCTAAAAAACTGGGCTTGCAAGGCGATTTAGAGCCGGAAGTTAAAGTGATTAGCTAATATAAGCTCTGTTGGGCTTGAGCGTTTATTTTCTGTTTTCTTCTCCTCAAGAAGTACCACAGGAAAAACACCACGGCAGCCGCTACAACCACGACTACGATGTAGTGGGAAAAAGCGTAAACTTCCCTCCATTTACCTCCCAAATAGTACCCAACATAAATTAGAAAAGAATTCCAAATTAGACATCCCGCCAAAGTGTATCCCAGAAATTTGGCGTAGGGCATTTTGACTGCGCCCGCGGGGAAAGAAATCAAGGTGCGCAGCACAGGGATGAGGCGTCCCACGAAGACCATTACGGCGCCGTAGCGGGTGAAGTAGTTTGCGGCGACTTTTAGCTGGTGCTCCGAGAACACGGCATGGCCTAGCAGGCGGTATTTGGTGAGGGCTTGCACGCCTTTTAAGCCGATGTAGTAGTCTACTGTGGAGCCGATTAAGGCGGCGACGGTGGCTACAACGAGTGTGACTATAAAATCTAGGTGACCAGTCATTACGAGGAAGCCGGCGAAAGGCAAAACCACTTCGCTTGGCACCGGCAGGCTGCTGGCTTCAAGCAGCATCAAAGAGAACACCCCTCCGTACCCCCACGATGCCACGGTGCTAGTTAACGAGACGCCTGAACTGCTTGAGAACCCGCTGAAAAACTCTAACACAACATAAGCAACCAGCACAACTGCTATAGCTGCAGCAACAAGCAGAGGCGCATATTTTCTTAGCTTAGGATTGCTCAAAGGATGAGGCAAGGGTACCAGCCTACCAATAGGTTAAGGGGCTTTTTAACTTCAACGATGATCCAACCAAATAAAGATGCGTTTATACCCATCAAATCGCAATCTTAATGTAGGCAGATTTTATGGTCGAGATAATACCGGGAATTCACCGAGTGGATGAGGCAAGCAAGAACATCGCCCACAGCAACGTATACCTAATAGTTAACCCTGAAAGGCTAATTGTTGTCGATACCGGCACGGCGGGCAACGCAGACAAAACCGTGGATTACATTCAAAAACTCGGGCGCAACCCAAAAGAAGTCACAACCATCATACTCACCACTTCCACATGGATCACATGGGAAGCGCCAAAAAACTAAAAGAACTCACCGACGCCAAAGTTGCCGCCAGCGAAGTAGACGCCGAAGTGGTGGAGGGCAAAAAACCCTTCCCGAAACCCAGAAACCTGCTCATGAGAGCAGCAACCTCATTTATAAAACCCGACCCAGTAGAAGTAGAATTAAAACTCAAAGAAGGCGACAAAATCGGCGACTACAGAGTTTTAGCTATGCCGGGGCACACCGAAGGAAGCATCATGCTCTACGACGAAAACCAGAAAGTGCTTTTTTCGGGCGATACCTTGCGTTTCGACGGCGAAAAAGTCACAGCTGGACCGGGACACTTCACTTGGGATGAAGCAAAAGAGCATGAGTCGATCCGTAAAGTAGCAGACTTGGAGTTTGAAGTGATGTTGCCGGGGCACGGAGACTTTTTGGCAGGCCGCGCAGACGAGAAAGTCAAGCAGCTCGCCAAGCATTTTGGTTTAACCTGATTTTTCATCAGTTGCTGCATATAGCGGCGGCCCAGCGGTTCTGGATGTTTAGAAAACGTTAAAATAAACAGCAACTATCAGGTAGCCTGTGGATTAACTGTGCGCTTAGACGAATTCATCCTCTTAGTCATGGTCGTCGGTTTGGCGGCTGTGGCGGCATTTTTGGTTTACAGAAACAGGCGCAGCCCCCAAAAAATCCTCACACGCATAGTAGCCGCCAACATCATCCTGGACGTGACAGCTATGGTTTTGTGGCTGTTCCCCGAAACACAGTGGAGCGTCTACCAACTGGGATACATGGCAGCCATCACCGAAGCAGGCATAGCCGCAGCCGTCTTCGCGGCGGCATTCTACGGTTTACGCAGAGGTAAAACTTGGGCCCCCAAAACTGCCTTAGTAATGACCATAGTGCAGCGGGTGTTTGCCACATACATTTTCTTCCCCAGCCCCGCCCTACTGTTAACTTTAGTGTGGAGCATAATGCTTGCAGCCTTCGCAGCATTATCCATAAAAAATAAAGCCGAAGCCGCTTAAACCCCAGAAAAAGGCGGCTTACCAAATTTCCTTTTAAAAGACAACATCGTCACCGCCTGCCCAAAAACCACGATGTTCGAAGCGACAATCGGCAAATCACTCGACAGCAAACCGTAAGTAAGCCAAATTGAAACCGAAACAACCATAATCAAAAACATGCCTCCCGAAACATCGCTAGCCGACTTGGTCCGCCAAACCCGAGCGATCTGTGGGAACATGGAAATCGTCGATAAAAACGCAGCCAACAAACCAACGATAGAAATCAAATCGCTCATACAGTTATCCCTCTCCCTTATGAAACGGTTTTAATTCACGCCACTTAAAAGAAAACCTTCGACAAGGCACTTTTCCAATTTTAGCAAGTAAACTCGTTTTTCTCCCTTCCCTTAGATTTTGCACTCCGCAGTATGGTCGCGCTCAATTATATCCTTAATGACGTGTATGCGGTTGGGAATTTAGGGGCTTAATTGGACATCAAACTAGGAGATTTTGCAGTAAACTGCGTCTGTCACAGCCTCAAATGGTTTGCCCAAAACAGTGTAACCCCAATCGCCAAGGTATTTGCGGGTGTAAAACTGCGTCATGCCCTTGACGATGGCGAATTTTATTTTCACCTCGCTTACCTGCGAATCAAAAAGCAACTTATGTTTGACCATCTGGATGTTTTTGGGTTCCTCCCACTCGTCACAAACCAGTTTGCCGCTTAAACGGTCATGCAACGGCGTACCGGGAATAGGGTAAGGCAAAGTGAAGGAAAGGTAATCCAGCGGCAACGAAGAAGCAAACTTCACCGTGTCAAGAATGGTGGCTGCGTTTTCGCCTGGGTACCCCAAAATGAAGAAGGCACCGGTTTTAATGCCAACTTCTTTGCAGGTTAGCACCGCGTTTTTGGCTTGAGCAGTGGTTATCTGCTTGTTCATAACTTTTAAGATAGCGTCATTGCCGGATTCTAAACCAAAAAAAGCCCGAATGCAGCCTGCTTGCTTCATCTTTCGGGCAGTCTCAAAATCCAAGGTGTCAACTCGGGAGAGGCATTCCCAGCCAACCCCAAGGTTACGCTCCTGAATTTCGTCGCAAACTTCAAAGAGCCTCTGACGGCTCAAAGTAAAACAGTCATCAGCAAACCAAACTCGGTCATAACCCAGTTTAAGCACTTCCTCCACCTCATCAGCAACCCTCCCTGCGGAATGTGCTCGGAAGTTGTTGCCGAAAACGGGTCGGCTGCAGAAGTCGCAGCTAAAGGGGCAACCGCGGGAAGTCATGACGGCGGTGGTTTTGTAGCCGAATTTGCGGCTGTAGTAGTTCTGGTAGGCAGGGTTGTCGAACATGTCACGAAGGGGTGGCGGCAAAGCGTCCAAGTCGGGGGTTAGAGGTCTTGGAGGCGTCTGCTTAACTGCGCCTGAAGCTTTGTCTTTGAAGGCTACACCCAAGATTCGGGAATAGTCGCCGCCGTCCTCGTAGGTTTGGGCAATTTCAAGCATAGTCTGCTCGCCTTCACCCACAACCGCTACATCAAAATCGTCCAGAAACGCCTCTGGCTTAGTCGTGGGCAAAGCCCCTCCGGCCACAAGCAGCCCGTAGTCATCCCGAAACAGCTCAGCCAACTCCAAAGACTTTTTACGCATCGAATACATGGCTTGAATTCCAATTATCTGCGCCCCGGACTGCTTAACGCGCGCCACTGCCTCCACCTGCGACATGAAGGTGCAATCCACTATTTCGACTGAAAAACCATTTTCCTTAAGATAAGAAGCGATGTAGCCGAGTCCTAAGGGTGGAAAACGAAAAATCGAGGTGTCAGCCCGTGGATGGAAATACGGGTAAACTAGAGTGATTTTGGTCATATTTTTACACCTGAAAGCATAATTTCATAGTTAAATTGGCGGGTTTTGGGGGGTAACTCATAGTCTAAACCAATCCAATCCAACATACCCTCAGCCACTTCTCGGCCGCGCCGTAGAACCGCGTTCTGTGCTTTTTTGAGGGTGAAAGCCAACCCGTTTCGGGGGTCAGATATTGTTGCTTGGTCCGCAAAGACAGGGTCCCAAACGCCTATTGCCTCGTCCTGAAGACTGAGACCGTCAGAGTCAATGTAGTCTCTGAAAAAGTGGGCGCCCTGCTCGTTTAACACAATTATTTGCGTTAGGTTTTCTTGTTTTAATCCGCTGAAATCCATGTTGACTTCAATATGGTTGGGGTTGATTGTGTAGGTGGCGACGACTGTACCCCTTGAAGGCGCCGCTGCAAATCTTGAATGATGTGCAAAAGGAGACAGCAGCGTTTTGGATTTTAATACTAAAGCCGCGACTTGTTTGTTGTTCTGGTACACTCTGTTTAGGGCGTTGATTCTGTTTTGTAACGCTCTATTTTGCAGGTTATCTGTTTGGCTTCGCCTTATGGTGTTTAAGTGGTACTCTTTTTGGATGACTAAGCCGTTGCTGTTTTGGCTAATTTGCAGCATGGCATCGGATGAGTAGTACGTTTGGTCACTGTATTTGATGATGGGTCCTCCAAAACCGATACCTTCCCCTACGAGTTCCCGGTTCCTAAAAAGCAGAATTAACCCTTTTTGCAGCGCCGCGATTTTGAGGTTATGCGGTCTAGAGTCAGGGTAGACGCGTATCGCAGCAGAATCCGAAAAAAGGTATGTGTACGGCTGGAGGGTTTGGTTTTCGCCAAAACATTTTGCCATAAAATAAAGTTGTTCTGTAAGTACTTTTGCTTTTTGCCTGTTTTTGAGTGTTAAATTGCCTGTTTGTTAAGCAGCTGTGCTACTACAACCCAGTATCTTAAGCCTTAAATAGTGATATACACAGTGAGTGCTTGAGGAAACAACATGTCAGCCCTCTCAATAGGAACAGAACTAGCAAACGTACCGTTCGACCAAATGATACGCAACCTCTTACTGGCAATGGTGGCAGCCCAAAACGATGCAAACACTTCCTTCATCGAAGGCGTACAGGACTTAGTCGAAACTCCAGTCAACCTAACCTACACCAAAGCAAATGACTCATCAAGCACTAAAACCACCATTAGCGGCAATGCATTGGCATTCGGCATCCTGCCCACACTACTGCAAATCCAGAGCGGAACCATTCAAATCAAGATGGTCATTACCATGCAGAAAACCACGGAAGCCGAAGTCAAGATGAGCGCCAAAGGCGGATGGGCATTCTTCTCGGCTACAGTCGACGCAAAATACTCTAGTAAGTACTCCTACTCAGTCGAAGCTTCAAGCTTCATAGAAATCAAAGTTGCCCCAGCGCCACCACCAGCACCTTTGCTGAAAGCCATTGAGAAAATCACCGAAGACACAACACCCAAAGCTGCAGCTCCAGCAACTCCATCAGCGTAGACGAAAAATGACAACGTCTCTTTCCTTTTTTTCTCTTATAACAGCATTGATGGGAGAAACAAACACTGGTTTGGAGCAGGCGACGTTGGCAAGCCAAGACCAACCCTGCCAGTTCACGATACCAAAAATCGAGGCTGAACTAAAAGGCATCGTGTTCTACGACGGTGAATTGCAGTTTGTTCCCTCAGAGGCAATATCACAGAGCTACTACAGCTCTAAAAATGAAAGTTTCATCAAACTAACCCTTAAACTCAAAGAATAGAAGAGCGGTTGATAAACATGTCAAGTATTGACGAAAACGCAAAAAAAGTATTGTTGTTCCCTACGAAAATTGACTCCGCGACGCTTATAACATCCATCCAAAAAGATCTGCTGCGCGTTCATGACTTTGCTATGGCACAGAATCGCTCCACCACGTTTGTGGTGGCTGATTTTTCAATGCAGTTAAAAGCCGTCGTCACCCAAGAAGGCGAAAAAACTCTCTTTGCATTGCCCACAAAACAGGGCGAACTCGACCCCAACCTCATGAGCACCATAAACCTAACGCTAAGACCAATCCCCTTGGAGATTAAATCCAGCAGTAGCACAGGCAGAAAACCCGTCGAAGCCATAGAAGGCATCGGAACCGTCATTGGAGAGAGACTGCGAAACATCGGTATTGAAACCGTGAGCGATTTAGCGGTTTCCTCCAAAGAGCAACTTACCCAGGTAGGAGTGTCCCAGAAGAAAGCCACTGAATTCATAAGCATGGCAAAGTTGATGACTAAAAGCGATTTGGCAGGTGTGGAGGGCGTGGATGAGCAGATGGCGGAGTTGCTTGTCGCCAGCAAAATTGATTCGAAGGAAAAACTCGCTGAAATGGCGCCAGATCAGGTAATGACCGTGCTCAATGAGACGCTACAGTCGGGTAAAGTGAAAGTACCTAAAACCTACAAGCTGACACTTGAAGACTCAACTCGAATTGTAACTTCTGCTAAAACGGTGATTAGCCGAGCCCAAACCTAAGGCGATGGGATGTCTGAAGCTGAAAACGCGACTTTAGGCGATGTTATCCGCGATTTACTGCTTGCCATGGTATCGTCTCAGAACGAGGCAAACAACGCCTTTATAGCCGGCATCGAAGAACTTGCTGCCACAGATGTCACTTTGAGCTACACCAAAACCTCAAATGGCAAGAGCGAAAAACGTGAAATCAGAGGCTCTGCCCTATCGTTTGGGGTCATGCCCTCGCTTCTTAACATTCAGAGCAGCACTGTCGAAATCAAAACCGCCCTCGCTGTAACCAAAAACCAAACTGCCAAAAACGCCCAGAACATTCGTAGCAGAAGCGACTACCTCTTTAAAACAAACATAGTAGATGCAAAGTACCAAAACTCATACAACTATAAACCGGAAACGGCCGCCACAATTAGATTAACCATCGTTCCAGTGCCGCCTTCGCAGGAAATGTTGGATGCAGTTAAAGCGGCTGCTTCACGCACGCAAATAACCGACAAACCAAAAAGTTAGATTTAGCGGCACCAGAAAGCCTCGACTAGTGCGCAGTTTATGAATTTGGCGGGCTCTAAAATGAGCCTCATACCTATAGCGCGCAGGTGAGGCGGCATTGCATCAACTTTTGAGAGATCCAAACCGGGGATTGTGAATGTAACTTCGAGATTTCCGTTTTGTTTTTTGATTTGTTGGTCCTGATTTTTCTTGAATTCCTCAAGCTTCTGCCTCAATTTTGTATCTTGAGAAAGCAAATTCACAAACGCGATTCGAGCAGGGTTGAAGTGAAAATCAGAGATTTCGCTGAAAAACTCAACTAACCAATTGTAGTCTTCGGCGGTTGGCTTGACGGCGACTAGGAGCATGCGGAAGAACTCTTGGAAGCTGGTGGTTGTGAATTCTTTGAAAACGCTTAGGTATGGGGGCGGGAGTGGACTTTGCACTCTGAGTTGTTGGCGGTAGAAAAGCAGCAGTGACTCAGCGGCGGCTTCAGAAGATACGCCTTCTATGGTTGCGCCTTGTGCGGCGTAGTTGCAAAGGGTGTGGTAAAGGCAGTCGGGTTTGTTTTGGCTGAAGCCTATTACTAGCAGGGCGTATGCTAAGGGGTCATTTTTCATCTTCGACATCTGCAAAACGGTTTTGATGTTTTGCCAATCCCGAAACTCGGCAAATGCCATTTGGATGATGCTACCTTTGGCGGTTAAGGTGTATGTAACTTTTCCACCTATTTTATAGTGAGTTACAAGTGCGGCTTCTTTGAGTTCTTTTAGGGTTTTAGATGCTTGGAAGTGGGAGAGACCGGTTTTTTCTGCCAAATCTGAAACTGTAAGAGGTACGTTTGTGCCGAGGGCTTTTATGGCGAGCAGGTGAGGTTTTATGACCCCTTTTTGGTTGTTGCAGCCGATTTTAGGTGCGAGGAGGCCTGGGTATAGCTGCAGAATTTTTAAGTCAAATTCGGATGGGGATACCACGAAGGTGTACGCGGTTTGTGGTTGAGCAGACATAAGCCTGTACGGTGTGTAGCGAAATACAATACTCTTTTGGTTTCCCAAAATCATTAACTGCATGTCCAACGAGAAAAGGAAAACTTTAAACAGGTTTGGTTAGGGTATGCCGCCGAAACGCCTGCTGATGGTGTTATGTATAAATATTGGCTTGTCGAATTATTAAAAACTGTAATGCGTGGGGTAGTAGTATAGCCAGGTATTACGGCGGGCTCCAGAAGCATCTCAGAATGGGTATGCTGACACCTTTGGGTGAATGACGAAGTTCTGGAGCTGTAGATACCCGTTGGTCAGAGGTTCAAATCCTCTCTGCCCCACCATTTACTTTATTTTCGCGGTTGCTTTTTTTCGGCGTTTTTATGGCTTTGGACGTATTAAACGCTAAAGAATGGATAATGATTCGGTGAAGTATGCATAAATAAATATAGGTAAACAACGAAAAGGCAGTCTATGCCCAGACTTGATTTAGAAAAACTAACCAGGGAAGGCTACAAGTACCGAGTTGTCTCGGTCCGTCACCTCACTGATTTGCAGTCTGAAATCGAGTGCCGCATAGAAAAAAACCAGTTTGACGAGGAATTCCAGCAAACCTACATGTACCGCTTCAGTTTCTCGCCGCCCGCTGAACTGGAAAACGCTAAATCCGTCATTGTCGTCGCCATGCCCAGACCTGCAACCAAGGCGGTTTTTAACTGGAACGGACAACGGCAAGCCTTTATTTTACCCCCAACCTACACTGTTTACGACCAGAAACGTCTTCATGCGCAAAACTTGGTGGCAGAAGCTGTTGGAACGCTTGGTTACCGTGTTGCCGCAGCTAATTTGCCTCTGAAGCTTTTAGCGGTGCGTAGCGGTTTGGCGGAGTATGGCCGAAACAACATTGCCTATGTGGAGGGGATGGGGAGTTTTATGCGTTTAACCGCCGTCTACTCGGACATGCCCGTTGAACATGATGTTTGGCATGGCGCAAAAACTATGCACCTATGTCAAGGCTGTGACCAATGCCAAAACGCTTGCCCCACCGGAGCTATCCCTCGCGATCGCTTCATGTTAAACGCCGAGTGCTGCCTAACTTTCCATAACGAAAAACCGGGTTCTGTGTCGTTTCCAGGCTGGATAAAAACTGATTGGCACAACGCTGTTGTGGGATGCATAAAATGTCAGGAAGCGTGTCCTAAAAACAAGCCGTTTCTGGACTTTTATGGTGATATGGTGGAGTTCAGTCAGGAAGAAACTGAGTTGCTCCTCAACGGAACTACTTTGGATAAGATGTCGTCTTCGATGCTGGACAAGATGCAGCGGCTTAGCTTGATGGATTACTTTGGCGAGATGCCGCGTAATCTCTCGGTGCTGTTGAAAAGAAATATGCCGATGGAGTCTACGATTAGTCAAAGCTACCCCTGAGTAGGCAGCTTTTGTCTTTTTTGCTTTTTTGTCTTTGTATGGTGAGGGGTTTTGTGGCATCACAAGAGGGCAGTTGCTTCGCTGGTTCTATCTGTACTTCATTCGTAGATTCGCTGTGACACAAGCGTTATCCAACCACTCCGAAAATAGCTCTATGCGCAAAAAGAGCGCTATATGGAGTCAAGACAGAAAGAAGCCGAAAATAATCCACAAGCCTGCAATATGGAAGAACAGTCCAACATAAATTTGCGAAGCCTATTTCCGTTTAAGCATTTTTTCAAGGAAAGGCTTCAGTTTAGCGTTCTCCGCTTGAATCTTCGCTTTGCCCAAAGCCTTGCGTTGACTGTCGATTTCTTTAATGACTTCAGCATAGTGGATTCCCTCAGCAGCCGAGACATATTCAACTCTAAAACGTTCAGGGCTCATCCCAAGTTTTGTGAGCATAGCTTTGAGGGCGTCGGTACGGTCCTTCATCTTGTAGTTGCCGCTAATGTAGTGGCAGTCGTAGGGCAAATGGCAAGCGCCAACCAACACGGCTCCAGCGCCCAATCTTAGAGCTTCCAGCACGAATTCTCGGGCGACTCTGCCACTACACATGACTCGGATAGCTCGGACGCTGGCGGGGTAGTCGCAGCGGCTTATGCCTGCCAAATCTGCGCCGGCGTAGCTGCACCAGTTGCAAAGTATCGCAAGGATTTTGTCTTCAGGGTTAGTTTCCAACGCTGCTTTGATTTGAGCCAGGATTTGGGCGTCTGTGAAGTGCCGCTGACTTATGGCTCCATGCGGACATTCGGCGACGCATGTTCCGCAGCCGTGGCAGCTTGCAGTGATGATACTGGCAGGGTGGTCTTTTTCCTGTTTTATGGCGCCGTAGGGACATTTATCCACGCAAACGCCACATTTTTTGCATTTTTCCTCGTCCACGACGCTTATAATGGGTTCAATTTTCCATTTCGGCTTGCTAATAACTGTGGCAGCGCGAGAAGCGGCTCCAGAACCCTGCGACACGCTGTAGGGTATGTCTTTTAGCCCTGCGCAAGCTCCGGCGAAAAAGATGCCGTCAGTTGGTGCATCCAGCGGTTTGAGTTTAGGATGGGCTTCCATGAAGAAGCCGTCTGCGTCTCGACTCAAGTTGAGTATGCGAGCGATGTCTTCCGAACCTTTCTTGGGTATGGAGGCAGTTGCTAAGACCACCATGTCTGCTTCCACCTCGATGGGTTGACCCAGCAGGGTGTCTTCGCTGTGTACTGTCAAGTTATGCGTAACAGGGTCCTCGTCGATGCGGCTTACCCGTCCACGTATGAAGTTAACGCCTCGCTCTCGTGCGCGGTCGTAGAATTCTTCGTAACCTTTACCTGGGCTTCGTATGTCGATGTAGAAAACGTAGACTTCCACATTTTCCTTGTATTTTTCTTTAAGCTGCACCACATGTTTTAGGGTGTACATGCAGCAGAAGTTGCTGCAGTATGGGTAGTGCTGTTTGTCTCGGCTGCCCACGCATTGAATGAATGCTATACGATGGGGTTTTTTGCCGTCGGATTGTCGGATGACTTTGCCGCCGGTTGGTCCAGCAGCAAGAATAAGGCGCTCAAACTCCATGCTGGTAACTACGTTGGGGTATCTGCCGTAACCCATCAGAGGCATATCATAGGGCAAGTAAACGTCAAAGCCAGTTGAGACGACGATGGCGCCAACATCGATTTCCAGTTCCTCAGGCTTCTGGTCAAAATCAATCGCCTCTCGCTCACCACACACTTCAGTGCATTTGAAGCATTCAATACAGTAATCACGGTTGATACCATAGACCAATGGCACGGACTGATCAAAAGGCACAGAGATAGCTTTGCGTGTGCCCAAGTTCATATCCCACTCATTGGGGTACTCGATGGGGCAAGCGTCTTTGCATTCCCCACAGCCCGTACACTTCGCCGAGATAACGTATTGGGGGTTTTTGCGAATTTTAACTTTGAAATTGCCTATGTAACCGTCGCAACGGATCAGTTCGCTATTGGCGAATATGGTGATATTTGGGTGCCGTGCGCAATCCACCATTTTTGGGCCTTCAATGCAGATGCTACAGTCCAAAGTTGGGAAGGTTTTGTCCAGCGCCGCCATGTGGCCGCCGATGCTCTGGCTGTTTTCGAGCATGTAAACTTTGAAGCCTTGCTCAGCCAAATCCAACCCCGCATTTATGCCAGCGATGCCTCCGCCGATAACCAGCGCCTTGTTGGTCACGGGCACCTCGATGCTTTGCAGAGGCTGTGTGAGGCGGACTTTTGCAACCGCCATTTTAACTGTGTCTTTGGCGCGCTCCGTTGCAGCTTTGGGGTCGCTTTGGTGGCACCAAGACGCGAACTCGCGGATGTTTGCCATCTCATAAAGGAAGGGGTTTAAGCCTGCTTCTTGGACAGTTCTGCGGAAGGTCGGCTCATGCATGCGGGGACTGCAGGCTGCAATGACGACGCGGTTGAGGTTGTGTTGTTTTATGGCTTTTCGGATTTCTTCTTGTCCCGGGTCGGCGCAGGTGTAGCGGTTCTCCTTGACAAAGACAACGTCTGGGATGGTTTTGGCGTATTCGGCGACTGCGTGGACATCTACTGTGCCAGCGATGTTTAAGCCGCAATGGCAAATGAAAACTCCAACTCGGAGTTCTTCCTTTCTATTTTGAGATTCAGGGTTAGTGGTCATTTCTTTTTCATCTCCTCGATAGCGAAGCGGTCCTCCACCAGCTGTAACCGTGCTTTAGCAGCATTCGCCTTGAGTTCTTTTATGGCGTTTTCTGGGCTGGTTAAACGCTCAAGAGTTTTATTCCAAGCGCCAGAATGGACGGGTTCATGGTGAATTTTGGTACGTCTAAGGCTCAACGCTTCAGGTTGCGGGCAAACGTTTAGGCATGCTCCACAGTAAGTGCAGAATAATTCGTTAGCATAGACTTTTCCGTCTGCGCCAAGCACCAAAGCGCCGTTGATGGGGCATACGTCTAGGCAGTCGTGGCAGCCCTCGGGGCATTTTTCTTGGTCTATGCCTAATTTGCCTTCGAAGATTTTGGTCACTCGGATAGCATCGGGGTCACATTTAAATTCGCAGATGCGGCACGTCGGGCAATGTGCTTTGTCGATGTCAACGGTGACCTGCACCCTTTTCTTACCTAGTTCAGATAATTTTGAGAAGTCGACTACAGGTTTGCCATCATAGCCAACTTTGGAGACTGTAATGAGGTTTAGGGGACAGATAGATTCGCAGTCGGCGCAAGCTTTGTTACATTTTTTGGTGTCCACTATGATGTCGCGGATGAGTTTTGGGTAGGATTCTTTGCCAACTACTTGGAGGACGTGGCTGCCATTCTGGGTTACAGTTACGGCTCCGTAAGGACAGGTTAAGTCGCAGACTCCGCAGAAGTTGCATTTCTCTATGTCGATGTCGACTTTGTTTTTCCGGGCTTTTCCCTCAATTTTATGTTGCTTCTGGGAGGAGATGGCGTTTTTGGGGCAAGCTAAAGTGCAGATTTGGCAGCCGACACAGCGTTTACGGTCTAAGCGTAGATTATAGTTTTTTACTTGCAGAGCCCACTCAAGCTCAAGTGCATCCATGGAGTCTTTTTTGGTTTTCTTAAACGGCACTTAACATTCCACCCTTGGCGTCCCCATGCGAAAATTTCTCCCCTTAACCTGAGGAATTAACCAAAGAATGCCGCGTTAAAGTAATAAATATTGCTTGGCGAAACCGTTTGTTCATCCATACGAAGCGGGAACAGATTTCAGAGTGTTTAGTGCTGTTCTTCTGGATAGGTTGCCGCTTACTGCAGTTTTCTCATTGACGCTTTTTTCTTACTCTGTAAAGCAATGCAATAAGCACAACAGCCATCACAGCCACAACCACACCTATTATAATGCCGAAAACGTTGGCAGCTGAGTATTCCACGAAGTTGCGGTCCGCTTGCGCCGTCGCGGTTTGCCCATCAACATTGTATGCAACTGCCTTTATGGTATGCTCGCCTAAATTGAAGTCAGCGGTGTCAAAAACCCAATTAAACGGCGCCGAAGTATCGTTCTGCTGCAGCTGGTTGTCAAGGTAGAATTCTACCCGAGTCACATCAGAAGAAGCATCCGCCGTGATTGTCCACTGCCCGCCGATGTCGCTGCCTAAACCGTAGCCGTTGTTTTTGTACCAGTTTAAACTCACAGTCGGCGCAGCCGAAACAGCCGTAAACGAAAGAGCCAAAGCTGCACATACCACGAATATGCAAAGTAACTTGGCGGTAAACCTCAAAGTAAACCCTTCCTTCAATATTACTGCGCGGAAGAGGAAAATAAATCTCTCGCTAAAGGCAAACAAGTCAATGGCTGAGCCTTCAACGTTTTCAATGTAAGCCAAAGCGAAGCAGAGTTACTGCTCACCACCGGCTTACCCAACTGAATTTCAAGGGCTTTCAACTTTCCGAAGGTTTGCAGGTTAGTACAACTTACGAACACAGCTTGAGATTGAGCCGAATCCACCTTAGCAGCTAAACCCGCCGCATCTTCCGAGACTAGTCTGCCGATTTCAAGGTTATCCACCAACCCCAAAGACGCCTCCCTCACAACTTGAAAACCGCTCTGCTCAAGAAAAACCACTTCCCTCTGGGCTACCTCCGCCACGTAGGGCGTCGCCAAACTAATCCGCTCCACCCCAAGAGCATGCAGTGCCTTCACAACCGCCGTGGAAGTCGCAAAAGCTGGACATCCTGCGGCATCAGAGATTTTTTTGGAAAGCGCCAAATCGTAACCATACCCCTTTATGAGGCTGCCAGAGGTGCAAGCAAACAACACCAAATCCACAGCAGCATCAAAAAGCAGATCCGCCGCCTCCGCTAACCCCGCTTCCATGTCTTCAAGACCCTTAACGGTAACCTCTGCTAAGTGCACCCTAGAGTAGTGGACCGAAACCTCAGAATTCTGGATTGCTTGAGAGAATTCTTTTTCGACAGTGGTGTTTGAAGATGGAAGAATTACGCCTAGTCGCTTCATAAATCTTCAATGGAGGTTGGCGTATTTGTAATTTTAGGCAGCGCCCTTTTTTGTTCAGAGGAAGACCGGAACCATTTTTTGAAGAGACAACCAAGTGTTTCTAGCACTGCCACAGTAAAAAGCACCAAGAAAACTATGTGGGCGAATGCAAGCGTCGGCGAAGTCAACAAAAGCGACTCGCTAAAGGGGTAGCCCACGGTGCTAGGCAAAAGAACCGTAGTGATGGGAATTATAAGCACCAAGTTTGTGGGGTCTGCCCTGAAAAACACCTTCCAGTCACGCATTTTGTACATAACTGCCATGGCAGCAATGAATAGACTAACTTCCAGAACCATGTTTACGCCACTAAAAATGTCAATGTAGGGTCCACCCAACTCGTGCAAGCCGAACTGCTGAGTGGATATTGGCCAGAACAACTCTAGTTTTCCGCCGACTATAAAGTCTCCGATAAGCGAATGGGAAAGTAAAGCCAAAAAGTAGGGTACAGCTTGTTTTCGATAGTAAACAAAGATGGGGATGAATATCAGGAATGCAAAGAATATGGAGTGGGTGGGGCCACGGTGAATTTCTGCGCCGGTTAAAAAGTCATAGAAGATGTCTATGTCGGGGAGGATGGAGAGAACCAGCAGTAGGGGGATGTTGATTTTTGTGTGCAGCAACTTTGAGGAGCCTTTGCCTATGAGGTAGGCAAGAGACATGTGGCCGACAGCAAACAAGGCGGGTTCTCCAATGACTGGGAATTGCTGGTTTGGAAGTTCTTAAGAGTACTGGTTTAGAAATTACTTTAGGTGAACGTTAGCCGCCAACCGATTCGATTGGAACAGAATAACTAACGTGCACAAACAGAAAATAAGGAAACATCAAAAACAGGGTTTAACCCATACCGACGGCGCGCATAACCACCGTCGCCAAAAAACCCAAGCCGCACCCGATCGCCAGCATCCGCAGCATCCCCTTATCCAGCGGAATCCGCGAAGCAAGCCCAGCCGACGAATACATCAACTCAGAAGTTACCAACAAAATAATAGCTGTAACCGCAAGCCAAAGACCGATGTCACTAACAGAAAGAGGAAAATCCACTGCCAAATCACCTACACAAAATTAAGCTGAACAGAAACCGTGTTCTGAGCAAAGGTCATCTGCTCCCCCACCAAAACAATTTTGCCCGACGATTTAGCTAAAGCAGACGCTACCGCACCCACCACGGGGCAACCCAGCACAGATACACTTCGAGGTTTTGAATCAACATAGAGGCTATCATAGGGCATTCCTGTGGCTTTAAAGTGGGCACCCTGTGCGTTAAGAGTAAGCTGAGCATCTTTAGCCAAGTTCAAGGTTTCAGTGAGACATTTAGGTAACACGTCACAGAGATCGGAGGGGGAAACTTTGGTTAAATCCACCTTTAGGATGCGCTCAACCGCATCGAGGATGCCTGAGCCCGGCGAGCAAATATAGAAGCCCCCAGATTTCTTTGACGAAAAGAATCTGCCTTCAGATAAGTCATCAAGCGAAGGTTTGCCGTCGTATCCCTCAGCAATGTAGACGGTGGGATCTTTGAGGTTTTTCATATATTCAGGCATGGAAACGTTTCCTGGATAGGCAGGCAAATAGTATGCGTGATTTGCTCCGCCTTGTTGGTTTAGCACTCGATCAATCGTTGCGTAAGTTGAGTGGGCTGCACCATCAAGCAGCCTTGTCTCTACATATCGTCCATTGCGGGTTAAAGAAAGCACGGCACCCCAAAAAGTTAGGCCTAACCCCACAAAAGCCATAACAGCACTGTCGAGAAATATCGACAAGAAAAGTAGAAATATGCCAGCACCTAAAAAGATCCCTGCTAACTGCAAGGCAACATTTGTTTTTTTGTTGATTTGTATTGGTTTCAAAAAGAAAGCTCCCCAAAAGTTTAGGAAAGTCAGCGTTAAGCTGCTATACTAAAAGTAGACTAGGGCATTTTAAGGTTGCCGTCAAACAGCATTTTGAGAGGCGTCACTTTTTGCTTTGCACCGGCAGAGCTTGCTCATGAACCAAAGCGGCAGATGAAGCACTTTTGAAACCAATCCCAAACCAGAGAACATACTGCGGAAATTTTCAATGTCCATTAAGTTAACTGCACCCAGAAGAGGCGCCAAAGACAAATAAACCAACAGAAACACCACAAAACCAGCTACCAGAAGCATCCAGTACGGCAAAGCAAGAACCGAAATCGTTAGAAACGCCGCGGCAGCCGCTACAAGCGAGGCGGTCAAGATTTTGGCGGAGTTGCCAAAGTCCGCTTTTACGCCGTAGTTTCTGTAGCTCCACACCAGCCCCCAAATCATGCCTGGCAAGCTGGCTAAGATCACTCCTAATGCGCCTCCGATTACGGCGTAGGATGCTGCGGCTTCTGGGTTTGCGCCGCCTAAATTGTAGAAAACATAAACAACCCCGTAAGTAGCTGGCAACATGCACAAAGAGAGGAGGCTCTGATACATAATCTGCATAGTTTTGCCTATTCCCGATTGGAAAGTGCTTACACTGATGTTACCCACCAAGATGAATAGGTTAATGGCAGCGGAGAACGCTAAAAACAGGGGCGCATAAGGGAATTTGGGGGCAGCACCTACAACGAAAAGCGACTGTAAAATGCCTGCCTGAGGGTAAAGAGTGTTAACAAGTGGCGTAGCCAAACAGATAAGCAGCAACGTGGCGGGAACAAGTATCAAAGCTGTATATTTTACGGACGACCCAAAAACCGTTTTGACCAGTTCTGGCTCAGCTTTTGGATCCATCTTTGAGAAAACGGGGAACAATGCTGTGGCTACGGGGAAAGACACAAAAGTTAAGAGCACTGCAAAGTTGGCGGCGGCGAAGTAGTTGCCCATCATCCAGCCAACGTCGTAGCCAGCAGCTAAGTCGCCTTGGCCAGCGAAAATGTTCATGAACAATGCGATGACCTGCGGAATAACCCCCACCGCTATAGTGGAAATCGTGAGGGGCAACCCGAAGCCAAGCATTGGTTTTAGGGTTTGTTTTATGTTGCATCTGCCGGTTCTGCAGCCACGCAGAGGGCGGAACAGCACGTAGTAAACTATGAGGATACTCAGGGCTCCGCCAATAGCAAGCGAAGCCGATGCGGCTGTCACAGCGCCTAACACGCCGAAACCTAACACCACAAGCAGGGGGCCCAGAGCGGTTTTTACTATGGCTTGAAGTATTTGGCAGAGGCTGTTTAGCTTCATGCGCTCGTAACCAACGAATATGCCTCCTGCCGCTGCTGCGATGGCACCCGCGAAAATCGACAGAGACATTATTGATATGTAAACGGATAAGTCCGACGTGATCTGGGGAGAGGCTCCTTCGGGGCTGACCAACGCAGCCAACGGTGAAGCGATGGCAAAGCACACCAAGGCTAAAACTGCACCGCTTAAGATTTCAAAAACTACGCCCGAAACGATTACGTCGTGGATTTCAGCATTTTTGTTGTTGAGGCGTAGACGGGCGATTTCTTTGGTTAGAGCTGAGTTTATGCCCCAGTCTCGAAAGAAGTTAATCATAGCTGCCGGGATCAGCGCGATGCCGTAGAGCCCTACTTCAGATGTGGGTAGCAGCATGTTCAGCACTATTGTGCCGATAGCCATTATGACAGTGGATCCTACGACACCTATCAGAAGATGAAAGCTACCAGTCGCGGAAGATTTGCCCATCTCTAAAGCTTTACTCATCGAAGCACCGCTGGCAATTCATCATTGCAACATTATATAATTAACTCTAGACAAATTCGGTTACCGCACGATAAACTTGATAGTTTCGTTGCCACACGCTCCTAAAAAATTGTGCAGTAGCTTCCCATTTAGCCGTTAATCTACAAGAGGCCTTCTTTAACAGCTTTTTATTTTGGCCAGTCAAGCCACCAACCCCAATGATAGGAGGTATGTATGCTTGTTAAGTCTGCTTTGCAACTCAAGCGCTGGATTTGACAAGATAGCGCATTGAACTTTTCAAAAAGACCTAAAATTGATTCAACCGTAAAGAAGTCAAAATTCAGGAGGAGAGAGAAGATTAGCACTAGAAAGCTCGAAACAATACTGAGCACGCGGTTTACAAAAAAAATCTCCAAACCCCTTGTGATAGCCATTAGCGCACTATTCATCGTTGGCATGGTATCAGTTTTTGCAACTCAACCAGCAACAGCTGCAGCAACTGTTCTTAACGTCTCAAGTGGCAAATGGATAAATCAAGCACATACAAACGTCGAACCAATCACAGCATACGATATTCCTAACACGCAAGGTAGTATCAGTGCAAGCGGCATTCCCAATATCGACAACTGCTACCTTCCTGCAGCAATCTTTAGAGGCTACGACAGGTGGGACGCAAACGGCGGCTACTTTAACCTACAAAGCTACCCAATGCTAAGTTTCGATATCTGGGTCGATAAAGTAATGCAGATTGAAGTCGGACTAGTAGATACATCCAACGGTGATTACACCGGCGGATACAGCACACTTATCGCAGATACATACCATGAAGGACAAGCAAACACCCCACCATACAACAACTTGTATGGTGCAGGAACAGAAAAGTCCTCTGACGGTGCCTGGCTCATAATGGTAGGACCAAGCGATGGAGCCACTACGCACTACACAATCGACTTGAGAACCTTAGGCTGCAACCTCGGACACATTGGACAAATTGTCTTTGACGTAACCTGCGGTCATCAAGCAGATATTCATTGGAAAATCTCAAACGTTGTCCTTTCAAGCAATGGAATTTCAGAATCTCAACCCATAATTACACCAACGCCGACCGCGGCGCCCACATCAACTCCAAAACCAACAGCAACTCCAACACCTGCCCCCACAGCAACCGCAACCCCAATACCTGAACCCATGGCAACAACGGCGCCAGCATCATCTGAACAGACTACGATAGCGAACCCCACACCATTGCCACCAGATACATTGGCCATGATGCCTCATCCCTTCCAAAAACCGATCACTAACAACCCAACAAGCACTCCAAAACCAACAGCAACCTCAACACCACAACCAACCCAAACACCAACCGACAACAACCCAACACCAACGCCGACCCCAATCAAGGGTAATTGGTTTTTTGACATGTTCCAACGGTGGTTCCTATGGAGCGGCTGGCCGCGCCTAAACGTGGGATTCTTCCACGTTTAAACACCTTTTCTTTTTTCCGAATCCTATTAACTTAGTCATTTTCTTTTGATTCAGGCAATTCACTAAAAAGTGGGACGGGGATACTTTCCCAAAGTAACTCGATGTATTCTGCTACATCCATTTTGACTTGTTAAAGTAACCCAGTTTACCTGCAACCGATAAGATGAGGTACCTATCGAGGGAGTAATATTTTTTGCAGTAGTGGCATAATTCACAACTGGATTGCTTATCTCGGAACCGTTTGACTAACTGGGCATAATCATCCTGGAGTAAGTTGCCTATTGTGTATTCTAACTTGAAGTCCATATCGCATGTTTGTACTCTACCATCTGGCATCACAACGAGTTGAGGCGTCAACGTTTTTCTACAGAAACCAACTCTTCGAGGTTTGGGCAGAATACCTCTGCACAGATTTTCTCTTTCGTTGCTTATGAACAGGTCATTCATGGTTATGTACTGTACGTTTGGGATTCCCTGCATGATGTGAAAAATATTTTCTTTGTATTCGTCAGTTAGCTTGATTTTCGCGTTTTTGCCGTCGGGTAAATGTAGTACAAACCCTTCATATTTTAAATCAAGCAAATCCTTAACTGTTTTATTGGATGCACCTTGTAGTGTTGTTGCGACATGAATTCTGTAGCCTTCTTGCTGAGCGTATTTCGCCATATCGGCAAAATCTGGATTGACACATGGTTCACAAAAACCAGAGAAATCAATCATTATTTTCTTTGGGATATGGCTCAGCATCTTCTTGAAGTTTTGCAAACTCATCATGCGCTCGTTTCTGCCGTAGCTTTTAAGTAGCACTTCTTGGGGGCAGTACTTTTGGCAGTTAACAGGACAACCTATTGCTAAGGTGAACTCTACATACTCGTTCGAGTAAAAATTGGAGGCGCGTTCAACAGCGCTTAATTGTCTAGTACCCATAAAAACTCCTCTTAGTTTGCTAATCTAAAAAATAACCAATTAATACAATACAGCGGTAACTAATAAATTTTCAGGCAAACACAAATAAAAAAAATAAAAAAAGTGCGTCTAAAGCTCTATTTTGTTTTTGTAGGCTTGGGAAATTGCTTCCAAATCTCTCAGTCCATCTAAACCCGTGGATGAGGGAGCTTGGTCATTTTGTATGCAATTTACGAAGTATTGAAGCTCGTCAAAATGCGGCTGGTTAAAGGTGTTAATCCCTTTGGTCAGCATCTGGTAAACGTTAGCAAGTGTAGGCGGAGGTGCATGCCGAACGGATATGTTTCGGACACTGCCTAAAACATCGAGACGCAGCAAGTATTCTTGAGAGTACCAGCCTACGTTAACCGCCGCCAAAGCGCCATTGCTAAAACGAGCCAAACACATGGCGGAGTCTTCGAAATCCATGCTGTAACGATAACCAAATTGACCTTTAATGTCGACAACTTCACCGAAAAGGAAACGCATCAAGTTAAGCAGATGGCAACCTAAATCCACCATGACGCCGCCGCCTGTAAGCTGGGTGTTGAACCACCATTCAGGAATAGGCGCAGGTGAATGCCCATCTGCACGGGCCACAAACGGTCCGGCGCTCACATAGGTGGCGTGGACATTTTCTACATCCCCAATTTTCCCATCCATCATGTCCTGCTTAAGCTGTATGAAGTGGCGGTTAAAACGCATAGGGTACCCAAGCATCAGCTTGACGCCGTTGCGTTCCGTTGCAGATATGACTTGGCGAGCTTCTTCGACGTTAAGGGCTATGGGTTTTTCTAGGAATACCGCTTTTTTCGCTTCAGCTACATCCCGGGTGCATTTAAGGTGCAGATGCGTAGGCAGAGCGATTACGACTGCGTCGAGTTGGGGGTCTTTTAGCATCTCGTTGTAGTCAGTGTAGGTGTTTTTTACGCCTAATTCCTGAGCTTGCTGCAAAGCCTTTTTGTTAATATCTGCGACAGCCTGAATTTGTGCGTCTTGAAGCATCAAACCATGTTTGAGGTGAAGCTGACCGATGCCGCCTAAACCAATTAATCCTAAATTAATTTTCTTCACAAAAACCCTCCTACAGTCCCAGCCTTTTGCCCAGCCCGACGGCGGTAAGCATCTTTTTAATTTTGCCTTTAGACTTCATCTTAAACGTCGTTTTAGGATAAAGCGCCTTGAACTGCTCCAACGGCGCCCCAACCGCCTTGTAAGCCATTTTACCCACGCCTTCCTCCTCTGCCACATGGAAGTAGGGAATACCAGCTGGGTTTAGCCACGCGATTTTAGCGCAGACTACGTCAAGCGCCACTGGGTCTTGGCTTGCCATAACCAAGCCCATGCGGCAGGGCTGCACCCCTGCGGCGATAGTGTTGTCAATAAGGCACAAATCAAAAGGCATCGCTTTGTTTAATGCGACAATAACGTTTCCTAAGTCACTGTGGTAACGGTACTTTTTCTGCACTGGGTTGCAGCCGAAGATATTTTTTAATGCACAAGTAAGTTTGACTGGATCCACAGTGTATTTGATGTGGGCTATGTTGATTTTAAAGTCGGCATCCGAGATGGTTTTAGGAATTTTGAAGCTGAAGGTTTTACCGTTACAGGAGACTTCTGCCAGGGTGCTTTGGTCTTCTGTCAGGTTTACTAGCCTTACATTCTTTTCTTTGGCTAAGCGTTCGTAACCGAGCATGCGAAAAACGTATTTACACCTCATGGCAGAGGCATCGGACTCTATTATGGCGATGTCTACGTCTCCACCCAAGTTTTCTCGCAGGATATCTATGAGGTCACCCACAAAATGGGGCGAAGTGGTCTGGCCAGTGGTTGCGTCCCAGTAGTAGCAGAGGTTGGGCTTAATCACCACCCGCCGTATGCCCTGCTTGAATTGGTAATTAATAAGAGCTAACGCTTCGTTGATGGCCTGCTTATGAGGAAACTGATTTTCCAAGTTGACTTTGGCTAAACTTACTAAACTCATTTTGCTAAAATACTCCTTCGAATTTTGTGACTATACATCTAAGTTCCGTTCAAAAGCGGAATCCACAAATTCACCAAAACCCTTGATGAACTGGCGACTCCGATTAAAGTTATTGAGGCGCACTAACTCTGAAACCAAACCCTGTGCCTGACTATTTATGGCTGCTTTTTTCGGTAAATGCTTTTTGTAAGTACGGATTAATCGGTTGTAACTATGCCAGGGAGACTCATCACCCATCATTTTGGCGCTGATGCTTTCCCAGTAAACATCCATCAAGTCCGAGACTTCCAATCGGGGTTTAGGGCGATGCAAATGATGCAGGGAAGGAAGAGACTGTAAAATCAAGTTAAGGTAACTGTTCCACCCAGGCGGGCAATGCTCCCGCTCCACGTTCTCCTTTACTTCAAGGGCTCTTTGACGGCTAACTTGGATTTCGCTTATTGCAGAGGAAAGCGCCGTTTTGAAGCCTTCGACTGTGGATTGGTGAACGTCGAGTTTACTAAAACCCACGTCGTCTTTGAGGCTTAGGTGCGGGAAATCGGCAAGATGCAACCCCACAATTGGCAGGTTATGCATGGCTGCTTCTAAGAGTGCAGTGCCGCTGCCACAGGGAAAACTCGCAACGTAACAGTCGGCTGCGGAGTAGCATTTCTCCAGTTGAATACGGTCGATTTGCCCCATCGCCACAACCTTGCCGTCCGTCGCCTCATGGGCGCGGTGCCAAGACTCAGTATAGACGGGTCCAGCAGCAACCAAATACGTGTTAGGATGCTTCTTTAGGAACTCCACCATAACGTTGAGGAAGTCTACGCCGTTATAGGGATAATATTTTTCTTCTCTGCCAACCGTGAATAGGACGATTTCACCGTCTTCGAAACCTAGCTCCTCGCGGGCGGCTTCTCTTTGAGGAAACGGCTCGTTTTGAATTAGAGGCATAGGTAAAATTTTGGATTTTTTTGTTCCTCGACGTTTAGTGCTTAATTCTGCGGCTGAACTGTGGTAGTCAACAATTAAGTCAGCTACTGAAGCACCAAGCCAAAAAGCGTGATCAGCGTGGTTAACCAGCACAACGGGGGGTCCGCCGGATACGCCGAACGCCACCACTGGAACAGGGTCAAAGGGATGCGTGAATAACACTACTACATCTGCCCAGTTGTGCGCCAGAAGTCTAAGGAGAAGCGCCTGCTCGGCCAAATCAGGCGAAAGCTCCGGCAAACAAACATTCCAGCCGCCGGAAACATCTAAGGTTTCTTTTAGCATGTTCGATATTTCGCTGTTCTGCGCCGTCGAAATCAAACTATGAACATGTGTGTCGATGGTGTTTTGTACCCAACGGTCTAGAAAAAGCGAGTGGCCGCCTGTCTCATAGTTTTCAGTTACGACGTGTAGGAAACGCATTTTTCCGATGTTTTTGGGTTTGTTTTGAAGGTAGAATTCACCGCTGACTTCTGGAGGTTGCTGTTTTATTTTTTGGGCAACTTCGATAAGGGTGTTCTCCAATTCGAGACTCATGTAGAATCCGGGGTGGCGGATAAAGGCAAAGTGCGCAGCGATTTTCGCCCAAGCAATGGTGGAAGTTAAGTCGTTTTTTTGCAGTGCAACTTTGGCTTTAGCGGCAGCTTTGGCGAAGACTTTTCTGTTTTCAGACATCTTACGTTGTGCAGCACAGGCAATCAAAACATACACCTCAAAAAAACATAATACCCCACATAAAGCTCACGTTTGGTTTGCGACTTGCAGAAAACTGGATGTGACTTTGCGGTAGGAATCCTGCAGTACTTCACCCACCCATCCCTCTCCGTTGGTCAATGCCAAAATCAGAAAAAGCAAGCTATGGGCGCGGAGAGGGTCTACGCGGAGGGCTTTTAAGTAGTACTGTTTAGCTGTGTTCTTCTGGTTTAGCCCAGAGTACGCGTGGCCGATTTTGTAGTACATATCGGCTAGGGTTTGATGGGAGATTTCGCCGCCGTAACGCTTCAGGAGGCTGTTGCGCAGGATAATACGTTCTTTAAACCATAAATCAGGCTTGGTTAAAGTTGTGTTTTTCCCATGCAGCCGATACAGCGCCAGCGTCTCAGGCATAAACAGAAAATCGTGTCGCTTAGCTAACTCTACAAAAAACAGGTGATCGTTGACGAAACGCAGGTTCTCGTTAAAAGCGATTTCCTGAGCGAATTCGGTTTTGAAAAGTGTGCTTTGTCCAAAAATGAAGTCCTCTTGCAGAAGCGCTTCAAAGATGTTGCCGCCTTTTTGTTGGGGTGAACATAACATTTTAGTCATGAACTGCCCAGTTTCTGCGCCTGAGCTGTTTATTATTTTGCCTTCGGACCAGAGCACTTTGTCCTCGTTGTTTTTGATTAAGCTGAGTTGTTTTTCAAGTTTATTCGCAAGCCAAAGATCGTCGGAGCCTATGAAGCCAAGGTATTTGCCTTCTGCCTCTTTTAAGCCGTCATTTAAACCCCGTGCTATCCCCATGTTTTGGCTGTGAAAAACGGTTTTGACACGTTGATCTATCTGTGAATATCCTGAAATGATTTCTCTGGATTTGTCCGTTGAGTAGTCATCTACAATGATTAATTCGAGGTCACTGAAAGTCTGGTTTAGCACGCTATCGATTGCTTGAGAAATGTAACGTTCATGGTTATAGGAACCCATAATGACACTGACTAAAACCATACTTTCACCAAAAACTGCATTTACCGCTAAAAATTTGGCTTAATCGCCATAGTAACATGGGAGTAGGGCTTAAATAACTATTTGGTACAAATCGTAAACAATTGCGCTTGCACCGAAGTCTTCTTTTCGACTAATTAAACCCACGTTTAGTACTTGTCCAAATTTTTCGGTGGATATCCCAAAGTCAAAGTAACGTTTGTCTCCGTAGTACTTGTGGATGAGGTAGTCTTCGATTATGTCTTGTGCACCTATGGTTCGGCCTTTTTTAGAGTTGGAGGCGTACTGCATGTGAGCTACGTTTTTACTCTCGTAGATGATGACGCCCGCCATCATAGTGTCGCCTTTGTATGAAGCAAACAATTTAATGTTGTTGGGAAAACGTTGGGCAAGCAACTGGATTTCCTGAGGCGAATGAACAGGTTTTACGCCGTGGCGCTCAACCAATGTGTCCGCCTCGATTTTCATAAAAGAATCAAAATCCGAACTTTCCCGTACCGTTAAGTTGTTCTTCTTTGCTTTCCGAATGTTATCTTCTCTGTTGCTGTTGAATTTACTTAGTTTAGGCTGGTAGACGCTTGAGGAAACATTGCGCGCCATCAACTTGGCGTTGCAAACAAAAAGCGCATAAAGGTCTTCGTCGGAGGGAGCAGAATGGTAAATGTAGGGCACCGTTTTGTAGACGACCTCTTTTATGCCGATGCTTTGGCAATGGGCAATCAACGCACAAAAAATGCTTAGCATAAGCGGGGTCTTCATTGAGTAGTCGGATATGACGCCGCCAAAAGTTAAGCCGCCGTGGCTGTAGAGAGCACCATTTTCTATGTTAGCAGGCAACAAAGCTACTAACCGGCTGTTGTTGTAAAACATTAACGAGTGATCTTTGAAGCGATTTTGGTGGTATTCCATGTAGTCTCGGTTGAAGAGGAAAACCCCGTTTTTGGAGTCGGCAACGAAGTTGTTCCACTTTTCTTTTTTGCTTGAATCATAAACGGCTATGGCTACATCATTCTGTTTATTCGCCGTTGAAGCTAAAATTTTAGTTGACATATTTTTTTACCGTCCGGTTTATCGTAAAAACGTTTGAGCACTACGTCTAATCTGGCTTACAAAGGGCAGGACGCGACTTTGCATTTTTAGGTACAGATAATTGGTGCATCGCGCTGGCAAGTAAGCCGTGTTTAGGGGGAAGGGGTCGTAGAAGGTGGGTTTAATGAGGTCTTGGTCGGCGGTGATGAATCCTTGCTGCAATGCCGTCTCGTAAATGGCCGTGTGAGGGTAGATGCGGATGCTGTTGAAGCCGACGAAGCCGATTTGTTTGCGGTTCTTAGCCAGAAGCCACGGTAGCAATCGGTGGAAGCTTGAGACGCTTTTTAGGTTTTCCCCGGGCACGTTACGAAGGAAATTGTAGTTGACTTTTATGTCGCCTATTTCATGCATCAACTCTGCCGTGCGCTTGATGTCTTGCACGGTTATGTCCTTGTGCAACGCGTCCAGCGCCTGCTGAGAGGTGCCGTCAGGCGAAAACTCGAAGCACACACAACCTGCTTCTTGAGCTTCCAACAGAAACTGCTTGTTAATGTAATTCTCCCTGTACCATGCGCCCCACTCGACTTTGATTTTTCTACGTGTTATTTCTTGGCAGACTTGGCGAGAGTGTTCAAAGGGGTAATTGAATATTGTATCGGCAAAAAAGATGCTTTTCACGCCGTAGTTGTTAACGAGATTTTCGATTTCATCGACAATTTTTTTGGGAGACCGCACTCGAACGCTATTGCCTTGCAGGTAGGGGTAGGTGCAGTAGGCGCATCTGAAAGCGCAGCCCCGTTTTGTCTGAACACCAAAAGAGTGCGGCGTATTTTTGTACCAATCCAAATTTATTCCGTTGAGCTCACGGGGTGGAGCATCTAGTTCGGCGAAGTCCACTGGGTCGGCTTTACCTGTAAAACGCACTTCTTTTCCGCTACGATAATAGATGCCTTTTACGTTGTTGGGGCAGTCAAGGTTCTTTAGCAGTTGTGGAAAAGAGTTTTCGCCTTCCAAAAACAAGCCGAAGTCCAGTTGGGGGAAACGCTGCATGATTTCTATCGGGAAAATGGAGAAGCCAGTTCCGCCTACAACAAGCTTAGCTGAGCCGCGGTTTGCATCTGCGGTTTCGACGGTTTGGGTGAAAGCGTCAAGATATGAGTGTACGTCAGACGAGAGTGCAGTGTCGATGTTCCGCAGTGAGAGACCAATCACGTCGGGAGCGGTTTTAGCGATAGTTTGCTCGATGGCACCAAAAGGGTTTTCGCTGGCGTTGGGGTCGAATACGGTTAATTCGATGTCTTTTAATGCGCCTGCCAGTGAGGCTAAGCCAAGTGGGAAAGCGTAGTTGACGCTGTTGCCTTTTTTGACTAAGGGCGACTGAATTAGAAGTACTTTCATTTTGTGTCTTATCCTGTTAGATTATTATTTCATAAAAGTCGTAGTTAACGGCGGAGGCGCCGAACCCTTCTTTTCGTTTAAGCAAACCTTCATTGAGTTCTTTGCCCAGCTTGGTGGTAGATATGCCGAAATCATAGTATTTTTTATCCGTATAGTATTGCTTGATAAGGTAGTCTTCGATGACATCTTGGGCGCCTATGCCTCTGCCGATGTCCGAGTTAGCAGCGTATTGACCGTGCGCCACGTTTTCGCTTTCATAAATCACTATCCCTGCCACCATCTTGTCCTGTAAGGTGGAAACGAAGAGTTTGATGTTATCGGGAAAGCTCTGCATGAGAGCAGTCAGTTCCTTAGCGGTATGAACAGGGCTTACGCCATGCTTCTCTTTGAGAACGTGTTCTGCAAGAGACATGAAAGATTTTAAGTCATAACTACGTTTGACCGTTAAACCGTGTTTACGGGCTTTGCGCAGGCTTTCTTTACGGCAGTTATCAAAAGGCGGAGGTTTAGGCAAGAAAATTGCAGAGGAGACGTTTCTGCCGATTAAACTAGCTTTGTGCAGAGATAACGCGTAGAGGTCTTCGCCTGCGGGTGCAGAGTGGTAAATGTAGGGGACGGGTTTGTAGATGATCTGCCGGATCCCCTGCTCTTTAGCATGTGCAACTAATGAATTGAAGATTTCAAGCATCAAAGGCTGGGTCATGTTATAGCCTGAGACGACACCGCCAAAAGTTAAGCCGGCATGAGTTTGAAGAGCGTGCCCCTCCAAGTTGGCGGGCAGCAAACCCACGAGTTTGTGATCACGGAAAAACATCAACGAGTGATCGATGAAGCGGTCGGAGTGATAATCCATATAGTTGCGGTTAAATAGAAAAACCCCATTTTTAGAGCCAGCGACGAAGTTGTCCCACAATTTCTGGTACAAAGGCTTGTATAGAGTAACTGTTAGAGGGATTTCTTCCTGTTGGGGAGGTTCAAGAATGGTCATATTGTTTTAACTCCAGAAATATAATCGTCAGATTTTTGGTTAAGCAAAGCTTTTGCAGGGTTGCCCACATAGACATGTCCAGATTCAGCTTCACCTAAGAGCACCGCGCCGGCACCGACTACACAGTCTTCGCCAACCCGTATGGCACCCACAGTGCAACTGTTAACACCCAAAAATGAACCTGCCCCCACCCAACAGAAGCCTGAAACCGCAACATGCATAGCCAAAAAACAGTGGCTGCCCACCTGAGAACGGTGCCCAACCGAGCTACCGGACCACAAAGTTACGTCATCCCCGATTTTTGCGCCCCGCTGAACCACGGTATTTTCTAAAATGAAACAGTTCTCGCCCAAAGCTACATCGGGAGACACGTATGACTTTGAGCTTATGTATGACGTGAGCTTGTAGCCTTTCTGTTTTGTCAATTTAAACAGGCGACGTCGTAGCCGATTTAGGTTAGTATATGACACCGCCACGAAGGCACGGTGAGTGTTTGGGCTAAAAACCTGCTCGACCCCCTCAAAGTCCACTACCGGCAACCCGGATAGCACTCGGTTTTTCCTGTAGGCGGCCTCCGCTGCAAACCCCACCACTTCAAAATTGGAGTCATAAGTGAAGTAGTCGCAAGCTAATTCTGCAGTTTCTCCATCGCCGATTATCACAAGTTTCTCTTTAACGCCATTCATTTCTTACGGACCCCTTGAAGACATCGTAGTCGCGTATGTAGTCGGATTCGTCGTAGACTTCACTCACAAGCGAAAGCGCTACAGAGTTAGAGCTAAAGTTCTCCAGTTCCCGCCACACTCTAGGGGGGATGTAGAGGCCATAGTGGGGGCGGTTGAGGAAAAAGGAGCGGCGGTGGTAGCCGTCGTCGAGGATTATGTCGAAGCTACCGCTTAGGGCGATGACAACTTGGTGGAGGGCTTTGTGGGCGTGTCCACCTCGGCTGGCACCGCTAGGTACGTCGTAGAGGTAGTAGACTCTTTTGATTTGGAATGGGACTTGGCGGTTTTCTTCGATAAAAGAGAGGTTGCCGCGAAAGTCAGTTACTTTTGGGAAATTGACGATTTTGCAGTCGTTTAAAACGCTGTATTTTTCGGTTAACAAAAAAATTCCTCAAAAATGGCAAAGCCAGATTTTTTAAGAAGTTGGTTTACAGAAACTGGTTGATGCTTGAATCCAAGTGGAGTACAAGCCATAGTATCTATGTTTTTTCTGCTTATTGTACTTTGCTCTGCAAAGATTAACAGAAAAAACAGCTGCAGAACTAAAAAAGGGGGCTAATGATTAACAATTTGACATTAAACGAAAAATTACTATGAAGATGCGATTAAAGTAGCCGTCCAAGCAGGGATTGCTCCTGCTGGAGCCGTACTAGAAACCGTAAATTCTATGTTGACGTCTACGTCGCCTCCCGCTGCGATGGAGTCGGTGTTTGATAGGGTAATGGTGCCATAGGTTGCTGAGAGGTCAGAGATTATGCTTGGCGTGACGGGCGTGTTTACATTGTTGTGGATTGTGATTTGTTTAGTGTATGTTTGTCCCGGGTCTACTGGGCCCCATGCAATATCGAATGATTCACCATCGGTGTAGGTTGTCGAATCTATTGTGACTGTAACTATGCCTTTCTCATTTACTGTGGCGGTCATGTTAGAGTTTAGTGTAAAAAGTGAAGCTGCAGAAATCACCATCACGGCTGAAAGAGCCATAACAGCGACTATAATGAAAAAACTTTTCTTTCTCGTATTTTCACCTCCCATTTTATGTTTGACAAAAAATTTTTTATTGCTACCTAAGCAGGTAACTTGGATTTATAGCCCAACAGATCGCTGGGCAAAGTTTCTAGAGAAACGGGGGAACCGGCAGAAGCTAAAGAGTTTGGGGGTTCAGACGCTAAAAAGGACCCCAGCGTATTTGGGGCAACTCGGATTCCATTTTGCCATCCGCTTTCCAGATGAACACTGTAGTACATCAAGCCGTTGACAAAGTTCGATGCTGAAGGCGAACCATAGTAAGCGTCTGACACTGTGAAGGTTCGGTAGATTTGCCAGGTTTGGCCGTCGTCGTCGCTTTGGTAAATTACAGACACAGAAGTGCCTTCAGTGCCTTCGCCTTTAACAAAGCTAGCATAGACTCTGCCGTTTAGTGGGTTAACACGCATCCAGTAACCGTAAGAGTGCCCGCCGGTGTCAAGAACCTTCTCGAAATTCTGGTCATCGGTGCTGCGGTAGATTGCGCCATTAACTGGATCGTCAGTTGCGAATAGGCGTGCACCCTGAACTGCTTCTATGGCCAGAAACTGTATGTTAGCGTCGCGTATTTGGGTCCATGTAGCACCGTCGTCGGTGGAACAAATAACATATGCTATGTTCCAGGGTAAGAGTTTGTCGCCAATGGAAGCGTAGATGTATCCGGTTTTTTTGTCTATATTTATGTCGTGCACGTGTCGAGCAGTGGAGTTATAGTAGATTGTGTTCCATGTATCTCCGCCATCTGTGCTTTTGAGGATAGATGAATTCGAAACTGCGGAGCCCTCTGTGTATACGCCAGCGTATATTTGTCCTTTGCCTGATTCGTCTATGCCCCAGATGGTGGTTGAAGGCTGCATCGTAATTACCCGATTCCAGGTTGTGCCGTTGTCAGTGCTTCGCCAAAGTCCATTGTCACCTTGTGTTGAGGGTTGGTCGGTGGAGGCGTAGATGTAGTTGTGGCTGTCAACGTAAACCATTGTTATGTCTGTTCCAAAGTTTCGGAGTTGACTCCAGGTCACGCCGTTGTCGGAGCTCTGGTAGAGAACTTGGTTGCTGCCTGCGTATACGGTGCCGTCTTTTGCCTGCCAAGCGCTTTCAAAGGGTAGACTGGTGGCTGATTCGCTGTATTCGAGTTCGCCAATTGCAGCGGTCATGTCGATGTCGATGTGGAGTTTAAGATGGGGGTTGGGAACAATATTTGTGAAGGTCACGGTCACGCCGTAGAGTTTGGGCGAAACGGTTTGGTCGTTAGACTGGAATGTGATTTGGTATTGTATCCATCGCTGATGTGGAGACGTAATTTGGCAGCCGCTGGCTGGGTAAACGCTTGACCACTCTGCTGAGGACAGGGCGCTTTGAGTCGTAGCGGTTCGTGTTCTGAACTGCAGAGTTGTTCCTGGAGGAATATCGGCCATCCACATGAGGGCTTGCCAGTCGACCAGGTAGCTGCCGGCGTCGAAATCGGAGGACACAAAAGTTCCGGTGTTCGAAAGCAAAGAAACGTGGACATAGTCGAATTGCGCATTTGAGTCGCCATAAGATTCAAGAGCTATTCCGCCTTGAAAGTAGGAACCGTCCAAAACGTCGAATACTTCCTGGCCATCATAGGTACACTGTATTTGGTTTCCTACGAAATTCATTCGAAGGTTATGAAAGTTGGTGTCTGTTTCCACTTCGGCTAAACTGAGAACTGTGCCTTGGATGTCTGCCCATGAACTGAACTTCATGAGTGCAATGCGGTTTGGGCCATCTTGGTTTGGATAAACTATTAACGAATAACGTGAACCACTCGTGGGGTTTACGTGTGCACTGAGTACGCCATCGTATTCCCCGCCAACATAGCGCACACTGGTTTCGACGCTATAATCATTCCATATAGTTCCTACATATGATGCAAGTAGCTGTTCAGTTTGCCCTGCGAGGTTGTAATAGCCATCGCTTACAGTCCATGAGCCGGCTTTTTCGGTCCAGTGACTGCTTGTGTAGGCTTCATCGGTGAAGTCATCAGAAAAACCTACTGATTTCGCTAGCGATATTTGCCCGGGTTCAGAATCGAGGTCAAGATTGGTCTGGGTGCCAGATTTGAAGTCTGCTTGCGTGGTCTGCGTCCAGCCTTCTGGGGGGTTGGTGGCGTAGATGACGCTGACTGTAGTGGATAAGCCGGCTTGCACTTTTACACCAGTGCTGGTTAATCGGTAGTTTGCTGTTGGGGCGCCGTTAACAAGCACTTCCATGAAATCGATATTGCTGTTAGGAGTAGGTAAAACCACGTCGAGAGTGGTGTCTGGCGAAATTGACCCTGATAATGTCACCGTTAAGTTATTTACACCACTGATGCTAGACTGGAAGTATGGTGTAGAGCTTACTTGTTGGCGTTCAAGGCCCCAGTTCCAAAGCGCTGTAGGGTTAGTGTTCCACATGTATGGTTTAGCCAATACGTCTTGGAGGAACTCTTGTGGCAGTCCCGTCTGGGAAGAGGAGTGGCTATATGGGCTGACTAATGCACCCATGTCATAGTAAAAGTCAACCAGTTTCTGCATATCGCCCGGAGCGTTTTCAGCTAAGTCTTCTATGCTTTGACAGGTGAAGCCTGAGCTGGTTATCCATCGAGAAAACGGCACGACATAATTGGTGTAAGATACGTTTGGAGTGTTAACGGAGAAGGCAAAGTTGGGGTAAGGGGAAGTGGTGAATTCGCCAGAGGTTTTTACGCCCAAACTGTCAAGAACTTGGTATGTTTCATCCCAGCAACCCTGTCCGGCAGGGGCAACCCAGATTCGAGGTCTACTACCAACCCAGCTATTCAGATCGTTAAAGGACAGGCTTATGCTTCGGTTAGAGTAATCCATACCAGCTGAGGTCCCTATTTTGTTCATGGCTTCGTCGGGTCCCCAGTGGTAATAAAGGTAGTCACCGTACTGTTTGTTTGTATCCCAAGGCGAACAGTCGAGTCCACCATTGTGTGACCCTACTTGGCCACCTAAGGCGTCAGCCTGCTGAAGTTGGCTTATCAGCGAAGCACTGTTTTGTGCATCTCTCACGTCGCCAGTTACTATGTAGTATTGTCCAGTAACACCCATGTTTTTCTCTGCTTCAGCAGAGTCAGCCATCCATAGAACCGACTGGTAGGAGATGTCCATGTCGTGGCGCACTACAAATGCTGAGTCATACTGGTAGGGCCAAGCGCTTAGTTTTGCTATAGGTAAGTTACTGTTTTGGAAAGCCCACTCTACGGCCTGTCGAATTATCAGATATTCGTATGCCACGGGGCTGTAGAGGCTGAAGCTTGCCAGCGGGTCAAGTTCTGAATGGTAAATGAACATGCCGGTCCCGTAGGATTTTTGGGCGAGCATAATCGTGTCGTCGGTGGCTAACAGGATTGTAGCTGGGTCGGTTGTTGTTGTGTGGGCTGCCCAAACTTTGTGGGGTTCAACACTAGTTGGCTCCAGAGTGCAGAGAGTGTGGTTAGAGAGAGGTAAGCGCCAGTTGATGATGACGTTTTTTGGGATTTGGTTGGTGAGTTGACTGTCTACTGAACGATAAATGTAGATAGCGTTTACCCAGTTGTCTGGCGGCGGATTGTCACAGGTTAAGCCCATCTGAGCTGATAAGCCGAAGTTGCTTCGGGGTGAGCCATCTTCGTTTTTGGTCCATGCAGAAGAGCCTGTGTAGACGAATCCGCCTGACTGTGCATAATTGCTTATTTGGTTAAGTTCTGCGTCCGAGACACATTCTGCAGCTATGCTGAAAAAGATGGGGTAACGAGGGGTTGCTCCTGAGAGGAGTTGGCCGGCGGCGATTTGTGCGTCGGTGATTTCTATGAAGGGGGTTCCGTCAGCTTTGAACGTTTCTTCAAGCATGTCGGTTAGGGAGAAGTAGGTCCAGTAGGGGTTGGTCCAGTGGGTTTGGGTGTATTCGGATATGTGGATGGCGACTAGGGGGGAGACTTGTGGGGGGACGTCGCCTAAGGCTGCTTGGAAGAGAAGGAGGCTAGACGCTATGATGAGGATTAATGAAAAAGAAAGCGTCAACCGATAACTGTTTTGCATTGGAAAAAACGACTCCGCAAGTGCTAACCCTGCTGTAGGGCAAGCCCTTGCACAGGAGAGAAGCCTCAATCTAATATATTTACGTTACTGTTATAGAACATTCCCCTGTTTTTTCCAAGGGGAAACCCAAAGAAATGTTTTTTTAACAAATTCACTGCTCACTTGCGGTTTTTTCATACTTATACGCAGCATAATTGAATAAATCGTTTCCCAATTTACAAGGCAGAAGAAAAAAAGCCGCAGGAACCCTAACCCTGACAAACCTCGCCTGCAAATCAGACGACGCAACACGAGAGTTACGCCAGTGCCGCTGCCGACACTGCCAAAGAAAACCCAGATTTTGCAGAGACCAAAAAAGTCCCCTAACGGAGCCGTAAATGACGGGCAAACTTTTTTGACGCAACTGAAAAACCAACAAGACCATTGTGTACCAAAAAGTCACAAACAACGCAGTAAAGAGATCTTTAAAGTCAAAGTAAACGTCAAAGAGGAGGCAGATTTTGGCTTTTAACAGGTTGTAAGTCGTGCATTCAATGTTCCAGCTGCTTGTCGCGCCCATAATGTGGCGAATGTGACTGCCCTCGACGGTGACGACTTTTCTGTTTGCCAACCACACCTTAAAGGAGAGCAGCGTGTCGTCGTAGAAGAAAGGGATTTTAGGCTCAAACAATCCGATCTCCTGGATTAACGCTTTGGGAGCTATCATGCTTGCGCCTGACGCCACCGACACCTCGTAGACCGGTTTAAAGGTAAGTTGACGGGGCTTTTTTTCGCCTAAGGCGTGTTTGCGGACCATGTAGTTGCTGAAAAGCCAGCCGGCGTTTTGGATCTCGTCGTTGTGCATATTGATTATTTTGCTTTGCGCCAACCCAATTTGGGAGTCGCTCTGCATTGCATCGACCAGTTGGGTGAGCCAGTCTTCTTCTACTCGGGTATCGTTATTGAGAAAAACCACGTATTCGCCTTGGCAATGTGTGAAGCCGATGTTGTTTCCGCCGCTGAAGCCCAAGTTGCTGCCAGTTTGCACAATTTTTAGGCGGGAATCGTTACCGAACATGGTTTGGGCGTCTTTTAGGCTGCTGTCTTGGGAGGCGTTGTCGACTAAGATGACTTCGAAGTTGGGGTAGCGGTTGTTTAGCACTGACTGGAGGCATGTCGGGAGGTAGTTTTTGCCGTTGTAGTTAAGTATTAAAATCGAGACAAGCGGTGCCGCCATTTTTTCAGTCTCCACAGTGTTACTTATGTTTTTTGAGTTTTACCAGATCAGGCAGCGGCGAGTAGTGAACACCCAAAGAGTCGTAGAGTATCCATTTTGTCCCAATTACGTTGCCTAAGAAAATACCTTCTACTTTTCTGAGGTTGTAACGGAAGTTTTGGCGCATATACTTCAAACTGTGAATGACACGAATGAAGTCTGATTGGACCTTACTGACAAGTGAAAGCTGCCGCTCTTCACGGTGAAGGCGATAGAAAAGAAGCTCAGCTTCCGTCGCCCACAATAGGTCAGTGCGGGGTGCCAAAAAATCTCTGCTGCTGGTTCGACCGTGTACTATATGGTAAACTTTTACGTTGGGGCTAAAAATCATTTCATGTCCACGCCGCCAAAGCTGCCACCCCAGAACCATCTCCCATGCGCACCCCAAAATCCATTCGCCGGGCAAATCAATACTGCGCAAAACTTCGCCGTTAACAGCCATTGAGGGGCCACGCAGAAGAGCTTTGGTGGCTCCACGTTTGCGCCAGTAAGCGTTGTTGCCGCGTTCGTAGACGTAGCCGCTGTTGGCTATGCTGTTTTTGTAAGTCTCTAACCCTTTGAGGGGGTAACCGAACAGTGCGAAGTCAAGGGGTGTAAAGTTGGTAGGCAGTTCGTCTTCATCTATTATTTTCATTTCTCCGCCGTTTAGTAGCACGGGGTAGGAGTCGCCGGTTACTGCTGAGATGTTTTGGGTTTGGAAAATTTTTATGGTTTGTGTTAACCAGTCCTCGGCTGGCAATGCGTCGTCGTCGAGGAACGCTACGATGTCGCCGCTTGTGTGTTTTACTCCTTGAAAGTATGCGTCTACTATATAGCCACCGGTTTGCGCTACAACCTTGATTTTCAGCGTTTGCCCTGCGGTTTTGAGGAGTTCCTCAGTTCCGTCTCCTGAGGGTTTCACGACAAAAACTACATCGAAGTTTTTGTAAGTTTGGCGTTGAAGAGCCTTAATCATGTGGGGGAGTATGTCAGCTCTTTTGTAGGTGGGTATAACCACGGTGACTGAGGGATAAACTGTTTTTAACATAAAAAAGCACCTTTAATCTATGAAGCAGGAATGTCGAAACGTGGGGCAACGTAGCCGGTTGGGACATAATTTACTTGTGAGTAGCCGTTGTTGTAGATTACGCTAGTTTGGTTAAGTAAAGCGGGAAGAGTGCTGTTTACGGTTAGGGGTTCAGTTTTGATGCTGATGTAACTTAGGAAAACGTATTCTCCGGCGTATAGATACTTCTGAGGAGTCAATTCTTGTACGTCTCCACGGTAAATCAAGCCATAAGCGGTCAGCGACGTGAACATAGCGTTGTCAGCTGCCATGTTATTCTTGTAAGGCAAATGCGCCGAAATCCAGTCTGATCCGTACACGCTGTAAGTGTCGATGTAGCCGATGGAACCATACAGTTGAAGAGGATCCATACGGTAGCCGCTTAGGGGAACCGACCAGCTATCTGTTCCGGCAACCTCGTAGGCGAAGTTTGTTTGAAAAAGAAAATAAGGCACCAAAACAGCCACCGCCAAAGCTGCAACGAATAGTTGTTTTTTGTGTTTAGCGAGTTTCCCACCAATAAACCACAAACCTATAGCGCAGAAAGGCGCAAGAATCATCAGAAGAATGTGGTAGAACCGAGTCATGGACAAAGCATTAGCTAAACCAGGTACAAGCGTTAAGAACAACAGGAAAACAACGGTTAAGATGCTAAAGACGGTATAGTCGCGTTCGAAGCGAAACGGGATTTTTTTAGCTAAAAACGCCAAGATGCCTATGACAATGAATATTTCGGTTAAGTACGCGAAGCCTCTACTTACAGTGTTGAGCATGGATGGCGACTGAACTAAGCCTAAGCCAGTAAGTACCACGTCACCTCTTGAAGTCGGATTGAAGAAGTCACCTAGTTGAGCAGAAATGTTACCGGTGAAGCTGATGAAGCTCTCGAAAACCACGGCGCCCGACGTGTAAATGTACCAGAGAAACATAGCTACGAAAAAGAACAAAATCATGCCCAGTTGGAGGTTGAAGCTGGGGCGGCGCAGGTAAAACGCTGAAGTTGCCCATGCGGCGAAGATTAGAAACAGGAAGATTTCAGCAAGAGCATAGTGGGAGAATATTAAGCCGAAACTGAAAACCGCGAAGGTGACGAATTTGGTTTTATTGCTTAGTTTCCTGCTTAAAAGCGTGATGAGAAGGAGCACAAAGAAGAGTTCAGCTATCATTTGGCGGTTAAGCGAAAGCATCTCCGTGAAAAAAGTGGATTGCGCCATAAACAAGAATGCGGCTATGAAGCCGAGTTTTTTACCTATGTAAGGCTGCCAAAGCACATAGAGGCTGAGTGGCACCAGAGCGAATATTAATGGGTAGATGAGTTTGAAAACCCAGGTTGGGTCCAGCCCAAGCATGTTAGAGTATATAGTAGGGAGAACAGTGATGCTTAACATGGCGTTGAATCGGCCATAGTTTTGGTTGTCTGTGGTGGTGAGAACTGGGTTCCAGTGCATGTTGAGGCGGGTGTTCTGAAACACGTAGAGCTCCACAGGGGAGTCGCCGCCGTTTGGCAGAATATAGTTGCCTGCTAAAGAAACATGCAACAATAACCCAAGAGCAATCATAAGGATTGCAAAAGCATAGACTTTTTGAGAACGCTCGAAAAACACGCCCAGAACAAACAAAACCGCTATACCACTTATCATCAGCTAGAAGCACGAGGTTGCTGCCAGTGGCGTCGAGGAAAACTGCGCCAGCAACTGCCAGAATCGGAATTAACGCTAAAATCAGCATGGAGCGGCTGAAGAGGGGTTGTTGAGGTTGCTGTATGGGCTTTTTGCGCTGGAGGATGTGGGCTGCGGCTGCACCGACCAAGATTAGGGTGTTGACGAAAAGCGATAGGGGCAGGGTGGCAAGCGGAAAGGTTAAGCCTACTATGCTGCCGAATTGGTTGATAACTAGACCTGAGAGCATGAGAAACGCAACGCTGAATCCTGCTGCGTACAAAACTGACTCGAGTGTGTTTAGGTTGTCGAGTTTAAGGAGTTTTACAATGACGTATCCGGGGACAAAGAGCAAGTAGCCTATGCCGATTATGATGCGTGCCGTAGTCAAGTTTAGGAAAAGGGTGAGGTAGAGTATCACCTGCAGCACTACAACTATAGCAATGAAGTGTGATGAGAAGTATTGCCTGTCAAAAATCAATTTTTTTTCTCCTAGTTTTGTGTTACAGAGCGATATATTTCCATCATTTTGGGGGCGACTGCGCGGATGTCATAGCCCTGCACGGTTTGCATGCCGCCCAAAGCCATCTTCGCTCGCAGGTCTGGCTCTTTAATAAGACGTAGCAGGTTGGTTGCTAAGTCGTCGGAGTTGTCTGGTTCAAACAGCAGTCCGTTGCTTTGATGGCTAACGGTTTCCTTTAGAATGCCAAATCGTGGTGCGACCACAGCAAGCCCTGCGGACCAGGCTTCGAGTGTGGCGATGTAGCCGAAGTTTGTGGCGACGAACACGTCGCTGCTCCAGAGATACTTGCGCACGTCTGTCTGTTTACCAGCTAATGTGACTGAATCTTCGAGGTCTAGTTCTTTTAGCATGAGTTTGAGGGTTTCAAACATTCTGCCGTAACCGACTATGACGAGTTTGGTGTTGGGGGCTTGATCATGGACTTTTTTGAATGCCCGGATAACTAGGTCAGGGGTTTGAACTGGTTCGAGGCGGCCTACGTAAATCATGGTTATGTCATGTGGCTGCTGGGTTTGGGTGTTTTTGAAGTGTGGCGGGTCAACAAAGTTTGTGACGAGGTAGCTTTTGCTGCTTAACCCCATCTCGTGTAGCGTTCCCAGAACTTCTTTAGAGTAAGTAGTTATTGCTGCAACGTCGTTTTCAAGTATGCTTCGCACTTCTGGGGATTTGAGGGGCATACCGCCTTTTAGAGGGTCGCCGACAAATCCGCCGTGCAACGTGACGACCAGCGGCTTTTTGTAGTGGCGACTAAGGTAGATGCCTAGGTTGATGTATTCGAGGTCGCTCCAGATGCCGTGGATGTGGAAGACATCCGCGTTTTTTGCTTCGACGCGGTTAACGGCTTCGTGGTATAGGCTTGCGAACTTCATTTTCTCCACAAGTTTAGGCGTGGAGTGCATAGTATATACGAAGGCGCCGTGTAATAGGTCGACGGGGCTGGGTCCTAGTCGGTAGACTTTGAGAAAGCCTGTATCTTCATACTTCTTGATGTTTTTAGTCATCAAAAGCAGCTTGGTGCGGCCGGTAATGAGCGAAAAATCAACGTTTTCTTTTCTAGCCAGATAAGTGGTTAACCAAAGTATATAGCGTTCTAACCCGCCGATTTCGATAGGCCAGAAACGTTCCCAGACGTGACAAATGTGCATAAATTTTGCTCCGGTTTTAGGTTTCAAAAATGAGCTTAGTTATTCCCAGTTGATATCATGTTTTATGATTTTTGCCGGAACGCCAGCCACCATGCAGTGTGGCGGTACGTTTCGGGTGACCACCGCGCCAGCAGCGACGACGGCGCCATCTCCAATGGTTGTTCCCTTTAAAAGTAAGGCTCGGCGGCCCACCAAAACATGTTCGCCTATTGTTATGGGGGCCGCGGTTACTGCGTCGGCTCGTGTCATTCGATGAAAATCGGTATCCATAATTTCAACATCCCAAGAGATGCTGGTGTTGTCGCCGATGGTGACGTTTTTTGAGCAGAAGATTGTGGTGTTAGAGTTTACAACGACGTTTTTGCCTAATTCTAAAGTTGCGTCGCTATCTATTGCTAGTATGACGCCTCTACCCATACGGGAGCTTCCGTTTATAATTAGTTTACTGTTCTGGGCCATGATTAGTTGTGAAGGTACTTTTGAGGGGAAAAAGTCATGTGGCCGTATACCGAGGGTGAAATAACCGTTGTTTATGATTTGAGCGGTTTTATGAATGTGCAGTTTGGTTTTTCCGTCGACCATAAGAGACGTTAAGGCGGAGTTGTTGATTCCAGCGTTGCCTTTTTGGTAGGCTTGAAAACTTTTGTAGAATGTTCTAAGCCCTATATGGTCTTGTGTAATAAGTCGCAAATCAACCATTTACTTTGCACTCCAATAGTAAGAATTGAGCAGATCCATAAAACGCATTGAGAAGTTTTTGATGGAGAACTGTGAGGCAATATCTTTCATTTTTTCCGTTAGGTCGGGTGTCCAATCAGCTATTCCAGCGGTAACTTTTTCGGCTGCTCCAGCAACATCGCTATAACGGTACTCTTGAGGTACGAATTCGCGCATGCCGCCAGAGTCATGCACAACTGGCACGCAACCCATAGCCATAGCTTCAACAATCGAGATGCCGAAATGTTCCCCTTCCATAGTGTGTAGGTACAGTTTGGCGCGCCTCAGCAGGTCGGTTTTTTCCTCGGCGGAGGCGTTGGGGTAAAACGTTACGCGGTCGGAGAGCCCCATTTTTTTGGTTAAAGCTTCAAGGTATTTTAGGGGTCCGTCGTTGTATAAGCGGCCTATGACTGCGAATTTAATGTTTTTGGGGGTTTGGGCGGCTACTTGGGGGATGCGTTCAAGGTGCTTGTTGGCGTCTAATCGTGAGACTGTAACCACAAGGTTTTCGTCGGAGGGTTTTTGGGCGTTTTTGCCTTGGTCGAGGATGGACTGCGAGAATGGGGGGTAGAGGACCTGCGCGGTTTTTTGGCTGTATTTTTGGACTTCGGCGGCGGTGTAGTAGCTGTTCGCTAAAACCAGACGTTTGTCGTAGTTGATAAGTTTCTTTTCAAGAACTACGTAGGGGAGGGTTGCGGCTTTGCTTAAGCGTGGGCTTGAGAGGTAGGGGAATTTTTTATTGAAGTTGTACTGGTTGAGATAGGGGAAATGGATGTAACTGATTTGTGTCCAGGGGTAGACGCAGTTGGAGAAGGCGTCTACGAAGACGCTGCATTTGTTTTTGGCTATGACGGAGTGGAATATGGTTTGGTAAAAGTCGCCGAGGCCGCGGGGGGTGAAGTTGGTGGTTTGCTGGATTGTATGGATGTTGGGGTTTAGGGTTTCTCCGAAGTAGTTTTTGATGGCTTTTGGGTCGACTGGGCTGTTGGCGAAGAGTATAACGGGGTAATCTGCGTTTGCGAGGGTGTTAGCGATGGCGACTGCGACGTATTCTCCTCCGCCGTACACGTTTAAGGTGGGGCAGAAGACGCCTATTGTGGGTTTCATTGTTGTATCGCCTGATTAGTTTAAGAATTACCTGTTTTGAGGCTGTTTAGCCCTGAATCGTGCTGTGAAAGGTTTTTGCCTGAATTTATAGGCTTATTTTATGCGAAGCAGGGTTCGCAAAGCGCCCTATTGAAGTTTTCAAAAGGCTATAAAAATGATCCATCCTATGAAGGACGAAGTTCAGGAAGAGAGAGAAAAATGAAAAAGCAACGCATAGCAAACGCACTGCACTCCCTAAACCTTAAAGCACTCAAAAAGCCCCTCGCCGCATGCACCGTTGCATTGTTCGTCTTCAGCATGGTTTCGATTTTTTCCGTATCGAATGTGTCTGCTGATTCGACTTCAATGGCGCTGCACACGTCAGGCCAATACATTTTGGATGCTAACGGAAACACTGTTTATCTCCGTGGCATGGGTTTGGCTGGTTTTGCTCCAAACTTGATTCTTTGGAGCCAAGATGGAGGAGACAATTGGGGCGATCAATGGAACAGTAACCCCACCGCAGTCATGGATCAGACTTTTAGCGCAATGCAGAGCCAATGGCACATAAACATGATTCGGGTGTTCGTGTTGCCAAGCTGGTATTACAGAGACAACATTGTTCCCGCAGTTGAAGATCCAGCAAACCACGGCGCCCAAACAACGCCCATAAGCACCAAAGCCTATCTCCGAACATTATGCGAGGAAGCAGGCAAATACGGCATATACGTCGACATAACCCCATACATGCTTACGCCCTCAACAAGCTCTTTTGGAGCAGACCCATACGCCAGCACAGGGTATGGATGGCAAGGCATGCCAATGATGGGTTGGGACGATGCAGCCAACAGATTCCTCTCCGACGCCGGATATGCTGGCAACGAGCAGGCATTCTGGAACTGGTTCTGGACCGACATGGCAAACAACCTAAAAGGTTACCCAAACGCAATCTTTGAAGCATGGAACGAACCCAACGTGGGCAGCGACGCAGACGCCATTCCCCAAGGCTACATGACTTACCTGCAAACTATGTACAACGTAGTCAGAAGCACCGGTGCATCTAACTTGGTTATGATGCAGTGGCACATGGGCTGGCAACCAAACGGCTACGGCGCAACATTAGGCTGGGCAGGACAAATCGACCAAGCCATCCACCCAACCAACATTGCCTATACAACCCACTTCTACTACTACGCACCAACCGACCTATCCAGCTACTGGGCATCTGACTACAGCGGACTCAAATCGCAAATTCAAACTGGCATCGCATCAATGGGTGTGAATGCACCATTAGTGATAAACGAAGAAGGCTCCTGCCTTAACAGTTCCCCAAATCACCAAAACGACTTGACCTGGTGGACTAACTTGGTATTGGCGCAACGTGACTTGGGGGTAGGCGCAGGCGCTTATTACTGGCTTAGTGACAGCGGACTAGGCGGCGTCTACAGCGGCGAAACAATGCTTACAGGCGGATATTCACCTAACAGCATGGGTCAAGCATACATCAACGCATACAACGGTCCCGCAGCTCCAGCACCTACAACCACTTCAAACACGGCAACCACAGCCTTAACTCCATCCTCGGTAGAAGCAACCCCAAGACAGACAGACACAACTTCAGCGACCCAAACAGCTGCAACTACAAGCCAACCTCAGGAAACATCAACTCAGACATCAACCCAAAACCAGCAGTACCAGTACACAGGATCAACCATACCTAAAGCCACAGCGACCCCAACACCCACGGCAACTCCGACCGCAACACCCGAAACGCTAACACCAATCAATACTGTAGTAGCTCAACCATCGACAGCACAGCCTCTAAGCATCTTCAGCCCCTTTAGCAACCAAAACTGGATACTCTCCAACTGGGTCCGCTACAACTCCTGGCTCTCAGTTAGATTCTGGTAAGCAGTGCAAAAAACAACCAAACTTTCCTTTTTTTGCTTTATTTTTCAAGTTGAGCTTTAATGAACCCCAACGTCCACGCCGTATGCTTCAAGCCATAATGCATTGGCAAAAGAAACATCTTCTTCTGGCGTAAATAACGGTAAGCGGGAAAAGAATAGAAGACCCCTGTAACTATGGCCGCCATGGGAGACATCCGTGGCAGAGAGAAGGTTTTCTGGGTTTGGTGGAAACTTTTCTGGCTACTGTACCCGTACCAGAAATATTTACGCCACAAATCCTTGGGTCTGGATAAGCCTCCGTGCAACTCGATCAGTTCCGCCGAGTTGGGGATGATTTGCCAGCCGGCTTTTCTGATGCGCATTGCAAGGTCAATGTCTTCGCCTGCGCCCCGTATGCTTTCGTCAAATCCGTTAACTTGGCGAACCGCTTCAGTTCTAAAAGTTGTGCCGCCGGTGCCGATGAGCCGGTCGGTTTTCCAGATGAAGCTTTTGGGTTTACCGTAGTTTTTTTGGTTAACAATGTAGGGTGCCACTTCAAGGTTGAGGATTAAGTTGCCTTTGACGGTTTTGAAGACACCTGCAGTTATACCGACGTTAGGGTTGTTTTGCATGATTTCTGCTTGGGTTTGAATGTAGGTGGGGGTCAGGATTTCGTCTGAGTCGACAAAGAGGATGTATTCACCGTCGGCGGCGTCTACAATTTGGTTGCGTGCGTGCCCCAAGCCCAAACGGTAGGTTTTGAAGGATTTTGCTCTGGCGCCCAATTTGCTGGTGTAGTGGTTTATTATTTCTGGTGTACTATCTGTGCTTCCGTCGTCCACAAACACGATTTGAATTTGGTTTTGAGGGTAGGTTTGGCAAAGGATGCTTTCAACCGCGCCTTTAAGAGTGTCTTGGCCGTTTCGGACACAGATGCCCACTGTAATTAACCTATCAATCAATGCTTTTTGCTCCTGTCTAGTTGGGTTTGTGTCCGTAGCCTTTGAGGTGCGCGCTTGTGAAGCCAAACAGCCATGCCAGTCGTTTGTAAGTGTAGTGGAAGGGGAGCAGCATAAACGAGGTTCTGTGGGTGAGCATTAACGCTCCGGGCGACCGCATTATACCCGCTAAGAAGCCCGCCATAGGCGTCATCTGTAGCAGGTTGAGGGATCCTGGGTCTTTGTGGTAAATGTAGTGTCCGCCTCGTCCGTACCAGACGTATTGGCTCCAAAGTGACTGCCAATTTGCGCGGGTGGATTCTGTGAAGGATTCTTTGGTGTGTGCGAGTTCCCAGCCTCGGGCTCGGACGCGGTAAGCCATTTCGGTGTCTTCTGCGGCGCCGTTAATGCGGGTGTCAAATCCGCCTACTTCGCGGACTGCTTCAACGCGGTAGATTGCGCCTTCCGCCCCCGGCAAGTAACCGTATTTTGATGCGCTTCCCTTTTCTCCATAAACCGAGTCGACAGCGTAAACGATGTTTTCAAGATCAGCAGCCAAGCCGTGACCGATATGCACATTATATTTGCCGCCTGCAATGGCGACTTTCGGGTGCTGCTCCATGTATGCAACTTGGTTCTGCAAGTAGTCAGCGGCTAAAGTCATGTCGGCATCAAGCCAAACAATGTATTTGCCATTGGAGCGCTGCACAACCATCTGGCGTGCAATGCCAAGTCCGCTGCTTTCACTGTAAACCTGCACCTTGCCAAACGGAACAGTGAGGTGGTTCTGGATGATTTTGAGGGTACCATCTGTGCTGTTGCCGTCTACCACGATGAGTTCGGTGTCCTGTGCAGGGTAGGTTTGGCTACAGAGGCTCTGCATGGCGGTTTTTACGAGTGAGGCAGCGTTTTTGACGCATAACCCAACCGTTACCGTTAACTGTTCAGTCAAATTAAATCACCAGAATTTCTAAAAATGGCACTGTACAACCAGCCACAACCAAAAAGCAGCCTGCCTCAGACGCAGCCACAAAAACAGAATATTCCACATTGAGCCTTAGAAGATGATATAGTAGGGTAACGCCCTCTTCATCTACTACTAAAAAAACAAAAAACAGCTAAATCAGGTTCTTCGCCCGTAACAAGTCCCCGCTCAAAGCCGCACGGGAATCCTCCACAGGCTTCCAAAACACAAAATTCCGCTTAGTCAAAAACGACGAAAGCGCAACAAGCAGAATAAAATTGTTCTGCAACAACTCAAAAGCCATAACCCGCGTCTTCTTAACAACGAAAACAGCTGCGGCACCGGCTAGCAACGCCAAAGCCAACAGTGGGTAAACAACCATCACCGCCACTGAGAGCGCAACCAATGCAACCGCCAATATGGGATCGAAAATATGCAGCATAATCTCGGGGACAGCAATGCGTTTTGGCATCTGCAGTTTGCGGTGAGCCAAAAGGTTCAGGCAACGTGCCCAAAGATGCTGCAGGTGACCCGCACGGCGCATTTTTATGGTGAACTTGCTTTTCCACGCCGTTGGGCTAACAGTAAAGAACCCGACTTCAGGGATCAAAAGCGTCCGACGATGCGACTGCACAATATCGAGCGCAGTACCCGAGTCATCGGTAGCATGGTTAAACTCAGAAAGCACACTTCGTTTGTAAGCTGCAAAGCCACCCTGGAAAAAAATTGTGGAATGCAGCTTGGATTCGCCAATGCGTACCGCTTGAATGTTTTGGTCATAGAACTGCTCGCCCAAAGTCACCCACGAATCAAGCGGGTTAAGCAAAAACTCACGGGCCGTTATAGCGCCAACGTCGGGGTCAGAGAGGTAAGTTAAGGCTTTGTTGAGGATATCGCTTGGCCAAAAACAGTCCACATCAGAAATAATTATGACTTCTGCATCTACAGATTTTAATGCCTTGTTGAGGCATCCAGTCTTGCCAAGATGCACCTGGCTGTCAAAAACGCTGATTTTCTGTTCTGGATGAGCCGCAACATAACGGTGGATTGCATCCATGGTTCCGTCGGTGGAGCAGTCATTTGCCACCACGACTTGAATACGATCCTTTGGGTAAACAACCTTAGCGATGTTTTCCAGTTTAAGCGCAATTACACTCTCTTCGTTGTGCACAGGAATAAGGACCGCCGCAGACGGCACGTAACTCTTGTCGAGAATTAGGTTCCACCCGGAGACGGAGCGTTTCTTCATGTACAAAAAATAAGTGGCGGGGACACCGAAGAACACGGCGGCTACACAGAGCCAAGCAACTATTAACCAAATCAAAAAAGACGCTCCTTTATTATGCTGGCAAGGCGATTTTTGCTTTCTCCCGAAACACATTGAAAGTTTCGGTGGCTTGGCGTTCCTTGCTGACGCCGATAACGATGCCGCTCAACCCACGCAGGCTGGACAAATACGATGCTGCATCGACTGGTTTTAGGTAGCCGGCGGCTAAAACACTCATAGCTATTACTTCTGCGCCAGACGCCCTCTCAAGCGCCTGCTCACATTCAAGCTGAGAGGGGCACATTTGGAACCCGACTTTGTTAAACGACGAAGTTAAGGTTAGCTTGTTTAGGTCTATGTCCCAGTCGAGGAATTTATTAACCAAAATGGGGAAATTGCGTGTTTCAAAACCCGCCCGAACATGGTTTTTCTCAAGGAAGCTGATGTAGTCTTTACAGAACTGCTTCATATCCAAAGCTAAAGCCATGTCAGTTATGATTTCATGAAGCATAAAGCATTCAAGAGTAGCGTTTTTGCCCATAGCAGACTTTATGCGGGACAACTCATAAGCCACATACGCACGCATAAGCGGCGACAGCTTAAACCGCAAGATACCAGGAGCGTTCAGGGCTACAACGCCAATGTTTCTGGAAAAAATCATCTGCGACGCCAAACTTTTAGCTAACCCCGAAACCCCGCCTGCAACCGTGGCTTTACGCACATACTCATATGCGTAAGGCGCAATGGCGTATAGCCGCATAGGAGGGCCATCATTTCGGGAAAGACTGCGAAGGATTGAGAGCATCGCATCGTCAACGGAAAACATGAATCCGTCAGCGCCGTTTCTGAGGCTAAGATCCACGAGGTGAGCAGCTTGCTGCACATTAGCTCTATCCAGAGTCCGAGTACGTGCTTTAGCCTGCGAAAGGTGACTGATGCCATGGAAGGGGTTATCGCCCACAAGCAAACTAAAAGGTTTAGTCATGGCAAAGTCGTCTCCGTACCTGTTCAAGCAGAAAATCCACCCGTAAAGCGCTCTCAAAGCTGGATTGCGTCGGCAACCCTGAGGTTATAGCGTGGAGGAAATGCTGGTTTTCCCGCCAATACTCTGAACCACCCAAATAGAAGCCAACATTATCTTCTAAGTCGTGGCGGAACCAAGATTTGGCTTCAGAAGCGTTTGAGTAAACCTTTACTTCGTCATCGTTAACATAGAGGGTACCTTTTGAGCCGACGATTTTTATACCGAACTCAGGCATGCGGTAACCGATTTTGCGCCAGGAAACCTCAAACTTCCCCACTAAATCGTCCGCGCCAGCTACACTAAAGGCTACATCATCTTCGGAGCATGCAGAGATCTGCGAGTTAGCATGAGCTTCAGTTACGGTTAATTCGCCAAAAAGCCATGCGGTTAAATCAACCACATGGGAACCAAGATCTTCCACTACGCCGCCCCGGGCTTTGGAGACTTCGGAGCCTTCAGCAACATCAGCAAAGTCAGAGGAAAAAGCGTAAGCATCAAACGACTGCAACTTGCCAATGGCTTCTTGGTCAAGCAGGTTTTTTGCGTAGTTAAAAGTAACGCCGAAGCGTTTCATGTAACCAACCATGTTGGCGCCGCCCCTTTCTGCTACGAGTTGAGCGAGTTCTTTGGATTTAGCGTAGTTTTGGCTGAGCGTTTTCTCTACAAACACGTGGCGAGCGAGGTTTTGGGTGTAGATTTGTTTGAGCAAAGGGTAATGTGAGGGGATAGGTGTTAAAACGTAGATGGCGTCGAGGTTTAAGCCGCGGAATTTTTCGATATCATCGGTTATGGTGGCGCCGTGAAAAACGTTTTTGGCTGCCATGCGCATTAATCGGCTTTTATCACAGAGCGCCGTCACTTTGGTGTTGCTAAACGTGTTAAGCAGGCATGCGTGCATAACGCCCATTTTGCCCAGCCCTACAACGCCTATTTTGACTTTAATGTTGCTATCTGCCATAATATAGAGTCTCCTCTAAACGAAAAAAATTTTCTAAAATTACAAAAATAGCCCAAGAAGGGGTTAACAAAAAATAGAAAAATTAAGGGGTGAAGCCTTCGGCTAAAATCCGCTTCATAATGCCTAAGCCATGCCGCAGTTTAAGCTTCTTTTCACCCATCCGGTCCCGGTAGTCAATTGGGACTTCGATAATTTTGTAGCCTCGGCGCTCAATAAGAGCGTTCATTTCCGCTTCCACATCGAAGCCTTTGCTTTTCGGCTTCCAGCCTTCTAGCGCTTCGCTGCGAACAACCCGCAACCCCGTAAGAGGATCACCAAGGTTAACGCCGTTCATCACTAACTGGGCCAACGCTAACATTTTGTTGCCCAAATAGAAGGGGTTGGTAATTGATTTTGAGACATTATATTGCCCCTTGAAGCGGTTGCCCAACACCATGCCCACATTGGAGTTCTCTTCTAAAATTTGAATCATAGACGGCACTGATTCGGCAGGATACGTATAGTCGGCGTCTGTGAAAACGAGGTATGGCACCTTGGAGGTCAAGCCTTTCATGCCTTGGAACATTGCATCGCCTTTACCCTTGCCCGCTTGGAGCTGGACATCCACGCCCATGTTTTTGGCGATTTCGATTGTTCGGTCAACACTGTTTCCGTCGACAACAACCATATGTGGATAATTTAAAACCCGTTGCATCTCATCAATAGTGGGACCTATACCTTGTTCCTCGTTTAACGTTGCGATTATAACTGAGGTACTCGCATTTAATTCTATCATAAAAAAAGTTCTCCGAAAAAACCTAATGAGGCTCAAGAGTACTTTCAGAGGAAACAGACTCTTAAAGCCGTAAGTAAGAAACATCCCGAACAAAAAAGAGATTGTTCTATAAAAAAAGAGATTAAGGTATGGTTTTAAGTTACTGTTTGCAGAGCAACAGACTTTACCGTATCAATAACGTATTCAACGTCTGAGTCAGAAAGAGCAATGTGCATGGGCAAAGTGACCGTACGCGCTAAAACGTCTTCCGAAACAGTTAATCCGCTGTAACTCAAGGCGCCCAATTTACGGTACACACCTTGCAAGTGGCATGGAGGATAAAAAATGTTGCCCGTTTCAATTCCGAACTCTCCAAAAAGAGACTTAGTGAAAGCTGCTTTGTCAATTTTGGGAGTTAAAATCAAAGGATACTTGTAGTAGGAGCTCAAAGTGCCGGAGGGACATTTGATTGGTTGGAATAACTCACTACCGCTCAACGCCTCATTGTACCGTTTTGCCACCTGATTGCGTTTAGCTACAAACTCGTCGAGGCGCCGCAGCTGAAACTGGCCCATAACCGCCGAAACTTCTGGCAGAACCATATGGCGACCTAAATCAACGAAATTAGTTTTCCCTGAGCCGGAGCCGTAAAAACTAAACTTTTTAGCAAACTCACACAGCTCTTTATTATCTGAGACGAGCATGCCGCCTTCGCCGGTGGTTATCACTTTGGTGGGCGTAAACGAGAAAACTGCTGCATCACCGAAGCTGCCTGCTTTTTTGCCCTCAACAGAGGCGCCGATAGCATGCGTTGCATCTTCAATTAAGAAGAGGTCGTTTTGGCGGCAAATCCGTTGAATCTCTAATAGGTCAGGGTTTGGAAAACCCGAAATGTGGGTTACGATTACGCCGCAGGTGTCTGCTGTTAGGTTACTTTTTAGACTCGTGGGATCCATGGAAAGAGTGTCGGGTTTGATGTCGGCGAAAACTGGTTTTCCACCCACGGAGACAACACTGTTTGGCACGGAAACAAAGCTGTTAGTGCAAATCACCACTTCTTTGCCCTTAACGCCGAAATAGTGCAGGGCAGTTTCATAACCGCTCGAGTCAGAGTCAAACGCTACAGCGCCACCGACACCGAGATATTCTTTAACCATGTCTTCAAAGATTGTGACGTTTTTGCCATTTCTGAATTGACCACTCTCAAGCACCTCGCCAATTTGAGCCAGCAGCAGAGGCATGTCCTGTTTTGGGAAAACAGGCAGAGAAGAACGAATAAGTCGAGCCATAAAAAACCTTCTAAAAATCGTATTTTACGGTGAACAGGTGAAGTTTTTCGTCAAGAATGGCGTGTAATAGCCGCCAGGTTTGGAAGCGGTATAGACGGTGAAAGAGAAAACCGAATCGTATTGGCGGTAAAGCGCCGTTTTGTATGGATTTCATGTATAGGGTGTTGTGGTTTTTTTTAATAATCCAGTTGTGTACTTTTTCACCGTATAGAAACTCGTTTAGCCATGAAGGACCTTGAATGTAACCGTGGCGTGCCACCCGTTTGAGCTCGTGAAGTAGCAACGTTGGGTTGTCGATGTGTTCGATTAGGTAGTAGCTTGTGACAAAATCAAAGGCTCCATCGCGAAAAGGCAGGGCATAGCAGCTGCATTTAACGAATGGTTTTCCTTCTGTAACCAGCTTTTTCATGTTGCGGTCAGGAACAGGCTGAACGTTTAAGTCACAAAGCACGTTTGCTTCGGGAAACGGTTTAGCGCCACAGGCAATGTCAAGGCATAGCGGCGACGAACAGTTTTTGCGTATTTCGCGATATTTCTGTTTACCGAATTTGAAGCGGTCCCACTCGAATGTACGGATAGGTAAACCTTCAGAGAGCCTAGAATTGGGGGTGCCAACTTTTTTGTTCAAAAAAGTCACTTGCCGATTAGAGCCGACAAGGCGTTTATCGACAAATCAAGTGACTCGCCGATATATTTTATGTTTTCGTCGCTGATTCCAATATGCATCGGCAAGCAAAGCACCTGAGGCAAAACACGTTCCGCGTTGGGGTGGTCGCCGAGTTTGGTGCCCCACTGCCTCATGTAGTAGGGGTGCAAGTGGCAGGGTGGATTGTAAACATGACCAGTTTCAACGCCGAATTGTTCTTTCATGTTGGCGGCGACTTTTTGCCGGTTTACTCCTGGGTTTAGTAGAATCGGATATTTGTAGTAGCTATGGCGGAAGTTTTTAGGCACCAAAAGCAGTTCCATTCCGGCTACGTTTTGGAGTGTTTTCTCGTAGGCTTGTGCGATTTGGTTACGTTTTGCCAGGAATTCTTCAAGGTGGTTAAGCTGGTTTAACCCCACAATCGCCGATAACTCGTTGAGTCGATAATTGTAGCCGAGGCTAACCATTAGGCGATCGTTGTTTTGGCCGCAGTTACGCAGCACCCTTAAACCCTCAGCAAATTCTTCGTCGTTGGTAAGTACCATGCCGCCTTCGCAGGAGGTCATGACTTTTGTGGGGTAAAAGCTAAAGCAGCTGGCATGTCCAAAAGTTCCCGCTTTCTGCCCGTAGGCGGTTGCACCATGTGCGTGAGCGCAGTCTTCAAGCAGAAACAGACCCTTTTCTCTGCAGAATTCTTGGAGTTCTTGGATTTGTGGGCAAACTAAACCGGCGATGTGCACGACTACAACTCCGGCGGTTTTATCGGTGACTTTGCTTTTTACGTCTTCTACGTCAATCCCCAACGTTTTGGGGTTGGTGTCGACGAAAACGGGTTTACCGCCTGCGTAGACCACTGCGTTGGGCGTTGAGACAAAGGTGTTAGTGGGAACTATGACTTCTCTGCCTTGCAGATTGAAACGGTGCAACGCCACTTCGAGAGCGGCAGTACCAGAACTTACCGCTACAGCATGCTTTACACCGTTATATTTGGCAAAGCGCTGTTCGAATTCTTGAGCGTAGGGTCCATCAGTTAACCTTCCGCTCCTTAGCACGACTTTGACTGTTTCTGCGATGTCGTTTATGCTTTCTTCTGAAAATAGGGGAAAAGAACCAGATATGTTCATACATTAAACTCCATTTAACAGTTTTTTGTTTACCATGATTTTGCGCCGTTGCAGAATAGATAATCTACAACGGAAAGGTTGGGGGTGAATCCACCGTTAACTTGGGTGTAGGTGGGCTGCTGGAAGTCCTGAAAAACCAGCCCTATGCCTTCTTTTTCGAAAAGGCTTTTGTCGATGTATTTTTTGCAGCCTTCACCGGCGAGTTGCACGTTTGCGCCGACTTTTTTGCATTGAGCCACAATTAAATCGGTTTTTTTGCCTTCCACACCCAATGTAGAAGCCAAAACTAGGGGCTTGTCAATGCCTAAAAAACCCATAATGCCCCTAATGAGGTGCATGTTTAGGTCAATTAGCAGGTTCCATTTTTGCATGTACGTTCTTTCGAAAAAGTCTGCAAATTCGCCGAAGTAGGCTGCTTTACAGTAGCTGTGTTTAATGGTTAACCAGTGTCTGCTGCCCCAGTCGGGTTCGGCGTTATTAGCTATTTTTAACTCCCTTATCGGCACAGGTTTCTTTTCGTGCTCGATCGGAACGCTCAACCATCTTACGCCGTCTGCAGTTAAAATACGGTTGCGGCTAGTGAAACCTTGACGTTCAAACTGCACAGTATCCTCAATTATAAAAACATCCGAACGCCGAATTTTGTCAAAAAACCCCAGCCACGGCAAATAGTTGGGTTGATGCCCCGCTACAATCATATCTTCTTTCACAGCTAAATTGAGGATGATTCCATGCGCTCCACGTAACGTACAACCTCGAAGGCTTCCGCCGCCGGCAAACTGACTTGGCTACCTCTAAAAGAAGCTAAGTTAACCATAGATTCGTAGGTAATGTAACGCTTGGTTTTTTGGCTAAAGTGGCATTTGAGGGCGTTCCATTTGTCGTTGACGCAGTTTGTGATGTCGATGAAGTAAGTAGGTGAAAAAGAAGCTGTAACACGGGGAGTCTCAAAAGCTAGAACCTGAGGTGCATTGCGGAAAGCTGACATAGAGATCCAGCCGACTTGACGGTGATCTTGGTGAATGTCGTTTACTGTGTGGGTCAAGACGGTTTCGGGTTTGTGAGCTAGGTAGAACGATTCTAAGAAGTCAATGGCTTTTCGGCTACACTGAATTTCGGTGTCGGGAAAATCGCCGAAGTGGACCTCATTAACACCTAAGAGCGAGAGGGCAGCGATGCTTTCTTTAGGTCTGATTTCTGGACTGCCACTGTGTTCGCCTTTTGACATAAACACAGCTACGACTTTTTTGCCTAGTTTTGAAGCCGCCCGCACGGTTCCACCGCAGCCTAACTCTATGTCGTCTGGATGCGCGCCGACTGCTAAAATTGTGTTCGATTTAAGAACCAAACTTTATCCTCCGCCTAAAAATCGATGAAAAAACTATGATACTAAGTAACAAAATTAAGCCATAAACCTACGTAGCGTTGATGGTATTCAAATGTGCCTGATTGTGAGCTATACAGCCACAATTCGAAGAATATGTTGCCATAGAAGCCCGCTTTCTCTATGCTCCAATCTATTGTGGTTTGGTTTACAGGAAAAACTTCGGCGTTGATGGTAATTGAGTAGATGTCTATTTGGAGACTGTTTTTGGGGTCAAGGTTGTACTGAAAAGATATGTCTATAGGTAGCTCAAAGGTGCCATTATCCGCAGCGAGTGCCGTTAATGTCTCAATGGGTGCCAGGGTACTGTGTGTGTAATTGAAGCTGTCGGGTCCAGACTGGGTTATGTTGCGGAACTTTATTTCTACTTGGTATTTCGCTGCTTCTCCAAGGTGGTTGGCGCCGTCGATGTAGAGGCGGATTGGTTGGTCTGCGGTTACGTTGGAGGGGTAGTTGCCGTCGTAGTTTGGCCCGTAGAGCCAAAACTCTGTGAATTTGTCATTTGATGGGTATACAATTAACTGCTGGAGCGCAGGTGAAGCAATCAGCAGCGCCACCAAGGTCAATATGACGAGAATTAAAGTCTTATGCTGATTGAACGGCGTCGGTATTTCTCCTCTTTTCTGTTGAAATGTGTAAAAACTCCAAGTTGCGACTCCAGATATGGCGGCACTGTAGAGAGCGTTGAAAGGATTATTGTGTTGAAAGCTGCTCTGCGGGTTTGGTGTGTTGCTGCTGTTTGTTTTGGGGCGTGTCTGCCTGAGTTTGGAAGCAAATCCCCGCCTGCGTAGTTTAGTATTAGCTAATGTTGGCGAGTTCGTCTCTGATCGGGCATAGATTTTCGAGAACCTTACGTTTGCTTGAGAACTCGTTTAGGCGTTTCTCCATGGTTTTACTGCATCTAGAGTATTCTTTGTAAGCTTCAAGGTACTCTTGGCCTTTGCCTGTTAGGAAGTAATGTTGTTTTTCGTTTTCGAAAGCAACAAGTGAGGCATCTATTATTTCTGTTAAGTATCTTTGCAGTACTTTGTAGCTGAGGTTAGCTTGATACATAATCTGGGTTTTCTTTGCTTCCCGGCTAACCACGTTTAGTATATCCGCTATTATGTCTAAGCGATCCCGATAAGTAACCAATACAATCCGTCCTACAAAAAATTTTGGTTAGAGATGTAGCCATCCGCGCTCGCCCTTTTTTGGGGATTGGCGCGCTTTCTGTTCTTCCGTTGATCCGTTTCTCCGGCTTGCTTTAGGCAGGTTTTTGATGTTGTCTTTGACGAATTTGTTCCATCCACCCACCTTAGGGTCAGGAGCAATGTAGCGTTCTGCGTTTTGGATTTCGTGCTGTTCGAGGATGTCTTTAAAGTTTAGAACCTTGAAGTCTCGGGTGGCGTGAATTACTGTGCCCTTGTCAATGAAAAGAGCGGTGTAGTCAGCTACTGCGACGCCTTCAGCTCGGATTTTATCGTCGACTCTTTCTTGCCAGAGCCGTTTCCATTCGACTTTTAATTCGTCAACCATTTCTTTTTGTTTTAGCAGCATATCTAAGCAAGTCCCTTCCTGACAGAAGCGGATAAGAAAAACAGAGTTTTCCTAAACTTTTTCTCTAAAATTAGTGAGGTTAAACCCTCATTATTTTATTGGGCTTGGGGGTTATTTAAACTGGTAGGGATAAATTGTTCTAGTTTTATTTACAATGCTGCTGGGTTTTCTGTATTTTTTGCGGTTTTCTGTTGGATATTGAGTTTGTTTGCACCAGAAGAAAGAAGTTTTGTTATAGAAGAAAACACAGATTAGCGCCTGTGGATTAAGCTGTGATCAAGTCGGTGTTATTATTTTATGGGTTAATAAGTGTTTATCAAAACTGGGTGTTTGGGCTAAAACGTTTAACATTTAAATTCCACATACGCTCATACTTTGATGGGATATTTTATGGCGTTACCGAACACCACCGTTAGGGAGATTTACTCCCAGCAATTCAACACTGTATTAGAAAATGACGCAGCCTCCAGGTGTCTAGAAGTCTTCAAAAAAGGAATGCCGCCTGTCCTGGCGGTGCTTGACGACCGTGGACTCTATGTGGGCATGGTTAGTCGACGCGCAATTATAAGAAGCCGTGTTGACTTAAGCCGAATCAAAGTTAAATCCATAATGTCCAACGCCCCTGAAGTTGGAATAGGGGACTCTCTAAGCCGCGTTGCCAAATTAATGATAGGCAGCGGTATGAGGCAGCTTCCAGTCTTCGATAAAGGCAAAATCATTGGTTTCGTCACCGACGAGGGCGTCATCCATGCCTTAGTTTGCGGATCGTGGGGGAACAGCCCAGTCTCAACTATCATGAGCCGCGCCCCACAAACCATGGATTCAAACCGTAGCGTCGGTGCAGTATTGGGTCTTATGCGTGAAAACGGTATTTCCCATGTGCCCATAATGGACAAAGGTAAACTCGTCGGCTTAATCAGCATTCAAGATGTCCTGCAGAACCTGTATTTCCCGCCTAAACGCATGGGTAACCAAGACGTTGCAGGCGAACAGATCGACACTTTAGGCGTCGCCGCCCGAGGCATCATGAGCCAACCAGTATTCACAGTTGACCCTAAACTGTTACTGTTTGAATGCGAAAAAATGATGCATAAACAAGACATCTCCTGCCTCTGCATCGTGGAAAGCGACCACTTAGTAGGCATAGTCACCAAACTTGACTTCCTTGAACCTATAAGCGAAATGGAAACGGCCGAGCGCCACTTCAGCTTGCAGTTCGGCGTAAAAGACATTGAAATTAACCCTGAACAGCAGCAGTTCATGATGGCTGAATTCGACTCGTTCACTCACCGCTTTAAAGAAGCTTTCCAGCAGGGCTCATTGTTCGTCTACATGAAAAGTCACCGTGGAACCAACATGAGGGGTACCCCTATGGTTCACTGTCGTCTCCAGTTCAGAACCGCAAAAGGTAGCTTCTTTAGCTCCAGCGAGGGGTGGGGTGTTGAGCCAACCTTCAAAGTTGCTCTGGACCGACTGGAACGTAGGCTGCTGAGAAGCAAGGAGCTTTTGGCTTATGGTCCTAAGTACGGTAAAGATTACCTGCGCATGATGGAGTTGCCAGGGGAAGAGTAAGAAAGTTCTAGCGCTTTTTTTGCGCTCTCTCTTTTTGTTTTTAGTATCCTATAACTTGTCTGAGCTTTGCTTCAGAAACAGTTCAAGCATACTCGCATATGCCCCGGCGATTTGCATAAAACATCCCCTCTAACCACCTTCCTGCGTGCTTGGTTTTGCTCTCGCCCCAAGTTTCGTTGAAAAAGCAGGCAACGACTGTTTCACCTCATTGGAGTGGCACGTTTTACAAGTGGATGCTTTGTTTCTTTAATGCTATTCAATTGGGTAGTTTTAAATACTGGAACGTCATATTTGTGCAGAGAAACTTACAGCAACTTCGCAATCGTATAGCGAGAACGAATGTAGACCCCGTGAATGTCCCGTAATTCGTGTTTGCCGACCCACGATGCAGTAGGTGCAGGAAGGGTCTACATGAGAAAAAAACTTTGCCAAAGAAACCAAATCGACGCGACAGATGTCAAAATCCTGAAAATGCTTCAAGATGACTCCCATTTAAGCTACCGAAGGCTTGCAAACAAGATGGGAATCTCGGGTGTTATGGCGTCTGCCAGAATTAAAAACTTGGAAGACCGAGGATTACTCAAAGGGTACACCGTGCTTTTAGATCCTGTTAAGTTGGGGTACGATTTAACCGCTGTGATCTTTATGCAAATCGAGGGGGGGTATCTTAAGAATTTGGCTAATGAGCTTTCTCAAATGTCTAATGTGATTGCGGTGTATGAAATCACAGGTGAGTTTGATATGGTGGCTTTTGTTAAGCTTAAGGATCGGGAGGGTTTGAATGCTTTGATTAAGGACTTGCTGGTGACTCCGCATATTAAGAAGACGATGACTAACATTACTTTGAGTGTTGTTAAGGAAGACTTCAAGATCCCTCTTTAGCCTTCAGGATTTTTTTGGACATATGTGCGTCCATTTCAATTTTAGCCTCCAACATATTCAGTATTTTTGGGGATTTCTGTGTATTTTTTCAGTATTTCATAAAAGTTATGAACAAATCACAACTATCCTTATATTCGCTATACACCAACCGTTTCGTAAAAAATGGTGAATTGAATGGAAAAACCGGAAATACTCACAAAAGCAGCAACTTTCACGCAAAAGATACTGATAAAACATAGCGAAATCTTCATGAAACGCAAATTCTACATGCTCGCAGGTATCCTAGTAACATGCTTAGCGTTAAGCGTAGGCAGTGCATTTGCACAAACCGGCGACCCCCTGGCAGACACAGGCACCGCAGTAAGCATTGCCTGGACTCTGGCTATGGGCGCGCTTGTGTGGTTTATGCAGCTCGGTTTCGCGTTCTTAGGCGCAGGCTATATTCGGCAGAAAAACCAAGTGAACTATTGGACCAAAAGCTACATTGACTTCAGCATTGGTGTAGTAATTTTTGCATTAATCGGTTTTGGCTTAATGTTCGGCGGATCGGGCGCAAGCTTCCCCACTGGCTTTGATTCTGCAGGAAACGCAATTTTCACAACTTTGCCCGGCTTAAGCGGCGGAAACGCCTTCATCGGTTGGAGTGGCTTCGCATTAGCGGGTGATGCATACAACGGCTTAACGTTGGTGTACTTCTTCTGGCAAGCAGTCTTCGCAGCAACATCAGTGACAATCGTTGCAGGTATGGTTGCAGAACGTATGAAGTTCCAGGCGTACCTCCTCTACAGCGTGCTGATTAACATCCTCATCTACCCTATCTATGGACACTGGGTGTGGGGCGGCGGTTGGCTAGCAACGTTGCCATTTGGTGTCGGCGCAAGAGACTTTGCAGGTTCAGGTGTCGTTCACGCGGTCGGTGGCTTCACAGGTTTAGCTGCCTGTTGGCTCATTGGTCCTCGTATCGGCAAATACACCAAAGATGGCAAAGCACGCAGCTTCGGCTACACAAACGTACCATACATCGTCATCGGCACTATGATTCTCTTCCTCGGCTGGTTCGGCTTCAACCCCGGCAGCACACTGACAACATTGGACTTCCGAACGCCTCTCGTAGCGGTCACAACTTATCTGGCAGGCGGTGCAGGTGCAGTTATATCTGTTGCAATAAGCTATCTTGACCGAAAACACTTCACTGGCCCCGACATTCAGGCTGTCTGCTGCGGTGCACTAGGCAGGTCTAGTCGCCATCACGGCGCCATGCGCTTATGTCGCACCTTGGGAAGCAATCATCATCGGTCTCATTGCAGCTCCGCTGGCACTCTACGGCAACCTGTTCATTGAACGCAAACTCAAAATCGACGATCCAGTTGGCGCATTCGGCATTCACGGCATCAACGGCTTATTCGGCCTCATTGCAGTCGGTCTCTTCGCAGATGGAACATACGGCGGCGTTCAAGGTGTCCTCATCAACGGCGCAGCAGGTGCAGGTCGAGCTAGTGGCACAGTTAATCGATGCAGCAGTTTGCGCAGGCTTCGCATTCGGTATGGGCTTGCTGATCTTCGGTGTAATCAAGTACACAATCGGTTTGAGAGCGCCACACCACGAAGAAATCAAAGGCTTGGATCTCAGCGAACACGGATTCTCTGCGTACCCAGAGGTTGAGATGAAACCTGAGGCAAAAGAATGGGTTACAGCTGAATCATTCGACAAAGAGTTGCTGGATAAGAAGGGAAAAGATTAACACTTTTTCCTTCCTAAACTTTTTCTTTTTTTTTATTTTTTGACATTTATTTTGGTTAACAGCTAAATTCTCGTTATGCGTTTAAGAAATTCCTTATTTATTATTTATATTTTCAGTTTTTCCTAAAAGTTATGAACAAATCATAACCACATTTATATCCAATATAGAGCATCCAGAAACAAAACATCAAGGGTTGAGTGACACTGCAAATCGACGCACAAATCCTAATCTTGCCAATATTCATAGCCTGCTATGCATTGGCATTAAGCCGAAAAGTAAAACTAGCCTACGTCTCAGTAGCCTCCCTAATCGCCTTAATCCTAATCGGCGTCATCTCATGGCAAGACACCATCTTCGTCGCCATACAATGGGACGTCCTAGCCGTCATCTGGGGCTTCATGATGGTCTCATTCATATTCTCCGAAAGCAAAATGCCCGAACTAATCGCCAACAAAATCTTAACCCACATAAAAGTCGAAAAATACGCCCTCCTCGCCATATGCGCCGTAGCGGCTTTCCTCTCAGCTTTTATGGCAAACGTCGCAGTGCTTTTCTTGATGGCTCCAGTCGCCATACAGATGGCACGAAAACTCGGCTCACCGCTCTTCCCCTACATTGTCTCGGTCGGTGTATGCGCAAACATGGTAACCACAACAACCATGATTGCTGACCCACCGGCTCTTATCCTAGCTATCCAAACTGGCTTAACACCCTTAGACTTCTACTGGTTCCAGGGCAGACTTGGCCTAGGCGCAATCACAACTGTAGGCGTCGTAGCTGCCCTGCTGACTTTGCTCATACTCTTCCGCAAAATGAACAAACAAATAGACATTGAACCAGAAAAAATCAAAGTTGCCAAACTTCCAAGCATCCTATTCGTCGTCGGCGTCATCGCCTTGGCATTAGCTCCAGAATTCGGCATCAGCCTGGGATTAGTCGGCGTAGCCGTTGGCTTAGTTGCAATGGCAATCGGCTACAAAGATGCCAAACGGATGCTGGTAGAGTTCGACTGGAACTCACTGGTATTCCTCGCCGGTATCTTCGGCGTAATCTATGCCTTGACAGCGTCAGGTCTGCTAACATCGTTCTCGCAGGCTATCGTGGATTTGGGCGTTAGCAACCCCTCAGTGCTGCTGGTTTTCTTGGTCTGGCTTTCTGTTGGCTTATCGTCTTTCATAGACCCCAACGCCTACACAGTACTCATGATACCAGTAGGACAACACCTAGCAGAGTTCGCAAACATGAGCGCTTGGCCCCTGCTGTTTGGAACCTTAATCGGCACTGGTAGCGGCGCTAACATCCTACCCATGGGTGCAGCAACCAACGTGTTCGCCTGCGGATTGCTAGAGAAACACAACTGCCTAGTCAGCACTAAAGAGTACATAAAAATCGGTTTACCCCTCTCAGTGGTCGCAGTAGCTGTCTCTAACATACTGCTGTGGATCTTCTGGGTGCGTTAAAGGTGAAAAAAATAATTAAACAGGAACAGCTCTAAGTGAGGTATGTGGAATGTCTGAAATGCGAGAGAAGAAAGGGAAAAATTTCAAAGAATTCATCGAAGATGAAAAGAACAAAGGTAAAACCGCAAAAGCCATTATGCGCACAATCACTGGATTAAACACTGGTGTAATTTACGGTGGCGTTTTCCTTGCCCTATTTATCATCATCGATGCAGCTTTGTACGTTTTGCTTTCGCCTAGTGTCTTTGTTTGGGCTGGGATTTTGGTTGCGGTGGCTTTAGTCTGTTCGCTGGCTGCTAATCGTTTGACGACCTTGCTTAAGAATAGCCAGTGGAAATACAAGGCGTAGTGTTTCCTGTTTTTTCTTTGTGTTTATTTTTTTAGCGGATGCTTTTTTGCTTTTGTTTGATGATTTTTGGGGTTGTGTGTTTACTTGGTTTTGGGCGTGTTTTTTGGATGTTTATTGAGTTTTTAGTGTTTTACGTTTATTTTGTTTCAACGTTTGCGTCATTTTAACGTCGTTTTTGGGACGTTCATTCATTAAACACTCTTAAAACCCATCAAACGGATACTTTTAAATATAGCGCTGAGTTAGATGTGCATTCAATAATTAAATACCTAAACACTTGTCAAGAGGAAAATAGAAAAAATGACATCAGGAGACATAGCTTGGGTAATAGTCGCAACCGCATTAGTCATGTTAATGACCCCCGCATTAGGATTCTTCTACGGCGGCCTAGTACGAAGAAAAAACCTTTTATCAACCATAGTTCAATGCTTCATCATATTTGCCATCATCAGCTTAATATGGGCACTATGGGGCTACAGCCTCGTCTTTGGACAATCCATAGGCGGAGTCATCGGATTTAGCACCGGACTTCTCGGTATGGGCAACCTCAGCATACACACCGTCAACAATACACTTGCACCCGAAATACCTGAAATGCTCTTCTTTGCATTCCAGCTAAAGTTCGCAGCAATCACACCAGCACTCATCATTGGCGCCTGCGCAGAACGCATACGCTTCAAATCGCTGCTCATCTTCATGGTGCTCTGGTCCACACTAATCTATATGCCAATCGCCCACTGGGTCTGGAATCCCGACGGCTGGCTCAAAGGCATCGGTGCCATCGACTTCGCTGGCGGCATCGTCGTTCACGTCTCAGCAGGCATCTCAGCATTAGCCGCAGCACTTGTTGTTGGAAGACGCAAAGACGAAGCTTGTCCAGTGCCAAAAGAGAACTCGGAAATACCGTGGAAAGGCTACATGAAATCCCTCGACGCATCACCCCCCTCATTCAAACCAACCAACATCCCCTACGTCCTCTTGGGCGCAGCACTCTTGTGGTTTGGCTGGTTTGGCTTCAACGCAGGCAGTGCCTTAGCAGCAAACGATTTGGCGGTTTCGGCACTCGTCACCACTAACTTGGCAGCGGCGGGCGCAGCAGTCAGCTGGATGCTTTCCGACTGGGTCATAAAAGGTAAACCATCCGCAGTAGGCATCGCAGTCGGCGCAGTCGTGGGTCTAGTAGCCATTACACCTGCAGCAGGCTACGTAAGCGTTCCCGCAGCCATAGTTATTGGCTTATCAGCCGGTGTCATCTCAAACTTGGTTGCTAACTGGCGCGCAGGCAGAACCAGAATTGACGACAGCCTGGATGTGTTCGCATGCCACGGAGTCGGCGGCTTGTGGGGTTCAATCGCCACAGGTATCTTTGCTTCGGCGGCAATCGGAGGCGTCGACGGCTTAATCTACGGCAACTTTGGCCAGTTTGCAGCTCAGCTTGAGGCGGTTGCTGTGGTTGTACCGTTCGCGTTCTTTGGCTCGTTTGCGTTGCTAAAGGTTGTGAACCTGTTTTCGCCGTTGCGTGTTAGCAAAGAGGCGGAAGATGCGGGTTTGGACTTAAGCGAACACGGCGAAGAAGCTTATCAGCTGGATTAGCTGATAGCGCCCCTATTTTCATTTTTTTTGTTATCTTTTTAGCAGTTTCTTTTTGGACATATGTTACTTTTTAGGCTGATTTTTGGACGTTTTTGCTTTTTTCTCCGATAAACGTTTTGTTTGTTGCATAAATATGCTGCTCCCTTGAATGAGTGCTGGATGTTTGTCGAATTTTGCCGTTTTAATTAATGCGAATGCATAGTTTAAATACCAGTTTAGACAGAAAAAAGAAACAAATCCACAGCTAAACAGGGAAACCCATGGAAAACGCAGCAGACATCGCATGGCTACTCATGTCAACCGCCCTAGTCATGCTCATGACCCCCGCCTTAGCCTTCTTCTACGGCGGCCTAGTACGAAGAAAAAACCTCGTCTCCACCCTCGTACAGTGCATCATAATATTCGCAGTTGTCAGCCTCGTTTGGTTTTTCTGGGGTTACAGCCTCGTATTTGGCCCCTCTATAGGAGGCTTAATCGGCAACCTCTCCTTGGCAGGCTTAAACGGGTTGTCAATCAGCCACATAAACGCCATCTACGCCCCACAAATCCCCGAAGTGCTGTTCTTCGCTTTCCAACTCAAATTTGCCGCAATTACTCCCGCACTCATCATAGGTGCCTGCGCAGAACGCATACGCTTCAAATCCCTGCTTATCTTTGTGATTTTATGGTCTACCCTTGTTTACTCACCCATTGCACACTGGGTTTGGAACGCAGACGGTTGGCTTCACGTTTTGGGCGCTTACGACTTCGCCGGCGGCATCGTTGTGCATGTTGCGGCAGGCGTTTCTGCTTTGGCTGCAGCTTTAGTCATTGGCAGACGTCAGGGCTGCGTCTACTGGAAAGACCAACTAAAATCTCTCAACAAACACGCCCCCGCCTCCATGCCTGCGATGGGTACAGAATTCAAACCCACAAACATCCCCTACGTCATCCTAGGCGCTGGCCTACTATGGTTCGGCTGGTTCGGCTTCAACGGCGGCTCCGCATTGGCAGCCGACAACATAGCTGTTTCCGCGGTTATCGCAACCAACTTAGCTGCAGCAGCTGCTGCGGTTAGCTGGATGCTTCTGGATTGGTTGCTAAAAGGCAAGCCATCGGCTATTGGGATCTCGGTAGGTGCAGTTTGCGGCATGGCGGCAGTCACGGCTGCAGCGGGCTACATCAATTTCACGGCAGCGGTTATCATCGGCTTAGCAGCGGGTATTATCTCAAATTTGGTTGCTAACTGGCGCGCAGGCCGTTCCAGAATCGACGATACGCTCGACGTGTTTGCCTGCCATGGTATGGGCGGTATCATCGGCGCATTGGCAGTCGGCTTATTTGCCACCACCGCAGTTAACCCTGTGGTTTCAGGGCTCTTCTATGGCAACCCCATGCAGCTGGCTATTCAGGCGTTGGCGGTTGTAGTTGTTGCGGCGTTCGCGTTCGCAGGCTCGTATTTGCTGCTTCGCTTAGTCGATTTGTTCTCGCCGCTTCGTGTGACCCCTAAAGAGGAAGACGAAGGCTTAGACCTAAGTCAGCACGGTGAAGAAGCCTACACCTAAACGACAGTGTGACCAAAGCATTTGCCATGTGCCGCCACACCACACCGCGCCCTTTTTCAACATAGAGCTATGTTGCGCATGGCACGAAAACACCTCTACCACACCCCATCCACGTATGCAGCGCAACCCAATCCAAAAACGCAAACCGCTTCAACGCCTATCTTGTTGTGCCGCAAAAAACCCCACACCCACATAAAGAAGATATCCAAAATCTGCAAGCGCTCCATCCTGATAGTTACAACCAGCCATAACCAACAAGCAACACATCGCATACGCAACCGGCAAAACAGAGCGTTCTGTTTTGAGCCTTAGAAGATGATGTAGTGGGCAGCGGCGCTCTTCTTCTACTCTAGAAAACAAAAAAATGCTGTAAACTTGCGAAGTTTAGGTTTCTTTTAACGGGTCCACATGCACAATCGTTTGTTTCCATGCAGCATGTGGAACGAAAACCCCGCTCCGCCACACCCCACACAAAGACAACCAAAAAGGCAAAAAAGCTAAAGCTAGCCCATTGGCTAGAACTGTTTTCTATTAAACAACGCCACTGCACCCGCAAGCAGAGCCGTAGCCACAACAGCCGCGAGGACAATAGTGTACACAGCCGCGTTATCCAACCCCAAAAGCGCAGGAACCAGGGGCAGAACCGAGATTTGATTGCCCCCGTAAATCACGAGGATAGCGCCAACTAGCACTGAGGGCGAAGCCACACCAATTAGGACACCTGCACCGCAGGAAACCGCAATCATAGAGAGACTTGTAGCCAGCGAAGTGCCTGCATCAGTTAGTGCGGTTGCCGCTAAAGCACCAGTAGTTGCATAATCCGTAACAATGCCCACTGCAACTGCGATGGCGCTTGCTATAGCAACACAAACGTAAACCGCCAGAAACTTAGATAGCATTATATCACGCCGTTTAAGTGGACGAATCAGAAAGAGGTCGTAGACTCTATGGTTTTTCTCGTTGATTATGAACACGGTGAGCATGACTGCAGCCAATGTACCGCCAATGCTGGAGACGACAAGCGACGAAATCAAGGTGAAAGGTATCTGTTGCCCAGAGCTGCTGACCTGAACGAAACGGAACAGTAGTGCAATAACTGGTAAACCCACCCAAAGGAAAATCATCACTTTAGACTTATAGAATCCCTGCAATTCATCCTTGAACAGTAAACCGAGCTGCATTAGTTTTCAGCCTCCGAAACATAGTTAAAGTAAATCTGGTCCAAAGACGGCTCCATAAGCCAAACGCCCCGCACCTTGATGCCTACCTTGACGACCTGCGCTAACACGTCGTTTACAGCTTGCTCCTCGTTTACGCCGCTCTCCAAGTTGGCAAGGACTATGCCTGCTTGCGGCTGCACAACTTCCGAGACACCCTTAACTTTTCCAAGCTCCATCCAGCGGTCACTTGAACCCGAAAGCATAATTTCCACGGTTCTTTGGCGGTTAAACCGGTCCTTAAGCTCCGAAATCGTGCCGACCTCCTTGATCGTTCCTCTGCTGATGATGCCCACACGGTCCGCAACATCTTGCACATCGCTCAGAATATGAGAGGAAAACACAATCGTAGTGCCTTTTTTAGATAGCTGCCGCACGATGTCTTTGAATTGACGCCGACTTAAGGGATCCAAACCATTAAGGGGTTCGTCTAGGATTAACAGTTTGGGCTCATGAAGCAGCGCTTGGGCTAACCCGACTTTCTGGGTCATACCGCCTGAAAGCTGCGAAACCTTCTTGTAACGCACGTCGCCCAGCCCGAGCAGTTCTAAGGTTTGGGGGATACGTTCCGTTATCTGCTGATCGGTTAAGCCTGAGAGTTTACCAAAAGTCGTTAAAGCGTGATTAGTGGTTCGCCAATCCTGAAATGCTACGGCTTGGGGCAGGTACCCTAAGAGTTTGTAGATGTCTTCTTTTTGTGTTTTGGCGTTGTATCCGCCTATGGTGACTTCGCCGTGGTAGGTGCTGATTAAGCCGACGAGGATTTTTAGGGTAGTGGTTTTGCCTGCGCCGTTGGGTCCGATGTAGCCGAAAATTTCGCCTTCTCCGATTTGGAGGTTGATGTTGTTTAAGGCTGTGAAGCCGTTGTATGTTTTGGTTAGGTTGTTTATGCTGACTAGGCTGGTCATGAGGGGTCGCCTTTGTGTGTGTATATCCACAGTTTAAATATTTAAGTTAGGCGAAACCGCTTTCAAATGATGAAAAGGTCAGGCTCGCCAAAAATCGTCGCTACCCAGAAACTCAAGTATGCTGCTTCGGCTTAGTCAAGAAATCTTGACAAACTTTCCAGCCCTCAGTCCAGAAACCTTGACAAAAAAACATAATACCCAAAATTAACAAGGCTAATCTTGGTTAAGCATGAACACCAAAGTTAACTGCCATGCCGCTGTTTCTCCTCTTTTTAATGTTCATGCTTAACCCTCCTTTTTACACTACTTTTAACCCGACGTAAACTTAACACTAAACAACCAAAAATTTAGGAAAACGCAGAGGGCTGTTTAGTGGCTGGTTTTCTTAAACCAAACCATCCCGACAACCGCAACCGTAACCGCCGTCAACGCAGCAACCGGATTAATCGACTCCAATACAGGTGCAAAAGTCACTATGACAGCCACCGCTACAAAGCAAACCGAAACCACAACTGCGCCTAACACCGCTTTTCTGTGGCTCAAACAATTAACCTCACAAAAGAGAGTTGGGGCGTTTTGATTTAATCCTAAGCGCACGAACACTCTGTTCAGAGTTTAGGACAACAAAAAACCGCTAACTGTTCCCTAAATACAAAAAATTAAAATTAATATTTAAAGATGGAGGGATTAATCTTCCTCATCTGGCAGTTTGCGCTCTTTGATTTTGAGAGCTTCCTCGTTGCCGATAACCTTGAAAGTTTCGGTTAACTCGTGTTTGTGCAGGAATTTCTTGACTGTTACACGTATGTATTTTTTGCTTAGTGCTTCGCCTTCGCCTTTGACTGTGATTGCTTTGCCGTCGTTTGTGACGTCACCGCCGGTTTTATCTTTCAGGAAATCTGCGAGTTTTTCGACTATTTTTGATTCGTCGGCTTTAAGTTCGGAAGCGTCAACTTTCATTTCAACCATTTATGTTTTCACCTCGATTGCCCATCGCATGTACGCTGCGTTGTGCTGTTGTGTTGACTGCTACAGACTTGATAAGTTTTCCGCTCCCAACAATACTTCATAGCTTACCTTGAGAGCAGTTTGTGGTTTCTCACCTCTACCCACATATGTTAATTACAAAGAAGCGTCAACCTTTTGAACTGAGGCTTAATTCTATGTCACAAAACATGAATATGGACAACGAACCCAAACACACAGCAGGCCACAGCACTGCTGTAGCTCAAGAAAGGGAAGGCGAGTTTATGTGCCCCGAATGTGGAAAAACATTCAACGACAAAGAAAACGCTGAAAAACATCTCCATGAAACCCACGCAGAGCACCTAAGGGCGGTTCATGGCGAATTCCAAAAATAAACCTTGATGAAATTGTAACTTTTGTTTGGTCAGTTCGCCCGTCGAGTCTTATTCACTGCCATAGGCTCAGACTCTAGTGCACATCATTCCAAAAGACAACACACAGAAAACCCTTAAGACTCTTCCGCTGTACCAAACTCATCCATCTTAAGAAAACGGTTTTATTCCCAATTTTTTCTTTAATAGTAGAAGAGTTGTAGTTATGGATTTTTTTGAAGTAGTAGCTAACAGAAGAAGCATAAGAACATACAAAAACCAAACCCTACCCCAAGAGTTGCTCCAGAAAATTATGGACGCCGCCACCGCTGCGCCCTCAGCAGGCAATTCCCAGCCATGGGCTTTTGTAGTGGCAGAGCAGGCGCAAACTAAGCAGGCGCTCTCCAAGGCGGCTTACGGCCAAAAAAACCTAACAGAAGCTTCCGTGGTCATCGTGGTTTGTGCTGACGAAAAAGCAGCGGAAGAAGCCTACGGCCCCAGAGGAAAAACTCTTTACTGCTACCAGGACACTGCAGCGGCAGTTGAAAACATACTTTTAGCTGCCTGTGCTCTTGGACTGGGCACCTGCTGGATTGGCGCTTTTAGGGAGGAAGAGGTAAGAAAAACCATAAATGCTCCGGCTAATATGCGCCCTGTCGCTATGGTTCCCGTGGGGTACCCAAACGAGTCTCCTGCTGCTAGGCCAAGAAAACCCACGGACGAGGTGACTCGCAAAGAGCATTTTTAGCCGAAGCTTATGTACTGTTTAGGTTGCATGTTGGTTGCGAAATTCCAGAAGGTCGCTACACATTTAGCCACTCGGAAAACAATTAAGCTAGGGCTTTGAGGCGTAAGTCCCCTTTGTTTGAGAAATGGCCTTGCGTCAAGAAGCTTTTTTTTCACTTCCAGGTCTTGTATGAATTCTACCTGTCCAGTTACTCGCAATTGGTCCATGGTTTTGCTTTTGCTGTCAAAGAAGCAGACTTCCACTTGGGGGTTAGTTTTCAGTTGGCTGTAGATGTCTTTTTCGGCGCCTATGCTGAAGTATAAGCCGGTTCCGTCAGCATACCATAGCATTAAGGTGCGGACGCGGGGCTGCTGTGCGTCGCAGGTTGCGAGCCAGCAGTTGAGGTTTTGGTTAGCGAATTTTACACAGTCGTCAACGTTCATAATAATCACATGTTCATGTTGGGAGCGGGAGGTAAATACTTTTTACCTTGCTGCTTTTAGAGGCTTCAAGCTAATCTGCATGTTAAAATTCACAAAGTTTAAAAGTGGCATGTGTATCTTATTTATGCTTCATCAAATGCGGCTGTGATGTGCGAATTAGTAGAACGCTAATCCACAAGGAGCCGCCCCCACAAAAAAATCATAATCATAAGGAGGAGAAAAATAGAAATGTTGTCGCGCGATTGCGATGGATGCTCCCAAATGAAGGAATGTAGTAAACGCTTCGTCATAACTGAAGTGCATGACAAAGTTTACTGTCCAGACGGAACAGCCCACTTGATAGATGGCAATTAAAGCAACAGTAGTTGCTTTGCTTTCTAAGCAGAATTTTATTTTGCTTTAATTTTTTTTCTTTGTTTTTTATTTTCATCGCAGTTTTGTTTTTCCAGTGATAGATGAAGAGGGCGTCGCCCTACTATATCATCTTCCGAAACTCAAAGCAGAACGGTCTGTTTTGGCGTCTGCGTATGACGTTTGCTGCTTTTTGGTTGTGACTGGTTGTAGAGGAAATGCATAGACTCCTCTGTTGCTCTCCGCACTTTTGAAGGATGAATAGCTAATGTTTTTTTATGAGCAAGGCATGTTTAGACTGCAAACCATTGCGTGGATTAATACTCCGCAGCATTTTTTCTGGTCAAGATAGCCTCAAGCAAATCAGCTCTTAATTGTTTAATGAAGTCGACATTGCTGCTATTCAGGTTATTTTTGACAGCGCCGCTTTAACTTCGCTAACTATGTCGGAGAAGTCTGGTTCTTTGTCTGGTTTCACCTTTTTGGACACCGCCAGCACCGTCTCGTAGCCTTTGGCTTTAAGCGCTTTCTCAAGGGCTTTATTGGTTCGGCTGTTGCCAAACAATCGGCAAGTGTTAAAGACCATAGCTTTCTTGCCTGAAACACTACTCATTCCCTCTATGAAGGCTTGGGCTTCTTTGGTTGGACTCGCGCCCTCCACGGGAGTGCCGAAAATCACCAATTCGAATCCGGCAACATTTGCAGGTGAAGCATTGCCGATGTCGAAAAGTTTAGCGTCTGTAGCCTGTGCTATTTGTTCAGCCAGTTTTTTGGTGTTGCCTGTCCTTGAGAAGTAAACAACAGCGGTGTTCATAGCCTAAAATGGGCGCGTTTAGTTAATATAATCTTCCGTAGGACGTTATGGGTACAATTTTATAGTCGCATCAAACAGAGTATGCTTGAAGCGGAAAAACATGGATTACGCCATAATCGCCGAGTCCTACGAGAAAATCGAAGCCACCACTAAACGCTTAGAAATGACAGATTACCTAGTCGAACTGCTGAAAAAAACCCCTAAACAGGTTATTGCAAAGGTGGTTTACCTCACGCAGGGCAAACTATACCCAGACTTTATGGGTATAGAGATGGGTGTTGCTGAGAAACTCGCCATAAAAGCCCTTATACCGTGCGTCGGGCGGCAGCGAATCTGTGATTCTATCGGAACTTCAGAAAAATGGCGACATAGGCGAAACCGCTGAGAAACAACTCTCAAAACGCAAACAATCCACGTTTTTCACTAAAATCCTCACAGTTGAACGAGTGTATGAAACACTGGATAAGCTTGCTAAGACGTCGGGTAGTGGAACAGTGGACACAAAAATGGCCATGCTCTCCGGCTTGCTGACCGATGCATCGCCGAAGGAAGCTAAGTGGCTCATACGAACGGTAACAGGAAACCTGCGGTTAGGCATCGCCGACATGACCGTTCTTGACGCACTGGCAATTGCGTACGGAGGCGGCAAAGAAGCCCGCGTCCAAATCGAACGTGCCTACAACATCTCCTCGGATTTGGGTAGAGTAGCCAATGTAGTCGCAGAAAAAGGCTTAGCAGGCATCGAAAAATTCCAAGTAGTAGTTTTCGAGCCAATTCGTCCCATGCTTGCCGAACGCTTGGGTGTGCCCGAAGAAATTTTGGAAAAGTTCGGAGGCAAATGCGTTGCAGAGTACAAGTACGATGGAGAAAGGGTGCAGGCTCATAAAAACGGAGAAAAAGTCGTATTGTACTCCCGCAGACTGGAAAATATTAGCGACCAGTACCCCGATGCCATCAACCTAGTGCGGGAGCAAATTAAAGCTAAAGACGCAATTTTCGAAGCCGAATGTGTTGCAATGGACCTCGAATCAGGCGACATGCGCCCCTTCCAAGAACTCATGCATCGCCGCCGCAAATACGGAGTCGAAGAAGCCATATCACAATACCCCATTTCGCTGTTCAGCTTCGACTTGCTATACGCCGACGGTGAAGACCTTACCCAACAACCTTTTCCGCAGCGCCGAAAACGCCTAGTCGAGGTCATCAAACCCAACGACCGCCTAAAGCCAGCTATCCAAAAGATGGTTAAAAGCCCAAAGGAGCTGGAAGACTTCTTTGAGGAAGCAATCGAGGAAGGCTGTGAAGGCATCATGTGCAAATCCGTCGGCAAAGATTCAGTGTATCAGGCAGGGAACCGTGGATGGCTATGGATTAAGTTTAAGCGTGATTACCGAAGCGAAATGACTGACACAGTCGACTTGGTGGTGGTGGGAGCTTTTCATGGCAGAGGAAAACGAGTGGGCACGTATGGTGCACTGCTTTTAGCGACTTACAACCCTGAAGCAGACACCTTTGAAACAGTAACCAAATGTGGCACAGGCTTCACCGACCAAGACCTAGCCCAACTCCATGAGATGCTACAGAAGCATGTTGTGCCCCGCAGAAATAGCCGTGTCAAATCCACTTTGGAAGCGGACGTATGGTTTGAGCCTTCCGTGGTTTTGGAGATTTTAGGCGCCGAAGTTACATTAAGCCCGATTCACATGGCCGCTATGGACTCCATCCGTAAAGGTAGTGGCTTAGCAATCCGTTTTCCCCGCTTCACAGGCAAATACCGCACCGACAAAAGTCCACAAGACGCCACAACATCCAAAGAAATCGTGGAAATGTATAATGGGCAGCTTAAGAAAATCGGGGAAGCTGCGCCCTAAAACTGATAAACCCCAAGGCGCTAAATAGATGCGAGGGGCGAAGTGTTGTCTCAAGACTCAGAAAGAATGAAGGCCATGATTGCCTTCAAAAAACGTTTAGAGGATCAGCTAGAGAAACTTACTACTGAAGCAAAAGAAGTCCAAGCAACTTTGGACGCAGTTAACCAGATTCTGCTTGAAAAAGGCTTCAAACGCGGCGACATAAAAGAGGTCCCCGCAGCGCAATCAACACCCATGCCAAAAGAAGTTGTTTTGCCCAAACCCGCCGCTGAAACGCCTAAACCCCAACCTGCACCAGCCCCAGCGCCGCCGCCCGCTGCTGCACCTGCCGTAGCATCAGTTGAAAACGAAACCGTCATCCCCCTAAAAACCATGGCAGAGGAACCCCTCGCACTCATGTACTTCGACAAAAACGTAATTCACGTCATGCCTGACGAGAGCAAAAACTTTAGCGTCAACACGCCCCCTTTCAGCAACTTTTTGGTAGAGAAAGTTTTTGCGAAAATACAGGAAAAAGACAAGGAGTTGGTCCGCCTGGGACAGTTAACGCCGGACAAAATGTTTAGTTACAATATCGGGCGTGAAGGCGAATTAATCCGAGAAATCATCATAAAAAACGTTGACGAAGAACGCCTAAAAGAGCTCAAATCCAGTATCCGATGGACATTTGAGAAAATGTATGAAAAAATGAAAAGCGCATAAAACGCTTAGCCTTTTACTGTTGTTTTGTCAAAGCTTCGGTGATCCGGGTCCTTGGGCATAAGCCCACGAGGCGATCAACTTCGACGCCGTCTTTGAATACAATCATGGTTGGGATACTGAAAACCTGAAATTTCTCCGCGGTTTCAGGGTTCTCGTCCACGTCGAGTTTGCCGATTAGCACTTTGCCGCTGTATTCTTTAGCTATATCCGCGATTGTTGGGGCTAGGGCTCGACAGGGTCCGCACCAGTTTGCCCAGAAATCCACAAGGACCAGTTTGTTACTTTTGACGGTTTGTTCAAAGTTCGAATCGGTTACATGGAAGGGTTCACTGCTCATAATATTTCACCTATAAACCAAATATTCTAGATATTTTGTTTGATATAAACTGTTCGAGAAAAAAGCTAACTCGAATGCTTCAGACTAAAGAGCAGTTTACCGATCGCTTGTATACCAGTTCTAGAGTTCCAAGCTTTCAGGCAGATTTACCAAAAAAAAATAAAATTTTAGGAAAGGAGTTAAAAAATTGTTTATTGCTGCTTTGATGATGCAAGATACTTGAGGTGGAACGGCTTGATCACTATACCGCCTTTGAGGTCTGCATTGAATGTTTGGCTTTCAACAACCCAGTCGGATAGTTCAGAATCATGCGCCCTTATGAAATCAGCAAAGCTTGCAAAGTTCTCATGCAGAGAAATGCACACTGTATCCCAGCCCATACCTCGTCCGTCCATAACTAAGATAACGTTGGTTTGCTTCATGAACCATTCTTTCATTTTTTGCAGAGCCACAGTTTTCTCGTCTCCGGTCTCGTACTTTAGCTTGCTCTTTAGGAAGGTGATAGCTGCGATTTCAAAACCGATTTGGCCGAACTTGGGAATAACTGTGTATCCTTCGATAAAGTTTTCTTCAAGCATAGCGCGTCGGCGTGTTACGGTCGGCTGAGAAACACCTAGGGCTTTGGCTAATTGTCGATCGCTTCTGTGTGAGTCCTTCATGAGCTCGAACAGAATTTTGTAGTCAATTGGTTTTAGCTCTTTCATTTTTAGATCAACTCATGAACAATTTTTTCTTCAATAGCAAGTTTTGACACACTATATAAACCTACATGTTTAATAATCAAAAATTTCACCCAGCTACAATGAGCTAATTGAATAGATAATTTTAAAACCCTTAAAGACCTAAAAATGTTGTGGAGCAACAGAAATAATGACTATTCAAATTTTAAATGATATTGAATCAGAAGTCACACAGTTCCTCTCTGAACTCATAAAGATAAACACAACCAACCCACCAGGCAACGAAACCGATGCAGCGCGCTTCATAGAAGCCTACTTGTCTAAAGACGGATTTAAATCCGAAATCTACGAGTCCGCTCCCGGTAGAGGCAGCCTAATAACTCGCCTAAACGGCACAGGACAAAAACCAAACCTGCTCTTACTATCACACCTAGACGTCGTCGCAGCCAACCCTCAAGAGTGGACCGTTGACCCTTTCAGCGGCCAAATCAAAGACGGCTTCGTCTACGGCAGAGGCGCCATAGACATGAAAGGAATGACCGCCGTCGAAGTCATAACCCTGCAGCTGCTCAAGAAAAATAAAATACCGCTAAAAGGCGACGTGGTTTTAGCTGCAACAGCTGACGAAGAAAGAGGCGGGGAAGAAGGTGCAGGGTACATGCTCCGCAACCACAAAGACAAAATCTGGTGCCCCTACATCCTAAACGAAGGCGGTGGAACAGCTTTTCCCCAAAACGGACGCAACGTTTTTCCCATACAAACCGCCGAGAAAGGTATCTTGTGGTTTAAAGTAAAAGCCAAAGGCACCCCAGGGCATGGCTCAACCCCCAATATGGCAGACAACGCCATAGCACGCATAAACAAAGTCATAACAACCCTAAGCAGTTACCAGCCCCCCACAATCTACGTTCCAACACTCAAAGAGTTCCTTACACAGGTAGCCAAGACAAACCCAGACTTGGAACCAACCATCACCCGTTTACTAGCCAACCCTGCTCAAAGCGACCAAATAATCGAGGAACTGGCACAGAAGGACCGGGCGCTGGCAGAAGAAACTTGGCCCAGAACCCGCACAACCATAACCCCCACCATAATCCATGGCGGCGTAAAAGAAAACATAATCCCATCAGAATGCGAAGTCACCTTCGACTGCCGCGTATTGCCAGGGGAAAGCATAGATCAAACCTTAGCCGTAATCAAATCTATGCTAAGCCCGCTTGATGGAGGCAAAATAAGTTATGAAATTCTTCAGATGCACGACGGCAACGAATCCACTACTCAAACCCCGCTCTACAACGCCATAACTGAAGTGCTCAAGGAGTATGAACCGAACTGCGGCTTAACCCCCACATTAACTACCGGTGGCACGGACTCGCGGTTTTTCCGTGAAACAGGCAGCATATGCTACGGTTTCCACCCGGTAATCCCCGAGGAACCCAACGACCAATACGAGAAACGCATGCATGGCATAGACGAACGCTTAAGCATTAAAAACCTGGTGTTTGGTGTGAGCATCTTTTACGAAACCGTAAAACGCTTCATGACCTAACCCTCTTCTATTTGTTTTTTGAACATACTGTTTTTATTTACATCAACCTATGTTTTAAGCAAGCCCCAACCAAGAGGCACCCCTATGTTTAGCGGAACGGCACTAGTCGGTAAAGAACCCCCCACTCTAAAAGCAACCAAAACCATAGGCTTAATCTCCGATACTCACATCCCCAAAAAAGCGCATTGCCTACCTAAAAAAATCTTTGAAGTCTTCGAAAAAGTCGACTACATAATCCACGCCGGCGACCTTGTCGAGTTAGCCGTTTTAGACGAGTTGGAGCAGTTTGCGCCTGTTTTAGCGGTGCATGGCAACATGGACGGCATGGATATCGTAGGTGCATTACCGAGACTTAACACGCTAAGAGTTTTTGATTGGAAAATCGGCGTCATGCATGACCCAGATATAACGTTTGGATTTGGCCGCATGCGTGAACTGGTAAAAGAACACAGTTTTGACGTCTTCGTGTACGGACACACACATACCGCCGACATTAGGTGGGAAGGAAAAACTCTTTACATAAACCCAGGCAGCCCAACCGTAACTCACTCAGTTATGGGCAAACTAACTTTGGGACTACTGAAACTGACCAAAGACTCGATTACGCCTGAAATTGTAGAATTGCAGCCCTAAAGTAGGGGCCCATAGAAAATAGCGAACAAAACAAATCCTAAACCCACTGCAGTAAACCACACCGCCAATGTGGCGAGCATGAATTTTTTGCGTCTAAGACATCCCTGCACGTTTTTGCTAAAACGCCACGCCGCCACCAGCCAGACCCCCAAAAGGAACGCCGAAATTCCAGCTACCGCGTGGATGGCTCCAAGCGAGTACACCAAGTCATGCGGTTCGGGCAACACGGCGTTTATTGATATGATGCTGAAGAAAGACGGAATCATTACGGCGAGGATGGATACGGCATGCATTACGACGGCGGCAGCCATCGTTGCCCCGTGTTTGCGGTACTGAAGGTTACGTTTAAAATTGTAACCAACGATGAGTAAGGCTAAGACTACTATTTGGGTTAATAGTGAAGCCGTAGCAATTAAGAGAAGAGTTTCCAATTGGAATCCCTGATTTACTTCTGGCTTGTTGGGTATTTAGGTTTTACTTTCAGCTACCCCTCCCCCGCCTCTGCGGGTAGTTTAAGCAGGTGGCTTAAAAGCAAAAAACGCTAAATCTCTGGTGAGGAAGAAGTATGGAAAAAACAGTTGAGCACTGCAGAAACCCTTGGGATGGTCACTGCAAAAGTGAAAACATCAAACTTTATATTCAAATGAGAGGCGAAACGCTACCTATTTGTGCCCAATGCTGGAGCAAAATCGCTGACCAGGACGGGGAATGGTGAAATGGAGAGCTTCAGCGCAAACAGCGCAAAATCCTATCTGGGAAAAAACGTGAACCTGCACCTAAAAGATGGGGCAGTAATCGTAAACGTGCACCTGACAAAACTACACAAGGTCTCAGGAAAAAACAACAGTCTAATTGAATATCACCTTTCAAACCGGAAAGGCAGCCGAATCCCGCTCAGAAATATAGCCTACGCCGAAATGCTAAACATTAACGTTCTCAAGAGCCCTGCTTAAACACGTTTTTTGGTAATGCTGAAATACCGCAGAATTGACTTTGCGTTATGGACTGCTCTCATTGTGGCGTCTGTTGCACTGAAACCGAGATGCTGCTTTCAAAAAAGGACATTAACCGCTTAGAAAAAAAAGGCTATATTGTGCGGGATTTTGCCCTATTTGACAAGCAAGGTTATGCTACGCTTAAGAACCGTGATGGTTACTGTGTGCTTTATGATTTAGATAAACGGCGATGCGGGGTTTACGCATTTAGGCCTTCTGGATGCCGGGTTTACCCCGTCATAGTGGATGTTGATAAAGGTGTTGTGCTTGACACAATCTGTGAGTGTCGAGCCTCTATTAATGACCAGGAGAAAGCTGTTAAGGGAAAACGGGTTGTTAAGCTGCTTGAAGTGATTGATGCCGAAGCGCATGAGCGTCGATTTAGGCGTCGCAGGTAAACTATTGTGCCGCGATCTTTTTGCATCGGTAGCAGGTAATTTGGCGGTTCTGGTTGGTTTCGACGGCTTTTTTCGGGATGAGGCTTGTGTGGGTTGGCTGCCCGCATTTGTCGCAAATGAATTGTACTTCTGCTACTTTGTCGTTTGACTGGACGACTTTTATGGGCAAGTTATTTTTCACCTTTGGTTTTTTGGTCTGTTGATAGGAGGTATTCTATGTATTCTTTTATGGTTTGGTTTTTTTCTTGTGCTCTTTGTTTGATGTCTTTGTGGACTTTGTCTGTTACTGTGATGCATTTGTAGCCTTTTCTTGGCACGCTGTAGGCTCCTCGTTAACTATCTTCATCCGTACAGTACGGTACTTTTATAAATATATAATTAACGGTAAAAATGGGATGCACTGTGAAACCTTAAATAAATGTACGTTCGGATACTATAAAAATAGGGGAACATTATGCCAAAGAAAGGCTATAAAACCATCACTGTTAAGGCTGAAGTTTATGATTATTTTTTTAATGAATGGCTCAAAGTTAAAGACGAGTACGCCATTAAAAGGGGCATACGCAGTTTCTCCGCATACGTTACTTACCGTTTAGCTGCACTCATGACAGACAATAACAAAACAGACACTAAATAGGAAACCTCCAAAGAAGAGCCCTACACCTTTAAATAATTCTTGAACTGACTAAGCAGGGGAAACAGATATGCCTTGCGCAGTAATCGTTGGAGCCTTCTGGGGAGACGAAGGCAAAGGAAAAATCATCTCGTATTTAGCCCTTAAAGACAATCTTGACTTCTGCGTCAGAACCGGTTCAGTTAATGCAGCCCACACTATTTGGTATGAAAACACCAAATATGCATTGCACATGGTTCCCGCGGCATTCATAAACCCGCACACTCGGCTTCTTATTGCCGCAGGCTCAAATGTCCATATCGGACAATTCCAGAAAGAACTTGAATTAACTAAAGTCGACCCAAAACGAGTCGGCATTGACCAAAACGCCTCCATAATTGAGCAGAAACACAGCGATCAGGACAAAGCCTCCGCTGTTAACAAAGGCATAGGTACAACTGGTTGGGGTGTTGGACCCGCCTTAGAAGAACGTGTTAGACGCACGGCTAAACTCGCTAAAGATATGCCTGAACTCCAAAGTTTCCTCTGTGATCAAATCCAAGAAGTCAACGACGGCTTAGACCAAGGTAAAAGTGTCCTCCTTGAAGGCACTCAAGGGTTTATGTTGTCGCTGTTTTTGAGCGGCGGTTACCCCTACGTTACAGGTAGGGATACTGGAGCCTCAGCAATTGCCTCTGAAGCAGGCATCGGCCCCACGCGTGTAGATGATGTGATCATAGTTTACAAGTCTTTTATCACACGTGTCGGTGCAGGTCCCTTGCCTGGAGAAATCACTAAGGAAGAAGCGCAGCAGCGCGGTTGGTTTGAAGTTGCTGCTGGGACTGGTCGGGACCGCCGCAGTGCACCCTTCAACTTTGAGTTAGCCAAGAAAACCGCTAAAATCAACGGTGCAACTCAGGCTGCCTTGACTAAGCTTGATGTGATTTACCCTGCTTGCAAGGGTGCTCGTAAATTCGATGATCTGTCTAAGGACGCTAAAGAGTTTGTAAGAGAGGTTGAAATTCGCACGGGTGTTCCTGTTACTTTGATTGGAACGGGTCCTGGCGCGCTCGATTTAATTGACCGTCGAGTATAGCAACCCTTATTTTCTTATTTAGCAATCCTTTTCTAGGCACAAGTGCATGTACACCTCTAACAATACAGCGAAAGCGTCCGCCAGCGTGTTAATTTTGCTTTTTGTCGCTGGACTGCTTGTAGGCGGGTTACTCCTGTTCTACGTTAACTATCGGCAAGTGAACGATTTGACTACGCAGGTTGGGGATTTGCAGAACAAGGTTTCGGTTTTGCAGGGTACGCAGAACATGACTTATCAGACTATAACGGTGCTGCAAAACGGTACGTCGCTTGTGGATTTGTACGCTAACCTCAAGGACTCTGTAGTGTTGATACAGGGCGAAACCAAAGACGGCGGTGTACAAGGTTCTGGTTTTGTCTATCGGTACGGCAGTATGGATGTAGTCGTAACTAACTACCACGTAGTAGAGGGCACCACTACTCTTAGCGTTACTTTCTCAGATGGCAAAGGTTACCCAGCCACTGTTTTAGGCACTGATCCCTACTCGGATTTGGCAGTTGTCTCTGTTAATGGCAATCACGAATTCAAACCCGTCACCATCGTGAGTTCCTCGACATTGCAGGTGGGTGAACCAGTTATAGCCATCGGTAACCCCTACGGTTTAGTTGGCTCCTTGACCACAGGTATAGTGAGTGCAACGGGAAGAAGCATAACCGAGGACACTGCAGGCGGCTACGCTATTGCCAACGTAATCCAGACCAGCACGCCCATAAATCCCGGCAACTCAGGCGGCTTACTGCTGAACTCACTGGGAAACGTCGTAGGCATAACAACTGCTATTGTGTCTGACTCTCAAGGATTAGGCTTCGCGATTCCTTCTAACGCTATTTTAAAGGAGTTGCCATCTTTGTTGGCTAAGGGCACTTTTACGGGGCACTCGTATTTGGGAGTAACTGGCAATGACATGAACTATTATGCGGCAAAGGACATAGGTTCAAGTGTAACTTATGGCTGGAGAATCGCTTCTGTAGTGCGGGGTGGACCCTGTGATGGTAAACTAACAGTTGACGACATAATTGTGGGCATGAACGGCCAAGTTATAAAGAATAATGATGACTTAGCCAGCTACCTTGAAGAGCATACCTTGCCCGGCGACACTCTCAACTTGACAGTTATTCGCAACGGACAGAGCATTACCGTTTCTGTGATTTTGGGCACTCGCCCCCTTCCTTAAATTTTAAGGTTCTTTTCCAGCGTTTTGACTTATGCTTCTTTCGCTTGGGAAGGGTATGAGTTTAGTTATGGAAAAGTAGATATTAAACGCATGCAACCACAAGGTAAACAGAACTTTATGCGCTTGGTAAGAAGGCGCCAGGAACGAACTTCAAGGGGAAAACTAGAAAATGCAAGTTAATGAACTTCAAGGCGTTTTGAAAGGTCAAAAAATAGCTTATTTCTCAATGGAGGTAGGCTTAAGCAGCGCCATACCCACCTACGCAGGCGGTTTAGGCACCTTGGCGGGCGACGCAATTAAATCAAGTGCTGATTTGAAGCTTCCCCTTGTAGCGGTTACTTTAATCAGCCGAAAAAACTATTTCCGCCAAAAACTTGACGCTGAGGGCAGGCAAAGCGAATTGCCAAACGAATGGTTCCCAGAGCAGCAGATGACTTTGTTGCCCAACGAGGTTAACGTCCAAATTGAGGGTCGGACCGTTAAAGTTCGGGCGTGGCTGTTCAAGTACCAAAGCGTTACTGGCGGTGTAGTTCCAGTCCTTTTCCTTGATACAGACTTTGAAGCTAACGAGCAGCAAGACCGTGAAATCTCCTATTACCTCTATGGCGGAAGTGAACGTTACCGCCTAAAACAGGAAGCTATCTTGGGTTTCGGCGGCGTCCGCATGCTCGACGCGTTGGGTTTTCACGTACGAAAATACCACATGAATGAAGGCCACAGCAGCTTTCTCGCTGTTGAGTTGATGCGTAAATTCGACATGGATGAAGAGAAAGTTAAGGAACTCTGTGTTTTCACTACTCACACTCCAGTGGAGTCGGGACACGACAAATTCAGCTATGACCTTGTGCGAGAGATTCTCGAAACCGTCGATTTAGCCACACTCAAAGATTATGGTGGACAGGAACGCCTAAACATGACGTGTCTAGCGTTGAATTTAAGCAACTATGTTAACGGCGTAGCGAAACGTCATCAAGAAATCTCTGCAAAAATGTTTGCAGGCTACGAAATCCACGCCATAACCAACGGCGTTCACTCCTACACATGGACCGGGGTCGCTTTCCGTCGCCTTTTCGACAAATATCTTCCGGGCTGGGCAATCGAACCAGACTTTTTAGCAAAGGTAGATTTGGTTCCAGACGGCGAAGTCTGGCAGGCGCATCAAGAACAAAAACAGCTCTTAATTGACTATGTTAACCAGAATTCGCAGGTTAAACTCGACCACAATGTCTTCACGTTGGGCTTTGCACGTCGTGCAACTGAGTATAAGCGGGCGACTCTGCTTTTCTCGAACCTTGACCGTTTGCGTGCTATTAGTAAAAAGCATAAGATTCAAGCTGTCTTTGCAGGCAAAGCACACCCAAGAGATGAAGCAGGCAAAAAACTAATTGAGAGAATATATGATTACAGCCGGCAGTTACGCGGTGAGGTTGAAGTGGCTTACTTGGAGAACTATGATATGGATATTGCTGCGAAGATGGTTGGCGGTGTCGATGTTTGGCTTAATAATCCGCTGCGGCCTATGGAGGCGTCTGGCACTAGCGGCATGAAGGCAGCTCACAACGGTGTCATAAACTTCAGCGTCTTAGATGGCTGGTGGATTGAAGGCTGGATTGAGAACATTACTGGCTGGGCAATTGGGCCTGGACCCAACGAAAACGTTACCGACAATGTTTGCTTCGCAACTGAGCTTGAGGATCTCTACAACAAACTGGAATACATTATTACACCTATGTTCTATGACCGCAGAGACGAATGGGTGCAGATGATGAAGAACTCTATTGGTAAAGTTGCGTACTTTTTTAACAGTCACCGCATGATGCGCCGCTACGTAACCGAAGCTTACCTCTAATTTCACCCTTTTTGGCGGTTTTCTGTTTTTTATAGAGTAGATGAAGAGGGTTGCTGCCTACTACAGCATCTTCTAAAACTCAAAGCAGAATAATCTGTTTTTGTGGCTGCGTCTGAGGCGGGTTGCTTGTTGGTTGAGGCGGGTTGTAGAGCAATCCTGCAGTCGCGGTGCTGATTGGCTGTTTAAAGTTCGTGCTTAAAGTAGTGTTCAAGCAGGCGTCGTGTGCCTCTGCGCAGTATCTCGGACAGCGTCGCGGAGCTAATGCCCAACTTCGCCGCGAGTTCCGCCATGCCAATTTGGCGCGGGTAATCGAAGAACCCGCTTTTCATCGCTAACCAGAAAATTCTCTCCTGATTCTCTGTTAACACGTCGATTTGCTGCTCAAACTTGCCTACCTTGCGCACCACAACCTTATGCCCAGACGTCTCAAGATCCTCAATTATGCCCCGGTAAGCCTCATGCGTGGGCACCATGAAACTGTAAGTGATGATGTTGTCCTGCATGCTTTTGCCCGAAACCAAAAAAGCATCATGGGCAAGAATGGTGTTGCAGACGCCGCAGCCTTCGCTTTCCAGCCAAACCGCAGATTTGCCTTCCACGTGGCCTCTGGCGGCGAGTTCCTTTGGGACTTTTTTGGCTTGGTCTTCGCCTAAATCCATGAGGTGGCGTACGCTGCCGCTTCTGCTGCTTCTTACGTCGACGACTTTTAGGTGTTTGAAGCCTAAGGTATTGAGTTTGCCGACCATTTTGCAATCTTTGTTCTCCACTTCGATTACGATGTGGTAGGGTTCACGCCAAGCATCAACCAAGCTAATCAACCTTACAAAGTAAAGCAATACACGCTGTTAAATATAGCACGTTTAAGCAAAAACCCCCCCGAGTGTAGCGCTTGTTGATAAAGCAAATTATAAAACGGGACAGCACAAGTTAGTTTGGAGAGAAATCATTTGGAACAAGAACCCATCACCTGGCTAAAAATATCGGGTGTATGCGGAATATTGGCGCCCCTTATCGTATTCACGTCGGTTTCTCTATCAATTCTTTCTGCCCCTCAATTCAAGTTGACCAGTGACTTCCTAAGCATTTTAAGCACCATACCAGGCGCCACCTCAGCAATCTTCACTATGGCTTGATAGCCAGCGGGATTTTAGGACTCGTCTTTGCAGCAAGCATGTATAGAGCGGTGCATTTTTATGAAATTCGCTCTGCCACTGGCAAACCTCGCCTTATCAACAGAGCTTTAGGCGGAGTCTTATTTTTTCCCGGTGCCTGTATTGCGCTGATAGCCATCGCCATCTTTTCGCAAACTGTATGGCTACTCAATATCGCCGCAGTCGCATTTTTTGTTTTTTCGATCCTCGTTTTAGGTAATTTTGCCGTAGGGTTTTGGCAGGTAAAACAAAGGTGGCTGGCGGTGTTCACATTTATCTTGAGCATTATATTTTTGGTTCCATGGCTGCTTTTAATCTTATTTCAACCTGCTGGGGGGTTGGCTATACCTGACCTTGTTTCTGCCCTTTGCATAAGCATGTGGATGGTAGTTTTCGGTTACAAAATGAATAAACTATCATCAAAGCCTGAATTACCGATTTTCCTAAGAAAAGACCCCTTATAGGGAAAAAGGGAACTTTAAACAAAAAAGGGGTGGGGAAGTTTAGATTTTGTAGTATTTTCCGTAGAGCACTATGCCAACTGCCAGGATGCCGATGCATGATGCGCAAACCACGCCGAAGTCGATGAGTACTGTTGCGCTGGTTATGGCGTCGCGTAGGAACAGCGATGTTAATGCGTCTGTGACGTAGTGGCTTGGTACGATTAGGCTGGCTGACTGGGCGGCGCCTGCGAGTGAGTTGCTGACAAATGTTCCGAGGAACAGTTGGGGCAACACGAAGAGGAAGCTTAAGCCCGTGGCGGCGCTGCTTGTTTTGGCGATGGTGGCGGTGATTAAGCCGAAGCCGATATTGCTGACGCTGAATATGAGGACCATTACGAAGGTGAATGCGTATGCTGCTCCATTAACGTCTGGTCGGAAGCCCAAGGCGTAGGTGACGCCAAACAGGATGCCTGCCTGAATCAGCGCGATGACCGCGTAAGAGAGAACCAAGCTGGTCATGAATTCTGTGGCGGATATCGGTGAGATTCGAATGCGTTTCATCATGCCGTTTTCTCTATCCTGCGTAAAGCTCTGTGCAACCATCATGATGAGGAAGATTGAGGCGAACGTGAACATGCCGGGTGCAATGAAGTCCAATGCGGATGCCTGCTTAACTTCCACGAGTTGTGCGGTGGAGAGTTGGATGGGGTTTTGAGCTTGATGCTGATTGAACAGGGCTGCGACGGTTTGCTCAATGATTGGAGGCACAGCTTGGGTTGCGACTAGGCTGCCCTTGTCAAGATACAGCTTCAGGGTACTGTTGGTCCATTGTGTTGCGTCTGCGGGATTGGCATAGTAGCTGCTGATGCTACCGCTAAAACTGTCCGGGATCAAGATTAGCGCCTGCATTTTTCCCTGACTCAAATCTGCTTGCGCAGTTGTGTTATCGGCGTAGCTGGTGACGGTGACGATTTTTGTTGCAGACAGCGAATCGAGTAGCATCTGAGAGTTACTGCCGCCGTCATAGTTGACGACGCCAATTTGATAGTTCGCCTGAGCTGAACCACCAAACCCTCCAAACGACGCCCCAAACACGACGACGAACACTATAGGGAATAGGAAAATCATGAACAAAACAGCAGGTTCCCGAACGCATTTCTTGAGCTCTTTTTTGGTTAAAGCGGCAACGCGTTGCATGTTCATTTAGAGTTCCTCCCGCATCTTTCTACCCGTTAAAGCTATGAAGAGGTCTTCAAGGTTTTTCACGTTGTTCTTGGCGATGAGTTCTTTAGGTGTACCTAGTGCAATGAGTTTACCGTGGTCGATGATGGCAACTCGGTCACAGAGTGCCTCAGCTTCCTCCATATAGTGAGTGGTGAGAATGACGGTTTTGCCGCTTGCTTTTAGTTCTTTAACAAAGTCCCACACAGCATGACGACTCTGGGGATCCATAGCAACAGTAGGTTCATCGAGAAACGCTATTGGAGGATCATGGATCAACGCCAATGCAAGACTTAGCCGCCGCTTCATACCGCCACTATATTTTGCAGTGACACGTTTCGCGTCTTCAGTTAACGTCATTTTATCGAGAAGCATCTTGCTTCTTTCACGGATGGCTTTTTTATCCATCTTATAGAGGCTGCCGAAAAGCTCCAGGTTTTCTTTGCCCGTGAGGTAAGGGTAGATGGCTGTTTCTTGGATGCATACGCCGATTTGCTCCTTAACTTTTTGAGCATCTTTTTCTATGTCGTAACCGCAGATTTGGGCTGACCCGCTGGTAGGCTTGATTAAGCCGCATATGATGCTGATTGTGGTGGTTTTGCCTGCCCCGTTTGGACCTAAAAGACCGAAGAGTTCTCCTCTGGCGACCTGCAGGTTGAGGCTGTTAAGTGCCAGTTTGTCTTCGTATTTTTTGGTGAGGTTGTTGATTGTTATGGCTTGTTCACTCATGTTGGGTTTTCTCCTTGTTGTTGGTTTTTTGTTATTGTTGATTTTTGTTTTAAGTAACCACGAAACATAGTTACGCACCTGACTTGTAGATTGGCATGTGTGGATTTAGTTTCATGTTTACCCCCAAATTGAGAAAAGGGCATTTTTTGGGCGTTAAAAGTTCCTTTTGTAAGCATGTAGGTTAAGGAAAAGGACCCGGTGAAACTGTAGGGTTAAGCGGAAATCTTAAAGGCACCCACAACATGAAACCACAGTACACAAAGGAAAACCTCCCCATGCAGACCTCAGCCAAAATCGCATTAATAGTCGTAGTTGTTTTAGCAGCCGGAGTCATACTTTTAGAGTTAGGCATATTCTACGTTGACCCCACGCTTGAAACACATATCAACACAGCCACATACACGCCAAACCAGAACGTAGTGATTAACGCCGACACCTTCACCGGCAACATCCAAATCCAGCCTACAAGCGGCAGCCAAATCGAAGTAACCTATACCATCAAAAACCCAACGGGACACCTAACCGACGTGCAAATAAAAAACAACGAAACAAAAACCGACACCCAAACCACACTAGTCACCAGCGCCCAAAACAGCGGCGACCCCTCCTCAACGCTTTACTCCGCCGACCTCCTACTCAAACTACCAACATCATGCCAGTACAACCTAACTTTGGTGACCATGAACGGAAACATAGTCAAACCTCAACTGAGCTGCGCTAAACTCGGTGTATCCACCATGAACGGCGACATAACCTTAACCGACGACGGGGCAGGCAAAATCATAGATGCAACATGCATGAACGGAAACATAAACGTAGACTTACCGCAAAACACGCTTTTCTCGGTGGTTGCCAGCGTCGGAAACGGCAACATCAGCTACCAAGGTATCCAGCTGACTGCATCCACCCAATCCGCAACCCGCCTAAAAGCCTCAACCTCCGCGGGCGAAGGCGCTTTAGCTATTCAGTTAATGACGGCTAATGGCAACATAAAACTCGCCTATACTTAACCAAGTTAGGGGAGTTCGTCTCGCCAAGTGGGGTAAATGTAGCCCGTGTAAATGACGTTTGGCGCCACAGACTGGATGGAAGATTCAGCTTCGAAGGCTTCCCGGATTTCCCGCAGATTCTTACTCGTCGGAGTCCAAACCATAAATATGTAGCTGTTGGAGATGTTTGTGAAACTCCAAAAAAACAAGGCGTTGGGATAGTATTTTTGCAGAATAAGGTTGGCAGCGTTGGGGTGGGCGGTGTCTTTGAACCTGACGTGGAAAATGCTTACGATGTCGTTTGCTTCATCAGGGTACCACTCAATAGAGTACTGGATAAGGAAATTCTTACGCATATAAGAAAGGCGGCGGCGGACGGTTTTGGCGGACACACCTGTTTCTTCAGCTATATCAGCGATGGCTTTGCGAGAGTTATCCTTCATAGACCGGATTATTTTGTAGTCTAATTCGCAGAGTTTAGTCTGCAACTTCAAATTAAGCATACCAGGCGGAATAGGCGACCCCGTGATGGCGACTGTGGGTTCAGGCACTTCAGCGGTTTCCCGCACAAACTTCACCAGCCCATCCAACTCGGCGATGTTACGCAGAAAAGCGCCTATGTAGAGTATGTTTCCACCTGCAACGGCAAGCCAGTAGATGGAGCCGTGCTGCTGGAGTTTGGGTTTAAGGTTGGGGATTGAGCTGGTTTTACTGGCGCCGTAAATGAATATGTGAATGGCGTTCTGGGCGATTATGCTGAGGTTGGCGGTGAATTTGCGGATGACGCCCATGTCGATTAGGGTTTGGATGCGTTTATGGACCGCGGTTACTGATAAATCGAGTTTCTCGGCGAGTTCACGGTAAGATATACGTGAGTTTGTGAGAAGCAGTTGGCACATAATGATATCGTTTTTGTCCAAGAGTGTCCCCGCCCACTGTATTTAGTAGTTCAACGTAAAAGCCTTTGGAGCCAACCAACAACTTCCGACGCCACAAAATAACTGAAACTTTTCTAGTTAATTTAGGAGACGACAAAACTTATTATCTGGGCTGTTCTTTTCGTAGCAGAAGCTACATCTTTAGCGAGGCAAACTCTGTGGCCGGGGTGATGTAGCTTGGTAGCATAGAGGCCTGTGGAGCCTTTCGCCCGAGTTCAAATCTCGGCCCCGGCCCCACCTCTTAGTAATGCTTCTGTATTCCGCCAAATCCAATCTGCTTGTTTTTTGCAGTCATCTCCAAGAAGTGACGCAGACGCCTCTGAAATTGTTCCGGGCGATTTCTTGCACCCTCAATATAAGCAATTCGAATGCGTTTATAAGAGTCAGAAAAGTTCTGAAAGTTTCTCCAAACTTCAGGGTCAGCCTCTAGTTTTTCTAAAACATCGGACGGAACAATGAATTCCTCCACTAGCCAGCCCTCAATAGCCGCCATAACTGAGGGAATAACTTTACCTTCATTAGCAAGCTTCCTTAGGCGCTGTTTATTTGCCTCCGAGTAAGACGTTTTTGGGTTACGCGGAGAAAACCGCTGCGCATAACTTACCTCGTCAATGCGTTTAGCCGTGCTGTCTATCCACCCAAAACACAGCGCCTCCTCCACGGCGTCGTTGTAGAGTATGCGCGGTTTGCCGCTGCACTTTTTTGGATAAATCAGCCAGATTTCTTTTTCTTTATCATAGTTTTCTGCAAGCCACGCACGCCAACTTTGGCGGTCAGCAAAGTAAACTGTCTTGCCAATATCCATCTATTTACCATCAAAAGCGCTTTCTGATTTATTGTTAAGTTGCCAAATTACTTAACTTTAACTGCGTCTTATTCATTGTATTATTTTGTGGCGATTATTTTGAAGGCGACATTTTTTGAGGTTCAACCATGGGAAGAGCAGCTTCTCCAAAACGGCTTACCAGACTTTGAGGTGACGTTACACCATGAAATCCTCGACGAAAAAAACATTTCTTTAGCTGCAGATGCAGAAGTAGTTTCAGTTTTCATCTACTCCAACTTAACCGCAGATTTAATCAGCAAGCTCTCCAAAACTAGGCTCATAACCACCCGCTCCACCGGCTTCGACCACATCGACACCACCGCAGCCAAACAACGGGGCATAATCGTCTGCAACGTGCCCGTCTACGGAGAAACCACAGTCGCAGAGCACACCTTTGCCCTAATTCTGTCCCTCTCCAGAGGAATCCATGACTCTTACGAACGAAGCCGCCGCGGCGACTTCACCTGCGAAGGCGTGCAGGGCTTCGACCTCAACGGCAAAACCTTAGGCGTGTTAGGCACGGGACGCATAGGCGTCAAAGTCATCGCCATCGCCAAAGGCTTCGGCATGGAAGTTTTAGCGTTTGACAAGTACCCTAAAACGGATTTAGCTCAAAATATGGGTTTCCGCTATGTGGATTGGCAGACGCTTCTGGCACAATCCGACGTAGTCACATTACATTTGCCGCTGACCAACAAAACCCATCATTTCCTAAATCAAGACTCCATCCGCCTAATGAAACCCAATGCTGTGGTCGTCAACACCGCGCGGGGCGGGCTCATTGATTCGCAGGCGCTAACCGAAGCGTTGGTGGAGAAACGGCTTAGGGGCGCTGGCTTAGACGTGTTGGAGGAGGAGACGCTTATTCGCGAAGAGGCCCAGTTGCTGCTGGATAATGTGCCCCGGGAGCAGTTGGCGACTATGCTTGAGGCGCATATCCTTTTACAGCTAAGCAACGTGGTTATTACGCCTCACTGTGCGTTTAACAGCAAAGAATCCCTTGAGCGCCTAACGCAGACGACCATAGAAAACATCCAAAAGTTCCGTTTGGGGCACCCGCAAAACGTGGTGTCAGCCTCCGCATAGGAATGCTTAACTGGGCTTCTTTGTTTCTTATAGTTTCCCCACTGGCAAATTCCACCCTTGACGACGGACCCAACGGATGCTCGCAAGTCTGTAAACTTGATGCTGTGATGGCGGATTCACCCAAACAAGGGACACGGTGGGCCGGGCTCAACTTCCCGCGCCGAGAGAGCTTCACCAAGCTTAAAGCGACGCTCAGCTGTGAGGTGAAGTGTTAGGTTACGTCGGGAGACAAACCGCCCGCGAACAACTATCCCCGTTCTATCTGCTTCGTCATGTAAGGCTTTTTAGGAAGTAAGAACACATTTCATGTAATACGAGGAATTAAGTTGGAAACCGATGCCGTAGCGACTGAAGCCTCAAACCAAGTGGTTGTCACAAAAAAAGGCCAAACAACCATACCCGTCGCCCTGAGAAGAAAATATAAAATAGAAGAAGGCACCCGACTCGAAGTAGTAGACACCGAACAGGGGATACTTTTCAAACCTAAAAAATCAATTTGGGACATGGTGGGCGCATTCGCAGACATCGTTAGCGCTGAAGAACTAAATGCACAACTTGACAAGCTCAGGGATGAAGATGAGTAAAGCCGTTTATGACACCAGATTCTTCGATGTGCTCTACAACTCCAAAGACGAGTCGTTAAAGAAAAAAATAAAGTTTGAAAAAAAGCGCCCAGAAAAATTTGTATCAACAATCGTAATCCACGAACTATACAAACTCACCTTAGCCAACGAAGGCAGAGAAGTCGCCAAACTAAAAATCGCTTACCTCAAACAAGACTTCGAGTTAGTGTCAGTTGACGACCAAATCGCCCGGATTTCCGCCGAATTCAGACACAAATACGATTTACCCATGGGCGACAGCATAATCGCCGCAACAGCACAAATGTTAAGCGCCGTCTGCGTTTCAGACGACCCCCATTTCCAGAGGGTAAAAGAAATAAAAGCTGCTTGGATTTAGCTGCTGTTCCAAGTCGCTGAGTAAGTTCTTAAATAACTGCCCATTATTTAGCTATCAACAAACTGAGCTGAGAGAATTGGATATAGAACGTAAAATTGAGCTTATCTGCAGGCCGCCAACCGAAGAAGTCGTAACCCCCGACGATTTACGAGCGCTTCTGGAAGCTGAAGAGCACCCCATCGCCTACAACGGCTGGGAACCCTCCGGCTTAGCGCACCTCGGCACAGGCGTCATCTGCGCTTACAAAATGAAAGACTTCGCCGAAGCAGGCATCCACTTCAAAGCTTTCCTCGCTACGTGGCATGCGTGGCTAAACAACAAACTCGGAGGCGACCGCGAACTCATCCGCAAAGCCGCTGACCTCTTCCGCCACAGCTGGCTCGCATTAGGCGTGCCCGGCGACAAAGTCGAATTCATCTACTCAGACGAGCTATACAAAGACATAGACTACTGGGCAAAAACGGTGAGAATCGCTAAGGAACTCACCATCGCTCGCACCACTCGCACGCTCGAAATCGCAGGCAGAAAAGAAGGCGAAGCCCACTACGTCTCAGACTACCTATACACGCCAATGCAGGTCGCGGACATTTTCGAGATGAACGTGAAAATGTGCCAGCTTGGCTTAGATCAACGCAAAGCCAACATGGTCGCCCGCGAAATAGGCGAAAAAATCGGCTACTGGAAACCCGTATGCATCCATCATCACTTGCTGCAGGGCCTGGCGAAACCCGCAATGTGGCCCATCCCCGAAGGGCATGAACGGGAAGCGATTGCGTCGGCAAAGATGTCGAAGAGCAAACCTGACACATGCATATTCATCTACGATACGCCTGAAGAGATTAAGCAGAAAATGTCCAAGGCATTTTGCCCAGAAAAAACAGTCAAACACAACCCAATCATGGACATCTGCAAATACATAATATTCCACGAGAAACCTGTTTTCACAATTGAACGCCCAGCCAAATTCGGCGGAAACATCACCTTCGAAGGCTTCGCTCAGCTTGAAGCCTGCTACTGCGAGGGCAAACTACATCCCATGGACCTTAAAAACGGCGTCGCCGCAGAACTAGGAAAAATCCTCGAACCCGTCCGCATCTACTTCGCCAACAACAAAGAAGCCAACGACTGCTTAGAAACGGTGAGGCAAGCAAAAATCACAAGGTAGACGCATTGTCTACGCACCAGAAAGACCGCTTAGAAAAAATCCAGCTTGCCATAGCCAAACTCGTTGAGGAATCAGGTAAAGGTAAGCCCGTGGTGGTGGAGGGCAAAAAAGACGCCCAAGCCCTCAAAACTTTAGGCGTATACGGCGAGGTTTTGATGGTTAAGGCAGGCGGCAAATCTTTTTTAGAGGCAATCAGCGAAATCGAAGCGTCAGGCGCGGGGGAAGTAGTTTTGCTCCTGGATTTCGACCGCCGAGGAGTGGAGGGCACTAAACGGCTGCAAGTGGACCTTGAGCGGTTAAAAATCGGGGTTAACGTGCGGATTTGGTTTGAGTTAAAGGCTCTTTTGAGTCGTGACGTGCACTGTATCGAGGGGCTGCCATCTTACTTAGTTACCCTAGAGCAGAAGACGACGTAGTGCAGGTTTTTATCCTTCCAAACCTGTTTCTAAATTGAAGACTGATTTTTATGGATGTTCAAGGCAAAGTAGCCATAGTTACAGGTGCCTCAATGGGCATCGGATAGGAAACCGCTAAACTCTTATCAGCCAAAGGCGCCAAGGTTGCGTTGGTTGCCCGCTCAGAAGATAAACTCAAAGAAATCGGCAAACAACTTCCTGACTCTTTTGCGGTAAGAACTGACATGTCTAAAGAAGAAGACATTATCAACATGGTTAAAGCAGTTTTGAGACACTATGGTAGAGTGGATATTTTAGTCAACAATGCGGGCCAAGGCTACGACGCACCCGTAGAGAGAATAAACAACTGCACATTCCAGTACCTGTTCAGTCTTTATGTGGCAGGTCCTATGGTGGCTGTAAAAGAGGTTGTGCCTGTGATGCGCATGGAGGGCGGCGGGTCAATCGTTAACGTCAGCTCCGGAACAGCATTAATGCAGCTGCCAGACATGGGCGCATACTCCGCGTTAAAAGCCGCTCTTTAGCAGTTAAGCTTAACCGCAACGATGGAGCTAAAAGAGGACAACATCGCGGTCTCGGTGGTTTATCCTTACATTACTTTGACGGATTTTGAGAAAAACACCATCAAGGACCCGTCTGTGGCGTCGAAAGAGATTCAGGATGGGGAGCGAGAGGCTTGGGCGAAAGCTGACAGTGCGCAGTATGTTGCAGAGTTAATTGTTGGGGCAGTTGAGAGCGGAGCGGCGGCGGTTTATGCGCATGACTGGATGAAGCCTCGGCAGTAGCATTGACTTGAATTTATGAGGTAAGCAGCGGCTTTGCATAGCGAGGGTCGGGGGCTGCGCCTCGCAAGTTCAAGATGTATGCTGGTCTGATTTAAGAGGGCAATTGACTGTTCATTTCTGCTAAGCTGGTAGGGCGAGGTAATGTGTTATTCCCGTTAGGATGTACTGGATTGCAAGCGACGCAATCAACAAAGCCATTACTCTGGAAATGACTAGTGCCCCTGTTTTGCCCAGCACTTTGTAGACGCTGTTCATAAACCGTAAGATGACCCAGGTAATCGAGAGCACGATGACCACGGCTAAGACAGCGATTAAGATGCCGAATCCGTAGCTGTCTAAGCTGTACTCTTGAAGGGTAAACATGGTTGTGGTGATGGCGCCTGGACCAACCAGAAGTGGCATGGCAATGGGCACTACGCCTATGCTTTCAGGGGGGTCTGTGTTGGATTCTTTGCTGCCTACAACCAAGATTCTGATGGAGATAATGAGCAGCAGTATGCCGCCTGCCACTTCGAAACTGTAAATCGAGAGCCCGAACAACGAAAGGATTTCCTGCCCCAAAAAAGCGAAAATCAGCAGCAGAACGAAACTCACCAGTATGGCGAGGTTGAAAACTTTTTTGCGTTCTGACTGGTTGATTTTTTCTGTTAAACTCATAAAGATTGGTATGTTGCCGAAGGGGTCCACTATTATAAATAAAGCTACGGCTGCCTTTGCTAAGTCGGCTAAAAAAGTGATGTAGTCAACCGTATTGATCCCAACTGCTCACAAATACGTTAGCGGTTGATGTGCATAAAAACATAGTGGAAAAGGGGGAAAAGTTACTTTATGATTTTTTGCCAGCCCGCAACCCAATCAAGGAACTCCCCGACGGGTGCTCCACCGAAACTGCGTAGTTTCTGGCGCAACTCTGTCTTCTCGTAAGCGGCTTTTTGGAAGTCCAGCATTTCTTTTTCGCCGTCGGAGAGGTAGATAAAGCCGTCAATGCCGCCCACCCTGGCGCAACGTGTTGTTACCGTGAGCAACTCGGAGGGTGTGGGTACGTCTTGCGGTGCGTCGCCTGGGCCATAAACGTAGAGGGTTACATACATCGGTTTTTTGAGAATCTTCTTAAAGCCCCTTGCAAGCATCTCCCAGTACCAGGGAGTAGCATAATTCTTGCTAAACATAACCACGTTTAAAACGTCGGCGTATTTGGCGAAGTCGTCAAAGTCAACGCCATAACGTTCCAACGAACTCACTGGGTCAGGCTGCAAACTCAGCACCAACTCTCCCTTAACAACATCCCTAATCTGCGCCACGTAGTCAGAGATTACTTTGCGTCGCCACTCAACCCAGCCTATGCCGCTTTTTCTGTGGAGCTCTTGGCAGCGGGGACAGATGCAGTGACCATGGTCAGCGAAGTATTGGCTGTTTAGCCAGATGCCTTTGGATTGGCGGTCGACTTCAGCGATGTAGTGGAGTTGGTCTTCGCAGTAGTCGGGCTGGGTTGGACAGAGTACGCTCCAGTAGAGGTTGTAGTTGTTGTTGCCAAACTTTGCAGGCCCCAGCGGTGACTGCGAGATCCAGTCGGGGTGTGCTTGTCCGGTTTGGGTGTCGGCGAAAACGGCGATGTTGCTTGCCATGTCCGGTTGGGGGGTTAAGCGCAAGCCGGTTTCGGGTTTTACGCGGTAAACGTGGATGTCGAAGCCTTTGGGTTTTTGAGGTTGGAAGGTTAAGGAGCCAAACTTCATGTAATTCGCCTGTGGGGCAAAGATGCGTTTGAGTTGTTATAAGGTTTTTGCGGATTTTCGGTTTAGAGCGCTAGGTTTTTTTGGCGATAAACTTAAATGTAGACTTGTTGCTATGGAGTTTAGATGCGGTGCCTTTGATTGAAAAGTTACATCCCTATGTAGTTTTTCTTCCATCAGAAAAGAAAGACAAAATACTCTCAGCAATATTCGGCTCCAAAGCAGGCGTCGACATCCTACGCTTCTCCCTAAAACAAGGCATAAGCAAAAACATCTACCAAAAAGACCTAGTCAAAAAACTCAACTACTCCAACAAAACCATCATCGAAAACCTCAAAACCATGACGCAACTCGGCGTCCTAAACGAAGCCATGGAGAAAAACGACAAAGAAGGCAGAATCATCTGGATAAAAACCTACCAACTCACCCACCTAGGCAAATGGTTCGCCCTGCTCCTTGCCCAAGAAGCCGAATTAACTGGGGAAGAAAAAAGCGAAATCCTTCAAAGCCTGTTCCGCACCTACGTTAAGCAGGCAAAGAACCTTGCTGAAGAAATTGGGATAAGCAAAAAGATGCTTGAGGAAACTTTCCGGGAAGAAATCGAGAGCAGCACCTAAGTTTTGTGCCGCCAAGAGTTAGTTGGTGTTGGAGTTAAATCTGGAAAAAAGTTTTATACGACCAGCCAGCATTGTTGCGCTTAAGCCATCAGGAGACCCTATAAATGAAAAAGCTTGTTGCATGCTTGGTTGTTTTACTTGCAGTTTCATGTTTAACCCTAACGTTATCAGGTAATGTTTCAGGGCAAACTGAAGATGTAAAAATTTTGAGTTACAGCTACTACTATGATAACTTGGGAAACATTGTTGTTGTCGGAGAAATTCAGAATAACGGTGCAAACATCATCGACAACGTAACCGTAGTAGGCAGCTTAACCGTCACCGACGGAGACCAAGCAACGTCGGGCTGTTTAGCGTCAGCCACCAACATTCTTCCCGGACAGAAATCAAGCTTCTACATGGAATTTAATCCACAATCCATCGGGCAATCCACATGGTACGGCTACCAAATCAGCAACATAGAACTAGCCATATATGACGCGCCTCCCACAGACAAGTACCAGTACCAAGACGTACTCATAACAAGCCAAACACCAGCACCCCAAGACGGTGTCTACTGGGTAAACTGTGTACTAAAAAACACCGGTAGCCAAACCGCCACCAACGTAATGGTATTCGGCACGTACTACAACTCTACCGGCGGCGTCGTTGCAACAGGCGACATCGTCAACCCCATTGCTTCGTTGGCGCCTCAAGCTACAACTACGGTTAAAGTTCCGGCTTTTGACTTGAACCAAACCCTTGTTCCGGACAGCGAAAAAATCTCTTCGTTTAGGATGCTGGTGCAGGTAGAAGCGCCCCTTCTAACTGGTGCAGCGCCGGTGATTAATCCAAGCGCTACCCCTGTGAATACAACGCCCAACCCCACATCAACCCCCACAGAGGATTCGACATTAATGTACGCAGCAGTAGTCGTTGTGGCTCTTGTGGCGGTAGCAGCGGCAGTTTTCTTAGTTAGACGCAAAAAACCCAAAGAAACAGACCAAGCAGCCCCAACCGAGGCGGCTAAACCTAAAAGTTCACGGCAACGCAACAAAAAATAGGCAACTTACTCCTTTTTTGGAGTTTTTTATTTGGATGCGGTGGTGGAGTGTGGCACTCTTTAAATATTTCCTACCCACACTGGTTTGATTATGAGTTTCAGAGCACAAACAGGTCGCAAAAGCGGCACCAGAACTTCTACAAAAAGCGCTCACGAAAAAAAGACCAAAGAGAAGAGACCGAAAAAACCAGCAAAATACCTCCGAGAAGAAACTCCGCAGGCTACCTCTCAGGAGGTTACAGAGCGGACGTTGGGTGGAATCAACAGGTTAGGCAGCCAAGTTTTCGCATTATCTCCTTTTAGCCAGTACTATGACGATTGGCTGGTGAACCTGCGCCAAGTGGTTTCGGAATTTGAATCTAATCCAGCTATAAAGGTGGATGAGCAATTCAAAAAGGAACGTACCCAAATCTTTCAAGACATTGAAGCAACGTTGGCTCAGAACAGACTTGCGGAAGCTAACATAACAGAGGAAGCCAAAGCCCTCCATGAAATCAACCACAAAATTACCGATGCCGACCGAGACTACGCTGAGCAAACAAGGGAACTTAGCAATAAACGCAACAGTGAAGTGCAGCAGTTAACTAACAAAATTCGCCAGCTTGAAGAAACATTGGCAGCTCAAAAGGAGGTTAAACTGGGCTTTTTCAAGTTCAGCGAAAAGAGACGCTTAGCAGAGATGCTTGCGCAGCTCAACAAAGACACTTCTGCGGCTAAAAACGAGTTAGAAATCGCAATTGAAAACTTTTCTGCAGAACAAGACAAGATGCATGACAATTACGAGAAGCGAAAGCAGGACTTAAACGCTGAGTCTGATAGGTTGCATAAGGAACTGGAGAAACTTGAAACAGACACATCCATTGAAGCTAGACAGAGCACATGCAACTCTTTGGTTGCGGCAGTGAATGCGCTTATAGCTCGTTCTCCAGCAACGAGTTAACTTTTCCTTCTTTTTTGCATTTAAAGCTTTAAAGTTGGATTTTGTTAGGGGTTGGCGGAGCGGGTTCGCCGACTAAAACTTTGAGGGATTTAACTTCTTCACGTAAAGCGTTGACTTCGTTTTCGAGGGAGTTGGCTTTTGAGTCAGCCATTTTCTTTAAAGTTTCAATTTCGACTAAGAGATTCTTTTTTTCTGCTTCAAGTGCCCTGATTTTTTCTATCGTTGATTTTAGGCTCATCAGCGGTTGATCCCCTTAATAGCTAGTAAGTTAGGCACTGGGCACTTAAGACTTTTGCATATTACATATTTACTGATAGTATGGACAGGGACACGTCGAAAGCTGGATACGTGTCCAAAAACGATAGATGCAGTTTTATATAGGAAATGGCAAATTAAACATAACTAATTTGCTCGTTTATTGGATTGTGTCTAAATGAGGAAGACCATATTCAAAAAGCTGGAAGCGCAGGGACTAATCGCCAACTACAACAGGCTACGAAAGAATCTGCCGCCTAAACTACCTGACCGCGTATTCATCTGGGACGAAACCTTCCGAGAAGGAATCAAAGCACCAACCGTTTACTTGACTTACGTTGAGCAAGTTAGGCTTGCTAAACTTATGGATGAAGCAGGTGTAGCCATCATAAACGTCGGGTTCCCCGCCATATCCGAAGATGAAAAACGAACCGTCAAACGCATCGTCAACGAAAGCTTCAGTCACGCCCAACTCACCGCATCCGCCGAACCCACAAAAAACAGCATAAACGCCTGCTTAGAATCCGGAATAAAGCAAATCACCATCGAATCCCCCATAAACGGACTCAACCTTCAGTACAAACTCAAAATAACCAAAGAACAAGGCGTCAAACGCATAGCTGAAGGCATCGAATACGCCCGCAAACACGGCGTCACAGTCAACTTCAACCTCATGGATGGCACACGCACACCACTTGAAGACATCATCCAGGTTTTTGAGGCAGCAGCAAACGCAGGTGCCATTCGTTTAGGCATCGCTGACAGCGTCGGCTTTATACGGCCGCTGTCCATGCGTTACCTAATCTCGCACGTCCGCGATGGGCTTCCGGAAGCTGTGAAGAAGAAGGCAGACCTCTCAGTTCACTGCCACAACGACTTCGGCTTAGCCTCTGCCAACACTCTATCCGCTATGGAGGAAGGCGTAAGCTACCTTCACACCTGCATTGCAGGCTTTGGCGAACGAGCAGGCATAGCGCCGTTTGAGGAAGTTGTAACCACCGCCGAGTTGCTCTACAACATTGACACCGGCATCGACATGGGCAAAATCTACCGCATCGCCCAATCCGCCGAAAAAGCTTTTGCCATGCCCATCCAGTTCCACAAACCCATCATCGGCGAAAACATATTCACCCACGAAGTCGAAGAAGAAGTTGAAGAGATGATGTCTCAGCCGCTGGTGTTTGAGCCTTTCCCTCCTGAAATTGTTGGGCGGGAAACCATGATTTTCATCGGCAGAAACACTGGTCAAACCTTAATCCAGAAGTTGCTGGAGAAAGCCGGCATCCGCGCGTCGCCAAGGCAGATGGACGAGTTGTTCCGGCGCATTAAAGGTCCACAGGAGAGCCTCGATAAAGGCGAAGCACAGATGACTTACTACCAAGTCAAGAAACTCATGAAGGACCTGTTGAAAGGTTATACGATGGACGAGTTCTGGCGCCTAGTCGAGCAGGTTACTCATCAGCGTCCGAAGCTGCCTAAAAGCAGCAAGAAAGCGGGCAGCGCTGATCTGTTAGTATCCTAAGTCGGCTTTTATTTTCTCTATTTCTTTTATGTTAAGTTTTCGGGGGTAGTTGTAGATAGGCCCGCTTGGTTTTTCGTTGTAGTAGGGTCGGTTGCAGTTTGGGCAGCCGCTGGTTTGGAAGGGCTCGCCGGATTGAATTGTAGCGTGCAATGCTGCGTCTGGTGCGCCTAAGCTGAGGATTTCGCCGTCTTCGCCAAAAGCCATGTCGGACGCTTTGGATTTGCCAGTTACAATGAGGTATCTTGCAAGCTGCACCCGCCGATACGCTTCGACCACGGGCGGCGCATGCTTCTCCAAAGCTGTTCCCCTCACAGGGGTAAACGCGAACAAAGCAGGCAAAACCCCCATATCCACACACCGCTGCAAAACCTCAACGGTTTCCCGCTCCGTCTCGCCTAACCCGACGATTACATGTGTGCTGACTTTACCAACGCCAAAAACTTGGAGAGCCTCGCCTAAAAGCTGGAACTGCCGACGCCAACTATAACAACCGCCCGCAGTCTTACCTTTAACTGCATCAAAAACTGCGTCTGTTGCCGCATCCAACGCTATCCCCAAACGGTCAACGCCCGCATCATTTAGCCTCAAGATGTTTTCTTTGTTAAGCGGCTGGCAGGAAACGGAAATCGGAATTGTGCTTTGCCGCTTTATTTCTTTTACCAGTGCTTGGAGGTCAGCGAAAACACCCGGGTAGTTGAGTGCTTGGATGCAGACCCGCCTAATCCTGCTCCCGTCAAAAGCTGTCTTGATTGCCGCCGCAACATTGTTCGAGGGGAAAGCGGGCCAGGTAACTCGTGAAAGCAGCTCCAATCTGCTGCCGCTTAACCGTGCTTGTGAACAAAAACTGCAGTTGCCCAAGCATTTCCCGCTGTAATAGGTCATGAGGTAAGCGGTTGTGGGTTCAGCGTCAAGCCTGACTTCTTGCAAGTCTAATACGGATGCGGTTCCCAATGAAACCCTGACTTGAGCTGGAAGCTGCGGCGACAAATTACTCCACCAATCTAAGCGGAGGTTTAGGCAGTGAAATAGATAAACGCTGGGTTAGGTGTTCCAGTCTGGGAACAGGGTGTTCCAGCATTAGAGTAAAATCCGATGCGGACGCATTGAATGGGTTAGGAGCATGTTGACTACGAAGAGAACCCAAGTCTTGTCTGCGGCGCTGGTTGTGACTCTTTTGGTTTCTTCTGCGGCTTTGATGCTTTTTGCAAACGCTGGCATCCCAAACTACAACGAACTCACTGTACCTGTCGAGTTAAACAAGGATTTGCCCGGCGCAACAGGCTTTAACGTCTTCCAACTCAGCGACGGCAGCCTTGTCCTAAACAGTGCCAACCAATCAGGCTCATATCTAACCAAGCTCTCAGCGGACGACCAAATCGTTTGGGCGCACCTCATACATGCGGGTGGGGAGCCACTGATGCGGATGGTTGTGTTACGTAAGGGCGGGTTTTTACTTGGGGGAATCGTGGGCAACCTCTACGTGCTTGCAAAAGCAGACCAAGATGGCAATGTTGTTTGGGCGAAAACGCTGGATTCGGGGGCACCGGTTAACTACTTCATGGATTTAGCTGAAGCCTCTGACGGCGGAGTGGTGATTGCCGGGTTTGGGGAACCTGAAATGGATGGTTTAGGCTGGATCTGGCTCACCAAAACAGACTCCTCCGGCGCCCTGCAGTGGACCAGAACCATTTACGGTCCCTCTAACGATTGCCCCTCCCACCTTATCCCAACCGACGACGGCGGCTTTGTGCTCTCAGACACGGCTTACTCGTTTTTGCCTGACCAAGCCTTCTACCGCTTAATCCGTATAGACAGGGATGGGCAGGTTTTGGGTAACAGCAGCTATGGCGGGTACGGCTACTACTATCAGCCTGAATGCAACAGCGCTATAAAAACCGACGACGGGGGCTACCTCATGGTTGGGTACCTATGGCGGAAGGCGGCTTGGGTAGTTAAAACAGATTCGGATGGCGCGTTACTTTGGAATCATACGTATGGCGGGTCCCGCTTTGCAATCACAGGCGCGTTGGAGACGCAGCATGGATATTTGCTGCAACAATATTTGGATGGTAACGGTTCAGGCGTTATCTTGACGGATAAGTCGGGGGGAGTGGTGTGGAATGCTTCGTGGATGGATGTGTCGATGCCTGTGGGAATGGAAGCTAATTTTCATTCACTTATTGAGGCAAAAGGCGGCGGCTACGTTATGGTTGCGTCGAGAGATAATGCTGTTTGGCTGATGAAGTTTGATTATTTAGGGGAACCGGCGGTTTGGCTATGGGGTGCTGCTGCGGCGGTTTTAGTAGTTGCTGTGGCTGCAACATTTTTGGGATTTAAGTTGAAGTAGGGATTCGTTTGAGTTTTCTGAGCAAGCTTATGACGCGGCTGGTAAACGACACTAAAAGGAACGCTAAAAAAGCGTATTGCACAAACAGAAAAACCGCTTCTGAGGGCAGCAGCAATGTTAGGGCGACGCCTATGTAGAGTGCGCTGCCTATGTATTTGCCGATTGGGTCGTAGAGGTTTTTTGCAAACAAACTTGTCACTATGAACTGTACGAAGGCGGCGACAATGAGCACCACAAGCCAAACTGGATACAATCCTTGCACAGTGAAGATTATGTAGACGCCCAGCATCAAGGCGAAGTCGGTTGAGGCGTCGTAGTATGCGCCCATCTTGGAAGCCACTCCCAGTCGCCTCGCCATATAGCCGTCGAGGTAGTCGGTGGCAGCGCAGAAAACCATCAGCCCCAAACATGCGGCAACGTTGCCTATGGTGTAGAAAAAAAAGAAAAAAGGCAAAGCTGCCAAACGGATTGAACTGATTGCAGCTGGTACGTAGGTTTTGGTTTTCATGTCTGGACCCCTATGGCAGCTTCCTCTCGGAGTAAATCCATGCTGCGTTGACTTCGGAACATGGTAAATAACTGCACGACGTTGCCGCCAGCGTCTGTTATGATTTGGGTCATTTTGGCTAGGGCGTTTAGTAGGTAAATTTTTCTGCCCGCCGCCGTAATCAGGACTTGGCCTTCGGCGGCTTCATCTATGAAGCCCTTGCCTTTTAGGTACAATAGGTGTTTTAGGAAGTCGTCGTAGGAGGCGTCAGTGGCTTTCCGCCAAACGTGCGTGCGCAGCTGGTTTTTGCCGCTAAAAAAAAGGTATTCTAGGATTTCAAAGCGTATCTGAACTGAACCTTTGCATTTATCCGCCATCGCTACACCGGTTGCCGCTTGCCTCAGTGGCTTATACCCTAAATTGTTTGGTAACGTTTTAAAGTTATACATTTTTGAACTGGCGTGTTTTTTGCTTGTCTGCTTGAGTGTTCGGCAAAACTTTATTATTCGACTGTGATTTTTTACACTCGGTTGAATCGGGTTACAAGTAACCTTTAGACATGGTTCGAGGGCAAAACATGATGAAACTTAGCGGTTTAGGTTTCTCCCGAAGCGTCAACTGCGAAGCCATAGTCACCACCCTAAACCCCGACGGCTCCCCAAACGCAGCACCCATGGGCATGGAAATGAAAGACGAACAGCACCTATCCCTCAACATCTTCAACACCGCAGCCACATGCCAAAACATTAAAACAAAAAAATGCGCAGTCGTCAACTTAACCAACAGCATAGAAGTCTACTACAAATCAACCTTCAAAGAAGCCAACCACCGCGGCAGAATCCCCCCATCATGGTTCACCCGCTCCACTATTGTTGACGCACCTCGGTTAAGGTTAGCTGACGCATCAATCGAGCTATCCATAGGCGCCATCACAGAAACGCAAGAGCGAACCCAGTTCAATGGTAAAGTCGAGTACATTTCAGCTAAAGAACAGCTTCCGCAGGTATACTGCCGAGCCCTGCCGCTGACCATTGAAGCGATTACACACGCCACCCGAGTCAAAGCGTTTATGAATGATCCCGAAAAAAAGGCGTTGGTGGAAGAGTTAACCCAAACCATCCAGAATCACGCCAAAATCGTGGCGCGGGTGGCACCAAACTCGGAGTTCACTGAGATATTTGCGGATTTGGAGAAACGAATCGAAACGTGGAGGACCCAGCCATAAAAGTAACAATCAAAACCCCCGCTCGACTGCACCTTGGCTTAATTGAGATGAACGGCGACTTAGGCAGGATGTTCGGAGGCTTAGGCGTCGCCATAGACCACCCAAACGTCGTCTTAGAAGCCCAGACCGCACCTACACTCAAAATTACTGGAGAAAAAGCAGAGTTAACCAAAGAAATCGCAGATCGATTCTACAAAAAATACAAAGTCCCCGCCAAAGCCCACATCCACGTTGCCGAGGCGATTTCCTGCCACACAGGTTTAGGCTCAGGCACCCAACTCGCGATTGCTGTTGCGGTGGCGCTTGCCAAAATCGGCGGCGTCAAAGCATCCGTCCCTGAACTGGCAGTCGCCGCTGGGCGAGCACGCAGAACCAGCGTTGGCACAAGCATTTTCCAGTACGGCGGCTTTGTGGTGGATGGCGGCAAAAACATGAAAACCCAAGCGTGCCCACCGCTGATTTACCGCCAACCCTTCCCGGTAGAGTGGCGCTTCATTGTAGCAGTCCCCAACCAGCCTAAAGGGTTGTGCAATTCTGAAGAAACAAAGGCATTTGACAAACTAAACGTTATGTCGCCGGGGGATGTGGGGCAAATGTGCCGCTTAACCATGTACAAACTGCTCCCCGCACTCGCAGAACGCGACATCGAAGAGTTCGGCGACGCATTAACCAAAATCCAAGTTATTACGGGGAACCATTTTGCTCAGGCGCAAGGCGGAACCTACGCCAGCAAGGCATGCGCAGACTGCATAGAGTTCCTAAAGCAAATAGGCGCACATGGCGTAGGGCAGAGCAGCTGGGGACCGGCGCTTTACGCAGTGGTCGAAAAAGAGCAGGCTAAGGCGAGGCTTGCAAAAGTTAAGGCGCATTTGTCGTCTGGCGTGGGCGGTGAAGCATTCATCGCTAAAGCTAACAACCACGGCGCAACCATCAAAGTTGAGGCGTAAGCTGTGAAAGCGCTTTTGGTTACGGGGCAACTTGCACGGGATGCGGTGGTGGATTACGCTAAGCAAAGCATGGTTGAAACTGAGGTTGTCGCGCTAAAACTCGCTGTCGCCGCATTCCTGACACCTCAAACCATAATCGACGCATTAAAATCTAAGAATCTGACTGGTTTCAACGTTGTTTTAACTCCGGGGCTACTCCGCGGCGACACCTCTGCCATCACGTTAGCTACAGGGGTGCCAGCGTTTAAAGGTCCAAGATACGCCGCCGACCTGCCGACTGTTTTGGATATGCTCTGTGAAGTGGAACTCTCCACAACGGTGCCCGCCGACGATCTCCTCAGAGAAAAACTCGCACAAAACGCCCTATCAGAGATAGAGAAAGTTGAAGCTCAGCGCGATGTGTTGCTCAGGCAGACGGGGAACATGTTGGTTGCAGATGTTGCTGTGGGCAGAGATTTCCCGCTGCGCGTGCTCGCCGAAATCGTGGATGCCGCCCTAATGGACAAAATAGCGATCCAGGAAACCGCCCGGCGCTTTGCTGAGGCGGGGGCAGACTTTATCGATGTAGGCATGGTTGCAGGTGAATCGCAACCGCAGAAAGCCGCGGAAATGGTAAAATGGGTTAAAGAAGCCACGGACTTGCCTGTGAGCATTGACACGCTAAACCCCCAAGAAATCAAAGCCGCTGTTGAGGCAGGCGCAGAAGTGGTTTTAAGCGCGGACGCCGGCAATATCGAAGCCATCGCCCCCTACGTCAAGGACGCTACAGTCGTGGTGATTCCTACTAACCAGCGGGTAGGCTACATTCCTAAAACCGCCCACGAACGCGTAGTTTTCCTGGAGGAAATTATTGGTAAAGCCAAACGCCTCGGAGTTAAGCGGTGCCTTGCGGATTTGATTGTGGAGCCGCAGGAAATCCTTGACTCATTTTTAGCCTTCAAAGAGTTCGCCGCTAGGAACCCCGATGTACCCTTGTTTGTGGGGATCTCCAACGTGACGGAGCTCTTCGACGCCGACTCAGTAGGGTTAAACGCAATCTTGACGCGGCTCTCATCGGAGGTAGGCGGAGGCATATTGCTTGCCACCGAGAAGAGCACCAAAGCCAGAGGCACCGTGGCGGAAGAGGTTGCTGCAGCCAAAATGATGTTTCTCGCCAAAAAACGCGGCTCAGTCCCGAAAGACCTCGGCATCGACCTGCTAATCCTAAAAGACAAACGCAGCCACGAAGAACCCTACAACAGACAAAGCGGAGAATCCGCCAAAGTAACCGTTGCGTCGGGTGAGTTGGCGGCGGCTGAGTTGGATTCGGCGGGGGCGTTTAAAATCGCCGTGGACCGCAGGGCTGGCTTGCTGGTTGCGAATCATTTCCTGCCAAGCGACCTGGCTAAACCCGTTAACGTGGTTAAAGGTAAATCGGCGGAGGCTGTTTACCAAAAAATCCTCGAACTAGGTTTAGTAACACGACTTGACCACGCTGCTTACTTGGGCGTTGAATTGGCAAAAGCTGAGGTTGCCCTGCAAACCGGGAAGGGGTACGTGCAGGATTTTGCTCTTTTCAAAAAATAAAAGGGCCCTTATTGGGCGGAAACTTTGGATTTGGAAGGGGCATTCAAATCTTGGTTGTGGAGGAACTTTTGCAGTGCCTTCGTAACGGGGATACCTACTATGATTGCGCCTATGATTAGGGCGAAGCGTTCCCACGGGTAAATGTAGAACACTATATTCCATGTTGTTGCGAAGGCAGCTTGGTTCATGGAGCCCAAGATGTTGCCAAACACCGTTTCGTAGAGCAAGCCGCCTGTTAGGTGTTGCATCATGGTGCCTGCGAAAGCTAAGATGGCGAAACCGGCGGTTAAGAGGGCGACTTTTGTGCTTTTCACCCATTCGCCTGCTTTGCGGCCTAAAAAGATTAGGACGATAAATGCTGTTATGTGCATCCATAGGTATGGAAATGGCCCAATGGGGGTATCTATTATGTTGACTGTGAAGGGATCAACTGCGTAGAGCACTAGCAGCACTGCGTTTAGTATGACTACAGGGAGCCATTTCTTTCTGACCAGCAAGCCAAGTGATACGGCGACGACGAACGCGGGCAAGAAGTCTAAGCCTAAGAATGGTGCGGGGGTACCTAACGCGATTGCGACGAAGCTGCCTATGATTATGCTGACTCCGCCGACTATGGGGCCTAGGAGTATGCCGTAGAGGGGGGCTAAGATGTCGGATAGGTGGAAGGTGGCTCCGGTTCCTATCATGGGGACGGTTGGGATTATTCTTAGGGCAGCGTATAGGGCTGCGAATATGGCTATCATTGCTATTGCTTTGGTGTTTCGGTTGAGGCTTCTTAGGTTGCTTATCTTGTTTCCCTCTAACTATTTTTTTGCAACGTTATGTAAAAAATTACAATCACTAATAAAACTTTCCATAACCCGCCAAGCAAGCGTCAACCCAACCCAGCCAACCCTTAAGAACACCCAAAAACACACAGTAACCCATGAAACCTACCCCCATCATCATCACCACCCCCACACAAGCCCAAACCACATTCACAGAAATCGGCGTCCACCCCACTGGAGCCCAAATCATGGCACTCAAAGCCATCCACAAACTCGTAAAAGTCAGCGACGTCGACCCAAAAACCGCCAACATCGTCAAACAAGAAATGCTCGCCCGAGGCGGAGACGTCGCAGTATCAGCTGGCGTCGGGCAATTCAACCTCCAAAAAACCGACATCATCCTCATGGGCACCCTAGCCCAGTACATCCGCCTAATCCGCAAACTCCGCATCCAAAACTACGGCAACTGCCAAACCTTAGCTCGCGAACTACAGGAACTACTCTTCAAAGGCTACGACATAGAAAACGCACCCGTATACTAAGAAAGAAAAAGCGTTAAGGCAGGTGCGCTTTAAGCCACGCCACGATTACATCCGCCGTTTTACTGTCAAGTTTGCCTTCGTCAACATTATATTTTAGCGCAGCCATAGCTGTCAATTCGCTTCTGGGCGCTGCCTCAAACTTTAATACGTGATTAGCGTTTTCTGGGTAAACAAAACTCACATCAGCCTTCCCCTTAACAGCCGCTTCCAGCGGTGCACCGTCAAGTTGCCAATCCACCTGCACATCCTTCTTGCCAATAATAACCAACATCGGCACATCAATCTTTGAAATCCGCTCGGCTGGATTATAGACCCAAAGTTCGCGTGCAAACGGCAAATTAAACGGAGCTGACAACCCCAGAATCAAATTGCGAACTGGCTCGGGCAGCGATGGGTCAGGATTGGCGGGTTTCCCCTCTGAGAAGGCTTTGATGGCGGCGTTGTATAGTTTCATCATTTCTTCTCCGTTAGGCAACGGCTGGAGCTGTGCACTTATCTGTGTTTGAACAACCGCGTTAATAGAGCGACCAGGAGCGCCAGTCAACACCATCCCCCTGAAGCGGGTGCAACTGGTTTGGAGCTGGTAGTTTAGGGCGTGAATTTCGCCTTCGCTGCTGGTTAGGACGAAAACGCAATTTGCGTTTGCTTTGCCAGATGCGGCCAAGGTTTGGACAGCGCCTTCGAGTTCGTCTTGGTGACTTTGCATACTGATTTTGCCAAGTAACTTCATGACGTTCTCTTGGACATGAGGACCGGAAGCCCGCTTGTCATAACGCAGAACACTAAAGCCTGCCCTTGCCAGGTGTTCGGCGAGGAGTTTGCCGCTTCCGTTTGTTCCCGGCAAAAGAGGCGAGTCCCAGTCGCGGTCCGTGGGTCCGCTTCCAGCCACAAAAACCACTCCGCAACCATTAACGCCCTGTGCAGGGTAGGTTAGGGTTCCCTCAACTGCGACATCGTCAACCAGCCAAGAAACCTGTTCGTTGATAATTGGATTTTCAGCAACCATCAATATGCCTCAGAGGAAAAATAGGCTTTGAGGAATTTATGTTTAACCAAAAAAAGGTTAAAGAGGGATTTTTGAGCCGTCAAACCCAATTTTAGAGACGCCCAATTCGCCTTTGATTTCCCGAAGCTGCGCGGCAGTAAAAATCGGCCCATCACGGCATACGCGGTACTTGCCAATCATGCAGCTGCCGCATAAACCGATTCCGCATCGCATCAGGCGCTCGAGGCTGGCTTCGATGGGCAGCTTGTGCCGCTCGGTTAACTCAAAGATCTTTTTCACCATGATTTCTGGTCCGCAGGTGTAAATCATGTCAAAATGTTCCTTTTCCAGCAGCGCCGCTAGCGGTTGGGTGACGAGGCATTGCAATCCGGCTGTGCCGTCGTCGGTGGTGGTTATGATGTTTTTCTCTTGGCAGACGCCGCTGATTTCCTTCACGAACAGCAATTCGTTTTTGGTTTTGGCGCCTTCAACAAAGGAGAGGCGCTCAGTTTTGGCTGCGAGTTGTTTTGCGAGAAATAGTAGTGGTGCGGTGCCTGTTCCTCCGCCGACGAGTAGTACGCGTCCTCTGCTTTCAGTGAAGCAATTTCCGAATGGTCCGCGAACGCCGATTGTGTCGCCGGGTTGCATGTTATGCATGTGTCGGGTAGCGTCGCCTACTGCTTTAACGGAAACTGAAACTAATCCATCTGAGGCGTCCATGATGCTTAGGGGAATTTCGTCGATGCTGGGAATCCATAGCATTAGGAACTGGCCGGGTTTGGCTTTGCTGCACAGTCGATCTGCAAACGTAAAAGTTTTGACTGATGGGCTCTCGGTTCGCATTTGCACCAGCGTTGTGGTGCGCAGGATGTTATTTGCGGTGGGCAAGTCCGACAAGTTCAGATACGCTCCCTAAGTGTTTTTTTCTCAAGTAGTTTTCTACTCCCTTTGTTACTGACTGGAAAACCTCTACTTCATCGGCGACTGCGGTTCCGATTTGCACCGCTGAAGCGCCCGCTAGGAAGAATTCGACTGCGTCGCGCCAGTTGGAGATGCCTCCGCACCCGATGATGGGTACTTTGCAGGCTTCAGCTATGTCGTAGACGCATCTTAGCGCCACGGGTTTTACTGCGAAGCCTGATAAGCCTCCTCTGACGTTGTTTAGGATGGGCTGCATGGTGTCAGCGTCTATGGCTATGGCTTTTAGTGTGTTGGCGGCTGTTAAGGCGTCTGCGCCAGCTTCGACCGCTGTTGTTGCGAGGACGGTTATGTCGGAGACGTTTGGGGACAACTTGACAAATAGCGGTTTTTGGATTGAGGCGCGAACTGCGGAGACGACTTCAGAGAGGATTTTTGGGTTCTGCCCAATTTCCGCGCCCGTCTGCTTCACATGGGGACACGAAACATTAAGCTCCACTGCGTCTGCGCCAGCTTCTATCGCCTTCTTAGCCACCAAAGCATAATCTTCCGCTGAGTAGCCAAACACGCTCACAACCAACGGAACATGCACGCTTAGTTTGCATTCTTTAATTTCGGCGGAGAAGACGTCTATGCCGGGGTTAGGCAAGCCCATGGCGTTTATCAAGCCTGATGAGGCCTGCACGACGGTTGGGTTGGCGTACCCCATTCGGGGTTGGGACCCTACGGATTTGGTGACGACGGCTCCTGCGCCGGCTTTGGCGACGCGCTCAAAGGCTTGGGCGGTGTATCCCAAGATGCCTGAGGCGAGCATTGTGGGGTTTTGCATTTGTAATCCGGCGATGTTCACATTTAGGGGGGTGTTCATTTGGCTTCTCCGTTTAGGAATTTATTTGCATTTGGTAAGATAAAGTTTCTTTTGGGTCAAAGGTGGGTGTAAACGTTTTTGTGTCTAAAAATGGGGTTAGCTTGGGTTTTTTGTGCGGGGGAATAAAAAAGAAGAGTGAAAGGTTACTGGAACCTCTCAAGGAGTTTATTTCTTCTTTTTAGTCGTCTTGGCTGCTTTTTTCGCAGTTTTCGGCAATATACTAACCTCAAAATTACAGTAGCCCCCAAATTGTATTTAAAATTTACTAATCGCTAACCGCATTGCCGCAACCAACAAAATTGCCCAAAAACAAGCGATAAAGCCAAAATAAGCTAAAAAACAAGCCTCAAAACACCCAGTTTACTCCATGGAGAAAAAACGTGCAAATTTAACATAAACCTGTAAAAAAAGCGAACACCCCAAAAACCTCCACAATACCCACCAAAAGAGACAACAGCAAACCTAACCCACCAAAAGTTATAGAAACACCGCCCAGACTCATAAACAACACAGCATCCCCCACACCCACAAAAAGACCAAACATCAAAAAACGCCTCTTTCCGGTGAAATCAGCCGGTACAACCAGCCACAACCCGCAAGCAAACAGAAGCAAACGCAGCCGCAAAAACAGCCCGTTCCGCACCCAGCCTTAGAAGATGATGTAGTAGGCAGCAACTCTCTTCATCTATTACTAGAAAAAAACAAAACTTGAGGGAGAACAAGACTTCAAAGCTGAGCCGGTTTTTGTTTGTGGGGCTTGGAGGTAGTTAGAGGGGGGAGAAGGGAGAGCATGCAAAAATATGATGCTCCAAACCTTTCCACCCGGCCTTCAGCTTGTTTCTTGTACCCTCCGTTTTTTGGTTAGAGCGCCTTGAAGGCGTCGAACCATCGGTTGTAGCTTGTCAACATATCTAGCGACACGCTTGGTTTGCGTTCTTCGAGTATCTGGCGGAAGTCAGCCATGGTTAGCGGTCGAGGTTTAGCTTCTTTGTTCATAGCTTGCCCAGTTTCAAAGAACTCGCCGATAAGCTTAAGCTGCGCAGATTGGCAAACATCGCGAATGTCGCTTCCACTGAAACCTTCCGAGAGACGTGCCAACTCGTGAAGGTCGACGTCGCCGCCGATTTCCAGCGTGCCAGTATAGTGTTTTAGCATGTTGAAGCGAGTAGCGTTATCTGCCAAGGGCACAAGGATACGTTTTTGGAATCTGCGAATAAACGCCCAATCCAGATCCCAAGGCTTGTTAGTCGCGCCAATAACGTAAACGTGAAGCGCTTTACCCTTATCAACAATGCCATCCATTTCCTTAAGGAACTGGTTTTTAACACGAATTTCGCCACCAACTTCGTTACTGTGGTTACCCATCAAGGAATCTAATTCATCCACAAACACTATGGCAGGTCTACCATCGTTAGCAGACTTACGTGCACTACCGAATAGTTTAGCAACGTTTTGTTCCGCTTCACCCAACCACTTCGACATGATGGAAGCCGCGTCGATTGAGTAGAAGTTGGCGTCGATTTCAGTTGCAACAGCCGCTGCCAACAAAGTTTTACCACAACCAGGAGGACCAAACAGCAGAATACCGCGGGGCCACCCAAGCGGGAACAAGTCAGGGCGCTGCACCGGGTAAACGATGGCTTCTTTAACCGCCTTTTTAGCGACATCCAAGCCGACTACCTCGTCCCAGTTGACTTTGGGTTTCTCGGTTATCACAAGTTCTTCGTTGTTGAGTTTTCCATTTCCATTTGAAATATTCGGTCCGTTTCCATCCATGGTTGAGGCGCCTCCGCCGTCGGCGTCTTCCGCTGCAGCTTGGTTCATCTCGCTAGAGGAAACTGAGCCTTGCAGAGACTTTATTCGTTCTTGATAGGCGATTGCTCGCTGAACGTAAACCTTGTTTAACCCATATTCAGGGTAAAGTTGAACAAGCTGCAGAAGGCTTTCAATCGCTTTCTGATAAAGGGTTATAGCTCTGCCTTTTTGTCCTTGTTTATCCAGTCGAACAGCATCCAGCGTGTAAGCTGTTGCCGCTTTTTCTAACTCGTTTGAGGCACTCATTGGGTGTTTGTCTCTCCTTCTCTCTTCTCGCCTATTCGGGCGAACGTAATTCAATCTTTATTTTTCCTTGTGTCCCCAAGTTTTCTAGGGCACGCTCTATTGCTTCATTTGATGTATTCAATTCACTGCTACATCTGCCTAAATCGATTTCACCGTTTGTCTTACGAACGTACTCCAGCAGTACCTCCTCGAGGTTCGGAGCAGGCTTCTCAACCTTAACCGAGAACTCCTTAATCTCCGACTTCTTGTAAGAGAACAAGGTTTTCTCAGGGTCAAAGCCGGATTCCTCATGGGTTTTCGTCCCAAAAACCTGTGAGGAACTCGCTGTTAGAGCAACCATCTCCCGGATTGGAGCAGCAGGAACCTTCGCCTTCACTGGAGCTGCAGGCGCAGAAACCGGCGGTTCAGGCAGTGTTTCAGACAGTTTCTGCTCCATAAAACAAGAGACTTCTTTTAAGATTTCCTCCCCAGCCTCGGTTTTACGCCCTACACCCACAATGTTCTCATCAGTGGTTAAGCGGGTCTGCTGGAGAGTATCCTGAATAGTACTGTTAACGTTACATAACTCTGAACTCACATCAGGAAGCACTTGGAAGAGTTCCTGAGAAACGCCTTGAAGCATCTTCAACGCAGGTTTTAAGTCAGCAACAATGTCGCCGAGTTCTTTGATGGTTTCAAGACGCAATATAACCCGTTCGATAGCCAATTGAACGTTATAGAGGAAATTTACTAGTTTGCGCACTTCCGCAATTTCCGTGGCGCACATGGCGGCTTTATCCTTATTGTTCTTTTTCAGCGCGCCCATGCAAGTTTCAAAAAGAATGCGATCCCGCTCTTTTAAGCGGAAACTTGCCTGTTCAAGTTTGTTCTGTTGAACTTTTAGAGTACAAATAGATTTAGTGGCGACTTCACGTATAGGGGGAGGGGTTTGGTTTGTGAAGCCCAACTTGATTGTGCCCTCCGTCTCCTTTCGTGTCTTCCTTTTGCTAAATTGTTGTTTTTGCTGGTTCTTTCACGTAGACGACAACGGGTGGTTCAGGCAGCTTAGTTGCTGTAGTGTTGACAGTTTCAGCGTAAACTTTAGTGGTTTTGGGTATGTTGGGGTTATTTGCATTTTGGTCGCCTAAGAGAACACTGGAAAGTCTGCTCTTGGTTAGTTCAAAGTCAGTCTTTTCTGAACTTGCACGGCGCAAGGTGTCCTGCAGTAGGGCGAATGCTGCCTTGTAGTTTTCGTCGTCGACTTTACCGATTTCGTGCTCGATTTCCAAGTTTGCTATGGCGTAGCTAAGGGAGGTGATTTCTTCTTGGCAACGCTCAATTTCGATGGAGGACTCGTCAATGATAACTTGGGCTTCTTTTTTAAGCTGAGTAAGAACGTTTTCGAAGCTACTGTGAAGATCCTGATAGACGTCTGGGGTGATTTTCTTTTTGTCAAAGAGGTCCTTTACAGCTTCATCTTTACGCCATATGAGGGGGATGTGGTCGCAGAGGGTGCCGGCTTGAGACTTGATTTTAGAGACAAAGGTTATGTCAGCGCCATTGAACCGTAGACTTTCCATGGGCTGTTTAGAGAATTGGCCGTCACCGAACTCGACGTATACTGCGTCGAATTTGCCGTTTGGAGTTAATGCGAAAGAGGCTACTTTACCGATTACTCGGCCGTATTCGTTTCTGATGGGTTTGCCAATAGAAAGAAAGAGATTGGAGTTAGACATTTTGTTTTGTTTTCCTCCTTATCTTTAGAACGTTTTATCTGCTTGAGAAGCAGGTACTGATGGCATTCCTGGGGGTAGGTCTGGGAATTTGTCTTTGATTTTCTGTTCTGCAACGGTTGCTGCTTCGCTAAGGATCTTTGATGCATCTTCGTTTACTGTATCGAAGTTCAGAGTCATACCGCTACCTTGGCCTGCTTCAATCATGATTCCACTGAGCATGTTTCCGATTTCGCCAAGTTCATTTTCTGCCTCTGGGAACACACTTGTCAAGCCTGCTCTGACTGAGCGTAGCACACCGACGGCGGGGCCGAGAGTTGAAACTACGTCGCCTAATTCTGAGACTGTTCTTAATCTTAATGTGATCTGTTCAAGGGCCAGTTTGGCGTTCATTATGAGTTTGGACATCTTTCGGACTTCAGCTAGTTCGTTTGCGAAGACGTTTGCTCTTTGGCTGTCGTGTTTGGTGTAGGCGTCAACGATGCGTGCGAAGATTGCTTTGTCACGTTGGCTGAATCTTTCGTTTGCTTGGTCTAGTTTTTGAACTTGGAGTTCGATTCGTCTGACTGCGAAGTCAAGGCGTGGTTTTAGTGGACCCGGCGGTTTCACGGCGTCTTTAATGCGGTCCTGGAATGGTTGCTCATCTCTTTTTGCTTCCCACTTTTTTGCGAATCTTTCTGACATTAATATTACCTCTATTCAGGGGTAGAGTGCCGAAAAGTGAGTTATACATTGTTAATATGATGGAAATATGCACGTATATATGTAGATGTATATGTTACCTCTGTTTGCGCTGTTGGGCTTAAACCGATATGTTAAACACAGTACCCAAGCACTCAGGTTTAGACATAAACATGTAAGTTACACTAAAAAGAACCGCTGTCTAACAAAGATATAAACAGGTGAAAATAATGAACAGCAGATTAAAAATATTCGGCATAATAGCACTCCTAGGCTTCATGGCAGGCATAATCGCTCAACTCACAGCCGCAGTCATCATTCCATGGCTCATCACAGTGTTGCCACTCCTCGGCGGCGCAACCACATACCTAATCTCAGGCTTCGCAGGCGCATGCCTCACAGTCGTGCTTGTCGGCGTCTGGGCCTACATGACCGGCAAAAAAGACCCCTACTAAAAAGAGACACCTTCCCGTCTCTTCCTCTTTACCAACCCAAAACCCTAGCCCACAATTTATTAAAACACTTCCGCAACCAAAACAACTTTAACCAGCAAAACCTCCAGAAACACCCAAAAATTTTCGACAACCAGCATCCAAAAACATCAATCAGCCCAAAAGTTTCTTCACCTTAAAGTAAACGCGTAGAGATTGAACTATAAGGATTACTTTTTTCTCTTCGCTCAGCAGTGCCCTTCATTTCTTCAATAGATTGCTCTATATTTTTCTCAGAAAATACCCCGACGATAAGACGGGACAAAAGCCTCACTTGCTCATGGTCTGTGCTGCGTTTAATCTCAGGAGGAGTAAGTTCTTTCGAAGAAGCGTAAAGTTCAATTACGCAGTCTATAGGACGCTCTTGAGGGATTCCTCGGGAAATTATTGCGTAGTAATCGTGTTTTCCTCTTGAAAACAGGGCTCCATCCGAGTCAGCGTTTGTCCAAGTTAATGTTGTCAGTTGATATTTTTCCCCTTTTTTGTGTAGAAGTTGCGCTAATAGACTTGGACGTATTTTTAGGAGCATTTAGGAGTAAACCTCAGATTAAACGCTCCTTAAGTACCATATACGCTGAGGTTACTATTTAATCAGCGGGATTCAATTACGGAAAAAGCACTCACCTACCGCCACCATAAAACCCAGCAACAATTCTTCAGTCTAACTCTGTATGTAGCTATGTTGGCGTGTGCAAGAAAACTCTTCTGCCACACCGCAACACAAATGCAGCACAACCCCTTCCAAAAAAGCAACCGCCCACAACTGCAGTCTTGTGGTGCCGCAAAAAACACCACACCAAACAAAGACAAACCAAACCACCACCCGACAAACCCTAGAGCCACATTTAATGCATGTTTTTCGCAGTTTTTCCCAGATATTTGCATCCAAAACGCCTCATTTAGCGGTTGTTTTAAGTTTTTTATACGCGGTTCAATTCTGGTTTTTTTGGGAGGGATTCTGGGAAAGTTTAATATGGCTAAACTCGGATGGAACAATGTAAGTCAAGTCCAACTATCCCTTATAGACGCATTCCGGGCTTGACAAATCATTGGGAGGGGAAAAAATGAACTTGAAACTTTACGCAATCAAAAACATTAGCCACCCACGCCTCGAGCGAGTACAATTAGTCGTAGTTGATCTGGATAAAAGCAAACATTACCCACTCAACTTCGTGTGTGTCTTGCCAAGGTACTTTCGAATCCTCGAGAAACGCAGCAGCAAATTCGCCAAGCTATTCGGAGAAAGAAGCTTGCCTACCGCCAAAAAACTCTTAGTTGACGCACAAGAGCAGGAACCAGACCCCGAAATACAAACTGTCATCAAACGCAGAATAAAAGCAATAGATCAAAAAAATGAGGTTCCAGCCGTTCAATGTGAATGCTTGCCGGCTGAAAGCAGCAGCGAAATCAGGCAGTCGTTTTCGACTAAGCCATAGCCGCCTTTTTTGGCTGATTCCTCATCAAATTTTTCCACACCATCCACCGCCAGCATAGGCGCCGCAATGCTAAACGGCACAGGATCACGGCTGTGAGTTCGCAGTTTGATGGGAGTCGGGTGGTCTGGCAGCACAGCTATTGCGTATGGTTCAGTCATGCCCTCCATGACTCTGCCGATGCAGCGCCGGTCAAGGTCCTCTATGGTTTTAACTTTAAGCTTATAATCACCCATATGTCCAGCTTCGTCAGGTGCCTCAACATGCACAAAAACTAAATCCTTGGTTTTCAAAGCTTCCAAAGCGGCATCAGCTTTACCCTCATAGTTCGTGTCAGCTAACCCAGTTGCACCATCAACTTTTATGATTTCCATGCCCGCGTAAGAGCCTATGCCTTTAACCAAGTCCACAGCGGAAATCACAGCTGAGGATATGCCGTATTTCTCTTTGAGCGTGGGCATGGAGGGTTTTTTGCCGCCTCCCCAAAACCAAATCAGGTTTCCGGGGTTCTTCGCCATCATTTCGCGAGCAACGTTTACGGGGTGGTCATGCAGAATTTCTCGGGAACCGGTTATCATGTCTTGGAGCATTTTGGCGTCTTTTTCCGCCCTCTCTGTCAAAGCTTTAGGCAGTACATCTGCGACTGGAACGCCTCTTGCATCATGAGGCGGGGTACATTTGATTTCTTCTGGGTAGGGGAAATCTCTCAGAATTAAGAAGTGGCGGTAATCTAAGCCCGAATAGAACTCGATTTTGCCAGGTTTATTGTAGGCTTTCTGGATTGCGGCTATAAGTTCAGTGGCTTCTTCTGTCGATATGTGCCCCGCCGAGTAATCCAGTATAGCTTGTTTTTCCTCAGTGATTATGTTGCAACGAAACGCAGCGTCGTTTAACCCCAAACTTATCCCACGTGAGGGCGCCTCCAGCGGACCCCGACCAGTATCATAAATCCGAGGGTCATAACCCAAAAGCGAACAAATGGCGGTGTCAGAGCCAGGAGTGCACTCGTCAGGCACATTTTTGATTAAGCCACTTCGACCTTTTTTAGCAATAGCGTCAATGTTAGGTTTGTTTGCTGCTTGGAGCGGTGTTTTGCCCCCTAATTCCGATAGGGGGTAATCTGACATGCCGTCTCCGACGACGAGTACATATTTCATTTTTTTCACCCGTTAGTTTATCATGGTAATGTGGGGCTGTATTTATTTGCTCTCTGTTTTGGCGACAGTTTTTAGGATGCCGAACACCGCGGTTTGCAGGGTTTCCTATATGAATTTGGGGTAAACAAGCCTTTAATTCAACTGCTTTCTTGGGATATCGTAAACAAGCAGTGTCTATATAGACAATATTGTTTGGGGAGGGTATTAGTCCAGTGAGTGAGCAAAACCAAAACTATAGAGACGCCGTAGTAATAGACTCTACCACAAAAGAACCCCTGAACAAACCTGCCCTCCTTGAACTCTTAAAAACATACAATGTCAACACAAAACCCATAGAAAACCCTCAAATAACCTTAGAAAACGTTATTCCCACCTTGATAAAAGCCAAAATCAACCCTCCTGAGGGTTTCTACCGGGATCTATCCCTAAAACTTAACATGTCGTTTATCGGCTGCCAAGAAGTCAAAGACCTCTATAAGGAAGAAAAAAAATCCAAACTTGTCTCCATCCTTCCTTACCCTTTAATCAGCAAATACAAAATTATTCCATTAGAAATAAATGGCAAAAACGTAGATTTAGCTGTCGACAACCCCTTGGACCGCCGTGTTATGGTGGCAATCCAGTTCCTTTTCGGCACATACCGCATTAACTTGCACGTGGTTTGTTCGCAGTCACTTGACTGGGCAATAAACAAAATCTACAACGAAATCCACAAAAAAACCGCCATGCTCGACCTCTACAACCGCACTCCCGACCAATCCGCCTACCGTGTGCTCTACCCCAACCAGAAATACTTCATAGTAGGCGTAATCGCCGCCGTAACCATCGCAGCAATAGTGAACTCTGCGGTAACGTTTATGGCTATTTTCGCGCTCATAAGCATCGGCTACTTCATAGTTAACCCGATAAAAATCTACATTTCCGTACGCGGATTCAAAGGCGGCAGAGCACCCACTCGCATCACCCGAGGCGAAATGGAGTGGACTCGCGACGAAGACTTCCCCATATACACCGTGCTTGTTCCAGTTTTTCGCGAGGCAGGTGTGCTTGCGCAGAACATGCGCAACATGTTCAAATTAAACTATCCAAAAGACAAACTAGATATCAAAATTCTCATGGAAGAAAAAGACCAAGAAACCATCGACGAAGCCAAAGCGCTTGGATTATTTGGTGACTCACCGACAAAGGTGGTGGAAGGTATCCCGCCGGAGGAGTACGCGGATTTCCTAAAACTCTTCGACCCGATTGTGGTTCCAGGTGCTAAAGTCACCACTAAACCTCGAGCCTGCAACTACGGCTTGTTGCGTGCTAAGGGTGAGCTCTGCGTTATCTACGATGCTGAGGACAACCCTGACCCTGACCAGTTGCGCAAAGCCGCCATTGTTTTCATGCGTTTACCAGAAGATGTTGTCTGCTTGCAGTCCAAGCTGAACTTCTACAACGCCGATGAAAACATTATAACGAAATGGTTTAGCATAGAATACGCTAACTGGTACGAGTTCTATCTTCAAGGTTTAGACTGGATAGACGCGCCCATCCCTCTTGGGGGTACCAGCAATCACTTCCGCAAAAAAGGCTTAGACGAATTAGGCAGATGGGATCCCTACAACGTCACTGAAGATGCCGACTTAGGCATTCGACTATCTCGACAAAAACTCCGCACTGAAATGATAGACTCTTATACCTACGAGGAAGCAACCTTAACCGCTAAAACATGGGTAGTGCAACGTTCCCGCTGGTACAAGGGGCATCTGCAAACCTACCTTGTCCACATGCGTAGCCCACGCAAGCTTTATCATGATTTAGGCGCCAAAAAATTCCTAAAACTCCAACTAACGTTCGGCACAGGTGTCTTTATCCCCTTGGTTAACCCAGTGCTTTGGGTGGTGCTTAGTCTCTCATTTGTGATTCCGGCGGCTTTCGGCTGGCTTATCCCCAGCTATCTTATGCCGATTTGCCTCTTTAACCTGTTAGTGGGCAACCTCTCTTACCTCTCCATCTACGTGGTGGCATGCGTGAAACTCAAAAAACACCGCTACATTCCTTACGCTTTAGCTATGCCGGTGTATTGGGCGCTGCTTAGTTTCGCAACTTGGCGCGGCTTTATCCAGCTCATCCGAAACCCGTTTTACTGGGATAAAACCAGTCACGGCGTCTCAAAAGTCTCTGCACCCGTCAAGTAAACACCGATTTGGTGTTTTTTTGGCTCCTAATTGTCTCTCCATACGTAGCGCTGCATGATGATTCAATGAGCCTTTTTTTCATGCAGAGTCAAGGCGGCGTGGTGCCAAATTTCTTTTCTCACGAAAACAAACGACGTAACCCCCGTAATGAAAACGGAGCCCACCAAAAGCCAGTTAGCGAGGGTAACCCACTCGCTATGCTGCGCCATACCCACCAAGAGAGCAGTGAAAAAATACATTGAAACTGCCCCGCAAACCAATTGCGCCCCAACAACAGCGTTTGCTTTAGGTAAGATTTTGGCTTTCAGCCAGTTCAAACTATCCTCCATTCCTTTAGATACATCGGGTAAATCGTCAAGAACCAAAGTGGCGCCGCCTAAAATCAGGAACCTCCCCACGTTCACAGCTACAGAGGTGTCGTTAACAAAGAACAACGCCAAGATTGAAACAGGAGAAAAAATAAACACGAAAATCACTGCCGCTACCAAAACAAGGAAACCGTAGAAGTAGTGGTGGAATAGAAATCTGCCTGTGTGGAGTTTCCTGCCTAATGCTGCAGAGGGGAAAATGTTGATGACCGCCGCTGCTATGACAAACCAGAATAGGTTTCCGTTTAGGATGTAGGGCGAAAATGGTTCCCAGGTTGGGAAGTAATAGTAGTACCCGGCGAGGATGCCTACGCAGCATGCTATGGTTAGCAGAGCGTTAAAAACTAGGGAGATGCTGAAGATTTTTTTGCAGATTACCCAAACGCGACTCATGCACACCACAGCGGTTCATTGAAAAATCAAAAAGAGCGCCGTGTTGATATGAACGTTGCGCATAAAAAGGGGTTATTGCCCAAAAAAGTTGAGCCCGTTAGGAAAAAACTGGGGGATGATGCTCAATTTCTTTGGTTGTTCTAAGTTTTTGTTTTCTGCCATGTGGTTCCCCGTTTGCTTCTTTGTCCTGTTGCCTAAAATAACTTTGAATTCACCCAAAAACCGACGTTAACCTCGTAATTTTTATTTGGTTTACCCACATTTTTGGGGCGTTTTGGCTTAGTTAGCTAAACACAAATAAGATAGGCGGGTTCCCTTATGTTCGGACAATGAGGATATCGAGGTACGCCGAAGCCTACGGTGGGGAAATTAAACGCCGGAAGCTAGTGAGTGCTTTTTCCGCTACCGAGTCCAAGTTTTATTCTTTAGGTTTATGGGTTCTTTGTTTGGTGTGGTGTTTTTTGCGGCACCACAAGACTGCAGTTGTGGGCGGTTGCTTTTTTGGAAGGGGTTGTGCTGCATTTGTGTTGCGGTGTGGCAGAAGAGTTTTCTTGCACACGCCAACATAGTCATGTTGAATTAGGCTCTGTGTGGGTATGGCAGAACATACCAAACACGGCTTTGCAGATTGGGTTGCATCAAATAATAGCACGCTACCCCAATAAGGCAGCCAGCAGAGTTTTTGGCAAATCTTATACACTTCTAAGCCGCCATAGAACCTGTACAGGTGGATTGCGTGGGAAGCGGTAACGAAGAAGAAATTTACTCTATCATGTTCAAATCCCTCAAACACCCAGTCCGCCGCCGCATCCTACGCTTGCTAAACGATAAACCCATGACCTTCATGGAATTAGCGGATCAGCTCGGCGTCGCAAGCAACCACCTAACATACCACTTGGAGAGTTTAGGCGAACTCTTATCAAAAACCGACACAAACCAGTACAGTCTATCCAGCTTCGGCAAAGCCACTGTTTCCGCCATGAAAGGCGTCGAAGAAGCCCCCGAACTTGAAACCAGAGGCCGCCCCAAAAAGCTGGCGCGCAAATGGAAAGCCACTTTTGCAGCGCTCATGGTCTGCGTGTTGTTGCTGTCGAGTTTTGGGGTTTACCAGTACACTGTGATGTCTCAGTTAGCGTCTGAGCAGGCTGATTTGGAAGCGGAAAACCAGCAGTTGCTCTCGTGGGGGATTGGCGCAGGCAAAGTGGCGGATTTAGTGCGGGATGTGGTGGGGCTGGACATCAACCAGTACAAAATCACCCTTTTGAGCAATACTTTGGAGTACCGCGACGACTTTGACGTGGCAGAAGAGGTTCTTAACTACCAGTTCAGCAACGCAGCAGGCAGCTTAAGCGTGAGCATGCGGTTTAGAGAGAACCACCTCAGCCGCTACCAACTAACCGTTGACGGCGCGGCGCCACAACCAAAAGCAACCCCGCCAGCGGACGAGTTGGACAATGCCAAAGCAGCTTTAGACCGCTTCAAAGTCTACAGCGGCGACAGCTACCTCAATGAAATGGCAACCCTCCTATCCACCGTGAACAGCACTAAGGACGCGGTCTCGACAGCAATAGAAGGCAACATGAAGCTCCAAATCACGACGTTTGGCAGTAGCACCGAGTTCCTCTGGATGTACACGCAGGGCGGCGTCGACTATTCAGCCAAAAGCCTGCGCATGACCTTCCAAAACGGGGTTTTAGTTGCAGTCACGGATGGCTACTTCCTATTCACAGTTTCCGAGGCGCCAGTCAGTTTTAGCAGCGCCCAAGCCCAAGAAATCGCCCAAACATATGTGAAGACAATGGATTGGACAGTAAACGGCACCCAAATAGGCAGCTTCAAACCCTCAAGTGTCACTTCGGTAGAGATGGTGCCGCATCCAAGAGGCAACTCGGTGGCGCTTGTTCCCTACTGGTACGTTGTTATGCCTCTGGATAAAACGTATTCAGGCGGGCTAAACACTGTGGCAGTCGGTGTGTGGGCTGACACCGGAAAAGTTGCCGACGTGCAGATGCTAAGCGGTTAACGCGGCAATGTAGCAGTTGATGTTGTCTTCGTCAACAAAAACCGAGATGAGCATGCCGCTTGCCTCCAACACATCCATAAACCTGTCAAGAGGGAAGGCTTTTTTGAGTCCCGTAACCACAATTGCTGCGCCAACCTGCGCCGCACATTTCAGTTCAGAGAGAGTTTCCTCGGGTTTGGGCATGTTCTGCAAAACGGTGAATGCAAAGACGGCGCCGAAAACCTCCCCACGAAAAGGCAAATGGTCTGCGTCCGCCAAAACCACTTCGACGTCGCCGAAGCCGTGTGCGTGTAGTTTAGCTTTCTGTAATAGTTTGCGGGATACATCCATCCCAACAACCAACTCGGCTTGACCTGCGATGTAGCTGAAAAATAACCCGCTGCCGCACCCGACATCCAGAACTTTTTTGCCACGCGTCTGGGCGTGTTCGAGGGCTTTGCGGTATTTTCTGGTTTGTTCCTCGCCATAGAGTTCGTAGTAGCCTTCTGAAGTGGCGTTGTAGCGGTCGATTACGTTTTGTTTGTGGTTCCAATCGGACATGGCGTTTGCCTCAAGAAATCTTATGTACCTAGCTGTAACCTAAATAGGTGGCGCAAAACTTTGGCGGCAAACAACAAAATCATTGTCTTGACACACCCTGAACTTGCTGAGGCAGCGATTGCTATAGAAAAAGCGCTTGCGCAGCGCCGTACTTTGCTGGTTTCGGGGGAATGCAGGGTGGATTATTCTGGCAGGGCAAGCTCCACGCTGGAATACGGTGAGCGACTCCTGCTTGTGAAATCAGACGGTAGCCTGCTTGTGCACCGTCCCACAGGATATGAGCCTGTAAACTGGCAGCCCAGCGGCAGCGTATTCCACGTGGACGTTAAAGACGACAAGCTCGAGGTGCACGGCGTCCGTCAGAAACCAAGGGAAAGTGTGAAAGTCACTTTCAAAACAATCCTCACAGTAACGGCCCTAAACATTATGGACAGCGGCGAATTTACCTTGCACGCAAGCGAAGACGACATGCACCGCGCCATACTGTTAAAGCCTGAGTTGCTTGAGGAGGGGTTTAAGCCGATAAGCTGGGAGAAGCATGTGGAACCCGGTTTTGTGGATATTTACGGCGAGGATAAAGACGGCAAACTCGTAATCGTGGAGGTTAAACGTAAAACGGCTTCTAAAGAGGCGGCGCTGCAGTTGGCAAAGTATATTGAGCCGATTAAAGCCAAGGCGACCAAGCCAGTTCGCGCCGTGCTGGTGGCTCCGGCGTTAGCTAAGGATGTGCAGCGCATGCTCGAACAGATGGGACTGGAATTCAAAGCGCTAGACCCCAAAGAGTGCGCTAAAGTGCTCAAGAAGTCGGGCGGCTCAAAACTGGAACACTTTTTTGAAAACTAAGCCTGCTTTTTTGTTTTTTAATAGTAGAAGAAGAGAGTCTGTGCCTACTACAGCATCTTCTAAGGCTCAAAGCAGAAGCGTCTGTTTTGGCGTCTGCGTGCGGGTTGCATTGCGATGCGGTTGTGACTGGTTGTACAATCAAGATCACAGAAACAGCAGTCCAATATCCGCCCTAAAGCAGTTAACGCGGCGCCGCGGCAGTGCTTCGTCTGCGCAGAAACACAACCACAAAAACCAGCAGCACAGCAATTGCGCTTAGCAACACCAAAACGGCGGTTTGCACCCAATCCGACTGTACATGCTGCCTAAATCTGTCTCTGTAGGAAAGGAAGTTGAGGTGTTAGTTAAAGGGGTGGGCAACGGTTGGTTTTCTGATGGAATTGTGATAGTTTGTGTATTACTCCAACCGCTTGTTTCACCATCAAAAACCCATGGATACCGTTCCAGAATGTTTGTTGCGCTTCCGTTGGATATTCTATGGATGTAACCTACAAGCGCTTGAACCTGGAAATCAATTGTATCATTCGAAGAAAACCCTCCAAAAGTTATTAATGTATTTTCAGAGTTTTCTTGAGCGTAATAAGGCGTACTGTAGGATTGTAAAGGGTTTTCCAGTCATCACCGTAATGACCCTTCATACGGACATTAAGGAAGAACGAAGTATTCCAGCCATCGACATTTGAAGAGACAGACGGTTGATTCTTTATCACTAATTCAACGGTTCTGTTTGTAACATGATAACTCTGATGAGTTACAGTAGCGCCTGTGTAAGGGTCTGTCGTGTAAGTTGTTGGTCATCATACGAGTTATCCGCTATTTTTATGGCAAATTCTGGAGTAGAAGGCTTGGTTATTTCTGAAGTTACAGGTTCAATAATCATAAGACTTGAAAGAGCCAACATAGCGATAAGCCAAAATATTTGCGCATATCTACTTCTTGTGGAATGTTTTGGAAATAAAGTTTACCCATAAGCCGACATCTCAAGTAAATGCCGTCATGAAAACGTTGATAGAGAAAAACAGCGCTCTCAGGAAAGAGCAGGCTGAGCTAAAGGGTAAAGTGGAGAATTAGCAAGCAAAGCTTGCTCCTCTCAAACTTTTTTTATTCTTCTGCCGATTTATCGCCGTTTTCTGGTGGAACAAGCACAGCCGCAGCCACAGTGGTGGTCCATAGCCCGTTTTTGTCGCCTGCTGCGGATTGCGTGGTGTTGTCGGTCTTAATGATTAAACCTGTTGTTTTGAAGAGTTGCTTGCGTTCATCCCACGCGGTTTCTGGATCGAACTGGATGCCCATGGTGGTGGCAAGCATAGTTGCGGCAAGGTCTTCTGCGTAGTCGCCTGCGGTTTCATCTGTTTGCCCGAAGCTATGATGCTCTGAGAGGTAGCCGTACTGGTTTTTGCCTGAGGGAATGGCGACGCCGACGCTGGATACGACGAGGCGATGGGGTTCATTAGTTGCGTTGCGTGCGATGACTACAAACGTGATTTCGCCTGGAGAAATCATTTTAAGGCCTTTTTCACGGGTCACAAGTTTGCAGCCGGGCGGTACGATGCTTGATACGCTGACGAGGTTGCACATTTGTATGCCAGCATCGCGTAATGCTAATTCGAATGATTGGAGTTGTTCTTTGTGTTTGCCAACTCCTTTTGTGAAAAAGAAGTATTTGGGTATCATTGGTGTGTCGGAAAATATGGATTGCAGTATACATTTATTAGTGTTGTGTTTAGAAAATAGACTAAAAATATCGCAGTCAGAACCGATTTAGGGGTTTAACAAAAAGAAAAAACCGGGGTATGGTGCCGGTTTACTCGTGTTCATGCTTGGACTTGTTCATGACCAAAGACAGTATCTCCGGGAAGCCGATTAGCAGCAGCACCACTAAACCCTCCTCGAGGCGCTCCATAAAGAACAGTATAGTGCTGACCACTATGAGCGCCCAAATCGGCAAATACAGGATAGTGAAGCGGGATTTGGAGATGACGTTTTGCTTGTAACCCAAAATCAAAGCAAGGAAAGTGATGATGTAACAGGCAAACAGGCTGACCACTGTAGGAATCATCACGTCCTCCACTAGAGTGGTGAGGTATGAGACGCCGATTAAACTCAACGCCAAAGAAGGCACCAAAATCATCAAAAACCGGGTACTCACGTAAACACCTGTTTGCTTCTTAAAAGGCGAAACAATAGGCATAGACTGCAACAAGCCGGCTTTCTCGATAATAGCCACCTTCTTATCCATAACCGTAACATACTCGTCGAGGTTGTTTTGCAAATAGGACTCCGCTTCCAGCAACCCACGCAGGAACTGCACTGAAGCCCAGGGGCGGATATCGTGGTTGCCCACCGATATATCGGTGACTTCTCTACCCTGGTACGAGTCATCGAACATTTTCAACGACTCTGCGCCTTCAATGATTTGCTTAATGTCAACGCTGCCAGGCACGCATTTTGCGTAGGTGACAAGCATCATGACCATAAAAGGAGCGTTGAACCATGAGAGGCGCTGGTCGAGACCTTCGCCGAAGTATTTGAGGGTGTAGGTTTCGTTGACGGTGCGCCATTTTCCTTCTTTTTTGAATTCCTCAATAAACGATTTCAACGCAGGCAAATACTCTTCAAGGTCTTCACCCAGCTTATAGAGAGTGTAAACCGCCATCCGTGTACTGGCGTTATTCAGTTCAGCTACACCCTCAGAGTTGCTGGGCGTTAACCCCCAGAGCCCGCTTTTGGAGTCTTGGGCGTTTTTAAGCCAAGCCGCAGCGCGAAGAATAGCAAGTTTGACGTTTTCGTCCTCAGGAAAAATATCAACCAGTTTACGCAGCGCAAGCAACGTAAGCGAAGTCGCCGAAACCAAGCTGTCTTCGTATTTCCAGATACTCCAGCCGCCGTCTTCGTTTTGGTTCTCCAAAAGCCAATCCTTAGCCCGACCTATGGATTTGAGGACTTCGGGGTCATCTCTAAAGTAGGATAATGCAAGAATTGAGCGTGAAGTTGTGTCGACAAAGCTGTTGCCTCGATTAATTAGAGGCCAGCCTGCGCCGTAGTCTCCTCCGAGGTTCTGGTGACGAACCAGCCAGCTTTTAGCGCGCTGCATGCGGCTGTCCGAGGAGGTAAGCAGCTTGTATTTGAGCATGATGAACACGGTTTCTGCGGTGGTCCAAACTCCGCCGACGTCGTTGGGTTTTTCTGCGCAGAAGCCTCCGTCGTCATCGTCGTCTTTTTTGCTAATTTGCCAACTTAGGGCTTCGTTCTGTTTCCGTCTAATCATTTCTGAGTATACCAAGCGTTCCCACGGCTCTCGTTCAAACAAGTCTTAGCACACAAATCAGTTAGAGCGGTTATAAATCTTATATATTTCGTATCTAAGATTCAGATGACAAATTCTCAATATTCACCTCAAAAATCGAAGATATCGCAGCAAAGAAGCGCCATAACCAAACAACCATTAGCACTAAAACAACTCAGAAACCCATATCCCCCAAAACGCCCGATGAAACCGCCGCAAACTATCTGCACCACACTAAAGGTTATAGCCCTGCCCCAAAACATATACAGTTAAAGAAACAAGAAACTAACCCTGGAAGAAAACGCTATTGCATCGAAGCATATTCAAAGACGAATCCAAGCTCGACATAAATTACCTCCCAGCCGAGCTGCCACACCGCGAAAAAGAAAAGCGGTTGCTTATGGAGTTCTTTGGGTTTGTAGTCCGCTGCCCCGAACGCATGGCGCAACGGGTGATTTTAACAGGCGACGTCGGTACCGGCAAAACAGCGTTGGCGCAGCATTTCGGCGCAGAAATCACGTCCCAAGCTAACCGTAAAGGACTCAAATTCCGCTATGTACACATTAACTGCCGCGAATTCCGCGGCGCCCTGCAGCCTATTATGCATCGGGCAGTCACGGTTTTTCGCCCAAACTTCCCCGCCCGCGGATACGGCGCCGAAGAAATCATAGGCACCCTTATGCAGGTGCTAGACGAGGAAGAGGCCACAATGGTTTTGGCGCTTGACGAATTCGACAGCCTCATCGAAAAAGAAGGCTCCGACGCCGTCTACAAACTCACAAGGCTCTCTGAGATGCGGCAAGGCAAACCCCAGCGGCTGTCGTTCATATTTATCATGCGGGACCTTAAAGCCACTGAACAACTTGACGAAAGCGCCCGCAGCACCCTGCAACGAAGCATCATACGCTTAGAACGCTACGGCAAACCCCAACTCATCGACATATTAAACGTCCGTGTATCGTTAGCGTTTGAATTGGGAGCGGTGGATGAAGACGTGGTGGATTTGGTTGCGGGATTAGCGCACTCCGAGACTGGTAACGCACGCTTCGGCATCGAACTGTTAGGCCGCGCAGGCATCTACGCCAACGCATCCGACTTATCCTGCGTCACGGCTGAATGCGTACGCAACGCGTTCTCCGCAATCGTACCTACAATGCGACGCAGCGAACTTGCCTCGCTGGGTTTTCATGAAAAACTTTTCCTCCTAGCCATAGCGCGCTACTTCAAAGAGAACCCCGAAGCCTACGTCAGCATAGGCGAAGCAGAGAAAGCCTACAACGTAGTCTGCGAAGAATACGAGGAGCAAGCTAAGAGCCACACGCAAATCTGGAATTACGTACAATACCTCTCCAAACTCGGCGTGCTAAGAGCGGAAGTCGGCTCTGCGGAGTCGCGGGGACGCACCAACCGCATCAGTTTACCCGCAATCCCAGCGGTGGAACTGGAACGGGAAATGACGTGCAGTTTAGAAGCAGAAGAAGGTGACCACTGTGGAGATTGAAGAGGTTTTCTCCTCAAAGCCGCGCATGAAAATCCTCAAACTGATCTACACTTTGGGTCAGCTGAATGTGTCTGATTTGGCTCGGAGAATAAACATGAATTACTCTGCCACCGCCAATCACCTCAAAATTTTGGAGGAGGAAGGCATTTTGGCGGTGCGGGTTTATGGACGCGTGCATATGTACCGCTTCAGCGACTCCGAAAGAGCCAAAGCCGTTGGGGAACTGCTTGAAGTTTGGGAGACGCCCTAAATCGTTGTCGCAAAAGCAGGGTTTGGCTGCTAAAAAGGAACATGCAAGAGCAGAATTTGCGTTTTCAGGCATTTCGTCAATTAAAGCGGAATTATTTGAGCCGCGTTTTTAGCGGTATCTAGAATTGCGATGGAGGGCTTTCCTGTGAGGTATCCGCAGAGTTCGCCGGGGTTTATGGTGAGGGTTTTTCCAACTTGGCGGATGCCTTTGTTGTGGCTGTGACCGTGTACAACAGAGTTGAAAGAGCCCCCGTCAATTATGGCATCAAGGAGTTCGGTTTCATGCCCGTGCAACAAGGCAATTTTGTAGCCATCTGCGTTTATTATTGTGAAGCGTTCGTGAACGGTGCAGTTTTTTGTTTCGCCGAACCGTCGTTTTAGAAATTCGTGGTCGCCATCGTTGTTTCCGAACACACCTATGAAGGGGCAGTTGAGTTTGGCGAAGTGCGCAATCGTGAAGGGAGCTACGTAGTCGCCTGCATGCAGCACCATTTCTACTTTTTGGGCGTTGAGGGTTTCTATGGCTTTGTCTATTAGGGGGAGATGGTCATGGGAATCTGACATTGCGCCAATCAGCATGTTTGTCACTATTTTGTTTTAGGTTTTGTTGCAGTAAAGGTTTTTCTTTCCAACCTTTTAGACAATCAAATTTTTTGAGCATATACATTGGTCTAACTATTTACTGCACTGCATCTATTGCAAATATATATAGGCAAGAATGTACGATATGAAAGCAAGCAAGCGACAGGTGTTCAACAGATTGTTACAGGCTAAACAGAGAAGGCGGGACCACATCAGCATAATCGCCAATATTCTAGAAATATCGCGGGGCGGCATACTGAAAACGCAAATAATGTATCGTGCAAACCTAAGTTATACCCAGCTAAACGATTATCTTGCGTTTCTGTTGGAAAACAACCTGATCACTCAGTCAAACGTGGACATCAAAGGGGGGTACCAAATCACCAAAAAAGGCTCTGACTTCCTGCAAACTCACCGTGAACTGCTAAAAATGATGGAAAAAACTTCGACCAAAAGCAAAAAAACCGTGGCTATTTAATGTTTGTTTAAACATTCAAGGACGGCGGGCAACTCGGAAAGCGACTTTATGGTGGCGTCAGGAGTAAACTTCGAGATTTTTTGCATTCGCCGCTCAATATAAACTGCGCACATACCGACAGCTTTAGGTCCCTCAACATCTGCATCCACTGTGTCCCCCACAAAAACCACTTCCCCCGCCGAAACACCAAGTTTTGTTAAAGTGTCCAAGAAGATTTTTGGGTGAGGCTTACGTTTGTTCACAGCGCCTGAAACCACCACAACATCAAAGAAGCAGTCGACCTCAGCGTCTTTGAGCAGTTTTGTAATGCATTCCGGTATTGCAAAGTTAGACACCAAACCCAACCGGTATTTTCCATAAAGTGCTTTGAGTGTGGCAGCGGCGTTTTCGTCTATACGAACGTATTTTAGGAATTCCTCCCCGAACTCTAAAGTTGCGCCACAAACCACTGGGTCAGTGTCGCTGTAGTTGTAGCCCAGTTTTTGGAGCGTGTTGGCGATGCGTACATTGAAGTGGGGTTCCTCCCAGTCTACATCCGCCTGAGCGTAGAGTTTGTCGCGTTCCTCAATATAGACCGCTTGGAACCGCTCAAAAGACACGTCAACACCATGTGTTTGGAGGTAGCGGTGTGCACGGCGCAGGGCAAGGGGGTAGAATTCGTGATCTTTCTCAATTAGCATAAGGGTGTCGAACATGTCGAAGAGAACGGCTTTGATAGTCATAGAATTTTCCTTTACCATGTACGTGGTTGTTGGCTTAAAATCTTATCGTACTTTCAAGGTTATTTGTCCCAGTATTCTCTGGTGCGTAGAAACTGGATTTTGGCTTTCAGCAGATCCAAATAGAAGCCGTCGTCGTTTGGATGCATTTTGCCCAAAATCCGCGACGCGGTTTCCGGCCCGACTCCTTTCACTTGCAGTGCGCGAGCGGCTTGTTTGCCGTAGCTCAAAATTAAATCGGCCTTACGACGTGCCTGACTAAGTTCTTTCAGTTCCTCCGGCAATAATTCCTTGCCTTCACGGCGCCGCTTCAATGCATCCTGCAAATGCGCCAAATCCTGACTCCGATACAAGGGCGCAAGAAGCCCCGACCCGCAGTTCCCGCACCTTGGTTCCTCAGACAAATCTCGGATTTTCTGCATAAGCGTCCACTTGCCACATTTCATACACAGCAACTTAACTTCGCGGGCATCAATTGCCATTTTAAGTTTGTCAAGGTTGTTGACTATGACTTTTTCGGGCGCCATAAGCTCGGTGACGTCGCCAAACTGCGTCAAAATATGATACGCTAAAGGCGTAGGCTTCTCAATGCTAACGTATGTGGAGACTTTGATTTTGCCCGCCTGCACATCGCGCAGAACCTGTTTGGCTTTTTCCAAGTCCACTTTTTCCTTAAGTGCCTCGCGGATGGTTTCTCGGTAGATTGGGGTGTTGTCGAAGCGGCTTTTTAGTTCGGCTTGCCGCTGGTAACTCATCGTTTTGCCCCTAGGGAGGGCGCCGAAACGTTCTGCTACTGCCTTCATTTTATAGCCGAAGGGGAATTTGTCGTCGAGGTAACGGTTAAAAGCGGCGTCGAAGGCGTCGTCTGTGAGGTTGAAGAGGGTTTTTGGGAGTTCGGCTAGTTCGTACTTGTTGAGTTTGCGTGGTGCTTCTATTAGGATGCGGTAGCCGTCGGTCCACCATCCGTTGATAAGTTCATGCTCTGAGAGGACAGCGTCGAAGACGCCGCCTAAGGCTTTGTTGACGAGTTCGCCAAAGCATGCGTGCACCACGATGAAGCGGTCGTAGACTTCGAGCACGATATGGTTTTGTATGGGCAGGGGCGCGCCGGACTGTATGTGGTCGTATACTTCTGATATGGCGTTTATGACGCTAGTTTTGTCCGAGCCTAATTCTGCTGCCAGCTTCTCGGCTGCAGCTTCGGCTGAGCACATCCGTTTTAGTGCCTGGGCAATTTTTTCGCGGTTTTCCCCCGTTTTCACTGCGAGGTCGTAGGGCACAGGCAACATTTCGCCGTCCCACCCCGGAACCGACGCCAACGGATCCTCAGACGGAACCACATGCACCACTCCAGCTTCCTCCTCGATTTGCACGATACGCCACACTTTGCCCTTCATGATAAAGTTTAAGCCGACTCGGGCGTGGAGCGCCATGAACTCGTCGCCGAGCGTGCCGATTTTGCGGTCGCTTATGATGTTGATGACGGGGTAGCGGCGTTCGTCTGGTATCATGGATAGGTTTTCGTAGTAGTAGGGGCGGGTTTTTTTGGTTTTAGTCAAGGTTGTTTCGTCTTGGTTTAGTCTTATTTGGTTGAGGCTGTCTAAAAAGCGTAGCAGGTCCAACAGCTCAGTTTTATCCAGTTTATTGTAAAGGCTGCTTCGGTGAATTAATTTTCCGAGTTCCGCCACAGATACTGGTTCGCCGGTGTCCATTAAGGCGCCTGCGGTTTGGTGCGCCAAAACATCCAGTGCGCCAGTGTGCACTTGGACGGGTTCAACCAGCCCAGCCTTAGCGTTACGCACTGATGCAAGGGCTTCTAGCATGTCGTCGGGGTACACTGCAACTATTACGCCTTCGGATTGATGTCCTAGGCTGTGGCCGCTTCTGCCAACCCTCTGCACAAGACTGCTGACCTGCCGAGGCGACATATACTGCACCACCAAATCCACCTGCCCTACGTCAATGCCCAGCTCCAAGGTGCTTGTGCAGATGATAGCTTTGAGTTCTCCGGCTTTGAATTGGTCTTCTATGGAGATGCGTTCCTCCTTGGATATGGAGCCATGGTGTACGGCGACGTCGTCTCTGCCCAGAAGCGCCAGTTTGTGCCCTAAACCTTCTGCAACTGTTCGGCTGTTAACGAAGACAAGCGTGGAAGTGTGCGAATCGATTAGTTCCAGGATGCGGCGGATGCGTGAGGCGGCTTCGGGTGATGTGTCGAGTTTAGCAGCCAAATCATAATCCGATTGCTCAGGCGTGGGAAACTCGACGGCATATCGGTAGCTTTTCTCAGCCGAGGCTTCGACTATGGCGATTTTGCGGCGTGCACCGGCGAGGTAGCCAGCGATTTCCTGTGGGTTGCCTATGGTGGCTGAGAGGCCAATGCGTTGAAACTCGCAGTCCGTCGCCTGCCTAAGCCGTTCCAACCCGATCGAGAGTTGTGCGCCGCGTTTGCTGCCGGCTAAGTCATGCACTTCGTCTACTACGACCCACTGCACGGTTTTTAGGTGGCGGCGCATCTGTGAACCGGGCAGAATCGCCTGCAGCGTTTCGGGGGTTGTTACTAGGATTTGGGGCGGTTTTTTGGCTTGCAATCTTCGGGTTTTTTGTTCGGTGTCGCCGTGGCGAACCTCGACCGAGATGCCGAGACATTGGCCCCAGTACATGAGGCGCCTTAGCATATCACGGTTAAGCGCACGTAATGGTGTGATGTAGATGAGTTGGATCCTGCTTTGCGGGGGGTTTGCTGTTTTTTGTTCTACCAGTTTGGAGAGGATTGGCAGCAGTACAGCTTCGGTTTTGCCTGTGCCTGTTGGTGCTATGAGGAGGAGGTTTTCGCCTGCTAATACGTGTGGGAAGGCTTTGGTTTGGGGCAGCGTGGGCGCTGTTAAACCGAGTTCTGCGGCTGCGTCCCGTACTGGTTTGGCGAGAAGGGTGAAAACGTTGGCGGCTTCTGTGGTTTGCATCTGGTAGGTATGGGTTTTGGGTTGGTTTTAACTTTTTATGCATCTAAAACGGCAAACTCGGGCGTTAAGTGGGTTTTTGTTTTTTTTAGTGGTAGAAGAAGAGGGTTAGTGCCTACTACATCATCTTCTAAGGCTCAAGGCAGAACAGTTTGTTTTGACGTCTGCGTCCAGGTTGCGTTGTTTGCCGGTTGTGGCTGGTTGTACAAACGCAAAAACAGCAAATTAACTGCCTAAGCAGCCTATCCGCCAAAAGCAGCCGCCAAATCTCAAGCATAAACTAAAAACGCAGTTTGCACTTGCAGAGAAATATATATGGTTCCCTGAGAAATTACATTTGTATTCCTTTCATCCAACTTCCGTTTTTAGTTGATGCGTTTTGAAGAAAATTGAAGTTATAGCCACCAAAAAAGAAGCGCCAAACGTTGAAAAAGCCCTCAAAGATTTGGGGCTTCTCTACGTGCACTCAACCGTTGACGTGGAAGGCGAAGAAAGCAGCAGCTTTGCCGCATTGGTCCCCGACGAGTTAGCCGCTAAATCCATGGAGCAGATTTCAACCACCCTTGACTTGCGCCAGAAGAAAAACATGATTAGCATGCTGGCTGTTGAAGGCGTAACCTCAAGCTTCATGGACAGATTAAAAGAGAAAGCCGCTAAATCGCAGTCCTCCCCTAACCCCACCGAGAAACTGGTTGAAAGCACCGAACGCTACACGAGGCTGCATTGGGATTTAGTTGCTATGACAGCTCTGGCGACACTTATTGCGTTGGCTGGTCTGCTGCTAAACAACGTGGTCATCATAATCGGCGGCATGCTCATACCGCCCATGCTGGGACCCGTAAACGCTTTGGCAGTGAACGCAAACTTGGGCAAACCAAAAAAACTCTTAACAAGCCAACTAACCGTGCTGGTCCTCATAACGCTGGTAGTTCTGCTTTCTGCGCTGGCTACGTTTATTGCTCAACAGTTTATTTCGCTCCCCACATCAAACGACCAAATTTACCTGCGCGCCCACGTCAGCATACTTGACGTACTCATTGCTCTGGTAATTGGCATAGCCGCGGGGTTAGCTTTCCGTGTGGCGTTACCTGAGAACCTGTTGGGCGTAGTTATTTCAGTGGCGCTAGTTCCGCCTGCAACCGTTGCGGGTTTCGAGTTAGCAAACCTAAACGAATTGTTTTTTGTTGGGGCATTGATTTTGACTTTCGTTTACTTGTTTGGGCTGGAATTCGGATGCACATTGATGTTGCGCTTAATGGGGGTCTCGCCTAGCAGCTACTACAAGAAGGGCGAAGCAAAACGGCACTCAACATACTCGATTATCCTCTTGGCGGTGCTGCTTGCAATTTTAGCACTGATTGTGTATCTGTCACCACTAAGAGCCTAAAGCTGGACGCTTAGGCCGCAATTTCTATCGCCGCTCAGCAGTAGCTGCTTTTGAAGGCTTCCTTTGTAAGGGCAGCCGCTAAGTCGTCGCTTAGAGTGTCTATGACTGTGTAGATGCGTGGGTCTACGGTGGTGTAGAAGCGTTTGGTGCCGTCTTTGCGGCAGCGGATTAAGCCGGCGTCTTTGAGGATTTTTAGGTGGCGAGAGATGAGGGGTTGGATTAGGGTGAGGTGGGGGACGATTTCGCAGACGCATTTTTCGCCGTCTCGGAGGTAGGTGAGGATTTCGAGTCGGATGGGGTCGGATAGGGCGTGGTAGATGGTGGCTTTGAATCTGGTTTGGTTTTCAGGGGTTGGCATGGAAACAGGGAAGTTCATAACAATATTTAAAAGTTGTTATATATAACAATATAGACTAACAACAAAAACCATAAAAACCAAAATCCCAAAAAAAAGATGACAAAACATGAACAAACCAAAAATCCTATTCATCTGCACCCACAACTCCGCCCGCAGCCAACTAGCCGAAGGACTCCTACGCCATACTTACGGAGACAAATACGACGCCTACAGCGCAGGCACCAACCCCACCCAAATCAACCCCCTCGCCATCAAAGTCATGGCGGAAATCGGAGCCGACATCACCGCCCAATATTCAAAAAGCCTCGACGAATTCAGCGACACCGAAATCGACCTCGCCATATCCGTCTGCCAAAGCAGCGCTAAAACGCTCTGCGCCCTATGCAACTCACCCCTAACGATGGGCAAACCCGCAGTAATCAACGCAAAACTACACCACACAAAAAAATATGTCGTCCACGGCTTCGAAGACCCCTCCGAAACAGAAGGCACCGAAGAGGAAAAACTCGCAGCATTCAGAAAAACAAGAGAAGAAATCAAAGCATGGATAACAAACTATTTCGCTGTCCCAAACAGCTTAAACCAAAAATAACCCAAAAAAACAAGGTTACTCGTCAGCCGCCTCAGCCTCGGGCTTTATCTCTTCTTCTACGGGTACTTCAGCCTCGGTGCGCTGCTTCTCCGTCGACAACAGCATATCAATCAGCTTCTTCTGATCCACTTCAGCGCGTGTCCGCCAATCCAGGTACAGTTGTCCTTTGTCATCCTGACTCAGGTAGCCGTTGCGAATGTAACGGTCCAGGTTTAAGCCGACTTTCCAGTTAGCGATTTTCTCTGCAAGCAGTTTTTCAACGTCTTTTCTGGCGGCTTGCCCTTTTTGGGCAACTATGTAGCTAATTGATATGGCTAAGCCTGCGAGGTCGTCAATGCGCCAACCCATCAACTTGTCCTTAGACCCCACGTCGCAGAGAGCGATGAAGAAGCGGGCCCTATCCAGCTCCTCCACTGAGGGCTTGTCGGGAGTTTTCTCTTCCTCAAAAACGGTTTTAACCTGCAAATCCATCGGCTTCAAATAATCGTCAAAAACGTCGAGCACTTTAGGGTAGTCGCTGCCTAACGCTTTGTGCAGTTCCCAGCCTTTCACTCCGGGTTTGGCGTGACGCTTGTAGAACAGCATCTGCGCTGCTTTCTTTACTTTGCCTGCGTAGGCGCCTTTTTTGCGTGTACTCATTGTTTGCTTTCTCTCCATTTCTGATAATCCTCAACCGAAACCACAATGGGCACAGAGGTGGATTGAACTGTTAGGGATTCGGTTCGAGGAGTTTGCAAAGGAATTATTGTTATGGTTTCTTCTAAACGGTCAATCTCAAGCGTCGCATACCCATAAGTAACCAGAAACGCCGTGAGAAAAGCGTGCTGCACTGTCTCCTCGTAGGTGTCGGCGCCTATGAAGTCCCAGTACGGAATTTTTCCGCCATACTCAGCTGCCTTCTCTTTGAGTTGCAGCCAGTAACAATCCAACTCTTCACCGAATTCGCGGTCGCCCAAAACACGCTGCTTAACCAGTTCCTCGCGACTCACCTGCCCCGCATCCACCGCGGAAACATCTATGTCTTTCCATCGGTTGCCCAACGGGGGCAAAGCATCCCAATAAAGCAAACCCTGTGCTAAAGCGTTCAGGCTAAGCTGCTCAAACTCCACAAGAGGCGTCCAAGCCGAAGCGAAAACCTCAATCATGCCTTCCTTGCTGGTTTGGCGGATTTTCTCTTCCAGCAGAAACGGGTCAGTGTAGAGCGAGGTGGAGCGCTGCTTTACCCATTCACTTTGCAACTTCACTACCGATGCCAGATGATGCAGTGCTTCGGCGTCGAGTTTGAGCTCGTCAGGATTGTTCCACTGTGGAAAATACTGCTGAACAATTGAAATGATGTCGTCCACGTTGAGGGTGAAGGGGTCGGCTTGTCGGCTTTCAATCGCCGAGCACATTTCAATTATGACCTGCAGCCGTTCTTTGCCGATGCGTTTCTCATGTTTTTCGGTGGGCATTAGGTAACTACCTCGCGCACCACGGATTTGCCCTCCAAATTCTGCACAGTTATCACATTGGCGTCCCGCTGGGCAAACGTGATTTGGCTGGGAGTGATGACGACATACTGCGAGGAGGCGTCTTTTATCATAGCGACCAAAACCTTGGCTATCATTTCCCGGTTTTTAGGGTCCATGTGGATGTCGTATTCGTCCACCGCCCGGAAAGGACTGCGAACATGCTGCTGCAAAGCCAAAAGAAAACCCATAGTGGCGGTTGTACGTTCACCACCACTCTGCGTATAAGCATCCAACGCAACAGGCTTACTGCCTTTGAAACCAACATAAATTTCCAGTCCAGCGGTTTCAATATCCTGAGGATTAGACAACAACACCTCACCAGTAGCCAACGTTTGACTCATAATACGCTGATATTCAACATTCACACGTGTAAGAAGGTCTTCCATGACGCTACGCCACGCCGCCAACCGAGTCTTAACCTCTTCAAGAGTTTTCTCCCGGTTCTCAGCGACCAACTGCGCTTTCTCCTTAAGTTCCAAGTAAAGTTTAGAGTATGATTCGTATTGCCGCTCAATCTCCTCCGACACACCCTGCAACGCTTGAAGGTGGCCATCGGTTAAACCCATCTCTTCTTGGATTTCGCCTGCAGTTTTAAGGACCGCTATACGTTCACCAGACTCCTGCGCCTTAGCAACCGAAGCGGAAAGATTGTCTTGGGCTTCTTTAAGCAGCTTCTCGGTGTTTCCACGCTCTTTAGCAGCTCGGTCGCGGCGGAAATCCAGCAGCGCCAACGCAACCCGCTTATCCAACGCTGAACCAGAGATTTTATCAGTTTTCTCTTCTAAACCGGCAAGTTTGGTTTGAACGGCTTGAATTTGGGAGGCAGCTTTTTTGATTTGCTGTTGTGAAACTTCAAGCATCTCACGCAGGCTATCAGGGCGCAGCAGCTTGAACTTGCTTGCGTCTGTCAGGGATTCAAGAAGCTTAGCTTCCCCGAGCAGCTGCTCAACCAGCGACAACTGCGATTGGTTCTGGGCGATTTTGCGCTCTAAATCCAGCCGCTCACCAAACACATCACGGATTTGGCTGCGAAGCGCCTGCTGTGCCGACTGCTGCCCATCAAGCTCGCCTATGAGCCCCTGGCGTTCATCCTCGATTTTAGCTAGCGCCTGCTGAGTCTTATTAAAATTAGCCTGCAACCCCCTAACAATGCCTTCACGACGTTCAACCTCCGCCCACAAAAGCTCCCGGTCCAGAAAACGCCGCTTCAGCTGCAACTGCTTCTTTTCCTGAAACTTCTCATACTGTTCCCGCCAATAGTTAAGCGTCTGAGCTGCCTGCTCAAGCAGTTTACCCACAGATTCCTCCTGGGTAAGGATGCGAGACAGTTTGGTTTTGGCTTGCACCACGTTTTCCCGGAAAGGCTCCAAACCGACGGCGTCTTCGACCATACGCAGTTTGTCAAGGTTGCTTAAGACGCTGAATTGTTCAACCATGTTCTGATGCATGATGATTAGCATGTTGTTTGGATCCACGCCGAACTTGCCCAGCAAACGCTCCACGTCCTGCTTGCTGGCAGCGCGGTTTTCGAGTTCAAACCAGTATTTACCATCTCGGCGCAGAAAACGCGTCAGGAAAAGCTGGTCTTTGTTGTATTTCGGTTCAGGACGTCGGTTGCCCTGTTTTGTGTTGTCCAAAATCAGCGTAACCCGCGCTTGGTCTTGTCCCCACCGGATAAGGTCACTGAGTTTGCGACTACGCTCCGTGCTGGTCTGCCCCAATCCCACGCTGATGGCGAGAAGCAGAGAAGATTTGCCTGCCCCGTTAGGACCCCCAACTACGTTAACGCCCTGCTTGAATGGAACACGGGCGTACTCATAACTCATAAAGTTTTCAACGATAAGTTCACGTATAAGCATAATTCGCTACTTTGCCTCTAACTGGTAGAAAATAGTAGTGGATGCCTCTCTTATTTAACTAATTAGGCATCTTTAACCCGAAAATTAGGGTTATAAAACAGAGTTATGTTTGGGTTTACACATTTACCAGTCAGAAAATGTTGCTGCTCACCATCACCCACATACCCTTATCAAAACCTACAAACAAACGGTACTGGTAAAGAAAATGAGCGAACCCGACTATCCCTACCCCAAAAAACCAGGTGAACCACTGGAAAGCCCCAATGAAATTCCGCCGATGCCACAACCGGAACCACCGCTTAATCCGCCGCCTCCACCCCCATTGACCAATCCTTCGCACGTCAAGTACACATGCAAAAAATGCGGCAAAAGTTTTAGCACAAACGAAGAGTTAACTATGCAGCTGGAAACGGTGCACAAGACTGCTGAAAAAAAGGTTTGACGGTCGCCGTGGTGTTATTTTCAAGGTAGCGGCTTCTCAGCTCGTCTGAAAATTGGTTTTCCTCTGGGAGCTACGCTAAAGCCACACGAGACAGTGCATTTGCAGAGCGGCCAAGCATAGCCAAGCCTAAACAGAAAAACACCGCTCCACCAAATAGAAAACAACAACCAAGTACAGAAAGGGCTTGCCTATGAGAGCGTTTTCAGCGGCGTATATCGCCTAGTCAGCCGACTTTGCCGGACTGAGCTTAGGTGATGCTTACGTTCTGAATGTCAAAGTACCGTTTTGCCAAAAAGCGCAAACGTTCGGCATTCTTGCCGTTCTTACCTATCGCGACGCCCTTGTCTTTAGGGTTAACAGTGATTACAGCCATCTTTTTGCCGTCGGTGCGTTCGCTAACTCGGATTTCTCGGACAGTAGCAGGTTTTAGAGCGTTTTTCATGAATGTAACTGGGTCTTCGCTGAACTCGATGATTTCGTGTTTTTTGCCTGTCATGCGTTCAAGGGTGTGGATGTTGCGTCCGCCTTTGCCGATGGCGACGCCCACTTGGCCTTGGTTGACAATGAAGATAGCGCGTTCCTGTTCTTCGTCGATAATGCAGTCTTTGACGCTGGCTCCGCTTATGCTTTCAAAGAGGGCAATGTAGCGCATTTCGTCGCAGGTAATCTTTATGCCAGATGTCAGTTTATTTTTTTCCTCCATTGATTAATTTTATTGGTCAACTAATTTGAGAATGTCAGAGTCCCCTGTTTCCCGTATGCTCATAGCGGAGATAATGAAGAGTTTGTTGCAGACTTCAGCGAGATCCATTGAGCCACCTTTGTAAGTTATCACGGGGACTTTAGAGATTTCTCCATAGTATTCAATTTGTTCTTTTATGTCTTTTGGACAGTTTGAAGCTAAAACAATCATTTTAGCTTTGCCGGTTTTGGCGTTCTGCAATGCAACATTGGATCCGAAGGATACCTTACCTGTTTTCACTGCTGACGCTAATGCTTTATCTATGTCTATCATTGTTCTGTTTTTCCTCCATCTTTACTTTGACGTTCGAATGTTGACATGTAGAGTTCAACTAAGCCTGTGCCGATTGGAATGGATTGCCCAACTATAACGTTTTCTGTCACACCAGCCAAGGGGTCACTTTCACCTTTAACTGCTGCTTCAACGATGTTTGGTACTGTGATTTCGAATGCGGCGCGGGCAAGGACACTGGCTTTTTTGCCGCTGATACCGTGGCGACCGATCTGCTGCACATCACCGGTTGTGGTCATCATGTCTGCTACGAGCATAACGTGGCGGACGTCAACGTCTAGGCCTTGGTCTTCCAAAACGCCTTTGGCTTCATGCACCAATGCGTTGCGACTGGCTTCGACGCCTAAGGTTTTGGCGATTTCGTGGATGTTGTTGGTTGTTGTACGTGATGTGTCAACGCCCTCAACTTCAAGCACTTTGGCTAGGTTGGAGCCGTCGGTGCGGATGACCCATTCGCCGCTTTCCTCTGTTACGAGGACGCGTTTTATGTCTGGGACACCTTTGACTTGGAAGCCGGGGATTTTGGTCAGCATACGTTTGATTTGCTCAGCTTTCTTGGGTTTGATTTCAACAGTTGTGTCTGTGACGGTTATAGTTGCGTTTTGGAGTTCGAGGCGGGTGCGGAGTTCGTCCATTGTGATGTTGCGGTCATCCATCATTTGCTTGTTGAGTTCAATGATGATTTCTTCTCTGACAGGGTCCTCGTAGATTGCTGAAGCCAAGTTTTCAACTGAAGTGTAGATGATGTTGCGTGCTACTTCGACTGCGGATTCTTTGCTCTTGGCGTGTTCGCCCGTTAGGTAGATAGTTTGGATTGGGGTTGAGGGGATTTTGCGTGCGTCCACGATTTCGATGAGACGGGGCAAACCTAAGGTGACGTTTTGTTCTTTGACACCAGCATAGTGGAAAGTTCTAAGAGTCATCTGTGTGCCAGGTTCACCGATAGATTGTGCCGCAACGATTCCAACTGCTTCGCCGGGCTCCATCAATGCACGTTTGTACTGTGTTGCTGTTATGGTTACTGCTTTTTCGACGCCTTTCTCGCTGAGTTTTGTTTTTACAAAGTTCTGTTTAAGTTGGTTTAGCAGGATAGGTGTGATTTGGTCTTCGACAGTCTTTAGTTGCTTCTTGATATAGTCTGCGGATGCTGGTGTAGCGCCTTTCTCTTCGCCCAGTCTAACTTGGTCGATTAGTCGGCTGACGTTGACTGCTTTGCCGTGGTCGCTTTTTGCTGGGTCAACGCCGTCCTCGCCGTAGCGGAACTGGATGATATCGCCAGCGCTGTCACGGACTGTTGAGTCATATTCCAATCTAATATGTTCTAACGCGTTGATGAGTCTGCGCTGCATGTAACCGCTCTGTTGAGTACGCACGGCTGTGTCGACGAGACCTTCTCTGCCACCCATAGCGTGGAAGAAGAACTCGATTGCGTCTAAGCCAGTTTGGTAGCTGTTGTAAACGAAGCCTCTTGCACGTGGGCGGGGGTCGTTAGGTATGAAGTGGGGAAGTGCGCGTCCAGCGTAGCCTCTTAGGATACGCTTGCCTCGGACTGACTGTTGACCGACACAAGCAGCCATCTGGCCGATGTTAAGGCTGGAGCCTCTTGCGCCTGTTCGGGTCATGACGATGCCTGCGTTCTCTAAAGTGAAGTCGTCGTCTGCAATCTTGCCTGATTCGTCACGGGCAATAGATAGCTCGTGCATGACGTAAATTTCAAACGATTCCTCCATGGTTTGACCTGGAAGACGTGGTAAGGTGCCATTTTGGTAGTTCTGGATGTGTTCGTCGATTTTCTTCTGTGTGCGTTCCATGGTTTTTGCCATGCGGTTGCGGGCGCGGGGTGAGAGGACAAGTTGGTCGTAAGTGTAGCTGAACCCTCTTAGTGAAATGAAGGTTTTGAGCATGTGAGTGATGTTGTTGAGGAATTCTCTGCCTGCTTGTGTACCGTAGTCTTTAATGATTCTGTGAAGCAAGCTTTCCGATTGCTCGGAGCCGATGCTGCGGCGGTCGATGATGCCGGAAACGAGTTGTCCGTTTCTGACGACGACGTAGGCGTCGTATTTGCATAATTCTTCTTCACATTTGTTGCAGCCTTGGCAGATGTTAGCTTTTAGGATGTAGTTAAGTGTCTTTGGCAGGAAGAGGCTGAAGATTTGTTTGCCTGACCACATTGGTTCAGGACCTTTGATTTCTGGTTCAGGGAGGTCACCTTGGTAGTTGGTGGTGGTTAATATGCGGTCGACTTGTCCGCGGGTGAGGTAATTGCCTCGTTTAGTGAAGTAATATGCTGATGTGACGAAGTCTCTGATGGCGCCGATGATGGGTCCGCCGAATCTGGGTGAAAGGATCTGGTCCTGTACCTGCATGAGCAGCAAAGATTCGGTTCGTGCTTCTTCGCTTTGTGGTACGTGGAGGTTCATTTCGTCGCCGTCGAAGTCTGCGTTGTATGGTGGGCAGACACAGAGGTGCATACGGAAAGTCTTGTAGGGCAATACACGTACGTAGTGTGCCATGATGGACATGCGGTGGAGTGAGGGCTGGCGGTTGAAGATTGCAATGTCACCGTTTTTGAGGTGGCGTTCAACTACGAAGCCTAGTTCGACTGCTTCAGCGATTTTTGTGCGGTCCACAACGAATTCTAACCTGATGCGTTTGCCGTCTGGGCGGATGATGTAGAGTGCACCGGGGTAGGTTTCGGGTCCGTTGACGACGAGTTTTTTCATTTCCTCAAGGTTCCAAGCTGTAACTTTTTCTGGAACTGAGAGGCGCATGGCTACGTCTCGGGGGACACCGACTTCGTTGATGTCGAGGTTGGGGTCAGGAGAGATAACTGTGCGGGCGCTGAAGTCGACACGTTTGCCGGATAGGTTGCTTCGGAATCGGCCTTCTTTGCCTTTCAGACGCTGGCTGAGGGTTTTGAGTGCTCTGCCGCTTCTGTGGCGTGCGGGTGGAATGCCTGATGCTTCGTTGTTAAAGTAAGTTGTAACGTGGTACTGTAGCAGCTCTGAGAGATCTTGGATGATAAGGGTAGGTGCGCCTGCCTCCATGTTTTCTTTAAGGCGCTGATTAATGCGGATAATGTCAACGAGTTTGTGAGTTAAGTCGTCTTCACTGCGAATACCAGACTCAAGTGTAATTGAAGGACGCACATAAACTGGTGGAACCGGAAGGACTTGTAGAACCATCCATTCAGGGCGTGCAACTTTGGGGTTGAAACCCAAAACTTCCAGATCTTCGTCGCTTACACGTTCAAGACGTTCGCGAATCATGCTGGGGGTAAGTGGTTCAGAACCGGCTTCGGTTTGTTCGATGAATTTGGTTGGTTTCTCAAAAGTAATTTTGAACTGTGCAGCTGCGCAGTATGGGCACTGTTTGGCTTTGATGTCGGTCATGATTTCTTTGTAGACTTCGTCTGGGATTGTACCTAAGAGTTCGTTGAAGCGTTCTATTCTTTGTCTTGCTTTTTTGGATGCTTCTTCAGAGAGGAGAATGCGTCCGCATGTGCGGCAGGTGCTTTTGAGGAGGTCGAAGATGATTTTGGTGAATTCTATGTGGACGATGGGTACTGCGAGTTCGATGTGGCCGAAGTGTCCGGGGCATCGGATTGCTGTGTTGCCGCAGGTTTTACAGCGTTGGCGGGGCTCTAGTGTGCCTAGGCGACCGTCCATGAGGCCAGCAGTGATGGGTGCGCCGTCTTCGTCGTAGGTGTCTGGGGTTTGAACTTCCACCACAGATTGTTTGCGGAGGTCTTTTGGTGAGATCAGTCCGAACGAAATTTCGTCTACTATTTTATGGATTAATTCTTCCTGTTGTGACATCTTAGGCCTTCTCCTTAAGTTTGAGTTTGGGTGTGATGCATAAGCTTTGCAGCTCTTGTAAGAGAAGCTTGAAAGCGTATGAAACGATTACTGGGGCAATCTTTGCTTTTTCGTCGCAGATTTTGCAGACGTAGCGGCGTTGCTTCATGTCGAAGTAGGCGATTTGTCCGCAGTTCTCGCAGATATAGAGCGTATACTTGTCGGACTCTTCTAGGAGTCTGTCACGCAAGAGCATAGCTGCCCCATGTCCGATGAGGCAGTCTCGTTCCATTTCTCCGAATCTCAGACCGCCTCCGCGAGCGCGACCTTCAGTTGGCTGGCGGGTTAGCATCTGGACTTGTCCTCTGGCGCGGGCATGGATTTTGTCTGCGACCATGTGATGGAGTTTTTGGTAGTAAACTACGCCTATGAAGACGTCGGCGACGAATTTTTCGCCGCTTGTGCCGTTGTAGAAGACTTCGCTGCCGGTGTGGCTGAATCCGAGTTTTGTTAGGTTTTTGCGTACTTCGTCGGGGCCTTCGTTTGCGAAGGGTGTGCCGTCGCCTGGTTTGCCTCTGGCTGCTGCTGCTTTGCCTGAAAGTGACTCGATGAACTGGCCGATGGTCATTCTTGAGGGGATTGCGTGTGGGTTTATGATTAGGTCTGGAACCATGCCTTCTTCGTTGAAGGGGAGGTCTTCTTGGGGGACGATTAAGCCTATGACTCCTTTCTGTCCGTGACGTGAGGCGAATTTGTCTCCGAGTTCGGGGACTCGTTGGTCTCTTACGCGGACTTTGACGAGTTGGCTGCCTTCGCCTGATTCGGTTATGAATATGCCGTCGACTATGCCTGTTTCTGAGGGGCGCATGTCGACTGAGGTGTCTCTCATGCTTGGGCCTTTGACTTCGAATTCCTTGTATTCTTCGAGGAATCTGGGTGGGCTGATTCTGCCGATTAAGACGTCGCCGCCGACTACTTGAGATTCGAGGCTGATGATTCCGTCTGGTTCTAGTAGGCGGTAGTATTGTTCGCCTCTGTAGCCGCGTGTGCCGGGTTCGGGGACGGTGAATTTGTCTTTGAGTCCGCCTAGGTATTGGCGGCATTCGGCTTCGTAGATGCGGTAGAAGGTGCTGCGTGCTAAGCCGCGTTCGATTGCGGCTTTGTTGAATATGATGGCGTCTTCCATGTTGTAGCCTTCGAAGCTCAACACTGCGACAATACAGTTTTGTCCCGTGGGGCGTTGTTTGTAGCCCATAACGTCCATGTTTTCTGTTTGGACAAGTGGGACTTGCGGGTAGTGCAGGATGTGGCTGCGGCTGTCTACTCGGTGGTGGAAGTTTGTGCCGTAAACGCCAAGAGCCTGTTTTGCCATGGCTGCTTGGTATGAGTTGCGTGGTGACTGGTTGTGTTCTGGGTAGGGGATGGTTGATGCGCAGATGCCAAGTATGGTGAAAGTGGCGATTTCTGAGTGGGTGGTTGTGGGTGTAATGTTGTCGTACGCTAGGGCGATGTAGGCGTTTTCCTCCTCTTCAGCGTCGAGGTATTCGACTAAGCCGTTTTTGACTATGTCTTCCCAAGTCCATTCGCCCAAGCCGATTTTTTCAAAGTGTTTTGCTTGGAGTTTTGGTACGCCGTTTTCTACAATGATTAATGGTCGTCTGACTCTGCCTTCGTCGCAGTTCGCGTGCACTTCTTCGGTTTCGGTTTGTTCACGGCTGAAGTAGGTTACGTTGACTTCAGTTGAGACTTCGCCTGCTCTGCGTTTTAGTCGGAAATTCTGCACCATATCTTGCGGGTTGTTGCAGTAGCCGATTATGTTTCCGTCTACGAAGACTTTTGCACCGTTTATGCGTAGTTCTTTTGTGGCTTCGTATGCTGGAACTGTGCCCATTTCGAAGAGCATTTGGCGGATGCGGTCGGGGTTTACGCCGACTGCGATTGAGGCTGATAGTGCGAGGTTTTTTACGAGACCGCAGTTTGAGCCTTCAGGGGTTTCGTTTGGACAGAGCCTGCCCCAGTGGGTGGGGTGTAAGTCTCTGGCTTCGAAGTTAGGTTGGCTTCTGGAAAGTGGTGATTGGAGTCGCCTTAGGTGGCTTAGTGTTGAGATGTAGTTTGTGCGGTCGAGTAGTTGGGTGATGCCGACTCTGCCTCTGCCCCAGTTGCCTGTTGCCAGTGCATGCTGGAAGCGTTCGGTGATTATGCCGGGTCGCACTGCGGCTGAAACTGTGATTATTGGTCCTTTGATGCCTATGCGCTCAAGTTGGTACTTGATGTCGCGGGTTAAGTTGCGGAATGAAACGCGGAAAAGGTCTGCGAGCAGGGGTCCACCGAGTCGTAGACGTTTGTTTTTGAAGTGGTCTTTGTCGTCTGGGTTGCGTTTGCCGGTTTTAAGTTGGATTACGCGGTATGCCATTTCGCCTAGGAATATGGCTTTCTCTCGACGGTTTTTGTCGCTTCTGCCCAAATGAGGGAGGAAGTTTTTATCCAGAGCGGTTTCGGCTTTTTGAAGCCTGTATTCTTCAACTTGTCCGTGGGCGACACGGTTGCCTATGAATAAGATTGCATCTTGGGGTGTGTCGACGCCGATGGCTTTTTCGAATGATGCGCCGAGTTGAGTTTGGATGTCGCTGTCTAGTGAGACTGCTTCGGCGATGTCGATGTCTTTTTCCATGCTTAGGGCGCGCATGATGACTACGAAGGGGATTTCTGTGGGGACGCCGGGCATGGTGACGTAGATGGCGTCGTCGCTTTTGAGTTTAAGTTCGATGCGGGCGCGGAAGCCGACGGTTGTGGAGAAAATTTTTGCTTGGTAAACTGGGCTTGTGCCTTTGTCGTCTATGTCGACTATAACGCGGTTTGGTGCGAGGTCTTCCATGGCGACGATGACGCGTTCGGATCCGTTTACGACGAAGTAGCCTCCTTGGTCGTCTGGGTCTTCGCCTGCTGCGATGAGTTCTTCGCGGCTGAGTTGGCTGAGGAAGCAAAGTTTGCTTTTCAGCATAACTGGGATGTTTCCGATGTAAACTAGTTCTGTGTCTTGTTCGCGGCCGTCGATGACTGGTGTCATTTCAAGCGCGATTGGTGCGGAATACGCCAAGTTTCTTAGGCGTGCTTCCATAGGGTAGATTTCGTGTTTTGTTCCGTCTACTTCGGTTGCGTATGGTCCGGTGATGCGGCTTTGTGGGTCTATTACCCATATTTGTCCGAGTTTGACTTTGTATGGGCTCTCTGGCACTTCGATGGGGATTTCTGCTACTTCGTCGACGACTTCTTGGAGTCCGTGGTCGATGAATTCGTTGTAGCTGTCTAAGTGCTGGCGGACTAAGCCTTTTTCTGCGAAGAATGTTTTGAGGAGATTGTGAACATCGTCTTTTGAAATTTTTTGTATGGTTGTCAAGTTTTTTAGTTCTCCCATAAACTTAGCGTGAAATTAAAATGAATACTGTAATTTTGATTTAGGGGGGTGTTTTTCAATCTTGCATTTCCTCCGATGCTGGGGTTGCCAACGTCGAAAAAGGATTCACCAAGCTTTTCTAAGAGCACAAACAGAAGCTGCGCACCATACATATAAACATTTTTGTGGGGTTTGCGGGAGAAGATAAGGTCGTCTAAACTTTTGAGGAGTGTTTTGTCCAAAATACAGTGGTTTTGGAGTTTTTTATGGAGCGAAAGCCCAGATGGGACTGAATATCTGTTGGAGGCGCTAAAGGAGCTATTTTGGGTTTATGCGGGGGCAGAAAGGGCTGATTATGAGGTTTTTTGCAGAAAAGTGCCTATGGGAGGTTTAGGTTCCCATGACGGTGAGCGCCATCTCCACTTCAGAGATGTTGAAGGGGTATCCTGCTTCGTTTAATTCGTTTCGTATGACTTGGAGTACCCAGAGTAGTTTCTGATAGTTTTCTGCCCAGTCGATGGGGGAACAATCTAAATCTCCTGCGCGGTTTAGTCCCGGCGGAGACTTTATGATTTTGTGGCCGTCGTTGGTTAAAGTTTCTAATGCCGCGCCTACGCGGCTGTCGTAAATGGTGAGGCTGTTCTGGTCGGAGAGTCCGATGATTTTTGAAGCTCGACTTACGCCGACGCCGTCAATTGACATGAGTTTAAGCATGGCTGCATCTGGTTTACCTTCATCAAGCAGCGTAAACGCTTCACGGGTGATGCGCAGGCAGGCGTCTTCGTCGCGTTCGGGAAACAGCGGATTAGGAAAACCCCAAGCCATAATGTTGTCGAGGGTTTCGCGGTCTGTGCCGCCGTTGTTTTTGATTCTGGACATGATTATTTGGCGTGCTAGTTGATTGCGTTGGTCGAGTGATTGTCCTACGGTGGCGTTTTTCCAGCGGTAGTTGCGGCGTGCGTTGATTAGGTTGACTATGTTTTGGCATGTCCAGGCAGTGATGTAGCGGTTGTATCTTTGGAGAAAGGCGTCGCGGCTAAATGTGGGGTTTGGACCAGGCTGAACTGGAGTAGGATCTGGGGCTGATGGTTGGGGTTGAGGCGTTGGCTGCTGTTCAGGTTGAGGTTCAAAAACTGGTGTAGGAGCTGCTACAGGTGCGGGTGATACCGTGTTTTGTGGTTGTTCTGCAGGCACTGGAGTCGGCGGTGAAAGTTGTGGTGCCTGTGGAGGCACATAAATCTGTGGTTGAGGCTGGATAATTGGAAGAGGCGCTATTGTCTCAATGGGTGCAGGGACCTCTTTGTCGCTTATAAGCAGGTAGTAGCCTTCGCCCAGCAGGCTAAAGTAGGGTCACCCATTGCTTGGTTCTGCGACATTGCTAAAACGTAGCCTCGTATAGTGGTGGCTGGCAAGTTTGGCAGGCTCTCTTTAACTTTGTCCACTATCTCGGTTACGTTGAATTGTCTTCTGTCTAGACCTTTAGCTGCTTCAAGCACTATGCGCATGATGCGAAGGTTGAGCGCTTGGCTGTTTATTCCCGCCATAAAGCTGAATCAAGGGTTAAGGGATTTAAAACTTGTCTCCAAAGCGGACAATCCCACGATACAAGACCTCTTTAAGCCAAAAACGCCGTATTGTGGGTTTTTAGCCGGCTTCTGTTTTTTTAGTAGACGAAGAAGAGAGTCGCTGCCTACTACATCATCTTCTAAAGCTCAAAGCAGAATGTTCTGTTTTGCCGGTTGCGTCTTAGGCTGGTTGCTTTCTGGTTGAGGCTGGTTGTAAAGCCGCCAAATCGCTGCATCGAAACGCTAGAACCGCACTATCTTGTAGCGACCCCGCAGCGTCTTCCTACGCCGGAGCTGCTCTTCAGTAACGCGGGAACCGCCCGACTTCACATCCACAACTGTCTTGTCCCCATCAACGCCGCCGAAGAAATCGCGTTTTTGCACCACAAAATCTCCGCCCCGCCCCACCTTTTGGCAGTCGTGCCCCTGCATCGCTTGGTCGAAGGCGAAACGGTCTTTGGCGATTTCGCTTTTTTGGCGGTTGGCGTGGGGGAAACGGCGGTTTGTGTTGCCGAAGCCGTAGGGTTTGGGGCTGTTTTTGGTGTTGGTCAAGGCGGTTGGCTCTTTTGTCACTGATTGGGGTAGGGGAAATATTAACAGTTTGCTTAGTCGGCCGTTTTCTCCATCGAAATCAAGCTTCAGGCATGTTTAGGCTGAGATTTTGGATGCTTGGTCTTACGCGCCACGCAGTTTTTTAAGCAACGCAATGGTTGCCGCACAGAAATCCGGCAGGTCCGCAGGCCACCGCGAAGTAACAATGTTGCCGTCAGTCACCGCTGATTTATCCTCAACCACGTTTGCGCCGGCATTCTTCAAATCCACACGAACCGAAGGCCAACTAGTCATGTTTTTACCCCGCACAATGTCAGCTGAAATCAGCATCTGCGGTCCATGACACACAGCCGCAATCACAATCCCCCGGGTGTTGGCGTCTTTTACGATGTTAACCAACCCCTCATTTAGACGCATCCTGTCAGGTCCTTTGCCGCCGGGAACAATCACTGCGTCGTACTCATCGAGGTCCACCTGCTCAGGCGCCAACTCGGAAATGAAAGAAACACCATGTTCGCCAGTGTATTTCTGGTTGGCTTTGGGAGCGACAATGTCGAGTTTGTAGCCTTCTTCTTGGAAGCGGTAGTAGGGGTAGATGAATTCAGAATCTTCAAAGCCGTTTTCGAGAAAAATCAACATTTTCCGCATAAAAACCACAACCTAATGAACTTTTGGTTTGCTAAAAAGGCTTGTAACTCCAAACTGCAAACACAACCCATCCCAGAGCAGAGCGCACCCAAAAATGTGGAGCCGTAGTCAGCGTTCTTGAAAGCTGACGGTACCCAAGCCGTTGTCTATGTGTGAGGCTATCTTTTTGTTGATGGTTGGCAGAAGGTTTCTGTCAACCTCGTAGCCGACGCAGTTGCGCCCCGTCTCCAAAGAAACCTTCAAGGTTGTGCCTGAACCCAAAAACGGATCCAACACGGTTTCGCCCTTTACACTAAACATCCGAATCAACCGCTCCGCCACTTCATCGGGGAAAGCTGCGGTCCGCCGCTCCAACTCGTCAGCGGTTTGCCGAATGCCTTTGAGCTGCCATATTTGGCTAAACCAAGTGTCCCGCTGGGCCTTGGTGAAGCAACTCTCATAGCGTTGAGGCTGCTTGGGCGGAAACTTTCGAAGGTTACCTTTGCGGAAAAGCAGAATAAACTCGCAGTCCAAAGTAACGTAAGCATTTGGCGGGAGAAAACCCGATCCTAAAAACGCACCTTTGCCTTTGTAGGAGGGTTTAGTTGTAGGTTTCTTCCACAGAATGTAGGGTAAGGTTAGAAAACCGATTTTTTCACATTCTTCTATGATGCGACTGTGGTTAGGGAAAAGCTGGAACTTGCTTTTTATGGTGCGGGTGGCGTCGCCGATGTTTATGGCTGCTATGCCGCCGTCCACGAGCACACGGAAGGTTTCAGCCCAGACTTCTGATAGGGTTTTGTGCATTTCTGTGTAGATTTGCCGTAAAGATGCCTCATCGCCGTCGGCGTCAAGTTTTCTCCACAGCGCTCCAATTTTTGGGTAAGCACGGAAAAGCTGGTCCCACATCGCAATCATGGGGTAAGGCGGAGAAGTCACCATCAACTCCACACTGGAATCTAGCAACTCAGGCATTTTTTGGCTGCTGCCAAGGATTACGCAGTGGGTAGTGTGCATAGCTGGCTATTGTATGTGGGGTTGGGGCTTTTACTCTTGTGGTTGGTGGGAAATGATTAATAAGCCAGAAACTCAACCTTGTGTACTGCATTGGGCTACGGTAACCAAGCCAGGTCAAAGGTGAAGGACTCAAGATCAACGTTTGGCCGGCAGGTCTGGCCTCACGGGATGGGATATCCTTTCCCGCAGGGGTTCGCAGGTTCAAATCCTGCCCGTAGCACTTTCACCGCTACCTGCCCCACTTTTGACATAGAACTCTTAACAGACATCCTAAAAGTAGAGCAGCACATGAGAGCCAACGGCAACGCCGAAAGCAAAATCGAAAGCACCATAAGACGCTTGAAATTTTTAGGCAAAAACACCAACTTAGGAATACCGCAAATCTGCAAAGACTACATAACAAACTACAACACAAGCAACGTATACAAAGAAGGCTTAAACCATCCAACATTCCAACAAAGGGGATGGAAGGGAAAATTTTGACAGCTATTTTTGAACTCAACGGGCAACGTTTTATGGCTCTTGATGGGGGTCCATTATTCAAGTTTACAGAAGCGACATCTTTCTATGTAGAGTGCCTGGATCAAGTAGAGGTTGATTATTTTTGGGAGAAGCTTTCGGCGATTCCAGAGTCGGAGGTATGCGGTTGGCTGGAAGATAAGTACGGCCTCTCATGGCAGATCATTCCTAAAATAATGGGTGAACTGTTGTCTGATAAGGATAAAGTTAAAGCAAAAAGAGTTATGGATGCTATGCTTAAGATGAAGAAAATTGTCATCAAAGACTTAGAGAAGGCGTATGAAGGCTAGATACTAAAAAATAGTCAAAAAATTTTATTTTGGTTCATACTTGCGTAGGCGCACACCTCAAGAGCGCTTTTTTGAGAAGGTACGGAATTTTGCCAGGCAAGTTTAAGTCTTACATGGAAAACATTGAAAAACTAGCGGGAAAGACACCTACAAACTACTGGAATCTGGCCACCGAAAGAGGCTTCATCAGAGAACAAAAGATTGTTGTCAAACATTGTGAGATGCTGAAGTGGCTCAAGACAGAAATGGGACTAGGACATGTTCAAGCAAACTTTATGATACTATACTTTCGTTTAAGGACTAATGATCCTAACGTTAGCGAGCAAGCGAGAAAGTGGGCTTACGAAACTGGCTACAAAGAATACACTGAGTAAATTGTCGACCCTCGAGCCGAAATATTAAGCGTTCAGGAGGGATCGTGTTCTTGAGATTTGTCATTGTAGTTCTGCAGTCACATATCTAGAAATATCGACCCATTGTAATTCTCATTATTCAATCAATTGTGAAGAATTTGAAAGCATAAAGAGGTTTGATAATATGAGGAAACTAATCGTACTGACTTTCATAACTCTTGATGGCGTCATGCAAGCACCCGGTGGACCTGAAGAAGATACCAGTGGCGGTTTCAAATATGGTGGGTGGACCGTTCCATATTTTGATGAATTTTCTAACAACGTCATGGGTGAACAGATGAAGCAGCCTTTCAGTTTGCTCCTTGGCAGAATAACTTTTGAGATTTTTGCATCTTACTGGCCTCAGCATTCGAGTGACTGGCCAGGAATTAACGAGGCGATCAAGTACGTGGTTTCAAATACGCTTTCAGAGCATGATTGGAAAAATTCCATTTTTATAAAAGGAGATGTTGCGGAGGAAATTAAAAAACTCAAAATGCAAGATGGTCCTGACTTGCAAGTTTACGGGAGTGGCAAACTTGTCCAGACGCTCTTGCAACACGACTTGGTTGACGAATTGTGGCTTAAGACATTTCCTATTACGCTGGGGTCAGGTAAGCGCCTTTTTGCTGAAGGCACAATTCCCTTAGCGTTCAAACTGACGGATTCCAAAGTTTCTCCGAGTGGAGTTATTTTTGCCAATTACAGGCGTGCTGGTGAAGTGAAAACAGGATCCTTTTAAGTGTGGAGATTTGGTTAATCGAAGTTTAGTCTCTGTAGTTTATCCGTCGAATGACTAGAATTATGGATTTTCCATGGACTGTTTCGACTGTGCTGGAATCCATTTTTACTGTGATGGGTGTGTTGTTTTTGCGTTTGTGAACCATTTCAAGGGATGCTCCGCCAGCTGTTGAGATCCGGTTTAGGAGCGAGGTTACGGAAGCTGAATCTTCTGGTTGCAATAGTTTGTTGATGTTCATGTTTAGAAATTCGTCAAGGTTGTATCCGTAAATTGTTGTGGCGCCTTGGTTTGCGAAGAGAAAGTCTCCTTTTGTGTTTGTGAGTACGATTGCCTCTTTGGCATTGTTTAGGATGGTTGATCTTATGTTTAGTGCATCTTTGGTTTTTTTGAGTTCTTGGGTTAGGGTTGTTAGCTCCTGATTGGTTCTAGAAAACTCGGCGGTTCGTTGAGCTATTACGGCCTCGAGCCTCTGACGATAGTTACTTAGTTCAGTCTGTGCGGTCTTGTTTTTTGTGATGTCCAATGAAAGGATAAGCAGGCCCTCGGGAACGGGTTCTATGCTTAGCTCAAACCATGATTTTGATTTGTCGGCGTATTCAAATTCATTATCGAAGTTTTGGGCAATCCTATTAATCATGCAGCTTCTGAGGATGTTAAATAGCTTGGTTTTTTCTATGCCTGGGTAGGCTTGCATCATTGTGCAGCCCAATAGCTCTTCTTCTTTCTTTCGTCCTTGGGTAGCCGCAGCTTTATTGATGTAAATATACCGCCAGTCGTAGTCGATGATTTGGACACCTTCCAGCATATGATTGAGAGAGATTTGCAGGCGATCTTCTGTTTTCTTGGAAGTTTCTTGTTTTCGTTTGCGTTCGGTTACGTTTTCGGCTGAGCTAAGGACTCCAAGGATATTTCCGCTTGTGTCTCGGGCGAGTAGGTTGTGAAAATCAAACGTTATCTCTTGGCCTGTGCTTGTGAGGAGGGTGAATTCTGAATGGACGTGATCGAGTTTTCCAGTTAACATGTTGTGGAATATTTGTTGTGCGTTTTCTCTGGAAGCTGCTGGAACTAACTTTTCAAGCCAGTTTTTGCCAATCAACTCCTCAGAGGGATAGCCCAAAACTTCAGAGGCTTTCTTGTTTACGTCAACGATTACTTCGTTGCTGTTGATGACAACCATAACTGAATTTGCTCTTTCAAAATAAGTTTGTGCTAAATTCTTTTTTTCCAAATCTATCCCTCAACTATACTTGTTTTCTCTTGTTGACCAGCAGCTGGAAGATACATTTCTTGGGTGTATTTTCTCATCATTCGGCACGCGTTGAAGTTTGGAGTCACAGTTTTTATCGCTTCTTTAACTACCTGTAACCATTTGTGGGGAACACCTTGACGGTCGCGTTCATAGAATAGGGGCACTATCTCGGATTCTAAGAGGTGATAAAGGGATTGGGCGTCTGCTCTGTCCTCATCTTCGTTTGTTCCTCCTTGAAAGCCATCGATTGCCCATCCGTTCTTGCCATTATATCCTTCGTCCCACCAGCCATCTCTAACGCTTAGATTAGCTGCTCCATTCATCGAAGCTTTCATTCCACTTGTTCCGCACGCTTCCTGCAACCTTCGAGGGTTGTTGAGCCAAACATCAACTCCCCGCACTAAATCACGGGCAATATTGAGATCGTAATCTTCAATGAAGGTTAGTCGCCCTTGAAAGCCCTTATCCAAAGCTGCTTGATACATTTGTTTTAGAAGACGCTTTGATTCATAGTCGGCGGGATGTGATTTTCCTGCGACGACTATTTGGACTGGCATTTCGGAGTTGTTTACGATGCGTTTTAGTCTTTCAATGTCTGAGAGCATTAGGTAGGGTCTTTTGTACTGAGTGAAGCGGCGACAAAAAGCGATTGTTAGTGCATATGGATCAAGTAATGAGCCGCTAGCAATGACCTGTTGAGTAGTTGCTGTGCCCTGTGTCCAACGTTTTTGCGCTCGGTCTTGAATGACATTAATTAAATTTGTCTTTAGTGTTTGTCGTGTTCTCCAGAGCTCTTCATCTGGGATTTTGTCGATTGCTTCCCAATATTGGGCCTCATCTGGTTTTTGGAGCCACTGTGAATCGAGGTATTTCTCGCAGAGGGCTCTTATTATTGGTGCTTGCCATGTAGGTAAGTGCACCCCGTTAGTCACGGATTTTATTGGAACCTCAGCCTCAGGGATACCGGGCCACAGACTCTGCCACATTTTTCTAGTTACTTGCCCATGTAACTTCGATACGGCGTTAGCTTGAGAGGACAATTTGAAGGCGAAAGTTGTTAAATTAAACGTATCTGCCCTTGATTCTTCGGATTGACCCAGTTCCATGAATAGTTCTCGGGAGATTCCGAGGGATTCCCAGAAGGTGCGTGAATATTTGTCCATAAGCCAGCCGTCAAATACATGGTGTCCTGCAGCGACGGGGGTGTGGGTTGTAAATACAGTACAGCGGCGGACTTTTTCTATTGCTTCTTGAAGCGAGGCACCATTAGCTCTCTCTATTCTTAGGCGCTCTAGGCATCATGAAAGCTGTGTGGTCTTCGTTGGCGTGCCAAACAACCGGTTCAACATGAAGTTCCCGTAGGGTTCGTGCGCCTCCTATGCCTAAAACAATTAGCTGGCGGAGACGTTCTTCGGGATTGGGGGTGTAGAGGCGGGCTGAGAGTTGGCGATCTTGTGGATTGTTTTCTTCCACATTGGTGTCTAGAAGGTGGAGTTTAACTCGTCCAACATGCGCTGTCCAGACTTTAACAAATACTATTCGATCTCCAAGTTGAATGGGTATGATTGGACCGCACCTGTCTGGCCAAGCGCAAGGGGATATAGGTACTTCGTTAAAGTCTACTTGGACGTAGTCTTCTTGTTGGTCTCCCTCCGGAGACATGCGCTGCCTGAAATAACCTTGGGGGTACATGAATCCAACCGCTACAAATGGCAGTCCTCTATCCGATGCTTCTTTGCAGATGTCTCCAGCTAGAACGCCCAATCCGCCGGCATATATTGGCAGGGAATTGTGAATAGCGTATTCAGCTGAGAAATACGCAATTTGCCCGTTTGGTTTTGCAGAGTTTGTTTCACCACACCAGTCTCTTGGAGCTACCATGTCTTCATCAAACTTGGACATGACTGAGTCGTAGAATTCTAAGAAGGATGGATCTCTGGCTGCATCCTCGAGCTTTTCATAGGACATGCTGCGGAGTTGTTTTACTGGGTTGTGTCCGCTTGTACGCCATAAAGGGTAGTCCAATGCGCGGAATACCTGGCGACCTTCTTCGTGCCAGCTCCACCAAAGGTTGTTTGCAAACTCAAACAGTCTGTTGATTCTTTGGGGTAGCGTCAACGGTTTTTCGTCTATGTAACTAGGCATAGTTATTCTCCGCACAAAAGGGTTACTTCTATTAAATATTCAAGAACAAACACTAATATGTTTTCTAGAAAGGCGTAGTGTAAAGGACTTATTTTTATTCTAAGATAATTTCATATTTTCTTAAGAAGATTTTAGCTTTCTGTGGGGAGCTTAAACTCAAGTGTGTGAAAGAAAAAACTTTTGATTTTCGGAAAAGGGCGATTTTTTCTTCTTCTTAACTTGGAACAGACAATTTATGGATCGTAAGTAACTTAGCGCTCTATGTATCTACGCGGTAGCATTTTTGCCGCTTGCCACAACCTGGACACTTGAGCAGTTTCCACTCGTTTATTTCTCCATGTTCCCCTCTTGTTATGCCATGAGGCGCAAAGAAATCCTGGAGCGCAGAGATTTTAAACGGTTTATCACCGCATGGGCACTGGTAGAACGATTTTGAAACAAAAAAGAACGCTATCACAACAAGAGTGGCTCCAACAATAATTGGCCACAAAAACCAGTACTTCGTGGTTTGCAATAGGCTACTTACAGCGATTATGCCCACTATTATTGCGATGTAGGCAGCTGATTGTTTTATTTCTCGTTTTGAAATCGTCGCTGGTTTAGTCATTGTTATTACCTGTTGCCGCTTAAGTTGATGAGAATATGATGTTTCGTATTTAAAAAGGAAATTTTACGGCAAAAAATACTCTCTTCAAGAGAAGAAGACGACCTGAAAATGCTGCTTCTTCTACTTAGGCTTGAAAAAAGCAATAATACTACCTGTTACCCGTTTTTATCCTATATTCTTACGGCTTTACGCTTTTTGCTCCTAAAGAAGTGACCGATGCATGAATAGTCTGATTTTCATCTCCGCAGCCTAAGTCTCAACTGGCTGTATGGCCGCATATTGTTACCATTGGTCTCTTTTGCTTTTCATTTCTTCCTGGCCACTACGTTCAAGATCCCTAAGCATATCCTGCTCTTCCGGCAAAATGATTCTAAACGTACCCGCAATTTTTCTCACAATTGGAATTTTGATATATCTGTCTTCCTTTCGAGTGGGCGCATACTGAATAATTATATACTTTGATGACGCATATAGCCGCTCGCCCTTTGCGGGCTCATACATCTCAACTTTGATGGTATGTTCACCTGGACTAATGCTGTTCATATCAAGCGTTATCGGAAAATTCAGTTCATCTCCTAAAAGCTGGCTAGAAGGGACACTGATTAAGTAGCCTTCCATTTTGTTATTGTCAAAGTAAAGATCCAGCGCTATATTTGAAAACCAGCTTTTTGAGGGAAGCAAACTGAAATCGATCGACAGCTCCAACTCGTTTTCATGCATTATGTGGCTAAGCTGAGCTATGGATATTGATTTTTTTGTTTGGGAATTGCTGGCTTCTGCTTCCCATTGTGGTAGCTCGTTGAAGGTGGCTTGTTTGGATTTTTTGATGTCAACAAGCGTCTTTTCCCGTAGCTGCTGCTTCTTCATCCCTACCAATTAATCATTTGGTTGTATAAAATTTATCCACTTTAAGGCTGCAGGTTTGGGAGATCTTGGCAGTGATGGGTAAGGGCGATTTTGGTTTTATGAAGAATCAGGGTTTGTATGATAGTCGTCCAGAAAGGAATTCAAGGGGGTACTATTTTTTGTAGCTTTAAATTGCAGAAACAGGGGCAATTTGCATGCTGCTTCTTTTTTTAGCGTACGCAAGTTTATTATCCAACATTTCAAGTACATTCGAGTGGTGCTTGGCACGCGCTCAAAACTCCTCCTGTCCCTGGCTTTAATATGTATAGTTGCTGCTCTATTCTGCAGTCTAGCTGAGGCTAAGCCTTCAATAGATTTCGAATTCTACAAAAACAACGGATACGGCATAGGAGATGAAATAGGCGGTGTTTGGACTATAACCGCCAAAGTATCAACAGACGTGCAATACGTAGAGTTCTATCTTGATGACCAGCTCCAACAAAACGTTACCACAGCACCGTTCAGTTGGCAATTTGACACACTCAACTACCCCGCAGGCTCACATGCCATAAGAGCATTAGCCTACGACTCCACAGGCAGTGCAATGCTTGAGGTAACACGCAACTTCCAAGATACTCCGACCTTAACGGTTATGACTCCAATAATAGCCGTTGTAATTGTTGTAGCTGTTGTAGCGTTTGGCTTTGCGATATTTCGAATGACAAAGTCCAAAAAGCCAACCTAATGCATAGATTTCTGGAATTGCTATGAGGTAGTTTCTTTTTTGTACCTATTCTACTAATGCCTCTCTTTTACTTTCCTTAAGCACCAAACTATTCATGTAGATCCTTAAACCCTATAAAGCAAGCTACGTATTCTGGTTAGGGGTTGAGGTCTATTTCAGAGCTGGACAATCCTCCTGAAAAATTTAAAGCGGAATTAGAAGCGCTACGAAAAGCGCTCGACGCTACGATCCCCGCTAAAACCCTTGACCGAAACATTCTGATTGCCACCTGGAACCTAAGAGCATTTGGCAACTTAACCGAGAAGTGGGAAATCACCGAGAAAGACTCACCCAAAAGAAACCTCCATGCACTGCGCTGCATCCGAGACATAGTTTCAAGATTTGACATCATTGCAATTCAGGAGGTCAGAGACAACCTAAAATGCATGCGGCATTTGATGAAGGCTCTGGGAAGAAACTGGATGTTCATAATGACGGACGTAACTAAAGGCTCGGCTGGCAATTTTGAGCGTTTAGCGTTTGTTTTTGACACCCGCAAAGTAAAGCTCTCTGGGCTTGCCGGCGAAATTGTTCTTCCACAAGAAGCACTAAAGGCTGATGAAGCTGATGCCATGACGGAGCAGTTTGCCCGAACCCCCTACGCCGTAAGCTTCTACTCAGAAGGTCGAACTTTCATCCTTTGTACGCTTCATGTAAAATATGGCCAAGTGCCCCAGGACCGCATACCTGAACTAAAAGCCATTGCGCAGTGGCTTCACGATTGGGCAAAAGAAATGCAAACTTGGAGACATGACCTTATCCCTTTAGGCGACTTTAATATCGACCGCAAAGACGACGACCTCTACAAGGCATTTACATCCACTGGGTTAACGGTTCCAGCAGACCTTCTCAATCAACCTCGAACCATTTTTAGTGATCCTTCCAAGCCTGACTTGAATCATTTCTATGACCAAATCGCATGGTTTACCCAGAAAAAAGAAATCCCTGAACTAACCCTAAAATATGTTAGCGGCGGCATTTTTGACTTTGTTCCATACGCCATGTCCTCGCTAAAGCTTACACGCAATCAACTATCTTACCGTATATCGGACCATTATCCGTTGTGGGCAGAGTTCGATGTCCGAGCCTAATTTTTTCCATATACAAAATCCGATCCGCCTTCTTTTTGAATTTCTGAAATCTTAAAATAAGCACACTTTTCTGCGTAAATGGCGCTTGGGTCTTGGCAAGTTTTAAAAGGTCTTGACTGTAAAATAGCCAGCCGGGTAGGTTGGGTTGAAACAACTAACAATTGAGAACCTTAGTGCAGGTTATGGAGTAGAAGAGGTAATTCATAAAATAAGTCTAAAGCTTACTGAGCCTTCGATCTATGTCGTTTTGGGACCTAATGGTGCAGGTAAGACTACGCTTTTTAGGTCTATTTGTGGCATTTTGAAGCCTTTCTCGGGGCACGTCATGCTCGATGAGCTTGATTTGTTCAGCTCTAAGGAGGCTAGACGTAAAGTGGCTTATCTTTCCCATTTAAACGCCCTTCCAGAAGAAATGACTGTTTATGCTTCTTTGAAGTATTATGCTGATATCGAAGCTGGCGATGTTGAACGTGTCATCAGCCTCTTAGACTTGGAAGGTCTGCGTGATAAAAAGTTTGTTTCTCTCTCGCAGGGACAGAAGAAGAGAGTTTCTGTAGGCAAGGTCTTTCTGCGAGATCGAGAACTCTACTTGTTAGATGAGCCTACTTCTAATGTTGATCCAAAAATCTCCAAAGAAATAAGGCAAATACTATCTGAGTTAAGCAAGGACAAGTTTGTGCTCTACTCATCCCATAATCTCTATGAAGCCAGAGAAATAGGAACCTACCTGATTGTGATAAAAAAGGGCGAGTTGGCCTTTTTTGACAAAATAGAGAACGTGAAGACAAGGCAGTATCGTGTGGGTTTTAAGGCTCTAAATGACCTATCCAAGATGCTTCCGCAGTCCCGGCTTGAGGGTGGATATTTTGTGGTTACTGTCCAGAGTCCACAGGAGGTTGCAGAGATCGTTGATAGAATTGTTGGCGAAGGGGCAAAAATTGTTGAGCTTCGGGAGTTGGATAATCCTTTGCAAGAGTTTTTTGAGGAGGCTTAACTGTGGGTTTTTGGCAGGCAACTATGAAGCGAAGCATTGGTCTTAGCCGAAGCTACATCATCATCGGAATAATCACAACAATTTATGGTGTGGTTCTCGCAAACCTCATGACCATTCTCCCCTCAGTAATCCCATCAGACATTGGCGCACCTATACCACTTGATTTAACAAGCAATTTTCCATTGCTCTCCATAGCATTGCTATCCATGTCAGCAGTACTTTTTGCGTTGCCAGTAATCATGCTCTATGTTTACGACAAAAACAACGGAGTCTTAGAGTATCTCCTTGCCACTGGTCTTGACCAACTAGACGTTTTCAAAGGCTACGTCAAAGCCTCACTGGTTATTGCAACTCACTTGATGGTATTTGCAATTAGCCTAAACACAGCGGTTGGGTTACTGTTGGGAACCAGCCTCACCATGCTTGCCACTATAGCAGTTCTTACGTTTGCGATCGGCATCTCAGAAGTATTTCTCGTCACTGTCTGCATGGTGGCCTTTAGTTCACTTCAGAAAACCTCTACGGGAGCAAACCAGCCCTTGGGCGTCATCATAGGCATCATTCCAATGTTTCCAGTCCTGATACTGCCCATTTTGGTTCCCACCTACGCCATAGTTGTTGACTTAACGATCGCTGCCGTGACGCTAATTATTTCGTTCGCACTGCTGCTGTCTACTGGACGCTTGATTCAAAGAGAAAAACTACTACCCTAACTCTCGAGGGGTGTCGCCGAAGTTATAAATTGGGCCTCAAAAACGCTAAGGATTGCTTAGAGAATCCTATATTCCGATTGACCGATCAAAATCGATCTTGCGGTAATAATCATGGGACCAGGCAATAGGTTCTCATCTTTTATGCAATAAAGTCTCACTATATTCAGCGATTACTCTTGGTTGAAACGTCAACAACCAAAATTTCTTCAAAAGGACAAGTAGTGTTGACCAACCCTTCAAAGAAGCGCTAAAGCCCGTTTGGGATAAAGCACGGCAAATGGGCCTAACAGAGGAAGATGTAAACGGTCTCATCGAAGAAGCAAGAACTAAGCTTTTTATGGGAGCATCCTTAACGTTTCCTCAACTAGTCCATACTTCTTTTTGTAAGCAAGCAGATCAACGATTACACTTACAAGAATCAATGCAGAGAAGCCCATCGCCAACCATTGGAACAAATTAGCCAACATCAACGTCTGGGCAGAACCCGGCGTGCCAGCTGTCTGCAAAATAATAGCCAAAAAACTGCTTCTGTTAAGCACAACAGACGCCGCTAAGTCAGAAGATAAAAACAAAAGCAACCCAACAATACCAACAGCAACAACGTATGTTGCTACATTTAATTTTACCCAATCAGGTGACAGAGAACTTTTAGCAACAACTCGTGTGTGATCGCCCTGCGGATGAAAATAATATTCAACACGTTTCTTTATTCCCTTAGGAGTCATGCCTGACAAAGACCCCTGTTCTATAACTAAGTGTTTTGAGGGTTCATCGATGACAAGTTTGCTGTTTTGCTTGAACAGTTGATTCTTTAATTCAGAGTAAGCCTGCTCAGAATCTAGCGCAACAAGTCTCTCAAACACCGCTCTCACTTGAAGGGTTGAATCAACAATTTAGTGATTTAAATATTACTAAACAAGATAACTAGTAGGGGATTTGTTCAACTATTATACAAATAGAATTTCAGGGTGTACCTAACTTCAAACCTTCAGTAAATACATACAGCTAAACAATTTCATTTTCCAACAATAAAAAAGTGGGAACTAAAAAGAAGAAAAAATTAGTACTTGCAAGTAATTGTGATCTTCGCACTACTATTCCAAGAACAAACTTTCTCATCACTTAAATCAACATCAATATTATCACCAATAACCTTCCTTAACTCCTCCATAATCATCATTATACGAACAACTGTCAGCAAGCTTAAACGCCCTCTGCTCATACAACCTATTCTCTTTAACTCGCAGAGTAATAGAACGCCTCAACTTACTTATCGCAATCAACTTTCCAGGTACACGCTCAATTTCTGACCAATCATCACTGAAGTGCTGTTTTTTACCTGTCATACAAATCACTCAACATTCGATTCCTACTCTATACACGGAAGGTAGAAATGAGAACACCAGACACACCACTACAACATTTTAGAAGCAGTACACAATGCGATCGACTAGAACATGTGGTAGCAGACTAGATTGCCTTGGTTTTTGCCCCCAATAATAAAAAAAGCCAGCCCTAGATGCTATGTTAGATTAAATAGACGAGTTACTGAGCTAGAAGATACCCGTTTATTTTACTTGCGGTAATCTTGATCTCGAACTAAAGATTCTTTCATTGTGACTCTAGTCTATAACAATGCCTATTTTCCTATCGCAAAAAGGACAGAAAACAAGTAAACAAAAACCTTGGGCCTGCGTAAGTAAAAGAAGTTAGAAAAAATTTTTAATTTTCATACATTAGAGCAACAATAAAAGTAATTCGAAAGTTTCATAAAAAAAGTGTAAACAATAAATGGCTAAGAGGGTCTTCAGAGGAGGCAACGTCCGCGCTAATATGGCATGCGGCGCACGATAAACCCAAAAGTGCACCATAGCATCAAACAATCATTTTATGAAAACAACCTCTTTAAGGTCTCTAAAGTGTTCGTCGCCTGTTACCACTTTTCCTTTCAGAAGCCTTGCTGTACAAAGAATAATAGCGTCAGCTAAACCGCATCCAACTTCGTTTTTATTTAGTTCACAAGCGGTTTTTCCAGATGCCTCTGCAAGCTCAGAATCTAACTCAAATATTTGGCTGGTTGTATGAATAAACTCTAGCCGCTTTAGTCTACCCTCTGTTGTCTCATTTCCGGATTCTATTTCTTTTTGGAGTTTTCGGCTAACTTCAGCAACCACAATACTGGGTGTTATGGAGTTTGCACCCTCTATGTATTGCATTGCAGTCTGCCCATATTTTGATGCTCTAAAGTACTCTATCCACGCGTAGGCGTCTATGATGTATTTAGAGGTCATGGAATTCAGCTTCGTCTTCTTGGGTGAAGGGTTTTAATTTTTGGTTTGAACCAAACATTGAGCAGGGTATGTTTTTTCGTTCAAGAATTAAGGTTTTAATGACTTGGTCATGGCTGGCGGCATGTGTTTCTTTTTTTATTTTATTTAGCATCTGAAGAGTTTTTTCATCAACTTGAACTGTGGTTGGCAAACATATTCCTCGCCATAACTATAACTATGGAAACATAATAGAGTTACGCATAACCACACAGTTCGCAGTTCAATCCTGAATATAACAACACACCAGCTCGGCTCTCACAAAATTTTTATTAACAAAAAAAAGTACCGTTTAGCTATGGACTTAAACTACATCAACCCCAAAACCTTAGCCACCCCAAGAGGCTACTCACACGCTATATCCATCAGCGGAAACCACAAAACAATCTATATCGGCGGGCAAAACGCAATTGACGAAAAAGGAAACGTAGTGGGCAAAAACGACCTAAAAGAGCAAACAAGGCAGATTTTGGAAAACATCGAGAAAATACTCAAGGAATCAAACGCGAAAATGGAGGACATTGTGAAATTCAACATTTACCTCGTACAAGGCCAAAATCCTCAAGAGGGCTTCGGAGCATTTCAGCAAAAATGGACCAGCAGCAAGGCTCCCGTTATCACGGTTGTTTTTGTAGCTGGCTTAGGTAATCCCGATTGGCTTGTTGAAATCGACGCAGTAGCGGTTGCCCCAGTATAGCGCCCCGTTTGTCAGTGAAATTTTAATACCACTTTAGCTCCTTAGCAGTGTAGTCTTTGCTTGGTGGCTTGATTGGCTAAACTGATCCTCACAGACGAAGAGAGAATGTACGTTAAAGCGGTGGTTTTGGAGCTGCGTGAAATCCGCAAAATCCTCGACGGCTTATCCGAGGCTGTGGTGAAGTTAAACGACAAAGAATTCCTCAAAGCTATGAACTCCACCGAAGAAGTGGATTTGAAGGAAAGCCAGGTGGACCGCTACGAAGAGAAACTCCAAAAACAACTCTACACAGCGAAAAAAGAGTTCCAACCCTAACCAGCCACGAAAAACACGCACTCAGTGTCCACTCTTTGCAGGTTTAGGGTAATACCCGGCAAGAAAAGCATCAAATCCAGCGGTTTTGCTTAATTTTGCACAACAAAGTTAATACCACACCACGCCCATTAAAGAAGGAGACAAGTAAGCTGTTTCTATATAGTTGCCAACAACTACATTCGAATGCTTAATTGGATACCATAAACCAAAACCTACAGGAGGAAAAACTATGAAAAACATGAACATAGCATCGATACTGTTCCATTGCCCACAGTGCAAAGAACACTTTGAATTCGACGCAATCGGCCAAAACGAATTTGTTCCCTGCCCCGTCTGCGGAACTCAATTCCTGACCGTAAAAACCGGCAGCAAGCTTAAACTTGAAGCCATCGAGCAAGCATTAATGTGCTAAAAAAACAACTTTAGGGTAGAACCCTACTGTTTGCTCCAACCCTTTTTGTGTTAATCCAAATTTTAAAAAATAAATTTAACTAAAAAAAATAATCGTTTTAGCGGAGCCGCTTACTTTCGCACCTAAAAGTGGAGAACAGGTGGCGTATACAACATCACCTCAGACGCACACACGCTCTCACAGTCGATGCGGACCTGAGCCAACTCATCCATATCTGGCGCAGCCAAACCATCGCACTTGCACGAAACCGAAGGCTCAATATTCATCACATAAGCCCCCAAGCTGCGCACAATTTTGGCGACCTCCACCAAATGCTCCGAATTCACACCCGGAATGTAGGAGGCGTTGACTTCGACCATTAACCCCGCATCGGCAGCGTTACGCACACCTTCCAGCTGGTTTATGCTTAGCACCTCAAAGGCTTCTTTGCCTCGCAAGGTTTTGCCATTTAGGGTGACGTAGCTGTAGATTTGGCTGCCTACTTCTGCGTCTACGGCGTTAACGTTGACTGTGATTGCGCTTACGCCGGCTTCTTCGAGGCGACGCAGGTTTCTAGGCAACAGCAGCCCATCGGTGACTACGCAGCTGGTGAAGTGGGGAAACTCTTTTTGGATGACGTTTAGCAGTTCAAAGGTGACTTCGCTGGCTAAGGGGTCGCCCTCGCCCTCGATTTTGACGGCGCGAAGCCGAGGGTCTGCTTTGGCGACTTCACGCAGGTATGCGATGGCGTCTTTGGCTGAGGTTACTTTATAGGCGCCTACGGATTTTTTGGCATGCTTTTCATCGCAATAACCGCACCCAACGTTCGCGGGTGAAGCCACACAAAGGGTTATCCTGCTGAATTTTACGTGTCCTCCGCCGACTTTTTGGTCGGCTTCGTGGAGGAGGCGGGCGCAGCTTTTTTGCGCGCTTCAGCTTTTGTGGCTTGAGGCATAGCATATGTGCCGTCTATGCCGGTTTTTTGACATATTGCGATTTGTTCCATGGTTAATTCTCCCATTAACAATTCGATGGGTGTGCGCTTTTAAAAGACTATTTGTGAAAAACTCACAACTGTTCATAATTGCAAAACAACAATAGACGTTAATAACGTATTTTTATTTTATGCAGAACAAACATCCATTCCTTATAGAAGCCGCCGGCTGAAACGGACATTACGGCAGTATACAGGCAACTCCACCGCATCAACATGCCCACCCAAAAAATGGAGGTCACGCAAAATCCCCACAAACTCCTCATGACTAAGCGACTTACGCCGACCCGACGCATATGCCGCCTTAACCGATGTTAAAACAGTCAAAACAGCCTCATCACTAGGAACCACACCCGTGCATTGAATAATCTTGTGTTTAACAACGTTTTTGCCGCTTTGCTTCCCGATGGTCAAACTGCGCTGGTTTCCAACTAGCTCTGGCGGATAAGGCTCATACGTCCAAGGATTGCTTAAAACGCCGTGAGTGTGTATACCCGATTCGTGAGTGAAACCATATTTGCCCACGATGGCTTGTTTCTCTGGAACCATGAAACCCGTGGCTTTGCTTACAAAATCTGCAGTTGCCTTTAGATAACCAATGTTTTTTTCGAACTTTTTAACGCCGTAGTTAAGGTAGAGGTTTAAAATGATTTTCTCTGTTTCAGCGTTGCCCGCCCGTTCGCCTATGCCTAGAAAGGTGGTGTTTACGTAGATTTTTTCATAAAGCCCCGAAGCAGCGCGGATAGCGGCTATGGTGTTAGCGACTGCGTTTCCTAAATCGTCGTGTGTATGGATTTCAAGGGCTTTAATTCGAGTTTCCTTTTTCATAGCTTTAATTTTGGCATGAATACCCACAGGCAACGGCGCATCCAACTCAGGTAAACCAACGCCAACCGTGTCAGCAATACGGTAACATTCAGCGCCAGCGTCCGCCGCAGCATTAACAAGTTCGCACTCAAAACCCCACTCCGCACGGGTACTGTCTTCCCCATGAACAAAAGTCCGCAAACCATGAGTTTTAGCAGCGTACTCCACTACATCCACCAGATTAGCCAAAAGTTCCGCACTCGTTTTGTTGGGCCACTTCGCTTGAAGGTGGTTTATGGAAACCGGATGCGAGATGCCCACTTCCTCAAAGCCTAAGTCGACGGCGCTGTCGATGTCGGCTTTAAGGGAGCGGCACCAGCCTGCGACCCTGCAGCTCAGCTTCTTTTGCAGGATAAGCTTGGCGGCTGCTTTGTCTACGGCTTGGTAGTGGAACAGTTCTATACGTTGAGCGCCTACATCGGAGAGTAATTGGGCGATTTGGGCGGCGTCTTCGGGTTTGGCGGCTAAGCCCGGCATCTGCATGCCGTCCCGCAGGGTTGTGTCGTCTATGATTGGGTCGACTTGGAGCGTGGGCATTTTAAAGAAAAAATCATCCAGCTTCATAGAGGGCGCCTACTCACGTATGTCCTGTATGGTGTTTACGATGTAGTCAAGCAGTTGCAGCGAGCCTCGGTAGCCAAGCATTGCTCTGCGTTGATAGCCGAATCGGTCAGCCTGCGGAAAACCCACACGTACCAGCGGGATGTTTTCCTGTTTTGCGATGTATTTGCCTTTGTAGTCGCCAATGATTAAATCTACGTGGTTTTCTTTCATGCGTTGCTGGAGTTCATAGAGGTCACCGCCCACAATGATGCTGTTTTGGTCTTCCCCTGTCCCGTAATCCGTAGCCAGCGTCTTCATGTCTGTGGCGAAACTCGGAGATTCAAACGTGGTCATGACATGTACGGGTTGCATGCCCATTTCGTATGCGAAACGTGCTAAGCCCAAGGCTATGTCAGGATCGCCGAATATGGCTACTTTTGTACCGAACGTTAGTTGACTGCTGTCCACAAGTGCATCTACTAGGATGTCGCGTTCGTCTTGGAGGCTTTCGGGAATTTTCTTTCCAGTTAATTTGGCGACGCGGTCAAGGAAGATTTCCGTGGACTCCACACCGATAGGCAACTCGCTGATGCAAGCTGGGACACCGAATTTTACTTGCAGCACGTTTGCACCGCTTTGACCTTCATGCTTACATACAACCATCGTACCCAAGGAGTTGGCGGAGTCAGCGATTTCCGCGACTGTTGTTCCTCCAGGCGGATAGTGCGGTTTAGGCAACCGCAGCGGCGCCATAAGCGTTCTGGAAATGTCAGTTAAGTAGATAGCGTCCACACCCATCAGTTCGAAGAGGTGTTTGATTTCGAACACGTCGCCGGGGTTAATGATGCCTGTTATGACGTTAACTTTGTTGTTAGGCACGGTTTTTGCTCCAAGTTGGGTAACCATGGCTTTGATGGCGTTGTCGTATCCTGAGACGTGGGTGCCGACGTAGCTGGGGGTGTTTATGGTTACGATTTTTGTGCGTTTTGCAAGTTCGGGTTTTTCAAGGCGGAAGGTTTTGGCGATGCCGTGGATGTCATCGCCAGTGGTTTCGCTTAGGCAGGTGGTGATAACGGCGATTAGCTCGGGGTTTTGGCGTTCAATAATGTTTTCCAGCGCCTGCTTGAGGTTTGAGGCGCCACCGAATATGGTGGCTTTTTCGTGCAGCGAAGTGATTGCGACTTCTACGGGTTCACGGAAGTGTCGCCCAAGCAGGTTGCGTGGGTAGGTGGCGCAGCCCTGTGAACCATGCACAAGTGGAACGCTGCCGTGTACGCCTAGTGTTGCCCAGATGGCGCCGATGGGCTGGCACATTTTGGGTGCGTTGATAGAGACGCTTCGGGTTTTTGTGACGACAACCATTTACTGTGCCCCCTCGGTTTTTTTGATGAAACGCCATGACGGCGAATACAAAGCTTGGTAGATGTCTCTGGCGAATCGGAGGGCGCCCTGGAACGCCATATAGCCGCCTTTAGATTCATAGGTGTGGCCGTTTAGGAAGGCTACGCCGTACTTGTAGCTGAGGTATTTTTCTTTGACGCCTGCGATGAAGAGGTCGGGTTTGTATTTGATCATCATTTCCTCAAATTCAGGAGCGTTGGGGTTGTCGATGACGAGTGTGCCGGGTTTGACGCGTTTGACTATTTTCTCGTAGTCGCCCTCGTGTCCAAACGTGGTTGCGACAACTTTGACTTCCATGCCGAGTTCCTCCATGAAACTGGGCCAGTGCCAGCTGCGGGGTCCGCCTTGGTAAATCATGACGGTTTTGCCTTTGAATTTCTCGCGGTAGCAGTCCATTTCATGTTTGATTGAAGCAATTTCTTTGGCGATGACTTCTTCTGCTTTGGCTTCTAAACCGAAAAATTTAGCAATTAAGCGAAGGTCATCTGCGGTCTGCTGGATGCCGTAAAGATCTACTTCAACGTTGGGTGTACCATATTTTTCCTTCATCATTTCGGCAATGTACATGGCACTTCTAGCGCAGCGAACAATGTTTAGTTTGGCAGCGTGCATTTTGGCGATGTCGTGGATTGAAGCGTCACCTGTAAATGTACAGATTACGCGCAGACCAATGGCTTCGAGCAGGGGTAAGATGAGCCAGTCGTCGCCTCGGATGTTGTATTCTCCGACTAAGTTGACATCGTAAGGAGTTTTTTCTGTTGGTTCTTCGGTACCGACAACTTGCTTGAAAAGGGTTTCGTTGCCGACATGGTGGCCTAGGCTTTGGCTGACGCCTCGGAAGCCGGGGCAGGCGAAGGCTACGACCGGTTTGCCGATGACTTTGCTTGCGCGTTTAGCCACGGCGTCCATATCGTCGCCGATTAAACCTGCAACGCAGGTAGCGTAGACAAATACTCCTTGGGCGTCAGGGAAGGCTTTGCTGGCTTCGATGATTGAGTCGTATAGTTTCTTTTCTCCGCCGAACACGATGTTGGGTTCACGCAGGTCCGTGGAAAACACGTTGGCAAGGTGGAAGTTTGTTCCTGTCGCTACGTGGGGACGCACATCCCAGGGGTAGTAAGCACAACCGATGGGGCCATGCTGGAGTTGGATGACGTCTTTAACTGGTCCTCCAACGACTCCTCTGCAGCCTGCGTAGGTGCAGCCTCGCTCAGTCATGTCGCCGGGGATGGTTGCAATGTTGCAGGCTGGTATGGTGAATGGGTCGCGGATGTCTTTTAGGTAGACGTGTTTTTGACGTTCCGGCACTTTCTTGTCACAGTCAGGCAGCACTAGCGGCATCTATGCAGCCTCCTTTTTGGCTTTGTAACTTTGGTATCCTGGGTATCGGGCTCCGCAGGCTTCTTCAGCGGGGACTCCAGAAGCGTCTGCTCTGCATTGCACACAGTTATGGAATTGAATCATAGTGTCCTGCATGCTGAGACGTTTTGCGCGGATTTCTTCGTGACTTGGAGAGGGGAGGTCTCTGAATTTTCCCTGAGGGATAAGAGGCATAATGTTCATGATGTAAGCTCCTAAACTTCGTACCGTTTTGGCGATTTCCCCAATGTGCTCGGAGTTCACGCCAGGAATGTAGACAGTATTTACTTTGATGGCTATGCCTGCAGCGGCTGCTTGTTTTAGCCCTTCAAGCTGATTTCTGTTCAGTGCTTCGAAGGCTTCCCTGCCATGCAGGATTTTGCCGTGATAGTTTACAAACGAGTAGATTTTCTCGCCAACAGCGGCGTCTACTGCGTTTATGGTGATTGTTAATGCGTTTATTCCTACTTTTTTGATTAAATCCATTTTTTCGGGCAACAATAAACCGTTGGTAGATATGCATAAGGTTAAATCTGGACACTGTTTGTGCACTTGCTCAAACACTTCAAAAGTGGTTTCGCTTGTGAGCGGGTCGCCTGGACCGGAGATGCCTACTACTCTGAGGCGAGTATCGCACGCTACGGCTTCACAAACTCTTTCGATGGCTTCCTTTGACGTTAAGAGTCTGCTTGTGACTCCTGGGCGGTTTTCGTTGGCGCAGTCGTACTTTCGGACGCAGTAATTACATTGAATGTTGCAGGCTGCCGCCACTGGGAGGTGGACACGGCTGAATTTGAAGTGAGCTTCGGAGCCATAGCAAGGATGCTCGCGCATAGCCTCGCGTATGCTCTCCTTGGATGTACTCTTATATTCTGTATAGGTGAGGGATTTTTGATCCATGAAGACTCGCCCCTGACTTAGTCGGAGATTCCGAATTCACGCATCAAGCTTTCAAGTTCATCAATCGTTATCGGGTTTGGCACGGTAAACTCAGTGTTGTAAACGATTTTTCTGGCTACGCTGCGGTACACGTCGGCTTGGGTTGAGAAGGGGTCGTAGTCTATGACGGTTTTACGGTTAATTTCAGCCCGCTGCACAATGTTGTCTCTTGGGATGAACTGGACTAGTTTGCTGTTTATGCGTTTAGCGAACTGTGCGACTAAAGCTTCTTCGTTGTCGCATTTACGTGAGTTGCATATTATTCCGCCTAGTCGGGTGTGTCCTGCTTCAGCGAATTTTTTGATTCCTTTACAAATGTTGTTAGCCGCATACAACGCCATGTACTCGCCTGAGGCTACTATGTAGATTTCCTGTGCGTACCCTTCACGGATGGGCATGGCGAAACCTCCGCAGACTACGTCGCCTAAAACGTCGTAGAAGACGAAGTCAAGGTCTTCTTTGTACATGTTTAGGTCGTGCAGGGTTTGGATGGAGGTTATGATGCCTCTGCCTCCACAGCCGACTCCGGGTTCGGGTCCGCCTGACTCTACGCAGGTTACTCCGCCGTAGCCGGCAGCGCTAATCATTTCGGGGGTGCATTCGCCTCCGCCGTCGCGCAGTACGTCTAATACGGTGGCTTGTCGTTTGCCGTGTAGCAGGAGTCGGGTGCAGTCTGCTTTGGGGTCGCAGCCCAAGAGCAGAACTTTTTTGCCCATTTCGGCTAGTGCGGCAACCGTGTTTTGGGTTGTTGTGCTTTTTCCTATTCCGCCTTTTCCATAAATTGCGATTTGTCTCATGGGATTTTTTTCTCCTTAAAGTTGCTGAATAGCGTACGGATTTGTTTGGCTCTTTAAAAGCGTAGTTGTGAAACTTTCACAACCGTTCATAAAATACTGAAACTAATCAACATATTTCTAGCAATTTCATAAAACACTGGACAAACATCCTATTTTCAGCTAAATAATTAAACACATCGATTTTTAATTCGGAAACCACGCACAATTAGCCAACAACCAGAACAAAACAAACAAAAAACACCTAAAACACAACCCAAAATAACCCAACCAACCACTCTTAACACGGAGACACAGAAATGAGCACCCAAACCACCTGGAACCTAACCCAACTCTACCAAAACATAGACGACCCCAAAATCCAACAAGACATAACAGAAACCACCCAGCTCGCCAACCAATTTGAAGAAAAATACCGCGGAAAAATCATCACCCTAACCCCGCAAACCCTAGCAAAGTGCCTCCAAGACATCGAAGAATTCAACCAAAAAACCTTCGACCTCGGATTATATGCATCCCTCACCTTCTCCGCCGACATGACCAACGCCAAAACCCAAGCCCTCCACGACAAAGTAGACAAACTCGACGCCCAAGTAGGCAAACAACTTGCGTTCTACTCTCTTGAATTGGGGCAACTAATCAAAAACTGCCCCAGCCTAATCGATGAGCCAACCCTAGCTAACTACCGCCATATGCTCCAGCGGATACATCGCCGTGTCGAACACCAATTAAGCGAGGTGGAGGAGCAGCTTATCATTGAGAAGGACCAGTTTGGCGTTAACGCTTGGGAAGAGTTGCAATGTAAATGGCTAAACACGCGCCTCTTTGAAGTCAATGTTTTGGGCGAGAAGAAGACTTTGGGTTACTGCGAAGCAAACGGATTGCTGCCGCATCCAGACCGTGCCACCCGGGAATCCGCTTACCGAACCATTTATGGAGTACTGGGCAAAGACGGCGAAATATTCGCATCGGCGCTGAGAGCCATCTGCAACGACTGGGTAAATGTCTCTAAACGAAGAAAATACAGCTCGCCCATGGAGCCCAGCCTGCTTAATAACGACACACAACTATGCATCATTAACAATTTGCTCACAGCAGTTGAAGAGGGCGCTGAGTCTTATCGGCTGTACCTAAAAATCAAAGCGCAACTCATGGGTCTACCCAAACTGGGCAACCACGACATCATGGCGCCTCTGCCGGACACGCCTGAGCAGAAGTACACTTACGAGCAGGTACAAACCGCCATCACCGAAGCCTACAGCCGCTTTAGCCCAGCCTACGCAGAAGCTGTCCAAGAAATGTTCACCAAAAGCCACATTGACGCTGCGCCGAGGTTTGGCAAACGCAACGGTGCCTTCTGCGCTAGCCACTACCGGGGCAAATCCGCCTACATCTTGCAGAGTTTCAACGGCACCTTAACTGATGTTTTTACTTTGGCGCATGAACTTGGGCACGCTACCCACGATTGGTATATGGCGCGTAGCCAAACCATGCTAAACACCAGTGTGCCTTCGGCGGTTGCGGAGACAGCTTCGATTTTTGGCGAATTACTGCTTACGGATTTGATGCTTAGCAAAGCCAAGTCAGATGCGCAACGCAAAGCTTTGCTCTGTTTGGTTTTGGATGAGGCAGGCATGACGGCGTTCCAAGTCACTGCGCGTGTGTGGTTTGAGCAATCCCTCTATAGCGGCATCGAGCAATGCGAGTACCTTGATTACCCCACAATCTGCCAGAAGTGGACCACAGCTAGAAACCGCATCTACGGCGACGCAGTTGAGTGGTTCCCCGAGATGGAAGCCGAATGGACCATGAAACCGCATTACTTCATGGCGAACTATAGATTCTACAATTACCCTTACGTGTATGCGCAGATGTTTGTGTACAGCCTCTATGAACGTTACCTTTTGGAGGGCAAAGATTTTGTCTCAAAGCTTGTTGCGTTGCTTTCGGCTGGAAGCAGCAAGTCGCCGATGGAGTTGGCTTTGGATGTGGGGTTGGATTTGGCGGCGCCTGATTTCTGGAGGGGCGGTGTGAAGGTGTTTGAGAGGTTTGTGGGGGATTTGGAGAAAACGCTTTAACTGTTTTTTGAGTTTATTTTTTTTTTTGTTATACTTCTTTGTGTGGGTGTGGTAAATTCTGCGGCACCACAAGATAGACGTTGAAACGCATGGTTTTTTTGGATTGGATTGTGCTGCATATGTGGATCTGGTGTGGCATAGGCGGTTTCGTGCCACACGCAACATGGAGCTATATTGAAAAAGGCATAGTGTGGTGTGCCTGCAGTATAAGCTGTGAATAATTCCGTGAGTCTGCAGTATAGAGAAATATTGATTGCCCTTCTTCGAAGTAACCTTTGCAGAAATGTTTGGGTGAAAAGTGAAAAACAAAAAGTTTTTGGGCAAAAGCCCAGATTACTGCTTCTCTTGTTTTTCTTGGAAGAGCTTCTTGATGGCGCTGATTCTAGCTTTCTGTGCCAACGTGTCGCTCGTAACCACAGTCAATGCTTCTTCAGGGCACCACTTGACACATTGAGGTCCTTCTGGTTTGTCTTTGCAGAGGTCGCAGACGTAGACCACTTTGGTTTCTGGGTGCAGCATCATGGCGCCGTAGTCACAAGCTTCGATGCACCAGCCGCATCCGTTGCATTTGTCTTTGTCGAGCACGATGTTGCCTGTGTCTTCGGCTTGTGAGAGGGCATTGCGTGGGCAAGCTGCGACGCATGCGGGATCCTCGCAGAGACGACAGGTTACCGCCATGTTAGCTAACTGGTTAACGCGGACCAATCTGATACGTGATTTAAGGGGGTTGAAGGCTTTTTCTTTGTTCATTGAGCAAGCGTATTCGCAGATTTGGCAGCCAACGCATTTCTCAGGGTCGGCTGAGATGAATTTTCTTTGGTGAATCTTTACCATTTGCATTACGCTCCAATTATGTTTTTGAATTCCCCTAACCCAAGCGCCTGTAGCTTCTCGGTTGTTGGGGTTCCTTCAACGGTTAAGCCGCGGGCTTGATAGTAGTCGTCAAGCAGCAGGTCAAGTTCGTCTTGGGTGACAACTGCGCCTTTGGTTGGGCCTTCGTCGGTGACTGGTTGATTCATGACTTTCCAGGGCAGGGTGTCGTCGTTGCGGGTTAAGCCTTCGCGGATGTTGATGAGTTTGGCAAGCATGTTTATGCGTTCGCCTGCGACGCCGAGTTCTTGAGGTGTCATTTCGATGCCTGTAACGGATGTATAGAGTTTTGCCATGTCTTCGAGTTCATGGTAGAATGAGGCGCGTGCGTTTTTGCATACGATGAGCGAGTCGATTAAGGCGAAGATGTCTTCATTTTCTTTGACGAGTTGGCCTCTTCCGCGTTCAGCTTTGAGGCGGTCAACTTTGCCTTTGAGGTCTAATGCGTAGACGCCGCTTCTGTTGTGGTCGGCGCCTCGGAATGAAACTGCTGCGGCTAAAGCTGCCGTTTTGAGGCAGCGTAGGTCGTAGCCAGTGACTTCTAAGCCTTTAATGTGCTGAGCAAGCTGAGCAGAGTTTTTGCCGATTTTCTCAGCTGCGGCTTTAACGCCGTCTGCGAGCATTTCGCCGATGCCTTCGCGTTTGCCGATTTTTTCAACTAACTGGACAACTGCGTCTGCATTGCCGAAGTGGGCGTCAATTCCGCCTAGCTGTTCATGAGTTAACAAGCCTTGTTCGTGGCAGTCCATTAGAAAAGCTATAGCGACGCCTGTGCTTTGTGCGTCTAAGCCGTAGTGGTTGCAGAGTTCGGCGGCTCTAATAATATAATCGGGTTTGTCTACGCCAACGTTTGGACCAAACGCCCATAGGTTGTCGTATTCTATGCGTGCCATGGAGCCTTTGAAGGGTCCCTCTTTGACTAGTGCTTCATGTTCGCATCGCATTGCGCATGAGTTGCAGGCGATGATTTTTGCGACGAAGCGTTCGTTTAGTTCTTCGGCGCTGATTTTTGGTGCGTCGTCAAAGTGTGAAGCGCTATAGTTGCGGGTGGGCATACAGGAGAGATCATTGTTTATGTCGAGGTTTTCGACTGTGCCCAAGGTGCGGTATTTCTGTGCTGCTGGGCCTTTCATGCGTTCATGGAATTCTTTAACCATATCCATGAATACGTCGGGTTTCGCGACGGCGATGTCGCGTGTTCCTCTTACCGCTATGGCTTTGAGGTTTTTGCTGCCCATCACTGCGCCTAAGCCGGTTCTGCCTGCCGCACGGGTTTTATCGTTTATGATACATGCGATTTTGGATTGTTTCTCGCCTGCTAAACCGATGCTTGCTACTCTGACGTAGTAGTCGCCGATTTCGTCTTTGATGGCGTCTTCGGTTTCCCAGGGAGATTTGCCCCAGATGTTTGCGGCATCAAGAAGCTGGATAGAGTTGTCGTCTACCCAAAGATAAACTGGTTTCTCGGCCTTGCCGGTGAAGACGATGGCGTCGTAGCCGGCGCGTTTGAGTTCTGCGCCGAAGGTGCCGTGGCTGACTGCTTCGCCTACGCCTCCTGTTGCTGGTGACTTAGATATGAAGGCGTGTCCGTTGCCGCCTGTTGGGAACATTGTGCCTGAAACTGGGCCCAAAGCTAAAACAAGCGGGTTTTCGGGGCTAAGCGGGTCTATGCCTGCTTTTGAGTTCGATAAGTAAAGTTTCATTCCCAGGCCGATTCCGCCGATGTATTTCTTCGCGGTTTCTTCGGTCAGTTTCTCTGTGCGGGTTTTGCCATTAGTTAAATCAACATACAATATTGTTCCTGCGTAACCGAGCAACCTTGTCCCTCCGATGATGTTAGGATAGTTATTTCAGGTGAATAGTATATTAATCTAATGGGTTGCGCAAGTAATAATTCACGGAATTTTTTTTACGTTCCGTTTACCTATATTAGCTGGCTTAAACATCGCTAAAGATTCAACGGCACCTGTTTTTTGAAAAACAAAAGAAGGTTAAGTTCCAGCTTTATCCTGGAACAGCTTCTTTAGGGCGCTAAGCCTTGCCTTCTGAGCCAAAACATCGCTTGTCACGACGCTAATAGCTTCTTCAGGGCACCACTTGACGCATTGTGGACCATCTGGCTTATACTGGCAGAGGTCGCAAACATACACCGTTTTGCTTTCGGGATGCATCATCATGCAGCCGTAGCTGCAGGCTTCGATGCACCAGCCGCATCCGTTGCAGAGATCTTTGTCGATGATTATGCTGCCGGTTTCAAGCGACTGCGTAAGAGCGTCACGGGGGCAAGCAGCAACGCAGGCGGGATCCTGGCATTTTCTGCAGGTTAGAGCCAAGTTTTTGGTCTGTTTAGAGCGGACAACTCGGATGCGGGATTTAACGGCGTTGAAGGTTTTTTCGTGGGCGTAGCTGCAGGCGTATTCGCAGGTTTGGCAGCCGACGCATTTGTCTGAGTCAACGGTTATGAATCTACGGTTATGAAGAGATACCATGTTTTAGTTCTCCTTTGCGATTTGTTCTAAACCTAACTCTTTGAGGGTGGCTTTTGTGGGAACACCTTGTTTGTCCCAGCCTCGGGCTTCATAGTAGCCGTCAAGCATCAAATCCAGCTCTTCTTGGGTTACTACTGCGCCTTTTGAGGGGCCATCGTCTGCTACGGCTTTGTTCATAACCTTCCATGGCAGGGTGTCGTCTTTGCGGGTGAAGCCAGCTTGGAGGCTGATTAGTTTCGCCAGAGTCTGAATTCGGTCGGCGCTTTGGCGCATTTCCTGAGGTGTTACTTCGAAGCCTGTCACTGCGGTGTAGAGTTTGGCTAAGTCAGCGAATTCTTCATCGAAGGTTCCTTTAGCGTTCTTGCAAACTATGAGGGAGTCTAGCAGGTTGCAGATGTCTTCGTGGTTGCGGACAACTTCGCCTCTGGCTTTGTCGGCTTTTAGGCGGTCAACTGTGCCTTTAATATCGAGGGAGTAAACGCCGCTTCGGGTGTGGTCTGCGCCCCTAAACGAGACTGCAGCAGCTAAAGCAGTGGTTTTTAAGCTTCGCAGGTCGAAGCCGGTTGCTTCTAAACCTTTTATTTGCATAGCTAACTGCATAGAGTTTTTGCCGATTTTCTCAGCCGCTGCTTTAACGCCGTCAGCTAAGGTTTCGCCGATGCCTTCGCGTTTGCCAATCTTCTCAATTAAAGTGATAACTGCGTTTCCGTTGCCAAAGTGGGTATCAACTCCGCCGAGTTCTTCGTGGCTTAAGATGCCTTTTTCATGGCAATCCATAAGGAACGCAATGGCGACACCTGTGCTTATTGCGTCTAAGCCGTAGTAGTTGCAGCGTTCAGCGGCTTTTATGATAAAGTTGGGTTGATCCACTCCAACGTTAGGTCCAAACGCCCAAAGATTGTCGTACTCGAGACGTGCCATAGTGCCGGTGTAGTAGCCTTCTTTGATTACGGCGGTGTGTTCGCAGCGCATGGCGCATGAGTTGCAGGCGATGATTTTTTGGATGAAGTGTTCGTTTAGAAGTTCTGCGCTGATTTTGCCTGCGGTTAAAAAGTGAGATGTTTCACAGTTGTTTGTGGGCAAGGCTGAGAGGTCGTTGTTTATTGTGAGATTCTGGATGGTGCCCAAAGTTCGGTGTTTTTGGGCTGCAGGCCCTTTCATGCGTTCATGGAATTCTTTAACCAAGTCAAAGAACTCTTCAGGTTTTGCCACGTCAACGTCATGGGTGCCCCTCACTGCGATGGCTTTGAGGTTTTTACTGCCCATAACCGCGCCTAAGCCGGTTCTGCCTGCCGCACGGGTTTGGTCATTAATGATACATGCAAGCTTGGACTGTTTCTCGCCTGCTAAACCGATGGCTGCAACTCTAATGTAGAAGTCGCCAAGCTCATCTTTAAGGGCATCCTCGGTTTCGCCCGGTGAACGTCCCCAAATAGTTTCGGCGCTCCTGAGTTGAACCGAGTCGTCGTCTATCCAGAGGTAACTGGGTTTTTTGGCTTTGCCCGAGATAATAACTGCGTCATAACCGGCGCGTTTAAGTTCAGTTCCAAACGTGCCGTGGCTGACTGCTTCGCCTACGCCGCCGGTTAAGGGCGATTTTGAGATGAAAGCATGACCGTTGCCGCCTGAAGGGAACATGGTTCCAGAGACTGGACCCAGAGCTAAAACAAGCGGGTTTTCGGGGCTTAATGCAGCTACATTAGCTTTGGAATTAGAAGACCATAATTGTAGACCTAAACCGATTCCGCCTAAGTATTTTTTGGCGATTTCTTGTGACAGTTTTTCGGTTCTGGTTTTGCCAGAGTTTAAATCGACATACAAGATTTTTCCTGCGTAGCCGAACAAACGTTCAATCTCCAAGAGTTATAAAAGAATATGGAACGAGATGGACAGTATATTAAGCTAATGGGCTGTTAAGAATAAAATGCATGTTTTTCCGCCTAAATGTTACGAAATTTGGACAAGGGCTTTGCAGTAAGATTGTTTGGCGCTATAAATTTTCGTTTTACGCTTAAAGACAAATTTTGGCGGATGGAAAACTTTAACCAAAACCAGCAGTACCCTAAAGCAGGCGACGCAAATGAACCGAGTGGACAAACTAAAACAGCTCTCCAAAGAAACAGGCAAACCCCAAACCGCCGCAGTATTCAACCCATACAACGTAACTTACTTCACAAACTTTGCAGGAGCAACCGCCTTACTAATCTCCCAAGACGCAGAACCCATACTCTATGTTTCGGGAACCAACTATCAGCAGGCAAAAGCCGAAGTCAAAGGCTTCCAAATCGAACTCATCAAACGGGGCGAAAACGTAATGCACAAAATCGCCTCTCAAGCCCCCCAGGGCAAACTTGCGGTGGATACGTTGCCTATTGAAAGCTGGCGGGCGCTTGCGTCGGCGGTTGGCGGCGAAGACAAACTTGAAGCCTCAAGCAATCTGTTTCGTCAACTGCGAATAATAAAAGACCAAGAGGAAGTAAAACTCATACGAGAAGCCTGCGAAATGGCGGACCTCGGCATAGAAGCAGCCGCCCAAACCATACGGCCAGGCGTAACCCAAACCGAAATCGCCGCAGAAGCAGAATACGCCATGCGCGGAGCCGGCTCGGACGGCGTCGCGTTTGAAACTATCGTGTCAGCAGGCGTCTGCTGCGCTTACCCCCATGGAACCACCACGGAGCGCACTGTCTGCGAAGGCGACTTTGTCACCGTCGATTTAGGCGCAACTAACCAGTTTTACCGCTCCGACATCACCCGCACCTTCATCGCAGGCAAACCCACCGGGAAACAGAAACAAATCTATGAAGCCGTGCGGATGGCGCACCAACGGGGATTTGAAAAAATCGCTGCCGGCGTCGCCGCCTGCAAGGTGGATTGGGCGGCTTGGCGTGTCATTGACAGAGCCGGTTTCGGCGATTTTTTCGTGCACAATTTGGGGCACGGCGTGGGGTTGGAGGTGCATGAGGCGCCTGTTTTGTCGCCTGACAGCAAAGACGTTTTAGCGGCAGGCATGGTAGTGACTGATGAACCCGGCATCTACATTCCAGAGTATGGCGGAGTACGCATCGAAGACACCATACTAGTCACGGAAGAGGGCGCTTTGAAACTAACCGACGCCCCCATCTTCACCTATTAACCATAAAACTGAAAAGCCTCCGCCGACCACATTTCAGTGGAGACCCATTTTGATAGTTAGACCAGCAGTCATACTTGTGGATGTGCAAAACGACTTCTTCACTGGACCCGTAAAAATCAAGCGTGCCCGCAAAATCGTCGAGCCTTTGCAGCGGCTGACGGTTGCGGCACGCAAAAAAGGTGTCCCGGTGGTTTATAGTATTGATTCTCATTTTGTGCAGGATGTGGAGGTTAGGGAGAAGTGGGGGGTGCATGCAATTAAGAGCACGCCGGGCGCTGAAGTTATTTCGGAGTTGGCGCCGGACAAAAACGTTGATTTCGTTGTGGAGAAGCGGACTTATAGCGGCTTCTACGAAACTGGTTTGGACCCGTTGCCGCGCAGCCTCTATGGGGGCGATGGGGTGCGAACAGTGATTTTGGGCGGGTTGCATACGAACATGTGTATCCGCCATACCAGCGCAGATGCCTTTTTCCGCGGGTACAAAATTATTGTAACTGAAGACGGTGTGGAAGCCATTAACCAGAAAACCCACATAGAGGGGCTGAAGTATTTGCGTTATGTTTACAATGCGGAAACCTTGCTGGTTAACGATATTATCAGGGAAATAGTGAAGTAACCTGTTTTGAACCTGTTTCAGGGTTAAACTTTGGAAAAAACTGAGCCTACATTTTTTTGTTTTCTTCAGTTACAGCGTAGCCTATGAAAACGCCTAAGCCGAGGGCTATGGCTGCGATGGCGAAGGTTTCATGGTGTAAATCGCTTATTTGGAACCATAATCCGAAGGTTAGTTTTTGGTGTAGCAGAATCAGGAAAGCCAAAATGAAGAAGGAAACTGCGATTAAGGCTGGAACCCACCGGTTACTCACAAAATCACCAAACATAGTAGGTTTGCAAGTGTTTTAAACAATGCCTTGAGGGTTTGTGTGTCCTCTGCCAGAACGGCTTTGTTCTATGCATGGCACTATATCCAGCTTTTGTATATGTGGAAGCGGTGAAAAACCAAAATGCAAATCGAAAAGAAACTCATCCTATGCAGCGTACTCGCAGTCGCAATCGGAATAGCAACAATCATACCCCTACAATACCTAATGAATACGGAGACAGCTTCGGCTATGTTAATGTTCTTTTTTGAGGGGCTCGCGCTTTACAGAAAATTAAGGCCTAAAAATAATAAGTAAAAGAAATGGCAGCGGGTATCCGGCAGAAGATTTGGAGAGCTAAGTTACTAATTCTGCGTCTGCAGAGCCACAAACTAAGGCGGTTATCCTTACCTTCACGTGTTCGTTTAGTTTGGCGCCTTTTATGAAGACTGGGAAATTTTTGATTTTAGCAACACCTTCCCCGGTTGAAGTAACATCAAAAATGTCCACCTCGAATTCGTCCCCAATAGCTATAGGGTAAACAAATGTTCTGCCTTTGTTTTTTGCGTTTCTTGGAGCTCGTTTTTTTGGACTTAAAGTTCATGCCTCACATAAGAATAACAAAAACATTTTAATGATAAGGTTTTTGTTTTTTGGGGTTGAGTTTCTTCATTGATTGCATAGGATTCGGGGGTTTTGCGTGTTTGGCGGTGGGGTTGGAGGGTTTTTGTGCGGAGTTTTTGGAGGGGAGTGGATACATGAAAGCCGACTGGGCAGGAGTTGGTTTTCACGTACCACCCACTACCTATAACATCGTTATATGTTGCTTAAGTATTTTGCCCCATATCCATACGGGATTTTAGGGAAGGAGTAAACTATTATTCTTACCAAAACCTAAACCTAAAACATGAAAAACCAACCCAAAAACATCACCATAATCCTAGCAGCTATAATACTCGCCGCCTTTACCGCAGCAGCTAGTCTACTCAGCCTTCGGTTGCTTTCCTGCTAACAACCAACTTGGTGGCTCTTGGCGTAATCGCTGTGCTGCTGGCTGTTATCGCCATACTGCTGGTTAAGTTGAAGAAGAAATAGCTTAAGACCGCAGAGTTTGATGGTGGAGACACACCGACTCATGGCTAGACGAGTACTATGGCTCACACATTGTGCAATAAGGTTGACCAAAAATAAAAGATAGCTTATTTTCTAAAGCGAATTGTTCTAAAGACAAGTAAACTCTATTGTTAACAGATTCTTCTGCAATCAAAAATCGATAGGAATCTTTTCCATTGCTAACGAGATGTTATAGGAAAATTATACTGCTTTTCAAGCTTGCTACTTATAATAATTGCTTCAGCATATTCAATTCGGTCACTAACATTACCTAACATCAAACTCGACCTTCAGGTAGGCTAAAAACTGTTCCGACCAAATTTGAATACTCCATGGACTTAAGAGGAGACAAAGGTTGTTTATAGAATAGCTAATTTTCTACGTTATGTTACTTAAAGCAGAAACTATTTTCGAACAGGTAAGGGCTTCTTTTCTAGGGAAGCGTTCTTTTGGATAGGCAAGAAACAACAATGGTACTAAAAGAAGTTTCTAAAGCGTGTGAAATCTTATCTGTCGATGGTGGTATGATTATGCCGCCTAATTCAGATAATGTATTATCTCATGGCTACCAATTGCATGTTAAAGCTGATTTTGGTAATGAACATTTAGAATGCGTTAAGAGAATAGTGCAAAGATATACTTAACGTGAAAACTATGAACCGGAAAACAGGTTACTTGTTATTTACAGACCAATGCAGAAAAATCATAGTTTGCCATAACCTGCTTTTCCCCATTCAAACTATTGTATAGTTACCCCCAGCACTGTAATGGAATTAACCTTGGAGTGCTTAGGGGAGTGATTTTTCTTGAGCTTTGAATTCAGCAATCTTATGGTTGTCTATGTGAGTATAGCTTGGTGTGGGCACATACACAGTTTTTAACGTCTAAACGCTTGGTTCAATTTCTTGTGTCCACTTCAAGGCTGTACACAAAATGATGATTGTTTCTCTAAAATTTATTGGTCTAAAGGGTTGACTGATAAGTCGGGTTTAATGATGAAGTCTACGCTAAAGGTAGCGGGGAAGTTTTGATTGTCCTCTGTTTCGCAATATTAGTTTCTGTGGTAATTGTTGTGTTGCTGAGTCCTATGCCGGAGTATAATTATGCTAATTACACTGGCTTTAGACCCTCATCATGGGTATATTTACTAGCACTGCTGCTTGGTTTAATCGGTTTTCTTCTGATATGGCTTAATCAGTATAGACAAAAAAAATTGAAGGCAAACAGCTATCCCACAAAATCCTTAGAGCCCTGAGCAAGTTTGGTGGGCCCGGCCGGATTTGAACCAGCGACCAACAGATTATGAGTCTGGCGCTCTACCTAACTGAGCCACGGGCCCAAACATGGCTTTGTTATATTCCTGTTCCAAACAAGATTTAAACATTTAGTGTACCTAAACAGGGTTTACGCTAAGCCGCCGCCCCATTAAGTAAATTATATAACGCCGTAGCGGCTGATGGGTTAAGTGGCGGAAAAATTGAACAATGGTAAAGTTGCAGCCACGGTTTTCTTTGCTGCAATAATGTTATGCGCGGGTTTTGTTGCGTTTGCCAGCGGTGACTGGGCGATGTTTCGCGGCGACTTAGCCCGCACAGGAGACGCAGGCGACATCCCAGTGCTTAACCCCGTTCAACTGTGAAATTTCACCGTGGACAACAGCATCGACTCATCCCCCGTTATAGCCGACGGCTTAGTTTATTTTAACTCCCTAAACAGCAAACTCTACGCCTTAAACGCCATTACTGGACAGCTTGTTTGGAACTTCACCGACACCTACGCCATGTACTCAACCCCAGCCGTACAAGACGGCGTCTTATATGTTGGGGCAAACAGCAAAGTTTGCGCGTTCAATGCCTCTGACGGCGCCCAGATTTGGAGCTTCAGCATTTCAGCCCACTCAGGCGTCCAATCCTCCCCCGCAGTGGTTGATGGCGTCGTCTATGTTGGAACCGCAGATAACAGGCTGTATGCGTTGGATGCTCAGAACGGGAATTTACGCTGGGTGTATGTTGGGGCAGGGCAGTTTTATTCGTCTCCAGCCGTTGTGAATGGGGTAGTTTATTCCGGCTGTACTGACGGGAATGTTTACGCGTTTAACGCCGCGAACGGCGCAAGGTTATGGAGTTTCGGCACGGGCGGCTGGGTGCTCTCTTCCCCAGCAGTGGCGTACGGCACCATATATGTGGGTTCATGGGACCACAACATTTACGCTCTCAACGCAGCGACAGGCGCTAAAATATGGAATTTCATAACAAACGATTTTGTAGCTTCCTCACCAGCTGTGGTAGACGGTATCGTTTATTTTGGGTCAAGGGACCGCGACCTGTATGCGCTTTCGGCTTACAGCGGTGATTTAATTTGGAGTTACCGCACCGGCAGCATAGTTGACTCTAGCCCCACGGTCGCAGGTGGCGTAGTCTATTTTGGTGACGGAGATAACAGGCTTTATGCCCTCAACGCCTACAACGGGTCAACACTTTGGTCTTACAGAACAGGCGCTATACTTTCTTCACCAGCAGTTTCTGATGGAGTCCTCTATGTAACTACGTGGGACGAGCCGTTCACACTCAACACTAATGGCATCGTCTACGCGTTTGCGACAACCAACGCCACCAAGATCCAGCCAGCCCAAGCCTTGCCAACCCCCACGCCTTCCCCGACGCTTTCACCTGCGCTGCCTGCAACACCAACCCCTACTACCAAATACGTGCCCACGCCTAAACCCTGCACATCGCCCTCACCAGAGGCTATAGAACTTCCAGCGTCTTCTCCCAGTGTTCTGCCAACTGTTAGAGACACGCCGATGGCTCCTCAAAATCAGGTTGACTCGGGCTTGTTGTGGGCTTTGGCGGGGGTTATGGTAGTGTTTGTTGTTTGTGCGTCTGGGGTGTTTTCGGTTAAAAAAAGAAATAATGGAAATTAATTGATTTGAGCCGCCGCTTTTACTAAATTTATAACTATCTACAAGTTCTCTCCTACGGAACGTAGCCGTTCCACGCTGGAACGCCCCTTCGGCAAAGTGCAACGTGTACAACCTACCACAACCAGCAAGCAATAAACCCCAGACGCAGACGCCAAAACAGAACTTTCTACATTTAGGCTTAGAAGATTATGTAATAGGGCGACGCCCTCTCTTCAACTGCTAAAAAACAAAAAAACACGCAACTACGCTTTGCCGAACCACTTCTCAACCCAAGCTGCATACATCGAGAAACATTCCCGCTCATACGCTGCTTCACTTTCCTCTTTTAAGCAGCCGGCAAGCTCCAAATTATGAGCCAACTCCTCCTTAGCTTCTCGCAACGCCGCATCCAGATCGTCAAGCATGTCTGCACCGCCCGCAGCGTAATCCGCTTTGGTTTGCCTAAGAAATCCACGTTTATTCTTAATTAGCTGCTCAATTTTGCCCTCAACCATAACAGTCACAAACACCTATTGGTTTAGCGTCACCATTTTAAGGTTGCGTTCGCTCATAATGGTAGAGGTATTCCTGGGCATAACCTGCATACTTACCAAAATAGCCTCGGGCGAAGTCGCCGATTTTCTGGTATTCACCGTTTGTAAGCGAGTTACGGCTCTGCATCTTTGCCACCAACTCCACTGGAAAGTGGTTTGCGTAACGGTTTAGAATCACCCGCTTAACCCACACGTCCACTGGGAACGCTTCGAACTTGTTAAGCGAAAACAGACACACGCAATCCGCCACTTTGGGGCCGACACCGCAGAACTCAAGCAACTTTTTACGAGCCTCTAAGTACGGCAAAGATTTGAAGGCGTGGAGGTCAATTTTTTCGTCAACCACCTTCATCGCTGTTTGTTTTACGAATTGAGTGCGGTAACCTAAACTGCACTTCATCAACTCCTCAACCGGCGCCTGTGCCAGCACCTCCGCAGTGGGGAACAAATAGAATTTTTTGCCGTCGAAGTAGCGTTCTTCACCGTAGAACTCGGACATTTTTTTAAGCATCTGCTCTATGGCTGGGATGTTCTTTTGTATAGAGCAAATGAACCCGACTAGGCACGCCCAGGGTTCTTGACGCACTAGCCTTAGCCCCTGAAACTGTCTGAGAGCAGCTTTTACTGTTGCGTCTTTACTTACGGCGGCACTAATTGCAGCTAAATCGTCGTTTAAACCAAAATAGTAACGCACAAACTCTTCATCCACACCAACAAACTCCAGTTCACAGCCGCATTGGCGGATTTTAAGAATTTTATCGCCAACAACACCGTACCACCAGCCATCCACCTTTTTCCAGCGAAAAACCTGCCCACAACACAACGAAAAATCCAAATCAAACGCAACATCAAGCCGCAAAGCGTTTTACTCCATAAACTTCTCTGGCTTAGGCACATCCAACGCTAAACCTTTACGGTTCCGCAGCTCCGAAATGACCTCAACAGAAAGTTTCAGAGGCAACTTTTCCCAGTGGCTAAACATCGATTGCCAAATTGCCCGGCCAGAGGTGGCGGAGCGGAGTTCTTTTGAGAAGCCAAATGTTTCTGCGACAGGGATGTAGCCAGTGATTTGAGTTAGCTGCCCCTTCTGATTGAACTGGGTGACTTTTCCACGTCGAGTCTGCAAAATTCGGCTGGACTCCCCTGAAAGTTCCGAGGCGACGGTGATTTCGATCTTGTAAATGGGCTCTTGCAGGACAGGGTTAGAGGACAGGAAGCTGGCGAAGACTGCTTTTCCTACGGCATGCATGATTTCGGAGCATGAGGTGTCGGGTGCGATTTCGATGTCAATAAGGTTTGCTTTGATGTGACGCATCGGTTCGCTACTCAGAGGTCCAGCTTTTGTTGCATATTTGAAGCCGGCTTTAACTGCTTCCAAAGTGTCTTGGCAAAAAACAGCTGTTTTCCCCTTGCAATCCATTAACGTGTTCTGTTGCTCGTCAAAGGAAAGCACAATTCCCTGCACAGGAGCGCCTTCCTTGACGGGTTCAACCTGCACCCAAAAACCGCTTCGCTTATCGGAACTTTTAACCAACGCCACCGCACCCGCTTTGCCCACGGATTCCACGTAAACCACCCTAGGCGAGGAAACCGAAACCTCTACACCCAACCCCTTGAGCTGGTTAACGGCTACTTCAAGGTGCAACTCGCCCATGCCACTAAGCAGAAACTCGCCAGTCTGCTCGTCAACAGTTGCCCTGAGGTTCGGGTCCTCCACCGTCAACTTTTCCAGTCCAGAACGCAGGGCAGCTATCTGCTGGGGAGTTTTAGGTTCAACAGCCAACGTCACCACAGGCTCAGAAACGTAAGTTATGCACTCAAATGGAGCAACATCTTTGTGCAATGCATTGACCAGGGTTTCGCCAGCGCTGACTTTACCCGTTAAAAGCATAGTTGCAAGGTTTCCTGCAGGCACACTGGGGATTTCCTCCCGCAACCCCCCCATGTCGACGAAAACGGTTACTACATCGGCTTCAGATGACGCCTCCACTAGATACAGTCGATCACCTCTGCATATTTTACCCGAGAAAACCCGCCCTGTACAAAGCGAGTTCCCCTCAGGAGTAGGCTGGACATTAGTAACAAACATCACCGGCGAAGCATCGCCACTGCATGCCTTAAGCGCAACGCCGTCTTGCGAGGCGGATTCGCCGCTCCAGATTTTCTCCACCCGATACGACTGCGCCTCTTTAGGGTTAGGCACCGAATTGATAATCATGTCGAAAATGGCGTCGTAGAGCGGCAATTTCTTAACAAGTTGGGCTGAAGCGCCGGTTTTGCAAGCTGCAACAACGTCGGAGAATTTGACGCTCGCCCGCTTAGCCATAGCCATTGTGAAGCCCCAACCATGCAGCGCTGCACCAAAAGCCACATTGCCCCGTGAAGGCACAATCTTCCATTTGCTACGGAACTCCGGTTCACTGTACAGCTCGATTAAGTCGTTGAAGGCGCCGATAATGTGGTTTAGCTTCTTCTGAATTTGGTCTTCGCTAAGTTGCAGCTCTGTGATTAGGCGATCGACTTTGTTTATGAAGAGCACTGGCTGTACGCGTTCTTCGAGGGCCTGGCGTGTGAGGATTTCGGTTTGCGCCATTATCTCCTCAACTGCGTCCACCACAACAACTGCCCCGTCAATGACCCGTAGGGCGCGGGTTACTTTGCCTGTGAAGTCTACGTGTCCCGGCGTATCCACCAAATTAACAAGGTAAGCTTCAGTGCCTATTTTGTAGAGTAGCGCAGCGTTGGCGGTTTTAAGGGTAATTTTGCGTTTCTGCTCCTCTTCAAGATAATCCAGCACCCTTGCCATGCCAGCCATCTGCGGAGACAACATGCCTACACCAGCTAGAAGCGAATCCGCCAAGGTGGTTTTGCCGTGGTCTATATGCGCGATTATCCCTATGTTTCGGACGCGCTCCTTCTGCGTCATAAGCGCCTGGATTTGGGGGATTTGCTTGAACCGTGGCATAGCTTACACTTTTCGCTGTTGTAGTGTTGACTCAAAAAGCCTATTAAACATAATACTATGGTGGCAGGGACAAGGGAAAACAAAGGGAAAAAGAGGTCAGGGGATTTCCGATAGTATGCCTTTAAGCTCGGATTCGCTGAACGCCCGCATGTGATTGTTTATTGGTTGCCCGTTGCAGCTACCGATTTGTTGGCTTATGATGAGAAAATGCTTATAACCCATAAAACGCCGCATGTTCCACCAGAAAAAAGGAAAATAAGATGAAGCCCCCCGCAGTCGTCCCCATTGAAGAGTTAAACACTGAACCCTACGCGTCTATCGTCTGTTACCCAAGGGTATCTGCCTTGGAGATGGATGAGCGGCTTGCGGAGCTGCAGAAACTCGGAGTCCAAGCGTTGGAATTCAACGGGAAACCTTCAGCTTTCTCGGTGCCCGTTTTGGGGAAAGGCTACGTCGGCATCGTTGTCATTTCGTATGTTGGAGGCAAAAAGTTTGCTCTCAAGATGCAGAGGGTTGATTCAGACCGTGAGAGTCTCATGCGAGAAGCAGAGTTGCTTCAATTGGCTAACAGTGTCTGCGTGGGACCCAAATTTGTTGGTGCCACCAAACATTTTCTGCTTATGGATCTCATCGACGGTGGCTTGCTGGAGGAATGGCTGCAAACCCACAACGACAAAGCGGAGGTTGTGGCGGTTCTGGAGGACATTTTGGAGCAGTGTTGGCGCCTCGACCAAATAGGTTTAGACCACGGCGAACTCAGCAAAGCACCCAAACACCTACTGCTGAACCTGCAGGGTAAACCGTTTATGGTGGATTTCGAAACGGCAAGCACCACACGCAACGCATCCAACGTCACCTCGGTGTGTCAGTACCTTTTTCGGGGACAAAGCGAAGCGTGCAAAAAAATAACGCTTACGCTGGGAAAAAGGGGAGAAACTAAACTTGTTGAGGCATTGCGGAGTTACCGAAAAAGCAGGACCCGAAAAGACTTTGATGACCTAAAAAAATTGTGTTTAAAATAGAAAAGTTTAGGCTACTACTTCGTGTAGCCGCTTCTGTTTCACTGCCTCTTTAAGCTCCAAGGCGATGCGTCTGCCCATGTACATGTTCTCGCCGTATCTGAGGTAAGCGTATGGTGAAGTGCCAATACCGACATTGGTGCCTGCAACAATGCGCGCAGAGATTTCAAACGTGTAGATTTTGAGGTCATCAGTTATGACTGTTTCGAGACAGAAGGGTCCAATGATGCCTGGCGGGGCGAGTTCAGCGGCTTTTTTATGGACGTTTTCGCCCATTCGCATAATCTCCGGTAGCAACGATTCGCGGAGCACTATGGGAAAGTTGCCAACGACGGTGTATGTTGGGGCTACGTCGATTTCAAGCTGCTCTTTGGCGGGGATTTTGCCTATGCCGTCCACTGCGGATTCGTATCGGCGGTCCATCGCGAGGAGTTCGACGTCGTTGTTTATGATGCTACTGAAGTAGCTTGGGTAAACGTTTACGCCTAATGCGTATTCTTGAAGGTGAACTTTGTCAATGTCTTCTTTGGTTAGTAAGCCGCGTTTTTGCATTTCTTCGGCTTTTTTCCAGAAGCCTTTGGGGGAGTTTGCGAGGAAGTAGCCTCTGCCACCTTTGGCGCCCTGCAATTTGGCTATGACGAGGCGGTCGATGTCGTCGGGGGTTTTGAATGTGGCGGGGAGGCGCAAACCGGCTTGGCGCAACCACTCTTCCTGTGATTTGCGGTTTGCTTCCCAGTGAAGAAGTTGGCGGTTGCCCATCATGGGCACGTTAAGGTTGTCCGTTAACTGCTCGGTGCTCAGATAAGCTGTGAATGAGCCGTGTGGAATCAAAACGACGTTGAGTCTGCGCAGCTTCTCCTGCAAATCGGGGTTTAGCAATTCAGTAAAGTCTTTGACTATGATTAGTTCGTCTACAACTGGGTATTTCTGGTACAAGATGGCGTCTTTCTCTTTACAGATGCACACTGTACGCAGACCTTCTTCTTTGGCACCTTTGAAAATGTTAAGTGAACTATGACTACCCAACGTGCCTACTGCAAGTTTGTTTTGGTCATATTTCTCAACGATTTTTCCAACCGCTTCTGCATCCATCATTTTAGGTAACAACTTCTCCCAATCTGTTCTTGCGAATAGCGCGTTTGATTTCCATGGCGACGCGTTTGCCAGGTCCGACTTCGACGCCGTACTTGTATTTCATGTAGGGCGAAGTGGGTTCTACGCATGGGCATCCGGGTACGCGTGGAGACACATCGAAGATGCGGAACTGTAAGTCTTTGGTGACTGCGCCCTGCAAAGCGAATAAGCCAATCATTCCGGGTGGGAAATGCTTGCGGCATATGCTGACCCATTTTTCTCCTGCTTCGAACACTTTTTCCAGTTGGCTTTCACGCATGGTAACGCCCATGTGGCCGATTTCAATGTTCTGCGTGGCAATGTTTAGTTCAAGTTGTTCCCGGGCGGGGAGGTCTAATACGCCGTCGAGGTCGGTTTGAATGCGGCGGTCAAAGCCCAAGAGGTCGATTTCGTCGCTTAATGGGGAATAGAAGTAGTTAGCGTTGAATTTTGCGCCCAACACGTATTCTTCAATGACTGACTCTTCAAGCGCTTCTCGTGTGATGATGCCTGCTTTGATGCGTTTCTGTGCTTCTCGCTCATACTCCTCAGGCGACGAAGCATAGAAAAACGCTCGCTCGATTGTTCGGCCCTTCTCAGCAACCTTCACGATAACTGGACAGTTGATATCTTTAGAGGACTTAAACGCTTTAGGAAGAGATATTCCAGCTTCTTTTAGCAGCCAAAGCTGGTTTTTGGGTGCGGTGCGTTCCTCGGTTTTTAGCAGCCAACGGTTACCCATCAGGGGCACGGCGAACTTGTTTTCGATGGCATCGTAGCCCGCGTATACGCTGAAGCTGCGGTTAGGAACAAAAATGACGTTTAGGTCTTGGAGTTCCTTCACGGTTTCAGGGTTGGTTATGTCTTTGAATTGGTCGAGGAAAATGAATTTGTCAAACACGTTGCGGTAGTAGTGGGCGTAGGTTTTTTCTCTGCCGTTTTGGCAGACGACCACGGTTTTGAAGCCCTCTTGCTTGGCGCCTGAAGCGATTTCAAGGGCGGAGTGGCTGCCTAGTACGCCGATTCGGATTTTCTCTGGGTTGTAACCCGCTGTTACCTGCTTGATTTTTTCTTGCATACTCACGCTTTTTCTCCCATAAACAGTTTGTAGTCGCCGATTACTTGTGCGATTGGGGGCGAAGGAAAGAGTTGTTTGCCGCTCATTTCGTTGGCGACTGACATGTACATTTTGCTGATTATTTTTTTAAGTGTTGGGTCAAGTTTGGGCGGCTGCGACTTGCAAAGTGACTTCCAGTCTTGGATGCCTTTTGCTTCGGAGTCTTTTTTTGCCTGCTCCAAATCATTGTACCACTGGGTTTTCTTGTAAAACTGGCGGGCGACCTCTTTGCTGACATGTACGCCGCCGAAGGTAAATCTGCATTCGTCTAGGGTGCCGAGTACGTCAACGAGCATAAGTTTGCGTTGGTCGTTGAAGGCTAACTCGATTTTGCCGTCTTCGTTTTTGAGGCCTGCGTTTTCAGCGGCTCTGGTGATAATTTCGTCTGCCTTAAGCAACACCGCTTTCACGTCAACTAATTCGTTGTCGGTTAAGCCGCTGATTTTCTGCGCTTCACTCCAAGTAACGTAGCGGTCTGTTTCCTCAAGTTTCGTAGATACATCAAATATAGGTTTCTTTAGGGTTTCTCCAGGTATGGGCTGGTGGTCCAAACCCAAATCTGCCAAGGTGACTTTTCCTTGTGCAAGACGTTTAAACACGGAGGAGCCTTCAGGTAAACCGTTGCGATAAATGATTTCTAGCGGGATGAGGCAGTTTTTAATTGTCTGGTTGTAGGCGCTGTAGTCATGGACTATTTTGCCGTCTTTCACGCTGGTTGGCGGGCGGTAAACATTGACTAAAGCAACTTCCATGACGCTTGAGGGTTCTTTAAGCTCGCTTAGCCGTACTGCTCTGCCGGCTTTGTTGACAAGGCCTCGGTAATGGGTTTTCACGCCGATTTTTTCAAGCTCTTCAAAGCAGTAGGCGCCCATTAGGCAGAGGGCTGCGCCTTTACCTTCGATGTGGTCGGGCATTTCTCCCCAGTCAAAAACGCTGTAGCGGTCACTGAAAAGGAACCTGCCGGTGCCCATGGCGGTTTCTGTTGGCTTTGTCATTACTTGTAGGTCTTTTACGCTACCCAATTTGTTTGCCTCAAATGTTGGTTGCACCTTGATTACTGTATTTGGGTTTATATCACTTTATCTATTGAGGCTTGATTCAAAACAGCTAGATTAATCCGAAATTGAAGTGTTTTCTATTTAAGAAAATAATTAATACATCTGCAGGCTTTATCCTTAAAAAATAAAGTGGGTCCTCCTTGTTTAGCAAAGACAGCTTAAACCAGCATTGGGAAAACAATTTAGCTTGCCCAAACTGCCAAGGCAAACTAAAAAGCAAAGACGCAGAATTAACCTGCCAGAAATGCGGCAACACTTACTCCATAGTTGCGGAGGTTCCGTGTTTTGTTCCCACACATCTTGACGAGCACCAGCAGGCAGAGTTGGATTCGGTGATTTCCAAGTTTGGCGGAAGCAGCCACAAATCAGATCAACCCAGAAAACAACCCAAGGATTTCCCAGTCCCTCAGTGGCTTGCGGGACGCTTAGACAGCCAAACCATCAAGCCCACGACCGGTTGATTTGTTTAGGCGGCGGCATGGGCGATGACGTTCCGCATGTTACCTGCGACTTCAAATTCAACGTTGACCACCTCGCCCACGAATACGCCAAGTTGAATTTAGATATGGCTGACGACCAGAAGACCGAGGGCGCCATAAAACACGTCGCATCCACCACAGAGAAACTGCCTTTCAGCGACGGATACGCCGACATCGTGTTTTCACGCAACAGCCTCGACCACCTAAACAACCCCTTGCAAACCATGATTGAAATAAACCGAGTGCTAAAGCCGAAAGGGCAGTTTTTCCTCTCGGTATATTATAACTCCAACTTTATCGACTGCTGCGAAACCACCATCATAGACGAAGCCTTCCTAAACAATCACATTAAACGCATCTTCGACGTGGATTGGATTGAGCTTGTGCCACCTGAAGCCGAGCACGGCCACCAATCCGAAAAATTCGTACTCCCCCAAGGACGCCAACTCATGTGGCTCCACGCCGTCTGCCGCAAAAAACCCAGCTACCCCCTCTATGACTCTAAAGATTTGGAGGAATACGGCAAACTTACCTCTGACTTCCACACGGCACTGTATTATGATGAAATCTTAAAACCTCAAGAAGCCGCAGTCCACTACCAGAAAGTGTTGGAGCGAAAACCTTTCTTGGAAACAGACAATATGAGGATTCTTTACTCCAAAATACGTTACCTATCAATAAATAACCATGAAGAGTTCAGGAGCTTCTTTGATGGATTCAAGCAGGAAAACATGGATCCGTTTTGGTGGAAAATAGTGGTGCTCTCCTCCGCCGAGTTCATGGGCAAAGAGCTCAAAAACGAAATCAGCCTAAAATTCCGTGGTGAAGAACAAGTCTACTTGCTGCATGCGCTAAAAGTAACGTCTGAGTTGAATTTCAAGCGGTACGTGAAAAACCGTAAAACCCTTTACAAAATCGCGAGACCCTTCTACAGGATGCTTAAGCGGGTTTTCAAGAAAGGAGATTTCTTCGAGAGAACAACTTTTTAGTGACAAACGTCCAAAAAACTTTTCTTTTCTGCTTTTTTCTTGTGTTCTTTGGAAATAAAAAGGTCTAAAAAAGACATCGTAAGCAAAAGTTATTTATCCACAACAATGCTGATGGAGCTAATATATTCAGGACCTAACTGGAGGGGAGAAAATGGTAGTCCAAGAGCAGGTGCCGACAGCTCAAACAAGGTTCAACTCGTCATCAGCTACTCCGCTGGAGCTGCTGCCTAAACGGTGGTTCTGCGCATACGTTGATCATTCGGGCGCGACAAGCAAACTGGAATCGGAGTCTCCGACAAATTTTTTGGAAATAATTAACCGCTCAAGCATCACCTGGGTGGACTACATCACCGACGACGCCCCCCAAGACTTACCGATTGTAGCGGCGCAGATGGGTTTCAGCGAAAGCTTCATCGCAAACCTGTCATGCTGCGATCAACTTAACTACCAAGATTTCGACAACGAGATGTGGCTGACCTTTCCAACAATCCAAATCAGAGGAAACGATGTAAAGCCCTACCAGCTTGTTGTGCTGATGCGCGAAAACTTTGTTTTCACCTTTCATGTACGCATGATTGACAAACGGTTTCTGAGGCTTAGACGGTACTCCGAGACGTTTCTTAGAAAAATCCCCCTAGACCTCAAAGCAGAAGACCGCTTAACCATTGTGCTTTCCCGCATTCTTGAAGCTAACAACGACAGCAACTTCCGGCACCTGCGCATGATTGAAGAATTCGGAGACGAACTCAACAAAGACTTAATGGACAAAGACGTGGACAAAGCCACCTTAGGCCCCAAAATCTACATGATGAAACACGCCCTCATCACCTACATGAATGCTCTGTGGGAAAGCGTGGATGTTTTGCAGGCAATTCGCTACGGCGACGCTGAACTCTTAACTGACGACCAGAAACTGGTTAACATGTTCGCGGGCATGGTGGAGCAGGTTAAGAGCCAAATTGCCCTCTCCGAACATATGTCGGAGGTGCTAGCCTCAGGCATAGAAGCAACGCAGGCTATTTACAATAACCAGCTAACAGTCGCAAACAACCAGCTAACCATATCCAACAACAAACTCACCTTGCTAAACAATCGCCTCTCAAAAATCGTCGCCTACCTCACAATCATCGGCACAGCTATCCTCATACCCAACACGATAGCAACGGTTTTGGGAAACTCGGTTTGGGTTTTAGGACCAGAGTTTCTACCGCAATACCTCGCGCTTATGGCAACCTCAACCATAGCCGGCAGCTTGCTGATGTGGGTGTGGATAAAGAAAACAGGTTTAATGAACCACGAAAACGATTTGGAAAAATAAAAACCATCTTGAAGGCGTCTCCACAACCAGAAAGCAACGCCACAGAAACGCCTACACCAAAACAGTCGCCTTCTGCAACTCGCCTTGGAAGGTGATGTAGTAGGCGGCGTCTCTGTTCTTCAACTACTAAAAAAAGTAGGCTAACGGTGAGCCTCGGTTACTTTAAATTTTTAACAGACTCGTTGGCTTTCTCAAGCTCTGCTTTTTTACCAGCCTGATACGCCTTGACTTTATCTAGAATTTCATCGTCCTCTAAAGCCAACATCTTCGCCGCAGCAATCGCAGCACCTTCAGTCTCGATGGTTACTACGCTGCCTATACCGCTTGGCACCCGAAGCGAAGAATAAACGTCTACGCCGCCATATTTGTCACTGTAAGGAGGACAGGCAATTACAGGTTTTGAAGTGTTTCCGTCTATAAATGCACTTAAGGCGTTAGAGCGTCCCGCAACGGTAACGTAAACAACTTTTTCGCCTTCGAACTCTTTGAGGATTTCAATTACTGTAAGGGGGGTTTTGTGTGCGGATGCGACGCGAAATTCGTATGATACGCCGAGGAGTTTTAGGTATTTGGCGATTTCGCGGCTGAAATCCAAATCCCGCTCGGAACCCATAATGATAACTGCTTTGCCAGCCATACTAAACCACAGATTAATTCTTACGCTCGGCAGCTAATTAACGTAACCACCTCAAACACTTCAACAGTATATACAAGCCTGCCGCCACAGTAGTTTATTATAGAAGCTTCAACAAAGGTTGACTCGAGTTTTATGACGCAACTGAGAACCTGCCCATCTGAACTGCTAAAACAGCTAGTCGGCGAATGGAGCGTAGGCATAGCGCTTAAAAAATCCGAGGAAAAGATTGTTGCGGGATGCGGAGACATGACCGCAACCGAATCCGCCTCTGGCATTAACTCTGAAATCGAAACCCAAATCGAAGGCTACGAGGACTACTACGAAAACGACATCTGGAGCTACGACGCCGAAAAAGACGAAGTACACCTCTTTAGCGCCAGCAGCGATGGCGAATTCCGTGACCACGTGGGCAAATGGGTTGACTCCCAAACCTTGGAGTTGACTTGGCGGGGCACCTTTGAGGATCAGGATCAAACTGAACATATCCGTGCTTACTGGGCAAATAAAGACCAGATTGAACTTCGGGAAATCCATGAGCAGTTGGGCGTGGTTATTTTGACTGTGGATTACGTGTTTAAACGCAAGACCTAACTCAGCAGCGCATCCAGCGAAGAAGCTAATTTCTCCGCCGTAACAGCCACTTTCGGGGTTAAGCCTTCTTGGAACTCTAAATTCTGCGGCTCTATTAGGAGCAAACCGATTTTTGGGTTAACTGTTTTTTTTAGGTACTCGCAGAAGATTTTGAGGGGTAATGCATGCGAGGAAACAGGGCTAAAAGACGCCAATTCCGCAGCATCCATTAGTCGCCACTCACCCGGTGCTAATCCGAGTTGTGCGGCATCGATCAGCAGCACATGCGTCGGCTGATACTCTTCTATATCAAGCAGATAGCTCTCTGGCACAGTCTCACATTCTAAAATCAGGACACCACACCGAACCTTACCTGTGAGTTCCTGCACGATTTTCAAGCCAACGTAGTCGTCTGCGCGCTCAGCGTTGCCGATTCCTGCAATAATAACCCGTCCTGCACCGCTAAACCATCTGCGCAGAGAAACCTCGACTTCGCCAGCCATTCAAACACCAAATAACACAAGAGGCATTAAGGGAAATTAAAGCTTGCAAAAACAAAAAGGAAAAGCCCAAAAAATGGGCGATGACACTTATCTGCTGACTGTGTCGATTAGCTGCTTCTCAGCGTTATAGAGGTTTACAGTAAGCGGCATTTGCCCAACAGCGGTGTGGGTTGCGCAGCCAAAGCATGGGTCGTAGGCGCGGAACGCCATTTCAACCATGTTGAGGATGCCTTGGTCAACTTTGCCGTTGTGGATTAAGCCTTTTGCTGCGTCTCTTACGCTCATGCAGATAGCGGGGTAGTTGTTGGTTGTTGCAACGACTAAGTTGACGTCTTTCATCATGGCGTCTTTGTCGAGTGTATAGTGGTGTATGAGGGTGCCACGGGCTGCTTCAACGATGCCCACGCCTTCGCTGGGTTCGCCGGGTTTGTTGCGTACGTGTGTACTTGTGATTTCAGGGTCCTTGACGAGTTCGAGTGCACGTTCTGTGGCGTACATAAGTTCGATGAGTCTTGCCCAGTGAAACGCTAAAGTGCTGTGCACAGGTTTGCCTAAGGTTTTGGTGAATTCCTTGTATTCCGCTTCCGCCAAGGGTGTTGCCATACCCTCGGATACGTTTAGTCTGGCGAGTGGACCGACACGGTAGATGCCGCTGTCTTGGCCTGCAACCAATCCCTTCCAGCCGACTGCTTTGAGGTAGGGGAATTTGCTGTAACTCCACTCTTCGACGTGTTCACTTATGTGGGTTAAGTAATCTTTTGCTTCGAATTTTAGAAACTCTTTGCCTTTAGGGTCAACTACTCGGATCTTGCCGTCGTAAAAGTTAACTTTATTGTTTTCATCAACTGTGCCCATATAGTAGGTTGGGGTGCTGTAGGCTTGGCTCTTGATTAAGCCGACGTATTTGGCGTTGTTCAACACAACATCGTGGAACAGTTTAAGTGTGAAGGCTGCGAAGTCTTTGCACGAAGCCGCCATCCGCTCGATTTCGACGCGGTTCTCTTCTGAAAGAGCTTTAGAGATGCCGCCTGGTAAACCGCAGACGGGATGGGTAGCTTTGCCGCCGAGGATTTCAGTGATTTTCTGTCCGTAAGCGCGGTGCTTTATAACATCTTTAGCTACATCCAAACCGGCTTTCTCGATGACGCCCAATATGTTGCGTTTTTCTGGAGGCGCGTCAATGCCGACGATAAAGTCTGGTCCACCCAAGAAATAGAAGTGCAGAGTATGGTCGTAAATGATATATGCTGCGTACATAAGTTCGCGCAGCTTCTTTGCGGCGGATGGTGGTTCGACGTTGAAGGCTTGGTCGAGGGCTTTGGCTGCTGCGAAGTGGTGTGCTACGGGGCAGACACCGCAGATGCGGCTGGTGAGTTGCGGCATGAGTTCGGCGCGTCTGCCGATGCAGAATTTTTCGAATCCACGAAGTTCGGGGATTTTGAGGTAAGCGTTTTCTACTTCGCCTTTACTATTAAGAAAGATGGAGACGTTGCCGTGTCCTTCAAGGCGAGTTATAGGGTCAATAATTATTTCTTTTGCACTCATTGCTTTTTCACCTTACGTTTCAGAATCGAAGCTGGCAAACTGTACATGTAGAAGGTGCCAGTTGGATCCTTGATTTGGCTTATTAAATCTTCAATCTCTTTTTCGGTGTACTTGGTTTTACCTTCCACGCCATCGTAGCCCAAAATTGAAGCTAAAGCCGTAATCATGGCGGCTCCCTGCTCGGGCACATTGGGGGCTTTTCCGCCACATCCAGTACAAGGCATGTCAACCTTTAAACACTGCGCTCCACAGCCACTACGAGTTGCGATGCCCATGCAGAGGATGCCTTGTTCGAGGAGGCATTTTTCTGGTTCAGGCTCCTTTTCGTAGACCCGGTAGATTTTGTCGATTTTTTTGTTGTCGCGTTTTCTGGGGCATTCGTCGCACACCGGCTTTGGCGGGGCGAGAACAGAGCCTTTGGGGGGCAAGTTGTTTGAGGCGATTGCGTCGATTGCAGCAGCGATTAGTTTTACGGGGGGTGGGCAGCCTGGGAGGTAGTAGTCCACGTCGACGGTTTGGTTAAGGGTTTTAACGGTGTCGTAAAACTCTGGGATTTTAAGCGTGCCTTCTTTGACTTTGCTCTCAGTTTTCGGCACCGTTTTATCGGGGTTAACGTTGGTTGGGTCATTTAAGTAAACTTTCTCGAAGATGCCCTGTTTGTCGGTCAGATTGGCTAATCCGGGAATGCAGCCTTCGTGTGCACAACTGCCAAAAGCCACCAACGTCTTGCTTTTGGTGCGCAGCATCTTTGCCATGTGTTCTTGTTCGCTGTTGCGTACTGAGCCGTTGAAGAATGTGATGTCGATGGATTTATCAGGCATAGCTTCAACATCTTTGTATTTGGTATCTATGGCCACGGGCCAGAACACAATGTCAGCTAACTCTGCCACTTGGAGGATTTTTTCGTTTAAGTCTAAAACGGCGATTTCGCATCCGCCGCAGCTTGCAGCCCAGTAAAAGGCTATTTTTAGCTTGCTTTTGGTCTCGGTCACAGTTGATTTGCTCCTTGACTGAATAGTTCAGTTATTTTTTGCGGGTTTACTCGCAGCTCGCCGAAGGCTAACTCTTCAGGAGTTAACCCCATAGCTAACCCCAATAGTTGCGGGTAATGAAGAATTGGAATGCCATAGACTTCGTTAAAAGTTTTCTCTATTCTTAACTCATTTGTATCGTACATAATGTGGCAGAATGGACATATGGTGATTAAGGCTTGGGCTTGCACTGCCTTGATGTGGGTAAGCTTATCCCTTGCCAATCCCAGAGCAACTTTGTCGTTTACGCCAACGCTGGGAGCGCCGCAGCATTCGGTTTCGTCAATGTAGTCTAAGCAGGTTGCGCCTGTGGCTTCAATCAGCGTTTTTAGGGTTTGGGGGTCTTCGGGGTCGTCGAAGCCAATGTACTCTTTGGGTCGTAGCAGGTGGCAACCGTTGTGTTCTGCCACTTTGAGGCCAGTTAAGGGGCGGGAAACGGAAGCTTTGATTTTTTCCACTCCTATGTCTTCCTTTAGGAACTGAAGCAGATGCTTTACCTCCACCGACCCTTTGAACTCTAACCCCGCTTCTTTTAGGTGAGCGTTAACTTCTTCGCGCTGTTTAGGGTCGGCTTTTAGGATTTTGTTAACTTTTTTGAGTGTGCCAGCGCATCCGGGGCAAAGGGTAAGAATGTTTAAGCCCTGCTGCTCTGCCATCGCGAGGTTTTTGGCTGCTAAAATCAGCATGGTCTCATGACTCACTGGGTCGAAGGGTAAACCGCAGCAGTTAAACTCCGGCATCTCCACCAGCTCCACGCCGAGTTTAGCAAGGACTTTTCTGGAGCTAATCTCAAAGGAGGCAACGCGGTAAGGAATTGCGCAGCCCAAAAAAATTAGCCACTTATTGCTTGACATTTTGAGTTTCTCCTGCGGGTTTTTGGATGCGGTCGAAGAATTTTATGCCTTTGAGCATTTTTTTGGCGGCTTCGGGGTTGCCTTTAGGCAGCGACGGCAGACCCTGCTGTTCACGCTTCTTAATACGCAACTCTGGAATTTTGTAGGCATAGCCAGTTCGAATAAGGCTCTCAGCCTGGTCTTTGAAGATTTGTGGAACGCACCCTTTCTCGGCTGCGAGGTTTCGAAAGACTCTGATAACGGCTGCGACTTCGACGTCTTGGGGGCAACGGTCTGTACAAGTAAAACATGCTGCACATAGCCAGAGCGTGTCGCTTTGCAAGACGCGATCGCGTAAACCGAGTTGCGCCATGTGGATGAGTGTTCTGGGACGGTAGGTGTCGCTGAAGCGGGCAACAGGGCAATCCGAGGTGCAGGTGCCGCATTGGAAGCATTTGAGGATTTTTTCGGCGCCATGCAGTTTCTGAAGTTGGTACTTGAAGGATGGGTCGATTTCAGAAGCCCTGATAGGTTGCTCTTTAACTTGCTGTGTTGGTGTCGATTCTGCTTCAGCCATGAAGGGTCACACCTCTCAATTAAACTAGTTTGGCACATTAAAACGTGCTTAAACTCAAACAAGCTTTTTTGGAGTAATTAAAGATTGAGCCCAAACATTGAGGTTTCTTTCATTATGTGAAGAAAGCTAAATCAGCCTTTTTCTTGCCGGTTTTTTGCTGTGCTTGTTTGAGCGTATATAAGTATAGACTGTAGTCAACAAATGTGAACTCGGCAACCGAATTTGGTCAAGAAAACTTGACAAGAACCCTTTTAAACAAAACTCGATTCAAAAAATCTTGGTGATAAAAACGAAAAAAGCCATTCCGCTTCTAGTGATTTTGATGCTGCTAGCCATAGCCTTGCTTCTGTTGATTTCTTCTGCGTTTGAGGCTTCTGCAACGCCTTCAGTTTTTTTGATTGCCGCAACCATCGTCTCTGTTGTGGCCTTATGCGGGGCAGTGTTTTCACTCTACACTGAGAATAAAGTTAAAAATCGCCATTTAAATTGAAGCAAGCCGTACAGTTATAGTTACTTTTGGGTTTTAAAAAAAGGAAAAAAATTAGGTTACTCTTTGCATTGTTTGAGGTTACGTAGTTCTTCTAGTGTGTTGTTTAGGATGGCTGTTTCGCTGATGGTTTTGACGTCGGAGACTGGTAAGCAGACGACGACTTTGCCGAGGTATGGGTGTTTGAATCCGAATGCTTTGGTTGCTTCTTCGCTAAGCGTGACAAAGAGGCTGTTGATTTGCCATGTTGTCATGTCTAGGTCGGCGCTGTGAATCTCTCCTAAAAGGAAATTGTCTGATGTGTATGCTTTTTTCCAGAAAAGACGGGTGATTTCAACCATAAAATAACCTTCTATTAGAAGATGCAAGGGGTTTCTTATATTTGTGACTTTTTTGTGTTCTTTGTTTGTGTGGGTGTGGTGGTTTTTGCGGCACCAAAAGACGCTTTGTGAATAGCGTTGCTTTTTGTGAACGGTTTGCGCTGCACACGTGGATGCGGGTGGCAGAAGAGTTCTCTTGCACATGCAACATAGGTGCTATATTGAATCTTGTACGGTGTGGTGTGGCAGAGGAGGTTTCGTGCACATGGTGCATAGAAAATGGTGTGGCGCATGTTGATTGGTTAACTTGGTGTGTTGGTTTGGAATTTTTTGTCATCTTTCCTGCATAGGTCTTTTATGAGGTCGCGCCCCATCAAAGTAACCGTGCTTAACCCAATGGTGCCGCCAGCCCATTGCCCTACCATGTAAAAGTTGCTTAGTCCAGGCAGGGTTTTGGAGACGCCGTTTTTGGTGATTTCTTTTTGCAGGTTTTTTGGGGCGGGCCATGCTTGGCAGCCTCTGTGGCTTGCGGTCCAGTGCTCTGCGGACAGTGGCGTCACCACGTCAGACGCTTCCAAGTTGCTAATTAATCCGGGGAACCGTTTTTCCAGTTCCGCAGCAATTTGGTCGGCGACTTCCTGTTTCTTTTTGCGGTAAGCTTCAGGGTCAGCGTTAAGTGCACTCCAGTAGTCATAGTTAGACTCCATCACTACTTTAACCACGGTTTTGCCTTTCGGTGCAATTGTGGGGTCGAAGTTGAAGACTTCAATATCTAGACGGTCTCTTGGGATGTCCTCGATGGTTATGGGCTGGTCTAAGAAGCGAACAATCGAGTGCGGCTCACCCGGCAGAGGCATGTTTATGCCGTACCAGACTTCTAGCCCAAACGACTGCATCTTAGGATAAGCTTTGTGGTAGGCGTCTATTTTTGGGTTAGTGTATTTGCAGTTGAGCATGCCGTAGATGGTTGAGTAGCCGTCCGCGTTGGAAATCACAATGTCAGCGTAGTGTTCGCTACTGTTTTCAAGTTGCACGCCAACTGCAATGTTATCTTTGACGATTACTTTTTTGACTTTGGTGTTGTAGGTGACTTCGCCGCCTAACTCTATGTAGCGTTGGGCGATTTTTTGTGAAAGCATGTTGGAGCCGCCGATGGGCCAGCCGCCGTCGTGGTTATTTTGTAGTGAGAGGAAAATCATCGGGATCAGTGTGGGGACTTCGGCGATGTCGTATTGGATGGTTGGGAAGGCTTTGCGTAGGAAGGGGTCGGTGAATTTCTCGCCGAACTCTTTGACGGTGACTTGACTGTACTTCATAAGTACGCTCATTGCTGGAAGCATTTTTAGTTTGGCAAACGCTCCTCCGACCATAGCGTCGAAGAGGTTGTATCCGCCCAGTTTTTTGGCTGCGCCTATGAATTCGTCAATGACTTTAGCGTCAGAGGGCGCCAACTCTTTCATGTGGGCTTCGAGTTTGGCGAGGTCTGTATAGACTGTTAGTGTTTTGCCGTCCACGTCTTCCACTTGCACAAACTCCTTAAAATGGTACGGCTCGGTGCCTTTGAGTGCGCCGAGCTCGCTCCAGATTTGGGTGTAAACGTTTTTCACCTCAGGGTTAGAGGCGACGCCAAAAACGTTGTGCACAGCGTAGTCGAAGTTGTAGCCCCTGCGTTTCCATGCGACGCAGACTCCGCCTGGCTTGTTAGCGGCTTCAAAGATTCTGGTTTTGTAACCGTTCATTTGTCCATAGCAGCCTGCGGCTAAACCGCCCAAGCCTGCACCGATGATGATTATGGATTTATCAGTCAACTATTACCCACGCCAAAAAATTTCGGAGCTTTAACTATTATACTTTTGCGGTGCCTTCCCTAGATGTGGCGGTTGCAATTTTTATTAAGTAAGCCGTGCATTGTTTGACGGTTGACATGTCCAAGATTAACCTGCTACAGGAGAAAGCCGCCGATTTCGATAAAGTTGGAATCGCACGCCACGACGTAGAAAAAGCCTTGTCCGCACAGAAGGAACTGCGGCAGAAGTACCCGTTTAGCGAAAACCTGTGTAGCATAGAGTGGTTGGACCCCGACAAACTTTACCGAGTCAACCCCGATGAAGTTGGAGAATTCTTCTTGCTTCTTGAACGTTCGGTTAAGCCTGTAACTTACTCGAACCTGAGCAGTAGCAACGTGTACCGTAACATTCGGCTTCAAATCAGCGACTTCAAAAATCTGTTGCGCATCGCCGTGGACGACCGCAAATCTCTAGCGCAGAAAGTGGATGCAACTTGGGAACGCATAGGCGGCATACCTGCTGACAAACTTATCCCTAAAAGAATCATTTACTGCTTCAACACCCAAAAAGGAACCGTTATCCCAGTTTTCAGCAACCAACACATGCGCCATTTCCTAAGCCGCATCGCCGACGCGCAATCTGGGCAAACCAAATACTACTCCATGGGTCAAGAATACGAGCACTACACCAACGAACTGCTAAAAATCAAAAGCAGCCTGCCGCAGACCAAAACATGGGACCCTCTCTACTTCGCTCGGTTCCTCTACGAAACTTATACCCCCCCGGACAGCGAACCCATCGGCGTCAACACCCCCTCAGAACGTAAACTCGCAAATGCGGTAACCAACGAGCAACTGGACCTGCAAGGCTTCATGCGGCTTCTGGGAGAGTTGCAGAAACAGGGTAAAATCAGCGGTGAGCAATTCCGAGAAAACCGCAGTTTCTGGACTTCGCAGCCCAGCGAACGCGAAGGCTTAGCTAAGCGGTTAAAGAGGTTGCTTGACGAAAAAGCTTAGATGCGTAGCGGATGGCCCGCAACGCTTAGGTACAGTGTGCTTTCTGTTTCTCCATCGAGGTCGAGCATTCGGTTGACTTCGTCGTCGAAGAACGCGCCAATCTGGCATGACCCAAACCCTATGCCGACCGCAGCTAACGCCAAATTCTCACCCACAATTCCCGCATCTAAGTACACGTAGCGGTAAGCACGCTGCCGATACTTCCATTTTGAACGTTCAAAAACGCCAGTCCAAACAAAAACCACCGGTGCCTCAGCAACCATCAACTGCCCCAAAGCTGTCTTTGCCAACTCGCCGCCGAAATCGCCGGGTTTTAGCAGTTCCAAGGTGTGGTTTTGGATGTTGTAGTGGAATATGCCTTGTTCTAAGCCTTCAACGTTGTTGGCGCATAGGTAGGTTTCGACTGGGTAGAGGGCGCCTGCTGAGGGGGCGGTGCGGAATTCGTAGCCGTGTTCTGCCCGCTGCACGCCGGTGGATGCCCAAAGCAGAAACGCCAACTCAGAGAGTGTGACTGCCTGCGTAGAGTAGGTTCGGGTGCTTTTTCTTTTCCGCAGAATTTCATCTATTGTCAACGTTTGTTTCGGAAACTCTTTGGGTAACTCGACCGTTTTTGCTTCGGGGTAGCTTTTGTATGTGTCTGGCTTGTTTGCCCAATCTAGCCCGCCTCCTCGTAGGTTTGTGCGGGTGTGTTTAGTTTGGGTTTGGAAGTCGTCTCCTAAACCCTTTTTGGTTTCGTCTTGAGATGATTTTTCAGCCATAAGCAGTCCTCTAGAAGTCTTTGTTTTTCGCTCTTTATTACGGTTGACTTTTTTGACACTGATTTGGCGGGAGTGTGTGCTAGGCTGTTTCGGGGTCGTTGGAGGGGGTCTGTGCTGTTTTTACGGTTTTCTTTGTCCACCATGTTAGAGCGCTGTAAATTGTAAACACCAAAAGAACCGCAAAAACCGCTGCTTTGGCTACTGTAAAGTTTTGGATGGCAGAGTAAAGCGCGAATGCTGCCGGAAACGCCCCGATGTATACGGTGAAAAATATTGCTGTCGGCAGTTTGTAGCTGTACTTGTAGTCTTTGAATATTCGTCTACCGAAATATAACGCCGCAAGTCGCCCCATGCCATGCGTGCATTTTATGCAGTTATAACATGGACGCAGACACCCGATGAAGTGTAGCACACCATAAATTAAGACAAGCGTCAAGATGAAAAATGCGATGCCATCTGTTATGTCAAATAATAGAAATGCCACTGTGTCAAGAACGATCCACAGGAAAAGTGCGAGGTTGCCCCACATGACTAGTTTTTCGGGGAAGAAGATTGGTCGACCATTTTTCGGTTCTGCCATGTACGCCTAATGCCGCGTATGAGATATAAGGTTTACAATATTTGGGTCGTTAGCGTGTGTACCTGAATTTTTGATGTTTTCGCCAGATACACGGCTAAACAAGCTATTGATCAGTGGGGTATTTCACACGGGCAACCTTGAAAATATGCATGCAGTTGCCGCAGGAATAGTACTTCACCGAGAAATAGTCGTTCTCAGTTTTGCTTTTGAGTTCCGCGGATTCCTTTCTGCATCTTGGGCACTTAACCATTTTCTGGTCCTTCAAAGGGGATTTTACTTTGTGTTCATAAAAGGTTTGTGTGCCAAAAGCTGAATTTGCACCTGAAAAATCTTTAAAACGAGAAAACTCGGTTTCGCCGTCAAAGTCAGATAAATGCACTACCTAAAGGGCTTCAAGCGCTTTCTTTTATTCTATAAATCCCACAGCGTAACTGTAGAAGGAAAACAAATGGTTAAACTCGAACGCGGCACTAAAGCACCAGACTTCACCCTAAAGTCAAGTACAGGTCAGGAAGTTACCTTATCAGTTTTTCGGAAAAAAGAATGTAGTGCTTTTCTTCTATCCTCGCGATGAAGGGCCGACCTGCGTCAAGGAAGCACAGGCTTTCAGAGACAATATTGAAGCGTTCAAGGAGAGAAATGCCGAGGTTATTGGCATAAGCGGTCAAAGCCTGGAGTCACACAGAGGTTTTGCAGCTCATCATAATCTGCCCTATCTCCTGTTGAGTGATGTTGACGGAAGTGTTCGGAAACTGTATGGGGTTTCGCCTACGTTGGGTGTTCCTGGTAGGGTGACTTTTGTTATTGATAAGGAAGGTGTTGTTGTGCATGTTTTTGCTTCGCAGCTTCAATTCACTAAGCACGCTAAGGAAGCTCTGAATGCGCTACAGCAAAGGTGACTTTGCAAAGTGTGGGTCCCGTTTGATGTAGGGGTCAAAGGATTGCAAGCCTTCGGAAATCAAAAAATTTGTGCTGTCGGAGGAAAGAGAAAAATCAAAAAACAAACACAGCGGCGTAGAAGAAGTGGCGGGCCCGACGGGAATTGAACCCGCGACCTAAGGATTAAGAGTCCTCCGCTCTAGCCTGACTGAGCCACGGGCCCACATGCGCCTTTTTTATGGCTTCATTGGCAAATATAGAGCTTGCGGTTTTAGATACAAAGAATACCTTTAAAGCGGCTTTTTATACAAAAAAGTTAGCGGCTGATTCTCTGCAAAGGGGTTATAGTACCTGTTTTTGGAGTATCGGCTAGCTTTAAAGATAAAGTATCCCACCACTCCGCCAATGACCACGCCGATAACGGGGTTGCCTATCCAGAAGAAAAAATTGTACACCGTCTGGTTGGATGCGATTAAATCAATATTTTGTCGGGCATAATGTTGCAGTAGCACTGCGAGTAAGTATCCTCCTAAAAAGAACCCGACGACTGCGCCTTCCCATGCGGTAAATGCCATTATTGCTATTTTAGCTCTAAGCATCTGGCGGTTAGCCGGCTGCAGTGACCGTTTTTTCCTCGCCTTTTCACCGAAATATAACAAGATAACGCCTGATATTGTAGCTGCAATATTCAATGCAAAAGTTGTAAAAGTCGTCATGCTCAGCAAGTATATCGCAAAAACAACTCCGAGATAGCCCACAGCCACAATAATTGCCTCTGTTATGAAGCCCTTGGAGGGTTCGGCTTCAATTTGCGACTGGCTTTTAAGGTCAAGCTCACGAATTAATGTAAATGCTAAACTGCCTTTTTCAGTAAGGGCGTACTTTCCTGACTCATTCTTGTTTACAAGGTCGTCTAATATTTTTAGGTGGTAATTCAAGCGTCCAGTGCTTTTGACGTCTGCGGCATCCAAGAGCTGGCTGTAGGTTAAACTGCCCTTTTCTTCAAGTGTGAGGATGATTTTTTGTCTGGTTTTGTCCTTCAATATTTTGTGGAGAGCTGACGTGCTTGGATTCATTTGGTTAACTTTTAGAGTAAATCCAATTTATTGGTTTTGACAATTATTTTAGTCAAAATAGGCTTCTCTTGGTTAGCTGCTTGTAGAACCAGCCACAACCAGCAAGCAACACCCACTACGCCAGAAACCAAAACTGGCGCTTCTACATGCCGCCTTAGAAGATGATTTACAGCGGCGGCATCCCACAGCTTCTACTAATAGAAAAAAGATTTCTACGGTTTGTAGCCTCAGCCTGATGCAGACAACACTAATAACACGGCGTTGCGGCAGATACTGTGTGACAACTTCTTTGGCTAACATCCCTTCTGACGTGTATATTTTGAAAACTGTGGACCGAAAAACAGGCATCACCCAGTTGCTAAAACAGTTCAACCTTCCCGATTTTGCTGGCAAAACGGTGGCGCTCAAAGCCAACTTTAATAGCGCTGACCCTTTTCCGGCTTCCACACACCTCGACACCCTCCGATGCATTGTGGAAAACCTCCAAAAATCAAATGCCGCTGAAATCACTTTGGCGGAGCGCAGCGGCATGGGCAACACCCGCAGCGTGCTTGAGCAAATGGGCGTCTTTGGCTTATCCGAGGAGCTTGGCTTCAAAGTGGCTGTTCTAAACGAAGCCGCTAAGGACGACTGGATAAAAATAGAACACAAAGGCACACATTGGCTTCACGGATTCTACTTCGCCAAAGTTTTCCATGACGCCGACAAAGTCATAAACATCTGCTGCCTCAAAACCCACCGTTTCGGAGGTCAATTCACTTTATCCTTGAAAAACTCCGTGGGCATGGTTGCAAAAAAGCTGCCCGGCAGTATATATGATTACATGTGGGAGCTGCATGGCTCGCCTTACCAGCGTCAGATGATAGCCGAAATCAACAGCCACTACAACCCCGACATAGTTGTCTTGGATGGCATCAAGGCTTTCGTTTCAGATGGACCCGAAAAAGGCGACGTGGTGGAGCCAAATCTTGTTTTAGCCAGCAGCGACCGCATAACAATCGACGCCATTGGAGTGGCAATCCTCAAGCTGTATGGTGCAGGCGGCAAAGTAGGTTCTGAACCTGTTTTCGAACAAGACCAAATAAAAAGAGCCTCTGAGCTTGGATTCGGCGTCAAGGCTGCTGAGGAAATAAAGTTGAACCCACTCAACGACCAAGCAAAAAAAGATGTTGAGCGGATTCTAAACGTTTTAAATTCGCAGATGCCGCATTAAGGGCTCAGTTGTTTTGACAAGTTTTGTTCTGTTTTTAGCGACGACTAAGGTTGTTAGGGTGGTTCCAAAGAACAGGCTGATTCCGGCTAACGCGCTTGTGGCGTTTGTGGCTGTGCTGAATGCTGCAGTTGCCTCTGAAGGTTTGGGTCCAATGTGTTCGGTTGAAGCTATGGCGCTTGCACAATACCACACGATTGGTTTGTCGGCGCTTACTCCGCCCCCGACAGAAACGTGGTCAATGCCTGAGTTGTAGTTATTGGTTAAGTTGGTGGCGTTTAAGATTTCTTCGTCATTTACGTAGCAGTGCACTTCGCCTGTCCCGTTGGCTTGGACGCCCTTGAGTTCGACTAGGTACCATGTTTGGGCTGCGACTGTTTGGGTTGAGTTAACGCTGTAGACTTGGTCGCCGTCTACGTAGGCAAAGTTCCAATAGCATTCTCCGTTAATTCGTACGACGTTTATGGCACAGACTCCGTTGACCGGGGTAAAGTTGCCTTCTATGGCTGAGTTATACATTCCTCCACCGCCGATGACGTTTCCGTCAGTAGTTGGCAGGTCGCCGAAAAACAGATACCACCGCCAGTTAAGGCTGTCATAAGATTGGTTCAACCACTCATACACATATCCCCATTGACCATTGGTGGCGGTGCTAGTAGAGCATTCGAGCATGCTATCTACTACGCCTAATTTTACACCACTGATGTCAGTGCTGGTCCATGCGCTCATACCTCCTGAATTAAAGTCATCGCTGAAAATTATAGATGCAGGGTCAACTGTTGGATGAGGTTTAGGCGTGGGAATCGAGGTGGGAGCGGGCGTTGGGGTAATCGTAGGTTCTTGCGTTGGAGATAAGGTTGGCGTGGGAGTTGGTTCAAGTGTTGGTGTCGGCGATGTTACTGGAGCAGGTGTTGATTTCACGGTTGCCTGAGATGAAGATTGTTGGCTGCTGGAATGAGACGGTTGTGGCGAAGGCGTTGTTTCCTCAGGTAATTGATTAGGGTCTGCAGGGGCGAATGTGGGAGTAGGACCTGTAACGTTATTGTCTACATTTGCGGTGAAAAGGTTGGGGTTAATAGTCAAAGTTGCAATTGTGACCGAAATTACGAGTGCGAATATTATTGCGACACCCAAAAAAATTCCTGTTTTTCTATTCATTTATTATCCCTTAAAAATTTTAATAATAGGAGCAAGCGTTTGTTGCCTGATTACTACTTACTGCTGAGGCTTATAGTCCTATGTGGGAGTAGGATGCCACTAGCAAATGTAGGGTTTAGGCAGTCTAACGACTAGTTGAGAGGAATGGTTGGCAAGGCTTATATGGCTTAACCCGGCATTTTAAGCGATGAAAGATGGTTCCCGAAGGCTACGTTGAGTATAAACGCCGCGAATTCTGCAAAGACGTTAAATGTCCAGTTCAGCTGGAGCTTAACAGCCAGAAAGAAGGCTCGGCCGAGTATGAGCAGACTCGTGGTAAATGCAGCACTGCATGTCTCTATACGACTTGGCAGTTTCATCACTGGCTAATCGAAAATGGTTATTTGGTGGTTAAAAAGCAACCCTAACGCGTCTAAAAGCCGGCAGGTAACGCCGGGTAACCGAAAAGGAAGCTACAGCAGGGACCTTAAAAGCGCTGTTTTTCGGCAATAAACTCGGGGAAAGTTGAGGGATTTATGGGTATGTCATTCTTAGCCCATTTTCAACGTATAGCCTTGCACGGATTTCGACGTTTTTGCATTTTGGACATTGGTAGAAGATTATGGAGCCGTCGTCCGAGATTTCACCTTTGGACTCCATAGCTGTTTTACATTCTGTGCATTTACGCATATTTCCACTTTTTCGCCGTTTTACTGTTTTACTGTCCTACGCAATATAAGTTTGATTGTGAAGTGTGCATAATAAATCATAAACACTAGACTAACTTCAGAATTAAAGAAAAAAAATTGGCGGTCAACCTTTGCCTGTCTTTCCAGCAACCGCATAACTTTTCCCCTAACCAAGCTAGGATAAAGTTATTTATGCCCAACAATAACTGCTTTGCGAGGAAACAGTTATGGATTGGGGAATGAAAAACCGCCTAAGCAGGCTCTTCCAAAAAGACGGAAAAGCCCTATTTTTACCCATAGACCACGGATACTTCCAAGGACCAACCCGATGCCTTGAGAAACCAGCCGAAACCGTCAAACCAATATACCAATACGCAGACGCCCTAATGCTCACCCGCGGTGTTCTGCGCAGCTGTATCAATCCGGCAATAGACAAACCCTACATTATGCGTGTCAGCGGTGCAGTCTCCGTAGTCGGCGAAGACCTCGCCAACGAATCACTCGTCACATCAATTCAGGAAATCCTACGCTTAAACGCCTCCGCAGTCTCAATGTCCATCTTCGTTGGCAGCAAATACGAAAACAAATCCCTTACAAACCTCTCTAAGCTAATCGACGAATGCGAGGATTACGGCGTCCCAGTTATGGCAGTATGCGCAGTAGGCAAAGAACTCGAAAAACGCGAAGCCCGCTACCTCGCATTGTCAGCCCGCATTGCAGCCGAAATCGGGGCCCGCGTCGTCAAAACCTACTACTGCAAAGACAACTTTGAAAAAATCATAAACGGTTGCCCAGTCCCCGTCGTTATAGCCGGTGGACCCCGCACTGACACCCAGCGGGAAGTCTTCGATTTCGTTTACGACGGCATGCAGAAAGGCGCAGCAGGCGTCAACTTGGGCAGAAACATCTGGCAAACCGAGCACCCAGTTGCATCCATCCGAGCAATCAAAGCCATAATCCACGACAGCTACACAGCAGCCGAAGCAGAAAACCTCTACAACGAGATAGTAGCGGGCAAAGCATAAGCCCCATTTTCTTTTGGCGATTTCTATGTTAGCAGCCTTCTACTACAACAACCATGACGTTCGCATCGAAGAGCTTCCCACGCCCAGAGCTGGCGATGAGGAAGTTGTGCTCAAGGTTATGGCTAGCGGCATCTGCGGAAGCGACGTAATCGAGTGGTATCGTGTGCCTAAAGCTCCGCGTGTACTTGGTCATGAAGCAACCGGCGTCCTCTCGCAAGTAGGCACCAAAGTCAAAGATTACAAAGTGGGTGACCGCGTATTTGTCTCACACCACGTCCCCTGCTTCGAGTGCCGCCACTGCCAAAGAGGCAACCACACCGCATGCCACACACTGCACACCACCAACTACTACCCCGGCGGCTTCTCACAATACGTGCTTGTACCCAAAATTAACGTTCAATACGGCATATACAAGCTGCCAGACACCATGAGCTTTGAGGAAGGCACATTCATTGAGCCGCTTGCCTGCGTCTCCCGCGGACAGAGACTCTCGGGGCTCAAAAAGGATGATTCCGTGCTCATAATCGGCAGCGGCATCAGCGGCATACTCCATGTGCAACTCGCCAAATACAAGGGCATAGAAAACATTGTCGTCGCAGACATCAACCCATACCGCTTGGAGTTAGCTAAGAAATTCGGTGCACACCACGCTCTCGACGCACGAGACAACCTCCCAGGAAAACTCAAAAAGGTTCTCGGCGGCCACTTAGCTGACCAAGTAATAGTCTGCACAGGCGCCACCTCTGCGGCGATGTCGTCTATGGATTGCGTGGAAAACGGCGGAACCATCCTCTTCTTCGCAGTACCTGACCCAACCGTTAAGTTGCAGGTACCTATCAACCAGTTCTGGCGAAACGAAATCACTATACGCACAAGCTACGGAGCTGCCCCAAACGACATCGAAGACTCCTTGCGGGTCCTGGCGACGGGTAAACTAGATGTTAAAGACATGATTACCCACCGTCTACCGCTCACTGAAGCACAGGAAGGGTTCCGGTTGATGGCGGAAGCAGGAAACAGCCTCAAAGTGATTTTACAGCCTAACCCCGAATAAACATAAAAACCAATCTTCCTTTTCTTTATTTCATGACTGACTTACACGAAGCAATTAGGCGACGCCGCAGCATCCGCAAATACCACCAAAAACCTGTATCCAGAGAAATGATTTTAGCGGTTTTGGGAGAGGCGGGTTGGGCGCCTTCTGCCCACAACAGTCAACCATGGCGATTCATTATAGTCGAAAACCCATCGGTCAAGCAGGAATTAGCTCAAAAGATGACTCAAGCATGGGCAGCCGATTTGGTTCACGAAGGCTACAGTGTAGACCAGAAAAGGCAGGAGGAACGCGTGAGCCGCTTCGCCGACGCCTCCGCCCTCATAGTAGTCTGCATGTCCATGGAGGGCTTGCGCAAGTTCTCCAATGCGGAGAGGCAAAAAACTGAGCGCGACTTGGCAGTGGAGAGTTTGGGTGCCGCATTGCAGACCCTGCTTTTGGCGGCTTATGACACTGGTTTGGGCGCTTGTTGGTATTGTACACCTGCCTTCTGCAAAGAAATGGTGCGAGAGGTGCTGAAAATCCCTGAGTCGGTAGAGCCTTCAGCAATTGTTACACTCGGTTACCCTGCAGAGTCTCCCCAATCAAAGCGAAAAGCGCTTGGCGAGTTCTGCTATATTGACGTCTGGAACAAGCCGGCGACTTAGATTTTGTCTGGGATAAACTCCATCGAGATTGAGTTGACACAGTGCCTTGTGTCTTTCTCTGTGAAGTGCTCTCCCGTGAAGACATGGCCGAGATGGGCTCCGCAGTTGGCGCACTGGATTTCTGTGCGTTGCCCGTCTGGGTCGGGTATGCGTTTTACTGCGCCGGGGATTTCGTCGTCGAAGCTGGGCCAGCCGCAATCGGACTCGAACTTGCTCTCGGAGCGGTACAGTTTGGCGCCGCATCTCCTGCACACGTATGTGCCTTTGTCCCAGAAGGCATAGTATTTGCCTGTGAAGGGCATCTCAGTGCCTTTGTTTACAATGACTTGTTCCTATTCGGGGGATAGTTTTCTGTTTTGATTTTGATTATTTGACAAAAAAAGAACACCATCTGGAAACTATGTTAGGTGGACATAAAAAAGCCTTCTAAAAAGTTGCGCGTTCTCCGGCGAGGGCGTGCCAGAAACAAAAAATGCATTCGTAAAACACAACCGCCCACTGTTGCCGCCATGTGCGCCGTAGGATTTGCCACGCCCGCAAAAAGACAAGCCAGAGCATTTTTCGGCAAACAATTGGTACAACCAGCCTCAACCAATTTCCAATAGACCCCAAACGCAGAAACCAAAACAGGACATTCTACAAACAGACTAAGAAGATGATGTAGTAGGCAGCGACTCTCTTCTTCTACTACTAGAAAAACAAAAACTCAGAAAAAGAGACAGTTATGGGAAACGCTTAATGCGTTGAGCGATTAGTGAGAATACAGCGGCGTAGGTCATGATTAAGATTTCAGCGCCAGAGGACTTCAAGAGCAGTGATATTCCCACTGAGCCGGGCGTCTACATTTACCGCAACGACCAAGACGAAATCCTCTATGTGGGCAAAGCCAAAAACCTGCGTAGCCGGGTTAAAAGCTACTTTCAGGGCCGCGACCAATCTGCCAAAACACGCCAGCTTGTTCGCAACATCAGAAGCATCGACTGGATAATCGTAAACAACGAGGTCGAAGCCCTGCTTCTCGAAAACAAGCTCATCAAGCAGCATTCGCCCAAATACAACATCGACTTAAAAGACGCCAAAAGCTACGCCTACATCTCCTTAACCCGCGAAGACTACCCAAGAGTTTTAACCAGCCGCAAAGTCTCACGAAAACTCGAATCCTTCGGTCCCTACACAGAAGGATTCACACGCCAAGACCTACAACGCGCCGTTGTCCGAGTCTTCAAACTGCGAACATGCAAAAACATGCACAAACGCGCCTGCCTAAACTACCACATCCACATGTGCACCGCCCCCTGCGTCGGCCAAGTCACCCCTCAACAATACGAAGAACAGGTCAAAGCCGCACGCTCATTTCTAAACGGAAACTACGAAAGCACCATCGACAAACTCTCCGACCTCATGCAGGACGCCTCCGCTAACCAACGCTTCGAGGAAGCTATGGACCTGCGTAACCAAATCGCCTCCATCCGACTCCTCACCCAGCGCCAGATTGTGGATCACGAGCGACGCTTCGACCAAGACGTTATGGTTTTCAGGGTGATGGGCGAGAAGCTGCATGTGGTGCAGATGGGCGTCCGCAAAGGCGTCTTACTGGGGAAAAAAGAGTTTACCGTAGATGTTGGAGAGCAGATCGAGCAGGAATTCCTCAAAGCCTTCTACACTGCTAACCAGATCCCCCGCGAAATCCTGCTTAACAAGCCAGTTTGGATGGAGCCCGACGAGAAAAAAGCGCTTGAAGAGTTCCTCAGCCAGAAACGACTTGCACCAGTTTCGTTAACAATTCCGCGAAAAGCCGACAAACTCGCACTCCTTAAACTCGCCGAAAAAAACCTTGAATCCAGCCTCGAATACGACAGCGCCCTCATCGACCTTCAAAACAACCTAAACCTCCCCACAGTACCCCGCATCATCGAGTGCTTCGACATATCCAACTTAGGCACCGAACACGTCGTCTCCGGCATGGTTGCCTTCAAAGACGCTAAACCAGATAAGAAAAACTACCGCAAATTCAAAATCAAAACCTTCACTGGACAAGATGACTTCGCAGCCATGAACGAAGTCGTCACACGACGATACACTCGGCAAGCAGAAGAGAAAAATCCCCTGCCAGACCTAATCGTCATCGACGGTGGACCTGGACAGGTAGCTGCCGCAGAAGCTGCGTTGGATAAGCTCGGCGTCAAGGTTCCATTAGTTGGTTTAGCGAAAGAGCGTGAGGAACTTTACTATCCCGACGACCCAGCGCCGCACAGTTTCGACAAAAATAGCCGCATGATGCTTCTGCTCCGCAAAATCCGAGACGCAACCCACGACTTTTCAGTTGGGTATAACCGTAAACGCCGAGAAATGCAGGTGCGCGAAGAGTTTAAACCTAAAAAGAGAAAAGAAGAACAGAAACCTTAAGGGTTGTTCTTTTTTGCGCAATAAAAGTTCCCTGCCTTCTTTATAAACGCAGGGCATTTCCCCTCGTAGCATTGATTTAGCCACTGGCAAGGCGAGTGGACATCGTTAATTCTTGGCATATATTCTCCCGAGCGGCGGGTTTCTATCTGCTGAGTCAAATTAGTCCACGCCCTCTTTGTCCACAATCATAAGCGTTAGAGTTGTGGAGACCCCGATTAGATGTTTGAGTTTCAGTTGAGTGATTTCTTTAATTTTATCCACAGAATTAGCTCTTACCTTGACTATCAGATCATAAGCGCCCCATAATGCATGAGCCTCCTCTACCCCTTCAAGGCGTTTTATGCTCTCTAAAACTGTTTTTTCCTGCTCAAAGTCTGTGTTGACTAAAACAACTGCTGATAGCACACATTAATCCTCCTTATTTTTCTACACTACTTCGCTATAGCTGTTAAACGTATGTTGTTACAAATTGGTCGAACAAACTGTTATATGCAGGTCATGCAGACAAACTGACGCTTACCCCAGCCACACCATCTCCCAACCCGCGTAGGAAAACAACAGAAGTTAGGTGAATTCTCTAAGAGCCGTTTCCAACTCAGAAAAACCCCGAATTATCCGGTCAGAGTGAAAAACAATCCATGGGCTAAGGCACTTGATCGGAGAAACCACAATGATCTGTTTACCTTTGCGTTTAGCATAAAACATCTCCATGCAAGCACCCGCCGAGAGAATAGGCAAATACACAACCATTACGTCACATCGGTCGGCATCGTCGAGGTCCCGCTGGACAAAATCAAACGTCGGCACCTTGTCCCACCAGCACTCCTCAGTACCGTTATAGAGGACACGCTCACGTTTCCAAGGGTCAATAACTTCAAAACCCGCTTTTTTAGCGACTTCAGTAACTGTTACGCGGTAATCCTGCTCTTTCTCCATGCCTATGATTGGACCTGAAATGAAGAGTTTTTTCATAGCGGTACCCATTCTTTATGGATAGGTTGGTATAGGCATATATGTTTCGTTTGCCCGTTGAAATCATGTCATTCTGAAAATACCTATTGCAGTAGCAACAACCATTTTACCCCAAAACAACGCAAACCAGCCCTGTAGTGTTTTCAAAACTTGGGTTTATGTAAGAGCGGTTTAATAATCTCAAGTTCATTTTTAGGCGGGTGGAGACAGCGCTTTGATTGACATGCTTTCTCTGCTTCTAATTTCAGTCCTCGTAGGCTTCCTAGGGTCACTTACGGGACTTGGCGGCGCCAGCATGCTAACGCCCATCCTCGTCGCATTTGGCGTACCGGTTCAGGAAGCCATCGCATGCGGCATGGTAGCCATAATCGCCACCTCCAGCGGCTCCGCATCCTCTTTTGTGAAAGAAAAAATCACCAACATCCGCCTTGCTATGTATCTGGAAATGTTCACCATCATTGGCGCCATAATAGGCGCAACCATAACCGTCCTTATCGCCCCAATATTCCTATACTTCCTCTTCGCTGCGTTCCTGTGCACTTCATTCGTTAACATCCGCAAATCCTTCGAGGAATACGCCCCGCCCAAAACACAGGATCACCTCTCCCGCTGGCTGGGTTTACACGGCAGCTACTTTGACAAATCAAAAAACAAACAGGTGGAATACAAAGCCACCAACTCCGTTCTAGGAGGCGCGGGCATGCTCATAGCCGGTGTAGCTGCAGGTATGCTGGGCATCGGTGCAGGCGCCTTCAAAGTCATAGTGCATGAGAAAGTTCTAAAAGTCCCCTCTAAAGTCTCCACTGCCACCAGCAGCTTCGTCATCGGCATGACCGCATTGGCAGGCGTAAGCGTTTACCTCTTCTCAGGTTTGCTTAACTTGACTTTGATGGCTCCGATGGCAGTTGGCGTAACCATAGGCGCTGTTGTTGGCGGCAGGTTGCTGTGTAGGTTTCAGGATAAGCACCTCAAAGTTCTCTTCATGATAATCGTCATCCTAATGATTGTCCAGATGCTCTACAAAGGAGTCACCGCCTTATGACCCAAGAAGACAAAGAGTCCAAGCTGGAAACAATCATAAGCGTACTGCTCATAGCGGGCGTAGTCGTCAGCGTGATGTTTGAAGTCATTGGCATCGTCCTATACTTCGGCGCCTACGGCAACCTTGATGTTTCCAGCTCTCCCGTGGTTCATATTAATGGCGAAAACTTTTTTGCTTTCGTTATCGAAAAAGTGGAAAACCTCTTTGTCCAAGAAAACGCATTACTATTCATGACCTTGGGCATCATAGTTTTGGTTTTGACTCCCTACATCAGGGCGATTACTTCTTGCATTTATTTTGGGTGGGAAAAAAACTGGAAGTACGTAGCTATAACCTTGTTTGTGTTGGTTGTGTTAACGGTTAGCCTGATTTTTCACTAACCAAGGTATGAGACGCTAAATATGCAAACACTCAACGTGACACCTGTGGGGTGCAGGCGGTTTAGTTTGGTGTCCTTATGTGGGTGTGGCAATTCCTAGGCACCACAAGACTGGTGTTGAGGGCGGCTGCTTTTTTGGAATAGATTGCGTTGCATACGTGGTTGCATGGGGTGGAGGCGTTTTCGTGCCAACCCATTCAGTATCATCCGGGCACGACCAGCTTGTTCGCCTTCTTTTCTAGGTGATTGTTGCCGCTGCTTCTTCTGCCGCCTGGCTGAGTATCTTTTCTAGAAACATGCCAGTGTAACTGCATTTGTTTTGCGCAACCTTTTCAGGAGTACCTTCAGCGATGAGTTCGCCGCCTGCCGCGCCGCCTTCCGGCCCCAAGTCAATTAGATAGTCGCAGCTTTTAATCACATCAAGGTTATGTTCGATGATGTAAACGGTATTGCCGTTATCAACGAGCCGGTTGAGCACTTTTATTAGGCGTTTAGTGTCGTCGAAGTGCAAGCCTGTGGTCGGTTCATCAAGCATGTAAACGACATGCCCCGACTTATGCTTGCTCAGCTCACGGGTAATCTTGATACGTTGACTCTCTCCACCGGACAACTGCGTGCTACTTTGACCGAGTTTGATATAGCCCAAACCCACGTCAAGCAGAGTCTGCAACTTACGGTAAACACGAGGCGTATTCTCGAAGAACTTCGCAGCCTCCTCCACAGTCATGTCCAAAACTTCAGCAATGTTTTTGCCCTTATACAGCACTGAAAGCGTTTCTTTGTTGTAGCGTTTGCCTTTGCATTCACTGCACTGCACATACACGTCGGGCAGGAAGTTCATTTCGATACGGATGACACCGTCACCCTGACAGTTTTCACATCTGCCGCCTTTAACATTGAAACTGAAGCGACCTTCTTTGTAGCCGCGGCCTTTGGCTTCTTTTGTGGAGGCAAAGATGCGGCGGATTTCGTCAAATAGTTTGGTGTAGGTGGCGGGGTTACTGCGTGGCGTGCGTCCAATGGGGTCTTGGTCGATTACGATTACGTTGCGCACGACTTCGGGCACTTCTATTTTCTCATGTTTTCCGATTTTGTCCACCTGCTCACCGAACATCTGGCGCAATTCGGGAATAACCGTGAGGTTCATAAGTGTGCTTTTGCCTGAGCCTGAAACGCCTGTGACGCCACAGAGCACTCCAAGGGGCAGTTTGACGCTGAGGTTTTTGAGGTTGTTCTCGCAGGCGCCTTTGACCGTCAGGTAGTCGATGGGTGGGCGCCGCGCTTTGGGGATTTCGATTTGAAGTTCACCGCAGAGGTATTTGCCTGTTAAGCTACGGGGATTAGCCATGACCTCTTTGGGGGTGCCTTCGGCAACTATGTGACCTCCGTGTACGCCTGCACCGGGACCCATGTCTACGATGTAGTCTGCATGACGCATGGTGTCCTCATCATGTTCAACCACAATAAGCGTGTTGCCAAGGTCACGGAGACGCGCTAAGGTGGCGATTAGTTTGGCGTTGTCACGCTGATGTAAGCCGATACTGGGTTCGTCAAGGATATAGAGTACACCCATCAGATTACTGCCAATCTGCGTAGCGAGACGGATGCGCTGGGCTTCGCCACCTGACAGCGTTTTAGCTGCGCGGGATAATGATAGGTAGCCTAAGCCGACGTTTTTGAGGAAGCCGAGACGTTCGTTGATTTCTTTAAGCACTTGTTTCGCTATGGAGAGGTCTTTCTCGTTGAGCTTCGGCGGCAAATCCTTGAAAAATTCAACTGCATCTTCTATGGAGAGATCAGTTACGTCAATAATGCTCTTATCAAGAATCTGCACTGCAAGCACAACGGGCTGCAGTTTTTTGCCGTTACATGCGTTGCAGGAGCGGCTTGTCATGAATTTCTCAATATCTTCTTTTCGCCACTCGCTCTCGGTTTGACGGTACAAACGCATGGTCTGTGGAATGACACCTTCCCAGCCATCGCGCATCCACATGTTAGCACCGTTCGACCAGTTAGCATTTATGGGTTCTCGGTCGCCATATAAGAGGACTTTAAGTTGGTCTTCGGTGAAGTCTTTGAGCGGCGTGAACACGTCAAAGCCGTATTTTCTTCCCACTGCCGCCAACTGTTGGGCGCGCCAACTGAGGTCCATAGTGCTCTTGTAAACCGCCAACCCCCCATCCATTATACTAAGGTTTTTGTTGGGGATAACTTTGTCAGGGGTGACCTCGGTGATTTCACCTAAGCCGTGACAGACTGGACAAGCGCCAAAAGGCGAGTTGAAGCTGAACATGCGGGGCTCAAGGCTTTCAAACACAATTTCAGGATGATTTGGACACGCGCCAAACGTGCTGTACATAGTTTCGCCCTCGAAGCGTTCCAACTCTTTCTTTTCGCCTGCATCCGTATTTGCGGCGTCAATGACAACCATGGTGCCTTTGCCCGTTTTGAGGGCAGCTTCAACGGCTTCGGCTATGCGGCTGCGCTCCTCGTCGTCGATTGTTATAGTGTCGATGACTGCTTCTATCCAGTGTTTCTCGTAGCGAACCAGTTTGACTTCTTCTTTTATATGGTCGGTTTCGTAGATTTTTTGATCTACACGGATTTTGGTGTAGCCTTCTTTTTTGAGGTCGTCGAAGATGGATTCGTGGGTACCTTTCATGCCTCGAATGATGGGGGCTAGGAAAACGTAGGTTTTGCCCTTGTCGGACATGATGAGGCTGGTGATGTTTTCGGCGCTCTGAGGGTGGATAGGGCTGCCGCATTTGGGGCAGTGATGCGTGCCGATGCGGGCGAAAAGCAAACGGAGGTAATCGTAGATTTCGGTTACCGTTCCGACGGTGCTGCGGGGGTTTTTGCTTGTACTCTTCTGCTCAATGCTAATCGCTGGAGACAATCCGTCGATGCTGTCCACGTCGGGTTTATCCATCAAACCCAAAAACTGCCGCGCATAGGCGGACAGTGACTCAACGTAGCGGCGTTGACCCTCAGCATAAATCGTATCAAAAGCCAAAGTGGACTTGCCTGAACCGCTAAGCCCAGTGACTACTATCAACTTGTTTCGGGGCAACTCCAAATCAAAGTTTTTCAAATTATGCTCCCGAGCACCCTTAATGCAAATACTATCACGCATTACCTTACTGTTCCCTTCTTGTTAATGACAGATTCTAGCTCAGTTTAGCCTCGCAGATTAGAACTTTATTGCCTCAAACCTCTAAATTTCGGGTTTAACCCTGCCAGATTCCAAAGCCCGCTCCTCCTTTGCAGCCAACGCCTTCTGCAACTCCGAAATCGCATCCCGTAGCTCAATAGCTTTCTCAAACTCCAACTTCTCCGCGGCTTCACGCATCTTCGCGTCTAACTCGATGATTTGGCGTTGGATGTCGGATTTGGCGAGGTGCTTGACGCCTTTTATGGTCGATTCTTTGACGGTGACAGCCTTAATGATGGTTGCTGGAGTTATGCCGTGCTGTTGATTGTAACGTTTCTGGAAGTTGCGGCGGTAATAAGTTAACTCCATTGCCCGCTTGATAGATTGGGTTTGGACGTCGGCGTAGAGTATAACGCGGCCGTTGACGTTTCGAGCTGCCCTCCCGATGGTTTGGATTAAGCTGCGTTCATCTCGGAGGAAGCCTTCTTTGTCGGCGTCCAAGATGAATATAGAAGCAACCTCAGGTATGTCGAGTCCTTCTCGAAGGAGGTTAATACCAACGAGTATGTCAAATTCGCCCACACGCAGCTGCCTAATGAGTTCGATGCGGTCCAGAGACTCAATTTCGCTATGCATATAACGCACTTTGAACCCTTCCTTGACAAGGTAGTCAGCTAAGTCTTCAGCCATCCGCTTAGTCAAAGTGGTAACTAATACGCGGTCGCCCCGCTCGATGGTTTTTTTTGCTTCTTCCATAAGATGCTGCATTTGCCCAGCTATTGGATGCATCTCAACGATAGGGTCCAAAAGCCCCGTTGGCCGTGTAATCAACTCGACAGGCGGGCCACTCTTTGCCAACTCGTACTCTGCTGGCGTTGCCGACACGAAAAGCACTCTGCCCATCTTCGCTTCAAACTCCTCAAACTTTAAAGGACGGTTATCCAAGGCGCTGGGGAGACGGAAACCAAAGTCAACAAGATTTTTTTTGCGGCTAAAGTCGCCGTTGTACATGCCTCTTGCCTGCGGGATAGTTTGGTGGCTTTCGTCGATGATTAAGAGAAAATCTTTGGGGAAGTAATCTACCAAAGTGAATGGGGGTGCGCCTGGTCTGCGTCCGTCGAAGTGGCGGCTATAGTTTTCCATGCCGCTGCAGAAGCCGACTTCGCGGATCATTTCGAGGTCGTAGTTTGTGCGTTGTTTCAGGCGTTGTGCTTCAAGCGGCGGCAGCTCTTGGAGGCGTTTTTGGAGTTCCTGCTCAATGTGTTCCAATGCAAGGGCATGTTTTTCTTCGGGGACAACGTACTGGCGGGCAGGATATAGGGTGAGTTTGTCGAGGCTGTTTTTGATGTTGCCTGTGAGGTTATGGACTTCCCGGATTTTGCCGATTGTGCTTCCTTGAAGTTCTACTCGTATGACGTCGTTTTCGTAGGAGGGCACTATGTCTATGGTGTCACCTCGGACCCTGAACCGTCCGGGTTCAAGCACCATGTCGTTACGTTCGTACTGCATATCCACTAGTTGTCGAATTAGCTCTTGACGGCTCAGCTTAGCACCCACCTCAAGCTGTAGTGACATGGAGCGGAAGTCGTCGGGGTTGCCCAAGCTGTAGATGCAGCTGATGGAAGCAACAATTATGGTGTCGGTTCGGCTAACGATGCCTGAAACAGCGTGCATGCGCATTTTCTCTATTTCGTCGTTTACGGTGCTGTCTTTTTCTATGTACATGTCCTGAGCGGGCAGGTACGATTCAGGCTGGTAATAATCGTAAAAGCTTATGAAGAATTCAACTCGGTTGTGTGGGAAGTGCTCTTTAAGTTCACCGTAAAGCTGGGCTGCGAGGATTTTGTTGTGTGCCAAAATCAAAGTGGGTTTCTGCAGCTTGTTGATGACGTTTGCCATGACAAAGGTTTTGCCGCTGCCCGTTATGCCCAGAAGCGTCTGCTTGTCTTGTCCCTTGTAGTTCTCTACAAGCTGGTCAACCGCGGTTTCCTGACCCGGCGACATCTGATAGGGCGAAACAAGCTCAAACTTCACACTAACCACTTCCGTTACAAGACAAATTCACCCAAGCAACTGCATTAATAAGTTTTTGCAAAAAACCGCGCAAATTCAGGGGCAAATGAAAAATGCAGAAAACCTTTGTAACAGCCGGCAAATTGCCGTTTTTCCGCCGTTTAGAATACTTGTGTTTGTGGTGTCAGAACTGGTTTTCAAACAATGGAGGGTGTACTATGCAGTTAAACAAGATAAAGAAGAAGTAGCCGCTTAAAAACGGCTTAGTTAACGGTCATTTTGCCGAATTTTCCGGCGTTAAGCTGGATTTCGCCCTTGAAACTGGTAACGTAGCCGTTCTCGATTTTCACGTTGTCGCCCACGTTAACCTGCTCAATCTGCTCATTCCACAATGTTAACTTAATGCTGCCCGTTTCGTCTGCGATGACAGCATCGGCTATTCTGTAGGTTTCGTCCTTATAACGTGATTTAACCTCGCGGGTGTCGCTTTTGTCGACAACTTTACCTTCGACGCTGACCCGTTTCATTCCATCTGCTAATTCTTTAATGTCAGTCAATTATCTTCACTTCTAAAGTGCTTCGTAACGCTTTTTGTTTTCCAATCTTATAAGTGTTACTGGGTAAGCTCTAAAAAGCTTCAAAAAAGGTAAAGTTTGGGGTGAAAACCCCGTTTGGTTTATGCGTAGCCAAGCAGCAGGAAAATCAGCACAACCAACGTGACGATGATTGCGACTGCTGAGGCGAATATGCGTTTGGTCATGTCCAGTTCCGGCTTGATTGCGCCAACTATGAAAGTGCACAACACTCCCAGCCAGACGTAGGCTAATCCAAAGAGGAACAAAGATGCAGCGCGGAAGGTAGCGGTTACGGCTTCAATGTTTTGGAATATCATGAGGGATTCTGCTGAGAGGTTGGCTGTTGCCAGTGAGGGGTAAGCGATCACGCCGTAGGGTGTAAAGGTTAAGCCTGTGGATAGGTCAAAGGGATAGTAAACTGTTGGCAGCGTCAAAGTTAGAGCAAGGTTGAGGCCTGCCCGAATGACCAAGACAATTAATGCTACACCTACGCTTATGAAGATGGGTTTCCAGACCATCTCGACTTTTAATCCTTTCAAGATAAGGTATATGACTGCTGCGGTGAGGAGCCACATGACCAAGAACTGTAGTGAAACAGATTGGAGGCTGGAGAACACTATTACCCAGGGGTCGTTTTGTGCCAGCGACATGTATTGTCCTCGGAAGAACAGGGCGCTTACCCGGAGGGTTATGTTTTGGCTGTCAGGGTAGGTTAAGTCAATTTTTAGGCTGGTGATGTTGTTCCAAGTTGGGTTGCCGGTTTCCTTCCAAGCTGCTGCGTCGGGACCAATTGGAATGGTTATGTTATTCCATTGTCCAATTAAAGCTGGGCCGGACAATTCTGAAGTTAAGTCATAGGTGTAGTAGTTGTTGTCGTTTAGGTTGTATAGGGTAAGGGTGACGTTTTGGGGAGCAACATCGCTTGGTTGCACCAGTTTGACTATCATGGAGAGGTTTTGGAAGCCGGCGGCGCTGCAGTCAACGTTGAAGGCTCCGCCTAAGGCTGCGGATATGCTCTGTCGATCTGCTGCTGAGATTTGCAGGCTCGTGTTGCCGAAAATGTTCGGGTAGTCGCCATAGTTCGAAACAAATAAAGTGTAGTTGAAGTAGTCGGTGCTGTCAGTGAAGTTAACTCCTGAGGTGCCGCGCCACAAATCTGAGGTGGCGTTGGTGTAGTTGGGGAAAAGCCCTGCCTGCGGAGAGGTGACTTCCACGTTGGTTTTAGCCAGCTGGGCGTATTCGTAGCCCATTTGTAAACCAATGAATAGAATCAAAACGATGATTGCCGCTAAATATTTGGGGTTAGCGACGATTTTCTTGAAGGCTTTATGCGGTGCATAAATAATTTGGGCTAAGTCAGTGAGAATCAATCTTGGTTGCTCCTGTGCTATTCTGGAATTACCGCAACTATTAAGTGTTGTTCAAATCTCAAAGGATATCAGCGCAAACCATCATTGCCCCGTGTATTTTGCCCCCTTTTGCTGAGTTGCTCTGACGCTTAGTTATCAGGGTGCATGTTTTTTTTGTTTTTTGTAGTTGAAGAAGAGGTTGCTGCATGCTACATCATCTTCTAAGGCTTAAATTAAAAGCCGCCTATTTTGCCATCTGCGCCTGAGGCAGGCTGCTTTTTGGTTGGGGTGGGTTGAACTATGTTTGTTGTCGGTGTGTTCCTTGTTTGGAACGCTTTGTTCCCTGAATAGAACTAAATCGGCTTTCGGGCCTGATTTCATAGGATAAAGATGGCTAAGTATACCGTGTTGGCGGCTTTTTTGGTGGGCTGCTTGCTTTTAACATGTTTTGCCTCTGTTGAAGCGCAAGGTCTTCCCGCAAGTGCGCAAAGACAGTTTAGACCCTATGTTGAGACGCAAAGACCCATGCATGAAGACAGCTGGGCGTCGGGCATATGGATATTTAGCCCAGCCGCAAACACAACCTACACCCAAAGCACCCTGCCGCTCAACATCATAGCCAAACGCTACATCAGCCCCGCATACTACGATACACAGCTAAAATACAGCATAAACAGCGCTGAAAACACCTCACTTTACACCTCAGCCCGATTCATCCAAAAGCCGACAATGGGCATTTTCGGCGACGCCACATCCTACACCCTTTTCAGCGGCGCGGCAACCCTGCCACCGCTGGCGCAGGGCACCTACAACTTGACGGTTTACGCACAGTACACCCGCAAAGAAGGCGTTGACGCTAAGTGGCCAAACATGTACGAAATTCAAACAATCCTGTTCACGATTAGCCTTGGCTTACCCCCAGCCGTGACCCTTCTACCCTACAACACCACTATTGAAAGTCGAAACGATACTTTCACATTCGACTTCGTCGTAGATAAACCGGTAAACTGGACAGCCTATAGCCTTGATGGGCAAGCAAACATGACAGTAACAGGCGAATTTGCCCTCACAGACTTACCGGCGGGTGAGCATAACATCACTGTTTACGCTATGGACGCGTTGGGCAATGTGGGAGCTTCGGAGACTGCGCATTTCAAGGTTACCAAGCAAGAGCCGAAGCAGGAGCAAGTTTGGTTGCTCCCCGTAGCGGCGGCCATCGGGGCAGGGGTGGCTTTAGGAGCAGGGGCATTAATACTGTTAAAGAAAACAACAAAAAAGCAGCCTTTGACAACAAAGCAGTTCCATTTTCAGGAGTTATTTTCGTTAGTTTTTGGCGTAAAAATATAAGAAACAACCTGCATTAACTTGGAAAAGGCGCCACACATGAAATGCCAAGTTTGCGGATCCGAAACCATGCTACCGTTCCGCTGCCCCTTCTGCGGCGGACAATACTGCGGTGAACATCGGCTACCTGAAAACCACAGTTGCCCAGCAATAAGCAGAGCACGCACACAAACCCAGGAACGCGTCATGTCCCAGCAGAGCTACAACAACTACAACTACAGTTACGTTTTTGGGCAGAATACTCCGCGTAAGTATCGGATTCGGTGGAGCCAAAAAGAAGTCAAACACATCGCTGTAGCGGTTGCATTGGTAATCGGTATCGGTTACTCAATGGCGTTGTTTAACCTCGGCGGCTTCGGACTTAACTTCCCAGATATACTTATAATGTCAGTATTCTCGTTGATTCTAACTGCGTCTTTTCTTGTTCACGAAATAGCCCACAAAGTTATGGCGCAGAAGGCAGGCATGTGGGCTGAGTTCCGATTGACCACGTGGGGAGCGGTTTTAACGTTTATTGCAGTATTTCTACCGTTCAAAATGATAGCGCCAGGAGCCATGATGATTGGAGGCAACGCGCCAACCGCAAAGGATATGGTAAAAATCTCCGTTGCCGGAGTCATAACCAACATAGTTTTGGCCGCTACATTTCTCGGATTAGCGTTTGCGTGGCCGGTGCTGGATTACTGGTGGCTCATGCTGGTATTCTCAGCCTACATTAACTCGTTCATAGCTCTCTTTAACTTGATTCCGTTTGGAGTCTTGGATGGCTACAAACTGTTCATGCTAAACAAAAAGTTATGGATGGTTGCGTTTATCCCTGCGGCTATCTTAACTGCAATAACAGGATATATCGTGTACTTTATCCTCTAAAAGAGGAGCTATTCACCGCGGTAGAAGAGCAGGTAATGGTTAACGGTTTAGGTTAGCGAGTCGCCCATGCCCGCAGTTGGATAAGTATACATGCGCCAGCCTTGGCGTCCCACGCCAGTATCGTTTTGGCCACGTCGTCGTGGAGATTAACTATGATACAAAGCCACGCTTTCAAAACAATTCACCCATAAAATGTTTGAAGGGAAAAAAACGCATTTTAACTTATAGTATAAAAATGGAAAATGAAGCAGAAAACTAAAAAGTGGTTTAGATGAGTTCGATTGTTACGTGCACTTCTTCAGGCACGCGGATACGCATAATTCGACGCATGACACGCTCTTCAGAGTCAATGTCAATTAGGCGTTTGTGAATGCGCATTTCCCATCTGTCCCAAGTCGCGGTGCCTTCGCCGGACGGGCCTTTGAGCACTGGTACACGCAGGCGTTTAGTCGGAAGCGGCACTGGACCGTTCATTTTTACGCCTGTTTTTTGGGCGATGCTTCGTAATTCTCCGCAAACCTCTTCTAGTTTCGCGTAATCGGTGCTTGTGAGGCGTATTCTTGCTTTTCTAACCATATTGGTCCATCAATCCATTATTTTGCCGTTTGAGATACGTTGGTGCACCTATGAGACTTAATTGGCACATAAAAACCTATCTCTCCGAATTTTTCTTTACCGTCAACCGCTTTTGGGCAGCCACCCAAACCAGCAGACGACTAGAGAAAGTACATCAACATCGCCCTATAATACTTATTGACGGGAAAAACATGGCTGAATCACATACAACCACCATCAAACTGCTTGAAGGCTACAAGTTTAAAGCAGAATTCGACCACAACCTCCCAAGCATCACCGTAGACGAACTGGCGCCAATCGGTAAAAACGAAGGACCCACACCCACCAGGCTCCTTTCAGTCGCCATAGGACACTGTCTCAGCTCTAGTCTGCTATTCTGCCTACAAAAAGCCCACATAAAAGTCAACGACCTCCAAACCACCATAAAAGCCAAAGTGCAAAGAAACCCCGAGGGCTTCCTACGCATAGAAAGCATAGACGTCGCCGTAAAGCTAGACGTCGCCGTAGAAGACCAGCCGCGACTGCCCCGATGCCTATCACTTTTCGAAAACTACTGCACGGTCACCCAGAGCGTGCGTCAGGGCATAAAAGTAAATGTGGACATCAACAAGCCACAGCCCTAGAAACTCTCAGCGAAGCCTTTAGTGACTTCTTTAGCGGACCTTGCCAACGGATACTTAATTTCAACTGGCGGCGACATCTTGCGCAAGCGGGCAATACGGAAATAGATAGGCGGGTGCGCATCCATGCTTAGCCACTCTTGGAACCGGAAAGTTGGAACACGCTCGTAGAGAAGCCGCTGGAACCCGATTTTTTCAAGTGCCCCCGCTAACACCGACGGTTTCCCAATTATCATAGCTGAGTAGAGGTCGGCCCGGGCTTCAAAGAATTTAGCCACAAAATACGTCAACGTCAGTAGACCCCACAGGTAAATGAACAGTAACAGGAAAGAGCTAGGCGGGAATAAACCGAAAATCACGTAGAACCACACCAAATACTGAAACGCGGACAACCCATAAAGCCAGAGGGGGTCGCGACCTTTCAGGTGGCCGAACTCGTGCCCCAAAACCGACACAATCTCCTCGTCGCTTAACTGCAGAAACGTACCAGTGGTTATCAAAACGACGCCTCGGCTGGGGCTGGGACCTGAAGCGGCAGCATTGGGTAAAAGCGTATTCGAAACCACGATTTCAGGAACTTTGTAACCGAATTTTTCGGCGGTGGATTGAACGATGTCGTAGACGTTCACTTTTCGGGCAATCAAATTCTCGCTTTTGCAGGTAATGCCATGTTTTGAGAAGATGTCGTTGGCGGTTGTGCAGTTAAGTTCGCCGTTTTCCGCTATAGTGCGCTGGTAAATTTCTTGTTTAAGCTTATGCAGGTCCGCTTTAGACATTTTTTCCATGGGGTTATTTGCTTCCGCCGACAGCGGGTACTGTAACACGTGGATGAAGGGGTTTTTTTCGGTTATGTGCCAGTCAGCGGTGCGGGCTATGATTTTGTTAGAGTAGAAAACAAACACAAACTGCACTGCCAAAAGAACAATCGGCACCAATGGTCCAATGAAGAAGAACAGAACGATGCCCAACGCCATGAATATGCCTATAAGCAGAATTTGGGTTTCCAAAAAAATCCGGCGCAGCGATTTGTTTTCTTTTCCCGAAACCTCTTCAGGCACAACTTCTTCGCCTTCCCGCCAAGCAAAAAAGAGGCTGTTTTTTCGCACTTGGTCCTCAAACATGTCTACGGCGATGTTTACGTCTTCATGGGCTTTGGATACTTCATCCTCGGAAGCCTCTGCAGTGAGAGGTTCAACAGTGACAGTTAGAATGGCCTCGCCCGAGACCATAACATGTAGGCGGCGGCTTTTGGCGGAATCCACCACCGTGTAGCTTAGGGAGTAGGCGCCCTTTGATATGTCGATGAACCGTTCTTTCTGTGGAGTGAGGAAAAGTTTTTCGATGTAAGCGTAGAGTTTGCTTATGTAGCTTGGGGGAACTTCAGGCGTGACAGTGTGTGAGAAAGTATCAGGCAACATAAGCAGACACCTAACAATAGAGTAAAGAAGTAGTTTATAAGCAATTAACCCTAGAAAAACTCGCTGATTTTTCTGTATACCATCAATTCGCCGTCAAGAAACCTACTTATTCACTTTAATGGCATCTAATCCGCCTGAACGTTCAAGCTTATGCCAACTCTTCCCTCGCCCGGTAAGCGCCTTAACAATCGAAACTAAAGTCACATAATCTATGAACTGCTTGTAAACAAACACAAAGAAAGGAGAATACGCGGCTAACTCGTTACTCTCGTTATCTATGGATAGCGCTACAAGCGAAACAAAGAACTGAATTAGCAGAAACATAAACATCATTCGCGCAAAAAGCATCAAGCCGCCGGTAACCGCCAGCAAAACCCCTGCGCCTAAAGCAACAAAGCTTGCAATTGGATTGAATAGCGAGAAGAGCATAATTGGAAAAACAAAGCTGTGTAATGCACCGTAGCGACTGTTACCTAAGATGTCTTTGTGTTTGAGTATGGTTTGGAAGGTTCCTGTGCCCCATCGGACGCGCTGTTTATAGAGCGCTTTCCAAGACGAAGGGACCTCAGTGTAAGCATGTGCAGTTGAACTGGAGCTTACAGCGCCTCGGGTTTTTAGAAGTTTGATAGTAATATCAAAGTCTTCAGTCATCGTGTCAGTGTCGTATCCGCCGACTTCTACAACTGCTTTTTTCTTAAATGCCCCAAAAGCTCCTGGAATAACCATAACAGCGCCGAACAGGGCGAAAGCCCGCCGTATGGTGTTTATCGCCATAATGTATTCTAGTTCTTGGATTTTGGTTAGGGTGGATTTGCTGTTGAGAACTTTGATGTTACCTGCGACGGCGACGTTGTTGGAGTCGCTTTCCATGGCTTGCACGATCTTGTTAACCGAATCGCGAGTAACCATGCTGTCAGCGTCGATTGTGATAACTATGTCGCCTTTGGCGAATAGTAAGCCGTAGTTTAGCGCGGAAGCTTTGCCTCCGTTGGGTTTGGTGACTACTTTTACGCCTTTTTTCTCGTAACCTTTTGCTACAAGTCGGGTTAAATCGGTTGAGCCGTCATCGATAACTATGATTTCTTTATGTTCATATTTGAGGCTGGTTAAGCTGCTTAGCGTGCGGGAAATCACGCCCTGCTCGTTGTATGCCGGCACCAAAATAGTCACCAGCGGCGTGGCGTCGCTTTCGGGAAGATGGTCTTCTAATTCTTTGAATTTAACTGCTGGAATAATGGGGTAAGAGGTTATGAAGAATGCAACGCTAAAACCGGTGGTAGTCGCGATGCGGTATATGGCTTGCATTAGACCTGCACCCAGAAACCCCAAGAAGAAAAGAGCAAACGACACAACCGCAGGAACAACCGCTACAAGCAGAAGAGGCGCAAACCTGCCGCTAGCATACATCTTCTTTCTTTGCCTTGCAAGCAAAACAACGTAGACATCAGCGCCAAACGCACATGCCATAGCTAACACAACATCTAAAGTGCCTACCAGCAGCGAAGCAACCGACAGCGTAAAAACAACTAGTACACCGTAAAGAAGGGTGAGTCGCCGCATTCTAAGCATTCAACCTTAAACAACATTGAAGTCGCTTTGAGAGGAATGCGGCAGAAGAGTTCATGCTTTCTCACTTTTAACCGTCGGAATTTTGGAGTTAGCTAAGGCTTCGTCAATGTCTTTGCCTTCGCTGATCTTCATACCGTAAGCGCGAGAGTAGTTACGCGCATTGGCAGTTAAGCCTGGTATGGCAAAAAGCAGAAAGTCGGATTCTATGTCACTTATTTTGCCATATATCCTCGTTATCTCAGCCAAGCTCACAGGTTTGCTGGAGACAATCACTTCCACAGCGGTGTTGCCGTTATCGTTTCTCAGATCAGATGCTGCTTTCTGTTTTTGGTTCTCCACCCAGCCTACTCTGCCCAAAATAAGCATGTCAAATAGGTGCTGTGTGCCAGATTTGCCGCTAACATACGCTGGCGCCACAATACTGTAGCCTAATGACTTGAAGAAATCCATGCAACGCTCTATGGGCTTAATGTTGCGTAGCTCTTTTAGAGGCATCTGGGCGTTTGCAGTGTACTTGTAAAGCAGAACTTCGGGTTCGTCTTCAAAATCTACTGTTGAATCGCATTCATCGCATTTGCCGTTTAATTTCGGCTCGTTGTTTAGAGTGTTGCACCCTAAACATTTGTAGGCTGGCGGAAGCACGCGGTAATCTGAGCCTATAAGGTTGAGTTTAGATTTACACTTCGGACACACCAGATCACCGTTTGACCCTTCAAACGCGCTTTGGCGTTCCACAGCGCCACAGGAAAAATGCTCGATTAAACCTTCCTTGCGAAGCCGCAAAGAGCCGCATTCTGGGCAAGTTTTAATCACTCTCACTTTACCTGAATTGCAGTTTTTGCACACTATAACTTTGTCTACAAGCTCGGCTTTGAGGAAGTTTTTCCGGACCAGCGCATCTAGGACTTGCCGGGTGTGTTTTGTGTCCCAGTCAAGATGGGGGACGTCAAAGAAGTAGCCTTCAGGTCCCACTGCATCAACACGGGGAACTATCTGGTTTACTTTTCCGAATAAGAAAAGCTCTAACATGCTGCGCTCGTCTCTTCGTAAGCCAGGTTCATCATCAAGGTTGTCTTGTTCTTCACCTTCTGGTTTGATGAGGCTGTCAGTTGTTGCTGCTGCGAAAGCCTGAACCGGAGCGACTTTGGCATCAGCTTCAACAGGTGAAGGAGAGTTGATTGGGTTTATCGAGTGTCTGAGTTTCCTTCCTGTAACAGCGTAGGCGCCGCCGAACCCGAAGGCTAACCCAGCTTCGAAAAGTCCTAGCAGAACCATTGCCGCTGCAGGCTGGGGGTTGTATCGAATGATGTCCATGCTTACGCCTTGGAATAAGGCGGCGAAACTGTCAAAGAATGCGAGATTAAAGATATAGCCGCTTAGCAGGCTGGTTAATAAAAATGTGAACACCAAGCTTAGGACGCACACTATGCCTCCGAAAACCACTGGGGGGATGGGTTTGTACCCGCGCTGTTTTATTGGCAGAAAATTGAAGGCCACGCCAACAAGGACAGCTACCGCTATTGTGATAATGGGCACAATTAAAGAGGTAGCGGTCAGCATGGTTTTGCCTCCGCGGGGGTTTCTTCGCTGTTTAAGCTGCCTTTTTGCAGGTTTGAAATTATATATAGTGTTGAACTTGAAAGTATAGTTAACATCCTCCGACTGAATTTGCGCCTCAACAATCTACTGTACATAGCTTTAGCAACCTTGGGAGCTCGAGTCACATTTTAGCTCCACTTAGCCTCAAGTACACCATGGCAGGTAACCATAGCATTAGTCAACAGTGTAATCGCTAAGGACACTCGTTTACCTCTGCGCAAGGGAGGCTCGACACAAGTTAAGGGTTTTTGAAAAGAACAGTTGGCAGGTTTTGCCAAACACAATAGTTTTCTTGAGAAGGCGAAAAATGTTTTGCAAACATTACTTCGCTAAAAAAAGTAACATTTGTTTTGCTTCGAGTTTCTATGGGATTTTTTGCCTGATTTTTCTTGCATCAGCCGCCAAAGCCTCAGGCATCCTGCCTTTAGAACGCTCACGATACCCCACGCCACGGCTGAATCCCTCATCGGGCTTCAAAGGTATAATGTGCACATGGTAATGGAAAATCACTTGACCTGCAGCTAAACCGTTATTTTGCACCACTCGTATACCCTCTGCTTCACAACCAGCTTTAACTGCCAATGAAAGCCGCTTAACTACGCAGAAAAGATGCGAAAGCAACTCGTCAGGCACTTCATAGATGTTTTCGTAGTGCTGTTTTGGCACCACCAGCGTGTGACCTTCGTTTACTGGGCGATTGGTGAGAAACGCGATCACAGAGTCGTCTTCGTAAACTATGTTGGCTGGGGAGCGTTTGGCTATGATTTCGCAGAAGACGCAGTCGGCACTCATCATTCATACCTTTCAATGGTTTAGTTTTAGGGTAATGGTTTAATAGAATTCTTTGGGTGAGTAATACTTTATGGGAACTTTAGTTGATGACATAGGCAGTTTCCCCTTGCCAGCGGGAGTTAACAGAAATGATTACGCTAAAGCTTACGAACTTGCACGCGACGCCATAGCAAACGGCGCTGACCCCTACCTTGAACTCTTTGTCAAGAAAGTGTTCTGCGACACTGTCGTGGAATCCTTCAAATGCAAACTTGACACTGGGCTAGATGTGGTGAATTTTCCGCAGGCATTTAGCGGACTGCGCCAGATAGGAGACGCCATCCACGCTGCAATGGAAAAAGGCTCGTTTGTAGTCGACGAAAAATACGCTTTTCTCCCAGAAGTATACGTCCTAAACCGGGAAGCCAAACAGTTAAGTGAACAATACGGCAAAAAAATCCAGTTGCGCATATCTATTTTTGGGCCCATTGAACAGTATCTGCACGAAGTCGGCGCAACTGCCTACCCCGATGTGCTCGACGGATTCGCACAGACCATCAACCACTTCGCCAAAAACTCTGTTCTCAACACCAAATACATCCAAACGCAAGTTGTGTCGATTGATGAGCCAAGCCTCGGACACAGCCCATTCACAGGCACCCCCGAGCAGTTGCGCAAGACCCTTGAGAAAGCCTACAGCTTCCAATGCCCCGTGAAGCAGATCCATCTTCACTTCGCCTCAGGCATTCACGACCTCTTAATCGTAAAGGGGCTGGATGTGCTCTCTTTTGAGTATGCTGCGTCCCCCAAAAACATCGACTCCGTCTCCAAACAGATGCTCCAAGAAGCCGACAAACAAATCCGCGTCGGCATAGCGCGAACCGACATCGACACCATCTGGGCAGAACTTTACGAGAAAGGCATCACAGACCCCAAACCAGAACAACTAGTCGAAGGAGCCGAACCCATGCGTAAACGCTTCAAGGCAGCCAAAGAAAAGTATGGCGACTACATGACATTTACAGGTCCCGACTGCGGGTTAGGCAGCTGGCCAAGCCAAGAAGCCGCAGCGATGGTTCTAAAACGTAGCGTGGAAGCAGCCAAAACCCCTTAACTTTGTTTTTCGCCCTTCTGCTCAGATATCCACGCCATCAACTCTTTAGGCAACTCGTCACGTTCTGTAACGACCTCTACTACCGTGAAGCACCCCTGAGTTTGCGCATCTTTTAGCGCCGTGTAGAACTGGTTACAGTTGATGCATCGGTAGCCTTTGCCGCCCCATAAATCAGCCAACTCAGCGTAGTGCCAGTCAACGAGGTCATTGAATCTGGCTGAGGTGTCAAACAGTTGCTCCATGCCCCATCGGCGGTTGTTAACTACTATGAATATTGGGTTTATGTTGAATCGGGGGCAGTGGCACATTTCGGCGCCGGTCATTTGAAAGCCTCCATCTCCTACTAACACGAGGGGGCGTTTGCCTGTGGCGAGTTGGACGCCGATGGCAGCTGGAACCGCGAAGCCCATAGTGCCATAGAAAAACGGCGCAAACACTTCGGATGCCTCAATGGAAAGCGTGGCGAAGAGGCTGCCGCCTGTGTCGGCTATTAGGGGTATTTCACCGTATTCAGTGAATAGCCAGTTGACTGCGTCGATTACTTCAGGCATAACGAGGGCTGAGGATGTGAGTTTGCAGGAACGGTTAACCTCAAGCGGCACCTTAGGGGCGAAGACACCTGTTTTTGCAGGGATGTTGACGTGGCTTAATGTCTCAATTAGTGCGGGTAACGGCACATCCAAAAACGTGTCATCATCGATATTGACTGCGCCGTCAAAACACCATGCAATTTGATTGCGTTTAGTCGCCGAAAGCTTTGCACCTAGATTTACATCTGTTAGCATCTCGCCTAAGACTAAAACAAAATCTGAATCTGCTATGAGTTGGTTAGCGGCCGGGTTGCCTGCGACGCCGAGGTAGGCTCCGAAGTAGTTGGGGTGGTTTTTTGGCATGTGGTCGCGGGCAAGCACTGTGGAGGCGACGGGCAAATGAAGTTTTTCTGCAAGCTCGAGGATAGCTGGTTTTAGGTTGTATCGGTCGGATTCCACGCCGACCAGAACCACTGGTTTTTGTGCCTGAGCTAAGCGCTCAACAATTGCTGCGGCAGCTTGTTTAACCCGCGCTGTATCAGAAATAGCATGGACGGCAGGTTTTGTTTCGCTGATTGGCTGGTTGACTACGTCAGCAGGGACCTCGATGTATACTGGAAGCATCCGACGCACACATGCGGTTAAAGCGCGACTTATTTTTTCTGAAGCCGAAGTTGCATCGTCAAGCAAAACCGCCTCCGTCGTGATTTCGGCAACTGCATTAAGGATTGAGGTGCAGGTCTTCACCGTGTGATGGAGGAAAAAGTCTCCGCCTCTGGCGCCAAGCGGCGGACCGCCAACCACCAGCACAAGCGGCGTCTTCTCCGCGTAGGCACATGCGACAGCGTTGAGTGTGTTTAAGATGCCGGGTCCATAAGTTACTACTGCGCAGGCGGGTTGGCGGGTGGCTCGGGCGTCGCCAACGGCGGCGAATCCGGCGCCTTGTTCATGCGAAAACGTGTATAGCGACACGTCTTTGTCGTCTTCTATGAGCTTGAAAAATTTGATCACCATGTCGCCGGGGATACCGTAAACTCTTGAGATGCCTAGACTTTTGAGTTCGGAGAGAAGGTATTCTCCGATGGTTTGGTTTTTCTTGGGCATAAGTGGTCATAGAAGGTTGAGTGGCAGATAATTTAAGTTTGACTAAAAACAGAAAAATGGAGGGGGAGGACGGTTTAGGTTTCCGGTTCTGACGTTGAAGCCGGTGCAGGGGGAGGCGTTGTTTTCTTTAGCGTTTTCTCGTCTGGTTGCCCCTTAGGAAGCTCCTTAAACCCGTACATACCAACCGGCGGCCACCCAGCTTCAGGCATCGACGCCGGAACAAGCATAATCGTGTTTGTTCCAGATTGTTGCCCAAGCTCATAGAGAATGTTCATCCATCTAAGCCGCAAACCTTCTTTGCTGGACTCGTACATTTTTGCTGCCTCAATCATTTTCTGAGAAGCCTCAAACTCGGCGGTAGCCAACGTGACGCGGGCGATGCGTTCCCGTTCAGCCTGCGCTTGCCGGCTCATGGCGTCTTGGAGGTTGCCGGGGATTATGACGTCTCGTACTTCGACGGCGGTGGCTTTGATGCCCCAGGACTCGGTTTTTTCGTCAATTATTTCTCTTAAGTGCGCTCCAACTTTTTCTCGTTCTGCTAGCAACTCGTTGAGGCTTACTTTGCCGATGACTTCTCGCAGTGTAGTCTGCGATGCAAGTTGGGTTGCTTGGTAATAGTTTTCTACTTGCAGTACTGCTTTTTCTAGGTCAACTGGTTTCATGTAGAGGACTGAATCTACGTTTACGGGTACGTTGTCTTTTGTAAGGGTTGATTCTGTGCGGAATTGGATAGTGTCAAGCCTTGTTGAGATGCGGATTGGGGCTCGGTCAATAAGTGGAATTAAATAGGCTAACCCAGGTCCTCGAAGCCCGACGTAGCGGCCTAAACGCAGAACTGGCATGCGTTCCCATTCTTTTAAAACTCTAATTCCGCTTAAGAAAAATATTGCAATTAAAAAGGCTACAAACGCTAAAACTACAGTTATGAAATCAACCATACGTTTTCCCTCAAATAGGCTATTGGCATTTTGGAGAGTTAAGCTTTTCCTTAGAGGGCTTGACGACTAAAAACATGCCGTCTAAATCGACGATTACTACTTCTTGGCATTTCTGAATTTCTTGATCTTTGGCGATGGCTTGCCAGAATTCGCCTTGCACTCGCACTTCGCCTTTTGGCGAGATGTCGGTGGTTGCGACGCCGACTGCGCCTATTAAGGCTTCTTTGCCTGTTTGGATGTGCCGTGTCTGGGCTTTTATGCCGATATAGAGGATGACGATGACTATGGCTGCGGCGACGAAGAATAGGGCTGCCAGTAAAGCTTCGAGTTGGAGGGTTAAGCCGTAGTATGCAGCGCCCACGCCTGCGGCTAGGGCGAGTAATCCGGCTGCGACTATCAGAGCGCCGGCGAGGAATGCTAGCCATGCGTGCATGCTTATTTGTCTCCAAAGAGGATAGGCGGTTTCCGCTTATAAGTTATTATAGAGCCGAAAGAAACTGTTCAAAATTAAACAAAAAAAGGGCTGGTTTAGTTCCAGCTTTCATCAATGTAGAGCCGGTAAACTACGGTTTCAGCTGCGGGTGCCGCGAATTGTGGCGTGATGGAAGGGCGTTTGCGTAACGGCGGGGCAGGCATCGGGGACGGAGGCTCTATTTCAACAGGCATTTTCTCAATCAATCTTGTTCGCCTCCATGTACGGTGGGTACTACGGTTACTTCGAGGAGGGTTTCTCGGCGGATGATGGTAACTTTGACTTCTTTGTCGATGACGTCGTCGGACAGCAGCCGTGGAAGGTCATAGAAGTCGTTGACGGGTTTGCCGTTGAACTTCACCAGTACATCGCCCATGGCTAAGCCTGCTTTGCGTGCTGGAGAACCTGCTTCGACGCTAAAAATCATGACGCCAGTTTGCTGCTCGAGCCCTGCTTGCTCTGCGATTTCTTCAGGGATGGCTACGGTGTTGGCGATGATGCCCATATATCCGCGTTGCGCTGTTTTACCAGTCATGAGGCGGTCTGCGATGCCTTTGACTTTGTTTGAGGGGATGGCGATGCCACGTTGCCAAACGTAGGCGGTGTTTATGCCGATGAGTTTGCCTTCAACGTCGATTAGCGGTCCGCCGCTGAAGCCCGGGTTGAGTTGGGCGTCTGTTGCGACGACTCCTTCCATGGCGGTTGCGCCTCTCCAGCCTCGGATGGTGCTGTTTACGCTTGTTACCATGCCTGAGGTGGCGGTGGGTTGGGTCTTGTTAAACGGATTCGCCAGTGCCAAAACGTATTGGCCGACGCTGAGCTGCTCTGAGTCGCCAAGCTCAATTGGGGTCCAGTCGCCCCGCTCTGCTTTAAGCAGTGCTATGTCGTTGTAGGGGTCAGTGCCTACGATTTTGGCGGGAAAAGCTTTTTCGCCTTGCCCGACTTTGACGGTTCCGCAGCCCGCCAAGACATGGTTACAGGTAACAATGTAACCGTCACGTGAGAGGACAACGCCTGTGCCCCGTGACATCTGCGCTTTGACGCTAACCACTGACTGCGAGGTTTTCCTGATTAAGTCGCTGGTAGCGTCTGAGAGTGATTTTAAGACTTCGAGAGAGTTTACTAGTTGAGTCATTTTGGTTCACCGAGGAAGTAATAGGCAAAACGGTATTTGTTGACTAAGGGACAGCCAAACCTAGTCACAAAAAGCCAACCCTTAGGAGAACACATAAAACAGTTTCTTCAACACCATAGTGCTAAACGGTAAAGCCGTGAATTATTCTTAGCAACGACCTGCAGTCTTCCAGCCCCTTCTCAGTTATCTCCACAACCTGATGTACGCCGCCCCACGACCTAACAGACCGAATTCTGATTAAACCAGAAGCCTCCATCTTTACCAAATGATTCTCCAAACTGCCCTTCCCCAGCCCCACCAAAGAACGCAACTCGGATGCGCTTAGCTTCTTGTTCATGGCAAGCAGAATTAAGATTAGGATTCGAGTTGACGATTTTAGGCTGAGTTCGCTTAGCTGCTCATTTAACGACTTAATGGTGTCTGCGCTGGGAGTACTGGCGGGTTTGTCGTCGGTCAATCTCTGTCGTCCTCCGGCGGGTTAGGCGGTTTCTGCCTGTAGGCGTATGCTGAGGCAACTGCGGAAACAGCGATCATTAGTACCCAAAGCAAAGGTGCAACGTTGCCATTTAGTAGGAAAACTGTAAGGTTGCCAAGTGTGCATAAAGCAAACGCTGCTAGTACGGCTATGCCTTCTCGGGGTAGTCGTTCTGGGAAGGATACTTTCAAGCTAAAATAGAAGGGACCCAGTGAGGTTGCCAGTCCTCCATAGAGGACTATCGCGGCAATCGGGCGGAGAAAAATGATTGCGGTTATAACTGGCAGGTAATATGCTATCCAGAGCACAGGTACCCTTGAAGGTCTAAGTAGTTTTGCCCATATCGAATCTGTGATTTCTCGGCGGATAAGCATAGCATTGTATGATTTTTTGAAAACCCAGGTGACAACAACAACCCCAAAGATGCTTACGGAGGTGTTGAAGGCTACAGGGATGAATAAATTGTAATCAGGAGACAGTCTAGCGAACAAGATATCGAAAAAAAGGACCAATGCAATTTCAGTTGCCAAGACACCATAGCATAAACCCCATGCTCGCCTCAAAATATAACGTTCAATATCTAGGGCTTTGTGTGCTATCTGCTTTACTTGATCACTGGAAACTGCTTTGTTCTCTGCCACACTGTTTCTCCTTTAGGTTTTATCTGTGTGTGCTCCCGCCCTTTTGACTGTTATCCTGTTGGTACAAAATTTGTACGCGTGCAACCTTATTTATGCTACATTCGCCAATAATAAGAAAAAGAGTTTCTGATAAACTAAGGTAATCGCATGATTGATACTGACGGTTTAACCAAAAAATTCGGAGACTTAACAGCCGTGGACAATCTTACTCTCCATGTTGACGATGGTGAAGTCTTCGGTTTTCTCGGTCCAAACGGTGCAGGAAAAACCACCACCGTTAGGATGCTTTGCTGCTTGATCTCAAAAACGAGCGGAAACGCTACAGTTGGCGGATACCAAATTGGCAATAAAGAAGATTCGCTCAAAATCCGTAAAATCATTGGATTTGTCTCTGATAACGTTGGATTATCTGAAAATCTTACAGCTTATGACAACCTGGACTTTTTTGCAAAGATTTACGATTGCTCCGAAACCCAAAGAAAAGAGAACATCCAGCGTTTTCTGGAGATGTTGGGGCTTTGGGATAAGAGAAACGTTTTAGCAGGAACTTTTTCCAAGGGGATGAAACAAAAACTGGCTATCGCCCGAGCCCTAATTCATGAACCTCAAATCATTTTTATGGACGAACCTACCGCGAATCTCGATCCAGAGGCTTCGAAAACAGTTCGAGATTTCATTCTTCAACTAAAAAAAGAGAAGAAAACAATCTTTCTGAACACCCATAACCTCGATGAGGCGCAGAGAATTTGCGACAAGGTAGCAATAATGAATACGAGTCTTAGGGCAATTGGTACTCCTCAGGACCTGGAAAGGTCCGTTAGCGGTAAGAAGACAGTTATCGGACTAGAACAACAGGTTAGCGAATCCGTTTTGGGGGCATTGAAAAAGCTGCCGCTCAAAAACCTTTCCATCAGTGGCGACACGATAACATTTGACGTGGAAAATCCAGACAAGGAGAATTCTCCTGTTGTAGAGGCTATAGTTCTAGCAGGCGGTCATATCAAATCGATCAATGTGGTGGGCTCAACTTTGGAAGATACCTATCTAAAACTTGTGAGGAAATAAATATGCGACTCTCAAAGGCATGGATTATAGCCGCTAGAGACTTCAAAATATTTAGGCGCGTAAAAAACGTCTGGTATTCAATCATTATTTTTCCAGTTGTTATCTCGGTTCTGTTTCCGACGATACTCGAGTATTTAACGATCAGGGGAAACCCGGGACTCTCAGCGCCAAGTGTACTCCCCAATTTGCTTACCTCTTTTTCATTTTTTTTAGTTATAGGTGCAGCGTATGTTCCCTTAGGAATTGCCTCCTACAGCATCGTGGGCGAGAAAGTGGAGAAAAGTCTGGAACCGCTTCTAGCCACGCCCCTTACTGACGGAGAAATATTGCTTGGAAAAGCAATTTCCGCAGTTATTCCAACTTTAGTAGCAATGTACGCGGCCGCAGCAGTTTTCATGGTGGGTATTGATGGGGTTACTTTCAATACGCTTGGCTACTATTATTTTCCAAACTGGAACATCGCCACGTTAGTCTTGGTTCTGATGCCTGTCGCCATTGTTATGAGTGTTCTGTTCAGCGTCATTGTTTCAGCAAGAGTTAACGATGTACGCAGCGCTAACAGCTTTGGAATTTTTATTCTATTCCCGCTTCTGGGCATATACCTTCTCAGCGAGACAAGCATAATAACCCTTGACACAAACAGCCTGCTCATAATTTCAGGCATACTCTTAGCAGTTGATGTAGCACTTTTCTTTCTAAGCACCAAGACTTTCCGAAGGGAGGAAATACTAACTAAATGGAAGTAATAACTCCGTACCGAGAAGTGAAAAGATAGCTACTAGAGGTGTCTGTAAATGACAAAAGCCAAGTTTGAAATAGGAGAAACTGAAAAACACAAAATTGTCGTTAACGCTAGCGCTCTTCTGAAATTCATCAAGATAGAAGTTGACGGCAAAAAAGTCATTAATGAAACAAACTTCACACCGACGGCAAAGAAGTTCGAGTTGGACGTAGGAGACTCTGAAAAGCATCATCTGGAAATCAACGCTGGACCGTTCTCACCTATCACACTACTCGTGGATGGAAAAGAAGCTCAAAAAACCTGAAAATACAACGAAGGCGCAAAAAGGTTGAGATCCAGACCAATGCAATAAAACAAGGCGACGTTAAATGACCACAGAGAGACTTGTGATCGTTATTGTTGTAACCATTGTTATCATGGCAATTGGATATTTATTCAGATTTCATGGAAAGAAGAAAGGGCAGACAGCATAGAAGATCAGAAAGATAACCAACATGAACAGAAAATCAGAAGCGACATGGGAGAGGTGAAAAAATGGTAGACATGAAAGATTATTATCAAACAAACAAAGGGCGGCTACTGGGGATTGGAGGAATATTGATTCTTGTGGGTCTTGTCCTCTATTTTGCAAGACATCAAGAAGTTGTACTCGTATTACCCATTGTTGGAATCGTGTTGTTCGTTGCCGGAGTTATTTACAAACCACACAAGAAGACCGATAAACCCGCCAGCAACTCGCCGTAAGCCAGAATAACCAAACCGCTCGAAAAGATTACTCAATCCAAATTTTCCCCATATTTTGAGCGCAAATGATAAAAGCGGCAGTTTTTCAAGCCAAAAACTACTCCACTATGCCAGAAATTTTTGCAACCCATCTTAGCCGTTTTACGTATTACCAAATATGGTTTCAAATTCACACCCAGCGCACCACAACATGGAACCCATAAACGGCCTGTGGTAGAAAAACGACTCCTCCACACCGCATCCACAAAAGTAACACAAACAAAACCCAAAAAGCAACAGCCTTCAACTGCATCTATGTGGTGCCGCAGAAACCGCTACACCCACATAAAGACAAAACAAAGTGCTTCAAGCTGAAGACTCTAGAAAATAAATAAAGCCGCAACTAAAACTAAGCGGGCATCATTGAACCGCCATAAAAGCCAACATTTCGGGCTGCCATGGTTCGACTCGCCTGCGAGTTTGTAGCGAGTTTACCAATTAAGGTCATAAGCTGGTAGGAGGCTTTGAGGGCGGCGTTGAGGTTGTTGTTGGTGAGGAATTTAGCTTCGATGTTGAGCGCTGTGCCTTGGATGTTTGCAGCTATTTGTATTCCGCCATCTTCAGTTATCCATTTCAAGGTAACGCCGGAGGCGCTCTCAGATATGCCTAGCCAACGCAGGGCGCCGAACCATTTGCCTTTCAATGAAAGAATAAGCTGTCCAGTTAAGAGGTCTGAGGGCAAAAACGTCTGCATAAGAGGAGTGGTCGGGGCTTCCATGCGTGGTGGCTGCAGCTTGAGTTCTGTTATTTTTGGGGTTACGCGGTAGCAGCCTTGTTCTTTTTTGATTATGCCTTCTTCTTCGAGGCGGCACAGTATGCGGGAAAGCGTTTCGGAGTGTAGGCCTGTTCTGCGTTTTAATCCGTCGAACGTGAAGGTGGCTAAGCCTTCGGTTTCGATTAGGACAAGCACGTCGGCGTCGCGTTCGCTAAGCGAACACTCGGATTGTTGGCTTTGCCAGTTAACGCCTAGAACAGGTATCATCTTGTATGGATGGTTTAGGTCTCTCTTTTGAAGTTTACCATGGTTTCCGCTGCATTTTGTTGATTAAAACAGGAGCAGAACCGAAAAATTAGCAAAAGACAATAACCAGCCGCCCAGCAAACCTGAAAGCGGTGTTCTGCCTGTACAACCAGCCACAACCAACCAGCAAACAAAAACAAACCTAGAACACAAAACGCTTTGTTTTGCTTAAGCCTTGAGAAGATGATTTAGTAGGCAGCATCCCTCTTCTTCAACTACAAAAAAACCAGAAACCCAAAAAACTCAACCAGACGGTTCTTTTAAGAACACTTAATAAGCAATTAACCAATCAAAGAACAAGAGAGAAAACGGGGAGTGTACCTGCTGAAGCCATTTAGCTTTGTCCACGCATCAGACTTGCACCTGGGTTACTCACAGTACGGTTTAGAAGTGCGCAGGCAAGACTTCGACAACGCATTCAGCGAGGTAGTCGATAGAACCATCGAACTCAAACCCGACTTCATGATTATCGCCGGCGACCTCTTCCACCAACCCAGACCCTCCAACATTACCTTGGAAAACACGGTGCGCAGCTTCAAACGCCTAAAAGACGCCGGCATCCAAGTGTTAACCGTAGACGGCAGCCACGACTCCGCACCCAACACCATAACAAGCACAATCCTCTATCCGCTTGACAGCGCCGGGCTCATTTACCACCTTCCTCGCCACAGAGGCGCATGCTGGACTCTGCCTGAGCGCTGCTACGTTTACGGCATCCCAAACTACCATAACCGCCACAAAACCGCCGAGGCCCTGCCGAAATTCATAGAGGAAAACCCTCCAACCCCCCAACAGGGATTAGCTAACATCTTCGTGTTCCACGGAGCCATCGACCTGCCTGAGGTTAAGCCCGCCTACATCGAAGCTGAGCTTTTGCCAAGCGATCTACCAGATGGCTTCAGCTATTACGCAGCGGGACACGTGCATGACCGTTACATGTGCAACTTCAAAGGCGGACTGCTGGTTTACAGCGGCTGCACCGAAACCGTGGGGGCGGATGAAGCAAAAATCACTAAAGGCTTCTACCACGTCCACATCACCGAGAGCGGCGAAGTCCAACCTGAACTCGTCGAGTTAACCTCTATACGCCGATTCATAATACTGGAAAACGACTTCTCCGGAATGGCTCCATCCAAAATCACCGCGCAAGCCATCCAAATGGTCAAAGAAGCCGACGAAGCCGAAGCCATCATAATCCCCATTCTAAAAGGCACCCTACCCTCGGAAGCCAGTCGCAGCGAAATCGAAGTGCCTAAAATCCGCCTCGCAGCCCAAAAAGCCCTACTCGTACACCCAATCGTTAACCTCAAAGAAACAGCAGTCTCAGACGAAGTCGTCCGCTCAATATTTGAGGGCGACTTCAAAGACCTCAAAACCAAAGCGCAAGAATATTTCGCGCAGATATTCACCGACCGCTACGGTCAGCAAGAGGCAGAACGCATAGCTAAAGGTGCCCTCAACCTCATTGAGCCCCTGACCAAAAAGCAAGATGAAAAAGTTAAGCAAGCCGTGGAGGAACTGGTCAAATGAAAATCGACGTTGTCGTTTTGGAAAATGTGCGCAGCCACACTAAGTCCACAGTGCCTTTTACCCATGGCTTTAATTGTGTTGTGGGTGGAGTGGGATGCGGCAAATCCAGCCTGCTGTACGCCATTGACTTCGCATTGTTCGGTGACACCATCGGTAGGACATATGAGTATCTGCTGCGGGAAGGCTGTGACGCCTGCAAAGTCACATTGCAGTTCACGCAGAACGGAGGCACCTACAAACTCGTTCGCGGGCTTCGGCGACGGGGTAAAAGCATCCTGCACGACGTTGAGCAGCTCAAACTCTACGAGGACGAACGACTAGTAGCCAGCATGAAAACCGACGCTATAGCCGAACAACTCCGAGCCATCACCGGCTTAGACAGGGATCTGTACAGGGAAATTGTGTGGTTCCGCCAAGAACACCTAAAAGAGCTTCTAGACGCTAAACCGCGAGACCGGCAGACACGTCTTGACCAGCTTTTCGGTTTATCAGACTACGAAGCCGCCTGGAGTAACATAGCGCAGTACAAAAGGGATTACGAAAACGAATTGGCGTTTTTCCAAAAAGACCCCGATGTAAACGGCATCGAGAAACTCAGCGCCGACTACAACCGGGCAAGCGAGGAATTCATGCAGCTAGAGATGGATTTGGAGACGGCGGCGCAACGGGTGGCGCGGGCGAAAAACGGCTGGGATGAAGCCGAAGCCAACCTCAAATGTTTAGAGGACAAAAAACAATCCATAGACGAACTCAAACGCAGGGAAACGCGCTTAAACGCAAACATAGTTAACGTGACTCGAAGCCTCGCCGACTTGACTGAGCGGATTGAAGGCAAAAAAACCATAATTGACAACCTCCTGCAACGTCAAACCTCGCTGGATAGCCAAATGAAGCTCTGCCTAAGCAAGCTGCAACAGGCAGGATTGCCCGCGGATTCTCAACTTGAGCAATTAAACGAGTGCTTGTCTGTTTTCGACGAGAAAATCACCTCCATGCGCGCCGAGCAGGAAGCCACCTCCCGCAGCATAGTGCAAGACCAGAAGCGGGCTGCAACTCTAGCAGAAACGGGTGAAGGCAAATGCCCTGTCTGCAGCCAGCCACTTGTGGGCAACTACAAAACCGATTTGCTGTCAGCTATTGAACAGGAGAATGTGGCGCGGGAAAAAATCATTAATCATCTGCGCATTGAGGTGGCAGCACTGCAGAAAACCAAAACAGTCGCCTCTGAAGCAGTCAGTGGCTTGCAGCAGTGCCTAACCCGTGGTGGAGACCTAAAAGCCCGCATCGTAGAGGAAGAGGGCAATGTCAAAAAATTAATTTGCGATCTCGAAAACAATCAGCGTTTAGACGTTGGTCAACGTGCCGAGCTTGAGCAACTGCAAAAGGAAATCGCCCAGTTTGACCACTCGGAGTTGCAGGCGGCTAAAGAACAAAAAGACCAGGCCATGCGCGCTTACTACGCGGTGCAGACGGATTTGCAGACTAAGCAAAACCGCAAAACGGACTTAGCCCACCGCTTAGACGACACCAAAAACCGCATCGACGTGGCGCAGCAGAAGCTGGAGCGTATGGAAAAAATCCGCAGAACAGTTGAGTTGCTTAGTTGCATCCGAGACGCTTACCGCAGTATTCAGCCTAAACTGCGTGCGGAGTTTGTGAAGCTCCTGCGCAATTTTGTGCAGCAAATCCTCGACAGCCTCGTCGGAGGCGAAACCCCCATGCTAAACGTAGTCATAGACGAAACCTACACGCCTTACATAAAAAGCGAAGCAGGTGTCGACCGCGAAGTCAGCAACCTCTCGGGCGGCGAACGCACGCTTTTGGCGTTTGCTTACCGGTTGGGGTTGGGGCAGCTGATTATGCAGAGCCGCACCGGTCATGGCTTGAGCATGCTGATGCTTGATGAGCCGACAGAGAACTTGGGTAGCGAAGACGGCAGTATCGAGCGCTTAGCTGAAGCCATTAGCAAATTCAAGGCGATTGAGCAGATTGTTGCGGTGACCCATAGTGAGGCGTTTGCCGCAAAAGGCGATCACGTGATTATTTTAGAAAAGGAAGCAGGTGTCAGTAAAATTTCAATAGAAAGATAGGCGCGGCTATGGGGGGATTACGCCCATGCGGCTGCATTCTTCTTTTAGGCTGTCTTTGACGTTTTTGAGGGTCATGCGTTTCTGGACGTATTCGTCGCCTTCAATTTTGCCTGCTTTAAAGTCGATGTCTAGTTGTGTCATTTGCTCGTTGATTTCGATGATGCGGGCTTTGATTTGGTCCACATATGAGTGCGCTTCTTTCTCTTGCCCGTGTCCTATAACTTCTGAGGGAGCGAGGGCCGTTTTGATGATGCCGTCTTCAATGCGTAATATGCGGCTGGAGACTCGAGCGACGCTGGGGTCGTGGGTGACCATGACTATTGTTTTGCCGTAGTCCTGGTTGATTTTTACGAGGTACTCAGCGATGATTCTGGCGTTGGCTGTGTCAAGTTCGCCTGTAGGTTCGTCTGCAAGCAAGACAGGAGCATCGTTGGCTAATGCCGATGCGATGGCGATACGTTGCTGTTCTCCGCCGCTGAGCTCTTCGGGTTTATGGTGTGCACGGCCTTCTAAGCCTACAATTTTTAGCAGGGCCTCAACGCGTTGTCTGCGTTTGCCCCGTTTCACGCCGGATGCGACCATTGAGAACTCGATGTTTTCCTGCGCCGTCAAAGTTGGGATTAGGTTGAGGTTTTGGAATATGTGCCCTACCATTCGTCTACGGTAGTCGACCAGTTGCCTAACGGAGAGAGATGTAACGACTTTGTCGCCGACTTGCACGTAGCCTGCCGTTGCTTTATCGAGCCCGCCGATGATGTTAAGCAGTGTGGATTTGCCGCTGCCGCTTGGTCCAATGATGGATACTAGTTCGCCAGCTTGAATGTCGAGGTTTAATCCACGGAGTGCTTGGACTTCGATTTTTCCAGTGTGGTGCACTTTAACTAAATCTCTGATTCTTACAGTTTCTCCGTTCATCTTGTTCTAACCATCTTTTCGAGTTTTGTAACGTATCTGCTTGACATTACTAGGATTGCGCCTATGGTGGAGGCGTATATGAGGGCTATGTAGGTGCCGATTGTGGCTACGACGTCGGCGGGGAAGATCAGGCGTTGCATCACCAGCTGAGGCGTGAATATGTACGCGTTGGACGCTGCGATGCTTCCGTAAGCGATTATGACGCCGACGATGACGCCTAATATGACCGCGAAAGTGATTATAGCGACGCTTTCAGTTAGGAACATGAACACAAGCTGCCGATACGACAAGCCGCGCACGCTCATCAAGGTAGCTTCACGACTTCGTTCCTGCAGGCTGACAATCGCAATAAGTGCGGTGCCAACCGAGGCGGAGATGACTGCGAACAGTAAGCCTAAGCCTTGGATGTCTAGCACTTGAATCTGGCTGAACGTGCCGAGATTGTTTAGGTCCACTGAACTGCGCCACTGCTCGTCAAATGAGTTGACGCCATAAAGTTCGTTCTTTAACTCAGGCAAGTGGCGAATTTGGTTTGCAACTTCAGTGGCGTTCACGCCGGTTTGCAACGAAATCACGATTTGACTCTGGAAAGATTCGTATTTAAAAGCGTCTCCGTCTGGCAGGCTGATATTGAACAGGTTGTTTGGCACAAACGAGTAAAACGCTGAATAATAGTTTTGTTGGTATCCTGGCGCCCCATTGGAGCCGTAGAGGACCGGTTGATTGGTTTGGTCGCTTGGTTCAGGACCGAAAAAGCCGACGATGCGGAGTTTGCGGGGGCAAGAGCTGAAGTCGATGCCTACTTCGTCGTAGAGGTTTTTGCCCATCAACTTGGCGAGGGTACGGTCTATAACGATGGTGTTGTTGTCTCCCTTCAGGTCCTTCATGGCTTGGTCTACTGGTGCTCCAGTGAACCATTCAGGCTCGTAATAGGCTGATTTTGTGAAGTTGTCAGGGTCTATAGTTTTGATTTGGATGTAGCTGCTGCTACTGCTGCTCACAGGCGCCGACAACGTGCGCACTACGCTGGCAGATTGGATTCCCGACACGTTCGCCACCAAATCCGCCATTATGAGGTTGCCTTTGGTCTGGTTAACCACATCGACGGTTACGTCTCCGCCGACTTGGTCATGAATCTGCCGCACCAAATAGTCCTGCTGGCTCGCTACTTGCCCCGTGACTTGAACACTATAACCAATAATAAATGCAATTAGAAAAGCAATGGCTGCAAGGCGCGCTGGGTTTCTACGCACGTTTTTAGCAGCTAAAGCTCCCAAGTCACCCATAAGGGAGGCGATTTTGGTTGCTGCCGCTTGGAACTTGGATGAGTCGCGTATGAGAATTTTTGTTAAGCCCCAGAATAACAAAAACGGCCCAAAAAACGTCATAGCACCGTCGAAGAGTGTTAGGGGAGTGTAGAGGATTGATACAAAGAAGCCTCCGCCGCTGCTAAGTGCGTTGCTTAGAAGCATAGAGATATTCAAGCCCAATAGAAACACGACGATTTTGTAGCCACCTAAGATAAGGGCTATCCACGGGATGAAGCGGAAACGGGATTTGTTTTCTGTCGTGGAGTAGTTTCGGAGGGCTTCGACTGCGGGAATCTTTGAGGCTTTGCGCGACGACATAAACACGCTAAACAACGCTAAGCCCATGCCGAAAATGATTGTTACCGTGATAAGCTCAGGTCTTAGCATCGCTGAAGAGAACACATTGTTAAGGTTGACTTGCCCAAGGTAGTATTGGTTAAGGATTATCCCTCCGATTACACCTAAGACACCGCCGACGAATCCGATAAAAAGAGCTTCGGTGAGAAACATCCGCTGGATTTGCCCGCTGGATAAGCCTTTGGTGGAAAGCAACCCGATTTCTCTCCTTCTGATGTTAAAGGAAACGTCGGAAACGGTTGAGCCCAGATACCATGCAACAAAGAAAATGGGTATAGAGACCCAGATGAACTGCAAAAGCATAGACTGGAAAACGCTTTGGTAATTATAGAGGACGCTGCTTAGCATATTGTTGGGGTAGGTGTCAACTAGATAGTTTGCAGAGAGGTCGTTTTGGATTTTCTGTGAGATAACGTTGACTTTAGCTGTCGATTCTTCAATGTTCCAGGGGCTAATGAGGTTTTCCCGGTCAACGTTCACTGCAAAAGTGACGTCGACGGTGCTGCTGTCAAGGGTGGTATTCCAAAGTTTTTGCAGGGTGTTTTCCCAGCTGACAATCATCATGTTGCCGCGGTAACCGCTGTATGGACCAAAGGGCGCTATTCTGGGAGTAGCTACCGTGTTAACGCCGTTGCTGGAGTATATGACTCCGCCGCCGTTGTACCCTGAAACATAGGCGTAACCATTGTCAGTTAAATCTGCATAGCCCGCCACCGTCAAATTCAGGTAAATGGTGGTGTAATTGTAGTATTTTGGTGTGGGGAACGTTATCACGGTGGTTATGTTGTCGCCCACGTTAACTTTGTCGGCTAACTCGGTGCCTAAAAGGATGTAGGTTGTGTTCTCTGGAATCGGGTCAACGGGCTTGTTGGTCCATTCATTGTAAATTCGTGACGTATCTGGGAAACTTGTTACCTGCGTGTACTCGTAACTGGTGTAGTTATTGCATGAATAACTGATAGGTAAACTGTAGCGCGCTACCATGTCCACGTATTTCACGCCCTCAATGCCTGAGATATGGCGGTAGGCAAGCGGCAGGTTCGTTGCGTTAAGGCTTGTCTGCACCTCAATATCTGTGATTACTGTACTCAGCTGCTTATCTAGCGACTCTTCAGAAGCAACTGTGGCTTTCACTCCTATAGCAGCGCAGAATGTTGCAGCTAAAGTTACGCCGATTAGTAGCGCAGTGAACAGTTTCCAGTTGCGAAACACATGTTTTATCGGGTATAGTAGCGGCATAGCTATCACCACTTCGTGTGCTATGTTTGGTTATATAACTAACGATTAGAACACCCACAAAACCAAGGGTTTCCATACTACTCATTTTTTGAAGTGCCAGAAAGAATAAATCAACAACACGGACTCTACTATCACATGCAACCGTTTCTAGGCTACCTAAAACCACAAAACATGAGCCTCTTCACAGACCTATACGAACTCACAATGTGCGCCGCCTACTACGACAACAAAAACTTTGAAACCGCCACATTCGACCTCTTCACCCGCCGCCTCCCCGAAAACCGCAGTTACTACCTCGTAGCAGGCCTAGAAGAAGCCCTAAACTACCTTCAAAACATAAAATTCACGGAAGAACACCTCACCTACCTCAAAGAACAAGGCTTCAAAGATAACTTCCTCAACTACCTCAGAGACTTCAAATTTACGGGTGAAGTCTGGGCGGTGCCTGAAGGAACGCTCATCTTCCCAAATGAACCTATAATGCGTATAACAGCCCCAATTATAGAAGCGCAGTTGGCTGAAACTTTTCTGCTAAACAGCATCAATCACCAAACCATGATAGCTACCAAAGCCAGCCGCGTTGTTCAAGCTGCCAAAGGCAAATCCGTCATAGAATTCGGCTTGCGCCGTGAACCCGGCATAGATGCAGGCATGAAAGTCGCCCGAAGCAGCTTCATTGCCGGCTGCCAAGGCACAAGCAACGTCCTAGCCGGCTTAGCATATGGCATCCCAGTGTTTGGCACCATGGCGCACAGCTTCATCATGTCCTACCCCAAAGAAATCGACGCCTTCCGAGCATTCGCTAAAACTTTCCCCAATAAATCCACGTTGCTCATCGACACCTACGATGACCTCGCAGGAGCCGAAAAAGCCGCTGAAGTTGGCAAAGAGCTTGAAGCAGACGGCATCCGCCTCGGAGGTGTGCGGTTGGACAGTGGCGATTTGGCGGAAACCAGCAAGAAGGTTCGATTAATTCTTGATTCAAAAGGGTTGCAGTATGCCAAGATTTTTGTCAGCGGAGACCTTGACGAATACAAAATCCAAGAACTCTTATCTGCGGATGCGCCGATTGATGCTTTTGGTGTAGGCACCAAGATGGGCACAAGCGCCGACCGACCTTACCTTGACGGCATCTATAAGTTATGCGAAACACAAGTTGCAGATGGATCATTTGCGCCGATTATGAAGCTCAGCAAAGACAAAATCACCTTGCCCGGACGCAAACAAGTTTACCGCGTATGCGATCGCGATGGAACCTGCGTTAAAGATATAATCGCACTTAATGACGAGCCCGCTTTTGGGGTACCGCTGCTGGTTAAGGTGATGGAGCACGGCGATGTGGTTTACGAGTTACCCACCCTTTTGGAAATCCGGAAAACCGCTCAAGAAAACCTCGCCAAGCTGCCTACAGAGTACCATACGCTTATGAATGCCCCGGTTTACCCTGTGGAGTTAAGCCAGAAACTTGCGGCGTTAACAGAGAAAATCAAGCAACAAATCATAGAAAACGAAGTAAAACACGTTAATTAGATATGTTCTTGTTGCGGCAACGTTTTTTGTATTCTCCGCAGTAGCTGTTTCCGCCCTCGCTGCATTGGGGGGTGACTTTGTCGCAGTCCCTTATGTATTCGCATTTGTAGAAAAAACCATCAAACCGACGTTTTAAGCCATCCAACATCATTTTTTCTCTTCCCATCCTTCCTCTGCGGTTTGTGTATTTGAGGTTTTATGCTATATTAGCTCTTGCTTTGTTTCCCTGCGTTTATGGCAAACACTTAATAATCTTCTAAGAAACCCTTTAATGTCAAAATTAATCATCGGAGCACCATGTGTTATGCAGAATCGCCCAGCAATAGTTGCTGTTGGCAGAACCAAGTTCGGTGAACACTACGGCAAAGAACCCGAGAAACTCATCGAGGAAGCTTGGCTCGCCGCGTCAAATGAATGTAACATGGAACGCAGAAACCTTGAAGCTTGTTACATGTCCGACTGCTTCTTACCAATAACCAACAAGTTGGGACTCGAAGAAGGATTCCTCTCAGAGTTAACTGAACTCCATGTGCCCATGGAGGTCACCCGCAGCTTCAGCTCAGCGTTAATGATGGCTTGCCGCGCTATACAAGCGGGTATCTACAATACTGTGCTGGTGGGCGGCATTGAGAAGATGACTGACCGTTGGGATAAAATCCGCGACGACCTCATGCTTTTAGATGACCCTTGGAGTTACTTTGCAGGCGGAACCCCCGACTCTAATCATGAACTCATGATGCGTGCCTACATCAAAAAACACGGCATCGAAGGGCAGGATTTGGAGAATCTTAAAATTGCTTTAGCGCAGGTTGCAGTTAAAAACCATGCTAACGGCGCCAAAAATAAGTATGCTCAGTTCCAACGTAAAATCTCGGTAGAGCAGGTTGTAGCCGCTCGCAAATCAGCTAACAAACCGCTGGGTCTTTTTGACTTTGCGCCAGTATCTGATGGTGCATCGGCTCTTATTTTAACCAGTGAGGAAGTGGCGAAAAAAATGACAGCTAACCCTGTTTATGTGTTGTCCAGCGGCTCCGCCACCGACTACCTCAACTACCCCGCAAGAGAGGATCTTACACGTTTTGTAGCCGCGGAGTTAGCTATGAACAAGGCGGCGCAGAGGGCTAATGTTTCGGCTTCTCAAATTCAACTAATGGAAGTAAACGACCAATCCACAATGATGGAGATGGTTAGCCTTGAAGACCTCGGATTCTGCCCCCCTGGCACTGCTTGGAAAAACATTTACGAAAGCTACCAGAAAAACCAGCTTCACTATGAATTCAGCGGTAAACCCCTCTACGTAAACACTGACGGCGGCTTGAAAGCAGACGGCAACCCCTTAGGTGCAACCGGCGGAGCCATGGTATACGAGGTTTTCCGTCAACTCAGAGGCGAAGCAGCTGAGCGCCAAGTAAATGTGAACGGCGGACTCAAATACGGCGGTATCTTGGAGTTCGAGGGTTTCGGAACCAAAGCTTACGCTACGATTCTAGGAGGAACCCAACAATGAGTAGTGAACCAATAGAACGTAGAGTCAGCTATCTAGGCGACCGTCTTAAAGCGTGCAGGTGCCAGTGCTGCGGCAAAGAATACTTTGAAGTTCGCGATTACTGTAGCAACTGTGGACGCAAGAGCTACGGTAAAATGGAAAGCATCGATTTATTCTATGACAAAGGCACTCTTGAACTGTGCACTTTAGTTAATGAACCGACAAACAAGTTCTCTAAACTTGGTGCATTCGTCTATGGTATCGTGTCTTTCCATGGCGGCAAAATCCGTGTGCCCGCCCGCCTCACCGATCAACTTCTTTGCAGTAGCACTGAATTTGACCCTACGCAACTTGAGGGGCGTGAAGTTGTGCCTCGTTTCCGCAGGCGCTACTCAGTTGGTAAGAGCGACATGATACCCACCATTTCCCTTGCTTTCACGTTAGCAGACGAGTATTACCCTCATCAAGAGTACAAGGTGGTTCAGCCAACCAAAGACTACGAGTTGCCCGGCATCGTTGGCTACGGGGTTTACTCTTCGAGGTTCCGTATAAAGGAAGAGTTTCTGCAGCGTGCAGTGCCCTTCATTGATGAGGACTCCGTTACAGCGGCGGTTGAAGCTGGTAAGTTGGCGCTTATCCACTCAGGCATTGACAGCAGCTGGGTCGGCAAAGTCTACGCCGGCAGCGAATCCAACCCCTACGCGGTGAAGCCTATAGCCGCGAAAGTGGCTCAGGTGCTTAAACTCGGTGAAGAAGAGGGCGACGTGCAAGGCGTAGACGCAGTGGACACGGAGTTCGCTTGCAAAGCAGCTTCCAGCATGTTTAAAGATGCTTGCGCTTTGGTCAGTTACCCAAAATCTAACATTCGCTTCGCCATGGTGATAGGCGCAGACAACTCGCAGGCTGCACCTCGCGGTTGCCCCGGCGGCGAATTAGATGCTTTCGTCGGCTACGGCGGTGCCTCATTTATCTTTGGCAAGCAGGATGTAATCGCCGAGGTTGAGGGCTGGTACAGCTGTACCTCCGACACCCCGGACTTTTGGAGACGCGACGGCGAACCTTACCCTATGCATGGCGGCAGATTCACAGGCGACCCCGCCTACCACAAGCACGTGCGAAAAGCAGCCACCAAACTGATGGAGAAATGCAACTTAAAACCCTCCGACCTAAGCTACTTCGTGCCCCACCAGCCTAACCCCAGCTTTCCCGTCCGCGTTGCCAAAGACTTAGGCTTTAAAGACGAACAATTCATGCCAGCCATCCAGATGACAAAGTTCGGCAATACCTACAGCGGCGCCTCACTGGTAGGTTTAGCCTCAATTCTCGATATTACTAAACCTGACGAAAGCATTTTGGTTGCAAGCTACGGTTCCGGCGCAGGCAGCGACGCCTACTTGCTGCGCACGACCAGCCAAATTTTGGACAAGCGTGCACGGCAAAAAGTCAACGTGAAGTACTTTGCGGATAACCCATTCGCAGAATTCGTTGACTACAATACGTACCGCCGATTAAAACAGGGCATGTAACATCTATTTTTTCTTCTTTTGTATACGAAGAAGGCAACGATAGCTAAAGTCGAAGCAAATGCTGCAGTTCTAAATTCAACAGGCAACTCAACCGGTGAAAACCACCGTTTCCGATGAGGCTTATGGACGTGTTGATTTTCAGTTTCCGTTCAGTGTAGCTTCCACTTCTGACTAAACTGTTTCGCCATCGGTTGAATTTGCAATTGCTAAAGTAATTGTGCCGAACGCAGGTTCGCTGAGCCAACTCGTTGCCGGTTTACGTCTTCAGCAAAACTATCTAGTTTTCACTTCTCTTAAAAGTTCCACACATAAATTGTATATAAACAATAGAAAACACATCCAAAACACGACAAACCAAAAACCGCAAACAAACACCGAAAACGCACCCCAACCTTTTTTGCCGAAAAACACCTTCAATTTAATACATGCAAGAAATCGAAGCTAAAATCTTAGAGATCAATCGACAAGAAATCATCATCAAACTCGCAAAAGCCAACGCAACCAAAATCTTCGACGGCACCATCTCCACACTATTTCTAGATTACCCAGACAACCAAATACACCAAAAAAGAGACCTACTCCGCTTAAGAAAAGAAAATCAAACTGCCGAGTTAACCTACAAAAAAGTTCGCTTCGAAAAAAACGCCAAAGTAGCAGAGGAAATTTCGGTTCAGATTTCCAATTTAGAGGATGCACTTTCAATTTTGCAGAATCTAGGATTAACAGTTAAGGAAAAAATGGAAAAGCATCGCACCAGCTACAAACTCGGTGAAGCCCGAATAGATATTGACTGTTACGGCGGCGAATACGCGTTTATTCCCGAGTTCCTGGAAATAGAAGCTCCAGCAGAGGAAATTAGCAAAACCGCTACGTTGCTGGGTTTTCAAGAAGAGGACTGTTTACCATGGTCCACTGACGAGTTAATCAAGCATTATGCGGGGACAAAAAAAGAAGAGGTTTAATGAGACGCTTTGGCTGGTTTCTTTTTAGGCGCAATTTTTTTGATGACTTTTGGCGCTTTGGCAGATTTAGGTTGAGGCTTTTTTGAGGCGTTCCATTTGGGGTATTCGCCATGATCTTTTTTGTATTCTTCCAGAAGCTGTTTTTGGGCGGTTTTGGAGTCGTCGGTTGTCATCCAGCAGACAGCTACTTTGTCGATTAAGGCGTCGTCTAAGAGTTGGGAGTGGATTTTCTGGGTTGTTTTGCCGCCGTATCCTGCTAGGTAGCCGCCGAAGATGCGTTTTTGGGGTTTTTTAGATTTACCTATATAGAGGATGTCTGATGCGGGTTTGCCAGTGGCTGTGTTGTCGATTAGGACGATTACGCTGTTTTTGTTTAATGGAATGCTGGTAAATTGAAGTTCTTTAAGCGGAATAGCGTCTGTGAAGCCTTTTTCTTTGAGACAAACGGAGTTCATGACTTGTATTTAAATAAGGAGTCCGATTTAACCGTTGCTATATACTCTATAGGGCACTATTTAGTTTATTTTCACAGAACTTAACCGAAACGCCACTTCACTTAAAAGGAGACAAAAAAACGCACAAAAAACACCTCTTTTCAAATTCGAAACCCTTACCGTCACCAAACCAAAACACACCGACGACCCACACCCACCAAGTAAGCAACGATACTGAAGAATACGCTTATAAACATCAAAAAAGATTTTCTATATAGAAAGATTTCTTCACGCAAAAACTCAAACCTCAAACTCAAAACATAACAACATCAAAATAAACCCCTCAGGGAGAAAACTCTTGACAGTCACCTTCAACCTAAACCCTCAAGAAAACAACCCTGACCCTATCAACTCAGAAAAAAAACTAGACAACCCCCAATACTACATCAACCGCGAACTCAGCTGGATCCGCTTCAACGCCCGCATCCTCGAGGAAGCCTACGACGAATGGCATCCCCTCCTAGAACGCGTCAAATTCATAGCAATCTGCGGCAGCAACCTAGATGAGTTCTTCATGACCCGCATTGCGCGACTGCTCAAGAAAATCAAAAAAAACTCAGACGACCGATCCCTAGACGGCATGACCCCCACCGAGCAGATTGAAGCCACCAGAAAAGAAATTCTGCCGCTCACCGCAAAACACGCAGAATGCTGGAAAAAAGAGTTACTCCCCGCATTAGCTAAAGAAGACATAACCATAAGAAAATATCAAGACCTAACCGAGAAACAGAAAGAGAAATTACGCAACAACTTCAAACAAAACTTACTACCATTGGTAAACGTTCAGAAACCCGATTGGGACGTAAACGCCATCGAAAACCTCCATGTCTCGTTAGCGGTCACCGGTTTCGAAAACAGCGGCTACCGCGTTGTGGACCCACCCAGTGAAAAATGCGGCAGACTAATAAAAATCGGCCACAGCACTTACCGGGATATGCTTAATTTAGACTTCGAATTTGTCTTTTTAGAAGACCTCATAACTAACTGTTTAGACCTTGTGTTTCCCAAAGAAAAAAACCTGTCAGCCTACCCGTTCAGGCTAACTCGCAACGGCGAAATAGACATCCTAATGGACGAGTCATCAGACTTTCTAGCTTCAATTAAAAAAGGACTTTCAAAACGTAAAACGGGTTTTCCAAGCCGACTAGAATTTTACAAAAAAACACCAGCAGAACTAAAAAACAAAATCTCAGAACGAATAGGTGTAGCTGAAAACCTAATTTACGACTTCGACGGACCACTCGGGTTCGTCGACCTTTGGCAACTCTATAAACTGAACCGCCCTAGCCTCAAAGACAAAACCTTCCTCCCCTCAATATTGCCCCTGCTAACACCTGAGAAAAACCTGTTCACCACAATCGCCAAACGCGACATCATACTCTATCACCCCTACGACGGCTTCGAAGTCATCATTGACCTGCTAAAGGAAGCCGCGGCAGACGTATATGTTGAGCAAATATGCATAACCATGTACCGCATGGACCACAAATCCCCCATAGTCGAAGCATTAATGGAAGCAGCGAGAAACGGCAAAGACGTAACCGCAATTGTTGAGTTAAAAGCAAAATTCGACGAAGAAAACAACATACTGCTTGTGTCCAAACTCAAAGAAGCAGGCGTGAAAACCGTTTACAATTTTCCCCGCTTTAAAGTGCACGCCAAACTCTGCCTGATCACAAGAAGAGAAAAAACTGGTTTAGTCAGGTACTGCCACATTGGTTCAGGTAACTATAATTCCGTTACGGCAAAGATCTACGGCGACATAGGCTACTTAACCGCTAATCACGATGTAGGCGTCGAGTTAGAAGAACTCTTTAACATTTTGATTAATGGATTGCAGGAAAAAGAGTTCAAACACCTTCTGGTTGCGCCTAAAACTTTGAAGAGTGAAATTCTCAAACGCATCGACCGAGAAATCAAGGTTCAAAAGGAAACAGGCAAAGGCTATTTGGCGTTTAAACTCAACAATTTGGAAGACAAGGATGTAATTAAGGCGCTTTACAGGGCGTCAATGGCTGGAATAAAAATTGAACTCAACGTCCGCGCTTTATGCTGCCTAAAACCAGGCATCCCCGGCGTAAGCGACAACATCTCAGTCATATCCATTGTAGGCAGGTTTTTGGAGCATGCCCGAATGTACTACTTCCAGAACGGCGGCGACAGCGAACTACTCATCGGCAGTTCCGACTTGATGTTCCGCAACCTCAACGAACGAGTCGAAGTGCTCTTCAGCGTACCCGACGTACAGATTCGCCAAGCAATTCTTGAAAACATGCTTAAAATCCACTTAAAAGACAATATAAAAGCCAGACGACTTCTAAGCGACGGCTCATACCAGAGGGTTACACCTGAACCAGGCGAGGCAGGCATGAACTCTCAGTTCTGGCTAATCCAAAACCGAGGAATCTGGCATGAATACGCAGCCTACATCCACAACCTGTAAAACAGGTGGAAGCTACTGCGAATTCGGCGCAGAAACACTCCAACGGCTCTTGGAGGGCATAGACAGCTTAATTGACGGAGTCATATCCAGCACTGACATAGAATACGTTCATAAAACTCGGGTTGCCTCCCGCCGGTTGAGGGCTGCGCTGCCGCTGTTCCGCTGCTGCTACCCAAAAAAAACCTACAAAGCATGGACTGAAGAAATAAAAAAGGTCACAAGGCTTCTGGCAGCGGCAAGAGACCTTGACGTGCAAATTACTTTTCTCGAGCAGTATGCAAAAAAACTTGGTTCAGCTCAAGAAAAAACTGCCATAGACGCGATTTTGGCGAGCCACAGAGTAAGCCGTAGAAGAGCGCAAAAGGCGGTGGTGGCGGGCTTAGAAGAGTTAAAAGCCACAGGAACCCTAAACTGGATTCGAAGTTTCTGCGTCCAAACCGTGACCGACCAAACTCGTCAACCCGTCAAGCAAGGTGAGGTGCTGGAACAAGCTCACTGGCACATATCGTTTAGGCTTGACGACTTCTTATCCATGGAAAAATATGTCCCTCAAGAAAGAAAACACTTACAGCATCACCAAATGCGTATTTACGCTAAGAAACTCCGCTACACTATGGAATGCTTTGCCCCCCTCTACCAGGATAAGTTAGTGGAGGAAATTTCGACGATGAAAGAGTTTCAAGACGTTCTGGGTGAGATGCACGACTGCGATATCTGGCTGGAAGTAATCGCTCAATTCAGGAAGCGGCGCAGAACAAATCAAACTAGAACTGCAAAAACTGAGTTTAATAAGGCCTTGAAGAATTTTTCAGCCTACGTTTCGGAGCGCAAAAAAAGGTTTTACAGTCAATTTACAGAGCTCTGGAAGGAGAAAAAACAAAATGGATTTTTCGTTGAAATGACGAAGAAAACTGGGGCAGAATTCATAACTAAAACTTATAACAGCACTGTGGAGGCGCTTAAGAACCCGAACGTGAAAATCGCCGTTATCTCAGACGTTCACGCTAACCTGCAGGCGCTTCAAGCCGTCGTTGAAGACGCACAGAGACACGGCGCCGAAGTGTTCTTAAACGCTGGCGACTCAATCGGTTTTGGGGCAAACCCCAATGAAGTGGTCGAGTTGCTATGCGAGAAAAATGTTCTCAGCGTCATAGGCAACTTTGACTTAGAAGTTCTTGAAGGCGATGGCGACGCCAAAGGCGAAAAAAAGCTTGTCTACAGCTTTGCCCGAAATAAGCTGGTTAAGGCGGCAGAATGCTACCTTTCTGGTTTACCTCGAGAACTGCGTTTTGAGGTAGGAGGCAGGAACCTGTTGGTGACTCATGGCGCCCCCGGCGACATCGACGAACATATCCGTTTGGACGCTTCGGAGGAGCAATTCAAGGGTTGGGCAGAGAAGGCAGATGCCGACTTGGTGGTTGTGGGGCACAGCCATGAACAGTTCCAGCGGCAAGTAGTCGGCGTAGATTTTGTTAATCCAGGTAGTGTGGGGCGTCCAGGCGACGGAAACCCGAAAGCTGCATATGCACTCATCAGTTTTAACCCTTTTAAATTAGAGTTAATGAGGATAGATTACGATGTGGAAAACGCCGCCGGCGCGTTGAGGAGAGCAGGGCTGCCTGAGAGTTTCGCGCAGATGCTGCTAAGCGGTGTATCTTTGGATTTTATCCTTCAAGAAGACCATGCCAAGTGGGCGGTAGCGCTTAAAAACCAAGAAAAAACAGTGGAAGCCTGCGAGGATTTTGCTGTCGGATGCTGGCCAGACGCTGAGCATTTCAAGCAGGTAACAGGGTTGTCTCTGGCACTGTTTGATGCCCTCTCAGAGGTGCACAAGTTGGGTGCACGAGAGCGTTGCTGGCTAAGGTGTGCAGCTATCCTCCACGATGTCGGGCTTTCGAAAACAGGCGACGGCAAACATCATAAGAAATCAGCTCAAATTATTCTAAACACGCCTAAGCTGCCGTTTTCCTCCAAAGAGAGGCGAATAATCGCCTGCATCGCACGTTATCATCGTCGAGCCTTGCCTAAACCTCGCCATACAAACTTATCTGCGTTAGACCGTAAAACCTTCGACAAAATCTGTGTTTTAGCGGGTGTTCTTAGGGTCGCGGACAGCTTAGATTACGCGCAGCAGAGCAATGTCAAAGTGTTGGGAGTTAATGTTGGAACGAAAAAGTTAAGTGTTGAATGTATTTCCAAAAGTGAGTTAACATCGGAGGAAGAGGCGTTTAATAAGAAAAAGGATTTACTTGAAAAAGTCCTTAACAGAAGGATGGTGCTGATTTGGAATCGACAGGACGCGTAGTTGGCTTCATCGACATCGGCACAAACGCAGTGCGCCTCTTAGTGGTTAGGGTAAACCCCAACTTCTCCTATACCATCATAAGTCAAGAAAAAGAAGTTGTGCGGCTCGGCGAACAGGAATTCAAAGATAACATCTTGAAACCCGAAGCCATGGCTCGAGCCATATTTGTGTGCAAAAAATTCGCTGATTTAGCCCACACCTACGGCGCCGCCGAAATCATTGCTGTGGGAACCTCAGCGATCCGCGAAGCCCTAAACCAAAAAGAGTTCCTCCAAGAACTCAACCAAAAAACTGGGTTAAGCGTCAAAGTCATTTCGGGCCCAGAGGAAGCGCGCCTTATCTGGCTGGGTGTCGCCAGCGGCATAGATATCGGAGACAAAAAAGCGATTTTCATAGATTTAGGCGGGGGCAGCACGGAAATTGTCATCGGAAACCAGCATGAAAGCTTCTACGTCAACAGCCTACGGCTAGGTGCTATCCGCTTAACTTCAAAGTTCATCGGAGAAGGCTGGACTGCACCCGTAAAAATCGAGACCTACAAGAAAATCAAGCAGTACGCCTACAGCAAAATAAACGTGGTTAAACCCACCGTTCTGCAGTACGGAATCAGACTGGCTTACGGTTCTTCAGGCACTCTTGTTAACTTGGCTGAAGTTTCAAACAAACTGTTCAAAAAAAGCAACAGCAACGGCGGGTTAACCCTGTCGAGAAAGAACCTTAAAAAACTGTCGACGCTGCTTTGCTGGATGCCGCTTGAGGAAAGAAAAAAAATACCCGCCATAAATCCCGAACGCGCAGACATCATCATTGCAGGCGCAGCCGTCATCGAAGCGGTCATGGAGCAGTTTGGGTTAGAGGAAATCCATGTTAGTCACCGGGAACTGCGTGACGGCTTGCTGGTGGACTACCTGTCTAACTTTGAAGGTTTCCGAGAACTCGAAAAGGAACCGACTCGGAACCGAAGTGTGCTGCATTTGGGCAGAACCTGCAATTTTGATGAAAAGCATGCGGAAACTGTGTCAAATTTGTCCCTCCAGCTTTTTGACAGCGCAAAACAAATTGGCTTACACAATCTGGGCAACAAAGAGCGGGAACTGCTTAAGCATGCTGCGGCCCTTCATGACGTAGGCGATTTCCTCTCCTTTAACGATCACCACCTGCATTCGCACTACATAATAAGCAACGCGGGTTTACCCGGGTTTGACAGAGAGGAAACCATGATTATGGCTAACATTGCTCGTTTTCACCGCAAAAAGTTGCCTTCTAAAAAAGCCCTGAAAACCGAGATGCTTGACGAAAGGAAAAAGGAAACTGTTGCGGTTCTCTCGACATTTCTTAGATTTGCTGAGAAGCTTGACCGCAGCCACTGCGGACTGGTTAAGAAGGCAGAGTTTGTTAAGGAGGGTAAGGACAGTGTGCTGATGCGGTTCTACTCAGACTCCGACTGCAGCCTAGAGCAGTGGAGTGTAATCCAGAATCGCCAAGCATTCTACGACGCCTTCGAAAAACAACTTGACGCCCAATGCATAGTAACCCCCGCCGCCAGCATATAGCAGGTTACTGTTTCTCCAACTCAGCCTTGGCTGTAGCTAACGCTGCCTTCTGTTCCTCACTTAGCTCTGGATACTTCAACTTAAGCGCCTCAATCTGAGAGACAATGATTTCGGAAATAGAAGCCTGCATAACCCACTTCTTATCCGCCGGAATTACATACCAAGGCGCCCACTCGGTACTGGTGTTATTAAGCATCTCTTCATAGGCTTCCATGTAGCTATCCCATTTTTCACGTTCAGGAAGGTCAGTTAAGGAAAACTTCCAATTTTTATCAGGGTCTTCCAAGCGTTTTAGAAAACGGTCTTTCTGTTTGTCTTTGGAGAGGTGTAGAAAGAACTTTAGCACGATTGTGCCGTTACGATAGAGATAGCGCTCGAAGAGGTTAATGTCTTCGTAGCGGTGTGGCCAAAAAGATTTCCCCTCATCTTGCTGCGGAATTTTCTGTTTCGCAAACACGGCGGGGCGGACCTTAACGATTAAAACATCTTCATAGTAAGAGCGGTTAAAGATTCCTATGCGTCCCCGCTCGGGCAAAGCTTTGCTGTAGCGCCATAAGAAGTCGTGGTCAAGTTCCTCCTGTGAGGGCGTTTTGAAACCGGTGACTTGGCAGCCTTGTGGGTTAACGCCAGACATCACATGCCGGATGGTGCTGTCTTTGCCTGCCGCATCCATACCCTGCAGAATAATCAGTAGCGAGTATGAGTCGCTTGCCCACAGCAGTTCTTGTTGTTCCACGAGGGTTTTTCGGTTTTTTTCCAGAATCTCCAGCGCTTTATCCTTTACGGTTTTTTTGCTGTTTTTGTCTTCAAGCTTCTTAGCCCATTTGGGAACCCAGGCAGTATCATAATCTTTCAGGTGGACCTTTTTTTCGGTTGGAACTTTAAAATTTTCTGCATCCATCGACATCTAAAAAGCCTCACTTACCAAGTGATAGTGGCGGTGCTTAATATTAGCTTAGGGAAGATGAGTTTCTTTGGCTGATTTCTTGGTTATACACGGCTGATTTGTGTTGAGGGCGTCCCCGTTTTTATAGAAAAACTAAAAAAACAGCTACCGCACTAAATTATTTAGACAATGTAGCGAGTTACCGTAAGCTAAATTGACGATTAATTATTAAGAAACAGCTCAGGAGAAGGGCTTAGCATGACGGAAAAAACGGTTAAACCAAAAAGAGAAAATGCTGGCGGCCAATCTGGGAGTTACCGCCCCAAAAGTCAAGCCCAACCCTGTGACCTCTACAAAAGCCTTTTTGAATGCATGAACGATGCCGTCGCCTACTGCAAAATTATCTTCAATAAGGAAGGCCAACCCGTTGACTATGCAATGTTAGAGGTTAATCTCGCGTTTAAACGGTTAACTCAGAAGCAGAACAAGCAGGATTTAACAAAAGATGCATCACAATTCTGCCCGGCACTTTCGAAAACTCATATCGACTTGGTTAATCAATGCAGCAGAACCTTGCTTAACAGAAAAAGCATGACTTTTAAAAAATTCAGCCCTTCACTGAACAAATGGCTCCACTTCAGCGTATACTCCCCTGCTGAAGGTTACTTTGCCCTGATAGTAAAAGATGTGACGTTGCACAAAAAAATCGAGGAAGAACTTCGACAGGGCGAGAAAAAATACAAAAAACTCGCCAACAGTCTAAATGTACCCTTTTTGGCGGTGGATTCAAGCTTAAAATTTAACTATTGGAACCGAGCCACCGAAAAAGCCACAGGGTTAAGTAATGCTGAGGTGTTTGGAAAACATTTCTTTGAAGTTTTCGGCAGAAATCGCGACACCCGCAAAATAGCCAGAGTCTACCTTGATGTTATGAGAACCAAAAAACCCCGCGGCATAATGGAAAAGCTACCCAAAGTGGACAAGAACACTGTCTATGAATTCGAAATCAACCCAACCGGCAACGGAGTTTCAGTTTTAGCTAAGGATGTGACTAAAACCAAAAATATACGGACGACACTCGAAGGATACGCGAAACATCTCGAAGAAAAAGTCAGGGTGAGCACAGAGAAACTCAATAATGCAGAACGACTTGCTGCCATTGGCGAAACGGCAGGGATGATTGGACACGACATTCGCAACCCGCTGCAATCCATCATAGGCGAAGTTTTCTTAGTTAAAGATGCACTGGGGGATTTGCCTGAAAACGAAAACAAGGAGAGCCTGCTGGATAGCATCAACTTGATTGAAGAACAAACACTCTACATCAACAAAATCGTCAGTGACCTACAAGACTATGCTAAACCGTTGACACCCGCCATACCGGAATGCGACTTGGAAGAAGTCATCCAAGGAATAGCCCTACAAATCAACAACACCGCAAACATCAAAATCAGTTATGTCATCCTAAAACCGTTCCCAACGCTGAAAACCGACCCCTCATTCATCAAACGCATACTAACCAATCTTATGCGCAACGGCATCCAAGCCATGGAAGAAAAAGGCGGTCAATTAACTGTAAAAGTCTTTCCACGGGAGACATCAGTGATAATCGCTGTCGCCGACATAGGAATGGGCATACCTGAAGAAGCAAAAGAACGAATCTTCAAGCCCCTCTTCACAACTAAGTCTAAAGGGCAAGGTTTCGGTTTAGCGGTAGTAAAAAAACTAGTAGAGGCACTTGAGGGCAACGTGAGTTTTGAAACAAAAAAAGGTAAAGGCACCACATTTATCGTGGAGTTGCCGCTGCGCCTTACGGTTTAACCTAAAACGATTTTTTCGCCTGTCACAATATAGATAATGGATTCGCAGATGTACACGGCGTGGTCGGCGATTCGTTCAAGGTACCGTGTAACAAGCATACCAGAAGCAATGCATTTGCTATCGCCAGTTTTTTGGCTAGTTACCTTGTTAACGAATTCAAGGTACATTTTATCCACTTCACGTTCAGTTGGAGTGATTGTCTTTGCCAGTGCGACATCGTGTTTACGAAGAGAGTCAATGCTTGTTTTCACCATCGATAGAACTTTTTCGCTCATTTCTTCAAAGTAGGCTTTAGTCCAGGATTCGCATGTTTCGAAGCCATTCATTTGCTCGTTTATGGAGGAAATGTCTAGGGCATATCTTCCGTACCGGGCGAAGTCAAGGGCTATTTTCATATAGGATTTGATGGCGCGCAGGTCTGAGGCTACAGGTTGGAAACGGGCAATTAACTCAAACGATTTGTCTTCCACTTTATCCGCCATGGCAACTAGCACGTCGGACATTTCACGCACCTGCCCAAGCACACTTCTACCCTGCAGGAAACCATGAACTGATAGAGCTAAAACTTCGTAAGTTAACTCGCCCATACGAGCAAGTAGCACTGATTGGTCTTCTAATCCACGGTCAATTATTCTGCTCATGTTTTCGTTTACTCCTTTAGCCGAATTCTCCTGTTATATATTTCTCTGTTAAGGGATTCTTGGGAGACTCAAAGATGTCTTTTGTTGGGCCGAACTCGATTAAGCTGCCTAAATACATGAACGCCGTGTAGTCGGAGACGCGGGAAGCCTGCTGCAGGTTATGAGTGACTATGACGACGGTGTAGGATTGTTTTAACTCCACAATCAGCTTCTCGATTTTCGCGGTTGCAATCGGGTCAAGCGCACTGCAGGGCTCATCCATCAAAATCACTTCTGGCTGCAGGGCGATAGCGCGGGCAATGCAGAGGCGTTGCTGCTGACCGCCAGAGATGCTGGTGCCGGGTTTTTTGAGGTCGTCTTTCACTTCTTCCCACAGTGTAGCTTGCTCGAGGCTGCGTTTGACTACTTCGTCGAGGTTTTTGCCTTTTTTGGCGCCGGTTAATCGTAAGCCTGCGGCAACGTTATCGTAGATGGACATGGTTGGGAAGGGGTTGGGTTTCTGGAAGACCATGCCTACTCGGCGGCGGACCATAACGGGGTCAACGTCTTTGGCGTATATGTTTTGTCCGTCTAGGAGGATTTGCCCGGTCATTTTGGCGGTGGGTATGAGTTCGTGCATGCGGTTTAGGGTTCGGATGAAAGTGGATTTGCCGCATCCTGAGGGGCCGATGATGGCGGTTACTGCGTTGGATTGGACGTTCATGTTTATGCCTTTTAAGACTTGTTTTTGCCCAAACCAGGCGTTTAGCTCGATGCTTTGCATTTTACATTCTATGTCTTGCGTTGTGTTCATTTCTTGAATCTTCCTCTGCTTGCTAATCTAACACCTATGTTAATTGTTAACACGACGAGAATTAAAATTAAGGCTGCACCCCAACCCTGCGCCTGCATCTGGTGGGAAGGCTGAAGAGAATCACGCCAAATCTCCAGGGGCAGTGCCGCCATAGGCTGGGTTAAGCCTTGGAAGAAGTAGCGGTTACCAAGTATGGTCATGATAAGCGGCGCGGTTTCGCCGGCGATTCTTGCTACTGCGAGTAGGGTGCCGGTGATTAATCCGTTTTTGGCTGTTGGCAGAACCACGCTGAGGGTTGTTCGCCATTTATGGGCGCCTAGTGCTAGGGAGGCTTCTCGGACGCTTGTGGGTACAAGTTTGAGGGATTCTTCGGTGGTTCTTGCCACGATTGGGATGAGTATGAAGCAGAGCGCTATGGCGCCTGCGAATGCTGAGTAGCTGCCGATTAGGGCGATGACTATGACTCCGTAGGCGGTTATGCCTACGACTATGGAGGGAACTTCGGTTAAGACGTCGTTTATGCTTCGGACTGCTGCGGCGTAGCGGTTGTCTCCGAATTCGGATAGGTAGACGCCTGAGAGGACGCCTATGGGGACGCCGATGAGGCTGGTTAAGCCGATGAGTATGAGGGTGCCCTGTATTGCTGGTCCGATGCCGCCTTCGCCGTTGGTTCCGAAAATAAAGGTCCAGCTAAGCTGGGGGGCTCCGCGTAAGATAACTTCCCAGAGGATGCTGAGTAGGGGGACAACTGCTAGGATGACGCAGATGACGCAGAGCACGAAGAAGAGGCGGTTTTTGAATTTGCGGAAACCGTAACTGTTCAGCACTACTCGATTGCGCCTCCTTTAACCTTGAAGACCCTTGTTACCAGTATGTGAGCGCCCACGTTGATGAGTAAACTCATGATAAGCAGGATTAAGCCTACGCCGACGTAGGCGGAGACTTCAAGTTTGCTTGTTGCTTCAAGGAAGCCGTTGGCGATGAGTGACGCCATGGTTTGTCCGGGTTTAAAAAGCGAGGTGGGCATGGCTGCTGGGCCTGTGGCGTTGCCTATGAGCATGGAGACTGCCATGGTTTCGCCGACTGCTCTGCCTAAGCCTAAGATGACTGCGCCGAAGATGCCGCTGCGGCCGTAGCTTATGACCCAGTGGCGGATGACTTCCCATTTGGTTGCGCCGATGCTGTAGGCGCCTTCTCGGATGCTGTTGGGGACGGCGCTTATTACTTCTTTAGAGATGGATGCCACTGTGGGGATAATCATGATGGCTAAGATTGTTCCTGCAGTGAAGATGTCTAAACCGAACGGTGAACCGCTAAAGATTGGAATCCACCCGAAATATGTTGAAATTGGGGTTTCTATGTAGTCCAGTATCCAGAAACGGAAAACGAATAAGCCCCATAAGCCGTAAATGACGCTTGGAACCGCTGCCAAGAGCTCGACTAGGTAGCTGATGGGCACGCGAAGTGCTCTTGGAGCCATCTCTACTAGGAAAACGGCGATGCCCAAGCTTAAGGGTACGCCGATAAGTAAAGCGATGCCGGATGTTACAAGTGTGCCCATAACGTAGGGTAGGGCGCCGTAGAGTTCTCTACCTTCCACGGGGTTCCATCCGGTTCCGTAGAAGAAGTTGCCGCCGAATTCTTTTATGACGGGAACAGCGCCTGATGAGAGAACATATCCCGTTATGAGTAAGATTACTATTGCTGAGGTGGCTATGACAGCTGCGAGGTTTCTGAAAAGAAAATCGCCAGTTATTCTGGCTTTTTTACCAAAAAAGTTGGGGGGGTTGGTTTGGGTCAGCTTTGGTCCACCTAAGAGGTTGGTAGAGTTTGGCCGTTGAAGGTTATCGACTGGATAGTTGTTTCGTCTATTTGTACAACGTTGGATGGTAACGGAGCGTATTCGAGTCCAGGTGCAAGTTGCTGTCCGTCGTGGACGACGTACCAGAGGAACTCGACGAGTGCAGTAGCTTTGTCTTGTGTCATGGATGGAATAACGTTGAGTTCTTTGTATACTACTAAGTAAGTGAAGCTGACGATTGGGTATGCATCTGGGTCAGAGGTGTTTAGGAGGTTGACGTCTGTCCAGCTGGCGTCGCCTGCGGGTAAGCCTGCGGATGCGCCTGCTTTGGCTGCTGCGGATGTGGAGTCAAGTGTAGGCATAACATAGTTGCCTGCCGGATTTCGAATTGCTGCTACGGTCATGTCGTTGGATAATGCGTAAGCTAATTCAACGTAGCCGATTGCGCCTGTCGTGCTGCTAACGGATGCTGCAACGCCCGTGTTGCCTGCTTGGCCGATTCCGCCTGCGGGCCAAGAAACTGATTTGCCGGCGCCAACGTTAGCTTCCCATGTTGTGCTTACTTTGCTCAGGTAGCTTGTGAAGATGAAAGTTGTTCCGGAACCGTCAGAGCGGTGAACGGTGGTGATGGATAAGTCGGGAAGCATGACGTTGGTGTTTAGGTTTTGGATGGCGGGGTCGTTCCATTTAGTGATTTTTCCTTCGAAAATGTCTGCGACGACTTTCCCTGTTAGGTGAAGGCCAGTTGGCACATCGGGGATGTTGTATGCCACGGTAACTGCGCCTATGGTTTCAGGAATGTGCAAGGTGTTGGGGGCATCTGTGCGTTCAGTTGCTGTGAGGGGTGCGTCTGAACCTGCAAAATCGTTGTTTTTATTCTTTAAGTCGGAGATGCCGCCGCCGCTGCCTATTGCTTGATAGTTAATTTGGACGTTTCTTGAGCTGTTGTATTGGTTGATTATTTCGTCTAGGAGCGGGTAGGGAAATGTTGCGCCTGAGCCGTTGAGGGTTATTGTGGAGGCTTCTGATGCGGGTGTTGAGAGATATGCGTATGCAGCGACTGATCCTGCAATGATTATGATTGCGACTATTGCGGCGATAACATATTTAGTGTTCATATTTTTCTTCCTCGTTTTTGTATTTTAAACGAGGGTTTATTCGTTATATAGCAGACCTTCATAAAATGTATAGTCTATATAGATATAGCTAATATAACAATAAACAATAGAAGAGTCCACTTGGAGTCAACCGTGACAAAAGTACCAGACAAACAAAACGAAGAACAACGCAAACTACAGGTCACCGGAGGATCCACATTCATACTTTCGCTACCCAAAGAATGGGCAACCAAAAACGAACTTAAACGCGGCAGCAACATGATGGTCAGAGAGGAAGAAGACGGCTCACTCTCCATCGCACCCACCAGCTTACCCAAAAAAGAAAAACTAGATGAAGCCTATATCCGAGTCGCACAAACCGACAACCCCGATGCTTCTATGCGCACAGCCATATCCGCCTACTTAAACGGCTACAACATACTCCACATTCGAGCGCAAGGACAAAAACTTCTATCCTCAAAACTCCGCAACCATCTAAAACATTTTGCACGCAACTACCTCGTCGGCACAGAAATCGTGATAGATACCCCTACAGAACTCACACTTCAGGTTTTACTGAATTATCCTGAGTTAACAGTGCAGAACGCATTGAGCCGCATGGCGATCATCGCGTCATCCATGCATAAAGAAGCAATGAGTTCACTTAAAAACCTCGACAGCAGCAGCGCCAAAGCAGTTATCGAGACAGACCGGGAAGTCAACCGTTTTGGACTCTATATTGTTCGTCTCTTGAAACTGGCGGTTTCTAATCAGCGCATAGTTAAAGAAATCGGGTTAAGCTACCAAAAAGAGTGCCTCGGTTACCGCCTGATAGCTAAAGCGGTGGAGCGAAGCGCTGATCACGCCACAAAAATCGCAGAGAACACGCTGTTGCTAAAAGACCCCGTGAACGAGGATTTAATGCAGAAAATCAAAGACCTAAGTGACTTAGCGAATTTGATGTTTGAGAATTCTGTGGAGTCCCTTTTCAAGCACGATTTTAACTTGGCAGAATCTGTTATCGAAAAACTTAGTCAGAGCCACAGACTTGAAAAGGAAGCTGTACTTCGTCTGCCAGCATCGAAGGTGGAGGAAAGCGTAAACTTAAGATTAATTATTGAGAGTGTACGCAGAATCGCAGAGTATGCAAGTGACATCTCTGAAGTTGTTTTGAACTTGAACGTTGAGTCAGTTCTAAGTTAAACCCCTTTTTTAATATCTTTAAAATTTTGTTTTCTTGTTTCTGCTTTTTTGTTTGTTGAATTTTCAAGGTTAGCGTTGAGCTGATAAAATGGTTTTTTTAAAGAAAAAGAAAAAATAAAGTGGGGAAAGGAAGTTTATGGGTAGATTGGGTTGCCGTCGAATGTTATCGACTTGATGGTTGTTTCGTCGATTGAGACAACGTTTGCTGGCAGTGCTGCGTATTCGTGGGCTGCGGCTAAGTTTTGTCCGTCGTGTATGATGTACCATAGCCATTGTCCGAGTGCTGTTGCTTCTGATTGTGTGAAACCTGGGATGACGTTGAGTTCTTTGTAGACAAGGAGGTAGCTGAAGCTAACGATTGGGTATGAGGTGCTGCCTGGTGCGTTGAGGATGTTGACGTTCGACCAGCTTTGGCTGCCTGTCGGTAAGCCTGCTGATGCAACGGATTGTGCTGCGGCAGTTGTGGATGCGAGTGTGGGCATAACGTATTGGCCTGCGGGGTTCTGAACGGCTGCAACTTTCATGCTGTTTTCTATGGTGTAGGCTAATTCGACGTAGCCGAGTGTGTAGCCTGTTCCTTCGATTGCGCCAGCGACTCCAGAGTTGCCGTTGCTTGCTACGCCTGCAACTGGCCAGGAAACTGATTTACCTTGACCAACGTTATTGCTCCATGTGCTGCTAACTGCACTTAAGTAGCCGGTGAAGACGAAGGTGGTTCCGGAACCGTCACCACGGTGAACGGGGATAATATCGTGGTCTGGCAGAGTGGTGCTTGGATTTAGTGCTGTGATTGCAGGGTCGTTCCATTTAGTAATAGTGCCTAAGTAGATTTTGGCAATTAAATCGCCTGTTAAGTGTAAGCCTGATGGTACGCCGGGCAGGTTGTATGCGATTGTAAATGCGCCGATTGTTTCAGGTATGTGGACTGCATTTGGTACGTTAGCGGTGTCTGCAGCACTCATGGGTGCGTCTGAAGCTCCGAAGTCAACGAGTTTTTGTTGCATGTTGCTGATGCCTCCGCCGCTCCCGATGGAGTTATAGGTGATATGTGCCCATGGGTGTGAAGCTGTGTAGTCTGTGATCATGGCATCAATTAGTGGGTATGGGAATGTTGCTCCTGCACCGATTAGGTTGACTGGGCCGGGGGTGGGGGTTGGGACTGGTGTGGCTGTTGGGTTAGAGGTCGGGTGGCTTGTTGGGTTTGAGGTTGCGGCTGGTTTTGTGGTTGGGTTTGTGGTGGTTGTTGGCGAGGTTGTTGGGTTGGTAGTTGCTGGCGGGTTTGTTGGGGTGGGTGTGGGGTTATTGTTTACTACTGCTGCTGGTGTTGAGAGGTAAACATAGCCCAGAACTGCTGCGACTACGATGACTATCGTTAGTGCGCCTAGTATTTTATATGTAGTATTCATTTTTTTAGATCTTCCTATGGTTGCATTACTGGCCACCTATGTTTTATAATCGCCCAGCATAGAATACAGAACGCTAAATAGTTCAATATAGGACAAAATAGTTTATGATAAAAACTGAGCCGAAATAAAAAAAGTAACCGCGAAAAGTCGAATAGTCGAATAAATAAAGCTTTGAAAAATAAGCAGTGGCTAATCCGCTTCCTACTCGGCAGAATCCCTCGCGCAGGCTAGGTTTATTGGTTTACTGGGAGCCTTCTAAGACGCAAACAACGTCTTGGGTTTGGTAAACGCTTGAGCTTTCAATCAGGTGAGCCGTGCCGTCTGGGCAGTAGACTTTGTCGCCTTTTTGGGCTCTGTGGAAGCGTTTTCCGCAGTTTTTTAGGCTTGAGCAGCCGTCACAATCTCTTGATAGCATTTTTTTCATCTCCACTCTTTTCAAGGATTTAATAGGCGAAAGACACCTATAGAGATAACCCCCATAAAATATATAGACCTACATAGAACAAAAGAAGCCTAACTCAAAAACAAAACAAAAACCCAACATTTCGGCACACAACACCGCCAAACCAATAGTAAACAGCCTGTACAACCCGCCTCAACCAGCAAGCAGCCCGCGCCATTTGCAGACACCAAAACAGTTTGTTCTGCTTTGAGCCTTAGAAGATGAAGTAGTAGGCAGCCGCCCTCTTCATCTACTACTAAAAAAACAAAAAACACCCAAAAACCCAACACACCTACATAGCAAACATCGACAACAGAACAAACCAACCACACCTCAACATTTATGAAACCAAAAACCCTAACAAGCAAGATACAATGCTAACCGGCAAAATCAAAATCAAAGGCATATTCCTCGATTTAGACGGCACCCTCGTCGACTCAACCCAAGCATACATAGAAGCCGCAAAAACCGCCTTTCGAGCAGTCAACAAACCCATCCCGCCAACCGAAGTGCTGCTGGAACTGCCCAAAAGAGTGGAGCAAAACAGAAACGTGGAAGACATAACTTTAGGCACCACCGAAGAGTTCCTCCCAGTCTACTTTGACGCATACCACAAAATAACCGAAAAACAAACCAAACTACTACCAAACATCGAACGCACCCTAGAGTTGCTCTCAAAAAAAGCCAAACTCGCATTAATCACAATGCGCCACGTACCAAACGAGACGCTAATCAAAGAACTCCAAACACACGGCATAGCCAAATATTTCTCACACGTCGTCACCGCACTAGACACAGAAAAACCCAAACCCGACCCAGAAGCCCTAATCCGCTGCATCGAAGCCCTAGACGTAGATATGCTGGACTGCATAATAGCCGGCGACTCAATTAACGATTTACGGGCAGGCAAAGCAGCAGGCGCCAAAACAGTAGGCTTACTCTCCGGACTCTACACCAAAGAAGAGCTAGAGCAGGAAAAGCCCGATTTAATCTTACCAAACATAAATGCACTGCCAAACTACATCGAGTAAACTCCCTTGGTATATCGAAAAGAGAAATATTGCACTTTTTTGCACAACCACATATATGCAGTCGCTAAAATAATGTTTAATTGTAACCTCCGTCTATGAGGTTTATGGAGAAGGCTTCAGCGGGAATCAGAATGAATTTCGTGGAGATAATGATAGGGGAGAAACTAAAAGACGCGGATTCTGCCTTAGACGTATTAGGGTCAGACCGCAAAGTCGTGCAGGTCGCCTGCCAAGACTTTACCAACTACCTGAAAGTGCATTGGAACCTGATTGGGAAAGAAGCAAACCAATGCGAAGTCGTCGAAAAACTCGATGCCCTGTTCAAAGAAAACATTGACGAACTCGACGAGTTCCTAACGGTTTGGTGCAACATCTGGTTCAAAAAATGGAAACAACGCGTAAAGCTACTCATCGGCAACCAAAACGCCAACAAATGGTGCAAAACAGCTAAATCCATAACAGACGCAGAGCCAATTTGGCGCCAAATGGAGCACAAACAGGAACTTGAGGAAATCGTCGTCGCCACCCTGATTAAAAACGGTGAAATCTGCGGCACAGAAATCCTTGCCGAGAACCTGCTGAAAATGGAGTTAGGAGACAAAAACATCTCTGGCTTAGAAGTGAAAGAACGCACTCTCTCAACCCTTAACAACTCACTACGTAAAGCGCGGGAGATGGCTCAGAGCCGTGGACCGCTGATTTTCGTAAAAGTCGATAAGGGCTACTACGACATCAACATGTAGGCTAATTTCTCAGCCTTCTTTTTAGTTTTAGAATTGTTGGCTGCGCAGGTTTTATAAAGAGACAGGGCTCTAAAGGTTGGCTAAAGAGTGCCGACTTTGAAAAAGCCGTTGGGAAACCGGTCAGTCCTTGCTGTTTTATTCGTTATTGGGTTAGTTGCCACCTTTGGGTTAATTCAGCTCTACACCGCTGTTTTGGCTCCGGCTTTCGCGCCGCCCCCCACCCTTGAACAGCAGTATATAGGCGCCATTGAAGACGCCATGATAGCAAAGCCCAGCGAGGTTTCCAACAATTTAACGCCGATTTCGCTAAATAACAGCGACCTCATTTGGCAGGGAGAAGGCGAAAACGCCACCGTACTCGTCGTTACGTGGACAAAATATTCAGATAGCTACCCAATAGAGCAGAACATCACGACTTCTTGGGGCAACACATGGGTGACTGCGGCGCCGCAGCTGCAGATTTTCTTCAACGACCACGTATCAAGCGACACAAATGTGACTTTGCGGGCTGCACAGCTCTTGGGTTTACCCGCCAACACTTCGAACACTTATTTTGTGGAGCTCTGGGTTAAACCACAGAACCTTTTCCGCCCAAGCCCAGACAACGAAATCGGAGACAACACTGCGCAACTAAATTTTCCATCCAACGCCACTTCTGAGTATAAAGCATGGTTTAACAGCTACATCATTTCCTCTTATTACCCGATGCGGTATCCGTGGACTCGGCTAGGTTACACTTATGATTGGGCTAGCAGCAACCATGTTGGGCTAAGCGAGTTTGTTATTATGCAGAATTCAACAGTTACGGTTAAGTCAGTTACACCTACAGCGGTTTATCTTCAACGCCCATGAGGTTAACGGAGTTTTGTTTAACGGTAAATAGCATGTTAAGCTATCTACACAAGGCTTAAAACTGGAACGCATTAACAAATCACTGATAGCATATGGGCAAAACCAAACTATTAGTGACAATTTCAGTCGTCATTATGATTGCATCGTTAACCGTTAACGTTTATCAGTGGAACAGCAGTCTTTCCATCACGTCTCAAAGCAGCAAAGAAGCAATGGCTTCACTTCTGATTCATGACGCTGCAGACATAAACAATGAGTTAATCAAACTTGACGGCCTTGTCTTGGATGCATGCCAAAAACTATCCACCACAGGCTTAAAGGGTTCAGCAGCCGACCAAGTTTTAGTTGAACTTCAACAGAGTAACCCCAGTATAATCGTAAACGCAGCAACAGCAGACCAAAACGACATTTTGTTAGCGGTTCAACCCAGCAACTATAGCGACATAATTGGGCAGAACATTAAAAATCAAGAGCAAAACATTGAGATGCACAAAACCATGCGACCAGCCTTAAGCAACCTTATCTCTCTTGTTGAAGGTTTCCCAGGTGTAGTTATGGTTGCGCCGGTTTTTAGCTCAAACGGCCAATTCATCGGTTCGCTTAGCATTGTTTTCTTACCTTACGAGCTTATCCACCCATTAATCGAAGACTCCATACAGGGCGTCTACACAATCTATGCTCTCCAAAGTAATGGCACTTTAATCTTTGATGCTGGTGCTGAGCAAGGCAAAAACATCTTCACTGACCAAGATTACCAAGGCTACACAGAACTACAGGCCTTTATCCACAAAGTGGTAGATACTCAATCGGGGTATGGCACTTACAGTTATTATGATGACCTTCAAGAGTCAAGACCGCTTGTTAACAAAGAAGCGTACTGGACAACAATTGGCATCTACAACACTAATTGGCGCCTAGTAATCGCACACACAATCTAAACCCACGACATTTTATTTTTTTTAACGAGAAAACGAAATTTAGAAAAGACGTGCGTAGCTATACTCCATAATCCTTAAAACTGCAATGAAGCAAAAAAGTTAGCGATAAAAATGCTTAAAACAAAAGCCGTAGTTTCTGTCTTAGCTATTTTCTTAATAATTTCAGTCAGCGTTAACGTTTACCAGTGGTACGACAGCCAAACCCAAAACGTGCAAAATGGCGAAGTGGCCACTCAGCAGGATATGGTTAGCCAGCTAATGCATACCCAGAACAATGTGAATGCAGAGTTGGCAAAGCTTGAGGCGGCGCTATCCGAATCCTGCCAAAAACTCGTCACAGTTGGATTGGACGGCGCCGATGCGAGAGCGGTTTTGAGTGCGTTGGTTTCCAATAACTCTTTAATTGTTAATGCTGCAACATGCAACGCTAACGATGTTTTGGTGGCAGTTGAGCCCACTAGCTACAGCAGCATAGAAGGCCAAGACATCAAAATACAGGAACAAAATATACGCATGCACCAGACCATGCGTCCAGCCATGAGCAACATGATTCCGCTTGTGGAGGGGTTCCCAGGAGTCGTCATGGTAGCGCCCATATTTGACAGCAGCGAAAAACTTGTAGGTTCAGTTAGCATCGTTGTGCAGCCCAGCGCCTTAATAGCTCAATCCATCGCAGTCGACCAAGGCAAAACCACATTTTCGATGTGGTCAATGCAGAAAAACGGCACCTTAATCTACGATCCCGACCCAGCCCAGCAAGGCAAAAACTTACTGACCGACCCAATTTATATTAGCTACCCCGAGGTGCAAGCCTTCACCCAGAAAGTCGCCGTAGAGCAGTCGGGGTATGGCAGTTACCAATACTTTGACACAAACCTTGACAACCAAGCTAAAGAACTGGTAAATAAGGAGGCATACTGGACCACGGTGGGTATCTACGGAACCGAATGGCGACTGGTTGTGTGGCATACAATCAACCCATAACTTTTTATTTATTTAGCAAAAGAAAGAGGGGCGAATTGCCATGGTGACTTTAACCGATAACTTGCTAAGTGTGCTTGGCCTTCTGGGAACAGCCTCATTTATGATTGTTGTGGGGCTTATCATTTTGAATTTCAAATTTTTCAACTCCAAAAAAAATGCTCAAATGGCGTTGCCTGCGCAGGCAATTTTCGGGGTCGCCATGGGCATCTTGGCTGTTTTCGGCACATTGTGGGGAATGAAGTTGGCGGACGGTACCATCATTAACGTGCGTGAATTAGCAGCTATGATTGCGGGGGTAACTGGCGGACCCGTCGGCGGCGCAATCGCAGGTGTCATCGGAGGAGTTCATCGCTATACCGTTGGGGGAGCAACTGCGTTACCGTGCACCATCTCAACCATAGCCATAGGCATCGTCACAGGTTTACTCTCCACCAGATTGGGCGGCAAATGGGCTCTAGCAAAAGCGGCCGTGCTTGGATTAACTCTGGAGTCACTCGCGATGGGCTTGATTGTACTGCTTGTGCCCCAGGGCACCGAAATAGTGGACAAAATAGCGTTTTCGATGATTGGCGCCAACACTATTGGCCTTGTGCTATGGGTATACTTAGTTAATAAAATTCCGCCAGAAGCAGAGCCAAAGATAGCTCGAAAAATTAAACGCAGAACTCTAGAGAGTTCAGTTTATAAAAGAGAAATTAAGCGGCGATTAAACGACTCTCTGCCTCTGAAGAGTCTTAGTTCGCCAGTTATAACGCCTCATGGTCTTCTGTTCACCAAAACCACAGGCACCGCAACGGTGGTTGCGTACATGGTAAGCGCGTCTTCCGCAACGGCGACACATAATGTGGACTGTCTTGCCTTGCCGCTTGCCCATTGATGGAGTACCTTTTCCCATTCAACTCACCTGGGTGGGGGTGAAATAAGGACTACGTTGTCTCCGCGGACGATTATTAGCCCTAACTTCTTTTGGTTTTCAACGACTGTGGTGTCTTCTGTTTCTTCCAAGACCAAGTTCAGGTGTTGGTCGAATCCCTTGAGCCGACCCCTGAGGCTTTTTCCGCCTTTTAAGCGGACTAGCACTATTTTGCTGAGGTTCTGTTCAAGGATTTCTGTTGTCATTTCGCTCATATTGGAATCCTCAAGTATCTTTATCTCTTCTATACTTTATCTCTCAACATTTAAACCTATCTCATAGGTATCACAAAAAAAGCAATTGAGCCTATCCCTAACGATGAACACCTGACTTATAAGCGGGAGAACAGTATTTTTGGACATGAGGCAGGTGAAACCTTGGCGGCTTTAATTGAGTTCATAGTCATATTTGCTACTTCGTTTGGCTTCAACCTTATTCCATTCGCCGGACCAAGCAACCTGCTAATAGCCTCAACAGCAGCCATCGGGTTAGGCAGCGTCGACGCAGCCACATTAGTGATAGTAGGAGTACTCATTGCGTTAGCTTCAGCATTAGCTAAGGGCATCCACTACATGATCACCTTTTTTGTAAGCAAACACCTGAGCCAAAAACGCCAGGACCGACTTAACGCTGACGCAACCAAAATCAAGCGCTGGGCTTTCCCACTGCTGTTTCTTGCGGCTGCCACACCAATTCCAGACGAACCCATAGTTATACCGCTGGGTTTGATGAAGTATAGCCCAGCAAAGTTTTTTACAGCTTACTTCCTTGGCAAGCTCTCGATAACTATTGCAGGCGTCTTCTTAGGCGGTTGGGCAGGTGGCTTCTTAGAGCGATGGTTCGGTCTTAGCACAGAAACAACCTTTGTGTTGTCCATCGCTGTTTCGGTCGTACTAACAGTTGTCATCACAGTGATCCTTCTGAAAGTCGATATGGATAAGTTGGCGCAGAAGTATCTCCACCGGAAACCTCAAACAAACGAAGAAAACATATAAACCAAGCATTGAGCCTTTTTTGACGAAGCAACATGCCAAGTAAACAGCGCAGGTACCCCCTCAAAACTAAAGAGGCAAAACAAATTATCGATGAATCAAGCCAGAAACTCAAACTGGATTTTGACTCACTCTTCGGGGCTAAAGCTAACGTAGAGGTCGTGGAAACCGATGTAGGCGAAATCTACCTCCTCGGAGGAAAACCGTTGCTGTTTAAGTCCTTAGAAAAAATCTTGCCCACCTTGCTTTTCGCCGAGTTTACTGCTAAAGCCCCTAAAATTGTGGTGGACATGGGCGCTGTCCCTTACGTGTGCAAGGGTGCTACGGTTATGGCTCCGGGGGTCGTGCGGGTTGAGGGCGAGTTTGCTATGGGCGATTTGGTGCTTGTTTCCGACGTAAAGTTTGGCAAGGCTTTGGCAATAGCCGAGGCATTAATGGATTCGGCGACTGCAAAAAACACTAAAAAGGGGCCCGTTGTCAAAACCATGCATTGGGTTGGCGACAAGGTCTGGGAACAAATAAAGTCTATAGCTGAGTAGCGGTTTCTATAAAGGCATAAAGCTTCGGAGCGCAAATTTAGAGTTATGTTAGACGCTGTCCCAACAGTCAAACTGAGGCCTTCTAAAGTTCTTAAAGCCGCACTTTTGACTGTAGCTAGCGTCTACCTCGGTTATGGCATTTATTGGGCAATAAACGGCTTCATATGGGCAAAAAACGTAATGCAAATTTATGGTTTTGTCATCAGCGGACAAAACATAGGCGGCTTAGCGCAGCTCTCGGGCGCCCAAGCCACAATGTTGCTGGTTCAGGAGTCGTGCTCTGCGGCAAACAGTTTTGTTCTGCTTGCCGGCACAATCTTTGCGTTCGCTGCAGCAGTCTATTACTTGAAAAACAATCCGCGGTGGCTGCTTTGCATGCGCTTCACAATTGTATTAACCGCCGTATTTGCAATACTGCTTATCCCCGCAAGCCTACACCATCTTGTTGGCGCAGCTTTAGGGTGGCCAATGACCATAGTGTATGTGGGATTATCATACCTTCTTCAAGCGTTGTTCGTTGCCCCACCCCTATTGATTCTGAATAAGAAGTTGAGCTACCAATACGAACCACTTCAAATCCGCAAATGGATAGCCATAGCGGGACCTCTGTTTATGTTTGCCTTGTGGTTTAAGTACCTAATGCTCTGGTTAGATACGCTTCTGCCTATGGGCACTGCGCCGTTGAATGGGTGGGCAATGTTGGGTGCAGTTAATTCTTTGGCAACATTGCTTTCGGCAGGCGCAGTTACAGCGTACACTGCTATCAAACTAGTCAGACAAAGCACAGTCAACCTAAAATTGGTGGGAACCGTGCTGGTTTTAGGGGGACTTTTCTTTCTGGTTGATTCATTGGTGTCGCTCAAAGTGTCTATTTATACGTCTTTCTGGTACCTAACTGACTTCTGGATGCTGACAGCAATCGTATTAGGCGTAGCGGTGTTAACCTTCAAGCCTCAGCGGTAATCAAAAGCGGTATACCTCGGCTTCGACAACAGCAAACTGTGATTATGTGACAGCACCAGTATGCCACTTTTCTCGCAGCGGAAGCTTGGACGCTATATAATCCCTGAGAATCTATTTAACCGAAATACAGACAAACCAACGTTCGCTTAACGGGGACACCTAACTACAATTTTGATTATGGCTTCGACATAGAGTTAGAGCTACACTATCATAGCATTTTAACGCGCCGCACCTTAACCAAATTCACGCCATTTTTTTAGTCAATAGATGATTTTTCGGTAAGGTTTTGGTTGTCGTAGTTAGAGATTCAGGCGGTTTAGAGTGCCGTTTTGAATAGCTTTTAATAGGCTAAATTATTTCCAGATAGTTGAGGAAATTTTAATGACTAAACGACGAGTTTTAGCATTTTGCATGTTTGTTTTTGTTGGTTTGCTTTTAAGTTTGACAGTTACGGAGACATCACAGGCGCAGTACCCAAGTTACAGTTATCCACCTACCTCTAACCCAACGACTTCGGCAACATCTACTCCGAAGCCTTCGGCTACAAGTTCAGGAACGGATTTAGTTCTCTACGAGGGGCCACTAACCAGTGGTGCAAGTGGTACAATGCTTTATGGGTTCGGGGAAACGCCCGATAATATAACCTCGCCTGGTCCAACGCTCAACCTGCAAGAGGGCACAACCTACACCATGACAGTTTACAATGTTGACTCCACCACGCCACACGCTTGGGAAATTGTAAGTACAAAAGCAGTCAGCAATACACCCCTGTTTGGAGCAGGTATCGACATAACCAACTATATTCCACCCGGAGGTTCAGGCAGCGTTACATTCACAGCCAATCAAACAGGCAACTTTTACTATGTGTGCACTCAGCCGGGTCACATAGAGTTGGGCATGTATGCAAATGTTGTGGTGAGCGGTCCGGTTCCAGAGATTTCGTCCCCTCTTGGAGTTCTGGCGTTGTTGTTGGGGTTGGCGATTGCGTCGGCTCTTTTGGTACGGGTAAAAAACAAAACTAAAAACGCCTAACTGCCAGAGGAAAAATACAAACCTTATTTAATTACAGTGCTACAGGCAAGACGGAACCCACCTTTCCGCTGCCTCTTTAGTCGAAGGCTTAGATAGAATCTCAGAGTATTTGCTAAGGGCCCGCTTGATAAAAGAGTTGATAGTTATCTCAAACCAACCAATTTAGAGAGATGCCTTGTTTTTGTCAAATAGATTTTCAATTAAACTGATAACTGTAAGTACTAGCATGCACTCTATGTACCAATATAATTCGGATAGCAGCTATAGACGTGTTTGTCTATTGCTTTCGCCCAGTTGAAAATGAAGGATGGAAAATTTGTCAAAAACTGATGATGTTTTGTTTGAGTTAGACCAAGCAGTAGCCACATATCTGAAAAGTATCCCCTCGTTTAAGTACAAAAACAAAACATTTCATTTAGTCGACGATTACGTTGCGGTGCCTCACATGAGCTGTGATTTATGCGGGAACTATCCACTTTTTGAGGTTTCAGTTATTGAAAGTGATGATGGCGAGAAGCTCTACGTAGGAAACGGCTGCATAAATAACTTGACAAAGCGAAACATTTCAAAGTGGTTTGAGGAGTTTAGAAGGAAACGTGAAAGTGTCAAGGCAAATAGAAAATACATTAACAGCCTATCAAAAATAGTAGAAGATTATAATAAAAATAGATTATCTGTTGATTTAACAGTGGAAGATGTCAAAAAAATAACAACTATGCTACAGCAAGTATACAATGGCCAAGCACTCACAACCGATCAAATCCAGATAGCAGAACATTTCGTAGCCTGCTATGTCACAGCCTAACAGCACGACCTTCGATTATTGCCACCAATGCTTTTTAGCTTCAACAAAGACAACTTCCGTATCCTCTTCAATTTCACAAACTTTAGAACCATATTTCTCGACCTCAACATCGTAGACACCCGCCACAAGTTCGACTGTTAATGTCCCAGTAGCGTCTGTACTTTGCGAGGATATTAACCTCTTAAAGGGAGAGCCATTTCGGAGGTTCTCAGTCCACTGCTCAACAGAAATAGGTTCTTTCTCTAATCGGAAGACCTTAACATTAACATTTTTTACGGGATCCTTTTTAGAACTGACTGTCCTTACAACCAGTTTGTAAGTGTTTCCTAAGGTGGGATTTACTTTTTGCGAACTCATGCAGAAACCTGAATACTGAGTCATTACTGTGACTTTTAGATTTAAGCTTTTAAACGGTTAGCTATTATTTAGGCGTCAGTTTGATGTTTTCACCCTTAAAATTTTAATGAAGGGTACTTTGAGAAGCAACCGAATTTCTAAGGACAAAGAAAACGTGCGGTTTAAAACTTAAAAATTAGAATTTAAGAAAGGAAGTTTTTGAAACCCATTTTCCTTCTTACGCTCATTCTAAAGCTGCTAAAGTGGGGCTTTGACGTATAGCCTGGTTGATGTATTCTCCTTGCTCCTCCAATTAAGCACGAATGCTTATTACTTAGGAGGTGATCCGGCCGCAGGTTCCCCTACGGCCACCTTGTTACGACTTTTCCCTCCTTGTGAAACTTAGATTCGATACCGCCAATTAGACGGCACCTCACCCAAGAGTCACTCGGATGGAACGACGGGCGGTGTGTGCAAGGAGCAGGGACGTATTCACCGCGCGCTGAGTGACACGCGATTACTAGGGATTCCATGTTCATGAGGGTGGGTTTCAACCCTCAATTCCAACTACGGCAGGCTTTCGAGATTGCCTTCCCCTTTCGAGGTCGGAACCCATTGTACCTGCCATTGCAGCTCGCGTGTGGCCCGGGAGATTCGGGGCATACTGACCTGCCGTGGCCCGCTCCTTCCTCCACTTTATCAGTGGCGGTCTCCTCAGTGTGCCCAGCACAAGGCTGGTAGCAACAGAGGACGCGGGTCTCGATCGTTGCCTGACTTAACAGGACACCTCACGGCACGAACTGGCGACGGCCATGCACCTCCTCTCAGCTCGTCTAGCAAGACCTTTAATCTGGCTTTCATACTGCTGTCGCTCCCGGTAAGATTTCCGGCGTTGACTCCAATTAAACCGCAAGCTTCACCCCTTGTGGTGCTCCCCCGCCAATTCCTTTAAGTTTCAATCTTGCGATCGTACTCCCCAGGCGGCAGACTTAACAGCTTCCCTGCGGCACTAGAACGGCACGTGGCCGTCCAAACACCTAGTCTGCATCGTTTACAGCTGGGACTACCCGGGTATCTAATCCGGTTCGCTCCCCCAGCTTTCATCCCTCACCGTCGGGCGCGTTCTAGGCAGACAGCCTTCGCCACTGGTGGTCTTCCCGGGATTATAGGATTTCACCCCTACCCCGAAAATACCGTCTGCCTCTCTCGTCCCCTAGCCAAGCAGTATCCCCCGCGATCCAACGATTAATTCGGTGGATTTAACAAGGGACTGACTTAGCCAGCTACGGATGCTTTAGGCCCAATAAACATCCACACCACTCGAAGAGCTGGTATTACCGCGGCGGCTGACACCAGACTTGCCCTCTCCTTATTCCCCCAGCGTTCTAGACTGGGTAAAAGCCTTCCTCAGCGGATGGCACTCGGGATAGCCCTGTCACACTTTCGTGTATTGCAAAGTTTTCGCGACTGCTGCGCCCCGTAGGGCCTGGGTCCTTGTCTCAGTACCCATCTCCGGGCTCCCGCTCCCACGGCCCGCACCGGTAAAAGGCTTGGTGAGCCATTACCTCACCAACAACCTGATCGGCCGCGGCCTCATCCTTGGGCGATACCTACGAGCATAACGCAGGATCTTTTAGGTGGGGACACATTCCAGTGTTCATCACCTATCGCGAATTAGCCCCAGTTTCCCGGGGGTATTCTCGTCCCAAGGGCAGATTAGCCACGTGTTACTGAGCTGTGTGCCGTGCCTCGTTTTGGCTGAAGCACGCGACTAGGCATGTCTTAGTCCTATCCCGATAGCAGTGGGGTCCGGCAGGATCAACCGGAGTTATGCACTCCATGCTGACTTGTCGGATCTTTTGTTTTTTGTGTGGTACGAATATTTTTAAAGCACATTTTTCCTCGCATTACAGTTACTTAACTGGATTTGGAGGGAGAAACATTCCACTCTATACGTCAAAGCCCAATTCAGACCTAATAGAGCAATTTATCAGGTCCACATACGTGTCCCCGCAATTGGAGGCCAACACCATCATTCCATCAGGCGAGTCGCCGTTACGGTACGGGTTGAGCCGCCGCCATGTGATAATTGCGGGGCTTGATAGTAGCTATTTTCACTTAGAAGTGCGAGTGCACCATATAAAGATTTCTTTCAACCCCATAGGAAGCACGGTTTAGAAGCTGACACCGCACAAATGAACCCAATAACACCACACAATAACTCTAATGTTTAGTTTTTAACATTTCCCATATGTTTCTGCAAAAACAGGTTTACCCCCAAAAGACCCGGTTCTGATGGACTTTCCCATGAAAACCCACTTAACCCCCAAAAAGGAGCACTTAAAATGTGCGCCCGCCGCAAAAACAGCCGAAGATGCGGGGGAAGAAACTCTGCGCAGCAGAATGATTCGGATTTTTAATAGAGTAGAAGAAGAGAGTTGCCGCCTACCACTTCATCCACCAATCAGAAAAAAAGGGCACATTATGTTTTGGTGTGTGCGTCTGTTCGGGTTGGGGTGTACTTGTAGCTGCTGCTAAAAGTGCGGTTGCAAAAAAGCAGCCTCTGTAACGCTCCAGTGGATTGCTGTGCGAAAAGTTTGTTTGTTCTCCACTGAAGCGACTGGCGAATATTGGCTGTTCATGAAGTTTTCTGCTTGCTGTCAGCTTTAAACAGCCTGCCTCACCTAATAGTCAACATTCCGGCAAAAATCACGCCTAAAAGCCGCAAAAACGTTGACTGAGCGTTAAGGAGAATAGCAAGAGATTCGGCCTTTCCCAGTCTTATCAGTAGGTCCTAATTTGAATTAAAGAGTACCTGTTTTTAGCGTCTTCACTCGCTTAACAGATAATAGGGTCTCTTCAAAGGCTTCCCCAGCACTACTTCAGGTTAGGTGTTTGTGTTTAACACATTCCGCCGCCGCCCGGCTATTATGCATACACTTCATGTATTGCGGGTGTAGTAAGGTAGTGTGTACAACCAACGCCTCTGTAGTGCGGTAGTCTTCGAGGCATAAAGGGCAAGAAAAATGTTTCATTTCCCTTTTTCTCCTAAAAATTGGGTTATTGAAACAAAAAACATGGTTACTTTTGGTGGAGCAATTTGTGTTACCATTTGTTGCTTCGGTTGCTGCTGCTCATGTGCGCCTGGTTGATGTGGCGATCGTATTCGTCTCAGGTGTTAAAAGTTTGGTTGTCGGCGCTACATTGAAATTTTCCGTCTGAAGTCATTTTTGGCTCCAGCTGGGACATGTTTGAACTTGAAGGTTTAGACAAACATTCACCTCCACACACCTCGGCTAACCGCACAACCCAATATCAGCATATGTGACTGCGCCGCACCGCCAAAACTGGAAGAAAAATAGTAGGCAAACGACCCTTCTTCGGGCTACGCTTGCCAACCCACTGACAGAAAAAAGTTTACTCCAAAGCGGGAAATACTGTTTTTGGCTGGTAAATCAGCAGACCCTCACGTTCTTCTCCCATGGCTAGACAGTACTTTTGGGCGATTGAGAAGATTTGCCTTTTACAAACACTATTTAGAAGAGATCGATTCAGAATGGTGCAGCCGACGGCGTACTGGATGTTTGTTCTGATTTCAATTTGGTGGAGGTCCTCTTGGTTAAGAGATTGGCAGGCATCTTTGATTTCGATTAAGTAGTTAAGTGCTTCGTTGTGCTCCATGTAAAGTATTCTTCAATCTAGAGAATGTAGATTGGGTCATAAAAGCGTCCGCGATGCAAAGTTTTGGCGCTAGATTGGGGTACATTCATCACAACACATCCCAGATGATCTTTCGCTTTGTTACTGCGAGCAGCAACCAACATTGTCTTTTATTGTATTTTGGCTTAAAGATTATTGTGTGGAAAAGAAGTCAATGGTGCCCGACATGTTAGGCGGGTTGGGCTGCCAACGCCGGGGAAACTGCGAGTAACATTTTTGGTTTGTCCGGCGAATGGCGCGTGGCTAAACCCGCCTAACGCCTCTTTTTGGTTTGTGGTTGTATTGGTGCAGTCACATTTTCTTTTAAGAGTCTAGCAGCTAATAATGTGTAAGAGGAAAAGATTAACTTAAAGGCAGGCAAGTGTTTCCCCTCTCTCTTCCTAAATCGTTCTGCTTGCCTTTAAGTTAACCTTGCTCTCTTCTTCTCAACATAATTTTGCCTATAACGAGATAAAAACGTGTTTACGTCCAAACGCTAACCCGTCATTCAGTTTAGGATACACTTATTTATTATTCACCTAAAAACAAAGGTATGCCAACCTTCATTTGCACCAAATGCGGGAAAAAAACCCGTTCTGAATTCGAAGTCTCACGCACTGGCGACGTTAAACGCAACATCGAAAAAGCGCCATGGTGTTGCGGCAAAGAAATGATAGAATCCATCGACGACTAAAATTATTAAGTCTCGATTTTAGGTGCCCTAGAAAGAAATGTAAATTTTGTGGGCACTTGTGACTTCAAGATGTAACAACAAAATATTATGCACAAGAAAGCGCATTGCTTATTGACCTAACGTTTTGAACCAGAAACCATGGAAAAAAATTCGTTAAAGAGGAAAACATTTTGAGTTTAACCCAAGGAGATACTCTATCAAGCCTTCAAGACCACTTAGAAAACAAAGGATACAAAGTATACCATGATATAGACCCAAACGGGTTAACGCTGGAAGTAACAGCCGTAAGAGGCCGTGAAACATTCATTATTGAATGCATTTGGGAAAACTATCTAACCCCTCAGCAAAGCATTACTTACGCCTTAGGAAAAATTGTGAAAAGGATGAAAAGAAGGGATCCATGGACCGATTACGGCTTGGCCATGCCGAAAACCTACTTCAAAATATTAAGAAACTTTGAAGATGGGGGCTTTGAAGCTTTAAAACTTCATTTGCTTCTGGTTGAAAATGTCTACCAGTTAATCCACCTAAACGCTAAGGTAACCCTTGAGCTGATAGGGCACCTTAAAACAGATAACCTATCAACCATGCATATCTGGGGCATAAACTACCAGTAACTCCAAGAGAGTCTATTTTTAGCTGAGGCAACATGTCTTGAGTAAAAACTCCGTCTCCACCGAAGAAACCAAAAAAATCGAAATCAAAGACCTAATGGAGAAACTAGAAACCCAGGAGACGGGGCTGTCCACTTCTGAGGCAGAAAACCGGCTTAAAGAGTACGGACCAAACGAAATCCAAGAGAAAAAGAAGAATCCAATTAGAAAGTTCCTCAGCTACTTCTATGGACCTATACCATTTATGATTGAAGCCGCCATCGCCATGTCAGCGATTATAGCGCACTGGTCGGACTTCGCCATCATCCTTATGCTGCTTATGATAAATGCTGTGGTGGGTTTCTGGCAGGAACACAAAGCAGACAACGCCATAGAAATGCTCAAACAAAAACTTGCTTTAACCGCCCGCGTTCTACGCGATAGCAAATGGAGAGAAGAACCCGCCAAAAACCTCGTGCCCGGAGATGTCGTTCGCCTAAGAATAGGGGAAATCATCCCCGCAGACGTTAAACTAATCGACGGCGACTACCTCTTAACAGACGAATCCGCCCTAACAGGCGAATCCCTACCGGTTGAGAAGCACAAATCCGACGTCGGATACGCAAGCGCCACAGTGCGCCAAGGCGAAATGAACGCAGTTGTGGTAAACACTGGCTCCAAAACATTTTTTGGAAAAACCACCAAACTTGTCGAGGAAGCGCAAACAAGAAGCCACTTTCAGAAAGCCATCGTGAAAATCGGCGACTACCTCATCGTGCTGGCGGTTATGCTGGTTATATTGATTTTCATTGTTTCAACCTTTAGAGGAGAAAACATCCTGGAATTAATCCAGTTTGCATTAGTCCTCACCGTCGCAGCTATCCCCGCTGCCTTGCCGGCTGTCCTTTCAGTCACCATGGCTATTGGCGCCATCGCCCTCGCAAAAAAAGAAGCCATAGTCAGCAAACTGGTAGCCATCGAAGAGATGGCGGGAATGGACATCTTATGTTCGGACAAGACAGGTACCATAACAGAAAACCAGCTAACAGTCGGCGCAGTCAAAACCTTTAATGAATTCAACGAAAACCAAGCGCTTCTCTATGGCATGCTCGCCTCCAGAGAAGAAGACCCAGACCCCATCGACAAAGCAATAGTTAAAAAAGCAAAAGCCACCGCCACAATAGAACAAGATGCTCAACGATACAAAATAAGCAACTTCAAACCCTTTGACCCCGTCTCCAAAAGAACCGAAGCCCAAATCACACAAAAAAACGGCGAAAGCTTCAAAGTAACCAAAGGCGCCCCCCAAGTAGTTTTAGCGCTCACCCAAAACGAAGACCTCCTGACTAAACAGGTACAGCAAGAAGTTGATGACCTTGCAAAAACAGGCAACCGCGCATTAGGCGTAGCTGTCACAGGCAAAGACGAGAAATGGCAGTTTGTAGGTTTAATTGGACTCTACGATCCACCTAGGGAAGACTCGGCGCAAACCCTCAAAACCGCACAGGAGATGGGGGTGGAGGTTAAGATGGTAACAGGCGATCACATAGCTATTGCCAGAGAAATAGCGTCCCGGGTGGGACTCGGGAAAAAAATTGTTCTGCCAGAAGCATTTTTGAACAAACATGAAGCTGACGCACAGAAAATAGTGGAACAAGCAGATGGTTTCGCAGAGGTTTTCCCAGAACACAAGTACCATATTGTAGAATTCCTGCAAAACAAAGGGCACATTGTTGGGATGACGGGCGACGGCGTTAACGATGCGCCGGCGCTTAAAGAGGCAGATGTGGGAATTGCAGTGGCGGGCGCAACAGATGCAGCGAAATCCGCCGCCGACATCGTGTTAACCAAACCTGGATTATCGGTTATTATCGACGCGATTAAGCAGAGTCGCCAAATCTTTCAGCGTATGACCAACTACGGCATTTACCGCATAGCTGAAACCATCCGAGTTCTATTATTCATCACTTTCTCCATCATCGCATTCCAGTTTTACCCCGTAACTGCACTCATGATAGTGCTGCTTGCGGTTCTAAACGATTTACCCATCATGACCATCGCCTACGACAACGTCAAATACTCCAACACCCCCGAAAAATGGGACATGCGAGTACTGCTGGCGGTAGCCACCTTCTTAGGCATCATAGGCGTGTTCTCATCATTTGGTATTCTCTACCTCGGAACCGAAGTGTTCAAACTCGACCCCCTGGTTTTGCAGTCGTTTATTTACCTTAAACTCTCAGTCGCAGGACACCTAACAGTGTTTGTCGCCAGAACCAAAGGACACTTCTGGTCCGTTAAACCCGCCCGACCCTTACTCCTAGCAGTGATTGCAACCCAGCTAACGGCAACAGTAATAACCGTCTACGGGATTTTGCTGCCAGCTATGGGTTGGGGGTTAGCATTGATTGTTTGGGGATACGCGTTCCTACTGTTCATAATAACAGACTTTGCCAAAGTCGCCTTCTACCGGCTACTTAATTCCCCTAAAAACGGCAACAAACACCGCTGGAAAAACGCCAACACCTAAAAACGCTTACTGATGCGGAGCGACAAATTATTAATAACGTGGATACACACCTAACAACCAAGAGAGGGGTACCCATGGCATCAACAAACCACACAGCACAACCTGAAAACATAAATGTGGAAAAAATTCTCGACTGCGACGTACTAGTCGTGGGAGCAGCAACCGCTGGAGCCGCAGCAGCTTACTACATGGCAAAAGCCGGATTAAAAGTCACAATCATCGAAAAACAGCAACTACCCCTAAACAGCACCTGCGGAAAACTCGTAAGCCCCGCAGCACTGCAGGAACTGGAAAAAATGAGCGCCACCCAGCACCCCGCCTTCCAAACCGCCAACGTCGTGGATAAAGCAACCATCTACTTAAGTGGCAAAGAACTCGCCGCTGGCGTCTTCCCCCAAGTCGAAGACATGCCCAAATATGCTCTTGTTTTTCCCAGAAAAGTCCTCGACGGCATAATTTTGGATTTAGCAAAGGCGGCGAACGCAAAAGTCGAAGAAGAAACCCGACTAATCAGTTACATGGTGGAGAAAAACTGGGTTACTGTTCTGGCAGACCATAAAGGCGAAATGCGCACACTAAGGGCGCGGTTGCTTGTAGGCGCAGATGGAGCAAACTCCACGGTTGGACGCTTACTTAGAGGGGCAGAGTGGGCAAGCCAGGAGCGTGCAGTAGTGGCGAGGGCCTACTTTGAGGGTGTAGCAGGTCAAGCAAGCGAAGCCAACCTTTACTACAGCGGCAACTGCTTGCCAGGCTACAGTTGGCTGTTCCCCGCAGGCGAAGAAGCAGCAAACGTAGGCGTGGGCACAGCGTTAGGTTGCACGCCCCCAGCGGAGAACCCCGAAACTTTACTTATGAAATTGATTGAAAACGATGAGGGCATGAAACTACGCCTCAAAAACGCCAAAATCGTGGGCCCCATCGAAGTCGGCGTGTTAAACCTCAACGACCCCCAAGCGCCCCTGACAGGAGACCGAGTCATGCTAATCGGGCTGGCAGCGGGGCTTGTGAACCCGTACAACGGCGAAGGCATCCAAATGGGGCTGCAAAGCGCGAAATGGGCTGCGGACACAGCTAAGTGGTGCATGCAAAACAGCAACTTTAGCATGCTAATGCTAAACGGCTACCCGCGCCGGCTTAGTTACGAGTACGGCGGCGGCTTCAAAGTGTCCGAATTAGTTTTGCGGTTGCTGCGGAACCGCAATTTTAACCCTACTTGGCTGCAGTGGATTGCTGCGATGGGAAAAAAAACCAAAACTGACGCCCAGTACAGGCGTTTAATAAGCGCTGTGTTGGCGGGCATGATTTTTCCCAACGAGGAATCCTCCGCTCAAGCATTGACAAGCACGCTGCAGAAATTCGCAGCGGTTGCAGGCGCAGACAATTATGCAAAAAACGGAGAGCAAGCAGCACAGTATGCTGCGCAGAATCCTATTGGAGCGTTGCTGTGGGGGGTGGATGCGATGGTTAAAGCCACCGAAATCGCTGCATCAATGTCTAAGCATGCTGCAGTAACCAACCGGAAAAACCAAGAAACAACCCAGCAGCAGTAAGCAATGAATCCAGCCGTTTTCTTTTGTTAATATAAAAAATTTTTTTGTACGGTTAAACTATGAAGAAATTTGGGGGCTTAAAGTTTAAGCCACAGCAAAATACCCATAATTAAACCGTAAATTGCCAACGCTTCTGCCAAAGCGACAATCAGGAAGCTTCTGAAGAAGGTTTCAGGCTTCTCAGCTAAAGCACTGATTGCGGCGCTACCAGCAGACGAAATGGCGAGGCCCGCACCTAAACCGGGGAGGCTGATGGCTAATGCGGCGGCGAATGCGATGGCGACTCTGTCGTATGAACCAGCGGAGGTGGAGGTGGTTTGATTTTGTACCGTTTGAACGGTTGCAGCTGCAGCCATGCCCATAAGTGGTAGGAGCACAAGCGGAAGTAACACGAACAGCAATAGTTTACGTTTCAAGTTACGTCAAACTCCTATACTATTCAATAGCACACTGTTGCTGTGCATTTAAGTTTTTTCTTATTTGCCAATTCTTCTCAAGATTAATTAGGCAATTAACCGCTGGCAGGGGAGGTTTCCGCCTGGGTTTTTAGGGCTAAAAGCTCAGCCTTAACTTTTTCGATGTCAGAGGCGGTTTGCAATTCAACTTTTCTTAACAGGTTGGCGTAGTCAGCTTCCAACTTATCCGAAGACGGCATAGCAGTCCACGCAGCCTACTTTATGACCAGCACCGGGCAAGGCGAATATTCAATCACACGCTCGGTAACACTTCCAATCAAGATCCGTTCAGCACCTCGGTGCCCATAGGTACCCATAACAATTAAATCCACATTGAAGCTCTTAGCCAAATTCACAATCTGCTCAAACGGGCGCCCCTTAACCAGTAACGAAGTAGCTTTGACTTTTTCTTTCTCTGCTAATCCCAAAGCATAACGGGTGTAACGTTGCCCGTCATTCTTCAATTCGCCTTCCACAGCTTCGCGGTCCGTAACTTTGGCGAATTGGTCTATGACGATTTCATCCACCACGAACACAATCATAACTTCGGCGTCACGTAGTTTGGCGACTGATATGGCGTATTCGGCGGCGCGCATGCTGTAGTCGGAGCCGTCGGTGGGAACAAGAATTTTCTGTATTTCTTCCGAACTATACTTCTTCATATTCCTCATTCTCCGTTTGGCGGTTTCTAATCATAGATTTGATTTTTTTGGTTCGTACGAATTCTTCGCGGTCTTTCTCTTCAAGAACAAGTTCTATCCATTTGGCGGTGTTACGGTAGCGGGGAATTAAGACGTGGTTGAGGGCGTTAACTCGGCGTTGAGTTCGGCTTACGTCGTTGGCGATTTGGAAAGTGGTGCCCTCTGCTTTGGCGAGGTGCCCCAGAATCTCTAGCACCTTGGCGAAGTGTTTGAAGGCGCGGTCGAGTTCGGCGCTGGTGTTGGCAAAACCGTAGTCGGGTTTAAGGTCGTTATGCGCTTGATAAGTTACAACTGGCACGGCGACGCCCATGATGCTTCGGTAGTCGATAAGGTATTCTGCTTGGCGGTTACTGGTCATGGCGGTGTTAGCGATGGCTTCGGAGCCTTTAGCCATGTTTGCCGCCTTCAAACTCTCGTAAGCTTTGGCGAGTTCCTCCACAAGGTCCTGTCGGGTGCGCTCTGAATCAAACACGGAGCTACGCAGCTCACGCAACAAAATGTCACGTTTACGTTCCAGTACTTCCCGTCCCGACTCAGCCAAATTCAGGGTTTTCTTGGTCTGAATCAAGTTGATTCTTGTGGGACTAATGTTCTCCGAAGACATAACTTAAGGTTAAACCTCAGTGTCCGTTTTAGGTAAATACTTCTGGATATACTCTGGTTTGATAGCGGTTAACTCTTCCTCAGGAAGGTCGGATAGTGCGTCCCATGCGATGTCAAGGGTTTGCTCGATGGTTCGGTTCTCGGTTTTGCCCTGGTTTATGAGCGTTTTTTCGAAGCGTTCGCCGAAGCGGAGGTACTCTTTGTCTCTTACTCCTAAGCCTTCCTCGCCGATGATTGTTACCAGCGACTTGACTGAGTTGTATTGGGCGTAGGCGCTGTAGAGTTGACTGGAGACGTTGGCGTGGTCTTCTCGCGTGCTGCCTTTGCCAATGCCGTCCTTCATCAATCGGGATAGGCTGGTGGAGATGTAAATGGGTGGGTAAATGCCCTGTTTTTCTAAGCCGCGGCTTAACACAATTTGGCCTTCTGTGATGTAGCCGGTTAAGTCGGGGATGGGGTGGGTGATGTCGTCGTTTGGCATGGTTAAAATGGGCATCTGGGTGATGCTGCCTTTTTTGCCTGTGACTCTGCCTGCACGTTCGTAGATGCTTGCAAGGTCGCTGTACATGTAGCCGGGGTAGCCTTTGCGGCTGGGAACTTCCTCCATCGAAGCGCTGACTTCGCGAAGTGCTTCACAGTAGTTGGTCATGTCCGTCATGACGACTAGTACGTGGCTGTCCTGCTCAAAAGCAAGATATTCGGCTAATGTTAATCCTGCACGGGGCGTGATGATACGTTCCACGGGTGGGTCGTCCGCGAGGTTTAGAAACATAGCGACATTTTTGATGGCGCCGGTTTCTTCGAAGCTTTTCTTGAAGAACGCTGCGTCATCGTGTTCTAAGCCCATGGCGATAAAGACTATGTTGAATGGTTCGTTGGCGTTTCTGATTTGCGCTTGCCTAACAATTTGGGCGGCGAGTTCGTTGTGGGATAAGCCGGGGCCGCTGAAAACAGGGAGTTTCTGGCCGCGCACGAGGCTGGTTAAGCCGTCAATAGCGGATATGCCGGTTTGGATGAAGTCTTTTGGGTACTCACGTGCGGTGGGATTGAGTGGGAAACCGTTAACGTCTCGTTTTTCTTCCGTGAAGAACCGCGGGTGCCCGTCGATGGGTTCACCGAAGCTGTTCATGACTCTTCCTAGCATTTCGGTAGAGACGGGAACCTCCAAAGAGTGGTTGAGGAAGCGGGTGCGGGTCTGTGACAGCGACAAACCAGTTGTACCTTCAAAGACTTGCACGGTGACGGCTTTCTGAGTGACCTGGATGACTTTTCCTAGGCGAGTTTCGCCAGTTTGGGATTTGACGGAGACGAGTTCGTCGTAGGCGACGTTTTTGACGTTTTCTACTACAATGATGGGTCCGCTGATTGATTGGAGACCTTTGTACTCTAAACCTGAACCTGACATAAACTTTACCTCAATGTTGCCTCTAAGCGAGCTATTTCGTCCTGCATTTTCTGTTCTAAGTCGTCGAGTTTCTTTAGTTGGTCGTTGGGGATGCCGCTTTTCATGCGCATGATGTCTTCGGTGACGGATAACTCGGTGACTTTAAAAATGGGTGCACCTTTGGTGACGACGCCGTCAGCTAGGTGGTGGAAGTCCACGATGATTTTAAGCATTTTAAACTGCTTCTCAGGCGAGCAGTAGGTGTCGATGGCATCAAGTGCGTTTTGCTGGAGGAAAGCAATGCGGATGATGCGAGCTGTTTCTAGTATGAGGCGCTGCTTGTCGGGTAAGGCTTCGGGGCCTACTAGTTTGACAATGTTTTTCAATTCATCCTCTGCCTGCAAGATGCGCATGGCTTCTTCACGGTACTTATTCCAGTTTTCATCCACGTTAGTGTGCCACCAACCGGCGAGTTCAGCGATGTAGCCGCTGTAGCTTGCCATCCAGTTGATGCTGGGATAATGACGAGCGTCTGCAAGTTCAGCGTCAAGCGCCCAAAACACCCGGGTGAAGCGTTTGGTGTGCTGGGTGACAGGTTCTGAGAAGTCTCCGCCTGGGGGAGATACGGCTCCGATAGCGCAGATTGAACCGACACGGTTGTTGCTGCCCAAGGTTTCGACAACGCCTGTGCGTTCATAGAATTCTGCTAGGCGGGAGGGTAGATAACTTGGAAAGCCTTCTTCAGCGGGCATTTCTTCAAGTCTGCCGCTAACTTCACGGAGTGCTTCTGCCCATCTGCTGGTTGAGTCTGCCATCAACGCCACGGCGTAGCCCATGTCGCGGTAGTACTCGGCGAGGGTGATGCCTGTGTAGATGCTGGCTTCACGGGCGGAGACAGGCATGTTGCTTGTGTTTGCAACTAGGATTGTGCGTTCCATCAATGGGTGCCCTGTGGTTGGGTCAAGCAGTTTAGGGAAGCTGTCGAGGACATCGACCATTTCGTTGCCGCGTTCGCCGCAGCCCACGTAGATGACGATGTTGGCGTCGGACCATTTCGCCAGCTGCTGCTGTGTAACGGTTTTGCCTGCGCCAAACGGCCCTGGGATGGATGCTGAGCCGCCTTTAGCTATGGGGAAGAAGGTATCGATGACACGTTGCCCTGTGATGAGCGGTTCAGTGGCGAAGAGGCGTTTGGTATGTGGGCGTGGTTGCCGCACGGGCCAACGTTGGAGCATTTGCACTTCAATTTTTTTGCCATCGGATTCCAGTATGGCTATAGTGTCGGTCACGGTGAAGTCGCCTTTGGCGGCGAGATCAACAAGTTTGCCTGACACGTTAATGGGAACCATGACTCGGTGCTCGACAAGGTCGGTTTCCTTTACTGTACCTAAGATGTCGCCGCCGACAAGTTTTGCGCCTACTTTGGCGGTTGGGTTGAAAGTCCATTTTTTGGTTCTGGAAAGGGCAGTTACGTTGCGGGCTTGCTTGATGAAGGGACCTGTGAGTTCTTTAAGGGTTTCAAGTGGGCGTTGAATGCCGTCAAACACGTTGCCGACAAGGCCGGGGCCTAGTTCGACGGAGAGGGGACTGCCTGTCCCTACGACGGGTTCGTCTAGTTTTAATCCGGAGGTGTTTTGGTAGACTTCGATTGTTGCGTGGTCGCCTTTGAGGCGGATGATTTCGCCGATTAAAGCGTCTTTGCCGACTTCAACCATCTCGTGCATTACTGCTTCGGTTAAGCCTTCGGCTTCAACGACGGGACCAGCGACGCGGACAACTTTGCCTTGCGCCGTCACTAGTTTTTGCCTCCGAAGAGTTGCCTTGCGATTTCGGTGCGCAGCTGGGGTTTTAGTTCAGCTAACTTATTGTCAAGGGTGCCGTCAAAAACGATTTTTCCATCCGCACTGTGTATTTTGCAGCCGCCAATGAAATCGTCGGTTTGCGGCGAAATTTGGAATTGAACATTAAGTTTTTTTGAGGCACTTTTTAGCGTATCCAAGGTTAACCACTCTTTATCTTTGGCGTTAACTTCAACAACAAGGTTTTTTTTATCAATCTTTTTGGCGATTTCCTCGATGGACGTGAGGAGGTAAGTGCGGTACTCTTCGGTTTGAGCGAAGGCTCGGAGTTTCTGCAGCGCTTTTTGGAAGGCTTCGTCAACGAGTTCTTCTTTGGTCTGTAGCAGGCGGTTGCGAATGTCGACTTCGGTTACGGAGGCGATTTTGCGTTTTTCCGCTTCAGATTTTGCTTTGGCTTCGGCGACTATGGTGCGGTAGTTTTGGTCTGCTTCTTCTTTGGCTATGCGCAGGGTTTCTTTTGCTTGGTTTTCTGCGTTTAAAAGGGCGGCTTCTGCTTCTTTTTGAACATCGCCGATTACTTCGTCGGCTATTGCTGCGACACCGGTTTTAGTGCTCAATTTCTTGGTTACCTCTATATTTTGATACCTAAGATTTTGCTTATTGTATCGGATATTGGGATGCCATTTGAGGGTCCCCTGCTGCCGGGGAGCTCAACGATTAGGGGGGTGACGCGTTCCTGTCGGATTTTGTCGATTTGGTCCCTCATTGCGGGAACCGTTGAGTATGCGTCGCTTATGACGATTATGGCGATGTCTGCTTGTGCTAATGCTTTGTTTAGGGCTTGCCTTGCTTCAATCGCGGAGGCTACCTCAGCGCCTTCAACCCCGACTAGCCTAAAGCCGGTGACCATGTCGCTGTCGCCTATCACGTAACCAATCATGCCAGCACCTAATATAACTTTAAATGCCTGTTAGGAGATTCAAAATAACTGTTAAAAATGTTGCGACCCGAAAGAATGACTTCGGCATCTATTGTATGTTTAAAAAAAGATGTCGAATGCATACTCGAAACATTAAACACCTTCGGCGAGTTCCACATTGAAACAACCCCGCAGGAAGAGAAAAGCCTAGCGGAGTACAACCAAACCATTCAACTGCTTCAAGAACGAATTTTAGATGCAGACGGGTTAATCAAGCAGCTTGTTGTAGAAAAAACCAGTTTATTCGGCATCTTCAAAGCCCAAGAACCCAAAAAGTTGGCGGTTACAGCAGAAAACTGGCAAATGCTGCTGGAAAACACAAACCAAGACATTTTAACGCTTAAAAGACAAATCGAAAGCCTCGACGCCCAAATGGCATCGTTAAAAGAAAAAGCCGCAGAATTGAACCACCTGCAAAAAATGCTCTCAAACATGCAGAGCATGAACGCAGACTTCTCCGACATCGAAAAACTCAAGCTTATCTATGTAGGATTCGCAAGTTTCCCAGCTAAAAACTGCGAACCCTTCGAAGCCGCAGTGGCAGGCTTACCCCTCTACCTTAACCGGTGCCATATATGCGAAGAAGAATGCTTCCTAGCCGTAGCAGCCCCCGCCAAACACAAAGAAGAAATCGAGCGAATCCTGCGCGCATACCACGCAGACATCTTTGTATTGCCGGAAGATTTGCCTCTAAAAGTGAATGAAGCCCACAAAGAAGTGGAGCGGCGAATTAAAGAGAACCAGAAAGACCAAAAAGAAATCGCCGAAGAAACAAAAAAGCTCGGCGAGGAAAACAAAGACAAGCTGGTTTCTTGGAAGGAAACCTCTGAAAACATCCTCGCATTGCTTAACGCTGAAAAGAAGATTTTGCAGTCTGGCAGACTCGCCACAGTCAAGGGATATGTGCCTCAGAGCAAATTCACCGAACTCAACCAATCGGTTACAGAAAAGTTGGAGGGCAAAGTTTTGGTGCTGGAAAACGAACCTCAAGAGCACGAAATCGAGCCTCCCACCAAGATTCTGCACAGCCGCTGGGTGAAGCCCTTTGAGGAAATCACAAAACTCTACGGGTTACCCAAATACTCAGAGATAGACCCTACCCCATTTTTAGCAATTAGTTTCCCCATACTTTTCGGGTTGATGTTTGGCGATTTAGGCCACGGCTTAGTGCTGCTACTGGGCGGCGCCACGGTGGCGTTACTCATAAAAGGCAACCAGAGCATGAAAAATGTCTGCTGGATAATGGCAGCCTGCGGCGCCGCAGCATGCGTTGCAGGGCTACTTTTCGGCGAGTTCTTCGGTATAGAATTGCCATGGGGACCGCTATGGTTTAGTCCCTTTGAGGGAGACCAAGTTTTCAACTTCCTCATATTCAGCTTAGCCGTGGGAATCGTGCAAATTATGAGCGGCTTAATTATAGAGTTGGCGAATTTCGCGGTGAAACGCAACTACGCCGACGCATTGCTAACTGCGGCTCCGCAGATGGCGTTTTACCTCGGAGGCATCTACCTAATCGCCACTTACCAACTGAACTTCGGCGCATGGCTTGCTGGACCCATATTTGCGCCAGTAATACCCTTCGCCATATTGGTTGTTGGGAAACCGCTATATTTGATGATAGCCAAACCCAAAAGTAGCCACGCGGATTCTGAACATGCGGAATCCGACACCCTCACAGGCAGGCTATTTGAAGGTGGAGACTTCTTCACTCGCTTGCTCAGCAATACCATCAGCTACAGCCGCATCTTGGCGCTTCTGATGGCGCACTGGGCGCTTCTGCTGGTTGTTTACCAAGTCTCAGGCTTAGTCACCCCACTTGGAGCGTTAGGAGTGGTTTTAGCCGGCGTCATCATCGTATTCGGCAACATAGCCGTCTTAGCCTTGGAAGGCTTAATCGTATTCATCCATACATTGAGACTGCACTTTTACGAGTGGTTTAGCAAATTCTATGCCGGCACAGGCTCAGAGTTCACTCCGTTCAAACAGAAATTCAACCACACCACACTAACGCTAAAAAAAGAAGAACAAGCGGCTTAAAGCCAAAGTTGGCTGCGGATTGCATCCGGCTTCATGCCTGCCTCTACACCTAACGCAGCCGCCACCAAATTGTGCACTTCAGCCTCTTTTATGGTGATAAAACCCAAAGTGGAAGCTATGTTAAAGATTTCTCTAATTTGGCTTTTCTTGGCGTATTCCAAAAGGGTTTTTTGGAAGGCTTTCTCAGCCTTCGCAACGGTCTCCTCAGGGGTCTCGGATCGTTCGAAGTATTTGGCATAGGGGGTTTCCTGAACGACTTTAAGGGCGCTGTCGAAGCTGATTGCGGAAACTATGGCTTCAACTTCTTTTTTAGAGAGTTTGAAGGCGCTGCGCGGAACAGCGAGGCGCAGAAGGTTGGAGTCGTAGTTGAGGTTTTTCCCCCTAAGCAAAGTGAGTAGTGTGAAGCTGTCGTTCCAGAGTGAGGCGTAGAAGGCGGCGTGGGGTTTCTCTGCACGGGGCAGTTGACTGTAGACCTCGTAGAGCGTCTCATATAGCAGAGTATCAACGAAGATGTCTAGGGCTGTTGGGGAACCGGTGGTTTCGTAGCTTTTCAAACCCGAGTTAAGCGCCTCAGCGTACACAGTGTCTTTGAAGATATGCGCCACCTGCGTGACGCCCGACGCCTTGGCGGCTTCCTCCATCAGATCCATAGACCCAAAATATTTCGCAACCGACAAGTAAATCCTGCTCAGCCGCTGCTCATTGGGGAGTTTGGCGTTGGCTGCGCGAACAAGCGTTTTGACGTTTTCTGCTTCGAGGTGCATCAAATACAAGTCAAGAAAACGCACTGCCCGCGGAGGCGAGTACTTGATGATTTTAAGATAAGTTTCAATCAGGTTTTCGTTGAACGCGTGCTCAAGTTTGCGTCCCGTCAACGGCGCCAGGACGCGGTTGATTTGTTCCTGATAGGGTGAATCGCGAAGTTGGGAAACCAAGTCTTGGAGGTTTTGGCTTTCGCAGAGGCCTTTGATTTTGGTTTCGGTTAAGAAGCGGCTGCGCTCAGCGCCGATTTTGGGGAGAACCGAAGCATATCTGGTTGTTTGCATCAAGCCACTTTTTCCTGTAGCACAGCTTCAACCACGTTTTCTACAGCTTGATCCATGCGTTTCTCTGCTTGCATCCGAAGTCTCTCAGCGTCTTTTTCGGCGTCATCTAGTTGACGTTTGCGTTGAGCGTTGGCTTCAGCTATGGCTGCGTCGAAGCGGTTTTTGGATTCCTCGGCACCGTAGGTTTTACTGCTTGCAAGCAGGGTTTGGGCGTCTTTTTGGGCTTGGACGGTGATTTGGCGGGCTTTTTCTTTGGCGTCGGACTGGATTTGGTCAGCTTGGGCTTCGATGTTTTTTAGTTCCTCCCACACTTTATGCATTTTTGTTTCACTTGCACTATTACGTTTAAGGAAGTATCATAAGACACTTACGGTATCTAAAACTCGACTCAAACCATAAAAAAGCCAAATCCACAGTTTTCCACACTGTTATGTTGCCACACGCAGAAACGCTCTTTCGTTGGGACGTGTGAAGAAAAACGCTGCCACACCGACCATACCGCTCCCAAATTTTCAAAAATGCATCGATGTTGCGTGCGCAAAAAAACTCCACAACCACACCCAAACCACAATAGAAGCACAACCCGTCCCAAAAAAGCAAACCGTTTAAGCGCCTGTCTTGCGCTACTATAGGAACCGCCGCCACACGCACATAAAGAGACCGAGCCAAAAAACAAAAAAGACCCAAATAACTCAACACTTCGACAACAAATAACATCCAAGTAGGGGTCAAATATGCGGGAATACATCGTAAAAACCAAAAAAGCCGGCGAGGCAGTCATAGTTGAGTTGCCAAAAGAGCTACTTGCTACGGAGCAGATAGGCGCAGGCATGATCTTGAAAATCAAAGTTCAAAAAACCTGCAGCTTTCTGTGGTTAAAGCCAAAGGCGACGGCTCACTTGGACCAGATGACCCCTGGAAACTGCTGGAATAGCACCCAAAACAAACCACATAACCCAATAAACCAACAACTATATCCCAAACAAACCGCTAAACAAACCAGCACAAACGAAAAATAAGGCAGCCAAATGCTAACCACAAACCTCCAACCGACTCAGCAAAACTCTAATGGCTTCATCAAACCCGCCTACGAAGCAGACTGCATCTCAAACCTCCCCCAACTCGCCCTGAAACTCCTCCACGCCCAAAACAGCCCAAAACACACCCCCTTAAGCCACCACCTAAAAACAACAGACACAAAAAACGCCAACAAAATCGTCCTCTTAGTAATCGACGGCTTCGGCTTCAACCAACTCCTAGTCCACCACAAACAAAACCCGTTTTTAACCAACCTCTCAGAAAACGGCGACATAGCCCCCATAACAAGCGTCTACCCCAGCCAGACCACCAACGCCTTAACCACCCTCAACACCGGCTTAACCCCACAGGAGCATGGGCTCTTTGAGTATTTCTTATACCTAAAAGAGGTAGGCGTTGTGAATGCGTTGCGGTTTGAACGCCTTGTCTCTAGAAAGAAAACTAAACCTGTAGAGGAGGGTTTCTCGCCGAAACTCATGTTCAGCGGCAAAAGCATGCATCGAACTCTGAAAGAACAGGGCATCAATACTTACACGCATATTCACGTTTCAAACGCCTCCAACGCCTGCAGCCAACTGATTTTCGACGGCAGCACCGTCGTTCCCGCCTTGAAAACTTCTGATTTGATTGTTAACCTCAGAAAGAACCTTGAGAAATCGGGCGGCGGCTACTTTTTTGTCCACATAGACACTTTGGACACGATTTCGCATGAATATGGACCGGAAAGTGAGCAGTACACTGCAGAGATCTCAACAATAGGTCACTTGCTCCAAAAGGAACTTGTGGAAAAAACTGAAGCTCAAACCGCTAAAGAAACCCTGCTGTTGATGACTGCGGACCACGGCTTAGTACAAGTTAACCCAGAAGAAACAACCTACCTCAACCTCGCCAACAAACCCCTGACCAACCGACAAGTCGACTTAAGCCACAAACGCATCTTCCCAACCGGAAGCCCACGCGACATTTTCCTCCACATCAAAGAAAAAAAACTCGCCCAAGCAAAAGAGCAGCTGACCTCTCAGTTAAAAGGGAAAGCGGAAGTCGTCGAGACGGCGGCAGCTGTAAAGGAAGGCTTGTTTGGTTTAGGGAAGCCCAGCGCCCAGTTTCTGGAGCGGACAGGCAACCTGCTGATTTTGCCCTACAAGAAAGAAACCGTGTGGTTCGCTAACCCTGAAGGGCGCAAGCTCAGTTTCTTGGGGCAACATGGGGGCTTAAATGTGGATGAGATGCTTGTGCCGTTTGCCGTGGCTAAGCTTGATAACTTAAAAAAGCATTAGCGCTAATTTATGAAGGAATTAGCGTTTTACGCATTGTCCAGAGGCGGCGTCGAAGCGGTTTTTGTCGCCGTAATCGCAGAATTTGCAGTCACTACGCATGTCCTGCCCAAAGGGGCATCCTTTCAAATCAGCCATACCAAACATCCTTAGCTCTAACAGTACACGCACGAAATATAAAACTGATAGCCAAAACCCCAAATTATTAATCGCCACGCAAAACCGCTGCGAGCCTTGCTAGATGCTCAAACATTACAAAGTGGCCTTCGCCCTCAAAAACCTCTAGCTTAGCAAGAGGCAAAAGCCGGGCAATCTGGTAGGCGTCTTGGATTCGGCAGGTTTTATCTTCGGCGCCATGCCAAACCCACAGTTTTCCCTCGCCTACCTTGTCTAAGGGTAGTTTCCAAGGCTTCATAAAAAGCTGATGCTCCTCAACTACGGCTTTAACGCCGGGTTTGCCTTGGCGGAATGCTTCAGCCATAGACTGATACATCAACCTAACCCACGCAGGGTTTTCGAGCAAAGCGAGGTCGGTTTCTGAGCAGCCGTGCAGCAACTGTTTGCCCTGAGGCGTCGCCAAAAAAGCTTTGGTGTCACCGTCGGCTTTGAGGAGTTGGCGGCTGAGCTGAGTCATGGCTAATTCGCCGATTTTGGGGATTTTCATGAGGTACTTGGCAAGCGGGGTGTTGTGGGCGGCTGAAACGTCGAAGGGCAAGTTGGGGGTGCTGGCGATTATGCATCTGGCTACATTTTTGGGGTTGTAGGCGAGGTATGAGAGGGCGAATACACCGCCGCCTGACCAACCCAAAATCGCGAATTCGCTTAGACCTAAATGGTCTGCCAGGTGGTTTAGGTCGTTGTTAAAGTCAGTTAGGTTTGGGCGGGGATGGTAGCTGGAGCAGCCGTAGCCGGGTCGGTCAACGCCGATTAGCTTCAAACCTGAACCCTCCGCTAAACATCGCAGAAGATATACCTCGAGGCGGCTGCTGGCGGTGCCGTGAAAGTAAATCACAGGTGAACCTTGTCCGATCGTGGTGTAAGCGAGTTTACGTCCATCAGGCAAAACATGTATTTTAGCAGCCATCCAGATCGCCAATAACATAGGCGATCCCGAAATATTTGGGTTTAACGCAACAAATTAGAAGAAAAGCCCACAACCAACCAGCAACCCGACAGAAATTCAGAAGCCAAAACAGAAGCGTATTGCATAACGCATCAGAAGATGATGCAGTAGGCAGCGACTCTCTTCGTCTACTCTAGAAGAAAAAAACAAAAAACAGCAACCAGAAAAATATGGTGGCCCAGAATCAAACTTGAAGTGAAACAAAAAAGAAGGGAAAGATAGATTTCCTATCTTCGAGTTTAAGCGCGTTTTCTTAGAGACATTACGCTAAGTATGCAGACCACTATAATGGCTATGAAAATTGCGATTGACATTGGTAAGAAGTATAGGTCTGCTGTTGTTGGTTGAGGTGTCGCTTGTGGTGTTGCGGTTGCGTGTGGTTCGTCAACTACAAACGCTGCTTGGTCGTATGAGCCGTAGTATGCTTTGGAGCCTGCAAACGATGCGATGACTGTATACTTGCCTGAAATGTCTGGCATCCAGCTTAAGCTGTAGCTTCCCGAGGAGTCGGTTGTGGTTGTTCCGATTTCACGGAAGTTGCCGTTAGCATCAAGCACTGAAATCGACACTGGGACGCCTGTTGTGTTGGTTGGCATCTCGAATTGCTTGTAGACGTGGAGCATGTATTGGCTTTGGCTATCATCTGAAACTGCTGCTACACCGTTGGGGAATCGTAGTGCAATGCTTGTGTCGGCTGTACCCGGTGAAGTGTCGGTGACTTTGCCTGAAATTAATACGCTTTGTCCTGACGCAACGCCTGCGTTTGGAGCTGTGACAGTGGTTTTGCTTGGTCCTTTGCCCATTGCGTAAATCCGTAGGTCGTATGTATCGTAGCCTGCGATGATGCTGTCACCCATAACTGGGTTACCGCCCCAACGAGTCTCACGCATTAAGCCGTTAATGCGGAAGATTTCACTGCCGTCGGTTGCGTTAACACAAGCGAAGGGTCCGCCTCTTGGCATTGGACTGTTTGCAGAGTGCTCAAGTGTACCGATGTAAACTTTGCCAGCTGCGATCAAATCAATCCAGCCCCACCAGTTTTCACCAGTGACTGGTTCGTTGTATGGATCTTTTAGTGTGTAGGTCCATTGTGTGTGACCGTTTGAAAGGTCATATGCATACATGATGCCTGCGAGACCAACTGAGTACAGTTTGCCGTAGGCAAAGTACCAGGTGTGCTCACCAGCGCCCGAACCATATAGGTCAAGGTAGTTTTCAGGTTCAGTTGCCCATAGATATGATCCATCAACAAGGCTAAAGCCGTAGTGGGTTCTTAATTCTTTGCTAAATACTGCCATGACACCGTTGCCATAAGTGTCGTCTTTGACATAGTTTGATGCGCCTGTGTAGTATAGAATGTTTTGACCTTCAAGCCATTCAGATGGTGCTGCCCATGTCTTGTCAAATATTTTTGAGATAGATTGCGTGTTTATGGTTGCATTGCGTGTTGCAGTTATGCTGTCGATTGGTAGACCCCATAGGCGGACCATGGTTTGGTTGTAGGTCATACCTACAACTCTGTCGCCGTAGTATGCTCTAATGTAGTTTGGCGAGGACAAGCCTTTGGATATGGTTACGTTCCATGAATAGCATTTGTCTAGTGAACCGTTTAGGCATCTTGTCACTGGGAAAGCTGAGTTTATCTGTTGTCCTATTGCGTTAGTTGGGTTTGTTGGTCCTCCTGGGTCGCGTGAACCTCTGCCGCTTGAATCCATGCCTAAGGTTCCGAAGTCCCAGCTGCCATAAGTTGGTTGTCCGAGAACGGCATTTTGTAGACCTGCAAGGGATGAATTCCAAAGGGCCATCCAACCGGCGTTGTAGTTTATTTGATAGATGAGAATTTCTCCGTTTGGACCCCAGATTCTTGTGCCTGAGGGTACGTTATAGAACATGAACTGGAATGAGCCGTCGTTTGTGCTGTATGCTGTGTAGTTGCTGCCAGTTACTGACCAGAGGTAGTTCCATACACCGTTAACGTTGTAGCTTGGATAGAACATCGTCTGACCAAAATTCAGGAATGTTCCGTTTAAGAACCAAAGTTTCTCGCCTGTGTGTAGATTGATTGCTTGTATTCCCGGTATGCTGGTCTGCGCGTATAAGCCGTTTCCTTGGGTGTTGTAGTATAGTACTCCGTTGATAACTACTGAGTTTGCGAATCTGCCTTCATATGCGTCGCCACCGTACATGTCTGCAATGATGTTGTTGTCGCCATCGTACAAGCCACCAGATATGCCGCCCTGCTCGTATTGGCTGGCCCATAAGACGTGGGGAGTCTCAGGAGCGTCATCTTGGTACTGGACATAAGAGTTGAATGGTCGTTCTACCCAGTTACCTGAGATGCTATACCATTCTCTGAGTTGCGGGTCGATCGGTCGACTCCAGTACTCAGTTGGTAAGGGGTGTCCAGGATAGAATTGTACATCAACGGATTCGACTACTTCCAATGTCATCGATATAGAGCTAGCTAAAAGTATAGTGCCTTGTTGTATAGGTGAAGTTCTTCCCGACACTGCGGATGTTATTGGATATGTATTGTTGGGGAAGTTTGTTGTTACAGTGTAGTTGCCGGTTTCGTGAGGAATATAGGTAGTATAGGTTGAGCCCGTAGAGTCTGTTGTGAATGGACCAAGAGTTTCGGTTTGGCCGCTTGGTGTCACGACGGTTATGGTGATTCCGGTCCACCCGTAAGATGCTGAGGGGGCCGCTTCTGAGATACCGCATTTGAGCAGTGTCTCTTGACCGACGCCGACAGGGTTAGGAATTGCATCGACGATGGGATAGGTTTTCATTGTTGGTGTTGCTGCTGCTTCTGCTGGTTGTATAGGTACTGCTGCAATAGTTGAAACTGCGAATGCCACTAAAATCAAAATTGCAAAAAATTTGTTTATGTGCATTTTTTTTCTCCTTAATTGCTCTAAAGTAATATTTTGTAACGTTTGTTTTTAAATTTTTGGGTTAACTCGTTTTTCCAAAGACTCGTTTAGAGGTATCTGAGGACATAAGGCAGTACTCATCAGACAACTGCCAATAAAAATAGTAAAAATGCATGGCAACAGTTTAAGCAACTAGAAAAATGTAAAAAGCAAAGTACTGGAAAAGTAGCCCAGAAGAGATTCGAACTCTTTAGGACTTTCTTTTCTGCCAAAAGAAATCCCTGCCAAAGAAAGGCTCTTAATGGTTTGTTCGTTTGGTTGGTTTTCCATACGTTGTTTCTCCGTATCTTTAAGTGATACTTGTTTAACGGGTAAAGACATATATAAGCGTATCTTCGTGTGATACTCTATGCAAAGAGCTATCTTTTCGCCTAGAGAGAGGGATTTACTAGCCAAGTTCCTAAACAATGAACCGATAACTGATGAAACCTTTAGAATGCTCAAGTTAAGAATTAAGCGTAATTATTCAATCATAAGTGAAGATTATAAATTAATTACTCAAGTCATGAATAAGCTGGAATCATCTAAATCCACATAGAGACAATCTTAGTCATTTGCGATTTTTATTATTTACTTGTATATTTCGGGTGCTCAGTCATTGCATTTTGCTTTTTCCTCTTACCGTTCCAATCGACTAAAGGAATAAACAGCAAACTACCAAGAATAATACCTAAAAATATCACAAATTCAAAAGTTAAGTCAAACTCGACAGCTATAAAAACTGTGCTTACAATTCCTATTACTAACAGCATAAATAACGTAATTAAAATACTATGCTTTTTCAAGACAGTATTCTCTTTAAGGTTCATCATGAAGCTAAATACGCTGATTGCAGTCAAACATCCCATCGAAATGATGGCATATTGATTAGTTGTCAACAGTTTTTCCAAAGAAAGGATATAGCTAATAAGTGATATTGGAATAACTACTGCACAACTGATTGCCCACAATTTAGTTTGAGTTTTCATTTGAGTACATATAATATTTAGCTGATTTTTGCTTAAGTAATTTGTTATTAAAACGCTTCCTAAAAAGTTCTTAGTTAATTCGATAGCTAAAAGTTATGAATAACCGAGAATCTTCCACATAGGGCTATTTTCAGCATTTTTCATTTTAGAACTTGATTGTTTGCTATTAGATACCTTTTCCCTGAGTGTGAGGTATACCCCTGTATCAGCATTAAATGACTTAGAAGTCTAGTAATTGAATAATCATATAATCAGTAAATAAAATAGCTGTTAGTAATTAGTTAATAGACTAAGTTAGTTATGGATTATTTCTTTATGGTTCTATCATACAGTTAGTGGTTTCTTATGGGTAGGGGCGGGTATGCATACCTGTGGGAAAAGTTTAGAAATTATGAAAATAAATATGCATAATTTGTGCCTTGGTCGCTACCGTAAAGTCCAATTGGAAGTGTTATAGTTTCATTGGTTTTTGTCCACCCATGACTATTTTTTGTCAAGTCTTCTTCAAATTGGGAGAAGGCTATATTGAATCCTACTCCAGCGATTCCGTTGTAAGCTACTAGACCACCGTCTGAATTAATGGTGTAAGTAAAAACTAAGTCTGTACGTATAGCTCCCCTTACTGACGCATATTCACCAAGCATATCTCTGGTTACATTGCCACCTTGCCACTTATAGACAATAAAAGTATAGTTTCCAGTTTCACCGTTAATTTCTGATGGACTAGGTGTTATTACAGGGCTTGTCTTATGCGTAAGGTTTTCTATCTCTAATTGTAAGTAAACAAAGCTTAAGATAATGGCTACCGAAACAATGACTAAAACTGCTTTCGTTAAATTCTTCATCAAATAATCAAAGACATTTAAACGATATATAGCTTACAGAAAGATAATCATAACAAATTTAGTTAGCGTTTTTTTGACCAATAGATAGAGAGTGGTGGGTACACCCTGCTGTGGGAAAAGGTCTATTGATTTGGATTACTGGTTTTTCGATGTTTGGTATAAAGTAATAGTGATAGAGTTACTATAACTCCTAAAACTACAATGATTATGACAGAGGTATCAAGCGGTAAAGTGATTGAATTTGAGTTTGTTTCAGGTACAATCGGTGTTGAAGTTGGCGTTGGAATAGTTGTTGGAGTGGTTGTTTGAGATGAAGTTGTTGGATTTGGCGTGTCAGAGGTGGAAGCCTCACCAATTCTTATTGTTTGTGTTGGACTCCAGTCGCTTGATTCACCAGTAAAATACCAAGACATGAAACCCACAGTCCGATGCACGTAGCCTATCATCGCTTTAACCTGAAAATCTACTTGGTCGTTAGCTCGAAGGTCACCCCAAACTGAACCGCTATATATTGGATAAGAAACTGTTGTATAGGTAGAATTTGAGGCTGAAAAAAATCCATCCTCAACAAATGAGAGGTTCGTCCAATCCTGTGCATAATGTCCTTTAGTTCTTATTTGATACATTAGTGTAATCGGCCATTGTGAACCTGTGCTACTATCAATGTATGGAGTAAAGGGCTGGTTTTTTATTGCTATATCGAGTGTTCTTTTTTCAACATTATAGCTTGGGTTAGTTACATATTGTCCATTGTATGGGTCAACGGTGGTAGTGGTTGGAACTGTATATGACCTATCAACATACTTTGCTGTGAATTCGGGTACAGTTGGTTTAGGTATTGATTGAGCATTTGCAGGTTGACCAATCAGCAAAGTTAGACATGACAAAGCGATAATTAAGGTTAAGAGTAATACTACTGTTTTGCCAATTCTACCCATATTTATTTATTGCCATTAGAAACGATTAATAGTTTACTCAAATGAACAAACAGAGGGGTGGGTATACCATTCTGTGGGAAAAGGTTTTTGCTTCAATTTTGCTGAAGTCTACAAATCTGGACTTCCTTAGTTTTTAATCATATTACAGGTCTACAAAAGAGGGATTAAATATACAATCGATTATTGAATTATTCAACCGAAAAAAGGAAGAGACAACATGGAAGACCAAAAGCAGGTTGAGCAAGACAGGCAACGGGCAGAAATATTTGATGCACTAGGACACCCAACACGTATTCTAATTCTTAAAGTTCTAAGTGAGGGTTCTCTTGGGTTTGCTGACCTAAAGAAGAAGACAACAATTGATAGTAGTGGTCACCTGCAACACCACCTAACTAAACTCAATGGCTTGATAAAGACAGATGAATATGGTAAATATTGTTTATCTGATGAAGGTAAAGATGCCCTACTAACAGTACAGACGGTAGAAAAAGTCTCTCCTCAAAACGCTATGAAGAAAAAATCGAATAAGCAATTCTTCGGTGGTAGGTTAGGCATAAAATCTGTTGCGTTCATTCTTGTGGCGGTACTGGTGGTTAGTTCAACAATCGCATTACTTTCAATTCTGCACCCTTTTGCTGAAAACCTTGAACTGCAAAATATTGCTATAAAAGGTCCTGATTACTTCCAAAATGGACCTGTTTACCAGACAATTAATGATATTACATTAACGGGAAGAACTGTAGGTCAAGTTATTATTACAGCTGGACCACCTTACGTAAACAGCTCAGAAATTCCCCTCTTGATTGAGATTCAACAATCGCCAGATTTCGAAATAGACTCAATCAAGGTAACGTTCTCATCATCGGTTAAGAACCAATTTAGCTACCAGCCAGATTTTTACCTTAAACCTAATACCGAATCTAACTCACAATTAGCGGATGTATACAGCAATCCATACCCAAATGGCAATGATATTACGCTTGTCTCAAATAACAATGTCAAAAATGAAGGAAAATTCTATCAAGAAGTAGTGTTTTCCCCAACCAATCCAGACCTAAGTAAATCACTTGAATTCTATGTTAACCTATCAATCGCTATGCATGAAAGCAGTTTAATTCAGTTTACATCACTAAAATTAGAGAGTAATGTTACATTAAGTGCTGGTGCATTAATCCCTTAAACCCAATCTCCTCTTTCATTACTTGACCAAAGCAGGGTGTGGGTACACCCATCTGCGGGAAAAGGTCTGCTTACTAAACTTGATGGTTTTTCGATGCCTTCTAAAAAGCAACACCGATAGAGCAATAATGATGCCAACAAAAACTGCAACTATCAATAGAAAGGTTGTCAAAGGTATAGAACCAAGTGTTCCTGACTCATTACCGTTTATAGATGGTGCTGTTGTGGGATTGTAAGGTGTAGAGGTTGGAGTTGAAGTTGTTGGCGATGTTGGATTTGGGGTAGAGGTTGAGACTGAACCATTAGGTATAGCTATTGTTTCTATGCTACTCCAGCCACTTGATTCACCATGAAAGTCGCCATATTGTGGAACAAGAATAGGATAGTGTTCGTTTAGTGTGAAGTAGCCTATTTCTGCTTGAACTTGGAAATCAACTTGTGAGCCATCAGGAAGGTCGCCAAGAGCTATGAGTGGCTGAGAACCATCCCAGACTAAACCAGCAAGGATAACAGTATTTTCAGAGTCTGTTTTGGCATAAGTCGTGTAGTAATGCCATTGGTCTTCAAAATGACCTTTATAGCCAATTTGATAATATAGACTAATATTATTACTGTCAATGTAGGGTCCATCTTTGTAAGAGGTAAAGGGTTGATTTTTTATTGTCAGCTCTATAGATTTGTTTTGTATAGTAAAACCTCCTCCTGTTTGGACAGTTTTGCCCGAATATGGGTCTATTCCATAGGTTGGGGATATGTTGTAAGAGTAATCTGCATACCTAACTGTAAATTCTGGAACAGAAGGTTGTGGTATAGTTTGGGCAATTGCAGATGTAACTAAACCCACGCTTGGGATAACTAAGAGAACTGAAAGCAGTAAAATCAAGCATTGGCTTCGAAATCGCATATGTACCCTATGAAGTTGCTTGCAATAAAAGTTTACTCAAAAGCTTTTTTCAAGACATTAGATAAGGGAGAGGGTGGTGTCACCATATCGTTGGAAAAGGTGGTTAAGCCTCATCCAGCAATGGGTTAGCAGATGCGTCATCGTCAGCTTCATCATCTCCTAGTATTTGTGCTCTTAACAGTCTAGTGCTTCCTTCACAATTTTGAGAGTATAATAATGCACTAACGTCCAAGTCATATTCAATTGCTGTCATCAGAGTGCTCTCAGCGTCTGAAGCGTAATTATAGTCTTCGCCATCAATTAGAACCAGCTTTTCGTCTGTGTCTAGCCTGAATACTGTACCGATTATGCGTTCATAAATCATACATATGCACCTTTAGTAGTGGGGTATCATTGACGCTGGAAAAGGGGATTAGATTCGACCTTTTCCAACGGTAGGGTGGATAGTGCCAGTCCCGATTGCTTTGTTTCCTTATGAGTTATGGGATAGTACTTGATTATAACGCCTTCCTTCTCCTCTTTAAGCAATCCAGCCCGAACTAGATTCTTTAGCATGTCACGCAAACGTTTGTCAGAGCATTGACGTTTCTTTTCATAGTAGTACAGGTTATGGATTTCCGATATTCTCAAGCCCGTATCTTCGTTGCAATTTGGTTCAATAATCTTCCATATCTCAAACTCTTCAGGAGTTAACCCTAGTTCGATGCATCTTAGCATTGGTTCATAGATTTTCTTGGCTACTTCAACATCCGTTTTGTTGGCATAGATAGCGGTGTTATCAGGTGTTCTATCTCTGTGCATGAAGTTGAGTAATGCCCAAGCTTCTCCTAGAGCAATCAATCGTTTGTAATCTCTCATTGCCTTTGGGGTTAGGCTTTTGATATTTTTAAAGAACCATTGCTCTAAGTCAGCCATATCTGCATCATTGAACAGTATGTTTTTAATTCCTGATTTCTCAATCTCTGCAACTCTATCCCTTAGTCCTAAGCGTCTTGGTTCAGTTTCATACCATTTCATGAAGTCAGGGTCTGTCTTTTTTTCTGCCTTGAAGTTCGATTGCTTTCCGAATCTTTTCTTCGTCATCAGTTGGGCTAAGAAGGAAGCATCTGCTAATTTCTTGTTCGTCCATTTGAGAGGATGCTGAAGCAAATATTGCGGTAAAGTATCCTTGAATGAGTACAGTTTTGGTTTGGTTCATGCCTTTAGAGTTTTTGTCAGTTATTAGATATTTGTTGATTTTGCGGTCATGAGATAACACGCTTCGTATGCTTTCAAGCAGTTTAAAGTTTGGTATATCAAGGAATATCAGTATCTTGTTTGATAGGTCTAGGAAGTATGCACTATTTCTCATAATGGAGTGCCAGTTATCCCAAGCTTCTTTTTGGTCACCCTGTTTTGGTTTCTTTGACATATCAATAGGTTGAAGTGTTTTTTCATCAACTAGTATGGCGTTGGCTTGGTGGATGAAACTTCTTGGACTTGCATCACTGATTTCAATTATATTGTTTGGGTCACCGTTTTTAAAGTACCATAAAGTTTCTGTTACGTTATGGGTTTTTCCAATAGCTGATTCTCCTGTTAGGATGGCGTTGACTTGCTCTTCGGTTGTTGATGAAAGGACGTTTACACAGAATAGCGGTACTTTCACGGACGAATCCTTATAGATTGTTGTTGTCAAAGCGTCCTCTAAATCGGTGAATCCTAATTCTTCTTTTAGGTATTTGATGTATTGTCGATGTCTTTCTTGCTGTTGAAGTTCTGCTTCTGTCATCGTAGCAGTTTTCCCAATTTCGGGAAGTGCTAAATTGATTGGTTGTTGAGGGAGTTGTTCGGGAAAAACTGAAACAGATGCTTCATTTGAAACACTTGTTTCACCTACTGACTCCACTTCTTTTGGTTGGTTGTTTATTGGTTTACTCATATTAGTACACCACAAAAGTTAATTCCCCGAAGAAATACTCATAGTATAAAGTTTATACTTAGTTCAGTAATTGAATCTTAGAGGCTTGGGTGTGGAAGAGCATAAAGATAGAGGTCAAGACTATCAAGGAATTGAACGTCAATATTGCAGAGAAGATATTCTGATTGCATTGCTAGATGGCGATTTTGGATTCAATGAAATAGTTAAGAGATTTGAACATTCAGCCGATAAAATAAAGGAAAGAAAAAGAACCTATAGCAGAGGTACGATTTACAAATATCTTAGAGATTTAGTTAAAGATGAGAAGGTTCAGTACAGCGATAGTACTTTGGAATATGGAAAACTTAGAAGACCTTATTCATTGACTGCAGATGGAAAAAAAGAAGCTGAAAAACTTCTACCACTTAACATAATCCGAAGCTGGTCAAATGAACAACTTAGCCAATTCATTGTAAACTATAAGTTATCTGTAATTCAAAATATTATTGAATACTTTGGAGCAAAAGAATACAAGAAAAAATTGATTGACAAGCCAAATTTGCGTAGATTGCTTTCTTTGGAACAGATGAATGAAGGAGAAAAGTCCAGTACAGCCATTGATAATGACCTTAAAACACATGGTTTTACTCATGATGAAATAATCAATTTATGGCTAATGTACAATGGTGAATATATAAAGAAAATTCTGGAACATCTTGGAGGTAGTCACTTTTTTGAACGTTTGCCTTTCAAACCAGCTATCAGTAATCTTACTGATAAACAAAAAGAAGAAGAAAAGATGAAAATCAAAGACTCAATCCTACTTTATACTCTTGAACAAAAGGTGAATAAAGTCCGTAAAATAATTGATTTTTCGCCATTTGAGAGTATTTTAGATTTTATATCTGAGGATAATGAGAATACTGAAGAGGCAGAAAAAATTCTAGATTCTTTGGGTAAGAGTAGATAATCAGTTATCTTTTCCTGTGACATGGTATACCCTCCCCCCATCAAGCCTTTCCAAAAATGAAGCTAATATGTTTAACATCCACAGGTATATCTGAAAAAATTAAGCTATGGCAGCCCATACAATCGCAAATGTCCATGCATACAAGGTAGGGGAGTGGATTTGACTTCTCTATATATGTCTAACATCCCTACTAAAATAGAAACCGAAAGGCTTACCATGCCACTTTTTGAGGTTTAAGGTAACTTCTTCTCAAATCTTCTACTTACATCGGCACATATAAGCAAACCATAACCCAAGCCTATAAGGAAGTAATCAATAGCTAAATCTAAATTATTGCTTAATGGTAAAAAAATAAGAACTGCCAAACCCGATAGTATGATAATTATCCCTACAGCAAGGAAGTACAGCCAGTTTTTCTTATATAAACGACTTTTTGGGTTAAAGGGATTTAACAAGTTACCACCAGTAGTAAAAATCAACATACTTTTGGTATTTATGCTTTGAAGACCTTTTCACGGGGTTGGGTGTACATACCCTTAGCTTGTCTTTCATAGTCAAATTCAAGACCCATTTGCCTAAAAGACCAATCAATTGCATCACTAGTAAACCGAATTATTTCATGCGATTTATAGAGGTAATATTCTTCTATCAGTTTGCTTGAATCACAATGGTCTGGATTTATAATCATAAAATGGAAAGCAATAGCAAAACTGTAAGATGCTGTTTTATCACCCTTATCAGAGAAATCATAAATTACTTTGGGTGCGATTTTTATTTGGAGAACTACTTTTACTTTAGTACGACTTATTTCAGAAATATCATACTCTTTAGCCATTGTAACTAGGTCGGAATGTTTCTTGATATTGGGGCTATTTTCTACCAAAGGAATTGTAGCTTCCTGTTCATACTCTTTTATTGGCTTTTTCTTTTCAATACCAAATAGAAAGTAAAAGTCACTAGTTAATGATTGAAATATCCAATTGGAAAAAGTTTTAAAATCTGTTAATTTTCCTTCTTCCATAAACTTCATTATATCAGCATACCTTTGTTCAGTTACAAAAGGCTTGATGTCATCAGGCTTGACTACAAAAGTCAAAACAGGGGTTTGGGGCAAATACTTTTTTAGCTGTTTTCTGAAATAGAAAAAAACGCTTGTAATGCCAACAATAGAAATAGCGGTGAATATGTAATCTATAGTTAACTTGTTTGATTCCACTTGTGAAGCTACGGAAGCTGATAAATTATATAGACTACTACTCAAAACATTCACTAGGAATGCCCCAATAAAAACTAACACAATTATTTCAATGTTGAATAGTTTTCTCTCTTGGTATTTTTCTATTCTTGTGATTGTATTCTCAAAGTTAGGTCTAAATTGATTGACCCATTCATTCGCCTTTTGTCTTTTGTTTTCTTCTTTTTTGTTGTATTCCGCCATTTTAGGTCTTACTATCGATTATACTATAGGCTACGGCTTAATAATTTACCCATAAATCGAGTTATCTTCATTTAGTGGGTGTATACCCTCTCCCATTGGAAAAGGTAGTTTAGAAATCGTCATCATCGGATTCTTCAGGGAATAAGGGGTCAGCAAATAGAACCAAGCCATCACCCTGACTGTCTTCTATTGAATCTTCTCTAAGCTGATTATCGGATTCTTCATTATATGTGCTAGTTGATTGTCCAACCGTGAGTTTGCTATAGAAGAATTTAATGCCAACCAATATGATAAGGACTAAAAACCCTATTAGAAAAAAGAACATAATGAAGGATAAAAAATCAAACATATGTGCTACTTCCGTTTCCTGAAAAGCTTGATTCCATCCATTTCGGTCACGTATTCAAAGCCTTGCTCTATCAGCTTACAAGCGTCATCAACATTTTTTGCTACTGATACATGGTACTCTTCACTACTGAAATTTACTAAATGCGTGTATACCATTGTGTTTTGGATATTCTTATGACCCAACTGTTGCATGACAAACAATAGGTCTTTTGTGCTATGGTACAGCATGGTTGCAAAGTAATGTCTAAGGTCATAGAGTCTGATTTTTAAAAATTCAGGATTGCCAGTAGCAACATATGCTCTCTTTCTTTCTACGTGCCAGTGATGTGTTAATGTGTCCTGTGAAGCAAATATTTTCTTATCTAAGTCTGCCCTGTCCTCACCTATTGCTCTAATGAGTTTTGACAATGTATCTGGTTTAATCTTGAAGCTTCGTGGATTACCGTACTTGGCAGTCTTAACATACATCAAACCCTGCTCTAAGTCAATGTCTCTAAGGGTTAGCTTGCCTAATTCAACAGGTCGTAAACCATACTCTTTGATAATGGTAAAAGCGACTTTTCGTTTAAGTGAATGGCAATGGTCTATGATAAAATTCACGTTTTGTTCAAGAGGTGCTTTTTTGTGGTTGCCAGTTTTCTTATACTTTGGTCTATCCCAAGTAATCTTATAGAACTTGGCAAAGTGGTCGTAGCAAGCAATCAAGTTCCTCTTGTAGTCTGAAGTTTTGTTAAGATTAGCTATGTAAGCTCTCACTGATTCAGGGTCATTTAAGTCACAGTTAGCTGAAAGGACTCTATACCATTTACCAAAGTTTTTAAGAGTTGAATCTGCAAAGCCATCATTCTTCAATTTGACTAAAACATTAAGATAGGTGGTCGGAAGAGATTTGTGGTAGCCCAGAAGAGATTCGAACTCTTGTCAAGGGCTCCAGAGGCCCCTATGCTTGACCACTACACCACTGGGCTGCGCAAACACACATCAACGTGCGGTTTTATAACTTTAACGTTGCGCTTGTGCGGTTCCACTTCGAGCTTTTTGCGCTTCAGGGATACAGTAACATTCCTGGCTGACTCGACTGTAGCTTTCGCAACGCCACAACGTATCCACAATGGGGTCCTGTGCGTGCCAATAACGGGTTGAACAGAAGACTTTACTGGGATACTGGTAACAGTTGTGGCTGTCGCAGTTCCCACAGAACTCGCCATCACTCATCACGATAGCTCCTTTGCCTGCTTCTCTTTACCGATAAAAGTCTCACGAGTAAAATCGCCGCCAAGACGCTCGGTAACCGCAGCAACAACTATGGGAAAAACCATCAACGCTTCCCCAATAACCATCACGTGATCGGCAGACCCCTTCATTTTGCCCCAACTCACCGTTTCCTCCAACGTAGAGCCCGATAAGCCGCCGGTTTCAGGTCGATCCATAGTAACCACCACCGCATAGTCCAAGCCCTTCTTTGACGCCAAAGTTGAAGACTGGATAGTGTTGCGTGGGGTGCCTCCGCCTAGGATTATCATGCCGTTTTTTGCTGAGCGGGAGCAGATGTTGCAGATAGTTGGGACGTCTTTGAAGGCGTCGACTTGTAGTACGTTTTTTTGTCCATCCTGCGAGGCATGGAGCCAATGGATGAATCCGAATTCTGAGTCCCGAACGGCTGGAAGGAAGATGGGAACGTTTTCTTCGTATGCAGCGCGCAAAATAGAGTTTGGGTCGGTTAAGCGTTTGCCGATTTCATAAGTAAACTCATCAGACGCCAGTGGCGCGCCATTTCGTTCTTTGGCGATTTCTGCGTACATTTCCGAGAACACATAGTCAAGTTTGACGTAGTCTTCTTCAGGTACAAAAATGTCGTAAATACGGAATATGTGGTACTTGTACAGTTCTTTGTCGTCGACTGCCCAGCCGCCTTTGTAGTGGTGTCCGCCAACAGCTTCTATCGCATCGTGCACCATACAGGCGCCGGTGCTAACTATGACATCAATGAGGTGATGATGAATTAAATCCACGATTACAGTGCGCATGCCAGCAGGAATAACCGCACCGGATAACCCGAGGAATATAGTGCAGTCTTTGTCTTTGAGCATTTTCTCATATGTATCGCAGGCAGCAGCTAAGCGACCAGCGCCAAAGGAACCTGAATTGGAGAACTGCTCCATAAGTTGGTTAACTGACAGGACCCCATCGATTTTGATGTGTTTTACAGGTTCTTTTAGGTAGTCTTTCCTATCCATCCCGAAGCGTCCAAGTTTTAGATGGAATAGTTCTCTTGCTTCTCAGAATTAAACTTTCAGAATCAGCTTCGACCGAATCGTTCTTGGATTTCTTTGAGGCGCTGTTCTTGTAGGTAATATTTTCCGTTGACTTCCACAAAGATGCCTGAGCGCCCAAGGCGGCGGTGCATGGCTTCCTCAAACCTCGGAGGCAAACCCAACTCCTGCACTGTGAGCGCTTTTTCGGGTGAAGTGGCGCCGTTTTCTTTGAATTTGGCGAAAACCTGCATTATTCGGCTGAGGATTTCTTCTCTTCGCCTAAAACATGTTTGTGCCTCTATTTTTTTAGGAACCCCAGTATTCCTCCGATTACGCCGAGGATTAAGCCTATGAGCCAACCGCTGCCAGCAACTAAGCTCAGGAGAGAAAACACAATAACAAAAGACGCACCTATGGTGGTCATTCCCGTGTATAGGAAATATGCGCCTAGTATGATGAGAGCGGCAAAGACTACGGCAACTAACCCTAAAATGTTGAGGGCTAAACCCGCGAGGAACCTGTGTCGGATTTCGTCTGAACCCACAAAAGTCACTACGTCGCCGGCGACCATACGAATTAACCCGCGTATCATAATTAAGATGGCGCCTGCCAGAGAGAAGCCGAAACCTAAAGTTGCCTTATGCCTAGTTGACATGGTTGTTTGCTGCATAAGCGTTTCTCCTAAAAAATGAGGCGCTAAAAGAAGATATAAGGGTTTTCTTGACTAAAATTAGGGCACTAAAATAGCTCTGCCCACGATTTTACCCTGCTTAAGCTTCAACAGCACTTCTTCAGCGTCTTTTAGTGAGTACACATTGTAGTCCACTTTGACTTTGCCCCGCGAAGCTACCTGCAAAACCTCATTCATTTCGTGGCGGGTGCCAATAACGCTACCCATTATGGTGAGTTCTTCGGGGAATTGTATCGGTGTGGAGCCGTTTACGCCCATTAGCACGGTTCCGCCGCGCTTAACAATGCGTAGGGCTTGGTCTATGGCGCGCTGTGAAGGGGCATGAACCATAACTATGTCTGGTCGGCCAGTGTCCAGAATAAATTTTTCCAGCTCAACATTTGTTAAGGCGTGGTCTGCACCAATATCCTGCGCCAGCCGCAACTTTTCTTCACTGGTGTCCACGGCTATGGTTTCGGCGCCGGCTAACTTGGCGAACTGCAATGTCATGTGTCCTACACCGCCAACGCCGATGACAGCGACTTTTTGCCCCACACAAACATTAGCTCGCCTGACAGCATGGTAGGCGGTTATGCCGGGGCAGAACAATGAGGCGCTTTCTTCAAACCCTAAATTGCGTGGTAAATGATGGGTGAACTCGTCGGGAGCCACCATGTACTCTGCGAAGCCTCCGTCGACAACTTCGCCAGTGGTTTGCCGTTTTAGGCAGAGGTTTTCTCTTCCAGAGAGGCAGAACTCGCATGTTCCATCGGTTTTCCAAAGCACCTGCACGCCTACCCGGTCGCCTATTTCGAATCCTGAAACTTCCGAGCCCATATCGGCAACTTCGCCTGTGACTTCATGTCCAGGAATGATGGGCAGTTTTGCGGGCACACCAAAGGTCTTAAGGTCGCCTTCAATCATGTGGATGTTACTGTAGCATACGCCGCAAGCTTTGACCCTAATGAGGACTTGACCTGGTTTAGGGATGGGTTGGGGAACGTTGGCGTAGGTGAGGGGGTGGTTTTCGATTTTGTCGATTCGAGTGCAAAGTTGGGCTTTCATATTATTCACTTAGCAGGGTGTTCTATTTGTGAATTGTTTAGAGTTATTAGTATGTAACTGTGTTAGAAGCAGCAAAATTGTCAAAAAACGTTTTTGCAGAAAAAGAGCTAACGAAAATTAAATTAAAAAAAATTAAAAAGGGGAGAATAAATGGGTCTCATTTATTCTGCTTATTTTTTGCGTAGGACGACCATTGTCAACAGACCGACAACGATGATTGCTACTAGCAAGCCAGCGATTGCTGGAACGAAGTAGAGGTCTGCTGATGATGGTGGTTGTGTTGGGACTGGTGTTGGTGTTGCTGCTGCTGGGTCAACTGCAAAGCTTGCGGTAGAGGTTGATGGCCAGTAGCCGTTGGTGCCTGCGAAGATTGCGGTGACTGTGTACATGCCGGTGATGTCTGGAGTCCATTGTAGAGCATAGTGGCCTGTTGCATCGGTGGTTGTGGTGCCGATTGTACGGCAGTTACCGTTTGCGTCTGTCACTGCGATTTGCACTGGGACACCAGTAAAGTTGGTTGGGAGTGGTTTCTGTTGGTAGACATAGCCCATCCAGTCTTTCATGCTTGCGTCTGATGCTAGTGGGACACCGTTTGCAAAGCGTGCTGATTGCTCGTTTTGTGTGGTGCCTGAAGAGACATCGTAGAGTGTTCCGGTGATGACTACTGATTGTCCGTGTGTAAGTGCTGCTTGTGGAGCGTTAACTGTCAATGCGCTTGGGCCTTTGCCGACAACGTAGATTTGGTTGTCTAAGCCGTTGAACCATGTTGCGTAACCGTCTGCGATTGCGTAGCTTTGGCCGAAGAACTCGCCGGTATATCCGTTAATGGTCCAGATTTCGGTTCCGTCGGTGGCGTTGATTCCTCGTGCTAGTGAGCCTTTGTATAGTGGTGTTTCGATGGTGTGTTCAGTTGTTGTTGTGTAGATTACGCCGCTACCGATTGCGTCGATGAATGTTGGGTAGTGTCCTGGGACGTCGAAGCCGCCTTGTGTGCTGTTGCCTGCGCCGCCGTTGCCATAAGTCCATTCGATGTGGCCGGTCTTTGTGTCATAGCAGTAAACAATGCCTGCGTAAGCTGAGCTGTACATTTTGCCGTATGCGAATGTGTTAGAAATGCTGCCTGATGCTGGGCTGCCATAGTAGTCCATTGGTGCTTGTGGTTCGGTTGGGCCCCAGATTTTTGCGCCTGTGTCTAGGTTGTAGCCAACGAAATCAACGTCTTCTCTGATGTTTTCAACGAATACCCGGTTAACTGGGTCAACACCTGCGAATAGAACTGTATGGTTGTTTGCTGGTGGTGAGTAGGTCTGTTTCCAAAGGATGTTGCCTACTGTGCCTTTAGATGCGTTGAGGTTGATTGCCATGTATGTGTAGTCGTTGAAGCCCATTGTTCCCATGAACATTGATGGTGCGTCAGATGGGAATACTGATGGGTTGGATGTGCTGTTTGCGACTAGCATTACGTCATCATAGATGCTGTAGAGAACCTGGAAGGAGCCTGTGACATTGTTGCGCCATGAAACTGTTGTGGTCCAATCATATCTGTTAGCACTGCCTGCATCTTCATTATTGGTGATTGCCGGGGTGTTTCCAGTGTATGACCAGAGTTTGGATGAGTTCCATTGGCCCAGGGTCCAGTTTGCATTGTTATTTGTTCCCATGTTTGTTAATACGTATTTTATTTGTTCACCTGATGGACCTGCTACTACGTTTGCTTTTGCAGTTAATGATGAGGGGACGTTTGTAACGTTGACGACTGAAGCGCCTGTGTCTGCGTCATATAAGCGCCAGGTTGATCCTGATACTGATACTAGATAGGCGTTCATGACACCGTGTTGGTTGTAGTCTTCTACGTCTTGGACGTATGCGAATGATGGTTGTGGCATGCCTTGTATGCGCCAGATTTGTTGACCAGTTAGTAAGTCAACGCAGACTTCTGCGTAACCGTTGCCTGTTGAATATGATAGTGGTTCTGAGTAGTAGATTTTACCGTTGACAATGATTGGGTTCATATATCTTTGGATGTATGCTGAGCCTTCGAAGTATGTGTTGCCTTTTATGTCATATTGATCGCCGCCGACGACACCGCCGCTTTGAAGTGGCTTCGTCCACATAACGTGGCTGGTGAGTGGACCAACTGCGTCAGTTGGCATTTGTTGTCCGTTGCCGCCTGAGTTATAGTTGTTTGCGAAGCCGCCGTAGCCTGCTGCGCCTGCACCTAGCCAGTTAGATGAAACTAGGTACCAGATGCTGTTCTCTCCGTAAATTGGGCGAGCCCAGTATTCTGTCGGTAATGGATATGTATCAATTGGTGTTGGTTGTGCTTCTTCGGTTACTGTGAAGCTTGTTGTTGCTGAGCTTGGTAAGTATGTGTCGTTAACGTAGGCTGAGTTGGGGTTGTAGTCAACGCCTGCGGTTCCGGTTGCATATTTCATGCCTGGGAAGTAGAAGGTAACAGTGTACTCGCCTGCAACTTCTGGGGTATAGCTGAATGCTTGGTTAGAAGTTGTGTCTTCAATTCTGTCTTGGTAGAGAATTGTATCTGCATGTGAACTGTTAACTGGTGCGGTGACGACCACGGTGTAGTTGTGGAATCGGTATTCGTTTGCATTTGCGTTACCAGATGGTAGTGCACCGTCGAAGATGCGATCTAGCCATGCGTAAATGGTGATTTGTTGACCAATACCAGTTACTTCTGGCAGCGCTGCAACGTGTGCGGTAGTCGGCAGATCCCATGCGGGACTGTGAGCCGCACTAGCGGGTGCAATGAGAATCATTGAAGAGCCCATTGATATCACTAGTAGTGCTGCTAGCAAAATTGTCGCGGATTTACTTTTAGTATTCAATTTTTCTTTTTCTCCTTAAGTCAATAGCCCATTCTCGTGTGCGCATTAGTTAATAAGCGTTTGCGAGGGTAACTATCACTTAGTTTCCTGCCCATGGAAAGTAAATACATTTTTTGCAGCAGGTTTGCCTAAAAAAAGGGGTTTCAACTTTTTTTCTCTGAAAATTTTTTTGCGCCTCAAAAAAAAATGGGTAATGAAGCACTCAACTGGAGGCAACAATAACCCTTTTATCGTCTAAACAGCCATTCTTTAATGGTTACTTATGCCAGCTGTAAAAGACATCATGACTAAAGACGTTATAACTATTGAATCCAGCAAAACGGTTTATGACGCAGCCCAGTTAATGGATGAAAAAGGTTTAGGCTGCCTAATTGTGGTTATAAAGGGGTTCCCTGTTGGAATCATAACTGAAAGAGACATAGTTCGCCGAATTGTGGCTAAACGAAGCTCCCTTGACATAAAACTCTCCGAAATGATGACTAAATCCCTCATAACCGTAGACCCCGACGCATCCATAAAAGAAGCAGCACGCATCATGTCCACCAACAAAATACACCGCCTTCCCGTTCTCAAAGAAAACAAACTCGTAGGGATAGTTGCAGCATCCGACTTCGTACGCAACCTGGGCAAAAAAACCACGGCAGAAGAAATCCTAGAAGCACTGGGACGCTACCCAACAGGCACAATAGCCTAAGCGAGCTAATTGTAGCCTTCACCAGGCTTTTTTTGTTCAAAATCCCTTTTGAAATTAGGCTGCAAAGGGTTAAAACGGGCAGGCTCCTTTGCGGAGGGGGGCTGAAGTTCAAGGGCTCTTTGTGCGCATTGTTTTGCTTCTTCGGCTCGGCCCATTTTCGCTAAAACCAAGCCTTTGCCGAGTACGGCGTTGGCGTAGTCAGGTTTGAGGCTTAGGGCTTGCTCGAAGTTTTGGAGCGCTTCTTCATAGTCGCCTTTGTTTCCGAGTGCGATTCCGATTAGGTAGTAAATTTGGGCGTCCCCCGGTTTCAGTTTTAGGGCTTCATGATAGCAGGCGGCGGCTTCGTCATAGCGTTTGAGCTTCTGCAGTGAAGAAGCAAGCGAAAGCTGAATTTCAGGGTTACCGGGTGATAGTTGAACGGCTTTTTGGTCACATTCCACTGCCTGCGTGTGCTGGTTTAGCATGGAGTATGTTGCAGCTTTAAGGTGCCACCCGTTAACCGAGGAAGGGTCGATTTGGAGTATTTTGTCATAGCACTTTAAGGATTCAGTGCCTTTGCCCAGTCGACCCAGAATTAAGGCTTTGGTTAGCCAGGCGTCCAGATAGTTTTCGTGAAGTTTAAGCGCTTCGTCAACGTAGTACAGTGCGCTTTCGTATTTCTGGCTGTCTTTGAAATCGAGGGCGCGTTTAAGCTGCGCTGTGGCTTCCAAACGTTTCGACGCTTCGCCCTCAGGGTTTTGTGCCATGCGCTTTGTACTCCGCAGAAGCTGTTGTCTGCTTGGGGTACATAGAACCGAAAAAGCGGATTTATAAGTAATGGCTAAAAAAAATGCAAAACAGGGGTGCTTCTGGAAAGTGTTTTTGGAGGATATGTCTATTGGCTACAGTTTCTGCATCTGCAATCTATGGGCGCTAGGTACCGGCGGGAGGCGAGGGGTTTATAGCGTAATTAAATAGTTCAGGGCTGTTAGAGAGTAGAACAGGTCTGCTGAGGAGGTGTTCTGATTAGCGAACGGCACCAAATCTATTGTGGAACACGCAATTTTCGAGGCGAAAAACAGCGATTTAGCTTTGTTTATGGATTTGAAGGTTCAAATCGGTTTATTCACAAAATTCAGCCATAATCAGACCCCCAAACTCTTTGGAAGCATCAGCTCAGAGATAGAAAACGACTTAGAGGAAACTCTACTCGCTAATGCCTCACCATCTTGTATCTCTTAAAATAAACCAATAATCCAAGACACAACATAGCTACAACAACGGGTAAAATGAAGAAAACTATAGGGAACTGGTTCTGATATTGTCAAAAGACTGTCTCTGACTTACCAAAGTTTCCAGCTCTATTAACAGCATACAGGTTACGACTGTTGGCTTCCTCTTGTCAATCCTGCCAGAGTTGTGTTCCCATCTAGTTCAGCGGTTGATATCCATCTAAACTGTAAGAGGGTTAACCTTCAATACACAAGAAAATGCGCCAAAACCACAAGTTAGACACTACACCTCTACGGCAGCTTCACTGTTTAAAGAAGGTTCTGCAAAAGCTACCGGTACAGTTTGCATATTTAGTGCATACTGGCGCTTACTTGCTTCTTTCTAACAACCATAAGTGCAACAGCTAGTATTGGGAGCAATAACAGTATAATTAGTGGGGATGAAAACTCTGGAGCCTAAGGGGATGGTGTAGAGTTGCTAGAACTAACTTCAAAGCTGGCAGTTGTATATGCAGAAACCTCATATCTTTGATGCCCTCCAGGAAATACCAGCCCCAATAGACTGTCACAGTATGCAAACCATCCGATAATGAAGGTAGAGTAACATTAGCCCAAATTGTGGTATCATCAGTAAACCCGTCTCGCTCTATTGTTTTATTCATGAATTCGGTAACACTATAGACTGTCCCTCCATCAACACTGTATCCAATATTTCCGCTTTCAGAATAGGCTAAGATAAGTGTTCTAACACAGAAAAAAATTGAAACTGGATTAGTAACAGAACTTTGATTCTGGGGCGATATTATTTGAACAGAATGCCCACCACTTCCTTGTGAGTGTATTTCTAAAGGACCTAACGGTGAGTTTTGTGGTGGAGGCGGTGGGGGGGTTTCAGGTGGAGTAACAGAAAAGACAATTTGCCGGCGACATGGTTGGTAATATAGCGTATTATTAACGAAGTATTCTCCACCAAAGTAAAGTTCAGCGTTCCAGTAACCACTAAAGGTAGTTATGTCGAATTTTATTGCTGCTCTCCCAGCAGAGTCAGTTGATATATTACTTTTAGACCAAGGACCATTTCCACCATTTCCATAAACCCCTTGCATTGGAGAAGTTATTGTCACAGTTAAGTTATTGAAAAACTCACCTACTGGAGGAGCAGGATATACCTGTAGGGTTACAGCTACAGGTTGCCCCTCAAGTATGTTATATACGGATATACTGCAAGAAGTTGTGATGGACTCTGTTTGAGCTGTTGTGGGTTCAACTATAAATAAACTCGAGGCTACGAGGATTACAACTAAGCACGATGAGAGATACTTAACCATTCGCGCCATACTGAAACTTCCCACTTGTTATGTTATATAATTTACTTTAAGCGCACACAGTTTACGTATCATCAGCAAACTTTGTACATCCAAAGCCATCAAAAAGCAGCCCTAACAGAAAAGATTGGTCACGTTGGTCAGGTCAGAAAGCACACAATTAACATTGACCTAGAAAAGGATGAATTAAAGTCTAAATTATGTTTTGATGCGGGTCGTGAGGGATTTGAACCCTCGACTTCCAGCTTAGAAGGCTGGCGCTCTATCCGTGCTGAGCTAACAACCCACAAGGTTTGAAGATAAAAATAGACTTTCATGTTTTAAGCCTTCCTATAAGGAAGAAGCACCTGACGGGTGAAGAAGAGATTTTGGTTAAGGAATCCGAGGTTAAAACGGCAAATCAATGGGTCCATGCGCTGGGTAGAGACGCTTAACCTTATAGCACGGAGCTTCTGCCAGTCCCTGAAAGCGTCCGGGCCGGTTGGGGAAGCGTTTTTGGGAGGGAGGTCGCCTGTAAATGCCGCGCTGCTCTTAAGTACGAGTGTGACGGTGGTCGGGGCCGTGCCCCGGTGTCGGAATTATTTCGCCGCTTATGTCTAGCGCTGCGAGAAAGACTCGGCTTTCGCTAATAGCCAGATCTATATAGCCTTCGGAGAGGATTTCGTGGTAAACAAAGGGCGGTCTGATGAACTTTTTCTGGCTGTTAAGCTGGGCTTTTTGGTTTTCCATGACGATAAGTTTTGCGCCTTAGTCCTTCATTTCCTGGGCGATGGCGCCATGATCCATGGTAATGTGTAACCAGCACGTGAGTTACGTCTTTTACTTTGTAGCCTTGCTGGGCGATGCTGGTTTTTAGTTCCGCCATGCCCTGGGGCCAGCCAACGTCGATGAGGAGTTTTGCTTTTTCGGTGACGATGAGGTAGCAGTTGACTTGGCGGTAGCCGACGTTTAATATCTTCAAGCTGTTTGAGTCTCCAGCGTTTTTGTTTGTTATTTTGGCGGCATCAGCTTTAGGCGTACTGCTTGTACAACCAGCCACAACCACCAAGCAACCTGCGCCATTTGCAGAAGCAAAAACAGTTTGTTCTACTTTAAGCCTTGGAAGATGATGTAGTAGGGCGACGCCCTCTTCTTCAACTTCTAAAAAACAAAAAATCTGCAACCGCTAGGTTTTCCAGTCCGGACCCGCCTTTTTGCCCAGCAACACCTGAACGTGCCCCACCAAGATAATAATCATCCATACCGACGAGTAAAAAAAGTAGTACACAAACAACTCATGCACCTTAATTTCTCGGAAACCCAGCTTACGCCCAAACCCATAAAACACCCCAGCGGTTAGGGCAAAGCCCGAAAAGGAAATCAAAAGCACCTTCAAAACGTCCGCAGTCGCCAAGGAAACCAAGAAAATTGGTAAGGCAATGTTGAATTTGACTGAGAGGAAAAGCGAAAACACCAAAAGCGAATTGTACATCCAAAGGCTTGGGACGACGGCGCTTAAGAAAAACACTGCCACGGATGGATAGAGGAAAAATAAGCTTGGCAGAAACACCTGAGGCTTTTTTATGAAGCGTTTGGTAAGCGGTCTGTTCCAGTCTTTGAGCCAAAGCGCCTGCCCAATCGCCCACCGCCTACGCTGAGTGAACCACTTACGCCATGTGCCATGCACAACGTTTTGCACTTCCACATCATGCGAATATGAGAAGCTACTGTCTTCGAGAAACGCCCGGGTAGCTATGTCGATGTCTTCGGCAACTACTTTTCGGAATCCATGCACCTTCTCAAAGGTTTCGCGACGTATTGCGAAGGCTGCGCCGTTAACTGCAGGGCACTTATGCATAAAACGGCTGGCAAGCCAAGCACTTATGTTAAAGGTTAGATACTCATAGTAAGCCATCCGACTTAGCAGCGACTTATCTTTAGTCACTCGTTTTTTGATGTCGAGCACGTCGGTGTGCTGCATTTCCATGACTATTTTTCTAAGGTAATCGGGGTCGTCTGGGATGCCTACGTCTGAGTCAAGGAATAAAAGCACGTTGCCGATGGACAACCCAACAGTACTGTTAAGCGCATTTGATTTGCCCATACGTTCCTGATTAACTATAACTGTGACGTTTTCCCGTTTGAGCGTATCCAGTTTACGGGTGAACTCTTCGGTGGGTGCGTCAACTGTTACAAAAATTTCTTTATCCACGTTTTGCCTGCACAAAACATCAAGCATCCCCTCTAACTGCTGAGATTCCTTGTATACTGGAACGAAGATGCTGATGTCCACTTTTTCTCCTCGCAGCTAGCCTAGCCAATTGCAGTATTGACGCCTCCCTTTTTAAATTATTCTGCATTTTAGTGCACAACTGGCTTCCAGATATGGTTGAAAAAAAGGCAGACAAAGCTTTTCACGTTCCAGAGCTTTACTCAAGATTTTTCAGAATGGGACCGATACGGTAGAGGATTTCTGCTTCATGCCCATCACACCCAAAATCTTCTTTGCTGAAAAGAATACAACTTTGAACGGGAGCATTCAGATGTTTTGCCAAAGCCGTAAGGTTGCGTTTAGAAGCTTTGTTTGAGGGGTTAACAGTAGCCTCAAAAAATTTGGCACTGCAAAGTTGCAGTTGATGCAACAACAGCTTTTTTTGCAAGCCGTTCCCACGATAATTTTTTTCGACGACGGTTTCCCAGTTAAAAAAAGTGTCCGCTCGGCTAGGCGAGAGATAACCCGACGAGAAAGCCACAATGCGGTCGCCGTCAACAGCTACGATGCAGGTGTCTGAGAAGTCCCTAGCCAGAAGGAAGTATGTGTAACGGCTGTTTAAGCCCACATAGGGGCGATTACTTGTGAGTAGGGCGTATACTTGAGGTATATCTGCTATGGTGACTTTTCGGATGGTTATAGTGTTGGGAGACTTTGGCATCAGGACATCACGGCGGGTTTCTTTCGCCGCCCATGCCGAACATTGCCTTCGGGCACAAGCGAAACATGTTTATCAGCGTCCGCCAGCAGCCCCTCCACACCCTCAGGCGCTTTGTGGCTTTCCAAGTTAAGCTGCAGATGACATTTCTGGCAGTCCCGGTCACATTTCGGAGGGCGGTAATTTTCAGGTTCATGGTAGGTTGTTATGACACCCTCATAATTGCGCAAAACAGTCTTGTGCGTGGACCAAGAAATGATGTAGTTGGGCATTACAGGGATTTTTCCTCCGCCGCCCGGCGCATCAATAACGAACGTGGGCACCGCAAACCCGCTGGTGTGTCCCTGCAGACTCTCCAAGATTTCGATGCCTTTTCCCACTGAGGTCCGAAAATGTGTTAAGCCTTCAGAGAGGTCACATTGGAAAAGGTAGTAGGGGCGACGCGGTTCTGCACAAGTTTCTGGTTAAGTTTCTTAATGATTTGAGGGCAGTCATTTACGCCTGCTAAAAGCACAGACTGGTTGCCCAGCGGTATGCCTACGTCGGCGAGTTTACGCAGAGCCTCCATAGCGGAGGGGGTGAGTTCTCTGGGGTGATTGAAGTGGGTGTTTAGCCAGAGAGGATGGTGCCTCTTTAGTATAGCCACCAGTTTCGGGGTTATCCGGTAGGGTAACACTACAGGGGTTCGGGTTCCGATGCGCACAACTTCCACATGGGGGATGCTGTTGAGTTCGGTAAGTACCCAGTCGAGGAAGTCGTCGGGTACCATCAAGGCGTCGCCGCCGCTGAGCAGCACATCACGGACTTCCTTGTGGTTTTTTATGTAGTTGAGTCCTGCTTGGATTTGGCCCTTTGAGGGCACATAGTCTGGGTCGCCGACTTTGCGTTTGCGTGTACAGTGTCGGCAGTACATGGCGCATCGGTTGCTGATTAGGAACAGTACCCGGTCGGGGTAGCGGTGGGTTAAGCCTTCAACTGGGCTGTCTTTTTCTTCATGCAAAGGGTCCTTCATGTCGTGGCGGGAGATTTCCAGTTCCAGCGGGTTGGGGAATGCCTGCTTAAAAATTGGGTCATTGCTGTAGTTTTCTCGATCAATCAAGCTGGCGTAGTAGGGGGTGATGTTTATGGGGAACTTTTCGACTGTTTTCTGCAGTTGCTTTCGTTCTTTTTTGCTAAAAGTTATGCCCATGAAAGCTTCGAATGCGTCTATTGTTCTTATGGAGTTTTTTAGTTGCCAACGCCAGTCCATCCATTCGAGGACGGAGACGGGAGCGCTTAGTTGCGATGAATAGGTTTTGTAGCTTTGGGGCGGCTCGGTTTTTTCTACAATCAGTTCTTTTCAGCTCCAAACAGTTGGAAGGTGTTTAGGGAAGGCATGATTTTTATTAGTTTTGGACAAGTGCAGTTTGCAATATAGCGAATCAGCGTTAACAACAAAAACACCAGAAAAACCTTTTCTACAGCATTTTGGCCGGAGACAGGTACCTTCTTATTTGCCTCAAAAACATTATTCACCGTTATGAAAAAGGTAAAAGCCATAAGCCTATTCTCAGGCGGACTCGACAGCATACTAGCCACTGAACTTATCCGGCGCCAAGGCATCGAAGTCATAGCTTACAACGTTAAAACCCCGTTTGGCATACCAAAAAAAGATGGCACAACTGAGGCGCAGCTGGGCGCACAAACCCTCAACGTGCCACTGGTTGTGGAGTGCGTGGATAAAGACTACATCAAAATGCTTCGGCACCCAAGGCACGGCTACGGCAAAAACATTAACCCCTGCGTAGACTGCAAAATTTTTATCCTAAAACAAGCAAAAAAATACGCCAAAACAGTCGGCGCGGACTTCCTCTTCACTGGCGAAGTTCTCGGCGAACGCCCCATGTCTCAGCAGGCACCTGCCCTTAAAACCATCGAAAAAGAGGCAGGGTTGGAGGGCAAACTGCTGCGGCCGCTTTCAGCAAAATTGATGGCTGAAACAGAAGCAGAGAAAAAGGGGTTAGTTGACAGGGAAAAACTGCTGAGCATTTCAGGTAGGGGTCGTAAACCACAGTTTGCGTTGGCTAAAGAATTCGGTATAACAGTTTTTCCTTCTCCCGCAGGCGGATGCCTCTTAACATGTGAGGAGTACGCTAAGAAACTGCAGGATCTCTTTGACCACAAAAAACGTATCTCTTCAGCAGAGGTGGCGCTTTTGCGGATTGGGAGGCATTTCAGGGCGGGAGAAAACAAGTTTATTGTTGGCAGAAACCAGGCGGAAAACATTTTCTTAATCGAACATAGAGGCAAAGGGGACTTCCGTTTTGAGTTGCCAACCATCGTGGGTCCAACGACGCTTTTGCAGGGACCCAAAACCAAAGCTGCCGTGGAAACAGCCGCCAAACTTACAGCATTTTACTCTGACGCCAAAACCTCGGAGGCAATCGTAAAATACGGCGAAGACAGCCTGAGCCGAACCATAACTGTTGTTTTGCCTAAACGGGAAGATGTGGATAAGCTGCGGGTGGGCGTCGAAAACCAACGTCTCGGAAAAACGCTTGCTCGGTATGGGACCAAAAAGTTTATCCCTAAACCTACCTAAATAAAGCTGTGAAGACTGGAAAACGTGGCTATTGAAAGTAACCGGACATTGGGAATGTTGGGCGCTGGTTTAACACTTTTTGGCTTACTCGGAATCATCTTAAATGTGGCTGAGTACCTCGGTGGCTCGTTTGGAAGCATTTCACTTAATCTTGGAATTTTAGGTTTAAGCGGTGTAGCCTCACTTGCAACTTTAACCGGTTTCATCTTATTCATGGTAGCCATGTACGGCTTTTCTAGGGATTATGGAGAAAAGAGAATCTTCGGCCATCTATTTCGCGGGTTGCTGCTAACAATTGTTTTAGCGGTTATCATTGTGGCTTGCTGGATAGCCTTCATTATATTAGCCACTTTCAACTCAATAGCAACCATCGCCCCAACAGAGCCAACTACAACAGCCTTTCAATCTATAATAGCACCCTACACCTCAACGTTGACCGTGGCGGTTTCCTTTACTGCACTAATTTGGATATACTACAATTACAAAGCATTCAATTTGCTAAGTGAAAAATCAGAAGTAAATTATTTCAGAACAGCCGCAAAAATGTTCGTTTTAGGCGCAATCATAACCGTCGCACTAAACTTAACCTTGCTAGCCTTGAGCGCAACTGGAATTGCGGACCTGACAATGATAGCCTTAGTCTCAACCCCAGGAGCGATAGTACAATACCTCGGATGGGCTTTTGCGACCAAAGGATACCACAGCATTAAACCTCCACGGCAGACATCACAAACATTTACCAACCAACAAACCTACGCTTCACAGACTCAAACGGTGCGGTACTGCATTCACTGCGGATCCCCGAACCTTTCAGACTCAGCATACTGCACCCAATGCGGACAAAAACTCATCTAACAAACTACGATTGAATGGGCAAGATAACAGAAAACTTTGTGCCCTTCCCCTCTTCACTCTCAAAAGTTATAGAGCCGCCTATGGCTTCAATTAACCGTTTAACAACAGATAAACCAAAGCCTTGACCCTTTGATTTAGTTGTCATCATAGGCTTGAAAAGTTTAGGTTTTATATCTTCAGGGATACCGACACCTGTGTCGGAGACCGTGAGAAAAGCGTTGCCTTCCGCCTCGAAACCCGATATAGTCAACTCGCCGCCAGTAGGCATTGCTTGAATGGCGTTGGTAACTAAGTTTGTCAGTGCACGTCGAATATAGGTAGGGTCGGTTTTGATTTCACTTAACGGTTTCATATCTACTGTAAGTTTGACATCACTTGGAATGGCAATAGCGTTTAGAGTCCCCCAAACGATGTCAGCTAGATTGATTTTAACGTAGTCAGGTTTTAGGGGACGAGCATAATCTTGGAGATCAGCCACAATTTTATCAATGTAAAACACGTTTTTCTCAATGCCCTCCAAGCTCTCAGCAATTTCAGCTTTCGCTTCAACCTCAGGCATATTAACTAAAGCCTGCTTAAGCAAAAACAAATCACTAACTATCGCCTGCAAGGGATTACGAATATCATGACCCACCATACCAGCAGTCGCACCAATAGCAGCTAACCTTTCAGCGTCTTTTAATTTATCAGTGATGCGTTTAGCAATTTCTTCCATATTAGTTGCGTATTCCACCAGTTTTTGCTGATTTAGGATTTTCTGCATTGCAATCGAAACTTGGTCTGCGACAACGCGCATTAGCTCCAATTCTTGATCTGAGAAGGTTTTGCGAGATTTGGTTCCAAAAGAGACCGTACCTAACACTTCATTTTGTGAAAGAAGCGGGTGACATGCATACGCTTGGATGCCGTAAGACTTCACAAGGTCGGTTCGTTTGTCAGGGATGTTTTGGATGTCCTTGGCGTGTATACGTTTTCCAAATTGAGCAACACAACCGCAGACAGCTACGCCATAATCTAGCCAACGAATCCTTTCCGCCTCTTCAGCTGGGATGCCGGCATAAGCGTTCAATCTCAGCCGACCACTCTGTTTGTCAACCAAGAAATTAAAGAAAACATCGCAGGACAAATGATTCATTATAGATGTACAGAGTTCGTTTACGATTTCCTGCGGGTTATCTGAAGAGAGTAATTTGGCGGTCGTTTCAGAGAGTAGTTTGAAGCGGTTTATGGCGAGTTTTTGAGCTTCTTCTGCTTGTTTGTACTCGGATATGTCGATTAAAACTCCGATGTATCGCTCCACTTTGCCTTGACTGTCTTTAATGGGTTGCGCCCTCGACAGCACCCAACGGTCTTTTCCGTGCCTCTCGTTTAATCGGTATTCCACATATAGAGCGCTTTCGTTTTCCACAGCCTTGGCTACTGTTTCCCGAGTTTTTTTGCGGTCATCCGGGTGCACTGTTTCAAGCCATGCGTCATAACATGGTTTTTCAATGTTTGGCGTTAACTTATAGAGAGCCCAGATTTCTTTAGACCAAAAGTTTTCGCCCGTCCTTAAATCCCACTCCCAAGTGCCAGCTTTAGCCGATTCAAGAGCTAAATGGTACCGAGCCATGGCGAATTTTAGGTTTTGGGCGTTTGCCAGATCAGCCCTTGCGCTCTCTGTCATGTTCATCATAGAAGTAAACATCTTTTTTGTTTTTAAATTAGTATGTTACGGATTATAGAGAAAAACTGAAAATAGACCAAGCCCGTTTATTGACAGGTATGCTTGACACGTGCTATTTGCATCTGGAATTCCAATCCAAAAACGGCGACTGGGCAGTTAATCTACCGTTTCTATGCACCAAATGCGGGGTATGCTGCAAACTAGACGATTTCTTAACGGCCGGCCCAATAAAAGCCACCGCAGAACAGCAGCCCCAACTCCGCACTCAACTAAAGTCACTCTACGACATGCTAGGCGAACGCTTAGAAAACGGACAGGAGGAATACGACGCCTACGTCACCAAAACGCCATGCCCGTTTCTTAAAAATAAGCTGTGCAGCATCTATGAGGTCCGCCCCCAAGGCTGCAGAATGTTCCCCAACACACCCTTTGCAATGTTAAGTGAAGACTGCGAAGCTCTAGATAGGTTCAAACACCAACGAAACGCCCTGAAACGAGGAAGAAAAACAAAAGAAGCCTTCCACCAAACACAACAGGCGATTAAACCATCTAAATTTACGGAAAAACAGTACCAGAAATGCATGGACCAACTCAAACAAGCCGGCGCAACAAAAGATGAGTTGGCTCTTTTTGAGAGCTTAAACAAACAATAAGAGAAAGAGGATTTAATTGAATTTGCGCTGCAGTTTCTTGCAGTGAGCAGTGAAGTTAATCATCTGCTTGTAGGTTTTTAGCTGCACAAAGGAACAGTTCCTTTCACACCACGAAACCGCTTCGTCGCTGAATCCGCTGCTGGAGACTAGGAGGCCACAGTCGACTTCGGATTTTTCTCTTGCCATGGCAACTTTGTGGCAGAAGCACTCGACAGCTTTGACGTCGATGGGTTCTTGGTGGTGTCCTTTGCATTCTACGTGCAGTTTAAGTTTCTTTTTTGCTTGTAATATTTCGGCTCGTAGGTGGGGGTTTCGGGTATGTAGTGTTGTGTGGGCTTTTGTGTTGTAACCCACTTGGTTTAGCATACCTTCGATTATGTCTTCGAATGTCTTTCCACATTGGGGATTGTAGGACATTGTTGGGCACCGTTTTTACTTGAAAAAAATTTTGCCATATTAATGTTTTGGCGGTTCTCGCACTTTTTTGCAAGAAAACGCAAAAAAACAGCATATTACGTCACCTGCGCGCACCTCTTCTACGGAAAAATGCGGCGCAACACCAAAAAACTACAAAAACACACACATTCAAAAAACGTATGAACAAACGTCCATCACAAAAAATCAACAACCATACACTAACCCAACCTAAACCCGACAAACACGCGAGCGCAAAACACAACAATCGACACCTGTCCAACCCATATAAACACCAGCCCAAAAAGGAGTAAACCTGCCAATGTCGCGTGGTTGGAAGCCGGCTCTGCCACACCGCAACCACAAATGCAGCACGACCAAATCCAAAAAAACAACCGCCCTCAACACCCTTCTTGTGGTGCCGTAAAAACCACCAGACCCACACAAAAACAAAACAGCCATTGAGAAAACAGACCCCAACACTACTACGCTTTTTTCATTGCTTCCATCTTAAGCTCCTTAGGCATCAACTCAATAGCATAACGCAACGCAGTCCGAGGCATAACACTCCGGTGCCCAACAACGTAGTCAAAAACTTCCTTCTGATGCACGCGACTCTCCTCCTTTAACAGCCACCCATAACCCTTCTGCACCAAATCGTCCCTATCCAGCAACAGCACATCACAGACCTCAAAGGCATCTTTTAGGAATAAACCACGCTTTGCAGGCACAATAAACGAAACCGCCGACGCCCGCCTAAGCCACCGATTTGCGCTTTTTGCCCAGCTTTTGACTTCCGGCACAATCTCAGGAGATTTCTCGATCAAGTCACCCACAGTGTGATTGCAGAAGCCATCGCACTCAGCCCAGTTGCTCACGTAGGCGCCTATCCAGCGTTTGAAAATGTGGATGTCGTCGGCGCATAGGTTGTCGATGTAGTGTGGCATCCAAGTGTTAACGACAAATGCTTCCTCCATGTAGCCGGACTGGAAAAGCGCCTCGCACAAAGCGAACAAAGCTTTTTTGTCCATTACGCGGATTTGTTTTAGGTGTTTTTTGGCGATTTTTTCTACTGTTGGAGTTTTGACGCCGTAAATTTTTATTTCTTCCTTAAAAAATCGATGTTGAGTTTCTGCGGTTTTTTGGTCAGTGTTAGCTTTGAGGTCGGCACGTACCTGCTCAATAATAGAGGACATAAATGAAAATGGGCGACTGTTTAGATATTAAGTTTGTTAGAAGCAGATTTCTATTAAAGGGGGAGGTGGAAGTTTAGAAGTCTTCCATTTGGTAGAGTCCCAAATCGATGTTTAGCACCTTTTCGGGTCCGTGGCTGGCCTCTAAGTCATAGAGGTGACAGGTGGCTTTTTCAAGTTTGCTCTTTTTAGGGGTCACTTTCGCCTTTACCATCCTTTTGGTTTTGGGTTTGCCCATCACTATGGGAGCACCCATTACTAGTTCGGTGTTGTCAATTAGTTGAGGAGCAACTTTAGCGTCTTCAACAGTGATGTTGCATTTGAGTTCGTCGTGGAGGTGTTTAGTCAACGCCTTTTCTCCTCCAAACTTCTGCACTGATGAGATCTCGGATGGCAACTCGTATGGCTTCGGCCCGGTTAGGGTAGAACCGCTCGTCCACTAGCTGGTCCAAAGCTTTTATATACGTTTCAGGTAGATACAGAGTGATTAGTTTCATTACTTGGCTACTCCCCGCTTTTGATAACTATACAACGCTACTTGAGACTTATACTTCTACATATCATGCTACACATATGCACATAATATGTTGGTACCACCACATATAAATGAAAAACAGGCAATACGCTAGCAACCTGTCAATAACCAACCAACCAGGAACACGTTTTTATGCCAAGACAAAGCAACTACCAGCGAACACAAATGCCACAAAAAATCCACATAAAAAACTACGGCTGCTCCAGCAACACCGCAGACGCCCAAACACTCGCCGGAATCCTACAAAAAGCAGGCTACACCCTAGTCGACTCCGAAACAGAAGCAGACCTAATAATTTACAACAGCTGCGCAGTCAAAGGCCCCACCGAAAACCACATAATAAACGAGATAAAACACGCCCCATCAGGCAAAAAAGTCATCGTAGCAGGCTGCTTACCCAAAATAAGTTTCGAACGACTTCAAAAAGAAACCTGCTTCGACGCCGCAGTCGGCCCGTCCTACGGGGAAAAAATCGTCCAAACCGCAGCAGCGGTCTTTAGGGGCGAAAACATCGTGGATTTGGCATCACTCAAAGATTTACCGTCAATAACCCTACCCCAAATACGCAAAAACCCTGCAGTCAGCGTAATCCCCATAAACGTAGGTTGCTTGGGAAGTTGCGCATACTGCTGCGTAGTCCAAGCGCGCGGAAAATTGAGGAGCTACAGCATAGCCGATATTACCCAGCGCATCCGAACCGACTACGCGCAGGGCGCAAGAGAGTTCTGGTTAACCTCTCAGGACACCGCAAGCTATGGAAGAGACCAAAAAACCGACCTCGCCGCCCTACTCTGCGCTGCTGGCAACATAGAAGGTGACTTCCGGGTACGCGTCGGCATGATGACTCCTAACCTTGTCACTGACATCGCGGAACGCTTGGTTGGGGCGTTTGAGAACCAGAAAATTTTCAAGTTCCTCCATTTGCCGGTTCAGAGCGGCGACGACAACGTGCTCAAAGGCATGCGCAGATTCTACACCGCCGACCAGTTTAAAGCCACAGTGGAGATTTTCCGCGAAGCCTTCCCAGACTTAACATTAGCAACAGACGTCATAGTTGGTTACCCGGGCGAAACAGAGGAAGCCTTCAACAATACGTTGCAGTTGATGCGTGACGTTGAGCCGGATGTGACTAACGTATCCAAGTTTTTCGCTCGACCCAAAACCGCTGCGTGGAACATAACCGTGGGGTTGGTAGGTAAGGAGGAGACGAAACGGCGAAGCGCCGCCGCTGCAGAGTTAGCTAAAGAAATCTCTGCTAAACGCAACCGCTGCTGGATGGGTTGGAAAGGCGACGTGTTGTTTGATGAAGCAGGGGGTAAAATGGCTGATTCGTGGGTTGGACGCAACTTTGCCTACAAACCCATAGCAGTGAAAAGCACCGATAACCTGCTTGGAAAAACCCTAAAAGTCGAAGTAACCGAAACCCACGGAACTTACCTCAAAGGCAAAGTCGTGGAGCCAGAAGCAGACGACGAATTGGGTTACATGACTATTTGACTGCATAGAAGCCCGCTTGCATCACTGAGTACCAGAGCATCTCGACTGCTTTGAAGCCGCAGCACCGCAGCGACGTCAAATGTTCTTCGATAGTGAGCGGGAAGTATTCGACGCCGAACCGTTTAAGGTGGGCTTCCGCGGTTTGGGGGGTTCTGCCGCTGCGGATTTCGAATTGTTTCCAGTTTTCTTTGCCGATTTCTGTGCCTAACTCTGTCATTGGATGTATGTTTTCAAATGTAACGTAGACGCCGTCCTGCTTGAGCAGGTTGTAGCAGATTTTTGTGGCTTGCTTGTGTTGTGCAGGTTGGGAGTAGTGGTGGCTTTGTATGGCGGTTACTACGTCGAAACTGGTTTTTAGGTGTCCGAGTTTTTCGGTTGGGCCGCCTCAAGGTAAACGATGTTTGGGAAGCAGTAGAGTTTCTTTTTAGCCGCATATAGCATTGCTGCTGAAGGGTCTGCTATTACAAACTGGGTTTCTGGAAACTGTGGAGCTGCTTTTTCGATTAAGTTTCCTGTTCCGCAGCCGGTATCTAGCCAGATCTTGGGCGCGAGATGCATGGCTTTGATTAGGTTTATGGTTTCTTGGTGGTAGCAGTCGTAGTATGGCAAGATTTTGCGCACTTGGCGGTCATATTCGGTTGAAGTGTGCAGAGTCGAATTATCTGAAACCATGAGCTAACCTACTAAGCCTTGGTAAAGGTGGGTATTTAGTGTTTTTAAGATTGGGCAACGCTTTACAGAGCATGGTTGAGTGCTAGACGCCACTGTTGTCCAAACGCCCAAATCGTGCTCCAGTAGCACTCTTTATGTGCCACTTCGTTGGAGCCTATGAGGTTAAAGTTGTATGTACCGTAGCCTGAAGGTGCATCTGCGACGTGGTGTCCTAAGGCAAGAAGCTCGGTGAAGCTTTGGTAGGCTGGGTCGGTGAACATGTTTCGCCATTGCTGGTCGGGGTCGGAGTCGTAAATCATTAGTCCGTCAAGTTGCATGCCGATTAACTCGTATGGTTTGCCTTCTAAAGGTGTGGATGCGGAGGTTGCGATTAGGGTTTGGGGGTTGAATATGATGCTGACGGTGCCGATGAGTTGTTTGTTGACATCGAATATTGGGGCGGCGATGATGTTTGCCATGATGTCGGATTGCACTGCCACGACGGGGGTCATCATGGGTGTGATTTCGCTGGTTGGGTTTGGGTTGAGGTAGGTTTGTTCGCCTACGTTTTTGCCGATTATGTTGGTCCAGTTGGCTGGTGCTACGGTGATGATTGTGTTTTGGAGGTTTTCGGTTGCTGCGTTAATGATGAATGAGCTGTTTTTGGCTAGTTTGTTTAGGATTGCTTCGGCTTGTGTGCCCGTTAAGCCTGTGGTGGAGAGTTGTTTTGAAGCGTAAATTAGGCTTTGGCTGATGGTGTCAAGTTCGGTTGTTATGTTTTTTTGTGCCGCGGAGAGGGTGGCGGTCATGTCTATTCGGGTTTGGTCTGCGGTTAGCTGTGTGTTGAGGTTTGTGTTTTGGGTTGCTGTGTAGATGTTGGCTGTAATAGATGCGGCAAGTGCTAAGACAAGCACAACCACTGCCACAGTTGGATTATTCATTTAGCGTATGCTCCTTGCATACGTTTAGTGCATTAAATATTAGATTTGCCCAAAAAGAAGGCTAGATGGCGTGGTGAATGACTAGTCGCCAATCCTGTCCAAAGCTTGTTAGTGTGGTCCAAAAGCTTTCCCGCTGTTGCGACCCAACCGTGTAAGTTTGGTAGCCGCTCACAGATTGAGCTGTCACCTGTGCGGATTGTTTGATTCCGTTATATTGTGCTGGGAAGTTGTCGGTGAAGAGGTTTTTGTTTTGGAAGTCGGGGTTGCCGCTGTAAACCACTAGTCCGTCGAGTTGGGTAGCGGTGAAGCTGTAGTTGGGGTCTGGTACAACCTCTGCTATGGCTGCTGCGACTAGTTCTTGTGGGTCGAAGATGGCGCTTACGGTGCCGATTAAGTTTTGGTTGCTGTCAAATATTGGGGCGACTATGGAGCATCCGCTTTGGTTGGTTATGAGCATGATTGTTGGAGTCATTGTTGGGGTTATGTCGCCTATGGGGTTAGGGTTGAGCCATCTTTGTGTGCCAATGATTTTGCCTTCGTTTGTGTGCCAGGCGTCGGGTTCGACGGTCATCATTTGGCGGTCGAGGTTTTGTGTTGCTGCTTCGATTATGAAGGTGCTACTGTTGGCCAGTGTTGTGACGATAGTACGGGCGTTGTTTCCGGTGATGCCTGTTTGTGTGAGTTGTATTGAAGCGGAGATGACGCTTGTGCCTATTTGGGTGATTTCGTTGTGGATTTTGTTTTGGATTTGTGTGAGCTTTGTGATCATGTTGAGTTTGGTTTGGTTTTGGCTGGTTAGGGGTTGGGCGGCAAAGTAGAGGTTTGTGCCTATGGATACGATTAGGGTCACTGTTATAATTGTTAGCAGGAGTTTTTGTTTTGTCATTTTGGGGTTTCCTTTAAGGTAGCGGTTGTGTGTTTGTCCTTTTAGGTTTTGTGATTTGTTGATAAGTGTTCTTGGTAAGCGAACAAACAGTCTCTTGCTTTCGGTGATAGACCTAGCTCTAATTTACGGAGATCAAGTTGATTTTTGTTTTTTGCAGTAGAAGCAGATAACCTCGCTTTTTTTAGGCATCCTATCGTTAGGTGTTAGAAACTTTTTTGGTGGTCTGGCTGTATCTTGGGTTGCTACAAGGTTGTTGCTTCTTCTTTAAGCGGAAAAAAGTGCTCCTTACCTTATGGGTTATAGAAACTGAGAGATAAAATTCAAAGGAAAAAGAGTTTTAGGTTATGCTTAAATAATTTCGGGCGCTCAACCTTAACTGAGCTGAGAAAGTGACTTCCACCCAACCCATTCTGCTTTTCAATACTCTAACACGCAAAAAAGAAGCGTTTACCCCTATAGAAGCGGGCAAAATCAAATTATACACTTGCGGACCAACCGTCTACAACTACGCCCACATAGGCAACTTCCGCGCCTTCCTCTTTGAGGACCTGCTTAAACGTTGGCTGCTTTACCGTGGCTACAAAGTCACCCATGTCATGAACTTAACCGATATAGACGATAAAACCATAAAAAACAGCCAAAAACAGGGCAAACCCCTTCGCGAATTCACAGAGTTCTACATTAAAGCATTCTTCGAAGACATAAACGCACTTAACATCCTCCCCGCCGACGTGTACCCCAAAGCCACTGACCACATCCCCGAAATGATAAAAATAATCAACACTTTAATGACTAAAGGCGTAGCATACCGTGGCGAGGACGGTTCCATCTACTTCTCAGTTGCCAAATTTCCCCAGTATGGCAAGCTAAGCCACCTAAATGTGTGCGAGCTCAAAGCAGGCGCGCGAGTCTGCCAAGATGAGTACGCTAAAGAGGAAGCTCAAGACTTCGCTTTGTGGAAGGCGTGGACTCCTGAGGACGGCGACATCTACTGGGAAAGCGACATAGGCAAAGGCCGCCCCGGCTGGCACATCGAATGCTCGGCGATGAGCACTAAATATTTGGGTGAAACATTTGACATTCACTGCGGCGGAGTGGACAACATGTTCCCACACCACGAAAACGAAATTGCCCAATCCGAAGCCGCCAGCGGCAAGCCGTTTGTGAATTACTGGATGCACAATGAGCACTTGCAGGTGGAGGGCAAGAAGATGAGCAAACGCTTCGGTAACTATTACACCCTGCGCGATTTGCTGGCTAAGGGCTACGACCCAATCACTATCCGCTACCTGCTGATGTCTACGCATTACCGGCAGCAGTTCAACTTTACTTTTGAGGGCTTAGAAGCCGCTAAAGCCGCAGTGGAACGCCTGCGTAATTTCGTGCGGCGACTTCACGAAGCAGATGGAACAGCGACAGGAAAAGTCGCCACATTAAGCGCTAAGCTTGAGGCATGTTTTGGTGGCAGCATGGATGACGACCTAAACGTCGCAATTGCCCTTTCATCACTTTTCGATTTTGTTCGTGAAATGAACGCATTGCTAGAGGTTAACTTGGTTGGCAAGCAGGAAGCAGCCGACGTGGGCGGCTTGATGATGCGCATTGACGAAGTGTTGGGCGTCATCGGCAAAGTTGAAGTGAAAGAAGCCCTGCCCAGGGACATCGATGCCCTGGTGCAGAAGCGTGAGGCGGCTCGAAAAGCCAAGAACTGGAAGGAAGCCGACGCCATCCGAGCGCAGCTGAAAGCTATGGGTATTGTGCTTGAGGATACGGCGCAGGGTATAAGATGGCATAAGGAGTAAAGCAGGTTTTCGTCTGCTCTATTTTTTTGTTTTTGTCTCTTTATGTGGGTGTGGCGGTTTTTGGGGCACCACAAGAAGGGTGTTGAGGGCGTTTGCTTTTTTGGATTCTGGTTGTGCTGCATATGTGGTTGCGGTGTGGCAGAAGAGTTTTCGTGCACACGCCAACATAGACGCCATGTTGAAAAAGGGCGCTGTGTGGTGTGGCGCTATGCTGCAGACACTGTTAGAATCATAAGAAAACAAATAAGCTGCTCATCTGAAGCTACGTTTAGAAGCTAAATACAGTTAACTAAGTTTTGGCGCTCAAATTCCACTCTTGGGTAGAGTATTTCTCTTTAAAGAGCCGCTCAGATGCCGTTTTCTCCGCAGCCGAAAGTTCACCTTCGAGCAGCTGGATTTTGAGTATCGCCTTGAATCCCTGCGCTAATGCATTGGCGACTGTGCCTGCTCCGATTTTGTGGCCGAGTTCAGTTTTAATACTTGTGATTTTGCGTTGCCCGACCGCTGCCGCTTCGCTGCATGTGGCTCCGGTTAGCTTAAGCAACTCAAACATGCGCACCACATCCAGGTTTAACAGGACGGTGCCGTGCTGGAGCACAACGCCTCGGCTGATGGTTTGGCTGCTACCAGAGATTTTTTTGCCCGCAACGGTGAGGTTGGGGCAGTTCTTTGAATCGCCTCCGCTAAAGTCGGCTGGCACGCCGAGGAGCCGCAGGGCGTCGGTTACGGAGCCGTAAATTTTATTATAAACAGTGGTGACGTCGGCAGAGCCTAAATCAGCTACTTTGGCGACGACGCTGTAGGTGACTTCGCCTTCAAAATCGTGATAAACGGCTCCTCCTCCGCTTATGCGCCGCACTACATCCACGCCGAACCGTTTGGCGTTTTCGAGGTAAACTTCATCTTGCAACTTTTGGTTTCTGCCGATGCTTACGGCGGAAGGTTGCCAGCGGTAAAACCGCAGCGTGTTAGGCACTTCATCGGCAATGCGGGCTTGCAAGATTGCTTCGTCGATTGCCATGTTCATAGCTGCATTGTATGTGGAAAGGGGTAAGAGGCGCCAGGTATCCATAGGGGTCACTTTACTTTTTGTTTCTGAGCCAGTTTTTCAGATCGACGGCGAATAGCAGCGATATTCCCATCCACCATCGCCATCCACTGCTTGTTTTCCTCTGTATCTAAACCGTGTCTAACAAAGATTTCTTTCGCCCTCACAAGCGCTTCCACCGCAGCGTCGAGGCATCCCAGCGCGGCAAGCGAGGTGCCCTGATTCGCCAAAGACATAAGCCACCGGCCTGTATCTGCAGGGTATTTGTCTCCGCATTCATCATAGAACGCTAGGGCTTTGTTGGCTGCTGCGAAGCACTCCATATGCTTGCCCAGTTTGCCCATAGAGGCGGATAGGCCGGAGTAGCAGTAAGCGGCGAAGCGGCGCCTGTCGAATTCAGAGTCTGGGGGGAGGCTGCTGCAGATGCGGAGCGCTTTGTTGTAGCATTCTGCTGCGTCGGTGTAGTTGCCTTCTTTTGTTAGGCGTTCGGCATCTAAGCTAGATTTCTGCATATCTCGGATTACATGAGCAGTCTTCAACTGTTACACCGCAAAGTTAGGTGCACCCCCGTTTAATCAAGGTTTTTTCCAGCAGAGAGACAATCCTTAAAACTTCAGCATACATTTCTTAGCAAACAAGAGGAATAATAGTGAAAATCATCTCCGGCCCAGCATCCAAAGCCCTTGCCGAGGCAGTTTCAGCCCAAACCGGCTTCCCAAACATTCCAGTTGTATCAAAGATTTTCCCCGACGGCGAATCCTACGTCCGCATCGACGGCGACGTCTCAGGCAGCGAAGTTGCCATAGTGCAGACCACATGCCCGCCAATGCAGGACGGACGGCTGTTCCAGCTTGCGTTCCTCGCCGACAGCGCCAGACCGCGCTGGCGCCTCCAAAGTCACCGCAGTAGTCCCCTACCTTGCCTACGCCCGCCAAGACAAAACCTTCCTCCAGGGCGAAGGCATAAGCGTCGAAACCGTCGCACGCATGCTTAAAGCTGCTGGAGTCGACCAGTTCCTAACCGTCAACATCCACAGTGAACACTCCCTAACACAGTTCCCGTTCCCAGCTAAAACAGCCAGCGCCATCCCCCTCATCGCAGATTATTTCGTCAAAAAAGGCTACAAAGGCGCATACGCACTCTCACCCGACAAAGGCGCCATGTACATCGCCCAGCAAGCTCAACAGGTTCTTGGCGGAGATGCAGGGCACCTAAACAAAACCCGCGACCGCTACACCGGCCAAACCGTGCAAACCGCAGAGGGCCTCAATGTTAAAGGCCAAACCGTCATCATCCTCGACGACATCATCAGCACCGGCGGCACCATCGTTGGCGCAGCTAAAATCCTGCGTGAACAGGGCGCGGCGCATGTTTTCTGCGGCTGCGTACATGGATTGCTCATCGGCGACGCAGAAAAACGCATACTTGACGCTGGTGTAGAGGAAATTGTGGGCACCGACAGCGTTCCCGGCTCAGTTAGCAAAGTCTCGCTGGCTCCGCTTATCAGTCAAGAGTTAAAAGGCGCAAATTAGTGCCGAAACTCTTCTTTTTACTCTCCGGCGAAAACAAGACGCTCCCTGTAGCCGAAGTTAAAGCGATTTTGGAGGCAGAAAGCTACTCCTACTTGAACCCTTCCGGCATGGACCAGATTTTGCGGCTGGAAGCTGACGCTCAATGCGTCAAAGCAGTCCAGCTCCGCTCCGCATATACTCGAGTCTGCGCACAAGAAATCCTTGTAGCAGATGCAACCTACCAAGACATCCTCGACGTCACAGCCCAAACCGATTTCAGCGGCGTCCTAAAAGAAGGAGAATCCTTCGTAGTCCGCATCGACCGCATCAAAAACTACGCTGACACAGAAATCAACACAATGACGCTTGAGTGCAAGTTAGGTGGGCAAATTCTGAGCCAAACCCCCGGCGCCAAAGTCAACTTAAAAAACCCCGACAAAACCTTCATCGGCATAATAACCGACGAAAAACTCATCTTAGGCTTAAAACTAACCGAAATCACCAGCAAAACCTTCAGCGAACGCCGCCCACGTAAAAAACCCTTCTTCCACCCGTCAGCGATGCCGTCGAAGATGGCGCGGTGCATGGTGAATTTGGCGCATGCCAAAGCTGATTCAGTGCTGCTTGACCCGTTTTGCGGTACTGGAACCAGCCTAATCGAAGCAACCTTCATCGGTTGCCGAGCGGTGGGCATAGATGCACAGAAACGCATGGTGGTAGGGACCAAAAAGAATTTGTCGTTTTTCGGAATCAAAGCTGAAGGGCTAATTCAGGGGGATAGCCGCAAAATTCCCCTCTGCAAAGCTGACGCTGTCGTCACCGACCCCCCCTATGGTCGCAGCAGCAGTACTCAGAAATCCACTACTAAACAGCTTGTCGATGAGGTTTTGGTGGCTTCGTATGCTTTGCTTGGGCGGGGGCAACGGATTTGTATAGCTGCACCTAAAACATTAGGTATATCCCTACTTGGAGAGCAACTGGGCTTTCAGCATATGGAATCCCACTTTGCGTATGTCCATGCAACTTTGACGCGGGAAATAGCAGTGTTCGAAAAGGTGTAGATATGAGTTTACGTGTGGTGTTTCTGGGAACAAGCGGCAGCGTACCAACCCTTAAACGTGGACTGCCAGCTGTTGTAGTGCAGTGCCCCCGTAACCAGATGATGTTTGACTGCGGTGAAGGAGTCCAACGTCAGATGATGGGAGCAAAAGTTAGTTTCCACCGCAAAATGCAGATTTTCATAACGCATCTGCACGGCGACCACGTTTTAGGCTTGCCAGGACTGCTCCAAACCATGGCGCTTATGGAGCGCAAAGAACCCGTAGAAGTCTACGGGCCAGTTGGACTAATCACTTTCATACAGTGCACCAAAGACACGCTTAACTTCGGCTTAAACTACCCCGTCACCATAAACGAAATCCAAGGCGAAGGCTTAGTCTGCGATGAAGAAAACTACCAAATCCGCGCCGTAAAATCCAACCACGCAGTAGAGGGGTTCTGTTTTTCGTTCTTGGAGAAACCTCGAGCGGGCAAGTTTTACCCTAAAAAAGCCGTTGCTTTAGGGGTTGCGCAAGGCGAGTTGTGGTCTAAGCTGCAAAACGGCGAAGAAATCACAATCCCCAACGGCAACTTAGTAAAACCCAGTGATGTGATGGGACCGCAGCGTAGGGGCAGAAAAATCGTCTACACCGGCGACACAAAACCGTTTGAAGCCTTCGCTAAATTTGCGGAAGAAGCGGATTTGGTTGTTCACGACTGCACCTTTGATGACTCTATGGTGGAGCGCGCTGACCGAGACGGACACTCAACACCGACGCAGGCTGCATCACAGGCAAAGGCGGCAAAAGCCAAAAAACTCGCACTGTCGCACATCAGCGCACGGTACCCTGACGCCTCAGCTCTTCTGGAGCAAGCCAAAAAAGTCTTCCCCGACACCATCCTAGCCGAGGACTACATGGAAATAGAGTTACCCCTAAACGAGTAACCGCTTGAGAACAGCAATGGACTCGGGCACTTTACGCATGGCTTCAACCACCACAGTTTTGTCGTATCCCATTTTCTTGAGCTGATTTGTAAACCAGACATAGTCAATGGTGCCGTCTTCGACTCCATTGTGCTGGTCGTCGGAGCCATCGTTGTTGCTGGCGTGAATATGAACAATTTTATCCGCAAGCTTATCAAGAAACGGAGCAATTTGTCCTTCAAGATGTGCGTGCCCCAAATCCAGTGTGATGCCAATTGGCAAATTGGTTTCTTTGTACATGCGCTGGTACTCAGCGGGAGTAGCCATCAAAAACCAGTACTTATGCGGTAAATTCTCTAATGCTAGGTTGACGCCGTATTCTTCGCCTATTCGATAGAGTTCTTCGATGCTTCGGCACATGGTTTGAAAGTCTGCATCGGGGTAGAACTGCCCGATTCCGGTGCGTTGCGCTGGGTGGAAAACCCACATTTTCGCATCTAGGGCGTTGGCGTTGGCAAGAGACTGCTTTAACCGTTTCATAGATGCGTTTAGCATGGGTTTGGCTGGGGAACCGATGTTTATGTCAGCAAACGGTGCATGCACCGAGTAGGTCAAGCCGAGCGATTTGGCGGTTTCGCGTAGCGTGGTGATGCGGGTTTTGTTGAGGTCATATGTGCCGTCATCTAAGATTTCGATGTATTTTGTTTCCATGTTTGCGAGGCGTTTAATCATTCGGTCGAAGGGTTCGCCCAAGCAGTAGAGCATTGAAACGCCGACTTTAGGTTTGGACATTAAATCACTTTGAAGGTTGCCATGGGTTAAAGCCGCCGCACCATAAATAATTTCACTCCAAAAAAAGCGGAACTAGATGAATGCTCGTAAACATTTTAAGCAAACCGGGGAACAAACCCCAGAGGAACCGCCGTACTCACAAAAAGACTAACAACAAACAAAAGGGTCGCAGACTTTGGTTGCCCTCCAATCTGACTGTACAACCCGCCACAATGAGCCAGCAATAGTCATTACAACTATACGGCAAAAAAGAAAACCCCTGCAAAGCCCCTTAAAAGAAGAGAAAAGCGGCAATTCTCTTCATCTACTAATAAAAAACAAAAAAAGGCACAAAGACATGTTTAGGTTTTGCGGTATAAATAAATCGTATGTGCTGGATAGCCGAGCTGGGGGTTTTCACAGAAGTTCTCAATTTTTTCCGGACGCCAACCAACAACTTCGTAGTCATGTGACACGACACGGGCGCCTTTTTTAAGGTCATGTTCAAGTTTAGGCTTGATTTTTTCGTTTGCACTCGTCGTCAGATAAAGGTAAACCACGTCGGCGGCGGACAAGTTCACGTTAAACATGTCGTCGTTTAGGATAGTTACGCGGTTATCTAACCCACCTTCGTGAATGTTAGACATCGCTTTCTTCGCCAAATCTTCACGTAACTCTATGCCTACACCTCGGGCGCCGAAAGTCCTCGCAGCCATAATCAACGTTCTGCCGTCGCCGGAACCCATATCAAAAAGCACTTCCCCTGACTTTAGTTCCGCCAACTTCAGCATATACTCCACCACGGGAGCGGGACTTGGGACAAATGGAGCAATAAACATGCCACTTTCTCCTATTGTTGATGGTTTGCTGTTATGCTACGTAAGCGTCTTTTTTGGATTGGGGACGCTTGGCTTCGCCGCATTTCATGCAGCTCTGCGCACATAACTCGAGGTATTTGGCTTCGTCTTTGGAGCCTACTGCTTCAGCTGCTTTTTGGCAGAGGTCGCTTGGTTCGCTGCAGCCTTCTTCTTTGCATAGTTTGGAGATGTGTTGACATATTTCCTGTACGTCTTTGGGTTCAAGAATCGCCCTGTTGGTACGCACCAGCAGGCAAAGTTCACGTGCCATAACGCAGGTACGGACGAATTTAATGCGCTCCAAAACTTCGTTGCGTAAGTTTTTTCTGCTTATTTCCAATCGCACATTCTTCCTATAGACATAACAAGCAATTAACCTAAAATAAACGGTCCTACCCTTAAAAACATGATGTTTAACATCAAACGCATCGCTAAAAGGGACTAAACCAAAACAGTGCCTTAACTGAAACGTTTACTCAAAGCTTTGCGCTCCGCCTCCAAGACCAACTCATAAAACCGATCCGAAAGCGTAGGCTCCTTCTCCAACAAGGCAGCTACATCAGCCACATAAACCCGCCTTGCACTCAATGCCACCGCCGCAGGCTTTCCAAACCGCTCAATTAACTCGGAGGTTTTCTTGGCGTAACTGCGCATTTTCTCCTCGTTTTTAGCCAAATTCTCCCCCTTCTTCTCGATGAGCCCAATCGCTTTTTCCTCCTCAACCTTAAGCAAACCGAGGGCATGGGAGCCGCAGCGGGGACACTTAGGCTTATCAGGCAAGTCTTTGATTCTAATCATCTCCATATAATCCCAGCAGTGCGTACACACAAAATTGCCCGTCTCATTTAGCAACCGGGCTTTAGCAGATTCAACCAGCACCGCACGCATCTGCTCGGGAGGAATCAAATCCGTCTTCATGCTAACCCGCTCAATTCCAACCCGAGCTACAGGAGTCGGGTTTCCGCCTGTGTCAACCACCTGCAACCTTGTTTTGCCCTCCCGCAGCCGTCCAAGAACCATAATCAAACCGTCCCCGTCGAGGTCTTTGCTAAAAACCTCCTTAAGCCCCTCCTCATAGATGGGGGTTCCTTCGAAGCTGGAAATCAATTTTTGTATACTAACATTGCTAAAGTCCGCCCACTTCTTAAGCGCGCCGAAACGACGGGCAACCTGAATAACACGACGCTTAAACAAACCTGTTTTGATAGTCGACTGCGTCAACGTATTGCGAATCGTGGCTTCGGGAAGGTCGTTGATTTCTTTTATGACTTCCACGAGGCGACCAGCAGACATGGCGCCCATTATCTGGACAAAAACCCTATACGGATCATGCTGCACCACAATCCCTCGCCCGAGACGGTCTGAGAGCACCTGCCCCAGAAGCTGCGCAAAAGCCCGATTTACAAGTGAACCAAAGTTTGAATGAACAATAATGAATTCTCCCCAATCCTCCATCACAATACGCTCTGGCGTCGGCACAGGAAAACCGCTTTGCACCTGCTCCACCGTCTCATCAATGGCGTGCAAAATATTTTCTGGTGTGGCAGGGTAACGTTGGGATAGCTCTTCACTTATCATCTGTGGGGAGCAACCGCGTTGAGTTTCCGTTTCGACAAAGCCGCGAAGTTCGGCGAGTTCCTGCGATATCTCGTAGGGCACAGGGATTTCTTCGCCAATCCAGCTGGGAATGCTACCTGTGGGGTCCTCAACGGGGCGTACATAGACTTTGTCTTCTGTGGCGTGTATGATTTGCCATGGGCTGCCGCGGATAATGAATTTGGTGCCTGGTTTGCCATATTCAGCCATAAACGCTTCATCCAAGACGCCTATGTTAGTATCCGCTGTTTGGTCGATTACGAGAAACTGCTTTTCCACTGGAATCATAGAGAGATTATCAAAATAGTACTCAAAGAGCGCCTTGGTGCGCTGAGGTTTTAGCACAACTTGGTCTTCGATGGATGCCCATGCCAGACGGGGAAAACGGTTATGCATGTACTTTATGATTTTCTCAATATCTGTGATTGTAAGATTCTGGAATGGGGCGGCTTTCTGGAAGATTTCAAGGATTTCCCGGAATTCTAATCGGCGGTTTTTAAGCAGTAACCCAGCGATTTGGTGTGAGAGCACATCGTAAGGTTTGTCTGGTAAGGTGACGGGTTCCAGTTCCTCTTTAAGCGCTCGGCGTGCAATTACCAGCGCTTCAAGGGTATCATCGCTGTCCATGCCGATGACTAAGCCTTCCGAGAGGTTGCCGTAAGCATGTCCTGCCCTGCCCACGCGTTGTATAAGCCGTGAAACTTGCCTTGGACTCATGTACTGTATTACAAAGTCAATGTGTCCCACGTCAATGCCCAGTTCGAGGCTGCTTGTCGCAATCAAACCCTTCAAGTCACCCCGCTTCAAGCCCGCTTCAGCGGCGATACGCGAGGGCTTCGCCAAAGACCCGTGATGAATCGAAATCGGAAAATCCATGTCCCAAACTTTGAATCGGGAAGCCAGCACCTCCGAAACCGACCGCGTATTAGTGAAAAGCAACACCGACTTGCATTTAGTCATGTAATCGCGAATGATGCGCAGTCGTGCTGCGACTTCAGGATGAGTGTAAATTTTGGCAGCGAACTGCACGTCCTGCTCAGTAGGTTTTGGGTAAATAACCTGCAGCCGAACGTTTTTAGCCACGGACACCCGCACGATTTCGACGTCTCGGTAGCTGCCGACGAGGAACCGGGCGACTTTCTCAGGGGTGCCCACAGTAGCTGATAAGCCGATAAGTTGGAAATCTCTACCAATTAAGCCCCGAATGCGTTCAAGCGCCAAAGACAGCTGGCTGCCCCGTTTGCTATCCGCCAACTCGTGCACTTCATCGATGACTACCCATTTTAGGGCCTGGAGATGCTGGCGCAAAAGCCACCCGGATAGAATCGCCTGCAGTGTTTCGGGAGTGGTTATGAGGATGTCTGGGGGGCATTGACTTTGGCGTGTACGTTCTTTTTGTTCTGTGTCCCCGTGGCGCACTGCGAGTTTAATGTCAAGGTTGTTGCACCACCACTGCAACCGCTCAAGCATATCGCGGTTCAGCGCCCGAAGCGGCGTGATATAGAGGACTTTTATGCCTGGCGTCTTAGGCTGCTGAAGCAGCATGCTTAGCACTGGGAGGAAGGCGGCTTCGGTTTTGCCCGTTGCCGTCGGCGAGATTAGTAGGACGTTTTTGCCTTCGAGGATTTTTGGGATAACCTTGGCTTGCGGCTCGGTGGGTTTAGAGAATCCTCTTTGTTCCACTAGCTTTCGCACCGGCTTTACAAGTAACTCAAAAGAGTTTTCTGTTTCAGTCTGCAAATAAGGGTCCTCGAATTGGTTAATTCAATAGCGTCCGGTTTGGTATAAAAAACGTTGCGGCTCCTTTGGGCAGATTATGGTTTCTGGTTTTATGCATGGGCAGTGTTTGGTTGGTGTTGTTTCTGACGAATCCACATGGAGTTAGCGTATGCTTTCAACATCTTTTTTCAACACCATATACAAGTTTAACATAAACTTGTCTAATCGTTATGTTGGACACCGAGATATCTATGGGAAAGGGATGGAAACTTTTTTATCCAATCAGACGAATGGCATCAAAGCGATAATACGGAGGAAAACTAAATGGCAAAATGTCAAAAATGCGGAACCGAAGTAGCAAAACCAAAGAAGACATGGAAAATGGCAGGCCGCCCAGACAAAGCTGGAAAACGCATGCAACTAGAAATAGGCCTCTACGAATGCCCCAAATGTGGAAACGTATTCCGCGAAGTCTTAAGCAAGAGCAAAATCTAAACCCAAATTATAGTTAAGTGCTCGTCTTTTAGCACTCTCTATTTTTCTTTATTACGAGCGGTAATTTTAAATCTCAACCAAGCCATGCCTACTTAAGGCTGGACCCCACAGTGGTTGACTACAAAAAAATCCTCCACAGCGAACAAGCGAAAACCGCAGCCGCCACTGGATTAGTTATAATCATAGTGCTGGGCGCCTACTTTGGTTTAAGCATGGTTTTAGGCACCCAAGTTCCAGTTCGAGTAGTCACATCAGGCAGCATGTGCCTAGAGAGCAACGGTTGCGACGGCTACAGCCACGCGTTTAGCCCCACCTTACACGTGGGCGATTTAATCATAATTCAATCTGTCAAAGCCGAAGACCTCAATGCAAACTACCCAAACAGCGACATAATCGTCTACCAAAACCCAGACGACCCAACAGCCATACCCATCGTGCACCGCATTGTAACCAAATACCTGGACAACGCGGGTGTGTGGCATTTCCAAACTAAAGGCGACGGAAACGACCAACACTATCCTGCGTCGCCACCGGATTTCATGTATGACTCGCACATGTTTTGGACAACTGGGGAAGGCGTCTCCCAAGACCACGTGTATGGAAAAGTGATCATGCGCATTCCTTATGTAGGGTTAATTTCGATTTTCATCCAGAGCAACCAATGGGTGTTACCAACAATTATAGCGCTAATTTTACTGGCAGTCATAGTGCAGTACAGTTTGCCTAAAATTCGGTCGCGCCTCAAAAAAACGCAGTGAACAACAGAACACTAAACCAGCCAGCGGCATAGATTGATTTATTAAGATTCCCTCAATATTTGACTATTTAAGGGCGGTTAACAGGAGGGGACTGAGTGCCGAAGGTTAAAGCATCCATAAGTATAGAGAACGTTGTAGCTTCCGCGACGCTTAATCAGAAAGTTGATCTTAACTCCGTGGTTAAAGGCTATCCCGGCGTCGAGTACCGCCCTGAACAGTTTCCGGGACTTGTTTTCCGGCTTAAACGGCCGAAAACGGCTACGTTGATTTTTAGTTCGGGAAAAATGGTTTGCACCGGAGCTAAATCTGAGAAAGAAGCCAAACGTGCCGTCATGAAGGTTGTTAAGGAACTCAAAAGAGGCGGCATTATAATCATCAGCAAACCTGAATTGAAAATTCAAAACATTGTTGCCTCGGGCGTACTTGGCGGCTTGATAGATCTCGAAAAAGCCGCGTACACATTGGGTCACGCGATGTATGAGCCAGAGCAGTTTCCGGGTTTAATTTACCGCATGGAAACCCCTAAAGTGGTGATTTTGCTTTTTGCCAGCGGCAAACTCGTGTGCACTGGAGCTAAAAAAGAGCAGGATGTTGGGGACGCGGTGGAGAAGCTGCATGCAACGCTTGAAGAGACCGGCTTGATTTACTACGAGTAACAGTTAGCGTTTTTTGATTTGTTTTTGGATGGTCTTTAGACTTTCTTGATCTATGGCGCCTAAGTCGTAGAAGGTTTTGGAGATTTCGCTGATTTTTAGAAGCGGGTGGAGTTTTACTCCGATTTTTTGCAGTTCCTCTTTTCCGCCTTCCTCTCGATCTAGGAATACGACGGCGTCGGTGACGACTCCGCCTTCTGCCCGGACAGCTTCAGCGGCTTCTTTTAGGGTTAAGCCGGTAGTTAAGAGGTCGTCGACAAGCAGCACACGGTTGCCCGATACCAAGATGCCTTCGACGCGGCGTTCTCTGCCGTGGGGTTTTAGGTTTCTGCGCATATAGAGGAACGGTTTTTTGAGGTTGTAGGCGATTTGTGAAGCGAAGGGTATTCCTGCGAGTGGGATGCCGGCGACGCGGTCAAAGTTGCCTAACCCGATTTCGTGGATGATGGTTTGGGTATAGAAGTCGCAGATTTCCCGGTACTCGTCGGGGAAACTGGGGATGACGCGGAGGTCAATGTAGTAGGGGCTCGGTTTGCCGCTGGATAACTCGAAAACGCCGAATTTGATGGTGTCCAGCTTAACTAGGATGTTTGCCATCTTGTCTTTAACGTCCAAGGTGACTTTCTCTGTTTTCATTATCTTAATCCTTCTGTTTGGTTATTTGGTAGATTTTGTTTTGCTGTGGAATCAAACATTGGGTTTTTTTGAGTTTTTTCTGCAGCATCTGTGCGAATTGAGCCTGGTTTTTTGTGGAGCCTGCGTGGTAGGGAACTGCCAGGTGGGGTTTTGTTAGCCATGCGATTTCGAAGCCTGACTGGGCGGAGGCGCTGGGTGCGATTCCGACGGTGCAGAAGACGAGGTCGAATTTTTCTTTCTGCGCCATAAGCGCTAACTCGGGGAAAGGGTGGCTATCGCTGGTGTGGAAGGTTTTGAGGCCGTCTTCGCTTGTTATGATGTAGGTGACGGGGGAGGCGGCGGGGTGGTTGCTTTTTTCAGTTTTTATGGTGACTGCGCCGATTTTTGTTTCGAAGCCGGGTTTAGCTATTTGCAGTTTTCCGGGGGGGAGGGCGTCTTTGAGTTTTTTGGCGGATGCTGCGTCAGCGATGACTTTGCAGCCGGTTTGGTTTTGGATGGCGGCGACCAAGGGCACCTCGAGGTGGTCGTAGTGCTCGTGGGTGATGAGTACTGCGTCGACTTCGGGGAAGTCTTTGGCTTTTACGTCTACTGGGTCTATTACTAAGGTTTTGGTGGGGGTTTTGATGGTGACGCCGCTGTATTGATTAAACCACATGAAGAGGATGGTGTTTGCTTGGGGCGTGTTTGGGATGGACAAATTTGCTTGATTCCTCAAGAGTAGTATGCGTGGCTGGTTTTAAAGAATTTACGCCTGCTTATTTTTTGAGGCTTTGCGGCTGACAGAAACGGAGAGTTGGCGTTGTTCTTTATGTGGGTGTGACGTTTTCTGCGGCACCACAAGATAGGCGTTGGGGACGGTTGCTTTTTTGGAACGGGTTGCGCTGCATCTGTGGATGGGATGTGGCGGCGGGGTTTTCTTGCACACGCAACATAGAGTGCATGTTGAATCCTGCGGGGTGTGGTGTGGCGCCATGTTGGGGTTGCTTTAGACTTTTACATGCCAGCATACAAAGCACAGCATTTTAACAGTCAATAGCAATGACATCAGTTTTGGCAGCTTTAATCCTTACAAAATTTTAAACATAAAAAAGCTAAGCCTCCATAAAATCAGCCGACAAAGAAATCTACCTCAACTCACAAGTAATTCATGTTTACTGGAGGAACAGAAGCTATGTCTGAGAAGCCTATTTCGGAACGGTCTAAAGAAACGTTGAAGTGGATTCAAAAAGAGCAGCAGCACAGCGGATTGGGTATGGTTGAAGCCGCCAAAGTCCCCGACCAGAATGCTCTGCGCTACCTGCTCCGGACGGGCGACGTTTTTGAGCCGCAGGCAGGCATGATAAAATCCACCGCTGAACCCGAACCAGAAGAGGGCGCCTCCGAGTTCCCCAGCCATCCCCCATGGATCTGGAGAACACCAAAACCCAAACGCAAAGGCGACGTGCCCGAACCCTACGAGTTCCTCCCCTACCCCGACTGGAGCGTACTGCCCTCTGCGGTTGCTGAGGGGCTGCGGGGCATGGGCTTCTCTGGCGCGCCCTACCTCTATGAAGGGTACAGTTACCGCAAGATGTCGGGCGGCGCGTTGCGGCGCAAAATGTTGGGCACCTACTCTATGGAGGCTCTTTTGGGGGAGCTAAAGCTTGACCCAGAATGGAGCGAGAAAGAGTTGGCGGAGCTTGAAGCCCAAATCGACAAAGCCGCAGCGGAGTTTAGGGGCAAAAGCAAAGAAGTCACCGAAGTGCCAATCTGCAAGGGCATAGTATATTATCCCAAAGACGGCAGCTTCAGCCTCAAAAAAGAATAACCCCATTAGGAGATGGTTAAGGTCTGGGTAGCCGTCCAGCCGCTTTCGGAGAGAGTTGTAAACTCCACTCTGCCCTCGTGGTAGAAGCCTGAGCGCAGTGGGTCAGGAATGAAAGTTCCGTACCCGATTTTTGCTTGAACCTGGAAATCAATTTTATCTCCTGAAGCGATTCCTCTGAAAAAGTATTCGCCTGATGGGTCCAAAGAGAACCGGACGGTAGTATAAGAGTTGTCGTCAGGTAAGATTGTTGGCTCGCTAGGTGAAACCGATTGGAGTGTTTGCCATTCGTTTGAATAGTATCCTTTGACTCGAATGACAAACTGGAAACTGGTAACGTTTCCATCTTGGATTGTTACGGGTGAGAAAGGCTGGTTTTTGATTGTTACGGATATTGAGCGGTTATCTATGTGGAAGCCGCCGCTTTCAATTTGGTTTTCTTTGCCGTTGAAGGGGTCAATGGTTGTGGTTACGGTTTTTGGGATGTCATATGAGTCGTCATTGTACTGAACGGTGAAGGTGGGCGTGGCGGGCTGGGGAATGTAGTCGCTTCTGGGCGGCGGAGGGGTAGGCGTCCAACTCGGGGCACCAATGGGCAAGGAGGGAACAGGCGTTGGAGAAAACGTTGGCTGCGTGGAGGCTGAATTATTTGAGTGAAACAGCTGCTCTGTAAGTAGGACTAAGAAACCGGCGCCAAAAACCAGCACCGCCGCTAACAACGCAACTAACGCTATGCTCTTGTTATTCAACAGCTCATGCCTCAATGGTTGCTGGTGGATTTTTCAATTAAAGGCTTCTTGTTTAGGTTCCTTGACTAAGCTAAGTCAAGAAGTCTTGACCAACAATTGAAGCGCGCCTGCGAAGACCGAGAGGTTTTGATAAGGCTTAATAGCTTCCTAAACCGTGTAAGTTTCAATATAGCGTGACGTGTTATGGTTGACGTTTGGCTTCCCTACGGCAAAACCGATGTTTGCGTGCGAGTTCCAGCCCGAAACCTGCTGGGCACTATTGAACCCAAAGACAAGCCAGCCGCCGCAGACCCCAAAGCCGAAATACTGCGCGCCTTATCCGAACCCATCGGCTCCAAACGCCTCTCTGAAATCGCCAAGCCAGAATCCAAAGTCGCCATAGTCGTTGACGACGCCACCCGCAATACCCCAAGCGAATGCATGCTCAGCCCTGTCCTCTCAGAACTCAACTCAGCAGGTGTTAAGGACGAAAACATCACAATCATATTCGGCTGCGGAACCCACCGAGCCGTCAAACCTGAAGAAATGCCCAAACTCATAGGCGAAGAAGCCTACAGCCGGATCAAAGCATACAACCACAACGCCTACGCAGCCGACCTTGTCTACGCGGGCACCACCAAAACTTACGGTAACAAAGTCTATCTAAACAAAACCTTCGCGGACGCCGACATCAAAATCTTGCTGGGCGACGTACAGTTCCACTATTACGCCGGCTACGGGGGAGGCAGAAAGAGCGTCCTGCCCGCCGTCTGCGGAGAAGAAACCATCAAACAAAACCACTCTCTGCTCTTAAGCGCAGCTGCACGCACGGGCAACCTCGACGGAAACCCCGTGCACATCGACATGACTGAAGCGGCGCACCTCGCGAAAGTCGATTTTATTTTAAACGTGGTGGAAAACAAGAAAGGTGAAATCGTCAAGGCGTTTGCCGGTGACCTCGAAGCAGCTTTTTTGGAAGCAACAAAACTTGTCGAAGAAATGTACATGGTGACGGTGGACCGCCGAGCCGACGTCATCGTGGTCAGTGCAGGCGGTTACCCTGCAGACATCAATCTCTACCAAGCCCACAAAGGCATAGATAACGCCTTAGATGCGGTTAAACGCGGTGGAGTCATCATTCTCGTAGCTGAATGCCTTGAAGGACACGGTAACCAGGTGTTCTACGATTGGATGAACAAAATAACTGAGCTTAAAGGCATGGAAAAAGAGATCAAGCGAAACTTCATCATGGGCGGACACAAAGCGTACTACCTGCTAAAGGCGCTTCAGAACCACCAAATCATTCTCGTATCATCTATGCCGGACTTCTATGCAACGAGCATCTTCAAACTTAAAACTGCAAGAGCCGTCAACGACGCCCTTGCCGAAGCCCTCAAAATCGCCGGGTCAGCTGCGAGAGTTTGGGCGATGCCGCAGGGCAGCCTTACCTTGCCAATCTACAAAGCGCCGGAAGAAAACAAAACGTAACACAGCTTTTCACTGCAAAAGCAGGGATTGGCGGCACGATTTAAGCGTAAACTTTAAGTTTCAACGCGGAAATCCTGTTTAGACAAGGCGAAAAATGTGCAGCAATCTTTCACCCTACGCAAATTCAAACCCGACGACCTACAAGCCGTCATGCAGATAAACCGTGTCTGCCTTCCCGAAAACTACACGGACTTCTTCTTTGTAGACCTGCACCAGCGGTTCCCCGAAACCTTCATTGTAGCGGAAGAAAACGAGAAAATCGTTGGCTACATCATGTGCCGCATTGAAGTCGGCTTATCCAACTATGGTTTCGGCGGCTTAGTCCGCAAAGGACACGTTGTCTCCATCGCGGTTATGCCTCAGGCACGCAGAAAAGGCGTAGCTCAAGCCATTATCAACCGCTCCCTGCAAGGGATGGAGTATTATAAGGCGAAGCAGGGCTTTCTCGAGGTCCGAGTCACTAATGATGCAGCGGTTACGCTTTACAAAAAGTTAGGTTTTGAAATAACAAGAACCATCAACGGTTACTACAGCGACGGCGAAGACGCCTACGTCATGACAAAACGCCTAATCTAAACTGCGCTTGCCGTTAACATTTTTTCATGTCCAGATGCGCCAGCTTGGGCTTTGCCACCAAACGCCAAAGAGCCAAAGGCGCCATAACATCGAAAGCCGCTGTCGAAGCAAGTAACTCAAACCGCACGTTGGCCGCCAATGATGCAGTGCTAACGAAGACCTGGAAGTTCTGTGCACCAGCCAATAGATTCATTGAAGCCATGCCTAACGTAAGCATGGTTATGGGTATGGCGACGTAGAGCGAGAGTTTGTCTTTATGCCGGTACAGAAGCACATATGAGAACGCCAAAGTGGGACCATAAAACGCAAGCGCCCCCAAGATGCCCAGCGGCCACCCCAACGGGTTAAGTTCAGTTGCTAAACCGGTGACGTTTATCGCGTAGAATGTTGTAATCAAGTCGAGGCTCCAGAACGCCAGCGCTACACCCTGAAAAGCAAAAAGCAGACTACGCCATTTCCGCTCGCCACCCTCAGAACTCCGCTCGGAGCTGCCAAATTTCAGAATTGCCAAGCTGGACGCTGGAATAAACAGAATCATCAGGTAACATGCGCCAAGCCAAGGGTCTCCACCCCGCATCAATGCAACTACGTTAAACAGCCACACCAAGCCGGTGGCAACCAGAAAACCCTGGCATAGGCTCTTAAATGAGCCCAAATTTCTCTCCCAAAGAGCTAACACGGCTGCAGCATTTAACTTTTATTCCCAAAACCTACGTCCGCTATACTGTTCTACATAGGAACAACTTATAAGAGCACTACAAATCCTCTATGGAAATGTGGAAAAGAACATGGTTAAAACTGGCTTGCTAAAACGCAAAAAAAGAATCGCCCTCGTCGCACATGACAACAAAAAACTGGACATGCTGGAATGGGCAAAATACAACGTTGGCACCCTAGAAAAACACGACTTATATGCAACCGGCACCACAGGCATAATGCTTGAGAAAGAACTGGGGCTAAGCATTCACTTGTTAGAGTCAGGTCCGCTGGGCGGCGACATGCAGGTGGGTGCACGCATAGCGGATGGAGACATCGACTTTCTGATTTTCTTCTGGGACCCCCTTGCTCCGTTGCCCCATGACCCCGACGTCAAAGCATTGTTGCGGGTAGCGGTTGTCTGGAATATTCCCATAGCCATGAACAGGTCTTCAGCCGATTTCATCATATCCTCACAGCTCATGTGCGAAGAATACATGCGCAGACTACCTGACTACGAATGCTACCGACACCGCCTCGACAAGTAAACCTTTTTCCTCTTTTAGTTCGCTGTTAAAGAACAACTTTATGATCAAGAGGATAAACTGACAAAATACAATTAAATTTAAAATAGAAAAGGAAAAGAAAGATTGGTTTAAGCCGATTTCGGCTTGACTTTCTCGTTGACTGCTGATGCTTCGGCGTTTGCTTTGCGGATGATGTCTGCGATGGTTTCTTTGGTTGGGATTGCTGCACCAACTGAGAGGGAGACTGCTTTTTGGTGTGCTTGCTGCAGCAGTGGCTTGATGGTTTCTTTGCATGGATAACCGATGCTGAGTGCCAATGCGAATGCTTCTTGGTTGCTTGTTTCAACACTGCGTTTGGTTGCAGGTACGTCTACGCTGAGTTTGTCGCCGCTGATTAGCATACCGTTGTCGAAGACTGCGCGCATGGATATGCCGAGTTCAACTGCTTTGATGTTGAGTTTGGAGAGGACACCTGCGAGGCGTTCGTTGATGGCTTCGCCTTTGCGCACGACTAAGGTGTCTTTGCTAATCCAGACGCTGCCGTTTTCGATGCGTGTGGGTAAACCGACTGCGTTGAGCTGGCTGATGACTGGTCCCGGGGGTTGACCGGTGTTGCTCATGGGTATGACTACGTCGAATGCTGCAATGTCGTTTGCTTTAGCGGTGGTTTTGACTTTGCCCTTCTCCAGCATCAATGCCAGTTTGAAGGGGTTGAGGTCGGTAAAGAGGAAAACGTTCGATCCCTCCAAGTAAACCTCAAGCTTCTTGAGTTCTTCGCGGTTCATTTCTTCAAGGGCGATTTTGATGAGTGTGTTTTTGAGGACGCGCAGGTAAACTTGGCCTTTCATGGTTTTCTTGAGTTCTTGGAGCTGGGAAGCGCGGACTTTCTTCAGACTGGCGATGCCGATGGATTTGTATTCTTTGAAGATGTCTTTTATCTCTTCAACTTCGACGGATTTTTCTTGTAGGACTTGTTGGGATGGCATGATGGTTCTTCTCTTGTTTATGGTTTAATTTTTACGGGTTCGCCCATGCTGGTTTTGATGAAAGCATACTTGACGTTCTTTAGGCCACGTTTAAGTTTGCCATCGAGAACACGAAGAACCGCCATGGTATTGTCGGCTAAGTCTTCGTCTTTCATCTGTTGGGAGCCCACTCTAACTTGTATGATAGGTTGGTTACGCATGCGTACCACCACGGTTTTGCGGTGCTTCGCAATTAACGATGCTATATCGGCGGTTGGCGGGACGGGAATTGGCATTTTGCCGCGTGGACCCAGAACTGGACCCAAAATCCTACCGACCGTTGCCATCAACGGAGCTTCAGATATGAAGACGTCGTAGTCGCTTGCTAGTTTACGCAACTCTTTCTTTTTACCGTTAAGTGCATCTAAATCAGCGCGTTCAACAACGAAGTCAGCGTTGCCGTTTTTCGCTTTCATTGCGAATTCGCCTTGAGCAATAACGCAAACCTTGTTAGGCTTTAGCGTATCGTGCGGAAGTTCAACGACCTCTTGGATTTTGCCTTCAGGAGCCTTCATATCGATTTCTTGAATGTCCAGAATCAAATCTACGGTCTGGTTGAACTTTTTGTCTCCAGCGTTAGACTTTGCCTGTTTTATCGCTTCAGTTATGGTCTTGTTGTCTAGGGGCATTTTTAAGCCTCGTGCCAGTAGGGGATAAGAAACCCATTATAAAAATATTCGCTTAACATTCGCAGTTAACCGAATAAGTTATCATAGTTGCCAGCGTCAATTTCACTCTGGACTTCTCGCGGGTCTTTGCCTTCAACGGTAACGCCGATGCTTACGCAGGTGCCAAGCAATTCTTTCGCAGCTTGCTTAGTATCAGGTGCTAAAAGCTGTGGACCTTTAATCTTTGCGATTTTAACCACTTGCTCCATTGTTAAGTCGCCTGCTTTCACGGTGTTAGGGGTTCCGGAACCTTTCTCAATCTTTAACTCCGCCACGATGAGTGCGGAAGCTGTTGGTGTGCCGACTGAGATTTCGAAGGTTTTCTCTTCAGTGTCAACACTCACCTTAACGGGCACTTTCATGCCTGCATAGTCTTTGGTAACTTCGTTGATTTTGTTAACAACTGCAACGATGTTGACGCCTAACGGACCAAGAGCTGGACCCAACGGAGGACCTGCGTTAGCTTGACCGCCGTTGACGATTAATTCTACAACTTTTTTATCTGCCATAGGTTTTCACTTTATGCTTTTGATTTTTCAACTAGTTTTACATAGTCTGAATGTACCGTGATAGGTAAGGTGAAGGTTGCCTCTAGTAATTCGAGGGTAACTTCGCCTTTTGATTTGTCGAGTCTTGTGATTTTAGCGCGCATTCCTTTGAAGGGTCCACCGGTGATTTCTACGACGTCGTCTTCGTTGAGGTCTTCCATGACTGGTTTGCGCACGATGTAACGTTCGATTTCGTTGAAGCTTATGAGGCCGGGGATGCGGCTGCGGACGTGTCGGACGCCTGATATGGCTTCTTCGACTAGGTGTGGGCCGTCGGCTTCTATGAAGACATATCCTTTGAGGGTGTCGGGTACTAGAAGAGATTTTATGGGGATGTGGGTCATTTCGACTTTGGATGCGATTAAGCGTGCTACGTTGCGTTCTTGTCCTGTGGTGGTTTTGACTGCGAAAATTTTTACTGGGGAAATCTCTTCTTTTTTGTCCATTGTATGTGTCCTTCTGCTTAGGGGTTGAGTGTGACGGCTACTAGTTTAATGACGAATCCGATTAAGCCGACTGCTCCGATGCCGAGTAGGCTGATTTTGACGGAGAGCCAAAGTTCTTCGCGATCTGGTTTAACGGCTAGTTTCAGGGTTCTTCCGGCTTGTTCGATCCAATTTTTGATTCCCATTTTTTACCGCACCTTCAAGATTTCACTTAGATATAATAAACGTTACTGTAAGGTTTAGGTTTAAAAAAGTACTCTATTTATATTATTAAACATTCCCCAGTTGTCGATTGCTTAGGTTTTCGCTATATTTTTTGGTAGGGTAATCCTGCTTGTTCCAGCGCTTGGAGCAGTTGGGGTTTGTCTTCGCTTCGTATGCCTTTCCAATCTAGCAGTGCCAGAGCTACAGGCTCCAGTGTCTGTGCTATACAGTGCCTAATCAGCTCCTCGTCGACGGATGCAATGGCGTATTTGGGTATCATATGTCCAAATGTGGCGGCGCCCACCAACGCCATGGTGGTGAAGCGTTGGTTGTAGTGTGTGCCACCTATTCCTAGAACCGCCGAACCTTGATGTTCGCCGAAAGTGGCTATGGCGGTCATGGCGCTGTGCGCAACAGCCTCTGCACCTTTGAGGTCGCTCCATTGTGCTTCGGAACTGCCTAACTCCACAAACATCGTTGGCACAGATAGGCATGGGCCGTGGTGGGTGCATTCAAAGGACACTTCGTAGTGGAAAATGTCGAGTTGCTCTTTGTAGTGGGTGAGGGCTCGCAGGGCGGTTTGCATGGCGGCGGCGGGGGCAACTGAAACCGTTTTGGGTAATCCGCCTAATTCTGCAGCTGCAAAGTTTCCGGGCGTATGCACCGTTAGGGTGGGTTTGCCGCTTTGGCTGCTGTGCCGAGAAATGAACACGATTAGTTGGGCGTCAGGAAATTTTTTGGGTAAATCTTGTGCGTTCACGGATTCGTCGTTTAAGGTGATTAATGTTACTGGTTTGCCGTTTACGTCTGCGGTGTAGATGGGGTTGTCTTGGAACTTTATTGGGGTTTTTTGGAAAATGTAGTTTTTTAGGATTTGATCTTTGATATTTATACTTGCGGGGTCCCTGTTGGAGGATACAAGAAGAATCATGCTTTTGCGCCACGTATAGGTGGGGGCTTGTGCGGAAAAAGTTTGTGCATAAAGCTTATTATTGCATAGCTGGATTGGCTATTGAAGGCTAAGAAAAAAATGCATCTGCTAAATTTCAAAGAACTCTCCGGCAAACAGCTCATAGAAATAGTTGATTTAGCATTAAAAGTTAAAGCTGCCCCTAAAACTTACCTTAAAACGTTAGAGGGCAAGTCTGCGGCTCTTATTTTCCAGAAAACCAGCACGCGTACCCGCGTGTCGTTTGAGGTTGCGATGACGCAGTTGGGCGGCCATGCACTCTACATTGATTGGAGAAGCACAAACTTTACGTTAGCCGACTTAGGCGACGAAATGCAGTATCTTAGCCGCAACGTGGACTGTATTATGGCACGTCTCCTCTGCAACAGCGATTTGCAGAAAATGGCTGAGTCGTCCCGTGTGCCCGTGGTTAACGGATGCGACGAAAAATACCACCCAAGCCAAGCCTTAGCGGATTTGATCACCATTAAGGAGAAAAGGGGCAAGCTGGCGGGTGCCAAACTGGTTTACCTTGGCGTGCATAACAACGTCACTAATAGCCTCATTGAAGCCTGCACTAAAACTGGCATAAAACTCACTACGGTTGCGCCGTTGTTTAATGAAGCGTCCCGAGACGACGAAATACTTTCCGAAGCAAGGAAAACCGGATTGTGGGAAAGCACTTTGGATGCTAAAGCCGCCGTCGCAGACGCAGACTTTGTCTATACAGACACTTGGATTGATATGGAGTTCTTTACTGACTCTAAATTCGCCCAAGAAAAAGAAAAACGTATTGGACTCATGATGCCCTACCAGATCAACTCAGAACTTCTCAAAGGCACCGATCCCTACATAATGCATGACATGCCCATTCACCGAGGCTACGAAATCAGCGCAGACGCCATAAGCAACCCTAAGTCGGTGATTTATGAGCAGGCAGAAAACCGTCTGTACTCCGCCAAAGCCATCTATCTCACGCTTATGGGCGCAGTTTAGCTGTTTAGGTAGTCTACACAGTACTCTGAGCCGTTAACAACTACTCGTATTGGTTCCCGGCGGATGTTTAGGGCTTCGAGCACTTTTTTAGGCGGGTAGGATAGAAGCGGAGTTAAAATCGACACTGTCGAGTAGGGAGCGGGCGGTGTGTAGGTGACGATGGCTATGGTTGATTTGGTGAGTTTTTCGTAGCGGCGCATGTCAAGGTAGTCCATGCTGCCTTTGCCTGCCAGGTAAACTACGGAGCCGTAGCCTTGGAATTGACTGGCAACGCGTTCTGTGGTGTCGCATCCGCAGGCACCGTAGGAGAGGGAGAGGTATGTTTTGATGCCTAAGAGGTCGCGTATCCAGAGGATAAAACGCATGTTAAGTTCCCATAATCGGGTGTAGCCAAAAAAGATGTCGCGGATAGCTTCTCGGTATTGGCTCCAAAGGGGGTAGTTGTGGTAGACGTTTTCTAGGTCCCGCCATCGTTCTTGGAGCAGGTTGGTTTTGAGTTTGACGTCCATTATGGTGCAGCCGTTTGATGCCTCTACGGGTAAAGTGAGCCATCGCCAGTTGGAGTCGGTGCCGATTTTGACTCGGTGCTGGTAGCGGTCGCTGTGACGGCTGAAGGGGTCGTAGGGGCAGATGTCCATGACGTTTGAGTTGTACATGCGGTAGAAGAAGCCGGGGTAGGGGAGTAGGGTAGGTTGGTGTCCGCTGAGGATTAATACGCCGTCAAGCTGCAAGGTTTCAGTTTGTCTTGACCGCTCTAAAAGTTGGGATACCTCATCGCGTGGTGGGTGGTCAGTTTGCCGAAGAGTTACTCTATTCAAGGTATAGCACTTACCATTGAGGTCAGGGGTCAAACCATATAAGCCTATGAGGGAGCACAGATGCAACCACTAAAGAAGGCAGGGAAAATTCTAAAAGGGAGTTCCCTCAATATTTTGCGATGATGAGTTATGACTGAAAAAGTTGACGTTATTAAACTTCACAAAGACGCACAAGCATTAATGGAGGGCGGCAAATACGCGGAGGCACGTGACTTATTCGCCAAGGTTTCCGAACTCTACTATAAAGGCCAAAACTATTTTGGCTCAGCTGAAATGAACTACAAAGCCGGCGAATGCAGCTTCCAGCTAAAAGAGTACGAGAAAGCAGTTGAATTTTTCATTAAAGCAGCTGATGCATCGTTTGCTAAAGGCTTTGAACGATTCGGCTTAAGTGCTCTGGAAAACGCTCGGGACAGCCAAAAAGCTTTGGGCAACACAGCCGAAGTTGAGGCTCTAACCAAAAAGATAGATGAGATAAACAAGAAAAACGCTGAACCTGAAGAAGAATCATCGTTCTCAGTGTTTTCATAAATCTGGAAACCGTTTTTAGGTTCCCAATCTTTTTCTTATCGATTTCAGTTTTTTCTAGTAGTAGAAGAAGAGAGCCGCCGCCTACTACTTCATCGTCTAAGGCTTATTGTGGAAGGTTCTGTTTTGGCTTCTGCGTCTGGAGTGCGTTGCTTTCTGGTTGTGGCTGGTTGTAAAGCTTGCCAGGGAAGCGCTAACAAAACCACTATAGCCTCCACCACACCTGAAACGGGGCTAGACTTACGCTGCTCCAGTTAGGCCTCTGCCGGCAGAGTCAAGTTATTCTATTGCCCAAGTGGAAACCAAATAAGAATTTGTTTTTTCAGTCAAAAGCAAATTGTTCTCACTACAAAACTCTTTTAAGCAATTCAAAGTCCTAAGGCTCACTTGCTTCTTTCGGAGGTAAATTATCTCATCCTGTCCATATTCCAGAAGGTATAGCACCTTCATTTTAGGCAATCCGGAAATTTTTTTCAATTCACAAATAACATCTGAGTCCATAAAACACACGTCTCTCCTTTCCTAAATTCCAGCATTCGCAAAAACACAGGTTAAATTGGATGCTGGAAACTCCAAAACGTGGATAGTAACATGTTATTGAATTGCTGCTTAATAGTCTATCGTTATATGGCTAATTCGATTGTTAACCAACCGTACCCAAACAACATAACAGCACACCACTAACGATAAACGCTATCAAAAATCCGAAGAATACTCTCTTAAAAGCCATTCTGTTTGAGTTCCAGTGCTTTGATCCTTTTACGCGAAAGGACAAGAAAAACAGCTAGCATGACAATTTATCAGGCCAAACGCTACAAAGACGGCCACTTCAAACCAGTTCAATTTGGGTAATACAAAGTTTATGATTGAGTTGACAGTGGATTGGTCTGTCGGCACCGAATTCGTATCGCACGGTTGGCTAGGATTAAGAGAAGGTGAAGGCGTTAGGGTTGAAGGCGGTATAGTGACGGAGGTTTGGTTCCCGATGTTTATTGTTTGTACGTTGCTCCAGTCACTGTCTCCACTTGCCCAGCCAGTCATAGGCGTCACTCCATAGTAGTACCGGTACGTCATAACCCAAGGATGCCTGCACTCGAACATCCACTGCACCTTGAGTAATAGCAATCGGGATAGAAAGCACCGTGTACTCAGAATTTGATGCTACAACGTCTTCCCCATCAGACCCGTCTCCTGTGATCCAGAAATGATCCTCTGACTCATAGTGACCTTTTGCTTGAACAAAATATCTTAAAGTTGAAGCATTTCCATGGTTTACTGTAGCTGGGTAAGGCTGGTTTTTTATGGTAACATCAATCGAAAAACTCCTGACATGATAACCCGGAATCGTATTGATTGTTTCTTTGCCGGTGTATGGTCGGTTGATGATGTTGTCTTTGAAGGGACATCATATGAGTGGTCAGCATATGTAAGGGTGAATTGAGGAACGGATGGCGTAGGTATATCAGGCTTAACTGTTGGCGCTGGAGGGTCAGCGGCGGAGGCGTTTAGAACTATTAAACTGGAGATTGAAAAGGCTAAGATAAGGATGAGCAGTAGAGTTAAACTTTTACTGACACCGTGCATGGACACAGCTTTATTGTAAGTAAATTAAAGGCTTCTTGTACAGGTTTCTTGACTAAAAACGTTTACAAATCATAACAAACCAAGATAGTAACCAATTAAAACCCAAAGCAACTACTCTACATGTAAGCCTTAAATTTTCGGAAAAACCATGCCAGCTACATTTCAATCTCTCGCACAACTGCTCGAAAAAGTGGAAGCTACCAAAAAACGCCTCGAAATCATAGCTCTAACGGCGGATTTTCTCAGAGGACTTGAAGTTGATGAGGTGCAGCCCGCGGTGGACATGATGGTCGGCCGTGCATTCGCCAAGTATAGTCAGAGCTCGCTGGATGTGAGTTGGGCTACTTTAAGCCACATTTTGGGGCAAGTCTGTTACCTCGATTGGGCGCTTTTTCGCAGGGCAATGGCGGAGACAGGCGACATCGGCACCGCAACACAGAAAATGCTTGAGTTGGGCAAACCCAAGCGCCAGATGCAACTCACCCAAACCCAGCTTACCATCGCCGAGTTGTGCCGAAGCTTCGAAGCCATAAGCCAAGCAGAAGGCAGCGGCTCCCGAGCCAAAAAAGAACGCCAAATCACCGCTCTCCTAAGCCAAGCTACGCCGCTCGAAGCCAAATATCTTGTCAAAATCTTCATGGGCGAGATGCGTACCGGGTTAAGCGACGGGTTGATGGAGCAGGCGGTTGCTGAGGCGTTTGGTGCTCCGCTGGGGATGGTGCAGCATGCGGAGATGGTTTTGGGTGACATCGGCGAAGTAGCGGGCAAACTCAAAGCTGAGGGAGTTGCGGGCCTGGAAAGTCTTGGTTTTAGGGTTTTTCATCCAGTACAGTTGATGCTGGCGCAGACTGCCCAATCCGTTGGGGAAGCGTTAGATGAGATGGGTGGGGCGGCGGCGTTTGAGTTCAAGTATGACGGCGCACGCGTTCAAATCCACCTCCAAAACGGCGACGTAAGGGTTTTCAGTAGACGCTTAACCGACGTAACACAGAGTCTTCCAGAAGTCGTTGACACCGTCAAACAGAACATCCACGCGGACAGCGCCATCGTAGAAGGCGAAGTTATAGCCATTGGCAGCAATGGGTACCCAATTGCGTTTCAACACCTCATGCGCCGCTTCAAACGCGTCAACGACGTAGCAGACATGCGGCAGAAAATCCCCTTAACTCTCATTCTCTTTGACATCCTATTTCTCAACGGCGAAAGCCTCATCGAACACACATACCTCCGCAGGCGCCAAATTCTGCTGCAGCAGACGGACAAAATTGCGGTGAGCAGCCAAATCGTTACCGACCAGCGCACTTCGGCGGAGACTTTTCTTGAAGAGGCACTAGGCAGCAGGGCACGAAGGCTTAATGGCTAAGAAACTTGACAGCCCCTACACACCAGGGAGGAGGGGTAAAAGGTGGCTGAAAATCAAGACTATTTTGGAGCCGCTGGATTTGGTTATCACCGCCGCCGAGTATGGCTACGGACGCCGCAAGGGGTGGCTGAGCGACTATTATCTTGGCGCACTCGATGCGGATACCGGGAAGTTTTTTGATGTTGGTAAAACTTTCAAGGGCTTAACCGACACAGAACTCACCGACCTAACCGAGCGCCTAAAAGAACTTGCCATCACCTCAGACGGACATCGGGTGGTTGTGCAGCCCAAAATCGTCGTCGAAGTCGCCTACAACGAAATCCAGCAGAGCCCCAAGTACCCAAGCGGCATGGCACTGCGCTTCGCACGAATAACCCGCATCCGAGACGACAAGTCGCCGGGGCAGGCGAGTTCGCTTGGGATGGTGAGGGAAATCTATGATAGGCAGTTCCGCAATAAAGGCACATACAACCCGGAGGGCGAGTGAGCGTGATAGAGGAGGATTTCGCTAAAGTTTTCTATAGCCGCCAAACTGTGCTAAAAGAGCTCGGCGTAGCAGGGCAACGCAAACTCAAAGACGCACGAGTCGCCGTAGTAGGCGTCGGCGGGTTAGGCAGCGTATCCTCGCTTTACCTTACGCTGGCGGGCGTTGGCTATATTCGAGTAATCGACCAAGACACAGTTGAGCCGCATAACCTGCACCGTCAAATCCTCTACACACCCCAAAGCCTAAGGTACCCCAAAGCTGAAGCTGCAGCAAAAACCCTGCACAGCCATAACCCGTTGGTGACGGTGGAGGCTGCATCGGAAAACCTAAACGCATCTAACGCCGAAGCCCTGCTAAAAAACGTGGACGTCGTCGTAGACGGCTTAGACAACATGCAGACACGCCACATAGTCAACCGCGTCTGTGCCAAAAACCACGTGCCCTACGTTTTCGGAGCCGCCATCGGATTCGAAGGAAATGCCTCAGTGTTTTACCCCCCTAAAACCGGGTGCCTCGAATGCCTCCTGCCAGACGGCGCAGCTTCTGACAGCCAAACCTGCGACTCAAGAGGCATCATAGGCGCAACGGCAGGCGCCATAGCATCCGTACAAGCGCTGGAAACCATCAAACTCATCGCAGAAGTCGGCGAACCACTCACGGGCAGGCTGCTAGTGTGTGACTTCAACGACATGGACTTCACCACTATACCCATCATGGATAACCCTAACTGCCACGTCTGCCACGGCAAACCAGCGGCGGAGGCGAAGGGAGAACGGCTGGTTTGGCTCTGCGGTAAAGACACCGCCAACATAAACCCCCCCGACCCTCTAAGCTTCAAGCTCGAGGAAGTTTATCCTTTGGCGAAGCAGCATTTTGAGGTGCGACTCAAATCACAGCTGGCGCTCATGTTCAGCTACAAAGGCGTGGATGTGAGCCTATTTGCGGGTGGACGCATGCTCTTAAAGGGCGTCAAAACCGAGCAGGCGGCGCTTGAAATCTACCGTGAGGTACTGGCGAAAATCAGCAACGCCAGCCATTAGCAGCTTCGGCGATTCTACATTAAAACAAAGAGGGTTAGGAGAGGGCAGCGACTAAAGCGTTGGCGTCAGCTACCCAACCAGAGAGGATTCTGAGATTTTCAGCCAGCTTCTGCGGGTTCTTCTCATAGCCTCTGAGTTGCTCCTGCTGATGCACATAGTACGAGGCAACCTTACCTGCGACCTTGACGCTTTCGCTGCTCTTAACGCCTGACTTAACGGCGGCATCCACAGTTTTAAAAGCAGCCTGCATCTCGTCGATGGAGTAACCAGTGTGCTTTTTGAAGTCTCTTGCCACCCACTGCCGCTCAAACAGGTTACGTTTTTTCCATCCCTCAGACTGCTCTAGGAAAGTCGCGTAAACTGCAGCATACAATTCTCCGACACCGCGCTTTAGGGCTGCCTGCGGCGTCGTCTCCAGATTTGGCAAAACAGGTTTCTCCTCAAAGGAGATTTCTGCTTCTTCGCAGGGAATATTGGCTTCACGTAGCACCTGAATGGAGCTGGTCTCCTGCCCATGATACTTTGCAGCTTGGGCAACCGCTAAAGCAAACCCAACACCTGCCGCCTCAGGAGAAATCTGCGCATTCTTATTTAACTCAAACAACTGATCAAGCGTCATGCCCATGTACGAGGCAACTTTTGCGCCGCCCTCCAAAAACCCCGGCGTCTTAGAGATACCCGGACCAATAGTGAACGCGTAAACACCTGTGCCTTCTAGTTCGCCAGTTAAGGTGTTGGCGAGTTCCACCTGAGCGGTTTTGAAAACCTCGTAAGGACCCATGTAAGGCGCTGCGCCAGAGGAGGACACACAAATGAATGACCCGTGCCTGCGTTGAAGCATCAGGGGCAGGAACTTACGAGCTAAAAGCACCGGACCCCGCAGGTTAACGCTGTAGCTTAAATCCCAACTCTCCACAGAAGCGTCCTTAACGGCCCCCATAGGAAAAACGGTGGCGTTATTTAAAACCACATCGACTTTGCCGTATTTTTCTTGGGCTGCCTTATCGAGGCGGTCAACGTCTTCGGAACGGGAAATGTCAGTTTGGACAAACAACGTTTTTCCCTCGCCGAACTCCCGGTTTATAGCATTTTGAGCTGCCGCCCCCGTCGTGGCGTTGACTTCCGCTAAAACAACATTTGCGCCCAGCCAAACCAGCGCCCGCGCGGTTTCGTATCCTATTCCCCGACCAGCGCCGGTGATAACAACCACTTCGCCTTTGAGGTGACTTTGACTAAAGGTTCCCTTGCTGATTAACATAATCTCTCCAGCAGTGTATTTGGCGGTTTGAGTTAAAAAAGGTTGAAACCAGCTGCCAACTCAGCGTAAAGCATAAACGACGCAACGGCAACCTCTGCGACGGAGACGACCGCACCTATTTTGAAGTACTGCCACAGGCTTATTTTGAGTCCTCTGCGGCGCATACATTCAAGCCACATCAAAATCGCCAAAGACCCCAACGGGAAGAAATGCGGCCCTAAATTGTTGCCAATAACGTTGCTAAATACCAACCCGGTTAGCTGGGTGCCGCCTGCGCCGATTTGCTGGATGCTAAGCAAACCAAGTATAGTCATGGGCCAGTTGTTCATGAAACTGGCGCCCACCGTCACCACCATGCTAGAAGCAAAAACCCCCAAAGCCGAGGGCAGGCGGCTTGCGGAATCCAGCGCCGACGCCAACAACGCGGTGATTCCTGCAGATTCCAGCCCCTGCACAACAATAAAGATACAGAGCATAAACAGCAGGATGTCCCAGTTGATTTCCCGCACCAACAGCCACATGCCCTTGCGTTCGCCGACTCCGCCCTCTTTGAGACTAAACCAGTAAACGACACCGAGGAAAACTGCGCCGCTGCAAATCACCAAAGAAACAGGAATCCGCCAAATTGAAGTCAACACGTAACCCGCATCCACTGCCGCCAACGTGCCAAAACAGATTTTCAAAGTCTTGGCGCTAATGGAGTTTTTTCCAGTCGTCAGGGCGTCGGTGGCTTGGGGGTTGTAGGTTAGAGGAATGCTTCTGCGGAAAAACAGGTAAAAGATGACTAAACTGCTGGTTATGGTTGCGATGGCAACGGGCGCCATGAAGATGAGGTGGTCGAGAAAGCTGTAGCCGAAGAAGTCGGCGCTTAGGATGTTGATAGGGTTGCTGGTGATGAGTGGCATGGCGGCTGTGTCAGCGATTAAGCCTGCGCTGAAGAGGTAGGCGAGTTTGCCTTTGTGGTCAATGTTTAGGCAAGAAACGATTTCGAGCACTATGGGGATTAGGATTAGGACAGCGCTGTCGTTGGCAAACAGTATGCTGACTGCCGCTGTTAGCAGAGTGACGTAGAAGTAGAGACGCAGACCACTGCCCTTTGCCGCTTGAACCACCCGCAACGCCGCCCACCGGAAAAAGCCCATAGCATCTAAAACTACCGAGAGCGCAACGATGCCCAAAAACGCTAATGCCGCATCCCAGATGTTGAGGAAAGACAACGCTACCTGATTGAGGCTAACCGTGCCCAAAATAAGCGAAGTCGCTGCCCCTATGCCCGCTGCGTAACCCAGCCGGATACCAAAAGGTCGCTTAATCATCAAGAACAATGTCACTGCAAAAATAGCCAGTGCCACTACTGCAGTGTATTCCAAACTGAGCCTCGCATAGCATTGCAGGCGGAAGTTCTTCTATAAAAAATTAGCTAACCAAACATTCAGAATACGATTTGGAAAAAGCCCAGTTTCGTCCAATTGTTTTTCGCTATTTTGCAGCCGCTATGAGTTTTGAGACGCCTAAAACTGTGGCGACTTTACGCTGAGAAGTAAAGTTATTCAGTGGTGGGGGAATGCAGAGGAAACAGAAAATTCTAAAAAATGAAAAAGTTGGAAAGAGAGGTTACTCTTTCTTTTGCCTGCTTGGACGCAGTGACCGAACAGTTTCGCCTGCTCGCCACAATTCGCTGCTGCCCATGGCTTTGAGTTCGTCTGCAAGCTTCTTTTTGTAGTCTGCGCCTTGGCTTTTTTCGAGCACGATGCGGCTTTCTTCGCCGGCTGCGACCAGTTCGTATAGGCTGTCGAACACTGGTTGGGTTGCGCTTCGGAAGCGTTCTTTCCAGCGGAGTGCGCCTATGCGGGCTGTTTCGCTGCAGTTGTTGTACATCCAATCCATGCCGTTTTCGTCGACTAGGCGGATGAGGCTTTGGGTGAGTTCTTCGACGGTTTCGTTGAAGGATTCGCTTGGGCTGTGACCGTGGCTGCGCAGTGTATTGTATTGGGCTTCAAGGATGCCCGCCAATGCACCCATCAAGGTTCCGCGTTCGCCAGTTAAGTCGCTGTAAGTTTCCTTCTCAAAAGTCGTTGGGAAGAGGTAGCCGCTGCCTATGGCTATGCCCATGGCTTTGACGCGCTGCTCGGCTTTGCCGGTTGCATCTTGGAAGATTGCAAAGCTGCTGTTGATACCGCTGCCGTCCACGAAGTTGCGCCTCACGCTTGTGCCGCTGCCTTTAGGTGCGACCAAGATGACGTCGACGTCTTTGGGTGGGACGACGCCTGTTTGGTCCTTGAAGACGATGCTGAAGCCATGACTGAAGTAGAGAGCGTCGCCCGCTTTGAGGCCTTTTTTGATTTTTGGCCATTCGTCTTTTTGGGCTGCGTCGGTTAAGAGCAGCATTTTGATGGTTCCCTTCTGGGCTGCTTCCTCAAGCGGCAGGAGGGTTTCGCCTGGGACAAAGCCGTCTTTAACCGCTAAATCCCATGTTTTGGAGCCTTTTCTTTGACCTACAATTACTTTGATACCGTTATCACGCATGTTTAGTGCTTGCGATCGGCCTTGTATTCCGTAGCCGAGGGTGACGACAACTTCGTCTTTCAGGATTTTTTGGGCTTGCGCCACTGTGAACTCTTTGCGAGTGATGACGTCTTCTTTTACGCCACCGAAATCCAATTTCGCCATTTTAAGTATTCCTCAAGGCAACAGTTAGCGTAGACGGCATAATTAAGAATTATGTTACTTTTCTTAAGGATAATTGTGAGCAATGACCGATCGATAGAAATCAATATAGCATGTTATTTAAAAAAGTCTTCATGGAAAGTATGGGAATATTAGCGGTACCAAAGTTACAGTAAGCACTCTTAATTGTTCGGTTATGGGAGTTAATTAATAATTTTTTTCCTTTGCCTTATTCGCCTGCGCGTTCTTCGACTGGAACAAATTGTTCCGCAGGGAGAGTTAAATCAAATATTTCAATAATTTCTATCGATAAGTATGAACAAAGCCGGGTTACTATCGATACTACTGTTATTAACAATATTTAGTCAAACATGTTTTGCTGAAGTCTCTGCATCACTATCCGACAATACGACACCAACCGGTACACAAACTCAATCCGAGATACTTATCGTTCCTGATGATTATCCATCGATTTCCCAAGCCTTTATTCGAGCGGCAGCCGGCGAGGTAATTTTTCTCAGAAACGGAATTTACAACGATACCGCCCTTTACATAAACAGACCAATTACTTTAGTTGGCGAGGATGTCAAAAACACAATAGTTACACTAAACGCGACCGAGATAACTCGTTATGACCCCATTTTCGGAGGTACTTACACAACTACAGGTCCATCCATAAAAATCCATGCTAGCAACGTCAAAATTTCAGGGTTAACACTCTCTTCAACAGGCGGTATCCATGGAGATGGAGACAACATCAAAATAATCAGTTGCATCATCTCCTCCAAATCAAGTAATGTATTAACTGGATCAAATTTGACGATTTCAAGAAACTCACTGAAAGGAGATTATATGAAACTGACTGGCTCAAACCTAACGCTTACAGAAAACACGCTAAACTTCAGCAATAACGGAATAGAATGCATGGGTAAATACTGCAATATACAAAAAAACAGCATAGACGGGCTACTGTATTTCATGAGCAGCTACCATAATCAAATAACTAATAACATATACGACGCCTTGTTCATTTATGGCGGCGATTCAAACACAATCGCAAATAACTCGGGAGAACTAAGTCTCGGTAACTCGAATGTCGCTTGTCAAAACAACGTGGTGTCAGGAAACATAATTCTGGGGCCATCACCTTGGGGTATATGGTTAGGGGCACACTGTCGTAACAACATCTTCCATGATAACTACATAGTTGACCATGGATATTCGCAGTTTGGATCACAATACTGCGGGGGAATTGACCTATGCGACAGAGATGGAAGAGTAGGTACCAACAATACTTTCTATCGTAACGTTTTTGTAAATAACTCGGTAAACATTTATTTTTACAATAACGTATTTGCAGACGGTAACTTCTGGGATAATTCATCTCAGGGCAACTACTGGAGCGACTATACCGGCGTAGACATCAACCAAGACGGAGTGGGTGACACACCATACATCATCAACTCTTTGAATAAAGACAATTACCCTCTAATGACTCCCGTTGCGATACCTTTGATAACGGTACCATCACCGATCTACGACTCACCACTAAATCTAGTCCCACAGCCAGCCTCAACAGACCCCTTGACAGTAGAGTCCACAAATTCAGAGTATCCAATATTACTAGTCAGTATACTGCTAATTACAGCAGCAATATTAGCTATAACGGTTTTTAGAAAACGCTTTCACTAAACAAGAATATATGAACGAAAAAACGTACGCCTAAATAAATGGGTATACAGCATTAAGTGTAATCAGGTTTTTCAAGATAATTAAGAATTAAGCTGTAATTTTTAGATATAATTATGATATGTCATCGGTCGGTACGAGGTAACTCTTTCTTTAATTGGTAATGTCTATGTTACTTTAATTTTTTGCACAGTTCTTAAGTAGAAAGTTTTCGATATCTTCTATAAACGATAGAGTCCCTCTTTCGATTTGTTTTGTTAGATCGTCGAAATCACTGAAGTTAGTATTTTCAACCAAAACTCCTTCAAGAATAGAGTCAAAACCTTTTGTCGTTGGTGGAATTCGATATTTACTCCAGCCGCTATCCTTGAACAACTTCCAATATTTTGATTGTATACGTTTGTTATAACCAAATAGCCAGACCTCAAATTTAAAGTCTTTATGAACAAAGACTATCCCAACTTTCAATCCGATTATCTTTAACGATTTGGGAAAAAAAGAAAAATATGTCATATCCATGTAGCCGAAATAAATACTTCCAGATACTAGGTAATCAGGATATTTCTTTTCAAAGTGTGACCTTAACCCCATGATATAATCCATTAATCCCCGGTATGCTTGTTGGATGACTCCCTTCTCCATTTGGTTCCTATATTCTTTCATTAGTTCTGGAAATGAACTCATAATCCACTACTCTCATTCATACAGATATAGAGTTAAAATGCTCTAATAATTATCCCTAGAAACTCGTGATAATTAAAAATTATTTTGAGAAACTTGATAGTTATGCCCTAAACAGTAAGCACAAGGTACACTGGCTACTTTGGGCTAGGTTTATTTGTTTAAGCGAGTTTATTTTGAGTGGAGATTATTTTGACAATTAAAACTGTTTGGATTAATTTGCCAGTGAAAGATTTGGCTAAATCAAGAAGTTTTTTTCGAGCTATTGGTTTGAGAGAGAATTTGATGTTTCAAAACTCCAACGAAGCCGGCAGCTTCTATATTGGCGAAAACGATTTTGTTTTAATGCTTTTTCCTTATGAGGCATTTCGCGGTTTCACTCAAAATCAAGTTGCTGACGCATCTGAGGCTTCAGAGGTTCTGGTTAGTTTTGACGCCCAAAGCCGGGGCGAGGTGGACGAGTTGGCTTCGCTTGTACGGGAAGCTGGCGGGAAAGTGTTTGCAGGTCCCGCGGAGGTGCAAGGATATATGTATGGGTTTGGGTTTGCAGATTTGGATGGTCACCGCTGGAACATGGTGTATATGGATAGAGACAAAATGTCCCGATAGACAAGTTTGTTAGGGAATTTCGGTCAGGTTATCGCGCAGAGCAATCCATCTTTTAAACTCGAGCCCTGTGCATTTGCCTTTGCCCATCCAGTTGTCGCCGTATTTCTGGTGCAACTTCTCATTGTAAGAAGCAAAGGTTTCACATTCGGTAACTTCTATGCTTTCCTTTTTCTTTCTCAAGTGTTTCCCTCCATTTTGCCCTACGCTCTATCTAAGCATAGAATTTGCTAGTCATATTAGAACTATGTTCCTAAACGATTCAGACCATCTTCAGGCACTGCGGTGAATTAGGTGCTTTTTGTCTATACTATTTGGGATTGTACTTCTGGAATGCCTTCTCCGCCGCCAATTTAGCCAACTCTTGGACCTTCCCTAAATCCTCCGCGGAGGGGCTGCCATGCACTGGAAGTGGTGGACCAGCCAACTCAAACCCCAACGCCGTCAAGTCAGCGGCGATTTTCTTGGTGGCTTCCCCGCTCCAGCCGAAACTGCCGAATGTTGCAGCAACGCGGTTAGAGTATTTTTTTACTCGAAGCATATTTATGAAGTCTGCGACTTTGGGGAAAACCTCATGCTCGTAAGTTGCGGAGCCAATGATTAAAGCTGGCGACTCGACTAGGGCGGTTAGGGCGTCAACGGTTTTGTCCTCTGAGAGGTTAAACTTCTCGATGACGCCGCCAGCCTCCGTCACACCTCTTTCCACTGCGTCAAGGCATTGGGCTGTCATGCCGTACATGGAGCCGTAGACTACTGTGATTTTTTTCTTGTAAACTTCGCTACTCCAGTCTTTCCAATCCGACAGCTTCTCAGCCACGGTCTGGTTGAATACGGGTCCATGGCTTGGAGCTAAAACGTCAACGGCTAAACTTAACGTTTGGATTTTCTCTAGAGCTTTAAGAACGTGTTCCCGTTGCCCGTTGAAGACGGATGCAAAATACTTTTTCGAACAGCCACACACGTTCTGTTTGCCGGAATCAATGTCGGATTCCAAAATGGCATTTGGAGGGAGAACTTTGAAGGCGCCGAAAGCGTCGCAACAAAACAGAATCTTATTTTCTGGGAGGTAGGTGCTCATGGTTTCGGGCCAGTGAAGCCACGGCGTTTGAATGAACCGCAAAGTTTTGTCGCCGAGGTCCAGAGTCATGTCGTCGCCCTTGGTAAGGATGGCGGGTGGGTCGGTTTTGTAGAATTTTTTGAAAAGCATCTGGGCAATTGGGGTGTAGACTACTTTGATGTTTGGCGCCATTTTGAGGAGTTGGGGGACGGCGCTTGTGTGGTCGGGTTCCATGTGGTTGATGACGAGGTAGTCGATTTTTTGGATGGGAAGGATTTGGCTGATTTTTTGGAAGTGAACTTCTGCTTTGGCTTCGTTTACGCAGTCAATTAACGCTGTTTTTTCTTTACCAACAACTAGGTACGAGTTGTAGGTCACGCCTTCGGGAATCGCCCATAAGCCTTCGAAGAGGCGAATTTCGGAGTCGTTGACGCCCACCCAGTAAATGTTGGGAGCGATTGGCAATGGCGCAGGTGCAGTCATAAAAATCCCAGTTACTGTTAAACTAAGATTTGGTTGAAAATATCTGTTTAGGTTTTTCACCTAGAAAACAAGAGACAAGCGTCATTTGCAGGGCGTAAGCGCAAAGCAATTAACCTTAAACAGGAAATATGCCATGCATGGCTGAATCAAAGTTTTCCGCGGAACTGGTTGCGCCTTGCGGTATGAACTGCGCCTTATGCAGAGCCTACCTAGCCTACTCAAGGGGCGTCCCAAAAAAGAAAGGGCAAGTGAGCCACTGCACTGGCTGTCGCGTCCGCAACAAGCAATGTGCATTTGTGAAGCGAGACTGCCAAAAGCTCCGCTGCGGAGAAATACAGTTCTGTTACCAATGCATTGAGATGCCTTGCCGCAGATTAAGCCGCATAGACGAACACTATAGAGCGCGTTACGGAATCAGTTTTATCGAAAACATAAAAGAAATCCAAACTAAAGGAATCGAGGCATTTCTCGCTGGTCAGCAGAAAAAGTTTAGTTGCCCGAGCTGCGGCGACGTGGTCTCCGTGCATGACGCCAAATGCTACAAATGCGGCTATCAAGGGGAAAAACCCAAAGGCAAAAATCCAGCTCAGCGGTGGGTGCCTAACTCTAAAACAACAGGTAACTTGGCTGATAAAGAATACGGGAAGGTATGAACGGCTGCATGCAAAATATTAGGTTTCCGTGCACCATGTGGCAAGAAGTCGCTTCGGCAAACCGCATCCACATATGCTACACCCCATTTCAAAAAAGGAACCGCCGTCGTCACCTATCTTGTGGGTGCCGTTGAAAACGCCATACCCACATAAAGAACCCGCTCAAAGCAAAAAAACAAAACAGACACACCACCAAAAAAGTCGCCTAAACCTTTTAGGCAAGGAAGCAAGGGATTTTAATAACCGAGCATAGTATTAAACAACCCTAACTATAACGCCGTGATAAACTCATGAGCCAACCACCCCAACATAACCCAAAACACGACCAATCCTTAGCTCTCAAAATCGCAGCAGCCGCCATATTCACCGCATTAGTCTTCGTCGTAACCTCACAAGTCCCCCCAATCCCGATCCCTGCAACAGGCGGCTACTTCAACATCGGCGAAACCACCGTCTACCTCTCCGCCCTGCTCTTGGGTCCACTCATAGGCGCATTCGCAGGAGGAGTCGGCGCAGGACTCTCAGACGCATACCTCGGGTTCGGCGTATTTGCCCCCGGCACACTCGTAATCAAAGCCGCAGAAGGCGCAATCGTAGGCTTCCTAAACATCAAACTCCGAAAATACATCAAAAACGCCACTGTCAGCGCAACCATCGCCGTCGTCATCGGCGGCTCAGAAATGGTTACAGGATACTTCCTCTACGAGCAATTCGCCTTAGGATACCCCTTCGCCGCAGCATTAGCCGAAGTACCGTTGAACCTTGGACAGGTAGCGGTCGGCTTAATAATTGCAGTGCCAATCATGGTTGCAGTGCAGCGGGTTTTCCCACAGCTTAAAAGTTACTTCTAACAGAGGTTAAACTATGAAGTTGCCGCCAGGAAAAATCCCAATAGACATCCTAAAAGATGTTGTCTTCAAAAACCTAGGCGCCCAAAGAAGCGAAGTGATTTTAGGTCCCGCCGCCGGCGTTGACGGCGCTGTCATAAACATGGGCACAAAAGACGCCATCGTCTCCATGGATCCCATCACCGGCGCGGTGGAACGCATAGGCATGGAAGCCATCAACATAAACGCCAACGACGTAGCCACCTTCGGGGTGGAACCAGCGTTCTTTTTCAGCTGTATTATGCTCCCCGTAGATGCCGACAGCCAGGTCATCGAAAAAATCAGCACACAAATGCACCACGCCGCCACAGAGTTAGGCATAGCTATTGTGGGCGGGCACTGCGAAGTCACCCCCGGCTTGGCAAACCCCATCGTGGTCGGCTGCATTATGGGCTTAACCGAAAAAGGCAAGTACGTAACTGCTGCGGGCGCAAAAGCGGGCGACAAAATCATTTTAACAAAAACTGCAGGCTTAGAGGGCACCGCCATCCTAGCCACCGACCGAGAAACACAGCTCAAAAACGTTTTCAGCCAGACACTTCTGGACTGCGCTAAAGGCTACTACAGCCAAATCAGCGTTGTCAAAGACGCGCTTACAGCTTACCGCGCTGGCGGCGTACACGCAATGCATGACCCCACAGAAGGCGGAATCCTAAATGGCATTCATGAGATGGCAGACGCCGCAGGCTTGGGCGCCAGAGTGTACTCTGACAGGATTACGGTTGAGCCGGAGACAGCTAAGATTTGCCGCTACTACGAAATTGACCCGCTACAACTCATCAGTTCCGGCGCATTGTTAATCGCCTCAGAGTCCGAATCTGCAGAGAAAATCATTGAAGCCCTGGCGGCAGAGCGCATCTACGCAAGCCTAATCGGCGAATTCACAGCTAATCCCAACAAACGCATTCTCCAGAAAGGCGACGACACAGCAGAAATCCTACCGAGACCAACCTCAGACCACCTCTGGATCGCCCTCAGCCGTTAACTCATTTTAAACCCGTTAAGCGGCAACTGCAGACACCAGTACGCAAAAAACATCGGGTAAAACAGCATGTAACGGTACAGATGGGAGTAGACTAGGCAGTTTTGCACTTCATCTTTAGCTTGAGCGACGCCGTTTTTTAGGCTCCAGTTGCTGGGCGGTTTGTAGTGGAGGCAGTAGAGGTCGCTGCCTATGCTGACTTTGTAACCTTTCTGCTCAATGTATTGTACTAGGTAGGCGTCCTCGTACGTGTGCAAATGCTCAGGAATCACCAAACCCTCAACTGCCCTTCGCAAAATGAGGGTGTCGTGCATGCCGCCCCGCAGATAAAACGCTTGCCGCGCCACTAAGCTCTGCATCGCCAAAATCCTTTTGTTCTTAATGTTAGGAATAACATCAACATTCAAACCCCACACTGCACCCGCGCCATCCGCCAAATCCTTTTTCGCACGCTCAAACCAGCCTGGGCAAAGCAAAACATCGCTATCAACAAACATGAACCACTCTGAGGTAACTCTGCGGATCCCTTCAGTACGAGCTTTAGCACGAGACCCCTCTACCTGGAAAATCTTGACGTTACCGTGTTGTCGGTTGAACTTCTCCAAAATCTTAACGGTGCCATCGGTTGAGTAGCCGTCGACCGCGATGAGGTTCTTAACGGGCACGTTTTTGTAAACGGAAGTTAAGCATTGGGAAAGCAGATGCTCGCTGTTTTTAGTTAATACAACCACATCAACTTGCATGGGTGCCTGCAAAGGTATCACCTCTTAATGGTCACTGTTCACTTTTAAACCTAAAGCCCGACTAAGCGGGTTCGTGAATGAGCAACTTGTAGATTGAGTATGCCGTGTAGAAACCGTATGCAAAGAGCAGTTTGCTGATTAAGTGGGGACTGCCTATACGTAGGGCCTCCGAGATCAGGCTCAGACTGCCTTTGAAGGTCCAAACGGTTTGTGGACGGTAATGAATGCAGAAGGGGCTGTAGCAAGCGATTACGCGGTAACCTTTGTTGGAGATCCAGTCTTTGATGTAGGCGTCTTCGAACACATGAAGGTTTGCCGGGATTTTTATGTCTTTGACAAGGCTCGTTCGAATAAGCGTGTCGTGGGTGCCGCCTCGGACCTCAAAGATTCGGCGGGTGGTAGTCAAGAATAGTCGGATAGCTTTGGGGTTGGAAAGCGTGGACCAAACCTCAATGCCCCAAACAGCTCCAACGTCAGCTTGAATATACTGCTGGGCTTTCCGGTACCAGTCCTGACATAACACAACATCGCTGTCAACAAACATGAACCACTCAGCGGTCACAGCTTCGATGCCTCTTTGGCGGGCGGTAGCGCGCGTGCCCTTATCCATTATCACCGTCACATTATGGTATTTGCGGTTGAAACCCTCAATGATTTCCAACGTTTTATCAGTAGAGTAGCCGTCCACAACAATAAGCTGCTTAACAGGAATGTTTTTGTAGATGGATTCAACGCAGCGCGTAAGCATACGCTGGCTATCTTTGGTTAAGAGCACAACATCTACTTCGCCATCCGCCATAAGGTTACTTCCTCGCCGCGAGCCGCACTGTTAAGCCATAAGCTGGAACGTTAAACGACTTAAAAAACAGCTTGCCCCCCAACTGCACGGGCACGTCATAGAAGGATTCAACCACTAAATTTTCCGCTTGAAGCGTCTGAGCCGCCAACTCTTCCCACTCCGAGGAAGACTTGACACTTACATGAGTTTCATCGTAATCACGAGTTAAAGTGCGCAGGAGTTTCTCAACTTTCCTGTTAGGCGTCGTCGCCACTAAAACATCGCCGCAAACCCCAAACATGCCCTCCAAAGCCTTCTGCGGGCGGGGCAAATGCTCAAGCACATCGAAACAGGCAACCAAATCAAATGCACCCTCGCGAAACGGCAGCAGGTTTTGGGCGTCGCACACCATGAACTCGCCGCCGCAGCATTTAGCCTGCTTGGTGCCCCAAGAGGAGATGTCTGTGCCCAAAGTTTCGTAACCCAAATCAGCCAGCACACAAGAAGTGTAGCCATAAGCGCAGCCCACATCTAAAGCCCGCTTGCCTCTACCGTTAAGCAGGTTAACGCCAAGTTTTTGAGTTGCCCACTTCAAAACCGCCAGTACATGCTTCTGAACCAGCCGCTGTTTACCCTTGTAGTCGCGGTTTAGGAAGTAGTCTTGGGTGTACGCCATGATGCCGCCCAAGAGTAAATTGTAAATGTCCCCCTTTTATATCCAACCTAAAAACCGAAGGGCAAACTTTTCTTGTATAACATGAACCCGAGATTAAACTGATAATGGTTTTTATATTGCCAACTTGAATACAGTAACCCAACAATAAGCACCAGTTAAGTGAAATCAACTTGACCGTCGGTTTGAAAAAAGCAGCAACCCTAGCGGCACGTTCCATGGCAAGAGGCAAGCCGCACCACGCACAATGGCTAGTTACCAGAATATGCAACTACAAATGCGCGGGATGCAATGTCTGGAAAGAACAAGACCAAAACGAGTTATCCACCGACGAAATAAAGCGCGGCATGGACGTTTTAAAAGACGTGGGTATAGTCGAGTTGGTGCTCTCAGGCGGCGACCCCCTGCTCCGACCTGATATCGGAGAGATCATTGATTACGCCTGCGACCGATTCGTAACCACCGTTTACGACAACGGCAGCATGGCGGCGAAAAAAGTAGATTTACTCCGTAAAGTAGATTTCTTGGCTTTATCCATCGACAGCCTTGACGAAGCAAAAAACGACGCCATAAAAGCTGTGCCGGGAGCATTGAAAAACGCCCTCAACTCCGTCGAAGTGCTTCAAAAAGCAGGCGTAAAAGTTGCGGTTACCCCGACGATTTCCCAGAAGAACCTCTACGAAATCGTTGACATAACCAACTACTTTACTAGCAGAGGTATCCCAGTATGGTACTGCCTCTACTCCTACGACACCTCTGAGGATGCAAAACAGCTTTTCAGAATTGGGAAAGCAAACGACGAATTTGTCATAACTGACAAAAAAGCCATGGTGGAGCTATGCAACAAACTCATCGAAATGAAAAAGACTAACCCCCGAATTCTTATGACTACTAAACTTTTGGAAACTCTGCGTAGTCTTTTCGACGAAGAAAAACGCAGCTGGAAATGTCAGGCCTTGGGTAATTTCTTGGTTGTTGATCATTTGGGTAGAGTGGCTGGTTGCCATAGTCAAAACTTTTTGGGAACGGTCTTTGATTTAAAGAAGAACTGGAACAGCGAGGAGTTTAAGAAAATGCGGAGAAGCTACAATGACTGCGAAAACTGCAACTACCTCTGCTATGTGTTCTACTCGCTTTATGGCAGCCCAAGCGGGCACATCTCTTTGGCAAGAGACCAGTGGAAAAACGTTAAGCTGCTGCTTAAATAACGTCAATTTCTAAGCTGGGCAGAAACTCAAGTAAGCCAAAGAGTTGAACGCCTGTTTTTTGTTCTTTCTGAGAAATTTCTTCGATGTTTGTGACAAGGCGAATGTGTGTTACTTTTGTGCATCCGCTGATGAGGCGGGGTCCAGAGTCTTTTGGATAAGCGAGCTCGATGGCTACGGGCAGAAAAATCAAGGTGACGGTTAAGGCGGCGGTGCCAGCTACTGCGGCTAAAATAGTCTCTACTCCCATATTGAGTTCAACTCCAAAGTTAAGTTACTATTGTCTGTTGCAACTCCGATGCCTGAATGGTTAGTTTTAGCCCAAGGTGAAACCTGTTTTTTAAATAATTTTTCACGCACAACGTCAAGAAATGCTATAGTGCAGATAGGCAAATTGTAGACGAATGTTAATATGGAAAGCGGAATTAGCCAATGTGCTCTTTTCCGTTTGTCAAGATAGAGTCCTACACCCACTTCGAAGAACGGCGCAAAGTTGCCTATGAAGCTGTAGGCAGATATGGCTAGGATAACCCAGAAGACTGCGGCAAGCGCCGGCGTGGAGGAGAAAACGCTGATCCCAGAGGAAATAAGTACCAGACCTAAAACGAAGGAGATCGAAACGATTATGGGCATAAAATAGATGTTAAGAAGCAGGAGTCCGTCCAGCTTCTGCTTCAAGTTTAATTTATTAGTGGTCAGGACCCTCCAGAAATGCTTATAGAAACACTGCATGTGCCCTTTCGCCCAGCGATACCTCTGCCGATAGTAAGCATGCCAAGTTTCTACGGCTTCCTCATAGCATTCCGCTTCTACGTCGTATTTGATTCTGTAGCCTGCCAGGTAAATGCGAAAAGTTAAATCCGTATCTTCAGCCAAAACAGATTCATCCCAGCCGTTAAGGCTTCTAAGTAAATCGCTTCGGAAACCGCCGACAGTTCCGCCGAATTGCGCAATCAAACCTAAAGTATCCCGGGCTTCCTGATCTACACGGTAGCCGCCCACTCGTTCTAAAGCCACAAGTCTCGTGAGCATGTTTTGGGGTTCATTTAACACGACGACTCTACCCTGTACCGCGGCAACTTTGGGATCGACAAAAGCTTTCACAAGCCGCTCAAGAAGGTCTTTTTGAGGGTAGTAATCGGCATCGAAACAAAGTGTCAATTCTCCAGTTGCTCTGCTGAAGCCGTGATTCATGGCGGCTGATTTACCTTTTCCGCCAACTGTTTTGTCTCGGTTTATCAATAATATGTAGGGGTATTGTGAGGCGAATTTCTCGGCTACTTGGGCTGTATTGTCGGTGGAAGCATCGTTTATGACAATTACTTGGAGTTTAGTTTTTGGGTAAGTAACTTCGGTTAGGCGCTGTAGAATGCAACCGATTACTTTTTCTTCGTTTCGAGCGGGAATCAGAACAGTCACTGAAGGCGTATACCGGTTCTCTGTTTGGGCAGTGTTTAAAGGCTGAGTCTTGTTGGCTCTTTGTAAAACTACCACAGTGAAAATGTAGTGTCTAACCAAGTAAGCGAGCATTAGGGCAATTAAAAATACAAAGAAGGCTTCTAAAAGTTCAATAATCATTTTTTGAGGCTTCCCAGAATTGGTTTTTGTTGGTTGATGGCAGAGAGGCTAAGGGACCAGAAAGCAATTATCCAAAACGAATTCAGAAAGGGGTACGCTACGGTGTAGAACACGCTGAGTTGTATGGCTGAGAAGGCTTGTGCTTGGGTGACTTGGACCATTAGAAAGTGGAATACGTAGTTCCATAGCATGCCTAATGAGTTACCTGCCGCTAACAGGGAAAGTTTGGTTAGTTTGCTTCCTTTTAGTTGGGTGAAAAGTGTGATGAATAGGAAGTCAAATATTATTAGTGTGGCGACTGATTGGGGGTCTATCCAGAAGTAGGTTATGAAGAGGCAAAGTGCGATGAGTTCAGGGAGTAAGATAAGGGTTAGCTGTTTGAGTATCGCTACTGTGCCGTCTCCCTCCTATCTCCTTTGTTTAGTTTTCAGTATTAATAAGAATGATATATGGTATGAAGGATTTTTAAAGCGTGGGTAACTGAATTCTAGAAGAAAAATCTATAACTTTATCATTCGGAAGCTGACAAAACCACGTTATCCATAACACGGCAGAGGACTTTAAACACTTCTGAAGCGTTCAGGTTGTCGGTATCTAAAACAAAATCAAACGGCGTCAAATCATCACCCAACGAAAACCCGTAAAGCTGCTTGTAAATCGCTTTTGTATGCCCTTCTTTTTCACCTAAGACTTTTACTGCTTCTTGGTAGGTTAAGTTGTCTCGTTCAGAGACGCGTTGGGCGCGTCGTTCAAATGAGGCTTCTAGCCAGATTTTGAAGCCGCCTTTAAGCAGCCACGGCATAGTCCAACTGTCCAGAAGCACGTTACCTTGTTTGGCGAATTCTAAGAGTTTATCGTCTACGGCTTTGTCGAATTTTGGGTCAGTTGCCCGTTTAGCCAGAAAACCTAAGCCGATGGGACTTTCCCACCAACCCTGAACTGTGGTATCGTAGCCTTCCTGTTTAGCTAACTCTTTTAGGGCGTCGCCGCCGGAGTAGTAGCGTAGTTGGTATTTTTCGGCGAGTTTTTTTGCCAGTGTGCTTTTGCCGGTTCCAGCCAGACCGGAGATGCAGATTACCCGTTTGGTGTTAGCTTGGGGGTTTTTTTGGGGGGTAGCCATTTCTTGTTGCTGCTCCGCTATGTCTGGTTTATTGGGTGTTGTCTATGGGCATGATGCCGATGACGCGTGAAGCTATCAAGCCTAGGAATAGTGAACAGATTGGGTATAGCCAAGCGACTGGGATTGGGCCGAAGCCGGGCAGGTATGCCATGCTGATGTTTTGGAAGGTTGGAATCAAGACTAGGAACCAAACGATGAGGTACACAAATGAGATGCCTATTTGGAGCATTTGGGGCTTGAACATTTTGGCTTGCATGTTGTTGATTTGCGATTGTTTCTTTTTGAGTTTCTCCATTTGTTTCTTGTCGTTTGCTCGGGCTGCAGCCATGCTTTCTTGGCGGTATTCAGCCATTTCTTTTTGCATAACGCGGTATTGTTCCCAGCCGATGAAGTAGTTGATTAAGATGCGGTTTATGCCGCTGTTTAGAAATGCGATGCCTGCCGCTATGCCTAAGATTGCGAGGGCAGGTAGAAGTGAGGAGATGACCAAGGTGTTAGTGGTGGTTATTGTGTTTGTTTCGCCAGATGTAGAGACTCCTTTTGCTGCCCAAGCGTATTCGCCGGCAGCTTGAGCGTTTACTGCGTTGAAGGTGATTTTGACGCTTAGGTCAGGAGCTAAGCCTTGGTTGGTTTGGTTGGTAAGGGTGATTAGGCCAGGTGTGGTTCCTTCTGGGGCGATATAGCCTATTTTCCAGTTTATGCTGGCGGGTTGCTGTGCGATTTCAACATTTTCCACGTTGATAAACGACGGTGGAACAGTGATGTTTACACCGCTTAATTCTGAGGCACCTTTGTTTGTTATGGTGAATGTGTAGGTGGCTGCTTCGCCGACTGTGTGGCTTGAGCCTGAAACAGCGGTTGTAAAGTTCAAGTTGGAAGCAGCGTTTGCTGTGCTGGCAAACATTGTGAAAGCGGAGACCGCTAACAAAGTTATCAGCGTTAAGAAGAAGATTTTTTTGCGTGTGTTCATGCGACTGTGCCTCGTAATCCTATTTACCCTGTTACTTTTATGCTTAGCCTACATGTTTCTTGTTAATAACCATTTTTCCCATTTTAGGCGGGTTGGTTTTGGGCTAATTTAGCGACTTCGTGCCCCCAAGCTTCAATTGCCGCCCAATCGCGTGTATCGTGAACTCTCGCGGTGTCTAACCCGTTCTTGCGCAGGTTTTTGCGGTTAACGCGTACGATGATGTCTACGAGTAAGCCGTGGCTGTAGCTGAAATCCATCAGGCAACCAAAGTAGCCCATCGCTATTGGGGATAAGCCGTATTTTTCTGCTGTTGTGTCTAGGTAGCGTTTTCTGCCGACTTCGTAGCCTTCGTCTTTTCTGTCAGCCATCGAGCAGCTCACGTAGAGCGCCATCTTTTTGGTTTTGAGTGCGTTGAGGTTTTTCTCTATGAAGGCAAGGGATTCTTTGGTCCACTTGTCAGAGCTCAAGCCGCTGCCTATAAGCACTAAGTCGTAGCCCTCTATGCTTGCTGGGGCTTTCTTTGCATCCGCCACTTCAACTGTGAAGCCGTCGTCGCAGAGGGCTTTGCCTATGGTTTGAGCGACTTTTTCTGTTCCGCCCCAACGGGTACCGTAAACTACAAGCGCATTCAACACTATACGCATCCAATGTTTTGCTGCTTAACCAAAACCAATGTTGGTGTTTATTAATTCACCCATGGAAATCCGCGGTTACAACATCAGCTGGAAATATTTCTGCGCTATTTTCTTCGCCAGACTAAAAATAAAGACGCAGCAATCAAAACTAAGACCACCGCCGCCACAATTAAAGCGGAAACATTAGGCGCAGAGGGCTGCATGTTCCCAGAAGTAGAAGACGCTGAGGCACTCGGAGTTGGACTTGGCTGAATAGACCCATACCCCACAGGAAAATACTGCTCGTTGAAACTTGTAAGTGACGCTTCGGGAGGTTGGTCCTGATTATAAGACAATAGGATTAGCCAATCGCATATATAGTGTCATTAAGAGCTGTTATGCCGAAATCTGTCCTAGTTGAGGGCGGTAGCTGTCGCCCAACTATCTGTTTTAGGGTCATAAACTAGATTGATAGGCACATTGGGGGAAGTGTTAGATTTAACGCCCATAACATAAACTCTTAGAGGTGCATACTTGCCGGCAGTTGCACATACTCCACCTGCATCTACAGAAACAACGCTGTCACTGCCCTGTGTAATGTTATTGCTTTGGGGGTCATATGAAAAAATTTGCTGAACTGTCTCACCAAAATGCGTACTTGGAGGCAACAAAAACTTTGAATTAGTAGCTACTATTTTATTTCCAACAACCGCCGAGTATCTTGGAAGAGTCAGGTTATCATTCCAAGTCCAAGTATCATTAACTGGATCGTACACAAAGATATAGGGTGAGTCGAGGACGTATATTTTTCCGTTAATCTCTTGGGCTGACATGTGCATTCCCCCGCCTTTAGGCATATTTGGCTTAATTGTCCAGTTGTCTGTGGTTGTATCATAAACTTCAACTGCGCTGGAATCAATAGCGGTATAGAATCCGCTTCTTTCATCAACAAGCCTCTCACCGTTTACTCCACCAATGCAGTAGATTAGGTTCTGGTAGGCTGCTGTCGCAAAATAGACTCTTGGAGTGGGCATCGGAGCCTTGTAAACCCATGTATCTGTAGTGGGATTGTATTGTTCGTTTGTTCCAATGGCGCTTAAGGAGCCGCTAGTAGAGCCGCCTATAGCATAAATTTTGCCATCGACTGCAATAACGCCTAGGCCACTTCTCGCCTGATGCATCGGTGCCTTCGTAGTCCAGGAGTCCTCCAATACAGACCCCTGAACAAAAGCAGGTGCAATAGTCACCGCAGCCATAAAGAAGACAAAAAACAGAGCAAAAAATTTCTTCATCTTTTGTCACACCAAGACTAGATTGGGCGTTCTTTATAGCGTTAACCCAAAAAAGCGATCAGAAAGCCCCCCTTACTGTGAGGTCATAGCCTAATTCTGTTTGCAAGTAAAGCGGCGGATGGTCTGGACGGCTTGTACAACCAGCCACAACCAGAAAGCAACTGCTCTCAGGCGCAGAAGCTAAAACTGTTTGTTCTGCTTTGCGTCTTAGAAGATGATGTAGTAGGCAACGGTTCTCTTCTTCTACTACTAGAAAAACAAAAACCTGCGCAAACAGTCAGATGGCATCCTGTAAGCTGCCGTACTAACATGGAGAAAAGAAGAAAAGAAAATTATGGGAGGGCTTATTCGCCCAGGATGCGTCTAAACGCTGGGAACATTTCTGCAGCGCGTTCACGCATCAGCAGCTCGTAGTACTGGTAGATGATGCCTACTGAGAGCAGGATACCAGTGCCTGTGCCGAAGGCGCCGAGGCAGTCGGAGAGTCCAGCTAGCAACCCTACGAATATGCCGCCTAAGACCGTGACGACTGGGATGTAGCGTTTAAGCATTGTTTCGATGGGTTTCTCGCTGCGTCTGTAGCCTGGAATTTGCATGCCGCTGTCCATGAGTTGTTTAGCGACTTTGTTGGGACCTAAGCCGCCGACTTCAAGCCAAATCAGCGAGAACACCGCACAGAACACCACCAATATCACTAGGTAGGCGCCTGCTTGCAGCGGCGAGGCTAAGACGTTCCATATGCTACGGGGTGCAGTGACTAGCCATGCTAATCCGCCGACTGGAGTAACCGCATTAGAGGTTGCGTTGAAACTGTAGTCTCCCACGATTTGGAAGAACAGGTTAGTTCCGGGTTCAGGTCTTCCAAGTTGGCTCCACAGTAGCTGCGTGAAGAAGTACACGTTAGCGAATAGTGCGGATGCAAAGATGACGGGTAGGTTGCTGACGTAGAGCAGTTTGATTGGGTATCTGCTGCGGAAGCCCTTGTAGCCTGCGTAGCTCATGGGCAACTCGATTCTTACACCCTGCAGGTAGATGACGACTAGGAACACTGTTATGGTTCCAAAGAAGCCAAGCAGTGAGGGGTAAACGCTGCCTGCTCCGCCGAATACCCATTGGAAGGCGCTTTGTCCGCCGCTTAGGAAGTTGGATAGTGAACCGACGAATAGGCCTGTTGGAGGCGCGAACATTGACCAGATGATGTTTTGGGCGACGCCAGCCATGATGAATAGGCTGATACCGCTGCCTAGACCCCAGCCTTTCTGCACCAATTCGTCCATTAACATAACGATGATGCCTGCGGCTAGGAGTTGTGCGAATATTACAAGTATGACTCCGACTCCAAGTTCTGATAGGGTGCCGTACATGCCGCTTAGGATGTAGGCTATGGCTTGGATGGCGGTTAAGAGGATAGAGAAGACTTTGCTGGCTGAAGTAAAGAGCCCTCTGTCCTCTGGGTTAGATAAATCGCATTTGATAATGTTGGAGCCAGCGAGTAATTGGAGAATTAAGCCGGCTGTGACGATGGGGCCAATACCCAGCTCCATCAGAGTGCCCTGGTTAGAAGCAAAGATAACCCTCAGTGAACCGAAGCGGTCTGAGGCAGTTGAAGCGATGCCGTAGAGTGGAATTTCGGTCATCACAAGGAATATAACCAGGACAAGTGCTGTCCAGAAGATTTTTTCGTTAAAGCTTACTTTGCGTTCAGGCTTTTTGATTTCAGGTAAAACTCGGCCTATGGGTTTAAACAGGCTGAGGAATCTTCCGGCCATTTAGCAGCTTACTCCTCGGAGGCTTCTACTTCTGCTTCGGGGAGGACGAGTTTTCCGCCTGCTGCTTCAATTTTTTGCTGGGCGGTTTTTGATGCTGCTGCAACCTGGACGATTAAGTCTTTGGTGATTTTGCCTGCGCCGAGTAGCTTGGTGTAGCCTAGTTCGGTTAAGTTGATTTCTTTGCCGGCTGCGATTTGGTCGAGTTTCTGAAGGTTGATGGTGCTTTCTATGCGGTGTTTGCTTTGTGGTGATGTGAAGCCGCTTTTTCCGAAGTAGTGTGGGTCGCTGGTTACTACTTTGCTCCAGAGGTGTTTGTGGCGTCCGACTTTCCGGTTGCCTTTGCTGCCGCTGTCTCGGTGTTGACCGATTCTTCCGTAACCAATAGTCCTGGTGCCTCTAAATTTCCTGATTTTTCTTAGTTTATGGGGCATGGTGATCTGCGTTTCCTAATGCTGTTGATTCAGCTTTCTTTAACTTGATTTCAAGCACGCCGTTCTTGTATTTCGTGTGCGTTTCGTCAGGTATGACTACCTTCGGTAAATTTAAACTTTTATAGTACCGACGTTCCTTTGACTTGGCTGACAGCGTGACTTTTTGATCTTTCACATTAATCTTGAAAGTTTCCTTATTAAAGCCTGCTATCTCTGCAATTATTGTAATGTTGTTACTATCCTGGAAAATGTCAATCAGGGGTTTTGGATCCTGCTTTTTGACGTAGCTGCTAGATGGACGGAAGTTTGGCGGCGTAGCAGTTTTAATTTTAGGGTTACCTTTGCTTTTCTTGGATGCTTTGGATGTTGAAGTTAAATCTGGCAGATCTAACCATTTGCGGTTTTTAATTGTTCTTCTCCATCTTGCGCTCACTGAATTTCCCCCTCCGGAAATGACTACCGATTTCTTTGAGGACATTATAAAAGATATCGCACATAAAGGGTGATAAAATCCCTGAAGTCATGAGGGGTGGTTACGGCTGATATGCCGATTTCGCCCATGCCGGGGGAAGCAGGTTTTGGGGGGCACGTTTTTTTGGGCTGGGCAGAATCGAGTTTTTGGGTTTTTTCTCAGTTTTGGCTGTTTGTTTTTGTGTGGGTGTGGCGTTTTTTTACTACGCCACAAGACAGACTTAGAGGGCGTTTGCTTTTTTGGAATGGGTTGCGATGCATTTGTGGTTGCGGTGTGGCGGCGGAGGTTTCTTGCACACGCAACATGGGTGCTATGTTGAATTGGGCGCGGTGTGGTGTGGCTGCTGCACACGCCATGTCTGGGAAAAATCTGTGTTTCTACACGCAGGAAAATAGCGGAAAGTTAACGAAACATCCACGAGTCGTTGTTAGAGGTTGCATATTTGTCCAGTTCATACAATTTGCAGTCAGTTTTTGTTTCATCCACATCTGCATCCGTGTGCGTTTGGGGTGTTTTTGCATAAATTATAAAAAGGATGCAGGGTAAGCATATTTTGAGGAAAAGAGTCACTCGCAGGCAGCATCGAAAAACCCATCGAGCGAGACCCAAGCGAAAACAAACTTACAAGATAACACACAGAAAAAATAGCACAGAAAACTTTGCTATCCGAGGGAGAAAAACCGACCCTTTTCCTCTCCCTCCTTTTTCTGAAAAACCTACCCGCCTTGTGCTTTTTTATGACTGGGAAATTCTTTGCACTCGAATTCGCAAGAATTAAAGTGTGAATGCATCAGCGTTTGTGCGGAAGCCTCAGCCTGATGCGGTGTATAATTTAAACTAAAGAACAGAAAAAAAATACAAAAAAAGGTTCCCAAAAAAGGAAAAGGGTTATTCGTCGTAATCGTCGTCAGGTTCACGGTTCTTAAGAATGGCTGCAACTGCAATGATGGCTGACACTATGCTTATTATTATAGCTGCAAAGACAAGTCCGCCGTTTGCATCTTTCCCAGCGGGGCCTTCTATTCCTCTGGCCCCTTTAGGTCCAGTGTCGCCTATGTCGCCTTTTGGTCCAGTTAAGTCTGGAACAGTTATTGTGGTGTTTGCTGCGGAGCCCGTTCGTGATGCAGCGACCAAGGTGTGGTTGCCGCTGATGCTGGTGGGGATTATGAGGGTTAGGTTAAAGTTGCCTTGGGCGTCAGCTAAGGCGATGTCAGTGAATGGGTAAGGTGGGTTTCCAGAGTCTATCAGGCTGAAGGTAACGACATCGGTGGGGCGGTAGCCGCTTCCGACTATTTTGATGAAGTTGCTGTTTGGTGGTGACACTGTGATTTTGGGGTTAATTGTGATTGTTGGAGTGGCTATCGTGTATTCTTTTGAGGCAGATTGAGTGGAAGTTTGAGCGTAAAGGAGGAATGTGCCGTAGGCGGTTGCGGGCAACGTAAGGTCTTTACTAAATGATCCGACAACTGTGGTGGTTGCTGAGTCGGTAAAGTTGTACAGGACTAGGCCAGTGGTTTCGTTTACCAACGCGAAGTGAACTGATTCACTCGCGTTGAACCCAGTGCCAATTACGGTGACGACATTAGGAGTTGTTGTTGGAACGACGTTTATAACAGCGATGGAGGACGCATCTGCAACCGCCAAAATAGGCATAGCCGCCATAATGCAGAGCGCCGCTAAGACTGCGAATTTTTGTTTTTTGGGGTTTAGTTGTTTTTGATTCATTTTTGTTCACCGTTACTCGTATCTTAATGCCTCTACTGGCTTGAGTTTAGATGCCCGCCAAGCAGGGTACAATGCGAAGACAACACTAACACCTATGCCGAAACCGAATGCTCCTAAGAGCACCGTTGGAGTCAGCACCGGCGTCACAGTGAAGCCCCCGCCGCCTCCAAGCAATCCTGAGCCGAGGATGTGTGAGACGGAAACCGCCAAAACGTATCCAGCAATTATGCCGATTACTGCACCAATGACGCCTATGATTGCGGATTCACCTAGGAAAATCATCAGCACTGTTCGGCTTTTCATGCCTAACGCTTTGAGGGTGCCAATTTCGCGGGTTCGCTCGATTAGGGAGACAATCATTATGTTCATTATTCCGACGCCTGCAACTAAAAGCGAGATGCCGGCTATGCCTACAAGGAATAGTTGAACTGTGCTAAAGATTTGGTCGATTAAGCTAAGCATCGATGTTGAGGATAATACTGAGACGTTTGAGCCGTAATAGCCTTTTATAGCCTTAGTTACCGAGTCGATTGTGGTTGCGTCACCAGCGCTAAGTTTGACAACAATCATGCTGCATTTGGTGGTGCCAAAGAAGTCTTCTGCTTTCTCAAGCGGCATGTAGACGCCTGTGTCAGAAGGTCCAGATAGGCTTAAGCCTCCGACTTTTTCAAGCACACCATATATGGAGACGGTTGTTGTTTCGTTTCTAAGCGGGTAAGTCGTTGAGTTGGTCCAGCTTATGTTAATGTTGTCGCCGGTGTTAAGGAAGATTGTACTGTTATCCCCGGGGTCAACCACTAAAGCGCCTACAACCACTTTATCGGTTTGTGTTTCTGTGGGTATGCTGCCGGCTTGTGTCACAAAGGTTGAGCTGTAAACGTCGGGGTAAGTGTTTATGTCTACTCCGTAAAGGGTTAAGGATTCGTTTAAGTTATCGGTCTGTAAGTATCCACTGCGGCTTATAACCGGTGACGCTGTTTCAATATCAGGAGATAGCGAACTGATTATGTCTGTATCATTGACGTAGAGTGCGAAGCCTGAATCTGAGCTTGAAGAGCCAGACCCAAAGGATCCGCCGCCGGCGCCTCCAGGGGCACCTCCACCTACGCCACCTCCTCCGCCTCCGCCGAGGAAACCACCGCCGCCTGCAGTTACGACAAGGGTGTCAGCAGATAATCCTGAATTTAGCTGACCTGTAATCGAAGTTTCCAACCCCTGAGTAATTGACAAAAGCGCTACAATAGCAGCGATTCCAATCACTACGCCTAAAGTAGTTAACGCTGCCCGGAGTTTGCGTAGTTTAATAGCGTTAAAAGAGTAACCAAGAATATCAGATGACCGCATTTTAGTTCACCACTTGCTCCACTATGTTGCCGTCCACCATACGCACAGTTCGTTTAGCCTCATGAGCTAACTTTTCATCATGGGTTACCATGATTATAGTGACTTTCTTCTCCACGTTTAGCATGTGGATTAAATCTATAACTTCTTGAGCTGTTTTGGAGTCAACGTTTCCAGTGGGCTCATCTAGCAAGAGAAATTTGGGGTTGTTAGCTAACGCACGGGCGATAGCAACACGTTGCTGCTGCCCCCCGCTTAGTTCAGCAGGCTTGTGCTTCATCCTCTCTTTGAGGCCCACGGTTGCAAGAAGCTCTCTTGCGCGTTTACGTCTTCTGCGTTTGCTCACATTAGCAATCGCCATGGCTAACTCCACGTTTTCGCGTGCACTTAATCGTGGAATCAAGTTGAAAAACTGGAAAACAAACCCTATTTTAAGTCGCATCTCTGAAAGTTGATTATCATTAAGCGTTGAAACGTCCAAGCCATCAATCAAAAGTTTTCCTGAAGTTGGCTTGTCTAGTGCTCCGATTAGGTTGAGCATGGTTGATTTGCCGCTTCCAGAAGGACCAAGAATTGATATGAATTCGCCGGGTTCAACATGAAGGTTCACTCCCCGCAGGGCTTCAACCGGCACTTTTCCAAGCATATAGATTTTCTTCAAATCTACTGCTTCAACAACGGCTACCACATCTGTTACCTCTGTCCAGCATATTTTTTTAAGCCTAAATATATTAGGGCGGCTTAAAAGGAGTACTCACCCCGAGGGAGTAAAAACCATCAAGTATTGACTTTTAAACGTGGAAATTTAAGCTGCCCAACGTACCGCATGATCCAGTTAACAAACTCATCGTATGCCTCGGAGCCTTGTTTAGTCAAGCAGACCAAGCCGTTATCGTTGACCTCAATGAAGCCTTTTTCTGACATCCAAGCCAAATACTTCACAAGCTTATCATAAGCTAATCCCGTGGAGGTGGCGAGGGCTGTCTTGTTCATTTTGTTTTTCTCTTTTAGCACCTTGATTATTCGGGCTATGACGTAGAGGTCGGGTTTAGAACTCTGCGCGCCTAAGCTCAACACTAAACCACCGCAGCTCCCAAAGGAGTTTATCTAAAGCACGGATCTGATGGTAACGCCGTGAGAAGTCTTTTCTAAGCAAAACATAAACTACCAGTAGAGAAATCAAGGCTACAAGAAAAGGACCTAAAAGGCCTACTTCGTGGAAAAACAGGAAACTAACAAGATTAGAAACAAGGCTTATGGCAAAAAAAGTAACTACCAGGTACGCGCCCACTTTTAGCAGGGTGTATACTGTGTAGCCAACTCGCCCAAAGGAGATTTCATCGAAGGTTTTGTCCCAGTCGAGTTCCATCAAAAGTTTAAGTGCAGACGGAAAGCCGTTATCTAGTTCTTCTTTCCATTCGCCAGATTTAATCGAATTTATTTTCCGCCGAATATAGAAAACTCCAGCCGTAACTCCTCCTATAGGGATGAGCAGCAACAGCAGGGCAAACAGGACGATCTGCGGCCGCTCAAGAGTCGCCACCAAATTCAAAAACCCAATAGATGCACCGACGGCTAAGAAAATCACAATGGAGCTGACGACGATTAGGGCGAACTTTTTTAGCGAGTGGGAGAGGATGTTGTATTTTTTAACTTGATCAAGAGTGTCCAGTAATTCAGCAACTTTTGTAACCACAGTTGCTTCGGTTAACTGAGCGTTCGGGGATGTTTTTTCAGCCATATTCTGCATCGTGCCAGTTCTTTAATGGGTAAGGAATTTCAGGCAATATAAAGAGAACTCCCCCACAATGAGGCACCCTTTTGGTCAACCGCTTAGAGAAGGAGCTATCGCAGTGTAAACTGTGTCCGCAACCACCTTGGCGCCAGCCTCATTCAAGTGCACGCCGTCAGTCGAGTATTCTGGGTGCCCCACCATTTGAGAGTAAACATCAATCGTCGGAACACCCGTTTCTTGCGCGGCCTGCTGAATGTCGGGGATAAGAGTTGAAGCGAAGAATTCAGGGTTCATTTTCCCGCCTTGGCTGCTGTAAACCGGCGGAGGCAGCACTACCCAGATTTTTGGGTTAACGGGCAGGTTTTGGAATGTCCTGATTAGTGTAATGTAGTCTGAAACAAAGGTGGTGTTGTAGGGGACTAGGCTGGGTTGAGCGTCATTTGTACCAAGCATAATGAGCACGATGTCAGGACTGTAGTTCAGGGCATCCTGGTAGACGGAGGTGTTCATGTAGGGAGTCTCGGAGGCAAGGTTCACCGTTGTGCCGCCTGCGCCGAAGTTACGCAGGTCATAGCTTTGATTGCCAAGCAGCATCCACATATCATAAGGGTACGCTGTGTTCTGTGTAAGGCTGTCGCCGACGCAGGCCACGCGGACGGCCGCGCTGTTTTGCGTTGTTAAAAGTTGGTAGGCACCTACGGCTGAAACTGCAAAAACGACGACTAATGCGGCGGCTACAAAGATTTTCCTTTTCATCACATTTCCTGCCTGCTACCCAATAAGAGTTTAGGGCATATAAAAAATTAGTAAAACAACACTAAACATGGGGTTTTGGCGGTTTTCTGCGAGTTGTTATGACGGCAGTTACGGCTGCAACAAACAGCACAGCTACCCCACCTAGCACCACGTTGACGAGGTCGCCGCTAGCTTGGACTGCGGGCTCTGCAGTGGGGTCGATGGTGCTGTCCCATGGGATAACCTCTAGGTAACCCAGATTATTCTGGTTTGAGGTGGGGTAAATCAAATCCAGACTGCCGCCGTAAGTTTCAAGCAACCCAAGCACGCTTGTGCTAAGCTGAATAGTAAAGTTGTCTGGTTCAAAAAGTCCCCAAACACGGTCACTTGGACCTCGGAAGCCGTATGCGTAATTCTCAGGCAGGACAGCGGCGGTGCGCACGTCAATAAATGATTCACTGCGGGGATTGTCCTTTGCGTACGTCCAGAACTGCTTCATAGCGTTAAGATGCTCCTCCATAAGCACGTTTTGGGTCCAGTTTTCGTTGCTGTCGAAGACAACGATGTATTTGGCGCCGTTCTGGTAGGCCAGCACCATATCGTTGTAGAGTTTGCTGCCTGACTCCATGTAGGGCGGCTCAACATAAGACCAAGTAATCATAACCCCCCAATCCCGATCAAAAGCTGTCGCGGCACCCCGACATAATGCAACGTTTAGTTGACGACTATATGTCCAGCTTCCACCACGTTCACCAAACTCCAAAAACACAGTATCGTAACCACTCTGGTAATCCCACCAGTAAAACGCGTAGTCCGAGGTGTAAAAATGGTAGTCGGCGTTGTTAAGCAACCCTTGGAATCGGTGGTCCGTGTTGTTTCCAAGCCACCAACTCATCATCTGCACATACTGTTCTGCAGCGTCACTATTGTTAGCTGCACTGAGGACAGCAGGGTATTTGGCTTGATCAAGTTGCTTGCCGCCTGCCTCATCATAAAAATATATGCCCATAAATTGTTCTCCGTAGGTTTGGTTGGCGTACTGGAGCCACTGGCTTGTGGGGTACCGGGGGTCGTCAGTGAAAACCAAGAAGTTCAAGCCTTTTTGGTAGACGTAGTCGCTGATGTCTGTTAAGCGGCTCGTGTTATAGTCATAACTGCAGCCTATAACAAAGAAGTTAGTGTAGGTGGATATGTTGTCGATTAACTGTTTGGTTTGCTCTATATCTCCGATGGCGACGTCTACTCCGAAGTAGAGGGGAAGCGAAGCCTGCGCTGCCACCTTAGGAACCAAGAAGCCTGCGCCAAACAGAACCGGAAACAGCAGCAATAGAACCATCAGAAGAACTGGTTGCTTATTCCTCATTACTTAATACGGGGAAGCCGATGGCTAATAAAATTTACCCAAAATCCCACCCAAAACAAAAAAAGATAGAGTGAGAAGTTAGCCGACCAGTTGCTTCAAGTAAGGCACCTTCTTAAGCCCCAAAACAATCCCCAGCGAAACGAAAAGCACAATCACCGAAATAAGCGGCACCTCAATCACTGGGTCAAACAGAGTGCGGTTTAAAGCGAAACCTAAGTAGCCGTTCTGGAGCGTTTCAAGCACAATGACATGTACAAAGAAAATCGCCAAAGTGTTTTCGCCAAAGAGCTTGATGAGACGGTTTTTTATAGAGCCAGCCTGCTCAGGCGCCGGAGGCTTCACCTTTAGCAGCAGCAGAAACAGCATGACCGAAGCAAAAAGCACCGTGGGACTGATGTATTCCTGGAAAAAGTAGCTCCCCGCACCCTTGTCAGCAAGAGTTAAAACATAGGTGCCCAACACCGTTAAAGTCAACCCCAAAGCGGTGAAGAAGGCTAGGAAGCGTCGACTGAACTTTTTCACTGTAAACAGGTAGGTGCCTAAAACGAAGTAGCCCACGTAGCCAGTGAGGACAAACACGTTGGCGTTTAAAGCAAACACGGTTATTAACCCAAAACAGGGCAAAACCGCAACCCCAATCGCCCAAATTATTATGAAGTACTTCACAAGGGTTTGTTCCGCGTTCGCTATGAAGACCCGCAGAATCGGGGTTAAAAGATAGAGGCCGATGAGGACGTACATGTACCAGAACTGTGTGTAGGGTCCGTTTAGGATGCCCTGCAGAATTGCCCAACCGCTGAAAGGCAAACCCTGAACAAGGAAGTCCCAAGCAAAGTAGATGGCACCCCAAAATATCAGGGGCAATCCAATTCTTAGCCACCGTTTACGGAAAAAAACTGCGAGGCTCTCGTTTTTTGTGGGTTCCAGCAGCAACGCCCCCGTCATCATCAGAAACAGGGGTACACCAGCGGTTACAGCTATGCTCTGGTAGAAAGTGACGACGCCCCAACTGGTTAATTGTGCGCCGTTGAGGTTTGCGAGTTGGGTGCCGGTTAGGAAGTATTGGCCTGAGGCGTGGAGTAAAACGACGCCGATGATGGCGACTGTGCGGATTAAGTTAACGTTTACTGGGCAGCCTCTGAGTAGGTTAAACTTCTCCATCTATTGGTGTACCTCGACTGGCGTGGGAAGCGAGCTTACCCATATGTGGTTTGGTGGAAAATTAAAGCCTTCTTATTTTTGATCGTTGAAAAAACTGATATGATAAACAAAATGGGATTGGTTAGATTTCGGGTACGTTGTCAAACTGGTCTTGAGCGAGCACTTTACTATCGGTCCGCAGGTAGTCTTCTCCGTTGATAGTCACCAAGTGGACGTCGTCGCCTTTACGCCATTTCCCCATGGGGGTTCGGAAAACGGTGCTAAAAGTCTGTCCCTCTTTTATGTGAGCTATGACATCTTCTCTGGTGAACACTGTTGTTTCACAGACCATGCATCCAAAGTCAGTGTGTGCCTCGACTGTTTTGATACGGTTGTTGTTGGAGTCTGTTTTGACCCCTGAGATAAGGTAGTCAGCCCATTTCTGCAAGGTATCGCACCAGCCGCACTGAGTAATTAAACTATTATTTAATTCTTATTGCATCATATGTTGACATTGTTAGCGGCGGCTTAAGACCTAGATGAACAAGTATTCATTGTTTGCAACGTAAACAGTTCACCCCGAAAAATGTTGAAGCTTTTCAGCAAAGGTTAAAAATGAGGGAGCATCCGACGTGGTTTGGAAGGGAGAGAGAGGAGTGCACATTAAACAAAGTGCGTTAGCAATAGTGTTGATTTTAGGAGTTGCCTTACTCTGCTACGGAATCTACATTGGAGTTATGATAGGCGCTGACTGGTACGGCAAAGACGCAACATTCCAATGGCACATGAACAACTACATCGTCATGGACGGCCAATACGCCTACAGCATATTTGGCTTAGCAACCATGGCAATCGGCGGCTTAGCCACCGGCGTCGCCATATTATCATTCTTTAGCTTTCACAAAACCACCAAAGTCGCCTTGATCCTCATGGGCGCCTTCTTCGTAGCCATCCTAACCAGCGGATTAGGTTTCAACACACTCGACTTCATGCTGGGCTGCTTCTACTGGACCAACCAAGCTTACCCGCCGCCCGTACAAGTCGGATTCTTCTCCGTAGACGTGTGGAACTTTTACTTCTTCTTTTTCGTAGTGCCACTCTGGCTAGGCGGATTCATCATCGGTTCAGCATCCTCGTACTTTAGCTTCGTCATAAAACCCCGATACAACGCCGCAGCATACATCGCAAGAAAAAACCTCTCTAGCGTAATCTACCCACATCAAAAAGCATACTTGACAGATACAAAAAATTACACTGCCAGCCGAAGCTTCGCTCAAGAAAACTTTGACACAACAAACTAAGCTCCGCTAAAACTAAAATAATTATTTTTAAAAATTAAAGTTGGACGCAGGTCTTAGACCATGCGTTTAACGAGTTCGTTGATGGCTGCGCCACGGTAGCCTGCTTCGCCGCCTGCGCGGAAAGCGTTTTTGGTTTGTCCCTTGTAGCCTTTGCTTGGTGGATGCAGCTTGAAGCGTGCTTCGACGCCTTCAATTTTGCTGTATACTGCTTTGCATGCTAAGATTTGGTCTGCGAGGTCGTCGATGGATTTGAAGCCTGCCTGCTGTGCGAATTCTTCGGTTAGTTTCTTTTGACCTGCAAGGCGTGCCCGTTTGGTGAGCATTGCGACGATGAGTTCTTTTGTTGGTTCGCCCCAGGTGACATAGTTGTTTACGCGTTGAAGCATGCCTTTGTATGCTGGGCGGCTGTCGATGATGATTGCGTGGTTAGTGTGGGTTAAGCGGAGCAACTCGAGGGTTTCGCGGGCTTCCTTCATTGCGCTGACGGTGCCGCGGATTCTAACCACTACGAGGCATTTGCATTCTTCAGTTTTCTGTTGTGACATTTTACTTCACCCAATCGGTTGTTGTGATTAAGTTGTAGGTTTTCTTTAAGCCGTCAAAGATGGCGCATGCGTATGATGGGACGGTTCGAGTTGAGCCGTAGCTGCGCATCCAGAGGTCTTTCACGCCTGCTAAGCCTAAGATAACTTTGGCGACTTCGCTTGAAACGAGTCCTAAGCCTCTTGGACCGGGAATGATGACTGCTCTGACACCGCCGCATTTGCCTTCAACTTGGAAGGGTATGCTGTGAGGTTTGCCGCATCCGCATTCCCAACTTCCGCATCCACGTTTAACTGGGACGATGTTTAGGCGGGCGTTTGCTGCTGCTTTCTCAATGGCGTTGCGTACTTGGCTGGCTTTACCTTGGCCTAAGCCGATGTAGCCGTCTCTGTTGCCGACTGCGACGATTGCTTTGAACCTTGATTTTTCGCCTGCGTCAGTTTGTTTCTGAACGAGGTTAACGTTGATGACTTCTTCTTGCAAATCGGGAAGTAATGAATCCACGATTTGTGATTCGCTGATTTTGATGCCTGAGAGGAATAATTCTTCGATGGTTGTGATTTTGCCTTCTTGAATCATTTTACCCAGACGGGTTCTTGGAACCCACGCTTCTAGGCTGGCTTGGCGTCTTTCGCTGTCTCTGGTTCTATCTCTCGGATTTCTGCTCATTCTTCTTTTTCACCCTTCTTGCTTGCCTTTTTGGCTGGAGCTTTTTCTTTTGGTGCAGCTTTAGCTTTGGCTTCTTTAGCTGGAGCATTCTCTTTCACAGCTTTTTCAGCTTTTGCTTCGGCTGCTTTAGCTTTAGGAGCTTCCTCTTTAGCTTCGGCTTTCTCCTTTGCAGGAGCTTTTTCTTTGGCTGGAGCAGCTTTCTCTTTTTCAAGAGCTGCTTTAGCCTGTGGCTTGGCTTTTGGTTTAGCTTCAACTTCAACTTCCGGTGCTACTTGAGCGCCTTTAAAGGAGCCCACGATTGCAGCGCGGACTTCGCTGAAGTGTTCGGGTAAATCTTCAGGGGCTACGTTTGCAGCGAGGAACTTGCTGAATTTTGCTTGATATTCTTCACTGTCTGCACCGAGTTCTTTTGCGTAGTCAGAGATATGGTTGCCTTTGGTTCGTTCCTTAACGATTTTTTCTTCGTCGTAGGGAACTTCCACGCCTGCATCGACGACGCCGTGTAGGACGGCGAATACTTTGTTGCCTTTGGTTGGGATAACCATGCCTAAGTCGAGGATTGCTGCATTGACGCCTGCTGCCTTGGCTTTTAGTCCACAGAGCAAGCCAGTAAGGTATGCTGCTGGGACGTTGCCGCAAGCGGCTCTCCAACCGTACTTCTTGATGAGTTCGCGACTGTTAGCTGATGCTACGGTCATGTCTCCGATTGGTTTAGCGATGATTATTTGTGCTGTGACGTTTTTGAGTGAGTTGCGGGCGACTAGGCGGTATCTACCTGAGAGAACCATAGCCTTGCGGGCTTGGTAGTCAGTTTTGCCTGAGCGTCTGCGTCTGAGTGGTACTCGATAGTTTGCACTTTTTGCCATGTTAACGTTTCCTCCACTGGTCGTTTGCTTTTAGGTTGCGTTCCATTTCGGCGATTGATTGGAATCTGCCGCTGCCTGCCATACGGTAGTATTGCGTGTATGTTGATTCAGTAATGACACGGCTTGCTTTGAGTTCGCGAAGTTTGCGTCTCAGGGAGCGAATCCGAATCATCCAAGCCTGCTTCTGAGTGACTTTAGCGAAGCCTGCACCGGTAACGCTGCCTACTCCGCTGCGTCTGCCCAAGCGTTTCTTGGCTCTGATGGTTTTTGCACGTGAGCGGCTAACGCCTTTCTCAGGCAATGAAACGATGATTTTTTCGTGAATGAGTTTACGGACTTCTTCACGTGTAATTGCGCCTTCAACGTCGTCCATGCGTTCAGGATCAATCCAAACGCGGTTTCCTCCGATTTTGAGGATTTCAGCAGCTAAACGTCTTTGTCCACTAAGGTTAGTCATTACTTCTTCTTCTCCTTCTTAGCTTTACTTTTTTGAGCTTCTTTCTTTTTGGCTGCTTTCTTCTTTGCTGCCTCTTTCTTTTTCTTTTCCAACGCCTTAGCTTTCTTTGCTTCTTCTTTCGCATCCTCTTTCTCGGTTTTCTCTGCTGCTTCAGTGGTTTCCTCTGCTTCGGTTTCTTCGCCTTCCTCTTTGGTTTCTTCAGCTTCTGCAGAAACTTTAACATTCAAGATTTTGAGGTCGAGTTTCTGGGCTTCTTCAATTATGAGGGCGCGTTTGCGTTTGCCTACTGTGTGGGCGATGCGTGCTGCTTCTGTGTTGGGGTCAATTTGGGATAGGTCTGCGACGTTGTAAACGATGACTTCTTTGTAGCCTGAGGGGTGCAGGTAACGGGCGACTTTTGGGCCTTTGTATCCTGTACTTGGTCCTGGAGGCCAACCTTTGATTTTGCGGCGAATCTTATTGTCTAAGCCGCGTGGTTTACGCCAGCTTACACTAAAGCGGTCAAAACGCCAGCTTTCTGCCCGTACGAATTTGGGCTTCTTGTTTCTGGCGCGTGCCCGAACTCTTAATGCACTGCGTGAGGGGGATTGTTTCTTTTCTTCTGTCATTATGCCATTCCTTCGTTTCTTTCATAAGTGTAAATACCGTCAAGGAAGACACGTGGGTCTTTTCCCCGCACTTTAGTCATCTGTTCAATGTTTGCAGCGGTCTGACTTACCTGTTCAAGGTTTGTACCCTGAAGGATGATGTCATCAGGTTCGATTTTGACCTTGACGTCTCCGAGGATATCGATTTTGCGTGGTCTACGTTCGCCGGTAAAGTTTTCAATTAGCACGGATTTGCCTTGTAGTTTGACGGATATTGGGAAGTGGGAGAAGACGATTTTCATTTTGTAAGTGTAGCCTTTGGTTACGCCGACGATCATGTTGTGGATGTGCGAATAGATGGTTCCGACTAGGGCGGCTTCTTTTTTGCGTGGCCACTTAGCTGAGATGCGTACGTTTTTGCCTTCGCCTTCAATAGCTACGGTAGCATAGGAGAAGTCGCGTGAAAGAGAGCCTTTTGCGCCTTTAACGTTGATTGTTTTGCCTACTACACTTAATGTTACGTCGTCTGGAACTTCAATGGTTCTTGATACTTCTGGAAGCCGCATTAGTTTTCTCTCCTTAATACACGAAGGCTAAGAGCCTTCCTCCAATGTTCTTTTCTTCTGCGTCTCTGTGGGCAATTACGCCTTTAGAGGTTGATACAACCATTATGCCGACGTCTCTAGAAGGCAGGAATTTCTTTTCCCAGTCTTCGAACTCTGTGGATTTAACTGCAAAGCGTGGCTTAACTGGGCCGCACTTGTTTATTCTTCCCAAGAGTTGGACCTTGAATTTACCTTGTCTTCCGTCGTCGATGAATTCGAATTCGCCGATGTAGCCATTGAGCTGCATGATGCGTAGAACGCGGCCCAATAGTTTAGAGGCTGGGCTAATGATGCATTCTCGTTTATTGCGTGTTTCGTTATTGATTATGGTTACGAGACCATTTGTTAAAGTGTCCATTTTCTTTCATTAGCTCCTACTCATATTTCTTGAAACCTAATTTTGGGGCAGCCTCTCTAAAACATGTCCTGCATAAATATAAATCGTAACGTCTGATGACTGGACCATACGAGCCACATCTTACGCATGGACGTGAACCTTTGCCGTATTTTCGTTCTTTCTTAACTTGCGTTTTTCCCATACATTCACTCTCAGGTTTAGACGATTTCGACTCCTAACGTTCGTTTTATGAAGAGCATCGACTCTTCCGGTGTTAAGACATGTTTTTTACCGATGGATTTGCTTTGGCGTTTACGTAGTTTTATCCGTTGACCAGGTCTGTTGACCGTCACGCATATATCCATGCCGAATATGCCGATTTCAGGGTCGTATTTGACGCCGGGGATTTCAATGTGTTCTTTGAGGCCGAAGCTAAAGTTTCCGCGAACGTCAAATGAGCGTTTAGATAGTTTATTGTCTACTACTGGGAAGACTTTTTTGAGGAAGTCAATTGCTTCTTGACCACGCAGAGTAACGACTACTGCGATGGATTCACCTTCTCTGATGCCGAAGTCTCTGATGGATTGCTTTGCACGTTTTTTAACTGGGGTGTGACCAGTGATTTCTTCGAGGACTTTGTTTGCTTTTTCAAGTGGTTCGCCGGATTTGCCTACGTTGAGGTTAACGACGACTTTCTCAATGCGGGGTTGACGCATTGGGTGTTCTTGCCAGTTTTGTTGAATTTGTTCTTCCTCAGACAACGTTGAATGCCTCCAGCGTGTTAATCATGGGGGTTGTTTCGCCTATGGAGAAGACGAAGTCCATGATGGTTTGATACCGTGCGCCTTGTGCGTCTTCGATGACGACTAGGGCTTGGCGGCGTTTCTTGGCTTCAGCTTTTTCGATTTCTACGATTTTGCCGATTTTACCAATGTTTTTGCCGCCGGTGATTATTGCTAAGTTGCCTTCTTTGGTTTTTAGGGTTTGGACAACCTGTTTCTCTGGGTAGGTAACTTTGAGGATGTCGAATGTGTCGTATGTGACTTCAACGGGGTTTTTGGGATCAGCGACTTTGATGAGCATGATTGACCCGTCGTGGACTTGAACTTGGACACCGTTTGATACAGTGTGCTTGTTTTCAACGCGGAGCAGTGAAACGGCTGATTCTTCTTTGCTGATGGGTGCAAGATAGAGGCCTTTGTCCGAAGGCATGACGCGGTAGTATTTGTTGCTGTCTGGTAGTGAGATGACGTCCATTAAGCCAACAGGTATGTCGTCTTTTTTGTAGACTTTGCCGTTGACGATGACTTTGCCTTGATCGATGATGATTTTGCCTTCTTTTCTTGTTTGTGCGACGCCTAGCATATCACGTAATACCAGTGTTAGGGGCACGCATTTCTGTAGTGAGTGTGATCCTGATGATGGTTTCACAACCCAAGGTGCCTCTTTTCTGTGGATTGGCCAGAATGCTGGCGCTGGCTTACGTTTCAGCCTTGCAGTCTTTCCTTTTTTACCCAAATTTATTGTCCTCCTTCTTCAGAGGTTTCAGCCTCTGTCTCTTCTGCCGGTTTCTTTGCGGCTTTTTTAGCAGGTGCCTTCTTTGCTTCTACAGCTTTAGGTTTCGCTTTCTCTTTCTTCGCTGGAGCGGTTTTGCGTCCCAGAACGGTTTCCTTGCGGTATTTGTCGTCAAGGTTTAAGTTGCGAATCTGAACTTTGGATGGGTGAATGGCTAAGAAAATGTTTGTTCCGTCAACTTTTTCACGGGTTAAACCTTCAAGGTATACTCTGTATGCTTTAAGATCGACGCGTGAAACTTTACCTTCGAAGCCTTTGTTGTCGCCTCTTACGATGCGTACTGTGTCGCCTTTGCGCACTGGCAGGGTTTTAACGCCTTTAGATGCTGCGAGTTCATTTGAGAGTGGGGAAGCCATATGCTTGTGGCGAATGTGAGCCGGAGCGTTGAACAGCTTCTTTCTCTGTTTTCCTGGGTCTTTAACTGATTTCTGCATTACTTTCTACTCCTATACGATTATGCTTGAGGCGCTGGCGATTCTTGGCCATCTCTCAGCGGCTTCTCTTGCGACTGGTCCTCTGATTTCGGAGCCTTTCATTTCTCCTTCAGGAGTGATGATTACGGCTGCGTTATCTTCGAATTGTACCCAGACGCCGTCGATTCTTCGGAAACATTTTCTTTGGCGCACGACGACTGCTTGGAAGATTTTTTTGCGCATGTCAGGTGAGCCTTGGCGGACGGAAACTGTGACTTTGTCGCCGACGGTGGCTGATGGGTAACGTCTAAGGCGTCCTTTGTAGCCCATTGCTTGGATGAGGCGCAAAACGCGTGCACCAGTATTGTCGGCGCATTTCATTTCTGAACCTGCTAAAAGTCCGCGGCTGATTTTTTGGCCGTGGCTAAGCATGCCTTTTGCTGTTAGGGCTCTCTGTTTCGCTTTGGCGGCACACATATTATCGTTCCTCTCCTACTTTTTCAACGACAACGAAGGAAACCGTTTTGCTGAGTGGTCTGCACTCTGCGATTTTTACGCGGTCGCCTTCTTTAACGTCTAAGCATGGTGGATTGTGTGATGGGAGGTGTCCGTGTCTGCGTTCGTAACGTACGAATTTTGATGAGAATTGTGTGAATTCTCTGTCAACGATAACGGTTTTATCCATCTTTGCTGAGTGAACGACTCCTTCCAAAACGCGGCCTCTCACTGCGAGGGTGCCGTGGAATGGGCAGTTAGGGTCGTCACATGATTTTTTAGGTTGCTTGAAAGTCATTGACATATTACCATAACCTCTTAACGCTTTTCTTTAGCCGATCTTCTGAGCGGCCAACTAAGAGTTTACCGTCAACTTCAACGACTGTACCGTCGTTAAATGTGAAATCGAATGATGCTGCATCTTTTATGATGCTGCGGGTTCTTGCTCCGTTTTGGAGTTGAAGAGTGTTTCTGGTTTCGCCTACAACTAATCCGCCTACGCCAATGTAGTCTCGGTTGAGACTTTTGGCAACTAGTGCCTGTGCGCCGATGAATTCGTAACGGATTATGTCAGGAGTTACTTTCATTCGGAAGTTTTCTCCTCAGGTTTTTCTTCTTTTTTGGGTTTTGCAGCTTTCTTGGTTTCTTTCTTTTCGGGCGCTGCTGGTGCTTTGCGTATGCCGATGGCTTGTTCGTTTTCTACTGTAAGGATTTGTGCTATTGCCTTGCGTATTTGGCGGATGCGAGTTGGATTCTCCACTGCGCCGCCTGCTTTGACCATGGTGCGTATACGTGCGAGTTCTGCGCGTAGATCGATGAGGCGTTGCTCGCGTGTTTCAGGGGTCATTTCTGCAATTTCTTTCATGCGCATTATTGGTGCCATTTACTGTTTTTCCTCCATTGGTGTTGCTTCAGTTTTTGGGGCTTCTTCAACTTTGGGTTCCTCTTTGGCTTCGGCTGCTGGTGCTGGTTGAGGGGCTGTTGCGGGAGCGGGTGATGGAGCTGCAACTGTCGGTGCTGGTGCTGCCTCTGCTACGATTTCTGCTGGAGGTTCTGGTGCAACAATTGTTACTTTATCTGGGAAGAATGCGTCAGGGGGCATAATTTTGACTCTTACGCCGATCATGCCGGGTTTTAGTTGGATTGATGCTTCAGCGGTTTTCATAGCGCGCAGTGCGGGTTCACCGACAATGGGGTAGTGTCCTGCACGGAATTTCTCAAAGCGTGCACGTTCAGTGGTTAATTTGCCGCTGATGACGATTTCGCATCCGAGTGCGCCTGCTTCCATAACTTGGTTAAGTGCCCAGAATCCTGCACGCCTGAAGTGTACACCGCGCTCAAGAGCTGAGGTTACACGGTTTGCTACGACGTGTGCGTTGAATTCGGGAACTTCAATTTCTGAGACGCTTATTTGAGGGTTGGAAACTTTGAAGTTGTGTTCAAGTGAAGCGGCAAGTTCTTTGATGGTTTCTCCGCCTCTACCAATGACGAGACCGGGACGCATGGCGTAGATTACTACGTGGGTGCCTAACGGGGTTTTTGAGAGGTTGACTCCACCGTATCCGGCTCTTTCAAGTTTTTTCTGTAAAAACTCGTCTATTTCGGTGCGTTTGATTGATTCTGTTATAAACCGTTTGACAATGCTCATTTACTGTTCTCCTGCAGTGGGTTTCTCTTCGAGCACGATTTCAACGTGTGTTAAGATGTCGTATTTCGGTGATGCTCTGCCGTGTGCTCGGGGGGTATAACGTTTTAGTTTCATGCCCTGGGATGCGGCTGAGTGCATGATTCTGAGGCGGTCCACATCTAAGCCTTTGTTTTCAGCGTTGGCTTGTGCTGCTTGCAGAACACGCAGAACTGCTTCGGCGGTTTTTATTGGGAATCTACCGACACCGCAGCCATCCATGCCGCCTTTGTGGCCAAGTTTCTTTGTGAACCTAGTGTATGGGATTGGTTTCTTTTTCACGATTACATCGCGAAGGTATTGTTTTGCTTGAACAAGATCCATGCCTTTTATGGCTTTAGCGACTTCCCGCGCGGCTTTGTGGGATACCTTAAGTTCTCGCCCGCTGGCTTTCGCTGTTTTTTCTGGATTAAGCATTTCTTCGATTATTGAGTATCCCCATTTTGGCATTTTTATTTCTCCGATGCGCAATCAAACACGTAAAAGCGATTTATATGGCTTTCCGTATCAGAACTAAGATTTGACTCTTAACTGACTAAGTGTTGTCCCGGCGAAGGAACTATTCGAACGCGTGAGGTGTGTACTGTTTCACGATCACGTCTTTGCTTTTATAGTTTGCTCAAAAAACTCTACACACAAGAGATTTGGCAGGTCGCCGCACTTTTTGGAACCGCTTTTATGCGGGGCAAGCTAGACAAAAATTATGCTGTACCGAATGCCGACGTGCCTCGTTTTCCGCTTATAAAAGAGTCGCTTTTGTTGTGGATCCGGGTTAACGTTTACTTCTTTGGTGTTGCCTAGCCACAAGCAGATGCGTGGAAAAAATGGGTTACAGTTGCGAAGCACCGCTAAAAAATAAACTCACCGATTGTAGCTGCCCAGAGGCAACCACAAAAACCTATAAGCCACCCCCAAACGCGGTGTTATTGGAGATTGTTTTGATCAATAGCAAAGAAAAAAGCGAAGCAAACCCACAAACAATACTGCGCATTCTTCCCAATGAAAAAGGCTTCCATTTTAACACGGAAAAAGGTGTTTACACCGGGCAAACCGCTACAAGCCTGGAAGATTTCGCGGATAAACTCAAAACCTTAGACATAAAATCGGTTTCTTATCATTACTACCGGGGGGACTTTCAGAGGTGGATAAGCACAACTTTAGGCGACAGGGAATTTTCTGACAAACTGTGCTTTATCCAAACGGAAATCACCGCTGAGGAACTCAGACGTGAACTGTTGAAGATGCTTGATAGCCGAATTACAGAGTTGAAGGGACTGGATTGGGTGGAAAATAAGGGTATATAAACCAGGTTGGGGAGTTTTTTGGCTATTTAGGTAGGGCTTTTTGCCCTAAAAAACCTCAAGCATGCTAAGGGCAGTGTCAAACCGTTTTTGGGCGGCTGTTTTGTGGAGTAGATTTAGGCATAACTTAAAGAGTAGGTAAACAGCCAAACAGTTGCAGAAGGAACCCCCGTGAACAAAATAAAAATAATAAGCAAAATTGCCACCATCTCTGCCGGTGCAGCATTCGTATTTACTGCCATAGAAGCCATTCTAACTTATTTTTTGATAATAATAATCAATCAAGGACAAGATATTCCCGCTGAATACCTTGCAGGCACCGTCCTTTCAGCCATAATGCCCTATTTGTTCGTCGCTGTCCTAGCTACCATAGTTGCTGTGTTATCTAAAGGCGATACAGAAGATGTGGCGCAAGAAGAAGCATTACCTCCTGTTGATCCAGAGACAGAGGTTAACGCTTAACTTTTTCTTTTTTATAGCTCTTCGTATTGCAGCTTTCTGCCTAGTTAAACAAAATCGATGTCTTTTTCTTATTATCCGATTATTTTCGTACGGCGGCTGCTCTGATTAACTGTGGGCACCCATAACCCCTAGGCAAGTAAACCTTTGAAAAGAGCACGTTGCGGAGCTTTCCCAACCTTCTGGATCTTTAAGCCAAATGCCGCAAAATAAAAAACAACTGCTCACTCATATACGCAGGTTAAAATGGGTTTAGCTGCGATTTGTTTATGTTATACAAAGTCCCATCTTAAGCATCCAGGAGAGCTTGTTCATTGGTGTCAAAAGATGAAAAGATCACTATGATGCACGGTGCAGGCGGCACCGTCATGCATGACCTCGTCAAAAACTACATCGTTAAAGCCTTCGGCGGCATAGGCAACGCAGAAGTCCCCATTGAAGCCATGGACGACGCAGCCGTCGTAGGCGACATAGTTTTCAAAAGCGACTCTCACGCGGTAAAACCCATATTTTTCCCCGGCGGGGACATCGGGCGCATAGCTATCTCCGGCACCGTCAACGACATCAGCTGCTTAGGCGCAAAACCCTTTGCTTTAGCCTGCGGACTGGTGCTCGAAGAAGGATTGCTCATCTCAGATTTAGAAAAAGTACTGGCAAGCATGCGGGAAGCATGCCTTGAAGCAGACGTAGGCGTAGTCACCGGCGACACAAAAGTCGTTGAAAAAGGCGCCCTCGGCGGCCTAGTTATGAACGTTTCAGGCGTAGGCAAACGCACCCCCGCACTTGAAAGCAACCTCGCTGTCGTCGAAAAAACCCGCAAACTCAAAGCCCGATGGACCTTAGACTCGAATTTGGCAGTTGGCGACAAAATCATCCTAACAGGCGCTATAGGCGACCACGGCATCGCAGTGCTCTCTGCCCAGCAGGGACTCAAATTCGGCAGCGAAATCAAATCCGATGTTAAACCCCTAAACCAGATGGTGCAGAAACTGTTGGGCGAAGTCGGCGGCGTTGTAGCTATGAAGGACCCTACCAGAGGCGGCTTAGCAGATGCCTTAAACGAGTGGACCGAGAAATCCAACGTCGGCATCCTAACTTATGAAGAGAAAGTGCCCATTCACGCGGACGTACAGACCGCCTGCGAAATGCTCGGATTAGACCCATTAGAGATTGGAAACGAGGGGAAACTCATTATCGGCGTAATTCCCAGCAAAGCGCAGGAAGTGTTAGAGTTTTTACGTAAAACCCCCCAGGGCAAAGAAGCAGAAATCATCGGCGAAGCCACTCAGACATTCAAGGGCGTGGCGATGCAGACGGTTGTGGGCGGAAAACGCATTATTGCGCGACCAGTCGGCGACCCTGTGCCCCGAATCTGCTAAAAAAAGGGGTTAGTGTTCGCCAAACCACTTCGTGAACCAAGCGAAGGTTGCACATTCGTCCCGTGAACCACACTGCAGGCAAGGAAACTCTTGTGCTGCATTGTCCACTATTTCTTTTGTTTTCTTTGTTTGTTCGGGGTTTCCTTGGGTTAACTGGTTTAATTGTTTTTGTAGTTCTCCATCCATATAGTTCACCTGTTACTTGAAGAGCCACTGCATGTGGGCTTGGAATCCGAATTTAAGTGGCAACCCATAGTATTTGAAGAAAGATGTAACCGCTTGGACTTGCACTCGCACAGTGTTGGGCGGAATAGTTTTTTTCAAATCGTCGATGTAGTTGAGGAGTTGTGTGCCGTAGGTTTTGGCGAGGATTCCGTGGTTTTGTTGAGTGTATTCTGCTATGATTTGGCTGGGGTTTTTCCCACAGAAACCGGCGAAGTCAATGACTGCTTGTTTGGCGTCTTTACTTTGGTGTTGGCTTTGTTGCCACTGTACGACTGGGTCGGGGGGTTGCATGCGGTTTCTCTCTGCTTTTCAACGAAAAGGGGAAAAGGGGTAGTTTAAGAAAAGGGTTTGGGTTATGCTATTTTTTTGCTGTCTTGGCCGGGTGCGGCTGAGTAGACTGCGGTGACTTTGTTAGCTCGGGGATTACGTAATTACGGAGAGAGACATCAGAGTAATTAAGCGGTTACTTTCAACGCAGAGGGAAGAGCAAAACAGCAGCTAAAGCCAGTAAGCGTCGGCATATAGATATAAAGCGGGCACCATTATCTGATGCGGCATTAAGTGTTGGTTTATGGATTGTAGATTACAGGTTTTTAAGGCAGAGCCTTCAGGCAATAGCCAAACTAAGAGTTACCGTTTCGCAGTGGTGGACTGCACCAAAACAAAGCAGTATCCTGCGAATTTTGTTTGCATTTTGCCAGTCAAAGTGGACCTTAAAAACAAAAATAATTCAAGCGCCTTTGGAACGCTATTCGGAGAAAGAAGTATAGAGGTAGCTGTTGAATTATTAAATGCAGCACTTAAAAGCGAAAATGACAAATCAGTGAAAGATGAAATTGAACGCCGGATGAAACTTTTAGCGCCAAACCAAAAGTCGGTTTTGAAATGCAGCGTCTGCCAACAAAGCTTCAAAAGCAACCGGACAAGGAAATACAAGAAAACCATTTGTGAAGATTGCCTAAAAAAGAGATACAACCGATATTTCGAAGCGAAACCCGCAAGTTTACACAATGTTTAAGGCGCAGCGAACCTCTAGTATATGGTTAATAATAGCTATTTTTCCCATAGCCCAACATTAACAGGATTTAACAATATGTCAGATAATCAAACCTCAACACAAATTAAATGCAGTGACTGCGGTAAAGCAGCAACTGTCCCGTTCAAGCCTACAGCCGGCAAACCCGTTTACTGCCGAGAATGTCTAAAAAAGCACACCACCAGCAGACCATTTCAGACCAATCGAGCAGAAAAGAATGACACGCAAGCCTGGTCTAGACGTCGAGAAAACTGGAAATAAAAACCTTAAGCTTCTAGTGCGCCTGCGCCCCTCACGGTAACTAAAAAAGAGAAGCAGTTAAGCTTCTTTCTTCCTAACAGTATTTACAAAAGTTTTCTTTGTGTTTTTCTTTCTGAAGTCACAGTGTGGTCGAACGGAAGATTTGCATCTTCGACAGTTCTTCACTAAACCTACTCTTAGTTCGCACATATTTTTCACAGTTGCATGTTTTAGAAAAGAATCAATTACTCAGTTAGAGTTTGAACCCAAGAGGATAAGAGAGACTCTTCACCCAAGGTACCCCATGCGCGTTATTAAGCTTTTAAAAAAAAATGGGCAATTAAGGAAAAAAATAACGTGCTTTAAATGAAAAACCCAAAAACAGGTTTCTTTTAGCTTTTTTTAGGCTAAAAAACCTTTTTTTGGTGCATACCCTAATATAGTTCCCGCCCCCTTTTTAATGATGTTAGAATTCTTTAGAGGAAGAGGCTTCCAAGGTTAACCGCTTGCTTTTTCTCCAGACCATTCTGATGGATAAGTAATAGTCAGAGGTTTAATCGTGGGCAAAAAAGATGTCAAACTTAGCGTTACTTGCGCGGCAGCGTTTTTCGGAAGCAGATTTGCGAGGTCGGTATAGATTATTTTAAAATGTGTTGAATGTGGAAATACATTCCAAAAAGAAAGAGTACACGATGGCGAAGTGGTAAGTTGTCCAGTCTGCGAAGCTAACTATACAGCAGTTGTAAAAGACGGAAAAACTCGCCTCAAAGATTACGTTTTTGAGGAAAAAGACCTCGGCGAATTATAAATTAGGTGAAAAAATTGAGTATGGAAAATAAAACTAACCTAATCATGGCTATTTGTGGCTACAAGAGCGTAAAAAAAGAGAAGAAAGCCAACCTCACGGACATAACAGGTTTGGATAGTCTAAACAAAAAAGTGCTTCTTAGAATAATCGAGCCGTTAAACAACGAATACATTAACGCTGACGAAATAAAGAACGCGGCAAAAACCATAGAAGAGCAGGGTTACGACAGCGCATTTTTGATAAGTAAAAAATTCACTGGAAACGCCATTGAAGAGATGAAAAAACAGAAAATTCAGTACGTTTCAGATGACTATATGCCACCCTTTGGAATCGAAGAACTGTACTTAGCAATCATAAGCTACGCAAACAATCAATGTCAAAAGAAATGTGGAAAAACCCCTCTTAAAATCGTGGAATGCGATGAAAAAGCTGCATACGTCTGCAAAACCCGGTCTTTAGCGCAAAGTGCAAATGGGCATTTTGAAAATGGAGAAGTGGGTTTACTAAAAAACGATTTAAAAATAGCGCTTGCATTAAACCATTGAGCGCCTCACAAATGAAAAATAAACTAACTGATTAGGAAAAATTCGTTATGTCTGCACAAAAAAACCAGTGGCCCGAACCAGGCGACCTTGTAATCGCTACAATTAAAACAGTGATGGATTACGGAGTATACCCTGACCTTGACGAATACGGAAAAAGGGGTTTTCTTCATATCTCCGAAATTTCTAGCTCCCGCATAAGAAACATACGGGATTTTGTAAGAGAAAACCAGAAAATGGTCCTAAAGGTCCTTAGAGTAGACACTGAAAAAGGCCACATCGACTTATCGTTGAGGCGTGTCACCAAACGGGAAAGGATTGAGAAAGTCAAATCATGGAAAAGAGACCGCAAAGCAGAAGCTATACTCTCTGAGGTAGCAGAAAAAGCCCAAATGTCCAAAGAGGAAGCTTACCAAAAGGTAGGCGCTATTCTGGAAGAAAAGTATGGTCTCTATGATGGATTTGAAAAAGCCCTGAAAAACGGGGCAAAAAGCATTGTGGAGATAGGCATTCCAGAAGAGTTAGCAACAATCATCGTGCAAGTTGCGTCTGACCGCATAAAAGTAAAAACTGTTCAGGTCAAGGGAGTTTTGGAAGTTCGTTGTTCACGTCCTAACGGCGTAAAATGCATTCAGGAAGCATTCAAATCAGCGAAGAAACTCCAGCAAACAAAAGACGCCACCATTGAATTCTCGGTTATCGCTGCGCCTAAGTACCGTGTGGAAGTTTCGGCTGACACTTGGAAACGTGCAGAGGAGTTGATTGAGAAAGTGGGAGAGAAAGTTGTGGGGAAAATTTCAGATTTGGGCGGTCATGGCGAGTTTAAGCGGGAGAAATAGCGCTCGCCTCCGAAACGTTTTTTCCCAAAAAAGGTCACAGTGAAAAAAGCAAGCGCGTAGGCGGCGAAAGAATTCGAGGGTTACTCCTTTCAAGGAGTAACGTTTACTTTTGCTGTCCTGCAAGCCCAGTATTTGGCTAATTTGATTAGTGCCGCATATCTTCACCTGGTTCTAATTATGTTTGTTTTTTTAGTTGACTTAGTTTTGCAGTTTACTCTTGGAAAATGTAATCGCCAGCTCAATTATGTTCAAACTGATTTTTTTCCGTAATGAAACTGCAAATTTGTTTCTTTTGCGACATTACCGTCTGGAGGATTGTCGCCGAAATTCTTGATTATCACAGTGATTGATTCTCTACTACAACAAATGAATTAATAGCTAACTCTCTAAATTAGGGGTAGAGGATTAAGCATTCTTAGGGCAGTTTTTGGGCAAAAAGTGCTAAATCCCTAATTTTTCGAGGAAATAGAATGAAAACAAAAAACATTTTATCCCTTGTTTTGGCAGCTTTGATGGTACTCTCGATTTTTTCAGTCTTTGATGTGAGTTCCGTCAATGCACAAACAGACACAGGACCTACACTCGACCCGTCGACAATACCTAAATTTGTCAATCAACTCGTTATCCCACCAGTCTACGTTCCAACCCGAACCTACGATTGTTCTACGCATCAATGAATACAAACGTACAAAGTTGACATGACGCAATTTTCGGAGCAAATTCTACCAACCACAGATGCAAACGAAAACCCAACTGGGTTTGCACAAACCCTTGTTTGGGGTTACGGAGGCACAGCTAAAGACGCAGTCACAGGAAAATACCTAGGGTACTTCCGCAATTCTCCCGGCGCAACATTTGAAGTCACCAGAGGCGTACCAACGCAAGTTACGTGGACCAATAAGATTTCAACACCCGAAATGTTCCCTGTTGACCCAACGCTTCACTGGGCAAATCCAAACAACATACCCATGATGGATGCAACAATGCAGGCCGGAATGGGTCTTGCACCGCCTTACCCACCAGGATACAATGGTGAACCAATTCAAGTCGGCGACGTAACAACTAATCTGGACGGTTGGGATGCGCAATCGCCAGTTCCCCTAGTAACTCACGTGCATGGAGCAGTCGTCAGGTCAGATTCCGACGGCGGACCCGAACAGTGGTTTACCGCAGATGGAGAACATGGAGCAGACTATGCTACAACAAAGGCAACATCAAGCAACTCAGCAGTTTACTATTACCCCAACGAGCAAGAACCCACAACAATCTGGTACCATGACCACGCATTAGGCGTCACCCGTTTAAACGTCATGTCAGGTTTAGCTGGATTCTACTTAATCCGTGACCCAAACGACAAAATCGCGGATAAACTTCCAACAGGCAAATACGAAATCCCATAGCAATTCAAGACCGCTCATTCAACACTGACGGCTCAATGTGGTTCCCAACTGAAGGCAACAACCCCGACGTTCACCCCTACTGGAACCCTGAATTCTTCGGAAACACAATTATGGTCAACGGAAAGGTATGGCCAAACCTAGACGTGGACCGAGGTCAATACCGCTTCAGAATACTTGACGGTTCAAACGCTCGATTCTACAATATACAGTTGAAAATAGTTGGAACAGACCAAACCGTTCCCTTCACACAAATCGGCACCGACGGCGGATACTTACAGTCAGCAGTAGGGTTAACCTCGCTAAGAATTGCACCTGGAGAAAGAGCAGACATACTCATCGACTTTACAAAGCTAAAACCGGGAACAAAAATAGTCATGACCAACGACGCAAACGCACCATTCCCAAGCGGAGACCCCGTTGACGAAAACACAGGACAGATAATGCAGTTCACAGTCGGCTACAAACTTGGATTCAAAACCAGAAACCTACCAAACTTCCTTGAACCCACCCTAAAAGGAACATTCCCAACGCTGAAAGCAAATAGCCCAAGCAGAACACTACCATACTTCGAAGAAGTTAGCCCCGCAGATGAACCACTAGGCGTATTCTTAAACGGCCAAAAATGGTCCGGAGTAATCACTGAAACCCCAGAAGTCGGATCCACCGAAGACTGGTGGCTGGTTAACCCAACAATGGACACACACCCCATACACTTGCACCTAGTGCAGTTCCAACTGGTTTACCGAATTCCTTTCGACGCAATGCAGTATGAAATGGACTGGAAAGCGCTTAACGGCGAAGTCCCAGTGCCAAACGACGAAACCCCGCAGACGCTTTCTGTTCAGTCATACTTAACTGGGCAACCGGAATATCCAGCTGCAAACGAGAAAGGCTGGAAAGACACGATACAGACGCCGCCAGGATACGTAACTGTTATCCGCGTTAGATGGGCTCCACAGGATGCGCCGGTTAATGGGCATTTCGCTCCGAAAACAGGCGATAACCTGTACACTTTTGACCCCACATACGGACCAGGTTATGTTTGGCACTGTCATATTCTTGACCACGAAGACAACGAGATGATGCGGCCTTACTTCGTTACAGATTCAACGCACTGCGTGACCCACCCACAAAAAAGCGACCCCTGCAAAATAGGCTTCCGAGGCAAGTATTAGGCAAAAACAGTTCTGTAAGGAGTCTTTTAACCTCCTTTCCCCATTTTTTTGAAGGTTTTTCTTGCAAAAAAGTTTTTTTGCTATTGCAAGGGTACAGTCACAACGATATTTATCCCGCTTTCACCAAGTATGTTTTAGGTAGCTTAAACGCAGGTGCTTCTCCCCTCTCTCTTCCTGAATCCCCCTTAACTTGCGTTTAAGCCCACCTTAGCCTTTCAGAGTTGCATCAATCTACACTTTTTACGTAGGCATAGCTTTGTGCATCGACCGCTAAGCCGACATTAAGATTATAATCATTAATGCAGTGTTGTTTTAGATATCTCAAAGAGGGGAAAATGGATGGCACAAACACAAACAGAAAATTTTGAGCCGGAAGAGCAGTTTAGAGATAAAAGTTACCGCATCGACATAGGCGCTTATGGCAGCATCTGTGTGGAGGCACCCACTAAAGCTGAGTGTCTTGAACTTTTCAGGGAAGTCACCCGGACCAAGCGTAACCAGCGAATTGACGAAGCTCTTCGATAAAAAGTTGGCTACGTTTACATCGTCATAGGCATGATTTCCAGGATTTCGATGCTTGCTTTAGGCATCATTAGGTGTGGGTGGTCGGCAACCAGTTTTTTGGCGGTATCCAAATCCTTTGCTTCCATTATGGTGTAGCCCGTTACTTGTGTTTGGCCTTTAACGGAACCTTTTGTGTCGACGCATTCACTTTTTCCAAGCGGCGCACCTTGGTCTATGATTGCTTTGCCATGTTTATTGTACCATGCAAGCCAGGGCTCCATGCCTTTCTTCATCTCTTCGGGGCTAACATTCATTTGAACTTCAGCGGCGACAGGCGCCATATACAATAACATATATTTGTTCAAAAAATTCACCACTTATCCTTTAATGGAACCTTCTTTTATGGATATCTAAAAATTTAGGGGGGTTAAGTGGCGTTGTTGACTTCGACGTTTTTCGCCCAAACACGGCAGGTTCCCTCGCTGCTAACCATGCAGGCACCGACCGGTTTAGCGGGGGTGCAGGCTTTGAGGAACAGGGGGCACTGGTTGGGCTTTATTTTGCCGATGATCACCAAGTGGCATTCGCAGCCCAACAGGTTGTCTTTGCCTTCTTTGGGTTTTATGTCATATTTTACTCGCGCATCAAACTGAGCCAAAGACTCCCGCAGTTGCAAAGCAGAGTCAGGCAGCTTGCCTATTCCACGCCAGTTGCCCGCAGTGACTGTGAAGGCTTTCTCCATAGCGTCTAAAGCTTTTTTGTTGCCTTCGGGTTTGACGACGCGTGAGTACTCGTTTTCGAGAAGTGCCTCTTTTTCGTAGACCTGTTTTAGGATCATGTAGATGGACATTAACACGTCGTTGGGTTCGAAGCCTGCGACGACGGTTGGCATGCGGTAGACTCGGGCGAAGAGTTCGTAGGGTTTGAGTCCGATGATGGCAGATACGTGACCGGGAGCGAGGAAACCGTCGATTTGGAGGTCGCCAATGCCTAGAAGCAGCTCCATAGCGGGCGGGATAAGGCGGTGGGACACAAGAAAACTAAAGTTTTTTGGCAAATCACTCAGGGCTTCGATGGCGGTTATAGGGGCGGTTGTTTCAAAGCCTACTGCGTGGAAAACGAATTCTTTGTCGGGTTCTTTTTTCGCCATTTCTACAGCGTCGGAGACTGCGTAAACGATTCGTACGTCAGCGCCTCCGGCTTTAGCTTCCAGAAGTGAGGATTCGCTGCCGGGCACTCTTAGGAGGTCGCCGAAGCATGTTAGGACTTTTTGGTCGTTGGCGAGCTGTACGGCTTCGTCGATTTCGGCGGCGGGCACAATGCAGACTGGGCACCCGGGTCCAGCAATGACTTCCACGTTTGAGGGCAGCAGGCTACGGAGGCCATAGTGGGTTATGGTCCACTCGTGGGTGCCGCATACGTGGCAGATTTTGATTTGGTCAGTTTTAGGTGCGACTTCAGCAATTTTCTGGGCGATTTCTCTGGCGGTTTCGGGGTTTCGGAACCTTAGGTTTTCAGCCATAGCAGACCCGGCTTATTCTTCTCCTGCTGAAGCTAAAACATCGCTCCAGAGGCTTAGTGTTTCGAGGGCTTCTTTTTCTTCGAGCACTTGGATTGCGTAGCCTGCGTGGACCAGCACGTAGTCGCCCTGTTTTGCTTCGACAAGTGACACGTTAACGTCTCGCAGTACCCCTCGTCCGAAGTCAACTTGGGCTTTTTCGCCTTGCAAAGACATGATTTTTGCTGGAATTGCTAAACACATAAAGATCAACTAAACAGAAAATGGTTTGTTGGGCGATAAAAACAGATTGGTCTAAAACTTTGAATTTGATGCTGCAACTGCCTGACCAAATGAGACTCCGCCGTCGCCGGGTGGAACCGCTTCGTGTACATGGAACCGCAAGCCGTCTGCTTCGATTTTGCGGCGCATTAGAGTTGCAAGGAGAAGGTTGCATGCGGCGCCCCCTGTGAAACCCACATTTAATGTGCCGATGCTCTGGGCTTTTTCAACAGCGATTTCCGCGAGACCCTCAGCAAGGTAGGCGTGGACAGTGTAAGCCAAATCCGCAGTTGAAGCCCCGTGTAGGTTAGCGTAAATTTCTCCCAACAGCGTCGTTGTGTCCAGTACAGCGTCATGGATTAGGGGTTTGAGTTTTAGGGCGTCGTTTCCTTTTAGCGCAGCAGATTCTAGCTTCATGGCTGGTTCGCCCTCGTAACTGCGCCTATAACATATGCCTAGAACCACGGCTGCAGCATCCAGAACCCTACCGCAACTCGATGTCTGCACCGAGCCGACGCCATTGTGGAGTTGGTCCGCGATGAATTTTGCTTCCATTTCGCCATGCGGAAGGTAGGAACTTTTCATTTTAAGCCATGATTCCACTGCGACGCCGCTTTTATTCAGCATTGACGCAGCTAAGCGCACAGGGTATCTGCTTGCTAAATCGCCGCCAAGCAGGGGCTGCAACTCCAAATGCCCCAGCCTCTTGAAATCGGCCGAATCCGAGGTGCAATGTAGCAGTTCTCCGCCCCACGCTTCCCCGTCGCTGCCGTAGCCGTAGCCGTCGCAGGCAACCGCCACCAAATCATCCAATCCGTGCTCCGCCATCAAAGCGGTTGCGTGGGCATGGTGATGCTGCACCCGTACCAGCGGCAAACCGTCCTCTTGAGCTATTTCCTCGGCGAGGCGGGTGGTGTTAAATTTGGGGTGCAAATCGCAGGCGACGATTTGGGGGTGGCTGTTGGTTAGATGCTGGAGGTGGCTGATTGCTTCTTGGAGGAACGTTTGGGTTTCGATGTTTTCTACGTCGCCTATGTGTTGGCTTATGAAGGCTTTATCCTCTATTAGCAGGGTTGCGGTGTCGTTTAATTCGCCGCCTAACGCTAACACGCATGTTTTAGCTTTGTATTTGAGGCGGATAGGTGCGGGGGCGTAGCCTCGGCTCCTGCGAATGAACACTTGGCGTGAGCCGTGGGTTCGCATGACGGAGTCGTCGCATCGGTGCGCGATTCGGCGGTTGTGGAACAGGAAGTAGTCGACGGTTCCGCCGAGGATTTTGAGGGCTTCGGCGTTGTCGTTGACTATGGGCTGGTTAGCTGGGTTTGCGCTGGTCATCACGAAGGCAGCGTCGGGGACTTCGTCGAAGAGCATATAGTGCAGGGCGGTGTAGGGGAGCATGACGCCGACGTTGTGGAGGTGAGGCGCAACAAGCGGCGAGAGGCTGTAAGTCTGGTTCTTGTTTAACAGGACAATCGGGCGCTGTGGGGAGGTGAGCAATTCCAGCTCTTTTTGGCTGACTTCAGCGAAGGTTTGGGCTGCGTCTAGGCTTCGTGCCATGACGGCAAAAGGCTTCTCTGCACGGTGCTTGGTTTCCCGAAGCCTAAGCAGGGGCGCCTTAAGGGTGGTGGATGAGGCTATGTGGAAGCCGCCGTAGCCTTTCACCGCCAAAATCTTGCCCTCAGACAGCAGTTTACCCGCCAGAGGCACTGGGTCGGAGGTTTCGACGGGTTCGCCGCTGTTAGTGGTAAGGTAAGCTTTGGGTCCGCAGGTTGCGTCCGCTACGGTTTCAGCGTGGAAACGGCGGTTATCTGGTCCTTCGTATTCGCTTTTGCAGAAGTCGCATAGTGGGAAGTCTTGCATGGTGGTGTTGGCGCGGTCGTAGGGAAGCCGCTCAATGATGGTGAAGCGGGGTCCGCAGTCGGTGCAGGTTATGAAGAAGTAGTTGTAGCGCGGGTTTTTGGGGTCTCGGAGTTCTTTTAGGCAGGGGGTGCAGATGGCGATGTCGGGGGGGATGATGGAGCCGGAGAGTTCAGCGGTTTGGCTGCTCTTGATAATTGTAAAGTTGTGGCACTGATTTTCGCCGGGCAAATCTGTGCGGTTTACTTGGTCGATTTGAGCCAGCGGAGGCTTCAACGCATACAAATCCGCTATAAACCCATCAATCCCCTGCTGCGTGCCCTCCAAAACCACGTCGACCCCAGCGTCTCCACGATTACGAACGTATCCAGCCAAACCGTTCTTAACCGCTATGCGGTAGATGAATGGACGAAAACCCACGCCCTGCACAATGCCTGAGACGGTTAACTTGACACGCAACTTGACGCCTTCACTTTAGGAACTCCGCTGTTTTCTCTTATAGGTTTCCCAAAAGCTGCAAAACCGTTTTAACTTCTCTGCAAAGATGTTAAATACTTCTTGATGGAAATAGCTAACTTGACTGATCAAAGAGTGGAACAGTATGGGTTTAATAGAAGACTTATTCGCGTTCTTATCATCAGCAACTATAGGCGGCATACCCGCAATCGTTTTAATGGTTATTCCGCTGGTGATTGGCATAATCTTAGGCGTTTTGGTTCATAAATTCCTCAAATTCGCCCTCATCGCAATCGTTATCGTCTTAATAGGCGCCTACTTGGGTTTCTACACGCTTAACTTGGGCTCTATGGGTGACCTCGCCGCCAAGTATGGTCCAAGCGTCGTGCAGTACGGCACCATACTCATCGGCATGCTGCCGCTGGGCATAGGTCTAATCGTCGGGTTCATCGTGGGCTTCCTAATCTCAAAATAAAGCTGCCGACAACAACTAACCTGCTTTAAGAAGGACGACGGTTTTTTCCTTTTCTGATTTTTAGGATAACAACCACAACTGCAGTAGCCACCGCAGCTACAACTACGCCAATAGCAACTTCCAAAGCCAAAAGGTTCTGGTCTGAATTACTGATGACATCGCCGTGACCAGGTGTTGAGATTTTGGCAATCCAGAACTTGTCGGCATCCGAGGTTGAGCCGCTCGCCTCTTGGGAGCGTTCGTACAAGAAGCTGCCTGTGAAGACTGCTCCGCCATCCTTGGTGGATACCAACTGTGAGACATGGCTGAACATGTAGGCGTTGACTGTTAAAAGGTCGGTCTGGGCTTGGATTTCACCTGCACTACTCGTTTGTAAAAGCAGAATATGCGTCGTTTTGGAGTCTGAGGGTTGTGTGCTTGTACTTAACAGCAGAAAGCCGTCTTGGGTGCTGTTTAGGGCGGAGTAAACTTGGTTTAGGGAAGGATAGGTTCTGTTCCACAGCATTTTGCCTTCCAAGTCGGTTCGGATAATCATGCCGCCTGTCCAGGAGCTTTCTGGCGCCGCCATACCTCCGATTAGGTAACCATCGCTTAACACAACTGCACATGCTCCACCAGTGTGATAGAAGTTTCCGCCTCCACCGTAGCTCTGCGTCCATTGGAAGCTGCCATTTGCGTCTAGCTTCAAAAGGGAGGTGCTAGATGGTGAAATCGGGTGAGACTGCCCCTGATTGTTAATCAGTAGGAAGCCGCCATCACGTGTCTGTGTAACCCAAGGAGATATGCCTGTCATCCATGGCCAAAGCTGGCTACCGTTTACGGGAAGAGCTTTGCTGAATTCCAGTTGCCCGTTGGGTTGCGCTAGGGTTATTATGAGGTAGGGGATTGTTGGGGGTGCACCGTATATGGAGCCAACGAGAAAGCATCCGCCGTTGCTTGTTGATGTTAGGGCTGTGGCTTCGTAGGTGACGTCTGGCTGTTCGAAGGGGCTGAGTGTTTTCCACAGCTCGTTACCTTTGGCGTCGATTTTTATGAGGCAGAAATGTTGGGTGCCACTGTTGAAGACGGAGTCGACTGTGCCGCCCAGAATGTAGCCGTCGTTGACTTCCACAACTTCGCTGAGGCGGGTGAGCGGGTTGCCTTCGTTGTAGGCGACGGTTTTGGACCATTCTAAATTGCCGTTTGAATCGGTTTTAACCACTATGTTGTGGGGATTGGTGTATTGGGCTGTATTGGAGTTGAGGGAGGCGTCTTCGCCTAATGCTAAGTAGCCGCCGTCGCTGGTTTGGATTACTGCGGTGCCGCTTAAGCCGGGCAGGGGGCGTTGCCACTCTACCGAGTAGCCGCCTTCTGGCTGCGCATGTACGGGCACAATTAGCATCACTACTGTGAGCATGAGTATGGGTATGTAGATAAGTTTTTTGTGCATGGAAGTCAAAAGGGGAAAGGTGTCTGGCTGCTTATAGTTTACGTATCCAGACCACCACCAACTGGAAAAAGGCAAAAGAGCTGCTGAACGTGTGCAACCAGCCTCAACCAGCAAGCAGTAAGCGGCAGCTGCAGACGCCAAAACAGACCATTCTACATTAAGCCTTGGAAGATGATGTAGTAGGGCGACGCCCTCTTCATCAACCACTAAAAAAACAAAAAACGATTCTCAATTACGCATTGCTTCAAGCCGTTTTCAGAACACTGGTTTCGCCGCCCAGATTCAAACCATTCCGCACGTACCCGGACGGATTAGACGTCGTACCCTGACAAAGTTGACTCTATCATGACGATTTCAGAGCAGCAAGCCCAAGTCGGTTTCCCCTCGCTGGACGGCAAATTGGATCCGTCGCCTTTAGAGACTCGCAACGAGATGCACATCGGGGTGCTTGAACCTTTATTTGCATTTGTGGCGTAACGCCAAAGCGGGCAAACCGCAAGGTTACCCGAGCCTTTGATTTTTGTAATCCCCAAAACCGGTTGTGAGCCTTAAAAGTTTAAATCAGACAATTATGACTAAACATCCACGACGCCGCAAAAGTGGTGGCGTTTGCCGGGGTTGCCTAGCCTGGCTAGGGCGCCAGACTCATAATCTGGAGACAACAGGGCCACACGCCCACTGCCAGAAGTCGCGGGCTCGAATCCCGCCCCCGGCACCAAACAATTTCTTGCAAAGCGTTAATTAAGGCAGTTTTCTGGGTATAACTTGTGGTTTAGATGCAGTTTTTCAAGATGCGTGACGCAGAAACCAAATCCTGGCACAACTACCTAATCGTACAGTTACCCAAACCCGACTTTGACAACCTTAAAACCCGCTTCGAAATGCAGGTGCCTAAACTTGCCTGTTCACCCATCATGCGCAAAGGACACCCCACTCTAGTGTTCGAGTACGGCGGCACAGTGGATTTAAGCGAAGAGTTCGGCAGCGGCGAAACCTTAGGCGACAAACTCCAAGTCGGTGACGTCGTCACCGTCATCTTAACAGACCAGCCGCAAAACCAGATTTTCAGTCAAACCCAAGAAGGCCCAAAACTAAACCTGAACTTAACCGACATAGTAGCTTACCCCTTTACCTACACCAAAGAAATGGAGAACCTCTACGAGGTTTACAGCGCCTACAGCAGCCTCAAAAGCGGCGACCGTGAACTTAAAATTAAACCTAACTCAAAGCGATTATCGTTTAGGTGAAAATCATGAATTGCCCCAGATGTGCAAGTTTGGTTCCTGAAGGGTCTCGTTTTTGCCCAACATGTGGTGCTCCGTTAGAATTCGTCTCGGATTTTTTGATAGTTACAACCCCCACTGTTGCTGGTTATAAGATAGTGAAGGTTTTAGGCTTGGTGACGGGGCTTACGCCGCGTACCCGTGGCTTATTCGGCAAGTTCATTGCTGGGTTTGAGTCTATGGCGGGCGGGGAGGTTACGGCGTTTACGTCTGAGATGGAAAAAGCCCGCTGGGAAGCCATCGAGAGAGCGAAGTTGCGTGCTGCCGCGTTGGGTGCTAACGCGATTATTGGGTTGGATGTGGAGACTTCGGATTTGGGGCTGCAAAACGGTGTTGTGTTGTTTTCTGCTACTGGGACTGCTGTGGTGATTGAGCCTGAAACCAGCTAAACATTTTTAGTTTTTAGCTGCTACTGGTATTCGAAGCCGTTTGACTCAAAAGAATCCCGTCTGCAATGGAAATAGGTTTTGTAGGGGTGGGTTTGAAGTTTTGTCTCTGGTTGGGTTGTTTGGAAGTGCTGCTAAACGGTATTCTGGGCGGGTTGCAGTGGTTTGCGGCGCTCAAACGGTTTCGTATTCGGATTTGGATTCTCTGTGCACTGAATTCTCAAAGTCACTGCGCTCTTTAGGCGTGGTAAAAGGCGACAGAGTAGCCCTCTACCTACCAAACATCCCACAGTTCATTATAGCCTACTTCGGCGCCCTCAAAGCCGGCGCAGTCGTCACAACCATAAGCCCTTTAAATCGAGAACGCGAAGTCGCGTTCCAACTCTGCGATTCAGGCGCAGAAACAATCGTGACAATTGAAAGCCTCAAAAGCGTAGTCGAAGTCGTTAAAGAAAAAACCCCCCTAAAACGACTCGTAATCGCTATACCCAATACTCTAAGCTTTTCGGGGTTACCCCCACCTGCCGAAAACGTCTCTCAAGATAAAGCCGTGTCAGGGGATCTAGCTGCACTCCAGTACACAGGAGGCACCACAGGCACCTCAAAAGCCGTCATGCTAACCCACAGAAACCTATCCTTCAACGCAAACCAGTTTGCTACTACCATAAAAGCCACCTCTCAAGACGTTTTTCTCGTGGCGCTGCCGTTGTCTCACATTTACGGTTTAACCACCGGCATGACCGTCCCCATAAGCGTCGGTGCAAAGCTGGTTTTGCTGCCCAAATTCACTCCCGCCATGGCCCTCCAAGCCATTGTGCAGCACAAAGTCACAGTTTTCTGTGGCGTCCCAACCATGTACCAGATGCTTCTCGCCCAGCCAAATCTCAAAAACTTTGATTTGTCCTCTGTCCGTGTCTGCATTTCGGGTGCCGCTGCGTTGCCGCCTTCGGTTCAGCGGGAGTTTATGGCGTTGTCGGGTGGGTTTTTGGCTGAGGGTTACGGGTTGTCGGAGGCGTCCCCGGTTACGCATTGTTCGCCTGTGGCTAGGTGTTTGCCGCTTCGGGTGGGTTCGGTTGGGTTGCCGCTGCCCGGTACGGAGGCGAAGATTGTTGATTTAGAAACTGGTTGTAAGTCGATGGTTGTGGGTGAGGTGGGGGAGTTGGCTGTCCGTGGCCCGCAGGTTATGGCAGGCTACTGGCGTCGCCCAGCTGAAACCGCCGAAGTCCTTCGTGACGGTTGGCTGTTTACTGGTGACATTGCACTCGTCGACAGCGACGGCTACACTTACATAGTTGACCGCAAAAAGGAACTCATAAAACACAACGGCTACAGCATCTACCCCCGAGAACTCGAAGACCTACTATACGAGCACCCCGCAGTCAAATACGCCGCTGTTGTCGGTAAGCCGGACGTTGAGGCAGGCGAGAACCCCAAAGCTTACGTGGTGCTAAAAGAAGGCGCCCAAGTGTCCGAGGAGGCGCTTATGGGGTTTGTTAACCAAAACGTTGCAGCTTACAAAGCCCTCCGAGAAGTCGAATTCAAAGCGGAGTTACCCATAGGCGCAGCGGGTAAAGTGCTTAAACGTGAATTGCGGCAGCAGCTTTAGGCGGATGGTTTCTGGGCGACGATAACGTTCCAAGCTGTGCCCTCTTTTCTGTGTATTTCAATGTTCACAAAACCCGCCGAATGCAGTATGAGGTTTATTTCTTTCAATTCAAGCAGGTTGACATGCGTCTTCCCAATTAGCTGGGCGTTCTCGACCTCGTAGATTCCGTCTTTAATCATTTCGTTAATCAGGAGCAGTTTTCCGTTTGGCTTGAGAACTCTCAGGAGTTCCCTGAATGCGTCGGGTAGGCTGGGCCAGAAGTAGTATGTTTCGCAGGCGGTAACTAGGTCGAAGTGGCTGTTTGGGAAGCCTGTTCGGTCGGCTGAAGCTTTGTTGATTTCCGCTCTGTTTTGTTCTATGAATTTCTTGTTTATTTTCTTGGCGTATTCGACCATGTCGGCTGAGTAGTCGATGCCGTAAGCTTTTCCCAGCGGTGTTTTTTGTGCTAGGCGGTTTAGTGTTTTGCCGCCTCCGCAGCCCACGTCTAGGACAATGTGGTCCGGATGGATGGTTACATGCGTTAGGCCCCATGTGGTTAGGTTGTGGTGTTCTCTGTTCATGCGTGCCGCTACGGTTCTGCCCTGGCGTCCTGTTGGGCACCTGAATTGGTCGGTTAAATCCATGCAGTTGTTAGTTGCAGGGAAACTAATTACATTATCCATAGCTGCCTGTATTGGGAAAGATTGTGTGGTGTCGGCGTTTTTTGTTTTTTTAGTAGTAGATGAAGAGGGCGTTGCCGCCTACTACATCATCTTCCAAGGCTTAAAGCAGAGGCGCCTGTTTTGGCGTCTGCAACTGAGGCAGGTTGCTGGTTGGTTGTGGCGGGTTGTACCAGCAGAACCAACCAAAAACCCCAAAGAAAAAGCAGCATTCAAAGCAGCCAAACGGCAGCTCTAACAATAAATTTATTGGATAGATAAAACCCTGAGTAGTAGGTGAGTTTGTTTGTCTTCAGACAACGACGAAAATTTTCCCGAATGGTACAAGAAACGCCAGCGTCCATCCAAAGACCCCTTCTTCGGCGACATAGACAACATGTTCAAAGAGATGGAGAGGATGATGGACGAGGAACTCAAAAACTTCACCGACAAAGTCCCCAAAGAATACGTTAAAGAACGCAAAATGCCAGACGGCAGCACGGTGAAGGAGCTGGGGCCATTTGTTTACGGTTACAGCATGAAAATCGGTCCCGACGGGAAACCCGAAATCCAAGAGTTCGGCAACATAAAAAAAGGCCTCAAAGGTCCGCCGGAGGTTAAGGAGGAACGGGAGCCACTTGTGGATATTGTGGAAACCGAAACTGAAGTCCGCGTCGTAGCGGAGTTGCCGGGCGTGGAGAAAACCGACATTAAACTGCGCGGCACCGACGACTCCATCGACATATGCGTCGACACCGCAGCAAACAGGTACTACAAAGAAGTCCAGTTGCCAGCCAAAGTGAAAGTCAAAGAAGCCGCCTCCACCTACAAAAACGGCGTCTTAGAAGTGGTGTTGCCCAAACTGGAACCCTCCAAAAGCAGGGGCGAACCCATAAACATAGGCTAAAATCTAAAAGCAGCCTCCTCACAGTAAACGTGTGCAACTCGATGAGCGACAACCCAGAAGTTGAAACCCTAAACGAAGTCTGTAAAGAAGCCAAAGCAGCCGGCAAACTCTCAGGCGACAACCTAAACCAGCTCTATGAATTGTTTGGGCAACGCTTTACAAAAGCGTTGGATGCGGTGACGGAGGGTAGGGTGAAGAAGTATGTGTTTAAGCCGTCGGGTAGGGTTGTCTGGATTGTGGTGGGTAGAGAGCGGGATTACTTGATTATGCCGGAGGCGGAGTTCTGTACTTGCGACGACTTCTACTTCCGTGTGCTCGATAAGAAAGTGCATATGTGTTATCATTTGTTGACTCAGAAGATTGCGCAGAATCTCGGCTGGTTCAAAACCTACGAGGAAAGCGACGAATGCTACAGCATGCTTATGGATGAGTGGAAGAAGCCGCGGCTTTAAAAATTGGTTTAGGGTTGGCTTGCTAACCAATCCATGGCTTCTTTTCGGCTGCCGAAACTGTTGATGCTGCGGCCTACGTTGGTCGATATGTTGGTTAATATTACTTTTTTGAGTTTTTCAGCCCCGACAGCCACTGAGGCTTTTACGTAGGGTGTATTATTTTTGGCAAAAATCAAGATTGCTTCTACGACTTCTTTTGTTACTTCGGCGTCGGTTACATCGGTTAGTAGTAAGGCGCTTTTTGGGGGCATGGTGACGACTTTTTTTTGTGCTTGTTGTAGGGTTTGGATAATTTGGGTTTGTTTTTGGTTGGATAAATCAACTATTGTTATTGTTTTGGCTTTGTGTAGGACTGATTCAACCATGGGGGGTCAACTTGGTATTCAAACGTGAGGGCGTTTAGTTAAAAAAAATTGCGTATTCAGAATCAGAATTTGGAGTAGAGGGTGGCTTGTTTCCTCGAAAGCACGGGGTTCAGATTTAAATATGTAGACGCTAACAACATATGAGTAAAACAGAGGAATCTCGATGGACGTTGGCTCATACTTCGTAACTCTTCAATATGTCCTCATGGGTTCAATCGCTATTGCATTAGCCTTAATCTTCCTGTACGCATACTACGGGAAAGACAAAAAAGAAGAGAAAAAAGACTAAACCAGTTTTAATTTTCCTCTCTTTTAGACCGCCTATTTAGTACTAGAAACGCTATTATGCTTACGGCAGAGATGGCTACGCTTAAAGCTATAAGCCAGGTCACGTCGGGTCCGGAACCGAACACAATAGGTATGGGACAGATGAATATGACGCCGCCGACGCTCCCTCCACCGAAAAACAACGAAGCCAACACAATTATAATTATTCCAACAAAAACCAGCGCAAAGCCAACAAGCATAAAGTTCCAGAGTCCGCCGGAAACGCCGAAACCTTCATCCTCATCATCATAGTCGTCGCTCATAGCTAATCCTACCGTAGCAGCCAATAATAAACCACTAGAACAACCACAGCAAGCACTACTGCCAAAGCCAAAGCTGGCTTGACGGATTTCCAGTCGGTGCCAAACACGAGGGGGATTGGACCAATCATTATTACTCCGGCAGCGTGTGTTTCAGTTTTCCCTTTCTCTTTGCCTCTGCCCCTGCTTCGCTTTGATAAGAGAATAATTGCAGCAACCACCACTAGGATGCCAGCGACTACGAATGCAAACCCTAAACCGTAAAAGAAACCTAAATCCGCCATCCAAACCCCAACAAAAAACCTCATCCAAAAGTAATAAACATAGCCGCCAAGCCGTACGCAAAAAATTAAAAGGCGCCAACTGCTTTAACGTGTCGGCGCAACATGACCATCGAAGCCCTCGTAGAGGAAATCCAAGCCAAAAACCCCAACATAAGCAAAGCGGAGATAATGGAGCGGCTGGAAGCTGAACGTGTCAAATGCGGAGGATTATTTGGCGACGAAACCTTGCTGCGCCTAATCGCCGCAAAAATCGGCGTCAAAGTCCAACAAAACAGCTTCACATTTGGAAATGGCACTATAACATCAGGGCGGCTTTTCAGCGGACTCTACGACGTTAATGTTTCGGGGCGGCTTGTGGCTGTTTTTGCAGCCCGAACCTTTCAGGGACAGGAGAAGTCAGGCAAATTCGCAACGTTGATGCTGGGTGACAACGACGGTTTGCTGAGGGTGGTGCTCTGGAATGAGAAAGCGGAGTTGGTGGAGCGGGGTGAACTAAAAGCTGGGCAAACAGTGCGTTTTCTGCACGGCTATACACGCGACGACCGCTACGGCAAAACCGAGCTGCACCTTGGCGACAAAAGCAAAGTCGAATTTCCGGCTGTAGAGGAAAATGTGCAGTGTCCGCCAGTGGAGAAGTTTACGCAGAAAATTGGCAGCCTCAACTCCAACAGCGGCAGTGTCCATGTTTGCGGTTCGGTTAAAGCAGTTTTGGGGAAAACTGGGTTTACCCGAGGTGACTCCGACGGGGTGGTGTTGCGTTTGGCGTTGCGGGATGATTCGGGGGAGGCGGTGGTTGTTGTTTGGAACGAGAAGGTTGATGAGGTAGAGAAGAAGCTTCGTGACGGAACTCGGCTGGTTTTGGTTAACGCAAGGGTTAAAGAGGGCAAGAACGCAGGCGGGTTTGAGGTTCACGTGGACTCCAACACTGCTATAGATGTTTTATCTTCTTAGCCGGTGGCTGTTTGTGTATGGTTTGATGTTTTTGATTCAATAAGGTTAAAAACGTAACCGCAGACACTGTTTTGACCTTGATGGCGCAGAAAAAACGTAGACGGCTAAGCGGCGACTTAAGCGAGTATATACTTATTATTTTGCACAAGGAAGGCGCCCAGACGCTTAAGCAGTTGCAAGAGAAAACTACACTGCGAACTGTGGCTTTCGGTGGAAAAAGCGAACGGCGACGCAGAACCGAAGAAGTGCTAGGCGTTGAGTACGCCTGCAACAGTTTAATCACCAACAAACTGGTCAAGGTCAATGAACAATCCAAATACGAGTTAACCCAAGAAGGCAAAATCAAAGCAGAGGAAACAGCGTTTAACATGGAACGGGGGGCACATATGATTGAGACCCAGTTCCTAAGCCCCTCCGCAGCGGCCCGCAACTCAACGGCTGGCTACGTTTTTGTGGCTGCCGCAAAGATGATTGCGGGATTGTTTAGCGGCAGTGTCGGCTTAATCGCGGACGGCGCAGACACCACCGTGGATACCGCGGCTTCAGCGATTGTTTGGGCAGGCATAAAATTCAAAAAAGAACTTTGGGGCACCATAACAATTTTGGGGCTGATGTTTTTCACTGCAGCGCTCCTCTTTTACGAGTCTGTACGCTCAATAATCGAGAACATCGCGGGCACCTTCGTGCCAATGACGTTGCCCTTTTTGGTTATCGCGGTAGAGTTGGTGGCTATGGTTTCGATGCTTATAATTTCGGTTTACCAGCGGTTCGTTGGGAAACGCAGCCAAAGTCTCTCGCTTATTTCGCAGTCGATTGACTCCAAAAACAGCATGTACTCCTCTGCAGCCGTCATAGTCGGAGCCGTTTTCACCTTGTTTGGAATTTACTTTGTGGATGCCATCGTGGGCGCCTTCATAGCCGTACGCATAACCATCGATGGCGCAGACTTAACCAGAGAAGTCATAAGAACCATGAAGGGCCATAAACCCGAACTCTCCAAATACAAACTACCCTTCGAAGAACGCATCGCACAACGCCGCCTAGATAACTTCCGCAACTGGATCCTCTACGCTATACACAACGACAAAATCGGCACCAAAGAAGAAATTGTCTGCTCACTGGAAACCACGTTCCGACCAAGCTACATGCCTGCTGTCTTCAACGAGTTCACTGCTGGAAAAGACATGGATTTCAGCGAAGACTTCCAGGACCTAGTAAAACCGCTGCTTGACGATAGCTACCTCACATTTGCGGAGGGTAAATACTGCTTGACGGCTAAAGGGAAGACCTACATCAAAGACACAGTGGACACGATGCGGTTCAAAGAAACAGAACTCTAAAAAAATTAAAAGAAGAAGGGTGTTTAGGCGATTTTTTCGATTATGGCGGCGGTGATTTCGCTGCCTTTAGCTTGCCCGCCTAAGTCGTGAGTGCGCACTTTGCCTTCGGTTAAGACGGCTATGACCGCGGTCTCGATTTTTTTGGCGGCTTCTTTTTCGCCTAGGTGGTCCAGCATCATAGCGCCCGCCATGATGGTTGCGATTGGGTTGACGCGGTCCATGCCTGTGTATTTTGGTGCCGAGCCGTGGACGGGTTCGAACATGCCGTAGGTTGCGCCGATGTTTGCGCCTGCGGCTAAGCCTAAGCTGCCTGTAACTTGCGCTGCTTCGTCGGATATGATGTCGCCGAAGAGGTTGGTGGTGACCATGACGTCGTATTTTTCTGGTTGCTTAATGAGTTGCATGGTTGCTGCGTCGATGTGGAGGTCGTCTACATCGACTTCAGGATAGTTTTTCTGTGCTTCTTTGACTGCATCTTTGAAGATGCCGTCAGTTACACGTAGAATGTTGCCTTTGTGGATGTAGGTGAGGTGTTTTTTACGTTGCATCGCCATCTTGAATGCGAAGTCAGCGACTTTGGATGAAGCTTCCTTGGTGATTATACGCAGGGCAACGCTGACGCCGGGTGCCAAGAGTGATTCCATGCCGGAGTACATGCCCTCAGTGTTCTCGCGAACCACAACGAGGTCGATGTTGGGTTTGAGGGATTCAACGTTTGGGAAAGTGCGGCAGGGGCGAACGTTGGCGTAGAGGTTGAACATGCGTCTTAGCGTGACGGCGACGCTGACGGGTGCACCCGGTTCTTCTAGGGTGGTCATGGGGCCTTTTAGACAGGCGTTGGATTGTTTGATGAGCTCCACGGTTTCAGCGGGAAGGTTAGTGCCGTACTTTGGGATGCAGTGGGCACCTGCTTCTCCGTAGAGAATGTTAAGTTTGAAATCTGATTTTTTTTCTGCAGCCTCAAGGACTTTGATGGTGTATTCGGTGACTTCGGGTCCGATGCCGTCTCCTTTGAGGGCAACTATCGTGTAAGTTTTAGTCATGAAGGTTTTCTTCCTTATGGTTTCTGTAAAATAATGTTTTTGCTTATCTGTTTTCCTGTCGGGTTTGGCGGTTCTGAATCTGCCCAGGTATTAAAAATGGAAGTTATCTTAGGCAGGATTTAGACTTTGCTTTCTTGGTCGACGTCTAGGTAGAGTTTGCGTTTGCGCTCGTAGGGCGGGTAGTCGGATTTCTGCTTGTAGGCTCTGCGTAGGGTGGCGGCGTTATTTTGGACGCGTTTAAAGCGTCGTCGGGTGTTTTTGCGTTCCTGAAGTTTAACCATGTCTTGGGTTTTGCTTATTTTTTCTACGGTGCCGTCGTCGAGGGTGCGTTCGAGTTTGATGCAGTCATCCACCATGCAGTTGACGACGCAGGCGCCGCAGTAGACGCAGAGGTCGTCTATTACGCCGACTTCGCCGGTGCCCCAATACAGTGCGTTTGTGGGGCATTTGGGGATGCATAGTTTACATTGGGCGCCGACGCAGGTGAATTTGTTAATGTTGATTTTGCCGTCTTTGTAGTGTTCCTTTATGCCTGTGGGGGCTAGGAGTTCTTCTCGGCGTTTTTTGCGTTCTTCCTCTTCGCTGACCGCTTGTTCTTCTTCGTTCATCAGGTCGAATATAGAAGGAGGCTTAGACGGCGGCATAGTCTGGTTCCAGCTAAGAGTGTTAGGTTAGAATGCGGTTTTGAATTATAATTACCTTATCTATTGGGTTGGGGGTTTTGCATCGGCGAGGGCGGGTTTTGGTTGTTTCAAGGTTTATTAGAGACTGCTTGTTCATGGGAAGGTGTTGTTTTGGTTTTGCTTTGAGGAAGCCAGATGAGTAACCCCCAAACTCAACTTAGCCCTGCACCGCATAGTCGAATCGTGTTAGCGATTATTGTTTTAGGTACACTTATGGGGGCGCTTGACAGCACCATAGTGCTTTTGGCGTTTCCAGTTATTAATGATAGTTTGCATTCGGATCTTGCGACTTCGATTTGGATTATTTTGGCGTATATGTTGGTGTTGGCTGTGGCTACGACGCAGATGGGGCGAATCGGTGACAGTTATGGGCGGAGCAGAATTTTTAATGTTGGTTTCATAATTTTCACGGTTGGCTCGGCTTTATGTGGGTTATCTACAAGTATCTATTTGCTTATTGGGTTTCGGGTGGTGCAGGCGGCGGGTGGCGCCATACTGCAGGCGACTAGTGGAGCGATAATTGCTGATGTTTTTCCGCCGAGGTCTAGGGGTAAAGCGTATGGGTATAACTCGTTGGGTTTCACTGCGGGCGCTATGCTCGGCATAGTGTTGGGCGGTATATTGACGACGTTTGTTGGTTGGGAGTTTATTTTTTTCATAAACATTCCTATAGGTGTGGGTGCGGCGGTAATTGGATTTAGATACCTAAAGGATGCGGAAAAAACTTACAAGAAGCTGGATTTGGGGGGTATGGGGCTGTTGGCTTCTGCGTTGATTTTGTTGTCGTTGGGGCTGGTGAATTTTGCGGCTCAGGGCGCAACGCCTATGGATATTGGTTTGGCGGTGGCGGGTGCGGTTTTGATTCCTGTGTTTGTGCTCTATGATCGGCGTTTGGAGAATCCGTTGATTGATTTTGATGCGCTTAAAATTCGGGTTTTGAGAAACGCTATTGCTTCGGCTTTCTTTTTGAGTGTGGGTTATTTTAGTGTGGTTTTCTTGTTGATTATGTATTTGCAGGGTATTCGGGGGCTTTCTCCGTTGGATGCGGCTTTGCTGCTTGTTCCCGGCTACGTGGCGGGTAGTTTTCTGGGTCCATTGATGGGTAGGCTTAGTGACCGGTATGGTTCGCGGCGAGATTGCTACGTTGGGTGTGTTCTTTTTGGCGTTAGCGATTTTGATTTATTTGTCGATGACGCCTGATTCTTCGCTCTATATTGTGCTGGTGGGTTCGGCTGTGTCGGGTTTGGGCACAAGCATGTTTTTCCCCGCCAACAACAGCGCCGTCATGGCGAATGCGCGTAGCGGCTCGTTTGGCAGTATTTCGGGTTTGCTACGTACGGTGCAAAACATTGGTTTGGTGGGGAGTTTTGTGTTGGCGATTTCAGTTGCGGCTGCGTCGATTCCGCGGGATGTGGCTTTTCAGGTGTTTGTGGGTACGACGAACCTTACTGGCGGGGTGAGTAACGAGTTTTTGTTGGGTATTCATAACGCGTTTTATGTGTCGATTGGGGTTTTGGCGGTTGCCGGGGTGCTCTCCTATATTCGAGGTAAAGAAACCCGCCAATAGCCGAAAACCTAAATTTCTAAGTGCCTTAACTGTAGTGTTCGGTGGTAAACTTGGGCAAAACCAAATTCGGCGTGTTCCTCCCCTTCTACGCTTTCCAAAGCCAGAACTCTACGCAGGCGTTTCAGCAACTCAAAAACGTGGTTTTGGAGTGCGAACGCTTAGGGTACGATTCAGTTTGGCTTGACGACCACTTGATGTATCGGGATAGCCAGATTTTGGAGTGCTGGACTGCGCTGTCTGCTTTGGCTTCGGCTACGAGCAGGATTAGGTTGGGCACGATGGTTTTGTGTAATGCGCATCGTAATCCAGCTTTGTTGGCGAAGGCGGCGGCGACGTTGGATGTGATTTCGGGCGGCAGGTTGGAGTTCGGCATAGGCGCCGGAGTGCAGGAAGCGGAGCACCACGCTTACGGGTTCGGCTTCCCCAAACCGGGCGAGCGTGTTGGGCAGCTTGAGGAGGCGTTGGAGGTTATTCGTCGCCTGTGGGCGTATCCTAAAGCCAGCTACCAGGGCAAGCATTACCAGCTAAAAGACGCTGTGTGCGAGCCTAAACCGTTTCAGAAGCCTCATCCCCCAATCATTGTGGGCGGCGGAGGCGAGAAGCGGACGCTCAAGGTTGCTGCGAAGTATGCTGACCGCTTTGACTGGGGCTACTTGCCCTTGGAGGAGTACCGGCGTAAGCTCTCGGTGCTGCATCGGCATTGCGAAGCAGTGGGCCGCAACTTTCAGAGTATTGAGCAGGCGTGTTGGCCGGCGGGGCAGATTTTGATGGCGGCAAACCAAGACGAGCTTGAAGCAAAAATTGCCAAGTACAAGCCTGCAGCTACTAAACTTGAAGACTTCAAACAGTACACGCTGATGGGCACTGCACAGCAGTGTCTCCGGGGTTTTCAGCCGTACGTGGATTTGGGTGCATCGTATTTTATGCTTTATTTCGCGGATTTGCCCAGCGTAGAGGGGCTAAGATTGTTCAAAGAGGAAGGCGCATGCATACTGGGCTAAAGGTCGCCGTGGGCTATGTGTGCCAGTTCATGCAGGATGATTTCGTCGAGCGTGTGGTAGGGGTTCTGGCGGATTAGGATGATGTAGTCGGCGTCGTCGCCTTCGTCCGCGTCGAAGATGCAGGCGTCTGTGCCGCTTTTAGACAGCACCCTGCCCCATTCCTCGATCTCGCGCAGCTGGTCTTCTAGGCAGCAGCGGTGCTCCAGCACATGCTCAAAATCGCCGTCACTGAGCCGCAACGCCTTCACACGGGGCAATGGCTTCCGACTTAGTTTACGCCAAGCCGCGGCTAGCTGCCCACGGGGAATCACAGAAGCATCCAAAGACAAACCTTCAACCATAACCATAAAAAGCCATGTCCCAAAATTGTTTTTCAGAAAAAGCTAACTCGCTAACGCTGGTGGCAAGTTGCATACCCATAAAGCGAACAGAGCGCTAAAAGCGTTTGCAGTAAACACAACACAACCACAAACAAAAAGCAGACATAGAAGCTTTACGATAAAAAGTTTAGCTACGGATTTATAATTTTTGTTGTGTTGCTGGAAGTTTTGACGGTGTGGTGTCACGCCATGTGGTGGCGGTTTCAACGTGGGTGATATGTTGGGTGTGTAAGAAAACTTTTCTGCCACACCGTAGCCACATGTGAGGCGCAAACGGTTCCAAAAAAGCAATGCAAAACGCAGCCTGTCTTGTGGTGCCGTAGAAACTGCCACGCCCACATAGAGTGAATTGGGTTAAGTGGCATGTTTTGGTGTGTTTGGATCTGTTGGTACAAGTCGCCTCAACCAGCAGGCAGTGTGCCTCAGTTGCAGACGCAAAAACAGGTTGTTCTATATTGAGCCTTGGAAGATGATGTAGTAGGGCGACGCCTCTTCATCTACCTGCTAGAAAACAAAAAATGCCGCCTAGTTTTACTGGGGTTTGCTGAGCCATTCTGCGAGAGTGACTTGGTTGGTGTTGCCGGTTTTTTCAAGTGCAACGATGCCGCGTTCTGAGAGGCGTGCGAGGATGCGGTGTGTTTGTAGGCGGCTTAGGCCTGTTTCGGCTTTTATGTATTTTTGTAGGTATCGTCCGTTGTGTGTTTTGAGGTTTTCGACGATTTTGCGTTCGTCGTCGGTTAGGGTTTTGGCGACTGAGTTGTATGCGTCTTCGGCTGGGGCTTGGTGGGCGGCTTTGGCTTCAAGCTGGGCTGCGTCGGTTCCGGTGCGGATCTGGGGGTAAACCAGGTAGTAGCTTATGCCTGCGACGCCTAAGACGACTATGGCGATTAGGACGGCGAAGGTTACGCCAAAAGCTGGCAGTAAGGTGTTGGTGGCGGGTGTGGGGGTTGGTTGTCCCATCATGCCGCCCATGCCTCCGTAGCCGTTGCCGTTTTGTGATCCGCCCCACATTTGGCTCATCCAGCTGTAGGGGTCGTTTTGGCTTGTTTGGGCGAAGACTGCGAAGCCGATGGCGGTTGCGGATATGAGGGCGGCTCCGGCGGTGATTAGGAGGATTAGGAAGAGGTTAACTCTTTTCATGTTATATCTAAATTAGACTCATCGTCGGGGGATTTAAGGTTTACCAGAAAAACCCCCACCTTTCCACAACAAACGTTTCAAAACCGTTTCACAACCGTATCACCCAACACCCAAACCACACCAACCCCAATAGTACAGTGAGGAACAAAAAATGAACACAAAAATCATCCTATCAACCTTCGCAGTCGCCATCGTCGCGGCTGCCCTAATCGGCGTCGCTGCAGCCCAATGCGCAGCCCAAACCCCATTAGCGGTTAACCAGCAAGTTACCCCACCCGCCTTCAACAGCGGCCAGTACCCATACTGCTTTAACAGCACCACAGGCGAACCCATTTGGGCGCAAAACGGCACCGCCCCCACTTCGGGATACGGCTACGGGTATGGAGTGGGTTGCCCAGGCTTCGAGTACCGCTTTGGCGACCAAGCCCAAAACCAGTATGGCGTTGCCGCTGGGAGCCAGCTTCAGCAAAGTTGGGGTCGCGGCATGATGGGCGGCTACGGCGTTAGAGGCGGCTGCTAAGCCCAATCTTCCGCCTACAACCGCCACATTTTTTTTAAAAAATTATTCTGTTAGAGTCGGCGTGTACCTTGAGAGGATGCCTTTGCTGAATTTAGGCGCTCTGGGCTTCCAAGCTGCCAACCGCGCTGCAAGCTCTTTGTCGCTTAACTCGACTTTTAGGATGCGTCCAGGTATGTCTATGGTTATGATGTCTCCGTCTTTGACTGCGGCTATGGGTCCGCCTTCGAAGGCTTCGGGGGCTACGTGGCCGATGCTGCCTCCTCGGGTTGCGCCGCTGAAGCGTCCATCGGTTATGAGTGCGACGGATTCGGCTAAGCCCATGCCTGCGATGGTGGCGGTTGGGAACAGCATTTCGGGCATGCCGGGTCCGCCTCGGGGTCCTTCGTAGCGGATGACCACGACGTCGCCTGCTTTGACTTTGCCGCCTCTGATGGCTTCGAGGGCTTCGTTTTCCGAGTCGTAGACTTTGGCTGGTCCAGTGTGATGCATCATTTTTTCTGAGACGCCTGCGGATTTGATGACGGCGCCTTTGGGGGCGAGGTTGCCTGTTAAGATGGCTATCCCGCCTTCTTTGTGTACGGGGTTGGTGAGGGAGTGGATGACGTCTCTGTCGAGGACTTTGGCGTCTTTGATGTTTTCAGCTAGGGTTTTGAGGGTAACTGTTGGCACGTCGAGGGCGAGTTTGTTTTTGATTTCTTGGAGGACTGCGGGGACTCCTCCGGCTGCGTCGAGGTCTTCGAGGGCGTAGGTGCCGCTTGGGATCATGCTGCAGAGGTGGGGGATTTTTCTGCCGATTTCGTCAAACGCCGCCAGCGGCAGGGTTATGCCTGCTTCTTTAGCTATGGCTGGCAGGTGTAGTGTGGTGTTGGTTGAGCCGCCCAGTGCCATGTCTAAGGCGATGGCGTTTTCGAATGCTTGTTTGGTTAGGATTTGTGAGGGTTTGAGGTCGGCTTGTACGAGTTTAACGATTTGTTTGCCTGTGGCTCTGGCTAAGCGGAGTTTGAATGCGCTGGTTGCCAGAGACGCCGCGCAGTAGGGCAGTGATAAGCCGAGGGCTTCGGTCATGCATGCCATGGTGTTGGCGGTGAACATGCCGCTGCAGCTTCCGCATCCTGGGCAAGCGGCGGTTTCCATCTCGCATAACTCGTTCTCAGTCATTTTGCCTGCGGCGACTTGGCCTAGGGCTTCTGGCATGGCGGAGTAGCTTATTTTTTTGCCGTGGTGTTTGCCGGTTGCCATGGGTCCGCCTGTGACCATGATGGAGGGTATGTCTACGCGTGCGGCTGCCATGAGCATGCCGGGCGTAATTTTGTCGCAGTTGCTTATCATGACGAGTCCGTCTAGGCTGTGGGCTTGCAGCATGATTTCCACGCTGTCAGCAATGATTTCCCTTGAGGGGAGCGAGTAGCGCATGCCTAGGTGTCCCATGGCGATGCCGTCGCATACGGCTATGGTGTTGAATTCGAAGGGTGTGCCGCCTGCTGCGAGGATACCTTCTTTGACGGCTTCGCCTATGATGCGGAGGTGGATGTGTCCGGGGACGATGTTTGTGTAGCTGTTGGCTACGCCGATTAGCGGCTTTGATAGGTCGTCATCGTCTAGTCCGAGAGATTTTAGGAGTGCGCGGTGGGGTGCTTTTTCTATTCCGGTTTTTACGTTGTCGCTTCTCAAGTTCGGTTCCTTCGTTTAGTGTGATGTGAATTATTCTGCGGCTGTGCCTGTTAAGTTTTGCTAAACCCAATGAAGCTGCGTCGGCTGCGGCGGTTTTTGTTTTCTAGCAGGTAGAAGAAGAGGGCCGCTGCCTACTACATCATCTTCTAAGGCTCAACAGTAGAGACGCCTGTTTTGGTGTCTGTAAATGTGGTATGTTGCCTGCTGGTTGAGGCTGGTTGTACTAACTGAACAGAGCGCTTGTGGTTTTTGGTTACATTCTTTATGTATGCGGAAATTCCTACGGAATCGCACAATACACTGAACCGCTGGATTATGCATGTTGGGCTGCATCTTGATTTGCAGAAATCATGACGCTGTGCTGCTAAAAGCGACCCGAAGGCAACTCCAACGTGAACAAGGCACCCTCACCCTTTTTGCTCTCAAAGGTTATAGTGCCGTCAAGCCCCTCAAATAGACGTTTAACCACAGCTAAACCTAACCCTTGACCTTTAGATTTTGTAGTGTATAGCGGCTTAAACAGGTTAGGCTTAACATCCTCAGGTATTCCCACACCGGTGTCCTGCACACAAATCTGGACTCTACCGCGATTTCTTTGGGTAGAAATCGTTAATTTACCCCCTGAAGGCATAGCCTGCAAAGCGTTAATAACTAAATTCTGCAGAATCCTCTTTAGATAATTGGTATCGGAATTAAGGGTAAGACTTTCGTCCACAAACAACTCCGTTTCAACACTTTTTGGTATATTAGCCGCCAAAAGTACCGCGTTTATCGCGTTTTTTAGCATTATCTCTTTTAAGAAAGGCTTCATGGGGCGGGTGTAATCTTGCAAGTCACTGACTATTTTGTCGATGTAAGTTATGTTTTCGCCTATCGAATCGGCACTTTCAAAAATAGCGTTTTTGTCGATACTAGTGCAGCGTAGCTCCTCTTTAATCAGGTACAGGTCACTTGTTATCGCTTGCAGGGGGTTGCGGATGTCATGTCCAACCATACCAGCCGTTTGCCCAATCGCCGCCATACGTTCGGCTTCTTTAAGTTTCTCCGCCCGCTCCTTTGCCAAGTTCTCCATCTGATTAGCGTACTCTTCTATCACGCACGCGCTCTCTTCAAGTTTAATTTGAGTACGCTCCAACTGTTCTCTACGTTCTTCCGATGCCATCTGCGCAAGTTTCAACTCCGTCAAATCAACTGTCGCACTAGTCACGCCAACGATTCTTCCTTTCTTATCTAGAAGCGGCGACCATGTTACGTCTATATAGATCTTGCCTGAAGGCCTCTCAAGCCACATATGCTCACGTAACTCAACGCCTTCCTGGATAACCCGCTCTTTCATTTTTCCAATATAGCGAGCTTCTTGTAGAGTGAAAATCTGCTCGTCTGTTTTCCCAATTATCTCTTCAGGTTTAGCGGTTCTTTGGTTGTACGCCCAAATGTATTTGTGGTCGAGATCCTGAGCAGACACTGAAACTGGAGCGCTATTTAATGCAATGCGGAATCTTTCTTCGCTTCGCCTTAAGGCCTCTTCGGCTAGTTTGCGATCTGTAATATCTTCGTTTGTCTCAAGAATTTCAAGGATACGACCGACACTGTCTTTTGTTGCAAGCCATCGGCTTTGAACAGTAATTTGCTTTTCTTGCTTGGTTTGGTGGATTTTTTCACCAGTCCATTTTCCAGTGGACTTCAACTGAGCAAGAATGTTATCAAGAGGCTCCGGATATACAGTTTTGAAAAGCTGTCGGCTCTTCTGTCCTATAGCTTCCTCCTTAGTCCAACCATAGAGCTCTTCTGCGCCCTTACTCCAGAAAGTGATAGTGTCATCCGCCTTTTTGACAATTATTGCGTCAGGGCTTAAGTCGATGAGATTCGCTTGCTTTTGGGTTGCTTCCTCGGATTTCTTGCGCTGAGTAATATCGACGCCGAACCCATCGCGGTAAAGGGGTTGCCCCCTCTCATCTTTAACGATTACAAACTTTACTGAAAACCATCGATATACACCGTCTTTACCTCTAAAACGGTATTCTATCATGCCTTTACCGGTTTGACTTATTTTTGCCAAATTTGATCTGAACATTTGTTGGTCGTCGGGGTGAACAAGAGAAAAGACTTCTTCTCCGCTCATTGCGATAATTTCTTCGACGTTATATCCCAGTTCTCTAATTGAGGGGCTTGTATACTCATACTGGCCAGTCTGTAGGTTGAAACGGTAAATAATGGCGGGTGAATTATCAAGAACAGAATGGAACCGCACTTCGCTGTCTTTTAACGCTTGATCTGCTTTCTTACGTTCAGTGATATCATGGAAGACAAGCACCACACCAGTTACTTTACCCTTCGAGTTCTTTATCGGCGAGCCGCTGTCATCTATTGGGGTTTCTGCGCCATCTTTAGACAGTAAAATAGAGTGGTTCGCTAAACCGACAATAGCTCCATTCTTCAGCACTTTAACAACTGGGTTCTCAACTTCAAGACGGGTTTCCTCATTGACAACATGGAAAACTTTTTGCAAAGGCTTATTTGACGCTTCAGTTAAAGACCACCCCGTCAGGTCTTGCGCCACTTGATTCATGAAAGTTATCTTTCCTTGCGTGTCCGTAGCTATAACTGCGTCTCCAATGCTAGATAGAGTAGTTGACCAGCGCTGTTCACTTTCTTTAAGCGCTTCCTGTGCCTTCTTACGTACCGTTATGTCAGTAATGAAGGAAAAGTAATGAGTTACGTTGCCATTTTTATCGAGGAACGGTTGAACAACTAGTTCTATGGGAACTCTGGAGCCGTCTTTTCTGATATACTCTTTCTCGTAAGTTATGGAAGATTTTGTTCGGCTCAACTCCGCTAACTTTTCAGCTTCAAACTCCTCGTACTCCACAGGAGTCAATGCTTTGTTCCAGCTTATTTTATGAAGCTCATCTTCAGAGTAGCCAGTTAAATCCTGAAAAGCTTGGTTAATCATGCCTAGTCTGCCATCAGGGTAACCAACACCTACAGCAACCGACGCATTACGAATAAGAGCTGCCAGAAATGTTTCATGCTCAAGACTAGCTTTCAGTGCATCCTCAGCTTTCTTGCGTTCCGTTATGTTTTCCCACATACCAAAAAAATGCTGTTTACCATTAACCGAAATGACTTGAGTAAAGTAGGTTGTTACAATCTTTTTTCCGTTTGGCAGAAAATACATTTGTTCATCCTCAACCGTCTTACCTTCCTTGAGCAATTGAAGAGTCCGATTACGTTTTTCAATATCGCCGTAACAAACAAAATCAGACATATAACGCCCAACTAAAACTAGGCGCTTAATATCAAACAAATTCTCAAACTTGTCATTAACATCAACGATCCTGCCATCTGACTCAGAAATAGCCATCGCCAATTGATTATTGTAAAATGTTTTTGAGAACCTTTCTTCGCTTTCCTTCAAGCGGAATTCAGCGTTCTTGCGGTCGGTGATGTCAATCGATAAAATAAAAACGCCCTCTGGAACAGGAGTGATTCGCAAGTCAAACCAGCCAACCCCACCATCATGGTAAACAAACCTGTTTTCCAGATACTGAGATACCCTCTCCTCCATGCAACTTTTAATTAAACTGAAAACATGAGTTGATTCAATTCCAGGCCACATATCCATGTAGCGGTTTCCAAGCAACTCCTGCTTAGGTCTTCGGTTATGGACTTCAGCCGCCTTATTTATGTAAATATAGCGCCAGTCATGACCAATAATTTGGCAACCTTCCAACATGTTATCCATTGTACCGCGGAAGCGTTCTTCACTTACTCTAAGCGCGTCCTCCGCCTGCTTGCGTTTTGTTATGTCTCTAAATAACACGCCAACTCGGTTTTCGCCAAAGGGAAAAGCATAGGTTTTATAGTACTTTTTAAGCGGTACACTATAATTCTCGAAGGAATCGGGGTTACCCGTTTTTTCCACTCCGCCAAATATGTCTAGCCAAGAGGTTTCGCTGCCAGGGAAAACTTCACAGATATTTTTCCCCAAAACGTCAGAGGCTTTAACCCCTGTTTGCCGCTCATAAGCTTTGTTAAGTTCTAGGTAACGAAAATCGCTAGCTACGCCATGCTCATTTTTGATTACCTCAATAACGATGAAGGCTTCGTCGATACTGTTAAACAGACTTTGATAGAACCTTTCGTTTTTCCGGCAGCTATCTAAATCCATAAGCCTAAACCGATGAAAGAATATTTTAGAGTTACTATTTCTAGGGTACCTGCAAGGGTAACAAGCGATCTACAGCCGCGGGACACTAATTTTTTCTTTGTAAACAAACAAAAAAAGCGGTAGCCCAGCAGCAACAACTGCCGCACGAAAAAAGGTTAGTTCGCTTTTAGCTTCTCAGCGAAATCTCTTGCGCCTTTGAGGTCATCTTCGTTTGGATGCCCCTTCTGCAAACCGCCCACCAACTTAAAAGGCCCGAAAGTATCAAAGCCCGTACAGTTAAATTCGCCTACTATGCTGTACCCTTTTGTTTGAAGTTTCTCTCGGAGTTTCTGGTGAAATTTTTCGCCGTTATTCGGTTGCCCGCTGGTAGAGAAAATGAAGGCTTTCTGGTTTTGGGTTTGCGGCAAAGTATCCGCCAACGCCAGCAGTTCCTTGTGGGGTTTACTCATGTAGATGCCTGAGCCGAACCCAACCAAATCGTAGCCCGCTAACTCTTCAGGGTTGACTTCGTGAGGGGTTTTTACTTCTGCATCGAGTACTTTGGCGATTTCGTCCGCCACCTTTTTTGTGTTGCTATGGTGATACGAGTAACATATAACGAGTGCTTTCATGGAGTTCATCCATGTTCAATGGGTAAGTTGCCGACTTAAAAACACTCGCAAAATCACAACGGCACGCACCCTTCTTAGTGATCCAACAAAGAGGGCTTTTCAAGCTTTCCACAGAAAACCCATAGAAAAACCGCTGTTTAACAACGTTATGCGTAAATATTATATGCCCCAAAAGCCTCTTCGATTTGCATCAGGGTTTGGCTTACTTTGTCTGGAGACGGCAAAACTCGCACAATAGAAGAGATTAACGATAAAATCCGCAAAGGCGACGCACAAGTCCTAACCGCCGAGGAAATGAAGCAACTCGTAGAGAAAAGCGGCGTCGAAGTCGCCTTCAAAGAAGTTGATGTCGTAACCACAGGCACGTTTGGCGCAATGTGCAGCAGCGGCGCACTCATCAACCTGGGCCACTCCGACCCACCCATCAAAATCGACCGCGCCTGGCTAAACGAAGTGGCAGTTACGCACCCCGGCGCAGCAGTTGACCTTTTCATCGGAGCCACCAACATGACAGAGAAACACAACTACGACTACGGCGGAGGTCACGTAATCTCAGACCTCGTCGCAGGCAAAGAAGTAGATTTCCGAGCCACAGGCGTAGGCACCGACTGCTACCCCCGAACCAGCGTCCACACAACCATAACCAAAGACGACCTCAACCAATTCCAACTCCTCAACTTCCGCAACTGCTACCAACGCTACAACTGCGCAGTCAACAGCAGCGACGAAATCATATACACCTACATGAGCAAACTTTTGCCCAGATTCAAAAACGCCACTTTCAGCGGCGCGGGCGAACTTAACCCTCTCATGAACGACCCCGACTACGAAACAATCGGGTTAGGCACCCGCATCTTTCTAGGAGGCGGACAGGGCTACGTGATTGGCGAAGGCACCCAGCACAGCCCCAAAAACCTCGATGGCACACTCATGGTTAAAGGCGACGCCAAACAGATGTCGCCGGAATTTCTGCAGGGAGCCAGCTTCACCAAATACGGCACCAGCATGTACGTCGGTTTAGGCATCCCCATCCCTATCCTCAACCTCGGGCTGGCAAAGAAAACCGCCATTAGGGACAGCGAAATATTCACAAGCATCGTTGACTACAGCGTGCCCCGAAGGGACCGCCCCAAATTCGGCAAAGTCAGCTATCAAGAACTCAAATCAGGCGCCATAACCGTCAACGACAAAAAAGTCCGCGTCTCCTCATTATCCAGCATCAAAATGGCGAAGCGTGTTTCAGCGACGCTTAAACAATGGATTGAGCAAGGCACCTTCACCTTAACAGGACCCATCGAACGCCTCCCCACAAACACTGTGTTCAAGCCCATGAGGCAAACCGAAGAAATCCCGTTTGTCGTCAGCGTCATGCACCCCGCCGTTACCTGCACCGAAGACGAAGAAATCCGAGCCATCGCAGAACGCATAGTCACAAAATCAGTCAACCACATCGTCGTCGTAGACGAAACAGGCAAACTACGAGGCATCGTCACCTCATGGGACATCACTCGAGCCATGGCAGAAGGTAAAAAAGCCCTCGCAGACATCGAATCTAAAAACGTCGTCACCACCAAACCCGACGAGCCGCTTGAAATAGCATCAAAACGCATGGCGCAACACAGCATCTCCGCGTTGCCAGTGGTAGACATCGAAAAGAAAGTTCTAGGCATCATAACCTCAGAAGACGTTTCCAGACTACTTGGGAGAGGAAACTAATGGGACGCCTGCTCATCCGATTCAGCGAAGCACAAGTCTCCGAACCCATCGCCTCCCAAATCATCATCGAATACAAAGTCCCCATGGCGATTCTATCCGCACAGATAAGCGGCAAAGGCGGCGAAATCCTAGTTGAAGTCCCCGACGACATAGAAGAAAAAGTCGTAGAAGCCTTCCGCAAAAGAGGCGTCACCGTCACCGTACCCAAACTCATCGAAGTCAACAGCGAAAAATGCTTCAGCTGCGGCACCTGCGTCGCACTCTGCCCAGTCGAAGCGATCAAAATCGCCCCAGACAGCACCGTCGAATTCAACAAAGAACGCTGCCTCGGCAGCACATGCAGCATATGCGTCGACGCCTGCCCCGCCCGAGCCATCAAATCCATAAAACCCAACGGAAACGGCAACGGCCAAAGGAACAAAAAAACTTGACCCCAACCCTAATCAAAGAAACCTACACCCTAAAAGAAAGCCAATGCACCATAATTTCTGACACCCAAAAAGCCGTTGAAGCCGCCAAACAATCCATCCAACACAACCGCTTCGACCTCGAACTCTACGTGCGAGCAAACCCGAAATTTCTCTACACCCTAACCCCAATAGCTGCGCCAGAGAAAACGCTGGTAGCCAAGCTGATGGCAGAAGCCGCTTTAAAGGCGGATGTGGGTCCGATGGCGGCGGTTGCAGGCGCAATCGCAGACCTCGCAGTCCAAGACATGCTTAAAACCGGCTGCAAAGTCGCGGTGGTGGAGAACGGCGGCGAAATCATGGCGCAAGCAAACCAACCCATCGACGTCGCAGTCGCCGCAGGAGAGGAACCGCTCTCTAAATGTTTCGGGTTTCGCCTAACCGAATTTCCGGTTGCAGTCGCCACCAGCTCAGGCAGGTTTAGCCATGCTTTCAGCTATGGAGATGCTGAAGCAGCCATAGTGTTTGCCCAAAACGCGTCGCTGGCTGATGCAGCCGCAACCGCAGCAGGCAATGCCGTGAAAGGCGAGGACGTCCAAGCCGCAATTCAGGCAGCAATAAACCGCGGCTTATCCATCGAGGGCATCAAAGGCGTCATGGTTATTTACCGCGGCGAAGTAGGCACCGCAGGCAAAATCCCCCAGCTAATCAAGTTAACTTAGCGCCGTTTTGTTGTGTGTCAAATCTGAGACGCCTCAACATCTTTTCATCCAGACAGCACATTCTGTGTTGCATATCATGACTCAGCAGCCACAAACCGCAGTTGCAGCAGTGGATTCCCTAGCAGCCGCGCCCAAACCCGCCAACAAAAGACAGTTAATTAGTGTAGAGGAAATTGCTGAGTCATTCCAAAACGTAAGCAAAGACATAGCTGAAATAGGAAAACTGTCCAGCGAAGAAAAAACTGCAGTAACAACGTTCTTGTTGATGCTTAAGAGCACTTTAGAGCCAGTAGCCTCCGCCGTTCCCATTTCAACCGCGATTATCCCCATCGATTATGGCTCCGTAACCCAAGCTCACGTACAGCCTTCGGGGCAGCTACTTTTAGAGTTTGAGAATGGAGGCAGCAGACTTGTTGATTTAAGCGACCCCAGAAACCGGGATTTGATGATGGAGGTTATGGATGATTTTGTGCCCAAATTCGAGGCGTTGACGCTGCAAATCCTTGAAGAACGACTGCGCAAACCCCAACCCGCAGCGGTTTTGGAGACGCCCAAAGTTGAAATTGAAGCTCCAGCACTTATTGTTGCCGCAATTGAGGAACCTGAACCGTTGCCAGGGGTTGCAGTTGAAGATGCCGCTCCAGAGGTTGAACCTGAACCCGCCATCGAAGCGCAGCCAACAGTAGAGTTGCCTCTGCTGCTTGCAGCACCCCCAGAACTGCTAATGCTGCCAGCCCCAACAGAGCCACCGCTTGAGATGCTACTTCCAGCCGAAGACAACACCCCCACCCTGCCAACAGAACGAGACATCGTCATCCAAACAGTCACCACAGAAACCCTAACCTACCTAGACATGTTAGGCAGCGAAGTATTCGAGCAGGAACCCGTCAGCAAATACTTCGACGACTGGATGGTTAACCTCCGCCAAGTCATCCTCTCCTACGAGTCCACCCCAGAAATAGGCGCAGACGCCGACTTCTCCGCTGAGTGCAACATGATTTTCGGACACGTACAAAACGAACTTGACAACCGCATAGCCAACGAAGAAGAAATCGCCGTCTCCTACCGCACACTGGTCGAAAACCGCTATCTGCTAAACAAAATCGACGAAGAACACGCAGCGCAAACCAGAAAAATCGTTGAGAAAGGCGCCAGCAACATCGAACTTCTAATGCGCGACATGCAAACCGTAGAAAAAGAACTCGCCGAGGCGCAAGCGGTCAAAGTCAGCTACCGCCACCCCCTGCAGAAGATGGCGCAGGACCAAAAAATAAGCGATCTCACCCAACGCTTAGACTCAGTCAAGAGACGGCTGGCGCTTGCGGTAAGTTACTCCTCAATGGACGCAAACAAACAGGGTGACATCCACGCACAGTTCGAGACGCAGGTTAAGCTTCTGGAAGAGAAACGCAAAGCAGCCATGGAGTTTCTTAACCAAAACGTGGGCGAGTTAGCTAACGAAATCGCCAAGCTCAAGCTGACCAGAACGAGTAACCCGATTAGGAAGGTGGCAATTCAGCAGCAAGTGTTCGAGGCTGAGCAGAAGCTGTTTGAAGCAAAGAAACGCTTAGAGTTAGCGGAGAAGAGCCACAGTTACGAGTTAGAACGGTTGCGGGCGGAGTACGAGCAGAAAAAGCAGACGACACTGGGCGAGATGCAGACTCTGGAGCAAAACATCGCAACCAAAACAGTTGATAACTCCGCAGGCGTACGCAGAGATGCAGCTAAAGCCTTATCCGAAGCGGTTAGGGCACTTTCAGCCAGACGCACTGGCGCATCCACCCAAAAACCCAGCCCGCAGGAACCCCCGACGGAGGAAACAGCCCGTTAAGCGTCGGCTGCGAAACGAAACGCTTATATTTTTTGCACTATGACTGATTGGCAGGTTCGAAGCAATGATACATAACCAAGCCCAAAGCAGCAGTGCAATGCAACATGGCAGCTTCGACTACGGCTTTTATTATTACAGTTATTTTCCTTAAGCCCAGAACCGAAAAGTTTTTTGGAAGTTCTGGGCGGAAAACGGGTGTAACAAAATGGTAAAGAATCCCTTGCAACGCAAAATTGTGGTTAAATTCGGCGGCTCCAGCCTTGCTGATCATGAACGCATGCTAAAAGCAGTCAACTCAGTTGTAAACGAAGCAAAAAAAGGCACTAAGCTCGCGGTTGTAGTTTCAGCAATGGGCAAAACCACCGATGTACTAATGACCACAGCTAAGAACACTTCGAATGGTAAACTCCAAAAACACGAATTAGACGACATCCTCTCCATGGGGGAACGCACAAGCGTACGCATCTTCGCCACCTCCTTGCGTAACAACGGTGCAGACGCCTGCTACTTTGACCCCATGGACAGCAAATGGCCAATCATAACCGACGACGCCTTCCAAAACGCCAACCCCGACCTAAAGGAATGCAGCAAAAATATCAAAGAATACGTGCTGCCCCTTGTCGAAGCAGGCACCATACCCGTCATAGCTGGCTTTGTAGGTAAAACCAAAGACGGAAAAATCACTACATTAGGCAGGGGTGGAAGCGACACCAGCGCCTTTCTCTTAGCAGAGGGCATAGGAGCAGACCAGGTGGTGCTGGTAACCGACGCTGACGGCATCATGAGCAGCGACCCCAAAATCATCCAGTCTCCAAGACTGCTACCGACCATCGACGTGAACACGTTGGTTGGTTTGGCGGATTCAGGCGCTAAATTCATTCACAGCAAAGCCCTCAAATACAAACCTAAAAACATTGACGTCAGAGTCATAAGCAACCAGCATGGCGACTTAAGCCGAGACGGCACCATCATAACCGGCGCACTCGCATGGGAACTCGACGCTGAAATCGCCCACCCAACGCCCGTAGCAGAAATCACAGTAATCGGCAAGGGCATATCCACAAACCTCCAAGTCATAACGGAGATTGTCGAGAGCGTCAAACAGCACAGCATGCTACTTGGCATGTCAATGAACTCCAACTCCATCATTGTCTACGTTGCACAGACCGACAAAATCATGGACCTCTTCAACCAAATCCACCAAATCACAATCAACAACAAAGAAACCATCGCCATGGCAGTCAAACGCGACTTAGTCTTCATCAAAACCAGCGGTGTCGGCTTAGAAGAAACGCAGGGCATCATCGGCAAAATCAGCGCCGACCTCCGCCTCAACGGCATAAACATCAGCGGCATATTGACCATCACGTCAAGTATTTTGCTTTTTGTAGATTGGAACGAGAAAGAGAAGGCGCTAAAGTTAATTAAAAACGCCTTAAAGTCTCATTAGGTGGATGCACATGAACGAAGGCAAAACTCGCAGACTAAAAAAAATAATGCAGAAAGATAACCGCACCGTAATCGTGCCCATGGACCATGGCGTCACCATCGGACCCGTAGCCGGCATAACCAACATGCAAACCATCACCAACCAACTTATAAAAGGAAAAGTCGACGCCATCCTCGTCCACAAGGGCATCGCACGCCGCATCGACGTCGACGGCGCAGGCCTAATCGTCATGCTCTCAGGCTCCTCCAGTCTCGGACCCAACCCCAACGCTAAAGTCCAAGTCTGCAGTGTTCAGGAAGCCGTTCGCCTCGGCGCAGATGCAGTCTCTGTACACGTTAACGTAGGCGCACAAGACGAAGACAAAATGTTAACTAACCTCGGCAAAGTCGCGGAGGAATGCGAACTCTTCGGCATCCCTCTTTTAGCCATGATGTACCCAAGGGGGCCTAAAATCACTAACGAACATGCACCTGAAGTCGTCGCCCACGCCGCCCGCATAGGCGCGGAACTAGGCGCAGACATCATCAAAACCAACTACACAGGCAACATCGAAAACTTCAAGGAATGCGTGGAAGGCTGCCCAGCGCCCATAGTCATAGCTGGGGGACCTAAATGCAAATCCATGGAGGAAGTTCTCCAAACCACCCATGACGCTCTCCAAGCAGGAGCAGCTGGACTTAGCATCGGCAGGAACATTTTCCAATGCGACAGCCCAACCCAGATTTCGCTTGCCCTGTCAGCGATTGTACATAAAGGTACGTCTGTTGCGGAAGCCAAAAAGATTCTTCTCGGTGAAAAACAGTGAAGGAACTTTGGGTAGAAATCGGCAACGATGAAGCTTTTGACAGTGTAAGCGATGTCGCTTCAAAATACTGTGACGCAGTAGTTGAAGATGAAACTGCGGTTTTTCATAAAACCGACGAAATGGTCGACATTCTGCCTCTTACTCAAGAGACGATTAATGAGGAGAATGTTGCTGAAAAATTTTTCAGAGTCTGCATAAAAGATAAAGAAACAGAAAACTTGGCTATTAAAGCCGCTGAGCTGGGTGCAAGGTACCTGATTATTAGCTGCCAGAACTGGCGCGTCATTCCACTGGAAAACTTGATTGCCCGAAACAAAGGCAAAAGCAAACTAATCGCTGAGGTAACCAGCGCAGAAGAAGCAAAAGTCGCCGTAGAAACCCTTGAACTTGGCACAGACGGCGTGCTGCTCAAAACCTCCAGCCCCGATGAACTGCTCAAAACAGTTGCCATAGTCAAACCCGAAGCCCTCAAATTAACAATGGCAACAGCAAAAATTATCTCAACCAAACCCATAGGCACAGGCGCACGCGTCTGCGTAGACACCTGCGACTTAATGACCACAGGCGAAGGCATGCTCTCCGGCAGCCAAAGCGCAGGCCTCTTCCTAGTCGAAGCCGAAGTCAACGAAAACCCCTACGTCGCTTCACGGCCCTTCCGCGTGAACGCCGGGTCATGCTCCATGTACACTTTGGGCAACCTGCAAACCACACGGTACCTACAGGAATTCAAAGCAGGAGACGAAGTCATACTAGTCAATCGAGAAGGCAAAACAAGACGGGCAAACGTGGGACGTATAAAAATCGAAATCCGCCCCTTAATACTCGTCGAAGCCGAAGCAGAAGGCAAACTAATCAAAGTCATACTGCAAAACGCTGAAACCATCCGCGTCGTAACACCCACAGCCTCTAAACCCGTCACCGACCTAAAACCCGGCGACGAAGTCATCGTGCATTTAGCCGCACGCGGCGGACGCCACTTCGGCATCTCCGTGCCGGATGAAACGGTGATTGAGAAGTGACCCCCAAAATTTGTGTCTCGATTCTCCCCAAAAACGTAGCAGATGCCTTAGAACTTATTGCTAAAGCCGAGATGTCAGGAGCAGATTTCGTGGAGGTACGCATGGACTGCCTCGAAGAAACCCGCAACCTATCTGATTTACCTAAAAGCACCAAGCTGCCCTTGATTGCCACCAACAAGCTGCAGTGCGAACAGGGATTTTTTGGCGGTTCTGAAACCGAACGTCAACTCACCCTGCTAAGTGCAGCTAAAAACGGCTTCCAATACGTCGACGTCGACTCGTCCAGCCCTAAACCCGCAGAGTTTGTTGCCAAAGTTAAGGCTTTGGGAGCTAAAACCGTGGTTTCCTACCACAAATTCGACGGCATCTTATCAACTGCGGCTATAATGAAAGTTCTCGACGACGAACTCGCCGCGGGAGCCGACGTTTGCAAAATCGTGTTAACCGCTAAACAAATCGAAGACAACCTGCCTGTGCTTAGTTTCGTCTCGTTTGCATCCGCTAAAGCTCGGTTGGTCTGCTTCTGCATGGGCGAAGCAGGCAAAACCTCACGTCTTCTCTCGCCAGCGCTAGGCGCCCTCTTCACTTTCGCAGCCATCGACGAGAAAGCGCAAACCGCACCGGGACAGATGACTATATTAGAGTTGAAAACTGCATACAAACTGTTGGGAATACCGTGACATCGATTTCGGGCAAGACACGAGTTTGCGGAGTTATAGGCGACCCCATAGAGCACTCGCTTAGCCCAATCATGCACAATGCAGCCTTCGAAGCGTTAGGCTTGGATTACGTGTTTTTAGCTTTCAAAGTTAAATCCGCCTGCGTAGCCGACGCAGTGGAAGGGATGAGAGCACTAAACATCCGAGGCTTAAACGTAACCATGCCCCACAAAAAAACTGTTATGGCAAGCCTCGACCGCATAGACTTGTCAGCGCAAATAATAAATTCCGTTAATACAATCCTCAACAAAGAAAACCTGCTGTTCGGCTTCAACACCGACGGCGTCGGTGCAGTCAAAGCCCTCAAAGAAAACGGCGTAGAACTCAAAGGCAGAAAAGTCCTCCTCCTCGGAGCAGGCGGAGCCGCAAGAGCAATCGCTTACGCAGTTTCCAAAGAAGCAGACGAACTCGCCATCCTAAACCGCACCATAAAACCCGCACAGGAACTAACTAGGCTGCTGGAGAAGTCAGCGAACAAAAAAATCATATCTGGCACCCTCTCTGCAGAAGACATAGAGAAAGACCTCCAAGACTCCGACATACTAATCAACGCCACCTCCGTAGGCATGAAACCCCGCGCCGACGAATCACCCATCCCGCCTAAACTGCTACGCAGAAACCTCGCAGTCATGGACATCGTCTACAACCCGCTTGAAACCAAACTTGCCAAAGACGCCAAAGAAGCAGGCGCAAAAGTGGTTAGCGGAGTAGAAATGCTCATTTACCAAGGCGCCGCAGCTTTCGAAATATGGACGGGTAAATCCGCCCCTGTTGAAGTTATGCGAAAAGCAGCATTAACTCACTTGAAAAAGGTGTAACCTATGGCATCTAAAGCTGTTGCAGTGGCGCATGGTGCAGCAACAATCGTGAATGCGATTGCATTGGGCAGAGGCGCAGCGTTCGGAGTAGATCTTTGGACTCAGTCTGAAGTTAAGTTAACCAGCGAAGCAGGTATATTCGAAATTGAAATCACCTCTGACCCCAAAGAAAACACGACGCTTGTTGAACGCACAGTTGCGAGAGTTCTTGAACGTTTCAAAGCCGAAAAGAAGTATGGGGCTAAAGTAAAAACCAAATCCAACATCCCCGCTGCTCGAGGTCTAAAAAGCAGCAGCGTCGCCGCTAACGCCACCGCACTTGCCACCGTAGAAGCGTTAGGCAAGAAACTGGATGATTTAGATGTGGTTAAAATCGGGGTGGAAGCAGCGTTTGACGCTAAATGCACAATCACAGGTGCGTTTGACGACGCATGCGCATCCTTCTTCGGCGGAGCAGTCATAACCGACAATGCACGGCGTCAAATCATCAAACAATTTCCGCTGCCAAAAGATTTAGTGGTTCTTTTTCATATTCCGCCCCAGAAAGCATACACCATCGATGCTGACGTGACCCGACTGCAGACGGTTAAGCCGCTCGTTGAGTTGGCGTTTGAGAAAGCAATGCAGGGCAGCGTCTGGGACGCGTTAACGCTTAACGGTATAGTTTACTCGGCAGCGTCGAATCTCAGCTCCACCATAGCTGTGGATGCATTACAGGCAGGCGCCATCGCTGCGGGGCTCTGCGGCAAAGGTCCAGCAGTCACAGCTGTAGCGCACAGTGACGACGTGGACAAAGTCAAATCGGCTTTGGAAGTGTACCCCGGCAACGTTTTGATCTCGCATTTCAACAGCGAGAAAGCCAAGGTGCTCTAAGCATGGCATCGGTCACCGTAAAAAACGTCCAAAGCATCCAAGGGGAAGCTCCGGCGCCCCCGTCGAAGTCTTACACGCAACGCATGGTTATAGCCTCAGCACTCGCAGTCGGCATGTCGAAAGTGATTAATCCTCTTTTCTCCGAAGATACCGAAGCGGCACTACGTGCAGTTACGGGTTTAGGTGCAAAATTCAAAGCAGAAGACGGCGCATGGGCAATCACCGGCGCTAACCCCCTTGAAGCCTCTGACGAGGCAGTGGACTGCGGCGAGTCAGGCGCAACTCTAAGGTTCATGGTGCCCGTTGCGGCTTTGGCAGATGGCGTCTCCACGCTTTTGTTTCATGGTTCAATTGAGCGTCGCCCCATAGAGCCGCTTCTAAACAGCCTCCATGACCTTGGGGCAGAAGCGTTTGTGGGCAAACATAAAGGAGTGGATGCGGTTTTTGTGGAGGGCGGCGGCATCGCCGGCGGGGAAACTGAGATTGCAGGCGATGTGAGTTCACAGTTTATTTCTGGGTTGATGTTTGCGTGTCCTTTGGGGAAGGAGGATTCGGAGATTGTTTTGTCTTCGCCCCTGGAGTCGGCGGATTACGTTAGAATGACTCAGGCGGTTTTAGCGCATCACGGTGTAAAAGTAGAAGTTGAAGAAAAACGTCTCCTAATTCGAGGCAAGCAATGTTACAGTCCCGCCGAGGATGTGGTGCCAGGCGATTTCTCCTCCGCAGCTTTCCTGCTTGCAGCCGCTACAATAACAAAATCCAAAGTCACAATCACCAATCTCAACTATAGCGCGGTGCAAGGCGACAAAGCTATCGTGGACATCCTCAAAGAAATAGGCGCCGCTCTTAGAGTCTTTGATGACAGCATCGCAGTGGAGGGCTCAGGCAACCGCCTCAAACCATTCAAGGTAGATACCAAAAACATCCCCGACTTAGTTCCAGTTCTCGCCGCCTTGGCATGCTATGCAGACGGCACCAGTCGCATCACAGGCGCCAAACGGCTAAGGCTAAAAGAATCCGACCGCCTCGCCTCAATCCATTCTGAATTAACCAAAATGGGCGCCGACATCACGGTGACAGAAGACGGCTTAACCATCAAAGGCACCGCACTACATGGCGCAGAGATTAATCCGCATAACGATCACCGAATCGCCATGGCAACCGCAGTCGCAGCCCTGCAAGCAGAAGGCGAAACCACCATAACGCATGCGGAGTGCATCAGAAAGTCTTATCCGCAGTTCTTCCATCATCTACAACAATTAGGAGTTGAAGTTGTTGGCGGGAAACTCGATAGGTAAAGAATTCACGGTTACAACGTTTGGGGAAAGCCACGGCAAGGTTGTGGGCGTCGTCGTAGACGGTTGCCCCGCAGGTTTGCTGCTTTCAGAAGCTGATTTTCAGGAAGAACTCGACAGGCGGATTCCTAACCAACCCAAAATCGTCTCCGCCAGAGTTGAAAATGACCAGGCTCAAATCTTAAGCGGCGTATTCAACGGATACACAACTGGCGCACCAATCACCTTAATGGTCGAGAACAACGAAACTAAATCTAGCGATTACGACGCCATCAAAAACACGCCTCGCCCAAGCCACTCCGACTACCCTGCCCGCATCCGCTACGGCGGCTTTAACGATTACCGAGGCGGCGGACGCTTCTCTGGACGAGTCACCGTTGCAATGATATTGGCTGGCGTGGTTGCCAAGAAGCTTTTGGGCAGATACAATATTGACGTGGTAGCTTACACCCAAGCAATTGGACCCATCAAAAGCCACAAAGACTTCACCGCTGCAGAAATTAAAAAGAACCGCAACGCCGCAGCCACAAGGTGCCCCGATTTGGAGTGCTCCATGAAGATGGAGGAAGCCATCGTTGCGGCTAAAGAAGCAGGTGACAGCCTCGGCGGAGTCGTTGAGTGCATAACGCTTAACATGCCGACAGGCGTTGGCGAACCCTTGTTTGATGCGTTGGATGCCGATTTAGCGAAAGCGTTGTTCTGTGTGCCTGCTGTGAAGGGTGTGGAGTTTGGCGCTGGCTTCAAAGCAGCTGAACTGCGGGGGTCCGAAAACAACGATGCGTTTGTCCTAAAGAACGGGAAAGTGGAGACGGCAACGCAGAACGCCGGCGGCATCTTAGGCGGATTATCTACGGGTATGCCGATTGTAATTCGGGTGGCTATCAAACCCACGCCTTCAATTGCCAAAGAACAGAAAACCGTGGATTTAGCCGCTTTTGAAGACGCCTGCATCAGTGTGAAGGGACGCCATGATCCCTGCGTCGTACCTAAAGCGGTACCTGCCATCGAAGCCGCAGTTGCAGTAACATTAGTTGACCACCTGTTACGTGTGGGAGAAATCCCAAAAACGCTTAGGGAGCACTAAAAAATGGATGACATAAAATCGTTACGTGAAAAAGTCGACGCCGTTGACGACCAAATCCTCAGAGACTTAGTTCAACGGGTAAAAATCTGCCGAGCCATAGGCGAACTTAAAAAACAACAGAGCAAACCCGTACATGATATTCATCGGGAAACCGAAGTTTTCCAACGCGTCCGCGAAAGAGCAGAGCTGATGAAGCTGGATCCCGAGCGAATCGAACGCATTTACCACGAAATAGTTAATATGTGCAGCACCGTTCAACAGTAAAGAACTCTTAACGGAGAGGTGTTCCCCCACTATGCTATACGAAATAAACGAGAAAGCACTCAAACTTGAAAGTGAAGGCAAAAAAATCATCCGCCTAAACCTCGGCGACCCTGACATGGCGACGCCCCCCGAAATCGTGGAGGCTGCCTACGCATCTATGAAGGCAGGCAAAACCAAGTACAGCAGCAGCTACGGAGAGTTAGCGCTGCGCAAAGCCATAGCAGAGGTTCACGGCGTTAAAACTGAAAACGTAGTTATCACCCCAGGCTCGAAGTGGGCGATTTTCTCCACCATGTTCCTGACGCTTAAGAGCGGCGGAAACGTTATCATTCCTACTCCTTACTGGACAGCATACGACTTGATCGCTAAAAGCTTCGGTGCCAACGTGAAACTTTTGCGCACTGAAATGGAGGACGGCTGGAAAATTGACCCTGCTAAACTCGAGGAGCTTATTGATAGCGAAACAAAAATGATTATACTAAACAACCCCAACAACCCCACCAGCAAAGCCCTTGATGACAAGGCACTTGACGCTGTGGTTGAGGTTGCTAACCGCAAAGGCGTAACCATACTAAGCGACGAAGTTTATGGCGCAATTGCATTCAAAAAGACCAAAAGTATCCTCGACTACGGCGCCGACTCTAAACATATTGTTAGCAACGGTTTTAGCAAAACCTTTACGATGACTGGGTGGCGCATCGGCTACTTAGTCGCCGACAAAGCTCTAGTGGACAAAATCACCAAACTTAACCAAATCACTTTCAACAACGTGCCCGTCTTTATCCAAGACGCAGCCCTCAAAGGCTTAGAACTCCACGCCCAAATCGCCAGCAACATCAAAGCCAAATACAAGGCTCGCGCAGATCTTGCAAGCAAAAAACTTAAAGCAGCAGGCTTCCAATTCACAGAACCCGACGCACCCTTCTACGTGTTCCCCAAAAAGGCAGGCTTAGACGGCACCAAATTCACCCTAAACCTGCTTGACAGCGGCGTAGCAGTTGCTCCTGGCTCAAGCTTCGGCGACTACCCCGAGCACTTCCGCATCAGCTTAACCGCTCCAGACGACCAAATCAAGGTTGCGCTGGACAAAATCTGCGAGGCGGCTCAATGAGGACAGCCGTTCTCGGCGCAGGAAAAATGGGCGTTTGGTTCGCCCGGTACTGCAAAGAGAAAGGCGACACTGTAGTTTTAGCTGACCGTAAGCCGGAGAAGCTGGCGAAGTTGAAGGACGAGTTGGGCGTCGAAGTTGCTGATTTCCCATCCGCAGTCAAAGGCGCGGACCGCGTTTTGATTTGTGTATCCATTTCCTCTTTTGAGGAAACAGTCAAAAAAATCGCAGGCTCAACGCATCGTGGGCAGCCTGTTATGGATATTTGCTCCATAAAAGAGTACCCCGTCAACGTTATGCACCAGTACCTCAAGGATGCGTTGGTTTTAGGAACGCACCCGGTTTATGGTCCAGGCAGCAATGGAGTAGCTCACAAAGCTTACGTGCTTACTCCGACTAGCCCTGAGGAAGAAGCCTACGCCCTGCAATACCAGAAGTGGCTTGAAGGGGAAGGCGCCCACGTTTTTGTTATGACGCCGCAGAAGCATGATGAGTTAATGTCGATTATTTTGGGGTTTGCGCATTTTGTTGGGTTGGCTGCGTGCGAGACGCTGCTGGAGCAGCCGGGTTTTGCGGAGTCTAAGAAGTTGGCAGGCACCACTTACCGTATGCTTTTCACTCTCGCGGAAGCCGTAGCCATGGAAACCCCCGACCTCTACGCTAACGTGCAGACCAAGTTGGCGGGTATGGATAAAATCGAGGAAGCGTTCATAGCCAACGCCCAAAGCTGGGTTGACCTCATGAAGAAGAAAGACTCCGCCGCCATCATGCAGCGGATGGATCGCCTCCGCCAAAAGCTGGAGAAAGCCGACGCTGAATACGGCAAAAGCTATGAAGTAATGTACAAAATGTTACAGTCAACAGAGGAATAACTTATGACTAAAACGCTGCTTGTAAACTGCTACACCAACCCTAAGGAAATCAACCAGCTCTACGACGCCCTAAACAAGTTCACGGTATGCAAAGTTGTGCCTTACACTAAAATCGGGGCAGGCTACAACGTCGGCGAAGACACAGCCGCTGTGGTTGTGAGCGGTTCAGACGCCCGCATCACTAAAGCCGAAGACAAAGCGATGTTTGACGGTGTGGCAGATTTAATCCGCAACTGCAAAGTCCCGCTCTTAGGCATCTGTTTTGGTCATCAACTGCTTTGTGAAGCGTTCGGCGCAAAAACCGCAGCGCTCCTCAAACCTGTAATCGACGTATTTGAGCAAGTTAAAATCGTGGAAACAGGCGACATCTTAAGTCGATTCCGCAGAAACCAAACTGTCCCCCTTGCGCAGCATCATAATGACTATGTGCTAAAAAGCAGTCTTGAAGCAGCAGGCTTCAACTTAATCGCTGACAGCGCAAGCTGCGAAGTTGAAGCTGTTAAACTTAAGGACCGCTTGTTCTTTGGTGTGCAGTTCCACCCTGAACGCATCACCATTAACGGCGAAACCCACCCTGAAGGACACAGAATTCTCGACAATTTCTTCTGCAATAACGTGAAGCGGCTGGGCATATAGCCGCGTCAGCGTGCTCTCTTTGTGTGGGTGTGGCGGTTTTTGCGGCACCACAAGACAGGCATAGAAGGTAGTCGCTTTTTAAAATCAGGCTGAGCCTCATATGTGGTTGCGGTGTGGCAGTAGAGTTTTCCTTCACACGCAACATAGCTTCTATGTTGAAACTGCGCGGTGTGGTGTGGCGTTATGCTGAACCCAAAATATGGAAAAACAAAAGTAGCAAATCCCACTCACCATAAAGCGGCGATGCTATGAAGTGGAAAAAGGCGCCTCAAGAACTCATAGACTTCATAAACACAAAAATGGCAGGCAAAAACTGCGACTACCGCCTAATGTTCGGGTTCCCAGCCTACTTCGTCAAGGGCAACATGTTCGCCGGCTTATTCGAAGACAAACTGTTCCTGCGGCTCTCAGACAAAGACATAACTGAAACCAAAAAAACCTTCAACCTCACCCCCTTTGAACCGATGGCGGGAAGACCCATGAAAAACTACATGGTCCTGCCAAAAGAACTCTACACAAACGACGAACAATTCAGCTGTTTGCTGGATAAATCAATGCAGTACTCTGCAGCGTTGCCACCTAAAAAACCAAGAAAAAAGTAAACAATAACGCCTTAGTAAATTATATAAACATAAAACAGCCCTGCCTATTTGGGATACACTTGAACCGCAAATTAATCGTCATCTTAGCAGTAGTTGTGATCGCAGTCATAGGCGTAGCGGCATTTGCACTTATCAACGGGGGCTTCAAAGCCCAGCCAGACCTGCAGGCAGCCACACGCACACTTTCAGGGATAACAGATGAAAACGCAACAGTGAGTTTCGAAGTAACCAACAATGGGGGAGACGCAACAGGCGTAGTAATTAAGCTTGCATGCGAAGCCTTCGAAGACAGCGTAACCCATGAATTTGCAATCGGAGCACACCAGACCGTAATCACCACCTGCCAAGTGAATGTGAAAGACGTCAGCGACAAAAATTACCCTGTTACTTTAACTTACACTGCGGACGGCGGCATCTTGGGCGATGTGTCAGGCACCGTTGTTGGCGACGTGCAGTTCCACGCGGTCCCAAACTTGGAAATCGTGCCAGAGTGGCTTCACGGCTCCAACGTGGTCGGAACCTACAACTATACAATGCTCTATGTCAGCTTGAAAAGCAGTACAATTCACGACGTTGAAAACGCGACCGTTTACACCACTATCCACACTCCTGTGCAAAACTTGGTGATTAACCCCAGCCCCTACATGCCAATCTACGTTCCAGCACAGGGAACTTCTGAAAAAGTCGGTATCGCAATAGCCACCTACGGTTCACCCGCTGGCTCCTACCAAGTACAAGTAAGAGTCGAAGTAAACGGGTACGAAGTAACTACAGAAACACTGACGTTAGAAGTAAGAGCGTGAGTTAAAACTTGATAAGCGGTTTAATTACGCCATCCAGTTTTTTATCCATAACCTCGAACGCACGGTCCGCCTGGTCAAATCCGAAAGTGTGGGTAGTCATTTTAGTCGGGTCAATCTTCTGATTTTCCAAAAGCCTCAACAACCTTGATAATCTCAGGCGTCCGCCAGGGCAAAGCGAAGTTTTAATTGTTTTCTCCGCCATGCCTACACCCCAAGCTAACCGTGGAATCCCAACAACATCACCGTGACCATGGTAACCCACATTAGAGATTGTTCCGCCCGCCTTTGTGACTTTCACTGCATTTTGAAAAGTAATTTCTGCGCCTAGCGCTTCAACTGCGCTGTCAACGCCACCGCCTCCAGTTAAGCCCAGTATTTTTGCAACCGCATCTTCCTTTTGTGGGTCAACGGTTATGTCTGCGCCGTAGTAACGGCTGAGTTCCTGACGCTTGGGCACCGAATCTACACCAATTATGGTGGCTGCACCGCGAAACTTTGCGCCTGCAATTGCCATTAACCCAACTGGTCCCAACGCAAAAACTGCCACTGTGCCGCCGATGGGTATGTCAGCTGCCTCTGCCCCTGCAAACCCCGTGGACATCATGTCAGCAGTGTAAACTGCAGATTCATCATGCACTGAATCGGGGATTGGCGCCATGTTTGCATCTGCTTCGTTTACGTGGAAGTATTCGGCGAAGACGCCGTCTTTTGTATTAGAGAATTTCCATCCGCCTAAGGGCTGCCCTGATTGGGAAGGATGACCCGCCTGCGATGCCACGTCGCCCCAGTCTGGCGTTATTGCTCCGACGGTTACTCGGTCGCCGGGCTTAAACATCTTAACATGGCTGCCTACTTTGAACACGGTACCCACTGCTTCATGCCCCAATGTGATGTCCTTCCGCTGTCCGATTGCACCGCGCACGGTATGCGAGTCTGAAGTGCAAACTAGCGCCATGCTGGTTTTTATGATGGCGTCATATGGTCCCGGTTCGGGAACTGGTTTCTCCATGAACCCCACGGAACCAATTTCTTTCATTACAAAGGCTTTCATAGAAATCTGTGTCTACTTCTAAAACTACGTTTATTTTACCTTATGTGACTGCCAAAATACAACTACTAAAGTAAGAGAAAAAAGAAATTTTTAGATAACTCGGGGGTAAGAGCCGAGTATTTTTACGAAGGTAGCGTACTTCTCCAACGCCGCCAACGCTTCAGCACACCGTTTTTCTGTGCGGTGACCTTCGAAGTCGAGATAAAAGTTGTACTGCCACGCTGTTGTTTTGGTTGGGCGGCTTTCGATGCGGGTTAAGTTAATGTTGCGTGACGCAAATTCGCCTAGTGCATGGTAGAGGGTTCCAGGTGCGTGTTTGGCACTAAATATGATGCTGGTTTTGTCGTCTCCCGTGGGCGCTGCATCTTCGTGTCCTAGCACGAGGAAGCGGGTGTAGTTGCTGGGGTTGTCGGAGATGTCTCGGGCGAGGATTTTCATGCCGTAGAGGTCAGCTGCTTTTTCGGATGCGATGGCGGCGGCGTTTAAGAGTTGGCGTTCTTTAATGAGTTTGACGCTTCCTGCGGTGTCGTAGGCGGGGATGACTTCCCAGGGCTGTTTTTCGAGGTAGCTTCGGCATTGCCCAAGCGCCTGCGGATGCGAGTAGACAGTTCGGATGTCTTCAAGTTTGCTTTGGGGATTGGCTATGAGGACGTGAGCGAGTTTGATGGCGACTTCCCCGCATACTTTCAAGTCGTAAGCCAAAAAGAGGTCGTAGTTTTGGTTGACGCTGCCCTCAATACTGTTCTCAATGGGCACCACACCATGCGGCGCAGCACCCGACTTCACCGACTCAAACACATCGCGAAAGTCTTTGCAGGGAGTCGCCTCAACTGTGCTGCCGAAAAACTTCAAAGCAGCCATCTCGCTGTAAGCGCCTTTTTCTCCCTGATAGGTTACCTTCATTGTTTCTTGCCCTGACTACGGTTTTTTAGTAAGCACTTGTTTATACCATTTATCATTGCTTCCACGGATGCCATGACAATGTCTTCTCTGGCAGCTCTGGCGGAGACTATGTTGCCTTTCTCGTCCTCGACTTTTATGACTACTTCAGCCACTGCATTAGAGCCACCGGTGATTGCTTCGAGACGGTACTCGCTCAACCGAATTTTCTCCTGCGTACTCGTTAGCTTCTGAATGGCTTTTAGCACTGCATCCACTGGACCGACACCGGTTTCTGCCGCAACGTATTCTTTGCCGTCCAAGGTTAAGCGGACTGAGGCGGTTGGGATGACTTTTATGCCGGTAACCACTGCCATGTCGCAGAGGTCAACGATTTTTTCTTCCCCAACCACTTCACCCAAAACAGCAGAGGTTAGAGCGATTAGGTCTGCGTCAGTAACCATTTTGCCCTTGTCGCCTAGGTCTTTGACGCGTTTGACGATTTCGCATATTTGCTCCTCGTTTGGGTGGATACCGATTTCAGCTAATTCGGCTTGGATTCCTCTGGTGCCGGCCAGTTTGCCCGCTACTAGTTTACGAGTTCTGCCTACCAGTTCGGGGCTTATTGGTTCAAAGGTTAAGGGTTGCTCGGTGACGCCTCGCGTGTGAATACCGCTTTCATGTGCAAAAGCGTTTTCGCCCACAATGGCTTTGTTCACTTGCACGGACACGCCTGAGAGTGAAGCAACCATGCGGCTTGTGCTGTATAGCAAACGGGTGTTAATGTTGGTGTGATACTTGTAAACTACATGCAGCGTGGTAACCACTTCTTCGAGCGCTGCGTTGCCGGCGCGTTCGCCCAGCCCGTTTACTGCGGTGTGTACTTGGGAGGCGCCTGCTTCGACGGCTGCTAGGCTGTTGGCGACTGCTAAGCCGAAGTCGTTGTGGCAGTGGATGCTTATTGGCACGCGGATGTAGGATTTGATGCCACTAATTAATTCGTGGATAGTTCGGGGAATCATTATTCCCACTGTGTCGGGCACGTTTAAACTGTCCATGCCGGCTTTTTGGACGGCGGTGCAGATTTGTTTCAGGAATTCGGGTTCGGTGCGGGTTGCATCCATTGGGCTGAACTCGCATTTCACGCCGTGAGCCTTAACGTACTCCACCGACTCTACAGCAGAGGCTAATACCTGTTCGGGAGTCATATTGACAGCGTACTTCATCTGAACAGGCGAAGTCGGAATGAAAACATGAACCAAATCCACATTACAGTCCAACGCTGCGTCAATGTCTTTCTTAGTGCATCGTGACAAGCCACAGACTTTGCTGTTCAAGCCAAGCTTAGCGATGTCTCTAACAACACGGCGTTCCCCCTCGCTACTACTTGGAAAACCAGCTTCGATAATATCCACGCCCAGCTTGCTTAGCTGGCGGGCTATCTCAATTTTGTCGTCGGTAGTTAAAGAAACACCGGGGGTTTGCTCCCCGTCTCTTAGCGTAGTATCCAGTATGCGGATAGTACGCACGTTTGGTTCTGTCATAGGTGGTCAACACTAAGGGGTTATGTTTTTGGCGATTGCTTCCGCCATCTGCATGGTGGAGGCAGTGCCGCCTAAATCTGGAACAACCACGCCGCCGGCTAAGGTTTTAACCACTGCAGCTTCGATGGCTGCCGCGGCTTTAGCGCAAGCTGCGTCGCTGTATTTTTCGCCCAGCCAATCCAGCATCATCTTCGCTGAGAGAATCATGGATATGGGGTTGGCGATGTGTTTGCCTGCAATGTCGGGGGCGCATCCGTGGATGGGTTCGAAGAGGGCGAAGTTGTCGCCGATGTTTGCGCCGGGCGCCATGCCTAAGCCGCCGATGAGTTGGGCTGCTTCGTCGCTTAAGATGTCGCCGAACATGTTACAGGTGCAGAGCACGTCGAAGTCGTCGGGTTTACGGATCAGATGCATGGAGGCTGAGTCCACGTACATTTCGTTGTATGCTATGTCGGGGTATTGCTGGGCGGTTTCTGCGCAGACTTTTTTGAATAAGCCATCTGTTACGCGCATGACGTTGGCTTTGTGGATGGCGGTGACTTTCTTTTTGCCGTTGCGTAGGCGCGCGGTTTCGAACGCTTTTTTGGCGATGCGTTCACAGGCCCTGCGGGTGATAACTCTTAAGCACACGGTGGTGTCGTTTGCGATGGTGAATTCTTCGCCCTTGTAGACATCTTCGGTATTTTCTCTGACGAAGTACATGTCGATGTTTTTGTTGGCTACGGGCACGTTTGGGTAAGCTTTCAGGGGACGCATGTTAGCGTATAAGTCGAAGATTTGGCGCAGCTTCACAATGACGTCTGCTGCGGTTTCGCCTACTGGACCTTTTAGGCAGGCATGCGAGTCGCGGATGGCTTGCAGGCTCTCCGCTGGTAATGCAGCGCCTTTGGCTTTTAGAACCGCGTCGCCTGCGTCAGCGTCTATCATGGTGAGTTTGAAGCCAAATTTCTCTTGAGCCACCGCTAACACTTTGAGCGTGGCTTCAGTTAATTCTGGACCGATGCCGTCTCCAGGCATTAAGGCTATTTTGTATTCAGTCATTTCTTTTTCATCCTTTTGCGTAAGTTCTCAATTAGTCCGCCGTCAGTCAAGATTTCCATAATGAACGGAGGCAGCTGGGTTCCCTGCAGAGTTTTCTTGTTTGTCAAGTTCTCTACTTTGCCTTCAGTCAGGTCAACGGCTAATTCGTCGCCGGTTTTCACTGCTTGAGAGATGCCCTTGCATTCGATGACCGGTAAACCGATGTTTATGCTATTGCGGTAGAATATGCGTGCAAACGACTCGGCGATGACGCATTTCACGCCAGCATACTTCAACGCTAACGGAGCCTGCTCACGGCTTGAGCCGCAGCCAAAGTTTTTGCCGCCGACTAGGACGACGCCGCCTTTGGCTTTGTCCACGAACTCGGTGTCTAAGCTTTCCAATGCATGTTTGCCTAGCTCGCAGGGGTCAACCAGCACCAGGTATTTGCCGGGTAAGATGACGTCGGTGTCGATGTTGTTACCGAACACTACGGCTTTAGCTTTGATTTTGCTCTCCATTACGCTTTAACCTCCTCGGGGGTAACGATTTTTCCGGCTAACGCCGAAGCGGCTACGACTGCAGGCGAGGCTAGGTAGACGTTGGCTTTGGTGCTGCCCATTCTGCCGATGAAATTGCGGTTGGAACTTGACACGCAGGTTTCTCCCGCTGCCAACAAACCGATGTGGCCGCCCAAGCAGGGTCCGCATGCGCTGCCGCACACGATTGCGCCTGCTTCGGTAAAGATTTCCAGCAGCCCTTCTTTGTTGGCTTGCTGCCAAACCTCTTGCGAGGCAGGAATAATTAATGCGCGGACGCCATCTTTGACTTTTTTGCCCTTCATAACCTGCGCAGCTAGACGTAAGTCCTCTAGTCTGCCGTTTGTGCAGCTTCCCACAAAGGCTTGGTCGATGGGGACGTCTCCTACTTCAGATATTGGTTTAACGTTGTCTACTGAGCTGGGGCACGCAATTTGAGGTTCCAGCTTGGCTGCGTCGAACTCGACGGTGCGTTCGTATTCTGCGTCTTTGTCGCTTTGCAAAGCTTTGAAGTCCGGTAATTCTTTGACTCTGCCTTTTAGGAATTCGGCTGTGACGTTGTCGGGTGCGATGATGCCGTTTTTGGCGCCCATCTCAACCGCCATGTTGCAGACGGTCATTCTGCCTGCGATGCTCATGGCTTTGATGGTTGACCCTGTGAATTCGGCTGCGCGGTAGATTGCTCCGTCCACGCCTAAAGTGCCGATGATGTTTAGGATTAGGTCTTTTGGGGTGACGTATTTTTTGAATTCGCCTTCCACGTTGACTTTGATGGTTGGGGGAACTTTGAACCATATTTTTCCTGTTGCCATAACGGCGGCTGCTTCTGTAGAGCCGATGCCGGTGGCGAATGCGCCGAATGCGCCGTATGTGCAGGTGTGGCTGTCTGCGCCGACGATGACGTTGCCTGGGAGCACGTGGCCTTTTTCGGGCATAACTTGGTGGCAGATGCCGCCTCGGCCGACCTCGTAGAATGCGAGGTTCTGTTCTTTGGCAAAGTTACGCATTGTTTTATGTAGTTCCGCTGCTTTCACGGATTCAGCGGGAACTTGGTGGTCCAGAATAACCACTACTTTTTTGTTGTCCCAGACTTTGGATGTGCCTATTTTTTTGAAGGCTTCTACTGCTAAAGGTCCGGTTAAGTCGTGTACCATGACCATGTCAACGTTTGCGTCGACTATTTCGCCGGGGTGCACGGCTGTTTTGCCTGCAGCTTTAGCTAAGATTTTTTCTGTAATATTCATCGCTGTTTCTTTTCCTTAAATTAATGCATTTACACTTAGACAAGGCAAAATTCTAAAGGGAAGGAATAAAAGATTTCCGATGTATCGGCTCTGTTTATTCGTCGATTCTTATCGATTTTGCTCCTCGGGCTAAGGCTGTGATTCCTGTGCGGGCGAGTTCAAGGATGCCGAAGGTTTTCATGAGGTTTAGGAAGGCGTCGATTTTGTCAGGGGTGCCGGTGATTTCTACGGTGACGCTGTCAAAGGAGACATCTATGATTCTGCCGCGGAAGACTTCTACGAAGTTGATGATGTCGCTGCGTTCTTTGGAGTCGCTGACTTTAGATTTTACCAGCGCTAACTCTCGCATGACATAGTTGCCTTGTTCTAGCTCTTCGACTTTTAAAACGTCGATTTGCTTGGCAACTTGCTTGACGACTTGGTCTACGGTTTTTTCGTCTTCGTTAACGGTTATGGTCATGCGTGCGATATCTGATTGTTCGGTGGGTCCAACGGTGATGGATTCGATGTTAAAGTTTCGGCGCCTAAACAGGTTGGAAATCATGTGTAGGACACCGGGTTTGTTTTCGACTAGCACAGATATGATTTTGGTTTTTCCGGATTCCATCTTAGTAGTCTCCTGTCTGTTGTGGTAAACCGCATCCCGGCGGCACAAACGGAACCACATCCGTCTCGGAGCCGATGGGCACATCAATCACGGTTGTAACTTTACTGGTCAACGCTGTCTTAACTGCTTTTTGGAACTCCTCGATACTGTTGGCTCTAACTCCTTGTGCGCCATATGCATCTGCCAACTTAACCATGTCAGGCGACTTGCCCAAATGGACGGCGTTGTAGCGGCGATCGTATAGGGTGCGTTGCCACTGCGCCACCATGCCCAAGATGCTGTTGTTTAAGACGATGACTACGACGGGAATGTTTTCGGTGACGCTGCATGCCAGCTCCTGCTCGGACATTATGAAGCTGCCGTCTCCAGCGATGTCCACGACTGGTCGGTCGGGGCAAGCGACTTTGGCGCCGATTGCTGCGGGGAACCCGAAGCCCATGGTTCCAAGTCCTCCGCTGCTGATGAAGGTGCGGGGCTTGATGGCTTTGTAGTACAGTGCAGACCACATCTGGTTCTGGCCGACTTCAGTGGTGACTATGCCGTTTTCAGGCATTAACTCACGCAGTGCCATTAGCAGATGCTTGGGAACCACTTCTTTTGGGCGGTCTTTTAGCAGGGGACTTAGCTGTTCTTTGACTTCTTTGACGCGTTTTGTCCAGGTTTTGCCTTCGCCTTTCTGCAGTTTCTCCTTGGTAGCCCTTAGTAGAGCAGCCATGGCTTTTTTGGCGTCGGCAACTATTGGAACGTCAACTTCGATGTTTTTGTTGATTTCCGCATTGTCGATTTCGATGTGAATTATTTTAGCGTCGGGGGCAAACGAGTCGAGGTTGGCGGTTGCTCGGTCTCCGAACCTTGTGCCGACAGCCAGTAAAACGTCTGCTTCGCCGATTAACCGGTTAGCTGCGGGGTTGCCGTGCATGCCTATGCTGCCTAGCGACAGAGGGTGGGTTTCGGGGAAACTGCCTTTACCCATAAAGGTGGTTGCGACCGGCGCCATCAGTAAATCTGACATGGCGACGATTTCGTCTGAAGCACCTGATGAGATGACGCCTCCGCCTGCCAGTATGATTGGGCGTTCTGCTTGGGCTAATAGGTCGGAGGCTTGGCTGATTCTTTGCGGTTTAGGCTCAGTGATTAGTTTGTAGCCGCGTAGGCTGATTTTATTTGTGAATTCCACGTCTGCAGTGCCGGACTGGATGTTTTTAGGCAAGTCAATTAGGACTGGGCCGGGTCTGCCTGTGCCGGCTAAGTAGAAGGCGTTGTTGACCATGCCAGGAATTTCGCTTATGCTTCTAGGTTGGTAGCTGTATTTGGTGACGGCGGTGACTATGCCGATGATGTCTGCTTCTTGGAAGGCATCTTTGCCAATCATGTATGTGGTGTTGACGCCTGCTGACGGAACTTGTCCTGTTAATGCAACGATTGGGGAGGAGTCCATGTAGGCGTTTGCGATGCCTGTTACTAGGTTGGTTGCTCCGGGTCCGCTTGTCGCCATGCAAACACCGACGCGGCCGCTTGCTTTAGCGTATCCTTCGGCTTCATGCGCAGCGCACTGTTCGTGGCGGGCTAGGATGTGGCGGATTTTTTTGTGGCTGCAGAGTTCGTCGTATACAGGAAGTATTGCTCCGCCTAAGATGCCGAAGATTGTATCAACTTTTTGTCTTTCAAGGGATTCTAGTAGTGCCTGTGCACCGGTCATTTTAGTCATGTCTATTCATGGTCTCCTGTTTTGTTTCTTGGTTTAGACTGTCGTCTGTCCAGAAAATTGTTGTTGAAAATTTTTTTGTGGCTGATTTAGAGTGTAGACTGGGCGAATTAGTTGCGGGGTACCCGACGATCCCAGCTATTGAGGTGACGATCCCTCATGTTCATACCTCTATATCTCCAGTTCCAGAAATTAAGGGATTTTTAAATAAAAACATTGTGGTTCCCACGGTTGGGGTTGGTTTAGAAATGTTGACTACCCTTAGTCAAGAAAGCTGCACAAGAAGCCTTTAATTCTAAACATGGCACAGAGAGAAACATGAGTAAAACAAAAAGTGCCGTTTTCCTCCTTGCCATGTTTGCAGTAGCTTCAATCTTGGTTACCGTGCAACCCGCCATAGCTCAAGAAACTCCGCTATCAACCCCCGAGTTCACGGTAACGGTAAGAGAAGACAGCTTTGATGTCAAAATCACCAATCAACACTTGCCTAACGAAAACACACCCGTCTACTTCATAATACGAGTCAAAACAAACGCAAACATGGAATGGGAACAAGCTTATGGTGGCTACCAGAGCAAGGGTGACTATACAACTATTTCTTTCCAGCTAAATGAGAAGGGTCAAGCAAGGGGGTTTGGAGGATTCATTTTCTCGGGCAACAGGGTATTTTTCCAAGTAATGCGAAGCACCTATACAGCGTCAGGCCGCGAGGTAGCCCCACCCAACAATTGGATTTTTACAGGCAGCAATAGCTCTTGGAGCGGAACTCAAGCAATCAGTTTTCCAGCACTACCAACTCAAATTTCAACAACCTACACTTCCAAATCTTCGCCTGAATCTGAGAACACTGAACCCCCCAGCCAACCAACCTACGACGCCAATCATTTGAAAACGGAGGTAAACTTAGACTTAGGGCAACTTGTCACAATGGCGTTACTATCTGTCATCATTTTACTACTCTTAATTGTAATTGGTTATCTACGAAAAAGAAGCGTTGAGCATTAAGTCTAAGCAAGCTTAGTCAAGGAAGGAACCTGTATAGGAAGCCTCTAAAATGAGCCTAAATCCACATTTGGCAGATGAGATAGATTCGCGGAGGATATTCTTTACCATTTAATACTTACATTGGCAGGATGCTCTCTTCCTAATTCCAAGAGCGTCGGCAGAGGGCCCAGCTCTCCAAACACCCCATTTCGGCGTCACCTACAACCCCGTTTTCCTTACCCAACTCGCCACAGACCCCTACACAGATGAAATCTATCGCCGGCAAGCGTGAATCAAACCAAAACCTAAAGCATGAAGTACAACCAGCCTCAACCAGCAGGCAACGTGCCGCATTTACAGACACCAAAACAGGCGCCTCTGCTTTGAGCCTTAGAAGATGATGTAGTAGGGCGTCGCCTCTTCATCTACTACTAGAAAAAAGGAAAACCACATTGTTGCCTAATCTTTATTTTCCCCCAAAACAAAGCATATATGTCTTTTTAGAGGTGACAAACAACGGCGCAAGCTACTCTCATCGATATAATCATAAACATAGCAGTAATCGCCACAGCTTTTGTAGTGCTAAACTACGCCAGCAACATCACCATACGCAACGCCGTAAAAGTCGCCAACATCACCCGGCTGGGCAAGACAGCCGTAGGCTTCAGCTTAATAGCGTTCTCCACCTCGCTGCCAGAATTAACCGTGGCAATCACAGCGGCGACAACCTCAGGGGGAGCGCTCTCAGTAGGCAACGTTTTAGGCTCAAACATTTTTAACGTATGCGCCGTCGTAGGCATAGGCGGATTAGTCTTCTACTATCACCATTTGCGAACAAGACGCAAAGACCAGAAAAAAGGAGGCACAAACATCGTGTTCTCGCTGGAAAAAACCGAACTCAATAGCATCTACTTCGGCCTCTTTGTTTCCTCAGTCATCCCCATCGTTCTAATTTTCATTTCAGCAGCCACATGGGTAGTCGGACTAGTTCTAATCGGCATCTTCATCGGCTACATGTATCAACTCTCAAAAGTGCGCATATCCACCGAAACCGGCGAAACAGTAACCACACAGGAAAAAAAGAGACTCAGAACCTTCGTACTCCTAACGGTTGCCGGTGCTCTAGGAGTAGTGGGAAGTGCATATTTCCTTGTGGAGTCGGCGGTTTTCATAGCCCAAACAGCAGGGTTATCTCAACAAATAATTGGAGCCACCGTAGTCGCCTTCGGAACCAGCCTACCCGAACTAACACTAGACCTAAAAGCACTATCAGGCGGCCACGCAGGATTGGCTTTCGGCGACATCGTAGGCAGCAGCTTCATAAACATAACTCTGATTTTAGGCGTGACACTATTCGTCCCCACACTCCTAGGCACACCCCTAACCATGTCAATAGCAGTTTTCCAGAACCTATTGCTTTTCTCAATAGTAGCTAACCTGTTCCTATGGTACTTCCTCTCCAGAGGACAAATAGGCTACAAAGAAAGCCTCATATTCCTATTCATGTACGTCCTATTCGTAGTTACAACAGTAGGACTACTAAGATAAGAAAAAAATAGGGTTAGGCTTTTTTACCATTGTAGCTCGTAGCCAACACGTTCATGCCGCTCAATACAGCCTCAATGCTGGCTTTCACAATGTCCTCACGAACACCCATAGCCTTCACCGTTCGGTTACCCTTCCGCAGGTGCACAACCACTTCAACCATAGCGTCGGTGCCGCCCGTTATGGCTTTAACGTTGTACTGCTCCAACGTGATTGGCTCGGTTTCTTTTATGGCGTCTTTGACGGCGTTTATTGTGGCGTCCACGGGGCCGACTCCGATAGCGCTACCCCAAACCTCTTTCCCATTCAGCTTCAACCGAACAGAAGCAGTAGAGGTAACTTTGTTACCGCCCACGAACGTCATCTCTTCAAGCAAGATAGGTTTCTCGCCTGCCAAACCCATAACAGTCTCAGCAATAGCGAGAACATCAGCATCCATGACGGATTTGCCCTTGTCACCCAACTCTTTAATCCGCTGCATAACCTCTTTGAACTGTTCATCGCTAGGTTTAAGACCCATATTAGCCAGATCTGCTTTGATAGCGTTAGAGCCGCTGTGCTTACCCGGCGCAATGCGACGCGTGCAACCGACAAGTTCAGGAGCAATAGGTTCGTAAGTTAGAGGGTTAGCCAAGACGCCCTGAGTATGAATACCAGATTCGTGAGTGAAAGCGTTCTCGCCTACCACAGCTTTATTTGGCTGCGTATGAATGCCAGTTAAACGGCTGACAAGTTGACTGGTGCTATAGAGCAACTCGGTTTTAATGTTGAGGTCAACCTTGTAAAACGTCCTCAAGGCAACCACGATTTCCTCAAGCGCCGCGTTTCCAGCCCTTTCGCCAAGGCCGTTAACGGTAGCGTGGCATTCCTCAACGCCTACACCCAAAGCGGCGATGCTGTTGGCGACCGCCATTCCGAAGTCGTTGTGGCAGTGCACAGCCATTGGCACTTTGATGCGTTCTTTTAGTTTTGTGTAGAATTCAACTGTGCGTTCAGGTGTTAGAAAGCCGACAGTGTCGCAGGGAGTGACGCGATCGCATCCCGCGGCTACAGCTGTCTGGAAAACTTTTGTAAGGTAGTCGAAGTCGCTACGGGTTGCGTCTTCGGCTAGCAACTCCACGACTAAACCATGGTCTTTTGCGTACTGCACACAGTCTTCGGTGAGTTTCAGCACTTGCTCACGGGTTTTGCGGAGTTTACACTCTATGTGCAAGTCGCTGGTTGGTATAATCATGCTCATGGTGGAGGCGCCGCTTTTGACGACGGCGTCTATGTCGCCTCGGGTCCCTCTACCGGCGCTACTAATCTCAGCCCTCAAGCCCTGTTTAACGATTAATTTGACGGCTTCAAGTTCACCTTCAGAAACCGCGGCGAATCCAGCTTCAATGACGTCAACGCCGAGATCATCTAGCTTTTGGGCTATTCGTAGCTTGTTTTCAGGAATTAAGGATACTCCAGGTGTTTGTTCACCATCACGCAGGGTGGTGTCTAAAAATCTTATGGTTTTAGGGAAGCGGTTGAATAAAGCAATACCCCATTGTAGGTCACTTCTTAGTCCAAAAGTTGACGGGTAGATATAAGAATTATGGTGAAAACCTAAGCGCTTTTTGGCAGCTTGACCACAAGGAACCTGAAAACGCCTTCGCCACTGCTTTTAAGCAAGTGCGGGATGCCTTTTGGGCTGTCAACTATTACGTCTTTTGTGACTTCAACCGATTCAGAGCCTATTTCCACTACCCCTTTACCTTCTAGGACATAAAAAAAGACATCGACCGGAGTGGTGTGCTTTTTTAGGGCTTCGCCGGGTTTTAGAGCCATATGGATGACTTCGGCGTCTGGGGAGGCGTAGATTTTTCGGGCGTCGACTCCATGGGGGTTGGTGAAAGGGGTTGTTTGAGCGACTTGATTTGTTTTCATGGTTTATGTTTAGGAGGGAAGTTTATTGTGTGTTGCCCCTTGCATTCCAGGGGTTTTTTGCGTTATTCAGGTTTTGAATGTAGTCAAGTAAACAGCTGTTAAACTGCAAATTTCTATAGAAAACTTTACAGTTTAGCGACAAAATCACAAAAAACGCAGTAATTTTACGTTAACACTCACTTAGAGTACGTTAACTATTTATACTTCTAATAACCAAGATTTATTTTGAGATAGTTGCCTAATATTCGGGCAATTGAGGGATAAATTCGGCGTAACCGACTGCCCAAGCCGCTTCAGCCTTTTATCTCCACCCCGCCAGAGGTTTGCCCCATATTAGGCAGCTATCAAATTAGCCTTTCATCTGACAACTATCTATTTAAAAATTATTGACAGAATTTTGACTAGCCGCCTTGGGGGAAAAACAGCTGCAAAGAAGACGAAACATGGAAAATGATACCAAAAATGCAAATACCAACCCGCCTACACCATAGTTTTTGCGCTCCAATCACTGGGTTTTAGCGTGGAAGACATTAAAATAAGGTTAGTAAGTGAAAAGAGATGTTGCCAGCTTTCCCAGGTTCACGTGGCCTAAGACCACACTACAGCTGGGAACGGAACACGGTTTAACTTCTGAGTTCGGTACGGGATCAGGTGGAACCCGCGCCCTATGACCGGCAAACTTGCACTTAGTACACGTCTTTGCTTATAAGGGTTGTTTTTTTGGGGTCAGGTTTTCTCGAATGAAACCATGGTTTGGCACATATTTCCAGCCGACTAATTGCATAAGCAGAGGAATGTGGGTAGACGACTAAACAGTAAATGGCGGTACTGTGGCTACAGCCTGTGAAAACATAAGCTAAAATCCGATGCTACAAGCCCGTGTATGGTGAATTTGTTGGCTAAACTTATTGTGAAAGGAGCAGAACTTTTCTACAAAGAATGGGGCAGCGGGCAACCAGTAGTTTTTAGTCATGGGTGGCCTTTGTGCTCGGACGCTTTTGAAGACCAAATGTTTTTCCTTGCTTCACGCGGGTACCGCTGCATAGCGGCTGACCGACGGGGACATGGACGCTCAAGTCAGCCGTGGGAAGGCAACGACATGGATACTTACGCCGACGACCTAAACGAGTTAATGGAAAAACTTTTCGTTAAAGACGCTATACTTGTTGGTCACTCGACGGGTGGGGGTGAAGTCGTCCGCTACATGGGCAGGCACGGCACAAAAAGAGTATCCAAAGCAGTCCTAATCAGCGCTGTCCCACCCATCATGCTTAGAACCCCCGACAACCCAGGAGGGTTACCATTGGCGGCGTTTGACCAGATCCGAGCCGCAGTTCTGGCGGACCGCAGCCAATTCTTCAAGGACTTCAGCATGATGTTCTATGGCTACAACCGAGCCGGCACAGTGATTTCGGATGGGGTGCGTAACGAGTTCTGGCGTGAAGGCATGATGGCTGGGTTGCCCTCGGTTTACTTCTGCATCAAGGCTTTTAGCGAAACTGACTTCACCAGTGACTTGGGAAAAATCGATGTGCCCACCCTGATTTTGCATGGAAGCGACGACCAAGTAGTGCCCATTGACATTTCATCTAAGCGTTCAGTGAAACTCATCAAAAACGCAACGTTAAAAGTGTACCCAGGGGCGCCTCATGGCATGTGCACGACGCTTAAGCATCGAATAAACGAGGACCTCTTAGCTTTCATCAAAGGCGAGTTGACGTTAGAGCCACAAGAAGCAGTAGCACCATTAATGTAGAGATGCCTTGATCCTTTCTCTTTTTTTTAACTTAATTTTTTAAGAAAAATTATTGTGGTTACGCCAAAAAAGGGGCGTTTACCATTGTTTCCAGGGCAAATCATCCATGTACTCGTTTAAGCTACGGATTGTGTTGCCGTTCTGGTTTTTGTGCCGCATAACATCAACCAGCGCCTGCGCCAACTGTAAGTTAGTGACGACTGGGACGTTGAATTCTACTGCTTGTCTGCGGATTATGTAGCCGTCGGTTATGATGTCGCTCATGTTACTTTTGCGGTTAGCCATGGGCACGTTTATGACGAGGTCAATTTTGCGTTCCTGCAGGTAGTCTAGGATATTGGGTGTGACTTCGGGGTCTTTGACTTTATGCAGCACTGTAGTGCGGATGCCGTGTTCTTCCAGAACCTTTGAAGTGTTCTTAGTTGAGTAAATGATGAAGTTCATCTCTGCAAACGCTTTAGCAATGGGCACTACGCGGGCTTTACGTTCGTCGTTACCGCCTACGCTGATGAGCACTTTGCCGCCTCTTGGAGGAATCATGAACTCAGCTGACTGCAATGCTTTGCTGAATGCGTCGGCAAAGGTTTCGCCCAAACAAGCCACCTCACCCGTGCTAAGCATCTCCACGCCTAATACAGGGTCAGCGCCGCTGAGCCGCATGAAGCTGAACTGGGGCACTTTGACGCCTACGTGAGGAGCGACTTGCATGGGAGAAAGTTTGACTTTGTCGATTTTTTTACCTAACATGGCTAAAGTCGCCAGGTCAATGAGGTTTATGCCTCGGCATTTGCTCACAAAGGGCATTGATCGCGAAGCTCGAAGGTTGCATTCGATTACGTTGACGACGTCGTCTTTTACAAGGTACTGGATGTTGTATGGTCCGTGGATTTTGAGTGCCTTAACGATTTTTATAGTTGCTGTTTCGATGTCTTCCTGCACTTCGAGTTTAAGCGCCTGCGGGGGGATGGTCATCGTTGCGTCGCCGCTGTGTACGCCCGCGTTTTCAACGTGTTCCATAATGGCGCCGATAAAGACGTTTTCGCCGTCTGAGACGCCGTCGACTTCGACTTCCTTGGCGCGGGTTATGAATTTGCTGATGACAACTGGGTGGTCGCGGGAGACTTTGGCAGCTAAGTTGAGGAAGTTCTCAAGTGCGACTTCGTTGTATGCGACGCGCATAGCTGAGCCAGACAGAACGTAGCTGGGACGGACTAGGACTGGGTAGCCGATTTTGGTTGCGAACCGCTTCGCTTCTTCGATAGATTGAAGTTTACTCCAGCTGGGCTGGTGGATGCCGAGTTGGTCGAGTAATGCGCTGAATTTGCTTCTGTCCTCCGCTAAGTCAACGTCTTGGGCTGAGGTGCCAAGTATGGTGGCGCCTGCCTCCGAGAGTGGCATGGAAAGATTGTTTGGAATTTGCCCGCCAACGCTTGTAATGACGCCCATGGGGCACTCTTTATCGTAAATGTCCAGTATGCGCTCGACGGTTAATTCTTCAAAGTATAGTTTGTCAGATATGTCGTAGTCTGTACTGACGGTTTCAGGGTTGTAGTTGATCATTATGGCTTCTTTTATGCCGTTTTTCTTGAGCGCCCAAATCGTATTGACACCGCACCAGTCGAATTCCACGCTGCTGCCGATTCGGAACACGCCGGCTCCGAGCACAATCACTTTGCTTTTGGTTTTGGAGAATTCGATGTCGTCTTCGTCTCCGCCGTAAGTCATGTAAAGATAGTTGGTTTTGGCAGGCCACTCAGCAGCCAATGTGTCGATTTGTTTCACGACGGGGAGGATACAGTTGTTTTTGCGGAAGGCACGAATGTTTTTTTCGTCGGTGCATTGGCAAACGGCGATTTGCTCGTCTGAGAAGCCAATGCGTTTAGCTTCGCGAATAACTTCTTTGGCTTCAGGGTCAGCTAGGTTGAGCTTTTTGAGTTGCTCTTCCATGTTGATGATGTTTTGGATTTTATACAGGAAGAATGGGTCTACGCCGCTTATGCGGTAGATTTCCCGGACGGAGAGGCCGATTTTGAGGGCTTTGCCGATTTTGTAGAGACGCTCGTCGGTGGGGTGCGCCATTTCGTCTCGGAGGCGTTCTTCTGTTTCGGGTTCTTCGTCTTCGGGGTTGCAGACTAAGCCGATTTTGCCTGTGTCAAGCATGCGTACGGCTTTTTGGAGCGCTTCTTCAAAGCATCTTCCAATCGCCATGACTTCGCCGACACTGCGCATTTGCGGTCCGACGTGGCGGTCTGCGTTCTTGAATTTTTGGAGGTCCCAGCGGGGGATTTTGACGGTTATGTAGTCGAGTGCTGGTTCGAAGCAGGCGGTTGTGACTTCGGTCACTTTGTTGATGAGTTCGGGTAGGGTGTAGCCTAGGGTGAGTTTGGTCGCTATGTAGGCGAGGGGGTATCCAGTGACTTTGCTTGCCAACGCCGAGCTGCGGGACATGCGGCTGTTGACTTCGATAACGCGGCACTCCTCAGATTTGGGGTGCAGCGCCCATTGAATGTTGCATTCGCCCACGATACCTAAGCTGCGGATAGCGTTAATTGAAATTGAGCGGATTCCGTGGTACTCGCGGTTAGTCATAGTTTGCGAGGGCGCCACGACGATGCTGTCGCCGGTGTGGATGCCCATGGGGTCAAAGTTCTCCATGTTGCAAACTGTTAGGCAGTTGTCGGCGTAGTCGCGCATAACTTCGTATTCGACTTCTTTCCAGTGCCCCACGTATTCTTCGACGAGAACCTGATTGATGCGGCTCTGGGCGATGCCGATGGTTGCGATTTCTTTGAGCTCTTGTTGGTTGTGGGCAACACCTGCGCCTTTGCCGCCTAACGTGTAGGCGACGCGGACCATAACTGGGTAGCCAATTTCGTCAGCGATTTCCAACGCCTGTTTGACGCTGGTTGCGGCTCTGCTTTTGAGGAATGGTACGCCGGCTTTTTCCATGGCTTGGCGGAATCTTTCGCGGTCGCCTGTGTCTTCGATGGCTTTAACGGGGGTTCCCAGCACTTTGACGTTGTATTTTTGGAGGATGCCGGTTTTTTCGAGTTCTAAGCCGCAGTTAAGGGCCGTTTGTCCGCCGAATCCGAGGAGAATTCCGTCGGGACGTTCTTTTGCGATGACTTTCTCGACGAATTCAGGTGTGACCGGTAGGAGGTAGACTTTGCCTGAGAGGCGTGGGTCGGTTTGTATGGTTGCGATGTTTGGGTTGATGATTACGGTTTCGACGCCGTCTTCGCGGAGTGCTTTTAGGCATTGGCTGCCGCTGTAGTCGAATTCAGCCGCTTCGCCTATTTTGATGGCGCCGCTTCCCAGAACGAGAACTTTCTTTATCCAGTCAAACTTGGGCATGTTTATGGTGCCTCCAGAGATTTTGCGAATTTGTCAAACAGTAATTCAGTGTCGTAGGGTCCCGGTGACGCTTCAGGATGCCACTGCACCGCAAAGACAGGTTTAGTTTTGTGTAGAATGCCCTCGGTTGTTTTGTCGTTTGGGTTAACAAACCAGGGTTCCAGCGGCGTGGTTTTTAACGAATCTAAGTTTACTGCGTAACCGTGATTTTGAGTGGTAATGTAGCATCGACGACTCTCGAGGTCCAAAGCGGGTTGGTTTTGGGCGCGATGGCCGAATTTGAGTTTGTAGGTGTCGCCGCCTAATGCGAGAGTTAGGATTTGGGCGCCTAGGCAGATGCCCATCAGCGGCTTTTTGTCGCTGAGTTCGCGGATGGTTTCGATGGTTTTGACGCATTTTTTGGGGTCGCCGGGTCCGTTGCTGATAAAGATGCCGTCGGGGTTGTAGCATAGGACGTCTTTAGCGGAGGTGTCGTATGGTACTTGGATAACGTTTATGCCTCTTCGTAGGAGGTTGCGTATGATGCTGTATTTTACGCCGCAGTCGATTAAGACAACGGTGCGTTTGCCGTCGACGCTGTAAATGACTGGTTTTTTAGTGGAGACTTCTTTGACGAGGTTGGTTTGGTTGGGGTCAGCAATGCTTCTGCAGTTTTTCAGAAGGGCTTCCATGTCGGGTTCTTCGCCTTCTTCGAAAACTTGCAAGATGCCAAGCATGACTCCGTGGGTACGGAGTTTTTTGGTTAATCTTCGGGTGTCTACTCCGTAGATGCCGGGGACGCCTTCGTCTGCGAGCCACTTGTCCAGGGTGCGGTTGGATGCCCAGTGGAAGGGTTCGTGGCAGAGTTCATGGATGATTAAGCCTTGAGGTTGAATGTGTTCACTTTCAAAGTAAAGCGGCAACCCGCAGTCCATGACTTTGTCGGGGACGCCATAGTTGCCCACCATAGGGTAAGTGAAAGTTAAAACCTGCCCCTTATACGACGGGTCCGTCAAAGCTTCAGGGTAACCCACCATTTGGGTGGAGAAAACCACTTCGCCTGAAATTTTTGCTGTTGCACCAAAACCTTTACCGATAAATGACGTTCCGTCTTCGAGAAGCAGAACCGCTTTTCTAATTTTTTTGGACGTGCTATCTTGTGGAGCCAAAGCCCTATTCAACCTATCATTTTAAATTTTCAAGTTTTACTGTTTTTGGTTTTTTGGTTTAGGTAACCGTTTACCGTGTTGTTGAGCGTGTCTTCAGCGTCGGCAGCTGCTTTTTTGAGGTCAGCTAAGCTTTTTGTGTCTGTAGTGAGGGTTTTTTCGTGTTTTTTGATGGACCGCAGAGTTTCTTTCCGTGAAGGTCCGCCTTGCACTTTATATGTTTCGATTAGTTTGCGCAGATTTATGCATGAAACTATATCCATGCTTTTAACCGTTAACTTGACGCCTGAGGCTTCCAAAGCTATTTTTTCTAGCATCTGCGGAGTGGCGTCGTTGAGGGTTTTCTTTTCGTCTATGAGCGCTTTGACGAGTGAGCCGACGATTTTGTGGGAAGTGCGGAAAGCCACGCCGTACTCGCGAACTAACATGTTAGCGACTTCGGTGGCTGCCACGAATCCTGACGCGGCTTTGGCTTCGACGCCGGCAGTTTTAACTTTAATGTTGGGAACCAGCGCCGTGAAAATCCGCAGCGACGCCTCCAAATTGTCGGTGGCTGCCCAAAGTTTGGGGGTAACTTCCTGTAAGTCCAAGTTGTATGTTGTCGGCAAAGCCTTGATGATGCCGGCGGCGGCTACGAAGTCGCCCAAAGCGTAGCTTGCTCGGGCTCGGATTACTTCGAGGACTTCGGGGTTTTTCTTTTGGGGCATGATGCTGCTGGTGGAAGTGAACTCGTCAGGCAACTCTATGGTGCCGAATTCGGCGCTGCTCCAGACGATGAGGTCTTCTGCGAAGCGGCTTAAGTTCACGGCAAGCAACGCCAGTGCCGCCTGGGTTTCTAGTATGAAGTCTCTGCTGCCCACCGCATCCAAAGAGTTGTCGAGCACGTCGTCGAAGCCCAGCAGTTCGGCTGTGCGTTCCCGGTTTATGGGGAAGCTGGTGGTTGCCAGGGCGCCTGCGCCTAATGGGCAAAGGTTAACGCGGTGGTAGGCGCAGGTTAGGCGTTGCAGGTCGCGGCCTAAAACGCCGATGTGCATGAGCAAGTAATGCGCGTAGGTTACTGGTTGCGCTGCTTGCAGGTGAGTATATTCTAGGATAATGGTTTCTGTGTGTTGTGCTGCAGATTGGAGGAGAGCCTGCTGCATCGCCACGACCTCATCCATCAATGTTAGCAGTTTTTGGCGGAGTGCGATGCGGATGGCGGTGGCGGTTTGGTCGTTACGGCTCTTAGCAATATGCAGGTTGCCGCCCACTTCCGGACCCGTTGATGCCAAGACGGTTTCTTCGACTGCCATGTGTACGTCTTCAGCGTTGGGGTCAAGGTTCTGGCTGTCCTGTTTCTGCAGTGCCGCCAATATTTTTGCGCCCACATCGGCAGCTATGATTTTCTGTTCAAGGAGCATGGCAACGTGGGCTTTGTTTATGGCTAAAACAGCGTCAGCTAAGCGTGCATCATCTTTGCGGGACGAGCAGAATTTGGCTACGTCACTGCGGACTTCGCCGAGTCTTCCGCCATGCAGCATCTTGGACACTGTTTAGCCCCCTAAAAATTTAGGCTTTTTTAGCCTTGCCTTTTGGCTTGTTGCTGGCGGCTTTAAGCGAATTGTACATCCGCGTTTGCAAGCCCCAGAGTTCGATGAAGCCTTTGCTGTAGCTTTGGTTGAAGCTGGTTTTGATGTTGTAGTTTGCGAGGTTTTTGTCGTAGAGGCTGTTTGGGGAGTTGCGTCCGATTACGATGAGGCTGCCTTTGAAGAGTTTAACTTTGACTTCGCCCGTCACGTTTTCCTGTGAACTGTTGATGTAGGCGTCTAAGTCGTTTTTAAGCGGGTCAACCCATAAGCCGGCGTATGCCAAAAACACCCATTCGGCGTCGATTTGCTGCTTGAAAAGAACTTGGTGGCGGGTCATAACCATCTTTTCAAGGTCTTTATGCGCCTCTAAAATAACCACTGCGGCGGGGCACTCGTAGACTTCTCGGGATTTCAAGCCCACGACGCGGTCTTCGATGTGGTCGATTCTGCCGACGCCGTTTCGTCCGGCGATTTTGTTAACTTCCTCAATAAGCGCCAACGGCTTGAGTTTTTTGCCGTTAACCGAAACAGGCTCACCCTTCTCGAAGCCGATGGTGACGACTTCGGGTTTGTCCGGTGCCTTCTCAGGCGACGCAGTCCACTCGTAAGCGTCCTCTGGAGGCTCATTATTGGCGTCCTCAAGTAAGCCGCATTCGATGGCGCGGCCCCACACAGAGGCGTCGATGCTGTATTTCTTGGCGTTCTCTGAGATGGGGATGCCTTTTGTTTTAGCGTACTCGATTTCTTCGTCGCGGGTTAAACCCCACTCGCGCACTGGGGCAATGATTTGTTTGCCCGGAGCCAAAGCACCTAAGGTGACGTCGAAGCGCACCTGGTCATTGCCGCGTCCGGTGCAGCCGTGAACTAAGCCTGCCGCTGCTTCCTTCTCTGCGATCTCCACCATTTTCTTCGCTATTAGGGGGCGACTGAGGCTTGTGCTAATTGGGTATTTGCCTTCGTAAAGAGCGTTGGCTTTAATGGCTGGGAAAATATAGTCTTTGCAGAACTCCTCTTTAGCGTCTATCGAAAAATGTTTGTAGACGCCGAGTTTTTTAGCTTTGTCTTCGGCGGCTTTGAGGTCTTCGCCTTGGCCGACGTCGACGGTGACGGTTATAACTTGAGCGTTAAGTTTCTCTTGGAGGTACTTGATTAACACGGATGTGTCTAATCCGCCTGAGTAAGCTAACACATATTTATCTGCCATAGTTGGGTCCCCCGTTTTTATTTTCGATTTGTTTTTCCCATACCTTAAGGGCTGTTCTTTTAAACGTTGTGACTTTTTTGTTACTTTATAGGGGTTTTATGCACCATTTGATACATCCACCAAAAAAAATAGTTCACACTTCCCGGATCGCGTTTCAAGTAAACGTATAGTCACATAAAGTAATAAAGAAAACTCAAACATCCCTTTGGCAGCCGACCAACCGTTTGCGTTTAATATGAAAAACTAGATTATTTTTCAGGCCAGGATGTTTCAGGCATGGTTTTTCGATACCTTCTATAGACCAAAAATGCAAGGATAATTAACGCTATTAGGGCAGCGATAATGATTAATGCCAAGTTCGGAGTTGACATATCAGTTGAATTATCCAACGGTTGGGAAAGCGGGTGGTGATCAACGTTATTCTGGTCGATAACATAAAAACCCGAACCATTATAGTCGCTCCAGAAGTTCCCCGTAACAGCATTATCCCAAGATACCTGAGCCGTAATCCCAGATAGTGCAGTATCGTTGCTCGCCAAATAACTTTTGTTCACCAAAACGTTCTTTGTATTATCCACAAAGTTGTTTTTGTAGACGACGTTACCTATCCCAGCATTGGAAAATTCGTTAGCTGGCATATTTTCCAGATTAATTCCTATATTGTTATTTCTGAAATCATTTCTGAAAACTGAACAATTCTGGCAACCTACCAAAAACTGCAAACCATATCTGCATTTTTAGTTATAATATTATCATGGACAAAACCTGACTCTTCACCGTAAAGACGTATTCCGCTGTTTCCCTTGGAAATTATGTTATTATCTATCGTGATATTGGAGACATGACAATCAATTGCGACACTGACATTGCTAAAAGTGTTCTTGGATATGAAATCGTTTGCACCGTAACTATCAGTAATTCCTTTGTCGCTATTTTGGATGGCATTTTCTGATATAATATTGTTCTTGCAAAAACTCATACTAATAGCGGTGTCACATTCGGAGATTTCGATTTGGTTAGTTTTGCAGTTGGAATATCCGTCAAGCAAAATACCAGTTGTCGAAGCTCTAATATCAAACGTTCGGGGGTCATTGGCGTAATAACGTCCCTCAAGTTGCTCCATTGTTACATTTTTGAAAAAATTATTCAGTTTGAATCCTGAAATCGAAACATTGTCTGACTCTATGTTTATTATTGCTTGGAGTCTGTAATGGCCTCCTCTATAGTTTGCGTCAATGATTGTGGTCTCTGGGTTTTCGCCTGTTAATGTCAAGGGTTTATTGATAATTAAGCCATAGTTATTAAAATCGTTAGGATAAAATCCAGCCCTAACAAACACGGTGTCACCTGGAACTGCGTTGTCTATGGATTCTTGAATAGTTGAGTAATTGTCGGGCACCACTATAGTTTTAGATTGTGCGCTAACTGTTGCCAGTTTAAGTGGAACTATGGAACATATAACAATTATCGCTAACAGAATAGTCAAAGATCCGCGTCTTTTTTGCACGATTTTTAACTGAAAAAGTTAGTTTAAAAGCTTCTTGTACATGGTTCTTGACTAGTCCTTGTTGATGTTTCCTGACTAAAGGAAAACTTGCTTTTGACCTAACTTTGCAATCATTACAAATTAATTATAGTGTTCCACCTGTTATTGAAAAAGTAACTACTGAATTGCTTTTTGGCGCAGTTATCCAAGCAGAAGACGTGGAGCTCTTCTTTGGGATTTTCTAAGTGACCCCGCGGTGCATTAAAACTTTTTATGTCCCATTTGATACATCACTGGACCATGACCGTAGCTCAAGACGTCCGCAACCACCTAAGAAACAAACCCTACCTCCTCGAAGCATTAGAGAAAGGCATCGTTAACCTAAGCGAACTATCTCGCCAACTCCAAAAAGAACTTAAAGTCACCGACACCTCCGCCATAAAAGCCGCCCTGCGCCGCTACAGCGAGGAGCTGCAGAAACACCGCCAGAAGCGTGAGGAAAAGGTTTTGGCGCTACTCAAGCGTAGCGGCGTCGCAGTTTACGACCGCAAATCCGTCATCATCACCGCCAAAGAACTCAACCAGGAGGCAGGCATGAAGGTGGATTTGCTTGACAAATTCGTATATCTCCTTGACCGTAACGAGCTCCCTGAACGAATTAACGCTTTGGTGAAGCATGAGAACTGCACTATGATTGTGGTGCATTCGCCGGAGGAGTTGGAGGCTACGCCTGGTGTTGTTGCTTTTCTTGCGACGTTGTTGGCGGAGCAGAACATCAACGTTATTGAGTTTATCAGTTGCTGGACTGAAACCATCATGGTTGTGGATAAGAAGGACAGCCTCAAAGCCTACGAGGTCCTCTCTAACTTGGTGGGTTAAACTTCAGGCTGATCAACAATCAATCCTGTTTCTGTGCATTAAAGGCAGACTGTACAAGCCGCCTCAACCAGTAAGCAATCTGAATCATTTACACAAACAGAAAAGCAGTTGCCCACATTGAGCCGTAGATGATGTAGTAGGCAGCGACCCTCTTCTTCTACTACTAGAAAACTAAAAAACGAGTTATTTGAATAACCAAAACGAAAAAAGGGGCTAAAAAGCGCCCTACTTCTTGTTCATCAGGTATTCATGCATTGCTCTGGCGGCACGTTTGCCTGCGCCCATCGCGCTAATCACGGTTGCTGCGCCAGTTGCGACGTCGCCGCCTGCATAAACTCCGTTTAGGCTGGTTTTGCCGTCTTCGTTAACACATATGGTACCGTGTTTAGGATCGCTTTGCAAGCCTTCGGTAGTGCGTTGTATGATGGGATTGGGGGTTTGTCCGATGGCGATTATAACTGTGTCGGTTTCCATGACGAATTCGCTGCCTGGAATAGCTTTGACTCCGCGGCGGCCTCTGGCGTCGGGTTCGGTAAGTTCCATAGCGATGCATTTCATGGCTTTAACCCAGCCCTTCTCATCCCCGTAAAACTCCAATGGAGCCGCCAAAAACTTGCACACTAAGCCTTCCTCTTCAGCGTTCTCGATTTCCTCAGACCTAGCAGGTAACTCTTCTCGTCCACGCCGGTACAAAAGGCAAACCGATGCACCCAATCTCATGCTGCATCTGGCGCAGTCCATCGCGACGTTGCCGCCGCCGATAACCACCACATGCTTGCCTACACGGATAGGCGTGTCAGCTTCAGGAAACTGGAACGCCTTCATTAGGTTTACTCGGATAAGGAACTCGTTGGCGCTGTATATGCCGCCCAAGTTTTCACCCGGCGAACCAGTGAACTGCGGAAGACCTGCACCGGAACCGATAAAGACCGCGTCAAAGCCGCCTTCCTTCATCAGTTCAGGAATAGTGTGGATGCGCCCAACCAGGTTGCCCAGTTTAAGATCAACGCCCAACTTTTGCACGTACTCCACCTCATTTTGCACGATAGCTTTGGGCAAACGGAACTCGGGAATACCATAAGAGAGCACACCGCCGCCCACATGCAAAGCCTCGAAAATGGTAACTGCATGCCCTAACTTAATGAGGTCCGCTGCAACAGTTAAGCCCGCGGGACCAGCACCCACAACCGCAACTTTTTTGCCGGTCGGCTCAGCCTTAGGAGGCAACTGGAAACCATGGCTTCGCTCCCAATCCGCCAAGTACCGCTCTAAACGCCCGATGCTAACGGGTTCACCCATCCTGCCGATTACGCAGCGCTTCTGGCACTGCTCCTCCTGCGGGCAAACACGTCCACAAACCGCGGGTAAAGCGTTCTTGGTTTTAATGATTCGGATGCCTTCAGCATAATTCTTCTCTTTGATGGCTTTTATGAACTGCGGAATCGGCACTTCAACGGGGCATCCGGTTCGACAAAGCGGGTTAGGGCACTGTAGGCAACGGTTAGCTTCTTCTTGAGCTTCCTCCTCAGTATAGCCTAACGCGACTTCGCCAAAGTTTTTAGCGCGGTCTTTAGGGTTCTGCTTTGCCATTTCAACTGCTTTCTTGTTTAACTTCGGTTTAGGCTTTGTTTCTGCCACACTTGCAACCTCCATGTTCATGCAACTCTGAGAGAACACTGCTTAAGCGTTCTTCGGGAAGCATTGTTCTCTGACGCAGAATCAACTCGTCAAAATCAACTAGGTGACCGTCAAATTCGGGTCCGTCAACACAGCCGAACATCATTTTGCCTCCGACGGTGACGCGGCAAACGCCGCACATGCCCATGCCGTCAATCATAATCGGCGTAGTCGTCACAATTGTTGGAATGTCATAAGGCTTAGTGATTGCCGAAACATCCTTCATTAAAATTACAGGGCCCATGACGACGCAGCGGTCAAACTTTTCTTTCTTAAGCAACTCAACGAGGAAATCTAAGCCTTTGTAGCCTTTAGAGCCATCATCAGTGGAAACCAAAACTTTGTGGCTGTACTGCTTAGCTTCCTCCTCCATCATTATGAAGGGTTCTGTGCGGGCACCGATGACTGTAGTTACGTGGTTACCGGCGTCTTTCATGGCTTTAGATTGCAGCAGAAGCGGCGCAATCATGACGCTGCCGCCCACGCAGAGCACCTTGCCAAAGTTTTTAATTTCGGACGGATTACCCAACGGGCCAGTGACGTTGTCGATTTCGTCGCCTACGTTGAGTCTGCCGAAGTCTTTGGTGCTTTTGCCAACTTCGTGGAAAGCAAACGAAACTGTGCCTTTTTTGGCGTCGTAGCCGCAGATGGTCAACGGAATACGCTCGCCCATTTTGCCATGTATGACGATTAGGAATTGTCCGGGGCGGGCTTTGGCTGCGATGTCGGGGGCGTCAACTTCGAAGAGCTTGATTTTTGGCACAAGCTCAGTTTTAGCGATTATTTTATACACTCTTTCGGTACCTCCACTTTTGAGTCTTTGGCTAAGTTCTGGATTTTCTCGTAAAACGCTTCAAAGTTAGCTTTGAAGTCGCCTGCACAACGCGGTGACTCCTCATAGAGTTGGAACCGCTCCAGCAAACCTTCCTTTTTGAGCACATCAAGCATGACACCCAAGTTGCGTTCAGCAGTATCTCTTCCTTCTTGGAGTTTGCAGTCTTTGGAACTGCAGACTACTGCCATGACGCCGTCGAAGCCGCAGTTTAATGCGTTAACGACATGAACAGGATCAAGTGATTTGAAGCAGGGCACCTCAAGCGTCAACACGTTTTTGCCCTCAAACGCCTCGTTGGGGTTATCTAACGCTGAGAACTCTGACCACTGGCAAACAAAAGCCAACACTGCGGGACCTTTGCCTTGCTCGATGAGTTTTTTTGCTGAGCCACCGTAACGTTTGAGCACGTCTTCGAATTCGAAGCCTTTGACTTGGATGGCGTGGTGTGGACAAACCAGCTGGCATGCTCCGCATCCGACACATTTATCCTCGTTGAGTTTTGGAGTGGCAAACGGCTCGAATTCTAGAGCGCCATATGGGCAGATAAAGATGCATTTGTCGCAGCCAACGCATTCAAGCACGTCATAAACGGCTTTGCGGCTGTACTTTATAACTCTAACAACATTTTCAGGGTAGCCGAGGTCTTTGAGCACCGATCTAGCTAAGATCAGTCTGCGGGTGTTGATTTTGGTGCCTTCTTTGTAGCGACAGAAGGGATCCTCGCATTGGACAGAAACGATGTTTTTGATGCCTAAGTTGAGAGCTTCGAAAATGAAGTCTGTTGGAACTCGACCAGCACAAGGCAATCGAAGTGCAAGGTAATCATCGACTTTCAAGCCTTGCTCTTTCAGGATGTTTTTTATTTCGCCCGTGTTCGGTGAGTTGCCGCGGCACATCAAAACCAACGTTTCAGTTTTAGGTGCTTTGGCTTGAGCCGCTTTAAGGTACTCGGATAAGTTATCGTAAGTATAATACTGCATGTTTATTGCTGAAGCTGGGCAGGCACTGTAACAGATACCACAAACTTGACAATCCTCTAAGTTGATTTCTACTTTGCCGCTTTCATCACGATTAATGGCTTGGTAGGGGCAGATGGATTGGCACACGTAGCATCGGCTACACAGGTCTTGGTTAATCTCAACTGCAGCGAGACATTTCTCACTCATTAGCAAACCTCTTCTGTGCTCTTAGCATAATGGCTAGAAGCTTCGAAGGCTCAAAAAGGTTTTTAGCTTAATATAATCCTTACCCTTGAAAAAATGGAAATTCCTTATATAATGAGAGCTTAACAAACGTATTGATTGTTTGGTTTTAAGTAAAAAGTTGACGAGCGGGGCTTTACAAAAAAACGCTGCTAAAGCTCTCTCTAAATCAAAGAAAAACAAAGCGGGTTTACCGCTTGTAGTATGGGCGCCGAATATAGGTGTAGGCTTCCAACGCCGCAGTAATACCTTGCCCAACCGCCGTACCCACCTGTTTAACAGGATGAGTCGTAACATCCCCAGCCGCAAAAACACCCTCGATGTTTGTGCGCTGGTGAATGTCGATATTAACATAGCCGTGCTCGTTAACTTCGACGCCGCTTGGAACCGCTAGTTGACTGTTAGGAGCCTCGCCAACTTGAACAAACACCGCGTTCACTTCGACCTCACTTATCTGCCCCGTCTTACTGTCTTTTAACAGTACGGATTTAACTTGCTTGTCACCCTTGATTTCTTGCACTTCAGTGTTCCAAAGAATCTTCACGTTCCCTGAGCCTAAAACGTCCCGAGCAAGAGATTCTTCAGCGCGAAAACTCTCACGCCTATGCACAACCGTAACGTCAGAAGCCAAACCGGAAAGGTACAGCGATGTGGTGAGGGCCGAGTTGCCGCCGCCGACCACCATCACGTGTTTGCCCTTGAAAAATGGACCGTCGCAGACTCCACAATAGCTTACGCCTCTGCCGCGGAACTCTTTCTCACCTTTCGCCCCGACTTCCTTATAGTGCGAGCCAGTGGCGAGTATAACTGCTTTAGCTTGATAGCTGCCTGCCGTAGTGGTTACAGTTTTAACTTCGCCCTTCAAATCCAGAGCGGTTACTGCTTCCACATCATGGATTTCTGCGCCTAAACTACGAGCGTGATCAGCCATTTTCATTGCTAACTCGCCGCCGCTGATTTCGGCAACCCCAGGGTAGTTGACAATTTTCGGGGAGTCGGCTATGGCGCCGCCTGCGAATTTCTCGTCTAAAACAAGAGCTTTTAGTCCACTTCGTACTGCGTAAATGGCTGCGGCGCATCCAGCTGAGCCGGCGCCGACTATTATGACATCCCAATTATCCATGATAAATATCCTCTAATTCAATAGTTTGGGAGAAGCAGTTTATGAATAGTTCGATTTTTAGTTTGTACTGTTAATTGGGTATGTACCAGAAATATGCGTCTGAAGTCATGTTCACAGGCAGGGTCGAGTTGTTTTTGTAAATAAATAAGCCACAGTAGGTCCCACTGAAAAAAGCGGAATCTATTGTTCCGTCTGTTGTGAAACCGCTGTCGTAGAAGCTTAAGGTTCTTCCTACGGGGTTCCAAGATACCTGACCGTTTTGCCAGTTTGTAAATGCTGTGTTGTCCCAGATGAACACTCTAATGAGGGAGTTTTCTGCTGAAAAAGATCCGCTAACTTGGTTAAAAGTTTCGGGAGGTATTGAAAAGTTTTAAGCCTTGTACGAGTTAGCGTCCACTGTGAAAGTTGTGTCAACTATCAAATGGATTGGTGGGGTAGACATTGGAGTTAAGGTTGCGTGAATATAGATTACAGTGAAGATAATCAAAACTAAAGCAATTAGTGATGTTGCTATGGCGACGGTTTTGCTTATCTTGGGCATCGTCTCACTATACGATACTTCAGCTAAAATCAGATATAATGCTATATCTTAGAACACCACTCAGCCTTGATTCCAATAACCTGATAAGTTTGAAGCAGCTTAGTTTTAATGTTTTTGAGAGGATGCTTATGGCAAAATATAGGTGTACAGTCTGCAACTGGATTTATGACGATGCAAAAGAAAAAGTCAAATTCACAGATTTACCCGCCGAATGGGTTTGCCCGATCTGCGGTGCACCAAAATCTGCCTTTATTCTGTTAAGCGAAAGCGCAACTGAAGCTAAAGCGGAAAAGAAGCCTGAAAGCACCGTTTCCGACGTACTCATAAATCAGCTTGCACTGTGGGGAGTCAAATTCGTGTTTAGCATTCCCGGCACCTCCACTTTGGGCATTGTTGAAGCCATCCGCAAAGCCGACAACAAAATCCGATACATCCAAGTACGCCACGAAGAAACGGCTGCGTTTATGGCGTCCGCATACGGCAAACTAACTGGTCACGTGGCGGCTTGTCTGGGGATTTCGGGTCCGGGAACCACTAATCTCGCCACGGGGCTCTATGATGCTCAGTTGGATCATGCTCCTGTTTTGGCGTTGACGGGTATGGTGCCGCGTAAATTAATCGGCAGAGGGTCGCTTCAAGAAATTGATCATCAGGCTTTTTTCCAGCCGATTAGCGTTTATAACAAAACGCTGATGACGGAGGATCAAACCACTATGCTGGCGACTTTAGCCATTAAACATGCTTTAGTAGATCAGGGCGTCGCCCATATCGGCGTGCCCAATGATGTGCAGAAGTTGCCTTACACGGCTGAGTTGCAGCAGTTTGAGGGCAGAATGCCCAACCTTGCCTACGGTCAGGAGGATTGGTTGGTTGAGAAAGCCGCTAAAATCGTGGATGCAGCTGAGCGTCCGGTTGTTTTAATGGGGCAGGGCTGCCGGGGACAAGGCACCAAAGTGCTTCGATTAGCTAACAAAATCGGTGCCCCCATACTTTCAACGTTTAAGGGCAAAGGCTTAGTTGACGATGTGGAGCCGCTCTATGTTGGTTGCCATGGCGGAGTGGGCTCTACCGCTGCGGGCGAGTTGATGGAGAAGGCGGATTTGATGGTTGCTATGGGTGTGTCGTTTGCTGATTTGTCGCAGATTCCCCAAAAACGCACGGTGCAGATTGATATTAATCCCTTGATGATTGCGCGGCGTTACCCTGTTGAGGCTGGTTTGCTTGGTAACAGCGCAGTCTTAATCCCCAAGTTAACAACGAAGGTTCAAGCTAAAAACAACCAAAGCTACCTCGCTGAAATCGCGAAACTCAAAACAGCATGGCTTAACCAAATCGAAAAAGAAGCCGACTCGTCGAAAAAACCCATACGTCCCCCCTACATAATGAAGGTCTTAACTGAAAAAGTTGCAGCTGACGCAGTAATATCTTTGGATGTTGGGGAGAACTGTTGGTGGTTTGGCAGAAACTTCCGCATGAAACGCTCTCAGAAGCTGGTGATGAGCGGCAACCTTGCAACGATGGGGTTTGGCTTGCCGGGGGCGTTGGTGGCAGCGTTGGCGTATCCTGAACGGCAAACGATTTGCTTGACAGGCGACGGCGGCTTAACCATGGTTTTAGGCGATTTCCTCACGGCGCACAAGTACAATTTGCCAATCAAGGTGTTCGTGATAAACAATAAGCATCTTGGGATGATTATGCAAGAGCAAAAAGTCGAAGGTTACCAAGGGTGGCAAACGGAGTTGCATGACTATAGCTTTGCAGATTTCGCTGAGCACTCAGGCGGCTTAGGCATCAAAGTAACTGAGCCATCAGATTTGGAAGCCGCTGTTGATAGGGCTTTGGCGTCTAAAAAGCCGACTATTGTGGACATAGATACTGACCCCAGAAGGTTCCCCTAACTGCCTTTTTTGCTTTTTTTTGTTTTCTAGTCGTAGAAGAAAAAAGCCGCTGCTTTTGATTTCACAAGACAACAAAAGGTTTGTCTCCTTTTATGCTCAGCGAGCTACCAACTATGCGCTTATTTTTGGTGGTGGTCTTACCTTTTTCTTTCCCAGCTTAACCCGCAGAGCGATGCGGTAGAGTTTTCTTAGCGACATAACGAGCTGTTCCAAGGTGGCTGCGGAGGAGTAAATCAGCGGTATCTGCTCGTACTGCGCTATGCGTTTGGCTTCTTCGTCTGGCTGTGTTTTGTGGAAGACGATGATTTTGGGTTTGAGGCTGCTGACCCGCACAATCATCATGGGTAAGCTGCCTTCGTCAATGTTTGTGAATATCAAGGCGCGTTCCGTGGAGGCGCCGAAGAGCTGCGCATAGTCTGAGCCGCTGTATGCTTCGATTGCGCGGCGGCTGTCCACGACTGTGTAGCCGTTGACTTCTTTAACGATTTTATCTTGGCACGCCACCACTTCGCCGCCAATGGCTTTACAGAAGTACTCCACCCGCACAGGAATAGGGAATTCCCTGAGGTCCACCACAGCCATGCTTGGAGAACTGGTGAGTTTAGCGAATTCTCGAATAAAACGGCTACCCCGCTCCTCATCAATATGCAAAAGCGCCAACACAAATCGACGGATAAATTTAGCTCCCGGGCTCTGTCTTCTGCCGCTTTCGTAGTCGCTTATAACCGAGGAGGACAACCGCATGACGTCGCTTAGGCTGGTCTGCGAAACAGCAAAAAGTTCACGCCATTTACGCATCGTAGACCCCGGCCGGCTTGAAAGAATGATTTCACCAGCGATTCTTCTTGCCAAAATTTCCCTAAGACCAGGCGACACCGACATTAGGCGCTTTCTCCTTAAATGTACCTTCCTTTAAGGTCGCAGTATAAAACCGTAACGCTTTGCCCCAATCAACCTTTAAATGAAGAATATCAAGGCGATGCCCGCCACGACTGCGACTGCGCCAGCTATAGTTTTGAAAGTGGCTTTTTCACGGAAAAACAGGAACCCCGCCAACGCAGCAAACAACGGCGACGTCGAAGAAATCGGTATAGCGCGGGATGCGACGATGTTTTGAAAGCTGATGTTCATAAGCACCCAACCTAAGCCGTTAGCGATTAAACCGCCCACACACAGGGTTAGGACTGTTTTGCGGGTCATTTTAAGGTAACCGCGGTCGCGGTCAATCAGCGGCGCCAACGCCAAAAGGATAATGGCAATGGAGGCGATGCGGACGGTGACGACGGCAAAGTTAGCGGCTAAACCATCCATCTTAATCGACATAACCGCCGTGTCCATGCCCGTGATGCTGACTGACCACACAAACGCCGCCGCCAAACAAATCGCAGTGCCCCTCCACGCAGCTCTGCCGCGGATTTCGGTTTCATAGACGGTTTTTTGGCTGCTAAGCAACCAGATGCCTCCAAGGATAACCGCCGCACCCAGAACCGCTGTAAACAGCAGTTGCTGACGCAAAAAAAGCACCGCCCAAACAAGGCTGAACAGCGGGTAAGAGGCTGCCAGCGGAACCGCCCTCGACATGCCTAACATTTTTAACCCGTAAAGGTAGAGGGTGTCGCCGATGCCTAACCCTAAAACTGCGCTTGCCACAACCACGCCCACAACCCACAGCGGTAAACCCGCCAATGTGCCTGCTAACCCGAAACCCAAAAGCACAGCAGCTAAGACGGCGGCATTGGTGGCGTTACGTACAATGTTTGCTGAAACTGGTTTAGTGCTGCATAATGCTTTGCGGTACAGTATAGGCGCAACTGCCCAGCTGAGGGCTGCTCCTAAAGCTGCAAGTTCCCCAATCATCCCTTCACTTAGCCGTCGGTTTGAGTATAATGAAAGCTTATTTATAAGGAAGTTTGGCGTACTAAACAGGTAACGTTCAAAGTCTAAAACAGCAGAGACAGCTTGAACGTTAATTCATCGCAAAAACCATACAAAAAAGGAGTGAAATGAAAATGTCTGAAAAAGCTAGTGACGTAATCTTCGTCGGAAATAAACCACCCATGAGCTACGTGCTCGCCATCATAACCGCATTCTCAAGTGGGTCCCAAAAAGAAATAACCCTAAAAGCCAGAGGCCAAGCAATCACCACAGCAGTCGATGTCGCAGAAATCACCAGAAGCCGCTTCATCAAAGACCTCAAAGTCACCAAAATCGCAATCGGTACCGCTGAGATGCCACCAAGAGAAGGCGAAAACAGGTCCAGAATGGTTTCCACGATAGAGATAACTCTAACCAAAGCGTAAACCATCCTGAACGCGACGGAGTATTTTTAGCACTCCCATCTCTTTTTACATTCCAAAAAACTTTTACAAAAAAAATAAAAAATAAGTAAACTCGCTAAGTTTACTCTTCAGGCTTAGCCGACGCCTTCAAGAAAACGTCAACTTTACCAACAATTTCCATAAACGCCTTAGTCGCAGCCGACTCCTTGCTGGCACACACAAACGGCGCACCCTTGTCGCACTCCACACCAATGCTGGGGTCAATAGGTATGCTGCCTAAAAACGGCACGCCGACTTCTTTGCTCATTTTTTCGCCGCCGCCCGAACCGAAAATCTCAGTTTTCACACCGCAGTGTGGGCAGATAAATCCGCTCATGTTCTCCACAACACCAATGATTTTCATGTTGAGCGTTTCAGCGAACGTTACCGCTTTTTTAACGATGTTGCTGGACAACTGGGAAGGCATAGTAACGATGACAACGCCGTCAAGATCCGGAAGCAACTGCGCCACACTCAAAGGCTCATCGCCTGTCCCCGGCGGCAAATCGATAAAGAGGTAATCCAGTTCACCCCAAACCACTTCAGTCATAAACTGTTTGATGGCGCGCATCTTGAGTGGTCCACGCCAAATCGTAGGCGACTGCTCATCCAAGAAGAACGCAATCGACATAACTTTGATGCCCAGGGGTCCTTCAATGGGAAAAGCTCCAATAGGGGACGCCTTAACCTTTTTGCCCTCCACACCTAAGAGACGGGGCACGCTTGGGCCATGGATATCTGCATCTAATACGCCGACTTTTTTACCCTGCATAGCATAAGCCGCCGCCAAATTCACCGTTACAGTGCTTTTGCCGACGCCGCCTTTGCCGCTTATGATGGCGATTTTATGTTTAATTTTGCCCATGCGCTCTTTGAGTTGTTTCTGCTCTTCTTCTTGCTCTTGCTTGTAAGCTTTGATTTGAGCCATGTTTTTCTCGTATGACGCCATAAAAAATCATCCAGATTTGTTTTAAAGTCAACTTAAAAAAATCACAATTAAAATAGTTTATGGTAGAGCTAACCTAACGGTAAGCTTAAAGTTTGTAGCCTATTTTGCGCAGAAAACCCCGCCTCTCCGCCAATTCAGCCTCGCCCTCGATTCCTTTGGCTTTGGCGCCGTCCACTACGCCCATTATGCCTCGTCCCTGCTCTGTTTCAGCCACCACAACTTCAAGCGGGTTAGCGGAGGCAGCGAAGATTTGGCAAACTTCGGGGGTGTGTTTGACTTTGTCTAGCACGTTTAGGGGGTAGGCGCCTTTAAGGAAGATGAGGAAGCTGTGTCCGCAGCCCAGCTCGAAGGTTTTTTCTGCTGCCAACTTGCGCAGTTCCGCATCGTTGCCCTCGTGGCGAACAAGGCAAGGTCCCGACGCTTCACAGAAACCCAACCCGAACTTGACTGTGGGAGCCGCGTTAACCAATGCCTCGTAGAGGTCTTCAGCGGTTTTAATGAAGTGAGCCTGCCCCAAAATGACGTTGCAGTCAACCGTCGGAGCAATTTTTACCGTCCTAAAATCCAGCATAATCATCCCAAAACAATGTGGGCACCTGCGAATTTAACTTTAAGGGTTCTGCCTTTCGGTGGGGAGCTGTATTTGGGAATGGAAGCATAAATTCCGCCAACTGGTTATCTCTGTTGAAAAAACAAAACCTAAATATCAAAGATATGCATCAAGTTTGGCTACGCAACGGGCCGGTAGTTCAGCTGGTATGAACGCTTGACTTGCACTCAAGAGGTCGGGGGTTCAAATCCCCCCCGGTCCACTTTAACATGCTTTTGTCTGATTCCCGGTCTATTACTAAATATTTTATAGCAGTTCATTTTACTTCCTTTTCCTAAAGATTTTGTTAGCTCCGAAATCGCAGACGTACTCAAAGCCTTCTTCAATGAGCTTGCAGGTTTCTTCTTCTGAGTGGGCAACGGTAGCAGAGAATTCATCATTCCTAAAGCTGATCAACTGGGTGTAGAGCATTGTGTTGTTGAGGGATTTGTGGCCGAGGATCTCTTTGACGTGGAGGATATCTCGTGTCTTTCGGTATTCCATCGTTGCCTTCCAATGCCTGAAGGTGTGGAAGGTTATTTGCTTTATCCTTGGGTTCTTGACCTTAACTGCTACTCGTTTTCGTTGTCTGTCAAAGTTACGTCTCATCAAATCAGAGTTGACGCCAAAGATGGATTGGTCTTCGCTTTCTGTCATTGCTCTGAGCATGTCAACGAGTTTGATTGATATGGGTAGGATTCGTGGGTTGCTGCCTTTCTCGGGCGTGATTCGAACTGAGCGCTGTTCTAGGTCTATGTCGGTCCATTTGAGGAGGTCGCAGGCTTCTCCGCATCGCATTCCTGTTTCTTTTAGCATCTGAAGTAGCGTTGCCACTCGTGGGCTGCAGCCGGATATGAGTTGGTCGATCTCGGTTTCCATTGGGATGAAGGGTAGTTTTCTTACTCGCTTGTATATTGGTGGTGTCCAGGTTTTTCCTTGCATCTTTAGCAGGGTATCGTAGGCGTCTACTGCGTTGACTTTTCGGCTAACACTCCACTTTTGCTTAGAGATAACTTCCTTGATGGATTCTTGGTCGCTAAAGTCTGCGCCTAGTCGCATGAGTCGGTTGAGCAATTTTACTCGTCCGGTTATGGTTGCTTTTGAGTAGCCTTGTTTTAGTAGCCAGAAGCTGAATTCAACGATGGTTCCTTTAGCTGTTTGTTTTCCCCGCAGAACTTCGGTTTGTTGTTCTGCCGCCAAGTTTTTCGTCTCCGTGACGCATATTTGGGCACTAGACACTTTGTTGTCTGCGGTTTTTATTGACTTCGTTTCAACCATTTCAACAGTCTCAAGTATGCTATTAGCCCTCAACATGTCTGTTGGGTCTGAGAATTTTAGGCCACAATCCCTGCACAACCAGCGTTGAATCTTGCAGCCAAACATTGAAGTCCGGGTGCCGTCTTTCCAGGCTCTTTCGCCTTTGCATTGTGGGCATAGGGGGCTGGTGCCGGCAGAGCCGTCTGCATGCTCTGACTTACACAATTTTGAACCGGCTTTTGTGCCAAATATGCCATCGGGGGTAGATGCATTTGATGTAAGTTCAGCCATTCCCTCCCACCGCCTAGTTTAAACTTGCAGTTTTGTGGTTGCCAAAAAAGAGGATTGGTTTGCCTTTGACGTCCTGCAGATAAGTTACTGGAAACATTTGTTTGAAGATGTCGAGGGCTGCTTGGTTCTCAAAGACCGGCACAGCATACTCTGGGGCTTTTTGTAGGTGTTCTTGGCAGAATGGGGCGGCTAGCTGTGTTCTTCCGCTCTCGTAGTAGACATAGCCACTAAGACCCGCAGTGGGTTTGCCGCAGATTATGCAGCGTTTGCGATTTAGCCTTCTCCTCAATGTTGCCGCCTCTTACTTGAAGAATTGGTCGTCTCGCATGTTTTCGCTGATCTGGATGTAGCGGCGTTTTTTGCAGAAATCTAAAATTTTGGTAAGCAGCGGGTCGTTGCCTTCTGTGAATTCTTTTTTGTAGCCGATTCGTCCGGTTTGAACTCTTATCTCGATGGTTCCATCGTTGGATAGCAGCTGGTAGAAGCCAAGTTTTTCTCCAGCGTATTCCTCAAGGACATCCCAGTCCTCAATGATATTTACCACTTTTTTGTCACCTAAAGGGTCTTGCGGGCTGGCGATAAAAACTATCTATCAACGCAACGAGATCATCTCGTTGTAAGGGTCAGCAACGACACCAATCTTTTAACGATATATCCTAAAAGCGTCTGTTACCTGTTTGAGTTGGTCCTTTGGGGCGGTTTCAAGGAAAAGGTTTAGGTCCCGTCTAAGCTCCAGGGCGGCTCTGGCTTTTTCGCTTAGTTTGTAGAGTGGTGAGAGAAAATGCGGTTTTGTATCGCGGATACCTTCTGTTTCCAGCCACCCCTGCTTGAGTAGAACTTTGATTCGTCTGTCCACGTTTTGTTTTCCTTTGCGTCTGAATCCTTTGGTTGCCCTTACCTCTCTGTATATATCGTAGCTTGCAAGAAGCTTGCCTTCCGGTGAGAGTACCAGAAATATGAGCAGGTTTAGTTTAGCCTCTCGGCCACTGAACACCTTAAGTGGAGTGCCCTTGCATTTTTTTTGCGCCAAAGTTTACTCCTGCCCCTCAAACGTTGGCAGGTAACTAGATGGCGCTGGATCTAGGTTATCACATTAACCCGAGGTTTTGGGGAGCGGTTGTCTGGGGCAAAATCTTTCTTTCCCCAAAAATGCTTGGGGCAAAATTGTGTGCAAGCGCTTATGTGGTATAAATTGCTAGATTTTTAGGAAAAGTAGCGGGTTACGGGTAGCTGTAAGCGAGAAGATGGACGGGTTTTTTCGGGGCTATTTCTTGGGCAAGAATATTTTTGGCGAGCACTTTTAACATTTCAGAGGCTGAGTTGAGTTTATTGCGGGCACAGGCAATGCCAACGCTCTAAAGTCGGGGTTCATTAGGCGGAAGGGTTGTTCCGAACTTTTTGATGAGGCGCTTTAGCTCTTTCTTTTCTTCTCCCTCATGGAAGAGGCTTATGATTTCATCCCTTCCTTCTTTTGTCACAATCACTGTACTATTCTCTGGGTTATCAGGGTCATTTTCGATCCTTACAACACCGGTATCTTTTAGCGCCTGAATTAGAGCAGCGTCATTCATGTTTTGGAAGGGCTTTATCTTGCGCATATCTGATAGTGGAACCCCAACACGGCATAAAGCCATCCACTTGACAGCGTCTTTGTAAACTTCAGGTTTATCTTCGAGAAACTCAAGCAACTGTTCCTTAGCACTCTTACCATGAGTGTTATTTTTTGTCATTCTGGGGCACCTCAACTTTCTGTCGAGTCAGTGTCAAATGTATCGTGTCTCCTAAGATATAGATTTTTTCATCCAAAGACTTCCGCAAAAAACCCTCTATCAACTCATTGTAGCTTGCGCTAACAGGCACCAAATACTTCGGATAAGCATAAGGATAAGCCCTCTTGTATTTTCGTCGAATAATTTTTGTATAGATTTTGACCATCTCACTTTCTCCTTTACCACTTAAAAGAAAGAAGCAGTTCAACTGCTTGCTGTTTACCCTGCTCAGTTAACTGAATAACCGGCTCCTCATCAACGGCTGGATTATACACTATCTTTACCAGACCCAGCTGCTGGAACTTGCCTAGAAGCGGTCTAATATCGACTGTGCCCTCAGCCGTGGCCGTTATTTTCGATAGCTTAACTCCACGACTGCAGACGTCTATAGAGGGTGCTTCTAAGTCATCGAGCACATCAAGAATGCAGCCGCCTGCAACCTCAGACATGCTCGGTCTCGCCGCTTTTCCGTAATGCCTCTATCAGTTGGCGTTCGAGCTTCTGTATCCTAACTTGCTGCGCTAACAGAATGCTCATAACCATAGGCTCAAAAATTATTGGGCTAGCTGCATTGCTGCTCTCTGAAGCATAACTCCTACAGGCATCCATTACCTCGTCAAAAGCTTCCCGGTCAGGCCTACGCAGAGCCCTCGCAAACCCACTCCACCGACCGATCTCACCCTTCAACGCTATCCTAAAAGATTCAACAGTCTTACCCATAGCCTGTTAGTCCTCCACTCAAACTACCTAAATGCTCTTTCACAATTTTCACCCTGGGGCATAGCCTTGGTTTCAATTGCATTTAAAAGAATTATCCAAACAAACTTCCCCTGAAGGGGAGAGTAAAATGAAAGTAAACGTCACTAGAAGGTGAAAGCTGGAGAGACGAAACTGTTTCCTTCAGCGCTAACAAGAGTTACCGTATATGCCCTTCCAGAATACATAGTAACACTACTAAAATCAAGGTATATCTCTCTCAACATTCCTCCTTCCGCCAAAGTAGACGCCCCGATCTCATTATGTGTATCAAAAACAGTATTACCGCTTGAATCTTTCAGAATACCCTGAACAATTGTTATTGTTCTTCCGGAAAGAGATTGAGTGTAAACAGTTGCGATTTTTGAACTATTAATGGAAACTGCTTGAATTGCGACTTTTTCTGTTTGGCTAACAGGTATAGGGGTTGGCGTTCCTGCAATTTGTTGGTTAAGCTCGTTAACTGAGGTCTGCAAGTTGCGAATCTGCTGTTGTAGATTGTTGTAGTCATTGCTAAGCTGGATATAGTTTGTTTGCAGCGTGTCAACTCTATTCTGCAAATTGACTGCTGTTAAGCCAATTACACCACAAACAATGAGAAGAACAACTATTGCACCAACAAAAAGAGCATTACTTACGGCTTTTTTATTTTTTTGAAGGTTACCCATCTTAACGCCTTTTTCATATTATCATATCAGGTCATTTTATGGTTTGCTATCGTTTGCTTACATGCCGATGCTGTCCAAAAAGCGTTACAGTCTAAGTCCTTTTACTGGGTTCATTCACTTCTGTAAACCTACAAAGAGCAAGGCAAACACGATGATTTGTATGATTAAGTAGGCTGGTGAAATGAAGAAAATCATCAGCAGATTGAAGGGAAGAGGAATAGCTCCAATAACTGTATTAATTGCAACCTCGCCTAAAAGTCCAGCAAGCCCACCAGTGAGTGCAACGTAAAGTAGGCTTAACCCACCCGTAATAAAGTCGGCTAATATCCAAGCAGGATAAAGCTTCGCAACTAGACCGCCTACAGCTTCTAGCAAGCCGCCGATTATCTCAGTCATAACCTGATATATCGAGGAATGGCTTTAGATTTTTTCTTCTGATGATTTATGTGGGCCAATAGATCTTCGATAATGGCACCAGCAACTTTGTGTCTACGTCAAAGCTGTCATAGTTCTGGATAATAAGCTGCACTAGCCGATCAGCATCTATTAAGGTAATTCGGTTTTCATCGGCAACATACCTAGCGTCTTTGGAAAAGCCGCCTGTGGAAACATACAAGCCTTTTTGTTGCCTGAGCACTGAGCTGAAGCTTCGAACCTCCTTTGCCCCCATCTGTCCTTGTTGGTGTTTGACTTCTACAAGTATGCGTGGCTCAGTAAGCATTAAGCCGTCAGGGGAGGCTTCGATGTCTTTCCCTCGATCAGGACCTGGTTCCGAAACCGTTGTTTTATACCCCATGGCTCTCAAGATCCCTGCAACTAATTCCTGCATATCATCCCAATCAAGCCTCATGACTTTATCCTTGATTAGTTCATTGGCTCGTGAAACCATATCTTCCTTGAGGCTTTCTTCTTCTGCCTCCTCCACGACATCTTCTGGTGCTTTTTCTTTACCTTCTAGAACCCCAATGATTTCTTGGGTAGCAGTTTCGTTAATTTGGAATATTGTAGAAATGGAGCCAAGTGTATTTCGGGTTGAGGTTGATAGTTTATCTCTACTTACTTCTCCGAGCCACTTCACTCGTCTAACATGGTGGTACTTGCTTAGTTTGTCATTGTACTCATAATCTGATTTCAGTTCTCCAACGAGGTAGACGCGTTTCGTGGGATCATAGGAGAGAACGTAATCTCCTTTTCTGAAATCAAAAACAAATCGGTTAATTTGACCGGCTGCACTATTGATCTGGCTTTTTTTTGAATAATTATATATATCGCTATATTGCTCAACGCGCTCTTTAATCCTACTTTTATTGTCTATTTGGCTAAGGTCAGATAGTTCGTTCCAACCAATAGAAACATAACTTTTTTTCTTAAAATCATCAATAAGAAAAGCACCCTCTCCTGCTCTAACCATCCACATAGTCTTCATTTAAACGCCTCATTTTGGTTTAGGGATTGTGTGGCTTAGTTTGCCTTCTTTATAGTATTCCATAAACATCTTTTTGCATCCAGAACAGGCATACTGCTTAACGTGGAACTGGCCGTATTCCCATTCTTTAGCAGTAAGCTTTGCAGGTGAATTACACCTAGGACATTTAGCCATTGTTCAGTTCACAAATACTGTTGGGTGTATGTGAATTTAATTTTTACTATGCTTTGCTATTAGGCTTCTCAGAGTTTGCTTGGTAGCTTTTATAAAGTTATAACGTTTCATACTGTTCAATATGACAGAAGAAGAGCGCTTGGATTCAGCAGACGAGAAGTTGACTAGACAGAAATATATCGATCCTGCTTTGAAAAAGAGGGGTTGGATTGAAAAGTATGTTAAAGTTGAGGTTAACTGTGTTAAGTCTGAGTTTGTAAACAAGCGGCTAGTTTTTTATGATGGACACCCCGAGAAGGGCGTGGATAAATTCATTGATTACCTTTTGCTTGACGAAGACTTTTCTGTTTTAGGGCTTATTGAAGCAAAAAAGTTTTCAAAGGATGCAGAAAAAGGTCGTATTCAAGCCCGAAGCTATGCCAAAGACATCGAGCAGCAAACAGGTAGACGAGTGCCTTTTTTCTTAACTAACGGTAAAATCTGGCGTTTCGTTGACGAAGATGGGGTCGAGCGTAAGGTTAGCGGTCCTTTTAGTCAACAGGACCTCAAGCGAAGAGTAGACAATTATAATAAGAGAAGAAGCCCATGCGAGGTTAAAATTAACTCAAAAATCGTTAGTCGAGCTAGAAGTGTCCAGATTGTTAGACAATTAAGCGAGCACTTTGCCCAAGGACACAGAAAAGCTCTTGTACAGATGGCCACCGGTACAGGAAAAACACGGGTAGCCATGGCAATAATTGATGTGCTAATAAACGCTAATTATGTACGTAATGCCCTCTTTATCGCTGACCGCACCGCATTGGTTAATCAGGCAAAATCTGATGGGTTCGAAGCGTTTTTTACTGAACCTGTGGCGGATTTACGTGAAGATCGCTCCTTGACTGGGCGCCTGTATGTTTCTACTGTCCAAACCTTAATGGAGGGTAAGCCCCGTTTGGCAGAGAGGTTTAGCCCTGGCTTTTTTGACCTTGTTGTGTTTGATGAAGCGCACAGATCATATTATGACAAGAACCACTTAATCGACAAGTATTTTGATGCCATAAAAATAGGTTTAACAGCTACTCCACGAGACCGTGAAACCAACAGCACCTTTGATCTTTTTGAATGCCCGCATGGAGAACCAACAGTAACCTACTCTTATGACGATGCTGTTAGAGACACAATTTTGGTACCTTATGTTGCAGAGGTTATTGATACTGAACGTCTCAAGTTTGGAATTAAAGGCTCAACTCTCAGCGAACCGTTAAAAGATCAGTTACGACGGCAAGAACTTAATCCTGAAAAGACAGAATTTACGGGCTCAGATTTCGATAGAGCATTTATGGATGACAAAACTAACGAGTTAATTGTACGTGAGTATCTAACCAGATGCTACCGTTCTAACGAGGGTAAACCATGCAAGACCATCTTTTTCTGTGCCAGTCAAAGACATGCCAAATTGCTAAAAGACATATTCGGACGGGTTGCGCCAGCTCTTAGTAATGACGTGCAGGTCATCATTTCTGAGTATTACCGCTCGGAAGACGAGGTCAAACGATTCAGGCTGCAATCAGAACCAAGGATAGCTCTATCGGTTGGCATACTTGATACAGGTGTAGACGTTCCGGAAGTCTGTAATTTGGTTTTTGTTAAGCCAGTTTTTTCCCATATTCGTTTCTGGCAAATGGTTGGGCGAGGGACCAGAAACCGCGAAGCCTGCAAACATCCAGCTTGGCTACAATATGAGGAAAAGAAGGGTTTCTTGATTCTTGATTTTAAAATCGGTGGGCATTCAAACATTGAATATCACCAATTCAGCCAAGCTAAAGATCGCGCTGTAGCCAAGGACGTTATTACAAGAATTTTTGAGAACAGAGTAAAACTGCTTGAGAAACCTCTTGATGCAGAGCAGAAACGCTTGATTTCCGACAAAATTATCGCATCCATTGACGAATTGGATAAAGATTCCTTTATTTTGCGTGAAAAACTTTCCGTGGTTGAAAAGATTAAAGCGGAAGCTTTCAATTTACAGGCATATATTGATGAGTTAAAGAAAGAAATTACGCCGCTTATGATTTTTAGTCAAGGCAATAACGCTAATGTGGCCTCATTTATTTTTCAAGTCGAAAAGCTGTTTGGTTACGTTTTAGAGGGCAAAAAAGAGGAAATTTTTGAGCTCAAAGATTATGTTCAAGCAATGTGTGACACTATCAGACGAAGAACCGGTCTTACTGCTATTCAAAATAATATGCCCAATATCCTGCAAGTTTTAGATGAAGACTTCTGGGAAGACCTAACCTTTAGCGACGTAGAATTCTTAGTTCTTCAGATAGCCCCACTTATGAGGTACTACTTGCCAGATCCTAAAAAGGTCGTGCAAATCGACCAGCCCGATATAGTCATACAAAGAAAAACGTTTGTCAAAGAAGTAAAAGAAGACCCTGAACTCAAAAAACTGCTTGACTCAAACACTATTGCCCAAAAAATCAAAAGCGGCGAAGGCGTAATCGCTAACGAGCTAAGCGAATTAGAACTAGAGCTTTCCTCCCTAAAACCTGGGTTCACAATCGATAACATACAGAAATACCAAAACACCGACTTCCTATCCTTCCTTCATAGGATTATGGGTTTAACAGAAAAACAAGACCCCAAAGAACTAATCGAGTATGAATTCGACCAATATATTGTCAAAAATAGCGACTATAGTTCTAATCAATTGGAATTTCTGTTAATTTTGAAGAAGGTTTTTGCTGAAAGAAAGAAAATAGAGTTGGCAGATTTAGCAAAGCCTCCGTTGTCTAATGAGCGCCCTCTTGACCTCTTTAAGATTGATGAGCTTAAACGTGTTATCCAGATGTGTAACCTAATTAAAATGAAATAGTGTGGTAAACCAAGGTTTACACAAATACTTATTAGGGCTTGCCTACATTAATCAAGAACATGGAATACAGAACCGTATCAGCAAAACTTCCCGCTGACGAACTAACGATGTTTAAAGCACATTGCAAAAAGAAAGGGTTAACCCCAGCAAACCTATTGAGAAAATTAATCCTCAGGGAGACTCAGGTTACAATACCTATAGTGATAGCTGGAAAGAACCGAATTACCTACAATAAAAACACTGACTCATTTACGTGGTCTTTAGATCTAGATGCTGGTAAAAAGGTTGATTTTTTGGAAAATGTCCCAGTTGCCTTTATTGAAAATCTCACTCAAAACCTAAAAATAGTTATAGAAGAGCGCGAAACCGCTATCCAAAAAATCAGAAAAGAATCTGTCCCTATACCTAGCGATCTATTTGGAGGAAAAACACTTGCTAAACAATAGATGTCTGACAATGAAACTTGAGGATGTCGCCGAATCAATAAGTGCCGGCGGAACCCCACGAAGGGATGTTAAAGAGTATTGGGAGAAAGGTGACATCCCATGGCTAAAAATCTCTGATCTTAAATCAACCTATATTGAAGAATCTGAGGAAAAAATTACCAAAGAAGGGCTACAAAACTCATCTGCCAAGTTATTCTCTGAAGGAACAGTGCTCTTTTCAATCTTTGCAACTCTTGGAGCTACCGCAATTCTTTCTAGGGCATCTGCAACCAACCAAGCAATCGCAGGAATAGTCCCCAAAAAAGAAATTATTGATACAAAGTTTCTGTATTACCTCCTTAAAGCTGAAAGAAGTAACATAATAGCCAAAAAAACGCACGCAACTCAAGACAATATCAATTTAACTATTCTCAGAAAGCATGAAGTTTCAGTGCCACCGCTTAACACTCAGGTTAAAATTGCTTCAATTCTAGAAAAAGCTGACACCTTAAAGGAATGGCGCAAACAGGCGGATAGGTTAACGCAAACGTATATTGAATACATTTTTATCGAAAAGGTTGATAGGCAAAAATTCGAATCGTTTTCTATTGGAGAACTTCTAACGAGCCATCGCTTGTTAATGCATAAAGATGGAAACCACGGCAGTTTATACCCCCGAGCTAATGATTTCGGTGAATACGGGGTCCCTTTTATCACCGCTAAGAACATTGACGGAAATGGAGAAATTAACGATTCACAGATTTTGCGACTATGTTTTCAAAAGGCCGAGAAGTTGAAAATCGGCTGGATCGAAAAAGGTGATGTTCTTCTATCGCATAACGCCACAGTTGGAAGAGTTGGCTTATATCGAGGCCAATTTGAAAGGGCGTTGATTGGAACGTCCTTAACAGCCTTTAGACCTGATCCAAATTTTATTACTGGCGAGTATTTATTTAGCGTTCTTTCCTCAAAGCAGTTCCAAAGGCAATTAGCAAAAATCATGAAACAGACGACTAGGAACCAAGTGCCTATTACAGCGCAGAGAAAACTAACTATTCCCGTTCCTCCGATTAATGTCCAGCGCGCCTTCACTGAAGTTTTAACTAGTTTAAAACAAACAAGAATTTTTCAGCAAAAATCGCGCAAACTTATTGATCAAATTTCTGATTCACTTTCAAAAAAATTATTTAATGGTGATATGAATTGTTAGATACCCAAATTAAATCAAAAATAAACCAATTATGGGATAAGTTTTGGAGTGGCGGTATATCTGATCCTCTCGTAGCAATAACTCAGATGTCCTATCTTATCTTTATGAAGCGATTAGAAGATGAAGATATCCAGCGAGGGCAAGAGTCCCAGTTAAACGGTAATGATTACAGATCTATTTTTGAGGGGCATAATGATTGCAAGTGGTCTCAGTGGACAAATCTCCCAGCTGGAAAGATTTTGGCTCATGTTAGGGATAAGGTTTTTCCTTTTCTAAGAACACTGGGCGGAGAGGATTCTTTATATGCGCAATACATGAAGGATGCAGTATTCACTATTCCAACGGCTTCTCTACTTATTGAAGCGGTCTCAATCATCGATAACATGCACATTAAGGAGCAGAATAGGGATGCTAAGGGCGATCTATATGAGTATCTTCTTTCCGAATTAAAGACCGCGGGAAAGAACGGCCAGTTTAGGACACCAAGGCATATTATCAAAATGATGGTTGCATTGGCTAACCCGAAAATTGGCGATGTCATCTGTGACCCAGCATGTGGAACAGCCGGGTTCTTGGTAAACGCTTATGAGCATATTCTAAAAACCAACACGTCAAAAGAGCTGATCAAGGTAAACGAGCAGGGCGATGAATACAATTTTGTCGGCGATAAACTAAACGAGCGGCAGTGGAACCAGTTAAGGGAGCTAACGCTTCATGGTTATGATTTCGATTCAACCATGGTTAGAATTTCATTGATGAACTTAATGATGCACGGCGTCAACCGACCGAACATAAGTCAACTCAATATGCTATCAACTAGGTACAATCAAGAAAAGAATCATTACGATATTGTCCTTGCTAATCCACCCTTTAAGGGCAGCATTAACGAGTCAGATATCAGCCAGGAATTCTCCATCACCACAACTAAAACAGAAATTCTATTCCTCGAACTAATGTTTAACATTCTAGCTAACGGTGGCACCTGCGCCGTCATCGTCCCCGACGGAGTACTGTTTGGAAACTCTAACGCTCACAAACTAATACGGCAAAAACTGCTTAAGGACTGCCGGCTTGACGCTGTTGTCTCTATGCCTTCAGGAGTCTTCAAACCCTATGCAGGTGTCTCCACAGCCGTGCTCGTTTTCACTAAGGGAGAGCCTACAACAAAGGTTTGGTTCTATGGTATGACCTCAGACGGCTATAGTCTAGACGATAAAAGAACATTCATCGATGGCAAGGGCGACATACCAGACATCATTAACAAATTCACTGGTAGGCTCTCGCAGAAGTTTGAGGATAGAAAAGCAAAATGCTTCTTTGTCCCCATAGCGGAGATAGAAGCAAACAACTTTGACCTTAGCATCTCAAAATATCGAGATTTTGAGTATAAAGAAGTGGTTTATGAGGAGCCTGAAGTTATCAAGCAAAAGATTCTTGAGCTCGAGAACCAGATAATCAAAACACTAAAAGAAATACCCTCAAGCTTATCCTTTGACGAAAAGTAAATAGGCTTTATGGAAAACTCACCCAACCCTTTTTTCAAGATACCATTTTTGTGAATGAAAAAACCATTAGAAATCCAGAAATCGTATTTGGCGCCTAATATGGCCCAAATAGGTTAAACCAGTCTTAAAATAGGCGCATAAACGCTAACGATTTTTCGATGGAAAATGAACCGACCAGAAGAATTTCTCTTTAAACCAGAAGACATAGTTTTTATCTACACTAGCCAAAAAGCAGTAGAAGACGGCATTTTATTCGACCTAGACCAAGTCTTAACCCAAAACCCAGCCAAACCCTTCTTCCTCAAATACGTCACCACCAACCTACTCGAAAAAGGCTACCTCACCCCGCCAAAAGAACCCGACGTAGAAAACACCTTAAACATCCCAAACTTAAAAGACCTACTCAACCAAGCAGCCCAAATCTTCCGCAAAAAACCAACCGACGACTACTTCGCCAGCGGCAAAATCGAACTCCCCGACGGCCAAAAACAACAAATGTTCATCGCCCAAAACGAAACCGGCAGATACACCGCTATGCTCCCAGAAGACTACTAATCCCCCTTTTTCCTTTTGTTCTCTCGCCGATGATAGGTCTTAAAAGCCTTGAAAACATACTAAGCGCTATGTCTACGAGGGCAGAAGTCAAAAAAATAAAGTATTTTTTGCACAAAAGGAAAAGACGATTGAAAAGAGTTTCATTCATAGAAGAATTACCCAGCGGTATAGAAAGATTAGATTCACAACTAAGTAGGAAGGACTTACCTGTTGGACAATTACTGCGGGCAAAACAGCAATTTTTAGCTGGTTTTTTTGAGGATAGTATTTTGAATTCTGCTTTTGCGGTTGAATATGCCCTTCTGATTAAGCTCGATCAAGAATTGGAAATAGAGAAGAAACGGTTAATTGCGAAAAGGAAAAGCGGTTTAGGGCTTGTTGAAGCGATAGGGTTAGCCGAAGACCGATGGATTAACAAGACACTTGCTGAAAACCTGCGTATCCTAAACAACTTGAGAAATATGTCAGCGCATCCTGGCAACTGGCTCAGTCTCTATAGCCAGTTGAAGTGTTATTATGAAAATCCTGACAAGGCTAAAAAATGGGTTTGCAAAGTAACCAAGTTAGCACCTCAGCAAATCGAAAAGAAGTTTAGCAATAAGCTAAATACCGTAGAAGGAAAGGAAACTGTTAAAGCACTTACAACGATAACCGATAATAAGTTAGGCGATTTGCCTGACCTTTCATGGGCGTCAAGAAAAGATACCTTGGATTTTCAGTTTAATGAAATTAAAAACTTTTCCGAAGCGCTCGCAAATGATTTAGTGAACAAAGGAAAAGTAATAGGGTTAACAAAACGACCAGAATCAGCGTCTAAGTATTTGTTAGCTACATACAAATTCTCTGAAGAATTGGCCTTTAAGTCACTAAAGATTGCTCATGAAGCTTTATGCCAATTAGGATATGTAGATATATCGAAAAACACAAATACTATAGCTTAATCAGGACGTCTCCAAAAAAGGTAAACTTTTGTTTGATTTAGCATTCCCACGAGTTTTATTAGTTTACCCAATTCAGGCAATTCGGCTCTATGCACAGAGTTAACATAATCGACGACTTTTCCAAAGGGCTGATGACGGCTAGCCGCAAATTCCCTCCTAAAGCGTGTATGGCTGTTTTTAATGAAGGCTTCTTTTAGTTTATCGATCTGCTCTGGTTGCAAGCTCTCAAGCTTTGCCATGACATACCGTTCGCTGGCTAAAAGTTGCGAATCAAACCCTAACTCTAAGAGCGCTTTAGAAACGCTGGATATTCCTTCGACCGTTTGTTGCTGTGCTATTTTTTGCATGCCTGCCTTTTCAGCGAAGGGGCTATACTTTGCCATAACGGCTATCAGCTCGACGTATCGGGTACCGACCAGAGGCATTGTCTCACGGATGAGTTTGGCACCTAAGCCTACAGTTCGGTATTTTGGGTGAATAACTACTCGGTTGATTATGCTGAGTTGCTTGTTCATTTCTTGAATAGTCATTCTAGGCAGCACCATTCGTCGTCCATAGCATGCGGGTGGTGGGTAACTGTAGACTATGACGCCGCAGAGCTCATCGCCTCTTACTAGACGGAAGATTTTTCTTGGAACCGCAACTTTATGCCCGCGATAGTGGAAGCTGCTGAGTTTTTGCCAGTCTTCTTTGGTACCCTCTTCAACCCGCATCTCACGGATTAGGCTGCATTCGGCTGCTGGAGTATTTGGGTAATAGTCGATTTTAATTTCTTCACCAAACCGTTTGCGTACTAATACGCTGGGTTTCAGGTCTTCGGCTAGGTCGCTGTGGGTTGTTGCCGCTATGACTGCTTTACCCTGTTGCCGTGCAATCTTTTGCAGATTATATGCGATGATTTTAGCGGTGTCTCTGTCAAGACATGCGGCGAATTCATCCATAAGCCACCATTGCTTGCCTGATTCGATGAGTTTGGCGATTCTGTATCGGTATTTTTGACCGTCGCTTAGTTGGCTGTAGGTACGAAGAAATAGAAAGGCGTCGTTTAAGCCAACCTTGCTTAGGAGCTCTAAGCCTTGCTCGACGGTTGCGCCTACGGTTTCGATTAAGGGCTTGTCGGGGTCAACTTGGACTTCTGATAGGTCGATGGCTTCTTCGCCAAGGTCAGCCCTAATCGCTCGCAAGAGGACGCTTTTTCCGCTACCACTATCCCCCGTAATGTAAACAATGTCTTGAGGCCCAATCTTGAGCTCTGCATCTAAAACTTTGAATTTCTGCGCTTCATCTGTGCCTAACCCAAACGCTTCAGCCACAACAAGGCTTCTGGGCGTTATTTTGGTGTGGGTTTCGTAGCTGATGTTAAACGTGAACTTGCCTTCCGCTCGGTCGTAGACTCGACGGAATTGCCTAATTCGGAAGTCTCTTTGTCGCCTCATCTTTAGGTCACCTTGGGATTACTGCTAAGAACGGTTCGGGCTCCATCTGCACGGTCGCAAACACTGCTAGGGCTATGCTCCAAAACACATCGTCATGGGTTCCGTTGGGATGGCTGTAGCCTATGGCGCCGTCTTTTCGCAGGTCATAGCGTTCCACGTTTAGCTCTGTGCAGAGGTCACCCCTGTATGGCCGTTCCCAGTTGAGCAGTGGATAGTAGAACTGTTTGTTCATCATGCGCTGCTTGAGTAGGCTTGCCATTTCGCTTTTTCTGGGCACACTAAAGTTGACGCCCTCAGCGTTTTCTATGCCGGCTGTTTGCATGTCGGCTATGATGCTTGGGCCTTCTCGTGTGAAGTCTACGCGTATTTTTTGAAATCCGCCCCATCTATCCTGCAATGCCTTTAGGTAGCCAAGAACTTGGGCATAGAGAGTGGGTTGCTGGAAAATCTTAAGGTGCCTAAGAAACAACTTACCGTTTAAGCGCTCAACCACCGAGAGAACACAATAGTCTCGGGTTTGCGCTAGGTCCAGTCCAACAAAGAATTCCCCTTCATAACTAGCTTCAGGATTAAACTCTTGCAAGTCAAAGCCACAATTCTTCACCGTGCCTACGCAGGCAACGATTAGGCTCTGAGCCAACCAAACATCCTCATCTTCAGCCCATTCAGCCTCCATTTCCCGACGCCAACGCTGCGGATCATCCCCAAACTGACGCCGAATCTTCTCAACAATAGCCGGCTTCAATGGACCATTAGGTTCAATCGCCTCATCCCAGCGTATATGTGACCGGGCAAAATCGGAAAAATCCTTGTGGTTGCACATCTTCCAAAACAAGCTATCCGTATTCCAGGGCGTGGAAGTTGCGATCAGCTTGCCGTTGGTCGTGCCCAGCGTGAAAAGTATGGCGTCGTAGAGTTCTTCATCGTTGGGAACAAAGTTCGCCTCTTCAATCCATATGGCCTTGAACGTAGGACCTCTGATTGTGTCGGGGTTGTTTGGGAAGGCTTCAATCATGCTGCCGTTTGCAAGCGTGATGCGGGTCTTTTGAATGTGCATGCCCTGTTGACTTGGTAGTTTGCGGCAAAAGCCACCCATGCGCCTTATGTTTAGCTTGGTCTGGCGCCAACTCGGACCTACAATAGCAATGTAAGTATCGGGGTGTTCCCAGGCATACTTTAGTAGCAGTGCTGAAACACAGAAACTCTTTCCAGTCTGTCTTGCCCAGCGCACGGCGGTGAACTGGTTTTTTTCAAACATATCCGCCAGATGCAGCTGGTACGGGTAGGGTTTAAAACCAAAAATCTGCTCAAAGAAGCATTTCACGTCGCCCCGCAACGTCTCTGTATGAATTGCGCTTGCCGCCTCAATTGCTGATGCGTCTTCTCGAAGCTTGCCCCGCTCCGAAAACAGCCTACTGGGTCTAAACGTCCTGGCGCTTTTTGATGATCTCTTCATATTTCTTTCTTAACTCCTCGTATTTTTCTCTAAACTCCAACAGTTCCGCCTCCAGCCCCCGATAGTCAGCGTATTCAGCCAGGATGTCTTTGTAGACTTTGCAGCCCTGAATCATGCCCCGCAAACGCAGAACCTCACTCTGCTCTAGACCAGGCGTCTCCAAAGCGGTCAAAGCAGCCGCTAACTTTTTGAGCGTCTCCTCTACACTAGGCAGCTCTGTGGGCAAAACTAGCTGGGTAGTTGTTGTTGGACGCTGCTCAGAGGCAACAACAACTTCTAAGCCTAATCTTGCGATTTTCATGCGGATGCACTCTCTTGTTTTGCCCAGCGTTTTGGCTATGGCTCGAACGGATTTGTTTGCTTGCAGCATCTGCTTGAGCTGCTTCTCTTCTTCTGGTGTCCAGGGTTTGCCTTTTGTCATGTTTTCTGCCCCACAAACAAGCCTATGACGGTGCCGCTTAGCATTGTGATTGAAGCGAAAATCTCCGCATTCCAAGTGTGCAGGATGGCTAAGTGCGCTATCTCAAGAGCAGACATAAACGCAGTCATGCCTATGGCGAATTTCACGCCCAACACCAGCTTAGCGTTAGGCTCCTCAACGATGAGATGCCCCCTCTCAAACCGTCTGCGAGTTAGTGCGTGCTTAATGGGGTCTGCCATCGATGCTTAACCTCCGCTGAGCAAGTGCCCTTCTGAAAGTTCTTGGGCGATTCATCGAGCGATGCCCACCCATCATGAAACTATTAACAAGCCGGCTAGCTGAATCGCTTGGAATGTGCTCTTTTAGTAGAACCGATACGCCTAAAGCCCACCCCACCGGTATCGCAGTATAGTCCAAATCGAAGAGACCATCGGCATAGCGAAAACTGTTCTGCGCAATCACAATATGCTTTATTCTGTCGCCGATTAAACCAACAAATATGCCCCAGCTTTTGACCGGGACGTCGATGGTCATGCCTGAGCCGCTGCTTTTACCGACTGAGGCGTCGCACCAGTCGATGGCGATTAAGTCGCCGGGGTTGATGTTTTCCATTTGTTTTAGGATTTGTTTATTCATTTTGGGGTTACCTTCTTGCCTTGTAGTTGTTTAGGGCGTCTGTCCTGGCTCTCAAGGCATAAATCCAGTCCGCCACCATCTGTTTCTGATAACCCAAATTGAGACTAACGTCCAAGGTGTTGCTTTCTGCCAAAAAATGATAGTCTACACTTTTAACTAAGAAACTCGCTGAGGCGATGCTTTCGTTAGGCAGAGTCACCGCAATCATGTCGCCCGGCAAAACTGGCGAGGTACCATAATCTAGAACAGTGCTTCTTACAACCAAAGAAGTTTTGGCTTGTTTCTTGTAGGCCAGTATTGATTTGGCTCTAAGCATGCATTCATTTTCGCTGTAGAGGTCCTCGACGATGTCAACGTATTGGCGTTCGCCATAAGTTGCAATGCTTGCGGCATCAGTCTGCAAGTTGCTATACCTGGCGCCGGTGAAGTAGAGCTGGCCATGCCACACTTGACCACTAACGCCTGCAGTAACCAGATAAGCCGTGACCGTTACTGTGCGGATGTTTTCCCAGTCAAAGTCGGCGGGAGCCGCCCAATCAATCGCATGATCAATACCCACTTCTAACTGGAACGTCGACCAATCATTACTTGCAGATACACTGTTAACATTCGAGATGTTGCGACCACATACCCGTGACGAGGAATCATGCAGTATTACCAAAAAGCCATCGGATTTAACAAAATCATCCCGCAACAGAGCCAAAAACAGCTTGGGGTACATGTTGCCGTTTATGGTTTCGGTGAAGTAGAAGATGCTCACGGCGCAATAGGCGGCGCCCGACGTGTTTTTGACGCTTGAGGCAGCAGAACCATACACTTTGGTGCCATCCAAGGAGAGTGAACCGCCGTAACCTGTCCAATAACCACTGGCTGGGTTGAGGCTTTCCACCGTTTCATCAACGTCGGCGGGAGTGCTTTTGGTAGCAGCGCCGTAAATAGTGACTTTGTTTCTAACAGAGATGATATCCGATTCCGTTTCTGCCTCTTCAATCCGTTCACTAAGGCTGACGGAGCTTGTTTTGGCACCTCTGTGGAAAAACTCAAAGAAACCATCCGGTGCAACTCTGAAATCACACCCAATGGCACCCGCTTTATCGCTATCATGGGCAATTTGTTTTAGGATTTCCCAAGCCTGCTTATTCTCATAATCCAAACGGGTGAAGGTTGTATCAGTGTTTTCAACCAGCTCAACCGCGCCTCTTACATGAGGCAAACCCGAATGGTAGTCCAGAAGATGCTTGACTATTTCTTCGCCTTTCATGAGGGCATAGCCTTCAGTGACGTACTCCCGGAATAGCCGCTCGCCCCAGTCACGACCAGACACAGTTACATAATGCTCGGCGTGGTTTGATTGGAACTTCATGTTCTCGTTTCGTGTAGTGATAAGTTGAGGGCAACTGGCGCCTCGACCCATCATAATATAGCCATCCTCGCCAAGCGCGATTGGAGAGCCGCCGGGGCTGTATTTTCCGTTCCAGTTCTGAAGGCGATAGGCGAAGCTGCTGACTTCCTCGGTACCACCCAAATGTACCGCAATTTCTTGAATATCCGCCTGATCAATGGCGCCGCCTGCTACTCCAGAGTAGAGACTAACGGAGGGTGAGGCTGGTTCGCTCAAGTGTCCTCGACTCCCTGGCGATAGATCGCCATATCCCCAGACCGCACAATACCCCGAGCAGCAGTGGAGGTTTGGCTAGCTGTGGAGTTGAAGTTCTGCATGCTATTGGTGGCTGTATTCATGCTGTTAGCAAAGCTATACATTGCAACTGCAGCAGCCGCAATAACAGCAATGCCCACCCCAGTGAGAGCCAAGAAGGTTCCGTAGCTGATGTTTAGGGCGTTTTGTGCAGCTGTGGCGACCCAGCAAGCGGCAGAGTAAACTTTCTGCGCTACAGCCACCCCCAGACTGGTGTTCATAAACGTGCCCATGACCGTGACGACCATCATGGCGCCGTTGAACACTTTAGTTTGGGCGTCATCGAGCAACCCGAATTGGTTAGCGATGTAGCCTATAGCCATGCCCGAAGCGCCGATGCCAGCGATGGCAGCGCCTAAACTCTTGATGCGGGCACTTAGGGCTTCAGCGTCAGTTTTTATTCTGCCAAACTCGTTACTTGCACGGTTAACAGCCCGAATAGTAACGGCTATTTCTCTAAAACTCATAGCCCCGCCTCCGATTTGGCTTGCTCAATGGCTGAGACTATGATGGCTTCCAGTGCTGGCAGATACTGTTGGATAGCTGGGAAAAGATAGGGTTGTGCCTGCATGTACTTGGTGCCCAACTCAACAAACAATGCATAGGTGGCGTCTGCGCCGATTTCAGCAACCCACTCCTGAATCTTTGCATAGATGGTGCTACGAAGGTAACCTGTGCGGACGGAAACTAAGCGAGCGGCTTCGGCTTTAACATCGGCAGCCCAGCTAGCTAAGTACCTGTGAACCTCACGCTGCATGCCCGAATCTAACTTTTGCATCGCCGCTTTGAATTCTTCCACGCCTTCGATGTCACAGGTTATTTCTAGTGCCGTTTTGCTTCACGCTCCGCTTTTCGTTTTTCTTCCTCGCTCATTTCGTCCATCACGTTTAGGATGTGGCAGAACTCCTGCACTGTTCTTGCTGGCTGCTTGGCAAGCTGTGTTGGGGTCCAGCCGAAGGTTTGACATAGCCGAAACTCGACAAGAGCGCTGTGCAGCTTTCCTCGTCTAACTGCTCGAGTAAAAAACGCAGATCCTCCCGCGACATCCCGTTTAACTTGTTGACTACCTTCGAGAAAAGCTCCCCCAACTCAATGGGTATGCCGTCTTCTTCGCCCAGAAACTTTTCGAGTGTTATGGGGTGGCTTTGAGGCTGCCCATGCATGCTCGCCAAGATGGTCTCTGCTTGTATGGCAATGAAGTCGCTGCTCTCCACGTCGCCGGACAGCTTGTTGTATTTGGTGTACTTTTGGATGATACGGTTTCTCTTCGCCCACGTTATCTCAGCAAAGAGGTAGATGCCCCTGTATTCTTCGCCAAAGTGTCCGTCAATTTCTACTTTTTCAGTCTTCAATTCAGTGCCTCCTAAGAAATTGTGAGCGGACCTCTGGCCGTGAAGGGAACCTTAGCATAGATGAGGTCCTCGGATTTGCCGCTCAAAGAGAAATCATCCCACTTGGCGTGCTCAACGCTCACCTTGTTAGCCCCGCCAAGACCAAACTCTAAACTCGACTGCTCAGTGTCCGCCAAAACATCGTCTGCTTCCTGTTTGCTCTCAAACTCAAAACTAAGCTCCCCCGTCAGCACCCGTTTACCCCAAGTGAGGTATTTTGCCAAGTGCCCATTAACAGACCGGATCACCGGGACGGGTTTGCAGGAGTTGTCGATGTGCAGTTTCCACGAAGTAACCCTCTCGCAGGTCACGCCAGCAATTTTGACGTAGCTTTCGCTTCCGGTGACGGCGCCTGAGTAGTCGGTGTAGGTTGCGTTAGCGATTTTGGCTGTGGTGACTTCTACGTCTTGGGCTGGGAATTCCGCTTCGCACTCAAGCAAGCCATCTATATCGCATGTTAAAGCAGCTTTGTTGAAGCGGGCGCCCTTGTAGATGAGGCTTATGATGTCGGTGGCTGTGGCGAAGGTGTCTTTGTAGTATAGGACCTGCAGGGTGAGGCTGTTGTTTAGTTCTTGCTTGACGTGCTGGAGCAGGTTGATTGGTGCATCTGAGGGAATTGGGTACTTGAGTTTTAGCAGCGGCTGCCTTAATCCACGCTTAAGCGCAACTATGTCGGCTGAGCCTGTGCCCGGGACTTTGATGTTGTTTGGGTTTATGTCTGGGTCTAGGTTGCTGCAGGAGTGCCCAAGCATCGCCGGCGCCGCCGGGACCACGCCAAAAGAGCCTTCGGTAACGTAGTAGAACTTTTCTTGATCGCTATGATAGGTGTCAACCATTTTGCTTTCACCTGATTACGATGAGATGGCTACTGACTCGAAGAGCCAGGCTACGATTTGGATTTCTTCTTTGTAGAGAAACGGCTTGACATCGACAACGTCGACGTCTCGGTAACTGTGAATATCGCAGAAAGTTATGCCTCTCACGTCAACGGTTGCCTGCACAAAGTCGCAGTAGAGAACGGCGGGAGAATCCCCGTCGGAGGGGCTGGTTGTTTTTGCCATAAGGTAGAGAAAGCCGTCGTCGTTGACGTAGTTTGGAAGGTTAGTGGCTAGCGTGATAGTTAGGGTTTCATCGGCTGCCACAATTCCACTCTGAGGACTGCTCCAAGTACCTGCAACATTATCCCAGACTTGCAGAGTAACACCGCTTCCAGCAGGAGCGGTTCCATAACCTTCAAAGGATAGCGCTACTTGCTTTAGGCATTGTTTGCGGGGCTCATTACGTGTCTCTCCTGATTTAGAGGCGATTTTTAAGCGGAAAAGCATGAAAGCATACTCGTTGAGCCCACTTGCACTTTTAGAGCACCGATTATCGTCACTTGTCCAAAGCTTAGGATACGCCGTGTTGTCGAACTCCACCCATGCGAGGCTTGAGGGTTGGGGCTCCAACTCGCCAGCTGCATCATACGCTTTGTGGGTTGTAGAACTATCGTATAGAGGATAATAATAGAACAAAGTTCTATATGGCAGGTTGCGGTTCTCAGCAATAATCAAGAGCAGCTGCTCAAGAACCTTATCCCGCATGACTCTACCGACATCTGCACCCGCATTTTGCCTATCAACAGCCGTTACGGTTGCCCTAAGAGAGTATAATCGACGCCTAAGCTTCCCATCCAAGGTATGCTTTTGCTGCAGGCAAGGTTCAGCGGTTTTAGAAACGGTGATTTGGGCGTCATAGTCTTTGAGCAGTTCCCGGTCATAATTTGCCTGAGAGCAAAGGATACTGGCTAAGCCGCCGTCGTCTTTGACAACCCTAATCCGGGACTCAATCAACCGTAAAACGGTGACAACTGGATTCTCTACTTCACTCAACTTGCAATTAGCCTCCTTGCGATACTTTTGAAGTAGAAGCGCTGATTCGAAAAAGTGAAGGGCGTTACGGTTTGTATTTCGTAGTCTTCACCTTGCCGCCTAATCTTGTCATGCACTCGGACGGGAAGGAAAGTGTAGAATGCAACGTAATCGTTTAGATAGTAGCCAGCTTCCAGCATCACCTGTTCAGCTTTGAGCGAAGAAACAACAGCCAACAAATCCAGCACTTCGCCATAAGTTATGATAGCAGCGGCTTCTCGGACAGGATAAAGCGTTACTGCTTCGCCTTTGCTCCAAAGAATTTTGGTGAATTGAGTGGCGGGTTCTTCGTAATGGAGGAAAAGCGCGGATAGCCAGCAAACCGTGACCATGGACTGTTTGTTTTCGACGTAGCTGTAGTCTGTGTGTTTGGCGCCCCAAAACATGAACTCCGCCGCGTGTTTGCCGATAACTTCTACGCTTAGTTTTAGGCTTGGCTTGTCATGGTTGCTGCGTATTTTCCAAAGGATCCCGCTTGTGACGGCGTCGTAGTAGTCGCAAGCTGAGAATCGGCTGACAACATCTATGTAGCCTGCCCAGCAAACCGCAGGGTCATAAGCTGGATACTTGGCGCTAGCCCTGATGTTGTTTAGGGTATGGTAGACTTTTTGGCAACTGGCGCTCCAGCCTTCCACCTCGTACAAACCAAGAAGGGCGTAGGCGAAGGGGTCATCATAGACTTCATTCTCATTTAAGCCCACCCTATGCCAGCTGCCATCAGCTGGGTCAAAGTTTAGCCAAAAACCCTCAAAACCTTCTCTTAGAAAACCAACCGCTTTGCTCATGATGCCCTGATACACTGCAGTGTTAGCTGTGTCGTATTCTTCGGCTAGCATCCTAAGCCCGATTAAGCCATAGAGGCATTCAACGTCAAGCTGCAGAAGCAAAGCATCAGCAAGGGTAACCGCTCTGGCAAAGCCGCCGTAGGCCTGCTGGTCCTGCATGGTCTTAAGAAAGGTCGCGGATAGCTTGGCACTTTCCAAATACGAAGAGTCGCCGGTAAGCCCGTAGGTTCTAAGAAGCGATGGCAACGCTCTGCAGGCATCAACACTGTAATAGTATGTGCTGGCTTCTGCGCTTTGAAATCCGCCATTAGCTTTCCTTGCAGGGTCGAGGCATTGCTGAGTTAGAATCCAATCAGCCAAACTCACGATCTTATCGTAGATGGCGGTTTGCCTGTCCTGAAATTGTTTAGTAGAGTATGCGTCATGGAGAAAGTCGATGGCAAAGCTAGCCGCTAACACTCCTTTTCCAAATTCTGGGTCAGGCGTGTTTGGCGGGATTACGTAGACGTTGGGTGCGTAGTCCATGATGAATTGGTAGTAGGCTTCAGGAACTGTTCCCAAGGCTAGATTCCTCCTACATAAGGCTCTTTTAGGCCAGATAGAATGCGCTCAAACTCCGATTGAAGCACGGTTAATCCGGGTAGAGCAGAAGCTGAAGCGGCTAGATCGCCGACGCTAAAGTTCAAGCCGATGGCTGAGCCGCCGGTCAAGTAACACCCAGCGTAGATGGCTGCCAAAAGTGTGATGGCTTCCTTATCAGCTTCACTGCAGTTTTGGTAATCCATGCTCTTGGACAACTCCAGCGCCAGGGTGATTTGGGCTCGAATGATCATCTTTAGCACTTGAGCATCACCAACATCTGCCTCGGAAATGTGCAGCACATCTCTCACATCATCGACTGAGACATTAGCCACCGCCAAAACCTCCAGCTTTGCTTTCTGGTTGTGGATCCCACAGTTCCCAGCCAAACTTGACAGCGTTCTTGCGGAACTCTTCCGAGCGGACCAGCCCAAGCTCAGCAGCCCTAATCAGATCCGCTGGAACTAAATCTGGGGTCTCGGGGATGCCAAAATTCAACCGTACCTTAGCCTTAGAAGCCTCAAAACCAGCCTGGGTAATTATGATTGAGAAGATTTCTTTTTCTACCTGGCGCTTGATGTAGCGCTGAACGGGCTTTATGAGCATATCTTGGAGATCTAGCGCAGCACGTGCACTAGCCTCAGTGAAGCCTGGAGTGCTAAACAGCCGAGGCAATGGTGTCTCGCATCCAAGATAGAACTGGTTGACCATGTGGTCGATGTAGTACTCGAAGCGTGCCCTTGGGTCAATGGACACGGGGTAGACGCCGACGTTTTTGGCGCCGCTGAAAAGCCATTGCCCTTCTTCGGGGCGGTTCTTAATGGCAGACTCATACTTTTTGATGGTGTCCTCTTTTTGCCCCTCAAGCTGCACAACGACGTCAGGTCCAGCATACTTGACAAATATGTTTGGCAAGATTTTCTCTATTTTGGCCTTCATCCAAGCATAACTTGGGCGCTTATCAGTGTCAACAGTTAACGTGTGTAAAAGAACCTGCAGCAATCCAACGCCAAATCCGGAGGGGACATCGCCGCTTAGGCGCCAGTGAATCACTGCTTCGGGTTTAAGCTCGTTTCCTGCACCGCCCCCATATGAGCTCATAAGCTGGTATCCTGTAACTTTGTAGGGCAGCTTTAGGGTAGGAACAGAGCTGAGCCCAATGCGCTGGACTGAATCAATCGGCATACGCAAAGTATCCGTTAGCCGTTCCGGTGTGAGTTTTAGCCAGAAATCGTTACCGCAAGCAATCAGCGGCTTTGCCATATCGTTTAGCAAGCCGTCGAGGTTGACGTCTTCACAGAACTTATCAACAGCCGCCTTGGCTTCAGCCGCTTTCGGATACTTCTCATTGACCGTGGTGTAGAAGCCCATGCCAACCGTCGACGCGGCTAGCAAATCAACGCTGCTCTTGCAGGTTGGATCCCGCTCATAGAGCTTCATGACATCGGCTAGCGGAATGCTTGAGGTGTCAAAGAATACTCTGCTGTTTGGGGAGGCAACGCCTGAAGCTGGCGCATAGGAGAGGACTTCACGGATTTTTCGTATCACTTTACTCATAGCCACTCAACCCAAATCTTAACCAAAAAAGAGGGAAATCCAAGCTAGCCGCAGCTTTTGGCTAGGTCATGGTTTGCTTTATGTTGGTCATTCGGGCAATAGCCTTGGATCGCAAGATGCCGGCGCCAAACCGCGTGGTTCCACGCACGCCATACTGGCCGCTTTTAACGTCTTCCCAGTCTTCAACTGTTACGTCTCTGCGCAGAAGCATAACGGATGCCACCCGGGTATCGATGGCATACATGGTTCCGTTTGGTACAAGAGTGCTTGATTGAACTTTCATGCCAAGTACGCTTCCGATGGTTCCTTGGGCGATGTCGGTTTCATCACTAGGCAGGTAGACGGATTTGACGAATTTGTCATCATTTAGCAGTTGATGCAGCTGCATCTCGTTAACCGCCAGCACATTTGGACGCCAATGCTCCCTCTTAACCGCTTCATGCAAGCTCAAAAGAGACGCCCAACTAGCAACCAATCCTCCGCCCGCTAACTCAGCTCCGGTGGCCAAATCGGCAGCCAACACCGCAGCATAGAGCGAAAGGATTGTTTCAGTTTCATGCTGCCCAAGCGCCATACCCACATTGTCGACTGCTTTGCTCATCACGTTCCAAGTTGCGTCTTCTAGGTACTCTCGGCTCCACTCATCAGAAGCTTCAGCTAGCTGGTTGGTGTAGATGTCTACGGTTGAGGGTTTCTTGGAGCTTAGTCTTGTTACTGCACCTTCTGCATAGCGGTAGCCAACAGCACCAGCGTCTAGTGGGAAGCGCTCCATTGCTTCGTTTGTGGGCATGACGGTGATGATGTTTCTGCCAATGAGCTCGGGCCATGCTGCTTCAACCATGGTGTCGTGCATTCTGCCAAGGGCGCCTGCCATGTCGCTAAAGAAGCCTTCTTTGACGCCTATTGTGGAATAGCGTTTTAGGAAGGGGTGGTCAGCTTTTTGTTTTAGCTTCTCATAGATTTCCCGCTGATCAGTTTGCCTTTCCATTAGGGCTTCGAATAATCTGGGTTTCATGTTATCCCTTCTGGACATCGATAAAGATCAAGTCGCCATCGTTGATTGCGGATTCAAGGGCGGTTCCGAGTTTGCGGTTGTAGAATATGGTGTAGGTTGCTGCTCCGGCTTCGTCGACTGCTTGGTCGACTAAGGGGGCGACTTTGCCGTCTGCTGCTGCGCAGACCGCTTTGCCCCGGGTTATGGCTCCGTTAGCTGTGACTTTGACTCTGCCACGTTTTAGCACTGGGCACATTTTTCCTGCCAGTACGGTTTCGGTTGCTATGCCTATGGCGTCGTCTCCGCCTGGGCTGGGTGAAACTTTGTCGTCGGCGCTTAGGTAGACGGGTGAGCCTTTGGTGATGCCAACTGCAGCTTCAAAAGAGTCGATTATTTTGCTTGGGTCGTCGGTTTCTCCTGCAGCCATCCAAGTTTTGCCTGTTTTATCAGCCATACAAAATCAAATCTTTATTTTGGTTTGAATTTCCCAAAGTTCGTCCTTCGGTACTCTTCCTCATAGAAATGAGCATAAATTAGGCGCCTCCAGCTAGCCGCTTTTTAGCCACAAAAAGCGCCGCTCTTACAGCTTGGGTTTGCCGCTGCATACCCATACTAGACCGCTCCACAACCAAAGGAGGAAGCAACCCCTCCAAAATGGTAATGTGCTCTTTGACCGCCATCAACTTAGGCGGGTCTTTTAGCAAGCCGCCGCCCGGAATTTGCTTTTGCAATTCCTGGATTGTTTTTTCAGCCTCGGAGAGCTTGCCTTCGGTTTGAATTAGCTTTTCTTGTAGGTGAGTGTCTTCTACTTTTTCAATTACTCTGATGTTGGTTTCTTGGACACCAGGAACAGCCACCAGGGATAACTCTGGATTGAAAAGGCCATGTGGCACTTTAGCGTCCACTACATCAAGTGTGTCGTAGTCAGCACCAACGCTGACGTGCTGAATGAGGCCATTGCGTACTTTGTCGGCGATCGTTTGGTCGTAAATCTCCGCTTCATAAAGCAAACTCCGGCTAGCCGCATCGTAGCTGCACCGGGTAACTTTGCCGGCAGCAGTATCTACGGCGACATGCTCAATATACACTGGAGCATTAACCAATTTTTCAGCAAAAACCGCAAGCTCATCAGGCGTGTAAACGTTAAAGTTACGAGACATCCCCGCAGCCATTGCAACACCGCCAATACGCAGCGGCTTCCCTATCATCGATTCTAAGATTTTAAAGGGCAAAAGCGAAGCTACATGCTCCCTAACACGCTTACAATCCTTACAGCCAACGCCAACCTCAGACATAACTAAACCGCAAAAGCAAAGCGAAGCCACGTTTTAATGGCTTTAGAGCCTAAACACGATAATATCACAAAAACGATAATGTTCCTACAATTTAAAAAAAAATAAATTCAAACTTGTATGTCCCTATTTAGCTTGAACGTCTTACCCTTATAGCGAATGGACGCGGCTCCTTTCCATCCTTTGACCCTCTTTCAAACGGAGAACCCTTTCTTAACCAAAATCTTATCCTGTATTTCACTAGACGTTTATTATAACTGTCGACTAACCCAGTGCAAGCTGCTTCAAATTCCTCTTTGTTTCGCGCTCCAACGTCTATTCCCCGTATATCCTCTACAGCTTGTCTTAACTCCTGTGGGTCTTGCGGAAAAAAACTAATGCCTTCAAACCTAACAAATCTCTGTTTAGAATAGTTCTTCACGCTTGAAGGTTCAATAATTACTCTTACCTGATTGAGCCCCCAAATGACCTCTCCAATTACCACTCTGACCACATTCGAGGCCAAACCTAACTCTTTTGCAATTCGTTCATAAGGCAAGCCCTCTAACTTAAGGCTAACCATTTTCGCAACAACATCCGGAGTGAGGTTTGTCGCCTTAAGTCCAGTGGCTGCCTTTCGAATTTTTCGAGCTTGCCTTAAAGCTTCCGAAAAATTTTGCATAAGACTAAGACGCGATAAGTCATCCGCTGCTTTGATATCATGTATGGTTGCAAGTGGATAATGGACCTTTTCCCGTATTTCACGGTAGGTCAAACCGTCTTTGAGAAGCTCACGGATTTTTTGGTAGTCTTCCATTCTACTCATTGGTCTAAGTCGCCTACAGCCAAAAGAGGATCTTTCAATTGTTATTTTACTATGTAGTTCACCTATATAACCGTAGAATTAATGAACAAAAAGTTAAGCGCTATACGGGATCTATATACTAAATAAGCAAGAACAACTCGACATGGTGAATCAATTGAATTTAGACGAATTAAAGCATGAATATAACGAGCGTAGGGAGAATATCAGGATAGAGAAAAGTAAGCTAATAGATAGACTCACAGAGATTGTAAGCCAGTTAGAGGAAAACGTATTTGATATGAGAAAAATATTGGACGCATACCCTATTTTCAAAGAAAACACTTGGACTAGAGACAATGTAGCTGAATTAGAACTTTTTATTAAAACTTTCGACTTAAAATGTCTTAGCGATTTTGACTTAAAGTGGGCTGAACTATCTCTGAGATATGAAAAATTAACTAAAAGTTCTCAACTCACTAAGAGTCATATTGCCAAGCTTTTGGTAGAAGAAACGGAAGAGTCTCTCCTCTGTCCTAATTGCACCGGAGTCGGTTATACAACCTCTAAGAAAGAATTTGTGGAATCAGACACAGGTAGATACCCTTTAGTCCACACTAAGAGGTGTATTTTATGTAAAGGCCGTGGAAGAATACCTGTGAGCGAGTTATGTATAAAAAATAGCGCAGTAACCGCCCCTATCGGTTAGATATAAATGCCACGCCAGATGAACTTTAGATTTGATACTATCTATCAAAGTAAGAGCAAGATGCTTGAGGAGGTTAGGCTTCTTTTGGGTTTAACCCAGGAAGAGTTGGCTTCGATTTTAATGCTATTGGAAAAAGTAGACTATGGCAGCTTGCACTTCGAACGAGGCAACACTAACATAAGATTTCAAAGTTCTTGGTCTACTCGTTCGATTTACAGTGATGTTATAGTAGAAGTAGAGGTTAAGGACGATAATGTCAAACATTCAATTGAATACCAAATCCCGAGGTCAGTGCTGAAGCTTCTAAAAAGGGCAAAAAAAGATAAGGTCGCAGATGTCGTAAAGAAGGAGAGTTGAAAAGGCTTGATTGTCAGTGTATTTTTATGCCCCGAGCATGGAGAGGTTGAGTTGCTAGGATTCGAGGGCCAAACTGCTAATTGTGATAAATGTAATACGCTAATGGACAAAATAGCCCAATATAAAGAGCGAAAAGATGGCGCGATCAAAGATACACGTGATGGCACAGGGAGAAAGCTAACTAAGAAAGTTAAGGTATTTGTTTGTTCTGAACACAAAGAAATGGAACTGGTTGAATTTCAACCAAATGAAGCCTTTTGCCCATATTGTGGAAGGAAGATGAAAAAAGACAGCGAATATTGGGAATGAACACAGAATTATTTTAGTTTAAGACTTTCAACGAATGATAAATCCGCTTTGGCGCGTTCAATCTTTTTAAGGGCTGTCTTTCGAGCACGGTAAACGTTTGGTGCCTCTATTTTCAACTTCTTGGCAATTCGATAATCACTAACACCCGCAGCATTTAACCGGAGAATCTCCCGCTCCCGCTCAGTCAACGCCAAGATCTAATGCTCCTCATCAGTTTCGAGACCCTCTGCTGCCGGCTCATCAGCCAAACTATCCCCATACACCTCAAAAGCGAACCTCGTCAGCGCCCATCGTTTACCGCGCTTCTCAAATAGCACCTTTCCTGTCTCGAAATGCAGGTTCTTGTTGAGTCTCACCAATCGGCGAGCGACGTCGTAGTACTTCAAGGTATAGCAGCCTCGCAGGTTTACTTCAGCTGCCAAATCTTTAGGCAGGGCGCCGTCGACGCCGACTTCAAGAAGTCGCTGCATAACTTCCCTATCTACCGAGTCAAGGCATGCAAACCGTTCGACGTCCTCTTTTGAGTAGGCAGCTTCGCCCAACCGGTCCAGCTTGTGGCGTACCCAGCGCAGCTCGCATTCAATGCGCTCCTGGGTGTCCAGAACCCGCTTGAGCAAATCCTGATTCCAACGGTGCCGCCCCAACTTTGCCGCTTGGCTACGCTTCTTTTTGGGTTTCTCAACCCCTTTAGCACTGAATTGAACAGCTTTACCGCCTAAACCTTGTTCAATGTGTTCAGTCAAGGTTTTCCACTCCATCAAACTCTACCAAATTTAGCACTCCATAACCTACATGCCGCCAACTCTGAAACCGCAAGTCCAAAAGTATGGAAAAACTCCATGCAAAAAACCGCCAAAACCCAGCGCAAAAACGCATTAAACAAGCAACCACAGCACTTTCTGCGGTAGGGCTGGCTACCTGTCCAATGGATTGACCTTGAAGCAGAGTTCTATGGGACTGGCTTTCTGGCAGCTTATCATAAAACTTATGACACATAATTATTACCTCCAGAACCAACCTTACCAGCGACGCCCTCAGGATTAAGCAGTTGAGACAAAACTGCAGTCAACGCACCAACATCAGAACGCAACGCAGCAATCTCACTTTCAACCTTCTTAATCCCAGAAGAACTCTCAGAGATATACTCCAAACTACCAATAGCACTCTCCATCTGCCCCTCCAACTTCTTAACCCGCTCCGGCATCAACAAATACTCAACAGCCGCATCCCGCCCAAGATGATCAAGCTCACCCTCGTCTTCTCCTGGGCTATCATCGATAACCCTCTTAGGAGTGCTCACAGTGAAATACCGATTGAGCAAATTCGCCACTGGGTCATCGACGCCAAGTTCATGGCGTTTGTTAATTTTGCCTTCACCCAAGACACAGCCATACTTACTGGACAACCCCTTAGCGACTCGGTCAGCCAAGTTCTTAGCCACAGTCACTAGCTCCCCCGGACTACGGCCATACAGAGTTTCCACGTGAACAATCCAAGACATCGTGGTATGCCTAACCTTCACGCCTTGCTCCAATCCCAAAAGCGCCGTCCAATTTTGCATTTCTATCCGCCTAAAATCAGCCTGTGGATAGACACCCTCTCGCAACACTGGAAACTTAAAGAAACACCGATGCAGACGGAAGACACCGCTGCTGAATAGCACTCCCTCACATGATATGAGAAAGTTTTGACCTCGCTCCGTCAGCTCGTAATCTACAAAGTTGCTGCGCTTTAAGCGGCGAATTAAACCAGCCTTTTCCAGCTTCTTTACGTAATAATCGACATGTTGCTTGCTCCATCCACGGGTTCGCCCTATCTTGGCTGGGTACATTTTGACGTCTATGCCTTTGAGTATGGGTATGACGCGGCTGCGTACGGTAGAGAAGTCAAATTTGACTTTGGACTTTGAAACGCCAAAATTTTGACTTCTATCTTCAATGCTTTTGACCAAAAAAATACGCTCCTATGAGGACTCCTTAGATTTGCAGCGAGTACGCCTTGAGTCCTCTCCAAAATAGTAAAGTATCCAGCCTAGTAGCCATAGCGGCATAAGGAAGAGGAACAGAAGCAAACGCGAGAAACGGCGGCGCCTGGACTTAGGTTTATTCACAGGATGCCTCCTTTGGCGGTTTTCCTTTGGAGCGAACTGAGGAACATGCCTCGCTTGAAGCTATGCGACCAACCGATTTTCTGCCAACCAAAGATGGCTCAGTACAGCGTCCACACCAAAAAACGCAATCGAGGCAATAGAGCACTTCGAGCGTTGTCATGGCATTAAACCTCCACCCGGAAGATACTTTACGAAAACAGGTGAGGAGTTTTTTATGCCTCGATGAACTTTCATGCAGTTGAATGAGGTAACTTCGACTGTGCCTATGTGGAGTTGTCCCCGGTACAGCCAAATGTAGAGCTGCCCCTCGTCTCCACGGCGATAAACAACATTCAAGGAGGCGTCTCTCAATCAGAAACCCCCTTGAAAAAAGAAAAGGGCTTTAGCGCTCTGAAAAACGAGTGCCGCAATCCCTGCAACAGTAACGCTGAACTTTTCCGTTGGAGGTCTTTCTTAGGCCATCTTTCCAGTTTTTCTCGCTGCCGCAAACTGGGCACTTCACTGTTTTTCGAGGTACGCCCGACAATATGTTGTCTGGCAAGATTTTGCCGCAGTGAGGACAGTTGACTACTTTCCGATCCATGTTTTTTGTCTCCTGCCAAACATGCGATAAAGCGAAAAGACCTGACAAAGAAAAAAGGGGAGGTTGCTGCGGGGAAACTCCAGAAGTAACATCGACACTTAGCTCTGATTCCGCCGACACGACGCCGAATTGAGGGTACAAATCCCCCCCGGTCCACTGGTACATGTTTTTTAATACACCCGATAAAGAGCATCCTATGCTCAAGATTGAATTGGAAAATCCTCCGCCGACATTCCAATTACTTTTTCCATTTTCGTAATTCTATTTCTGAATAAGATTTTAGTCCACCACATCATCTAATTGATATCTTGTTTTAAAAAAAAACACTACATTCAAAGGTCTCAGGGCAGTTTTGCTGGGCTATGACTATACTAAAAAAGTAGAAACGAGATTAGTAATTACGGTGTTAAAAGTGGCGAGAGTAGAGATGCCTAAAATGAAAGAAAACGAGATTGAACAAGTAATTAGAGAGCAATTCCTTTGTCGAATAGCTTTCAAAGATGACTTACAGCCTTACATCGCTCCTTTTCAGTACGCTTATGTCAAGGGCATTCTTTACTTCCATTTCACAGATTACGGTAAGAAAATGAATTTTTTCAAGCAAGAAACCCCAGTTTGCGTAGAGATAGAACAATATACCGCCAAATCTTAGCGAATACGGATTTGTAGTACTTACTGGAAAACTTAGATTAGTTTATGATCATGAAGAAAGGAAAACTGCAATAGAAAAGATGGCTGAAGTTGGCGAGCAGAAACTTTCGCCAAACTTTCTGTTGGCGCATGGCTTTCCGCAGGGCTGCGATTGGGGTTATTTTACTGAAGACAAACCTATCTTGATAATAAAGCTTGATGAAGTTACAGAAAAAATTGGGCTCAAGTCACCTTAACGTACCACAAACTATTGTGAATGAAGGCGAGAAAATGAGCCAGAGGCTCTTGATGCAAAAAAACAAGATTAGAGTTTTTCTGGGGCGCAAAGGTTTTCTGCTTTGGCGGCTGTTCGCATGCAACCTTTGCAGATGTATTTTGCATCTTTCACGAGTGGTTTTATTTTTTCTATTGGTACTTTGTCCTCTACCATTTTGCAGAGGTGATTTTCATGCCCAGGATGGGGTTGAGTTTTTGACAAAACATAACACCTGCCTCAGGTAGGGAGCCATACTTGATATCTTATTGTGACTGCGCTCTTACAACTACAAATCAATATTTTGTTTCCAAGCAAAAACAAGCTTTTTGTTAGCAACTATTTAAGTGATATAATGTCAATTGTGAATATTTTATTGACCATAACATATTGAGAACTATTTTTAGATTTACAAAGGTTTTACTTAATACGTTCAGCAAACCTCGTTGAATAAGCAAGATTCATTGTTGGGCATTCATCAATGCAGTGACCACAACCGACGCATCGGAAATCTTGAACGCTCTCACCACTGATTGCTTTTCCTTTGATGTCAATTGACATTGGACAAGTTTCATTGCATTTGTTGCATTGCACACATTTTGTGTTGTTAGTAGTTATCTTCTGGCCAGCTATTCTGGCAAGTCCACTTAATACCGTTCCCAACGGACAATAATAACAGTAGCCTCTACCAATAAAGGCAATCCAGAAAAACAAAGATAGCAAAAGCTCCCCGACAAGATATTTGTACGATTCAATTTTAGGTATAATATCGATACTGGGGGTGACAGTTATTCCAAGTAGGTATATTGCCCAAAACGCAATAAAAAATAATGCAATTCCGAGAAATACCCACCTGAGAATATTCATAAATCGGAGTGTTTTGGGTTTAATTCTCCTTCGTTTTCCAATTAACGGAATTGCTGGGTCAAAAACCTCAGCGGCAAATCCATTGAAAAGACAGATCGAGGAGCATTGAAATCGTCGTCCGTAAAGCAGCGTTCCAATAAGTACTACAATGCTAATTCCGGTAAAGAAAGTTAAAGAAGATAAGATTCCGCTGCTTCCCCATGCGGTTACAGTGCTTTGGTATAGGGCTGAGTTAGTGCTTAATAATTGTAGCGGCGTGGTTGTCCATGGTAAGGGCATTGCGTAAAAGTACAGGTCGTAGTTGTTAAGAAGCAAAGGAGTAACAACATGTACTGTTAAGGCAGCGATTATAAAACCGATAAGATTTGTTTTTCTCATGGTTGTTCTTTTTGAAGAACCGATGATTCTTATAGTCAAAAATGAACCTATTAGAATAAAGGCTGTCTTTACCCAGTTTTCATAAACTATCCAAATCCAGGTAATGATTGAAGCAATGTTTTGAGGGGCTGCCTTTGCATATCCAAAGTTAATCCCTGCTATTAGGATAGCTAGAACTATGTAAGTCCCAAGTAAAATTTTTAATAATTTTATGTAAATTGTGCTGTTTTTTTCCATTAGCAGCGATCTCTTATGTTCTCAGGTGTAATGCCTAGTTTTGATTTTCAAGCTCTTTTCTAGCGTTTCGATAGGGCAACTCGGGCTTTTTTTCTTCTTAGCAAATTGAAAAAAGTAACGGCTAATACAGCTATGACTAAAATAATACTGCTTATTTCAGTTAGCAAAACAACGTTTTGATTGCTACTGTGGTTTACACCGATGCCAACTAGAGCCCAAATAACCACCAGAGCGTAAGCGACATCTTTACGAATCCCTAACATGAGCATGGTTATGACTAGCGCAACTGCGACTACGATTATCGCCCACGTTTCAGGGCTAATTCCAAAACCGTTCCAATTGTAAGCTGTTAAAGTGACTGCGACATCGGCGATTGAAGCGATGGTTATCCAGCCCAAATAAACGCTAAACGGGAGATGAACAGCAAGTCGCTCACTTGTCTTAACCTTTGACTTGCCTATGTTTAGGCGCAAATAAATAGCGATTAAAGATAGAAGTAAGGCAAAAATAAGAACAACTGACAGAATTAAGCTTTCAAACTGCCATACAAAAATCCAAGCGATATTAATTAAACTGCTAATTACGAATAGCCAACTTACGCTTTTGTGATAATTGCTGCTACGTTCTCTTGGCAGTGCTTGATAAACAACAAAGACGCCCAGGAGGATATAGATGATACCCCAGATTGAAAAAACGTAACCTGCAGGAGTGATAAGGGTTGGATAATTGTTCGATACCGTTGCGGTGTCTCGTCCGCCAATAAGGGTGGTGCTGCCTGCTATACTATTTACTATAACAGTTGCAAGAAATAGAACTATGTTTCCATACCTTAGAAGAGCAGAGTTGTATTTTTCCACAGGAACCAACCATAATTTACTTGTTTTTATAGACTATATAAAATGATCGAAAGCTGAACAACTTGGTTTTATTACTAAACGCACTTGCAGCAGTACTTTTTTAGTTGATTTACTAAATCTTCAGACGTTATGCAGTTGCCTGGGCTATTTTGAGGTAACAGAACCTCTTCTCGGGTTAAGAAATTTTTCTTCTAAAGAGCAAAATGCTTGCGCCTAAACTTAGCGCTCCCACTATCAAGGTTGCAATAAGTGCGTAACCAATAGTATCCCACGCAAAACCCTTGATAATTAATGACTGAAACGCTTGTGCAACATATGTAAAGGGATTATACTTTGCCACTTGTTGAACCCACTCAGGCAAGAGGCCTAGAGGCATAACGGCCGCTGAGAGAAACAGAAGAGGAAAAGTTGTCAGCAATCCAACTGAGAGAGTAGTCTCAGAATTCTTGGTTTTCAAAGCAACAAAAAGCGAAATCCCGGACCAAGCAATACCAAACAAAGCGGCTAGCACGAAAATTAGCAATACACCAACGATTCCAGATGCTACTGTCACACCTAACACTAGCCCGATGAGAAGAATTATTGCAACTTGTACCACAGTTGTGAGGGCGCTACTAAAGAGTCTACCGAAAAGAATTGAAGATTTGCTAATCGGTGCCACTCGCATCTTATCCATAAAGCCGCTGTCAAAATCGTTGACTAATCCGATTCCAGTGTTTAGGGCTGAAGAAGATATGGTCTGTATTATTATTGCAGCAGTGAAAAATGTGATATAGCTACTTGTTCCAGTTAACACTTGAAATGTAGGTATGTTGCCGATAGCGGAAAATGCTTGAGTAAAAAGTAAAAACCACACTAAGGGCTGGATTAAATTAAAGAATATGAGTATAGGGCGTCTCAGCAGTTTTTTGTTCCAACGATTGAAAATAGCTACAACTTCAGAAAGCAGCTCCATCATGGTCCACTCCTCCGTCGTCGCCCGCCACGACCAATCCCTTCTTTACGTTCAACTGCATTTAGCGTCTTGCCAGTTAGCTTAAGAAATACTTCATCAAGAGTAGGTGCAGACAAGTTTAATTGTTCCACATTAACGCCTTCACTATCCAGCAAGCGGATAACCTGAGTAGCGATAGCAGAACCGTTCTTGGTCATTATGATTAGTCCATTCTCGGAAACTGAACCTTCACTGCACTGACCAACCTCTTCTACCCCGGGGATTTTTGCAGCCAACTCTCTGGCTTTATCGCAACCCGCTTGATCATCCGGCCTAAAATGGAGGGTTATTTTATCAGCGCCAACTCTTGCTTTAAGTTCAGCAGGTGTCCCCTCCGCAACAATCTTACCTTGATCAACTATGCAAAGCCTCTGAGCAAGAATATCGGCTTCCTCCATATACTGGGTAGTCAAAAAAATCGTCATCCCTCGTCGATTTAGCTTTACGATATACTCCCAAATATCTTTCCTGCTCTGAGGATCCAAACCCGTAGTTGGCTCATCGAGAAACAGCACCTTTGGATCAGCCACCAAGGCTGAGGCTAAATCAAGCCTCTTTCTCATCCCACCGGAAAAAGTTGAAAGTCTACGGTTAGCAGCTTCAGTAAGCCTGACTGTTTGCAGAAGTTCATTAACCTTGACTTGCGCTTTTTCCTTTGGAACATGATAGAAACTGCATTGCAGCAATAAATTTTCCCTTGCAGTTAAGTCATCATCTACGCCTACTTCTTGCGATGAATATCCAATTATTCGTCTAACCTGTGCTTGATCCTTATCAACATCTAACCCATCAATTTCGACTTCGCCAGCTGTTTTTTCTAGCAATGTTGTTAGTATTTTGATGGTTGTGCTTTTTCCTGCGCCGTTAGGGCCTAAAAAACCAAAAATTTCGCCTTTCCTTACTGTAAAAGATAGTCCATCAACAGCTATGATGCTTTTTCCATACGTTTTATGCAAATTTTTGACGTCGATGATGTTTTCCACAATCATTATTGTTCCTCAACTTCACACAGAAAGCCGAAAAATTAAATGAATTTTTCTAGTTTGTACTACAGATTTTGGGAATATATACATTTGTTCTAGGGGTCTTATTTCACTTCTTTAGATAAAAATATAGAAAAAAGTCGGGTTTTTAGAGCGGTTTGAATAACAAGTTAAGTTGACGGGAGATTTCATCCAGATTCCTAAGCAGTTACACTGTAGCGTTTACGATCAAATTTTGCTGTTGTTCTCAGCTTATTGTAGTTGCGTTATTTCCCGATGTGAACCGCACCAGCTAAATCGGGCATTTCCCCCAGCTATTTCTATCCTAATAGGGTACTTTCAGTTATTCGTGTTTTTAAGAAAACAAGTTGGTTGAATTGAGTCACTTATTCCAATTGAGGGAGTTGCTGAACGATCTTAACCCAGTTATCGGATGCGTTTTTTCTAATAAGATCTTTTGCCTTAGCAAATATTGCGGGAGGCATCATTGACATCCAACCTCTAGTCACAATAACTTGATCATTAAGATTTAGCAGGGGAAATAACCAATGCGCAAAAACCGGAATTTTGTCTGGAGGCATTATGGCCGCCATTGCTTTGCCAATTGAAATTTGCTCTTCATCCGTTGTTCTTTCTCTCAAAATCGGGTAGAGATGTACGTCCTCTTTATCTAAATGAATACGCAACCGAGATTGCAAAACAGCAGTTGCTCTACCAGTTGTCAAAGCATCTGGCGCCTTGTGAATTGACTCTAACGCGTTGACCATGATGTCGAGTTCGCGATGATCAATCACGTACGCCTGGGCGACAAGAGGTGTAAGGCGGTCTACAGCGGGGAAAACCCCAGCCTCCTCACCTCTTGCGTGATAATCCAAGACTTCACCTATAATGCTTAGCCTTTGAAAGCCTGGTTCCAAATCGCCATCGGAACGCACTAAATTCACTATTAAATCATCAATCTCAGAAACATCTCGTCGAAAGGCATTATGAAAACAACGAATTATGTCGATAGGTCTAAACAAACAAAATCGTCTCAACTCTCAATCTCGCACCCCAGCTATTAATGCTATCTTAATGAGGGTTAACCTAAGTGGGTAAATACAAAAAAGGGGTTTTACAAAAATGCTTGAAATAAAAATTATGGGAAGGTTGCGAATTCGCTCCAGTGCTGAGCCAAATAAGCAACAGCCCAAATAATTAGACCAATATAGACAACCCACAACCATTTTGTAACTGGCCCCTGAGAGTCCCGTATCTCACCTGCGAATTCTTCAGAGTTTTTCTCGGTTTTCTCAACAGAATATTCGTCGGAACTTCTGACAATCAGCACGATGGCTATTATTACCGCTGCGATTAGAAACAGGGCTAAATAAATGTCGTAGGGGGCTAACTCGACGATTTTTGCGGTTGGTAGGTAGCTCATTGTTGGTTTTCATCCTCCTCAAGAGGGTAGTAACGGAGAAAATCGTTTGACTCGAATTGCTTAGTTTTAAAAGCCCAAACTACGAAGCCTGCGGTGATTAGAGTTATAATTAGCGCTCCGATGGTGTAGATTAGCATGTCGAAATTCAAAGCTTAATCCTCCCAAAATTGATTAAATCTACTAATTTTTTATGTCGCCCATTTTGGAAGTTAATTTTTTGTCCGTTAAACTTTTTATCCCAAAGCACGATGGCGGCTAACAATGTCAGGGCGGCAGCTGGGTTGGAGCCTATGCTGGCTTGGTTGATTTTCAGGTTTCTTGCGTAGGGGTCGCTGTATTGGGGTCCCCATTTGGCGTTGTAGTCTTGTGGTGTTGCGAAGCTTTGGATGTAGAATACAAGCTGGTAGATTTCGGTGTCTGTTAAAGCATTTTTCCACGGCGGCATGTTAGTTGTTTCTACTCCTTCTTTGACTTTCCAGACGTATCTACCATACATTTGGAAGTCGCTTCCTGACTCAGTAAAGTTAGCTGGAACAGGCACTATGTATCCACCTGCGACTTTGCCAGAGGCGGGTCCGTCGCCTTGTCCGTCGACACCGTGGCATTGGGCACAGTACAGGTTAAAGAGGTCATTGCCATTCTGGAACTCCTGCTGCGTGCCAGCAATCGGAGGGGAATTAAGCGTTGACTGGGCAAAAGCGTCTCCTTCAGCATCAGAGAGTGCTCCGTCGAAGGTTCTTGCGGAGCCAAAAACGAAACTCATCTCGTAAACGGCAATCATCTGAATTTGCGTATCATTGAGACTTAGACCCCATGCAGGCATAGCTGTTCCAGGCACTCCTTCAGTCACACGCCAGATATGATAGTTGTCTCCGGAGAAGGTTGCTATTCGTTCATGGAGGTTTGCTGGTTGAGTGACGACATGGCGGGCGTATGGTCCCTGAGCGTTTCCAGAGCATCCGTGGCAGGGCAGGCAACGTGCGGTGTAGTCGGCTTTGGCAACGTCATATATCGCAGCCCATTGGTCTCCAAGCGAAGCTGGTCCATTGTAAACGTCGTTTTCTGCGTCGTACTGTGCCAAGACATCAAAGTAAAGGGGTCCAAATTGGTTTGAGGCGTTAAGATATTTTTCCGGAACTACAGGGTGATATGCGGAGCCGTTGGTGATTGATGATTCAACTTGGAGGTTTTCTTGACCCAAATTCTGTATGTAAGCGGTTAAGGCGTCGATTTGCGTGTCACTTAGGAAACCAAAGTTGGGCATGATTGAGCCGGGGCTTACGCTTCGGGGATCTCGGTCGTGTAAGTGATGCCAAATTGTGGGTCGCATTCCCCCGATTTGAGCTAAATCGGGGCCTGTGCGTTCGGTGCCTAAGGCGTTGGGACTATCGTACACGTAGTCGCCTTCCTGCGAAACGTTGCCCAAGCCCCAGTCGGCGGCACGGACTTGTTGGGAGTGGCAGTAGAAGCAGCCTAAATTCATGAATAGCGTTCTGCCTGCCTGTTCTTGGGTTGTGTAGGTGTGGGCTGTGTCGGAGGGGGGAACATCAAGGAGGAACATGTATGGAGCAACTACAACCATACTCACCATGAGCAGGAAGACTGCTACGCCGCCGGCTACTATTGGAAATAGGTTTCTGATAACAATTTTTTTCTTCGCTTTTCGCATTTGGTAGTTGACGGTTTTCTCAACTTTTTCTAGCTGCTCTTCAAGTTTCTTTTCTGTTGTGGTCATGGCTAAGGCACCTCGATTTTGTCTTCATCCATCGGGACAGCGGATGCCCGGTGTTTTGAAATTACGGTCATGATGATGTTGATGGCAAAGAGGAAAGCGGAAACAACCACTATGCCTCCGCCGATGGCTCGGATCATGAAGTATGGTTCCAGAGTTGGAAGTGCTTGAGCTATTGTTTGATGAGTGAACCAGTTGGCGTTCGCAACTAGCCCCGCCAGCATCATGCCCAACATGAAAATCACGAATCCCAAAAGCGTAACCCACCAAGTCACATCCATTAGTTTTTTGCTCCAGAGTTGTTTTTGGGTGACTCTGGGAATTGCCCAGAACATTATGCCCATGATTGTCACTCCGAAAGAAGCGTACAGGGCAAGGTGGGAGTGCATGACTGTCCACTGTGAGTAGTGAAGATATATGTTCATGTCTCTGAGGGCTTGGAAAGTGCCCTGTATCGAGACGAATATATAGCATATGAAGCCGAAAACTATGAAGCGCAGCGGCACGTTGCTCATGATTTCTTTCCATGCACCTCTGAGAGTCATGCCGATGTTTGTGGCGAAAGTTAAAACGGAGATCATCATGAGTCCGCTGGTGGCGACGGCGATTGTTTTAAGCCATTCAGGGATGGAGGATTGAAGGAGGTGGTGTCCGCCCACGCCGGTGTAGAAAAAGGCTAAGGCAAAGAAGCTGATTAAAGATAGGGTGACACTGTAGAGGGCGCGTTTAGAGATTTTGGGAATAAAGTAGTACCAAAGCGCTAGCCCAAAAGGCGTGAACCATAGACCTAAAACGTTGTGTCCGTAGAACCAGTTAACTATGGCATCCGTTAAACCGTAAAGTGCTCCCGAAGGCGGGTTCCAAATTACGTTTCCTATGGAGTAAACTATGGGGAACCAGAGGAAGATGGCAGCAAAGAACCATAAGCTTACGTAGAGTTTTCGTTCTCTGCGTTTGATTATTGTACCGATAATTGTTATCCCAATTAAAATCAAAGTTATAACAACTGCAATGTCCACGACCCAAGGCATTTCAGCGTATTCACGTGCTTGGGTATCGCCGCTTAGAATGAGAAGAACACCGGCTAAAACGGCTACGTTCCATAAAACTGCGGAAGCCTTAGCGATTAGGGGTTGGAAAAGTGATTTGTGACTGAGCCGAGGCGTTATATAATACATCGAGCCGATTAAGCCGGAAGACAAAAACCCAAACAGTAAACCGTTGACGTGAGCAGGTCTTATACGTCCAAATGTATCCCAGGCCGAGTCAATCAGGAAAGTTGGGTAGAAAAATTTTATAGCCATAATCATTCCGAAGGTGGTAAAAATCGGGAACCACAAAAGCGCCCCATACCACCAGTATTTTGCCACTGAATCAGCTGATTTTAAATCAACTGGAGTAGAATTTTTAGCATCCGCTTTAACAGCTTCTTGCTCTGCCGCCATAAAACAACCCCTTACTGCCAAATTTAAAGTTGAAAGCCAGTCTTTATTAAGGTTTCCAATTTTACATAATGCAAGGTTACTTTTATGAAAATTTTTTAATGTAAAGCCTCACATTAAACATTGGAAGAGAGCCTATGGTTACCTTCGAGGTAGTTCATGAATGGATGGCACAGGCAAACATCGTCATATTTGTAGCTGCGCTGGGCATAATCGGTTTAAGTCTATACCTGGAAAAGAAGCGCAAATGGGTTTGGCATGGAAACGCCATGATGGTAGTCATGTTAGTCACTGTTTCACTCTTAATTTCACATATGGGACCATCGTTTGTATCTGCAGCCGCTGAAACTTTAGCTGACTTTAATTTTGTAGCTTTATCAGGCGTCATCCACGGCGTTATTGGAGCATTTGCGGTGGTTTTAGGAGTTTGGCTCCTTTGGGTTTGGGCCATAAATGAGTCCAGCAGCACCAAGTTCTGCGCCCCCCGAAAGAAGCTTATGTGGAAAATTCTTGCGCTTTGGCTTCTCTCTTTAGGGTTAGGCGGCTTATACTATATCCTGCACATCAGCTTCGGATAACCAACTTTTGCAGCTGCCTCGTTCGACGTAGGTCAACAAAGCATTCCGCTGCCATTGAAACAACCATCAACGTGACGCCCGCCCAAACGAGGTAAACCATTGGGACATGCTGAACAGTTAATGTTACGGTTGCGGGGGTGGTGCTGTTGCCAGTAAGCTGAGCAGACAATATGCCATAGAGTTCCTCATCGATTTCCAGGTGCACATAAATGTCACCTGATGGGGTGCTGACTATTAGCGGTGTTAGGGATAAGCCGTAGTTGGGGTAGAAACTCGCTGAAACTTCGCCGCTATATACTGAATCTGCTTGGCGGATGGTTACATCTGCAGTGACAGCAGAGTACTGTGGCAGAACGTTTTCGGCTTGGTTGTTGTAAACTTCGGAGGTTGCGTTGACGATTTTTAGGTTACTTACTTCAACTGTTGTATCCAGCGCTTCTGTGGCAACATTGGGCTTTAGGTCGGTTATGGTTGTGGAGGTTTTTGCACCTGCACTCATAAACACGCCCAGCAACATCACAACCACAGCTAAACCAAAGAGACGCTGCCAAAGCAACGTTTTCCTTCTTGCAGACTTGATAAGCTGGTAAAGCAGCAAAACAAAAACTACCGCAAACAGGGGAACAGTCAGAGTGAGCAGAACATTCACCGAGAAAACCCCGACCGCCGTGAGTACGCCACCCGCGACTAAAGAAAAAACAACGATCAAAAGCTGACGAGCATAGTGAGTTTTATCATCTAAGCCAAACCCTACAAGCGAAACGATGAACAACAACACAAAAGGGTAGGTGAAGAGACTGTAAGGAAAATCTTTGAAAGCCAACCCCGCGAGGCAAACGATTGAAATAAGGATTAACGCCCAAAAGGCAACAAATGAAGATCGAGAAATCAGAGAGGCGCGATCAACTTCGAGTTTAAAGAAAGGCTTCTTTTTGCCCTTAGCAAAGAAAAAGAACAAACCCATCATGGCTACGGCGAAAGAAAGCATGATTGGACCGATGGCTGAGGTGGCGTAGGAGTGGACTGATTGTGTTAAACCGCCGCGGGTTAAGGCGCTGAGGAAAACGAGACTCGCGAAAGTCAGCATAATCATTGATTCTTGGGTTAAGCTTGTTTTGAGCTTTGATAGGCTTCGGGTTAGGAAGTACGCTGTAAGTATAAGCCAAGGCAAGAGGGAAGCGGTTTCCACTGGGTCCCACGCCCAGTATCCGCCCCAACCTAAAACTGCATACGCCCAGACGCCTCCTAAAGCTATTCCAATGGTTAGCAGGATCCACGATGCGTAAATAGAGATTTTGAAAATAAAGTTTTTTTCTAATTCTTGATTAGTGCGTAAACTGGCAAGTGTTAAGGCAAACGCTAATACAACAAAAGCGTAAGCTGAAAAAACGATAGGAGGGTGAATTGCCATCCAGAAGCTTTGAAGTTGGGGATTGAGCCCTACTCCTTCAATCATAGCGGCAGGTAACTGTTCAAAGGGATTTCTCAGCAGGGTAACAATTAGAAATATAAGAACAACAAAGCCAAGTATCTGGCTGGAAACAACCTGGAACTTTTCAGGCTTTTTGTATGTCGCTAATTTTGAACCAAAATAGAGAAGACTTAGAATAATAGATAACAGCAGCATTGAGCCGCCTGCGCCGGCCCAACTGGCATAAACCTTCGATAGTAGGGGTAGGCTTGAGGAACTAAAGGAGTAAACGCTTGAGAAGGAAAAATCGTTGTTGACGAAAGCAAAAAGCAGTTGAATGTAGGACCAGATTATGAGGACAAATGCAAGTGAACCTAAAGCAACTGTGTATTTGCTCACCCGCTTGAAAAGGGTCTTGGATACTAAGGGCAACAGTATGTCGATAAGAATTAACGCTGAAGCCACTGCCACCAAAATTGATTCAAATTCCATAGTTAGCGCCAGTCAACATAATTTGCCTGTTAAAATCTATTTAAACATTTTTTGAATCTGGTTTTGCGTTTTTTCAAAAGTCACGCACCGTTTAACAATGGCTAAGAGCAGACGCAAAATGTGAAGGTTAACCATAATCAAAATCTGTAGAAATAAACGCAGTTTTCAACAAACGCGATCCTTTGCTAATTTTAGTGCGCATTTGTTAAAAACTTAAATTCTTTCTTAGGCTATTATTATATAGGGCGAATATTTTGGAAAACAATCGGCTAATCGCTCACAACATCCTCAAAAAACATATTTTAGATAACCGATTCTGCACCCTATGCGGCGCCTGCGTCGCAGCTTGTCCAGTAGGTGTTCTAAAACTTGAAGATGACAAGGTAAAACGCCTCTCCGATTGCTCCCAAAACCTCGACTTATGTCCTATATGCAACGAGGTTTGCCCTCACAGCCAAGCGCTGTTACTGCGCAGTATGGAGGTTGTCTCTGACGCGCCCATTCGAAGTGAAGCCCTTGGGTATATGCGGAGAATCATGCTTGCCCAATCAAACGACCCCAAAATCCGTGAAGACAGCCAAGACGGCGCCGTCGTCACAGCCTTGTTGATGCATGCATTGGACAGTAAAGTTTTTGATTGCGCCATAGTTTCGCAGCCAGACCCTGAGTGCCCCATTAAGCCTGAGCCGACGGTGGCTTTGACTTCTGAGGATGTGGCTGCTTCGGTGGGTAGCCGCTTTTTTCCCTCTGCAGTTATCAAAGCCTACGGGAGCGCAGTCACAGAATACAGCAAAAAAAACATTGCAGTAGTTGGTTTGCCATGCCATGTTTTGGCGTTGCGCAAGATTGATGCATGGCGACACAAAATCGGGGGAAAAGCCAAACTTGTAATCGGCTTATTCTGCCTCGGCGCTTTTTCGCCTAAACCGTTTCTTGACCACGTGGAGGAAAAATACGGTATCGCCTCTGACGAAATAGAGAAAATGTACTTGACCCATGACGTTACCCTTCACACTAAACGCGGTGAAATTGGGGTTCCGCAAATAGAAGCAAAAAAATACAACCCTTTAGGCTGCAAAACCTGCATCGACTACACCGCCGAAGTCGCTGACATATCCATCGGAAGTGCTTACCCGCTAAAAGAATGGTCGATAGTTATCATACGAACTAAAGCAGGCGAGAAACTCTTCGATGCAGCTGTGGCGGCTAAAGTTATTAACGCCCGAAACATCGAGAAAGAACCTGACGTCTTCGAACACGTTATCATAGCTGCGCTGCAGAAACGAACCGAAGGGTTGATTAAAACCAGCAAACTAGAAAAAACCCACGACTTCGTGCCGGTCCGTCTATTACGGGAAACCGAATCCCTGGCAGATGTAAAGGTAGAAGAAATCATGTCCACAGAAGTCTTGACCGTGCCCAGCACCATGACAGTAAACGACCTGCTTATGATTATGGCTACAAAAACATACATCGGCTACCCAGTTATTGACGAGAACGGAGAACTTTTAGGCGTCGTAACCATGGAGGAAGTGACCAACGTAGAAAAAGCAGACCGATGGAACACCACCGTCGGCAGCATTGCGCGGTTGAACCTTGACGTGTGTTACCCTGGCGAAACAGCCCTCGATGCGCTCAAAAAGATGAGCAGACAAGAAACTGGGCGTGTGCTTGTCCTAGACCCTGCTAACCCCAAGAAGTTGCTTGGCATCGTGACCAAACGGGATTTGATGCATGTACTGGTTAAACAGGCGTCTGAGAGCGTTCACTAAGCAGCTAGGTTGAAGTCCATAAAGTTTCGGTTGTGTGTTTAGCTTTCTCCAGTAATGTTGCTACTGTTTCCTTTGGTAAGTCCAGTTTTCTCTCCAGATAGTTTGGGTCTTGCTCCAGCAACTGTTTAATGAGCACAATCCCCGCATTCACCAGTCGCAACCTCGTCGATTGGCTGACACCGCGCAGACAACTCAAAGGGTACAACCTGTGCCTCATCACGATGTCACGCACACCAAAACCATCCGGTGACGCCCAACCAACCTGCAGAATTCCCCTGCAACCTCCATACATTATCGCACGGTCGGAGTACTTGGTGTTAGTTACAATCATGGCTTGATCCACTTTAACGTCGGTTACGCCTCGGATGTAGCCGTCTGTCATGTCTTCAATTACCGCTCGAGCTATGCGGCTCTCATCTAACCCAGTCAACGCATGGTAGTTAACATGGTGTTTGACTTCGACGAGGTAAGTTACGCCGTCTTTAGAGGCTAAAGCGTCCACCTCATGCGCTCCACACAAGCCGCGGAGGATGGTGTTAGGTTGGACTTCAAATCCACTATGCGACAAAAGCGCACGGATGAACATTTCAAATTCAGGTTTGGGCTCCATGAGGCTGATGCCGCGGCGTAAGTCAAAGAGGTGCCGCACGGCAGGTTTGGGTTTGCGGGTATACTGAAATATCATCTGGAGAATTTTTCGAGTTGGTATGCCGTCGTAGAGTTGTGTTTCTATTTGCGCAACGATTTGATTGGCTTCCTTTTGAGTTGCCCCCAACCGCATCGCAGTTTGCACAACTTTTTCTGAGCTGTAAGCCTGTTTAGAGCCGTCAGCTTTTGTTACAGAAGTCACCAAGCCGTTTCTCGCCTCACCTCTCACTAAGCAGTTTAGGCTTAAATTTTTAATGCCTCTAACGCCCCCCTAAAATCAACTGGGGGATCGAGAAAATTAATAGCAAAAAGAAAAGAGGCAGGCTTAGGGTTTGTTTCTAAACGCCAATGCGCCGCCCTTCTCATCTACAATTATGGCAGCGTTTTTGTCCACTTTCTCAGCGAGAAGTATCTTTGACAGCTCATTTAGCACCTCTTTCTGTATCACCCGCTTGATAGGGCGCGCTCCGAACTGAGGGTCAAAACCCACCTTTGCGACGTGGTCAACGGCTTTTTTGGTGAACTCCACTTTAACGCCGTTCTTCTCCAGCATCTTAACAACAGCTTTAAGCTGGTTTTCCACGATTTTCTTCACTTCCCCCTCACTTAGCGGTTGGAACATGATGATTTCGTCAACGCGGTTGAGGAACTCGGGTTTGATGCTGCGTTTGAGCAGTGCCATGACTTGTTCACGGGTTTGGTTTAGGATTTGTTCTCGGTTTTCGGCGGTGACTTTCTCGAGGTTTTCCTGTATTATGTGGGAGCCCAGGTTGCTGGTCATGATAATTATGGTGTTTTTGAAGTCTACTGTTCTGCCTTTGTTGTCGGTTAATCTGCCGTCGTCAAGAACCTGCAGCAGGATGTTGAAGACGTCGGGGTGTGCCTTTTCGATTTCATCTAGCAACACCACGGCGTAGGGTTTGCGGCGGACTGCCTCGGTTAGTTGACCGCTTTCTTCGTAGCCCACGTACCCCGGAGGCGCACCAACCAATCGACTGACGGTGTGACGTTCTTGGTACTCGCTCATGTCGATACGGACCATGTTATTCTCGTTGTTAAACAGGAAATCCGCAAGCGCCTTCGCCAGCTCAGTTTTGCCGACGCCAGTTGTGCCTAAAAAGATGAATGAACCGATGGGGCGCTTAGGGTCTTGGAGGCCAGCACGGCTGCGGCGAATCGCATCAGATACAGCTTGGATAGCTTCTTCCTGACCAATGACACGCATGTGCAACTCGGTTTCGATGTTTAGCAGCTTCTGTTTTTCACTCTGTAGCATGCGGGTAACGGGGATGCCTGTCCAGTGCGAAACGACTTCCGCGATTTCCTCTGCATCCACTTCCTCGTTAATCAGCGGTTGACCTTTCTGTAGGTCAGACAGTTTGGCTTTGAGGGTTTCGATGGTTTTGGTGGCTTCAGGTATTTTGCCGTAGCGGATTTCCGCCACCTTGCCTAGGTCACCTCTACGGTTAGCATCCTCATCGAGGAACCGAAGTTGTTCGATTTCGTTCTTTTCTAGCTTGAATTTGTTCAACGATGTCTTTTTCGGCTTGCCAGCGGGCTTTGAGCTTGTTGCGTTCTTCGCTTAGGTTAGCGATTTCCTGGTTGAGATTTTTGAGTTTGGTTTCGTCTTTTTCGCGCTTGATAGCTTCGCGCTCGATTTCGAGTTGGCGGATTCGGCGTTCAATGGTTTCGAGTTCTTCGGGTGCCGAATTAATTTCTAGGCGGAGTTTGGAGGCAGCTTCGTCGATTAAGTCAATGGCTTTGTCGGGGAGGAAACGGTCGGAGATGTAGCGCTGCGATAATTCGACGGCGGCAATGATGGCTTCGTCCTTTATCCGGACGTGATGGAAGACTTCGTAGCGCTCCTTAAGCCCTCGCAGGATGGATATTGCGGATAATGTGTCTGGTTCGTTAACCATAACAGGCTGGAAACGGCGTTCCAACGCTTTGTCCTTCTCAAAGTATTTCTGGTACTCTTTGAGTGTGGTCGCGCCAACTGCCCTTAGTTCGCCTCTTGCCAAGGCGGGTTTTAGGATGTTGGCTGCATCCATCGCACCCTCGCTTGCCCCAGCACCAACCAAAGTGTGGATCTCATCTATGAACAGGATGATTTCGCCTTCCGAGGCGATGACTTCTTTTACGACGCTTTTTAGTCGCTCCTCAAATTCGCCCTTGTACTTGGCTCCAGCGATGAGTGCGCCCATGTCCAATGAGAAAATCTGTTTCGACTTCAAATTCTCAGGCACGTCGCCATTGACTATGCGGTGTGCAATGCCCTCTGCTATAGCGGTTTTGCCCACACCCGGCTCGCCAATTAAAATTGGGTTGTTTTTGGTTCTGCGGGAGAGAATCTGGAGGACTCGACGGATTTCTTCGTCTCTGCCAATCACAGGATCCAGTTTGCCCGTTCGTGCCCTCTCGTTGAGGTTTATGGCAAAGCGGTTTAGGGCGTTATAAGTTTCGTCTGCGGTTTGGGAATTCACAGTTGTTCCTTTCCTTAGTTTTTTTATTGCTTCTTTTAGTTCTTTCTCCGTTACGCCGCTGCTTTGCAATAGGCGTGAAGCGGAGTCATTTACTGACAAGAGTGCCAAAAGCAGCTGCTCGATGGAGACGTATTTGTCTTGGCTCTCTGAAGCGTACTCTTGGGCTTTTTTGAGGAGTTTGCTGGTGTTGGAAGAGAGATAGTGTTCGCCGCCGGAAACTTTCGGCAACCCATCCAGCAACCTGTCCACTGACGTGTTGAGGGCTTCAAGGTTGGCGTTAAAGGGTTTTAGCAGGTAAGGCACCACGTTGTCGTCAACTTGCAAAATGGCTTTTAGAATATGGACAGGCTCGAGGGCTTGGTTTTGATGCAAAGTGGCGATTTCGAGGGCTTTTTGAATTGCTTCTTGAGATTTGACGGTAAAATTTTCTAAGCTCATGGAAAAACTCCCTTAAAAGCTGTTTAATTAAATAGTTCATTGCAGACTTAATAGGGGTTATGCCCGGCAAGCCAGCTTTATTTCAAGCAAATATGCGGTGGCTAAACCTTTCCCGACGCTGACAGATGCTAAACCAGCATAGCTCGCATAACTGTATAGTCTAAGATGCCCACCACATACGAGAGCACCCAAAACACTGTAACCAACTGTGCGGCGCTGCGGCTTTTTTGCGGGAACATCTGCGAGTTAGGTCGCCAAAGCGCCACCAGCCATACCCCAAAAGCAATAGCGGGGATGGAGAAGACGCCGTGCGCCACAAACACCCACACGTCACCGGCGGACTTGAAGTAGGCACCCATGCCGGAAGCGCTTGGAGGATCCATTATGAGCACGCCTGAGAAGCTTACCAGCGTTACGGTCACAACTATGAGCATTAGGATTCCATGAATTTTGAAGTTGCCTCGGCTTCTAAACCACATGCTGACCAAAAGCATGGTTAGCCAGAGGGTTTGCATGCCGAGGTTTATGTCTCGGAAGCTTAGCGGAACCGGTGACTCATTCAACGGCGTTACTGCGGTGGCTGCGACTGCGACCACAAAGCCCGTCAACAGTGCACCTATTAGGATTCTGCGCTTTGTCGACTTTAACATGCGTTTTTTGGCTCTGGCAACCAGCAATAAGGCGCCTGAAGCCAAAGCCACCGCCAACCCAGCAGCAATAGCTGTTAGGTAAGAATAAACGGTGCCCTGTTCCTGCAATTGTTCATGGCTCCACAGGTTCGTATCTACTGCCGTAACCACAGCGGTCCAGTTCTTGAAAACCTCAACGGACTCAACAAACACGCCTGTCTCTTTATCCCAGAGCTTGTCCCGATGCGACTCGTTACCGTAAGTAATTGCATAAGTTACAGCTCGGTTGGCTCCCAGAACCGTTTTCTCCGTCTCGGACTGGATGGCTATGTTTTTGCCGGTTTTAGAGTAATTGTCAAAGAAGGTGCCGCCTGCTCCGAGGTTGGTGGGTATTATTATCCAGCCTTCAGTATTGCCTGCGGTTAGGTTGAACTGCCAGATGCTACTTTTGGTGGTTCCGTTAGCGAACCCCAAAGTTACGTTTGCGGGAAACGCAGCGCCGTCAACTGCGAGGATTTGGAGGTGCATCCATGTAACGTTTCGGTGAACGGGGGAGGGGTTGCCGGTTATGTTGACGTTGTACTTTATCCAGTCGCCCTCCTTAACACCTAACCTTGGCGTCAGCGACGTAGATGCGGACGTAAAGCTGGCAACTGCTAAAACCGAAACAACCAGACAGATTAAAACTAACCCGGTGAAGGCTTTCATTTTCCATCAACACCAGTGCATCCGCAGTTTGTTTAAATCGGTTTTCGTCAAGAAACCTTGACTAAACCTAGACCTCATACGCTCGGAGTCCACTTTCCTGCCTTTTTGGATTTTTGCCTTGTACGGCAACGCTTAAAACGATTCAACGCCCAAACAGAATACGACCAAAAATGGACATCAGCCATCTAAAAGCCATAAACAAAACCGAAATTCTAGCCACTGCAAATGCCCTATCGCCATCCGACATCAACTTTCTAGTTGACACACTAAAAGAAAAAGACGACAAACTGCGCTACATTGCATTTCTGCTTTTAAAGGCACACTCCCGTAACTCTCCTTACGTGTATGCTTACTGGGATGCGTTGACTGAAAAACTGAGCAGCGCCAACTCTTACCAGCGTAGCATAAGCGTGATGCTTCTTGCAGAAAACGTCCGCTATGACACTCAAGAAAAATTCGCTGGGGTACTTGAAAAATTTTTGGCTTTGTGCAACGACGAAAAATTCATCACTGCACGGCCAGACCATCCAAAGTTTAGAAATTGTTGAAAAAGCAACAGACAAGTATACCTCCAAAATTTCGGAGGCACTGATGCATATGCAGTTTAACAGGTACCCTGATAACCAGCAGAGCCTTCTCAAGAAGGACATCGCCAAGTTACTTAAGCAACGGCAATTGAAACACTGACTTTCCTCACGGTAGGAAAAAAAGAAAAATAGTTTGTTTTGGAATTAGCGGTTAACTTTAGCCGTTAAGTTTTGGAAAACAATTACTGTTTTCCGGTTTTTTCTTCATGCTTCTTCTTTTTGGCTGCATTCTTTTTTGCTAACGAAGGCATAAGGGGGTTCCTCTGCTTTTGAGGTTTAATGTGGTTACGCTTAAAAGCTTATGCATTAATTGGCAGGTCGAGAACAAAAATACCTTTATCTTCTTTTTTTGGTTCGCTTTAACCTTATATAATTTGGCTCTAATACTTGTTGGAATTGCGAGTTATCGCTAAAATATGGGGAGAGATGTGGGTTGGATGAAGTATTAGAGTTATTGGAGAGAAATGCCAAGCGTATCCAGAAAAACGCGGAACAGGCTAAAGAATCAATTTGGAAGCACTCTGCTGCGTACGAGCAGCTTGCGCAGTCGCCAGACGCTACGGTGGAGCAGAAAATAAAGGCTTTCGTCAAAAAAACGGTTGAACTTGACAGGTTGGAGCACCTCAATAGTCAGCTGAGCCTTTTGTATTCGATTCAGATTTTCGCTTTTAAAGTCAAAGTTCTCGAGGTTTCAATGGATAAAATTCAGGATCAACTGGTGAAGTCTGGTGTTCTGCAGAGCGGCAACGAGTTAGAAGACATCAAAAAGAACATTGATGCCCTCAAAATCCTCATCGAAGCCCAGTATGAGTCGTTAAAAGAAATCAACGACACGCAAAACCGAAACCTAGGCTACATTCACTAATCTTTTTTTAAAAAATTAAAATAATAAAAAAGACAGCTTGGCTATTCAACCGTGGGGTTGATTGCCTACAGCTATGTTTTTGTTCCAGCTATTTTAGAAGAGCTTTTCCCAGCTTGTGACTAGGTCGAGTACTTCTTGGCCTGCTTTGCCGCCGTAGCTCTTTAGACGTTCGCGTGTGTCTTTTTCTGCGATGGCTTTCTTTTGGAATTCTTGCATCTGTGCTGCTTTGTCGGTGAGGTATAGTAGACCGTCGACACCTGCGCGTGCCATGCGGACTGATACTGTGAGCAGTTCGCTTGCGGTTGGTGTTTCTCTTGGGTCGTCGCCGGGGCCGATGACGTAGAGTGCGATGTTTAGTTTTGTGTTTTTGAAGAGTTTTTTGAAGTTGCGGGTAAGCATTTCCCAGTACCATGGTGTAGCATAGTTTTTGCTGAACATGACGACGAACATTTCGGTTGTTAGTGGTAGCATGTCGTCGAAGCAGACGCCGAAGCGTTCATAGTTGGTGACGGGGTCTGGTAGGACACCTATGTAGAGTGGTTTTTTGGCTTTGTTGATTACGCGGTCGCTTGTTGCTGCCATGTATTCTGTGACTTCTTTGCGTCTCCATTCGTACCATGAGAGGCCGCTTTTTGCGTGGAGTTCTTTGCATCTTGGGCAGGTGCAGTGGCCGTGTTCAGCGAAGTGGATGCTGTTTAGCCAGACACCTTGGCTTTTGCGTGCGACGTCTTCCATGTAGTCGAGTTGTTCTGCTCTGTGTTCGGGTTGTGTTGCGCAGAGGACTTCCCAGCGGACGTTGAAGTTGTCGTTGGTTCTCCATGCTGGACCGAGGTCTGATTGGCTGATCCAGTCGGGGTGTAGGCGGGCTGTGACGTTGTCGCCGAAAATTGCTACGTTGCTGTACATATCAGCTTTGGGGGGCAGGCGTCTTCCGACTTCAGGTTTAGTGCGGAAAAGGTCAAAGTCGAAGCCTGGAACTTTCTTTGCTTCAAACATGTATGTGCCGAATTTCATTTGCTTCTACCTTTTTAGAGTTCAAAACGTTCGGCGATGTTATAAAGTTTTGCATAACCCCCGAAAACAAGATAATAAAACAAAAAATTGACACAGAGGTTAAGGAGATTTGCCAAGTTCTACGCTGAGCGGTTTTTTTGCTTAAAACATTCGACAGTGTAAGCTTCTGCATTGTCTAACTGTTGAGCGCCAAAAGTTGTGGCTTTGTTTTGAAGTCACACACCGATAATAACAATGAAGAAGAGTTTATTGTTGAGTTTGGGAGGTGTTTTCTGTTGGATAAAGACGATGTAAAGGAAAAATCCAAACTAGCTGGAGACAAAGCTAAAGAAGCCGGCGGCAAAGTTGAAGATAAAACTAAGGAAGGATGGAATAAACTCAAAAAGAAGCTTTAAGGCTGAGTTTGGTTTTCCAAATGCCTCAAGGTTTTCTTAGCCATTTTCGATTTCAGAAGTAAATCGATTGCTGTGTAGAGTTAAATCTTGTTTTTTGTGTTCTCTCTTTCTGCGGGTGTGGTGATTCCTCCGTCACCACAAGACGGCTTGTTTTTGAGGTTGTTTTTGTTTCTGTTTGTGCTTTATTTGTGGATGCGGTTTGGGACAAACGATTTCATACCACACGCCAACGTGGAAGCGTGCAAAATCCAAAAACCAACCCATACCCCTGCAGCACAGCGATCAACAAAACTTTTGAGTTACTTATATACAATCAAACACTGAAGCATACCAAATGACGCAGACTTGGCAAACCGACGTAGCCATAATCGGAGGCGGACCCGTCGGCTCCTATGCAGCCCTCCAACTCGCCAAACTGGGCGTTTCAGTCACTGTTTTTGAGGAGCACCCCCAAATCGGTTTACCATCCCACTGCGCAGGGCACATAAGCATCCGAAGCCTCAAAACGCTGGGGCTTTATCCTATGCCGGGTGTTGTTGAGAACAATTTTTCGGCGGCAAACTTTTACTCACCACAGGGAAGTCAATTCTCTCTAAAGCTTTCGGCGCCTGTTACCACGGCGCTTAACCGAGCCAAATTCGACCAGTACCTAGCTGCTCAGGCGGAGAAGGCTGGAGCACAGTTTGTGTTCAACAGTCGAGTCGAGGCACTGATCAAGAAAAACGGTGCAATCTGCGGCGTCGAAATCTCAGAAAATGGCACCACCCAAGCAGTAGACGCTAAGGTGGTGTTTGACTGTGAAGGCATCTCTTCGCGACTTCTGCGGCAGGCAGGCTTGAGGGCGCTTAAACGCAGCGGTTTGGTCTATGCTGTGGAAACCGAAATCGAAGGCGCTCAGGAGACGCAACTTGATGCTGTGGAAGTATATTTCGGCAAAAACTACGCCCCCGGCTTCTACGGCTGGCTAATTCCACGCCCCGACGGAACCGCCAAACTCGGTTTAGCCACCAACCACGGCAACCCCAACGAGTACCTAAAGCGGCTTATAACCAAGCACCCTGTCGCCAAAAAGCAACTGGCGAAAGCCAAGATTCTCACCTCAGGTTACCATGCCATCAGTTTGGGCGGCCCAATTCCGCAGGTTTACGCGGGCGGTTTTTTGGCGGTTGGCGACTGCGCTTCTCAGGTGAAACCCACCACGGGTGGAGGCGTAGTTTTTGGGGTTACTGCGGCGAAGTTGGCGGCGGAGGTAGCTGCAAACGCGATGGAAAAGGGCGACGTTTCTGCTCATTCACTGGCGGAGTATCAGGGGCGCTGCAACAACACCTTCAACTTCGATTTCAGAGTCATGCTCCAACTACGTCGCTTCCTTGATTCACTATCCGACGAAAAGCTCGATGAAATGTTCCGCATCTGCGGCAAACTCGGCGTCGACAAAGCACTAGAAAACGCAACCGAAATCGACTACCAAGGTAAACTCCTCCTACAAGCAGCCACAAAGCCGCAAATGATAGCCGCACTCGGATACTTCGCCTTACTGTACCTAACTGCAAACGCTTAAAATCTCCATTGCTAACATAGAAGCGGGAATAGAAAATGTCCGATGAATTCGAGTACAAGCAAGTTATAGTTTTCCGCACCGACCTGCAGATGGGCAAAGGAAAAATTGCAGCGCAGGCAGGCCACGCAGCCATCTCTGCAGCGCAGGACGCCTTTGTGCATCACAAGAAATGGTGGGATGCGTGGCTTTTTGAGGGGCAAAAAAAGGTGGCGTTGAAGGTTCAGACTGAGAAGGAGCTGCTAGAGTTGGAGGAGGGCGCGGAAGACTACGGTCTGCCACATGCGCTTATAATCGACCGGGGCTTAACCCAGATTCCTGAAGGCTCCATAACCTGCCTGGGCATCGGACCAGCACCCGCAGAGAAAATCGACCGCTTAACAGGTAAACTCAAGCTGCTGTAGGCGACTGTTTTGGCTATTCCCATAGTTGACAATGTGCTGGGCATGACTGCCTACGCCACTAAAACGGTGGGAATCGGCGGCGTCATCAAGCGCTCTGTGGATGACTTTTTGGTGGAGGAGATGCTGGTTGACGGTTCCAAAGCAGACGTATCCGGCGCTGTTCCTGCAAGAGTCATCGGCTCCACGCCTAACAGGCAGCGGTACCTGCTTTGCCTTATGGTTAAACGGAATTGGGACACATTCATAGCCACTAAAAACGTTGCCAAAACTTTAGGAATCGAGCCGAATCGGGTGCAGTTCGCCGGCATCAAGGACGCTAAAGCAGTAACCGCCCAGTACATAACTTTGGAAAACGTGGCGGCTGAGGAGGCTGAGAAAATTGATTTTATCGACCTTAAAGTTGTCCCAGTTGGGTATGTGCGGGAAGTTCTCTCGCTGTTTTATTTGTTGGGCAATAATTTCACAATTAACGTGCGCGACCCTGGAGCCGATGTGTCTGAAATCAAGGACCGCATCGAGAATGCTATGACTGAACTATCAGCCGCAGGTGGAATTCCAAATTACTTTGGGCACCAACGCTTCGGCACCACCCGCCCCATCACGCACATCGTAGGAAAAGCCCTCATAGAAGGCAAATTCGAGGAAGCCACAATGCTTTTCTTAGCAAAACCCAGCTCTTATGAGCACCCAAACTCGCAGACGGCACGCCTAACCCTCCAAGACACGCATGACTTCAAAGCCGCGGCAGAAACCTTCCCCAAACAACTGCGATTCGAACGCATAATGTTGATGCACTTAGCCGAAAACCCAACTGATTACGTTGGCGCCTTTCGTCGCTTGCCTCCAAAGCTTCAGGCGCTTTTTGTGCAAGCATACCAATCATATCTCTTTAACCGGTTCCTGAGCCAGCGGCTAACCCTTGGCTTGCCGCTGAACAGGGCAGTTGAGGGCGATTTCGTGGTTGCGGTGGAACGTTCGGGGCTGCCCCTGACAGCCATATCTAAGGTGGCGACGGCAGAAAACTTGGAAGTCGTGAATGCGCAGGTGGCGGCGGGTAAATTGCGTGTGGCGTTGCCTATTGTTGGACAGAAGCAGAAGTTAAGCTGTGGTGTTATGGGTGAAGCGGAAGCTGAAATTGTCCAAGCGGAAGGCATGAGTAACCATGTGTGCTGGCTAAATGAGTTGTCCAGAGTTGGAGGCAAGGGGGGCTTGCGGACTGCTGCGGCGCCTGTGCGGGATTTTAAGCTACTTGATGCCTCGCCGGATAGGGTAGAGCTGAGTTTTATGCTGCTCAGAGGCTGTTATGCTACAGTGTTGCTAAGAGAATTTCTAAAACCAGAAAACCCCGTTGTTGCAGGCTTCTGAGTTACCGAAAACACAGATAAACCAGCAGCTAGTTAGAGTATATTGGAGCACCTTTTATGACGGACCAACCCTCACAGCAGCGGCAATGTATAATTCCCATCCACAAACCAAACTCCAAGGAATATGCGTTCTTTCTCATTTCCGGAGTTATTGTTAGCATCCCATTTGCGCTTTTCCTTGAAAACTTTTACCCCGCTGGTGCGTCCACATTTTTGCTGGTTGTGGTTTTGGCTCCGTTCATCGAGGAATTCGCCAAGGTGCTGCCCCTGTTTTACCGCCATGGAGAAACCCAACGCAGCATAGTCACTTTAGGCGTCTTAACTGGCATCGGCTTTGGCATAGCTGAACTCGTAGAGTATGTGGTTTTGGCTGATGTGCCCATCATAGCTCGGGTACCGGGCATAATATTCCATGGCTCAAGTGCGGCCATAACAGCGTATGGCATTGCTAAAAAGAACCCGCTGCCTTATTACCTATTGGCGGTGCTTTTGCATGTTGCAAACAACTTTTTTGCAGTTTCAGGAGACATTTTCCTAGCGATAGGTGAGATAGCGGTACTGGTTGCGGTTTACGCTTTGGCGTGGAATTACTGGCATAAAGCAAAACCCGACGTAATTGTGGTTTAGCTGAAGCGGTCTGTGAGGGCTAAGTCTTTGAGGCGTTTCACGCCGTCGATTTCGAGGACGAACTGCTGAACGCTTCTGGGCACAAGCTTTGCCCACTCGCCATCGTTAACCATTTTTTCCCTGATAACTGTGGAAGAGTATTCTTCGCGGTCAAAGTAAGGTATACGCTCCACAGGGTAGCCTGCCTCCATAAACAGCCGCCGTGTTAGGGGCTCGTTGGAGTATACGACTTCGAAGCGGGGGGTGTAGCCTTCGACTGCGCTGACCCAGAGCATATGCAGATGCACGTCGGGTACAGGAAGGATCCATAACTTGGACGCATTCACGCCCGATTCGGTGAGCGCCCGCTGGATCATGACAAGGCGTTCGCCAGCTGTGAAGGGGTCGTGGCTGTTGTGGCTGTACTGTGCGCTGCCAATCACCACTACTAGCTCATCCACTCGCTCCAGAACGTATTTGATGGCGTCTAAGTGTCCAAGGTGGAAGGGTTGGAATCTGCCGACGTATAAGCCCCGTTTAGTCAAAGGATGTCCTCGCTCTCTGGTGGGGTTTGGCTGCATTTAATATTTGCGTATGCAGGCCAAGCGATAGCTTATTTTTCTAGTAGTTGATGAAGAGGGTTGCGGCCTACTACTTCATCTTCTAAGGCTCAATGTGGGCAACTGTGTTTTGGGGTCTGCCTATGGTCGGCGTTGCTGGTTGGTTGTGGCGGGTTATACAGGCTGTATAAGCGGTCAATTTTGGGGGAAGAAAAAAAGTTAAAAAAAGGGGTTTGGGTTAGCCGAGGCATTTTCTGAGCTTCGCCGACTCCGTCAACGCCTCTTTTGCTTCGCATTCTTGCTTCTGCAAATACGACAAGAGGAAGTTGTTGGTAAAGTTCTCATGTTTGCGTTGCTCTATTCCTTTGGGTCCAAGCTTAGTGCCCAATTTCTCCTCAACAGTTGCAAGATCTTCGAGCACGGTTTTAAGGGAAATTCTGAGTTTGTCGTCGGACATGCCTGCACGTTTTGCCACTGCTTGGCTCATTTCAAGCAGCATGTTTAGGTTCGCAACTGAAACGTATTCGCCTACTACTTTAAGGTCATATTGGAATTTGACGTAGTGTTTAGTTACAGCGCCATATTCTGCTTCGGTAAGTTGGCTGATTGCCTTAAGTCCGATAAATTCAGGCGGCAACCCCACACTGTAAAGCGCCGTGGCAAAACTGATGGCTCTGGGCAAGCAAACGCCGGCGACGCACCTGCTGTAACCGAACAAACCAATGTGCAGCTTGCGTGCTCTGCGCTGTGGCACGTAGGCGGCGACGCTGTTTATGAAAGGCGCTAATGTTTCAATCTGGCGTTCATATTCATGGCGGCACTTTGCCAATGCACCCAGCATTAGCTGCTCTTCTTGGGCGTCAATTGGTTCGGGATTGCTGTTTGGCAAACGCTGGTTTAATGTTTGGATGCATTCCTTCACCTGCTCAGAAGGGTAGTCATAGCGAAACGCCGACTGGATTGTAACAGTTGAGAGCCCCTTGTATTCCTGCAAGAAGTTGTCGATGTTATCCGGAGAGAGGTGTCCACGGAACGGCTTGGAGCCCACGCCTAAGATGGGGTGGATTTCTATGCTTTGCTGCTTCTCCAACGCCTTAAGCTTGCTCAACGCAATTTTCGAAAGCAAAACGGCGGAGATTAAGCCGTAGTTAAGAGCGGGGTCGCTGCGGGCAATGAACACACGCTGCTGCTTGGGCTTCACCGCTTTTAAGTATGGGGCAACGATGTTGTCGACATGGAGAATGCTGTCGAAGTCCTCGACTAACGGTATCACTTTGATGGCTTTAGGTTTGAAGCCTCCCATCCAATCCTTAACAGTAGTGGTTTCGTAGACTGCGGCGTCTTCCGCGGCGACTATGGCTTTTTTGTAGTAGTTGTAGAGCATGATGATTTCTTTGGCTTCTGTGGTGAAGGGTAAAATCACTTCAAATATTGGGGCAACTTCGCGCTTGTAAACCATCGAGGCTACATCGTAGGCGACGGGGATGTTTTGCAGTGTCTCCACAATGATTTTCTTCTCCGCCCCTTCGATTTTGGGGTTGGGAATGCGGTAAGTTAGGAAAAGATCTTCACCTATAGTGTGACTGGCGAAGTACTCCCAGTATTTTTGAAGGAGTTTGCGCGCGACTCGGGTGTCGGTGTCTTTGCCCTCGGAGTCCCACATGACTTCTTGGCAGCCTAACATGCTGTACGCGTAGTATGCTTCCAAGACTTCTGCGTTGCCGTTGATGACTTCATCTTTGGTCCACTCGGGGGTACACGCGTTGTCCGGGTGCTGGGTTGACATGGTTCTGGGAATATTTCGGTTTGCATCTAAGCTGCTCATCTGTTTTTCCTCAGGCGAATTTATTTTTAGCCCTACCCCAATGCAAAGATGGTTTATTTTAATTTTGCAGTAGATTAACAGAAAAAAAGCCAACAAAAATAGAAAAACATGTAAAAAATTCAGAAGAACCAAGGGGTAAGGTGAAAGGGCGTCAGTCCCCTTCCCTTGAGATGACAACTCTTACCAACAACCAAACACCCTCCACCCCATATAAGGGATATTTCGATTTTGGTAATATCGAACCCTTTCTACGGATTAGGCCACGACTGCCCCGCCGCTTGGTTAACGTTCGAAGCGGACAGATGCATTTGAACCCAAAGCCAACGACCATACCTCTTCTCAAACACGCCCGTCAAGCGCAGCGGCAAATCAAACTCGCTTCCGCCGGCTTTGCCGCGGAAATTCAGGTCTGCACAAATCCACGCCACAGAATCAGCCGCTGAAACAGCGAAGTTCTTGACTCCTATACCGCTGACTTTTCCCTGTGCCCAGTCGCGCCTAAGGTGGTCGGAAAACTGGGTTGTTCCGGTGGCTTTTTCGTCTGTTCCGGAACCTAAAACGTATATGTCGGGGTCTGGTGCCCAAAATGAGAGGACGCCTTGAAGGTCTTGTTTTTTGTATGCTTCAAACATTCCTTTGAAGGCTTGGGTGACTTCGTTTTGTGTTTGCTGGTCTGCTTTCATGTTAGTTTCCCGTGTTAGCGTTGTGCAGGTTGCCTTTTATGCTTTTACCAAATTTAACGTCTAAGAAAAAGTGGTGGCGGCTATTTGTAGGCTAAAACGTATAGGTCGGCTGTAATGTAGACTTTTCCATCTGCAACCACCGGGTTACCAACGTAGTGCTCGAAGTCGCGGTGCCACAACGTGTCACCTGAATCAGCACTTAAGCAGTAAACTGCTTTGTAGCCACACACAAACAGCTTGCTGTTTAGCAATGCCAAGGCGGAGCCGTTTATTCTGGAAATGGTAGAGTTACCAAGTTTTGTATTCCATTGATTGTTACCGGTTTTGGAATTTAAGCAGAATACTTCCGCTTGGTTAGTTAGGTTGCGGTCATCTTTAGTGCTGCTCCACAGGGCACAGTACACTTTTTGGCTAGCCACATCAACTAAGGGGTCCACAGAAAACTGTCCAAAAGAAAGCGGCAACCCCTCATTCTGCAGATAATCTCTTTCTTTAACTATAACGCCAGTGGTGTCTACGTAGGTTTTCCACTCGACGCTGCCGTCCTTAATATTTAATGCGTAAAAATAGCCATCATATGCACAGAACAGTAATAGTCCATCCGATGCCACAGGCTTAAAAACAGCGTCATCAAAGTCTGCTCGCCAGATTTGTTTGCCGTTTTGTGCGTTTAAACAGATGATTGCGTGCTCGTTTTGGGGATAACTATAGTTGGAAGCATAATTCCAGAATATTACGTTGCCTTCGTAAACTATAGGGTTAAAATCTGTTGCAAAGGGAATAAACCACATAACTTCTCCAGTGTTAGGGTTTACTCTTTCACCGCCGACCATGTAGACATAGCTGCTTGATGGAAGCGTTTTGGCGGTTTCGCTGATGTTAAAGCTATAAGCGGCTTGTTTCCACAATTGAACACCTGAGTCAGCGTCAAAAACTGCGGTTCCTGCGTTCGTCGCAAAAAGTTTTCCATCTGCAACAAAAAAACTGGCAGTTCGTTTGTAATTATTAATGTCAGCAGCCGGCGCCTGATACATTATTTCTTTTGCGCCGGTTTCTATGTTGAGCCGGTAAACTTTGCCTTCTTCTTGGCTGGAGTAGATTTTACCGTCATAAAACTTGACTTGGGGTCCGCCGCCATAGTTAGCATAGCTTAAACTTGTATTCCACAAGTTAGCACCATCAACCCCGTTGAAGCATTCAACGTCGGCGTAATCGTTATCCACAAACACTTTTCCGTCGCCAGCAGATAAACCCGTCGCAAAATGGGGAATAGCAACCTGCCATACCAGACTGGACGCATCCGTACCAGCCGGATAAGCAAACAGCAAATATAGAAAAAGAGCAGCCGCAACCAAAACAATCAAGACTACAGCAGATAATGTGATGGCGGTTCTCTTCATACAGCTAGGTTTCCAGAGAAACCTAATGAAGTTTACGAGTTTCTAACCCGAGCGCTTCTTCAACTGCAGCTTTAGAAGTGTATATCATAAGGAGTTTTTGCTTGGAGGTGGCTCCCGAAGTAATTTCAACTTTAGCGCCAAAAAACTTCGATGCTTCTTTCAGGATTTCCTTGTTCACTTTTCCCCGCTCCGGCTCCTCCGTAGCGCAAACCATAACCTCACCGTCTTCCACCTTGATTTTGAATTTCGGTTGGTTGGGTTTAACAAAAATTGAGAGGAGCACGCCGTCCTTGACTTCTTTCAGGGTCAAGGCGTAATGCACACGTCACAGGGCTCTTCCGCTTTCTTTTTCTGTTGCTCAAGCGCCCAGCTAAACTTGCTCCTAAGGGTTTTAGGGTAGAATTTTTCAACGTCAAACTTGACTTTTTTGCCCCATTTCACGTAAGCAGTCGGGTCAATGTAGCTCTTAAGCGAAGTGCCAAGGTTATACTCCTTGGTTAGTTTAGTGAGTTCCACGTCAAGTTTAGCTCGCTCAATACGGGCCTCCATAGACTCAACTTTTTTACCCTCTTTCTTTTTGACTTCGAGTTGCGCCTGCATCTCTTTGAGTTTAGCTTCTTTTTCGGCTACGCGCTGATCAAAGGTCGGGGGGATTTTGCGTTTGTGGTTTGCGACTTCGGCGACTTTGAGGTTAGCCATTTTCGCTGCGTAGTTCTTTTTGTAGTCAGGGTCCGTTTTGGTAACGCCACTTTTCTCCAGCTCTTCTTTGAGGGTTTTAGTGCATTTCCAAGTACGGAAAACCTTCGCCGTCAATTTAGGCACCTTTTCTGATAGGAAACGGGAGACTTTTTTGCTGTCTATGCCCTCGAAGAGGTACTGTTTAGACTTGTCTTTTTTGAAGGCTTCAAGGTTCTTGATGACCGCAGCAGGGGCTTCCACGGTTTTAACCCATCGGACACTGTCCTTGCCCAGAAAGTCAAAGGTAACCTTGTTGCCGCTGATGCTGATATGCTCATCACGCAATGTGATGGCGCCCACGGTGTCGGCTTCGTCAGGGTCCTTTTCGTCGCCAACCCTCATGTTCACCGCAAAAATCAACCACGCAACCGTCGCCACCTTGCGGCGTTCAACGTCTTTGTCGGAGAGGCTTTTGGAAATGTGTTTCTCGACTTGACCGATTTGTTTGCCGAGGTTTTCGGCTTTTTGGAATTTCTCTTTCTCACGGTTCTGCTTGAGGAACGCTGTATCGCTGAACCAGACGTATTTGACTTTGCCAGTTAACTTGTCAATCCACTTCGCCACGTACATCTTGCTAGGTTCCCAAATTGCGTCTTTCCATCCTTCCGCTTTTGCTTTTTCGCGGTCAGCACTTTCGGAAAGATTAAGAATGATATCTGCTTTAGATGGGCCTTCTTTCCATTTGCCCCGCTGCGGATGGTCGCCTCTGCCAGCGAAAAGACAACTGGGCTCAGATGTCCAGTTCGCTACTTCCAAGCGTTGCCCGTCTACTTCAGCATAACCATATTTGTCGCGGTAATCTTGACGTTTAAGTTTGCGTTCTTCCGCTTGTTGCTTCTTCTCTTCTTTGGTCAAGGCTTCTTTCTTGGCTTTCTCATCGAGGATGTAGGCTTTGATGTCGATAAAGTCAATTTCGCCGCCAGACGCTGACCCGTTTTCGACTGAGTCAAGGTACTTTTTTGTAAAAGCACCTAAAAAGGTCGCTGAAGGGTTCTCGATTTTGAGTTGCTCGAGGAATTCGCGCATAAAGTTTTTGGTAAACACCTTATCCGGGGCTGGGATGGTGGTGGAAAGTACTCTGCGGGTCCATGCAACCGCCATGGGCTCGCTTTTCTCAGTAAGTTTGATCGTTTGACCCTCGATTTTTACTGCGAAGCCTTTTGGGTCGTAGGGTGGAACGTATATGCCGTTGTGTTTTAAGCTCTTCATAATGTGCTTCATTCGTGTTTTACCTCTGTGGCGGCAAAGTTTTCTTGTGAGTTTACCATTCTACACTTATATGGTTTTTTGTTCAATACGACGCATCTTGCCTTAACTAGAAAACGGCACTTTGAAACATACACAGACCAGGTTGGTCTGGCTACGGGAAAAGAGTTTTTTGGCGTCTCGCCGCTCGGTCCAACTGCAACTTTTTGTAGACAGCTTCAACGTTTTTACGCTCCACATATCCCTTGTGAGGTCGGAAGCCGCCCCCAAAGCCGCCCGGTATATGCATAAGTTCATGGATAAGCGTTCTCTCCCTATCCTCAGGCGACATACGGTCAAAGATTTCCGAGATAACCTCAATGGTGTAAGACGGCGGCAAATTCAGTACACCCTGCCAGACTTTGCCCAAACCGTGGATGCGCGCGATGGTGCGCTTCGCCTTGCTGCCTCGACTTCTAACACAGAACACGAATTGAGGAACCACATGGAAGAATTCGCATTCCTGCGCTAACTGGTCAACCTGCTTTTTGATTTCGGGAGCTTCATAATACTTTATCGGCAAACCATCCTCTCTCCGGCTACGTGACTGAATAGGCGTTTAGGGTTAAAAACATAGGGGCAAACGCTCTGTTTTGTTAGCCGATGACGTATTTGATGTAGGGAATTTTTTTGAGAGGATAGAGGATGGCTATGGTGATGATGAAGGTGAGGGCGGTCATGAGGGGGATTTCGATTATGGGGCTTAGGGTGGCTTGGTTTATGGTGAAGCCCAGGTAGCCGTAGAGGAGGGTTTGGAGGATTATCATGTGGAAGAGGTAGATGGGCAGGGTGTTTTCGCTTACCCAGTGCAGGGCGGCTTTGAGTTTGGAGTTTGGTTTTTCGATTTTGGCTTTAGGTATGGCGATTAAGATTAAGAACATTGATACTGAGGCGAGAATCATGGTGGTGTTTAGGGGTTCGTGGAAGAATGTGATTTTAGATTCGCCAAATGTGCCAGTTACCCACCAGGCGCCCAAAATCGTGGTCACAAGCCCGATTACTAAACCGACTGTTGCTTTCCATTTCGGCATTCTTGACTCTACAAGGTAGGTGCCCAGCAGGTAGTAGCCCACCCAACCCGTAAAGACAAACATAACTGGATTGTAGCCAAACGGGGCAAACTGATTAAGAAACGGCACCGTCACGTTGCCAACAAACCACAGAATTAACAGGTACTTGAGCTTGTTTCGCGTCAAATGGTTAACCATGGCGCGCAGAAACGGCGTCGCCAAATACAATCCCACCAGCAAGTAGAGAAACCAGAGGTGAGGGTAGGAGCCAGAAAGGATTCCTTGCAGTATAACGTTGGTGGTCAGCGTGGTTTTCATGGCGATGGTGCTCCACCAGAAGTAGATTATAGTCCAGAAAATCATGGGTCCACCGATACGTAGAAAACGTTTTTTGTAGAAGACCCTCATGGGTTCGTCGGTTTTCACCGCGTCCAACAGCAGGGCGCCGCTAAGCATAACAAACAGCGGAACTCCCATGAAGCCTAACGCGCCGTAGGCGTCGACGGTTAACCAGTTATTAACCACTTCGGGAGTTATGTTCTCAGGCAAGTAGTAAGGGTAAGCTGCAGCATGAACTAAAACAACAAGTAAAATGGCAACGACCCTGACGAAATCGACCGAAAAACCCGTGTCGACGGCGCATTTCAGCTTGGAATCAAGAGGTTGCCTAGTGGTTGCCATTAACAGTGCAATTCTGCGCCACATACATTTTTAGTTTTCCCAAAAAAGAGGCTGCGCTAGATTTTTCCTGTAAGGAACTTTTTGAGTTCCATCCAAAACGTCGAAACAAACGCAACTGTCGCTACTAGAACCCAATCCTGCGCCTGCAAAGTTGTGATTTGCAGCGGAACCTGCAAAAGCGAAGTGCCAACGACTAGAACTACAAAGACTAGCAGCGCCCATAGCAGCATGACCTTGTTGGATAGGATGCCTTGTTTGAGGAGAGGTTGGTTTTCGCTTCTGAAGTTAAACGCAAGGAAAATGTGGCCAAGCATCCAAGTTGCGAAGGCGGCGGTGCGGGCGTAGGTTTCTGCGTTGGGGTTAAGAGCCGCTGTTGACGTGTAGTAGGTAAATAGGTAAGTTGCTGTAACCGCCACGAAGAGACTGAAGGCGCCTAAAGCGAGGGGTCTTAGCATTTTACTGTTCATGAATTTTTCTTTGGGGTCAACTGGAGGTTTTTTCATGGAGCCAAGCTCTTGGGGTTCGGCTACGAATGTTGCTGAGGCTGCTAAGTCCATGAAGAGTTCCAAGACTATGATTTGGATGGGCGCAAAAGGCAGGGGGATACCGAGGATTATTGGAATAATAAAGATTGAGACTAATGCCACTTTGCAAGCGAGGTAGTAGCGGACACCTTTGCGGAGGTTACTGTAGAGTCTGCGGCCTTCGCTTACGGCGGTTTCGATAGTAGCAAAGTTGTCGTCGGTTATTATCATAGCTGCAGCTTCCTTCGCTACGTCTGTGCCTCGTTTGCCCATGGCGATGCCGATGTGGGCTTCCTTTAGGGCTGGAGCGTCGTTTATGCCGTCGCCTGTGACCGCCACAATCTCTCCAATTTCCCGTAGCAGCCGCACTAGACGCAACTTATCCTCAGGTGTGGCGCGAGCAAACACGCTTGTGTTTTTTAGAGCGTCTTTGAGTGCGTCGTCGGTTGAGGCTGCCATTTCAGTCCCTGTCAGAACTCGGTTGCTGTTGATGCCGACTTGGGCGGCGACGGCTTTGGCGGTTTCTGGGTGATCGCCTGTTACCATGATGACTCGAATACCGGCTTGCTGGCAAATTCGGATTGCTGCTCTTGCTTCTTTTCGGGGCGGGTCTACAAATCCTATCACGCCTACTAGGACGATGTCTGTTTCGTTTTCTGCTTTTTCGTTGGCGTGGAGGCGGCGGTAACCAAAACCCAGCAGTCGCTCGCCCGCATGTGCCATTCGTTCCGTTGCCAAAGAAACCTGTTGCCTTAATTCGGGGGTAAGCGGGGCTTCTTGTCCTTCAAGCAGAATTCGATTAGCCCTCTCTAGAACCCGTTCGGGTGCACCGCTTGATAAAACAACCGTCGAGTCGCCGTACTTGTAAATGTACGAGGCAAGTTTACGGTCCACGTCAAAACTGACCTCGTCTTTAAGCATCCAGCCGTTGGAAACCGCCTCTGCATCTAAACCAGCCTGTTTGAGTCGCTCCAAAATCGCAGACGAAAACGGGTTGCCGCCTGAGTGTGGTGCGTCGCTTGCCAGAAACGCTGTTCGCAGGGCTGCTTTTTCGTTTTCTCCAAACCCGGCGGTTGGGTGGATGCCGCCGTCAAAGTAAAGGTGTTCTATGCGGAGTTTGTTTTCTGTTATAGTGCCGGTTTTGTCGGTGGCTATTACTGTTACGTTGCCAAGTGTTTCTGCTGCTCGTAGGCGTTTAACGATTGCGCCCCTTTTCGAAAGTGCGTAGGCTCCGACTCCCAGAACCATGGTGATTATTATTGGGAGTTCCTCTGGGATGACGACGAATGCAAGGGAGAGCCCGTAGAGGACGGCTTCGCCGGGGTTAGGCTGTAAGCCTCGAACGTAGCTTAATACGGGGATTAGGATTGCGAAGAATAGTGCGACCCAGACCAGGGATTTGGAGAGCTGTTTCATGGCGAGTTGGAGGGTGGTTTTGGGTTCTTTGGCGGCTCTGGTGATGCCTTGGATTCTGCCCAGTTCGGTTTGGATCCCGGTTTGGGTTATAATGGCTTTTGCTCTGCCGCGGGTGACAACTGTGCCTGTGAATAGCATGTTGGTTTGGTCGGGGACTCGGGTTTCGGCGGTTAATTGTATTGTTGCGTCTTTTTGGGCTGGGTACGATTCGCCTGTTAAGGTAGATTCGTCAACCATTAAACCCTGTGTTTCGATGAGTCGGGCGTCTGCGGGTATGCGTTGGCCGACTTTTAGGGTCAGGATGTCTCCTGGAACCAAGTTTGATGTTTCGATTTCTATGGGCGTTCCGTTTCGGAGAACCATGGCAGTTGGTGGTGCTAGTTGTCGGAGCGCATTTGCGGAGCGTTTGGCGCGGTACTCATTCCAGACCTCAGCTAGAACGAGGATAACTATTATTACGATGATTGTTGCTGCATCCACTAAGCCGTCGCCGGTCACTATTCCCAAAACACTGTAAACCACCCCGATTGCCAAAAGAAGCAGGATCATGGGTTCGCGGATTTCCTCCCAAAGGATGTCCACGAAGCGGATGGTGCGTTCCTGCACCAATGCGTTTCTGCCAAACGTGTTGAGGCGTGCTGCCGCTTCCTGCTCTGTTAAGCCCGTCTCCAAGTTGCTGTTTAGTTCTTGGGCGAGTTGTTCTGGCTGTTTGGTGTGGGGTTGGCTCATGGCGGCACCAGACGGGACCTAGTCTGTGGTTAAGGTGCGGTGGGTTACGCCCTAAAAATGTTATGTTGCTGAAAAGTCTGATTTTCAGTGTGTGGGGGTGTGGGTTTTTCGGTGTTTATGTTTATTTTTCAGGGGTTTTTGGTTGTGGTTGGTGGTTTGTGTTGGTTGTCTCCTTATAGCCGCCCCTACCTTTGTGTTGGTTGGGTGGACGGCGGCTGTATGCTTGCGGTATTTATTTAAACTTGAAACCATAAACATAGCCAATATATCAATTAATATACGCATGGCGCAAACAGAACTTTGAGGATGGCTTGGTTTGGCTTGGTACGATGACCCCATAACGGTTGTGGCTGTTGCAGTAGTGATAATCATCGCCGTTGGAACTGTCATCTACGTTATGCGCCGATACAGCGGTGGACCGCGCAAGCCTAAACTGCAAAAATCGGATCCGCAGAAGCCTCCAGTTAATTTAGACCCGCAGTATTCTGCTGTGCCTAGTGTGGCTTTTCGGTTGTCTAAAAGTGTTCAGGGCACTATGGCTGCTAACGCTAAAGATGAGTTGCGTATGCTTGACCTTGAACGCGAGATTTTAGGTGACGCTATACGGCGGCTCTACGAGGCGCAGGCGGAGGGTAAAATCACTGAGGCAGAACGTGAAAAACTTGCGGCGTCTTACAAGCAGCGTATGAACAGCATCAAGACGTCGATAAGCAAAGATGAATCCATCATTGCACTCCACGAATTGGAGGGTATGCAGGAGGATTTGATGAAGCTGTTTAGTGAACGCTTCGGTGAACTTACAAGCAAAGTTGAGGAGCTTCGCACGCGCATCGACGTGAAGCCGATTCGTGAAGTGCCCGTTAAGGTGCCCACGCAGACTCCGCTGCAGATGGAAGAGGAAGAAGACGAAACTGAAGAGGCAGAAGCACCTGAAACGTCCGCTGGCGAAGAGAAGCCTAAAAAGAAGCGTAAACCACCAGAAGAGAAGCCGACTCAAAAGTCTGAAGCGGAGAAACGTATCGAAACTATCCGCGGCGAAGTTGAGAAGGTACTTGACAGGTTAGGACAGATGGAAATTGAAACTTAGTACAGACCCCATAACGTTACAGAAGCAGATGGCGGCGCTTGAAGCCGTTAAACACATTAAGGATTTTCATGTGGTTGGCCTCGGAAGCGGCAGCACCGCAGCGTTTGCGGTCGAAGCATTGGGTGACCGCATGAAGCAGGAGGGGCTCAAACTTTTGGGCATACCCAGCAGTTACCAGGCTTTTGAGGTGGCAGTGGCCAACGGCATCCCCATAACCACTTTAGAAGAGCACCCCGTCATAGACGTAACCATTGATGGGGCAGACCAACTCACACCTGAACTCCACCTGATTAAGGGTGGAGGCGCAGCGCTTGCCAGAGAAAAAATCGTGGCATCTGTCACGAAAATCAATGTAATCATAGCTGACCAAGGTAAAAAAGCCAATTTTCTCGGCGCCAACGGACAGTTTGTGCCAGTTGAGGTTATTCCCTTTGCTCTTGCTCCCGTTAAACGTAAACTTGTAGAGATGGGTGCTAAGGTTACTGTGCGTGAGGCGAAAGGCAAACTTGGGCCGCTCTTAACTGATAATGGTAACGCAGTTGTTGATGCCGTGTTTGGCGAGATATCGAAACCAGCTGAGTTGGCTGTGCAGGTTAAGATGATTCCCGGCGTAGCCGAAGTAGGCATATTCACGGGTTTGACTGATGTTGCTTATGTTGCGGGCGCTAACGGCTTAGAGAAAATCGCTGTTAACCGCAAGTAACCGACGCATTTTTTTTGTTTTTCTATAAGTTGAAGAAGAGGACGGCTGCCTACTACTTCATCTTCTCAGAAATTATGCTGAATAAGCTGTTTTTGTGGCTGCGTTTGGGTTTGGTTGCTTTCTGGTTGTGGCAACTTGTACAATTTGCTTTGTCGAACCGTCTGTGTCAGAAACTAAACTTGTCCGCTATGCGAATTAGGGGGTTATTGTTTTTAGTGTTTTTTCAGCGGTGGATGCACAGAACAGCAGGTCGTCGATGGTGGCGATGAAAGTGGCAAGTTTGCCTTCGCATTCAACTTCGGTTACTACTCTGGTTTCGTCCCGAACAGTCCTAACTTGTAAGCCCTGAGGCGCCTGGCGATTGTCTGGCGAAACCGCCACAGTCACTGCCTCCGCCGTTTTAGCGTCAGCGTACTCAAGCGTCACTTTTGCCTGCAACTTTTTCACCCTTCAATTGCCGCCCAACCAACTCGTCAGCGGTTTTAATGAACGCATCAACTTTGTCCAGCGGCACTTGAGACCCCGCAGCAATGTTGTGTCCACCGCCCTTACCGCCATACAATTCCGACGCAGCCAACATGACGTCGCCAAGATTCACACCCTTCTGGAGCGCTGCTTCGGTTGTTCTGCCCGAAAACTTGGCTGCATTCTCCTCCTTAATGTTGGCGAAAGCAAGCAGCGGTTTAAGATTGTTAGCTAAGGTGGAAACAAGGATGCTTGAGACGGTGCCGATGATTTTCTCGTTAATTTGGTCTTCGCCGTAGATGACGTAGATGTTTTGGAGTTCTCGGAGGCGTTCAGGTTTTTCGTTAACCCAGCTAAGGTATTTGTTGATGCTACGGCGGTAGTCTTCGAGCAGTTTGTTGGCGTCGTCGAGGGCAGCTTTGCGGTCCCCCATGCAGATGGCGATGCCTAGGCTTGGGCGGTCCATTCTGCCGGTAGAGTTTAGAAGCACAGAGAATTCGCGTCCGTCACGCAATGCAGTGTTGGGTTCCTCTTTGGTTAGCACATAGACGCAGCCGATTAAGTTATCTACTTCCATATGCAGCCCCTTCGCAAGAAGATAATCTGCCAGTGCAGAGCAGAGTGTTCTGCGTTCCATCTGGTTGAGGTCGCAGAGGGAACGGAGTTTGTCGCCGTTTTTAAGCGGGAAGCCGAGGCTTGAGACGAAGTTGAGAGATTCGGTTTCCTGCCCGCTCAATCCGGGTATAAAGGGGTTCGTGGTTGTTGCAAGCATACGGTGAATGGGGCGCGTTTCCCTGCCAAAAAACGTCAGATCCTTTTCAACTTTTAGGAGGCCGGCGTTGACGGCGTCGTTGACGATGAGTTCGTTTAGGCCTTTGAGGCTGCGTTGCTCATACTTGTCCTGCATGTCGCCAAGGGCGCCGACCAAAGCGATAGGCGCCATATCCACATTTATAGGGTCCACTGCTCGGGCTGCGAAGTAGGCTACGCCTGAACCAGAGACTTCTGTGGCGCCGTCTATGCCGTACATGTGGGGGTTTAGCATCGTAAAGTTGGGGTTGGCGTTGGCGCCGTTGATTTGGTGATGGTCTAAGATTACGATTTTGAGGTTTGGGATTTTCTCGTTTAAGAGGTCGAGGTAGCCGCTGCCAAAATCCGACATTATGACAAGTTGGGGTTTGTCGGCGGTGACTTCGGCTATGATTTTTTCGTCCACCCACTGCATGACTTTTATTCGGAACCGTGCTGCCTGCCGGCTGAGCATTTTTGAAACTACGCCTGCGGCTGCTACGCCGTCAGCGTCCAAATGCGAGAAGCAACTGATGAAACCGTCTTTTGCAGTGATGTCTTTGATGACTTTTGCTGCTTCGTCAGCTTGGGCGAGGAACTTTTGGAAGCTTTCAGGTTGCTGTGCCATGCAAGGTCACTTCTGCAAAGAAACGGCTGTGAGAATTTAAAGCTGGCGTATTAAACAAACAGAAATAAAATTTAAAAATTAAAAGTTGAAATGGGGATGTTTAAGTTACTGAAGCGATTTTTGCTTCGTACTTCCAAGTCTTAGCGACAACGCCTTCACGCTTGTAGTAGCGGCTGAGTTTGTGTATGCGTGCTTCGATGATTTGCATGTTGCGTTTGTTGTGAAGGTCTTTCTTGTTTTTGTCCATGTGAACGGCTAAGCTCTGGGCTTTCTTGACGAGGTGCGCAAGGTCCTCAGGCATGGATGGTGCGAGGTTTGCGGCTTTGAGGGTGTCGCTTATGCTTTTGCCAGTGATTGGCTTAACCAGTGGAATTGCGTATTGGTCGCGCAGAATTGTGCCTATGGCGCTCATGTTTTGGCCTTCTTTAGCGAGTTTTATGATGAAGGCTTCTACTTCTTCAGGCTGGTACTTGCACCAGCTGGGTGGGCGTCTGCTGACTGGGCGAATTGAGTGTGATTTTCCTTTTTCTTGCTTTGGCATCGTTACACCTTATTTGTGCACCTAAACCACAGCGCACAGATATTTAAAAGTAACTAGTCACGTCTGCAAAAAACAATTCGACGGCGAACCATCCAACATGTTTACTGATGCGGGCGGTTACGCCTTGTTATCCATGTTGAAAAATGGATTATGCCCCTTACTATAAGCGACACCCCAAAAATAATTACCAATCCAGCCCAGAACGTGAACCACCCATCCAAATTTCCAGGCAACAGATAAACGAACGTCACAACCGCGGCTCCACTCCAGAACACCAAGTGCCCAACAGTCTCAGCTAGACGTCTGATGCGGGAGTGAACGTAGAGGCGAGCGCCCAGAATCAGCACTTGCAACACCGCGATGCCAATGCAGAAGTTCAAAACCGCCGTGTATACTTCAAGGTAAGCCTCCGGGTGAATGGGCGCCGGAAAAATGACGGTACCGCTGGCGAACGGGAAACCCTGCAAAGTGAAGTCTTTGCTGAACTCCCACAGTTTCTGCGGAACCCCCGGAGTCAAGCCGAACACTACACCGAGGATAATTAGGAATCCTCCGACTGCTATTGCGCTGATTAAACCTTCGCTTATGGCTTTCTCTCTGTAGGTGGGTTGCTGGGTCATTGTTGCTCAAGTTTTCTATTTGGCATTAGGTATTTAACAATTTGGTGCAAAACAAAACCGAAAAAACAGGGAAATGAAAGTGTGTTGGTGTATACGGGAGTTATGTCCCAGCTGACTACAGTTTCAGAGGTAAATGGTAACCAGTGTGGATGCAGCTTGGGTAGGCAAGATTTGGTCAAAGCTCGTTGCAGAGGTGAAGGCGTTTGGATAGGTGCCGAAGCCCGCATTTGTAAACCAGATTAACCAGAAGTTCACGGTCTGCGACGTAACCGATGACACGCAGCCCCGCGTTGTAGGCGTGGTGACTCCAGTATTGTGGACATCACCCCGTATATAGAGGAATGGAGATATAGCGTTTACTCGCTTCGCATTTGCCGCTGTCGCTATAGGGTTCTGTACCACAACGCGAATTTGCGGATAGCCATGGCACGGTGCGAGTAACCGTTTTTTTCTTGGATAGTCATTTCCGCAAAGGTTTTTTTGCTTCCGGCCGGCTGGAAGATGGGGTCGAAGCCGAAGCCTGATTTGCCTTGTTCCAACCGCTCGGAAAGGGTGATTTCTCCTTTGGATTCTCCGTAGAAACTTAAGGGGTCAAGGCTGTTGTCTTGGTCGCAGTAGCTGATTATAGATTGGAAGGTGGCTTCTCGACGCTCTTCGCCCGCCATGAGTTTGAGGATACCCCGGTTGCCAATAGTATGATACACGTATGCGGCGTAGGGTCCCGGAAAACCCTTCAGGGCACCTATGAATAAACCTGCGTCCTCCACAAAAATCGGCAAACCGCTACGGCGAAAAGCGTTTTGGACGCTTTTCTCAGCAATCACCTGCAGACTCTCGCTTTGCACTTCGTCGCCTTTAAGCTTAAGCATACCCACAGCGATGCCCATTGCGCCAAGGATGCTTCGGGCTTCCTGGAACTTGTGAATGTTGCTTGTAGCGAAAAAAACCACTTTACCTTTCAACTTGAACTCATTGCCTGCGTTCTTCGACATAGCGTCCACGCTTCTCTATCTCGCGGGTTTTCTCATAAACCTTTTCCGCCTCTGCTTCACCCGCTACGGCGCTGTAGCCGCACAGTACATTACGGTAGCATTCTTCCCAGACGCCAAAATGCGTGCTTTGCATGGCGCGCTTAAGCAGGTGCAAATCGACTCCTTTTGCTTCAATTTCGCTGGTTCTGTCGCCGAGCCCGAAATCCACAAAGTAGATTCGCCCATTCTGCACGCTAATCATGTTTGAAGTGGTTAAATCGCCATGAATCAAACCGTAATTATGCAAATAAGCGACAGATTCCCCCATTTTGACACATATGGATTGTTGCAGGCTTCCCTCCGCTTGATTAAGCAATTTTTTCACCTGAACCCCCTCAATGTACTCCATTACGATGGTGGCGTCGGGAACGTTAACCATATAAATCAATGGAGTCGCAACCCCTGCGGCTTTAGCTTCATGCATCAACTGCGGCTCACGGCATGTTCGGCTGCTACGAATTTGCCAGTCCAACGCCTCAGGGCGGTACCTCTTGGGAACGCGGACTTTAAGCACCGCTTTCCGGTTATGCCATGTAGTTAAGAATAGGCTGGCTTCGGCGCCTTTCTTTAGCAGCTTTGCCTTCGGGGTTTTGTCTATTGTATCCATGGCACATCCACCTTGTCTACTCTCCACCTCAACCGAACCATACTCGCCTCAATTGGGGTTGTTAAGCCGTGTCTGTATGCAAGGGTGCCGGTCCAAGCTATCATGGCACCGTTGTCCGTTGCGTACTGTAGTGGAACCATGCTGAATTTGGCGTCATGATCCTCAGAGATGACGGCGAGCATGGCTTGGAGGCGTTTGTTAGCCGCAACCCCGCCTGTTAATAGAACTTCTTTCTTCTCCGTATGCGCCAGCGCGCGCTCCGTCACCTCCGTCACCATCGAGAAGGCATGCTCTTGGAGGCTGAAGCAAACATCTTCCAGCGCTTCGCCCTTCTTAAGCGCCGCAGACGCCGCCGTCAACAAACCACTAAGCGAAAGATCCATACCCTTAACCACGTAAGGCAGCGGCACAAGTTTTTTGCCCTTCAACGCCAACTGCTCGATAGCTGCTCCAATCGGCAGCCCCTTCTTACTTTTAAGGCCCGCTTCTCTACCGAAAACGTCAAGGCAGTTGCCCAAAGCAATATCAAGCGTTTCGCCGAAAACGCGGTAACGGCCTGATTCATAGGCAGTGACCATAGTGTTTCCTCCTGAAGCGTAAAGAGTGACGGGGTCGCAGGCGCAAGTTTTGAGTTTGCCGATTTCTATATGCGCCACAGAATGGTTTACGCCGACCAGCGGCAGGTTGAGGTAAGAGGCAAGTGCACGTGCGACGGTGGCGCCAGTGCGCAGCGAAGGCCCCAAGCCGGGTCCCTGCGAAAACGCGATGCAGGTTAAGTCTTGGGGGTTTAGGCTTGCAGTTTCGAGGGCGCTTTGCAGGACTTGATCTGCAACTTCGGCATGGTGCCTCGCTGCTTCGCGTGGGTGTATGCCGCCTTCTGTGGGGATGTAGCTGTCGGATTTATTTGCCAAAATCTCCCCCTCAAAAGTGGCTATGCCTACTCCGAAGTCGTCCGCTGAGGACTCGATACCCAAGCAGCATTTGCCCGCAGACACCTGCGCGTTTTTAACCATAAAGTTCCACAGATACTGGGGGATACATATTTTTAAGTGAATCCGCCGCATATAATACTGTATTATTTGGATTTGACCTCAACATGCCAAAGCGTAACGACCTCGAACAGAAAGCACTTCACTACGTCGTAAACACTGGTTACCAAGGTGTGCTTCAATCAGATTTATGGCGGGAACTAGGCGCCAGCAGCCGCGAAGGCTCCCGCGTCAGCATAAAGCTCGAAGAGAAGGGGCTTATCCGCAGAGAAAAAGAGCTTCAAGAAGGCAGATGGACTTACCGTCTCTACCCCAAACGTTTACCTGCGTCGATTGAAACCATCATCGACTGCCCCTGTTTACTTTGCCCCGATAATGCCCGGTGCGACCCAACCACTGCTATCAGCCCAAAAAGCTGCATTAGACTAACCGATTGGATTATTAATTTAGGAAAAGAACCTGAACCAGTGCCAGATGCTGTTCCTGAGGATCCAAGCGCGCCAGATGAACTTAGTATGCCCGAGGATGATGATTCCGTTGCCGAAAGCTTGGATACGTGAAAGAAAAAACGAGTTTTACTATAAAAAAGCTAAAGAAGAAAACTACCGCAGCCGAAGCACATACAAGCTGGTTCAAGCTAACGAAAAATACGGGTTCATAAAATTCCGCGATGTAGTTGTAGATTTAGGCGCGGCTCCCGGCGGCTGGATTCAGGCAGCACGCAAAATGACTGGCAAAAACGGCTTCGTGTTAGGTGTGGACTTAAAACCTATTGAGCCCTTCACGCAGGAGTACATACGAACAATCATTGCCGACCTAACAGAACCAGACATTGCTCAGCAGATTCTTTCCTTTTTACCGCGAAGAGCAGACGTCGTCATTTCAGATGCAGCTCCCAACGTTACAGGCGTCTGGGAAGTAGACCATGAATGCCAAATCGATTTAGCCTCAAAATCCATGGAAATCGCCAAGTCCATTCTTAGACCAGGCGGCAACTTTTTCGTAAAAGTTTTCCAAGGCGGACAACTTGACGAATTCATTTTGGAAGTAAAACGGACCTTTGAAACCGTCAAAATCGTCAAGCCCCCCGCCAGCAGATCCAAAAGCAGCGAACAATACCTCTTAGCCCTGGGTTTGAAAGGTAACGAAGAGGAAACAACAGAAAGCTAAATCCTAAGCCACCCTCATCCTTTTGTGGTGCACAACGTGAAAGTTATTGCGGCAGACTCCGGAGCAGCTTTGCTTGACAGCAATTTTGAGCCCACTCACATGGTGGCTTCCGCTGCAGTTTTGGTGGAGCCGCCTTACCGTGAGCCATCGCTGTATCGTTTGGCTGAGCCGATTTTCCGTGAGTTTGATTCGGGGTTAGAAGTGATTGTGCGTGAGGCTGAGCTTTGCTTAAGATTGTTTGAATCGGTTAGGGCGGATGTGGTGCATTTGGATATGACTTTGGGCGGGTTGGTTGTGGAGGAGCTCTCGCCAGTGGAGCTGGTGGGCATGCGTACTTCTAAAACGGGCAAAACCAACATTATCAAAATTCTGCCGAGGCTGCGTAAAGTAGCGGGAGAAATCAAACGGCAATACGGCATAGACATGCTGGCGATTGGCAAGGAAAGTATTCCCGTGCGGGTTGCGGAGTTAACGGTGGGCGCTCAAGCTATTCTCTTTGCGGCTCAACGTGTAGTTGATGGCGGCGAAGGAGTGCTTTTAGGTTTGCCCCTGAACTGCCAGCCAACTATACTGGACAACAAAGTTTACCTGCAATCACTCATAGCAGGCGAACATGACGTACGCAGCTACGCGTTCGACGCCGAAAAAATATTAACAAAGGTTAAATTGACAGAAACCTTAAACCCAGTAGCAAGAGGCTTCCGAGCCCTCAAAATAGCCCCAAAAGAAGGTTAACCCAATGAATTACCCCCAGTTCTGGACTACGGCATCACCTAAACGCAAACGTTTCTATTCACTTCTCTTCATGTTCCTGCTCGCAGTGTTAGCAACCATAGTTGGCTTCATGATTCCCGTCAGCCAATCAGAAGCCCAAATAATAAGCGATCAACTAAACCAAACCGTCACGCAGGGAACACAAAACGGTACTCTAATTCCAGACATTTTCCTCAACAACTATCGCCTTTGCCTGCTCATGTTTATTCCCCTTGCAGGCGCCGCCTTAGGTTTAGGCATCTTGTTCTTTACCGGGCAAGCGTTTAGGGCTGTGCTTGAGATTCAGGCGTCAGGTGGAGCCGCAGCCGCAAGTAGCGCAGCAGCCGCCAACATGACTGCATCTGCAGCGATTTTGACGTTGGTTATGATTGCTTTGGTGTTTCTGCTTGAATATGTATCTTACACTATAGCTATGACGGAAAGTGTGTGGCTGTTCCGTAGGCTGCTTCAAAACAAGTGGAAGGGCGAGTTAAAGTACCTTTTAATCTTCATAGGCACAGTAACTGCGTTTCTGATTATCGGTGCGGTGGTGGAGACCCTCACCATCACAGGCGCCGTTTAAGCGCCTTTATTTCTCACTATTTCGAGGCTTATGTCGAGGGCTTTTACGCTATGGGTCAAGCTGCCCATGCTTATAATGTCAACCTGCGCTTCTGCGTAGTCCATCATGTTCTCAGAAGTTATGCCTCCGCTGACTTCCAGCAGCACTTTATCGAAGCTGGCTTTGCGTAGCTTCTCAGCCGCCTCTTTAGCTTGCGCAGGAGTGAAGTTGTCAAGCATAACTATGTCTGCACCTGCCTTCGCCGCTTTAACCGCTTCTTCAACGCATGCGACTTCCACCTCAATTTTCTTGCTAAAGGAAGCGTTGGCTTTGGCTTTCCGCACAGCTTCTTTAACGCTACCCACAATAGCGACATGGTTGTCTTTTATGAGGACCATGTCGTCGAGGTGCAAACGGTGTGCGTCTCCTCCGCCTAAAATGACGGCTTTTTTGTCAAAGTAAAGCATGCCTGGCGCTGACTTGCGTGTGGAGGCAAGGCGGGTTTTAACTTTGGCTTTTTCGAGTTCTTCGGTTAAGAGGCGGGTTTTGGTTGCTATGCCGCTCATACGTGATACCAAGTTGAGCAGGGTGCGTTCGACAGAAAGGATGGTTCGGGCGTCGCCTGAGAGCAGGAGCAGAGCCTGTTTGGTTTTGATTTTTTCACCGTCTACTGCTTTGGGTTCGGCTTTTATTCCGAGGTACTCGGCGAGTATGATGGCTTCCTCTATGCCTGCGACTATTCCATTTTCTTTAGCTACAACTTCAGCTTGCACTTGCAGGTTTTTGGGGATGACTGCGGCTGCGGTTACGTCGCCTTCTCCGACGTCTTCTTCTAGGATGACTCGGAGTTTCTCTTCCACGATACGCTTGGGAATGAACATGCTTTCTAGTGTCGCATTGGCGCCTTAAAAATTGTTGCCTATAAAGAATTCGACCAAGCTATAGTTCAAATATCGAGTTGCAGTTAGAGTTTCCATATGCGAATGCTGCTTTGTTGCGCCGAAATCGGTCTTGGGCATGTTTCAAGAATTATTCCCTTAGGTAGGCGGCTCCAGCAGCGTGGTCACGAACTTTACTTTTTTTCCGGCGGCAAAGCATACGAGCTCCTCAAAAAAGAGTTCCAAAACGTTTACGAGTGTACACCTGTTGGTTGGTACGAGAACAGCCACGGAATCATAACCTCTGCCTCGCTCATCAACCTCCTGTTTCCTCTGCCACTTTTCAACGCGGAAAAAAACCGCTTCGAAATCAAACAATCCAACACATACGAAACCATGCACCGCTACTATGACCTAAGAAAAGACATCCTTAAACTCAAACCTGACTTGCTCATCTCAGATGGCGACATTAACGCATTGCGCCTCTCGGGCAGATGGAAAATCCCATCCATCTACATTGAGAACATGATTCGCCCCAGCTATGGCTTCTCCTCGCTGCTTAGCCCAGGCGAACGCTTCATCGAACGCTACTACCGCGTAGCCCAAAAAGTCGTCATCCCAGACAACCCACCGCCCTTCACAGTGTCGGAGTACAGCATCGGCGACTTGGAGGGCTTAGGCGTTGAGGACCGGACCGAATACGTGGGCAGCTTCATAGACACCACCCCCGAAGTCGGAAGCCAAAAACACGTGTTTGCACCCATAAGCGGACCCGTCGGCACCCGCTCACAAATCATCAACACCATGATGCCGGTGCTCAAAAAAGCTAAGGGCAAATTTGTCATCAGCTTAGGCACGCCCGGCAACAAAAAAGTATTCGCCAAAATCGACAATTATGAACTCCACACCTGGCTCTCCGCGGAGGAGCGGCGTCAAGCCATGCTGGATTCTAAGTACGTGATTTTCAGCGGCGGCCACGCCACCTGCTTCGAAACCATAAAATATGCTAAACCTAGCATCTGCATCCCTACGCAGCCAGAGCAGCTTGGCAACGCAGCCAAACTGGAAAAAATGGGAGTCAGCATCGTTGCCAGAAACTCTAAGCAGTTGGAAAAAGCAGTGGCGAAACTCGAAGCTGATCTTGACTGTTACACCCACAGAGCCCGTGAACTCAGTTTGTACTCAGGCAAATTCAGTGGGTTAGAAAGGGCTGTGGAAATAATTGAAGCCGCAGTCAGCTAAGCTTGCGGTTTTAAACTTAAACGTATGATGTCGCCGTTTGGTGCTGTTTCTTCGAATATGATGGCTTTAAACTTGTAGAGTTTGGTTCCTTTGGTGAGCCAGCTGTCGGGGGGTAACCCGGCTTTCATGCAACATTGGCAGAGAAACTCTTCTTCACCCCAGCCCCACTCAATCGGGACTTGCGGCAAAAGCAGGCCCTTGCGGTAACCGTTCTCGATGATTAATCCGTCCTCGCCGACCTTGATGTTTTTCACATAGTCTTTTGGGCTGTCAGTTTTAACCAGTTCCGGCGGGGTTAAGACGCTGACTTCGAAAACAACTTTACCCAGTTCATTTGGCTCCATGGGTTCAAAACGTGGGTCTTCTGTGGATGCGTTTATGGCGGAGTCGATAACGGCTTCAACTAGGGGGCTTGTGGGGTAGGGGTAGCCGATGCAGCCGCGCAGGCTCTCTTCTTTGCCGCGGACACTGTTTATTGTTACGAAGACTCCGCATTTCTCATAGAGCTTTTTCGGGGTTTCTTCTGGCGGTTTGGTGGTGACGTGGTCTGACAGGAAGGTTTCGACGGTTTCTCGGGCTAGTTTTACGAGGAATTCTCCTTCTTGCTGGGTTAATTCGAATGTCACTTTTTTGCCTCCGCTACAATGTTTGGACTAAAATAAAATATAAAATTTTAAGAGGGGAAAGGGGGGTTTAGAATTTGATGGATTCTTCGCAGACGCCCTCTTTGGTTATGAAGAGGAAGTCGATGCCGTCTCCGCTCATGGCGTCGCGGTTGATTGCTGCTTTGATGGCTCGTGTGACGAGGTCTTTTGCTTCTTTTTGTGTTAAGTCGTCTTTGAAGCCTTCTTCTATGACGCCGATGGCTGTTTCTGTTCCGCTGCCGACTGCTGCGTACTTGTCTGGAATTAGCGAGCCTAATACGTCGAGGACGTAGATGCTGCTGCCTTCTTCGTCTAAGCCGCCTACGATGGTTTGGGTGATGAGGGGGGCGTATCTGCGGTTAAACAGCACGTTTGCCATTAGTTTGGATGCGCTGCGTACGGTGATGGGTCTGCCTACGTCCATGCTGTAGAGGTTTGCTTGTGCCTGCATTTCTCTTGCGAGGATTTGCATGTCGCCTATGAGGCCTGCGCATGCTACGCCGATGCTGTCTGTGACTTTGAAGACTTTGATGCCGCCTCGGCTCATGATGAATCCGCCGTATGTGACTCTTTTTTCAGCCGCTAGGAGGACGCCGCCTTTGAAGACTACGCCGACGGTGGTTGCGCCGGGCATCCAACCCATGCCTTGAGCTGTGTAGGGCTGGGGCTGCTGTGGTTGCTGGTCTTGTGGCGCTTGAACTTCGGGCATAAATGGGATTTGTGGAAGTGGATGTAACTGTGGAATTTGAGTTTCATATTCCATAATCTTTTTCGCCTTTTCGGGTTGGTATTTACACAAGACAATCTATTAAGGTTACTTATAACCATTATACAGTATCGAGGTTAGCCTCATGAGTGAATGTGAACCGCTGAAATGCTGTAAATGCGGTAAACCCATCGGCTACGTGTCTGTTACCGCGAAAAGTATCCTAGAACCCCGTCCCAGAACTGAAAACGTGATGCTTGTCGGCACCTGCTTGGATTGCCAGCATCGGGTGAACTTCTACCGCAGACCCTTTTAACTTCTTTTTCTCTTTTGATTTTAATTGGGTGCGCTGTTTTGATTGAAGTGTATTTTCAGAAATTCGGCGACGTAACTTTCGCTGTCGCCCTCCAAGATGGCAAAGTCGCTGCTTCCACTTTTAGTGTAGACGAAAAAACCGCAAAGCAAAACATTCTAGCCAACCTTGCTTTCGGCGAAGAATTTCAAGGCCATGCAAAACCCACAGCCACAGCAGAAACCGCGTTACAGGCGCTAAAAGATATTTACGACGGCAAAACCCCCGAAACAAAACCCAAACTTGCAACCGACCACATGACAGCCTACACCCAAAAAGTCCTAGCCGCAACCTTAGCTATTCCCGTCGGCTACGTTACCACTTACGGCGCCATCGCCAAAGCCGTTGGAGGAGGACCCCGGGCAGTGGGCAACGCTATGGCATGCAATCGGTACCCCATAGTTGTACCCTGCCACCGAGTCGTCAAAGGCGACATGGGACTGGGAGGATACGGTGCAGGCGGCTTAGGCGTGAAGCTGGAGTTTCTGAAGAGGGAGCGGCGGGGCTACACGGAGCCCAAAACCATTTCTGTTCAAGGCGGCGAACTCAAGGTTTTTCCGGTTGAAATGGTGTTATCAAAATACAGTTCGTAACCTGCAACGGCAGTTGTTTGTGTTCAGTTTGTACAAGTCGCCACAACCAGAAAGCAACGCAGTCCAGACGCAGACATCAAAACAGGTTGTTCTGCTTTGAGCCTTGGAAGATTATGTAGTAGGCAGCAACCCTCTTCTTCCACTCTAGAAAAAACAAAAACCGGAAAAAAGTTAGGAATTACCCTTAAACTTTAAACCGCAACATCGCAGCGATGCCGCCAAAAGCGTTTTTTAGCATTTGCCCCTCTTCGGTTTCTGGCGAAATCACTTCTACCTCGCTGTTGGTTAACGCTGCCAAATCGCCAATGTCGTCCACGATGTCTTTTTTGTCGACAATAGTCATGGAGGGTGCTTTGCAGTTGCTGCAGGCTTTTCCAGATAAGGCTTGCTCGTAGGTTGCTAAGTCTTTGCGTTTGATGGTATGTTCCTCTTGGGTGCCGCAAGCGCCGCATTTAATGGTTACACGCATGAGGTCAAGTTCTTCGCTGAGCAAGACAAGGCGGACTGCACCCATATTCATGAGCCGCCGCACTTCCGCTTCACCGTAAGTGATAAATCCACTGTCGTGACCCACCTCGTAGAGGAATTTCTGCATGATTTCCTTCTCTTCGATGTAGCGCACTTTCTTCATGATTTCAGGCGCTTTCTCAACAACTTCCTTCACACCTTGCTCTTCAACGTAGGCGGTGTCGACTACCTCAAGGATTTTACCCTGCAACTGATAGTTTAGGTAGTTGCCTTTCTGGAAATCGTACTTTGTAGGTCCGGGACCGCCCAGAATGATGCCTTTAAGGTTCTCCAGCGGCATAAAAACGTCGTTGGCGTGTCCAGCGACGCGGCCGTAGTACTCGTTTAGCTGCATGTCACGCAAACGTTCATAACGTCTCGCTGATTGGCCGCCGGCTCGAGTTTTACCTGTGACACCGCTATGCATCTGCATAACAATGTTTAGGTGCTTACCCTGCAAGGTAGCTATGGTCGCGTTAGAGGCGTCCACAAGCAAAATGCCGTAGGATTCTTTTTCCCGAAGCATCTCCTGAAGGTGCTCAGTATGGAAACGGTTATCGCATCGGTACAGGAAAATTTTGATAGGCTCCGGCGGAACAATAACGTAGGCTTCCATACGTTCAGTTCCGGGTCCACCGCCTTCCTGCGGCAAGGCACCCGTAAAGACAACAATGCCTTTTTCTCCCGGGTCTTTGAAAAGTTTAAGCTTCTGCTGCGCCTTGGTGATGGCGTCAAGCACGTTTTTTCGAGTTACATTTGATTTAATGTTGGATGCCGTGCCGTATTCATTGCGAAGCAGGTTAAGCGCATCGCTGATTTGTTTGTCTGGCGGCACGTAAATAGTGATGAGTTCGGTGTGACTGCCCTCTTTAGTGGCTAAGGAATTGATGGTTTTTCTTAGCCTGAACAGCTCAAGCGAACTCTTTTTGCTCGTGGGGGTGCTCAAATTGTTTTCACTGAAACCGATTAATTTCAAGTACTAACGTTAGGGAGAGGAAAATAAAAGTTCCGACTCAAAAAATGAGCGGGTTAAGCCTTGGGGGCTTTTGGCGCCTTCTCTGCAGGTGGCTCCATGGGTAAACCAAGAGCTTCTTTGAGGTATGCTTTGAAGGGTCCGAGTTTGCCACCGTAGTTGCCTGCAGATATTTTGAGAATACCTGGACAGGTGAGGGCTGCCTGAACGCCGACTGCCATGGCTTTTTTGACTGCATCAAGAGTTAAGCCGTTAACGACTATTTCGAGTACACTTTCGCATCCCTCAGGAACCACTGTATCGGGCACGATTGCTCGAAGCGTTGGGCAGTATGTGTGGTTAGTTGAGGCTTTGAGTTTGTATTTAAGTGACCCTGCTTTGCTTCCTGAGCGGCATAATCCACCTGGGAAAGGCATGATGACGTCGGGAACTTGGGAGCGAATTGCATCTGCCGCTGCTTCGGAGGCTGCGAGGCATTCTGCGTCTGATTTCGCGAATATCATAAAGTTGCCGCCGGCAACTGCTTCCATAGCGCCGAAGCCGTCTTCTACTATGAAGTTGCCCTCCATAACTGGGATTTTCCAGCATTTGCGTCCGCCGACCATGGCTTTCTTTTGGAAGCCGTCGCCGAAGTAGCGGAGACTGCTGCCGATTAAGAGGACACGTTTGCCGAGTAAGCCGTTGAAGGCGGCGGTTGTTGGGCATGTCATGGTGCATTGGCCGATTCTGCCCATGAGTTGGTGTTTGAGTTCGAAGCGGTCTTTGTTGTAAATTTGAATTAGGATGCCGGGTCTCTTGTCGGGGGTTTGGTCGGCTGGAACTTTGCGTTCGATTGCGGCTTCCGCTGACGCTGCGATGACGCTTGTTGCGTATCCGGTTGTTACGGAGGCTGCGATTTCTGCCCATTTCTCGTTGGCGGCGGTTATGAGTACTCTGCCCGCCCAGAGGGGGAACATTTCGGCGAATGTATCTTGAACTTTTACAATGCCGTATTGGGTTTTAACATTGTACATTAGTGTTTTTTCATCGTAACTTTCGATTTCAAACGCCTTATTAGTTGCCGACATTGAAGAGACCTTGCCAAGTTTGTTACGTTTTGTATAATTTAAGAGTTTTCATGTTTTTCAGGCTTTCAAGTTGTCCAAAACTGCATAATCAAACGGGCGACTTTACCCCTTAACCGAACGGTTTACCTAAGATTTTGGGATTACGTCCGTTTTCAGTTTTGGTTTTACCACCAGAGTCGATTTATCGGTTGTAGCTAACTCATACTGGTCAGAGTAAGTGATACATTTTTTGGGGCAAACCTCAGCGCATTGGTAGCAGAAAATGCATTTAGAAAGGTTAAGCTGCGGTCTCCGCTTTTTCTCGTCGACCTGAACCATTTCGATAGCTTTAGAGGGGCAGTCACGGGCGCATAATCCGCAGCCGATGCAGGCATCGTATCCAAACATGGGTTCGCCGCGGTACTTCGGGGGTAAATCAGGTTTCTCTGCAGGGTACTTCTCTGTTGCGGGTTTGGAAAACGTGCTCTCTACTGCTTTACCGAAGAGTTTGGGGAAACGGCGCTTCTTTACCATTTGGACACCAAGGGTTATGTTGGTTTCGAGGAATTTCTACGTTACTGCTGAACCGGAGCTGCTGCTTTGGGTTGTTTTCTCTTTATGCGGGTGTGGCGGTTTTTACGGCACCACAAGAATTGCGTTGAACTTTTTTGCTTTTATAAAACTGGTTGTGCTTCATTTGTGGATGCGGTATGGCAGTTCATATCACAGGATTCATGGGACGGCCTATTTTTGCATGCGGCACCGTGCCAAGTTTGAGTATAGAGTCCTGCCCTCGCACATCAGCGTCTAAGGCGACATGCAGCACATCTCTTTTTGGTGGTCTGGCGCTGTGCAGGGTTGAGTGCCGGTTGAAGCGTTTCCCTCAAGCTGCACCGCCCTTATCCGCCTCAACCTGCTTGGGTTTAGAGGACAATTGGCTTCTAATCAGCAAAAAAAGCAAAATAAAAAGAACCGCCGCCGTCACCGCCGAACCAGCCGCCACCACAAACCAAGCCTGCCAGGCAGGCAAAAACGTCTCCAAATAACGTAGCGAGCCGATGAGGAAAAACAGCGAAGCTGACCCTGCCATAGAAATCCCCAAAGACATAATCACGGCGGTGGCAACACTGAAAATCAACAGGCGTTTGATGCGGCGTTTTAGGGCGTCCTCCTGTTTCTGGGCGTACTCAGTGAGAATCTCTTTTAATTCGTTTAAGAAATGGGCAATCAGTACTTTGATTGGAATATTTTGTGACAAAAACGTAGTCCCACAGTTTAGGGGTGATTCTAATGTTGTTTGGGGTTGGTTGCTATTTATATCTGCGTGACTGCAACAAGCAACAACAACAAACGTACATGTTCAGCCAAAGACACTCCTTTACAAGTTAATAGCTGTCTTTAACCCGAAAAACCGGATAAACCTTAAATTCGCATACAAAACACCAAAGCAGGGTCACAAATGGTCACAGCACCCATACGACGCAATGGGACAATAACAATCCCAAAACAAAGCCGCATCGAGTTAGGGTTAAAGGTTGACTCAGTTCTGAAAACAGCTATAGAAAACGGAAAACTATTGTTAACACCCCCGAAGCAACTTCGACCCAAAACACTAAAAGACAACGCCTTAGAGTTTTTCAACCACCACGAAAGTTTAAATCTTTAAGCTTAACAAGCAAATAGTTATGAAACTCTTAGCTGTACTTGGCGGTGTTGCGGCTGCTGTTGTCCTATTCTTCGCAGTCATCTTCGCAATGGCATCATCATATGCCCCTTTTCGGCTGATTACCAGCGCCATCTTATTCTTCATAGGGCTCATAATAATCGCAGGTGTCTACTACGTCACCCGCAAACCCAAAACTGTCATCCAACGCGTCGAACTCTCCGGCCAAATGCATGCGGCGCAAATCAAGTGCCCCAACTGCAACGCCAACATCGACGCAAGCCAAATCCAGATTAGAGACGGCGTTCCATATGTTAAGTGCCCCTACTGTGGGACAACCTTTGAGGTTGCTGAGGAGCCGAAATGGTAAACCGCCCCGTTTTCGCCGCTGTGTTAGTTATGGTTTGCATTTTGTCAGCTTCCGCGCTAACCATTGCCAATGCACAATCAATTAGCTACAGCGTTGACCACGAATGGGCGCAGATATTCATAAACCAAGACGGCACCATAGACTTAACCTACAACATCACCCTCTCGGTCCAGTCAGGCTCAGTGGGCGGTTTCTATATCGGACAACCCAAAGCAGACTTCACTATAGGCGACGCAGTAGACCAAAATGGCAATATTCTCTTTGCAACTGACGCCAGCAGCGGGAGCGACTACCGAGCAGATGTCACCCTAAACCAGCGCCTCCAAGCAGGCGAAACCATCTGGTTCACGCTTACCACCAACGTGGCAGGTATGATTTACAACGACACAATGAACCAGGGCAATTATGGCATGCAGTTCATCCCCCAGTGGATAAGCGACACTCCGATTAGCGACGTACGAGTGCAGATTGTGCTTCCGCCAGGCGTTGCTACATCAGATGTGAAGACCACCCAGGAGCGTTACTATAATGGCACAAGCCAAGTTGAGGGCAGAACAGCCGTTTACTGGGCAATCGGGGACATAGGAGCCAACGAGCAGGTCCAGCTGGGAGTGTCTTTCCCCTCCTCGTCAATGCCTAACTACACACCAACCGCAGACAACAGTCGAGGCAGCGGGTCCTTTGACTACGTCATAATCGCAGTGGGCGTCGTCGCTGTCTTCGCAGCAGTTTTCGTATTCTTCTTCATCATTTACAAGGCCAACAAACGCACCTACCAAGCGCCCAAAGTCACAATGGAAACCTTGGGCGCGAAAAGGGGCTTAACCGCCGTCGAAGCCTCCTATCTGCTGGACCTAAAACCTCAGCAAATCGTGACCGAAATTCTCTATAGCCTCCTCCAGAAGCGCGCAGTATGGGTCGAGCAATCCAAACCCTCGCTTAAACTCAAAGTGTTGGCACCCTACGAGAACAAAACCGGCTCACAAGAGCACCCCCTGCGGTACTACGAAATCGACTTCCTCCAAGCCCTCAAACCCGACGGAGCACTGGACGAAGAAAAACTCGCCCACGCCATCATGTTCCTCCGCGATACAGTGGAGCATAAGCTGGAGGGCTACAACCGCAAAGACACCGAAGCCTACTACCGTAAAGTAGTTGCGGAAGCATGGGGACAGGTTGAGCAGGCAGGCACCCCCGAGTTGGCGTCAAACGCATATGACCAGCAGTTGCTTTGGCTCATGATGGATCCCGACCAGAAAACCCGAACCGAAACCATATTCGTTAATCGCCCGTTTGTGCCGCAGCCCATGTGGTTCTGGTGGTGGTACGGGTATACTGTTTATCACCCGCACCCCGCCTACATGCCAAACATTAGCGTTCCCAGCCAATCTCCCACGCCCCAGCCCATCCCCGGCGCCGAATTCGCAAACAACATCGCCACCGCCGTCGAGACCACCAGCAACGGCATCGTGCAGAATCTCGAAAAATTCGCCAACAGCATCCTGCCGCCCCCGCCTAAAGACAGCCACCAACCCGCCAACCACAAAGCCGGATGCGTTTGCGCCTGCGCCGCTTGTGCATGTGCGTGCGCCTGCGTGTCATGCGCCTGTGCCTGTGCAGGAGGAGGAGCCCACTAATGAGTTTCCTACGCAAAAAGACTATACCGACGGGGCGCTACATTTACCGTGGCTCCGACCAATACGCCGGCATGTCGCTACAGCTCAGGGTTGAAGCAGACGGGCAGAGCGTGATGGTCATAAATGGCAACAACGTCTTGCACCTCAACCAAACAGCCGCAGCCTACGCTTACTACTTCATGCAGGGCTTACCCGAGAAGGAGGCGGTCGCCAAAATCCGCCGTATGTACAGCGTTAAAGCTGAAGACGCCAAAATGGATTATCAACGCCTCATCTACACGGTTAGCACGTTGGCGCAGACGCAGAAAATTGACCCTGTAAGCTTTCTTGAAATCGAAAAAGAAGAGCCGTTTAGCCACGTGTATTCGGCGCCGCTTCGGATGGATGTAGCTTTGACGTTCCGTTGCCAAAACAACTGTGGACACTGCTACGCTGGAGGACCCCACGAATCGCCCGAACTCTCTACAGCGGAGTGGAAAACGGTTATTGACAAACTAAACGAGGTAGGCGTATTCATTTTAACTTTTACAGGCGGCGAACCCACCTTGCGCGACGACTTGCCTGAGTTGCTCAGCTACGCACAGGGCAAAGGCATTGTGACGGGTTTAATCACCAACGGTCGTCGCCTTAGAGACAAAGCTTATGTGAAGCAACTTGAAAAATCAGGCTTGGACTTTGTCCAAGTGACGCTCGAATCTTACAAGCCTACCGTGCATGACGCAATGACTTGCTCTCAGGGTAGCTGGAAAGATACCGTGATTGGCCTCAAAAACGTGGTTGCCTCAAAAATCTACGTCTCCACCAACACGACTTTAAGCAAGCAAAACGCCGACCACTTTCTGAGCACCATTGACTACCTAAAAGAAATGAGCGTTGACGCTTTCGGCTGCAACAGCCTAATCTACAGCGGCAAAGCGCCCCAGGCAGGCGATGAATTCGCCCTCTCTGCCGAAGAACTCAAATCGCTGCTTCCTCAAATCCGCGACAAAGCCAACCTCGTCGGACTCAAATTCCTTTGGTACACACCGACCCAGTACTGTGAACTCGACCCCGTCCAACTTCGCTTGGGCATAAAAAGCTGCACCGCCGCCCAAATCAACGCTTGCGTCGGACCCAACGGTGACGTGTACCCCTGCCAGAGCTATTACCAATCCATGGGCAACATCCTTAAAGACCCTTGGAGCGAAATCTGGCATAGTCCCCTAGCCGAAAGTCTCCGTAAACGCGAATACGCACCCGAGAAATGCCAAGATTGTAGCGAGTTGCTAGTGTGCGGCGCTGGTTGCCCCTTAGAACTCAAAAACAAACTTCCCGCTAAAGACATATGATTTATTTCTCAGCGCTCCCTTCTTTTCGGTAGTAAAAGACAAGACAAGCTTTTCAGTGGAGTTTTGGTTTTGGAGCCGCAGAGCAAGCCTAGACTGGTGGTTTTGGATGTTGAGGGAGTGTTGGTTCCGAAAAACCGCTTCTTCTACGAAGTCGGCAGAACATTGGGCTTCTTCGGCTTAATACGTGCGCTTTTCTTGGGTTTTCTCTATGAAACAGGCATCCTTAAACTTGAATCGGCATTGCGGCGTATTTACGGAGAATTCAAAGGCATAGAGTTGGAGACAATGCTGCAACTTTTCGAAAAAATATCCGCTACCTCTTCTCTTCAAGGCTTCTGCAGCCAACTAAAACAGCGCAACTGCAAACTCGCCCTGATAAGCTCCGGCATCCCCACCGCCGCCATAAACAAACTGTCCATGGCTGTCTGCGCCGACTACGTCTACGGAGTCGAAGTCCATACAGAAAACGGGCGCTTAACAGGCGAAATCTATGGCGACGCTATTACAAAAAACGGCAAACTCACAATCCTCAACCAAATCCTCCAGCAAGAAAACCTGACTTTGAGGGACTGCGTGGTTGTGGCTGACGACCGAAACAACAGTTGCATATTCGTTAAAGAAGCATTAAAAATCGGCTTCAACGCCGACTTCGTCATCCGAGTTAAAGCTGACCGCGTCGTAGTCGGCAAACTCCAAAGCATCCTCCCCATAATCGACGGCAAACCCCACAAACGCAGCTTCCCCACCGCCAACGACCTCGTCCGCGAAGACATCCACGCCGCAGGCTTCTTCATGCCCGTCATCGCTGGCATGATAGGCGTCCCCATAGTGGCTGCAGTCATAATCGCCATCGCCATCATCTATACCGTCTCAGAACTTTACCGCCTAGACGGGCGCACCATACCCTTCATCTCGTCGGTAACCAGCCACGCCGCCAACCAAACCGAACTCTTCGGCTTCGCAGCAGCCCCCATTTACTTCGCCATAGGCATAGTCACCACCCTCATCCTCTTTCCGGGTCACGCCGGAGGCGCAGCCATAGCCATGTTCTGCTTAGGAGACAGTGCAGCGTCGCTTTTCGGCGGTTTAATCACCACTTCTCTGCCGTTCAATAAAGGAAAGACCGTTGAAGGTTCGCTGGCGGGGTTTTTGTTTGCGTTTCTAGCAGGCAGCTTCTTTGTGTCTCCGGTCTATGCGTTAATCGGTGCAGCCATAGCCATGACGATTGAAGTTTTGCCGCTGCCAGTAAACGACAACGTGCTAGTCCCCATAATCACCGGAGCAGCCCTCTGGGTCATCCTCTAAGAACGTCGTTTACAAATATCACTGCTTTTTCATTTTCTCATTCTCGCTCTGGGATAAAATCAACTTCATTTTCCCTTGATGCCCCAGCTTCTTGATTTCCTTTTCCCGCTTCATCGCCGTGCTGCGGCTATTAAAAACTTCCACATACGCCACCCTATCCGGCTTATGTGAACGCGTATACTTCGCCCCCTTACCCGTGGCATGCTGTTTGGTGCGTTCATCAAGGTCTTTAGTGTATCCTGTGTAGTAGGTTCCGTCGCAGCATTGCAATATGTAAACAAAGAAAGCCAAATCCGCCGTTACCTCCCACCAGTTAGCATTGGGCTGTCAAGTTATCGTAAACAATACCCTTCTCTATCGCCCTATTCAAATACGCTTCGGGATCCAACTCCACAACCTTCCCACGATCCACATCAATAATGTAGATTTCCTGTATACGGGCTTCACGGATTTCCTCAATCGAGACTGGGGGCTTCTGGTAGTAGGCGTCACAGAGGGCTTTGATGACTTCGAGTTCCGTTTCAGTGCGGTCACGGGGACATTTGGCGAAGACTTCCGGGAACGGCAGAATGTAGTGCTGGGGAACGCCTAAAGCGAATTTGCCTGCGAAGCTACTGTAGCGGACGATTTTGCTCGCCAACCTAGCCGAAGTGTAAGTCAGAGGCGCCAAAGCACTCTCAGGCGGGATAAAACCCGTTTCTATCTCCACGACGAGGTTGCCTAAGCCTTTGATGCCATAAAGGTCGCATGTCAAAATCTCATTTAGGGGGTACTCTATTTGGACGTCGTAGCCTTTTTCGATAAGGTGTTTAGCGCAGACCAACTCCATGACGGAATGGTTGATTTTCACGATGTTTTCCTGTTGAAGCTTGATTAGCCAGTCTTTTAGCATGTAGAGTTTGTTTTCTACGATTGGTTCGACGTTACAGGTTAATCGATTAAGAAGGGTGGTGAGGTCGGCTTCGAATTTTTGCCTGTTACTCATCGGTTTTTCTCCGCTACTTGGCGTTTATGTTCTATTTGTTATTAGGCGGTTTTGGTATTTAAGCAGAGAAACGCCCAGACTTGCTTGAGGTGGTCTTTTGTCAGCCAAACCGCTTATATACGCCCCATCCAAACGGAGTTGCAACGGGGTTATCCATGTTTATTTAACAAGCAAAATGTATAAATGAAACAACTGGTCGCAAGATTTTTAGCCAATCGTGTTAACGATTCTTAAATAGGACCAAAAAATTCTAGGTACACACCAAGTTGAGGCGCAAGCTAAAATCAACTATTCTGGAACAGTTGTCAACATTAACTGAACCAGCTTAGTAAATCTCTTGCGACGAATCAACGAGACTTATTTTGCTGTTCAGTTAACATATGGCTGAACCAAGTAGTTGCGCGAGCTTGCGCCTCTCCATGGATCTTTCTGGATTCATCTTACGCTTCAACGATGACCATACGCTGGTTGGGAACATCCACTTCGGCGATTCGGCAGTTCTTGAACTCTTTACCTTCGCCCATGATGCTCCGCACAATCACGTCTGTACCGTTTACCTTAGCGTAGATTACGTCTTTCATCTGGATTTTACCGTTCAATATCACGTTAAACTCGCACATAACACATCACAAAAACTAAAACATCTTCAACCATTAAGGTATTACGCCAAGCAAAAATTCAATCTGCCTTTGTGCAAAGCTATTAAGTAAGGTAAACCCAAATGTAGACTTATGAAACTCGTAAGCGCCTGTCTGCTGGGCATCAACTGCAACTTTGAAGGCAAAAACTGGCAAAACCCCGAAGTGCTCGAACAATTCAAAAACGGCGAGTTGTTCCCTATCTGCCCCGAAGTGTTAGGAGGCCTCTCGGTTCCGCGTATCCCCTCTGAAATCCAAGGGGGAGACGGTAAAGATGTCATAGAAGGCCGCGCCTGCGTAGTTAACCTGCAGGGCATAGATGTGACTGACGAGTTTATGGTTGGCGCCTACGACGCCCTAAAAATCGCTGAAGCAGTCGGAGCAAAAGAAGCTTTGCTTATAGAGAAAAGCCCCTCCTGCGGTTGCGGCGCTATCTTCGACGGAACCTTCACCGATAAACTCAGGGAAGGCGACGGAGTTACCACAGCGTTACTTAGGAAAAACGGAATAACCGTAACCTGCATTAAAGCAGATAAAAAAGAGTAACGGCCACCCCCATGTCCTCGAATGTGTTCTCCTCTGACCTTGAAGCCGGCGTTTTAGTGTTGCTGGTCGTTGCTTTCATGATTGCCGAGATAGTTAGCTCCATTATCACTTCGATTAGGCAAGGTCGCGTTGGGGTTGGGCGCAGACGTGTCGGTTTAGGCGGAATGTTGGTATTTTTTTCTTGGATGTTTGTGTTTGTTGCAGCATTAGTTGTTGCTGGTATGGGCCTCGGTCTTTTGCCCGGCTGGTTTTACTATGCTGGAATCGCGGTAATGATAGGCGGGATAGCTCTTAGGCAGTGGTCTATTACTATTTTAGGCCGCTTTTTCTCCAGAACTCTTGATGTTCAATCTGGGCAGAAAATCATCGAGGCAGGCCCCTACCGCTACGTGAGGCACCCTTCCTACACGGGTATCCTACTTTTCTGCGTGGGGATGGGTTTAGCTGTAGCATCTTGGGTAGCCGTTCTTATTGCGTTGGCGGTTTTTGCGGTTGCGTTTGGCTACTGGATTTATGTTGAGGAGAAAATTCTTGTCCGCGAGTTAGGAAGCAACTATGTTGACTATATGAAGCGGACTAAGCGTTTAATTCCGAAAATAGTGTAAAAAGGAATAAGGCTGCTTACCAGTTGCGCAGCACTATCATGGTGTTGGTTTTCATGATGCCGTCGACGCGGCGGATTTTCTCGATACATTCGTTGACTTCGGTGACGTTCATGCCTGTGATAACTGCGACTATATCGTATTCACCGGTGACTTCGTAGATGGTTTCAACGTTGGGTAAAAGCTGGATTTTCTTGGAGACCTCCACGGTGGGGTAGGAGGGGTGGGTTGCCAGAAGTGTGATGGCTTGTGCGCCTTCTGCGATGCCGACTTTGACGGTGAATTTGCGGATAACGCCTTCGTCGGTTAGGGTTTTGATTCGCTTGCGGACTGCGCCTTCTGAGAGGCCGATTTTGCTGCCGATGTCGGCGTAGCCTGCTCGGGCGTCGTCTTTTAGGGTTTTTATGATTTGTTTGTCTTTCTCGTCCATGCCAAATGCCCAGTGCTATTTGACGTTCGATAATTTAACGTTTTCCATACTGGCGTCTGTGTGGGAAATGCGGAATCCGTTATGGTTGAGCGGATGTGGTGCGTTTTCCATTGGAGTTTCTGCCCAAAACCGCTGCATCAAATGGGACATTCCAAACTCAACTTGTAACAAATAAGTCACAACATTTAAAAGTTTCCCGAAATAATCACAATGACATTTCCAATAAAAAATAAAGTGACGAACAAAAAATGATAAAACAAGCAAACCAACCTGAAATGAAGGCAAAATGCCCAGATTGCGATGCAGACCTTGACGTTCCAGCAGACACAGAGAAAGGCGAAATCGTAAGTTGCCCCGGCTGCGGACTTGAACTCGAAGTCAAGCAGGTTAAAGGCGGATGCGTAGACCTTCAAGAACTCACAATTGAAGGCGAAGACTGGGGCGAATAAGCAGTATTCACCACTAAATCGTTTTCTTTTGTTAAACCACCCTTTTAAGGACCATATTCTCCACGGAGGCACTTGGCGTTGAGCATTGCACTTCTCTATGAGCGCTCCGAAAACGACGAAAACGGCATCAAACTCACCGCCAAACAGCTCGGCGTGGACTTAGCCTTTATCCCATTCCGAAAAATTGCAGTAGCCATAAACAAAGACGGCTACACAGCTAAAACCAAAGGCAAAGACTACACACAACTATTCAACGAAACCACAGTTGTTTTGAACCGGGCGCAAAGCAAAAACCGCCGCCTCCAAGCCTCCTACATAATGGAAGCCCTCGGCAAAAAAACCCTCAACACCAGCCAAGCTGAGTTTGTCTGCTACAGCAAACTCCGCACTCTAATCCAACTTAGCCAAGCAGGCATCCCCATCCCCAAAACGGTGTTTGTGCCCTGCGACGCAACTGACGTCATGAAGAACGGCAAAGAAATCCACAATGAAAAAGACATCGCAGATCTCTTTGAAGCTGAAATCCCAATCCAAGAGGGCATCGTGATTAAAGCGGATGCTGGGACGCATGGAAAAATGATTATGCTCTCCAAAACCCGCGAGGAACTGGAAGCAAACATCAAAGAAACCAAACCAGGCATCATTAACCCTGTCGGAGTCGTGGCGCAGCAACTCATCGAGAAATGGTTCTATGATCTTCGAATCATAGTCTATAAAGAAAAAGGAAAAAGTACCGTTTGCTACCATACAGCTATGGCGCGGGCGGGCTTCAAGGATTTCCGCACTAACACCTTCCTTGGCAACCTTGTGTTTCACTCTAAGCTGCCTCAGAAAATCCAAGAGTTGGCAGTTAAATGCGGCGAAACCTTGGGAAAAGGCACCGACGCCTACATCTTCGCCCTTGACGCAATGGTTGATGTTGGCAGTAACAAAAACGCTGGCGACTCAGACCTTAAGGAACAGTTGGATTTGGCGGCGCAAGCGTGGCTGCCCGTGCAGAAAGTCAAGCAGGACGAAACACGCCTCACAGAATTCCCCGCGTGGACAGGTAAACTTGAAGCAGCATTCAAAACTTACCGTGAAACAAAAGCTTACCAAAACGTCACCGACATAATTGAAATGAGCGTAGAACAGAACCAGAAGGCGCTGGTGTTCCATGAATCTAACAGTTGCCCCGAATTCTGGGAAAACACCCGTCTCGCAACAGGCTTAAACGTGGCGGAACCCCTGCTGAAAATGGCAAAAAGCCTAACCTAATCAAAGTCAAAAATTAACAATACAGAGATGAGGAGAAAAAACAAGATGCGAATTGGAATAATCGGCGGTTCAGGATATGTTGGAAGCGAACTACTACGACTGCTCTTAATGCACCCAGAAGTGGAGGTAACTATGGTTACTTCTCGGCAGAGTGCAGGCGAATACGTCTTCAACGTGCACCCCAACCTCAGAGGCATGACGCAACTCAAATTCGTTCCCCAAGATATGGCGGAACTGCAAAAGAACTGTGACTTAGTTTTCACTGCAACGCCGCACGGCGGCTCTGTGAACTTGGTTCCGAAGCTGCTTGAGGCAGGCTTGAAAGTCATCGACATGAGCGCCGACTTCCGTCTCAAAAACCCAGCCGACTACGACCAGTACTATGGCTGGACGCATGGCAACCCCGAAATGCTTAAAACCGCAGCCTACGGCTTACCCGAACTTCACAGAGAAGAAATTAAAGCCGCCAAACTCGTGGCTTGCCCGGGCTGTGAAGCAACAGCCGCAATCCTTGGCTTAGCCCCCATCGTCAAAGCAGGCTTGATTGAGGAAAACCGCATCGTCGTAGACTTAAAAGTCGGCTCCTCAGGCGGAGGCAGCAAACCCAACCTCGCCAGCCATCACCCTGAACGCTTCAGCGGCGTACGCCCCTACAAGGTCGTCGGCCACCGCCACATCGCCGAAGTCGAACAGGAACTCGCACCTCTCGGCGCAAAAGTCACTATCTCATTCACCCCCCACGCAGTCAACATGGTCCGAGGCATACTCGCAACCATACATACCTTCCCCAAACAACCCATCCAAAGCAAAGACCTCTGGAAAGCCCTTCGCGGCATGTACGGCAACGAACCCTTCGTGCGCCTCGTAAAATACCTCAAGGGACCCTACCAGTTGCCAGACCCCAAAATCACAATGGGCACCAACTTCTGCGATGTCGGCTTCGAAATCGACGAACACGCAAATCGCCTAATCATGTTCAGTGCATTAGACAACATGGTTAAGGGCGCAGCGGGGCAGGGCGTGCAGTGCCTAAACATAATGATGGACGTAGATGAAACCACAGGCCTCAAGAGCACTGGGTTCCACCCGATGTGACCGCCATGTTGCTAGTTATTAAGATGGGTGGAAGCATCCTCAAAGAAGGCGCCTCAAGCAGCCTAGTTGAGGATCTCAAAGAAGTTGCTAAACAACACCAGGTCGTCTTGGTGCATGGCGGCGGAGCTGAAGTCACCGAAATCGCCTCAAAGTTGGGCAAGGAACAGAAGTTCATCATGTCTCCTGAAGGGTTCCGCAGTCGCTACACTGACAAAGAGACCATTGAAATCTACACCATGGTTATGGCGGGTAAAATGAACAAGCAAATCGTGCTGGCTTTGGAAGCTGTAGGCATCCCAACTGTGGGCTTAAGCGGGTTAGACGCAGCCATCCTCAAAGCAGAACGCAAAACCAAGCTGATTGTGGTTGATGAGCGGGGACGCAAAAAAGTCATCGACGGCGGCTACACAGGCAAAATCACCTCCGTAAACACGGACCTGCTCAAATTGCTCCTCGAAAAAGGGTACCTCCCAATCGTTACACCCATTGCATTAAGCCAAGATTCGGAGCCCCTAAACGTCGACGGCGATCGCACAGCCGCAGTCATCGCAGGCGCACTCAAAGCGGACAAACTCATTCTGCTAACCGACGTTGAAGGCTTAATTCTAAAAGGCGAGCGTGTGCCCAAAATCGCAGCAACCGAAGTCAAAGAAATCCTTCCTAAAATCGGCGGCGGCATGAGCACCAAAATCCACGCCGGCCTAGAAGCATTAAACCAAGGCGTCAAAGAAGTCCTTGTTACCTCTGGCACTGCAAATCAACCTATAACTTCAGTATTAAATCATCAGGTAGGAACCGTGATAACTAGTGAATGACACCGAAATCATGGATATAGAGAACCGTTACTTAGCTAACGTTTTTAGCAAAAAGCCCGTGGTGTTCACCAAAGGCAAAGGGTCACTGTTGTGGGACATTAACGGGAAAGAATACGTTGACTGCGCAAGCAGCTACGGCGTCGCCGCCCTTGGGCACTGTCACCCAAAAGTTGTGGAAGCAGTAAAAGCCCAAGCGGAACAACTCATCACATTACACAGTTGCTACTACAACGATAAACGGGCTGAATACACAGAGAAACTCATCAAAATCATGCCTTCAGGCTTGGATAAACTGTTCTTGTCTAACAGTGGAGCTGAAAGCGTAGAATGCGCCATAAAACTCGCCCGCAAAGCCACAGGCAAAACCGAAATCATCGCCGTCATGGGCGCTTACCACGGCAAAACCATGGGTGCCCTCTCAGTTACATGGGATAAAAAGTACCGAGAACCCTTCATGCCCCTAATTCCAGACATCAAACACGTCGCTCCAGACAACTCGGCTAAAATCGGCGAAGCCATCTCAGACAAAACCGCCGCCGTCCTGCTTGAACCCATACGTGGCGAAGGCGGAATCCGTGTTCCGCCAGATGGTTACCTTAAGGAAGTGCGGGAAATCTGCAACCGCCGCGGCGTCCTACTCATGTTCGACGAAGTTCAAACCAGCTTTGGAAGAACTGGCAAGCTTTTTGGGCAAGAAAACTGGGGCGTAACCCCCGACGTCATGTGCCTTGCCAAGCCGTTTGCTGGCGGTTTACCCATCGGCATTACGGCCGCAAAAGAAAGCATCATGTCCGCTTTCAAAGTCGGCGAACACTCAACCACGTTTAGCGGAAGCCCCTTGGTTTGCGCTGCAGGCTGCGCCGCCGTCGACGCCCTTGTTGAGGAGAAAATCCCCGAGAAAGCCGCCGCTAATGGCAAATACTTCAAGATGCAACTTGAAGAGTTAGCTGAGAAATACAAAAGCGTCAAAGAAGTCCGAGGTTTAGGCTTAATGCTAGGCATAGAATTGCGCTATGACGTTTATGGTTTAATTAAGAGGGCACTTGAAAAAGGCGTCTTAATCATAGACGCAGGCAGAACCGTCGTGCGCATACTGCCGCCTCTCGTAATTAACAAGGTGCAAATTGACCGCGCCATAACCGCTTTGGACAAAGCTTTGGAGGAAGAAGAAAATGAGCGAGCAAACAGCAGTACGGTTCCTAACTAACCTTCTGGGCATATACAGCCCGTCGGGCAAAGAGCAGGACATCGCCAGCTTTTTAGCGCAGCGAATGAACAAGCTGGGCTTCGAAGTCGGCGTAGACACAATAGGCAACGTCATCGGCGTCGTAGGCGAAGGCGAACCCGTTATCCTCTTGTGCGGTCATATGGATACTGTTGCAGGCATAGTGCCGCTTAGGGTGGAGGAAGGCAAAATCTACGCCCGAGGCGCAGTTGACGCTAAAGGACCGTTGGCGGCGATGGTTATGGCTGCGCTGGAGGCAAGCAAAGACCCGCGTTTCAAAGGCAAAATCCTCGTTGCCAGCGTCGTGGAAGAAGAAGCAACCAGCAAAGGCGTCCGACACCTAATCACGCAGGGCATTAAAGCAGACTATGCAATTTTCGGTGAACCCAGCGGCGTAGAAAACGTAACTGTCGGTTACAAGGGTCAAATCCAGCTTAAAGTCACGGTTAAAACCGAAACCGGCCACGCTTCCACGCCTTGGGTTTACGACAACGCGTTGGAGAAAGCGTATGAGCTCTGGGAGCAGATTCGAACCCACTCCTCTTACCCCTCGCTTGATCCCTCGGTTAGTCCCTATAACGCCGTCACTGCTTGCCTTGTGCGTCTTGTGGGCGGCGAAGCAACCTCCGTCATACCTTTCGAAGCTGAAATGAACCTTGACATTCGCATCCCCATCCAGTTCAGCACTGCCAAAGTCGCGGAGCAACTCTCCAAAATCATCTCCAAATACCAAGCCGCCAACCCAAAAATTGTCGTCAGACACCAAATTATGGATACAGTCGAACCCTTCGAAGTCAACAAAGCTAGCCCACTAGTGCATGTCATGTCTGCGTCGGTTCGAAAGGTACTAGGCAAACCAGCCACGCTTATGCACAAAACAGGCACAGGTGACATGAACATCCTTGGCAAAGCCATGAACCTCCCCATAGTAACTTATGGTCCAGGAGACTCTCACCTTGATCACACTGTCGACGAGCACATCGAAATAAAAGAGTATCTAGACGCCATCGCAGTCTACAAAGAAACACTGCTGTGCCTCGCTGAATTACATAACAGCAAAAACGGGAAGCAAGAAACCTAAGCCTTTTTTACGGCATTTTTTGTAAATTTTTTAGAGGAAAAGCTTTTCTGATTAAGCCGCAATTCAAAATACTGCAAACAGTAACCCTGCATGCTAACGTTAAAACGTGAAGGGGACAAAAAATGGCGGCAACAGACATAGAGCTAATCATAGCTGTCTTCTTGCTCATCACTTTCGTAGCTGCCTTAATATCGATTCGGCTAAAAACACCTTACACGCTTGTGCTGGTCCTAATTGGCGTCGGCATAACCGCCATAGCTAGTCTGCTATCCGTCGGAGACACACCCCTCCATGGTTTTGCGCAGGCAATAATCGAGCAGATTAAGTCATTTGACAATCTTCTGCTTGAGGGAGGAGGAAGCGGCTTTTTTGTCGGAATAGTTGTGCCTCCACTTATTTTCGAGTCCATGATGCATATTCGCGCTGGCGATTTACGGGCAGTCATCAGACCGTCACTAGTGTTAGCCACTGTGGGCGTAGTCATAGCTACCTTAGTCTGCGGCTTAGTGCTTTGGCTCATCGGTTTGCCTCCTTATGTTGCGTTGCTGTTTGCTGCTTTGATAGCGCCCACAGATGTCGTTACGATCCTTGAGGTATTCCGAAGAGTAAAAGTGCCTTCTAAATTAACAATTCTTTTAAATACTGAAGCTGCATTCAACGATGCCACCGCTATCGTGGTTTTTACAATAATCCTCTCATCCACCGCTTTGACCCAAAGTGGTTTGCTTGGGGCAACGGCTAGTTTCAGCTTTACACTCTTGGGAGGTATATTGGTTGGTTTAGGCATAGGCTTCTTATCTGAATTATTACTAAGCCTAATCGAAGATAAAACCTCAGAATGCATACTTACCATCTTAGCAGTCTACGGTTCCTTTGCACTCGCCACAGGCATAGGTGCTTCAGGAATAATAGCAGTGGCTGTAACTGGCTTGTATTTTGGCAACTTCACTATACGCACAGCACTCGTTTCAACTACACGGCATACAATTAAGGTATTTTGGGAAGTAATAGCGTTCCTAGCGAACTCCATCGCTTTCCTGTTTATCGGGTTCCAAACCAACCTCATCACTCTTTCCCAGTCAGTAGGACTAATCATAATAGCCTTCATCGCTGTCACCATTGCCCGGGCAGCCACGGTTTTCCCGATTTTTGCTTTCTTCAGTAAAAGAGGAGAAAAGTTGCCCCGCGTCTGGGGAAACGTTGCTTTGCTTGGAGGCGTAAGGGGAGCGTTATCGATTGTGCTTGCAGCCACGATAACTGTCTCCGCAGTCGTGACCGCTAGTGATGTAACGATTATCCGCACGATGGCTTTGGGCGTTGCTTTCTTATCTATAATCTTCCAAGTGCCTCTTCTGTCCCGTTACGTTAAACGTGTATTCAAGGATCAAGATACGGCGCAAACTGCCAAAACCGAGGAAGAATTGGCGTTGGTTACCGCTGGTATCGAAGAGTCAGTTGATTTAAAGAAGGAAAATAGGATTTCAAATCAAGAGTTCGTGATTAAACTGGAGGGGTGCCGAGAACAGCTTGATGAAGCTATCTCTGAGACTTCGGCGATGCTTAGGACTAGACTAATCGTTAAGGAGCGGGCGAACATGCTTTATTCGTCTGTTAAGGTCAGGCGTAGAGTTAAGCAGTCTAAGGGCGAGCAGAATGCAGATGCAGTCAAAGATAAGGACCGAAAAAAAGAGTAGGACGTCTCTTGCGCGTTTGTTTCCAAATTTGTTATGTATAGCCCATACTATCTTTAGAATGTTCGGCCAACCTGAAAAAGCCAAGACTTTATCTGAGATTTTGAGGTTTTTTGCGTTACGATAAAATCCTTAGCGGCTACATTCTGGTGTTTCCCAGGCGGGGCTGGAAATTTAACGTTCGGAAAGGACAGTACAGAAACTCTCCTAATAGCCTCAAATCTTATCGGTTCAAGGCACAGAACGGAAAAATATGCGTTGAAATCGAGAAGTAACCTATTCGCCGCGAGTATCATTGCGGTTGCATTCAGCTTTCGGTCGATACTCAACTTTTTTATGGCGCTCTTTATGGTGTCTTTCGCATTCTTTAACTCGGATTAGCATCCACTCGTTTTCTTCGTAGACGCATCCGCAAACCAAAGTTTTAGTAGGCAAATTCTAGCTCCACCATCGTAAGATAGGTAAAGTTAAAGCGGGAAATTAAAAGTATCCTGACCAAAAAATCCTTTCATCTCAAGCGCAAACGCAAAAACCAAGTTTTAGCAAGTTTTTTCGGTTTTTTCCGCCTCAAATGGGGGAATGTTTTAGAATGCGTAAGCTACTTATTCTGTTAATTGAGGTGGCTAATTTGGGTACTATGAAAAGGAAAAACATTAACACTCGCAAAGAACAAGAAAAGAAGGCTCAACGCGAGAAAGATGCAAAAAAGAAGGCACAACTGCAAAATCTTCCTCCAAAAGGACAAAAACGTTAAGTTTTTTAGTTAAACGCAGAAATTACCATTCATCGCGTTTACTAGTGTATTCTTTCTTTATTGTTTTCTCTATTTCCAGATAGACATCTCTTTCTGCTCGGGAGGCAACTGCTAAATCTGCGCCCACCACAGTTTTAACGGTTGGAATTTTAACCAGCCTGGACATTTTGGTCTGGGGTACATAATCAACTGTCACTTCTTTTGCGGCTAAATGGATTTTCTCGTTTGGACGCATCTGCTCGTAAAGTTCAGTTTTTAACTCGTAATTGCCCGCTGCTACACCGGTCATGTCCAGAACTACCTTGTATTCGCATTCGTCTGTTGCTAAAGCGCCCTGAGGAACCCGCAGCGGCACTGAGTTAACTAGTTCGCCGCTGAACCGTAAATCCGCTTGAACCTTGGAGAAGTAGGCTTTTGATGGGTTAAGTTTGAAGGCGACTGTAAGGGTTAACTCATCTATGCCTGTTTTAGAAGTCATCTCGGTGATAGCAATCTGCTTGGCGGCACTCTGCGTTTCCTGCGAAGGCGTTTTTGGGAAACCGTCGAAGGTCAACTGTTTACCCGGTTTAGGCGTCTTCATCTTACTCACTCAATATAGCGTGTATTGCACCTTTAACGTTAGCTAAAAAATAGTTGCCCCCTATAGGGTTGGAAACGTTAAACGGGAATTATCGCTAAATACAATAACCTCCACGGGGTAACAGAACCACCATAACTTAATTGGAGGCGGCAAAGGCGAGCGACGGCGACTTAGACACAGAATTCTTCGAAGACCAAGAAGAAGACAGCGCACATGGCTTAACCGCGTCAGGCATCGCTGAGTACATCCGCTTCAACTGTTGCCCCCGCTTCTTCAAACTAAAATTCGAAGGCAAAGAGGTCCGCAAACGCACCTGGCATGAAGCCTTCAAACCCATCAGCCCCCTGCTCTACGGCACAGGCAAAGCGCTGGAAGAAAAGAAGGTAGCAGAGCTAAAAGAAAAAGCCGCCGACTACTTGGACTTCACGGTTTATGACCCTGTTAACTTCAGCAAAGGCTGGGAGAAAGCGGTTGACTCTATGAACAACCTGCACTACGTTATAGAACACCAGCTCAGCCAAGGTGAAAAAGCGGACCAACGCCCGATTCTGCTCTATCAGGTGCCTATGAAAGGGCGTATCGGCGCTTGGGACGTGAAGGGCATTTCGGATTTAATTGCGGTTTACCCAGTTAAAGAAGGCAAAGTGAAAGTGCGCATCTTTGAGTTGAAAGCTTCATGGAAAGAGCAGACGGCACACCGCATCCAAGTAGCCATCTATGTTTTGCTGCTTCAAAAGGAGTTGGGTGTGTTGGCGCCTAAAGTGGAGTTGGAAGGCGGCATTATAAACCGCGAAACTAGCCTCGAAAGCCTTGATCCGGACAAGCTGCCCAAATTCAAGCTTAGTCCCCTTACGCAGGATGTTCAGCGGCTTCTAGCCAAAAATGGTGAGCTTAACCGCATTCACCAAACCGACATTGACGATGTCGAGTACCAACTGAGTTGGAGATGTGACAATTGTGGCTTTAACGAGTGCTGCATTGTCTGTGCTGTCGAAAAAGAATCTATTTCTCTTCTGAACTTGAGCCGGGGCGAGCAGAAAGCGTTTGCCCATCACGGCATCAAACGCCTTGAAGACCTCGCCAAACTTAAATCTGTAGTGGATTCGGCTAATCTGCGTCCCTACGACTTTAAAATTTTGGAAGCAAAGGACAAGCCTAAAGTTAACGAACTTTGCGCTGACCCCGTTATAGGCGCCAAACTCGACTGGCTTGTCGAGCGCGCCCAGTACATGCTTGGCGGCATCCGACCCGGCAGTCCGTATGCCAGCAGAAGCCGCTATATGCCTTGGCTCACAGGCACAGGCTACGGCAGCTTACCTGAAGACAGCCCCAGCGCAGGCATCGACTCAGCTTTAACCTACAACCCCGACGGCTTAATCCGAATTTATCTATTCGTCGAGTGGGACTACATGCTTGACGTTGTCTCGCTTTTAAGCGGCAAAGTAAGCTGCACACGCTACAGAGGCGAGCCCGTCCTCATCTCCCATGTCATAAGAAGCCTCCCCGACGACCGGTTAGCTTGCATTAACGAAGAAGAAAAACTGCTTGAAGCCTTCTTTAAAGACCTCTCCGCCGCTATCGCAAAAGTCGCCAACACCGTAGGCAGCCCCCAAGAAGCTCCATTGCACCTGTATTTTTTTAGCCGCCAAGAACGAGACATGCTCATGAAAGCCGTCACCCGCCAACCAACGGTAATAGGCGCACATGCCGTTCGCGACCTGTTGGGGTTACGACAAGCCATCGACCAACCTATGTTCTCCATACTTCAAGACGAAGTTGCTCATCGCAAGGCGCTGAAATTCCACAGCAGCGGTCTTCTGCCGATTCTGGAGCAAGCAGGCTTCTACGACCGAAACCAGTGGAAAGTCAAGCGTAAAGACGGAACAATCGTGGATTTGGCTCTAGTTTTCCGCGACGGCTTGTTCAATTATTCTTTGCCTTTCCGCAGAGGCGCTGATGGCAAAATCTCTTTTCTGCACGAAGGCATAAACGATGGTTACTATCCTGCCCGAGCCCGCTTCGGCGACCAGTTGCCCATCGAATATATTTGGGGCGTGAAAGGTCGACTTGACAACTTTGAGCAAGTCAAGGGTCCCGCCAAAATCTTGTTAGATAAGCGCAAATGGTGTGACTACACCCAGAAGAGCCGCCGCATCACCGACGAAGAACTCAACCTGATGGGCATCAAAATCTGTATGGTGCTAGAGCAGATTGAACGCTCACTTAACATCCGTAATCGCCGATTGGGCAAAAAACCGATTGCGGTACCAAAAATCACCGAGTTCACATTAGGCGACGCCACTTTAGAGCGGAGCTGCCGAGAATTCTTGGATTTGGAGTATTTCTCAAAGCGTCAAGAGATGTACCAGCACTACGCCATGCTACCCTACCAACGTGTGGCGTCAGGTCGCTCATTGATTTTCCAATGCACCCGAGTCGACGACTTCCAAGAAGAAAAAGAATTCATCGTGCGCGGTAAACTAGTCTATGATGGCATGGGTTTACCAAGGGAAGACTGCATCGCTAACGCCTGCCGCGTCAAAGGCTCAGATGGGAGTAGCAGCGGCGACTGGATGGTTGTCACCGAAGTCAAACGTACCTCTCAGGGGCAGTTTGAGGAAACCGAGAAACGCTCTCCCTCGGAAGTGGAGAAATCTGCCCGCGCCATTGTTGATAAGGTGGATGTTGCTAAGCAGGAAATCCAAATCAAAGTGGTCAGTTGGCCAAGGGGTAAAGGGAGCAAATACAGCGCCTGGCACAACCTTCCTACAACTGACCCTGAAAAAGCCATGAACAAGTACATGCAGCTTTTCGAGCAGGGACGATACTATATACTTGATGAGTTAGCCGACGACATCGTATCCGATCGAGCTGCAAAAAGCCTAGACTACACTGCTCAAAACGTTCTGTACTGTCTCCTCGGAGACTACTTAAATGGCAAAACCAGCGGGCAAAACCGCAACCCAATCTCCAAAGACGCCGCTGCTGGCTTCCTAAGCTGGGTTGAAAAGCGACGGTTGCCACCTAAGCCTGAACAGAAACGCCTCGTCGATAGCGTCTTCGACAAAGAGCCCGTCATCATGTTGCAGGGTCCGCCGGGCACTGGCAAAACCGAAACCCTTCAACTTGCAGTTCTCGCCCACATAGCTGCCCACCAAGCTAAAAACCGCTGCCGAGTACTGATGGTTGCGCCCACCCACAAAGCCATCCAGGAATTCGTCACCAAACTCGCACGATGCCACCAGGAATACACCTCGGAAGGCGGACAGGACCTAAAAGACCTCCAAATCTACCGAGTTCTTAGCAGTAACACCTCCTCCAAAATTGAGGGCGTTAGAAACCTCAACTATAACGAAGACGAAGCCGCAGTCACAGAACTCTCCGACGCACTGCTCAACCAATCCACCCTTACTCAGCTCTCCGCTACTGCGCCACCTCTGGTGCTCTGCGTCACCCCACCAGGCTTGTATGGGTTGATGAAGAAAATAGGCGACAAAGAACCACCATGGGGAGAAGGATTCTTTGACCTGCTAGTTGTAGACGAAGCGTCCATGATGAGGCTTCCCGAACTCATCCTTTCAGGCAGCTTCCTAACAAAAAACAGCCAAATCATAGTTGCAGGCGACCACCGCCAGCTACCGCCCATTGTGGCGCATAACTGGGAAAAAGAAGACCGCCGCACTCTAGAGGAAATGGCGTCTTTCCTCTCTGCAATGGATTTCCTGAGGTTGCTACGCAACGAAGATTTGGGGTTGGATCGGATTAAATGCCTAAACCCCGCCGCCATACCCGCTGTGCGCCTCTGCGAAAGCCACCGGTGCCACTCTGTCGTCGCCGAGTTCCTCAGAGAATGGGTTTACGAGAAGGACCAGATTGATTTCAGAAGCGACCAAAAACAAACCTTACCTGAACCTAAAGCAGCTACTGCTGGGCTTGAGGTTGCGTTGAAGCCCGAAAACGTGTTTGTCCTCATCGTGCACGACGAAGCGGAAAGTTTCCAGTCAAACATGGTGGAAGCCCAAATCGTCAACGCACTAGTCAAAAACGCCTCTACAGACAGCATTGGCATAGTTACTCCCCACAACGCCCAGAAAGGCTTGCTACGCAACGTAATTGGCGATATAAACGAGAAAACTCGGGTGGACACCGTGGAGCGGTATCAGGGTGGAGAAGCGGACTTCATAATCATCTCGTCATGCGTAAGCGACCCCGACTACGTCCGCAGCGAATCCGACTTCCTGCTCAATCTTAACCGCATAAACGTCGCCATCAGCCGCATGAAGAAAAAGCTGGTCATTGTGGCTAGCAGAAGCATCTTTGAGTTTATGCCCCAAGATGCCCGGGACTATGATAAGGCGCTTTTGTGGCGGGGCATCTCTGACACGGTAGGGTTCACGGCTGATTCAACCCCAAAATGGAGGGGGGTACTGTCGGATTTTTTGGGCGCAGGAACTGGCTCGGTAAAAGTAGAAGTCTACGTCAAAACCGCATAGCAGCTCAACTCAGGACTCCCCTGCTTTGAAGACTACTTTTCTGACTTAAGAGAACAAACATTTCCCACAGTCTACTAGTACAAGCAGCCACAACCAGCAAGCAGTCCCACTCAAACGTAGACACAAAAAACAGAAGGTTCTGCATTTCCTCGTAGGATATGAAGGAGTTCAACAGCTCTCTTCGTCTACTACTAGAAAAACTAACCCTCCAAAGGCAAGTAGAGCGTAAGGTAAATTCTATATCCCAAACCAACATACCTAAACCTTAACTTAGGTGACACTTTGCCGCTCAGACGTCCAGACAGGTACCAGCTATGCCTAATAGCATTCGCCTTAACATACTGCGCCATCCTAGTAGCTATCACTCCACTCAACTCGGTAATGTGGGACGAAGTATCGCACTTAAACGGTGGACTACTATTTTCAAGGGGACAAATCAGCCAGTGGGCACTAACAAACTCATTCTACCCACCTGTTTTTGATATGTTTACAGCTGCTTCGTTTCTATTTTTTGGCCCAAGCATCTTCGCAGCACGGCTGGTCAGTGTATTATGCTCGGTTTTAACCGTTATCACTGTTTACGCGGTAGCTAATCTGCTACTTGAAAACAAATCCGCCGCTTTGCTTGCCGCCTTGTTTTTCTCAGTAGGTCCGGGGATCATGTGGCTTTCAAAATCGGCGATGATTGAAACGCTCCTTGCTTTTGTTTTCAGCCTGTGTATGTACTATTTTTTCCGATGGCTGAAAACTAACTCAATGCGGGACCAAGCGTTGTGCATCGCTGCGTTTGCGGTGGGAGTTTTGGTAAAGTATCAAGTGCTTGTTATTGCGCCTATTATCATGTTGGCTGCTTTAGCGTTCTGGAAAAGGAACTACCTGCGTCAGGAACTAGGGAAATGGGCCAGAACGCCTCGAATTGCAGTCATAGCTGTAGCGGTTGCTGTGTTATCAGTTGCAGCCGTTTTGTTGGTTTCATCCAAAACCATAGACTATTACCTTTACGCGTTCGGGGTGGGTTCCCAGGAAAAAGCCTTCTTCAGCGCACGATATCCGCTGCCAGTATTCTATTTGATCGAAATGACATGGTTCAGCGACACATTGCACCCCGTTTCGTTGCTGCTTTACGGTTTAGGTTTGGCGGGTTTAGTGTGGGTGATGATGAAAGGAAACTCGGGCGGCAAAAAACTGCTACTGTGGTTTATTGTGGTTTACGTTGTTTTCACGCTTGTTCCTAACCGCGAATGGCGTTACGTCACAATAGCTTTTCCCGTGTTGGCAATTGCCGCTGCAACACTGGTTGTTTCCGTCTGGGGTAAACTGCGAAAGGTTGGAGCATCTGAAGTGACTGGCCTGCGCAGGGGGAGCATCAAACTTGGGGCTGCTGGACTTATTGCGTTGTCTGTGGGCGCAGTTGCCGTTAGCTGTGCGGATGATGCCGTGTGGATTGGGCAGTACAGTGTTGAGGTACCAGTGGAGCAGGCAAGTGTCTACGTAAGAGACCACATCGGCGTTAACCAGACACTTGTGGTGGCATGCGCAGTTAACCACTTCAGTAAGTACATGGTAATGTTCTATTTCAGCATCAAAGACTCTTCGCGAAGCTTTAACGACACCTGCCAAACCTACCCCAACTACGCCATGGACTCATTTAACCCCGGCTTTAACGTAACTGCCTTGTCGGAACTCTGTAGCCAAAACAACACAGCATACGTGATGCTCTATGAATACGGCGGTTTGCGGTATTTTCAGTCAGACCTAACTGCGCTCAAAGTCGCCAACATGCTAAACCAGACTGGGGCATACCGTTTGGAGCAGACGTTTGGCGAGCAACCTAACAGATTATTTGTTTACGCATACACAGGGCAGAAATAGATCAGAAATTTATCCGCAATTAACAAACCAAAAGCGGACGCTGTTAAAGCTGGAAATCGACGGATAAGCCTCTTGCAAACCTTCAGTTCGACTGAGCCGGAAATACAATTTTTTAGGGTTTACCCTTACTTCCAAACCAGCACTTTAAAGGATAAGACCTGTAACAGGCGACTTTCAGGAAATACGTCATCACTTCTTCAGCACTACGCTTTTTTGGACTGCACCGCAGGACTAAAGTGCTTTGGCTTTTTTTTCTATCTTATAGAGCAGTGAAGTCTCGCCTAAAATTAGCAACGTGTCATTTTCCATCAGAGTGAAACCCTGATTGAAAACGTCTTTTGCAACTTTACCGTCGCGGATCACGCCGACAACTGAGCCGTATTTAGATATTTCCTGCATTCCTTTGCCGATTAATGGGGAACCATGGAATATAGAGAATTCAGCGATTTCTTTCGCACCCAGCTTCTCGGAAAAAACGATGCCGACTAAGCCTTTGGTGACTGCAGAAAGCGCCAGCAGATGCCCTACTGTGACGGAGTCGGGTATAACCATGCTTGCTCCGGCGTTTTTCGCTGTTTCCACAAATTCTGGGTTATGAACCACCGAGATTATGCGAACATCTGGCCGTATTTTGTGGGCTGTCAACAGAATCAGCATGTTTTCCGCATCTTGCTCGTGTGCAATAACTACCATAGAGGCTTGGTCTATGCCTGCAGTTTTAAGGGCGTCAACAGGGTGGGTTTCACATTCGAGAACCACAAAAATGTCTTGTTCTAGCAGCTCATTGTATGTGTTTTGGTCTTTAGTCATTATGACGTAGTCAAAACCCATTTCCTCAAGTTTTTCGGAAACATATTTACCTAGGTGGCTGTAGCCGAACACGATAACGTGTTTTCTGAGCCTTTTCATAAGCTGTTTTTGGGCTTCGCTTTTTGCAAGTTGACCATCAACTAACATGCTGACCATACTCTGAACAATGGATGCTAACGCTCCCACCGATATAATGATTAGCACTATTAAAAGCACTGCCTCAGTTGAGTTTATCGTAAAAAAGTTGCCGCCGTTGGGAATAAACATGCCAATGGTGGTTATCGTGGAGACCGAAGCCAAAAAAGCGCTGATCGTGGGCAAATGATCATAGTACATGAAAAGAAGGGCGCCAAAAACAAACATCAACGAAAGAATAACCACTTGCCTATAAACTGCTTTAGCAAAAGCAATAGGACCATAAAGGGCTTGATAAACAACGAAACTTAGCTTACGGGTTTGCTTATGAATCCTCCTACTGTGCTTGGAGGTATCAAACAGGAAATCTTCAACGTCCATTGATTGGCTTCCATAACTCTAAAGGGGCTGATTTGATAAATACAACCAATTTGTTAAGAGTTTCGCTAATTAAACACCTTTCCAAGGCACAGTAAACAGCTGCGACAACAATGATGTTTCAAGTGTTACAGTGAGGTTTGCGACACAAGGGTTTATTTACTATCTCTCTATGCATTCGTTTAGTGTTAAAAAATGATAGAACACACTTTTGGATTCGAAGAGGAAGAAGAAGACTGCTGCGACGAAGATTGTGACTGCGACGAGTGCGAAGAAGAAGAGTAGCCGCAATCTTAACGTTCCCCTTTAACACAAAAATTTTTTTTTATTGTTAAAAGAATCCTGCGGTGCATTCAGTGGAAAACATAGTGTTTTTGACCCTGAGTTGGACGCTCAGGATATTAAAAAAAGGGCTTAAACCGTTTTTTCAGGAATTTCAAGATTTAACTGCCGCTTTAACGCCTTATACCTGTTTCTAACCGTGACCTCAGTAACTCCAGACGCGTTAGCTATGTCCTTCTGCGTTGTCTTCTCATTATTCTGCAGGCAAGCAATATAGAGAGAAGCTGCAGCCATGCCAATCGGGTCTTTTCCTGCGGCGAACCTTTTTCGCCTAGCTTCGGCAAGTATTGCAATCGCCCTGCCCTGTGTTTTGCCGGAAATTTCGTTTGCTTGTGCAATTTTTGAAACAAAGGTTAACGGATCAGAGATAGGCATGTGGAAATCGAGTTCCTGCAAAAGCATTCTGTAGCAGCGTGAAACATCTTTTCTGCTGACGAGGCTGACGTCGGCTATTTCGTGGAGGGTTCGGGGGGTTCCGCTTTTTCGGCAGGCGGCGTATAGTGAGGCGGCGGCAACTGCAGCGATGGATCTGCCTCGGACTAAGTTTTTGTCGAGTGCTTTGCGGTAAATGAGTGCAGCTCTTTCCTTAATTGCAGGCGAAGTTGAGATTTTGCCGGCTAAACGGTCAAGTTCGCTCATGGCTTGGGAGAGGTTTCGGTCAATGGATGAGTGTACTCTGCTACGTATTTGCCATTTTCTAAGACGCCACATTTGGAGCCTTGTGGATAGGGGCAGTTTTCTTCCGAGGGCGTCTCGGTCAACTTGACTGATGGTGGTGGATAAGCCTTTGTCATGAATTGAGTACGAGGTAGGCATTCCTACGCGGCTACGGGAGGTTTTCTCTTCGTAAGTAAAAGCGCGCCATTCAGGTCCTTTATCGAGCATTTGCTCATATAGAACAAGCCCGCAGTCGCCGCAGATGGTTTCCCCTGTGTCGTAGTCGTGAACAAGGTTTTTGCCTGTACATTCAGGACAGGCCTCGATCATGCGGCGGGGCTTTGTTGCAACTTCTTTAGTAATATTATTTTGGGTTACACTCACTTTTTTACACCACTTTGTTGCCCAGAACGTCACTAATTCTTAAAATCCAGATCGAAGATAAAGAGGATGATAATGAGGTCCGCGGCAAATAATGCTATAGCAGCAGGTACTTATTATACATGGTTTGTTTTATTAGGCTTTTTCAGGGTCAAAATGCCCGTTTATGCGCTACGGCTAAAGGCGGGTTGTGCATACAATTCAACTTTGATTTTAGCTGCATTTGATCATGGGCTACGGTAAATCAAGAAGTTGATCTTTTTGCGGTTCTGAGGATAGAGTTGTTGCCGCTTTGTTTTTTCCAGTTGTTGAAGAAGAGGGTCGCTGCCTACTACATCATCTTCTAAAGCTCAAAGCAAAGGCGCCTGTTTTGGCGTCTGCATTTCCGTTGCGTTGCTTGCCGGTTGTGGCTGGTAGTACACGTTACATTGCTAAAACAGAGGATTTTTGAAAAGGAAATTGTAGGGTAGGATAGGGTAGGGTTTAGGCTTGATCTAAGCCGAATTCTTCATGAATCGCCCGAACCACTGCCGCTCCGTCTTTTTCCTTTACAACGAAGCTGATGTTGAGTTCTGAACTACCCTGAGCAATCATGCGGATGTTAATTCCCTTTTTTGCGACTGTTTGGAAGATTTTCGACGCGACACCGAGAGTGCCCTTCATGTAGGCGCCCATAACTGCGATGACTGCAACGTCGTCTTCGGCGGTGACTTCGCTGACTATGCCGCCCCGCTCTTGTAAGGCGATTTCGAGGTTGCTAATAGCCCTGCCTAGCAAGCCCCGCTTGATTACCATGGAGATGTTGGCTTCCGACGCTGCTGCGGAGAGCATCATAACGTTTATGCCGTTTCTGCCCAGCACGTCGAAGACTTTAGCGTAGCTGCCAGGTGCACCAACCATTGCTGCGCCGTACACGTTTAGCATAGCTACGTCTTTTATCATAGCGACTGCTTTGACCGGTTTGGTTTCGTTTCTGGCGGGTTCTTTGGTGATTAGGGTGCCAGTGTTTTCGGGGTGGGCAGTGTTGCGTATGCGTACTGGGATGTTGGCTTTGCTTACAGGTCCCAATGCTCTTGGGTGCATGGCTTTGGCGCCGAAAATCGCCATTTCCGCCGCTTCCTGATAGCTTAGCTGGGGAAGCATGCGGGCGGCTGGAACCAGTTTGGGGTCGGTGGTCATGATGCCGTCGACGTCGGTCCAGATCCATACTTCGTCTGCTTGCAGGGCGACGCCTAAGATGGTAGCGGTATAGTCAGAGCCGCCTCTGCCGACGGTGGTGACGACGCCATCTTGGTTTGCCGCTATAAAGCCTGTTACGACGGGGATCATGCCTTTTTCGAGTAAGGGACTTAGGCGTTCTCGGATGAGGTGGGTGGTGTAGTTCATGAGTGGGTCTGCGTCGCCGAAGTTGCTGTCGGTGACGATGCCAGCGTCTTTGCCTGTGAAGCTTTGGCTCTGCACTTGGTGATCTCTTATTGCCCCTGACACAATTGGGGCACTGAGGCGTTCGCCAAATGACATGACGTAGTCTTTGGATTTTGGTGTAAGTTCGCCTACATAACATATGCCTGTTAGGACTTTTTCTAGTTCGGCGATAGTGCTCTCAGTAATTTGGGTGACTTCTTTCTGGATTGCTTTGTCGACGATCGCGGCTGCGACCGCTTCTTTGTGTTTTTTGAGCAGCCCAGAGGTGAAGGCTTGGATGCTTTTCTCGTCGCTTTTTTTAGCTTTGCATCCGGTCTCGATTAACTCGTTAGTGACTCCTGCAAGTGCTGAAACAGCGACGGCTACTTGGTTGTCTTTTTTGGCGTATTTGGATACTAAGTCGGCTACGTGGCGGATGTTTTCGCCAGTGCCCACGCTTGTTCCACCGAACTTCATGATGATTTTCATGGCGTAAATCACTTTTCTTTTACGTTAGTAGTTTGGTTGCTAACTTATGTCTTATGTCTAAGAGGTCTCTTAGTACTGCGCCTGCCGTCTCGATTGAGCCTGCGCCTCTGCCGATTACGGTTTGTTCTGCTGCGAATTCGCATTGGTATGTGACGGCGTTTAGGACTCCGCTAACGCATAGCGGGCTGGTTTTTGGGATTTCTGTTGGCTTCACGACGGGTTTGTTTATGCCGTCTAGGGAGCCGATGAGTTTTATGGTGTTGCCTCGTTTGGCGGCGTCGTCGAGCATGTCTAAGGTGACGTCGCGTATTCCTGTGCGGTCGACGTCTTTGAGGGTGATTTTCTGGTTTAGAATCCAGTTTGCGAGTATGACGGTTTTGCATGCGGTGTCGAAGCCGTCGATGTCCATGGAGGGTTCACGCTCTGCGTAGCCCAGCTTCTGAGCGGTGGACAGTGCATCTTGGAATGTTATGCGGTTTTGTCCCATTTCGGTTAAGATGTAGTTGGTGGTTCCGTTTAAGATGCCTTTTATACCCAGTATGCGGTCGCCTGCTAGGCAGCGTTTGGCGAACTCGAGCATTGGGGTGCCGCCGCCGACTGTGCCGCTGAAACGGAAGTAAACGTTGTTGTAGTCAGCGAGTTCTGTGAGCGCAGGCATGGCAAGTGCAAGAGGGCCTTTGTTGGTTGTTACCACGTGTTTGCCGGTTCGGAAAGCTGTGGTGATGTGTGAGAGTGCTGGTTCAGCAGTTTTGATGTTGACGGGGGTGACTTCAACCACGACCTCAGCTTCAACGGATTCGATGACGTCTAGGGCGGTCTTGCCTTTGTGGCCGTATTCTGTGTCGGCTGAAATCGGGTAGCCCTTCTGTTTTAGTGCCTCCAGCTTTTCAGGGCTGAATCCGCGGGGGTTGATGACTGCGCCGTCAATGTCGGCTATGGCTACGATTTTGGGGTTGAAGCCGTAGTCTTTGACTTTCTCGACGGTACGTTTGGCGAGAATCGTTGTTACGCCTTTTCCGACAACGCCGTATCCAACCAAAATAATCCTCATGTTCTACCTCACCTTGCAATTACTACGCGGTGCTTTTTTAAGCCTAGGGCTTCCTCTATGGCGGAGATTTCTGCGTCGACTTCGACGGGTTTTTCGCATTGTTTTATGGCAGTGTCAGGGTCCTTTAAGCCGTGGCCGGTGGTTATACAGACAACTCTTTCGTCTTTGGCGATGACGCCGTTTTTGACGAGTTTTTTGAGGCCTGCTATGGATGACGCTGATGCGGGTTCGACAAAAATGCCTTCCACTCGTGCAAGTGTTTTTTGTGCATCCAAGATTTCCTCATCAGTTACGGTTTCGGCAGTGCCTTTTGATTCGTGGATTGCGTTAACCGCTTTTTTCCAGCTTACAGGTGCGCCGATGCGGATGGCGGTGGCGATGGTTTCGGGATTCTCAACGGGCACGATTTTGTCGCTTCCTTCTTTAATCGCCTGCGCAATTGGAGCGGAGCCTGCGGCTTGGATGCCAGTCATTTTCGGCATCTTTTTGATGTAGCCAAGTTCGTAAAATTCTTTAAGTCCCTTCCAGACGGCAGATATGTTGCCTGCGTTGCCAACAGGGATGACGATTCGGTCGGGTGCGTCGTTGTTGAGTTGTTCGCATATTTCGTATCCTAACGATTTTTGTCCTTCTATGCGGAACGGGTTAATGGAGTTCAGCAGGTAGATGTCTTTGTGTTTCTCGGCGAGTTTGAGGACGAAATTGAGCGCTTCGTCAAAGTTCCCCCTAACTTGCAGCACTTTGGCGCCGTGAATCATGGCTTGAGAGAGCTTGCCGTAGGCGATTTTGCCTGCGGGGATTAGTACGGTGCATCCAATGCCTGCTCGGGCGGCGTAGGCCGCGAGTGCTGCGCTAGTATTGCCTGTCGATGCGCATATGACGTGGCGTGCTCCCAGCTCGACGGCTTTGGTTACGCCGACAGTCATACCGCGGTCTTTGAAGCTGCCAGTTGGGTTTTCGCCTTCGTTTTTGACGTAAAAGTTTTTGAGGCCCAACTCTTCACCGAGGCGTTGGCTGCGGTGGATTCCTGTGCCTCCTTCGCCCAAAGTGACAAGTTGAGTGGCTTCGTGGATGGGCATAAACGGGCGGTAACGCCAAACGGAGAGCGGCTTACTTTTCCACTCTGCTGTTTTGGCGGCTGCAGCTAGTTCGCCGTCTTCGAATTTGATTTCAAGGATGTCTCCGCATTTTTTGCAGAAATAAACAATCTCGTCTACGCTATAGTTTGCTTTGCAGTTTATGCATTCTTGATGTACCACGACTTGTATCTCCAAACGGGTTGTGAGTGTGAATTTGAGTTAGTCAGCAGAGAAGAAGGCGGGGCTGGATTAAATAATTTTGGTGCAGCCTAAAGGTTAAGAACCATGTTGGGGGGCGTTCTCTCTTGTTTATGTGCTTGATTGGGAGGCACTGAAAGCTTGTTTTCGTTTTTTAGTAGTTGAAGAAGAGGTGGCTGCCTACTATATCATCCTCTAAGGCTCAAAGCAAAGACTCTGTTGCTGCGTCTGCAACTGACGCGGCACATTTCCTGCCGGTTGTGTTGGCTTGTGCAAAACAAACAAAAAACATCCGAATCTAAACCTGATATTTACTGTTCCTTTAGCTAACGGTGCCCGGCTATGGAGCGTTAACCGGATCCTTCACCAGCATAATCCAGACTAAAGCGCCCAAAATGCCTAAGCTGCCCAGAGTTAAACCGACCTGCTGGTAAGTGCCGAAATTAAGAATCAACCCAGCGACCACGGAAGCGAGAAGCATACCAAAATTCATGAAAGCCGCGTTAAGCGAGGTCATTGTGCTTCGGAATTTTGGCAGTTGCTCAACAATCAATGCGCCTCCGGCAGTGAAAGCCATGGTTGAGAACCAAAACCGTGCAATGCCTAACGCCGCTGACAACTCGAAGGTTGGCATGAACGTGAAGGCTAAAGTCAACAAGCCAGCCAAGACAAGGGTTATAGCACCTAATTTTTTGCGTCCTGTGCGGTTGATAAGCAGACCCGAAACTGCTCCGCCTACTGCGCCCACTATGCTTCCGACCAAAACAAAGTATGAGCCATCCATAATCGATAGACTGTACTGTTCGCGGAAAAACGATACGGAGTAATATCCTATGGCGCTTTCACAGAGCATAAGCATGGTGACTGTTAAGGCGGCCGCTGAGGTGCGGTTAGAAAAAGCCATTTTGGCGCCGGTCAAAAAGGGTTCCTTTTGAGGTAGGGGGGTGACGGTTTTGTTTGGAACCACAATCAAGGATAAAATTAGGCTAATAAGCGCGAATGGCAACGCAAGCAGCAGGAGGGGGGGACGCCATCCGCCTGTCAAGCTTGCGATTTCGCCAGTCAGGGGGGCGCCGACTACGTAGGCTATGGTTAGGGCTGCGACGAGAACACCTATTGCGCGACCTCGTTTTTCAAGGGGGTAGTGGTCGCCGACTATGGAATACGCCATGGCGGTGACTAGAGCAATGCCTGCGCCGACGCCGATGTTAGGTAACAGGATAATTAGGAAGGTTGGGGCTGCGTAGTATCCTAATGCAGCTAGACAGGTGCAGCTTAATCCGATGAGCAAGAAGAGTTTGTGGTTGAAGCGGACACTTAAAACAGCAGCTAACAAGCCGAAGGCGGCGCCTGAAATTGCGCCAACTGATGCCATCATGCTTGCGGTGCCAACTTGAACATTGAAGGTGCTTGCTACGTCAATTAGTAGCATTTGGAATATCACTGTAATGAGCCATGTAGACAGCACAGACAGCGCCAAAACTGGAAGGAGGAGCCGACTGTACACATTGTTTCCTCTGCTCACCTTTTCACGCACAGTTGTATAGCCAACTGCGTATAGGTTGAGGTAACTTGTTAATAAGATTAATCAGAAAACACTTGCCCATACGATAATATACAGTGGCAGCCTATGGTTGGGTATGCGTAAAATCAAGGCATCAAGCAGCTACCCCAAAAAGCAAGCCCGAAAAAACCTAGCTAAAGCAGCACTCGGCTTACTTGTGTTAGTTGCAGGCGGAGCAGCAGTGATTTACCGTTTGATTGTTACTTTACAATTTGACTACGTTGAACAAATTGGGCTGATCTTGCTGTTTGCCCCCTTAGGCATATTCTACTTTTACCTGCACCAGTATCGCATCTACAATGGAGGCGTTGAGGGCGAAAAACAAGTTTCACAGTTGCTCAGCCAAACTCTAAGCGACGACTACACCTTGATAAACGACGTTTACGTGGGCAGAGGAGGCGACATTGATCACGTGGTGTTGGCGCCTGGAGGAGTGTTTGTTTTGGAGACTAAGAACTGGAGTGGGAAAATCACGGTTGTGGAGGATTTGTGGCATAGAGCGGGGAAACGCAACTTTAACGGTAGCCCCAGCCGCCAAGTCAAAGTTAACGCTGCAAAAGTTAAACGCCTAATTGATGAGGTGCCCGGCTTGAGGGGTTTAGGCGTTTACGTTGCGGGCATAGTAGTTTTGACTAACATGCATGCTTCGGTACAGCTAAACAGTCCCACCGTACCCATCCTAAACCTGCAGCATTTACCCAACTACATACAAACCTATGGTAGCCAAAGACGCTACAACAAGGATTTACTGAAGAAGATAGGAGAAGAAATCGCTAAACAAAGCAACTAGTGAGCTCTAATCCCTTCTGGCGGCGTAATCTTTAACCAAGCATGACGTTTTGCCAACGCAAAAGAAGTTATGCCTGTAACGAATAGGGTGACTATGGCAAACGAGTTCGGTAGAGCGCGAGAAGCATCCTGATAAATCGTGGACAAGGTGATGGATAAACCGCAGTAGATAGCTGCTATGCCAGTTATAATTTGTGAGTAATGCAGAAAGCGTCTGGCTTGGCAGGCTTTACATTTCATCCAGTTCAGGGATTTCTCGATCCGTGTGGAGACATCAGGCAAATCGTCTAGGAACAGCGCTGTGCCTGCGAGTAGAAACACGCGGCCCGCGTTCACCGCGACGTCGCTGGAGTCAATCAGAAACAAGTTCTGAAGGGGGATAGGTGTGAACCAAATGACAAACGCTGAAGAGGAAGCGACTACGAAAGCGCCGTAAACGTAGTGGTGAAAGAGAAATCTACCAGTATGCAGGGCTCTACCGATGGCTGCGGACGGGAAAATGTTGATGAGTCCAGCGGCGATGGCGAGCCAGAAAATGTTGCCATTGAGCAGATAAGGCGCGTAGGGTTTCCAGCTTGGAGAAGTCCAAAGAAAAGCGTAAACGATGCCGGCGACGCAGGCTACCGTTATGAGAGCATTGAAGATTAGGGCTATGCTGAAAGTCTTCTTTAACACTACTCGGGCAGATTGAGCAAACGTCATCCTAGTTTTTGACCTTGTTTTGGTTTGTTAGAAATGGTGTTGTCTGGCTGTTTTTATAAGTGTCGCATCTCAAGGGGATTTATGTCAAGCGTGTGCAGCGGCAGTTGAGGCTTGCTTAGCGCGCCTTAGTTTTTTAAGCAAGACACCACACACTTAGCTGGGAGACGTTTACTTTGAAGTTTGAAATCAAATACAAACCATCATACGCCATGCTGGTCGCTACCCTTGAGCAGGGCGAATCCATCACAGCAGAGTCAGGCGCCATGACCTACATGACGCCCAACATTGAAGTGCACACACGTAAAAGAGAAAAAAGCCTGCTAGGCAGCTTAGGCTTAAGCATTATTGGCGGGCAATCATTTTGGGTTAATGACTATACTGCACAAACCGGGCAGGCAGAAGCAGCTTTTGTGGCAGCGCCAGTCGGCGACATCAAACAGCTTGATATAGCGCCGGGCAGCGGGTACGTCATCCAGAAATCCGCCTACATTGCCTCCACCGCTGGCATCGACTTGGACGTAAAGTGGGAAGGCTTCACTAAAGGTCTCTTCGGACAGGGCTTATTTATGCTACGTGCTACCGGCAGTGGGCAAATGTTCATTAACACTTTTGGCGCTATTGACACTCACGTTTTAGCGCCCGGGCAGACCCTTATAGTGGATAACTTTCACCTTGTCGGCTTCAGCGAAACCTGCAGTTACAAAGTAACTCGCTTCGGTGGCTTGAAAGAAACCCTGTTCAGCGGCGAAGGCTTAGTGACCCAAATCACTGGACCCGGAGAAGTCCACATTCAAACCAAGAACCTCCAGGAATTCACGGAGTGGCTCTGGACATTGTTGGGTCCCAAAGTTAGGGCTGAGCGGTCCCGTTAAGCAATAGCCTTATTTTTTTCTTTTTTCTTCTATGGACAGATAAGTAGGCGTAGGCTTTGGGAAGCATCGGTTTAGGAGCATTCGTTGGTTTCTTAGTCACGGTAGCAGTTGGCACGCTTTACCCCGGGCTGGGAAACATTTTAGGAGCATTAATCGGCGGGTTAGTCGCTGGCTTAATAGCTAGAGGCGCAATGCCTGGAGCCATCGCTGGGTTCCTCGCCGGCATCTTAAGCGCCATTGCTCTGGTAATTTTAGGGTTGTTTGGCTTCGCAATTTATGGAGCCAGCAACTTTGGCTTCTTAGGCGCAATCGTGGGAGGCATAGTCGGCACCGCATTAGCCATCATAGTCGGCGTTGTCGCAACCATTGTCTCAGCCATAGGCGGCATAGTAGGCGGACTAATAACCCGATAAACCCTCAACTTTACATCAACCATGCGCCAACAAAGCATTATCTAGCCAGCCTATTCAACCTAAATTAAACAGCATCAAGGTGGTGAAATACTGGTATGGGCAGTATATGGTTAGGTGCGTTTGCAGGTTTTATCGTTACGCTGGTGTTAGGGTTCTTTTTCCCAGGCATCGGGCACTTGATAGGTGGCTTCATAGGCGGCATAATTGCGGGTCTAATCGCTAAAGGCGCAGGCAGAGGTTTATTGGCAGGTTTTATGGCGGGCGTCTTCGGCGGTATCATAATCGCCATTTTAGCGGTAATCGGCTTGTCAGTTCTTGGCGGGTTAACAACCGGCATCGGCGGCGCATTATTCGGCGGCTTAGCAGGTTTAGCTGTCGGGTTAGCGGCGATTCTTTTAGCTGTAGTTGCAGGTATCGTTTCGGCAATCGGCGGATTAATCGGTGGAGCCGTCAACCACTAAACTTTTTTTCTTTTTTTATCTGTCTAGCATGAAGGGTTTTTCACGTGATGCTTTCTCGGGGACTGTGTCTAGTACCATGCGTTCCTCAGGTTTCTTGCTCAACACCACAGGCTGCAACTCCTCCGCCAACTCCAATGCCGCTGTTAACTTGCTGCTGTGCTCGGAGTAAACCTCAAAAAGCACCCCGTCCTTGTGCACTGTATCTCCCAATTTGGCATGAAGTAGGACACCTGCGCCTTTCTCTTTAGGCGTACCAGCAACCCTTGCAATCCGAACTAAAGCGTCCGTGCTCATCCACAGCACTTTTCCCGCTTCTTTTGAGCGTACAACAGCAGATTCTTGCCCAACCGGCAAATCGGCGGGCTTCACGTCCGGGTTGCCGCCCTGCGCAGCTATGATTTCACGCATCTTGCGCTCAGCCTTACCGGAGTTAACCATTTCCTCCGCCACCCCACGGGGGTTTTCTACGCCCACCATGTCAAAAAGCATGCCGGCTAAACTCACCGCTTTCTCACGCAGGTCAGGCGGACCCTGCCCCATCAAAGTGTAAAGCGCCTCTCGGGCTTCTAATGCCGGTCCCATGCCGAAGCCCAGCGGCTGGTCACCGAAAGTGAGGGCGCACTGGATGTTTAAGTCTAGGCGTTTGCCTAAATCTACGAAGTCCGAGGCTAAGGTGTAGGCTTCTTGGCGGGTTTTGATTTTTGCTCCGACGCCGGTGGGAATGTCGATGGCGACGTGTGTTGCTCCGATGGCTTTTTTCTTGCTTAGAATTGAGGGAAGAAGCATTGGGTCTATGCCTAAGGGGTATTCAACTTGGATGAAGAGGTCATCCGCCGGTGCAAGCTCGAGTGAGCCGCCCCAAACAAGGCAGCCGCCGGTTTTTTTGACGGTTGCTTTGATTTCGTCTATGCCCAAAGTGACTGGGCAAAGCGTTTCGACACGGTCTGCGGTGCCCGCCGGTGAGGTTATTGCGCGTGAGCTGGTTTTTGGGATGGTGAAGCCTGCGGCGGCAACAATGGGCACAACAAGCATGCTGGTTTTGTCGCCAGGTATACCTCCGACACTGTGCTTGTCAAGAATTGGTCCGGGGCCGAAGTCAAGGGTTTTGCCGGTGGCAATCATGGAGCGGGAGAGGGCTTCGGTTTCAGCAGTGCTTAACCCATGAATGCTTAGTGCAGTGAGAAATGCTGAGATTTCTACGGTGCTTAGGTGGCGTTCAACGACGTCCTGCACAATGGCGAAGACATCTTTGTCTCGAAGGCGTTCGCCACGCAGTTTAGCGCGAATGTTGAAAAGCGATTCGGGCAATGGCGCCAACTGTACGTTGACGGTTTCGCCTTCGCTTACCCCCAGTACAGCGACGGCTTCGCGGTAGAGGCCGACGCGGCTGTGGGGAAAATAGTCGGCTATGTTGGCTATGGCTATGAGTTCCCTGTTTTTGCAGGTGATTTTAACTCTGTCGGAACTGTGAACGCCAAGTTGACCGGCGGTTTCTCCGCTTAACAAGGCGATTCGGCTGCCGCCTGTGGATATCATGAGGGTTTCAACGTTTAACTCCATCATTAACTCGCCACTACCATAGAGTTCGAGGAATAGTTAAAGATTTTAACTAACTGTGGATTCTCTTTAGCTGTTGAGGACTATACTTTGAAGTACCTAGACTTTGTCGATTCCAAGTATAAACCCAAAGAAACCGATTTACTCTGCACGTTTACTGTGGAGCCTGAAGGCATCAGCTTGGAGGAGGCGGCTGGCGGCGTCGCGGCGGAAAGCAGCGTGGGCACCTGGACTGATTTGACTACTGAGAAGCCTTATGTGAAGAAGCTGGCGGCGCACGTTTACAGCATAGAGGGCAACACCATAAAAATTGCGTACCCCGTCGAATTGTTTGAAGCCGCTAACATGCCTAACATTTTGAGCAGCGTGGCAGGTAACGTGTTCGGGTTGAAAGCGCTCAAAAACCTGCGTCTGCTCGACATTGAGTTTCCTCAAGCCCTGCTGGATAGCTTCAAAGGACCGCAATATGGCATTGCAGGCGTCCGCAAACTTCTCAAAATCCCCAAACGCCCCCTCGTCGGCACCATCATCAAACCCAAACTCGGCTTAAAAACAGCGGACCACGCCAAAGTCGCCTACGACGCTTGGCTGGGCGGATGCGACGTGGTTAAAGACGACGAGAATTTGAGCAGCCAGAAATTCAATCCCTTCACCGAACGCCTTATCCAAACCCTTGACGCACGGGACAAGGCGCAGGACGAAACCGGCGAACGCAAAGTCTACATGGTAAACATAACCGCCGAAACCAACCTCATGATTGAGCGTGCTCAGGAAATCATAGATCAAGGAGGCGAATACGCCATGGTGGACATTCTCACAATCGGCTGGTCAGGGTTGCAGACGCTGCGGGACCAGAATTTTAAGCTTGTACTGCATGCTCACCGCGCTGGACACGCAGCGTTCACTAAGAACCAACAGCACGGTATCGCCATGAAACCAATCGCCGAAGTGGCACGCGTAATCGGAGTCGACCAGCTTCATGTGGGCACCGTGGTGGGCAAAATGTCGGAGACCAAACCCGAAGTGCTCGAAAACATCGCTTCGTGCAAAGGCGAAATGGGCAGCCTCAAACCGGTTTTGCCTGTTGCTTCCGGCGGCTTATACCCGCGGCTTGTCCCTGATATTTTAGCGATTTTCGGTAACGACGTGGTTTTGCAGGCAGGCGGAGGCATCCACGGTCATCCAGATGGCACCGTATGCGGAGCCATGGCTATGCGGCAAGCAGTTGACGCCGCACTCGAAGGCAAAACGCTGGAAAGGTACGCAGAGAGCCACAAGGAGTTGGCTGTGGCGTTGGAGAAATGGAAAACCTAAACGTAGGCTACCCCATTTTTTGTTTTTTAGTAGTAGATGAAGAGGGCGTCGCCCTACTACATCATCTTCCAAGGCTCAAAACAAGACGTTCTGTTTTTGCTTCAGCATCTGGGCTGCATTGCATTTTGATTGTGGCTGTTTGTACAAACGCAGAACCGCTGGAAACCAACCAACCCCGAAGGAGCAGGTGAACTACTCGGGTTTTTGCGGAATTTCTCTTACTGCCCGGATTAGTTCTGCACCTGAGGTGGTTTTGGCGATGTGTTCCAAAATCAACCCGACAAACGGCTGCTGTTTAGTCTGAGAAGGCGTCTCATACATTGCGCCTCGCCCAGTTTTGGCGACGTAGAGGAAATCTTCGATTGGCAGGGCGAAGTGGGCGTATTTGTCCTGCAGTGTTTGGATGTAAATCAGTTTTGGGCTTCTTTTTGGCGGTTCTAGTTGGTAGCGGTTGCTGTTTTTAGGGTTGAGGAGTACAAATTTTTGTTGTGCCAGAAGCTTCACGCTGTTCCAAAGCAGGTCACAGGCAGAGTTTTCTGTGGCGCAGGTTCGGCAGTGCTTGGCTTTTCGGTCTCCGGCCCAATGTATGCAAAAGGCGGTGTACATTTCAGGTGTGGGCTGATTCGCTTTTGGGGTCATTTGTTTACTACGTTGCTTCTTACTAAAAAACCTGAGTATACTGTAGAAATGTCGACCACAATATTGCGGTAGCCAATGCTGTAAACATTCCTGCTTTTTCTTCAAAAGGGTAAATTGAACTAAAAAAGGAAGGGAGATAGTTTTTGTCTATCTACGTTTTATCAGTGTTTTCTCTGCAAAACAATGATTGCTACGCCTACAAGGATGATTACAAGTATGATTGCAATCACGGCAGGTAAGAAGTATGTATCAACCATCGAGGCTGGTGCAGCTGTGGGAGCAACGGTAGGTGTGGCTGGTTCATCAACTGCGAAGCTTGTTTCTGAAGAGGATGGCCAATAGCCGTTAGTGCCTGCAAAGGTTGCGTAGACTGTATAGTCGCCAGATATGTCGGGTTTCCAGGAGAATGTGTACATGCCAGATCCGTCAGTGTTTGTTGTGCCTATTGTGCGGTAATTGCCGTTAGAGTCAAGGACGCTTAGGGTTACTTGCACACCAGTGAAGTTGGTTGGGCAAGGTTGTTGTTGATAGACGAAACCCATCCATTCTCTCATACTGGCATCTGAAGATACTGGTACACCGTTGGGGAATCTTGCAGCTTGCTCGACTTGAGTTGTGCCTGTAGCTATATCAGTTACCCTACCTCGGATAACTATTTGGCTTCCGAAGGCTTGAGCTTCTACTGATGTAGCGCTTGGACCTCTGCCGACACTGTAAATTTGGTTGTCATAGCCGTTAAAGAAAGTCGCGTATCCATCTGCCATTGCAAAGCTCATAGCTCCGAACTCACCAGTGTAGTCTGAGAGAGTCCAGATTTCTTCTCCTGTTGTGGCGTTAATCGCGCGAGCTAACGCTCCTTTGAAGATTGGGGTTTCAATGGTGTGCTCTGTAGTTACTAAGTAGACTACTCCGTTGCCGATGGCTTGTATGAAGGTTGGGTACTCACCGAAAGCAGTTTCGAGACCTGCAAATGTGCTGTTTCCTGTGCCGCCGTTCCCGTAAGTCCATAGCAAATGCCCGGTTGCTGAATCATAAGCGTAGCATATGCCGCCGAAGCCGCTACTGTAGAGAATGCCGTTTGCGGCTACACCTTGAACGTTTGGAGTTGCAGGGTTACCATAATAGTCAAATGCAGTTTGACCGTCAGTTGGACCCCAGATTTTCTGACCTGTTGCCATGCTGTAGCCTACCCACTGGGTAGTTTCTGCGTATGCTTCAGTAAAGACACCCGTTGTTGGGTCAGCTGGACCTGCCAAGACAGTAACATTGCCTGATGGTGCTTGAACAGTGTTTTTCCAAGATACACCGCCGATTGAACCTGATTTAAGATTTATACCGACGTATGTGTATGGAGCGCTGCTTATCGAGCGGAATATGAGCGTTGATGATGAAGGTAGAGTGCCAAATGAAACGATAGCCATGTTATCATAGATAGCATCTTGAATTGTCGGTGTTCCAGAAAGTGAGTTCAATGCAGGGACGGAAATGTTGAAGTCATAAAGGCTTGGAACATACACCGTGGAAGGTCCACGAGAAGTCATAACGGTTACCACGCCGCCTGTCCAGCTTCCGTTAGTAACATATGGAACTATCGGTGGCGAAGTAGATGCACCTGAATAATTTGGTTCCCATAGTTTTGATGAATTCCACTCTTGCAAATACCAGTCTGGAGCAGCTGCAGTACCATAGTTTTGTAACCTTAGGATCAAATGTTCACCGTTTGGACCGAGCATTGTTGTGCCGCTTGGAACCTGAGTTACGTTGAACATGTAAGTGCCAGTGTCTGCGTCATATGCAACCCAAGATGAAGTGAAGAGAATTGGTGGGTAAACTCCGTGTTGGTTAGGGTCTTGGACATCATAAATATAGCCGAAAGACATCGCAGGAAGATCAGGACGGGACCAAATGACTTGTCCTGTTTGTAGGTCAACGCAATCAAGTGGACCATTATTGGGGCCCGAGAACGATACTGGTTCTTTGTAGTATATCTTTCCGTCGAGAATTATGGGGTTGGTGAATCTTTGCTGGTATGCTGAGCCTTCAAAGTAGGTGTCACCTTGAATTACGGTGTTATTTCCACCCACTACACCACCACTTTGCAGTGGTTTAGTCCACATAACGTGGCCGGTGAGGGGTCCTACTGCGTCACCTGGGAAGCTCTGTTGATTTGATGACATAAAACTATAGCCAGAATAGCCAGGTGCACCGGAACCCAACCAGTTAGATGAAACTGTGTACCAGTTAGGGTTTGTGCCGTAGATCGGGCGAGTCCAGTATTCAGTTGGAAGTGGAACTACAGGTAGATAGCTGATTGGTTCTTCCTGAACTGTCAGTGTTGTTTGGGCTGAGCTTGCAAGGTACGTGTCGTTAACGTATACTGAAGTGGGGCTATCGTTGTTGACAGTTATGTCTTGTCCGGGAAATGAAAAGGTCAAATTGTATGTGCCGACTTGGTCGGGGGTGAATGAATAAGGCTGTGCTGATGTTGGGTCACTTACATAATCAAAGGTTTGCGTAGTTACTGTGCCGTCTGGTGCTGTAATGGTAAGTTTGTAGTTACGGAATCGGTAATTGTTCGATAGTAGACTTGATGGGTCATAGGTATCGTCGATCCACATGATAACAGATGCTTTTTGACCGACACCTACGGGGTTGGGGGCTGCGTTTATGTATGCAAAGGTTGGGATGTCCCATTTAGGGGTATGCGCGGTGGTATTGGGAATTAGAAGTGCTGATGATGCCGCCATTGAACATACGAGTAATAGCGCAATAGCTATTTTTACAGTTTTTACGTTTCTAATAAGCAATTTTCTTTCTCCTTAAAGTTATAATCTTGACTTTATCAAAGTAAATCATTTAATAGTTTGTAAGTGACGCCAACACTAGCAACTGCAAGTTAATTTTTAACTGTAAAATGAGACGGCTAATACAAAATGAAAGCTTTAAATCCCAAAAAACGTAACAAAAAAAGGGATGAAACAGGACAAATACAGCCAAGCCTTAATGGAACTAGGACTAACTTATCTTCAAGCAGAAGTCTATTTAGCACTAGTAAAATTTGGAAAAGCAGACGCTAAAACTCTGGCTTCGGCCGCAAACGTAGCTCGAGGAGACGTATACCGAGTAATGGAAAAACTCGAAGAGTTAGGCCTTGCCGAAAAAATAATTTTCACACCCACAACTTTCCAAGCCACCCCCCTAAAGGAAGGCTGCGACCTCCTACTTCAAAATAAAGAGCAAGAATACACAGCCTTAAAAGAAGAAATAAAAGAAACAGTCAGCAACCTGCCTGAAATAGAAGAAGATAACTGGACAGATGACCAACAATTTACAATAATTTCTTCAGAAAGATTATTTCAAGAAAAAATAAAAGCAGAAAGCGCCCATTCAACGAGAAGCATAGATATCGTCGGTGACTGGAAAAACCTGAGCACCATAGAATTTAATCAGATATCAATTCATGAAAAAGATCTTGAAAGAGGCGTAAAAATCCGCTTAATCACTGAAAAACACGAGGGGACAACCTTTGAAAAACTCTATCCTTCACTTTTTAAATACAACCGCCTGTTTGAGATACGATACGTCACTCCGCCTATTCCAATTCGCGTAGCAGTCTATGACCAGAAGCGCTTGATTCTGAGCACTAGAACACCTACTGACTCGCAGGTGACGCCGATCTTGTGGTCCAATAATCCACAGTTAGTTAATGTAATAACTGCTTTTTTTGATCAAGTATGGCAAAGCGCCGAGTACACCACCGGGTAGCCCTTAGAAGACCCAGGGATACCGTTTACGCGTAACCTCAAGCACCATTTGGGGTGGAACGATGCCTTCTTCACAAATTAACCCATGAATGTAACGGTTAGGCGTCACGTCAAACGCTGGGTTTTGGACTTTCAACTCGGGCGGAGCTTCTGCCCAGACTTCGGTGGGGCTGCGTTGCTCGATTTTTTCACATCCTCCGTTCAGGGTTTCGGCGTCGAACTTCAAAAGCTCCGACACGACGTAGAAGGGCACGCGGGATTCGCTTGCTATGACTGCCAATCCGCCGGTGCCGATTTTGTTTACGACATTGCCTTCGCTGGTGATGGCATCTGCGCCAACGAATGCTATGTCGACTTCGGACATGAAGGTGCGGGCTGCCGAGTCAACGATGAAGGTGGTGTCGATGCCGTAGCCGACCAGTTCTTTGGCGGTTATGCGTCCTTGGAAGGCGGGGCGGGTTTCGGTGCATATGACTCGGAAGTCGACTCCTTCGGCTTTGGCTTTGGCAAGGAGTCGGGTAACTGTGGAGCTGTGGCAGTGGGTGAAGACGACTGAGCCGTCGCCGATGCGTTTGGCTCCGACTTCGGCGGCGCGTTCCGTGTGACGCGGAGAGGTTTTTTAGGAATCCGTCGGCGCTTTGTGCGACTACGCCCCTTAGGGTGCCTATGTCTTGGGCGGGTTCTTTCTGGGTTTGTGTGATGATGTAGCGCAGGGCGTTTCGCATTAGGGGTTCGGTTGGGCGGGTGTTGTTTAGCAATGTTTGGGCGGCTTTGAGTTCTGTTAGAAGCTGGGGTTTGTCTGAGGCGTTGGTTTGGTCTGCTACGGTTTGGAGTGCGTGTATGGCTGCGATGGCGACGTTTCTTGCGCCTTGAACTTGGAGCGCCCGGATTTTCTGGGCTGTTACTTCGAGTGTGTCCACCATAAATTTCAAACCCTATGTTCTGTTAATGTCTAGTATTTTGTGGTGAAGCATATAAGCAGATTCGTATAGAAGAAGGTGCGAACGTTATGTTGCCTGACCAGGACACGATTAATGCTATTTTGGGGCCTTATGTGCAGCCGTGGTACGATTCGGTTGCTGATCCGCTTAGGGCGCAGGGGGCGGTGCTTTCGGATTTGTTGGCGCGGTACGCAACAACCGAGTATGGCGAGAACCATAACGCCGCTAAATTAGGCAGCTTCAGCGATTACCAAGCTAATTTTCCCATAATTAACTACGCGGACCTAGCTCCCCACCTCAAAGAGGTCCGAGAACGCAGTTTCAAGGCGTTTTTGCCTGAACCGCCACAAACGTGGGTTATGACCCGAGGCTCCACAGGCGGCCACAGCAAGGTTCTGCCTGCCACACAAAGCCACCTAAAGCAAATTTACAGCTGCGGCGCCCGAGCCATCATAAACTTCGCCCTCAAAAAAAGACAGTATGAAGTGTTCCTCGGCGTCATCTTGAACCTCAATTTCCCCAGCGCCGTACACACCATGAAAATCGACGGTAAAGAGGAGACTTACGGTTACAGCAGCGGCACCTATGCCCGCCTAAACCCCATGTTCGATCGAGTCAGCCTGCTGCCCCGGCAAGAAGAAATTGACAAGTTAGGCAGCGGCATCGGCAGAAGAGATTGGGAACGCCGCTTCGACCTCGTCTACGAGATGGCAAAAGACCAAAACGTAACCGCCACCATGGGCGTCACCCCCGTCATCCTCTCTTTTGCCCGCTACATCAAACGCAAACACGGCAAACTTCCCCGAGACATCTGGAAACCAAAGGCGCTGTTCTGCACGAGCGTCAAAAAAATCCAGTTCAAATACGGACCCATCCTCAAAAAATACTACGGCGACGCCCCCATCGTGGAAATGTACACTGCCACCGAAGGGGTCTTTGGACAGCAACTTGACGATTACCCCTACATAACGCCCAACTACGACACGTACCTCTTTGAAGTAGCCACTTGCAAAGGCGTTAAGATGCTGCATGAATTAAAACGTGGCGAGTGGGGACGGCTGGTTGTGTCGTCTTGTATGTTGCCCCGCTACGACATGGGCGACTTAGTGGAGGCAGCTGGAAACAATTATTTCAGGGTTTTCGGCAGAAACAACTGGCAGACGCTTTTGGAGCACAGGTTGTACCGGGCGTTTTTGGGTTGGCTGCTTTAGGCAGGTATGGGGGTGCGTCGGCGTGCAGTTAGGGCAACGTAGACTGCGCCGACTATGATTATGACGCCGATGATTAGGAGCATGATTGCCCAGGCTTGGCCGCTGTTGGCGACGAAGTAGTTGCTGAGTTGCAGGACGCTGAATAAGCCGAAGGTTATGAGGATTAAGCCGCCTATTAGGTAGCCTACGAAGCCGCGTTCGCCTTTTTCTTGTTTTTCTCGTGATTCGTTTTTTTCGTTCTTTTCGTTTTTCTCTTGTTTCTCGTTTCTCTGCCGGTAAGCGGGAGCTGTGGCGGAAGTGGTTGCCGCTGTGGGCGCTGGAGCGCCGTGTAGGGGTGCGCCGCATCTTGGGCAAAACGCCATTGAATCGTCAACTTGGTTGCCGCATTTTGGACAATAAGACATTTGGGTATTCCCAGTCTAGTTTATTCAGCTCTGAGTATTTAAAACATGCAGTTGGATGATTAGGGGAAACATATATCTGGATATTTCAACATAGCGCGTATGGGAGAAACCGTGACAAAACCAGATAGTGGCCACGGGTTAACTGAGAAAAGAAAAGAAAGCCTTTTCACTGCCCTGTACGCCGGCGCTGTTCTTATCATATTAGCCGCAATTTACGCTGCGCACCTGCCCAGCAGCCTCTGGGACCGCTTCGTGGAGTTCTTTTTATCGTTGACGTTGTCGCCAGTCGGTGGAGGCATCGCTTTACCTGCGCCTTCGAACCCGGCGGCTCACATGGAACTCTACACCGCTGCGTTCCAGTTTGCCATCGCATTGGGCATAGTTGAAGTGCTTATCTTGGCGTTGCGCATTTACCTCCATTCGCCTGTGGAACGCAAAGGAGAAACCATCGAAAACATTGTGTTTTGGCTTGGTACAAGTTACCTTGTTAACACGTATTTGGTGAACATGACAATTGCGGTGGAGTGGTTTATTTTCTGGTCAGGTGTCATCTTAGTGTTCGGCTTGGCTTTGATGGCTAGAGCGTTTGTGCTTTTAGCCGCAAAATACTAACCTGTTTATTTTTTCTTTACGCGAAGCTTCCAGTATAAACCCATAATCTGCTTAAACATGTTCCAAGAGTCTTTTGCCAAATTGACTTTAGTGTCTCTGCCGCTACGCCACTCAACAGCAATTTCCTTAATGCGGTAACCCCTGCGGTAACCCCGAACCATAAGCTCAGTGTCCCAAAACCAATGTTTAGCCTCCACCGAATCCATAACAGCAAAAAGTGACTCCCGGCGAAAAGCTTTGAACCCACACTGGTGATCGTAGAGTTTTGAACCCAGCATTTGGCGCACGAGAAAATTATATGTTTTTGAGCTAAACCCCCGACTAAAAGTGCGTTCCGCTTGGCTCAGCGGCAGCATACGAGACCCCGTGGCGAAGTCGTAGCCCTCCACAGCCACCGCATCAATTAACGGTTTCAGGTAATTGAGGTCAGTCGCCAAATCCAAATCCATGTAAACCAGCACTTCGCCCTGGCACCGTTTGAAGGCGTTATTAAGTGCGGTTCCTCTGCCTTGCCGCTGATCTCGGTGAATGTGGCGAACGTAAGGATACTTTTGGGCGAGCTCTTCAGAGCGTTCCGCGGTGCCGTCGGTACTGCCATCTTCAGCTATGACGATTTCGTAGCTGGAAGTAAACTGGTTTAGCGCCTCAGCGGTTTTCTCAACGGCAGGAGCCAGGTAGTTGACTTCGTTGTAGGCGGGAAGCACTACTGAAACTTGCAGGGACGCTTTACTGTTTTGGGGTGTGGTCATGGCGCAAAGAACCAGCTTGGGAACCATTTCAGGTTGTGGACGTAGTCGGAGCTAACAGGCACGCCGGAGATGACGGGGTAGAACACGGCGAAAAGCGCCACCACAGCGACAAACAATGCGATGGTTAAGGCTTTGCCCCATGTTTTGCTCCAGATCTTGTTGATGAAGTATGCTAGGGCGAAGCAAAGGAGGGGTACGCTTAGGTAGAAGTGGTAAATGTAGGTAGCTCGCCCTATGAATATGTAGATTAGCCACGAGAACAGGAACACGACCACGATGAACAACGCTGCGGGATCCCAGCGCCGTGCAACCTTAATCGGGGCTGTTGTCGCTTCGGGGGATTCTGTTTTGGGTTTTGAGACTAATTTGGCGATGTATTCGTCGATTCGGAACGCTTTAACAATGAGCAAAACCATAGTGGCGAAGCCTACCCACCAAACTGCTGGGTTGCCAAACGACGTGATTGTGGAAACTGTGTTGTTAGGCAAATAGGTGATGTCGAACCATTTTGGCACTTGGAGGCCAGTTGGGCTAGCCATAATCGGCCAAGTCCACCAGGGCGCGGAAGAAGAATCAACCACGGAGCCCGCGTGGAAGCTGAACATGGCGTTTTGCAGGTTCCAAATTGTGACTGGTGAGTCGCCTATAAGCATCTCTGGGATGTAGGTGGCGAAGTAGATGGCGGCGAACACGCCGACTAAGCCGATTAAGAGTAGGAAGGGATGGTTAAAGACGGCGACGTACTTCTCGGTTAAGGTAGCTTTGAGGTTTTTGACTTCCCGCAGCCGCAGCGCTACGAGCAAAGCCAGCATACCTAAAACGCCGAAGAGCGAAAACCACTTCGTTGAAAACCCGAGCGCGGCGAAAACCACCGCCAGCACAAGCGGCCAAACATGGGTTTTCCAGCCTTCTTTTAACACTCGACTAAAGTAGATGAGGAAAAACAGCTGCGTCATAAGCGAGAAAAACACCACGTACGTGTCGACTGTTCCGATGCGTGCCATGGTGAAATGCATGAAGTCAAAGCTGAACAGAAACGCCGCTGAGAACGCGCCTATCCAGCTGCCAAACAGCTTCTTGCCAATAAGATACATTAGCGGGATTAGCAGGGTGGCGAATATGACGCCCATGATGCGCCAGCCAAACGGTGTTTCGCCAAAAGCTAAAACGCCCAGCGCCTGGATTTCTTTGCCTAGTGGCGGGTGGGTGCGTTCTTTGGGGATTTCGTGATGTACATAGTCTTCTGCTGCGCGGGCAAAGTAGACTTCGTCGAAGTACATTTTGGACATGTAAGTAGGTTGGATTTCCAGTGAACCCTGCTCGTCGGCTAGGGCGCTGATGTTTGTAGTGTCTCCGCTGATGGCGGTTACGGTGGTTATGGGGATTTGGGTGTGGTTTGTGCTTTCCACGCCGATTTCGGATACTTCAATGTAGGGTGAGGGTTCTTTGTCGCCGGGATTGGTTACGCCCCAAGTAGAAAAGTCAGGGCGCGAGTCGTAGGTTACGGCTTTGACGTCGAAACGCAGGTACTGGGTAGTTGCGGTTACGTCTAGCTGCGGCTGAACGGAGTAGTCGGTTGCTCTGCTCTGCAACGAATAGTTGCCTACGTATGCCCAGTTGTCGGGTGAGCCTTGGTATACGGCGGCAGAGGCGTTTCCGCTTTTAACCCAGAAGTAGACGTTTTGTACTTGCTGGGTTGAGCCGAAGTCCACGTAGAAGCTGGCGTTGGTGGTTGTTTGCCAGTCGGTGACGGGGTAGTTGAGTTCGCCTAGGCTTGTGGAGGCTATGCCGAAGAATAGAATTGAGAGCAAAACCATGGTTAAGAGGTCGGTTTTGGTTAGTTTCAAATCAAATAGCATTTGGCGTCTCTCCATGCTGCGGCTGACTTGGCACTTCGGAAGGCGTGTTTTTCATATGTTGCCCCCGAAGTATGCCGACCATCAACAGTGAACCATACAGGAACATGACTAAATTAATAACGCTTACCACCAAAACCACAGGGTCCCCTGTCAAGTTTGGTGAAGCGTTCGGGTAAGAGGTGTTTAGCCAGTAGAGGATGTATGCGGCGTTTGCCAGAACGGTTGCGGTTAGGGCGGCGTACATGATGCGGCTTTTTTTGTAAAGCAGGAAACTGATTGCCAAAACGCTTAGCACTGGGAAGAGGTAGCGTTCGTGGATGCGTGTGGGCAGCATAAAGAAAGCGAAGAACAGCATGGACGCCGAGAAGAACACTATGGCGTCGCCTTCTTCTTTGAAGCGTTTGTAAGTTGTAAACAGGAACAAGGCGGCAAAAGCGATGAACAGTGCCCAGCCTACAAGGTTGTAGCCATCGTCGGACATCCACATGCCAAACATCCCCCAGATGTTGAAGGCGTTTATCGACGTGTAGTGATAGGTGCCGTAGGCGCCGAAGTAGATGTTGCTTAGGAACGAGACAGGGTTGCCTCCCCATTCAAACGGCAAAATCAGCACGAAAATGGATGCGATGAAGGCTGCTATAGAGGTTAGGAGCCGTTTTGGTCCGGATTTTAGGAAAATCACCAACGCAACCAAGGGGAGTAACGCTATGCCCTGTGGTTTAGTAAGCAACGCTATGGCAAACACCACTGCGGATAGTTCAGGTTTCTTTTTCAGCGCCAGCATAAGCGAGAGCACCAAGAAGAAGGTGTAGATGGCGTCGAATTGTCCCCACCATGCCACGTTGAAGATTACGGCGGGGTTGAAGGCGTAGAGGCAAGTGACGAGCAGCGTTTGTTTGAAGCCGTACTGTTTGCGCAGGAACCGGAAGATTAAGGCGGAGGTTGCCAAGTCGAAGATGGTTGGTGCCAGCTTGACGATGTTTTCTGCGTTTATGCCTGCGGCGGAGGCGGCGTTAGCTATGTTGCCGAAGAACCAGAACAGGTAAACGTTAAACGGCGGGTAATCTGACCACGTGTTTTGGTAGAAGCCACGTATGCCACCTGATGCTGCGGTGTTAAACCAAGAGGTGAAGTCGTTGGTGTCGATGGGGTACCCTTGCTGGGTGAATAACAGAAGCCTGATGACAAAAGCGGCAGCTAATACCGCTGCTAAAGCTATGAGGTCGCGTTTCCCAAACGAGGAGTGCTCCATTTTTCCCTCTCAAAGAAACATTCGGAGACTGTGCATAAGAAGCTTTTTCCAAAACCCATACCTCGCTCCATCTGCAGATCTAAAGACATTCGTGTAATTGACCCTCGACGGTCCTTGACTTGAGTTATTTCAATAGGTGTGTGCTTCAAACTTAACATCGTACCGGTTTTCAACGTGGATTTATGTTGGCATTTCGCCCAGATAATCAGGGCAATGTCTTAGAAGATGAAACAAAAAAACCAAAAAAGCTCCCTACACCAACGCCGACAATTTGGTTACTGCACCAAAATAGTTTGGAAAATTATAAATAGTGATTATTCACATACTTTAAATCGGTACGTACACTTGGATAGGAAAGAAGCCATTGAGCTGTTGAAAGAACTAACCAATACCCAGACCATAAACCCTTCTTCAGTCAACCTGTCGAAAAACAATTCAGGCACTTATCAGCTTATCATAACAGGAGGGTGTGATTCAATAGCCCTACGCGCATTTTTAGCTGAAAAAAACTTAATTATATACGAGGATACAATAAACCAAACTTGCAAAATCTATAGACCATAATTGTTCTGTTAGCTATGGCATGCGCCTAGAACAAAAGTTTTGAAACAAGTATGCGAATGAAGGTAAATTGCTTTTTCCTCTCTTTTAGTCCGCTTACCAGCAAATTAATCGAAACTTGTTCACAGATTCGGTCAAGTTCTATCAAACACTTTTTTGCTTGGGTTTTAAGCTTCACTCAAGTTTAACTAAAAGTTGAGCGGTTAATAAGTCAAATCTTCCTAGATTAAGAGCGCCAAAAGAGCTTTTCCATAAATGCATAAAACAAAAAATGAAAAAAGAAGGTTAATACTTGAAAGAAGACAGCGGCGGCAGCTCAGGGGCTGATTTTCTACGTCTGCGCCGAACCAACAAAATGCCCAGCAGCATAACAACCACTACAACAATTACAATCATCACGATGGAGGTTAGGTCTATTGAGCCGTCAGCGCCGCCTGAAAAAGTCACCTCAACACTCAAAGGTTTACCCGCCACATCAACGGTTTTATCCATCTTGCCGTAGCCCTCTTTTTCTACGCTGAAAACGTATTGACCGTCCATGACGTTTCTGAAGGTCACGTAGCCAGATTCGTTAGTGATGCCGAAGAGGAGTCTGGCACCTACCGGCTGCGATGTAGAGGAGACCGTGGTGTCGGCAAGCGGGTTGCCATTTGAGTCCTGGATGTGAAGCAGCATGTTGATTTGGGTGGAGCCTGCGGTTTGGGTTTGCGATACAGTGGTTGTTTCGTTGCTTGACGTAGAGGGGGAGGAGGCTTCAGTTTGGGTTTGCGAAGACGAAGATTGAGATGCAGAGGAAGGCGAATTAACTATGATCCGTACAGTCGAGGAGCTTTGGATGTAATCGGTTTTTTCTGCGGTGGCAGTTATGGTGCATGTGGTGGATTGGGTGAAGCTTGGCGCAGTGAAGGTAGTTTGGTAGTTGCCGTTTCCCAGGTCGGATACGGCTGAGAAGGAGCCGCCTGCGTCGGAGGTGAAGTGCACGTTAGCGCCTGTGGTAGCTTTGCCGTCACCTGAAACATAGACGTTTATGTCGGTTTTTTCTCCGTTACCAATTGTGGAGTTGGCTGCGGAGACGCTTACCTGCAGAGGTACTAAGTCTATAAGTTTTGTAGTTAAGATGCCTTGACCGGTCGAGTAGCCGGGAGCCTGAGCAGTTATCGCCGTTTGGTCGGCGTTGTTGGTGACATTTATGTTTCCGTATGCTTGAGTTTGACCCAGAGGAATTAGAAGCTGAGAATCTACGGTTGCAACGGTGGGTTTTGAAGAAAACAAGCTGACAGTGACGTTGGATTGAGGATCTAAGGCGGGCCGCCCTGAAGAGTCCTGCAGTTGCACTTGCAACGCCTGATATGAGCCCCCATCAGAAGCTAAAAGCGAAGGAGAAAGGTAGACCGCCAGTTTTGAGGGTATGAACCCAGTGGTTGTTAGGGTTGTTTGACCCCAGTCCATATCGTTAGCTAAAGCAGTGAACTGGGTGCTTCCAGGCTTGTAAGTTGAGTTAAAATTGACAAAGACGTAGCTTTGCCCCGCAGGTATGGTAACCTCCGAGGGAATCTCGCCGATGGAGAGGTCACTGGAACTCAAAGAAACCGTAACATCGTAAGAAAGTTTAGCAGCAAAATTGGATGCATCTTGCATTGCTATAGCGATTTGGCAGTAGGATTTGTTGTCAGCAGCAACTCTGGGGGAACCAGTATAAACCGCAAAAGAGGTGGCTTGGGGGGCTACGGGGGTTGTGGTTATGGTTGTTTGCTGGGAGGTGTAGCCTTGGGCGATAGTCGAGATTTTTGCGCTTTGTTTTACGTCGATTATTGCAGTGGTAAAATTGGCAACCGCAGATGTTGTACCTTCCTCAATCACCACGCTTGGGCTAACTTCCCCTACAGAAGTGTCCGAACATGAAAGACCAACTGTCACGCCACCTTTAGGCGCTTTAGCGGGAGTACCCGTGGAGTCCTGAAGCTGAACCAACACAGCGCTGTATGTGCCGCCGTCAGAAGGCAAAACTGAGGGAACCCCATAAACCATCAAAGCAATGGGAAAAGTACCGACAGTAACCATCGAGGCTTGCACAGTGGCAAACCCAGATGCCGACGCAGATAGAACGGTGGTTCCTGGCGAAAAGGTTGAAGTAAAGTTTGCCTGGGCAAAAGTTGCGCCTTTGGGTATAGTTACCGCAGGCTGAACCGAACCATAGTAAGTAAGTGAAGAGGACAACGTTACTGTGGTGTCTTGTACGGCTCTCGCAGGTTTCCCAGCAGCATCCTGAAGCTGAACGTAGACGCATGGGTAGGTGTTGTTATCGGATGGAACACTTGGGGGACCAGTGTAAAGCTTCAGCGCAACGGGATCAGTTGCGGCGGCTTGGGTGGATGTTTGGATTGTGAAGCAGGTTGAGAATACCAAAATGACAATTAATGTTGAGAGCAGGGTTTTTTTGGGCACAGTTTCAGCCTACTGTAGTTTGTTTATGATTGTTTTTGAAAAACACACTTAAGTATATTGTGTATTAATACACATTACAAATATGTGTTGTACAAAAACACAAAACAGAACTACTCACCATCTAAACCCTTTTTGAAAAGCTCTAAAAACTTTCCCACATGATAAGCATCCACTAGGCCATGGTTTACATTGACCGAGACAGGCAACAGCAATTGAGTATCCTTCTCGAAAAACTTGCCGAAAGCCACTTTTGGGATAGACTCGTTAGGGCCGAAGTTGCGTTCATGTTTAAATCCGCTGAAACTAAACCATGGCAGCGTCGTAAAGTGAATGACGTCTTGGCGCTTTGCGTTTTCGTTTACGCGTAAACCTGAGCCAGCTTCCACTTCGGCAATCTCTGCTTCCCCTCTGGATCGAAAAACTTCGAAATCGGCTACGTATTCGAAGAATCCGAAGCCAAACGAGCCGTCTTTTCTGCCCACTGTGCTGCTTGCGTGTACGCGGTCGTAGAGCCATACTTCGCCGTCAATTAGGCGGAGGCGGAAGTTTTCGATTTTGTTTAGGGCTTTGATGGCTTGGTACAGGTAGGTCAGGAAGAACGATTGTCCGAGGCGTTTGCTGGTTTGGTAAGCGGTGGTACAGTCGACGTTGACGACGACGCCGAAGTATGGGTCTGCTGCGCTGCCGAAGTAGTGGAAGTGGTCGCGGCGACTCCAGTTTTCGACGTCGATTTTTGTTTTCATCTCTAACCATGAGCCCAAACGTGTCAGGGCATAAAAGTTTTAGGTTCAAAAAGTGAATTGGTAACCTCGGATTCTTCAAGCAGTTGCTGCATGGCTGGACCCCTCTCGTGCAGCGAGGCTTTTTTTGCGGTACGACAAGAGTGGTCGAGAACCAAGTTGTATTCCACAATTGCATTGGGTTGCGTCTATACACCGCCCCGTTTAGATGTGGAAGATAGTGTCAACAGGGAAGAACCTACTAACCCACCCGGTTAATACCACCACCCACTTTTTGAAAAGCATTTAATACAATCCAAACCAAAATAGATCCCATGTCCGAAACCAAAACCTGCCCCAAATGCAACGGTGCAATGAAAAAATCCAAAGACCTCTCAGCAATCGTCACAGCCACCAAAAGCATCAAGGGATACAGCCTAAAAACAAACAGATTCATCCCCGCCAGAACATACACCTGCCAAGAATGCGGCTACATAGAACTGTATTATGACACCGGCTAAACCAGTTACTGCTTCAGGCCTAAAGATTAGTGCAGTGAACAATTTTCGCGACTTCATCTTCTGCCCAAGACTTCGTCGTCATCGTATCGACGTTTCCTATGCTGGCTGAGCATAAAATTCTGTTAAAATTTTGAGTTTTGACTATTAAATTCATGGCATATACTTACGCACTTAAACATTTAAGCACATAAATACATACGTTTATAAGTGACAAAGCACATAGTATGTTATTGTAATAGGCGAACTCAAGAAGACAAAATACCGATCCCGGCGACTCGCTTATTAAACACATAAGACAGCAAACCAGTGACTAAAATTGGGCCGCATCAACGTTGACATCACAGATGAACTAGAAAAACGACTAAGAATGAAAACCGTAGAAAAATTCGGGGGCAAAAAAGGCGATCTATCCCGAGCGGTCCAAGAAGCAATACAAACGTGGATTCAGAAAAAAGAATAACACATAAGTCGCCCTTCTAAATTCCAGTCACTCAATTTTGAAAACGCCTAACAAAAAGGCGCGGGAAAACCAGTTAGCCACGAACATCTTCCGGAAGGGGATTATAGGCGATCTAACTGGCGAGTTCCCTTTGTAAAAAGGGGCCTACCCACGAAGAAAAGTTGAAGCGATTGCAAGCAATTAGCATTTGATGGAAAAGTGAACTTTTATGGCTAGCAAAAAACTTGAAATTGTATTTATCGATAAAGAAGGAAAATGGTACCCTATAGATGAAGTTGAACCTGAGGATTTAGCATCAGGTTTGGAAAAACTTACCAAAGAAGTCGCAAAACGTCTGCAGTTAACAAAAGATCAAAGATAGCCAAATCGCCTGTTTTAGAGCCGCCATATTATCCTGAGCGATTTTGAATACAAGGATAAAACGGTTCTTGCTAGGTCTTGCAAAATCGGGCAGGTAGCAGACAACTATTTCTATGCAAAACAATGAACAGCCCATTTAGTGGATGAAAGGCTCAGGAACCGCAATTCCAAACGCCTTCCTACCAATCTTATTTCCTACCATCTTCGGTTCTGCTGAAACTAGATTAAAGACTTTTGCGTATTCCTGGGCCACATTCGACCAGATAAATCGCCTGCTATACTCGTAGTTCTTTCTTTCCATAGTCTCTCTTACCTCGTCATCTAACAACTGTTCTATACAGTCAGCTATCGAACGAGGATTCCTAAACTCTGAAAACAGTCCACGGTTATCTGCTAAATTCTCCTGTGCGTGAAGATAAGGCGTTGATATTACTGCGCTCCCCGCACCGAGGGCATATGCAAGTGTTCCGCTGCTAATTTGGTTGGCTGAAACGTATGGAGTAATGTAGATGTCAGTAGCTTGTAGGAACTTTATTAGTTCTCGCTTGGTGAGAAACCGATTTTGGAATAGGACATGCTCTTCTAAGTTGAGGTCTTTAACGAGTTTTAATAATTTATTTCGATAACTTTCCCCTTCGTTTTTTCTAACTTGGGGGTGAGTTTCGCCGATTATAAGATAAACCAAATTGGGTTTCTTCCGTAGAGCTTGGGGCAAAGCCTGAATTGCATACTCGATCCCTTTATTGCTGCTCAACAGACCGAAGGTTGTCAACACAAAACAGCCTTTAAGCCCTAAGGCTTCTTTTGCCTCGCGTCTTGATACGAAGTTAATTTGGGGGCAACCATGTGGAATGACCGCTTTTCTTTTGGGGATAACATTCTGACTTGCCAGAACCTTAAGTGCCACATTTGCTATCACTACCACCGCCGCACTCTTAGAGACGACTTTTTTGAGTACACAAAGGGTCCCTGGGTCAAACCGTTCAAGAACAGTATGTAAAGTAGTTACAACCGGTTTCTCAATTACGTCTAAAAACTGTAGAATATATTCACCATACTCACCGCCGAACAGCCCGAACTCATGCTGAAGGTTGACGACGTCAACGTCTGAAGCGTTTATTTGTTCTGCGACTTCAAGATACGATTCAGATTCATCTCGCTCTATTAGCCACTTAACACGCTTGTCATAGTCATAGACTTCTTTATCGTTAACTGATATTAGCACCGGGGGCTTAAACGCCTGGAGCCCTTCGATGGAATCTACAAGGTCTTTTGCGAAAGTGGCAATGCCACACTCTCTTGGAGGATAAGTACTTAGATACGCAATCCTTTTTTTATTAGAATTCGGAATTGATTTGTTATTTATCATGTTTTTCTTTCGCCTATTAGCATTCCCACAAACAAAGTTCCGAAAACCTCGCCAGAACTCCAAAATCAGTCAAAGAAAAAAATGATTGATTTCATTTGTTGTAAGTGTTGGAAAAGAGCAAATTTTAACTTAATGGCACTATCTTGCCCATTGGATAAAAATGTTTTTTATGGCTTTCTGAATTATTCAGGCATTTCAATAAGTATAACCTTGCAAGCCCACACTATGGCGGGGTGAAAGTGACTTCATCATCAGGCGATTCATGGGTTGTAAAGGGAAATATGTCAAAAAGTGGAAGAAAGAGCTACGGTTCATACAACTGGAAAGTCATCCTTAAAGGAAAAGAAATAACATCTTATGACTTCAAACCTGGAATAGCGTGGGCAATGGGATAAGATAAAATTAGACAATCAAAGTGAATGGCGCATAGGCGAAAAGAAATGGCCCCGCAATAAAAGGCACTATAGCAAACCAGCTACAATATACCGAAAACAGCAGGGTAATTGCTTGGATAACAGGGCAAATTTTAGGGCTTGTACAGCTATAAAGAAGCAAGTAGCAAGTCTTAAAACTACACATGGACCTAATAATCATAGGCAAACTCAGAAGGAAAATGAGGCTAAAGTTTGTGTGCAAACTGTCTAAGTGACATAGCTAGTGAAGCCATACTAAACGCAGTACCTCAAGGAATCGTGTTCATAAACAAAGACGGAAAACTATTCTTCGCTAATCAACCGCTAAAACAACTCTACAACGTTAACCCCTCAATCAAGCTAGAGACATACAAAGACCTGCTCCAACACGTAACCCTATACACTCTAAACGGGAAAAAATACCCGCTTGAGAATCTCCCAGCCATGCAAGCATTGCAAAAAGGAAAAGCCCAGCAGGGCACATTTATCGCTCAACGTGCTGACGGGGTCAGGCTAACAATAAATGTCTCAGCTAAACCCGTACATGACGAGAAAGGCGAAATTATAGCGGCAATAGCCCTAATCGAAGACATAACAAAACGAGTTGAAGCACAACAGGAATTAAAACGAAGCGAAAACAAATTCAGGTCACTATTTGAAAAAAGCCTAGACGCAATATTGCTCACTATTCCCAATGGAACTATTCTCAACACCAACAAAGCCGCAGAGCACATGTTTGGCATGAGCGAGAAAGAAATAACCAAAGTGGGCAGAGACGGCATAGTTGTAATGGACAAAGTAGCCCTCCAAGCCAATGAGAAAAGAAAAAGAGAAGGACAAATAACAGCCCAATTAACCTTCAAACGAAAAGACGGTTCAACCTTTCAAGGCGAAGTCACATCTAACCTCTTCAAAGATGCAGACGGCTCCACAAAATCGAGCATGATAATAAGAGACATAACCGAACGCAAGAAAGCCGAGGAGGCGTTATTTCAAAGCGAACAACGCTTCAAACTAGTAGCAGAAGCCGCCAAGGTCTTCGTTTACGAAGTAAACCTGGAAAAGGAAACCTTGGCAGTCTATAGAGGAGAAGAGGTGCTGGGATACAAAACAGGCGAAATACCAACAGCAATGAATTGGTGGTTTAGCCAAATACATCCAGATGATAGAGCGACAGCACAACAAAAAGCTCGTGGAGCAGTTGAAACAGCAAAAGACACACTTATCGAGTATCGTATCAAACGAAAACAAGGCGACTACATCATAGTCCATGACATGGCAAAAATGGTCAAGAACGAGCAAGGAAGAGTCATTAGTATAATCGGTGGCTTAAGGGACGTTACAGAGCGCAGAAAAGCAGAAATGGCGCTAAAAGACACAATGGACATGCTCACTAACGCCATTGATGGAGCGCCTATTCCAGTAATTTTGATTGCAGAAGATGGGCAGGTAATGCAGATTAACAAAAAGTGGACAGAGTTAACAGGCTACACAAGTCAGGACTTACCTACTTACGACGCTTGGCTAATTAAAGCAATCAGCAACAAAGATGCACAGGGGTTAAGAGAGCGCAATCAGCAACTTTTCAATGGAAATAAACAATCAACAGCTGGGGACATCAAAATATGTACAAAAAACGGAAATCTAAGATATTGGAGTTACAGTGCATCCCTAGCGGGAACACTTGATGATGGCAGACGCTTCATAGTTAGCATGGCAGAAGACATAACGGAACAAAAAACCCTACAGGAAAAACTTGAAAGTTATAGCAAAAATCTAGAACAGCTTGTGGAAGAGCGAACAAAGCAATTGCAAGACGCAGAGCGGTTAGCGACAATCGGTGCCACAGCAGGCATGGTTGGACATGACATCCGAAACCCATTGCAAGCAATAAGTGGAGAATTATACTTAGCAAGACAAGCCATAGATGAAATGCCAGCAAGAAATGGGGCAAAAACAGTACTAGAAAGCGTAAATGCCATACAAGAACAAATAAAATACATTAACAAAATAGTCTCAGACCTACAGGACTTTGAAAGACCACTAAAGCCAGAATATGAGTACAAAAACATGGATGACCTATTAGTGAGCGTGTTTGACACAGTAACAGTACCCGATGAAATAAACCTCAAAGTTCATGTCGAGGGCGAAATAATCATGCAGACTGACCCTACCTTCATCAAGCGGTCACTAACTAACCTAGTAAACAACGCAATACAGGCAATGCCCGACGGCGGAGAACTAGAAGTAACAGCCCAAAAGAGAGGGCAAAGCGTATTCATTACTGTTTCAGATACGGGCAAAGGCATACCCCAAGAAGTGAAGCCTAACGTGTTTAAGCCATTAATGACGACGAAGTCGAAGGGCCAGGGATTAGGCTTAGCTGTGGTCAAGCGACTAATAGAGGGGCTTAATGGCAAAGTCAGCTTTGAGAGCGAAGTAAACAAGGGAACAAGGTTCATTGTAGAGCTGCCGAGCACTGGATAGGACTCTAAAATAGCTAAACTCTATAAACTTGTGTTGGCAAAAATTTAGGTATGGAACGGATGACCCTTCACCCATTCTTTAATTGAATTCTTGTTAACTCTTTTTTGTAATAGGATAGTAGCATTGTATGGTTTAACTCCTGTCAAGGTTTATACCATTTATAGGTAAAGTCCTTGCTCAATGGCAGAATAACTAAATAGAGCTATTCTAAGCCTTATTTAGAGCAATATCCTATCAAACTGCATGCCTTATTCCTTGTCTTATCCTAACCTCAAGGCAACTCGCTTTCCTAGCTCTTTCCTTAAGAAAAGAAAGGTATAATCTAAGAAAGAAATGCACATGTTTAAAGAATAGAGGCAAACTTAGTGCAGAATGGCTAATTGCTTTTTTCTAATCTCAATTGCAATGGCTAGAACTGATAGCAGTAGGGGGATAATTAGCAGAGATGGAAACTCTGGCACAGAAGGATTCGGAGTTGCACTTGGTGTTACCACAGCCATTTCATTAAGGTCAACTGTTAATGAACTACTCCAATCACTAATTGCTGAGTCATTAAAGGTAATCTCTGTATGCCACTGTTGAGGAGCAGGAGAAATCATAGCTGGAGCACCTGACACATTTGATACGGCGTAATAACCAGCTTGCGCTTGAACCTGAAAATCTAACAATGTGCTATTGTTAAGAATTGTACTGTAAACTATTGATGGAAAAAATGGACCTGGAACTGAAGGAATTGTGATGGTTGTAGTTTTAGAGTCAGATTGGAGTTTGTAATCTTTGTTTATTAACCATTGTTGAGAGTTATGGTCTTTAACTCTATAGTAGTAAATTATTGCATTCACTGAACTGCTGCTAGTAAATGCTTGGTTTTCTATTACTATCTGTATTGTTTGGTCATTTGGGAATTTTATAGTAAACTCTGGTGATGATGGCTTAGGTATAGTCTCAGCACTGGTTGAGATAATCAATACCAGACTAGACACTGCTAATATTGCAACTAAGCACAATGTTAGACATTTACCCAATCTAGCCATACTGAAAACTTAGCAATCTGGCGTTATATAATTTACTTGAAGCAGACATTCCAGAATTAGTTCCTAAAACTATTCATTGACTTTTCTTTCTCTTTACGTCTTTCCTCATTTAGCAGTATAGTTGAAACAACAGTTATTATACCGCCAATAACAGAAAACAAAAGTATACCTAAAGATGTAACCAAATTAAACTCATAGATTTCTAAAACTCTTAGAAGCGACAACATAAGATTTGGAAATAACAGAATTATTCCAATAATGCCAATAATTAGTAGCTTTTTGATTTTATCCATAGTCTACTATTCAGAGGTTGCTTTTAAAAAATTAACTGCTGAATCCAAAAAAGTAGTCCGTAATGGTTTTCTAAATTATGGCAATTATTAAATAACTAATAAGTGAACTGAGTGTATTGAGGGCTAATTAGGATAAAGATAGATAAGCTAAGTTGGCTGATTCTTTCTGGAGTTATAACATTAGTAATCCTAACAATAGCTCTTATTTTTACGGCAAAATACGGCACTGCACCAATATTCCTATCAATTGCCGTTGCAGGCACGCTATCTAAAGCATTTTATGACAGAATAACAGGTAAACAAACTAAACCAGAATACAACAAATATGAAATTACTTTATTTACTATGACAGGTGGGCTTTCAGTTGCAGCCATTGTATTATTTTATTTAAGAATTCTAGAAGTCATTGGCTCTTTCTTTATGTTCCTCTCAGCAATTGTTTTGATGTTAGTTTCCCACTCATATCGCAACGATAGAAAAGCGCAATGGGAAAAAGAACAACAAACGCTACAAAATTCAACGCTCCAGAATTAGTTTTGAGAAGGTCAATCAAGCTGTTGCTTACATTTATCACAGACAGTAGCATTTGCATTTTGAATAGAACCACAACAAGGACACTCTTTGAGGGAAACTGTTTGCTTTTTAATTGGAATAAACACAGGAATACTTTTTGCAAGAAACAATATCCCTACAAAAACAGAGCCAGCTCCTCCTATAGATATGCAGGCATTTGATTGCCACTAAAAAAGTTAGATAGCGCAACAACTCCAATAATTTCAACTACGACGCCTGCAATCAAACCCAATAAGAAGACTTGCCTAAACTCATGCATATCTAAGTCCTCAATATCAAATTGAACTATGAATAAAAAACTTAGCCATATAGAACTTCTCTTAATGGTCTTTAATCGGCTTTCAACAGTCATTCCAGAACTATTTTTTAGAGGAGCCTTAAATCCCCAATTGACCAGCCCAGAACCAAAAATTAGGATTTGGTCAGGATGGTTAAGATTAAGGTTACAGGTTTGAATGCGAAATATGCCACGCTAAGGCATCAATTCAGTTTTTTTATCGTAAAGATGGAACGGTAGGCTACGCTAGAGCTAGACATCTAGGAGCCAACAAGAAGTACATTTACCATCAGCAAACTCTAGCATATGTCAATAGCAAACTTGAAGAATTAGGCAATATTGACCCCTGTCAAGAAGAGAAAGCAAAATTCATTGAACAAAATAAGCGTCATTTAAGCTCAAAATATGAGTTGGAGCCTTCGGCGGGATTTGGACCCGCGACCATTACCTTACCAAACTCTCCGATAGCCAAACGCTGCCCAAAGCGAGCTACGATTCGGTTTTATGGCAAAATTTCAAGAGTTTTTTGTTGAGTGATTACCGCCATGATTATGCAATGGATATTAATAGACAGGCAAAGAAGTACAGTCAATGCTTGGCAAGTGGCAACCTTTCGCCGCTTAAAATGCTCTCACAAGATAAACGCCGAAGAGTAATGATGGCGCTTTCTGCTCTCGCAAAGTTCACTGGCTGCTATGAGCAGTACAAGCAGCTAATCAAGATGTATGGGTTGAAGTGGTCGGTTAACAATGACGATATAATAATTGCCCGTTTGATTAAGTACAGCGGCAGAGAAGGCAACGAGCAAACAAGCGATTTGTACCAGTGGATTAACAGGGTTAAGTCCGAAGTTCCAGAAATAGCCACTTTCATGGATTTCACACTTGGAACAGGTTTAAGATTCGGCGAAGCCGTTCACAGCTACAAATTAATTGTTGAGTTATACGAAGCTGGTAAACTCACCGACTACTACAATCCCGACCGAGAAGTATTAGAGCATTTCAGATTTAAACCACTTTTCATTCGCCGAACCAAAAAGGCGTTTATGAGTTTCGCGTCCAAAGAGTTAATCAACAGAGTGCAACAAAGCAAATTCAAACCAACCAATGACATAATCCAGCGAAGATTGCAGCGACGAGGTATAAATCTCTGCTTCCCAGATTTGCGGGAAGTCTGGGCTAGCAAATCAGTAGAATATCTAAGCCAACCAGAGATTGACTTTTTACAGGGTCGGGTTTCAAGCTCCGTTTTCATGGCTAACTACTTCAACCCAACTTGGATAAGCAGCCTAAAGAAACGGGCGCTGAAAAATGAAAAGAAATTGCTGGAAACTTCTTAGGAGTTGTACGAAGAGCCAAAAATGCCTATTGGAAAATGCTTTAAGCAACAAGATGCACAAAAATAGCCGACGGTAATTTCGTGGAACCAATAGAAACTGTTAGCAGAACTGACGAAATAAGAGCACTCTTCATCTTTGGTTTATTAGCAGTTCTTGCGTCAATCAGAGTTTCAAGCTCAACTATAACAGAAATAACTTTTCCATATGGGAAAGTAAACATAACTCCTGTAATCGACGAAATAATCGTTTTGTGGTCATTATATGCCCTTTTTATGATCATTGGTCTATCCGGAGATGTTGTTGGAAAATCTTTAGCCAGTTCAATAAGAGCGGTGTCTAATATTTTTCTGCAACTTAGTTACATTTACCTAGCGATTTTTCTCATACCGATAGGTTTGGTGGCTTTTGGCATTCGTTTTATTTTGTTATTATTACTATTTACCATCGCTCTCGCAATTGGTTTTCTGTTGTATTTATACAAAAAAGATTTCGGTTGGAAAAAAATAAGAGAATATTTTAGACGAGACAAAAATAAATCGATAAACGGTAATTGCAGGCAGGCAACAAATTTAAAGAAAATTCATTTCTTGTTTTGGGCAACGGTTTTCTCAATTTCGACGTACGTTTTGTTTAGTACCTCAGAAAATGCTTTTGCCGGAAGCGCAGTACTCTTTATCTGTTTCATCCTTAGCGCATGTTCGATCTCGATGATTCTGTTCTTAAGCAGAAAACGCTTCGTAGAAAACCTTAACGAAGAATACTCCGCTGATTATTAGATCACGTTAGGTTGAGCCGATAATTGAAATGGACTTATCTCAGTTGGAAACTATACAATTAATACCGTTAGTAAGGTTGGGAATGAATATTTTATTTCAGCTTTCATCTATCGCTACTTTTGCATCACGATTGGTGAGCTTTTCTAAGCCATGTATAAAGCCTAATGCCAACGCAAAATAACCCAATAGTGCAGCCGCTGCTATATGACCGAATAGAGAATTAATGTTAACCCAGAGAACGCATAAGGATGTCAATCAGCTTTGCAGCAATAGCCCCAACTATCGCCGCCATTTATTTGAATCCAGTAGACCGCTGGGCTGTTTTAGGTTGAGTTATCCGTTTTATCGGGTATGGTAGTTCTCGGTTGCATTATGCTCTTAGAAGTATGGCGTATGGGGGGTGGGCGAACTCTACAAACGCAATAGCGGCTCCAAAGTAACTTTAAAACCTCATCCCTAAGAGACCGCCACTTTCGCTAGTATCCGTAAAGGTTTTTATTACGTATTTATCAAAAAAGAATTTTTCATCAAAGTCTTTTCTTGGAACTCCGTCAGAATTCATTGTACAAATGTATTGAAATCCTTCCTTTTCAGATTCACTCGCCGCAAGTTGTAACGCTAAAGCTTTTTGCCTTTCATCAACATCTCCAAACAAAATACTATCGTGGATTAAGAAAATTTGTGCTTTTTTGGACCAAATTTTCGCTAGCATAAGGTCATAGCAAAAAATCTTCATACAGCCTATTCCGTGGCTTCCAGAACGTTCGATACTAATATTATACTTAAAACCTGTTTTTTCAAAATCTATTGACAAAAATCCCGATGCCGAATATAAAGTGTCAATATATGAGTTGAAAGTTAAAATTGCTTGTTCTTTTTGGGACTTCCTCTCATTTAAGTCATTTTTTGCTTGTTGGTATAATAACTCTTGCTCCACATTTATTGAACTCTTTCCTTGTTCGAAATGCTTGAGATTCTCAAGTTTAGTTGAAACATCGTTCAAATCTGCAACCGTTTTTTGGTGGTTGTTTTGCAGTTGGGTCCATTCTTGTAATGCGCCACGGTCCTTTAAAGAAAGTAACAACTCGGCTCTCTGAGAAGTTTTTTCCACAATCAATTCTTCTCGCCTAGTTATATTATGATTAATTTTTTCTATTTCCAAATTAAGATACGCCTTTCTATTTGAGACAATATTTTTATGAAAAAGCAAAACATCAGTAATTGATTTTTTTACTTGCTGAGGGAAGACCAAACCAGCTTCCTCATAGAGATTATTAATTTTTTCAGGGTGTGCGTCCGTTTCTTCTTTAAGACTATCTTTATAATAGTCTACTAATCGTCTATCAGTAATGTTCTTATTTACCATTTCATGAATTTCAGCAGTTAATTCGTTTGCGTTTTCTTCTAATTTATTATATTGAGGGTGAACTTTGAAAGTATCAAGTTGTTTCTTTTCCTGTTCAACTTGGTCTTGTAATCTTATTTTGCGTGCTTCTAGTTCACCAGTAGTGCCCATTACGTTAGAGACTTCGTTTGTAGCTTCGGGGTTTATCTCTTTAAGTTCTTTTTTAATTTCATTGAGAAGTTTTCCTCTGTCCTTCAAAACCTGCAATTTAGACGCAAATTCCCAACCAAGACCCAGAAGGTAAGCATTGTTAACTTGTTTATCCCACTCCAATTGTTGCCCAAATTGCTTAAAAGGACTGAGGAACGCTCCACTTTGACCATTCTTTCGTGCAAAGTAAGAGATTAAACTTCTAAATGTCGGTGAATATTTATATTCATTAACAGGTTGAAGACCAAATATTAGATTTCCTAAGACGGTGTTCCAATCATCTTTTGAAAGTACTTTCTTTTTACTTTCGGGGTCGAATTCTGGTTCTAAAACCCAATCTATACACTCACCGTCGATGAACACCTTATTCATATCTTTAGTATTTCTAGATACAACATACCTGTTACCTTTCAAATCCAAATCTAGGCTAAAAGTCCAATCGTCTAACGCAGGTTTTTTTAAAGTCTCGCCTTTATTGCCCCCCAAACAAAAATGTATTATTTCAATTAATGTAGATTTTCCTAAGCCATTTCTTGAATCTCTTTTTGTAGCTTGTTGTGTGCGTTCCGCTAGTATAACATTAAAACCTGCGCTAAATTCAACTGTCTTAAAAAATGGGCGGTCGCATTTAACTGAATGTAACATTTTTTTTCCTCACAATAAGTCCATCTTTGAAATCAATTAGGTCCAAAGTAAATAGGAAGTCTAAAGCCATTGTAAATCGTTCAAAATTCTTAATCTCTGGATATGCTCTTGTTTTATCCCATAGAAGTGTAACTGTTTGCTGATTTGTCAAGTTATTTAGTATGATTGCTCCTAAATTTAATAGAGAATTTTGCAATTTTAAGTACTTATTAGGAAGAATCATTTTTCAAACACTTCACATTTCTCGAATAGATAAACTAACACTGTTAATCCCGCTGCTTTCATCATAACATCTTTGCTTTGTAAAGATGAAAAGTTCCATAATGAATCAAAGAGTTCATCGCCTTTTAATTCCTCAGTAGTTGTGAGCCTTTGGTATTCTTTGACAAACCCTTGCTTAATGCGTTCTCCAAAATAGGGGTCAAGCGAATTTTCGATATACTTCTGAACCTGTTTCACTTGAAGTAAGCCTATTGTAATCAAATACTCAATATCAGCGGATAAGTCATTTTTTATAATTTTTTCTTTAGGCGGAATAATTGTATAATTATTTTCTACAAAGGCAACCTTATTCTCAACTAGAAAATCTATCACTGAGCTAAGTTCCGCAAATGTTATGTTCATTACCTGAGTTTTTATAGCTTCTTTAATAAGAATTTCATGTGCAGCCTTTATTTTAAGCAATTTATCAACAGGATATGAGTTTGGTTGAGCATCTATTTCTCTGTGATGCGTTGGGCATAATAAAATAATATTTTTATGACTTCTCCTTTCGTCTTCAGTCATACTCACATCATATCGAGGTGCATCAGGTCTCTCACCTCTTATATGAGCCATTTGACCAATAACAGCACTTGGGTCGCTTTCGGTTTCGTCTATCACTAACTCTTGATTGCAACCAGCCATTGCGCATTTGTTTCCGCTTCTTGCCCATAAAATTTTTAATTCTTTTGGGAGAATATCCTTGCGAGCTTTGTTACCGTTCACTCTATTGCCTCGGCAGTCCTTCCTCGTTCACATCGATATGCTGTTTAAGTATTTAGATTTTTATTGAATATCTCTTTCTAGTCAAAGAATAAAAACAAGCGAGTTTCAAAATTGGGTTATCCGCTAAATTCACCATGTTAGTTAGCCCACCCATTATGCGCCAAGAAGTTAAGCGTATGGGCATAGGTCGCTATGGGGACACATATTGATAGGTAATTCGATCGAACTCTTTAGCTAAAGGTAGAGGTACCTACGCTCTAATTTGCAGTCGCTGATGCGGAACGAGCGGGAAAAACATAACGATAAGTGATATAGGTTTAATTGTTTTTTTTTTATTAATAATTAGTAATTGGTAAGTTATTAATTACTACAAAAGTTTTACTGTAGTTCCATTCCCAACTGGCATATCTTGTTCGTGAATTGCCAACTCTATATTGAATATTCCAAGTGAACGCTGCAATAGGACTCTGGAGTTGGAATAGTGCTTTGTGGTTTCTGCTCGAGCGATGCAACCTGATTTTTAGTCAATCTTTCAACTTCCTGTGCCATTTGTTTCATAGATTCGTCATAATCCAATAGTTGGCGTTTTATTATACGTCCTGTTTCGTCTATTGGTGTTGGGTCATGTGGGTTTTCGAGAAACATATCTGTGTGGATACCATCCGACCATTTTATCTGTTTGAAGTGTAACTGATTACCTCGTATTAGTTCAAAACGCTTCATTTGAACGTCGCTGATTTTCTGTTTAAGATGTTCAAGCGCCGTGTGGGTTTGAATAGAGGCAAACGCTTCTGGAGCCAATTTGTCGACGATCATCAGGGCGTCTATGAGTTTTCCGATTAGTTCACTCGCGTTTGGCTGCTGCTTAAGCCATTCGATTTGCTGTCGATTTAATGATACTGCAGTTGGAAATTTAGTTTTCATAAAAGGTACTCACTTGCATTTTTATTTATAGATAATCGGGTCCTTGCTTTTCATCCATCTAAAAAAGTTTGATTTAACACTATTTTATGTGGCGTTGTTCCGAATTATATTATGAATGTTTCAGGCTGATCTTCTCTAACTCTTAACAAGAAATCCTGACCTTTCTTAGTTAATCTCCAAAGTGGTTTTCCACTATGCCTAAAAATCATTGTTTCGGAATCAATTAGCTCGGCTTTACTACTTAGCAGTTCAACAAAGCCTAACCTAAACAATTCACTCAGGCGCGCTGACAAAAAGAAACCACCGTTTTGAAGACACTCAGCGCTTGCTGTTTGATTCATGATATGAGTGATTTCCTGTTTCGGCATTGCTCTATTTTCACTTGCTAGTAATTTCAGCAATTTTATATGTATAATACGCAGTCTCTTCATCTCAAGTGCGTAACGAGCACCTTTGCCACGGTCTGTTTTATTTTCAGATTTTACTTTTGTAGATTCTTTCATACTTTTCACGGTACAATATCAAGCAAAAGTTTTATTAATTCTTTGGCAAATCTATTAGTGATACTATATCGTCATAGTGAGTAATAATGAATCAATTAAAGATAGAAGAGTTAAACCGACAAATCATTTCGGAAATAATTGCTTGCATTAGAACAAACGCAAAAGTACAGGAAATTGATATCGAACAAGCGCCTTATCATATCAAGCCAAGAGGCATTCGCCACAAGAATTTGTTAAAGCAGCTAAGAGATGATAGAGAGCTGACACATAATGAGTCTTTCTCGTCTAACACCCTTGATAAATACCTGACAGTACTAAAAAGAGAAAAATGGGTAAACAGATACGCACCCAGTCACCGAAAGGTCATTTATGAACTAAATGAGCAAAAGATAGAGGAAGCAAAGGAAGCGTTGAAAAGTATTGAAGTTTCTGGTAGAACAATTGAAGAAATTGGTAAACTTGCCTATACTTTAAACTCACATTATAGCGAGATATTATTCGGTATTTTCGGCACTTTAACTGATGAGAAAATCAAACGTCTTATTTACATAAGGGATACTTGCAGAAAAATTGCCACAGAAATTGAATTACTAAATCTTCCTGAGGTAAAAGCATGAAAGCTATTTGTCCTGTTTGTAACGTTGAAGGCTCTATGGAGCAGCGCGGTTCAAGCATTAGGTTCAGACACTACATAGGTTTTGAAAACGGCAAGCGCAAATATTGTTATCATACGCAGAGACTGATGCCCAGTGATGCCCAATATGTGCGGGCATCAATACACGGCAAGCCTGCAATTACCGAATTTGAAAATCCCGTTTTAAGGCGCGTTGAAGAAACCACGAAAGAATTGAGTGGAGTTGGAGCCTTCGGCGGGATTTGGACCCGCGACCATTACCTTACCAAGGTAACGCCCCACCGGGCTAGGCTACGAAGGCAAATTATGTCTCTGCCCCCAAAACAATTACGATAGTAAATAAAGAGCTTGCGGTTTTGTTTTTACTCAATTGGGTTGGAATTTGACTAAAAAGGTTCTTAATCTGTACGCTGAATAAACAAAGCTTATCTTAAATCTCAACATACACCACTACTGGTTGGTTTCAATTGGAACGTATACCCACTGGCTTCCCAGACCTCGACAATAGCCTAGACGGCGGCTTAGCCAGTCCCGCCTGCGTCTGCATCACCGGAAAACTGCAGCAAAACCAACGCAACTTCACACTACAATTAATCAACAACCTCCTGCAGAGGGGCCACAAAGGAATATACCTCTGCTTAGATCGCCCAGCTTCAGAAGTGAGAAATCAATTCAGCCGCCTCGGCATAAACATAGAAGCCTACAAAGCCAACGAAATATTCTTCATAGACTTCTTTACTTACAGCCAAAAAGCCTTAATTGAAACCTCCACACTCCGCACCCTCGAATACAAACCGCGCCTTCTTTTAGACACCATAAGCCCTTTTCTAGATTGGATAAAAGGCGGCTTCATCATAATCGACACTCTATCCACATTAATGCTAAACATGAGTGAAAAAGAAGCCTACGAATTTGCTCGTGGCGTGAAACTGTTAAGTCACGCATTCAATCTAATCAGTTTAGGATTAACCCATATCCCCGTAGCTGAGTTAGAAGCAATTTCCTCAAACTCGGACGGAAACCTCCAATTCAAAGAGTCAGCTGTATTCATTAACCGCTTCGAAAACACACCTGAAACAATGCTTCTAGTAACAGCAGACGAAGTCGGCAAAATAACCCTCAAAACACCCTTCGGCCATACAGAAAACGAGAAAAAAGAAATTCCCCTTCTCAAGGCTTTAACTAACTCCAAAGACCTAAAAATTGTGCCCACCTTTAATTTAGCGCCATCCATAACCGAAGTGGGCTCCATAGAGGAGCTACCAGAAAAAATAAAAAGATTCGAAAACGACGACGCAATAACAAAAACACCGCACTGCTCAACACCGTACTGCAACCACTGCAACTCTCAGACAATGGAGCTATACTTACAGTGCCCTGAGTGTCAAAGTCGAGTGCTTAACAAAGGCGAAATCATTGAACACTTCAAGTGCGGAAACGTCGGCTTCGAATCATCTTTTGTGCGCGGCGATAAACTTGTTTGCCAAAAATGCAACTCGGAACTAAAACAGTTAGGCGTAGATTACCGAAGAGTAGGTGTAGGATACCGATGCGCAAACAAGCACATATTCTCAATCCCTAAAATCGTATTTGTCTGCAGCCGCTGCAAAAGTCTATTTGACCTAAATGAAGCTAAACTTCAAACCTTATTCAGCTACGAGTTAACAGAAAAAGGAAAACGACAAGCAATACAGGCAGGATACCACATTGACCAGTCACCAGTCAGTTTTCTTCTTAGAGATCCAATTAAAGTAAGCCCTTAACCGAACCAAAGAGTAGTACGGACGATAAAACAGCACCATAACAGGCACAAAAAACAGGTGCCGCAAGTTATGTTTCTCGCCTGAAAGCAGCACCGCAAGCACGGTACCCAAAAACTCCACCGCCAAATACATTATGAAACTAAAAATCAACACATAAAGTAGACTACTTGGAAAAATAAAAACCAAGCTAACTAACCAAACAGCCCTCAACACAAGCAGAACTACATCATTAAAAAGCATATCATAAACAGAAACCACAGAAACAAAATCAAAGCCCCTTGTCCGGAAAACGTTTCGATGCTTCCAAAGAGTCTCCGCTTCCCCCTTAGTCCAACGTATCCGCTGATTCCGCCAAACCCGCCAAGTATCAGGACAAAAAGTCCACGAAACAGCCCTATTGTTATAGACGAGCTTTTTGCGGAGCTTTCTAAGTTTTAAAGTTAAATCAAAGTCTTCGGTTATCGTATCTTTGTCATATTGACCAAGCGCCTTCATTTCAGCACTTCGAAATGCGCCAAACGCGCCTGAGATTATCATCATGGTGCCAATTATGGAGCTGAAACGGCGGCCCAGTTCGAAGGCTAAAAAGTACTCGTATTCTTGCAGGCGCACCAGAAGATTTCTTGCGCCCCGGTCTCCGCCTAAAATGCGGACGTTGCCTGAGACGGCACTGACATTGGCGTCACCCAACTCTGCTACTAAAAGGTTTATGGCATTTGGTTCAATTATGGTGTCTGCGTCTACAGTGACAAGTATGTCGCCGGAGGCAAAGAGGATGCCGTAGTTTAATGCGCCTGCTTTGGAGCCGCTTGAGTAATCCCTGTGCACCAATTTTATTTGACCGTTAGCAGCATAGAAACTTGCTAACATGTTGGTTTTGTCTTCAGAGTTGTCGTCTACAACGATTATTTCCTTGTTAGGGTAATCAGCTTTTAAGGCGGATTCTATCGATTTAACTATCGCACTTTCTTCGTTGTGGGCGGGAATTATTATGGAAACTTTGGGCGTAAAAATGGAGGACGCTTTTTTGTATCGACGCCTAGTGCAGAGCTCGTGTATTATTAGAAAGAGGGGTTTTCCGATTGTACGGACGAGGTCGATGAGGATGAATAGCCAGAATATGAGAATAAAATCCCAGAGGGTTAGGCTGCTAAGCCACAGAAGGAAACCATCCCAGACCATACAGAGTGAAGATGCTACTATAGCAATAAAGCATTCCGTTTGTGAATATTTGTTGTTTGTGTTTTTCGGGTTAAATAGATATTAGTGGGGATGTTATTTTTCTTTCAGCATACCCAGTGCAGGGGTCTCCAAGCCAGGTCAACGGAGTAGGGCTTAGGACCCTATCGCGTAGGCGTTCGTGGGTTCGAATCCCACCCCCTGCACCATTTCAAGACCCCATCGCATTTGTTTTGCCTGTGATTTTACGACTTAAGAGTGAAGGTAGAAAGGACACTATTTGGCTCCAATGCTTAAACGATTGAAGTTCTTGGGTAGAAATGTAGACTAAATGACCCTGAGAAAGTCAAGGAATTCATTGCTTCACAAAAATATACCGATGGCTACAAGATAACTTAATTGATGCATACAGTCCCTTCTGCCGCCACTATGCCATTATATGGATTAAACCCATCAAGAATACTTTGAGATACGTTCATCTAATCGACTTCAATAAAGACGATTATCATATTTCTGCTGTAAGAACTGTAGATGACGCTTGTAAGCTAATAGAACAAGGCTTCGAATATGTAACCGAAATGAATCGGGACTCGTTAAATCCCTTTAACCCAAAAAGTCGTTTATACAAGAAAAACTGGATGTATTTTCTTGCTATTGGGATAGTTTTCATTGTATCAGCTTTAGCATTTCCCGCTTTTTTGCCAATCAGCAATACTACAGATTTAGCTATTGATAACTTTATCATCGGCTTAGGATTTGGCTTACTCATATGTGCAAAAGTAAGCAGAAGACTTGAAAAAAAGTTCCCTTAAACCAATCAGAAGTGGCATGGCAGAAGTCTTGACTAGGAATCGCGTAGGGAAGCTTAACATATATAGCGATGTCAAGACCACTCCCCTAACTAGGTGATAGGGATACATGTAATTATGTGGGATGCCAAAGACGACGAATACAATTATGCTTCAGATGCTGAGCACTCTGATGACAGCGACAAAAAATGACTTGTTGGTTAGTTCCTTACTGTACTCTGAACACTTTGAAGTTAGCACTAGACTGCTAAGAGCACAAATACAGATGAATACTAAGAAGATGATAATGCAGCTACCAACCCATTGCTGGATGAGGCTTAACCTTTTCCCACGCAAGGGTGTATCCATTCCCTGCGCTTTTGAAAAAAAGGAAATCTCAAATAATCAGATGTTGCAAGTAAGTCAATATGTGCAGTGATAGGCTCTTTGAAATGCATGAAGTCATAAAAGACCCTCTACACCAAAAAATACTGCTAAAACTTCGAAGATATGATACCTTAGATTTTGATGGTTTAGCTAAGAACCTAAAGCTGATTGATATTCAATAACTAAGCAACCAACTGTTCACTCTTCAAGAGATGACAAAAATTTGAAGGGCACCGTGAAAAAATTCAGTACCTTAGAATGGACTCTATCCCTTTCCGAAGAGTGCCTCGAATCACCTCTCGAGGTATGCCCAATTTAATGTTAACCAACACGCCATGAAGTAAAAACATAATTGGCATTGCAACATCGTAAGGGGTCGAACCAGAATTATCTGATTTAGGAAAACGAGATAGTGCAATCTTCACCGCTTGCAGATATTCATCATTTAACGTTCTCAAGAGCGCTTCAACCTCCGAATCGTTTGTAGATTCAGCCAACAAGTCGAACCAAAGATTGACTTCGACATTGGGAGTCTGCTTGTCCAGAATTCGTTCGACAGCATCTATCAATGCCTCCTTGGAGTCAGCTTTGCCTAAACCTTCAAGAAGGGATTGGAGAAAACCTTGCCGAAGTGTTAAGAATATCTCGCGAAGTAAAGCTAGTTTACTGGGAAAATAGTGGTAGAGATTTCCCTTTGTTACGCCTACCTCTTTAGCTATTTCTTCCATTGTTGTATTCTGATAACCTCGTTTGGAGAATTGGGCTAATCCTGCCTGAATGATGAATGCTTTTGCTTGGCTCTTATAATTGGCGATTATTCGAGGCATTATTATTCTCTCTTAGACTTGTGTGAAAGTTAATTCTTTCTCGATTGCCAATATGCCTGCTTCTTCTATATGTTTTTCCCTTCACAGTCATCAATGTAAACGAAGGTTAATATAGTAAACTAAGTTTAATTAAATTAACAGGAGAAAACAAATTATGTTGGACAAATCCTCAGAAGAACGTAAACTTAAAAACAATCAACCGAAAAGTAAAATTCTTCGAATCCTATCAATTCCCATTCTCGTTCTCTTAGCAATGGAAATTGCATCAGGATCACTGCTAGCAGATCAAAGGGTTGCAGGCATCTCCTATGATTTTGGATTCTTGGTTTTCCATGCTCTAGCAAAGATATTATTGCTTGCAGTCACCGTATTAGCGTTAGGTATTTCATTTCGGCTACCAAGTTTACGCAATAGAATTGCAGCGGCATTAGCCTTTGGTTCTACCCTCGGCGCCACCATCGCAGGGTTGGCATATCAATATGCAGGCAAGAGCCCCATCGCGGATGGAGTAATGGGAGGTTTGTCAGGCTTAGTGCTCATTGCAGCCATTCTGTTGCTTATCTGGGGATCTGTAGCTAAGACAAAACATCAGTAATCGTGCCGCAAGCATCGCAGGGTCGGGTTAAATCAAGTCTCTCCATAAACTCTGATAACCACAAAATCGGTTTTAGTCGATTTGAAGAAAAGACTCGGATAAACAGGTGAGTCGAGACTTAAAGTGAGCAATATCCTTGATGCCTCGACCATTGTGGTGCTTGTAGCTTCCAAGGGCACTTTTTGCACTTCACCTTGTAGAAAAAACAAAATAGGAACCTCATCACCCCCTTTCTATTGACGCACAATGACAGCATCGCCTCAGTATCTCATCGGGACAGGCGGATGGGGATACTTCAACATCAAAAACAAGCCCGCGCTAAAGGCGTATAGTGAGCTGTTCAATTTTGTTGAAGTAAACTACACCTTCTACGAGTACCCATCGCAGAGGGTTGTTGAGGGTTGGCGCCGAATGGTTCCTCAAGACTTCACTTTCTCGGTGCGCTGCCACCAACACCTAACCCACCAAATTGGCTTAAAGCCTACAGATCCAGCGTTTGAAGTGTTCTACCGCATCAAAGCCTACTGCAAAGTTTTGGATACACCCTACTTTGTGCTTGAAACGCCGACCGCTTATGTTTTAGACAGAGAGCGACTAAATGCGGCGAGGGATTTCTTTAGCTCCGTTTCACTGGATGGTTTAAGGCTTGTTTGGGAGTACAGAGCACCATTTACATCTCAGGTCAGTGGTTTAATGCAGGATTTCGGCATAATCCAAAGCGTTGACCTATCCACTCAAAAACCCATAATACAAAACGACGTCGTCTATTCTCGGCTTTTTGGCAAAGGCAAACACAACATCTACCAGTTTACCGACGACGAATTAAGCGACATTGAACAAAGAGCACAAGAATCGCATCCCAAAAAAATAATCCTATCCTATCACGGCTTACGAATGAATAGCGACGCATTGCGCTCTCAGCAGCATATAATGACAGGCAACTGGATACCCACAACAAGTGCAGTGGGAACTGAATCCGCCAAAGCAGTCCTAAAAGAATATGCCAACTTCCCCGCTAGCAAATCACAGTTGATTACGGACCAAGGCTGGAAAGTCATAGACCTAACCCCCGACAGCCGAGTGCACCTATCAGACGTGCTCGCTAAGCTTCCAGAAAGAACTTATGACAGTCTCGAGCAAGTTGTTGGCGAGCTGAAGGCGAGGCTTTGAGCAACATCTTTTTGGGCACCTGTGGCTGGAGCTACAAGGAATGGGAAGGCGTCTTCTACGAGAAACGCAGCAGCCGAAGCAAACTCCGAAGCTACACACATATTTTCAAAACAGCCGAAATAGACTCAACTTTCTACCGAAACCCAACAAAAAGCACCGTCATGGGCTGGCTAAGGTACTCCCCAGCAGACTTCTTTTTCACCGCAAAATTACCCAAAATCATAACCCATGACAAAGCTCTAGGCCTAAGAGGAGACGTCAAAACTGACCTCAAATAGTTCCTAGATCTGGTGCTGCCGCTGCAGCAGGGCGGTAAACTCGCCTGTCTCCTAATTCAGCTGCCGCCAATGTACAGTTACAACCCAAAAAACTTGCAAGAATTTTTCGAAATGCTTGACCCAAGGTTCCGCTTTGCTGTGGAGTTTAGAAACTTAACTTGGCTTGCACCCCAAACCGACACTATGGATTTGCTTAAGCGCTTCAGCGTTGCTTACACCTCAGTTGATGAACCTCTGCTGCCGCCAGAGATGCATCTAACAACAGATTTCGCTTATTTCCGCTGGCACGGCCACGGCGGCCCCATCTGGTTTGACTACCGCTATAGTAAAGAGGAACTGGAGCCGTGGGTGCCAAAAGTGCAGGAAGCCGCTTCAAAAGTCAAAAAAGTCTACGGTTACTTCAACAACCACTACCACGGCTACGCACCAGAAAACTGTCTGCAACTTATAGAAAGACTAGGCTTAATCACAGAGGAACAGAAAAAAATCAAAGGAAAAAAAAGCATCAAACAAACCCAACTAGGGGCATTCTCTAGATAAGAGAATGACTTTTTCTGGATCTGCGTATACAAAGAGGGCTTCCCCTCATGCATATACTCACCAAAATACGGTAACGAAAACGAACCGCTCGATAAAAGCAGCAATTATTATTTTACAACAGTTAGTTTCAGCCCAAAAGGAAAGCAGAACTGCCTTGTCATGACTTATTTGAGAGCGAATTTTGAGAAAAATGTTTTTGAAGTTTTGATTATGGTTTTATTAACCCAAATTCCGTCAATCTCTGTTTCTAACGCTTTTTAAGAGTATGAAAAACAGCGTATCACTTTTCCGAGAACTTTTTCTTGAGATATAACTCGATTATGTCCCATGTGACGCTTGAAACTATAAGGTTTGTTCCATTAAAGTAATCTATATACCTAATTTCGTTACAGGGCTTCGCCTCTCCGGAGGTCTTTATCAAAAAAACTTTGTGACTGTTGCTATAACCCTCAAATTCAAACAAGAATGAGCAATCGACTGTTTCCAGATTTGTTTCCTCTTTCAATTCTCTGATTGCAGCTTGTTCTCTGCTTTCATCATCCTCTGCGCCTCCACCGGGCAAATAAAACTTTCGACCATCGATGCTGACTACTAGTATTCCCTTTGCGGTTTCTACGATAGCAGTTCCTCTTCTTCTTTTTGAAAACACAAAAAGGTATGTTGCATCTTAACCTTTATAGGGCTTCTTAAAAAGTGCAACAGAGAATGTGAATGGTTAAGGGGTTTTTTAGGGTTCAGATTTTGCAATTTTTCTTTATCCATGAACTTAGAAGTACCTTTTCAAGCAATCATAAAAAGAAGAAAGTAATTTTGGATGGATTATTTACCGCCATGCCCAGCAGGGACCATAGCCATAACCGTAGCCGGCTTGGTAGGGGGCAGGGGCTGTTGCGTTAACTCCTGCAGGAGGAGAAACGTATTGACCTTGGTATCCTTGTGCTGCTCTGTAACCAAAGCAGTTTCCTATCCACCCCCAGAACCCATCGTTAGGTGCTTGAGAGTTAGGGGTTGCGTTTGTGTAGTTTTGGTTTTGTGCTGTCTGGGCTGCTGCTAACCCGACCAACGCCAAGGTTAATGCTGCTACAGCGGCCAGAGCGATTACTATTTTAGTTCTTTGCATTTTGCTTTATCACCATATACTAATATGTGCAGAGGTTGGTATGATAGTTACCTGAAACAAAACTGAAACAGTTATCCCGCTGATCAGAAACGCTGAGTACACTATTAATGACAAAAGCAAAAAGCTTGTTACCTGTTTGCTCATGCTCTAAATCCCATTAATCCGTACCAACCAAGCCATCAATATAGGCTATGAGGGTGCCATTACTGGAGGCAGAGTAAACTATCTAAAGATGCTTTTAATTGAAGACGGACTTTAACGATAACATTCAATTAGTCTTTAAGCCAATATAGCCACGACCTGATATGAACATGTCCGAAGCTATGAAAATAAAGCGACAAATACGAGACAGTTGTGGAATAGAGACCAAAATGTTTGACATGCCTGAAGTTGGCCTTGTCTTGACCGTTGAGAGAAGCACACTCGACATGGGATCATACAAGCTCTTAGCGGATTATGCCACCAAAAATTCCCTAAGTCTTCAGCTGGAAATGGGTAGGTTTATCATCTCCAATCAGGGACTGCCTGCCGCAAAAACTTTCGGGGTTGAACAAAAATTCTAGTTCTTCCATAATGATAAATTGGCAAAACATAGTCCATGTTAACCTAAAGTAGAAATATTAGCCAAGTTTTCCCGCTCGACTTTCGGAGCAGTGGGGGTTATGGCATTGAGGGCACCATCGGGGATAACTTGGGCAGATTTCTTTTTTCTTAAAACCCCAGTTCTTTCTTAACTCCTCCGCTTCTACCTCTATGTTGTTTATTCCGATTCTAGTTTTTGCGTGCCCAAGGTAGGCGTGAGCGATTTCGTGTGCTATTAGAGATTCTGAATCGGTTCGCTTCAAAATTATCATGCAGGACTTGGTTAAATCTTTAACTTCCAACGTCTGACTTTGACCCGCATGAAAAGAAACATTCGCCAAAGTAAACCGATAAACCTCTTCAGGGAGCCTAGCTAAGGCATTGATTAATCTTGCATAAAGAGGATTCCATCTTTGTGCTCGACGTATAAATTCATCAATATCACTTCTACACTCAACTTCATAGGGGTCTCTTCGTTTTACCAAATTACCTCAGACCTTATGCACAGTAGTTGCATCGACTGCAGACGCAATCAATATCAAGGTTCTCTCCAATAACCATTTGCCAAATGCGCACTCTCGACGGAAAAAAACCTGTTTTGGACACTCAATACACATTAAGAAGAATGAAGTGCTATATGACTTAGGCGAATATTTTGCGTAAACAAAATTATCCAGTAGGAAAGACATCAAGCTCCCCAAACAAAGGCAGTATAGCAAAAAAAGCAAACGCTGCCAATAGCGCAAGACAGAAGCAAGCCAATGCCAATCGTTCGAAACAGATACAAGCAGACAATTCAAAGAAGCAAAACAGCAGTTAATACTCTCTAAATTAGAGCTAAATACATAGCTTGAAAATACCGCAATAAACGGTTATTCGTTTTCGGCTAAAACTGCTTTTACTTCAGGGTTTATTCTTGTGTTCTCTTTTCCCTGGCTGCCGCATCCAAATCTGTAAGAAGGAACTTGGGTTTGTGAATTGTAGAGTTCGAATTCGAATCCCACCCACTGCACCATTAAAAATCTTTTTTGCCAGAACCCATTCAGTGACTTCCAGGCAGATGAGACTTCATAGGAGCAAGACAGTACAATGTCCAACCCATGTATTGACTTTGGAACTGTAAATAGTCATCCTGGTCATCTCGGAAGAACTTGAATACCTGGTCATGATCAGAGTGGTTGGGGTTCTCTTCAAGCCAGCGTATCAGTCCATACCAACTGTCCGAGACGTATCTATCCCAGTCATCGCGACTAGAACGGATGATGTATTCGAGTTCAAAGCCTTCGTATCTGGCAAATTGGGCCAGTTCTGGTTCCGTGTAGGTACTTGTCTGTTTTTGTGCATATTGCGGATGTACTTGATTACATAGCCAGTGGGTTTCGCCGATGCCTAGGCGCCCATTCGGGTGCACCGCCCGCTTCATCGCCTTGATTGTCTGCTGGAAGCCGCCGAAAGCGAAAGTTGCCCCAATACATGTTGCAGCATCAAATGAGCCTTCTTCGAAGACACAGTCAGATCCGGGGGAGCACACGATTTTTATTTGCCCCGATAACCCTTTCTTGGCCACCTTATCTTTGGCTCGGTCGCAGAAATCATTGGATATATCGACGCCAACACCGGTGACACCGAATTTTTCAGCCCAGAGAGTGAGAGCTTCGGCGCAGCCACAGCCGAAGTCGATGACATGGCTACCTTTTTTGAGCTTGAGCATTTGGCCGAGGTGAATGATTTTTTTGGGAGATGTAGGATCGAGTAATTCCATGTAGCGGTGTGAGATGCTCATTAAGTCAAAGAATTCCATGATTTAAGTCTCTCTTTTGGGAAATGGTGACTTCATTAGTATACCAGCGATTAATTGCCTTTAATGCCTCAGCTTCCTGATAAATTTAACGCGAATTCAGGGAGCCCTGACACTCCAAGTCAAGACTAGCCATGTTTTGAATCAAATTAAAGAAAACTACTTTGTATATTGTAATTCCCTAAACGTATATTAGAACAGGTTTACAATTCAGGAGATAACAAACAAATGGGTGCCAATCAGATTGTCGAAAATTAACCGTATTCACATCATCGTATTGTTACTATGCGCAGCCGCAGTGTTGGCTCAGTCAACACTCGCCATCAACACAATTAAAACCACAATCCCCGTTGGAAACCAACCCTCCAGCGTAGCATTCTCACCCGACGGATCACACGCCTACATAACCCACTACTCAAACGCCCAATTATCGGTACTAGACACCTCAACCAACAATGTAACCGCCACAGTAACGGTTGGAACCCAACCCGTAGGCACCGCCGTCACACCAAACGGCCAATATGTCTACGTTACCAACTGCGGAAGCAACACTGTCTCCGTCATAGACACCGCCACAAATCAGCTGGTAGCAACTATGCCTGTTGGGAGCTACCCGGTCAAAATAGCGTTAACACCCGATGGCAAAACCGGATTTGTCGCCAACGAAGTCAGCAACACCGTCTCCGTCATAGACTTATCCGCCAACAAAGTAACCGCGACTATAGATACTCCAACGAGCCCATGGGGAGTAGCCATGAGCCATAGCGGCAAAACCGTCTATGTTACCAACGCAGCAAACGCCTCAGTATCCGCCTTAGACACAGCTACCAACAAGATAACTGCAACCATAACAGTAGGAACCGAACCTTTCGGAGTCGCAATTACACCAGATGACAAAACAATCTACGTAGTTAACAACCAAAACAACTCTGTCTCAGTAATAGATACAGCCAGCAACACAGTCAAAACAACAGTGCCAGTAGGTAGACTACCAGGAAACATAGCGTTAACACCTGACGGCAAAAGCGCCTACGTCACAAACGAATTCGCCCAATCAATATCGGTTATCGACACAGCCACAAACAAGGTTACAGACACGATAAGCCTCCCAGGAAACCCCATCGCTGTCTCCGCAGCTCCAAGCGGCAAAGAAATCTACGCTGTACTAGGAGAAGAAGGCACAATCCAAGTCATCGACTCAGCGACAGAGCAAGCGGAAAATCCACTGCTAAGCATAATCAACATCGCCATAATAGTGATTGTAGGTGTGGTTGTAGTTGTTCTAGCGGTCCTGCTCAACAGGAAGTATCGAGGCGGAAAAGCTCAACATTAACCCTCTAATTTTTATTCTATTTTTCGCAGTTATGTAGGTATGCGTTGAAAGTAAAAGTGGATTTCTGCAATAGCGCTTTTATAACAATACCATTGATTATAGCTGGAAAAAGTTGCCGACTTCTTACTACTGCAAAAAATGTGGCAGAAACCACTCATATCAGGAATACTCCCAGAGTTTGTTCTGCAAAGAATGCGGCACCTTCCTCACACCCGGCAGCAGACCAAACAATTTCAGGCCGACCCCAATCAGCAAACCGCCACAAACAAAACCCGCAAACACCCCAAAGAAAGAACCTACCTCACAGAAAAGTCTGTCCCCACAAAGTCCTATTGCGCATACTCAAGTAATTCCTGCACAAGAAGCGTGTTATGGAGAACTGGAGAAGCCTCTTCCGGAAAACATTAGCGCCTACTTGCAGAAAAAGAAAATCAGATTCTATTCCCATCAGGCTGAAGCCATAAACAAGGCACGTCAATGCAAAAATGTAATTATAAACACCCATACGGCTTCAGGAAAAACTTTAGCGTTTAACATCCCCGTTTTTGATGCCCTCGCAAACGATAAGAAAGCAACCTCGCTCTATATTTACCCCTCAAAAGCATTAACAAATGATCAGCTTAAAGTTTTACGGGAAATCGAGCAAGGCACCGGCATTAAAGCAGATTCTAACGTTTATGATGGCGACACGCCGAAAGAGCAGCGCGCATTTATTCGGGAAAACTCAAGAATAATCTTGACTAACCCGTATGGTTTGCATCTGTACCTGCCATGGCATAAACTCTGGCGCTCCTTCTTCGGAAACCTACGCTACATCATACTTGACGAGGCGCATGTTTACCGAGGCGTTTTCGGCTCCAACGTAGCCATGCTCCTCAGACGTCTGCTAAGAATCTGCAAGTACTACCACTCTGAACCCCAAATCATACTCTCAACAGCAACCATAGCTAACCCCCAGGAGCACGCAAAGAAACTAACTGGGAAAGACTTCGAATTAGTCTCAAACGATGGCTCTCCAAGAGGCAAAAAGTCATTCGTATTCTGGAATCCACCCTTCATTAACCCACAAAAAACGATTCGCCGATCAACCCATCAAGAAACCAAAGACCTGCTAACCGTAAGCGTCCTAAATAACCTGCAGACGCTGTGCTTTACAACCTCGCGGCAAATGGCTGAACTTGTAACAAGATGGACAAAAGAAGACCTGAAACGTAGAAACCCCAAGCTGTACAGTTCAGTAACTGCCTACAGGGCAGGCTACCTTCCTCAGGAGCGGAGGGAAATAGAGAATCGCCTAAAAAACAAGGACCTAATCGGATTAGTTTCAACAAACGCATTGGAACTTGGCATCGACATAGGCTCCCTGGACGCAGTGATAATTTCCGGTTACCCTGGGACAGTTATATCTACGTGGCAACAAGCCGGACGGGCAGGCAGAAGCAAAAACGAGTCAACCGTAACCCTGGTTGCATTCCAGAATCCTCTTGACCAATACTTCATGAAGCATCCCCAGGACTTCTTTGAACGGCCGCATGAGCAAGCCATTATTGACTTGCATAATCATCAGATTACTTCAGGCCACATCATGTGCGCAGCCGACGAGTTACCCATAGCCGAGTCTGACCAGAAATACTTCCCGGAACTCTTCAAAGAAAGCATCCAAACCCTAGCCGAAAAGAACCTCCTGAAAAAAACCCCGCAAGGCTGGATCTACACTGGGCAGGAAAGAGCAACAATGGTTGTTAACCTTGAAAGCATCAGCGGAAAAACAGTAAAAGTACTCTGCAACGGACAAATCCTCGAAACACTACCGCTAAACAAGGCATATGAGGAAACCCATGAAGGAGCGATTCTTCTGCATCAAGGCGAAAGCTACCGCTCACTAGAACTGGATATCAACAATTGCACTGCAACGGTCCGCCAAGAGAGCACTAACTATTATACTGAAACCCAGAAAACCGTCGAAGTAGCAATCAAAAAAACTTTTGAAGAGAAAAAGAAAGACCTCAAAACTGCACTGGGCGAATTAACAATCACTGAAAACTATCCTTCGTATGTCGTTAAATCCAACGATGTGGTCATCAAGAAACATACGCTTGATTTACCCTCTTCATCCTTCCAAACGGTAGGTTTCTGGTTTACTGTTCCAGAACAGATCAGGGAAGAAATTGAAGAAAAAGGCTTGAATTTCGACGGCGGGTTACATGCCCTTGAACACGCCATTATTGCGATGGCGCCAATGTTTGCTATGTGTGACCGATGGGATATAGGCGGAATGTCAACTGCCATACATGCGGATACTGGAAAAGCAACGGTCTTTATTTACGATGGTTTTGAGGGGGGAATTGGTATTTCAGAGAACCTCTATTCAAACATAAAACCCCTACTAGAAAAAACGTTAGATCTGATTGAAACCTGCGAATGCAAAGAAGGTTGCCCATCATGCATATACTCGCCTAAATGTGGAAACGGCAATGAGCCACTAGATAAAAAAGCCGCACACATCATACTGCAACGTCTAATTAAATGACCCCGAAAACCCTTCAAAAACTAAGAGCAGTTTTTTAACTCAGGACCCTAGCGCATAAGCGTTCGTGGATTCGAATCCCTCCTACGGCAATTAAAATTTAGGGAACATATTCTTCAACAAGTTTCTCTGCCCGTTCTTCAGAAATATAGTCTGACAGATACATTTTGATTAGGTCCCTTAGAGCGTTCCTTCTTAATTCCTTGTTCTTTGCAGTATTTGACGCATCATTAAGGCTGCTGTACTGATTATTGATGACACTACTTTGATTGTTAATATCGTAATTGGGATTGTTTAGGTCGCTTTTCGGGCTATTCAAATAACTGTTAGGATCTTTGTCGTGAACCTTCAAATCATCGACAATTCGTCTAAAAAGAACTCCAATTGTAACTGACATAAAAATACTCTCCACGTTATACTACTGTCTTCCTAGGTAAAGCACCCTTAAAAACTTAAGGGCAACTCCATTGAGCCCTTTGATTTAAACAATGCCACAAAACAACATGTGAATCTTCAGATGGAAAGCCACTATTTTCACGTTTAAGGTCCCCACCTGATCAAGGAAAAATTTCACACCAACTCTAAACAACATCGAATCCCACCCAAAGTTAGCAAAACTAAAGAGGCTATCCAAATGACGATCAGACCGCAGTTTGCGCTTTCGGAAGATTTTAGGCCTCTAATTCTGAAATGTAATCAAACCCTGCCTCGACTAAACAATAGACTTTTCGAATTACCAACTTTAATGATAGCTGGTTTAGTCCTAACGAGGTATAACAGCAAAAAAGGGCTCGGGCTGCATTTCGACTGTTGCATAGATGGCCAAAGCTATACTCCAGAAAACATCATAATGGGTACCGCTGGGATGGCAGTAACCAATGTTTCCGTCTTTGCGCAACTGATACTTTTCAACATTTAGTTCCGTACACAAGTCGCTTCTGTAGGGCTTCTCCCAGTTAAGCAGAGGAAATCTGAATTGTTGGTTAAGCATGCGTTGCTTTAGGAGATTTGCCATTTCACTCTTTCGGGGAACACTAAAGTTAACTCCTTCAGCGTTCTCTATCCCAGCGTTTTCCATGTCTTTAATGAGGCTGGGTCCTTCACGAGTAAAGTCAACGCGGATCTTCTCAAAGCCTCCCCACTGGTCCTGCAGCCGCTTAATGTAACCTAAGACGTGAGCGTGAGTAGTTGGATGCGAAAAAAGTTTCTGATGCCTCAAATAAATCACTCGATCAACTCGCTCAACAACACTAAGTGAGTGTAGTCCTTTACCTGATATCTAAGCCCAGAAAAAACTCGCCACTGTAACGTTTTTCAACGTCGTATTCTTCAAGGTCTTCTCCACAAGTCTTTATGGTGCCAACACAGGAAACAATCAAACTCTGAGGTAACCAAACGTCCTCGTCTTCAGCCCACTCAGCCTCCATCTCCCGACGCCAACGAGCAGGATCATCCCCAAACTGCCGGCGAATCCTCTCAATCATCTGCGCATTCAATGGTCCGTCTGGTTCAAGCGCAGCTTCATAAGAAAAATGATGCCTAACAAAATCCCCGAAACCTTTGTGGTTGCACATTCTCCAAAAAAGCGAATCACTATTGAAAGGGGTGCTGCTAGCAACCAACTTACCGTTCGTAGTCCCCAGAGTAAAGAGTATTGCATCATAGAGGTCATCGTCAGAGGCCATGAAATTCACTTCATCCCACCAAATACGGTGAAATGTGTTGCCTCGGATAGTATCAGGATAGTTGGGGAAAGCTTCTATAACGGAACCATTCTTGAAGCTTATCCGAGTCCTCTGAATATGACAAATTCCACCTGGAAGATTACGACAAAAACCCGCTACCCTTCGAAGGTTAAGTTTGGTTTGACGCCAACTCGGACCAATAAACGCAATGTTTAGGTCTTCTTTTTGGTAGGCATCCTGCAGCAGTAATGCTCCAATAAAGGTGCTTTTACCAGTTTGCCGTGGCCACCTGACTGCCAAAAACTGGTTTTGCCGGTACAGATCCGCTAAGGCAAGCTGATACTTAAACTGCTTCAGATGACAGACTCCCGTGAAGAACTTTTCATTATCACCTTTAACTTCTTGAAACTCCACAGTCTTTTGAAGTTCGTAGAGCCGAGCCTCTTCTCGGAGACCCTGCCACTGCGCTTCGATCTGCTCAGAATTGAACCTTCGAACACATACCCTATTTTTGCTCTCTCTCCGACGCAAGTCGCCGCCTCAACTCCACAACTTCATTTTCCAAAGCACGATAATTTACAAAATGAACAAATAGCTCCTGATAGACCTTCACACCCAAAATAATTTTGTTTAACCTCGAAACCTCAGCCAAGCTAAGACCAGGCTTCTCCAGCGCAACAAGAGCCGCATCCAAAACCCGAAGCTTCTCCTCAATACTGGGCAAAGGCCCCTCCCTTTTAAGTTCCGAAGCATGAAATACTGCACTACCACAATCAGGAGAGTTAGCATCACGCTTTTGGATAGGATAAGTAACGGGGGCTGTAGTTGCTGCTGCTACTGCTGCTACAGCGTTGCACTGTGAGACAGCAGCAACTTTTACTGACTAACCCAAATTGTAAAATTTAGCCTTAACACAAAGACGAGGTTTACCCATACCCTGAGAAATTTCTGTAATACCAAGACCCTGCTCGAACCTCACGCAGTTGCCTCTCTTCCTCTACTGGCCATGGTTTACCCCTCAAACCAAACCACCCCAGCAACGGGTATCTTACCACCGAGAAACCCTTAAACATTATTGCAATACTTCAGTCAAGTCAGCCTTAGCTACAAGATTTGGACGCAAAATAACAAACTCAATAGAATCTAAAAGAAACTCAATATGTATCTTTATGGAATCTCTCAATCTGTGCAATAACTCTAAATTAGTTTGAGCATGCATAACAAATCAAATCGTCATTATGAAAACGCCTTGCTGAGGTGAACCCAAATGAATTTCTGTCCAGAATGCGGAGCATTGCTCCAAATAACCAAAAGAGGCACCATCCGTAAGTGCCCAAAATGCAAATACCAAAAAACCATAGAACAAGAAGAAACAAAACAAAAAACAAACAAACTCTATGGTAAACCAGCAGAAATCGCAGTAATAGACAAAAAGGCAGCTGCACTAAGACAACTACCAACCGTTAAAATAGTCTGCCAAACATGCGGTCACACCGAAAGCGAAACATGGACTGTCGAAACTGCAAACCAAACAATCCATTCAACAATCACCTTCTTCAGATGCACAAAATGTGGAAAAACAAAAAGAGAAGCAGGATAACCACAAAAATTGCCTGTTAACTTCGACCCACGCCCACAACTACAAGATTAAAACCAATAGACCAAAATTTGGTTTATAGGTGACGACGGGCTTACTTAGCGTAAACGGATTGAAAATACATGTCTGAAAAAACTAATGACGTAATATTTGTCGGAAACAAACCACCCATGAGCTATGTACTCGCTATCATAACAGCATTCTCTGGCTCTCAAAAAGAAATCACCTTAAAAGCAAGAGGCCAAGCCATAACAACAGCAGTTGACTGCGCAGAAATCGCAAGAAACCGCTTCATAAAAGACCTGAAAGTCTCAAAGATAGGAATCGGCACAACCGAAATGCCACCAAGAGAAGGCGAGACAAGGTCGCGCATGGTTTCTACCCTAGAAATAACTCTCACAAAAGCATAGCCGACACAAAAACAAAAACTATTCCTTAACTTTGTTTTTCCTCTATTTTTCAGAGGCACAACTTTTTCGTCCGCTTCCTTCGAACCTAAGAACAATTGACGTAGCACCCTAAATCTCAAACTACCGACCAGGTTAATTCTTTGTGTTACGCTAAAGCTCCATGAGCGATAAAATTCTTTAAAGTAGGGAAACGCTGGGCTTCCTCAATGTCTTAGAACCAACTGGTTTTGAGGCAAGAGCCCAGTATCAAAAACGATTACAATCACGGTTCAACTACACACCACATTTCTAAAAAATTTTTAACTCCCCCTTACAACCAACCTCACCAACATAAACTCACAGCATTATTTTCTCAACTAACCGTTAAAACCAAAAGTTAACCAAAGAAAGCTTAAAATCTGCGAGCAAGCCACCGCTGCTCAGGATCTGAACAATACATGCAAGCAGTTGGCATCATCCTCACATTAATAACGATAGGAACTATTTTAGGGCCAATCGGGGCGGTGGTTGTAATTTACCGCGAAGACTTAACTCAACTTGTTATTCCGCCTGAGTTAACTAATCTTCTAAACCACGACCAGAACGGCGATAACAACAGTTTAAACCCAAACGACAACAACTACAACGGCGACAGCCCCTTCAACCCAAACGGCAACCCAAACAACTATAACATATCAACAAGTGACGATTTCAGCGATTTCTTCCAGCCCAAATTCATCAGCGCAGAAATCGACCCAGAAACCAACATCTGCACAATCAAATTTGAATTAACCAACAACAAGAACTCCGACACAGCCCTAAACGCCCTAAACTCTGACATGGCAGTAACAAAAGACATGTACCCTGCCGGCGTCATAAGCCTTTCAACCCCAATCACAATACCTTCAGGCCAAACAGCCACTGTAACAATAACAGGCTACTTAACACAGGAAGCACAAAACTACATTCAAACCAACTACCCAGACTTAACAGAAGCCGAACTCTACGCCACCAACATGTCATTGAACATTAACGGAATGTACATCCAAGTAACCGACGTAATCGACGTGGGCAGCATCCCCGTAAACTCATAGGTGACAGGTATGGAGAACAAAATCAACTTTTTAGCGTTGGCTGCAGCCGTATCCACCTTGGTACTAGTTGCAGTTTCGTGGTTTGTTCCATGGTGGAAACTCTCCATGGGCAGCAACCCAGAAATGGTCGCCGTCAACGTTTCACCAGTAAACATAAGCATAGCTGTAATGGGCACGCCATTGACTATTCCACTGATTTGGGCAGCAACCATTGTAGGAACCTTAACCCTAACCATAGGCGCAGTAGTACTGCTAATCTACTCACTAAAACCAAACAAGCCTTACTCAATGAAACTGCTAGGCTTCGGATACAAAAAACCCCTAATATCAGTAATAGCAATGGCAGTTTCACTTTTCAGCATAGGTTTTGGAGCGGAAAACTTTACAGGAATGGCAATTCCAATTGTCGGCGCAGGCACAATAAACCTCCCCGAAGGCTTGACAGGAGGACACAACGTAGCAGTTAATGTTTCAGCAGGTTTTCAGTGGCCATTCTACTTCGCAATCGCCGTCGCAATACTATGCATAGCCGCAAGAGTCTACCACAAAAAAGTCGCTGCAAACACAAACACTAAACTGCCACCACCGCCTCCACCAACATAATGTCCAATTAGCCAAACGGCTAATTTTTTCTCATTTTAACTTCTAATAAGCAGAGATTTTCACCCAATATCCGTTCTAACATTCAGAACAACACACGCAAAATTACGTTTTAGTGTTCTAAAGCCTGGCATTAATTCTCCGAAACAACACTACACTAACAAGCGAAAACATAGCTAACAAAAAACAAGCAGCAAAAGTTGCTACCCTAATGATCGTAGCCGTAGCAGCCATAGCTTCCGTAGCAATCTATGTAATGGCAAACCAACCCACAACTCAGGGAGACCGAACCTTTGCAAAGGGAGAACCACCACCGGGAAGCATGCCTGGCTGGAAACGCATCCAGAAAACAAACCCGACGGTACCAACGGACCTCAACTGTAAACATAAATCAACACAAAAATTTTTTTCTATTACAATTTAGCAAGTTTTTAGAAACAAAAAAATAAAGAAGGGAGAGATAGTTTCTATCTCTACTTATTTTTTCTTCAGCATCATCATAACTACAAGAACAATAACTATGATGATTGCTACGAACAGACCTGCAAACGCTGGCACGAATAGTTGGTCTGCCATGCTTGGAGGCTGAGTTGGCTGCGGTGTAGCGGTGACTGCTGGTTCAACGATGTTGAAGGTTGTTTCTTGGCTTGATGGCCAGTAACCGTTAGTGCCTGCAAAGGATGCGGTGAGCGAGTATTTGCCAGAGATGTCAGGTGTCCAAACGTAGCTGTAGTAGCCGTTTGAGTCAGTGGTTGTTGTGCCTATGGTGCGTGGGTTGCCGTTTTGGTCGATTACGCTTAAGGTAACTTCGACGCCTGTGAAGTTTGCTGCGTTAGGTTTAGGTTGCTGTTGGTAGACGTATCCCATCCAGTCCTTCATGCTCATGTCAGAGGACACTGGGACGCCGTCTGGGAATCTGGCTGCCTGCTCGTTTTGGTTGGTTCCTGCAGATATGTCGGTAACTGAGCCTTCAATGACTACAGAGCCGCCGAAGGTTGAGGATTTGGGTCCAACTTCAACTGAGGTTTGGCTTGGGCCTCTTCCTAAGCTGTAGATGCGTGCGTCGTAGCTGTTGAATAACACTGAGTAGCCATCTGCGATTGCGTAGCTTTCTGCGCCGAATTCACCTGTTGCTGCGGATATGGTCCAGAGTTCGGAGCCGTCGGATGCGTTGACTGCACGGGCTAAAGCGCCTTTGTAAATGGGTGTTTCAAAGGTATGCTCGGTGGTTACGAGGTAGACTACGCCGTTGCCGATTGCGTTGATGAAGGTTGGGTAAGGTCCTGGGACTTCGAAACCGCTGCGTGTGTTGTTGCCGTCGCCGCCGTTGCCATAAGTCCAGAGTATGTGTCCGGTTGCCATGTCATAGCAGTGGAGAACGCCTGAGTATGCGCTGCTGTAGATTCGCCCGTAAGCCACGACGTTTGATAGTGTGCCGGGGCCGGTGCTGCCGTAGTAGTCAAGTGCTGGCTGTGGGTCAGATATCCATAAGCGTTCGCCTGTGCGTAGGTTGAAGCCGACGAATTGTTGTGTTTGGCGGTAGGATTCGCAGAAGTAGCCTGCTTGGGCGTCTGCACCTGCAAATGAGACAGTGGTGATATTTCCTGCCGGAGGCTGGATTGTGTTTCTCCAAATTACGCTGCCGATGGCGCCTTTTGATGCGTTTAGGTTAATTGCGAAGTATGTGTAGGGTGCGCCTGTGTCGCCAAGTGCTGGATAGGAGCCGTTTCTGCAGAGTAGGATGTCGCCGTAGAATGCCGCTATAATGCTTGGTGTGTTTGGCATTGAGTTACGCCATGACCCGATGGAGACGTTCTGTGTATTTGAATCAAGAGTATCGTAGAATCGGCCTTGGCTAGCTTGAACTGCGGTTACGCCATTAGTTGTAGTTGTTTGAATTGCCCATGTGGTGCTTGATCCGTCCCACATTTTGCTGGAGTTCCATGAACACAAATACCAGTCAGGGGCGTTTGTTGTGCCGTTGTTCCAGAAGGTGTAACGAATATGTTCACCTAATGGACCGAACACTGTTGTTGCAGCTGATCCTGAAGGTACGCTTGTAACGTTGAAGAGTGGGTCGCCAGTTGCTGCATCAAACGCTCGGCCGAAGTTGCTTGTGAATAGGATCGCTGGGTAAACGCCGTGGTAGTTGGGGGTTTCAAGGTCGTAGATGAAAGCAAAAGATAATGCTGGCACGTCATCTCTTCTCCAGACTTCTTGTCCTGTACGCAAGTCAACGCAGACTGTGTCTCCGCCGGTTGCTGCAAAGGATAAGGGTTCCTTGTAGTAGAGACGCCCATAAACGATGATGGGGTTGGTGAATCGCTGTGCGTATGCGGTTCCTTCAAAGTAGGTGTTTGCCTTTTTCTCAAAGTTGTCGTCGCCTACAACGCCGCCGGGCTGAACTTCCTTAGTCCACATAATGTGGTTTGTTTCTGAGCCGACTGCACTGGCAGTGAATTGCCGCTGGTTGGGTCCCAAGCTTCCACCATATCCAGGTGCGCCGGAGCCTAGCCAGTTAGAGGCAATTAGGTACCAGAGTGTGTTTTCTCCGTAGACGGGCCTTGTCCAGTATTCACTTGGCAAGGGATTTAGTGCTACATGCTCGATTTGCTCTTCAGTTATGTCAAGGTAGTGTTTGCACTGCTAGGAAGGTAGTAGTCATAGAGGTATGCAGAGTTGGAGAGATGTGGGTAGTCAGAGACGTTTTGTCCTGGGAAGTTAAAGTACAGATTGTAGGTGCCGATTTGTTCTGGAGTGAACGAGTAGCCTTGGTTGGAAGTGGTGTCGTCAATAACGTCAAAGATTTTGGTTGTAACTTGACCGTCTGGAGCTACAATGGTTAAGTTGTAATTGTGAAAACGGTAGTTGTTAACCATCAAGGTGTCTGCGTAGGTAGGTGTTAAAAAGATGTAGATTACAGTGGTTTGTCCAACGCCGATGGGGTTAATGGTGGGGAATATGTGTGCGAAAGTCGGTATGTTCCATGCCGGGTTGTGGGGTGTTGCTGCGGATGTAGTTGGTATCATAGCTATTGATGCGCTCATTGAGGCAATCAATAGGAATGTAAACATAACAGCCGCTGTTCTATTTTTTTGTTTAAGCATATGTTAGTTCCTCTCTCTTTTTGAAGCCCTAAAGCTTCTCCCCATCCTCTCATAGGATTTGTTTAAAAGGTTTGTCATAAAACAATGGAAGTACGCAAAATTTTTCATGCCATTCATCATAAGAACAGCAATATCGTTAAGGTGAGTGCAATTTTTTCCTTGAATTTTAGTTCCCGCCGCAATCAACTTTTCTACCTACAAATAGGGTTTACAAGTTCAAAGAGTAAAGGCAATAAGAAAAAGCTAAAAATTTACAAAAAAAGAAGAAGGGGGAAATTTCTTTTTTCCATTTAACGCTTCTTTGCGATAGAGAACGCTACGAGTGCAGCCACGACAATCATGAAGACGATGAGGACTGCGGATATTGGCAGGAAGTACTGGTCAGCCATGCTTGGTGGTGCTTGTGTCGGAGCTGCGGTTGGTGCGGGTGCTTCTGAAATACCGACAGCGGTTTCTGCGGTTGAACTACCATACGATTGTGAGCCTGCGAACTTTGCTAGTATTGTGTATTCGCCTGGAACTTCGGGGGTCCAAAGTTTCTTGAATACACCGTGGCTGTCGCTTGTAACGGTGCCTATGTTGATTAGGTTGCCGTTGGGGTCTAATGCTTGCAGGGTGACGTCTACGCCTTTTGCGTCGGTGGGTTCAGTGATGGTTTTTGTGACCATGTAGTCCATCCATCTGCCTTGGTCTGCGTCTGAGATTGCCGGGGTGCCTTTGAGGGCTTCGTTTGGCGATTGGTCTGTGACTGAGCCTGTGATGAGTACGCTATTGCCTTGTGCGGTTACTGAGGGTGAAACTGAGATTGATGTTGCGCTCTGTCCGGGACCAATACAGTAGATTTGCTGGTCGTTCATGTTAAACCACACGTAGTAGCCATCAGCTACTGCCTGTTCTTGCCATGAACTCATGCCGTACATTTCCCAAAGCAAATCGCCTGTTGTTGCGTTAACACATCGTGTTTTTGCGCCGTGATATGCTGGAGCGTTGAGTGAGTGTTCTTCTTCGACTAGGTAGACTTTTCCGTCAGCGATTGCTGCGACTTGAGTTGGGTAATCGCCATAAGCTGTTTCTGAGGTTGCGGTGCTGTTTCTCGGGTTGCTTGGGTCGTTACCGTATGTGAAGTCGATGTGCCCGGTCTTAAGGTCGTATGCTCTTAGGATGCCGCCGTAGCCTGCAACGTAGAGGTGTCCGAAGCCGATGCCGACTGGGTTTGTGAGACCTGTGGTGCCTGTGTAGTAGTTCCATGCGGGTGTTTCCATCGCGGTTGGGCCCCATACTACGTTTCCAGTGAGCATGTCGATACCGGTCCACTGCATGGTTTCTCGGTAGTAGAGTGTTGCGATGTTACTTTCGCTATCAGCTGGACCAACGCAAACGGTGATGTTGCCTGAAGGTGCTGGATAGGTTTTTTGCCAGAGTACTTGGCCTATATTGCCTCTTGACGGGTCAAGGTTGATTGCCCATAGAGTGTATGGATCAGGTGTTCCCCAGACACCGGAGCTTGTTCCTGGTGTTTGTTGAAGTCCTGAGCTTTGACCAAATACTACGTCGCCTGGGAAGACTCTGAGAATTGTCGGGTTGTTTGTGAATAGAGCAGTTGTTGCGTTATATGATGCTGATCCGCCGAAGCCGCCAACAGATCCTAGTGAGGATTGTGTTGGGTTCAGTGCTTGTGAGAGTGTAACGTTGTAGTCGTATGCTGTGCTCATGTTATAGTTTGCCTTCCCTGGAAGCCATTGTGAAATGCCGCCAGCTACGTCGTTTCCGGGTAGTTTAGTGTTGTTCCATTGCCAGAGGTATGTGAACGGTGAGGTGCTTGAGGCTCTGCCGATGTTGTAGATTAGCCATTCGCCTTGTGGTCCGTAAGCGCGTGTCCCTGATGGGACGTTGGTTTCGTTGAATAGTAAGTTGCCAGTTTGTGGGTCAACTGCAATCCAGCTTCCCGGAGCATTGACAGGCTGTGAATTGCTGGTTATGCCTGCAATTGCGCCGAGACCAGATCCAGGGTCATAGTTTGCACCTAAGAAGTTGTTCGTCCCTAAGTATTGGTTTACTGCGGTCTGGTTGGGGTTAGTGATTCCTGTGCCGATGGCGGTTCCAGAGTACCAGAGGTAGTTGCCTGTGGTTCCGTGCTGGTTGGGCGATTCGTAGTCGTATAGTTGACCGAAGGATACTGATGTTAGAGCTGGATTTGTCCATAAGGTTTTTCCAGTTCTCAATTCTACAGCTGTGACACCGTTGCCTTGAATTGCATTGTTTACTGGGAGGCTGAAGTATAAGTTACCGTACATGATAATGGGGTTAGTGAATTTCAATTGGTATTGGCTGCCTGAATAGAAGCTCATGTAGTCGTTAACTGCATGGTCTCCGCCGACAATACCACCCCAGGTAAGTGGATAGGTCCACATAACGTGGGCAGTGTTGGGGGCTTGACCGAAGGGATTGTATTTCATGTAGGTTGCGCCGTATTCGTTTTGGCCTAGCCAGTTTGAACCTATCTGAGCCCAGAATTGGTTGTTTTCGTTAATGGGTCTTTCCCAGTAGGCGCCTGGTAGGGGTGCTTCTTGGAAGTATGAGGTGGGGGTATCGTTGACGACGAAGGATAGTGTTGTGTTGCTTGGCATGAAGTAGTCGCCGACATAGACGCTGTCTGGACCAGTGAGGCCTGTGGGGCCTGTTCTGCTTAGGTTTTGGCCCGGGAAGCTAAAGAATGCAGTATAGTTTCCGGTTTCGTGTGGTGTGTATTGCAAGAAGCTTGAGCCTGTTGGGTCAGAATTGATTGGCCCGAAGTGTTCAACTTGTCCTGACGGAGTTGTTACATCAACTGTAAATCCTCTCCATCTATCTCCAGTTGTGCCCGCGGCTGTTGGCGGAGGCACGTTAATCCAGAAGACAAGGAGCATTGGTTGAGATGAGCCAAGGCCATAGGGGTTAGGTGAGGCTGCGAGGTAGGCAAAGGTGGGGATGTTCCATCCTGGTGTATGAGCGGATGTATCGGGAGTCATAGCTAGTGGCATGCAGATGATTAGCAAAGCAAATATTACGAGTACGCCTGTTGCTGTTTTTTTCAAATTGTTTTGCATTTTTCTTTCTCCTAATTACACCAAATTTTTCCAATTTGGTGCTTATACCGTTGAAATCGATTTGCATAAAAGCTTTGGGCAACAAATCTACGACCATTATCTTGCAACATAATCATTTCCCCACCCATTTATCATTATTTTCCCAATTCCCCACCATATTTGTAAAATATTGCAGCGCGCCCAACAAGCATTAAAAATCATCTCCATTTATCATCAATATTTTCACCTTTATCCAACATATCCGCAAAATATTGCAAAAACTCAAAGTATATAAAAAACCATTGGAGAGAGACTAAAATGTGAACACTGACAGAATAAATTAACAAAGAGATAATTGATCTCAACTCATTTTAAACAACACGGAAAAACGCATTGTCTCTCAAACATCCCAAACCAAAACCTATTCTACTCCAAACGCTTTTTTGATCTAAATGTGAGAACAACATAGCCAAAATATTCAGGAAATGATCTGACAACTGGCATTAGTAACCTAACAACAAATAACTTAGCAAACGAAAATATTGTTGGCACAAAACAAACATCAACAATTGCCACCTTACTCATTAAAGCCATAGCACAAGGAGATCTCCATTCAGCGGCAGGCCAGAATTGCAAACATACTCAGAAAACCAAACCTTGACAGTGCTAAGACCCAACTTTAAAGTAAAAGGCAATTTCAAGGTAACGCATATTTTCCATTCAGATAGAATTCAGCAGGTTAAAATTAAAAGAAAAAATATGGGGAGATAGGATGATCTATCTCATAGTTTACTTTTTCCTAAGCATCATCATGAGTACAAGCACGATTACTATGATGATAGCAACAAAGAGTCCTGCGAAAGCTGGAAGGAAATATTGGTCAGCCATGCTTGGTGGGACAGGTGTTGGAGCTGCGGTCGGTGTTGGTGCTTCGTTGACGTGGATTGCACTTTCAGCGTTTGATTGCCAGTATGAGTTGCTGCCACTAAAGGTTGCGTAGATCTTGTAGGTACCTGGAACGTCGGGTGTGTATACTGTAGCGAATGCGCCGTTGCCGTCTGTGGTTGTAGTGCCGATTGTGACGTAGTTGTTGTTGGGGTCGATTGCGGTTAAGGTGACGGTAACGCCTGTAACGTCAGCTGGGCAGGGTTGCTGTTGGTAGACGTATTCCATCCACCCGCTCTGGCTTGCGTCAGAGACTGCTGGGACGCCAGCGGGAAACCGTGCTGCCTGCTCCGTCTGTTGAGTTCCAGGGGAGATGTCCATGACTGATCCCTGAATCAATACGCTGTTTCCTTGCTGAATGACGTTGTTTTGTATGTTTACACTTGTTTGGCTTGGGCCTTTACCGACTGTATAGACTTGTCCGTCGTATGCGTTGACAAATGACATGTAGCCGTCTGCGATTGCAACTGGAGCAACTGAAGTGCCTAATCCTGAAGCGGACCAGTCTAGCAGCGTCCAGAGTTCTGCACCAGTGGTTGCGTTGATAGCGCGTGCGCGGTAGCCTTTGTAGAGCGGAGTGTTAGGTGAGTGTTCGCCTGACATTGTGTAGACGACGCCGTTTGCGAAAGCTGCAATGTGTGTTGGGTAGTTGCCCCAAGGTGTGTCGATTCCGCTGTTGGTGGTGTTGCCTACTCCACCGTTGCCGTAGGTCCATTGTAGATGGCCGGTTTCCATGTCGTAGCAGTAGACAACGCCTCCGTAGCCGCCGACGTAGAGGTTACCGTATGCAGGTAAGCCTTCGCGGGCACTGTAGTACTGGAATTGTGGTGTTGGCAGTGGACCGACTGGGCCCCAACGTAGTTTGCCTGTGTCGAGGTCGTAGGCTAATCTTTGGCCTGTTTCGAAGATAGTCATAGTCCATGCGCGGGTAACTGGGTCAATTGGCTGCATTGCGAGCATTTCAGTTTCGTCGTCTGGGGGAGCTGCATAGTTTTGTTTCCAGACCAGGTTGCCTTTGCTGTCTGCTTTGTCGCTGATTGCCCACATTGTCCATGGGTCATTGTTGGGGTTGGGCTGTGAAACCAATCCGATGCTGCTGCTTCTGCCGAGAATGATGTCGCCTGGAAGAATACCTACGATTGCTGGGCTTGTGTCGCCTGTTAAGTCTGCGGTGATTGTAACGTTTGTTGAGTAACATGCAGCTTTGCTTGCGTCGATAACAACGCCAGAGCCTACTGCGCCTGTAGTTACCGTTGAGCCGCCGTTAGGCCATCCGGGTTCATTGTTAATGGTTGATTGACTAAGGATTGCAGCTGTACTATTCCAAACGAGTAATCGTCCGGTTTTAGCGGTTGTGTTGTAGCTTAATGAGTAACGTAGAATTTCGCCTTGGTTAGTGTAGACTTCTGTGCCTGATGGAACATTGGTTAAGTTCATGATCCATTGATTGTTTGCTGCGTTGTATCCAATCCATGTGCTGCCAGATATTTGCCAGAGGATTCCGCCGATTACGCCGTGCTGGTTTGAGCTCTCAAAGTCAACGAGTTGTGCTCTGCTTGGGAAGAAACTGTCGCTTGTCCAGACGGTTTTACCTGTTGCTATGTCAACTGCATTCATTTGTCCGTTGCCGCCTGCTTCGCCGTTAGGTTCTTGGTAGTATAGTACGCCGTTGAGAATGATTGGGTTACTAAAGCGTGTGTTGTAAGAAAAGCCTGAGTAGAAAGTCATGTAGGGGTCTGTGTCTTGGCCGTACTGTGGGGAGACGTCGCCTGTTAAGCCGCCGTATTCAAGGGGCTTAGTCCACATGATGTGTGAGCTTACCGGCGAGTCACCGTTCTTTTGCCAGAGGTCAGAGACTGCAGAGCCAGCTAGCCAGTTGGAAGCTATGGTTGCCCAGTTGTGGTTTGATCCAAAAATGGGTCTGCTCCAGTATTCACTTGGCAGAGGTGTATCTGGAAGTGCAGTGATTGCTTCTTCTTGGACTGTTAGAGTTGAGGATGCATGGCTTGCTTTGTATGTATCGTTTTGATATGCGCCGCCGAAGTCGAAGGTTTGTCCCGGATAGTTGAAATCAAGCTTGTAAGTGCCAGTTTCGTCTGGTGTGAATTGGTAGAACTGTGAAGATGTTGGGTCGTTAACTACTGGATAGTCTTTTTCTACAACGGTTCCATTGGGCGAAGTGATTGTTAAGTTGAAGTTGTGGAAGCGGATGTTGTTTGTGATGCCTGCTCCCGCGATGACATTGTCAAGCCAGAAGACAACGATGACTTGCTGACCGACGCCAACGGGGTTAGGTGAAGCGGTGATGTATGCAAAGGTGGTGATTTCCTGCGGTGGTGTATGAGCTTGTGCCATTGGCTCCATTAAGGATAGCCCTAATGTTGCGGTTAAGAGGATTGCAACAAAAATGGCGATTGTTTTAGTTTTTAGGGTTTGCATTTTCTCTCTCCTAAATTTGGTGCCAAAAGGAGTTTCAACCGAGAATTTAAGGTTTGTGAGAAAAAGGGTTTAGCGCTCGATAAAGTAAACTAAAAGCACATTTTTTATGACAAAATGGAAATATTTTGCAACCAAAAACTGACCACTTCACATATACCTATGATTTTCTGAAAAAAGAGGTCAACTTTTAGGTTTCAATGAAATATTTTATAGACTCTCAGTTGGCGTCTGGATGGAAAAACCTCTGCTTCGCAAGACGGATAAATTGCGGGTCATGAATGTGGTTAAGCCTGCAGGAGTGGCCAAGAAAACCCGTATCTTCAGCAATTCGCTAAGTCGATGGCGAGAAGAGCCAACTAATATTTTAGAAGTTCATAATCAAAAACTGTACAACATCGTGAAACTTGATTTTCGACTTATACTTGCGTCAACCTAAGTTTCAGGCGAATTTTATGTTATCAGAGAGGTCGTACGGACCCCTCCAATAAGAAACTTTGTAATCCTCTGATCAACTTCATCTGTTAGTAGGGTTATGGATATAACCTGATTCTCTTGCACTCTTAGCCATGGAAGAATTTTAAAACGGTAAAATTACTATTTAAGTCATAAATTGCAGGCATCCTTTGAGGAGTTCGACGAAAAAGTTTTCAAGCAAGAAACTTGGAAAACGTAAAACGTATTTTTTGCCTATCTTTAAGCGGCAATTATTTCCCGGCGTTGGTGACGGGTTTTGGGAAAACAACTAAATAGTTGAAGAGTCCAATCCATAGCTATGTCCTACGCACCAAAAAGCCACAAAAAAACGTATCTGGCACTACTCTTAGCAGTCATACTCATCGTTTCAGCCGGCGCCGCCTCATGGATAGTCCTCTCCCAGCCAAAGCCCGTATATGTCGGTGTGAAGGCAGGCGACACATTCACCTATAGCATCAAAGGCGAGGTGTACCTCTTTGCTGAGAACGCCACACCCTCAGAAGGCTTTGACCGATACAACGCAACCGACTACTTCAAAGTCACAATAACCGACGTAACAGGCACCAACGTAACATACGACACGGTTTGGCGTTTCCTAAACGGCACCGAAATAAACGCATCAGAAAACTTTGACATTTCAACAGGCAAAGATGGAATCAACTTCTGGGCAATTTACCCCTCTAACTTGGGCATCGGCGATTTGCTACGACCCCACGGCTTCGACGGAACAAAGGTCAACAACACCTACACAAGAACCTACAGCGGCGGCGACAGAGAAACCGACTTCTGGTTCATAAACAACCAGTTCCAAGACAGAACCGACGAAACAGGCGCCACACTAATGTACAATTACCTAAACATCTACTTTGACCAGCAAACAGGTGTGTTGGTTTCACTTGAGAACTTCCAAGCGTTCAACAACCCAGAACGCAACGAAGCAGTCACCTGGACCTTAGTCAACACAAACGTTTGGGACGTCTAAACCCAAATTACCCTTTTCTTATTGTATTGTTAAAAAATTAAAGAGTGGATTCTGCGCCTCCGAAAAGAAGGCGAAAAAAGTTTACGGTAGGCAAGCGCGAGGGTGCTTGGCGGGGCAACTCTGCGGATTCTGTTTGGCTTTGATCAGGGAGAGTTTGCCGCCCGCCAAAACCTGTTCCTTCTCGACCCGACTTAAATTGAGGTTTACCGGGATTTCTGTGCCTTTGGTTTTGTTTACCAGTTTCAAGTTTTCTTTTAATTCGCCCACATCAAGTTCAAGTTGGTCGCCCATGTCGATTTTCTCATAGTCTTTCTTGTCAGCAAAGGTTAGGGGCAAGATGCCGAAGTTGACGAGGTTAGCCATGTGTATTCTGGCAAAGGATTTGGCGACGATGGCTTTGACTCCGAGATATTTAGGTGCAAGCGCTGCATGTTCACGGCTGCTGCCTTGACCGTAGTTTTCTCCACCTACAATGAATCCGCCGCCTTTCGCCAACGCACGGGAAGCGAAGGATTTATCGATATAGCAGAAAGTGTAGTTGCTTATTGCGGGGATGTTGCTTCGCAGTGACATGATTTCTGACCCGCCTGGGATAATGTCGTCGGTGGTGATGTTGTCGCCGGCTTTAAGCAGAACCTCACCATTCAAAGTTTTGGGTAAGGGAGCGAAGTCTGGGAGAGGTTTAATGTTTGGACCCATCGGTACCTCGGTGGTTTCGCAGAAGCTTGGCAGAATAAACATGGCGTCGCTTAACAGGAACTTTTCAGGCATTTTAATATCTGGATAAGCGCCGAGTTTTCTCGGGTCAACGATTTTCCCGTTGAGTGCGGCGGCTGCGGCGGTTTCAGGGCTGACAAGGTAGATTTTGGCATCCTGGGTGCCGCTTCTGCCTTTGAAGTTGCGATTGAAAGTACGTAGCGAGACGCCGCCGCTGTTGGGCGCTTGCCCGATGCCGATGCAGGGGCCGCAGGCGTTCTCAAGCAGTCGTGCACCTGATTGTATGAAGGGTTCGATTTCGCCAGCGGCTGCCAAATTAAGCATGACTTGGCGTGAGCCCGCCGACACGGTTAGGCTGGTGTGTTCATTAACTTTTTTGCCTCTAAGCAAGGCGGAGACAATTTTCAGGTCACGCAGCGAGGAGTTGGTGCAACTACCGATACAAACTTGGTCGACTGGGGTGCCTTCGAGTTCCGCAACTGTTTTGACGTTGTCGGGGCTGTGAGGCAGTGCTATGAGGGGTTCGACTTTTGAGAGGTTGATTTCTATGGTTTCGTCGTATTCTGCGTCGGGGTCGGCTTTTAGTTCAAACCACATCTCCACGCGGTTCTGCGCTGATAGGAAGGCTTTGGTTACGTCGTCGGAGGGAAAGATGCTTGTGGTGCAACCGGTCTCGGTGCCCATGTTCGTGATAGTTCCTCGTTCGGGCACGCTGAGTGTCTCAACGCCTGGACCATAGTATTCGAGGATTTTGTTTACGCCACCTTTGACGGTTAAAATTTTAAGGACTTGAAGGATAACATCTTTGGCGGAGACAAAAGGCTGGAGTTTTCCAGTGAGTTTAACGCCGACGATTTTAGGCATTTCAAGGTAGAAGGGTTCTCCCGCCATCGCCGCTGCAACATCTAAACCGCCTGCACCTATGGCTATCATGCCCATGCCGCCTGCAGTTGGAGTGTGACTGTCGCTGCCCAAAAGCGTTCTGCCGGGACGCGCAAAACGTTCAAGGTAAAGTTGGTGGCAGATGCCGTTGCCAGGTCTGCTAAAGACGATGCCATATTTGGCGGCTACCCCTTGAAGGTAGCGGTGGTCGTCTGCGTTTCGATAGTCATTTTGAAGCATGTTATGGTCAACGAAGCTTATGCTGAGTTCGGTTTTGACTTTGGGGACTCCCATAGCCTCGAATTCGAGGTACGCCATGGTGCCTGTGGAATCCTGAGTAAGTGTGTGGTCGATTTTAAGGGCGATTTCTTCGCCTGCAACCATGTTGCCACCAACAAGGTGCTTCTCAATTATTTTTTGAGCTAACGTTTTGGGCATGTCTTTTTCCCTGCTTGATTAGATTGAATTGGGCGTGCCTTTATTTTTATTATGGCTTGAGCGCGGCTAAAAAACGGTGTTTCAAGGGCGTTTGGGTTATTTTCAAAAAGGCAACAACCGATTAGGAAATAGGTGCAGATATTTCTGTGAGGTTTGTGAAGAAGGTTATTTTTTGCGATGTCGTTTTGGCGTTGTTTTTGTGTTTCTGGATTTGAAATGGCAATCATCAGCGGGCAGGCAATAAGTTTTGGTGCATTCTTCATAGACCATCAATCCCTGGGAAATCCACCCATTCCAACCGTAACTGACCCCTACTTCAACCTTTTCACAGTTTTTCTGATCGTTTTCCTTGCAGTCAACGCTTATTTCCTGTTCAAAATTAACAGACTAAAATCCGACGAAACCATGAAATAGGCAAGCAATATAGGTTAGTGCAAAGAGGCAGAGAAAGTGTCGTTTAAAGGTAAAATGCAGGAAGCAAAAAAAAGCAAACAGTCACCGCTGGTTCTCGCACTGGACTTCCCGTTTGAACCCGCAGAAAACCGCAACAACATACTCATCAAAGCACAACGCATCCTAAAAGCAGTCCACCCATACATCTCTGCAGTTAAAATTAACCACCACCTCACCCTGCCGCTCGGAACCTTTGACGGCGTGCAGTACCTTGTCGAGCAAATCCGCGGGCAAGGACTTCTGGCGATTATGGATGCCAAAGTAAACGACATAGGGGCAACCAACCAAACCATAGCCGAATACTACTTCGCCGCAGGATTTGATGCCATCATCGCCAACCCCTTTGTGGGCTGGGATGAAGGCTTAAAACCTCTCTTTGACGTTGCCAAACGTCTCAACCGCGGCGTTATCTTGCTGACTTACATGAGCCACAAAGGCGCCTCCGAAGGCTACGGACAAACCGTCATTGACCCCCTCACGGGAATGCTTACCCCCCAGTATGTAACATTCGCTAGGAAAGCGGTACAGTGGGGTGCGGACGGCGTTATTGTTGGTGCAACAGTTCCGGATAAAATTGTTGAAATAAAGCAGATTTTGGGCAATCAGGTGGCGATTTACTCGCCGGGAGTAGGTGCCCAAGGAGGCGGAGCAGCAACTGCTTTGCGTGCTGGCTCAGACTACTTGATTGTTGGCAGAGAAATTACAATGTCAACTGAACCGGCGGAGGCTGCCCAGAGGATTTTGTACTCAATAAAGGGGCTGCAGTAAGGGTTTTATCTGCTGCGTTTGTTTTCCCATAGTTCCTTTTTCAGCAGGTCTCTGACGGCGCTTCTGATTACGCTGCTTCTGCTCGGGTACATGTTGGCTCGGACGAGTTCGTCGAGGCCTTCTAGGTAGGCTTCGGGTAATAGTACGGTTACTAACTTCATTTTTGTTTGCTCTCCCTTTGACTATGTTAGCCATATACATATGTGGCAAATATAAGAGTTAGCCCACAAATCAAACAACAGCAAAGCGGACAACAAATAAGCAGATTTTTTCAAGTAAACCCAAAAAATTGTTTCTCGAATAAGACCGCCTGTTGAATAATCGCCAAAAGGGTCCCTTGCTGGATAGGGCCAGAGCACCAGGCAGCATTAGGATACACGAAGTATCATAAAATACGCGGAAAAAGTCGTTAGTTTAGAGTTCTTAATTGGCATAAGGTTCCAAGGTAAGTTCCATCTAGTAGATAAAATTCCGATCCTTCCATATCCACCGCTTCCGAGCGCAACACGGGTCCAATCAAAGCTTCTGTCCCAAGTTCTTTTTTAGGTCGGGTTTCGTTTATGGGTCTGCCGCCCAAGAAGTCGTTGAAGCTGGGCATAATATAGAGTTCTTTTGCAGCCAATTTGACGCCGAAACACTTCTGCAATGTTTCCCCGACTGAGCCTTGGAGTTTAGTTTTGCTTTTCTGCAACAAAACCTTCCCCAACACCGCACAATCCAACGTAACCCGCATCCACACCTGCTTGTTCAGCTTGAACCCCGTTGGATCACGGAAAGCAACCATCGGATGCAAATGCCCCATAACCAAGGTCTTGCAGCCTAAAAGCGCCGGGGAAGGCCACTTGTGTCCATGAAAAACGCCAACGTCGCCGAACACGGCGCCCGTTGCAGGCAGCAGTTCAATGCTTTCAGGCAGAAGCGGTTCAAGGTTCGCATCATGGTTACCCCGCACTATGGCGATTTTGCCTACTTTTCCTTGAAGTTTCTTAAAGAATTCAGGTACATCGCGCCATTCCCCATGTTCACTGGAAACCACAGAATACTTCACATCACCCAGAACCACAAGTTGATCTGGCTTGTACTCGTCGATGACAGCGGAAAGTTTGGATAAGAGTTTGCCTGTTTGGCTTGGCACATGGATGCCTTTGTCTTGCAACTCCATCTCCCAACCAATGTGTGGGTCAGAAATAAGAAGTGTTTTGGTTTTCCGTGTTTTTGCCATAGCGGCTGGGTGAGGCAATAGCAACCTAAACATTATTGTTAACCAAGCTTAGGATTTGGCTATGGAGCTGTTCGTTTGCTGAGGCAACAAAGCTCATTGTTTGCCTTGGGTCCAGCGGGACATTTATAGGTTGGTTGTTCGGGTTCGTGACGTATCCGCCTGCTTCCTTAGCTATGAGAAAGCCTGCTGCGACGTCAGTTGTGCGGATTTTGTTTCTTAAATCAATGAAGGCGTCAGTTAAGCCTTCGGCGACGTAGCAGATTTCGAGGGCGTTAGCTCCGAAGTGTCGAACATGCTTAGTTTTTTTAACAAGCGCTGAGACTTTTTCTATGACGAATTTTCCGTTGTAAGAGTTAATGTCCAAGCCGACGAGGGCTTCTTCAAGTGAGGGGGTTTTGGAGGTGTGGATTTTTTTGCCATCTCGAAACGCGCCCATGCCTTGAATTGCGGTGTAAGCTGTGTCGTGGGCTAAATCTGCAACTAATCCGGCGTAGACGCTGCTTAAAGTCGGTTCAGAGGAGACGGCGACGGAGGAGGCGTAGAAGGGAACGCCATGGATGAGGTTGGTGGTGCCGTCTATTGGGTCCACGGTTACATAGCAGGTGTCTGGGCATTCCCCGTATTTTTTGATGCCCGACTCTTCGCTTACCAGCGTGAACGAGACTCCGTTGCCGGTAAGGGTGTTGACTATGGCGGATTCGGCGGCTAAATCAACGGGTTTCATCATGTCTCCGCCTGCGCCCATTCCAAGCTGAGGTTGAGGGTCGCGGATAGTTTTAAGGCAGGGTTTGATTGCGGCTTGCACGTTGGTTTTGCATTCAAGCAGAATCGGTTGCCAGTCAATTTGAGTGTTCATTGGTTAACCTTCTGATTGTATATTGGGCGGGGTTGATAAAGAAGTTACCTTGAAAAAGCCGCCGCCCTTGACGGTTGCTATGTAACACTGCACGCATGTTTAGGCGGTTCATGCTTCATGTGGCACGAAACCGCTTCTACCACACCGCATCCACATATGCTGTGCAACCCGTTCCAAAAAAAGCAATGCGTTTCAACGCCTATCTTGTGATGCCTTAGAATTTGCCACACCTACATAAAGACACAAAACAAAAACTAACACGAACAAAGCAAGAATACAAAAAAAATAAAAAAGGAACCGACAGTTAGTCGGCTTTCCAAATTTGGATTCGAACATACTGCCAGTAGCTGTCATCTTCCCCACGGTAAACCGTAATGGTAGTGCCCGTGGTAGAGACTCTTGCCAAGCCCAACTCGTTTGTGATGGCGGGCTTGACTAAGCAAACATCATATGAGCCGATTGCTGAGGAGATGCCGTATCCTGCAATTACGTATCCGCCATCTGCAGTGGCAGCAATTGATCTGCCGCGTTCGGGGCCAGCTCCACCAAAGGTTTGAATCCACTCTAAAGTGCCATCAGAAGAAGCTTTCAGCAGTAGCAGATCATAGGAATGTGTCGCTGAAGACAATGTATAACCACCTATCACGTAGCCGCCGTCGCCAGAGACAAGCACTGAGTAGCCGTATTCGTCGTTTGCTCCACCATAGGTTTGGTTCCAAGCTACGGTACCATTAGAGTAGGTTTTGATCAGATACGCATCTGCAGAATAAGTTGAGTCTGAAAAAATCAAACCTGCCAATGCATATCCGCCATCGCTGGTTGCAGCTATTGAATAGCAGTAACTGGACTCTGTAGCATTGTAGAACTGTGTCCAAGCCATCGTGCCGTTGGGGTAGGTTTTAATCAACATAACGTTGTTGTTCTGATCCTCGATGTGTCCAGCTAATGCGTATCCGCCGTCTGAGGTCACAACCATTGAGAAAACGTACTCGTAATCGAGACCGCCATATGTCTGGTTCCACTGTAAGTTGCCGTTTGCATCTGTCTTTATCAGGAAAGCATCGGTAGACCATGCTGAATTCACTTCTACATAACTATAGCCCGCCACTGCAAAGCCGCCATCAGGAGTTTGGCGGACAACATAGCCAAAGTCGTCGTCGCCTGCTATGTCAAAGGTCTTGCTCCACTGTAAGGTTCCGTTCGAGTATGTTTTTAGCAGTAGCACATCGTAGTAGCCGAAGTCTGTGTCGACGTAGCCTGTAATTGCGTAGCCGCCGTCAGAGGTTTGAATCACATAGTATCCTCGGCTTGAATCTGAGAAATTGTAGGTTTTACTCCAGTTAAGGGTGCCGTCAGCAAGAGTCTTCACCAAGTACACATTAGAGTAGCCGAGTAGGGGTTGAATTGTGTAGCCCACGATTGCAAAGCCGCCGTCACTGGTCGCGACAACACTGTATCCATAGTCACGGTTGGATCCGCCGAAAATTTGATCGAAATCCAGGTTGCCGTCGCTTGTGGTTATAACAAAAAAGATTACCCCAGTATCTTGGCTCTCAGATAAACTATAGCCAGCCAATGCGTATCCTCCGTCATCGGTCGCGGCAACGGTTATCGCTGTGTCGTATTCTGTGTTGCTATAAGTTTGTCTCCAATCAAATGTGCCGTTAGCAAAGGTTTTCAGCAGCAACATATCAGAGTCACCTGATAGAGACGCAGCGGATCCTGCTATAACGTAGCCGCCAGACGTTGCCTCAAACACGGCGTGAGCCAATTGGTCGCCTGTATCCCTGTATGTCTGATTCCATTGTAAAGTACCGTCACTGGTGGTTTTCACGAGATAAACTGAGGCTTGCCAAGTTGGGCTCTCGTAGGTGTAGCCTGCAATCGCAAAGCCGCCGTCACTGGTTGCAATCAGTGAACCACAATATTGGTCGTCGCCTTCTGCCCCGTAGGTTTCGTTCCACAGCATAACTCCGGCATCGTTTGTTTTAACTAGAAAAACATGCGAGTTCCACGTTGTTTCGTTAGTTATGCTACCTGCTATTGCGAATCCGCCGTCGCCAGTTTGCAAAATCGACTCACCCTGGTTGCCGTCATAGGTGCTATCCCACTCTAAAGTACCATCACTGCTAGTTTTAACAACCCACATTTGGTAATCGTCATCAAGGTAGGTTTCACCTGCTATGGCGTAGCCGCCGTCGGAAGTTTGAATCACCGAATAGCCAGAAGAGTCGTCACCGTAAGTATTGTACCACTGCATTGCGCCAGTTTCGTTTGTTTTAAGCAGAAAAACTGATTGCTCATTTCCGGTAGCGGGAGCAGTTACGCCCGTAACTGCGTATCCGCCATCTGCGGTTTGAATTACAGAGTATCCGACGCCTTCCTCTAACAGATTATACGTCTGATACCAATCAGCGTAGCCGTCACTGTCCAGTTTTAACAAAAACAAATCTGCATGAACAGAAAATAGATTTTCAAGCGAAGCACCCGTCAAAATAAATCCGCCGTCATCCGTTGCCTGCATAGATAACGCAACATAACTGCTTGTCTCACTATAACTCTGATTCCAGCCTGAAACAGTCGAGGCACCTAAACCAAGGTATTTCTGGTGAATGTTACCGTTGGCATCCATACCTTCGATTTGGACTTGAAGGTTGGTGGAGTTTAGGTTATGGTTGAAGGTTATGTTTTGGCCTGCTAAGCTGCGTATGTCGACCCAGCCGCTGTCGTAGTCAGGTTTGTTGTTGAGCTACAGGTTGTTTTGCTTAACCCAGATGCCGTTAATTTTCTGGTAGAGATCATTTGTGCTGGTGTCCAAGTAGTAGTCGCCGTTTACCCCTAAACTTGCTGACGGCGTACCCTGCCCAGTATGCCATGTACCCCCATCTTTACCGGCTTGACCGGTCCTGCCGCTGGCACCTGTAGCGCCAGTAGCCCCCGTCTCGCCAGTAGCACCCGTAGATCCAGTGGCACCGGTTGGGCCAGTGTCGCCTTTATCACCTGTCAAGGTATTGGACCCGGGATATGCTATGAAACTAGCAATTCCAGCAGACAATACACTGCAAACAAGGCAGGTCACTAAGACTATCACTATAAGCATATTTTTTTCAAAAGTTACTTTAGCCATGAGTTAACGCCCGCTTTAAGGGAGACAGCATAAATATAAATGGTTTATTAAATGGCAATACACACTACCACTCAAGCTCCCTTCTAAATTGGCTTAGCAAACAAAAGAGAAGAAAAAATATAACTGGCTGCTTAACGCAGCTTCATAAGAACCATTTCAGCCGCCTGCACCATCGGTTCCCAAGTCTCATTAAGCGGAGGCGCATAAGCAGTATCCGCTTTCGCAAGTTCACGGACCGTCATGCCTTGACTTATCGCGAAAGAAAGGCAGTTTATGCGTTGGGTAACTTCTTCGCCGCCTACGATTTGTGCGCCGATTAGTCGTTGTGATTCTTTTTCGACGACGAGTTTGATTTTGATTTGGGTTGCGCCTGGGTAGTAGTCAGCTCGGGTTTTGCTGCTGATGGCGCCAACTACAACTTCGATGCAGTTGCGTTTAGCTGCTGCCTCTGTCAAGCCTGTGTTTCCGGCTTCAATATCGAATAGGCGTGTAACTGCGGATGCTAAAACGCCGCCAAACAGGCTGTATTCGCCGCCTGCGTTTGCGCCGCCCACCTTACCCATCCTCACTGCTACCGTGCCTAACTGCGGGCACATCGGCTTATGCGTGATGAGGTTGGTTGTTTCAGCGCAGTCACCCACAGCATAAACATCTTTGACGTCGGTTTCCATGCGTAGATTGGTTTTGATGGCTCGGGTTTCGCCAAGAGGAATGCAAGCTTCAACAGCCAATTTCGTGTTGGCTCGGACGCCAAAGGCGCTAATGAACATGTCGGCTTCGATTATTTCGCCGCAGGCGTTGATGGCGGTTACTTTGTCTTCGCCGAGGAATTCTTCGACGCACTTACAAAGCAATATCTTCATGCCATGGTTTTCGAGGTGTTGCTGAACCAGCTTAGCCATCTCGGCATCAAGGAGCTGTGGCAAAATCTGGGGCAGCATTTCAACTATCGTGACTTGGAGGCCACGTTCAATTAAGCCTACACCGAGTTCCAGTCCGATTAAGCCTGCGCCCATAATCACGGCGGATTTAGCGCCTGCTTTAACTGCTGCATCGATTTTTTCCCCGTCCTCAATGCTTCGCAGGCTAAGAATACCCTGTTTTTCTCTGCCTTTAATCGGGGGCATAAACGGTTCTGCCCCAGTCGCTATGACCAAGCTGTCGTAGGCGAGAATTTCGGTTTGACCGTCTTTGGTTTGGATGGTGACGGTTTTGTCTTTGGTGCAGATGCAGGTGGCTTTGGTTTCTGTGCGCAAGTTTAGTTTAAGCATCTGGAAAAAAGCTTGAGGATAAACAACCAAGTTGTTAAACGCGGGAATGTGACCGCCTACAACGAAGGGTAATCCGCAGCGACTGTAGCCAGCGGTTTTCTCTTGGTTGATAAGTGTGATTTCGGCGGCGCGGTCTTTTTTGCGTGCCGATGCTGCTGCTTCGACGCCTGCTGCGTTTGCGCCGATGATTAGTACACGTCGAGCCATCAGGTTTCGCCTAGCATTTGCATGCTGCTTGGGCTTTATGCCACTCTACAGCTTTGTTGAAGTCGAGGAGGTTGGCGAGGTCTGCTTGGAGGTTGCTGGGTTTTACTACTAAGAGCCAAGCTTTCCCGTAAGGGTCTTCGTTTAGGGTTTCGGGTTTGGATTGGACTTCTTCGTTGACTTCTTCGATGGTTCCGGTTACTGCTGAGATGAGGTCGGATACGGCTTTTACGGATTCGAGGGTTCCGAAGGGTTCGCCTTGTTTGACTTGGGTTCCTGTTGAGGGTAGGTCGGCGTAGACGATTTCACGGAGGGATTTTTGGGCGTAGTCGGTTATGCCAACTCGGGCTTTGTCGCCTTCGATTTTTACCCAAGCGAAATTGGTGGAATAGTAAAGGCCTTCGGGGACTTCGTATTGTTCAACTTTTACCATGATTGGACCTTCTTTGTTTGTTTGGTTTACTTGACTAGTCGTTTTTGGCTTTTAAAGGTTTAATTCAGCAGCTAGTTTGGATTTGAAACTAAAAACAAGAAAAACCAACAAATGAACCGCCGGAGTTTTTTACTCCAACCGTTTTACTAGAACTTAAACAAAGAAATGTGGGGAGAACTAGCGTTCCCGTTTGCCTGCAATCCAGTCTTCTGTGTCTTGGCGTGCTTGGTTATCAGGCACTTGGACTGGCGGATGCTTAAACGCATATGAGGGCATGCTCAAGAGGGTGCCGCTGATTTTTCGATCTAATGCGATTTTAGCTGCTCGTATGAGGTCGATAACTACGCCTCCGCTGTTTGGCGAGTCTTCAACTTCTAGTTTTGCACTGATAGTTATGGGGCGGTCGCCGAAAGCTCGGGTTTTGAGTGACAGATAACATATTTTTTTGTTGCCAAGGAACTGTACAAAGTCGCTTGGGCCGATTCTTGTAGGCAGATTATAGGGGACTAAGCTGGTGACTGCTTCGGTTTTGCTGATGCGTTTTGATTTAAGGCGGTTCTCGACGGTCATGTTTTGGAAGTCGGTGTCGCCGCCCAAATTAAGCTGGTAAGTTTCATCCACTATTGCTCCTCGGTCAAGGCAGAGCTTGACAAGGGTGCGGTGCAGTATGGTTGCGCCGACTTGGCTTTTTATGTCGTCGCCAAGGACTGGTAAACCTGCGGCTTCAAACTTTTTGGGCCATTCTTTAGTGGCGTCGGAGCCGATGAATTCGGGCATGCAGTTTACAAACGCACATCCTGCGTCTATGGCGCATTGGGCGTAGAAGCGAACTGCGTCATGGCTGCCTACGGGGAGATAGTTTACGAGGATTTCTGCCTTGGCCTCTTTTAAGGTTTTGACGACGGATTCTTTGGTTGCGGAGTCGTCGTAGATGTTGAAGACTTCACGCATGTGGGGTGCGACACCGTCGAGGATGGGTGCAGGTGAGACTTTGACGCCGAGGTTGGGGACGTCTGCGAATTTAGCGCAGCAGTTAGGTTTAACCCATATGGCTTCGCTGAGGTCTTTGCCGATTTTGTCTTTGTTTACTTCGAAAGCGGCGACGAAGCGGATGTCGCGGATGTGGTAGCCGCCGTAGTTAACGTGCATCAATCCGGGAACGGTTTCGTTTTCTTTTGCGTCTTTATAGTATTGGGTTCCTTGGATTAACGCACATGCGCTGTTGCCAACGCCGATGATTGCTACGCGAATTTCAGGCACTTCAATTATCCATCCTGTGAGTAGTTGAGTGTAGGCTTAATGTTTCTGTACTCTATAACTTTTTTCCTAAAACCCTGTGGATATCTGCTGTAAGCGGCGGTTACCTGTTGGCTCGGGGTTTATTTCTTCTCACTTTATTTAGGCAGAGACTGGGTTCTGTTTTTGTGTGGGTGTGGGGGTTTTAGCGACACACCACAAGATAGGTGTTGAAACGCATTGCTTTTTTTGGAACGGGTTGCGCTGCATATGTAGATCTGGTGTGGGAGAGGCGGTTTCGTGCCACACGCAACATAGAGCCATGTTAAAAAAGGCGGGGTGTGGCGCCAGGCACCGCAAACGCATAGGTACCATCTCTAGCTGCAAATAGAAAGCGATTCAGATAGGCGACCCGCTTTTCTGTATGGAATAATTTTATTAGTTTTATCCATCGAGTAGTAAATGGGAGAAAAGCCATGAACACTCTAATCGCTTACGGCACCCGCTACGGCGCAACCATAGGAACAGCACAGAAAATCGCCGAAATCCTCACTACAGAAGGCTTCACAGTTAAAGTCGCTAACCTAAAAGAGGAAAAAATCAAAGACATCACACCCTACGAGTTGGTAGTGGTGGGCACAGGCGTGCAGATGGGCCGATGGACCAGCGAAGTAGAAGATTTTCTCAAAAAACACGAAAAAGAACTTGCACAGAAAAAGATGGCTTTTTTCGTCTCCACAATGAAAACCGTTGCTGAACGAGAAGGCAAAACCAAAGATGTAGAATCCGCCCGGCAATTCGACTTAGACAACAAGTTGCCTAAATACAGTTTCCAACCCGTCAGCGTGGGTTTCTTCGGCGGCGTTTTGAACTATAACAAGATGAATTTCTTCTTCAGAAAAACCTTGGGTTCGGTTCGTGACCAAGTGGTGAAGGATGGCTTCAAAGAAATCGAGCCTGGCGTTTATGAGCTTAGAGATTGGGATGAAATACAAGCCTGGGCTAAAGAGTTAGCTGCTAAAGTGCGCTAATAGCCTATTTTTTAGCCCTTTTTAGGCAATAGCATTTTTATTGTATAACTGATACTCAGAAATTGAAGGGATACTTATGAATAAAATAGTGAAAATCGTCCTAGCCGTCTTCGCGGTTCTGCTCATAGTTGTATTTGCAGGCTTCAGTTTAATCGTCTTCGACGTTGCAGGAGCCTTCGCCACAGGCACTCATCCTCTGCCAAACGACTCCGCGGTCGGTCAGGTAATAGTGGTTTACGACCCCGGTCTAACAAGCAAAGCAAAAGATGTCGCTTCCCAAATCGGTTTTGACATACAAGACTCAGGCTACGCAGTCACTTTGGCAGGCGTGAAAAGCTCCGCTGCGGCTGATCTCTCAAGCTACGACATCGTTGTGGTTGGCGGACCGATTTATGTAGGAAAACCCGCTGGTTCAATCCAGGACTACCTCAAAGCGTTCAGCCCCAAAGAAAACGCCACCGTCGGCGTGTTCGGGTACGGTAGCATACAAGTCACAAACCCCGATGATGTCCAAAAAGAAGTTGCGCCTCTGCCCTCAGGGTCCACCGTGAATTTGGCCGCTACAGCAAAAGTCTACGAAGGCGGCAACATAAAAGCCCAATGCCAAGACTTCGTCTCACAGTTACTCAAGTAACTGTCTCCATATTTTTTTAGATAAATGTGACAACAACAAATATTACCCTAACCCGCTAAAGTCACTTTAGCGTTAGGGTGTTTGGTTGCGGCAAAAAATCTCGATGATAACTTTAGGCGTTAAAGACTTGGATAAAGCCACTAACGTCTATACTGGGTTGGGCTGGCGGATTTCGAGTTTAAGCACAGGCAACTTAGTCGTGTTTTACCTCGGTGGCATAGCGCTTTGTTTGTACCCTCGGAAGCTTTTGGCTGAGGATGCAACTGTTGACGAAGCTGGTAGCGGTTTTGGCGGCGTGACTCTTTCGCATCTGGCTTTAAGCGTCGAGGAAGTGGAGGCGATTATGTCTCAAGCCCGTTTGTTAGGCGCCGAAATCGTAAAACCCGCACAGAAAGCGGTTTGGGGCGGCTACAGCGGCTACTTCAGAGACCCCGACGGCTACTTTATAGAAGTTGCTTACAACCCGTTTTGGCAGCTAACCGAAGACGGTTCCCTCAAAACCCAGTAAACGTTACCCTTTTAACAGGGTGAATTTCTGTACTGGCTCTTTTTCCTGTTCTTCAGGCTTGGGGCTTTTGCCCTTAGCGTAGGGAATAATGAATTCAACAATGAGCAGAACTAAGATTAGCGCTATAACCAGTGGCAGGCCCCAGCGGTTTTCCTGCAGAAACAGTGTTACGTTGCCGATTAGGGGGATGCGCATTACCACTTTGCCAAGCACCATGTCCTCAGAGACGCCTTTGCCCGTGTGCCAGAGTTTGTTTGAGTCGTAGTCGGAGGGAGAGGGCACATTGGGGTAGGGGTTGTTGTTGCCGTCGCCCTTTGTTTGGAAGTACAAAACCCCGTTTTCCTCGTACTCCGCCACAACGCGATGCACTACGGGGGTGTCGTCGGGGTTGTCGGGTCTACGATAAACGATTATGTCACTGCTAGGGTAGTTGGCATTTATGGTTTTGGGATCAACTTTCTCGATTATTATAAAGTCGCCTCGATGCAGGGTTGGCGCGAACTCATGGGTGACAGACAGCAAACCATCGCAAGCAGCACCATAGGGGACGCACATACTGCCGCTTTCCACAACACGCACAGGCGTGTCAGTGTTGAGGACCACGCTTAACCCAAAGAAGAACCCTAAAATCACAATTACAACTGCGGCTATGGCAAATGCCGTTTTAAAGTATTCGTTTCGCGTAATTTTCGGGGGGTTACTTACCATGGCGCCTTCTCCTATAGGAGACGCGTTTGTCTTAATAAACCACATTCATTGGTGATTCATTCTGCAGAAACAATAAATTCCTGCTTCAGTTTTGAAACTAGCCAGGGGCATTTAGCGCTTGATTAAAACCACAAAAACACAGAAAGCCTTTTTCATAATCCTTTGTGCGTTGGCTTTCTTTGCAATTCTCAGCTCTACGATGTCCAAAAACCCAGTGCTCAAACCTTTCGCTACAAGTTTAGGCACCCCTGACGATTTACTAGGTATCGTAGCCTCGGCATCCACTATACCCGGCATCCTCATCAGCCTCCCCGCAGCATCGCTTTCCGATGTTTTTGGCAGACGCAAAATACTGCTCTTATCCGCCTTCATCTTCGCCTCTGCCCCTTTCCTTTACCTCGGCGTCACCTCATGGTGGACGCTTGCGATGGTGAGATTTTACCACGGCTTTGCAACCGCCATGTTCGTTCCAGTAGCAGAAGCCTCCATAGCCGAACTCTACCCAACAAAGCGGGGCGAACGTATCTCCCTGTTCAACTCTGCCTCCGCCGTTGGGAGAGCGCTGGCGCCGTTTCTAGGCGCATACATCCTGTTTGCTTCTGCTCAAAGCTACTTTACCCTCTACCTCGCAGTCGGCGTGGTTGGCGTAACAGCGTTTGTAACTGCGCTGCTGTTCTTAACTGACCGTCGAAATCCTGCTCAGCAGCAAACCCGCCGGGGCACCCGACACATGTTCGAAGGCTGGCTCACCCTAATCAAAAACCGCGGCGTTTTAGGCGTAAGCTTCATCCAAGCAATCCAGTACTACGTTTTTGGCTCAGTCGAGTTCTTCTTAGTCGGCTACTTAACCGACGTTGTAGGCCTCGACATCTTCTCTGTCGGCGTCATCGCAGGCAGCCAAATAGTTGCGCTCGTCATCGCCCGGCCCCTCATAGGCAGAGTTTCAGACCGCATAGGCAGAACCAAACCCATCGTCGCCGGCGCAATTGCCAGCTGCATCTTGGTCACAGCCTTCCCCTTCACGACAGCATTCCCTCTTTTGCTGTTGCTCTCCATCGGCTACGGCGTCGCCTTCGCAACCGTGCTCTCCTCCACCTCGCCGCTAATCAGCGAACTGGTACCTGCCACCTTAGTTGGGGCATCGATGGGTTTCTTGGCTACGGTGATGGATGTGGGACAAACTTTAGGGCCAATCGTTAGCGGAGTCATATTCGCTACAAGCCTACGTTACTTTGGCTTGTTCTCATCGCTTAGCGTGCTTTTGGTGGTTTCAGTCGCTGTTTTCCTGTTTTTAAAGCAGCGAAACGCCAAAACTTCTGTTTAACTCTTCAGGGCAATGTGGAGTGTTCTAAGAGATCTTTTCATTTGGGTCATCAACGGCTCCAGAAACAGGCTAAACACAGCCAACACTAAGCCGCCATACTGCATTAGAAGCATTGTGCCGAGTGGTGGAGCGTCGGTTTTGAGGAAGAAGGGGTAGTAGCTGATTGTGTCCACTCCAAACGAGGCGAACGGGTACCACTTGTTGAGGAACAAGGTGCTTTCAAGCAGGGACACAAAAATCAAGGCAGCGCCAAAAGCGATTAAGCCGCGTTTAAGCCAGCGGGTCCTATCCCGTTTTGTTAAGCCCGCCAAAAGCACCGCTACTTTGTCCAGTACCGAAGCCGCGAGCAGACAGAAGAACGGCAAAGCCATGTAACTGTACTTAACCACGCTAATGTAGGGAGGATTCATATGAAGCAGAAACACCAAAAGCGAATTCACGCCGGTCACAGCTAAAACCGTCAAAAAACATGCCGCATCCACTTTCAAAAGCGCCCCAAGTCGCTTCCGATACCCAATCGCCACAGAAACGGCAAACGTCACCGCAACAAAAACAAACACTCCGGCGCTGTCTACAAGCGTTGCCGGTACGAACACCATGTTTGGGTCGGCGACACGGTTGGGGTGGAAGAAGTCGGTGTTAAAGTAAACTCCTACAAAGTTCTCGTTGGAGATTAAACCGTACCAGATGAACTGCATTATCAGGGTTGGTGCAGCGAAAATCAGGGCTGCTCTGCGTGTGATTCTAAACCCAGGTTCCTTGCGGTTGAAGTAAATTATGAGCAGCAGCGGGATAAGCAGAAAAACGGCGAAGAGTTTTGTCATCAGTGCCAGCCCAAACACTATACCCGCTGAAAGCAGAAGCTTTTCAGAATTGCGCCTAACCGCCACAACTCCTAAAACCAGAAACATCAAACCCAAAAACATGCATTCGTTGTCGATGAGGAAAATCCGTGACATAAACACGTGCCAAGGGGTAAACCCGAAAACCGCCGCAGCCCCTAAACCCGTTCGCCTGCCATAAAGCACCGTGCCCAAAGCGTAAACCATGGCAACGCAGCCCAACCCAAACGCTCCAGATAGAATGACGCCGTTTTGGTAGCTTTCGCCAAAAAGTTTGAAGGCAGAGGCTGCTGTGTAGAAGCCTAGAGGCGGCTGATTGATGGTCATGCCGGTGGATATGTAGGGTATGCCTTGGCTTAGGACGCTGGTTGTGGCTTCATACTCGAGTTCGGCATCCCAGTTGGTGTAAGTAGCCATGGAAGCCCAAACCACTGCGCATGCAGCCAGCAAAACCAGCAATGGGTAATGCTTCTTTAATGCGGTTTTGAAGGTTTGGGCTGTCAAGGTTTTCACTGCTATGGCTTACTTGCTGTATGGTTTTATAATTATCTAAAGGCAGGTTAGTTGGCAAAAAAATAAATGGTTTGGCAAACAAAAATAGCCTGAACTGAAAATGAGCCAACCAAAAACAACCCGAAAAACCCCAGTTCTTTACGCAGTAACTGCATGGATGCTAATCAACACCGCCTTAATGGTGCTGCTTGTCGTCAACGGCGACTACATGGACCTAAATAACTGGATAGAAATCGCTCTCTGGATAACCGCCATACCCGCCGTGCTGTCGGCTAAGAAATGGGGATTTGCATTCGCAATATTTGTTTTAGCTTACACTTTGAGCACAAGTGTAGGCATCCTCCTTTACTACCAAGTCTGGATAAACGCTCTCCGCTTCATAAACGTGCCCATCGCAATCTACCTCTTCAAGCAGCTCTTCGAAAACAAAGCCTCCTAAACCCTACTCAGCTGTTTTTTCTTTTTTTCCGTATTTTTATTTAAGCAACCGGAGGATAGAAACAAAATTCTAATATTAACCGTCTGCAATCTCTATGTCAGCATTGCGGGCCGGTCGTCTAGCCTGGTTAGGACGTTGGCTTTACGAGCCAAAGGTCGCCGGTTCAAGTCCGGCTCGGCCCACCATCCTTTTAACATTCCAAGCTCATTTTGCGCTTTTTGACCGTTACAGAATTCCGTAACGGTGCTACAATTAGTTAGTGCGCTAAGGGTATTGCAGTTAAGTGCCGTATTCTCCGCACGCATTTTTGCCTTTTTTGCATTAATGCGGTGACGCAGCACTCGTGCGTATGCTGCATCGAACTTTTCTGGGGACTTAAGGTATTCGAGTTCTGTCTTGCTGAACATGCTATCGCCTTATTGCTTTAAGGTGGCGCTCACACTTAAGCCTTTGACCACATGGCATACATGGTTAGTTTTCAAAAAAGTGATGTGGTAAAACAGAAAAAGCCGTAACTCACTATTTGGCAAAGCATAAAAGCTGTTGCAATGCGTAGTAGTGGATAAAGAGGCCTTAATTAGTGCCGTTTGAACAGCTGGGAAAGGTTAGAGAGGCCCTTACGGTCAACACAGAGCTATACAAGAAGCATCTACTTCGCTATCTTGAGGCAAGAGGTTACTATGTAAAAGCCACATCTGATGTTGAAAGTACCTTCGCAGACGCAGTATTAATGAGAAAAGACGATACTCGCGAATATTGGTTAGAGGTAAAAGCGACTACAGTAAGCCTTAATGACAGTGACTTTCTGGCAGAGTTCGCTAAATATTTGGCGGCCTATCTTGCCCGAACTAGAGCAAATAGGTTCAAAATGATTATTGCTTGTTACTTGACAATTAACTCAGCTTTTTACAAAACTGTATTTGAGCAATTTAATATTGAAGCAATTCAAGGGCTTTTAACTAAGATGGTATCTCTAAGTGAGGGGCCAATAAGGTCAACCATTGAAAAAGCAAACTTCGAAGATGTACAATGTTTTTTTGAAGATACTGACGTTAAGCAAGTAGATCTTCCATTTTTGCTTCAGGCTGAGCAAAAAATTAAACCTACTGCTCCAGCTAAGCCGGCTCTTTCAGAAGTTGAGTACGCAAACAGGGTTAAAGAACAATTTGGTGATGTATCACCCGTAAAGGGCGAGGATAAAATTTTCCTAAATATCTTCAAACTTGATGTTCCTTCAAAAATTAATGTTGCCACGTCAATGTGCCTTTCAAGCGATGCCATTTTTCTTGAAAAACCAGATGTTGTCTTTCCAGCTTTTGACTTAAACGGCGGTAGACTTTGTTGTTTTAGCGAGCTGACTAAAGATAACCCTCTATTCGATTTTATAGCACCAGATAGCGTTAAACAAATTGACCTTCAGGCTTTTGTCAATGATCGGGAAACTCAAAGTGTAATTATAAAAATCTTGAATCGATGGGTGAAAGCAAAGTGTAGAAAGTTGGGCTTGATTTTTGATCCACGAACCAAGGCATATTATTATGTAAGGTCTGAAAAAGATGAGGGGCTAATTACAGCAAAATGGAAAGCACCGTCAAGAGAGTCAATAAGAGAATTAACAAGGCCTATGAAAAGTGAGCGTGAAGATAAAGTAAATTTTTGGGTTCACCGTAGTGCCATTATATCTGCCAAAAACTTTTGGGGTGAATATTTTATACAAATTAAACCACGCTTTTTATTTTCAGCTGATGGTTCCAGTTTGTATGAAAGTGATAAAGCAGATAAATTAGATCGAAAATTTAGAAAAAGTAAATTTAGTCGTAATTTGAATCAATTCTATGATGTGCTTTTTTGGTATCGCCACGTTTTTCCAGAAACCGAAAAGCTTGGAAACGAGAGTATTGAAGCATGTTTAGGTTTTACCCCCAAAGAAACCATCCGTCTACTTGAACAGGTCTCCTTAATTGGTGAATGCAAGCCAAATACTGAAGCTGAGGAGAACTTGGAAACACTTGAGAAAATAGACGTTGACCCGTCAGACTTGCAAACACTTGATGCTTACTTTGGAGACTAAGATAATGAAGCAATTTAGTAGCTACTATGTTCCAGAACCAGACCTGCTGTTTGCAAATAAGTCGCGTTTCAAAGACCCTAAAGTGGGCTTATACCTCAATGGGCCTTATGGGCAATATGCTGATGGTAGTGTTGTTAACGTTACTGCTAACGCTGCAATAATAGGTTCATCTCAATCTATATCGGATTTAATTGCTTTTTTCAACCACCTCCACAATAGGATACCCGCAAATAGTGCCGGTGGTGTGGATTTTCCGGGTTTAGGTCTCGAAGGCAAGCTCAGATTTGATATTCATTTTGATGAGCAATGGCAAGAAACTATAGACAAAACAAACGTTGAAGAGTGTAAACTAAAAGGGAAACGAACAGATAGAGTGCTATATCTGCTTAACCTTATAGACGAACGTCTTGCAAGCTTACATCAAAAAATTCCGCCGCCTGACTTAGTGTTCATAACTCTGCCAACAGATTTAATCAAAATGTGTACGGTTCCCGGTCAGGTTGGGCTTACAATTACTTTAGCTCATAGACGATTTGGGGTAGTTCCCACTGAAGAACAAGTGCACGGTGACTATGATTTTCATAATATTATCAAAGTTATGGGTATGAAACATAGATTGCCAACACAGTTTATTCTGCCGACAACACTTGATTTGGGACGAAAGCTTTTTGTCCAAGATTTAGCCTCACGGGCATGGAACTTAAGTGTAGCTGCCTATTACAAACATAAGGGCATCCCTTGGAAGCTTGCTGAATTGGAATCAGGAACTTGCTACGCAGGTGTTTCTTTTTATCGTGAGTGTTCATCTGAGGGAAAATCATCAATGCGCGCTAGCGTTGCACAAGTTTTTCTCGCAAGCGGTGAAACATTAATTTTAAGAGGAGCACCTTTTGAGAGTCCAGACTCAGATAGACGCCCACACATGAATAAAGAACAAGCAAATGCCCTGAGAAACCAGATTATTCGCGCCTACAAATGGTCACATAAAGACCAACCGCCTGAAAGACTTGTAATTCACAAAAGCAGTGAATTTATACAACAAGAAGTAGCTGGTTTCATGCAGGGAGACGATGTTGTAAAACAAACTGATCTATTGACTCTAACTCAATCACCCGTTGACTGGTACCGCGATGGTGGTTACCCAATTGTTCGAGGAACGGTTGTAAAGGTCAGTAGCTCTGAATATTATATTTTCACTCTTGGGTACATACCCCAGTTGCAGACTTTTCCAAAGCCTGGGATACCTTTTCCAGTGCGAGTTCGCGTTGCTAACTTAGATTCGCCTGAACGTAAAATGTGTAAAGAAGTTCTGTCTTTAACAAGATTAAACTGGAATAATGCTGATTTTTGTGACCAAATGCCAATAACTATCTCTGCATCTGACCGCATAGGGGATATTTTATCTGAGGCTCGGGTACGAGAAGTTGATGTTAGTACTGAATACAAATATTACATGTAGATTTTTTACAAATTTAACTTATTTTTGGCTTTTTGAAAGGTTTTTATATAGCGCTTACTTGTATTCTAGGTTGTTCTTAAGCCTAAAAAGCGCATAGTTAACTCCCTTGCTTAAAATTCAAAAAATGTGTCAGCCTTTCCTGCGCACTTCTTGAATTCAAAGCTTAGTTACTTGTTGCCTTTATGGTTGGACTATAGAAAATAGAGGTGATACCTATGAAAAAAGAAAGAAAATTACCATTAGGTTTCCTATCAATGAAGCACTTTAATCGCGTGTTATTCCGTGCACTGCCTTCTGAAGCAAACAAAGTAAACGATGGCGCAAAGAGTGCAAGGCTTATTGAAGCAGAATTCAACAAACTCTCAGAGTTCAAACTACGCGCAATTGGAACCGAAGCAACAACCTGTTACGTTGAAAACCTTAACCCTTCAAGCCCAGACTTGGACTTTGAAGTCCTTGATGCTAAAGGTACTCGAATCGCACAACTGGACACAACAGGAAGCAACTTTACTTTTAAAGGAAGTAAAATCATGCCTGTTAGAGATTATAAAGGCATTAAAGTGAAAACGCTGCCGGTGCCCTGTTATTTTGTGTACTGGATGAAAAACGAGATAGGCTTCATTAAAGACTGCTGTTACTGGATTAGAGGCGAAGACGTGATTAAAGCACCCATTAAACCGTTGAAAACCAAAGAAAAATGGCAAAAAAACTACCTCACGGATAAAGAATTTTGGCATAAAAGCTTAGAAAGTCTTGTGACTGAGCTAAGAAAAATCAGTACTAAAGACGAATAAGCATTAAAATGCTCTTAATTTTCAGCTCCCTTTTTTATCAGCATACGCCCTTTTCCAAGGTAATAAATTGGTCATAACCCGTTTCAGTTACATAGTAACGTGTCAACTCATCTACTCTTAGTGTGGTCGTACGCCATACAGCAACTTTAGTCCTACAACCATCGATGGTTGTGATGGGACAAAACACGACGGCTCGTTTAACGTGGCGGTAACGGTTTAATCAGAGCTTAATTCCCTCGCCTGCGCAATGACCGTACGCCATACGAAAGTTAAACCCCTAGAGCCATCAATGTTCGCAAAAATCTATACTCTTCTCCAAAAGGACGCGTGGGCAGGAGCAAAACGTATACAGATACAACATCAACCTTAGCTACCTGTGCATGGTCGAATCCGACTTTATGTTAACTCCAGGATTGTTTGACTGGAAGAATACCAATTCAAAACTTAAGCATCTTGTACGCTTCTTGCATACCTTCAGTTAGCTCTTGGATTCGACGTTTTGCCAAAATCACTATATCATCTAAAGCTCTATTAGCGTATTCAAGCTCTATGCATGCAGCTTTAGTGTCTTTCATGGAAAGATCACTCGCTCTTAATGCATGATTATGAGTTGTAAAAAAAAGTGCGCATACCTTTTCGTAATCTTCTCGATAATTATAGATGCCCTGTATTGCCTCTTTATACAGATTTGGTTCCATTCTTGTGTGTATAAGCTTGTCAAACTGAGTTCCCATGGCTGGACTATCATTATTTTTGAGAATAGACTCCAATTCGGTACAATGTACACTAGCTTCTGTTGAACGTTTTAGTAGATTAGTGTATTGACTAAACGCGATGGCCGAATTATTGGTGAGTTCTACCAGTTTTCGAAGACTTTTCTTAAGTTCTTCTTTTTCATCTTCTGAGTTCTTGCGTTTTTCCATGTAGTTGTTTATTATTTTAAAGAGCGCGTCTACAATTGGTCCTGCTGCTGTACCTGCTATTACAGTCATAGCCATAGCAATCAACTAACCCCTTAATTATAGCTCTGCAGAGATAAAGCTTTTTTTATTACGCTTCACCTCCCAAACTAACTTCCCATAATTGAAAACTTCCAATATTAATTAATGCCATAGATGGTCGAATCCACTTTTAGCGACGGACCAGTTGACCCGTTGAATTATTCGAACGATTTTTCTGCCGAAGAATTTTCAAACTTCAAGGCGATTTGTTTCCATTGAGCTTTTGGGGCCATCCGCTCGAATGCTGTAAAGGCGCTTTGCACGTTGCGTGCGCTTTTGCTTTTGTGCAACCATCGATGGTGATGGCAAATCGATTACGGTGCATTCTATGCGATGGTCGAATCCAAATCTAGCTGACCTTCGGTTGTCTGTGTCGATGTTCGGCAGATTCTCGGCTAAAGTGAATTTTTTGCTATGGAATATAGTTTGTCATACCGTCGATACGTTAACTGATTGCATTTTTGCTAATGCTTCAAAGGTTCTATTCCTAAGTTCTTTGAATGAGGGGCTCCAGTAGTGTCGGATGAATATGCTTGGCGGAATCCTGCCCTGCAGCAAATCTACCTCTTCTTTGATTAAGCCGTTCCGAACCATAAAGGTGCCATAGTTGTCACGGAGTTCATTTTTTTCGGCAGCGCATCTTTCGACGTTGTAGCCTTTTAATGATTGCGTTATAGCCCACTGGCTGGCTTGTTGCAATTTGCTCAATCAGACTTTTTGGCACAATTGTTAAGTATGCATTTTTGGTGCCACGCAGGAATAGTTTCTTGAACTGAAAGTGCTCAAGCAGTCCGTCAGCGCTAAGGTAATAGTCCAACTTGCCTTCTCTTGATAGTTCAATAATTTTGTTAAAGGATACTATTCCTTCCTCTTTGCGCAGACCACTTAATCGCAGGTACTCAAGCAGCAACCTTTCGTTGGGGTTAAGGGCTGATTGTACGTTAGTGAACCATTGCCATAGATCGCTATTGTGGTTAGTGTACATTCGGGTGAACGAGTAAAATGCGTCGGGCCTATGCAGCTTTATACCATAGCTCTTTAGTGCAGACTTGAATTCTTCGTGGCAGCCCATATACTTGGAGAGGATAATTAGCGCCTTGATTGAGTTGTTGCGTGTTGACTCTGGAATTAGGTCTATATCTCTAAGGTTGCCTGTGAGCAGATAATTGTATTTTTTGGTATAAGTCATGATTGTCTGGGCGTAGGATTTGGCGTACTTTCTGAACACCCACACCTTGAATTCTGCCCAATCAAAGCTTTGTAGGGCCGTTACAGGATGAATCGCTTTACGAGCCAAAGGTCGCCGGTTCAAGTCCGGCTCGGCCCACCAACTTCTTCCATTCAAAGCTTGAATTGCACCCTTTTTCCTGCTGACTGGTACAAAAATCTGTGACGCTCTTGCAGTTCCCTTAGATGCTTGACACCAGTACCGCTTGTAGGCAGCCACCCCTCGCGCTCTGCAAGGACGAGACTTTTAGAGTTTCTAGGCAAATTTTTTTAAACATAGCCACCTAATAATATGTGGAGGCAAAAAGCAAACATGTACAGCGCTTTTGTTTTGATCAACAGTGACATCGGCCAAGAATCAGACGTTTTATTGGAAGTGAAAAAAGTTGAAGGCGTCGAGGAAGCCTGCGCCCTCTACGGCACCTACGACATCATGGCCAAAGTATCCTCAGATTCTATGGAGGACTTAAAGCAGATTATCACTTGGCAAATCAGAAAACTAGACGGCATCCGAGCAACCTTAACTTTGATGGTGCATGAAACTCAGCCGGGTTCGGAACCAAAAAAACTTGAACCGATACCTGCCTAATGTGTGAACAGGAAAACTGCCTGTTCCCTCTTTTTATTAACGCTTTAACTTCTTTTTCTCAAATTTTCTTCTTCTCAGCACGACAGCAAACACAACTGCTAATGCAGATGCTCCCACAACCACAATAAGACCTGCTACAATCGGGTTAGACAGTGGGTACGGAGTTGGCGTCGGCGTTGGATAAACTGCGTTTGCTAACACCTGTACTGTGCCCTCTTTTGTTTGAGCTCCGTTAGTGTTAACCACAAAAACCTTGTCTTTGCCCTCGTCGTAGACCACGCAAGTCGGGCTGACCCCCGCCTGTACGGTGGATTGAATTGTGTTGGTTTTAGACGAAATTACTGAGAGGGAGTTACCGTTTAGGTTGGCTACAAAAACTCTGCCTTTCCCGTCGCAGGTTAAAGCGGTGGGCGCTGCCCCAACTGAAACTGTGTCTTGCACGGTATGATTTTGTGGGTTTATGATGGAGACTGTGTTTGAGCCTTGGTTAGCGACGTAGATTTTGCCGCTAAAAGAATCGTAAACCGTTGCGATGGGATTTGCTCCAACAGTGAAAGTGGCTACAACATTGTGGTCTTTGTCGGAAATCACATACACAGAGTTGCTGTAGAAATTGGTAACGTAGACCTCGTTTGTGCCTGGGTTGTAAGCTAACCCTTTGGGTGCTTCTCCAACGTTTACGGTGGCTACAATGGTGGAAGTTTCGCTGTTTACTACTGATACCGTGTTTGAGCCGCTGTTAGCAACGTAGACTTCTTTGGTTCGGTTGTCGTAGACTACTCCGTAAGGGTATTGACCTACTGGTATTTCGGATGTTACTATGTGGCTCGTGTCGGATATGACGGAGATAGTATTGCTTCCAGTGTTGGAGACGAGAAGTTCGCCCCGTGCGGGGTTATAAGCTATACCGACAGGGTACCTACCTGCCGAAAACGCCGCGACTACTTTGTTGTCCACATCAGAAATGACGCTGACTCGGCTATAATCCGAGAAAGTGCTATAGTCATAGTAGCCGCCTACAACGTAAACTTCCCCTCTGGCTGAGTCGTAGATGGCGCTCTGCGGGTTATTCCCAACTGTAACTTCCGCCACCAAATCGAACGTTAACTCGGCTTTGACCGCACCAATTGACAGAATAAAAAATACAAAAACGGTTAAGATTACAGTTTTGGCTTTTCGCATAAAAGCCACTTAACCCTGAGGTCTTATTAAATTAACGATTGCCTTAAAAACCCAGCCGACGACTAGAATATAGGGATATAACTTGGATTTTGTCGGACTCTTAATACAGATATTAGTAGCCATAATCATTGTTGCCCCCATACTTTGGCTGGTCGGCAGAGCAATAGCAGGAAAACAAAACGCCAAATTCACCGACGCCATCTGGATAGTCGTCTTAGGCATCGTTATAGGCGCAATAATCGGAGCATTAATCGGCGGATTAATCGCGTCGATAATCATGTTCTTTGTCTGGCTGGGCTTGATTAAGCACTTCTTCGACTGCGGCTGGCTCAAAGCATTCGCCATAGCGTTGATCGCTGTGATTGTCTTCATCGTCATTGCCTTCATACTTGCTTTGATCGGCATAGGCATCGGCATCGGGTTAGGAGCGTTAGGCTTCTAAACCAGCCACCTGCCTCCTTCTTTGTTTTTGGCAACACATTTTTTTCTGAATGGGCTTTTCCGGATTCAGGTTGAATTTAGGAAAACACGTTAAATAACCCAACATACTTGCATTTCTAATGTTCAAACGTCAAAGGTGAACGTTTTTTGAGGTCTAAACGAAAAACAGTTTCCACGCTTTTCATACCCATATCCTTAACCCTCCTTATCATCCGCAAACAAAAAACACCAAAAAATGTTAAACAAACATAAACCCTTACTAGTTCTAACTTGTGAACAGACTGTTCGCGTGCTTGGTGCTAAATAAACCACCCAACTAACCATTTGGTAACCAAAAAACGGAGAAACCAAGTATGCATAAAACAAGTCTAATCACAGTATCAGTCTTAGCTCTCTTGGCATGCAGCGCTTTTGCCGCTGCCGCCACGGCACAGGATTCAGTGAACGGCGCCACACCTGACCCCTCCATTGTGACCCCACCGACTGTGTCGCCGGCGCCGGAGCCCACAAAAGATGCTTCAGACGGAAACGTGTCAAGCAGCAACGCCACCCTTCCACCTGACGACCAACAATACCACATCCTCGACGATAACTCTTCTGCGCCACTAATTGCTCCCGGACCCCAAGGTGAAGGAGACGAACTAATGTACACCACAGGTTTAGCAGATCAAAGCGGCACAAATATTTTGCCAATTATCGGCGTTATCGTAGCCGCAGTCGCTATAGCAGGCGGAGCGATCGGACTCGCGTACCAACGCAAACAAGCCCGTAAAATAGTGCAGTAGGTTTTCTGCCACAACCCTTTTTCCTTTTTCTGTATTTTAAAGCAAGCAAACGTCAGTTGTATGCCGCTTGGGCTTATGGTTTACAATTAATTTTTCAATTAAATACTACAAGTTAACAACCGCTTTTAGTCTCTTAGGCAAAGAAAAGATTGGAAAGGTACCTCAAACTTCGCTGTCTACTGGTATCGCTGAACTTGATTCATTAATAGATTCAGGTTTAGAGCGACCATTTTGCCTATGTGTAACCGAGAACCCACGCAGAGCAGTAGGCATTTGTGTTGCAGATGGTTCACAGTTTCCTCGCTAAAGGACTCCGTGGCTTCATCCGTCAACTATTACTTGAAATATAGGTATAGATTTGCTTTTCCAATAAACAAAAATGGGGAGAAGCGAGAAGCAACTAATGCTTCTTTTTGAGTAGCACAACTGCTGCCACGGCAACCACAACCACTATCACTACAACGACAGCTACGATGTAGAGGGTGTCAATTGAGATGCCGTTGCTGCTTCCTCCACTTGTGGCTCCAACCGCGTATAATGTGCCGTCGTAAGCGCCAAAGTACACGACTCCATCAGCGACTGCCGGCGAAGAGTAAATGTTGCCCTCGGTTTGGTAACTCCATACCTCTGCGCCTGTATCAGCGTTCAATGCGTACGCTGTGTTGCCCAATGTGGCAGTGACGTAGACGGTGTGTCCGATAACAGCAGGTGCCGTTGTTAAGCCTTCGTCTAGTTTTGCTGTCCATTTCTCCGTGCCTGTGGCAGGGTCTAATGCATAGACTTTCATGTCAAATGCGCCGCCAGTGTAGAGAACTCCGTTGGCGTAGGCTGGAGAGGCTTGTACACATTGATCGTAACCGGTTCCCACCTTCCAAGCAAGCATGCCTGAATCTGCGTTTAGGGCGTATGTCTGGTTGTCAAAGCTGCCGACGTAAACCTTGCCTTCAGCCACAACGGGTGCCGAAGCCACCACGCTTTCCGTAGTGAAATCCCATTTTTTCTCTCCAGTTAAGGCGTTGAGAGCATAGACTTTGTGGTCGTAAGAACCAAAATATACTGTTCCGTCCGCGACTGCGGGTGAGCAAGTAACGAGGCCGCCTGTGGTGAAGTTCCAAAGAGGCATGCCTAGAGATGCATCAAGTGCGTAGAGTTTGCCGTCGTTGGAACCTGCATAGACAAATCCGCCTGCAACTGTCGGGGAACCCTGTGCTGGCGCGCCTGTAATGCACTTCCAGATTTCTGTTCCTGTTGAAGCGTTAACAGCGTAGATTGCGTTGTCATCAGAACCGAAGTATACAATTCCGTTGACAACAGCGGGGGAGCTGTAGATTTTGCCGCCTGCAGGAAAACTCCAGATTGGTGTGCCGTCATTAGCGTTTAGTGCCACGAGGAAGTTGTTGGGTCCTTCACTGTAGCCTTTGTCTGACCAGCTGAAGTAAACGACGCCGTCTACTACGGCGGGGGAATCCATTATCCAGCCGTCTGTTTTGTAGGTCCATAGCGTCTGGTTGGTTTGGGGGCCTTCAGCATTTACATATCCGCTATGTGCGGGGTCGCTGTGAAACATGGGCCACCCATCCGTCTGCTGAGCTGATGCTAGGGGTGCCGCTGCGGAGAGGCAGAGCACAAGCAAAATTAGGCTTGACAAAAACTTTTTCATAAAAACTCCTACTATAGAGTAAATTGCTCAGGCTACATATTTCTTGTCCCTAACCCCTACGGGCTCAGCTTTGTTTTGCCTTGCGCTGATTTGTTGCTGGCATAGTGCAGTCACACATTTTTATTAGCGATTTGGGCTGCATCAATACCTAACCAGCATACTCAGTTCTATGTCGGAGGTGACTTTAATGGCGAAAAACGATGATCAAAATGACCTAAAACGTACTGCCCCCCGTGTAACCGTACCCAAACCGGAGATGACGCCTCACAACAAATACAAGTGCCCAATTGACCAGCAAATCTACGAAACCAAAGAAGAGTACGAAACACATTGCAAAGAGGAACATGATGTTCTGTAAAAAAAATGCAGGCGTCCTAGCAGAGCGAGAAAGGGGCGCTTGCCTTCATTTTTTAGTTTTATCGGATGGCTTCGTCTATTCTGGAGTCCCGTTTGGTGCGGGTGACTTCCTTGAAGAGCTCTATGCATTCATCTTTTGTTGGCGCTTCTATGCCGATGCTGCCGTAGGCGCCGATGTCTATGCGGTATTTTCTTCTACCGTCTAAATGATCTTCTTGTGACATTTTTCCCTCTCCCTTCCGAATCTGGTTTCGGATTATAGATTGTTCAACTGCCTATGTACCATATAAGGTTAATCCTTATTCGCCGGGGAAGATCAGGCTTTTCTTAGCGTTGAAAACCAAAAGAACAGCATATCGCAGGTATCTGCCCACCCGCGGAATAACCCCCGCAGCATCCGTTCCCAACTTGCAGGTCAACGCATACTCAAAAAGCCCCAACTGCTCAACGTCAATCACGTCACGGGTAAGCCGTGTACGCTCCAAAGTAGTCATTATAAGCTCTTTTGAGGTTCTAAGAATGATAAGTCGATCCAGAAGTGACTGTCTCCAGCCTTGAAGCTTCTCTATTTGCGTCTTCGAAAATTCAGCTGATAAAGCATCTGTTTTAGACGTAACTTTAACGGTTACGGGAACACCTTCGGCGAGGCTGAAAGCTTCCGCAATCTTTTTCAACGGCACGGTTTTGCCTCCGGCAAGCTGCGCCTGCAAAACTGCCAGAGGCACATAGGCTTGGGTGACTTTAGGCTCAAAAACCCCGACGTCAACAACCAACTGTTGGTCTTCAACTTTGGAAATATAACCCCGAAGGTCAGCGCCTTCCTCCACTGCGTCAAGCGTTACGGGGCATAACCCTACTTCCTTTCGGATATACGCGGATGCAACAACTTCGTCTTCGCCTTCCAACGAGACCTGCACCCAGCGGCTCTGCTGGTTACCTAACACCTTAAAGTCAACATCTAACTCTTCAAACTGTCCCCGCAGCATCTCATCAATCTGTTTTAGTTGAGCGCCACCGTGGGCTTTTGCCAGCAAAGTCAAATTCAAACCTGTTCACCTAGTAAGCTTGTTATTTCAACATGGAGACTTCTAACTCTTTCTGCCCCCGCAAGGAAACCTTTGCTTTGTAGCTTTCTGATTTCGTTGTCTATGGGTACGACTGCGCCGTTGTCGATGCGTTTATCCGCATAGCACACAATCTTCTCTTCCAAGGTTTGGGGGATATAGGTGTCTTTTGGCCAACCCATCTGTTTTGCCTCTTCCAGGGTTATGCCTGCTCCGACGTGCCGCTTGATAATGTTAACAATTTGCGGGGGTAAGTTTAGTTCCTCTGCCATTTTGGCGCCAACAACCGAGTGGTCCACTCCATGGCTTTTGGCTCGCCCAAGGTCATGCAAAACTGAACCTGCCTCGACCAACGCTAAATCCACCTCAAACCCCTTCTGCTGAAGTTTCGAAGCAATTAAAACTGCATAATCAGCTACCGCTAAGCAGTGGCTAACAACTTGGGGCTCGCAGTGGTTGTCCCGCAAAATTTGGGTGGCTTGCTCCCTGCTCGGAAGCGCCTGCAAGTTTTATTCGCCCAGTTCCTTGCGTAGGATTTCCACTTTTTCGGAGAGCCGCACAATCATTTCTTCATTTTGGAAGTGCACTAATGGTTTGCCGCATCCGCTACAGTGGAACACTAATTCGACGGCTTCTTCGAAGGGTATGCGTTTGCATTCGGTGCTACCGCAGTAGTAGAAGTCGTGGTTTCTTTCGTATTCGAGGCGCACGTTGAGTTTTTCGAGTACACGGCGTTTCTGGCTTAGGATGAAGCCTTCGAGTTGGTCGGGTTGGAGTTTCCAGTGGAAAATGAACCAGCCGGTTTTGGGGTCACGTGTGCGTCGGAGGCTGACCAGCGAGTGGTCGTAGAGTTTGTAGAGAATTTTGCGTACGCTGTTTAGGCGTATGCCTGTCTTGTTGGCGATTTCGTCATCAGTGATTTCTTCTACGCCTTTTAGGTGTTCGATAAGGTTGATAGCGTCTTCTCCACCCAGCGCCATAGCAACCTTGGTTAAAGTGGCATCATCAATTGTAGATAACATAATTTGGGATTCCTTATTTGACTGTGACACCCTTAATAATGCGTTTTGCTGAAATAAAACTCTTCTTACATAAACTATGTTTTTTCAGTATTAGTTTTGATGGCTTTACCGCGCTCTTGAGGGACAATAGTGATTTTGGCTTTATCAAAGGGTTCGCCGAGTTCTTTACCCATATAGTAGCGGTCCAAAAATATCGCCAACGCCGAGCACTCCGAATGTGGCTGGTTCCCCACGGCAACGTTAAAATCCGAGACTTCTTGAGAGTAAAATTCGCCGGGCACCTTCTGGCTTCCCACCAGCAACATAACGTTTTTACCTGTATCGCGAATGCGAGTCATCACGTCGCTGGTCTGGATGTTTTCGCCGTAAGCTGTTAAATGCACAACTATTCCGCCGTCTTTTTTCCATTCTCGAACTGCTTTTTTCCAGGATGTGCCCATTTCGAAATGGAAGTCTCCGCCCCACGCCTGAGAAATTTTTGAAACAGTTTCCTCAATGTGGTTATCGGTGGTGTCCGCCAAAATAAACCCCGAAGCGCACAGCGCCCGCGCAGTTAACGCTACATGCGTCGTTAACCTTACGTCCCTTTGCACACGGTGCCCCCACCTTAGAACAACAAGTTTTGGGTGGCTACGACTGGGCGGGTTTTGGCTGGAATTTTCCATTTAGGTCTTTCACTTTCTTTTTAACTTGCTCCATTATGCTGGGGTTAGCTTCGAAATCGATCTCTACTGAGGTGTTGGTAAACTCTTCTTTGTGGATGTCGGCTTTTTGATGTAGCCAAGAAATAAACGGCATAACCGCCCCAGTTAGCGGTACGCTGAATTGCGCCGCCTGATAGTTCTCTAAAACGCGCAAGATATGTTTTTTGAGTTCTTCAACGTTTGTTTGGCGTTTTGCCGAGAGCATAATTGGGTTTTTTACGCATTCTTTTATGGCTTCAAGTTTTTCCTGCCGTTCGTTGGGTTTTAGCAGGTCAATTTTGTTGAGCGCCGTTACCATCGGTATACCTGACGCTCCTAAGCGGTCGATGGTTTCGAGGCACACGTTATTTTTCTTTTTAATGATGTCTACTGGTTCGCTGAAGTCGACTAAGAGCACGATTAAATCCGCGAATATTGTTTCTTCCAAAGTGGAGTGGAATGCTTCAATTAACGCAATAGGCAGACGATCAATGAAGCCCACTGTGTCGGTTAAGAGGAATTTCCTGTTGCAAAACTCTATTATCCGAGTCTGAGTTGAGAGAGTGGTGAACAATGATTTGTCAACCATCGCCGTTTCCGCGGTTAAGGTGTTAAACAGAGTGCTTTTGCCTGAACTTGTGTAACCCGCTAAAGATACCGTTAAGAAACCCAGCTCAGTGCGTCTTTCCCGCTGTAGAACCCGTTTTTCTCTGATGTGCAGCAGTTTCTTTTTGATCGTTTGCACCTGCAGTTTTATGGCGTCCCGGTAAACGTCTGCTTCGTAAACTCCCAACCCCATGAAGCCAGGTTGTTCGCTGCCTCTGGATAATCGGACTTTTTCTCGGGCGTGTTTAAGCTCGTTTTGCAAGGTGGCAAGTTGAATTTGCATTTGCGCCTCGGTTGTGGTGGCGCGTCTTCGGAAAAGCTCTAAAATAAGTTGGAAACGGTCAATAACTTCGACTTTTGTGGCTTTCGCTAAATTGTAGGTTTGCAGTGTGCGCAGGGTGTTGTCGAAAATTATTTTTTCGGCGCCCAATTCTTCGGTCATTCGGGCTAGTTCTTCAACTTTGCCTGCGCCAATCTGGTAACGTGAATCTGGGCGTCTTGTCTGCTCCATGGTTCCGACTATGATGTAGCCTGCTGTTTGGGCTAGACTTTTCAGTTCAGGTAAACTGGATTCTTCACGGTTTAGGCGACGCTGAACTAAGATGGCTTTCGTTTTTTGGAAGCCTCCTCATCCTGGCTTAAACCGATGAGGTCCCCCAGAGTCATGCCTGCAGCTTCCTTCTTTACGGGGGCTGTGACTTTTTCGTCTGCAATTGGAACCATCAGCTTAATTTTTAGGGCGTGCTCCAGTTTGGTTGCAAGCTGGTTGTTGGGCGTAGCTTTACCCGTTTCGATGTGGCGTAGCACGGAAGCTTTTTCGTTGATTTTTTTGCCCAAATCCTCATGGGACCACCCCAGGTTTTCTCTCGACGTTCGGATTAGGGTGGCGTAGTCGTCGACGACTTCAGTGGTGATTTGCACTTGCGCCACAGGCGGCTTTCTCATAATGACAGGGATGTGCGCGTAGGATTTAGTTGGACTGGGCGCGGCTGCCGCCGCAGGTTCGTCGCCATAGACGACTCTGCCGTGTTTGCTACATTCAACACAGACAGTTAGTTTTGCGCCTTCAATAACTGCTTTAACTGGGTCAGAGTGTATTTTGCGTCCGCAGACTTCACAACGCATAAGATTATCGCCTTTCAGTGACTTTTATTATGTTGTACTGTTTATACTTGTCGAACCCAATAAAAACTATCGGTAAGGAAAGACCTATGGAGAACGCTTTGGACCGCTTAAGAAGCATCGCCGATTACCAGTTCGGTAAAGGTGTGGGAGCAAAACTGTTCCCATGCAACATTGAAGTGCAGTTTTCGCCGCGCACCGGCAGAATCCGCTACATCAACCTCGACGGCGAACGCCTCGCAACGCTGCGACCGACCGACGGTTTGCTATCTTTGAGCATTAAAGCGGCAAAAACCATGGTTGAATCCATCCCCGAAGCGAAATGTTTTGTTACAGTCAAAAACGATGTGGCAGCCTACATTGCCCGCGGCGGAGACGTGTTTGCCGTTCACGTTGTAGCAGTAGACGACGAAGTGGGCGCAAAAGACGAAGTTGTTGCAGTGGACGAAAACCGTCAAGTGCTTGCTGTCGGACGCACACAGCTCAGTAGCGCCGAAATTCGTGCCTTTAAAACAGGCGTGGCAGTTAAGACTCGGCATGGGGCAAACGAAAGTTAAGTATATCAATTTGAACCGCAGAATAAGAGGGTAAAGGCGAACAGTATGCATAAACGCATGAATCCACGGGAACAGAAACGCATGATGCAACGTATGGGCATGAACATGGACAGCGTGCCCGATGTCCAGCAAGTCATCATCAGAACTGAAGGCAAAGACATCGTAATAGACGAACCCGAAGTAGCGATTTTGCAGGTTCAGGGACAAAAAATGTACCAAGTCATCGGCGGACAAGTCAGCGAGCAAGCGCCCTCAGCAAGAAACGCAGCTGCAGCACCCGCAAAGCCGACTTTCAGCGAGGAAGACGTGCAGCTTGTAGCGGACCAAACCGGCAAAAGTCTTGACAAAGCGCGTGAAGCACTTAAGGACGCAGACGGCGACTTAGCAAAAGCGATTCTGCTGCTTTCATCCTAAACTTTTCTTAACAACTATTTTTTTAATAATTTTACGGGAACTGGAACAGAAGCCGGTCTCCATAGTATAGTTTGGTGGAGGCGTTGCAGATGAATTCTTGCCCCGTGACCACCGGCAGTTGGGTGCTGTTTCCATCACGGAAAACCAGTGTTAAGGTGACGTTTTGGCCGTTCCACTGCATCGTGTACTCTTTGGATATGTGGTTTACTTGCATGACGTTTGGGTTAGGCAAGGGGACGGTCATGTAGGATGTGGCGACTGTGCCGATTATGATGCCTGAGAGTAAGGCGACAACTATCCAGATGTATGCTTCTCGCATGCTTTTCACGTTCCAGTGGCTGGTTTGGTTACGGCAACTAACTTTAAGACTCTTTCCCCGTATCTCGCCATGAAACTTGGCGTCTAACAGGTGCCTATAGGGCTCAAAATTGCAGTTCTAAGCACAAACCTATGGCGGTGGTACTCTGCCAAGCAGTTGGTTAGGTTCCGGATGCTTTAGTCAATTTTTCTGGACTACCTTAGTCAACAAACCTGTACAAGAACCCTTTAATCCCATACGCAATCCATCAAATACTATGAAAGCTGCTGGGAAGGTTTTTCCTAATTCTCCTTTTACTCTTCTCAGCAGGAAAGGTTTCTCTTTCTTGTTTCGCTGTCAGAGCAAGCCCAACTTCAAAAGCATCGCGATCGCCGCTTTAATTGCGCTCCTAACCCTCACAGTAGCTGCAGCAATAGCTATCCAGGGGGTCAGCGCACAAACAGCGCCCAGGATCCCAGAATTCACCTTGAAAACCCGCACCACCCCCGAAGGAGCCGCAATAGTGCTTACAATCCAAAACCAGCCTTACGACGCCGCAAGCTACCCAAACGACGGCTTTTTCTACAACGTCCGAATCCGAACCAGTGGCGGCAACTGGACCGAACTCTACACTGCAGAGGACTGGTACCCCCAGCAGGCTGGCGACCAAACCGTCCTCAATTTTACAGCTGGCGAAAACGCTTATTGGCCGCGGGAGACAAGCCAAGGGCACCCCGCAATACCTGCCTCAGGCAAGGTCGAGTTTGAGGTGCAAGCTATGAATGGGCACCGCGACCGCGGCAGCCTTGAGCCGGGAACTATGATTTTGCCCTACGTGTTTGTGGGCGTAACAAGTGATTGGAGCCCCAGTCAAGCTGTCACGGTCGGCAACTCCGCGTCTGCTTCTCTCACCCCAGCCGCTAATTTAGGTGGAAAATCCGATATTGTAAGCTGGATGGTCGTGGCTGTGATGGTTTTGGCGGTGGCGGTTTTGTTCGTGGTTGCTTTTGTTGTTGTCAGGCGCAGAATCTGGAGTGCTGGTGCGCAAAAACATTAAATTCTGCGTTTGGCGGTTGATTGGCTTTTTTAGGTGTTGGGGATGTCAATTTTTTCCCGATATGGAATGTGATGCCACACCACACCGCGCCTTTTTTCAACATGGAGCTATGTTGCGTGTGGCACGAAAACGCCTCTACCACACCAGATCCACATATACTGTGCAACCTGTTCCAAAAGGAAACCGCTTCAACGCCAGTCTTGTGGTGCCGTAAAAAACGCCACACCCACACAAAGAAAGAACACAGTACCCCCAAAACAAGAAGAAGTAGACCTAACCGTAAAAAATCAAAAGAAAATACTAAACCGAAAAGAGATAGAAGAAGAGGGAAATTATTGAACGACTTCGATCCGCCGTTTACCCCTAGCCATAGAAGAGACGCGGACTTTGCCGCTGACTTCCAACTTTAGCAACAACGTGTTAAAGTCTTTGAACCCTAAATCCCCATATTCATCTTTCAACTGGTCGAAGAGGTCTTCGTCGGTCATGTCGCCCTTCTTGTTAAGCACTTCCATAAGATAGAAGTATGCTGGACGGGTTTTCCAAGTTTTCATCTGCGGCATCAAGTGTTTCCTTCTAGTCTGTTATGCAACTGGGGTTCCTGGTTTTTGTACTTGTCGGATTTGCTGCATGAAGCTCTTATACCACTTCTCCATGTCAGGCGTAATTGAAGGACCCATCTCTTTCATGGCGTCATGGAAGTCCTTCATGGTTACTTCGCGGCTGTTCACGTCTCGACGCAGGGAATGCATCGCTGCTTCTCGGCATAGCGATTCGATGTCGGCGCCGCTATAGTATTTGGTCATCATGGCAAGCTGGTTCAAGTCAACGTCGCCGCTCAAGGGCATACCTTTGGTGTAGAGCTTAAAGATTGCGAGTCGGCTTTTTTCGTCTGGTTCAGGTACGTAGATAAGGCGGTCGAATCTGCCGGGGCGGATGACGGCGCCGTCCACCATGTCGGGGCGGTTGGTTGCTGCGATCACGACGATGTCTTGGAGTGTGGTTATTCCGTCCATTTCGGTTAGCAGCTGGCTGATGACGCGTTCGGAGACGCCGCTGTCGCTCATGCCCATGCCTCTGCGTGGGGTGAGGGAGTCGATTTCGTCGAGGAATATGACTGCGGGTGCTGCCATACGTGCTTTTCGGAAGACTTCGCGGATGGCTTTCTCGGATTCGCCGACCCATTTGCTGAACACTTCAGGGCCTTTGATGGAGATGAAGTTGGCTTCAGACTCCGTAGCCACTGCCTTTGCAAGCAGGGTTTTGCCGCATCCCGGAGGACCATACATCAAGATGCCCTTGGGAGGACGAATACCCAGCCGAGTAAATAGCTCAGGGGTTTTGAGCGGCCACTCAACAGCTTCTATTAAGTGCTGTTTGACCTCGTCGAGTCCACCTGCGTCATCCCAGTGTACGGTGGAGACTTCTATGTAGACTTCCCGCATAGCGGTCGGAGTGACTTCTTTGTAAGCTCCCACGAAGTCGTCCATGGTGACTTCCATTTTTTCCAACACTGCTGGTGGGATACGTTCTTCCTCAAGGTTAATCTGTGGCAGGTATCTGCGGAGTGCTTTCATGGCGGTTTCTCTGCCTAAAGCCGAGAGGTCAGCGCCTGTGTAGCCGTGTGTCATGGCTGCGAGTTTTTTGAGGTCAACGTCCAAACCGGATTTTTGTTCCTCAGGGACATCGATGCCGTGGAGTGGCATGCCGCGAGTGTGGATTTGCAGGACTTCGTAGCGTCCTTTCTTGTCGGGGACGCTAATTTCGATTTCTCGGTCGAAACGTCCAGGTCTGCGTAGTGCTGGGTCCAATGCCCCGGGGCGGTTAGTTGCGCCGATAACTATTACGTTGCCTCTGCCTGACAAGCCATCCATGAGTGCCAGCATTTGTGCGACTACGCGTCTTTCCACTTCGCCTGTGACTTCCTCACGCTTTGGAGCAATTGCATCTAACTCGTCGACGAAGATGATGCTTGGCGCGTTTTGTTGGGCTTGCTGGAAGATTTCTCTTAGGCGGGCTTCGGATTCGCCGTAGAATTTGCTCATGATTTCGGGGCCGTTAATCGAATAGAAGTTGGCTTCTGATTCGTTGGCGACTGCTCTTGCGAGGAGTGTTTTTCCGCAGCCGGGTGGTCCATGTAGCAGGACGCCTTTAGGTGGCTCAATTCCGAGGCGTTGGAAGAGTTCAGGGTGGCGTAATGGTAGTTCAACCATTTCTCGGACGCGTTGGATTTCCACTTGGAGTCCGCCGATGTCTTCGTATGTGGTTCTGGGTAAGCCTTTGCCTTCGGGGGCGGGTTCGTTTAGGATGGTTAGGCGGGTTTCGGTTGTGACTTTGATGATGCCGTGTGGGCGGGTTTTGGAAACTGTGAAGGGTATGGCGTGGCCTAGCATCATGACCAGTGTGGTGTCGCCTTCGACTAGGGTGCGTTCCATAAGTCGGTTTTTGACGAAGTTTGTGAAGTCTTCGTCTACGTTTAGGCGCATGTCCACTGGCGCCAGTGTTAATGCGAGTGCGGTTTTGACCTTGGCGGGGCGTACAACGACGTATTCGTTTATGGCGACTCCGCTGTTTTTGCGGGTGAAGCCGTCGATGCGGATGATGTCGCGGTTTTGGTCTTCGCTGTAGGCGGGCCAAGCAATCGCTGATGTAGTGCGTTTGTTAACTATTTCGATGACGTCTCCAGCGCTTATGCCAAGCTTCTGCATGGTGCGTTGGTCGATGCGGGCGATTCCTCTGCCGACATCTCTTTGCCGTGCGTCTCCGACGCGTAGTTGGACTTCGCTCATGTGAATTCTCCGAAATAACCTAACACTTGTTCTGTGTTTGAAAAAGAACGGATTGATATATAAACTTTAAAGCGTAGCCGGAAAAACACGCAGGGGCTTGATAAAAGGTGAAAAGAATGGTTTTTTGGGGTTAAGCCGTTTAGTCGCGGCTTGTTCTGCGGATGTTGAAGGCTTCTGCTTGGCTTACACCGGGGATTTTGGCGAGTGCTTGTTCGAATTCTTCAACGATGCCCATTTTGTCTTCGGGGAAGCGGATTTGGACTAGGAGTGCTTTGAGGCCGAATGCGACGTCTTCTGTTCCCCAGCCTTCGACTGAGCTGGATTGGGGTAGGATTGCTGTGACTTTTTGTTTCATGGGTTCGAAGTCTTCGACGATGTCTTCGGGGAAAACTTTGTAGACGACAAGTATAGCGCCCATACGTTTCAGCCTTTTATGGTCCTTGGAATCCGCATTTGGGGCATTTGTATAGTCTGCCGAATTTGCGGCATTTGCCGTCGCGTTTAATTTGGATTTCGCCGCAGCTTGGGCATAGGAACTTTGTGCTTTCGCTGCCAGGTGGAATTGGTTTACCGCAGCTTGTGCAGGTGACTAAGGACAGTTTTTCTGACATAACTGTGACACTTCTGTGCCGAAATATTTGGTGGGGTTCCTTATATCTGCTGTGCCTAAAAAGTGGGGTTAAAGGCTGTTTTTGGGGTTGCTGGGTAAGTTTTGGAGGGGGTTGGGGCTGTTTTTTGTTTTTTAGTAGTAGATGAAAGGGCGTCGCCCTACTACATCATCTTCCAAGGCTCAAAGCAAAGGCGTCTGTTTTGGCGTCTGCGTTTCCGTTGCGTTGCTTGCTGGTTGTGGCGGGGTGTACTGGCTTTCTGGGTGGATTTGAGGTTTTTTGTTGGCGGTTTGTTTGGAGTCTTATGTGGGTATGGCGGTTTCTAGGGCACCACAAGATAGGCGTTGAATTGCGTTGCTTTTTGGAATCGGTTTATGCTTTTTTTGTGGATGCGATGTGGCAGAGGCGAAATCCAACCACATGGTGCATAGAACCGCTATTTTGCGTGTGGCGCCATGTTGTGATGCGTTGGGTTTCACAAGAAAGAAGTCGTCAACGCAAAGTAGAAGTCACGGGGAAATTAACGTGTTTAATTCAGCATAAGCTCCATCAAGCACGCAGAACTAACCCCATGCCCGCATAGAAGAAACTAACCTAAATTATGTCTCAGCTAAAATGGACCAGAAAAATTTATCTGTGCACATGTACACATACACAGTCATGGCTACTAAAACAATATCCATTACCGAAGAAGCCTACGACGCACTCGTACGCGAAAAAATGGACAAAGAAAGCTTCACAGAAACCATCCTACGTCTAACAAAAAAAACAGGCAAACTCTCCGACTGCTTCGGCACATGGAAAATGACCGATAAAGAAGAAGAAACCATCCACGCCGAACTTGCAGAAGGCTGGAAACGGACACAAGAGAGAATCAGCAATGAACTGCCTCGACACTGATCTGCTAATTGCCATCCTCAGAGGAAAAAAAGAAGCCGCTCCAATAGCAGATACCCTTGATGAGCAGTCAACACAAGCCACAACCTCTGTAAACGCGTTTGAAATATTCTTTGGTGCATACCACTCAGAAAGAAAAAACGACAACCTCAGAGAAGCACAGAAACTGTTAGAAAGATTAGAAGTCATGTCGCTTGACACTAAAGGAGCCAAGCGTGCAGGAGAAATAATGTCACAGTTGTCTTCTAAGGGGGAACCAATTGATTTTAGAGACGCATTAATTGCAGGCATAGCTTTAGAAAACGATTTAACCGTGCTTACTCGCAACCAAACACATTTCGACCGCATGAAAGGTTTGAAAACGCAAAAGTGGTAACCGAAAATAAAAATTAGCCGGGCAAAGCCACGTCTTTTTTCTCCATGAACCAAACAGCACACTGAAGACTAAGGGTTCTCGCTGATAGAGGCGCCGCCGGAAGTGTTCACATTGCCCAAAGTCGGGTTTCCACGATATGACAAGTGAGAGCCGCCGCTCAAGTCCGCATCTAAGGTGTCTGCGGCGTTGACTGTTCCTTGGCTACCGCCACTCAAGGTAACCTGCGCATTGTTTACCTTGAAGTCTTGAAGATGCAGATTTGAACCGCCCGACCCAACCGCCTTTAGGTCAGAGGCTTGCCCCACTATGGCGATTCTGCTGCCGCCAGAGAGGTCAACATTAAAGTTATGCGTCAAATTGAACCCTGAAGCGTCAGCTTTAGCTCCGCCAGACAACGTCACCGCTGTCAAATCGGGCATAGTGATTTCCGCTTTTAGCGTGGAAGCGAAATTTATGCCGGATACGCCTAGATCCAAGGTTTGCCCAACCACCTTTACATCTAGGTACTGCATTGTGTTCTCGTTGGTTGTTATGTTTACGCTGTAGCTGCTTCCCTGAGTAATGACTACTTCGAAGCCGTCTCCAGCGTCGATAGCGTAGAAGTCGCTCAGCGTCAGTTGCTGGGTTTGCAGGTTGCCGGAGGTTTCGCCAAAGGGTCCCACTACAATGGGTAGCAGACCCGTCGCGATTAAAGCTACAAAGATTATGATTAATGCCACAAGAACTGCTACCACGGCGATGGCGAAAGACCCAAACGCATAGTGATCGTGGCGTTCCGAACTAATGACATCTTGGTTGAGGACTGGTGTGCCGCATTTTGGGCAGTAAGCCATGTTGTCTTCAAGCTGGGTTCCACATCTTCTACAATAGCCCATTTTGACCCTCTACTCTATTTCAGAGGGCTCTGGAATTAAAGTTTGCTAGCTACCGCAATTAAGTCAAACAATTTTGTCAATCGTAGAAGCCCTTCGCAAACCCTTTTAACTTGTTTATTTCCTATGCTACATGTGGTGTCCTTTTTTGGGCGTAAACTTCAAAGACCTCATCCCCAAAACCCCAGTAAAACTCGAAGACATAGGCGGCAAAATCATCGCCATAGACGCATACAACACCATCTACCAGTTTCTCAGCATCATCCGGCAGCCTGATGGAACTCCGCTAAAGAACAGCAAAGACCAAATCACAAGCCACCTCAGCGGATTATTTTACCGCACAGTTAACCTCGTTGAACTCGGTATAAAGCCGGTTTATGTTTTTGACGGCAAATCTCCCGACTTGAAAGCTAAAGAGGTTGAGCGGCGCCACCAAGTCAAAGCTGAAGCCACTGTTCAGTACGCTAAGGCAGAGGCAAGGGGAGATAAAGAGAAGATGCGCATGTATGCTTCGATTGCCACAACAATGAAGCCTTACATGGTGCCTGAGAGCAAAAGACTGCTTGATTTGATGGGGTTACCTTGGGTTCAGGCACCCAGCGAAGGTGAAGCGCAGGCGGCTTACATGAATCGTCAGGGCAAAGCGGATTACTGTGCAAGCCAAGACTACGATAGCTTGCTTTTCGGAGCACCTAAACTACTGCGCAACGTCACCATATCGGGCAGACGCAGAAGAGGAAAAGCTTTCATCGAAGTTGTCCCTGAAGTGGTGGAACTCAAAAAGGCATTGGGAGACTGCGAACTCAGCTATGAGCAGCTAATCGACGTAGGCATCCTAATCGGCACGGACTTTAACCCGGACGGCATCGAAGGCGTCGGACCCAAGACAGCCCTAAAACTCATAAAGCAACACGGCTGCATCGAGAAAGCGTTGCCATTCATCAAAAACGCATCGTTCCCCTGCGAGCCCCAACTTATACGCGAAGAATTCCTACATCCCAAAGTGACCGACCAATACCAACTCGAATGGAAAGAACCCTACGAACAGGGCTTGATCGAATTCATGTCCACAGAGAAAGAGTTCGGCGAAGAACGTATCAAAAAATCGGTGGAACGCATGACCGCCGGATCCAAGAAGGCAAAAGGCAAGGTTTCGCTGGAAAAATGGTTCGGCTAAACATTATTGGCTGAACTGTTTGCAGCTGCAGCCGACGACGGTGCATTCCCGGTCGTTTCTGTGGCTTCCCCTTGGGTGACCACAGTTTTTACAGTTTTTAAGAACCGATTCGGAAAGAATTGCGTCTTGGGATAGCAAATCACTCATTATTAACACCCTAAAAAGAAGAAGAGGGTTACTTTACTGTAACCGACTTCGCCAAGTTCCGCGGCATATCAGGGTTGAGGTTTTTCTCGAGCGAAGTGTAGTACGCCAAAAGCTGCAACGGCACCACGAACGGGATTGGCGAAATCACGCTGGGGATGCCTGCGGGCACTTCGATGTACTCGTCTGCTAAGCTCTTGACGTCTTGGTCACCTTCCTCGATAATGGCGATTATGTGAGCGCCGCGAGCTTTCATCTCCATAATGTTGCCTATGACTGTTTTGTGAGTGTCGTCTCTGGGGCACGCAAACACCACAGGGAAACCGTCTTCGATGAGGCTGATGGGACCGTGTTTACTTTCGCCTGCTGGGAAAGCTATGGAGGGGATGTAAGCGATTTCCATGAGTTTCAATCTGCCCTCAAACGCAGTTGCGGTGCTGATGCCTCTGCCTAAGAAGAAGAAAACGCTGCAGTCAGCGTATTTTTTGGCGATTTGCTTGATTTTCTCCTCCTGTGTCTTCACGATGGTGTCCACGTACTCTGGCAATCGCTGGAGTTTCTCTTCTAAACAGTCGATTTCGTCCTGGCTAATTTTACCCCGCTTCTTAGACAACTTCAATGCAAGCTGCGCAAGAACCGAGAGTTGCGAAGTGAAAGTTTTGGTAGCTGCCACTCCGATTTCAGGACCCGCCTGAGTACCTATATAGACGCGGGAGACTCGGGTTAAGCTGGAGCCAATTACGTTGGTTAAGCCAAGGATGGTTGCGGCTCGTTGCTGGGCGCAGGTGACGGCGGCGAGGGTGTCGGCGGTTTCTCCCGACTGGCTTACGGCGAGTATGGTACTGTCTATGCTTACGGATTTGCCGTGCTGCTCGATAAATTCTGAGGCGTAAACTGGGTGCGTAGGCAAAAACGCAAGTTTAGAAAACATGTAAGACGCTGCGAGGCATGCGTGGTAACTTGTACCGCACGCTACAAGGAAAACTTCGCTGGCGCGGTCCAAAAAAGTCGTAAGCAAATCCAAATAATGGTCCTGGATACGAAGCGTGTTTTTCAGCACTTCGGGTTGCTCATGAATCTCTTTAATCATAAAATGCGGGTAACCCTTTTTCTCCGCCATCTCAGCGTTCCACTCAATGGTTATGGGTTCACGTATGATTTGGCTACCGTCGCTGATTTTCTTAATTTCATATCCGCTGGCGGTTAAAACTACAAGTTCCCCGTTGTTTATCATGACGGCACGGTTTGTCACATCCAAAAACGCCGGGATGTCAGAGGCACAGAAGATGCCATGGTGGTTTATGCCTAAAACAAGCGGGCTTTCGTTTCTGGCACAGATGATTTTGTCTGGTTCACGGGTTGATAGGATGGCGAATGCGTAGGAGCCTTCCACACGTTTGAGGCTTTCATGGACCGCTTGCTGGAGGCTGAGGTGGGGGTTTTGTTTTAGAACTTCCTCGATTAAGTGTGCCATGACTTCAGTGTCGGTTTTTGAGACGAAAGTGTGACCGAGGTTTGTAAGTTCAGCTTTAAGGTCAAGGAAGTTTTCGATGATGCCGTTGTGGACGACTACGATTTCACCGGTGCAGTCGCTATGAGGGTGGCTGTTGACTTTCAGGGGAGCGCCATGGGTTGCCCATCGGGTGTGTCCAATGCCTATACTGCCGGGTAAATCGTCGAGATTAAGTATTTTGTGTACTTCGTCGATTTTGCCTTGGTCTTTTTTAAGATAAATTTTTCCGTTGCTTATGGTTGCGATGCCCACGGAGTCGTATCCTCGATATTCCAGATGTTTGAGGGAGGAGTGAATCAGTGGCGCAGCGTCGCCTTGGTTTAAAACACAGCCAAATATTCCGCACATTTCTGCCAAAATCCTTTCAAGATATATAATTGGTTAATCAAGGATGCCTTTGCATCGCTATTAAGGATTTTTAACATTCGGTTTAACTATTACAAATTTTTTGTCAATAGTTTTAGCGGTTGGTTTATGCATCGTGAATAATTTTAACATCATCACTACTCGAAAACTGAGTACTATAAATAAATTTTTTATAGTACCACACGTAACCTACCACTGAGGAAACATGAAAAGAAAACTCCTCCTCCAAACAGAAGGCAAAACCCAAACCGTCAAAGACATCAGCCTAACCCAAGACAACCAAAAACTCAAAATGATGCTAGGAAACCTCAGCTGGAAAATCCTACTCATGCTCCAAGAAAAAGAAATGTATCCCCTAGAAATCGCCAAACAACTCGGCATGCAAGAACAAAAAGTCTACTACCACATACGAAAACTCCACCAAGCCGGAGCCATACAAATCACACACGAAGAAAGAAAAAAAGGTCCCACCGCAAAATACTACCGCACCGTCTCCCCAGCCTTCGGCATCGAACTCCAGGGAGGATACAAACCCATAAAAAACCTATGCCTACCCAGCATAAGCGAAAACCTATCTGGCTTCTTCAAAGAATTCCTAAACGAAGGAACCTTCGACGGCAAAATCGTGGTAGGCAGCCCCCAGCCTCATGGACCCTTCAAAACCAGCGCCCGAGACGGCCACTACGCCGCCCACTTAGCCCTGTTTCTGGGACAATTCACCCAGCTGCCAACAGAATTCGCAGTTAAGCTCGACGTGGACGTGAAAGCGGAGAAAGAAGAAAAAAACAACCTCATCTTAGTCGGCGGACCCGGCACCAACCTGCTAACACAAGAAATCAACGAGCATTTACCCATCAAATTCCTTATGCAATCTACCGAGCACGGATTCATGCTGGGCGGATTATCGTCAAAGAAAACCGGGCAAACATACGTTTCAGACATGTCAGGGTTGATAGCTAAAATCGTTAACCCCTGGGACAACACCAAACGCATCATAGTATTGGCAGGCAACAAAGCAGTAGGCACCAAAGCCTGCGTTATCGCTTTGACAAATTTTTGGAAAAAAACCCTTGAAAAATATAAAGACGAAGATACATTTGCTGTGGTCATAACAGGATACGATTTGGACGGGGATGGAAAAGTGGATTCAATTGAGGTACGCGAATAATGCCAAAAAAAATAGTTGAAGTCATTCATGCGTTTGGGCACCCAAACATTCGGTCGACTCACCCAACCACAATTATGATCACCAAAGAACGGCAGGTAACACAAAGAGGCGACTGCGTCGTGGCGGTAGATGCGGACAAGTCCGTGGCTGATTTAAGCGCAGAATTCAAAAACACCCTTAGGCAGCCAAAGGCTAAATTAACCATCGAACTCGAAGTAGACGGTTTAAAGGGGGAAATAAACGCTTTTGGCTCCCCGGATCTGACGCTAAATCACCCAAACGATTTAGTGATAAGAACAAGCGAGTTCGTTTCAGATAGAACCTTAGCTGTGAAAGCTGATAAATCATCAGGCGACCTCTCAAGAGCAGTTGTGGAGAAGCTAAAAAACCCAAAGCAACAAGTCACTTTAACTTTGATCGTGGAAGCCTAAATGATTTAGGACTTGGAAAGCAGGTAGAAAAGTAGGAGCTAGTCGGATTCGGTTTCCACAATATAATATGTGGTTAACGCCGCCGCAGCCGTGAAAGCAATCAATCCAGTCACCGTTAAAGCATCATTCACCAAAACTTGCCCAAGCGCCATCAAAGCTATAAACGAACTATACATGCAAGTAATCCCGATTCTCAGTTCCGTTAATTTGTCCACTGATTTGAACCTCCATTGAGAAAACTTTAGGAGATTTAGAGTTATAGCCCTACCATTTAGAACGCCGCCTCTAACCTTTAGAGGAGAACCACGCCTGTGTTTCCGGCCGCGTTCAATTCTAAAAACGCCCAAAACCGCCAATAACGCCACAGAAACCGCGGAGGTTACTCCCACGTAGAGGGGCCGATCGTCGTGAACTGGGTCTCTTGGAGGCTCATAGCTTTGGCTGCTGGAAAACAACGTTAGGTCTGCAGCCCCCTGCATGACTAAGCCGAATTCAGTCAGATTCCAGACGGCACCCTGCTCCTGAACAACGCAGTCTGAGAAGACGGATAAGTCAGTATAGTTGAAGCCCATAACATCGAGATAGGCAGTGCCGTTTCCAGCCACTTCACAGCTTAGGCAGTAGGTGGTGTTGTACCAGCTGCCGTTAAGCGAAGTTTTGTAGACATTAAGTGACGCGATGCTTAGGGTGCAGTTTTGAGCGGAAACATGCAGGTTGGTGGTTCCGTTTCCGGAAGAAAAAATCGGGTAATACCACACATAAACGGATCCTTCATCGTAAGTGGCTAGGCCATAGGTAACGCCGTTTTGGGCGCAAGTATAGTTTTGGGGCAGAACTATGGTGCCGTTATGTTCGGGTACGAGGAACACGTTTCGAGCTTGAAAAGTAGGAGTGATTGGCGCGCTGAGCTGCCACAGGCACAAACAGGACTAAACATAACAGGAAAGCAACCGCAAGCTCAAACTTCATAGCTTACTGTTTGTTTCGGAGGTATTAATAACTTCAGCATAGCAGCGGCTACCGTATTTTTACGTCTAAAACGACTTGCGACTCAAACGGCGCCGTCTCGCGGATGCTCCGGGCGAAGATGTAGGCTTCAACTCTTCTGCCACACTGCATAACTTCCGAGGCGAAGCGTTCTTTGAGGTTCTCCACCGTATCGGGTTGCCGTACAAATCCATAGAAATGCACAACTCCACCCTCTGCTTTGATTGCATTGCAAGCTGCGTCCACAAAGTCGATGGCGGTTTCAGGCAGGTTCATGATAACCCGGTCGGCTTTACCCTTGAGCGTGTTTGCTGCGATTTCGCGGGCGTCCGCGCAGACTGGACAAACGTTGGCTTCTACGTGGTTAGTTTGTACATTAATTTTGAGGAGTTCAACAGCGTCCGGGTTCAAATCCACAGCATACACCTTCGCCTGTGGGCACTGTTTGCCGATTAAAACCGAAAATGGCCCCACACCTGCAAACAAATCTGCCACCATCTCACCAGCCTCAACTTGCGATGCAACCCTCATGTGCTCGTGGCCGAGTCTGGGAGAAAAATATGCTTTAGCAACGTCAACGCGGTAGCTGCAGCCGAATTCTCGGTGAACCGTGCCTGTTCGGTGTTCTCCCGCAATGAAGATGTAGTCGCGGATGCGGTAAACACCGCTGATGTCGCCTGCTTTGCCCAATACGACTTTGATGTTGCGGTGGGTGGATAGGATGGTGTCTCCGATTAGCTGCTCATATGCTATTAGGGGCTGAGGGATTTCAATTATTACTATGTCGCCCACTATGTCAAAGGCTTGAGGGACGGCGGCGAGCAATTCAGGGGGGATTTTGCCTGTTAGGGCTTGTGTGATGGTTTCGGAGGGCTGCCTCTTAGCTTCAAAAGTGCTTTCTGTGAGTTCTATTTCAGGCAGCTGTCGCAACTTTTCAAGCTCCGCTTCTTGGGGTTGACGCAGAAGCGGCACAAACAAGAAGTCTCCTTCCCTCCCAATGCAGAGGGCAACATCCATCAACTCCAGACGGGCAGCTAACATAATGGCTTTCTCTCCCTGTTTTTTGGGGACTTTGAGACTTGGGGCAGTTTTGGGCATAGCGTTTCAGCTTTTCTCAATGCGGAAGAGGTTGTTTACTTTTTCGACTCTAAAAGATGTGTTTAGCATTTTTTCCATGAGCCAAATGTTGGCTTCAATATGCTCGGTGAGGGTGCGGGTTAGAATGGCGGATTTGCCTTGGGTGAGTGCCATGTAAGGGATTAACATGTCGGATAAGAACGCGTCGGCTGTTGCTCTTGAGTTGAGTTCCGCGAGGAGTCTTTGGGCGGCTTCTTTGCCGACATCTTCAGAGGATTTGCGCAGTTCACCGATGGCGTCTGCACCAAGAGTGACGCCCGTGTCGGTTTTTGCCCACAAAACTATGGAGCTACCTTTCTGGATCGGGTTTGACTGGTCGTTTAGCACGCCTATGTCTGCTTTGAAGCCGCTTCGAGCGAGAACTGCTGTTGCCGCTTTGGCTTGGCGCTCCGCCACCTGTCGGTCTGCCAAAAAAGTGCACACCGAAACACCCTTAACTTCGGCGATATTGCCGAACCCTTCCAGCGTAATCGGCTTCAACTTCGGATTCGGCTCAACGGTAAGGGTAGCTTCACCCATGCCTTTAGGGAAGTAACCGTATCTCTGCACCAGAATTTCCGCTTTTAAGTCCATTTTGGCAAGCGTAGGCAAAAGCACTTTTCGCATGTAATTGATAGTTGGGGCATGCGTCGTGTCCGTTCCGCCTTTGGAGACGTGAAGGCGAACAGGTTTTTTGGCGCAGAGACAAATCGGCAAAGTCGAGAGGAACAGCATTGGGATGCTGCCGGCGGTTTCGATGGTTGATTCTATGCTTCCGCCAACTACGTCATTTGGGGTGAACCAGAGTTCCCTTGAACCTAAAGATGCGCCCTCGACGGAAGCGTTGCAGAGTTTAGCCGCCGTGAGCACGGATTCAAGATGCTGCGGTTTAAGCCCAGGTTTCGGGCGGCTAGCACGGATGTTAGTGATGTGTAGAGGCTCGCTCCTAATCGCTGCAATAGCCACAGCTAAGCGCAGGATTGTACCGCTGCCGCTTTTCTGGCTCCCGTCAACTTCAAACATAACAGTTTTCTCTGGTTTTTTAATGTACAAATAATTTATTAGGCGTCTGGGGATATTTAGGGGTTTGAGAGGGAGCACTAAGTGAGCACAGAGAAAGAAAAACTCAACCAGCTTCTATCCAAAGTCGAAGAAATCAACGTAACCCTAAACAAGGTTTCTGAGGAGTTACGCTCTGTTTCTGCTTCGCTTAAGTCGCTTGCAGTAGGTCAAATTACTCAGCCTGCCGCAACTACCCCTAAATCCGCTGCTCCAACACCAGCACCTACAGCACCCCGGTCTGCATCGCCAGTTCCACCTACACCATCCGAAAGCGGCAGCAGAATGCGCTCACTTGACGACATCCGCATGTCTTTCCCCGAAGAACTCGAAACCCGCTTAACCTTCGAAGAAAAAGGCGAATACATAATCATAAAACCCAAACAGTTCCTAGGAAGCGACAACTTCGCCAAAATCGCCTCCGCAGTGCGCGGCATGGGCGGCGAATACATTAGTCTCGGAAAAGACAGTCACTTCCGAGTACCCAAAAAGAAAGCCTAAACATTCGGCTTTATGTTTTTTCCGATTTTGTGGGCTTCCGCCAACACGTCAGGCTGATTATTTACCTCTCCAAGCTCTAAAGTTTTGGGCAAAAGCACGTTCACTAAATCCATCTCCAAGTAGCCAAAGGACATGTTAAACATGCCCACGGTGTGGTTGCAAGCGTCTGCACCTTCCTCGGAGGGTACCACCAGCACAGCTTTTTTGCCCTTCAGCCGTTTGGAGGCGATGTAGGGGCGAAGGCGGTCGAGGAGCAGTTTCATTTTGGCTGAAGGACCATACCAGTAGAGTGGAGTTCCGAAAACTATAATGTCGGCTTCTTCGAGTTTCACGTAGAGCCGTTGCATATCGTCTTTGAGTGTACAATTGTAGCTGCCTTTTTTGCAGGCTTTGCAATCGATGCATGCTTCAATTTTAAGTGGATAGAGATGCACTTTCTCAGTTGAGCACCCGTTCTCTGCTGCGCCTCCTAAGATTTTGTCTACAAGCAAGTCGGTGTTGCCGCCTCTGCGGGGGCTGCCCACTAAACCCAAAACCTTCATGCATCCATAGTGGGGGCAGTTTGCATTTTAATTTAACCATCAATAGAGTACCGCGAAACCTAAAAATTCGTTGCAATAAGGCTCCCAAATCACCGCGACATCCGTCACCTTCGCACTGGAGGGGCCTTTGCTGCAGAAATCAACCAACGCCTTAACTGCGTCCTCTTCGCCCTCAAAAACAGCTTCCACCCTTCCGTCGGTTAAATTACGCACCCAGCCCTTAACGCCTTGCATTTGGGCTTGCTGTTTTGTGTTCTGGCGGAAGTAGACGCCTTGCACTTTTCCTGTGACGTAGATGTGTGCTCGGGTTTTGGTCATGAAAACATTTTCGTCTAAGCCTGCTTTTATGCGTGTCCCCACACGTCTATGTTTTCGTTCACCGTGTACAGAAAAGTAATTGCTGAAGAGTCGCCCAGCCACCTGAATTTGGTTTTGAGGTCGGCTATTACGGCTGCGTAGTTGCTGGATTTATTTAGTGTCGAGAGGTATTTGGGGAAGGAGCCATAGGTTTTTTCGATAAGCTGGAAGTTTTTGGCGTTTTGAATGACAGCTTGGATTTTGCCTTTATGACGGATTAAATCAGGGTTTTTCAGCATTTCTGCCACATCGGCGTCGGTTAAGTTAGCGGCTTTTTTTATGCTGAACCCGCAGAAAGCATCTTTTATGGCGGGCCATTTCATGTCTACAACCTGCCAGTTCAGGCCCGCTTGGAAAATTACTCTGCTGAGGTTTTCGAAGTAGGCGTCGTCGTTTGGCGGTTGCTTGCCGCGGTACCACCAACTGGGCGGTTGCCATTCGTGTTCAGTTGAAACTGCCATTTAAGTCACATTCAAAAGGGCGGAGCTGCTCGGATTTAAGTTGTTGTGACTGCAATCTGCCGCCTACAAAGCGTTCACTTTAACTGACCCCCCCACGGCCACGTGCAGTCGTTTGCTAAGTCGCCTTAAAAGCAGTTTGAACTAAACATGACGCAGTGAAGAGATATGATGAACAGTGGTAAACTGATGGTTTATGCCTCAACTGGGCTTCCAAGCCGTGAACGCTTTGACTCGGTGCGTTCTGCAGCTAAAGAAACCGCTAAGCAACTCAACCTCGATTTTGAGTTAGTGCGTTTTGAAAGGGGAACAAGCCCAATCTATGTGTACTACGAGGAAAACAACGTCGAGCCCATACCGCTGTACTGTGATGAAGGCAAACGTTCAGATTTGGAAGAAATAGTCAGCGCCATCCGCCACATGATGTTTGTCCTGTCGTTCCATCCCAAACATTCGGCGCTGGCGCAGATGCGCAGTGAGTTGCTTAAACTTTCCTAAATCGAATCGACTGGTTTTCCAGCATAACCTCGTAGACCTGATTAACGTCGAAGATTATACCTAAACTGTCGTATTCGTGCTCAGTAAGAAACAGAATGATTTTAGGGGTCGCCATCTGCTGCCTCTGAGGCAGAAAAGGCATTTGAGTTTGAAGTGCCTGCATAATGTCCTGCGCCATTTTAGCTTCGTCAGACTGCGGCCTCACAATGTAGGGGTTAACTTCACGCTCTTCGAGAAGTTCAATTCTTTTTCCTAGGTTTCCGTCTAAGTCGCGGGTTGATTCAATTTTGTTGACACGTACGCGGAACATGCTTAGTCACTCTGGTTACTGTTAAGGAAGCCACAGATTTAAACCATTAACAAGCAACCGGCTACTGGGGCGGTGATGCTTCGGTGTCGGAGGGGGTTTTTTGGTTTTTTTTGGTTTTGGCTATTTTGGCGTCGACTTCTTTTAAGCGGTCCCTTAAGTTTTTGATGTTCTCAGATAGGTGTTTGCGTTTGTGTTCAAGCTGCTCCAGGGTTTCATGCCGATTTTTGTCTTCAAGGAATGGGCTAAACGGGGTAGGCATGGGTGGAAGGGGGATATCGTTGACTTCGATGTTTAGGACATCTCGGGAGAACTCAGCGAAGAGGCTGCTTATGTTGTTGAAGATTTCGGCTTGTTTGACTATGGCTTTTTTGAGGATGTCTTGTCCTTGAAGGGTTATTTTGTAGACTTTTTGGCGTCTATTTTTTTGGGTTTGCCATTGTCCTTTGATGTAGCCTGATTTTTCGAGGTCTCGCAGGATGGGGTAGACGCCGCCGGCTGTTGGTTGCCAGAAGCCTTGGGTGCGGTTGTCGATTTCCTTCATAATTTCGTAGCCGTGGCTGGGTTTTTTGTTGAGGAGGATTAGGACGCCCATGCGGATGTAGCCTTTCTGGGCTTCTTTTAGCCAGCTTTGGGTTGTTTCGTCGTCGATTTCGTGTTTCATTAAGGTCTGATGTATAGTATTTATAAGCAATACTTATATTTTGCCGCAATATATTGCAGTCAACAATATCCACAATGAGAGGTTCTTAAATTGGATAACGGTAACATAATTGAAGTAAAAAACCTCACCAAAACGTTTGGCAAATTCACCGCCGTAGACGACATCAGCTTTCAAGTCAAAAAAGGCGAAATCTTCGGCCTACTAGGCCCAAACGGAGCAGGCAAGAGCACCACGCTACGCATGCTCTCCACCCTATCCAGACCCACCAAAGGCACCGCAACCATCGGCGGATACGACACCGTCAAACACGACATGCAAGTTCGCCAACTCATCGGTATAGTTTCGGAAAAAATGATTATCTACAACCGCTTAACTGCAAAAGAAAACCTCCGATTCTTCGGTAACCTCTTTAATATCCCGAAAGAAACCTTGAATAAAAGAATTGATGAGCTTCTTGAACTTGTTCAGTTAACTAAATTTAAAGATGCTCAAGTGGGAACATTTTCAACCGGTATGCGTCAAAGAATGAATGTTGTTCGTGCTTTGCTTAACATGCCTCAGGTGCTTTTTTTGGATGAGCCAACTTTGGGTTTGGACCCTCAGTCTTCGGTTGAAATCCGAGAGTTTGTTAGGAAAATCAATCAGGAGCAAGGAACAACGGTTATCATAACTACTCATATGATGCTTGATGCCGATTTACTCTGTGACCGTATTGCCATCGTTGACCATGGAAAAATAATAGCTTTAGACACCTCAACTAATCTTAAAAAAATTATTTCAGGCGCAGACACAATGATTGTAAAGCTTGAAATCGCTAACTTAACAGCTGACATGACAGCTTCCATAAAGGCGCTCAACTGCGCTGATGCAGTAACTCAGGAAAACTCTACCACCCTTCATGTTATCGTTCACGGCGAGGAAGCTTTTGACAACATTGTAGATGCGGTCAGGGAGAAAAACGGAAAAATTAGTTCTATGGCGAACTTGCAACCCAGCCTCGAAGATGTATTTCTGCACATTACGGGACATGAAGTTAGAGATAGCGCTGACCAAAAAATTCCGATGCAGCATGGACCTGGCGCAAGGTTTGGAGGAGCGCAGAGGAGAGTTAGGTGATAAAAATGACTGCACAAACTATTATTAAACACAGCTTGAGAATTGCCCAAAAAGATCTTACAGAACTTTTCCGCAACCGCTTAGGCTTGGTTTTGCTTATAGTGATGCCATTGTTTATGATGGTTATGGTTGGGTTCATATATCCAACTAACGGCACCGTTAGCGATTTAAAAATAGGCGTCGTCAACAACGACTCAGGCTTCAACGGCATTTATGCTCCAAGCCAAAGTTTACTTACGGGTCTTAACCAGATGAACGACCAAACACATATGCTGGTAATGACTAATCTTTCAACGGTAGCTGACCTCAAAGACCAAGTGCAAAGAGGAATACTAGAAGGGGGTATTGTTATCCCTGAAAACTTCTCTCAGAGCATAATGTCTGGACAACAAGGCACCATTATCATAGTTAGTGACGAATCGAACCCACAAATATCCGCCACCATACAGGGCGCCTTAAGCGGCGTATTTGATGCCATTGGAACCAAAGTGGCCCAGCAGCAACTCAACGCCACAAATCTTGCAGTCGTTAAACCCTTCAACGTACAAACGCAAGGCGTCGTATCCGGCAACCCCAGCTACTTCGATTTCATCGCACCCGGCATCATGGCTATGACCGTTATGATGAGTGTCATGACTGGTTTACCCGTAGCGATTTCGCAGGAGAAAGAAATCGGAACCATGGACGGCATGATGGTTGCTCCAGTGAATCGCCTCTCGATTCTGTTGGGTAAAACGTTGGCGCAGACAATCCGTGGCTTAATCCAGGGAGTCATAATTCTGGGTTTGGCAATCGGCATATTCGGGGTTGCCATACAAGGCAGCATCCTACTCGTTTTCGCCTTGTTGCTCCTGGGTGTGTTCAGCTTTGTTGGACTCGGCATAGTAATTACGTCGTTCACTAAAGACCAAGAAACTGCACAGATGCTCATGATGACTTTAATGTTCCCCATGATGTTCCTAAGCGGAGTGTTCTTCCCGATACAGCAAATGCCCTGGTACATGCAAACAATCAGCCAGTTCCTGCCACTCACATACGCAGCTGACGCACTGAGAAAAGTCATGGTATTAGGTGCAGGTATTCCGCAGATAAGCAACGAACTCATAATCCTCATTGCCTTCGGCATAGTCATGATAGCCATCGCGTTGCCAGTGTTTAGGAGAATGATGACCCGATGAGCACACTATGCAACAAATGCCCCTTTTTCCAACTTCCCCAAATCCTTCGCCGCAAAAACAGCCGCAAACGCTGCCGCCTTGAACCGCAACGCCAACTCCGCATCTACGAATGCAAAGACTATCCTAAGAAGCAGCCTAAATAGGCGCTTTCCTTTTTTGTTGTTTTAGTTGTTTTTTGTTTTCAGTAGTAGAAGAAGAGAGTCGGTGCCTATTACATCATCTTCTAAGGCTCAATGCGGGCGGCTGTGTTTTGGCGTCTGCGGTTTCGTTGCGTTGCTTGCTGGTTGTGGCTGGTTGTAAAAGCTGAGCCGAACCTACTGATCAACGACTCGCTAATTAAAAAGAGCTATCACAAATCAGATTTCCGAGGCTCACGGTTTTATATTTATCCAGCCGCAATACTCTGCATTAAGAAGAGATTATCATGTCTGATACCGGTGTAACCGTCAAGAAAAACGTTGACTTCAGCGAATGGTACGTTGAAGTTGTCCTAAAAGCCGAATTAGCTGATTACGCGCCTGTCAAGGGCTGCATGATTATCCGCCCCGACGCCTACGCCGTCTGGGAAAAAATCCAGGAAGTCGTCAACCAAAAAATCAAAGCCACAGGCCACAGAAACGCCTACTTCCCCATGTTTATCCCTGAAGCATTCCTCAAGCAGGAAGCCGAGCACTTTGCAGGCTTTACTCCGGAGGTAGCGTGGATCACGCAGGGCGGAGACACCCCCCTCGACGAAAAGCTCGCCGTCAGACCGACCAGTGAAACCATCATGTACAGCATGTACAGTAAGTGGATTCGCAGTTGGCGCGATCTACCGCTGAAAATTAACCAGTGGTGCAACATCGTGCGCTGGGAAACCAAAGCTACCAAGCTATTTCTGCGTACCCGCGAGTTTCTCTGGCAAGAAGGCCACACAGCCCACGCAACCGCCGAAGACGCCGAAGCCGAAGTTCGATGGGCACTAAACATGTACAAAGACGTCGTGGAAAACTACCTCGCCATCCCCGTCCTATTAGGCACTAAGAGTGAAAGCGAGAAATTCGCAGGCGCCCTCTACACCACAGCCATCGAATCCATTATGCCCGACGGCAAAGCATTGCAGATGGGCACCAGCCATAACCTTGGACAGCATTTCGCCAAGGTCTTCAACGTTAAATACATCGGTGAAGACAAAGCCGACCACTACGTTTGGCAGACCAGTTGGGGCATCACCACTCGCCTTATCGGTGCGATGATTATGGTGCACGGCGACGATAAAGGCTTGATCATGCCGCCTAAAGTTGCGCCAGTCCAAGTTGTCATCGTCCCCATCCCATTTAAGGGGCTTGAGGCTGAGGCTATTGCAGCTAAAACCAAGCAAATCCAAGCCGATCTTCAAGCTAAAGGTTTAAACGTCATTCTCGATGACCGTGGCGAATACACTCCGGGCTGGAAATTTAACCAGTGGGAACTCAAGGGTGTCCCGCTGCGCATCGAAATCGGCCCCAGAGACATCAAAAACGGCCAATGCGTCATGGTAAGGCGCGACAATGGGCAGAAAACATTCGTCAAAGACGCCGAAATAGTAGCATCAGCCGAAAAACTGCTCCAAGACATCCAAGAAAGCATGCTTGCTAAAGCTAGGGCAATGCAGGCCGACAAAACCACTCTGGTCAAGAGCTACGACGAGTTTAAGTCTCTGCTTGAAACTAAAGGCGGCTTCCTTAAAGCAGCATGGTGCGGCGACCCAGCCTGCGAAGCAAAAGTCAAAGACGAAACAGGCGCAACTATCCGCGTCATACCCTTCGAAAAAGAAGCTCCAACCACCAACTGCATCGTGTGCGGTAAAGAAGGTAAAGATGTAGCTTACTTCGCACGCTCTTACTAAGTAGACGGGTTTTTTCCCGGTTCTGTTTCCTTTTTTGTTTTGCCAGAAGTTTTTAGGCTTTGATAAATAAGATGTATATTCGCGGATAGCAAGTATTGAGTGCTAACATCATGCTTTGGGTGTTCGGTTAGCCGAACGTTTTGTTCGGCAAATAGAGCTAAAGGCGGTCTTAGCCATACAAACGGTCAGGTGAGACAATGAAGAAAAGCTTAACACTCGTACTGGTTGCAGCTTTAGCCTTAGGAATAGGCGTAGCTTACGCTTCACCCATGCTTATCTATCCAAGCGAAGTCCAACTTTACCCTCGCATCATAGAGGGACCCAAAGCAGTATTCAACATAGACATAATGTACGCACACTTTAACACCACAGACAATCTGCGCACTAACACGTTCTACAACCAAGACGGCACCATCAACCACACTGAAACATACCAAGCAACCGACCTCAACTACAACGTGGTCCTAAACATAACCAACACCGCCGACACACCCGCCACACTCTACGACGTAACCTTCGCAGCAGCCCAACAAGTAAAAGTCCACAACTCAATCTTAGGCGGAACCATACTGGGAGGAACGCTAAACGCCAACGACACAGACTCCCAAATCGGGTTAGGCTACTACCGGCACTTCGGCGGCGTCATCAACGGCGTCTACCTTGATGGACAGTGGGTAAACACAACTTGGATACCCAACTTCTTCGACGAAGTCAACGGAACATACGTAAAAGTGCCCTATCCACTAAACATTTACTGCATCACCCAAGCCTCATGGTACGGCGGTTACATGTCGGGACCAATCAACCCGGACGAGATAGCAGCGTTTAAGGCTGACCACACAATCAACGGCACCATACCAGAGTTGCCTCAAAACTCGAACCGAACAGGCACATGGTTCGAAGGCGTCCCCATAACAGAATACTATGACTTCTCAGGCAAACCAATACTAACGGAGATGTACATTAATGGAGCCTGGGTCGATGTAACTAACAGAGTAACCGCAAACCAAACCCAGCCCATGCTCACCGTGGCAAACATGCTGGTGAACCAGGTTTTGCCCCTTGGCGAACAACCCTACCAGAACATGAACTCCACCATCGGCGAAATAACTACCCTGCCAACTTGGGGCGACTGGGACGCTGGAAGAGCATACTGCTGGTTCCCCTGGGACTGGGCAAGTCAACCTTTCAACAACACCTTTGGACCCCACGAATCAAAACTAATCGCCCTCAACAACACGCAGGCACCAAGCGACCTCGCAGCGCTATACCAGGAAACGGTAACATTGTACGCTTCAGCTTCAAACTACATCAACAACCAACCGATCAACGGAACATACTTAGACACAGCTTCAACTGCAACCCAACTAATCCAGGTACACCTCGAAAAAACCTTCGACGGCTACCTATTCAACAAAATCTTAAGCAACAACCAAACCTTTGTGCAAGTCAACGCTCTAGAAGTGAAAGTTGCATCGGAGAACACGCCGTGACCCACGTGAACGCTGAGCAGCTTGAAGGCACCACACTAAACGTTTACGCCTACGTTGTCAAAGAAGGCAAAGCAGTCGGACCAAGAGAGGTCATGCGTGCCACAAGCTTAACAAGCCCCAGCGTTGCCCACTGGCACCTTCAGAAACTCGAAAACTTGGGTTTACTCTCAAGAACCGAATACGGCGAATACATAGTAAAGGAGAAAGTCAACGTAAGCGGACACCTCTGGGTAGGCAGAACATTGGTGCCCCGCCTCATCTTTTACGCTTTCTTTTTTATGGGCATCCTCATAGCCGAAACCGGCGTCTTAGCCTACCCCTTGATCACTACAGGGCAAGCTCCCAGCATTTACCTCTACTACCTCATATCTCCCACAGCTATAGCAACAGTGCTGTTTTTGGCGGAAGGCATGTGGCTCACTAAGAAGGTTAAAACTGAAAAACAAAAGAAACCCCAGCAGCCCAAACCCGCAACGTCATAACTAACTTTTGCAGACAACTTTTTTGGGCTAACAAGTCTGCGGCTTCCAAAATATAGGCACCCTTTCGCTCAACGGCTGGACTGGGTGGGGAATGTTTATTTTTTGGACTAGAAGATGTTTTGGGTACAGGTAATGGCATTTGGCATCTGTCAAAGTAACTAAGCGTGCCAGCGAAATCGAATACGCCATACGCGACGTCATAGTCCACACAAAAGACCTCATTAAGAACGGCAAAAAAATCTACTACCTAAACATCGGAGACCCCGCAGCATTTGACTTCAAAACGCCGCCCATCCTCAAAGAAGCCTTATGCAGCGCCATTGCCAAAGAAGACAACTACTACTCGCCTTCAGAAGGCTTGCCGGAACTGCGGCAGGCAGTGGCGAATAAAGAGAAGAAAGTTAACAACGTCGACATAACAGCCGACGACGTACTTGTCACCGAAGGCATTTCAGAAGGCATCGAAATGCTGCTGGGCGCCATAGTGGAGAAGGGCGACGAAATCCTCTTCCCCGGACCCACCTACCCGCCATACATTAGTTACACCAAATTCTTCGACGGCACCCCAGTAGCGTATGAAACCATCGAGAAAGAAGGATGGCAACCCAACATCGACGACCTGCGCAGCAAAATCACAGAGAAAACCCGCGCAATCGTCATCATAAATCCCAACAACCCCACCGGCGCAGTTTACGACCGCAAAACCATCAAAGCCATCCTTGACATCGCAGGCGAAAACAACCTACCCGTTTTAAGCGACGAAATCTACGACCAGTTGACCTACGAGAAACCGTTCGTAAGCGCAGCCAATGTAACCACCGACGTCCCAGTGGTGGGCATGAACGGGTTCAGCAAAGTTTACCAGATGACTGGCTGGAGGCTTGGCTACATGTACTTTAAAGGCGAAGGAGAACGCCTCAGCGCCCTTAAAGACGGCGTCGAAAAACAATGCAGAATACGAATCTGCGCCAACACGCCTGTACAAATCGCCGCAACCGCAGCGCTTAACGGACCACAGGACTTCGTCAAAGACATCGTCGAGCGCCTGCGCGAACGCCGCGACTTCAGCTACAAACGCCTAAACGAAATCCAGGGCATCAGCACCACCAAGCCTGAGGGAGCATTCTATATTTTCCCCAAAATTGAAGGCATCGGCAAACAATGGAAAAACGACATGGACTTCGTTGTGTCACTGCTTAAGGAAACCGGCGTCTTAATCGTTAACGGCAGCGGATTTGACCCTGTGTACGGTAAAGACCACGCCAGAATCGTGTTTCTGCCGCCTGTTAGCGAGTTGGAGAAGGCTTATGACGCTTTGGAAGGCTTCATGAAAAACGGGGTTAAAGGCCGCGGACACGTCGGCAAAGGCTAGACCCTTTTTCTGTTTTTGTTGGCTTCTATGTGGGTGTGGTGGTTTTTGGGCACCACAAGATAGGCGTTGAATTGCGTTGCTTTTTTGATTTGGGTTGCGCTGCAGATGTGGATGCGGTGTGGCAGAGACGTTTTCTTGCACACGCAACATGGACGCTATGTTGAAACTGGCGCGGTGTGGTGTGGCAGTCACACAGAAAACTAGAAAACTGACAGGTAAAAGAAAACAAAAACAAGAAAGAAGAGGAAAATTAGATTTTAACGCCGTTCTTCGGGTCAGCAATAACCTTCTGGAACTCAGCCATCAGCTTCCTGCTGACCGGTCCCGGCTTGCCGTCGCCGATGACACGTTTGTTGACTTCGCGGATTGGCACAACTTCCATGGCGGTCCCGGTGAAGAAGGCTTCGTCGGCAGTGAAAATCATGAACGGAGTGAGGTTGGTGACGGTGACTTTGATTTCGAGTTTCCCGCAGAGCTCCACGATTGCCGCGGAGGTGATGCCTTCGAGCGCGCCTGTACTACTCGGAGGAGTCAAGACCTCACTGTTTTTAACGATGAAAATGTTTTCGCCGACGCCTTCCGCAACGGTTCCTCCGGGTTCAAGGCAGATGGCTTCGTCTGCGCCGCAAGCGTTAGCTTCGATTTTGCCCAAGACGCTGTTGAGGTAGTTGAGCGATTTAACTTCGTGGGTAGTTGCGTCCACGGGGTTGCGTCTGACCCAGGTGAAAACTGCAGTGACGCCGACTTCTTTGGCGTTGCCTGAGCGGATGTTTATGGTGTCTGCGATAATTATGAGAGAAGATTTTGGGCATTTGCGTGGGTCCAAACCGAGGTCGCCGACTCCTCTGGTGACGATTAGGCGGATATAGCTGTCTTTCATTGCGTTTTTACGCAGGGTTTCAACGATTGCGGGTACCATTTCTTCTTTGGTTAGGGGGATGTTTAGCATCATGGCGTGGGCGCTGCGGTATAGGCGGTCAACGTGTTCTTTTAGTTTGAACACGACGCCGTTGTATGCGCGGATTCCTTCGAAAACACCGTCGCCGTATAGGAAACCGTGGTCATAGACGGAGATTTTTGCTTCGGATTTGGGGTAGTATTTGCCGTCTATGTAGATTTGCAGTTCGTTAGTCATTTGTTTATTACCTCTTGGAGTAGGAGTTCATATTGTCCAAATTGTAGATATATGTTCCCACAGCGAAATGTACGATTCATTTAGAGTACATTTATTAACCGTGAAACTGCGGGCGCTTAGACAAGTACATCGGAAGCGGCAGAGGCTTAAACGGTTTGCCAGCAATTTTCTCCAAGACCATCGCAATGAGCTGCTCAGCAGTCAGGGCTTCCTGCTTCCCCTTCAACTCCCTGACACGCACCGAAAGAGTGCCAGACTCCACTTCTTTCTCGCCCAACACAATGATGTAGGGCACCCACTCCTGTTCAGCTTCACGGATTTTCTTCTGCAAAGTCGAAGAAGAATCGTCGATGTCCACGCGGATGTTGTGGGCGGCGATTTGCTGGGCGAGTTCGGCGACTTTGTCAAGGAACTTGTCCGAAATCGGGATCAGACGAACCTGAGTGGGGGAAAGCCACAGTGGCAGCATAGGTGCGTTTCCTTTCATTTGTTCGCGGTAAGCTTTTTCTAGGAGCGCGTAGATGTCGCGTTCGATGGCTCCGCTTGGGCTGCAATGCAAGATGAGCGGGTACTGTTTTTCGCCTTTGTCGTCGACGTATTGGATGCCGTAGCGTTTAGCGTTTTCAACGTCGATTTGGTCAGTGCTTAGTGCCGCTGCTTTGTCTTGGTTGTCGACGAAGTTTAGGTCCCATTTCAGCGCGAAGTAGAAGAACCGTTCGTTCCAGACTTCTGCTAGTATGGGTTTACCGAATTTCTGCACCAAGCTGGTGATGAATTCTTTGTTTTCGGCGTAGAAGTCTTTGGTGAAGCGCATGGCGATTTCGTAGTCGTCCTTAACTAGGCCGACGTTTTCCAAGACGCTTATGCAGAGGTCGAAGCGAACCATGAACTCTTGTTTGGCTTGGTCAAGGTCAACACAGAAGGCGTGGCAGTCGGGCATGGTGAATACTCGGAGTCGTTTAAGTCCAACGACTTCGCCGCTTTTCTCGCGCCTGAAACTGTAGCGGGTGAGCTCGTAGAGTTTAATCGGCATCTGTTTATAGCTGAACTGAGCGTCATGCGCCATAAGGAACTGGCCGAAGCACGCTGCGAAACGCAGGAACAACTCTTTGTCTTCCGATTTCAACACGTATTGCCGTGCTGGGAACCTGTTTAGATAGCTGCTTAGGCTGGGGTGGTTGAAGTCGTACATGATGGGTGTTTCGACTTCCATGCCGCCGTACTCCGCCACACGGGCACTAACGTACTGCTCAAGGAGCGATTTTATCATGCGTCCTTTGGGGTACCAGCGGATGTTGCCGGGGTCGCTGCCTGGTTCGTAGTCGGCGATTTCAAGCCGCTTCATGAGCGGCACGTGAGGAGGCATTTGGGTTACTGCACGGGTTTTTTTGATTTCGTAGTTACTGAATTTCTGAAGGTTACTGTGGCCTTTGAATTTGAATCCTTCAACGGGAACGAGTGAGCCGTCGGTTTGCAGGATATGCCAGTAGGATTTCATTGAGTCTTCGGCTTTGAGTGCTGCCGAGACGGGTTCCTCTTCTTTTTTGCCTTCGCAAACCGGAGCCGCCGCGGTTGCTGCTGGTGCAGCTTGCTGGGCGGTGTAGCTGCGGGCCATCTCAGCTAAGGGGTGGCCTTTGATGGATATGGTGAATTGTTTGTTCCAGCCGAATGGTGCACGGAAGGTTTCTATGCCTTTGGATTTGGCGTAGGTTTCCATGTCTTTGATTATTGCCAATGCCTGTGAAGGCTGGGAGAGGTTGCTGCTTAAGTGGGCGAAGGGGTAGATGAGGATTCGGTTAACTTTGAGTTTGCCCAAAAACGCCCGAGCATCGTCGATTGCTTTCTGTGCCAACGCAGAGTTGTCGCCTTCTTCGACGGCGGTGAAGAGCACCACGACTTCTTCGACGCGGTTCTCAGTTTTCTCTGCCTCTTCGGCGATGTTGATTTCTTTTTCAATCGGCTTGAAAACTATAAAGTTAGAATGTAATTGCAGGATGCGCATGAACCAAATCCCTCTCTCTTAGCCGTAGCGCCACTTGTCAAGGGTCTTGTCTTTCTTGGTTTTCTTTTTGTATTCTTTGTAGTGGTCTTTACAGAGGAATGCACGTTTCTCGTTGCCTGCGTTTAATCCGGCTGCTTTCACTTTTTCAGCGGGTAAACTGCGGATTGCTTCTTTGCCGCAGACACTGCATTTTTCGCCTTTCTCGATGCGACCCAAACAAGTCACGCTCTATTGTGGTAAGTGTTAACTTAAGCTATTATTTTACTATTGCTTAAGTTCTTTTTCATATAGAACCTGTGCTCTGCGGTAAATCTCTTCTTTGGAGCCAAAATAGGTTGATCCTAAACCCTCTACCACCATCGAAGCCGCGGCTGAACCTACGGCGGCGCACCAGAGGGACTCTTTTTGGCGTATGAACTCGGCGAGGAAGCCGCCTATGAACACGTCGCCTGCGCCTGTGGGGTCAACCACCACCTGCGAGGGACAAGCAGCGACATTGTACAGTGCGCCCTCAACGGAGAGCACAGAGCCTTTGGCTCCCATGGTTACGATGACGGTTTCGACGCCTACATCGTGGATGACTCTTATAGCCTGCTTAAGCTCCGACTCGCCAGTTAAATAGTAAATTTCAGCCTGCGAGGATTTGTAGATGTTGATTAAAGGAAAAATATCGTTGTCTACAGGAGCAGAGTCGGTTACGTTGCCTTCCCCGTCGAAGCTGCGCATCAACCCCTGAGGATCAACCGAGAGGATGTCACAGCATTTTTTGAGTTGCTCAGCGACTTCGAGGCTGATTTCGCCGTCGATAGGCGCAAGGTGAACTGCTTGTGCGTGAAAATCTTTAGGCAAGTCCTCAACGGTGAGGGGGGCGCCTTTGTTTTTGATTTTTAGGTGCCGGTCAGCGAAGTTTTCTGTGTAGGTAAGTTCAAAACTGGTCGTTGTGTCGTTTTGGTGGCGGACCACATTTTGGGTGTTTATGCCTTCCTGCTCCAGTAGCCACAAATACGCCTGCGGGAACTCCGCGCCAACTCTGCTTATGACGTTGACTTGGGCGCCAAGGCGTTTAGCAGCAAAGGAAGCGTAGGTCGCGGGTCCACCTAAAATTTTAAAAGGGTTTTTTCGGGTTGGCAAAATTAGTGTGTCAACTGAAAAGTGTCCCACTACCGCCAACTCTGAAGCCTGCGTTGCCATGGTTTGGTCGCTTTTTCAATATTAAGCATGTAGTATATAGGATTAGCTTAACTCCAAAACATGTCGAGAGCTGTCAGGCTGTTACTTTAGGAGGGGTTTGCTGAAGCTCTGGTTTGACTTAAGGAGAAAAAGAAACCGCGACGCTTCTTTTTCGTGAATTGGATCCAGAGCTTACTCAGCCCCCAATTTGTTTCCAAATGCTCCAATCAGCGAGAGCCATATTTGGTTGGTTTTTAATTTAAGTTTTTTCACACTTGTGCTTTCGCGACTAATACAAACCCGTTGCATCTTCTACACAGGATATGCTAATAAAATAATGCAATAACAAGCTGTTACAACATTCAATTCTGAAATAAAAAAAGAAAGAGGCAAGGGAAAATATGTGCTTCCCTGACTATCTTTTTCGAAGCAACAATAGATTCATTGCACCGATGGCAATTATGACTACTATGACTGCTACCAGTCCAGGAATAAAGTATTGTTCAGCCATACTCTGTGGTGGCGCTGTAGGTGCAGTGGTCGGTGCTATTTCCTGGTCGACTGCAAAGGATGAGACTGCGTGAGCGGGCCAGTAGGATTCGCTTCCTTCAAACTGTGCGTATATCATGTAGTCGCCTGCGATGTCTGGTTTCCATGTGAAGCTGTAGTAACCGTCGGGGGTGCTTGTAGTGGTGCCGATTGTGCGGTAGTTGCCGTTAGAGTCAACGACACTTAAGGTGATAGATACACCGGTTGCGTTGTTGGGTTTAGGCTGTTGCATGTAGACGTATTCCATCCATGCTTCTTGGCTTGCTTCGGAAACGCAGCCTACACCATTTGGAAACTGGGCGCTACGTTGGTCGTCAGTTGTGCCTGAAGAGATGTCAAGTATGGCGCCGCTTATGACTATGGATTTACCGCTGTCGAGACTGGTTTTTGGTGCGTCAACAGTTAGCTGAGTTGGACCTTTGCCGTAGGTGTAGATTTGGCAGTCATAGCTGTTCCAGGCAACTAGATAACCATCTGCGATTGCGCTGGGTTCACGTCCGTAGAAGCCAAGACTGGTCCAGACCACTGAGCCGTCGCTACAGTTGATGGCTACTTTGTGGGCATCTGAGAAGATTGGGGGGTCATACATGCGGCTTTCCGAGAGGAATAGTTTTCCGTCGGCTATGCTGTGTGAACCAAAGTGCCAGAATGGATAGATACCGTATGGAGTATTGTAGCCTGCAGATCTTGGAATGTAAGTCCAGTTGAGGTACGCGGTCGATAGGTCGATAGCGTTGACATATCCGCCGAAGTCCCAGATATAGCATTTGCCATAGGCGATGGCGCCTCCCCTTGAAAGTGTGCTAAGGGAGCTCCCGACAAGTTGTACTGAAGAGCCGACTTGGGCGCCTGTTTTTATGTTGTAGACATATGCGATGTTTGTATCTTTGTCCTGCTCAACGTAGTATCCGTCGCCTGCTGCTAAGACACTGACTTCGTGGAACCGTGGCAATGTGCGGTTGACTGGTTCCCATAGCATTTCGCCTGTTTTGGCGTTGAAGGCGCATTCGATTTCTGAGGATTCGCCGAATTCGGATGCAAAGGTATCCATAGCTTCGCCATAGGCTCTTAGCAAAATAGCTTCGTTGGTTCTTGCTGCAATGTTTAGCGCTGGGTTTTTGAGGGTGTTGGATAAGTCGGTAATGTTACCGCCACCAATAGTTGAGGGGATTGCTACGGACCATTGATAGCCGCGGGTGTAGTTGATGTTACCTGATGGTCTAATGGTTGATGCTGAGGGACTTGACATAAGGCATTTGGTGGAATTCCACATGGTTAAACTCATGTTGGGATAAGTTCCGTTTACGCTGTAAATGTAGACGGCACCCTGTGTACTGTCGTCATCTGTTTCTACTAATCCGACTGCGGTGGTGCTTGGGACACTTGTGATGTTGGCGATGAAATATCCTGTCATGGGGTCATAGAGGCGCCAGACGTTGTATGCGTTTGCTCCTGTGCCGACACTTGGGCCTATAGCTACCAAGAAGGCTTGGGTTCCATATTCTTGGATGGTATGGAATTGCATGTTCCAGCCGTAGACTAATGTGTCATTTGTGTCTTTTGTCCAGAGTGTTTTGCCTGTGCGTAAGTCAACTGCTTCCCAACCAGGGGTCCCTCCTGAACTTGTAGTTGTTGTTGGTACGTTGGGGTAAAGTTTGTAGAATATGATCCCGTTTAGGATTATGGGCTCGAATTGCCGGTACAAGATTGAGGTTGAAGTGTATTGGCTTTCTTGGTCGCCGCTGATGGGTAACCCGACTTGTCCGCCGAAAGCTGTTGGTTTCGTCCACATTATGTGTGGACTGTTGGGTGCTTCAGTGTAGGGGTTAAAGTTGTTGCCAGATCCGTCGTATCCGCCGGTGTCGGTAAATGATGGTTTGCCTAGACCCCACCAGTTGCCCCCTAAGACCGACCATGCGTAGTTAGTCGCATAAATTGGGCGCGACCAGTATTCGGTTGGTAGAGGGACTACTGGTTTGCCTTGGATTTGCTCTTCTTGCACTGTAAAGGTGATTGCGGGGCTCATAGTTGGTAGTATGTTGTACGAGAGGTTTTGTCCTGAAACCATACCTGATATGGTTTGCCCCTTGTAGAAGGCTTGTATGGTGTAGTTTCCTGTTGTTTTTGGCACATAGACGATGCCGCCTACGCCACCGGTAGAGTCGCTTGTGTAGGGTCCCATGGTGCTGTTTGTTCCATCTGGCTGGATCAGGTTGAGTGATAGTCCGGTGTAGAGGCTTCCGCCGCCCGCTGAGCCGACAATGGGGATGGGTTTTGTGAAGAACAGACTTATGTAGACTTCTTGGCCTACACCTACGGGGTTTGGTTCAGCGTAGACTTTAAGGTATACTGGCATGTCTTGAGTTGCAGATGATACGGGTATGGTGCTGGATATCAGTGGAGTCAGTAGCGCTGCAAGCATTATAACTGTTAACAAATTTTTCGTTTTCTGCAATTCTTTTCTAACTCCTTAAATATTGATTGAAGCCTTTTGGCTTCTGGCTTGCACTGTTGGCGGATTTTATTAATAAAAAGGAGCCACAACACGAAGTTGAGACAAAATATATATGTCAAATGCTCACAAACAATATACCAGTCATCTTGGTGTGATGGATTGCTGCTTCAAGTAGAGGGAATCGGGCTGCTGACCCATATTGGGTTCACTGAGACACAAGCGAAAATGTATTTGGCTCTTTTAAGCTGTGGAAAAACAGATGCAAAAACTCTTGCTAAAACATCTGGCATTCCAAGACAGGCAGCTTACCGCACTTTAGGGGAACTACAGGAAATGGGGATTGTAGAGCGGATAATCGCTATGCCCCAAGAGTACAAGGCGGTGCCTTTGCAGGATGGGCTATCCACCATTATTGCGGAGAAAGAGAATGAGTTCGCTCAAAACGTGAAGCAAGCCAAAGATTTCCTGGAGAAGTTTGAAAAACAAAAGACCGAAGAACCCTTGGAAAACGAGTACGCAATAACTGTAGTCGCTGGAAAAGGAACCATAATGAATAGGTACAGGAAGGCGGCTGACAAACTCATAGACAACGCCTGTGTCTGTTCTAATCTTCAGAGGTGGATGCAGGTTAATCTTGAAATCGCCGAAAATGTAGAGCATGCCCTGTTGAGAGGCGTGAGGTATCGTGTGGTACTATGTAACGTGAACGAAGAAACTTTTTTCCCCGAAGAACTCAAAAAAATTCTATATCATCCAAATTATCAGGTTAAACTAATCAGTGAACACCTTAAAACAAACGTCTGCATCTTCGACGGCTTGGAAGCGTTTTTACGGTTTTACACACTGGATTCCCAAGCAGATTCCCCGATGATTTGGACCAATCACCCTAGTTTGCTCGTAGGTTTCCAAGACCATTTTGAGAACCTTTGGCGTAACAGCGAAAAAACCAGTGTCACAACCATAGGCAGACAAAGTTAATAAATCAAGTAAGCCCATTTTTGTGTGGCTATGGCATTAGCCTTGGCAGCCGCCAGAACCGCAGCCCATGTGGATGCTGATAATGCCTACCCCAAAACTGGAAGTGACAGGTTTGAAGTGGATAGAGGTTGGTCTCTTGGTGGTAGGCGCAGTTGTCGGAGCCTTCTTACGCTACAAAATCGTTGAATCCCCCTTAGCAGTCGCGGGGTTACCGCTAAACGTGCTGGCAGTCAACATTGCAGGCAGCTTCGTTTTAGGCTTGTTCTCGGTGCTTGCAGTCGGCTTAAACATTAGTCCCCAGTATTCGCTTCTTGTCGCGGTGGGTTTCTGCGGCTCGTTCACCACCATGTCTTCGTTTGCGCTGGAGACCACGAATCTGCTGGAAGGCAACCAGTTAATGCTCATGACAGTAAACATCTTAGCTAACGTCGGCTTATCAATCGGCGCTGTTGTAGGCGGCAGGGCGTTAGGCAACATAGTGATGGAGAGGATGGTTGGTTAATGCAGAAAATGTGGCAGTTACTTATTCGGATTAAACGTAACGATGAAGTAGGCGGCAAACGCCTTGAGAAAGTCTTAATGGAAACTCTTATGATCGCCCATGTTGAGGGCGCAACGGCTTGGACAGGTATGGATGGGTTTGGCAAAAGAGGCAAATCCACAATGCATCTAGAAGGCGTCACAGTCAACATGCCGCTGATTATTGAAGTCGTAGACACTCAGGCTAAGCTGGAGCCACTTCTGCCGGAACTTAAACAGTTGGTTGGCGACAACGGATTGGTCACAGTGCAAGAAACATACGTTGTCTAAACTGCTGTTGCCTTAGGTGCGTTAATGGTGTTTTGCGCGTTTCTGGGTTTTCTGTTTTTTAGTAGTAGAAGAAGAGGTTGCTGCCTACTACATCATATTCTAAGGCTACGTGCAGAAGGTTCTGTTTTTGTGTCTGCGTTTCGGTTGCGTTGCTTGTTGGTTGTGGCTGGTTGTACCGTCTGATTTCACCTATAGGTTTAGCGGTTTGTTCCGAAGCAGTGTGGCACAAAAACGATTATCCACCACAGGCACCTGCATGAGTTATACTGAGGTGGAATAGGCAGGTATTTAGAAGTCGTTAGGCGTCACCGCAAACTAGAAAAGAGCCCCTGTGGACATGGCAAAATTAAAAAGTACCTGCCTACAATGTTAGAGTCAGCTTGAGTGGACAGTGCATAGTTTATGAGTACACCTGAAAGTTTTGTATCGGTCTCTTATGAGCCGTTCAAAGAAATAGTCATAATGGAGAAAACCCGTTTCGCCACCCCAGAAGACCTCGCCCGCTTCACCTCAGTTATAGCAGGCGGCAAACTGGCAGGGTTGTACTGGGTTGACGGCGTCGTATTCCTCTACTTCCCTCTAACCGCCTCAAACACTACAGTAGCCAAAGAGCTACTAGAAAAACGCAAGGTTTACTGGACGTACGTCGGTTTCTCTTTAATGCCACGCTATATGCAGACGATTGAAACTAAAGAGAAAATGATTGTGCCCGTTGTGGACATTTCCGCTGACTCGATTCTCAAGTCGGTGGCGCAGTGGCTTAAAACTCAACCGTGACCCGTGTGCGGTTAACTTTTGAAGGCGCAGTCGCTTCGGGGCAGGGCAGAGGCAAATGCTTCATGGAGTTGCCGTGGGTTAAACGGCAAATCACCAAGCAACTCGGCTACGAAGCTTACCCCGGAACCCTAAACATCTGTCTAACCCCCGAATGCACACGCCAAAGAAGCCAACTTGACCCCGAAAAAGGCTTATCCGTAGAACCAAACAAAGGCTACTACTGCGGAATTCTTTTCCTTGCAGAAATTAAGAAAATAAAATGCGCAGTTGTCCTGCCAATAGTTCCTGACTATCCTCAAGACCTTCTGGAACTGGTCGCCCCCAGCTATTTGCGTGGCGATTTAGGATTGAAAGATGGAGAAAAGGTAACGGTTTTGGTTACCGTTTGAGGGTAGGCTGGGGCGCTTTTTCCTTAAAGTTGGCGATGTAGGTTTCTAATTCGCCGTTGCGTTTGAGGTATTCACCGTACCAGACTAATGCTTTCATTGCGTGGGCTGCGTCTTCTGGGCTGCCGAAGCTTGGGACACATAGACGGTCAAAGCGGCTGCGGGTGAACAGCGCCATTTCGGTTTCGCCGATGTCCACCATAACCATTGGTTTGTTGTATTTGCGTGCAACTTCGACGGTTCCGTCAATGTATTGTTCCCTTAATCCAGGCATGTGGTGTAACCCTAGGCAGGATGAGTCCGTAGATTTTGGGGTCTTGGAACATCAGGTCAGCCGATGTTATGAATTGTTCGTCTGTAACTGAGCCGGTTAAGTCAACGGGGTTATGTGTGGCAGCGATTGAGAGGATTGAGCCTTGCTTTTTGAGTTCTTCGAATTTCTCTTCAGTTTGGGCGGTGAAGGGCTCAGCGGTTAAGCCAACGGTTTCAAGTTCGTCCACAGTCATGACTCCGGGTCCGCCTGCGTCAGTTAAGATGCCGATGTTTCTGCCGTCTGCTGGGGGTTGCATTGCTAAGGCTTTGCCTATGTCGAAGAATTCTTCCATGTTGTGAGCTCTGATGACTCCGCACTGCTCAAAGGCTGCATCGTAGACTTTGTCTGAGCCTGCGATGGCGCCTGTGTGGCTTGCGGCTGCACGTGCACCGGCGCTGCTTCGTCCTGATTTGATGACCACGACTGGTTTTTTGAGGGTGACTTCTTTAGCGATTTTTATGAATTCTCGTCCGCCTTTGACGTCTTCGAGGTAGACTAGGATGACTCTGGTTTCTTCATCTTCTTTGAGGTAGGCTAAGATGTCGGATTCGGAGACGTCGCTTTTGTTGCCGAAAGATACGAATTTAGAGACACCCATCTGGCGGCCAGTAAGGTAGTCCAGTGCTGCGCTGCCGAAGGCGCCGCTCTGCGTAATCATGGCGATGTTGCCTGGCAGGGGGCGGGGGGTTGCAACGACTTCTTCGCCTGTGCTCAGGGTTTTGGTTTCGGGCAAAAACAGGGTGTCGATTCCGCTTTTAGAGTAGAAGATGCCGAGGCAGTTGGGTCCTAAGACGCGGATGCCGCCTTTTTTGGCTATGGCTATAACTTGGTCTTCCATTTCTTTGTTGCCGACTTCTTTGAAGCCAGCGGTGATTATAACTGCGGTTTTAGCTTTCTTCGCAACCGCTTCCTCCATAACAGAGGCGACGTATTTGGCTGGAACAATAATAACAATCAAATCAATTTCCGATTCGGGAACTTTCCGAAGCGTTGAGAAACATTTGAACCCTAAAATTGAGTCCTCACCCGGGTTAACTGGGTAGAGTTCGCCCTTGAAAACACCGCGCTGCTTGTTTGTGGCTAAGTTTTTGAATATGACGTAGCCTGCTTTACCGACCTTTTTTGTGGCGCCGATGACAGCGACTGATTTTGGATTAAAGAATGCATCTATCTTTTGCAGTGACTCTTCCATAATTATTCCAACTGTTCGTTTTGCTATCTGCTTACAAGTCAGGTTTTTATGTATTACTCTTTAGAAATCCTGTTTTCGTTAACAGCTATAATACTTTCGTTATCTGCCACCATTTAGCAGCGCTTTTTCCTGACTATAACAACGGGTTTATGGGTGACTTCGCCCAGCATTTCCCAGCTTACGGCGTCGATGTCGACGTGAAAACGCGAGGCCATGTCCCAGACGGTTGCGCCTGAACCGGGTCCACGTGCACGGTCAGCGATGTTGGTTACGGTCAGGGCGTCTCCCGCTGTCAGGTTGCAGCCAAAGACAGCCAGCGGGGTAGAGCTGCGTTTCAGCTTAAGAATTCTTCCCAGCACGTAGGTGAAGACGCCGCCAAAAGAGTAAATGCCATGGAGCGGGTTGGGGCGTGAGGTGAAGTAAAAGTTATAGAAGCGGTAGGTTTTGTCAGTGTCAGCAATCAAGACACAAACGGTTTTGCCCAGTTGCAGCTTAATGGCTGCACAGACTTTTCGTGCATATACATCGGCGTCTTTTAGGGGCAAACTAACATAGGCGTAGGCGAGGTTGGAGCCGTCTATACCGCCTTCGGAGCCGAAGAGAAGTGCCTGCAAAAGCCCCGCCTGTTCAAGCGTGACCTGTTTGTGGCTGCTTCCGGAAGCTAAGGGGTAGTTGCGTAGGCGGTGGATAAGCCGCATTCCGAAGCGGCAAGCTACGCCAAGACCGTACCCCCAAATGTAGCGCATCCAAAAAGCTGCGATGAACCGGGCGTTTCGACTGGGCACAACTATAGATTCGTCGATGATTTTTTCCGACGCAACCGCCAACGCCTTTTCGGAAACTACTACAAAGTCACCATCTTGAAGTTTCCCTGCTAAGGCATCCACTATTTTTTGTTTGTAGTCTTCACGGGGTTTCCAGTAACCCGTCGCTACCGCCAAAGCAGAGTAAACAGTCATTTGGGGCACTTACTGTTATGGCAGTGCGGGTTTACCTAATAAGAATTCACCGTTAGAATAGTGCATATGGGAAGCGTTGGTTATTCTGCCAGAGTTTGCCAACGATGGGGATGGCGTTGCCGCAGACGGGACAGTGCATGTCAGAGGTGAGATTCCATTGGGTGATATCGAAGCTGTAGCGCCTGATGACGGGGGTATCGCAGACGGGGCAGTAAGTGTTTTCGCCCGGGTGCCCAGGCACATTGCCCATGTAAACGTAATGTAAGCCTTGGTTTCGAGCGGTCAACATGGCCTGCTCCATCTCCTGCACGCTGGTTGCAGGTGTGCTGCTCATTTTGTATTCAGGGTGGAAACGGAGCATGTGCAATGGCGTGTCAGCGCCTAAATAGTCTTTAACCCACTTTGCGAGTTGGCGGATGCATTCGGGGTTGTCACCCGACTTTGGCACTACAAGATTAGTTAACTCTATATGGATACCTTGGACTTTGAGCTCTTTCAAGCATTCATAGATAGGTTCCACGTTAGGGACGCCCATGTTGTTTTTGTAGAAGTCAGGATCGCCGCCGCCCTTAAAATCCACCGTCGCCGCATCAAGGTAGGGCGCTATAGTTCTGACGGCTTCAGGCGTCATGTATCCGTTAGAGACAAAAGTGTTGAACAAACCCGCTTCCTTGGCGAGTTTAGCCGTGTCCAACGCGTACTCCATGAAGATGGTGGGTTCGGTGTAGGTATAGCTTATGCCTTGACATCCCGCGTTTTTAGCGGCTCTAACCACTTCCTCAGGCGGCAGGGGGTTGCCGGGGGCTTCTTGGTCTTGGCTTATCATCCAATTGTCGCAGAATTGGCATCGGAAGTTGCAGCCTGCCGCCGCTATGGACATTACCAATGCGCCGGGGTTGAAGTGTGTGAGGGGTTTTTTGCCGATGGGGTCGACGCCTGCGGAGACGGCTTTTCCGTAGTTTAGGGTGTAGAGGGTACCGTTGATGTTTTTGCGGACTAGGCAGAAGCCGGGTGCGCTTTCGCTGATGGTGCATCGGCGTGCGCAGAGGTTGCATTTGACTTTTAAGTCTGCTTGGCGGGTGTAGAGCAAAGCTTCATGAAGAGAAGACATAACGATCAACAAAAGAATAGAGAACATATTTTATTTAAAAGTATTAACTACAGGAGACTGCGCGCACGTTTATTCAGAGTTTATGAGTATCGTCTCAACCTGTTCTTTCAAGTTGGGCAAATCCTCTTTAATTGTCTTCCAGACTAGCTGCAAATTGACCCGAAATATGCATGAATCAACTTGTCGCGCATTCCAGCGATTTCTTTCCAAGTTATCTCAGGGCATTGCTTCTTTAACTCGCGACTTAAGTTCTTGGTTGCTTCCCCAACTATTTCTAATCCGCGTAAAACAGCATACTGTTTTTCTCGGTTTCTAAGAAAATCTTCTTTTGATAGTCCATTAGTGAATTCTTCTATGTCAGAAATACTGTCGAAGATGTGCTTTAAGTAAACTCTGTCATCTTTCATAGATCACGCACATCTCTTTCTTCACATCCTCGATAATATACGGATGTAAGCTGCTAAATATCCCCAAGTCAACTTTTCGTTTGAAAACCTTACTTAACTCGCCTTCTAAGTGAATAAGGTCTAAGAGTGTTTTGTCCTTAGTCGGATCGAATTCAATAGCGATATCAATATCGCTTCTCTTGTGCTGTTCGCCTCGGGCAAAAGAGCCGAATACCGCCAAAAAAACCACGTCGTTGTTTATGTAAATCTCCGCTAATTTTTTGTCTAAGCCGCTTCTCTGAAGGGGTTTGGGCAGGTTTTCAGTTTGGATTTGCATGATTCTCTGTAAGCGGAATAATGACTTAAGGCTTTACGTTGCTGCCCAGCCACAGGCAGGAACAAATAAAAAAGGTTGTTTGGTTTAGAGCAGCTTGTTGTAGAAGCAACTGTATTCTCCAGTGTGACAGGCTGGACCTACTTGCTCAACCACGTAGAGCAGCGAGTCAAAGTCGCAGTCTGTAGCTACAGAGACGATTCTTTGTGTATGACCGCTAGTTTCGCCTTTAACCCAGATTTCGTTTCTGCTACGGCTCCAGTAAGTTGCTTTCTTGGTTTTGAGGGTGAGTTCAACGGCTTCGTTGTTGGCGAACGCCTGCATCAGCACTTCTTTGGTTGTGGCATCTTGGGTTATAACTGGGATTAATCCGTTGCCTTTACTGAAATCCAGCTTTGCCAGTAATTCTTCAGGTGTCATTGTCTTATTGTCACCCCCAACCTACGCAAGTAATCTTTAACGATGGGAACAGGGTAGCTGTTGTAGTGAAAAATCGAAGCTGCCAAGGCTGCGTCCGCTTTTCCCTCTGTCAAAACATCGTAGAGGTGTTTGGGTTCCCCTGCGCCTCCGCTTGCTATGATTGGCACGTTTACGCTTTCAGATATGGCTCGGGTGAGTTCGATGTCGTAGCCGTCTTTGGTGCCATCACAATCCATCGAGGTAACAAGAAATTCTCCCGCTCCAAGTCGCTGGGCTTCAACAGCCCACGCCACTGCGTCAATGCCTGTAGGTTTTCTCCCCCCATAGGTCACCACTTCAAACCACAACTTACCCTCATCAGTGTCCACCAATGTTTTGCCCTCGGCTGGCGTGCGATTGCGTTTGGCGTCTATGGCGCAAACAACGCATTGGCGTCCAAACACGTCGGCTAATTCGGTTATGAGCTGTGGGTTTTCGACGGCGGCGGTGTTGACGGAGACTTTGTCGGCTCCGCTGCAAAGCACTGCTCGGGCGTCGGCTACGCTTCGGATGCCCCCGCCTACAGTGAAAGGGATGCTTATGGCTTTAGCTACGCCTTCAACATATCGACGCATTATGTCGCGTTTTTCATGGGATGCTGTGATGTCGAGGAAGACGAGTTCGTCGGCTCCGTCGTCGCTATAACGCTTCGCCATCTCCACTGGGTCGCCAGCGCATTTAGGGTTTAGGAAGTTTATGCATTTGACGACTTTGCCGTGGTCAACGTCGAGGCAAGGTACAATTCTTTTTGCTAATGGCATGTTTTAGGCTCCTTTTTGCATTTTTTGTAAGGCTTGTTTTAGGGTGAATCGGTCTTCATAGAGGGCTTTGCCTATGACGGCTCCGCTGCAGCCAATTAGGCGAAGTGCTTCAAGGTCGCCTACGCTGCCGATGCCTCCCGCTGCAATGATTTTTGCTTTGGTAGATTGCACTGCGTCGGAAAGGGTAAGGAGGTCAGGTCCGCTAAGCATACCGTCCTGAGCTATGGATGTGATGAGAAAGGTTTCGGCGCCCAACTCTGTGTATTTCTCCAGCGCCAACTCAACTGTTAGAGGGGTTTCTGTTTGCCAGCCTTCAATCATGATTTTCCCGTTGCGGTTATCTAAGGCAACAATGGCGGAGTCGTACCCGAAGCGCAGCTGGATTTTGCCGATGACTTCGGGATCGCTGAACGCCAATGAACCCAAGATTACTTGGGCAACGCCGACTTTGAGCAGTTTCTCTGCGGCTTCGTAGCTTCGGATGCCGCCTCCGACTTGAATGGGGAGGGAGACGTTTTTGGCGATTTCAGCAATGACTGCGCGGTTGTCGCCTATTCCGAATGCAGCGTCTAAGTCGATTATGTGGAGTTTGCCTGCGCCTTCGTCACGCCAACGCTCCGCAGCCTCCAGCGGAGTGCCGAAGTGGGTTTCGTAGCATTTGGCGGTTTCAGCTTTGCCGCGGGTTAAACGCACGATTTTGCCGCCCATCAAATCAATAGCTGGAATAAGCTGCATCCAAAATCACCTTACAACTGCTTTGGCGAAGTTTTTAAGTATTTTCAAGCCTACGTCGCCGGATTTTTCTGGGTGGAACTGGGTGCCGTAAATGTTGCCTTGTGCGACGGCGCTTGTGAAGGTTGTGCCGTACTCGGTTTCTGCGATGACTATGGAGGGGTCGTTAGGTTGGGGGTATAGGCTGTGGACGAAGTAGACATAGGTTCCTTCAGCTATGCCGTCGAAGAGGGGGTGTGGTTTGGTAAAGTTCAGTGTGTTCCAGCCCATGTGTGGCACTTTGACGGTGCTAGGTAGCTGCTGGACGCGGCCTTTGAAGAATGATAGGCCTTCTCCGGGGCCCTCCTCGCTGCTCTCAAAAAACAACTGCAACCCGAGGCATATGCCCAGCAGCGGCGTGCCCTCCGATATTTTGGTTTGCAGGATGTCTTTAACGGTGTTTAGGCGTTCGAGTGACGCGGTGAAGCTGCCCACGCCAGGCAATGCGATGGCGTCGGCGTTTTTGAGGTCGACGGCGGTGGTTCCGATGGTGACGTTTAAGCCTGCTTTTTCCAAGGCAGTTTTTAGGCTCAGCAGATTGCCTACGCCGTAGTCGAATATGACTGCGTCTGCCATGCTAGATTACGCCCTTGCTGCTGGGTACGCCTTTGCGTCTGAGGTCCAAGGTTGCTGCCTGCCGAAGTGAAAGCGCTAGTGCTTTGGTGGCGGCTTCGGCTTTGTGGTGGTCGTTGCTGCCGTATTCAACGTATACGTGGACGTTGGCTTGCAGTGTTTGGGTGAGGGATTCGAAGAAGTGCACAATGTCTTCGCAGGGCATGTCTTCTACTTTTTTGCCTCGGAGTTTGAGGTCAACTTTGAAGTAGGGGCGTTTGACGAGGTCCACAGCGCAGAATGCCAATGAGCAGTCCATGGGGGCGGCTGCATTGCCGAAGCGGGTGATGCCTTCACGGGTGCCTAAAGCTTTGTTTAGGGCTTCGCCTAAGCCAAGTGCGAGGTCTTCTACCATGTGGTGGACGAGATCGCCTTTGACGGAGGCTTCGATGTCGATTAAGCTGTGTGTCGCCAAAGAGGTGAGCATGTGGCTTAGAAACGGCACTGGCGTGTCAATGGCAGTTTTGCCTTCGCCGTCTAAGTTGACTTTGACTTTGACTTCGGTTTCTTTGGTTTTTCTGTTTACCTCTTCACATCTCATGGTTTGTCACTTTGAATTTCTTTTAATGCTTGAATTAGTTTAGTGTTCATTTCGGGCAAGCCCACTGTTGCGCGGAAGCAGTTGTTGTACTGGAGGAGTTTGCCCCATTTCTTTAGCATGATGCCTTTGGCGAGGAGTTTTTTGTAGACTTCGTCGGCGGATGCATCTGTGTTTATGAGCACGAAATCCGCCTGCGAGGGGAACGCTTGTACGCCTCTTATTTGGTTGAGTTGGTTTATGAGTTTTCCCCGCTCCTCCACTAGCGCCGACACGGCTGTTTGTTCGATGTCGATGTTCTCGAGCATTTTTATGCCCATGCGTATGGTGAAACCGCTGACGGGGTAGGGCAAGGGGGCTTTGTCGCGGAGCACAGCCGCGAGTTCCGGGTTTGCGACTGCATAGCCTAAACGGAGCATTGCCAGTCCAAACGCTTTGCTAAACGTTCGCAAGATAATCATGTTTGGGAACTCTCGGATTCGGGGCACGAAGCTGTACTCGGCGAATTCTCCGTAGGCTTCGTCGAGGATGACTACGCCCGGGAAGGCTTTGGCTAGGCGCTCGATGTCTTCGGGCTTCATCTGGTTAGAGGTCGGGTTGTTTGGCGAGCAGAGGTAGAGCAGACGGGTTTTGTCCGAGAACAACCCCAGCATGGCGTCCACGTCCAGCTGGAAGTCGCCTTTAAGAGGCACAGTTACGTATTCGCCGCCCTGCCTCTTCGTACAGAGTCTTGGAATAGCAAAGGAAGGGGTGAACGAAACGGCTAAGTCGCCGGGTTCAATGAAGAGACGAATCATGCGGTCAAGCAGTTCATCACCTGCATTACCCACCACAATGTAGTCAGCAGGCACCCCAATGTAGCTTGTGAGTTTTGCACGAAGTTTCGGTTCCTCATCTTCGGGGTACATACGCAAATCAATTTCCGCCGCCAGTTCCTTCATGAGTTCAGTCTGGCGGACGCGGTCCACAAAGAGGTTCTCGTTGAAGTTGAGTTTCACGATTTTTGATTGATCAACGCCCAGCTGCTCCGCTAAGCCTTCGGGAGTTACGCCTGCACTGTAGCAGTCAATGGCGGAAAGCTTCGCCAGTTTCTCTTTGAACCATGCCTGATAGGATGCGCTCATTGCTCAAACCTCACGGCTATTGCTCTGTAGTGGTTGGGAAGGTTTTCGGTGTCAGTTAAGACTTTGACTTGAGTTTTGACTTTTTCGAGTCCTTCGCGGCTGCATTCCGCTACGCTTACTCGGCGTGTAAAGTCTATGGCAGAGAGTCCGGAGAAAGCGTGTGCGAAGCCGCCTGTAGGCAGCACATGGTTGGTTCCGCTTGCGTAGTCGCTTAAGGGCACGGGGCTGTAGGGGCCGATTAGGATTAAGCCTGCCACGAGTTGGTCGGCTAAGGTTTTGGCGTCTTTGGTTATGACTTCAAGGTGTTCGGCGGCGAATTGGTTGGTTAATTTAACTGCCTCATACATGTCCGTACAGGTGATTATGAAGGCGTATTTTGATAGTGACTCAACTATTTTTTCGCCTCTTGGAGCAACGGCGGCGAATTTAGACAGGTTTGTTTGGACTTGGCTGGCGATTTTCTCTGAGGTTGTGATGAGTCCAGCGACGCTGTCTGTGCCGTGTTCTGCCTGCGAGATCATGTCGTAGGCGATTATCCGTGGGTCAGCGGTTTCGTCGGCTAAGACCAGTACCTCGCTTGGGCCGGCGGGCATATCGATAGCAACATCTTGTGAGACTAGGACTTTGGCTGTGGTGACATATTTGCTGCCTGGACCCACAATTTTTCTGACTGGCACAATGGTTTCTGTTCCGTAAGCGAGTGCGGCGATAGCTTGGGCTCCGCCGACCTTATAGATTTCATCCACACCACATAGGTCGCAGGCGACCAGCACGAGGGGGTTAACCTTGCCCTCACTGTTGCAGGGGGAACAGATGACTATTCGGGGGACGCCCGCGATTTTAGCCACCAAAGCGGTCATGACGACGGTGCTCGGGTAAGATGCTTGGCCACCGGGTATGTAACAGCCCACGCTCTCGATTGGGCGCAGCACCGTCTGCACCATGATGCCCTCGTTGAATGCGCGCACCGCGGTGTTGGATAGGAGCTGTTTTTGGAATACGCTGACGCGTTTTTTCATGAACTCGATGGCGGCGACTTGTTCTATGGTGACTTTGTTGTAGGCGTCCTGGATTTCTTCAGGGCTTACACGGAGGGTTTGGGGGGTGAGGTTGGCTTTGTCGAAGTGCAACGCAAACTCTAAAAGAGCCCCGTCGCCGCCCGTGCGGACTTGGCTGATGATGTTTTTAACTGTTGATTCAAGTTCGGCGGAGGCTTTTTGGTCAGCCTGCTGCCGCTTAAACCAGTCGGGTGGTAGCTGAGTTGAACTCCAAACTTTCAGGTTCAATCCCGCTTGCATTGACCTTCGTTTCTCCGTGCAATCTCATCCAACGCCAAAACCTGACGAGGCTCATACACCACTAAGCCCTGGGCGATTTTGCGAATTTTCGGCAGCAGCCCAATGAAGCAGTCTTTCTCGATAACTGTGTTTACGCCTACCCAGTTTTCGTCTGCCAGAGGCGAGATGGTTGGGTTGCGCAGCGCAGGCAACTCGGTAAGCAGGGTTTGGAGGTTTTCTTTTTTGACGTTAACAAATATGTGTATCCGTTTGGAGCCGTCAACAACGCCTTTGAGCAACGCGACTATGTCGAAGATTTTCTCGCGTTTCTCAGGATCCTCCATCGTTTTCTTGTTGGCGATGAGGATCGCTGAAGAAGTCATGACGGTTTCGATTATCCGGAGGTTGTTGGCTTCGATGGTAGTGCCCGTTTCAGTTACATCCATGATGCAGTCGCTGTTCTCCGGCGGCTTAGCCTCAGTGGCACCAAACGAGAGGAAGATTTTGGCTTGTGGATTGTCTCCTTTTTTCCACCACGGCGTCATAAGCATGGGGTCGGCGTCGCCGAAGCGGGCTTTGTATTGAGGTTGGCTTTTAAGGAATTCACTGGCGATTGTAAGGTATTCGGTGCTGACCCTGAAGTTTTTGCCTTCTGCCCAGATGGATTCCATGAATTGACCGATGGTTGTGCCTTCTGGGACCGTGTTTGGGACAGCTATGACTAGGCGGATTTTGCCGTACTCAAGGTTCTGGAGTACTTCTACGTCGGCTTTGTTCTCGCGGACCCAGTCTTGGCCTGTGATGCCGATGTCCTGTAAGCCTTCAGAAACAAACACGGGGATTTCTTGGGGTCGGAGGACTTTCATTTCGATTTGGGGGTCGTTTATGGTTGGACGGTATGTTCGGTCGGACGCGCCGATTTTGAAGCCTGATTTAGAGAAGAATTCGGCGGTTGCTTTTTCTAGGGAGCCTTTTGGTATTGCGAATTTTATTTTATCCATAATTTTTCACCTAAATATTTAGAGAGTATTCTGGGGGTTGATTGTTTTGCAGAAACGTTTTGGTTGGGGGTTGCGCCTGATTTACAATAAGGAAATCTGTTTAAGCTTTCAATGAAGGCAATCGCCTTGTATGAACGCAATCCCTCATCATACATCACTAAACGACACCACAACAGTTGTCTCCCATATAAACCTAGCCGCCCATATTTAACCTTCGAGAAGCAAACGGCTAAACAGTGTCGGATAGGGCGGTTTTTATTTCGAAAACCAAAGGAGGTACCGAGTTGCGGTTTTCCAGCTCAATGCCGAGCAAGCCTTGCATGAGGCCGCGCCAGATTTCGCAGTCTTGGATAAACGGGTTTTTGAGCAGTAGGAACTTGTCTTTGAGATGGAAGTCGCCGAAGCCCTGCACTTTTAGGCGGCGAAAAACAGCTTCCCAATTATTTTGTTTCAACGCGTCAACTCCAAGCGTGGATTGGATGGAGATTCGCAGTGCTTCGCCCATGCGTCCGCCCACTTCAGGCCAGCGATCATGAGGAATCTGCTGCGTCAAAATGTTGAGGAGTTCGACGTTTATGAAGGCGATTCGGCTGATGCCACAGTAATATTCGCCGGGAAACCGCCAGTCATCCACGTTCATGTTCTTGTAAATATCAAGCATCTTGCTGATGAGGGGTTTTATGCCTGCTTCCTTGCCCTCCGCAATTAATCCTTCGATGTATTCGCGGTCGCTACGCTCTAAAATGATGGTTGTGCGGTTCACTTTGTTTTTTCCAGCCAAAGAATCGGGAGGGCGAGGCTTGTCCTGCATGGTAAACTCTAATCGCTGGGCATATCTAATATGACTTATGCATTCTGGAAGCATATTCAAACTAAACAAAAATTCGGCGCCAAAACGAAGAATACTTAATAAAACAGGCGTCGCCTATTGGGGTGCCGATGAAGAGATTAAAAAGCTGAACTAATGATGCACTCTAGGGTATCTGAGGCAAAACTTACCAAAATTGGAAGAATTTCAGGTTATGATTTTCTTCTGAATCAAATAGAACAGCATAACTAAGCCGACTATGAACAGGGCTGCGCCGACACCTATGGAGGCGAAGTAATCGATTTTCGCAACGTCAGCCATCAAGTACGGTACATATGTTGGGCCGGCAAAAATCAATAGGACCGCAACAAGGGTTAAAACTACTTTTTGAAATTTGGAATCCATTCCACTACTTTGAACTGGAACATTTTTCGGTACATTTTTTTGTGTCAATTGCAGCGCCCAACTTAGATGTCTTCAGATTGATTGTTTTCAGCTAAACCTTCTTTTATCTCTTTTCCTAAAGCCTTCATTAAGAACTTGAAAACCAGGAACCCCGCGCCCTTATCAGCTTTGAAACCCATCGTTGTGCCCAGCAAGCTGACACCGTCAATTTTACGTTCCTTCGCCAAAGCCAAAGTCAAACCCGTGCCGCCCACGATTCTGCCTTTGCTATAAATCACGCCGCCCTTCTCCATGAACTCTGTAGCGAGGCGGGGCGAAGTGGCAGCTATGAACACCTGGGTTTTATCCTCCGTAATTGGGACGCCGCCCATGGTGACTAGGAAGTGGCATCCGAGTTCCTCCACAAAATCCAGCACGGAGTCGCAGACAGTGTAGTGCGCTACAACATCGTCGAAGCTAGGCTGGACTTCGCCGGTCATGATGATAATGTTGTTTTTCTCCATTGGAGCGTAGTAGAATTCGTATCGCGGCAAGTTTGCTATGCCTTTGGTGGATATGCCGACGTAGTCTGGGAACGTGGGTGAGTAAAGTTCGGCGAAGGGTTTGGCGTCGCAGAACTTGATGAGCAGGTGTGCGGCGATGCGTCCGACGTTGCCGAAGCCCGGTAACCCCTGTACGAATATGGGGTTGTCCAAGGTGGGTGTGCTGAGTTTGCGTAGGTACGGCTTATCCAAAGTTGACCATCACGCCTTAGGGAAACAAACTCGACACTAAAATGCTTTTGCTGAGGGTTACAAAAAGAAACTATTAATATCGGACGTGGTGATTATACGTTGCACCGCAACCTGGTTTATGTAAAAATTGTAGCGGGGTGGGGTAGCCAGGATCAACCCGCTGGGCTCATAACCCAGAGATCAGTAGTTCAAATCTACTCCCCGCTACCAACAAATTTTAAACACTAGCCCCAATGCACTAGCGAGTTATGCTTATAACCAAGTCCGCGTTTAGTTTTGTTGGTAATTTTAATGACTAAAACTGAAGAGAATCTAAAAGCGGCGTTCGCAGGCGAATCCCAAGCCAACCGAACCTACCTCGCGTTTGCCAAAGCCGCAGACAAAGAAGGCTTAACCCAAATTGCAAAACTCTTCCGCGCAGCGGCTGAAGCCGAAACAGTCCACGCCCACAACCACCTAAACGTGCTGGGCAAAGTCAAAACCACCACCGAGAACCTTGAAGCAGCCGTCTCAGGCGAAACCTACGAATTTAAAACCATGTACCCCCAAATGATTGCCGACGCAAAAGCGGAAGGCAACAAAAAAGCGCTCCAAAGCTTTGATTACGCAAACAAAGTCGAGCAGATCCACGCGGACCTCTACAGTAAAGCCATCGACGCCGCCAAAGCCAAAAAAGACCTTGCAGCAGCAGAAATCCATGTGTGCCCAGTCTGCGGAAACACGTTTGTAGGTAAAGAACCAGACGTCTGCCCCATCTGTGCAACAGCCAAAAGCCTGTTTATCAAAATAGCGTAAAGCTATTTTCAACCATTTTTTCATCAAATATCGTTTTTAGTCGGTAACGGATAAACTTCAACTAACCACAACCAATCTGCAGCCAGCAGTAGAAGCAGACACAAAAACAGAACCTTCTGCGTTGAGCTTTAGAAGATGATGTAGTAGGCAGCGACTCTCTTCATCTACCACTAAAAAAACAAAAAAACCCAAAAGAGGGGAGATTAGGCTTTGACTTTCTGGGCTAGTTGCACGCCCCAGTCAAAGCATTTCTTGAGTTCTTCCTCGGTTGGCACCCATTTCAACTCCACTGTGGGTTCCATGACGTCGAAGCCTGCTTCCTTCGCCATCCTCACCATGCCACGGACAGCGCCCCCGCCCCAGCCGTAGCTGCCAAAGAAGCCCCACTGCTTGCCTCTGGGTTTGAGACCGGTTATGTAGGTTAGGAACATGCCCACGGTTGGGAACATACCGTTGTTTAGCGTCGGCGAACCGACTAGTACGATTTTGCTGTTTGTGATTTCGGTTACGATGTCGGTTTCGTGGGTTGCACGCAGTTTGAGCAGTTTAGCTTCTACGCCTTGACTTGCTATTCCGTCACCTATTGCGCGCGCCATTTTGTTGGTGCTGTCCCACATTGTGTCGTAGACGATGGTAACTTGGTTTTTGACCGTTTTACCAGTCGACCAGTCAAGGTAGGCGTTCACGATTTTCATGGGGTCTTTACGCCATATTATGCCGTGGCTGGGCGCTATCATGTCGATTGGTATGTTCATGGCGACGACCTCCTGAATTTTCTTCACGATAAGCGGCGCAAACGGTGTTAGAATGTTACTCCAGTACGTGATAGCTTCCTCCATGAGGATTTCCTGATCTACCTCGTCGTCGAAGCGTCCAGAACTGGCTAAGTGTTGACCAAACGCGTCGTTGGGCATCAACACTTTGTCTTCTATGAGGTATGTGAACATGCTGTCAGGCCAGTGTAGCATCGGTGCCTCAAGGAATGTGAGAGTTTTTTTGCCGAGGCTGAGTTTGTCGCCGCTTTTTAGGATTTCAACCCGCTCGAATTCGGCGCCATAGTGTTTTATGAGTTCCTCTTTGCCTCGGGCGGTGGCGAATATGCGGGCGTTTACGGCGAGTTTAGCGATGATGGGTAGGCTGCTGGAGTGATCCATCTCCACATGGTTAACTATGATGTAGTCGATTTTGTCAAAGCTGGTTAACTCAGAAACGTGCGCGATGAGTTCGTTGCAGAACCCAGCTTTCACAGTGTCCACTAATGCGGTTTTTTCGTCCTGAACCAAGTAAGCATTGTAGCTAGAACCGCGGTAGGTTATGTAATCATGGAAATCTCGGATGTTCCAGTCGACAACGCCGACCCAGTAGATTCCGTCTTTTAGGGTTACTTTAACCATTTTAAGTTGCTCCAAAACGTTAACTTACTAAACCTCAGCTTCCAAACTCTTATAACCGTTTCGTCCGCCCCGTTTTTCTGGCTCTAAAGTTATATGCAGGAAAAAACAAAGTATGCTTAGACGCCTAAGTTTTTGGAGAAAACAAAAATGAGCCTAATTCCAGAAAACAAAAAAGAGATTTTACGCAACGACTTCAAAACAAAACTGGTGGATCCAGTCCGCATAGTCATGTTCACCCAGGAGATGGAGTGCCGCTTCTGCAACGAAACCCGCCGCATAGCCGAAGAAATGGGCACGCTAAGCGACAAAATCACCACCGAAGTCTACGACTTCGTCAAAGACCAAGATAAAGCCAAAGAGTTTGGTATAGACAAAATTCCAGCGTTAGCAGTCATAGGCAAAAAAGACTACGGCGTACGCATCTACGGCATCCCATTCGGCTATGAACTGCAAACATTCGTCGAAGCCATAATCAACGTATCAAAAGGCACAACCGATTTATCCGAGAAAACTAAAAGTGTCCTAAAAGACGTCAAAACACCCGTCCAAATCAAAGTCTTCGTCACCTTAACCTGCCCACACTGCCCCGGAGCAGCCGCCATAGCCCACAAACTCGCCATAGAATGCGACAACATAAAAGCCGACGTTATCGACGGCAGCGAATTCCCCGACTTATCCATGAAATACAACGTCATGGGCGTTCCCAAAGTCATAATCAACGACAAAGTCGACTTTGTAGGCGAATTCAACGAAGACCTATTCGCCGAACACGTGCTGTTGGGTTCAATCTAAAAAAATGGTTTGAAACTAAAAAAGGGTAAGGGCGGGTTTAGTGGTGATGTCCACAACCGCAGCCGCAGCTGTCACCTTCACCCATCTCTCCGCCTTCATGGTGGTGATGGTGCTGGTAATGCTGGTCCTCTGAGACTTCAGCGTTTAGATATAGTTCTGGTTCGTCTTCGAACATTTTCTTGCAGCTTGGGGCACAGAAATAGTAGGTTTTGCCTTTGTAGATTGTCTTGTATTTTGCTGTTTCCTCGTCAACATCCATGTTGCATACTAGGTCTTTTGCCATTCATAATTCACCTCCAAAACCATTCGTTTGGTATTACTTAGAGTTTTGGTTTAAACCGTCTCAGCAGTGAAGCATTGGTTACAACAGTAACGCTACTGCTAGCCATAGCTATAGAGGCATACACTGGATCAAAGAGCACATGCAATATCGGGTAAAATGCTCCAGCCGCCAACGGCACCAGTATGATGTTGTAGAAAAACGCCCAGAACAGGTTTTGACGGATTTTACGCATGGTTGCTCTGCTCAATTGTATGGCTACCACAACATCTCGCAGGTCGTTTTTGATTAACACGATATCTCCTGTTTCGACGGCTACGTCGGTGCCTGTGCCCACAGCTATGCCAATGTTAGCCTGCGCCAAAGCTGGTGCGTCGTTTATGCCATCGCCAACCATCGCTACGACTTTTCCTTCGGATTGCAGGCGCTTGATTTCAGATGCTTTGTCGCCAGGCAATACTTCTGAAAGCACGCGGTCCACTCCAACCTGGGCAGCTATTGCCTCGGCGGTGCGTTTATTGTCGCCAGTTAACATGACCACCTCAAGCCCCATAGATTTGAGCGCCGATACTGCCGCTTTGGAGTGCTCCTTTAGCGTGTCAGCAACGGCAATTAAGCCTGCGGCTTTGCCGTCGATTGCCATAAGCATCGCGGTTTTGCCCTGCCGCTCAAACTCTGCCATCGACGCCTCAAACTCCGCTATGCTGACACCGTTGGCGTCGAGGAGTTTGCGGTTGCCAAAGAGCACTTTTACGCCGCGGTACTGGACTTCCACGCCTTGGCCGGGGATTGCGTTAAAGTCGTCAGGGTCTTCGATGGTGTGCCCCTTAGCAGTTGCCATTTTCACTATGGCTTCGCCTAATGGGTGCTCAGAGTTTTTCTCAGCGACTGCGGCGAAATGCAGCAGTTGGTCTTTGGAGTAGATTCCGCTCGGGGCGATGTCGGTTACTTCGGGTTCGCCTTTTGTTAAGGTGCCGGTTTTGTCGAATACGACGGCTCGAAGCTTATGTACGGTTTCTAAGGCTTCGCCACTTTTGATTAGAATGCCGTTTTCTGCACCTTTTCCGACACCTACCATGATGGCTGTCGGAGTTGCCAAGCCTAAAGCGCATGGGCAAGCGACAATTAAGACGGCTATGAATACGGTTAATGAGAAAATGTAGGTTTCGCCTAGGAGGAAATACCACGCGAAAGCCGAAAGTGTCGCCGTGGCAATGATTATTGGGACAAAGTAGCCGGCTGCTATGTCGGCTAACCGCTGCACGGGCGCCTTGGAAGTTAAGGCGTCTTCGACGAGGTTGATAATTTGCGCCAATGCGGTGTCTCTGCCGACTTTTGTGGCTTGGAACTTGAAAGTGCCTGTTTTGTTCATGGTGGCGCCGATGACTTCGTCGCCTTTGCGTTTCTCCACCGGAATGGATTCGCCTGTGATGACTTTCTCATCCACACCAGAGTATCCCTCAGTCACTACCCCGTCTACTGGGATTTTTTCGCCGGGACGAACTACCACAATATCTCCCACTTGCACCTCTTCAACCGGCAGCTCCATTTCAGAGCCGTCTCGGATGACGCGGGCGGTTTTTGCCTGGAGCCCCATGATTTTACGTATGGCTTCCGAGGTGCGACCTTTGGCGATGGCGTCCAGCAGTTTACCCGCCAGTATAAAAGTCATAATCATAACTGCCATATCATAGAAGACCGCTGAGGCGGGAAATATGTTGGGCAAAAACGTGACGACTGTACTGTAAATCCATGCAGTAGAGGTGCCCATGGCTATGAGGGTGTCCATGTTAGCAGTTTTGTTGCGCAAGCCCTTGTATGCGCCCACATAGAATGTCCAACCCACGATAAACTGGACGGGAGTAGCGAGGAGGAATAGAACAATTTTAGTTTGTTCCATAGGCAGAACTGGGAACCACATGAGCAGCATGATAGGGACGGTTATGACTGCGCTGGTTGTTAGTAGGATTTTTAGTCGTCGGATGTGGCGTTTGCGGGCTCTGTCTTCGGCGTCTTCGACTGTGCCGCCTTGTTGCTCGGCGACTTCGTAGCCGGTGTCAACGATGGCTTTTTTGATGACGGCCAAACTGATTTGATTGGAGTTGTACTCAACGATCACGCGCTCGGCGGCGAAGTTGACGACGGCGCTGTAGATGCCTTCTTTGGGTTGGAGGACTTTTTCGATGGTTTTGGCGCAGTTGATGCAGGTCATGCCGGCGACTTGGATGTTGGCTTTGTCGTGGATGACTTGGTAGCCTGCGTCGACTATGGTGGCTTCGATGGTTTTTTGGTCAACTAATGTGGGGTTGTAGTCGATGAGTGCTTTTTCTGCGGCTAAATTGACGGTTGCTTGGGTTACGCCGTTGAGTTTTTTGAGTGCTTTTTCTATGGCTCGTGCGCAGTTGATGCAGCTCATGCCGCCGATGTTGAGTACGATTTTTTTGGTTTGGGGTGGGGTTTGGCTCAACGGTGTTGGTCTCCTTTGTTGCATGGTATTGTGGGTTTGGCGCACATATAAGTATTTCTTTTAAAGATATATCTTTTCAAATTATGAAAAGCGGAAAAACAACAAACCAGCAAAAACAAAAAAACAAAAAGCGCCACCAAAAAACGGCAACAAACACTACTCTATCCGCTTAATAATATGATACCCAAACTGAGTCTTAACCGGGCCTGAAACCTGACCCTTCTGCAACTCAAAAGCACACTTCTCAAACTCCTTAACCATCTTGCCCCTACTGAAGGTACCAAGGTCACCCCCTTTCTTACCCGACGAACAAAGCGAAACCTGTTTGGCGACATCACCAAATTTTTCGCCTTTTTCCAAACGGGCTTTAAGGTTATTTGCTTCTGTCAGGGTTTTTACCAGTATGTGGGCGCAGTGAACTTTGGTTGACATGACTATTGAATGAACGTTTTCGGGATATAACCTTTGCCCGATTCTGGATAACTGTTTTTACGGTCGAATGACAGTTTTTTAGCGGTTTCGTTAAAGCCGCAAAGCAACCGGCAACAGCATCGACCACGGTTTTGACACGCATATGTCAATTCGACTCGTTTACAGCAGACGCTACTTCGAAGTTCGAAGTAAAAACGGGGATATTGTTATAGCAAAATCCACCTATACCAGTAACCATGAAACCCCAAAACAACCCAGTAAACATCGAAGAAGAACAATTCCTAGACCAAGCAACAGCAGAACAACTGGGCAAAATAGTCGAGTTTCTTTTAAACTTAGAAGAAGACTAAACCCTTTTTGCTTTTGGACTTGCAGTTTATGCACAACCAGCCAGCAGGATCCAACCGCAGAAACTAAAACGCATTTACCTTTAACGTTTCTAAAAAGATATACAAGACGGTGGTTCGCTTCTTCAATTGTTGGAAAAATAAAACTGGAAACAAACGAGATGTTGCAAAAAATTTTTGGTTAATAAAAGAGGAAACTCTCTCAGCTTGTGAGAGACAATTTTTGGTTTACTCGATTACCTGAATTGCACCTTCAGGACATTGTGACTCACATGCTCTGCAAACCAAGCATTCGCTTTCCTTGGTTGGAACAGATTTGCCGTTTTTCATTTCGTAAACGCCGACGGGGCATGTGTTGACACAGGTCTCGCATCCAGTGCATTTGGCATCGACAACAATTTTTACCATTTTTGTCTTACCTCTGGGATATTTACGCAAAAGGTTCTGTGTAAAATAAAAGTGTTTAGGTGTTTTACCGTATTTTTTCACGTAACCTAAGCAGGATTCCATTGATGGCTGCTTCAGCCTTAGCATGGACTTTTTGGTAGTCAACGATTGTTTTCTTGTAGGTTTCCAAGCTAACTTCGCCTCGACCGTACCGCCATTCGAGGTTACGGATGTTCTCAGCGGCTAAAGCCAAATCTTCCTCCGCTAAATCCAGTTGCTTAGCCAAATCAGGGTAAACCCCAGCGGAGCCACGGAAAACCGCTTTAGTACGTTCTACGCTTCGGTTAAGGCTATCCATGCGGGTTTCGATTGCTTGCTTTTGCACTTTGTATTGGCGGCGGGGAATCTTGCCTTTCTGCGCATTACGTTCCAGCGCCCGAAGTTCGATGCGCAGTTGGTTTTTGTCGTCGTAGGCGGCGAGGAAATCACGGATGATATCTGTGGTTATAGGCTGGCCAGTTTTGATTTCTTGCAGGTGCTTTTCATGCTCCGGCTGGATTCGGTTTGTCAGTTTCTCCACCCTGGTGCGGTAAGTTTCTTCTTCAGGACGAACCTTGCGGTAAACCAATGCACCCAAGCAGGCTACTGCCGCGGCGCCTGCAGCCCAAAACGTGGGTCTAAAGGAAACCCATACTGGGCTGTAACTGTACGAGAGCTCAATAGTGTCAGGTTGGGGGGCGAGGTAATCTGCGAAGCTAACACTTTTTCCTGACACCGTTAAGGTATCTTGGAAAGTGTCACGGGTCAAGGTTGATGACTCCGCAAGCGTGCTAACTTGGGGTGTTTCGATTGTGGAGCCTTCCGGCGAAGTAAACGAGAGCACCGCTTGGTCAACGACGTACTGGAATTTGGGGAACAATTCAAAATCGTTTAAAACGTATTTTCCTCCCTGCAAGGTTGCTCCGGGCAAATTGTATGTTGCCTTCAAAGTGGCGGTTTGTCGGTTGCTAACAAAAGAGGACAAGGTTGTGTTAACTGTCATGACGCCGCCGACTGTGGATTGGTAGGTGGTCAGGGAAGCGCCGAATTGGTCCTCAACCACCACGTTGGATGCTTGGGGGGAGACGTTGAGTAAAAAAGAACTCAAGGGCGAGGAGGGGGAGTTGTTTGTTATTTTGTAGGTGTCTGTGGAGGTTACTTTTCCGGTTGGGTCGATTGTTATTTCGCGGTTTAGGTTGGTGACTTGTGAGGGTTCAATGGAGCCTGCTGAGAGTTTCGCTGTCGCTTTGGCGACTGAGAAGGTGTATGCTGGAAGGTTGGTTTGGGCGTAGGAGGAGTCGGATATGTCGCCGTCGTTTTTGGTGATGGACAGTTTTTGGGGGGCGGTTGGGAAATCTAGGATTACGTGGCAGTTGTCTACGTTTTGGGTGAAGCTTGGGTACGCTGGGTAGATTAGGGTGTAGGTGCCGTTGCCGTTGTCTGAGAGTAAGTCGTTGTTTAGGACGAACACAACTGTGAAGGTGCTTGGGGAGTGCCCGTTGAATGAGACTTGGGCGCCGTAAAATCCGCTGTGATTGCCAAGCGGCACCCCTAGGTTCACGGGGTAGCTGTATCTGCCGTCGTAGGCTAATGCTTTGAGCACGATGGCGCTGTATTGGAGGGGTAAACCAATTTGGAAGCCATCTGAAACGGAGCCTGTTAAGTGGATGGTATCTATTACCATGACGTTGCCGGTGTATAGGACTTGGACGTAGTGGTCGACGCTGGTTATGCTGTAGCCTGTTGATTGCGCCGCGGCTTCGAGAGGAATGGTGGCGGATAATGCGAAGAGGAGTGTAAAAGCTGCTACAACAATTGAGGCTACAGTCCGCTTCAACTTGTTCACCGAGTTATGTTTCTTTAGGTTGACAATGTTTATTTACTTTTAGCGAAAAACAAAGGGGCGTTTGCTCTTTTGCGTTGTCTCTTGGTCTTTGTTTTTTGGATGTTAATTTTTGGGTTGTTTTGTTTTTGTGTGGGTGTGGGTGTGGGGGTTTTTGCGGCACCACAAGACGGCAGTTGTGGGCGGCTGGGTTTTTGGAACGGGTTGCGCTGCATATGTGGTTGCGGTGTGGCAGACGCGGTTTTGTGCCATATGGTACATGGAATTGCTTGATTATGTATGTGGCAGCCTACGCCTCGGCGCACCTTGGAACCGCTTTTTAAGCAAGCAATTCAGCGTTTGCACAGTTAGAAAAAGTATATATGGAATCTTACACCTCTGAAAGTAGTAGTTTTTGGTGAGAATTTATGGAAAAAATAAAAACTTTTACTTTACCCAAATTGCCCTACGAATACAACGCTTTGGCACCCTACATTTCTGAGGAACAACTAAAAATCCACCATGACAAACACCACCAGGGATACGTCAACGGCGCAAACAACATTTTCAAAAAAATCGACGAAGCCAAAGAGGGCAAAACCATGCTCGACGTGAAAGCTGTAGCAAAAGAACTTTCGTTTAATATCGGCGGCCACATGCTCCACACCACCTTCTGGGACAATATGGCTCCAGCAGGCAAAGGCGGCGGAGGAGAACCCGGAGGCGCAGTAGCAGACCTTATAACCAAAAATTTTGGCAGTTTTGAGATGTTCAAAAAAGTTTTCTCAGCCACAGCATCTGGCACTGAGGGTTCAGGATGGGCAGCACTTGCCGTCCACCAATGTGTAGACCGAGCACTCGTCATGCAAATCGAGAAGCACAACGTCAACGTTTTCCCCGATTTCACCATCATCATGGCACTTGACGTTTGGGAACACGCATACTACATTGACTACAAAAACGACCGCGCCAAATTCGTAGAGAACTTCTGGAACATCGTCAACTGGGACCAAATCAACAAAAACTTAGCGATGGTAAAATAAAACAGAACTGACCCTTTGGTCAGCTTCTCAAATTCTTTTTTTGTTTTTGTAGTTTTAGGGTGGCGGCGAGATTTTTATGGCTCCAGCAGGGCACTGTAGCTGGCATGCTAAGCATTGGATGCAGGTGTTTTCTCTGGCAGGGTCTGCTTTGCGGTTTGACAGCGGATGTCCAGGCGTGTCAACCATGTCGTAGAGCGACACGGGACAGACGTCGGCGCATACTCCATCTCCAACACATGAATCCCAATCCACTGCTGAGGTGGTTCCATGGATTCCGAGTGTTTGTGGGGGTTCAACTGGGCCCCAAACTTTGTGTCCATTATGTTCAGAAACTACTTTACGTTTATCTTGAAAATCAGGGTCAATTGGCAAAACAAGTCACCAATTAAACGTGGGCTTCTGTGGAATATAGGTTTTTCCACAAAACTTTTGGGCAGGCAAAAGCAAGGTTGTATTGGTGTTTATGTCTAAATATTACTTGCCGACGGGTATGCGCTTCTCTACTCTCGTCGAACGCAAAGAGTTCTACACCCGCGAGTTTAACCTAAAAGCCGCTTTGGAATGGTTTGGAAACAATTTATGGTACACTCGGTTTGCTGTTATAATGGGTAGGCACACTAAAATCGTCCAAGACAAGTACCGTGAAGACGCTGATACCACCGTAATCATTGATGAATACAGAGAGATGGCAGACGTTGCGGAGCAGGTGCTGGATTTCTTGCCTGAAGCCGTCTACTACGACCGCAACCAATACGACAGCCACGGCGAAGTATTGGCTCAGGAGTTGGCGTTTGATTTAGACCCCGAAAATGTCACCTGCCCAATCCACGGCAACCTAGAGGATAAGTTGAAGCGCAAGCAGGGAATGAGCTTCTGCGAAATCGAATTTGGCATCGTGCAAAAGGAAGCGATGGCACTCTACGAATTCCTCAACAAACGTTACTCCAAACTAAAAGTCACCTACTCAGGAAGGGGCTTCCATGTGCACGTCTTCGACCAAGACGCCTATCAACTAACAGCCCAAGAACGCTCTGCCTTGGCAAAGGAAGTTAAGCAGGAGGGATTCCATATAGACGAATGGGTCACCACAGGCGAATACCGACTCATCCGCTTACCATACAGCCTAAACGGGTTAGTTTCACGGATTGTTTTGCCTCTGAAAAAGGAAGAAGTGGAAAGCTTCGACGCCATCCACGACACACGATGCCTCCCACAGTTTCTATCAGCAGCTACTTTTTGACTACTTTAGCTTTCTTTTCGCCTTTGCCGTAGTAGGCTTGCTTCTTTTTCTGTTCTTCAGCTGAAGGTTTCTTTGACATTTCAAATCGCCCTGGAAAGTTATTGTTGTCTGCGCTTTTAGGCTTTTTTAATCCAAGCGATTGCAAATTGAAAGGTTTATTTGAGGAGAAATCTTCAGTTTAATGTGTAAACTTGAAGGTTGATTTTATGGTGGAAGAATTCGACGTTTTGGTCATCGGCTCCGGTTCAGGCATGCTTATTGCTTCAGCAGCAGTTGAATCAGGCTACAAAGTTGCTTTGGTAGAAAACGGGAAAATGGGCGGCACCTGCATAAATGTGGGCTGCGTGCCTTCAAAGATGCTGATTTATCCCGCCGACGTAACCGCTCAGATTGCGGAAGCGCAGAAAGTCGGCGTCAACGCCTCAGTCAACAATGTGGACTTCCAAAAAATAATGACCCGCATGCACGCCTTAGTAAGCCACGATACCGGACAGCAAGCCGCCGCAGTTGAAGCCACCAAAGAGATGGTGTGGTTCAAGGAAAACGGCGAATTCATCTCCGACTACACTATGCAAATCGGCAGCCGAACCATAAAAGGCAAAACCATCTTCATCGCGTCTGGAGCACGCCCAACAGTTCCACCCATCAAAGGAATAGATAAGGTCAGCTACCTCACAAGCGACTCTGTGCTGCAACTGCAAACCCAGCCTAAAAGCATCGTGATTGTAGGCGGAGGCTACATAGGGATGGAGTACGGGCACTTCTTTGCAGGCATCGGCACCAAAACCACGGTCATCCAACGCGGCGACCGCCTGCTGCCAGAGGAGGAACCTGAAGTCTCCGAACTACTCAAGGCTGAGGCAGAAAAGCGCATGGAAATTTACCTAAACACCGACGCATTCGAAGCCAAACAGGAAGGCAACCAAACAACATTGGTCGCTAAAAACCGCGTTGACGGCACAGAGAAATCCTTTACCGCCGACGTCTTAATGATTGCAACCGGCAGAGCGCCCAACACAATAAGTTTGCACCCTGAAAAAACCGGCGTGAACCTCGACCAACGCGGCTTCGTTATCGTGGACGAATATTTGGAGACCACAAAAAAACACATTTACGCCTTCGGCGACGCCATCGGAAAACAAATGTTTAAGCATGCAGCCAACTTTGAAGCGGGCGTTGTGTGGCATAACTTCTCAAACGACCACCATAAAGCCAAAATGGACTTCGCTGCGACGCCGCACGCTGTTTTTACGCATCCCCAAATCGCCGCTGTCGGATTAAAAGAGGAGGAAGCAAAAAGCTACCACAACATCCTTGTCGGCAGAGCGGAATACAAAGACACCGCTATGGGCGCCGCAATGGGCGAGCCGGCGGGCTTTGTCAAAGTCATTGTCGAGAAGGAAACGGGAAAAATTTTAGGCGCCCACATCATCGGACCCGAAGCAGCCACGGTTATTCAGGAAATCACCAACGCCATGGCGTCAGGCAACGGTGACTACGGACCCATCGCAAGAGGCATGCACATTCACCCGGCGCTAAACGAAGTGGTGCAGAACGCTTTTGGCAACCTGCATGAGCACAGCCACGAACATGAACATTAACCGCTTATTTTCTTCTTTTATTTCTTTTTCGAATCTGCAAACCAACAACTACGAGCACTACCGCCACCAAAACTACAGCCAAAACAACAATTAACTCAAACGACAACGGGCTAGCGCTGGCTGAGGCAACTCCAAAAGCATAGACTTGGTGATCCCATGAAGTCAAATACATGTTGCCGTCTGCGATGGCAGGTGAAGAATTGATGTGGCTTCCAGTTGTGTATACCCATTTTTCAGCGCCTGAATCAGCAGCCAAGCTGTAAATGTTGCTTGACCAATCTCCAATGTAGATTAAGCCGTCGGCGACAGCGGGGGAAGAATAGCTGGCTCCATCTTTCATGGTGTAATGCCAGATTTCGCTGCCTGTGGAGGCGTCGATGCAGTAAACGTTTGAGGGTAAACTGTTAGTTTCGGCGTCTACAACTGTGCAGCCCACGTAGACTTTGCCGTCGACAACTGCAGGTGATGAGTCAACCCATCCTTGAGCGTTGAAATTCCAAACTTTTTCGCCTGAGGAGGCATCAAGGCAGTAGAGGTAGTTGTCTTCGGAGCCAATATAGACGTATCCATCTACAACTGCGGGAGTGGATTGTACGGCATTGCCGGTTTGAAAACTCCAAACCTTATCGCCAGAAGCAACATCAAGACAGTAAACGTAGTGGTCAACCGAGCCAACGTAGAGTTTGCCATCAACGACGGCAGGGGAAGACTCCACCTGGCTGCCCGTAGTGTAATTCCAGATCTTGCTACCTGTCTGCGCGTCTAAGCAGTAAACGTTTCCATCCCAAGAACCCACGTAAACTTTACCGTCAACAACGCAGGGACAGGACTCCACAGTGTTGCCGGTTGCAAAAGTCCAGACTTCTTTGCCGGTTTGAGCGTTGAGGCAGTAGACGTTTCGGTCGTAGCAACCAAAATACACGTAGCCACCTTCAACCGCCATAGAAGAGCTGATTGCCGTCGCCTCGTTACCATAGGGTCCAACATGTTGAGCTTGGATGGTGTAGCTCCAAATGGTGGAGCCGCTGGCAGCGTCAAGGCAGTATGCGACGCCGGAGTCTGAGCCAATGTAGAGGCGTCCGTCAGCTACTACGGGGGAAGCGGAGACGATGCCGTTGGTAGTGTAGTTCCAAAGTAAAGCCGAGGTGGTGGCGGTGGATGAGACGGTTGAGATGCCTGTGCGGGCTAAGTCGCCGCGAAACATGGGCCAATCTTGCTGTGCATCAGCAAGAGCAAATGGGGCAATGGCTAAGCTGCAGACAAGAACCAACGCAGCAACTAGTAAGGACAGGTTGACCGCAGAATGTGCTGGATGAATGTTATTCATTTGTAATTCCGGCTTAAGGTAAGTTAATTGTGCAGTTAGTATTTATAATTTGATCTTGGGGGCAAATGGCAAATTGCGCTATTTGTTGCAGCGTGTACAACCCGCCACAACCAGAACGCAATAAGCCCAAGCGACAGACGCCAAAACAGGCGCCTTTGCTTTAAGCCTTAGAAGATGAAGTAGTAGGCAGTACCCTCTTCATCAACCTACTAAAAAAACAAAAAACTCGGTTACAGCAACCTCACAGCCAAAAACAAACAGAAACTCTGTACTAAACAGTTATATTCGCCCACCCCCAAAAATCTAGTCGGTGAAGTTTTTATGCAGTTTTCAAAGGTTTCTGGAAAGAACAACAACCACAAAGTAACCCTCTACGCCTTAAGCACCTGCGTCTGGTGTAAAATGACAAAACAATTTCTAAACGACAACCACATCGAATACGAATTCGTCGATGTAGACCTGTTGGAACCCGACGACAAGGGCAAAGCCCACGAGGCAATCCTAAGCAAAGGAGGCACCCTTAGCTACCCAACCACAATAATCGACGACAAAACCCTAATCGCTGGCTTCCGAAAAGACCTACTTAAAGAGGCTCTGGGCGTTTGAGCCAACCCCTAACCATAGACAAAGTCCGCAGGCGAGCTGAAGCCGACGCCAAAACCTACGGCTTATACCTCACCCCACAGCCTGATCTTTTGGAAATGTTTTTAGAGGGCCTCAAAACCAACGAGGAACGCTACGGCTACCCCGTCTGCCCCTGCCGCTTAGGCACAGGCAATCTGGATTTGGACAGAGACATCATTTGCCCATGCGACTACCGAGACCCCGACGTAGCCCAGTACGGCGCATGCTACTGCCGCCTCTACGTCAACAAAGCAGTCTACGAGAGCCAAAACCTTCCGGAAGTGCCTGAACGACGACCAATAGAAAAAATGGAACGTGCCTACGACACGCCAATGCCCAAAGCAGAATCAGCCCCAGCAGCCAAAGAGGAAAACACCAAAACCCACCAAACTCCGGCGGCAAAACCAGCAGTGAAAAAGAAGCTGTGGTACTGCAAACAATGCGGCTACGTAGTTTACCGGGAGGATCCGCCGTATGTGTGCCCGATTTGTAAGGCGAAGCGGGAGATGTTTGCGGAAATCGACACTAAAGTGGAGTTTATCGGGTAGATTTCTGGATTTGGATGTCTATTTTTTTCCAGTCCGCATCCACACCGTGGAGCGTTGTTACGGCGCCTATGATGGTTGAGCCAAGGATGCTTTCGACAAATTCGTTTAGGGGGATTTCTTTATCGTTGACTTTTAACTTGACGCTCGTCATGTTTCCGCCTTAGCCAACCATTTGGGCGGAGAGGGCAAAAAAGGTTGCTCCAAAAAAGATTGTGAATTTTTCCCAAATAATAGGATGGCAGGTTAAGGGTTTTTAGGCAAATGTTAGGTTCTTATTCCTCATGTGGTCGTCCGCGTGCATTGCCCTCCTCTCCAGAGTGTATTTGGCGAATGCTGCGGAGAGGGAGACGACGCCGAAGACTTCAACTCCAAGGGCTACTACGTCCATAGCTATCACCTTGCTGTGGGGCTGTAGCAGTTGTGATTTAGGCTGGTTTCTCCTGTGCTCAGTTTCTTCGCGAGGTATATTTCGGATGCGAAGAACCCCACCGCTGTTGCGATGGTGCCTAAACCAACTAACATTGTGCTTATCATTTGTTTTCACCTTTTCGGTTAAACAGTATATTTGTTTGACATTATATAAATATAGTTAAGATCTGTTCATAACTTTTATGATAAAATAAACAAAAATACAGAAATATAGAGGTTTAAGTGGACAATTAAACTCTTGAACCAGTGGGTTTCAGGATAACACGCAACTTAGTAAGGTTCTCCTTAATCTCAACTTTAACCCCCATCGCAGAGAAATACTCCTCCAAAAAGATGCGGATAAAGTCCTTAGAAACCTCAGAAACCAACACCAACGTGTAATCGTTAGGCCCGTTACGAATCAAACGGTAAAAGTTGCATGCTTCCAACCGCATCAACATATCCTCAGTTGTATGCACTTTACCCTTAAGCTGCTCCCAGTGAGCACGCGCAAGGTCTCGGTGTTCCTTCCAGAACTGCTCTTTCATGGGCGAAGTTTCAATCAACCGCAGAAACATAAGCCAATGGTCAACATCCACAATAACATGTTCCCCGCTAAGGAGCATATCCATGTATGCACGGGTTTTCTTTTTGACTGTGGGGTCTTCTTGGATTTTGTTTTCGCTGTAGAATTTGAGTGCGCGTCGCATGATTTCGCTTTGGGATACGTCGGCTTCAGTGCTGATTTTCTCCAGCAGATCTGCTGTGGTTTTATCGAATGCTACAGTGATTCTTGTAGGGTTTGTCATGCGGTCCACTCGGAATTGTTGACACACATGCAGTTTAGACTAAATTATTTAAACATTACGCAGCATAACAAGGATTTATGTTTGCAATTTTTGAATAATGCCTTGTTTAACTAGACACCTGTTTAACACCTGGAAAAGCGGAGACAAAAACTTTTTTACCTTATCGCAACCTAACATACTACTGACCTGCGTTTCTACATAGGAGAAAAAATCAGTGAAAACACCCATCGTATACCTAGAACCCAAACAGAGAGCCGCCAAAGTAATAGAAATACTTGAAAAACAGTACCCCAACGCCAAAACAGCCCTAAACTACAGCAACCCCCTGGAACTGTTAGTCGCAACCATGCTTTCCGCCCAAACAACCGATACACGAGTCAACATCGTCACCCAGACGTTATTTAAGAAATACAAAACAGCCGAAGACTACGCCAAAGTAAGCACCCCCGAACTCGAAGCCGACATCCGCAGCACCGGCTTCTACCATAACAAAGCCAAAAACCTCAAAGGATGCTGCCGCCTCCTAGTCGAGAAATACCATGGGCAAGTCCCTAAAACCATGAGTGAACTCACAGAGTTACCCGGCGTAGCACGCAAAACCGCCAACATCGTTCTATACAACGCCTACGGAATAACTGCGGGGATAGCCGTAGACACACATGTACTGCGGTTGTCAAAGCGGTTGGGATTAACCGCCAACAGCGACCAAGACAAAGTTGAAGGAGACCTCATGGCTATTGTGCCCAAAGACAAATGGATGCATCTAACTGACTTGCTGATTTTCCACGGACGCCAGGTCTGTGATGCAAAAAAACCCCGCTGCGACATCTGCGTCTTGAACCAGATTTGCCCCAGTGCGTTCACATTCACCAGCAACAACATTTTATAGCTTCCTTGCTCCCTTTTTTGTGAGGACTCTTTATGGTAAACGTCAAAGTTGGAGATAAAGCCCCAGATTTCACTTTAACTGATGCAGATATGAAAAACCGAAGCCTGCACGAGTTTCTTGGGCAAAAAGTTGTTTTAGCATTTTTCGTCGGAGCTTTCACCAGAACCTGCACAATGGAGGTCTGCGCTTTCCGCGATTCCATGGCTTATTTAACGGACCTAAAGGCGCAGGTTATCGGTGTAAGTGTCAACGACCCCTTCACAAACAAGAGTTTTTCAGAGAAAAACTATTTGCCCTACCCGATTCTGAGCGATTACAACCGAGAAGTCATAAAGCAGTATGGACTGGAGGCGCCGGATTTCGCTGGTTTACGTGGGTATACGGTTGCTAAACGATCCATCTTTGTCCTTGACCAGAACGGCATCGTGCGTTATGTTTGGGTTGCACCTAACCCTGAAGTAGAACCCAACTACAACGAAATTAAAAATGCCTTAACGCAAATCGCTTAACCCCAAATTTTTGGGCACCCACTTTTCTTGTAAATGTAGCTGAGCTCTAAATTTTCGAGAATTATTAAAGAAATTGTTTCGGGCAATCGCAAAAATTATTAGCCGCCCATAACGTATTGTGATTGTTATTTGTAATGGTGACTGCCTGAAGTGTCTTTTGAAATCCAAGAGTTACCTGATGTCATCAGAGTTATCGTCCTGCTTAACCTGAAAAAAGGCAACAAACTCAAAAAGAAAACGCTCAAAGCCAGACTTGACAAGGTCTGCGCTAGCTACGCCTGTATCGAAGTCACGGAACTTGACAAGGCGCTCAAAGAAATGGCTGCCGAAGGTCTTATAACAGAAAGAGACGATTTGGTGCAGTTGACGGCTCAGGGGGCACGGTTAAGCAAGGAATGGGAGAATCTGCTTCTCAAAAAGGAACCTATCATGGAAGTTGTCGCTGGGCTCGTAGACGGCTCAATCACAAGCCTTGTAGTTATTCTCTCAGCATTCATCGCATCTATTACTCAGACTTCAAGTTTTCTATCTAACCAGGCAGCCGTGATCTTCGCCGCTCTTCTAACTCTGAGCGCAGTCGCTATTACCAACTTTTCCAGCTTTCTCTTAGGCGGCATCACTGAAGACCTCAACGACATCATGACCCTCCAGAACCTCATGAACTATAGCTTAAGCGACATTCCCGACAAAAAAGAACGCGACAAATCATTACTGCTGGTGCAAAAGCTGTTTATTGTATTAGGCAAAGAGATTCACCGCTCCAACCTCTACGCAGCCATAATCTGCGGTGTAACCACATTCATAGCAGGCATAATACCGATAGCTACCTACTTGGCGCTAGCCAGCATTGCACCGTTTAACATAGTCCTTGCGCTCATTGAAGTCGTGGGTATTTCAGGAGTGTTTTTGGTGCGTTACCGCTCTAAAAAGACAAGGGTAAACTGGAAAGTCACGTTGGCGGAGACTTTAGCTATCGTAGTGATTGCTACAATTGTTTCACTTTTGCTGGGAGCTGCTTAACTTTCCCGGTGAATAAGACGATGAACATGCATAAGGCAACTGTCCATAACTAAAACTAATCCCGCCTGAGAAGCCAGTGCAGCAGCTGCCTCGTTGATTATCCCCCTCTGTAACCAAACGCCTACGGGATGCCCAAACTTCTTTTTCAACTCGACCGCCTGCTCCACAATAGGCAGTACGTCTTCGCTTTTTCGGAAAACATCCACGATGTCGATGGTTTTTGCAAGCCCAGGCGGGATAGCGATGAGGCTGCTGTAGCTTTTCTCACCCAGCACGCTGGATACGTTGGGGTTAACTGGGATTATCCGAAACCCACAGCGTTTGAGGTAGGAGGCAACTAGGAAACTTTCGCGGGTAGAGTCAGCGGATAAGCCTACGACAGCGATCACATGACATTTGCCCAGAAGTTCACGCTGGTCAGTTTGACTCAAAATGTTTTCCTCAGAAAACAATTCGGTCATGAGCTATTAAGGTTAGATGTTTGTGGATTTGCAAAAGAAACATGTTTCCGCCCAATCCCTCTGCATTTCGGCGTGGCATTTGGGGCACATTAACCCTTTTTGTCGTATGGTTGCGCAGGTTTGGCAAAAGAGTTCTAGTAACTTTGCACGGTTTTTTGGGTCCTGTATGATGGAGAGGACCATCTGGTCGATTAGGCTTATGACTTCTTGGGTGTTTTCGATTGCGGCTAGGTTAGCGCCTCTTTCTCTGCCGACGTAGCGGCTGACGGCTGATTGGGATAGGCCTAGGAGGTTTGCGGTTTGTTTTTCGGTGTAGTTGTGTTTTTGGACTATGTTGCGGGCCATTATGGCTTTTACGGCTGGGAGTACTGTTTTTACGCCTATTTCGCAGGGGAGTATCAAGTTAACACCTGATTAGGGTATTTTTATGGGGTAACCTATTTAAGTATGACGGCCGTCATAAAGTATGACACGTGTCAAGACGGGGAGCAACCATCTAACTGCCAAACCCAACCGCCATTTCTCCCGCTCCCCGCCCCGACACAAAACCAAGGTGAGCAAAAAATGGGACACCTCCTTCAAACCACCCAAATGGGTGAAAAACGCGACTTAGCAACAATGCTAAAAACACTAGACGCAGAATGCCGCAACTGCGCACCCACCTCCGCACTTGAATGCATAAACCGCTGCCAAGTTTACAAACTAAAAAACGAACTCCGCAACCTCCGCCAAACAATGGACAACCCAAACTACGTCAAAGAATTATTCAACGTACTCAAAAACGAAACCCGCCTCCACATCCTAAAAGCCATCGCTGAGGGCAGATATTCCGTAAGCCAACTGCAACAGGAACTAAAGAAAAACGGATACAGCCACAGCCAAGAAACCATCAACGAAGAATACCTCCAGCCCCTAATGTCAGTGGGCTTAGCAACAGAATCATGCGAACAGTACTACGCCACAAACTTCGGCGGCCGCCTAACAGAAGTTCTAGGCGTCTTCCCTGAATTCGCCGACGTCTTACCCGCCCACTCGGAATGCTACGAAGAAACCCTCCTAAGAGCTTTGCTTGAGGGTCCAAGAACCTTTGAAGAAATCGAAAAAGTTGTTTCGCCAAAAATTGCCTCCCGCATCCTAAAACGCCTCCGCCAAGTCGGCTTAATCATAACACCCGAAGAGAGAGACTATATTTTCTTCTTCAAATCCAAACGCGACCCAAGCAAAGAAACCCTCACAGCCACCGAAGAGAAAATCTACCAAACCATACCAGACGAAGGCATCTCAGCAGGCAAACTATCCAAAGAAACCCACCTCTCGCTACGCAGAATCTACAAGTACCTAAGAAGTTTGAAAGGCAAAAAACTGGTTTTCGTAAGAAAAACCCCCAAAGCATACGTCTTAACCAGTAAAGGCACTACATTGGCTTCAGTGCTTGAAGAGTTAAATCAAATTGTGGAAGAAACCTGGAGTTCTTCTCAGCAGGTTTTCCACCAAGAAAACGCCTAAATTTCTCTTTTTTTACCCGCCGCCGGGTGCACCGTGGAATGGCACATTTTCCCAGAGCATTTTCCACCAGTCATCTTCAGTGATGGTTTCGCCTTTGACTACGATTTCTTGTACCATTTTAAGCATGATGTGGTGGCGGATTTCGTCTTCTAATATGGCTTTGAGTAGGAAAACGACTTTTTCGTTTTTGATTCCTGGGATGCGTTCTTTGAGGACTGCGATAAGTTTAGCTTCAATGTCGATGTGGTGTTGTATTAGGGCTTTGTGTTTGTCGAGGTCTTCCTGCTTTAATGCTGTTGAGGCGCTTGTTAGAAGTGTGATGGCTGAAGTGTAGAGTTCAGCGTGCTTGACAGAATCCAACGAGACACCCTTTAAAACACCGCGCACCGCGGGGTTAACCATGTCTTCAAGGGCTTTTTCGAGTGAAGCCACAATATCTTTTTCGACGGTAACTTGGTTTTTCAGGAAATCAACCAAGTCGTCTTCTTTTTTCTTTTCCATAACAAAAGTCTCCCATCTGGGTAATTGTTAAGCCTGATTCTTCAAGCTTTCGGAAAGTTTTTTTCCTAAGCTTCTAGCTGCGTCAAGGGCAGCTTCATCAGGGATATATTTTACCAGCAGTGGCTCCTGGAGGGCTACCATGCCGAATTGGTTGGTGAGGATGTCTTGAACCAGCTTGGGGGCTTCTCCACTCCAGCCGTACGAGCCGAAGGTTGCGGCGATTTTGCCTTTGAGTGTTATGCCTTTTTGGGATGCTTCTTCGAAGAGGTTTTTGAAGTCTATGGGGATTTCTTTCCTGTAAGTCGGTGCTCCTATGGCGATGGCGTCGTAGCGGGTTAAGTCGTCGGGTTCCACGTGGTAGGATATGTCGACGGCTATGTCGTTTTCTTGTGCGCCTTCAGCGAGGGCTTTAGCCATTTTCTCAGTGTTTCCACTGCGGCTGTAATACAAGACTAATAATTTCTTCATACCCAACAATTTGTATGTGTGGATATTTCAATTTTTGCCCGTACAATGAGAGGGAAAGTTGGAAAGTATTTGAGGACAGCTAAAAAAGGGAAGCTGGGTTACTCGATCTTTCCGATTTCTTTGGTTATATCGATGGGGGAAGTGTATGTTTTTTCCGGAAGCATCGAGATGAGGTCTATGACGTTTTTAGGGGCGTCCTTGCTTTGTGCGTTGCTTAATAGTTTGCTTCTTTGGGCGGGAAAACGTGTGCCAGCTAAATACTTCTCCACGATAGCTGGGCTTACGTGTCCAGCCTGGTCGCCTCGGCTTGTGTACTGCCTTCTTTCACCCCTACCTTGACCTATGCCAACTCGTCGGTTTGCGGTTTGTTGACCCGTTACGTTTCACCTCCAAAAATTTTTAAAAAACAAACAGGAAAAACTTGAAAGCCAATGGGGCTATTCCGTTGGTTCATGTTCCTTTCCCTCTTGGATTAGTCTGCGAACTTTTTGACCGCCTTTGCGGCCAATTTCACTATAGAATTGTTCGCCATGGGTTTGTGATGTTCTTTGGCCACCCATACGTCCAGCCTCTTCAACTGTCATTTTACCTTTTCTTTCACGCGACAAAAAATTCACCTCCTCCTACTCGAACGATTTTTTCCATACAAGGGGTTATTTTTACTGGTGTTCTTTTCCTTCCTCGATTAATTTTCGGACTTTTTGCCCACCTTTATGTCCAATTTCCTCGTAGAATTCTCTGCCATGCGTCTCAGCAGTTTTTCGCCCACCTTTTTGGCCGCCTAAACGCCCAGCCTCCTCTACGCTCATTGTTCCCTTTTTTCGCTCAGCCAACAAATTTCACCTCCCTGAGAAAAGTTGTTTTTGAAAAGGGATTCTTGAAGGGAATGGTTGGGTTTGCTTATTCCTCTTCGTGTTCTTTGCCTGCCTCAATTAGTGTTCTGACTCTTTGACCTCCGCGATGTCCCGCTTCTTCAAGGCTGGTTTTTCCTTCCGCTTCTTCGGTGCCTTCATGTTGTTTGGCGCGTTCTAAACCGCCTTTGCTGCCTATTTCACTATAAAATTCTGGACCATGGGTTTCGGAGGTTTTTTCGCCGCCCATTCTGCCAGCTTCTTCAACGGTCATTTTGCCTTTCCTTTTGTTTTCACTCAACATCTCACCTCCAAAAAAAACACAGGTATCTTCTTCGCCAATGTCCTAGCCCTAAAATACGCTCATAAAGGTATGTGGCTACCCATTTGGTGCAACAGCCCAAAAACCTGCTTAGGTTTACAAGGATGAACCGCTAGGGATTTGACAAAAAATGAAAAAACAGGTGAAATGTTTTTGTTTAAAACTACTTCTTTTCATGGGCTTTGCCTTCTTGGATAAGTTTTCGAACGCGTTGACCTCCTTTGGGGCCGCCTATTCGTCCACCTTTACGGCCGATTTCACTGTAAAATTCTTCGCCGTGCGTCTGTGAAGTCTTTAGCCCACCTCTTCGACCCGCTTCCGCTACTGTCATCTTGCCTTTCTTTTCCTCCAAAAATTTTTCACCTCCAAAGATTTTTCTGTATTAAGAGCAGGGGAAACCAATCATCTTGTAAAAATAGAGAAAAAACTATGTCCTCTCGTGCTCTTTTCCGGCTTGGATTAAACGTCTGACGCGTTGCCCGCCTCTGTGGCCTGCTTCTTCAAGACTAGTTTTTCCTTCCGCTTCTACTGTGCCTTCATGTTGTTTGGCGCGTTCTGACCCGCCTTTGCTGCCTATTTCACTATAAAATTCTGGACCGCGTTCAGCGCTGACTTTTTCTCCGCCTTTGCGTCCGATTTCTTCATAAAATTCTTTGCCATGTGTGGCTGCGGTTTTTTGTCCGCCTTTTCTTCCAGCTTCGGCAACGGTCATTTTGCCCTTTCTCGGTTCTTCAGTTCGTGTACTCAAAAACTTCACCTCCTACGAAACTACGGAAAAGTTAACATCAATAATGCCGAATAAGGGCTCATAAACATATGTTGTTGTAGCATGGTAGCAACATGCCCCTTTGTTCAAGTACAACCGTGCACTAAATTGCAAAAACGTTGGAGACGAAAGTTAACTTGGGCATTTAGGCAAGTTTGAATGAAATAGTTAACTTAAATTGTTCGAAGGCGCAACTAAATAGTCACTGGGAACCCTCAGATGAAGATTCTCCTCGTTAACCCGCCGCAGACGTTTTATCCGGGCTCTGAACCTCCCGCGGGAAATCTGCCGATAGGCTTAATGTATATAGCGGCAGTGTTGCAGAAGGCAGGCTACTCAGTGGAGATTTTGGACGCCTTCTTTTTGGGGGCAAACTACCCTGAGAGCGGCGAATCCATAACGGTGGGTTTGAGTTTTGAGCAGATAAAACAGGAAATCCAGAACCGAAAACCTGACATTATCGGTGTCGCGGGTCCATTCACGTGCCAAGTCGGCAATGCTATCGAAGTCTGCAAAGCCGCCAAAGAAGTCGCCCCCGACGCCCTTGTGGTAGTTGGTGGTCCACATGTGACGCTTGTGCCCAAAGAATTCTTAGAAGAAAACCCGTCGGTGGATGTGGCGGTTGCTGGCGAAGGCGAGTATGCCATGCTTGAAATTGCCCATCACCGTGAAGCAGGAAAGTCTCTGAGCGATGTTTTAGGTGTGGCATTTCGAAGCGGCGGAGAAGTCAAAGTAAACCAGACCCGTCCATTCATAACTGACCTCGATGAGTTGCCTTACCCTGCATATGATTTAGTGGATATGGAGCAGTATTTGGGTCCAAGCAAAATCGGTTACCGCAGTTTCCAAGACCGAGCCATTTCTATGGTGACCAGCAGAGGGTGCCCATTTAACTGCTGCTTCTGCGCGGTGCATTTGCACATGGGAAAAACGCTCCGAGCACACTCCGCCCAATACGTTTTAGACCATATTCAGTATGTGGTGGAAAAGTATAAGGTTAAAAATATCTTTTTCGAAGACGATAACTTGACGCTGGATTTGAAGCGGTTTGAAGCCATATGCGATGGGTTAATTGAGCGTAAAATCAAAATCGGCTGGGAAACTCCAAACGGCGTCCGAGCTGACTGCCTCACCATGGAACTGCTTAAGAAAATGAAGCAGTCAGGCGCCAAAAGCGTGTTTGTCGGGGTCGAATCCGGCGACCAACAAGTCCTTGATAAAGTTATCTGCAAAAGCCTCGATCTTAATCGCGTCGTGGAATTCGCAAAGAACAGCCACGAAATCGGTTTGAAAACGGGAGCATTTTACATTATTGGGTTCCCCGGGGAAACCAAGGAGAACATGCAGCGCACTGTTGATTTTGCTTTGATGCTTAAGCGAAAGTACGATGTGGGTATGCATTTGTTTATGGCTACACCTTCGTATGGCACCAAACTGTTTGATGAGTGTATAGAGAAGGGGTATCTGGCGGGGGATTTGTCGTGGAACTCGTTTGCTCAGGCGCGGCAGCCTAAGGGCTTGCCGTTGATTACTACGGGTGATTTTACACCTGTTGAGGTGAAGGAGATTGCTGCGAAGGCGTTGGCGGAGTATAAGAGGTTATCTTTAGTGGGGCATCTTAAGCATCCGCGTAAGGCTTTGCGGACTATGGTGGATCAGCCTCAGTTGATTGTGAAGTACCTGAAGAATCTCGTTTCAAGTTGAAGATGTTTTGGCTGACAAATAGCCACCGTCAGCACACCAACGTTTATATTGATACACACGATACAGGGTATCGGCGATTCATCGAATGAAACGTCACGAGGCGGTCTCTTGCCTGAAAGAGATCCAACATACTTGTTTTAGTCTGTCGCCCGACTCAGTTTCTTTGGTTAATTCAAAGCTCGACGACAACCTCTCAGTAGGGTACCAGCGGCACATACAGGCGGTTCTAGATAAGTATACAAAACGCCAAATCAATGGCGTCGCAGAGAGGCTCCGACTGGAAATCCTTGAGGAACCGGGAAAGATCGTCATCTACAAACCCAAACCCGTCTTAAGCTAGAGTTGAATGGTTCGGGTAGCGACCCACAGTATTGAGCAGGCTACTGCCTTAATTTTATCGCAAACGTTTCTGCATTTTTTAAGTCCTCCGCATTTGGCCTACCCTTGTTTATCCCGCCGAACCACTTCAAAAACTTATTCGTGTTATAACCTGCACAACCGAACTCAGCCACAACAGAGTAGCCTTTGCTTTCGAGGATTGCTTTTAGTGCCGTGTGACATTTGCTTACGTAGTTTTCTAAGCGCCCCTGACCGGAAACTCCAACGGGCATTCCGCTGGTAGAAAAAATAAACGCCTTCTTGCCCGCCACTTGGGGGAGCCTGTCGGCGAATTCGAGTAGGTCTGGATAGTTTTTTCCAGAGTCTATTCCCGACCCAAAACCCACTAAGTCAAAGTTTCCAAGTTCAATTGGGTTTGTTTGTTGAGGAGTTTTTATTTCCGCATCGAAGACTTTTGCCATCACTTCAGCTACTTTTTGGGTGTTGTTGTGATGGTACGAGTAGCAAACTATCAAAGACTTCACTGCAATGTCACCTTTGGTCGGAACAGTCTATTGTATAGATAGCCAACAACTATTCCAAAAACGAGAAACCTTGGCACGTTAAGCAGTACTCCAACGAGGAAGTAATACGAGGCGTCGCCTGTCCTTAATGCTGCGGGAACTTCGATTACGAGTAGAAGGATTAAGAGTGCAATGAAGCTAAGGGTCAACGATTTCAAGATCGGATTCTTTAGGGGAATCTTGCCGTAAAATCGGACCAAGATATAGCTGATGAGGCCCGCCATAATTAAGCCAATAATAAGTCCACCAACCCAGACTAATTGGATGCTGGCAATTGACTCTGCAACTCTGTAATCGGCAGCGGTGGGAGTTAAGGAAATTGCGAGGGTAGCTGCCCAGAAGGCCAAGCCGCTCGCGATAGCTAATGTTAGCGTTTTCTTGTAAATCCCTGATGACTTTTGTTGCTTCCCTTCGGTGAGGGGTGTCATTTTATTTCTGTTCCTTGACAGCCAAAATCAAAAGCCACGCAGTAAGAGCGATCTCTGCAACGAAGCTGATTGCATTTCCGGGGTAAGCTAATACTGTGTAGTCTGGGAAAAGGAATCCCTGCAAGAACCAGCTCATGTTTCCGAAGAAATCGAGGATAATTAGTAAGCCTAAAAATTTTGGCAGGATATGTGATTTGCAAATTAAGTAGCCGAGGGGGAGTAACCAAACGCTGAAGAATATTTGGGCTATTAGAAAACCGTTTGTGTAAAAATTGAGAGACGACATTGCCATGGCTTGAAGTTGGCTTGTTTGAAATGCGCTCAGGTAGTTGGCGCCGCTCAAAAACTGAAGGGCAGCAAAGAGGTTTAATGCGTTAATGCATTCTACGACGACTCCGCCTAAGTTTAATAGCAGGAAAAGCAAAGCGAGATTTTTGTTAACTGGTTTTAACAAGGCATATAGTGCCCATGCTGCCAGAACAAAAAACACGGCGGAAACTAGCTCAGTCACAAAACCGACACGGAAGAGCCCTTGAGAAGCCACAATGTTTGTGGCTGTAGCCGCTGCATCGCCAGAGACGATGATTCCTGAACGAATAGAGGTTGCTAAGACTGTGGTTAAGATGAAGATGAGGTAAAAAATTCCCGCTATTCTTGCGGTTTTGCGTGGCGGTAAATCCGCTACTGTGGGTATGGTCGTAATTGGATCTCCTTGGCTTTTTCATCTCGATGGAGGGTGCTAATAAATTTTTCCTAGCCTAGCTATCGCTAACTTGATGAATCCGGCAGCCCCATATAGAAACATCCTTGACTTTGCCTTCTGCCAAGCAGATGACATCCAAAAAACCCAACGCTCAACTGAAACGGACGGACAAACGCACCCGCCACTAGTTGCCGCTGAAGCCGCCACATCCAAAAAAAAAGAACCGCTGACTGATAACCCTTAAACCTTTCCAGAAAGCCTGTACAACCCGCATCAACCAGCAAGCAACCACACCCAGACGCAGATACAAAAACAGAACCTTCTGCTTTGAGCCTTGGAAGATGATGTAGTAGGCACCGACTCTCTTCTTCTACTTACTAAAAAAACAAAAAAGGAAAGGGGAAGATAGATTGTTTTCCCAGTTTATTTTTTGCGTAGAGTCACAAGCATTATGGCGATGCCCATAATGATGATGACTGCTATGATGGCGCCTGAGATTGGAAGCAGGTATTGGTCAGCCATTGTTGGTGTTGGTGCTGCTGTTGGTGCCACTGTGACTGCTTGGTCGACGTAGATGCCTGTTTCTGCTGCTGAACCATAGAATGAGCCTGTGCCTGCGAAGGTTGCAACAACGGTGTATTGTCCTGAGACTTCGGGTGTGAAGGCCAGTTTGAATGCACCGCTTGCGTCGCTTGTGGTTGTGCCGACATTGTAGCAGTTGCCGTTAGGGTCAATTACGCTGATGGTTACGTCAACACCTGTTGCGTTTGTTGGTTTAGGTTGTTTCATGTAGACGTATTCCATCCACGCTGCTTGGCTTGCGTCTGAAACTGCTGGGACACCTGCTGGGAAGCGTGCCATTAATTCGTTGTCTTTTGTGCCTGCAGAAATGTCTGTGACTGTGCCTTCAACTAGGACTTTGTCGCCGTTGAATGAGACTTTCGGTGAAGCTGTCAATGTGGTTTGGCTTGGTCCTTTAGCGACTGCGTAGATTTGGTTGTCGTAGTAGTTGTAGTAAACCAGTGTGCCGTCTGCTAAGATGGATGTTGATAGGCCTTGTCCGCCTGTTTGTCCTGCCCAGCTGAGCATCTTGTAGATTTGTTCGCCTGAGGTTGCGTTGATACAGTATATACTGTAGCCTTTGTATAGTGGACTGTTAGGTGAGTGTTCGTTGTTGAATGCGTAGATTTTTCCATCTGCGATTGCGCCGACGAAAGTTGGGATTAGACCCCAAGGTGTATCGACGCCACTATCTGTGTTGTTGAATTTCCAGAGTTCGTGGCCGGTTAATGTGTCGAAGGCGTAGATTTCGCCGCCGAAGCCCTGTGTATAGATGTTGCCGTATGCTGTTACGCATCTTTGACCTGCGCCAGAGCCGCTGCTCCAGAATTGTGCTGGACGGAACGCTATGTCGGTTGTCCATAGTTTGTTTCCGTTTTCTAGGCTGTAGCCTTGGTATTGCATGTCTTCAGCAGTGGTAGTGGTCCAAACACGGTTAACTGGGTCGAGTGGGCCTAGGTTGAGGGTCATGTTGCCTGAGGGTGCATCATAGGTTTTCTTCCAGTTTATTGTAGCTGCGGAGCCGTTCACGATGTTTTCTAGATTAATCGTCCAAACTGTGTATGGGTTAGGTGTGCCTCTTAGGGACAAGACACCTGGTGCAATGTTTGGTGTTGTGCCAAATAATACGTCACCTGGAAGGACATACTGTATGGTTGGGTTCTGTGTTGCCGTTGCCACACCGAGTACGAGTTGAGAGTTTGATGGACCCATAATGTCGCCGACTGTTACGTTCCATGAGTATGCTGTGCTTGCGTTGATGACTTTACCGACTGGTCTAAACTGCAGGTAGTTAGTGCCTGAAGTTGGGTTTCCGTTTTGGACACCAGTGCCTGGAGGTACTCCGTCTGCACATGTCCAGTTCCAGAGAGCTAACCAACCTGACTTTGCGGTGTTGTTATAGTTGAGTATGTATTTGACAATTTCACCTTGGTTTGTGTATGCGATTGTGCCTGTTGATGGGACATCGGTTATGTTGAATAGCCATTTACCAGTTAGTGAATCCCAAGCAATCCAAGTTTGGTTTTGCGGACCTGATGAAACTGCTTGCCATAGGTAGCCGTTTGGAACTACACCGTGCTGGTTTGGTGATTCATAAGAGTAAAGTTCGCCAAAGGTGGGGTTAATGTTGTCATTAGTCCAGATGATTTCGCCTGTGCGAAGGTCTCTGCATGTGTAAGCACCTGCGCCTGTTGCACCTACACTAACTGCGTCACTTAATGGTGCTTTGTAGTAGAGTCTGCCGTTAACGATGAGTGCGTTTTGGAATCTGCCTTCGTATGAGCCGCCTGAGTAGAAGGTTGCGCCGTCAATGCCAGTGTTTATGCCGCCGACGACTCCTCCATCTTCAAAGGGAGTTGCCCAGACGATGTGCGAGCTTTCCGGTCCTACTCCGCCAGTTTGCCAAAGGTTCATGCCTCCTTGCTGGAAGCTTCCGAAGTAGTTAGCGCTTGCAGCAGTATAGGAACTGCCACTGCCTAGCCACTGTGAACCTAGAACGTACCAGTTGTAGTCTTCGCCGTAGATTGGTCTGCTCCAGTATTCAGTTGGAAGAGGTGAATCTTGTGTTGGAAGGACTTGGTCTTGTTGAACTGTTAAGGTGCCTGTTGCGGTGGTTCCTAAGAAGGTATAGTTGAAGTAAGCTGCACTTCCGCCTTGAGCTGTTGTCCAAGTGTAGTTTTGGCTTGGGTATGTGAAGGTAAAGTTGTATGTTCCGGTCATGGTGGGTGTGAAGGAAGCTGCTTGTGAACCTGTTGTGTCAGCAACTCTCGCCCATGATTTTGTTTCAACGTGGCCGTCTGGTGCGGTGATTGTAAGTTGGTAGTCGTGTCTTCTTATGTCGTTTGCTTCTGATGCGGAAGGTAGTGGCACGTCGACGATCATGGCGATGTAAGTTGTTTGACCTACACCAACCGGGTTAGGTTCAATGATGAGGTATGCGTATGACTGTATTTGCTTCGAGGTCTGTGCATTTGTGTTTGGCACAATTGCAACTGATAGAACTATTGCCGATAGCAGAATGTACGCGAATAAAATTGCGGTTTTTTTATTTTGCATATTTCTTTCTCCATAATTGGTAAGACTTGTATCTGCCCCGGCAAATTTATAAGCCTTACCCAAGTGAAGCAAAATTTATCTCATCTATTCAGTTATAGTAGCGATTTAAGACTTGTTTTAGCACGAAATTTACAGTGCAGAGTTTTTGTTCACATATTTTACTTTTTGATTTATATCGGAGAAAAATTCTTCCCTTAAAGGCTGAACTCAAAAATCTCGTAAAATCTACCATACACTAAGTTACCGCAGACCGAGCCGCATAGACAACTTTTCAACCCTAACTCGCTAATGAGCAGGTTGTCCATTGCAGTTCTGGGGGTGGGCAGAAAATTAATAAATACAGAGTCGCTTTAGTTTTTTAGGTATTGGTGAAACAGTTATGCCCGTTAAAGTTGGAATCAACGGTTTTGGCAGAATCGGCAGACTCATTTACCGCGCTGCCCTAGAAAAAAACGCTGACATTGATTTTGTTGCAGTTAACGATTTGGCGGATGCAAAAACCAATGCGACCCTGCTCAAATATGACTCAGTGCACGGCCGCTTTCCTGGCACCGTCGAAGTTTCAGGCAACGACTTAGTTGTCAACGGTAAAGTCCTCAAATGTGTCCAAGAGAGAGACCCAGCAAACCTCCCATGGAAACAACTCGGCGTCAACTTAGCCGTGGAAAGCACAGGCTTATTCACTAACCGCGAGGGCGCAAGCAAACACCTTCAAGCCGGAGCACAGAAGGTCCTCATCTCAGCACCTGCAACTAACCCTGACCGCACTATCGTTTTAGGCGTCAACCAAGACACCTATAACCCAGAAACCGACAATATCCTCTCAAACGCCAGCTGCACAACCAACGCATTGGCGCCCATCAGCAAAGTTCTCCAAGACGCATTCGGCTTAGAAAGAGCCTTAATGACTACTTGCCACAGTTATACTAACGACCAAAAAATTCTTGACGTAGTTCACAAAGATCCTCGTCGAGCCCGCGCAGCAGCTTTAAACATTATTCCAACCAGCACTGGAGCCGCTAAAGCCATAGGCGAAGTACTGCCTCAATGTAACGGCAAAATGAACGGTTACTCGCTGCGTGTCCCTACACCAGACGTTTCCATAGTTGACTTAACCGCCATCCTAGGTAGAGAAGTCACTAAGGCAGAAATTAACGAAGCCATGAAAAAAGCATCGGAAGGACCCCTCAAAGGCATCCTGCAGTATACCGAAGACCCAATTGTGTCCACCGACGTTTTGCACAGCACCTATAGCAGCGTCTTTGATGCAAGCTTGACAATGGTGTTGGGCGAGAAAGGCAACTTTGTTAAAGTCTTCTCGTGGTACGATAACGAGTGGGGCTTTAGCAACCGCATGGTTGACTTCATCGAGTTAATCGGTAAGAAAGCTGGCCTCTAATCAGGTAAGCTTTAAATTTCTTTTTTTTAATTTTTAGTTTCAAGTAATGCGTAGCTGAGTGTAAACCAATGGCGAAATACAAAACCATAGATGATTTTGACGTAAAAAACAAAACCGTCCTTGTCCGAGTAGATTTTAATTCGGAAATTGACCCTCAAACAAAGAAAGTCACAAGCGACGTCCGCATACGCGCCCATGCTCAAACAACGCTCAAAGAGTTGGCTGAGAAAGGCGCAAAAGTTGTGGTGATTGCTCATCAAGGCAGAAAAGACGACCCCGACTACACTGACCTAAAAAGCCACAGCGAAGTACTCCAGAACCTTCTGCCCAACGTCCCAGTCAAATATGTTGACGACTTGTTCGGTGACAAAGCCAAAGCCGCCATAAAAGCACTGGGAAATGGTGAAATCCTCGTTTTAGAAAACGTTCGCAGTTGGGAAGGCGAAACCAAAAGCGGCACCCCCGAACAGCAATCCAAAACCGACTTGGTACAGAACCTGGCGCCTTTGGTAGATTTGTTTGTTAACGACGCGTTTTCGGCAGCACACCGAGGTCACGTCTCAATGGTTGGCTTCACGGCGGTTTTGCCCTCCGCAGCGGGGCGCATCATGCAGCGCGAATTAAGCTCGCTTAGCAAAGCGTTGGAGACGCCTGAGCACCCATGCGTCTACGTTATGGGCGGCGCCAAAGCAGATGACAGCTTAGAAATCAGCAAATACGTCTTGGGCAACGGCGTGGCAGATTATGTTGTTGTAGGCGGAGTAACAAGCCAGCTTTTCCTCACAGCACAAGGGGTGAGTTTAGGCAAACAGGTAGTGGAGTTCCTCGCCAAAAAAGAGCTAATGCAATACGTTGAGGGCATCAAGGCGTTAATGGCGCAGTATCCAGGCAAAATCTTGGTTCCAACCGACGTTGCACTGAATTTCGGGGGAGTACGCAAAGAAGTCACCATTGACATTTTGCCGACGGATTACCTAATTTTTGACATTGGCCACCAAACCGTTGCAACCTACTCAAAAGTCATCAGGGACGCTAAAGCTATCGTGGTCAGCGGACCTATGGGCGTTTACGAAAACCCAGAATTCAACTACGGCACCAAAGCAGTCTTAACAGCCATCGCCGAAAGCAAAGCCTTCAGTTTAGCAGGCGGCGGAAACACCATATCAGCTATTCAAGAGTATGGGCTGTCAGAAAAAATTGGCTACATCAGCACCGCCGGCGGTGCACTTATCGAGTTTTTGATGGGTAAAAAACTGCCTGGCGTCGTGGCTCTGGAAACGGCTATACAAACCAAGAAAATCTAACAAAATTTTTTCTTTTTTTATTTGTTTTTTGGAAAGGAAAAGGGTGGTTCCAAAAAGCTCAGCGCTTTTTGGGTTTAGGTTTAGTATTGTTGTTTACCGCAGTTAGGGCAGAAGCGTACGCCGGGCTGCACCATTGTTCCGCATTGGGGGCAATTGTGTGCCTGTTGGGGTGGCTGGTATGCTTGCTGTGGCGGTGGACCATAGTAGGGTTGTTGGGGTTGTTGTGGAGCGTATGGTGCTTGGCCTGCTGGGATGGGTTTGTAGACGATTGCTAGTATGCCGCCGATGAAGTTGAGGATTGACCATGAGCCTATTAGTGAGAAGACCAAAATGAGAATTCCCCATTTACCGTGTGCTAGCGGGTCGGCTTTTAGTTTGCGAGCAAATACAATGACTAGTATCGAGCTGATCATCATCCATACGCCTATGGCAAGTATTATTCCCCCTGCCAATCCGAAGGCGTTGTAATTTGTTGGATAATAGTCGGAGTAACCGCCGCTGTAAAAGTCCGACAGTGCAGAGTTGACAGCGAGGTATGCTAATGCACCCAGGGCTATTACAACGATTGAGCCGAGTAGTGCCAGTATGCCGCCGATTAAGGATAGCCAGTATGCTGCTGTTGGTTGGTTTTGTACTTGGTTGGACATTTTTTCTCCCTAAAGACCAACTTTTCTGTAGAAGATGTATAAAAAATTTGCCAGCGCTGCCACGTTTGCTTATTAGGCGATAAAAGAAAAAGGGTTTTTTACTTTGTTTTACGAAGCTTTCTGGCTCTAATCAAAGCCCCAACTAACACCACAACCAATGTTATAGCGACTAAAGCGATTATTCCAACTACGAAGTCAAGGGGAAAAGGCACAAAGTTCCGGGTGACCTCCACATATCCAAAGTGCCCTGTATCGTCATATGCCATGGCTCTGAACAGATGCAAACCCTCAGTGTAGTTGCTCGTGTTAAAGTGCCAACTGTAGGGCGCGGTTGTGTCGTTTTCCACGAGGTGACCATCAAGGTAGAATTCTACTCTTACTGTATCGGAGGAAGCATCAGCGTTTAAGGTCCATTCGCCATTCATGTCGTTTCCTACACCGTAGCCGTTGTTTTTGTAGAAGCTGACATTCACGGTTGGGACTGCTTGGGTGGATTGCAAAGCGGTGACTGCCAGAAGGGAACAGACGATGATTGCTACTAAAGCGGTTGAGCTAATTTTCATGTTAGGGTTTCCTCTTTCAAACAAACTGTTAGCGGGCAAATATAAAATGTGCGCTGAGAAGAGTTTGGGGGCCGTTAAGGGGTCACAATAATTTTATAAGCGCATTACCTGCTTGATGGTGGCTAATAGGTGGAGGTTTCGGTTAATGAAGAGTTTCAAGCGGGTACTCGTGGTTGGCGAACAGAACATTTTCGGGGAAATCGTGCAAATCATCGAGATAGCGGAGCAAGCCAACGTAAACTTGTCAGGTATGCTTAGGGAATGTAAAAACGAAGCATGCCTTGATTCAGGCATGGTTGCGATTAAGGTTTTAGAGAAACGGTCTGATGACGTTGCTTTCAAAATAAGCGAAGACATAACTGCGGGTGCTGTTAGCCCCAACATTTTGGAGCACCTTTTGCAGTCGGTCAGCATAGCCGACGACATCGTTGACACTTACTATTACCAGAGTCGGGAACTTTGTCGAATGTATAAGGCAAGATTCCCATACTCGGAGGAAGTTGAGGATGCAGAGTGGATAGCGCTTTTCCAAAGTATGCTGGAATTGGCGGCGCAAGCACTCGTTAAAGTTAAGGAGACACTTCAGGTTTCGGATTTAAGCGACATCCTTAAACTGCGCAGAGAAATCGAGGCGCTGGAGCAGCAAGGAGACGAAATAAAAGACCAAGGGTTCGATGCCCTCTACCATCAAGCTCCCCAAATCCATTACCTACAATTCTATCACTACAGCGAGTTACTCCATAAATTCGATGACATTTTAGACGGCTGTGAAGACCTCTCAGACCTTATATTATCAATAATAACGTCTATTCTCAAGTGACACATACGTGATTGTTGAAGCTGCGATTGTTGTTTTAGTTTTCTTGGCTGTAATGCTGGTTTCAGGCAACAACCTGTCTGCCTGTGTGGGGCCAGCAGTGGGCGCCAGCATTCTTAGCAAACGCACAGGGGCATTGCTAGGCGCTTCAGGGTTTGCAGTCGGACTTCTGGTGCAGGGCGGCGGCATGGTTAACAGCATAAATCACCTAATCCCGCAGGCTTCGACTCAACTTCAAACTGCAGTATTGATTGTATCTATAATCATATTCATAATCGCCCAGTTTGCCAGATTACCGATGTCCTTTAGCATGGCTATCGTTGGTTTGCTGTCAGGCTACGCATTAGCTAACGGGTTAACTTCCGAGTTGCCCTACATGACGGGTGTGGTTGTTATGTGGTTTATCGCCCCCACCGCCGCAACCGTCATCGCTTACTATCTAATCCGCTATATTAACAGCCGAAAAGTCACCGACATCTGGAGAAGGATCCGTACCTACAAAGCCATTCTCATCGTGTTGGCTTTCACTTCGGCTTATGGGTTGGGCGCTAACACTTTAGGGTTAATTGTGGCGGCGGGTGGCTTTAACTGGGCAACCGTCTCGGCGGCGGTTATTGCGGTTTTTGTGGGTTCGCTGCTTCTGGGTGAGGGCGCAATTCGGCGAATCAGTGAAGAATTTTACCGTATGAGGTACTCTAATGCCACTGTCGCTTTAGCTGCTTCGACTGTGCTTGTCGAGTTAGCGGCGATTCTCAACATTCCCCTGTCGAACACTCAGACCACGACTGCAGCGGTGTTTGGGGCAGGCATGTCATACAAAACCAGGTTTCTTTCGCTTAAGCCTTACCTGTTGATTGTGGCAGGCTGGATTGTGGCACCTGTTTTGAGTTTTTGTATTGGGTTTTTTGTGCTTGGCTCCGTTGGTTTGCGGTAACTGACTTTTTTTTAAAAGGTTTGCAGTGTTTCTGCTTGTCTGTTTTGGCGTGCTAGGTGTTTTCCAAGCAAAAATGCGCATAGAAGGCTTGATTTTGCTGTGACACCTGTTATGGATAATTTGTAGTGTTAGAGGTGTGTTTTGTTTTTTCTAGTGGTAGAAGAAGAGAGTTGCCGCCTATTACATCATCTTCCAAGGATCAAAGCAGAACGAGCTGTTTTGCCGGCTGCGTCTGGGGCTTATTGCAAATTGGTTGTGGTTGGTTGTACAGACAAAACCGCGGCCTAATACGCAAGGTTCCCAAACTCGCCAGACCCCTCGTCTTTGAACCTGCAAACTGAAATTTGAAAGTAAACTAACGTAAATATGGAAAAATTATGTTAAAGGAGGCTCAATAAAGTCCTGCTTCACGGAAGTAGTGGTTTTCTTCTTTCTTGGGACCAAAACATCGTACGCCGTCTTTTTTCATTTGGCACCTTAACTCGGAAGCATATTGGTTGGTGATCTCGCCTTTTTTCTCCAGGTAAGCGATGATTTCTTCTGCCTGCGCTTCGGTGTCGCATCGGCGCAGAAAATCCACAGCTTGTGGGTTAAAATGTCTCAGCTTATCTGGTATCCCGTTGCTTACTGGCATCTCCATGGGTTCATGGCATTCGTCGCAGCCACATTCCTCCACTTCTCCTTCGGCTTCAGCAGCATTTTTGCGTATAGCGTTTATTGGTACTTTTACTTCGCCAGATTCGAGTTCTCCGTAGAGGTGGGGAAACATTTTTCTGAGGTCTTTCTTTTCCATGAGGCATCAGCTTGGTCTAGGATTTGTTTTGGTGGTTTAAGTCCTTTTTCGATTTAGAAATGCAGATTTTTTGAAGTTATTGGGGTATGAATTGCTGCGTCGGATGAGTCTGCAAAACTTTTTCAAGCTGCGTCATGGTGAGTCCACGGAGTTCGTCGCCAAAGGTTTCGCATCGACGTTTTTTTCCTGCCTCTTCAGCTGCTCGGACAGTGATTTCTAAGCTGTGCTTCTGAGGGGTTTGAGCGTGGATGTGATAGGACTCGATGGTGGCGCCTCGTTTGTTTACTGTTGTCCACTGTTTTTGGCTAATTTTTATGCCGCCCGCGTCCAGCGCCGAGGTTACCTGTTCGGGGTTGTCAGTGTAGGCGGCGATGTCTATGTCGCTGCCCAACTTAATGGTGCCCCTCCAGACGCTGCCGATAAGCACCGGGCAAAACTGGCTAAGTAACTTCATGACGGCGAGGGCTTCACGTCGCATCTCCACCAGCCGCTGCCTGCGGTGTTCCCCTTCATTTTCCTCAGCCACAAGGTCAAGCTCCAACGCTACTTCAAGGTTAGAAGGTAAAAAATGAGTGCCCAATGTTTCCGCTGCGCGTTCTTTAGCTTGCTTGTACTCTTTTTCTGCACCGAAATAGAGTAGCGTGGCGGCTTCTCTTGCAACTCGCCGTTTAAGTTCGTCGCTCAAAAGCGACTACCGTTTAACAATGGTTTCGTAGAGTTCCACGGTGTGCTCAGCAATTTTGTTCCAAGTGAACTCGGATAACACGCGTTTCCGCCCGTTTTTACCCAACGTCTTAGTCCATTCTGGACTGGCAAGCGCATTGTTTACGCCCCACGCGATGTCGGAGGGATTGTTGGGGTCAATGTGGTAGCCGCATTGTTCAGGCCCACAGCAAATGACGATTTCACGCATGCCACTCACGCCTGCTGCGCCGACAACGACCGGCTTCTCCATGCTCATGGCTTCCAAAGCGACAATACCGAACGGCTCATAGAAGCTGGGGAACACTGCTATGTCGCAGGCTGCGTAGTGGTTTATGCGTTCTTCTTCGGGGATAAAGTCGAAGCAGAATTTGACGTATTGGTCGAGTTTGGTCATTCTGGTTAGGTTGGTTAGGTATTCTTGGAGGTCGCCGACGCCGACTATGACGAGTTTGGCTTTGGGAATTTTGTTTAGGATGTGGGGCATGGCTAAGATGAGTTTGTCCACGCCTTTGACTACGACGAGGCGCCCGAGGAATAGTATCATGTATTCGTCGTCTTTTATGTCGTATTTTGCTCGGATGCGGTGGATGTCTTCTTTGCTTACGTTAGCGGGATTGTATTTTTGTGGGTCCACGCCGTTGTAGCTGACTTGGATTTTTTCTTTGGGGAAGCCTAAACTGACTAGTTCGTCTTTCATGGCGTAGGAGACTGTGACGACTAAGTCCGCGGTTTTGCCTGCACGTAGTTCTATGTTGCTCACGACGCTGGAGCCGTTGCCCAAGGTGCGTCCTTTCTCTGTAGAGTGAACATGGAATGCAAAAGGAAGATTGGTTTCCCGTTTCACAGTGATGCCGCCCATTGCGCTAAGCCAATCGTGGGCTACAACTATGTCGTACTTCATATTTTCCCGTTTGATGAGTTCGTTAACGAGTTTAGCTGCAGAGAGGTAATTGTAAACCATGAGTTTGCCGAAGAGGTGGATGCCTCTGCCCCATTTGCGAATGTCCTCAGCGATAACGTCTGGCAGCGAGTCGGAGACATCGATATGGAGTGGGCGGTGGATTTCTATGCCGCGCCAGATTTCCCGTGTTGGCAGCGACCCGGCGTCGTCGTTCATGGTGAAGACGGTAACGTCGTGGTCGTTTAAAACGAATTTGCGGGTGATTTCAGCAGCGTAAGTTCCTAGTCCACCCACGATTTTTGGGGGGTATTCGTAGACAAAAACCGCAATTTTCATGTTTAAAGTCACCAGTAATTAATAGGGAAAGTAGGTGCGCGTCTCTACTAAAGCTTTACTTAACCCCGCCTGAAGCAATGGGTGACTGGGTTGTAACTCATGCTTTTAGTTTTTTATAAAGGAAAAGTTTGATTACCCCATTGTACATAGCACCTTAAGGCAAGGTGCCCGTAAATGAGTTTATCACCTATTAAACAGGAAATTCTGGAATCCATGTTTCTCTGCGAGAAACCCATGAAAGCCATGGACATTGCAAAGGACGCAAAAAAAGAGTTCCAACCTGTCATGATGCACCTCTTGGGACTCCAAAAAATGGGTTACATAACAAGCCCAACCAAAGGTCTTTACCTTATCACACCGCAAGGCAAACAAGCGTTAGGCGTAACTGCAGTTACTGCCGAAAAAGCAACCCAAATCTTGGCTTATACCCCGCATGACCGGGCATTCAACTTTTACGCAACCGTCGGGCAACCGTTAAGCATGCACGCTCACAACCTCAGAGACTTCACATCTAAAATCGACCGCGCCGATCCTCTCTCGCTTGAATTCCACACTAAACGCGGCGACTTCAAAGCTTGGTTCAAAAGTTTAGGCGACGAAGAACTCGCAAAAAAAATGGACCTGCTCATGAAAAGAAACCTTCAGGGCACCGAATTAAGAGACATGCTCAAATGCGTAGTTGGCACACGTTACCGTGAACTGGCACAGTTAACTGGGCAAGTGTTCCCCGAAGACGAATTAGAACCCGAACAAAAATACGCACACGAACAAGAGCATACGCATAGCCACACTCATGAAAACGGCGAAAGCCACGAACATACCCATACGCATCCCCATGGCGGGCACGTTCACACCCACCCCTAACCCGTTTATTTTTAACAAAAATTTTTAAAAAGAAAGTTTTGCCGGCTAAGAAAGCCGGGTTTAGGTTATTTGGCTATAGATTGGGTGCTCCTTGAACTTAAGAATGGTTGAGGACCACTCGATAGTCCCGCTGGGTAGTCTTGTACACAGCGACTGCACTTTTGCGCCTCCGGCGATGAATCTGACACCGTCAAGCATTTCGCCTTTAGTGACTCCTGAAGCTGCAAAAATCATCTCGCTGCCTTTGGCGAGTTCGTTTTCAGTGTAGGTTTTGTTGATGTTTACGCCTGCTGCTTCTAGGCGCGCCATTCTGCCTGCGTCATCTTTTTTGTCCCGCCAAACCTTAACCAGCATAGTTCCGCCAAGGCATTTTACTGCGGTGGCAGCGATTGTGGCTTCAGCACCTGCACCTGCACCGACAAGCAGGTCAACACCTGAATCCGGTAGGCAGGTGACGATGGAGCCTGCGATGTCGCCGTCAGCGATTAGAATGATTCTAACACCCATTTTCCTTAGGCGTGCCAGTAACTCGTCGTGACGGGGGCGTTCCAGCATAATAACGGTGAAGTTAGCTAAGGGACGTTTTTTGAGCGTGGCGATGGTGGTGACGATTTCCTCGATGGACATGTCAAGGTTGATTTTGCCTTTTGCTACGCCGTTGGTTGCGACTTTGAAGTAGTAGCCGTCGTCGGGCAAAACTTGCAGGCAACCTGCTGGAGCGCAAGCTAAAGCAGAGATGGCGTCTTTTTTGCCTTTGCTGGTAGCTGTCGTGCCATCCACTTGGTCGATGACGAATTCCACTTTGGGTCCGTTGCCGGTGCCGACTTTTTCGCGGTTGTTAAAAGCTGGGGCGTTGTCTTTGGGGCCTTCGCAGCAGATTACTTCGCCGTCGATTTCCATCTGGTTCATCACAGTGCGTGAAAAGTCCAGGGCGGTTTGGTCTACCATGTCGGGGTCGCCTTTGCCGATGTGGAGGGCTGCTCCAACGGCGCCGGCGGTAGTTATTCTAATGAGGGAGGGGCCGAGAGAACGTAGAGACGTCATGGTGGGTCACTGTTTCCTCTCGTTTTGCCAGAGCTCTACAAATTCCATGTAGTTCTGGGCGATTTTCTCTGCGGCTGCTTTCTTGTCTAGTTTACCTGCTCGGTACTCGACTAGGGGATCCCAGAAGATGGTGCGTCCAACTGCGAATCCGATGATGCCGGGGATTTTCGCTCCAACGCTTAGCCACTCTTTGACTTTGTCTTTGGATTCGCCGCGGCCTAAAGTGATGACGCCTGCTTTGCGTCCGCCCGCTTGGGCTTGGGCTACGATGGATTTTGCGTCTTCTGCTTTGTCGACGCCTTCGAGTTTCCAGATGGCTGGTTCAATGCCGCCGTCTTGGATTTCTTTTATGCTCTGGCACATGAGTTTGGGGCGCAGTTTGGTGTCGTAGGATGATTTTTCGCCGTTGACACTTGCCAGTTGTGCGGGGGTTGCGGGAACTATTAATTCGAACAGAAACGGCCTGTTTGCTTGGGCGAGGTAATCGCTGAGCTTTTTCAGCCGTTCCAGCTGGCGCTTGTTTAGTGTGGCGTCGCTGTCTGGGTTGTAGCGTACCAGCACTTTGAGGAAGGTTGGGTCGTATTCTTCTATGTGTTTTGCGAATTGGTCGCCGTATTCGAAATCGAACTCGTCTTGTCCGCTTTTCTCGGCTGGCATCGCAAAGTTGAATCCATCTTTTTTCGCTTCACGGAGCACTGCTGCACCGAATTCTTCGTCAACCAGCAGACCGGCGATGTCTTTAGGCACTTTTTTGTTTAATGCCAGTTTGAAGCCGTTGAAAATTATTTGTTTTGCTTCCTCTATTTGCCGTTTTTCCTCAGCGGTTGGGGGTCTTCCTTTAATTCCAAAGAGTTTCTCAATAAAAGATGCTCGATGATCAAAAGCTAAAATTAGCAAGTCTTTTTTAGACCAATCAGTCAACGTTTTCACCGATTGTACTCTTGTTTTACTCGAATAAAACATTATTGCTTAAACACAGTTAACTAATGTTAGATTGCTCGGTTGGTGGACAATTGGTTGATGCCTCTGTATAGAAACCAAAAAATAAGTAAAGTAGCCATATGAACTGTTGGCGGGCAACCTTGACTGACCCCAAAACAGTAACGGTCAAACTTCCAGAAGAAGTCTACAACGAAATGGCGTTACGCATCCCCGAGGGCGATCGAAGTGACTTCATACGGGAAGCCATCGCGGATAAACTGCAGAAAACCCCTAAACCCGACAAACTCCTCGCTTTGGAGCAACGTATGGCGCAGCTGGAAGAACAGTTTGGGCAAATCAAAAAGTACCTAAGTGACCTCGAAATCTTAACTTTCCAGCACGGTAAAATAAACCCCTACCAGTTCGCAGTCGATGAAACGGATAGAAAAATCATCGAATACCTCCTCAACTACAAGTCCGCAACCACCCCTGAACTGGCGGATTTCCTTAAAACAAACCGTTGGCTAGTTTTAAATAGGCTTCAGAAAATTGAGAAAAACAGCAAAAAACAAACCGGTAAACCCATTATCAGCTTCTATGCAGGCGAGCGCTCAGGCAAGAAGAAGGCGTGGTGGATTGAGGAAGAGTTAATTGAGCAGTAGTGTGGGTTAGCTTTAAATTATCTGTGATATTTGTTTGTGAAGTTGTGGGCTCGTAGTCTAGCACGGAAAGACTGGGCTGCTGAAGTCACATTTGGTTTTTTCCTCCTGCAAAACTCAAATTCCCTTTTTCTTTTTTCTATCTATTTTAAGACAATATTCTTTTTGAATAGCAGCCTGACTGCCAGCGCAATAAATAGAGGAGAATTCTGATGGCTAAATCGGATTCTCCCTTTTCTCACGATTTAAAACGAGCAGTCAACCAGTCAACCGAAAATAGTTTACTCTTGGGGCGTTTGCCGCCAACTGCTCATAAGATACTAGACGTTTATCGAGCAGGAGGAACCGCTCAGCAAGCCGCCAAGCAATGTCACTGCAGCAAACAGAACGTATCTAAACATACCAAAATGCTGCTTAAGAGAGGACTTATCCGACTTCAAAACTATGACGTTATCAAAATCTACTCGCTAACACCGCTTGGTCAATCAATCTTCACTATGAGTGAGAGCACTATTGAGGCAGTTGCATTGGAGGACCATGCTTTCAAGTTTGCCATTATTCGAAATGAGAGTTGCTTGATTGATTGGAAAAAATTGGGCAATCCTTGTAACTGGCAGAAGCTTGGTGTTCATGTTGACGGTTTGCGGGTTGAAAAAACTTCTAGGAACATTATCATTCATCCCGGTAAACTGGTTGGTTTTAGCCCTGATGCTTTATTGGTTGATTCGGGAAGGGCGATTCAGAAGTGTAGAGATATTCTTGAAGTCAAGTTTGGGATGCTTCTTTCAGCTGAGGGTGTGGCTCTTCATGAGCCGATTCTTAGATTTTACAGTGAGGAAGCAAAGGAGGATGTGAAGCATGGAACTGTCATTGTCCAGGGGGTTGGCACTACCGATAATTCGCCTCCGGAGCATATTCCGCATGAAGAGTATTCAGGTGTTGAGAGAGCTAAAGCTCGCATTCTTCTGCCCGATGCTGTAAAAGCGTTAAACGCTCAGGTTTTTGACCTTAGGAGCGAACTTGCAGAATCAAGGGTCAGGGTTGAGAATGTAATTTCAACCGTTGAGACTTTGGTTGGCGAGCAACGGGTCGGCAATAGGCTGCTCGAACGGCTTGTCGATACTTTGGATAGATTGCTGAACGTTGAAGTCGCAGCTAAGGCTCAAACTGCAGAGTCAAGGTCAAGCCTGTCGGGTAATGATTATGTTTCTTAGGGATTGCCTTTTGCTGTTGATTTTGGCAGTAAAAAGCTGCTCAGAATTTTTGGGAATTACCTTTTGGAGTGTTTTGCATGGTCTTTTTCCATGCTTTGGGAAGTGCCCTTTTGTCGGTGCTTGATGTAGGCAAGATGCTGTTAGACTTAGTGTTATGCATGTTTAACGAAAGACTATATTGTGCATTCTGTGATGGAAAGTGTTGAAAAACCTGCACAGAAGCCTCAAAAAAGCTGCTGGAATCTTATTGACAGCTCATTTATAAATAGCTTGTCAATGCACTTCCAGCTTGTATATAAAGAAATTGTCCAAGACATTTTGCGGGGTCGCCTGCGTCATTTTTTGAGAGTATGCCTGTTGTTGCTGTAGAGAGGATTACCCTTGAGATTCTCCCTAGATAATCTGGGGGTATCCCCCCTTTGTCTATTGAGTGAATTACTGTTTTAACTTCTAAATTAGAAACCAACTTTTTCTTATTAGCATAGTCTAGAATCCTTTCTTAATTATAGTGCCCAATCATAGATGATGGGTATTAGGCAAATCTGCCGAAAAACAAGGAGGCACCTAAATAGAGCGCGCCGTTTGGGGATGAGTTGCTACCAGGAAAGATTGGCTTTTTGCGCCTTTTGGTTCAATTTTAGGGGGTAGGTCATGGGCAATTGCGCAAATTCGACAAATCTGTCGAAAATTAGGGGGTACAAGCCTTCAGAGGCATAGTTTATGTTTCTTTGATTGTTCTAAAGGTTCAGGCTTATTTTTAGGGCTTCGTCAACTTCTAACATTTTAGAGTTTGGTACATGTGCGATTTTCTTTTGTAGGCGAGTTTTATCTATCGTCCTTATTTGGTTGAGTAGCACAACGGAGTCGCAGTTGAGCCCTGTCTCTTTTGCTGTAATAAAAACGTTGGTTGGATATTCTTTTCGGGCTAAATTGCTTGTTATGCAGACAACGATTGTCATGGGCTGTTTTCGTTGCCAACGTCGTTTTGGATGATTAAAACTGGCCTGGTTTTGCCCTGCTCCGATCCCTTGACTGGGTCAAGGTCTGCCCAGAAGATATCGCCTCTATGCACTGCATTCTTCATCAAGTTCGTTTTCTACCTGCTCAAAGTCCTTAGCGATCTCCAAATCTTCGTCAGCGTATTCCTGGTAACCTTTGGCCATATGGTTAACTGCGCTTTTGGGCAGCTCCTTTTTTGGAAACATTTTGGTGAATTCCTCTTCACTTATACTTAGCCAATTAATCGCTGTTGAAGAGTCAACTTTTCTTTTTGAAAAGAGATTTTTGCCAAAGATTTCTTTTTTTCTTTCAAGCCGTGAGAATTCGGTTGAGTGCTTCTGCGTTTCTGGTATTGTCTTATACATAAAGTAAAGCAACTCATCGTCAGGTAGATCATTTAGCAATTTTTTAGCACAGACTAGCAGTTGATAATATTCTTGACTGAAGGTTTTCTTAAGATCTACCGCGGCTGCATTCCCTTCTTCAGTGAGGAGGAAATCGCAGTTTTTCTGGTCGATAAGCTCGTATTCTATTAGTGTTTCTCGGTTTTCTTCTAGCTCATATGCGACTCCGCCGAGCTTAAAATTGGAGAAGTCAATTTCTTTTTTTCCTCTTAGTTGTTCGTAGTATCTTAGGACTTTTTGGATGTGTAGCTTGTCCATTTCTGTCCTTTGGCTGTTATCTTTTATCGATAGGACTGTTAGGAGCAAGGACCTTGCAGGGGAATCTAAACCGTAGTCCTCAATAAGAGTCATTATTTTTTTGATCCTTTCTTTTGGATTTTATTGGTGAGGGATTGATTTAATGCTAGTGGTATGAAAAGGCGCAAATTATAATATATATTCTCTGCCTAATTGGTAACATCCAGTTGAAAGTTAGAGAATTAGAACGTGACGAAAGCTTGGGGGTAATAAAAAAAGGCGTGTCCACTGATGGTTTATTTGCGTTTGAAACCCCTCTAAGGCAACAAAGCGTATCGCATCGGATGCTTTTTTGGAGTCTAATTCAAGGGTAAATGAGGTTGTTAGAAGAATTGATGAAGACGACTTGAATTCTCTTGAGGAAGGTGCTTCCTCTCGGGTAGCAAGAGAAATTAGCATTAACTTCAAGAAAGACAGCCTAAATCTCGTAATCTTCAACTTGATTGTTGATAAAGTGCCCAATAAAGATAAGATAACTACGTTGGCTCATCATTTGTATGCTTGCAGTCAAGGAACTATTTTTTTGCCAGCTGTCAGAACTGCCCTGTTTAAAGAAGGCAATAAAATCACTGAGAAGCGGGTCCAACAGTATTTGGTTATGATGAGAAACATTATTGATGAAATAAGCGAAAGAAAAAATTAAAGCTATAACCATCGCTTTTTGAAGTGGCAATCAAATGAGTGGGTGCCAAAAGAATGGATGCTATTTCAATTTTATTGATAGCATTTGTTGTCTGTGTCCTTTTTGTCGGAGGACTGATCTTAATAGCAATCTTTTTAGCGATTTTTAGAGGAAAGCCGAACAATGCTCAATCAAATGGTAACTCTGTAAATCAAGAACTTAACGTAGAAAAGCAAATTGAAAAGGACATCGCTGAGGACAGTGAGGGTGATGGTTTGATGCTTTTTGATGATCCTATGTTTCCTCCTGAATTTGACGATGAGGATGATGACTTTTGAGGGTGGCAATAGAGTGCTTGTTTGAGGAGGAACCGGATGAGGATGAGGAAGATTGGCCTATTTCTGATGAGCCTGATAATCCGGAGAATGAGCCTTAGGGTTGCGTTGTCATTTCTTGGGATTGTGTTGCTAACTTGATCATTTCAAGCTCCAGCTTTCTGTAGCGTGTGTACTTTTTAAAAATTTTTTGATATACTTGTTGGGTCTTCATTTTTTTGGTCAAACGTTTGATTGCAGGCTTTGTTAGTCCTGGCTGGGAGAGCATTTCTATTGTTATTGCTAAATCCACGAGGCTCTCTTCAACAGTGGGCAGATTGCCTGGAAGGTCAAGTTTGATTCTGGTTCCTCTTTTCTTCGACGACATTTTTATCCTCCTCAGTTTCTTCAACTGGCGTATTCGCCTGCGTAGGTTCAATGGGTTTTTGGGCTTCAATAGCTTCCTGTTTAATCTCGACAGGTTCCTGTTTAAGCCCAGTAGATTCTTGTTTATCCTCAACAGGCTTATCCGGATCAGGCTCTCGTTTTACCAGCGCTTCATATTTTTTAGTTAACTCGACAAGGCTCTTCTCGATTCCTCTATAATCCAGGTACTCGGCAAACTTTACCTGATATACACTGGCAGCTTGGATAAGACCGCGCAACCGCAACACCTCAGTCTTGGGTAAACCAGACGTTTGAAGAGCCTTCATCGCGCCAGCCAACATCCCAAGCGCCTCCTCCACACTATACAAGTCTTTAGGCAAGATAATCTCGGAGGCAGAGGTAGAAGTAGTCGTCCAGTTGGATTCCCCTTGCTGGACTACTTTTAAGCCAATACGCTGAAGTTTTTTCATAACAGCCTCCTCACTCTTACCCATTGCCGTTGCGATCTCGGAGACTTTGCAGCCCCGTTCGCGCAGGTCACGAAGCTGCTTCTCTTCTTCACGTGTCCACGGCTTACCCTTAGGCATTGGAATCGACGCTCCCATCGGTTGACTTCTCATTTAAGCCACCCAGCAACCGTTTTTGCACTTCTTTCACATCTCCGGTCCTAAAGATCTCTGCCATATCTTCTATCGGCTCAACCTCAAGCTCCCTAATCTTATCCGCCACCTGCTTGAAAAGCAAATACAACGCCTCGTTATGCATATCACCTTTGGCGAGGGAAGCAAGAATTCTTTCCGCGAGACGGACAGCGAACATTCTCTTCCACCACTCAGTCTGCTTTCGCAGCAAAATCTCCAAACAACGCTCTGCATCCTGTATCTCTTTTTCGTTTTCTGCTACCGGGTCATAGTAGCTTGTCTCTTCGGTCTTTTCATCCTGAATTGTGGACATCTTAACTTTGCGCTGAAATTCAGGCTCTTTGAGCATTTTCTGTTTCTCCTTAGTAACTTGGTTCAGTTTTCTTCGGTAGCGTTCAATTAGTTCCATGGAGCCTGAAGCCTCAACCATCCGCGCAACATCCACGATATCATGAACAAAGTACGGGCCGTATCGTTCTGTCAACCAATAGATTTCTTTAAAAATTGCGTAACTGAGCAGCTCTCCATATGATTGTGTTATTTCCAGCAACTTGGAAAATTCTTCTTTTTTCTTTGCTTGATTCTTCCTAAGTACTTCGGTGTCGGGTATTGTACCAATTTCTTTTGGATGCCATAGCTCAGGCTGAGAAGCGAGGTATCTTACAAAGCCTTGGAAAGTTAAGCTAAAAAGGGTGGTAGTTACGCCTTTTTCAGATATCTGCGATTTAACAGGTTCAACTAATCCTCCCTTTTGCAAAGCGTTGATGGCTTTGTGCACTGTGGAGTAGAAGAGTTGTTTTTGCTCTTTTATCTCCCACATGTTTAGCGCTTTTTCCTCTGCCAGTGCATTGATAACTATTGATTGCGCGTCGATTTTCCCCTGGCGTTCTTCGACTTCCTCGCTTGACCCAATCATACTACCACTCCTCTGGAATGCTATAACTCACAAGTGTCATATAAATTGTTTGCAAGAAATTTGTAACAGGAGAAACAACCAATGGAATTCGACCTAAGAACAGGACCCCAAAGGCACATCTACTTACCGAAAATTATTAGAAAGCACTCGGCAGAAACTTAAGGCGTCCATTAATGCAGGCAAAAGATTCTAGCAGTGTTAGCCAAAACATCCATATTATGCAAAGGCTAAAATGTTCGCAATATAGACTGAAAGCATGGAAAAGGGCTCGTAGTCTAGCACGGATTAAGGCATCGGCCTCCGGAGCCGGGAATCCTGGGTTCAAATCCCAGCGGGCCCGCCACGTCTATCTTACAAGTGTGGCTTTTGCTTTTTTAGTAGTAGAAGAAGAGAGCCGGTGCCTACTACATCATCTTCCAAGGCTCAAAGCAAAGGCGTCTGTTTTGTGGTCGGCAACTGCAGCACACTGCCTGCCGGTTGAGGCTGGTTGTACACACAGAGAAACACCCATGGGGTTTGCAGCTGAAACGTTTTTTATGGAAACCCAGTTGGACACTTAATGAGCTTGAGAAGTTCATGCAGATCCTTAGCAGTTTGGTCCGGCTCCTGCTTACTCTGCGCCAAATCTTTCAAACTATTAAACTGGGAAGGCACAAACACCGTTTTTAATCCTGCATCTTTAGCGCCTCTAATATCCTCCAACGGGCTATCCCCGATGAAAACCGCTTCCCCAGCCGAAACCCGAAGCCGCCTAAGCGTGTCTTCAAAAATCATCGGGCTGGGCTTGCGCCAACCCACATCCTCCGAAACCACGATAGCGTTGAAGTAGCGGTCTACACCTACTTTTCTTAGGCTTTTGTGAATTACCGGGGCATGAGTAAAGTTACTTATTAAACCCATCTTGAACTGCGTCTTAGTCTGCAGAAGCACCTTTTTTGCACCCTCCCGAAGTTCAAGCGTACGAATAAAATCCTGGAAAAACACGTTAAGCGCCGATTTAACTCTTGCATCATTAGGCGTCACTTTAATTCCTAAACTGCAAAGTGCCTCAGCCACCCAAACTGCGTTTGTGACTTCACGGTGCTGCTCATAACGCACTACACGGTATTTTTGGTGTGCAACACTGTATGCCTCAAGAAACTTTTGTTTTTCCAGTTTGAAGCCTTCCGCAACAAGGGCTCGGTGGAGGTTGTCTTCGGAGTCTGCCATGCTGTAGCCGCGGCAATTAACCAATGTGCCGATGTAGTCGAAGATTACTGCTTGGATGGGCATCTGCTGTTCCCCTCAACGTTGGGGGTGGTTATCTTTATTTTTTCAAGTGCTTCGCCTAGAGCGGTGTTTAGGATTTTGTTGGGGTTGCCGATTGCGGACTCGACTTTAGCGTCGTAGGCGACTGCACCGAGGTATTTGAGTCCTAATTTTTCGGTTTCGCGTTGAATCACGGTGGATTTGTCGTTTTTCATGTTTTCTATTACGCCTACGATGGGCATTTTTAGTTCCATGAGTAGGGTGGTTTGTTTTTTTACTACTTCAAACGCAAGCAGTGATGGGGTTGTAACTATGAGGAACTCTATGCGTTTGACTAGCCGCACTAAATCCAGCACGGCATCGCCAATTCCCGGCGGCATGTCAATCACGAGGTAGTCTAATTCGCCCCACTGCGTTACCGTCAACAACTCGATAAGGGCGTTAGACACGTCTTGCCCCCGCAGCGGAGCTGGATTGTCACCGACGAAGTAAACAAGGGACATATACTCCAAGCCTTCAACGGTGGCTGGTACAAGTCCTTTTTCTTCTGTAGGCTGCACTGATTTGGGCACGCCTAAAATTATGTGTGTTGAGGGACCCGTGAAGTCCACATCAAAAAGCCCCACCCTGCAACCCTCCTTGACGAGCGAGAGCGCCAGCGCAGTAGCCACCATGCTTTTGCCTACGCCGCCTTTACCACTGGAAACAGCCAAAAGCCGCTTTATCTTTACTAAACGCTGGGTAATGACGCTCGTGCGTGGGTCAATCACTCTTTTTTGACTCCTTTTATGTCCTCCAGCCAGACGCCGCGCCCCGAGGCGATTTCGAAGTCGGGGCTGCCGCATTTGGGGCACTTGATGTAGGTGTGGGCGACTTCTGGGACGAAGTGGATGGCTTCGGCGGAGGATTTGTCGAGTTTTTTAGTGCTGTAATGCCATGTCTCTTGGCAGACGCGGCATTTAAGTTGGGATTTGGCTTTTAGAATTCGGAATTTCGTGTGGGCTAAGGCGCCGCCTTCGCTTAGCTGTTTTAATGCAAATCGGAGGATGGATTTGTCGACGCCTTGGAGTTCGCCGACTCTGACCGTGACTTCCGTAACGGAGGTTAAACATTCCTTATCTGCTATTTGCTGTGCAGATGACAGAACTGCTTCTGCTAGTGCCCATTCGTGCATACTTAGACTTGCTGTTTTGGCAAATAAAAAAATATTGTATAAGCAAAAGCGCAATCAGGTTTAAATCCTAAAGCAGCCTTCAACTTTTAGTTGGACAGTGTCTTCTTTGGAGAAGCAAATCAAGGTTTTAGCGTTCGCAGGCAGCCTAAGGGCAGGTTCCTATAACAAAGCGTTGGTGCGGGTTGCAGTTGAAGTTGCACCTTCTTCAGTGGCATTGGAAGTGTACAATTTAGATGGAATCCCAGCATTCAACGGTGACCAAGAAAACACTCCGCCCCCGAAAGTCAGGGAGTTCAAACAGAGAATCAAAGACTCAGATGCACTCCTCATAGCCACGCCCGAATACAACTATTCAGTTTCTGGTGTGCTCAAAAACGCGTTGGACTGGGCAAGTAGACCAAACGCCGGCAACCCCCTGCAGGGCAAACCCGTCGCAGTTATGAGCGCCTCCACAAGCCGCTTCGGCGGTGCCCGAGCCCAGTACCATCTGCGCCAAACCTTCGTGTTCCTTGACATGCACCCGGTTAACAAACCTGAAGTCATGCTGTCTGATGCAGCACATAACGTGGACGAAAATGGGCGTGTAACTAACGAGCAGACAAGGCAGCTGATTAGGCAACTTTTGGAAAAGCTTGTTGCATGGACCATACAGCTACAAAGTTAAACTCCGCTTAGGCCGAAGCATACCTGTAAGCGTTGATTTCCAAGTTATCCACACTTGTGTCATAGCTGACTGGAATTATTTTATACCCAAAAAAGCGGTGCAGGCAAACTTTTTACTTACCCAAACCTTTAACCCACCATACAACCGCATAAACAAGCGTTTAGGGGGATGCAGCAAATCAAAGTAATCGCCGACCTTCACATTCACGGCAGGTACAGCCGCGCCACCAGCGAACAAATGAGTCTGGAAGAGATTGCGAAGTACGCAAAAATCAAGGGATTGAACCTGGTGGGTACCGGCGACTTTACGCATCCGATGTGGCTAAATGACATCCAAACCGCTCTAACCTCAGATGGCACCTCAGGTTTTTTGAAACTTAAAGAGGGGGATTCTCCCGTACGGTTTGTGCTGCAAACAGAAGTCTGCACCATCTTTGACTACAAGGGGGATTCGAAAAAAATTCACCACGTCATCTTAACCCCCGGAGTTGAAGAAGCCACGCAAATCAATGAATGCCTCGGCAAATTCGGCAACTTGGCCGCAGACGGCAGACCCACCTTGAACTGTACAGCACCGCAGCTAGTGGAGGAAGTCATGGCTGTCTCCGTGGATAACATGGTTTTTCCCGCCCACGCCTGGACTCCTTGGTTCAGCCTTTTCGGAGCATTCAGCGGCTTCAACACGGTCGAAGACTGCTACCAGGACATGACCAAATACATTCATGCTTTAGAGACAGGGCTTTCGTCTGACCCGCCTATGAACTGGCGTTTAAGCCGCCTCGACCGATTCGCTTTGGTCTCTAACAGTGACTTCCACAGTTACTGGCCTTGGCGCATAGGCAGGGAAGCCAACGTCTTTGACCTCCCCGACTTCACCTACGACCACGTGACTTCCGCTATAATCGACAACGACCCCGAACGCTTCAAATACACAATAGAAACCGACCCTGCGTATGGCAAATACCACTGGACAGGACACCGCAATTGCAAAATCGCGTTGTCACCTTCAGAAGCCATCAAATTCGACAACATGTGCCCAGTATGTCGTAAAAAACTTACAAAAGGCGTGGAACAACGGGTAGAGGAACTTGCCGACCGCCAAGCCGATTACCAGCGCCCCAATGCGCCCGGTTTCAAGAGGCTGCTGCCATTAAGCGAGGTTATTGCAGCGGTTTTGGGCACGGATTCACCTGCTATTCAAGCCGTTTGGAAGCCGTATATGGCATTAATCGAGCGTTTCGGCGACGAATACTCTGTTCTCACCGACGCAGCAAAAGATGCGATGGCAGCGGTGGTTGACCCAGCCATTGCCGAAGCGGTGGTGCGGGTTAGGGAGGGCACGGCGAAGGTGACTCCGGGCTACGACGGCGTTTATGGACAACTTGTTCTTGGCGTGGAAGCAGCCAAAGCCAAAACTAAGCCTCCTGCGGCGCCTAAGGTGCAGCAGAGAAGCATGAGCGACTTCTGGTAGCCACAGCTTGGAACGTATGGTTTAATTCTAACTTTCAACCTAGGCTACTTGGCAGATTACCTTGAAAGACCTTCTAGTCAAAATCACAGACGCAGCAACCGCCAAGCACGGCGCACAATACGCTGAAACGCGGATGCAGCGATTCACCAAAACAAGTCTAACCCTTAAGGAGGAACGGGTGGAAGCAGCCAAACAGGGCATCGAGAGCGGCGTTGCAATCCGCGTGCTCGTGGACGGAGCATGGGGGTTCGCCTCAGTCGGCTCAACAGACGCCACCATCTTGGAAACCGCCACACAAGACGCCTGCCGCATGGCCAAGCTGGCAAGCACACGCCTAAAAAACCCAATAAAACTGGCACCCGCCAAAACCATCCAAGACCACGTCGAAGCCAAACCCAGAATCGACCCCGCCAAGGTAGCTACCGAAGACAAAATCAAAACGCTCATGGCAATCAACAAAACCAGCCTCGGCTTCGACAGCAAAATCAAAAGCTGCAGCGTCGACTATATGGACTTAAACGGTAGCAGCCTGTTCGTTAACAGTGAAGGAACCCAAATAGAACAGGATAAACTCTACGTCTGGGCACGCCTAACTGCATCTGCAGAAGCTGGGGGCGTTTTTACGTTTAGCCGCGAAGAAGTCGGATCCACCTTCGGCTGGGAAATCTTTGAGTCGCAGACTCCCGAGGAATTAGGCAGAAAAGTTGCGGAGCGGGCAATTATGCAGTTGGATGCCAAAACTCCCAGAGGCGGCAAATCCAAAGTTGTGCTGGGTCCTAACGTAGTTGGCGTGTTTGTGCACGAAGCGTTTGGCCACCTAGCAGAAGCCGACCTGGCACTATCCGGCGGCATACTGGCAAGCAACATGGGCAAAAAACTCGGCTCCGACTTAGTTACCTTCTACGATAACGGCACAATCGAGGGCAGCTTCGGCGCTTTCCGCTACGACGACGAAGGCGTCGCCAGCCACAAAACCACGCTCATAGAAGACGGCGTCGTGGCGGGGTTAATGCACAACCGCGAAACCGCACATAAATTCAACGCAGAACCCACAGGCAACGCCCGAGCTGAAGATTTCCGGGTGGAACCCATCATCCGCATGCGATGCACCTACATGGCGCCAAGAGACCAGACCCTCGAAGAACTCTTAGAGGGCATCAAAGAAGGTTACTATTTCAAGAGCTTCAGGGGCGGGCAAGCTAGCTTAGATGGCACCTTCCAAGTTGGCATACAAGAAGGCTACGAAATAAAAAACGGCGAAGTCGGCGCACCAGTCCGAAATGCATCCATAAGCGGCAGCACCCTTGAAACACTGCATCACGTGGATGGCGTGGGCAAAGACTTCGATTTAGACCCGGGCAGGTGTGGGAAGGGTCAAACAGCGTTTATCTGTGACGGTGGACCGCACATAAGACTTAGCGAGGTGGTTGTCGGTGGCAGTGCTTGAGAAAACCGAGTTAATGGATATTGCGAAGTCCGCAGTGCAAACCGCACTTAATTTGGGTGCAGATGAATCGGAAGCATACGTGTACGATGGACAGGCGACCAGCATAGGCGTTGATTTGTGTCAAATCAGCAAAACAAACCGCATCATAGACCGCGGCGTAGGCATCCGAGTCACCGCAAACCGAGCCGTCGGATTCGCCTACACAAACATCCTCCACGACGCCGAAGCCATAAAAAACGCTGCACAGCAAGCTTTGAGCGCTGCACGGGCAAGCAGAAGCGACCCCCAATGGAGAGGCTTACCCCAAAACAAGCCCGCGGGAACAGCGCAGGGCACCTTTGACCAGAAAATCGTGGACCTCAGCCCCGAAGACCTCGTCAAAGTCACCGTAGACATGCTTGACGCCGCAACCGCCGTTGACAAACGTGTGTTCCCAGCGGAAGGCGGCGTGGGCAGCGGCTACGTCGCAACGGCAATCGCCAACTCCAACGACGTCTCCGCCTACGACAAAGGCACATATGTGGAGTGCAGTCTGGCGACGTTGGCAAAAGACGGCGACGCAGTCACACCCATCTGTTTCGAGTTCAACGCAGCCAGAACCCTAAACCTAGACCCCAAATGGGTCGGAGCTGAAGCGGCTAAACTCTCCATGAAAGCATTAAAACCTAAACCAATAGAATCCCAAACCGCCAAAGTCATCTTCACCCAGTTCGCCCTCCAAGACCTCTTCGCATACACCCTGATGGGCACAGTCAAAGCTGACAGCGTGCAACGGGGGCAGTCGCCGTTTAAAGACAAAATCGGAACGCAAGTTGCCTCAGAAGAGTTAACCATCTTCGACGACGGCTTGTTCGCCAATGGGCTGCGCACCCAAACCTTCGACGGCGAAGGCGTACCCCGTCAGAACACTGCGGTCATAGAAAAAGGCGTGTTACGCAACTTCCTCTACGATAACTATTCAGCTAAAAAAGCAGGCGTAGAAAGCACCGGCAACGCATCAAGAGCAGGCTACTTGGGAACACCCAGCATAGACACCACCAACTTCCACATACAGCCCCAGAAAGCAACAACAGAAGAGATGCTATCTGAAGTGGGGGACGGCTTCATCGTTTACTACTTGCAAGGTGCGCATAGCAGTAACCCTGTTAGCGGCGAGTTCTCGGTTGTGGCGACTCCCTGTTGGAAAATCAAAAACGGCGAAATCAGCCACTGCTGCAGTGGCGTGATGTTGGCGGGCAACGTTTTCGAACTGCTCAAAAACATCACAGTTGTGGGCGGAAACGAGCGGCAAATGGGCGCCTTGATTGCGCCGTGGGTGGTGGCGGATAATGTGCGGGTAATCGGCAAATAAGGCAGCTACGGTTCGGGCCCTATGTAGCTTGTTTTTGCCCGCACACAATCAACGTAGATGGCTGTGGACACGTCGGTGTAGGTGATGCCAGAGGATATCATGTTACTGGCTCCTGAATGCGCTCGTGAGGCTGTGACACGTTGGCTTCCGTCAACCCAAAGTGCAGTCAAGTGGTTAGTTACGTCGCGCAGAACCTCCACATTATAGTAGACGCCTGCCTGCGGATTGCTGGGCGTAGATTCATAGTCAAAGTAGAAGACGCCATTTATGATGGTGATTGATCCCCAGTAGTATTGACCGTTGTTATTGTAGATGAATGGGTGCACAGCGTTCATGCCTGGTTCAGAGTTGGCGATACAGCCAAAAAGCAGGTATTTGCCGATTGTGGGCAGATTGTTGAATTTAACTGCTTGGCGGAGGTAGGTGGTTTGGCTGCTGGTTATGGCGTTGCTGTTCCAGCTTTCGCTGCTTGTCCCTGCAGTGTATTTAGCGTTGTAGTTGCCTCGGTAGGGGTTGTTGGTTTCGGCGGTTGCGGTGTACGTGCCGTAGCCTTGGAGGTTGGTGTATTCTTTTAGGTTGCCGTTTTCGAAGTCAGCTGTGAAGAGGTAATCGGTTGGAGTTGGAGTAGGAGTGGGTGTAGGCGTTGGGGTAGGTGTCGCGGTTGGGGTAGGTGTAGGGGTGGCTGTTGGTGTCGGAGTTGGTGTCGGGGTTTCTGAAGGTGTTGGTGTTGGCGTATCTGAAGGATTTGGGGTTAGCGTCGGAGTTGGCGTAGGCGTTGGAGTAGGGGTAGGTGTTGGCGTAACATTTTCCGGATCAAGATACACAGTAGAAACCCGTATACAATCAAAATAAACCGTCGCAGAAACATCAGTCCAACTTACACCACTGTAAACATAATTAGAATTCCCAACATGCGCCCGCGCCACATCCACACGCAGGTTCCCATCAATCCAAAGGCGGCTACGTCCTGACGAAACATCTCGGCACGACTCCACACAGTAGTATACTCCTGTCTGGGGGTTGCTTGGAGAAGACTCACGGTCACGATAAATCGCCCCATTGATTGACGAATAAGCGCCCCAGTAAATCTGTCCGGCAACGTTTTCGATGTAGACGTCTAGGTTGTTGTTTGAGTTGCTGCTCTGTATGGTGCCTAGGTAGATTCGGTTTCCGGCTGTTGGCAAAGTGCCTAGTTTGATGTATTGTTGCAGGTAAACCACGGGTGAGGGTGTTATGGATTTTTGTGCCCAGCCTTCGCTGTTTGCTCCGACGGTTATTTTGGCGTTGTAGGTGCCGTGGTGTGGGTTTTGGGTTTCTATGGTTTGGGTGTGGGTTCCGCCGCCGCTTACGGTTGTCCATGCGTTGAAGCTGTCGCTTTCAAAGCCATCAGAGAAAAGCATGGATGTCGGGGTAGGAGTTGGGGTTGGGGAAGGCGTAGGTGTCGGGGTAGGGGTTGTGGTGGGGGTTGGTGTTGGTGTAGGGCTAGGCGTTGGTGTTGGAGTGGATGTTGGTGTTGGCGTCGGAGTTGGCGTGGGGGTAGGGGTTAAGGTAGGATTTGGAGTGGGCGTGTCTGTTGGAGTTGCGGTAGGGGTCGGTGTTGGTGTGGCAGTTGGGGTTGGGGTCGGCGTTGGGGTGGGAGTTGGCGTTGCTGTGGGTGTTGGTGTAGGGGTTTCTGTGGGTATTGGGGTTGCTGTTGGAGTAGGAGTTTGGGTTGGCGTCGCAGTCGGAGTTGGAGTCGGTGAAGGATTAACCCCTTCAGGCTCAATATACGCAGTGGACACCTCTATGCAGTCAAAATAGGCCGTAGCTGCTACATCAGACCAACTTACACCACTGTAAACATAATTAGAATTCCCAACATGCGCCCGCGCCACATCCACACGCAGGTTCCCATCAATCCAAAGGCGGCTACGTCCTGACGAAACATCTCGGCACGACTCCACACAGTAGTATACTCCTGTCTGGGGGTTGCTTGGAGAAGACTCACGGTCAAAGAACACCGCTCCGTTTATGGAGGTGTAAGTTCCCCAGTAAATTTGTCCACCAACGTTCTCTATGTAAACGTCCACGTTATTGTTGGAGTTGCCGCTTTGTATTGTTCCTAGAAAGACCCGGTTCCCAGAAGTTGGCAAAGTCCCAAGCTTGATGTACTGTTGCAGATAAACCACAGGCGACGAAGCAATTGCCTTCTGAGCCCAACCTTCGCTGTTTGCTCCAGTTGTGATTTTTGCATCATAGGTGCCATGGTGTGGATTTGCTGTTTCTAAAGTTTGAGTGTGAGTGCCACCGCCGCTTACTGTTGTCCAGGCGTTAAAGCTGCCGCTTTCAAAGCCATCCGAGAAGAGCAAACCACCCGGGTTTGGAGTCGGTGTAGGTGTGGGTAGAGGAGTTGGGTTGGGCTGCTGAGAATCGTAAATTACAAAGCCGTTGTTGGGGCCATCAGAGCCAAAAGCTGCATCTTGAGGGTTTACTGTTAAGAAGTTTGTGTGGTGCAGCGTCTGAGGCAGATTCACCGATTTTATAACTCGAAAGTTAACTCCGTCTTGCGTGGCAACAACCCGCGTGGTACCGTCATAAAACTCGGGTGTTGTCGAGAATAACGCGACACCGTTTAGCCAAACCGCGGATATAAGGGGCATGTCGGCGTCGCTTGAGAATTGATAAACTGTCTGCGGAGTAAACGGACCATCAGAGCCGTCATCATAGAACCGGGCAATCCAATTATGCAAAAACGCTTGGTCAGTGCCAAGATAAACCCAGTTACCCATAAACAGCATCGGCAAATAAACCGTGTTGCCCTCGGTGTCCTGCTCTACGGGGCGGTCAACTGCAATAGTCCATGTTCTGCCCTGGTCTTTGCTGCGGAAAACGCGTTCACAATCGGCATTGTTGTAGCCGGTCGAGTATTCGCCTGTTGACACGTAGAGGTACCCGTTTGAAGGATTGAATTTGACGTTGTGAATGTGTACAGCTGAGAATCGCTCTATAACTGACCAGGTAACGCCGCCGTCGGTGCTTTTCATGAGGGGCGGAGAGGCAGGGTAGAGGCTGTTGCAATAGGTCGCAGCATAGAGGTTGCCTGAAGAATCTTCGGTTACGGCTATGTAGAAGCCGTCGTTAACTGAGGAGCCAGTGTTTAATACTTGGGTGAAGGAGATGCCGAAGTCGGCGCTGCGGTATAGCCTGTTGGTTCCAGGTATAGATATGAAGAGACTGTTTTGGTTATCCACATAAACAGTCCAGAGGTATCCAGCTACAGTACTATCAGGGTTAGGTTGAGCGGGGAAATGGTACATTAACCTGAAGGTGTAACCGCCGTCATCGCTTCGGTAAACGTTATAGTTAGTGTCGCCGGCGAACAGGGTACCGTTTGTTGCGTAGGCTGAACCTACCATTTGCCCCGGAAACTGTGGAACTGATCCAACCTCCAAAGAGTCGACAGAGGCGTTAACGTTAACATTAAAATTGAAATTGGCCGAAGAGATAACTAAGACAAAGACTGCTAAAGCAACAAAGATTTTGGTTCTAGAAATAGAGGTTCCTCCATAAATGGCGTTTGCCTAAAAGCCGACGCATTAACTTGGACTGCAGCGGTTGAAAAGGTAAAACGGCGTTTGAGCTTGACGGATGCTAACCCACGTATTTACCGCTTAGGCAACAACTCCCCTTACCATGCTGGCAAATATATAGCTTTTTCTGCAATTTACTGGTTACTCGGCTGGGTGGCTTTAGCCCAGAAACTCTTGCTATACTCGCCTAACACGTTTTCATATATGCGTTTTGTCTGCTGGGCAATCTTTTCCCAGTCGTAGCGTTCCAGCACCCGCTGGTAAGCATGATCGCGGATGGAGCGGGCGAAGGTTGGATCCTGCAGCACCTTTGTTATGCCCCACGCCAACGAATCAGGGTTGTTGGGGTAAACTTTCACGCCGGTAACGTCATGCTCCACAATCTCTGACAATCCACCCGTGTCAGAAACCACAATGGGACTTCTCGCAGCCATAGCCTCCAACGCGACAATGCCGAAAGGCTCAAAAAGCGAAGGCACAACCGACACATCCGCCACCCGCTGAAGCTTCAAAAGCGACGACTCATCAAGGAACCCCTGGAAAAGCACTTTATGTTCCAAGCCCATGCTACGCACAATGTTTAGCAACTGCTCCTTCATATAGCCGCTGCCAACAATTATGAATTTAGCGTTTACTTTACTGAGGATTTTTGGCACGGCGTTAATTAAAACATGGATACCCTTCTCGTAGACCAATCGCCCGACAAAGAGCACGATTTTTTCTTCCGGCAAAGCAAATTTGCTTCGGAAAGCTGCCGTGTCAAAGTCGCCGTCATAGTTTTGGGTGTTCACACCATTTGGCACCATTACCAATTTGTCGGTAGGCAAGCCAAACACGTATTTAACGTGGTTTATCATGTAGTCGCTACAGCAGATTACCTTCCAAGCTTCGTAAGTTAACCAGGCTTCGGTTTCATGAATCATTTTCTCTGCAGTCGTGTGTAAGCCGTCGCGGCGGCCCATCTCTGTAGAATGCATTGTAACTAAGAGAGGTTTGCGGAAAACATGCTTCAACCCGATACCTGCGTCGGCAACTAGCCAATCGTGGGCGTGGATAAGGTCGATTTTGTTTCCGATTTTCCGCATCAACGCAGCAGTTTCTTTCTGCATATTCATGTTCATGAGGTAAACCCACGTGCCAAAGTCGGGTGAGGGGTTCTTGTAGGAGTCAATGCGGTAAACTTCTACGCCGTCTATGACTTCGTGCGCTGGTGCACCAGGGAAATCGCAGGTAACAACGTAAACTTTCATGTCTTGCTTGGCAAGGTATTTGCTTAAGAAGTAGATATGGGGAGAGATGCCTCCGATTACTCTGGGCGGATACTCCCAGCTAAGCATCAGCACGGAAAGTTTATGTTGCATTCTTCTTTGCCTCCGCAACTTGCCCGTAAATTTTAAGCATATCCGCCACCCAAGTGTCCGAGTTTACGTTTATAACTGCAATTTTCTCTTTAGGCACCTGATAGATGCGGTTAACTTCGTCCTTCATCCACTCCGACTTAACCACAGCCATATCAGATTCGTAGAAGCCCAGCCACTCAATACTCTTAATTGACAAATTATAGGGCGAGCTAGCTGTGGGGGAACGGTGATCTTCTAAGCTCTCCACTGAGTAGATGAAGGGGATGCCTAACCCGTTTTTGAGGGTGACTGCGGCTGGTATAAAGTGCCAGTCGAAAACATCTATTAAATCAATTTTTTTATTAGCCCCATAGTAGAGGTTGGCTGCCGCCCGCTCGACTTCCTGATTAAGCGTAAGCACCCAAGTGAGAACGCCAACGTGGGTTTTCACGGGGTTTGTTACTCTGAAGGTTTTTACGCCATTCTCCATTGTTTCGTTTGTAACCCTCTCGTCATAAGTAACTACGTTAACTTCCACTTTTTTAGCAGCCAAAGCTGTAGCTAACGATTTAACGTAGTCAGAGAGTTGACCAACCACCCGAGGGGGGTACTCCCAAGAGAAAACAATGGTGCGCAGCATATTTCCACTACGTGAACAGCGAACAGACCTTAATTATGCCTCTTCCATTGAGATAGTACCGTTTTTTGCCTTCGTTGTCGTAGAAGCGTTCAGCGAACCCTTCAGCGTTGTAGCGGTCCAAGATGCTCTCGATTTCGTTTGGATCCATCTGCAGTAACCGCGCAACTTCGTCGCCTCTCCGGGCCAAATCAGCCGCGGTGGCGCACAAGTTGTGGAGGGTCTGCAGAACTTTGTCTGGAAACGGAAGTTCCTCTCTCATTTCAATTCCACCGTGTCACCAGATAGTACCTCACATTACTTATTAAACGATTATGAAGCCCTAACTCAGATGGGCAGCATCCTGAACCTTGCCAAGTTGGGTAGTGAAGCGTTTCCTAGCGATGGAAGAGAGGGTTTTTCTGAGTTTTTCGCCCTTCAATGTTTTTTGGGCAGCTATTTCGTCAGCAAACTTTTCATCTTTAAGGGAACAGCGTACCCAACTTTCAAAGTCGCCGTTACCCACATGGAACTCCAACGCAGCAACATCAACAGTGTTGAGGGCTTCTGCGAAGCCTTTGAGGCTCCAAGCCATAACGCCTGTGTAGCATTTCTCGCCTACACCCGTATAGAACAGAAAAGGCTCATTAGCCGTTAAAATCGCCATACGTAGCCGTGCTTCAAAGTCGTTGATAAGGGTCTGCGCTAAGACAAAGGCATCCATGGGGGATTCGTAGGGACTAAAGTAGGAGTGAACTTCGCCCGGTCCTCCGCCTGAAGTAAACATATAGTAAAGGTGGTCACTTGTCTGGAAATCCCGCCATAACCGCAGAAACTCTGCATCGCCAGCCTCTTTTATGAGCGGTTCAAGTTTACGAAGCGTAGTGTAGTACGCCCACTGCATCACGTTACCCAGCCAGCCTGACTGGTCTCGTTTAATGTCCGCCCAAGACACCGTGCCCTCAGCTTCAGGCACATCCACCTCACCTGCGGAAGAGTGTTTCTCCACCACTTCAGAAGGCGTCACCATTTTGAGGTGCTCATACTTGAGGATTTCTTCAGGCAGGTGCTGGAGGAAACTGTGGATACCAGTTTCTGGCCAATGATGTTCGCCGAAGGTTTCGTAATCAGGGAATATGTTGATGACTTCGCCTTTGGCTGTTGCGAGCCAGTTGGCGTATTTGGGGGCAGTTAGAGGCCACTCGGGCCACCATCTTGCGGAAAAGCGGAAGCCCACATCATCGGTTAACTTGTAGTTACGTAGCAGAACACTGATTTTTTTGGCGCCTTTTGGAGTGTAGAGGTAGTTGGGGGATTTTTCACCCAAGATTTTTTCGACACCTTCAGTGTAGATGCCTTTGTATCCCATGTCTTCGACGATTTTAGCGATGGTGTTGTTATAGAGAAGTTCAGTGTTTTCAAAAATTGAAGGTGTGTAGCCAAGCAAGTCTTTCACGGTTTGCTTGTGAAGTTTTGCTTGTGCAATGAACTCTTCTTTTTCTGGATACAGGCTGGCGATAGAGTGGTAGTAGGTTTGGTTGAGGAATTCCACCCCTCCTGAAGCCGCGAGTTGACTAAATGATTCAAGAAGGTCTTTGTCGAACATTTCGCATTGCTCTAAAAACACGCCGGAGATGCTGAAGGAGAATTTGGCTTGTTTTTTGTCGTGTTTGCGCCGGTCAACTTCTTCGAGGATTATTTGGTTGGATGGAAAGTAGCATTTTCGGGCGGCGCGTTTGAAGATTTCTTTGTCGTTTTCGTTGTCGAAGTAGTAGTTGAAAAGTTCCTGTTTCGTTTGACGCCTAAACGTTTTCCCTTCCCAAAACAGGTTTCGCCGTAAACGGTGAGGTTGATGTACCTCGAAGACAAACACAATATCAGTCAATGCAGTCGCCTAACCAGAAAATGTGTAGGCGGTCTATTTATCTGTGATTTACCCCGCAGCAATCATAACGCCACCTTTTCTAGTTCACTGAACTGCGGAATTTTTTTCCGATGTCCGCATAGTTTCACATCCACACCGAGGGGGTTCCAACATGACTCTATGTGGGCATGTCGTTGGACCCGCCTCTGCCACACCGCAACCACATACGCAATGCAACCTGAATTTGGAAACCAACGTGCTTCTCAAAGCATCTTGTGGTGCCGTAAAAATCGCCACGCCCACATAAAGACACCAAACAAAAAACAGAAAAAATCACAAATTCACGGAATAAACTGCAAGTTTAGAATCCAGCCCGTTCTGTCTTTACGCTAAGCAAAGCTTTAATCTCCATCCATTCCTATTTTAGGGGTACGGTTGCGAGCGGCATGCCTGAGGGTAAAGAAGAAATCTACTCCATCATGTTTAGTTCACTCAAGCATCCAGTACGCCGCAAAATCCTGCGCGTATTGTCAGATAAGCCGCTGGCTTTCTCAGATATGCTAGACCTTCTAGGCATATCCAGTTCCAACTTAACCTATCACCTCGACAGCCTCGGTGAACTGGTTTCTAAAGACGAAACTGGAGTTTACCGCCTCTCAACTTTTGGTCAAGCATCCGTGTCCACCATGAAAATAGTTGAGGAAGCCCCTCAGGTACAGACAAATAAACGCAACGGAAAAGCCCGCAAATGGCAAATATTCACGGGCACCTTGCTCATCTGTGTGATTGTAATCGCCAGTTTTGCAGCGCTCCAATCAAACGTTGCAAGCCAAGCTGAGACAGAAAAGAACTCGCTTCAGAATAGATACAACCAGTTACTGTCATGGACCACCACCACCGACAACGCCATCGATTTTCTGCAAAATGTTGTGCAAATCGACACTAACCACTACCAAGCTACTTTGATGAGCCGAACTGTGGAGTCAAGGCCCGAGTTAGGCAGCGTGATAGAGGAGAACATGCAGTATTCACTTACAAGTGACGACAGCAAATTGCAGGTGTTCTTCCGCTACAGAAACAACGAGTTATCTCGTTACCAGTTGGTCGTTATGGATGGAGCAGTGGTTTACTCGACTGCTCAGTCCCACATTGTGCTTGACCAGTCGCAAGGTGTTCTGTCAAGGTACGGAGCATACCAGCAAGGCGACTACTTAGCCAACATGAGCACCATGCTGAATTTAGTTAAAACTAACGGGAACACCGAAATCAAGCAAGGCGACATAAAACTCAACGCCACCATAGCCAACGACGAAGATGCCCAAATAAGCATGACGTACACAGAGAACAATGTGGATTTCTCGCCTAAAAGCGTCAGCATGATCTTCCAAGGCCGCGCCTTAACAGAGTTGATTAACGGATGGTACCTATTCACCATCGGCAATACCAACGTTAAAGTTTCCAGCGACCGCGCCGTCGAATTAGCGAAAAACGCTTTGAGCGGCTACAGTTGGACTGCTGATGGACAAACTGTCTCCTACTTCCGAGTGTTATCTGACCCCTCGTCAGTAACGTTCCACCCCAACACACGAAATAACGTGGCGCTTTACCCGCAGTGGGTGGTTATTTTTTACCTTGACAAAGTTTACCCCGGCTCAGTCTACCGCATATCGGTAGGTGTCTGGGCAGATACCGGCGACATCGCGCAGATAGAAACACTCAACACCTAAACCTACTTTTTCTCTTGTTGGGTTAGAGCGTAAAATTGGCGGATTAACCAAAACCATTTAATAAGCAGCATCCTCAAACGTTAAGTCAGCAAAACGGAAGTCACAACCTTGTCCCTGAACGATAACTTGATGAAACTTTCAAACGCCTGCGGAGTAACCGGCAGAGAAAACCAAATCCGAGAATTATTAGCGGAAATGTTAAGACCCTACGTGGACGAAATCAGTGTTGACCGTATGGAAAATCTAGTTGCCTTAAAGAAGGGCAAACCTGACGCGCCAAAAATAATGTTGGCGGCTCACATGGACGAGGTTGGGTTGATGGTTAAAACAATAACTAAAGATGGCTTTTTGCAGTTCAGCAAATTAGGCGGCATTGACGACCGCGTTTTAGCTGCTCAAAAAGTTATCGTGTACACCAAAAAAGGCTGTTACCCCGGAGTGGTGGGTTCAAAACCGCCCCACATCCAAAAAGAGGATGAACGCAAAAAAATCATGGCTTCCGACGAACTATTCATTGACGCAGGAGCCGAAGGCAAGGACGCCGCGGTCACCATGGGAATCGCGGTAGGCGACCCAATAGGTTTTGACGTGAAGTACACTAGACTCAGCAACCGAAACGTCATGGGTAAAGCTTTTGATAACCGTGCAGGATGCACTGCCATGGTTGAAGCTTTAAAGCTGCTTAAGAACTGCGACTGCACCATCTACGCTGTTGGTACCGTGCAGGAGGAAGTGGGGTTGCGTGGTGCTGGAACGGCAGCGTTCTGTATTGACCCTGACTATGCGTTAGCTCTTGACGTCACCATAGCTGGCGATGTCCCCGGCGTACGGGAATATGACACCAGCGTAAAACTCGGCAAAGGCCCAGCGTTGACGGTTTACGATTCAGGCACCATCACCCACCCCAAAATCATGCGGTGGCTCCTTGACAGTGCTCAAGAAGAAAAAATCGCCATCCAACTCGAGTCAGGATTAATGGGCAGCACCGACGCTGCACGCATTTCTCTAACTCGGCAGGGTATACCCAGCGGAACCATCTCAATTCCTACACGTTACATCCATGCTCCTGCTTCAATCTTAAATCTCGACGACTTAGAGAACACCGCCAAACTCGCTGCTGCAGCCATAGATAAGGCAACTAGGTTTTTTTAGGCGGAAACTGTTAATCTCCGCTTCCCCTCTTTAACTGGTGAAAACGATGAGTAAGCAGCCAAAAGTCGATCGGTTCGCAGGAAAATTCGAGTTTCTAGAACACACCGCTGATGTGTATGTTCGGGCGTTTGGAGAGAAAATGTGGGACGCCTACGAAAACGCTGCGTTAGCGATGTTTGAAACCATGACGGACACCAGCAAAGTCGCTCAATCCGTGGAGGAAACCTTTGAGGTGGAGGCGGAAGATCAGTATGCGTTACTCTATAATTGGCTGGAGACGCTTCTGATAAAGTTCGAGACTGAGGGAATGTTGTTTAGCAAGTTTACAGTGGAGAACTGGAGGGAGACGCCTGAGGGTTTTAAGTTTGACGCTAAGGTTTGGGGGGAAAAGTTTAACCCAAAGAAGCATCTGCAGAAGGTCGGCGTGAAGGCGATAACATACCATTTGATGATGGTTATACGTGAAGCCGAAAAAGTTACCCTTGAGTTTATCTTGGATATTTAAAAAATAAAAGAAAGAAAAGTTTTCTTTTTTTAGGCGAGCCCCAGTTTCTTAAGTTCAGCCATCATGTGTTCAACCATTGGCTCCGGCGGTTGGTCGACGGATGTTGTGACGTTCACGATGAATGGTATGCCTTTTTTCTTATAGTACGCTATAAGGGGCTCAGTTTGCGTTTTGTAGACTTGGAGGCGGTTGCGGATGACTTCTTCGTTGTCGTCGGCGCGTTGATAGAGTTCTCCGCCGCATTTGTCGCATTTGCCTTCGACTTTGGGTTTTAGGAAGCGGATGTTGTAGACTTCGCCACATTTTTTGCATAGTCGACGTGAGGTTAAGCGTTCAACTATGATTTGGTCTGGGACGTTTAGTTGCAAGATGACGTCGATTTTGGCGATTTTTTCCAGTGTGTCTGCTTGGGCGACGGTTCTTGGGAAGCCGTCAAGCAGAAAGCCTTTTCCTTTTGGTACTCTGCTGAGGCGTTCTTCTAGAACTTCAACCACGACTTCGTCGGGGACAAGTGCGCCTTTCTCTACGTAGTTTTTTACTTTTCTTCCGAGCAGGGTGTCTTGTTTTACGGATTCACGGAAAATGTCGCCCATGGCGATTACGTCTACGCCAAGCTGTTTCTGCATCCTTGTGGAGTAGGTACCTTTGCCTGCGCCTGGCGCTCCAAAGATAATAGCGTTCAACCGAGTTTTCACCTGTAAACTGGATTCTTTTACGAGGGAATCAATAATTAAGGTTTATCGTATTTCGGGGTGGTTTGGAATCGGGAGTGTTCTACCTAGTGGGCCTTTTGTCCGAAGAGGTGTTGTTTTGTTTGGTGACTTTATGTGGGTGTGGCGCTTTTTGCGGCACCACATGATGGTTTGTGATGGGGGTTGCTTTTTGGGTTCTGTTTGTGCTTCATTTGTGGTTGTGGTGAGGCAGAGACGATTTCGTGCCACACGGTGCATGGAAACGCGTGAATGTGCGTGTGGCGGCACGTTTAAGTTTGCATTAATAAAACACAGCTTCTAAAGATTGAATTTTTTCTATTTGTAAAAGAAATCGTCTGCGCTTAGTTATCTTCTTCCAGGGTGCTTTGTTGGCGGCTAGTTCCGGCGTCTGCGTCAATGTTGGGTCGCAGTTAGGTTGTATACTGCACCACAAGCTGCGCTAGAAGCGTTTGAAGCGAAAAAAACTGTTTTTGTAGGTTTAGGCTTTTGGTTTAAGTTGTTTCTTGGACTTAGTAACTACTTTTTTTGGCGGGTTCTTATAGACTGGTTCACTTGAAATTGACACTTCATTTTTCTTAGGCAACAATTAATCCTCAAGTTTGATTGAACACTATACGGATTTAAGCTTTGGCAAGATGTCAAAAACGTTCTTGTTCGGAAACATTTATGCTCCATCCAAACTTAACCTCATAACCGCGAGGAACACACATGCATACCAAACAAATCGGCAAAAACCTCTACCAAGTCGAACTCTGCGCAGGCGGCATAAGCCAACTTATATGTAGCTACATCATTACAGGCCCAAAACCCGTGCTGGTGGAGGCAGGACCCACCAACTCCGTTCCCGACCTCCTCTTAGGCATCGACGAGTTAGGCATCAAACACGATGCAATCGAATACGTGTTCGTTACACACGTTCACCTTGACCACGGCGGCGGCGCAGGCACCCTTCTCAAAAGCTTGCCAAATGCTAAGGTGGTCGTTCACCCCCGTGGAGCGCCGCACCTAGTCGACCCGATGCGGCTGTGGCCATCTTCGCAACAGGTATTGGGCTACGTGAGCGAAGTTTTCGGCAAACCTGAACCCGTGGACAAAGACCGAGTCATAGCTCAGACCGAGGGCACTTACAGTTTAGGCGACGGCGGCCTTCTATCTATCATGGAGACAGTTGGGCATGCCTCTCACAATCTCAGCTTCAAAGAAAGCTTCAACGGAGGCGTTTTCCCAGGCGACGCCGCAGGCACCTATCTGCCCGAGTGCGGGGTGGTGGTTCCAACGACTCCGCCGCCTTTCTATTTGGAGTCTGCGTTGTCTTCGCTGGATAAGTTGATAGCTTGGAATCCGACAGCGCTGTATTTCAGTCATTTTGGAGCTGCAGACAAAGCCGTAGAACGCTTAGAAGCTTACAAGGTGCAGTTGCAGCTCTGGGCTCATGTGGCGGAAGCAGGTGTAACCAAGGGCAAGTCGCTTGAGGAAATCCGAGACGCCATCCTCGCCGCCGACCCAGTCATGACCCAAATCCAAGACTACATCAAAGACCATGAAATTTACAAGAAAACCGTGCTGGAAAACTGCGTCCGCGGATTCATCGAGTACGCCAAAACCAAACAAAACAAGCCGAAGCCATAAACATTTTATAATGTCTCATGGGCTTTTTTCTTTGATTAGGTGAAAAGTTTTGGGTGAAAACGAAAGCAGAGCCCCCCCAGAGCGGGTTCCATTAGAAAAAATTAACGATTACATGTGGCAGATTCCCAAGTACAAGCCGGGCATGCAGGTTCCCGGCATGATATTTGCAAACCAGGCACTTTTAGAGAAGATGCAAAATGACCGCACCCTTTGGCAATGCAGTAACGTAGCAAATTTGCCCGGCATATACAAACACGCCATCACGTTGCCAGACGGCCACGAAGGCTACGGGTTCCCCATCGGCGGCGTCGCAGCAACAGACTACGAAACCGGCGTAATCAGCCCCGGCGGCGTAGGCTACGACATCAACTGCGGGGTCCGTCTACTGTCAACCAACATCACCGACAAAGACATATGCCCAAAACTCCCCGCTTTAACCGACGCCATATTCCGAAACGTCCCCTCAGGATTGGGCAGCAGAAGAAAAGACTTCACCATCACAAACCGAGACCTAGAAGCCTTAGCCGTTGAAGGCGTCGAGTGGCTAATCAAAAAAGGCTTAGGTTGGGCAGAAGACGCCAAACACTGCGAAGAATATGGGCACATGCCAAACGCCAACCCCGACAAAGTATCAAACACCGCCAAAAACCGTGGCCTCAGCCAAATAGGCACCTTGGGCAGCGGCAACCACTTCCTAGAAATCCAGAAAGTAGACAAAATCTTCAACGCCAAAACCGCCAAAGCCTTCGGCTTAACCCACGAAGGCCAAGTCACAGTCATGATACACTGCGGCTCAAGAGGCTACGGACACCAAGTCTGCAGCGACTACCTACGCGTCATGGAGCACGCCACACAAAAATACAAAATTAACCTCCCAGACCGCGAACTCGCCTGTGCCCCAGGCTACAGCCAAGAAGCCAAAGACTACTATGAAGCCATGGCATGCGCAGTCAACTACGCATTCTGCAACCGCCAAGCAATCATGCACTGGGTACGCCAAAGCTTCCAACAAGTGTATGGACAGGACCCTGAAAAGTTCGGCTTAAAACTAGTCTATGACGTGGCGCACAACATCGCTAAAGTGGAAACCCACGACGTCGGCGGCGGAGTACAGAAGAAGGTTTGGGTGCACCGCAAAGGCGCAACCCGAGCGTTTCCGGCGGGTCACGAGGCTGTTCCTGAAGATTACCGCAGCGAAGGACAACCAGTCTTGATTCCGGGTAGCATGGGCACCAGCAGCTGGGTTCTAGTCGGCACTAAAAAAGCCATGGAACTCACGTTTGGCTCAACCGCACACGGCGCAGGACGCATGATGAGCCGATCCGCAGCTAAACGGCAGTTCTGGGGTGGAGAAATCAAAAACGCTCTTGAAAAAAGAGGCATCAGCGTACGGGCAGCCAGCTCGCAGGTTCTTGCTGAAGAAGCGGACCCCGCATACAAGGACGTAGATATGGTTGCTGAGGTTAGCCACCAAATAGGCATAGCAACCAAAGTTGCAAGGTTGGTTCCCTTAGCAGTCGTCAAAGGCTAAGCGGCTCTACAGGAATTGGGTTTAAGCCCATTTTCTTTTTTCCATATTTTTGTTTTCCCAAAGATTTGGGTAAGTATTTTTTAAGGGCTTAAAAAGCAGTAAATACTAAAACGCATTCTTCAGCAGGAATCACTGATTGAACAACAACCTCAGACTCCGCTACAGTGGCTTCATAGTTTTCGTTAACCAAATACTAGGTGTAGTTACTGGCTTAATCTTCACATTGCTACTAACCCGCAGCATGTCGGCAACCGAATACGGAACTTGGACAAACATTTTCGACTACACTCCTTACTTTCTCATCCTCGGCGGCGTCTTGCCCTTCTGGGTCCTAAGGTTCGTAGCAAGAGGCAAAGAAGGCGCTGCAAAAACCGCCGCATTAAGCCAACTGCTCATCGCCGTATTCGCCACAGCTATCTATTTACCAGTAATCTATTTCGTTTCAAACGCAATCGGAAACAGCCAGTACCTACTAATCTATTTTATAGCAGGCGGCTACGTCCTTACTAGTTATTTAATTAGTGTTTTAGAAGGAATCCTCCAAGCAGTCAAACCCCAAACGACCGGCTACGGCTTCATGATTCAAGAAATAGTTAAAGTCGCTGTGGCTCTTGTGGTTATTTTAGTTTTTAAGCAGGTGTTTCTTGGAGCAATCTTAGCCCTAGTCATTGCCCCCGCCGTCCAATCAATATATTATACGGTGCTCTTGAGGGGCTTTTTTAAAGAAAACCTAAATTGGACATATCTTAAACAGTGGCTCAAAGGCGCACCCATACAACTATACAGCTCTTTAGGGGGCACGTTGCTGTCATTGGCGTTTATTATTCTCTACACCTACAGCCATGATGCCCGAGGATACTATCAAGCAGCGTTAAGCTTCACAACAATTGTGGGTTACGCCAGTTCCCTATCGGTTTCACTTTACCCTAAGCTTTTGGCGAACTCTTGTTCAAAAGGAGAAGTTGAATTATCATTCAAAACTGTGATGATGATGGCGGTTCCCCTGGCAGCGCTGTGTATGGTGATGTCCTTTTCGTTTTTAACAGTTCTTCATCCTCCAGATTTACCAGGAGGGTCATACGGCGTTGCTTGGCCTGTTCTTATTGCGTTAACGGTCGACACCCTTATCACGATGATAACTGGCTTCTACTCGGCGTGCCTTATGGGCGTAGAAGCCTTCGACGCTGAAGGCAAAATTTCTTTACATGGACTATTCAAAAGCAAAATCTTCAAAATATACAGCCTCCCCTACATTCAAGCAGCCCTAATTATACCTTTGACCTACTTCGTGCTGACACAGTTGCCAGTGGAAGGAGCGGTAACAACCGCAGTTACCTTCGTCGGCATACTAATTGCAGTGCATGCTTCAGCACTTGCCGGGTTATACCTTTTCATGCGAAAATGGATTTGCATACCTGTGTCCTGGATAAGCATAGCCAAATACATCTCAGCCGCCGCAGTGATGGGTGTCGTTCTCTACCTTACCCCAACCACAACAACGCTAATGTTAACCATCGCCAAGACAGTGGCAGGTTTCGCTCTCTACATTGGTTTGCTTTTGATTATAGATGCAGGCGCAAGAGAACTTGTGAAGTTGATATGGCGAGAAATCGTTGTAACTTTTAAACAGCTTCTACACCGAGATAATTCAGGCAAAAACATCGCCTCACCCACCGAAAATTAATATCCCCAAAATCCTATTTTTAATTAAACACGTTTCGGCAAGTGAATAGTTTGAAAGATGAATGCGGCATATGCGGCAGGGTCATGCGTACCACCTACATGAAGCAGTGCAACCGATGCAAAAAGATGTTTTGCCGAGACTGCATGACTCCCGACGTAGCCACAGGCGACCCGATGGCTATGCTTTGCTTGCACTGCGCCCGAAAAATCGTCGCCCCAAGAACAGTGGGCAAATACGTTGGGTTAGAGAGCCATCTCAAATTCCGAGCCGCCTTCACCGACGTGGTCACTCTCAAATTTGCCCGTATAGACGGCTTAATCGGAGCTAACCTACCCATGAGTGCCTACCGCGATAAGCTGTGGTGGAGCAACGCGTCGTCTAGCGAACATGCTAAAGCTTGGCTGAACGCCGGTTGGGAAGTGCAGGACGTAAACTTCAAAGAAGGCACAGTCACCTTCAAAAAAGTCCGCCAGCTCCCGCGCAAACCCAAAAAGAAATCGCTGGAAATCACCCAGCCCTTTACGCCAGTGCCTGTACACCCGCTGCGCTCAAAGATACCGTCTAACACCAAAGTTTCTAGACTCTACGCCCGAATCAAAAATTTGGAGCGGCAACGCAACACCCAAAAACCTATCAGGGGTTTAAAGGGGAAGCCGCCAAGCAGAAGCCGCTTAACCGATAACAAACCAGAATAACCCCAACAGCCTAAAAATGGTAAGGGATAACGCTTGATGCAACGCGCCTCAAACTACACAGCAGACGAGACTTTCCAGAAAATCAAGATGGCACTATCTCAAGAAGATGCGACGGTCTTGTCTGAGCGGCCGCCGACTGAGCTGAGTTTTAGGCAGGGGTCGCTTTGGGGAATCATGCCGCGAACCGCCAAAAAAACTGTTCAGGCAACCCTCAAAGAATCTGAAGGGAAAACCGTGGTCACGTTTGAGTCCAAGTTAGCTGGGGACTGGGTTAACATTACGCTTGTAGGCTGTGCTTTGGCGGCGGTGCTGGCCGCGGCATGCCTATGGATGGCAACTGATTTAAGCACTTTTTTGATTACGGGCAATCCAAGCGTATGGAGCTGGATAGTAACGTCTGGCAGCCGCATTGAGTTCCAAGCTGCAGACGCCTTCGTCAATCTCGCATACGGCTTAGCCATCTTCCTCTTCGTTATTATAGCAGTTGAAGCCGCAGTCTACGTTTACGCAAAGAAACATGTGGATGCCACTGCAGAAGCAATACTTCTTTCGCTGACTTAGCCAATTTGTTTGCCGCATTTCTCGCAGTAAACCGCGTAGTCCTTGTTACCTTCTCCGCAGAAAATACAGAATTTCTTCATTTCATCCGAAAGAGCGTTTTCGGTTGACTCAGATGGAGGCGGCGGCAGAGGTCCAGTTTGGTTTTTGCCGCGTCGCACTGACCAAACAGCCATCCCAATTGAAACGGCAATTAACGCAACGATACCGGCGGCCAATGCAGGGTTATCCATAATGGAGAAGGGTTTAGCGTCTTGGACATCAGGGTCGGTTACTGTCGGTGGAGGAGTGCTGGTAGTGGTTACGGGAACTTTGGTTGAACTAGGCGCTATAGCTATTGCTGGGACGTATTGGCGGCTTTCGTCAATGGGGTAGATGTAGGCATTTTGGCCTGTGAACTCGGTTGGTAGCTGTCCAATTCTAAAGCCGTTTCCAGTGGTTTCACAGTAATAGTAAGTTCGATTTGAGCCTTCAGGGTAAGTCCACGAAGAGCCGTATAAGCCGTTGCCTAAAATGCCTACAGCATAGTGGTTTGGAGGACCAATATAGAGGGTTCCATACCCCATAATCAACGTGATTGAAGCAAAAAGAATGGAGGTGTCTTCGCAGTCGCCGCCGTCATCAACCAACGTTTCAATGGGAAAACGGGGGTACTCGTTGTAGCCCTCAGTCACATTGTCGCTTGTATAAGGCAAACTCTGCACAAAAGCTAGAGCGAAACTTACTTTGTCGTAGGAGCTGTAGCCTTGGCTATTTGCGGTTTCGTTTAGTTTCTCCGCCAAGCTGCGGATATAGCTGTCCTGAGTGGTGGTTAAGAAGCCGTAGCCGCCGGGGCCTTGACGAGTCCGGGTAGACAGCGGAACGGATTTGTAGGCGTCGTAGAGTGCTTTGGGGATGCTTAGGTTCCAGGTCCAGTGTTTGCCGTTATAGTCCCAACCAAAGTTTTTGTGGTAGTACTGGTCATCGCTTGCTTGGTTGGTCTGTGCTGCAGCATGGGGTACAAAAACGACTGGTGCAGCAATCAGCAACGCCATTGCTGCGGCAAGGAACAGTTTGAATGGTAGGTGGAGTCGGTTGTGAGGGTTCATCTTGACCATTCGGTAACCGTATGAACCTTGGACTCACGTTTAAAACTTATCCCAAATTACTCGTTTAGTGGAACCGCAGAGTTGAACCAGAATTTACTTCTGCTTAATTATCCCATAAGTCTGCTTCTTCCAGGCATCGCGGAACTTATTATAGTAATCAACAGGCTGAAAAACAGGCGCATAAACCAGCTCCCACTCTAAACCACACTTGCAAACAGCGTAAGCTTTCTTGTTTTTGGTGTCGGCATAAATCTGCAGTAGCTCCTTTCGGCATTTGGGGCAGTAGTAGGGTCCGTTGACCATTTGCTTGGCGTCTTTAGTTAAGATTTTCATGCGGCTCGCGGTGACTTTATGCAGGCCCTTCTGCGGTTTATCCGAACTCATCTAAATCAAATAAGAAGGTGCCTTGCACAAAGATATACTATTCCATCTTTGAACAAGATTTCGACATCAAAACCCCTGACATACGCAATTCAGGGGTAGGATGTCCAGATAACCTTAAATTTCGCAGCAGATATGGACTATCCAGCGCGGCCGTCGTCTAGTCTGGTTTAGGACTTTAGCCTTCCAAGCTAATGATCCCGGGTTCAAATCCCGGCGACCGCACCATTAACTTTTCCCGCCATAAATAAGACAATCGATAGGTTGTTATAACATCACCAGCCGATTCCATATTGGATGCGTTTAGATGCCCATAAAAGGCGTAGAAAAATTCCGGGAAAAACTGCCCGTCCTATCAGGCAAAAAAATCCTTATCCTCCCAATCTACGTAGCCATCGTTGTCGCCACAGCTTTCGCGGTCTTCGCCGCTTTTGACTCATTACCCGCCACCCTAAACGCCAATGAAGTGCTGCCAGCGCTGTTGCCACTTCTCGGGGTTATTGTAGTTATGGCCGTAGGGTTGGTACTAGTTTGGCAAATGTGGATCTGGCGCAACCGATTAAGAAAAAAATACGGCGACAAGGCGTATCAGCATGTTTTTCTCTTCGGCTTCGGAGGCATCATATGGATACTGACCGTAGCAATCAACCAGTACGTCCCATTTTATTCTTTGGCGCCAACGTTCTGGGCAGCTTCCCCTCTACAGTTACTCGCCGCACCCCTCGACACCCTTTTGGGCGTTGCAGCGCCAGCGGTATTTGTCTTAAAGGAAGCGTTGGCATTAATTTTGTTGTGCACTGGGTTACTAATGACGGTCAGGGCGATGCAAGTTTTCGGCGTCGACTACATGGTTGTCCTCTACCTCTATTTCCCTAAAGAAAGCAAAATCCAGAAAAACGAAATCTACTCTGTTCTCCGACATCCCACCTACGCAGGAGCTATCTTGGTTTGCCTTGGAGGAACCTTCTTCACTTTCACGCCTCTTTCGATTGGAGCCTTCATGGTTTTTCTTGCTTGTTTCTACATACACGTGCATTTTGTGGAAGAGAAAGAATTGATTGACCGCTTCGAGGAAGGCTATCGGGATTACCGCGGCAAGGTTCCCGCATTCTTTGTTAAACCTAAAGATTTGGGCGCTTTTTTCCGATTTCTAAAGGGAAAAAACGGTCGCTAATTTAGGAAGCTTTTCAGACATCTTTTTGTGGGTACCAACGGGCAGTCCTCAAGCTTAATTACCACAGTTAACTGTTTGTTTAGGTGGAGGATACTTTTGGTTCATAGAACTTTTTTTGTTGTAGCCGCCATTTTTTTGGCTGTCGCCATCATTGCCCCATTGGCGATTCTAATAGAACAGGCAGACAACGACTTGGACAACTACGTTATTATCCAGAACCCGTCGGGCATGAATACTAACGGTAACGTGTCGATTGTCCCGACAACTGAGGAGATGCAGGAAAGCCACACTATGACTTTGTTCATTGTTGTTGGAGTAGAGGTGGTGTTTGTTTTGCTGTTTGCAGTCACGCTTTACTATGGCCTAAAAACTCACCCAACTTAAGCACAAAAATGGAGAAACAACCTCAGAAAACTGCATGCTCCCTTGCTGAGTCACCGTGTTATTAGTGGAAAAACATAAGTTTAGTCCAAAACGTTGTTAACGGTCAACTGCTAAAAATACAGAGCAACACTTCAGGGGCAAACGAGTTTGAGGTTGAATGGAAAAGCAGGGTACATCTTAGTTGTCTTCCTCTGCGTCGTCTGCTTAATTGCCGGAGCATCAATCAGCAGCCTCATCAAAGTAGCCCCCAATGCCGCAGACTACATTGTGGACCAAAAAGACGGTAAAATCTACGCCCAAGACAAAAACGGCGCAGTAGCTTTCAGCGGCGACGACGCTGCCGCGGTTATAAACGAAGCCCTCAGCTCCGGAAACTATGTTTTCATCAAGTCAGGCAGATACAACATTACCCATTCTATCATAGTTTATTCGCACACGATTCTAGAGGGAGAAGGCGGCGACGACCCCGCACTGGGCAAAAGCAACCTGGCAACAAGGCTGGTCCGCAGCCCCACCCTTCAAAGTCCACTGATCGAGGGAAGCGACGTCTACGATTTAGTCATAAAGAACTTGGCAATCGACGGCGCGCGAACCAACCGCACCGACACCCCAAACCTCGACGGAATACGCCTCGACGTAGTCAAACGCAGCCGCCTTGAAGGACTCTCAGTGTACGACTGTATGGGCAACGGCGTCTGCCTCACCGGAGCCGGAAGCATCGAAAACCGTATCTTATATTGCACGCTGAGGCACAACAACATGAACGGACTTCTACAGCAACTACAATCCGACTCCACCGTCGCCTACTGCGAGCTAGGCGGAAACGGCTACGACGGCTTACGCATGTACACCGCAGGAAACAACCTAATCGAGGGCTGCACTGTGTTCCTAAACAAAGGCTGCGGTATACGCCTCACCGACGCCCCCCAAAACCGCATCGTAGACAACCGCATAAACACCAACACCCAAGACGGCATACGGCTCTCCGTTCTCACCGAGGGCGGATGTGACAAGAACGTGGTTAGCCAAAACACCATCTACGACAACGGCTACCAGGGCGGTATAGGCTACTCCGCAATCGCATTAAACGGCGGCAACCAAACCGGCGGAGCTTTACCGGTCCGGGACTGCATAGTCTCGAACAATCAAGCCTTCAATACAAAGGACTGGGGCACCCCCCAGAGTTATGGCATCCGAGAATATGGAGAGAACAGCGGCAACACGATTTTAGGCGATACCTGTAAAGATAACGTGGTCGCCAACATTAAAACAGTTGGATTAAGCACCAAATGCGGGGACTGCTGGAACGGAACAGCATACGTAAAATAGCCGGTTAGTTTTTGCTGAATTCCACAACCACTTTTGTGCCTCTGAGCAAATCCAGCCCCAAAGTGAAAAGTTTTCTGCCTCCAAGCCAAAGGATGATAAGCCAGAAAGCTACGCCTAAACCTAAGCCAACCACGTCGCCTTCGAGAACGTTTGCGCCAAACAGAAGAGGAATATTCATCACGCTAAAAGGCGCAGCGCTTGTGGGTCCAGCGAACAAAACCCCCAACTCGACCACGGAAACCACGATAATTACTGCCCCTGCGGTTAACAGAAAATAGCCCGGATAGGCGCTGCTTTTGGGTGGAGCGTAACCATAAAGCACCCGTTCATTTTTGACTCGGCGAACAAGCAAAAACAGCGCTGCACTCACCACTAACGCAACAACAATTGCCAACGCAACCGTGGCGTAGATTGTTTGAGCCGAATCCATTCAGTTCACTTTTTCAGTTTTATGCGGGTTGGGCTGAGTCGGTTAAGGCGTCTTTTACGTGGATTTTGACGTCCTTTAGCAGGGAAACGCCGATTTGCGCTATTTTTCCTCCAGCAAGCAACACAAATACCATTAGCAGAAACCAGAAGAATATGTTTGGCAACTGGCTTGCTTGTGCTCCCTGCATCACAACAATTTGGGTACCATCCTGATTGGGCATGGTGATGTCGGAGAGCTGTACAATTTTAGGTGCTGACACAGCTCCAGTGTAGACAGCTGCCATTTCAACAATTGAAAAGAGCAACATCGCGACGCCGAGAATTAAAAGCACGTAGCCGATGATTTTTTCGTCCTTAATCATGAATGCTTCACTTGCCCTAAAACAGGAAACAGCAAACCGAGGGCTTAAAAGCTTTTTCCAACCCACAACAACCCATTAGAGCCGTTTGGGTAGGCAAATTTAAAAACACAACCACATCCAGATTCAAGCAGTGTCATGTTTGGGTAGACATATACTGTTAACCGCATTTTACCTGATTTGCGCATGGGCCTTGATGGTGAGTTACCAAATTTTCACCCAAGCTGCATTAACGACCGTTGCTGCTTCGCTTTACGAGGCAGCCCCAGCTGTTGCCTCCTGGTTAACCTCGAGTTCGGAGGTGGCAGGCTTCATTTGCTCGTTTGCGTGGATGTTTGTGTTGTCTGCTATCGTTTCCACGTTAATGTTTGGCAGGGAACGACGGCTCTCAATGCAGTTCCTGGTAAGTTTAGCGTTAACGCTTGTTGGCTCTACTCTGCTGGGAGCTCTAGGCGGCTTAGGCATGGATTTTTCTAACCAGAATCTGCTTTCGGGCTCTGCTGCGGGAGTGTTTGGCAATGCCTTCTTTGCTTGGTTCTACCTTGCGCTGCCCTTCATTGTTATGTTAACCATTGATTTGCGGGCCGCCAAAAAAGGCAAATAACCGCAAAAGAAGCCGCAGACGAGCGGATTATCCTAAAGGTTGAAAAGCTAAGACACCGATTAAACCATAGGTGAAACAATATGAGCGAAGAAAACGTAAACATGGCAAGTGTCCAACTCAACGGCGATAAACAGAACTTCATTTTAGATAAAAAAGACTTCAAAACCGGAAGCAGAGGCTACTACGGCACAGGCAAAATGGTTGCTGCAGGCAAAAAATACCAAATCAGCATCCAAGTGGTAGAAATCGGTTCTAAACCTAAGCCGGAAGCAGAAAAGAAAAAATAAAATAGTTTAGCTAGTTTTTTCTAATTTTTTGTTTGACTTAAGCCACTACTTGAGCAGAAGCGATTATTATGTCTTTTAGAGGTTTGTCATTGGGGTTAGTGCGCACCTTGCCGATTTTGTCCACGACTTCCATGCCTTCGATAACTTTGCCAAACTGCGGATGCTTGCTGTCAAGGAAGTTGTTGTCTACTAGGTTGATGAAGAATTGACTGCTGCCAGTGTTTGGCCCCGCATTTGCCATTGCGATGGTGCCTCGGTCGTTGAAGTTTTTCTTTGTGAATTCGTCTTTGATGTCTGGGATGGAGGGGTCGCCGTAGCCGGTGCCGGTTGGGTCGCCACCTTGAATCATGAAGCCTGAAATGATGCGGTGGAATATGGTCCCATTGAAGGTTCCTTTTTCGACTAGGTTTTTGAAGTTCCCTGTGGTTATGGGCATGTCGTTTCTTAGTTGAATGGTTATGTCTCCCATGTTGGTGTGGAGGAGAATTTTTACTCCGTTAGTGTATTGATCAACCATTATTTACGCCGCTAGAAGCAATTTGGAAAGAAGGCTATATGGGTATTGATTTATGTATGCTGGGTTGAAATAGAAAGGGAGGAAAATTAGGGTAGGACTGTGGCGCTGATCAGGGTCACGGTTTGGAGTGGCGCATCGTTTGTGTCGGTGGGCACGTTGGAAATCGCCATAACCACGTCCATGCCGGAGACAACTTTGCCGAAAACCGTGTAGGTTGTGTCGAAGCTTGAGTAGCGGTTGTTGTTGTCAGCGACGTTTATGAAGAATTGGCTGCTTGCGCTATTAGCTGCGTTGGTGTTTGCCATTGCGATGGTGCCGTTGTAGTTGTGGTTGTCGGTTCCTATTTCGTCTTGAATATTTGCAACGTTGACGCCGTTTAGTTGACCGCCTTGAATCATGAAGCCAGCAATGATACGGTGGAATACTGTGTTGTCGTATTCGCCTGCATAGACTATGTTAAGGAAGTTGGTTGTGGTTATGGGTTTATCGTTTCGGAGCGCTACAGTGATGTTGCCCATGCTGGTCTGCAACAGCACTTCTTTAGCGTTAGCGTAGTGGTCGGTTGTCATTTCAGGCTGATTGAGGTGACCAGTAATAACTAAGGCGCTGAAAGCAACGATTACAACTGCGATAATTGCAAAAGCCAAAATCATTGACTTGTTAGTTTTGCGTTTGACCGCCGGAAGGGGAGCTTTCGCCTTCTTTTTTGCGACTTTATTGCGGGGAGGCATAGCTCTTAGTTAACGACTGGTCATATAAAATTTTTCCCAACTGTTGCACAGTTAGAAGCAGCCTAAAAAAAGCTGTGCAGAGTCAGGGCATGGGTTTTTGGGGAAGAGTGACGATGAATTTTGTGCCTTTTCCCGTTTCACTCTCAAAAGTAATGGTGCCGTTTAATGATTCCACAAGCCGCTTCACCACCGCTAACCCTAAACCTTGCCCTTTGGATTTTGTAGTGAAAAGAGGCGTGAACATTTTGGCTTTAGCCTCCTCGGAGATGCCTTCGCCCGTGTCCTTAACTGAGAGGATTAACGCCCCGTTTTCTTTGGTGGCAACTATAACCAGACTGCCTTGCGTGGGCATAGCTTGGATAGCGTTAGTTAAGAGGTTAGTAAGGATTCGTCGTATGTAAGCTGAGTCGGTGAAGATTTTTCTTGCTTCGTCGTAGATGTTGGTTGTGACCTGGATGCTGGGAGGCAGACAAATAGATGAGAGAATGTTCGAGATTAAGTCGTCGAGGTGTAGGACTTGCAGGTTAGGCTGAAGCGGTTTAGTGAAGTCCTGGAGGTCGCTAACGATTTTGTTGATGTAGGCAAGGTTTTTGTTGATTGAATCAACACTTTCCATTATATCCTGCTGAGTTTGTTTGTCTTTGAGTGTTTTTGCTTCCTCAGAAATAATATACATGTCGCTTGTTATCGCTTGCAGGGGGTTACGGATGTCATGTCCCACCATGCCAGCGGTTTGCCCAATTGCTGCTAAGCGTTCTGCATTTTGCAGTTGCTGTGCTCTTTGCTCGGCAAGTTCCTCCATTTGGCAAGCGTATTCTTCAAGTTTTACCTGTGTTTGAGCACGAGCTTCCTCGATTTGCTTTAATTCGTCTATATCTGTTAAGTAAAGCCGTATTAGGCGTTGGTTGGGAACGAGGTAGAACTGCTGCTGATACCAGTGTCCATTTAATTTAATCTCCCGCGTGTAAGAGGTAAAGTTATTGTTTTCACGGAAGTTTTGCAATATTTTTTCTAAGTCTTCAAAGAAGTAGTGGCTTGAACCTTTCTGTTTTATGCCTGGGAACAGTCGATAAGTTGCAGGATTAATGTATGTTAAACTGCCTTTAAGGTTAATTTCAATTACGGGGTTGGGATTAAGCTCAGGGAAAGAAGCTAAGCGCTCAATTTCTTGCTCAGCATTCTTACGCTCGGTTATGTCAACGTTGGATTCCAATATGCTTTCGATTTCGCCATGTTCAGTTTTTTCAGCCCGCCAGCAACTCTGCATAATAACTTTGCGGCCGGTCTTTGTTTTCTGAGAGACTTCGCCGGTCCATCCTTTGGACGTTTTAAGCTGGGATACAATTTCTTCGAAAGTTACTGGAAATGTTGTTTGTAGCAATTCATGCGTCATTTTTCCAACGGCTTCTTTTTGGGTCCACCCATAAATGCTCTCTGCGCCTTTGCTCCAAAACGTTATGGTGCCGTCGAATTTTCTTACTATTATTGCGTCGGGACTTAAATCGATTAATGCCGCTTGACGAAGAAGCGCATCCTCGGTTTTTCTACGGTTCGCTATGTCTCTAAACACTAGAACCACGCCGGTGATTTTGCCGTCGTCATTAACTATGGGTGCTCCGCTGTCATCAATGGGAACTTCAATGCCGTCCTTGCGAATGAGCAGTGTATGGTTCGCCAAGCCAACAGTGAGGCCTTGCTCCAAAACCTTATTGACTGGGCTGACAACTTTTGTGCGGCTGTTTTGGTTGATGATGTTGAAAACTTTCTCGATGGGTTCGCCTTCTATAGTGTGGAGGTCCCAACCGGTCAGCTGTTCCGCGACAGCGTTCATGAAAGTGATTCTGCCGTTAATGTCGGTAGCTATAACTGCATCACCAATACTGGAAAGCGTAGTAGCCCATCGCTGTTCGCTTTCCCGCAGTGCCGCTGTCCGCTCTGCCACCAGCTGTTCCAGATGACCATGATACTTCTGTAACTCAGCTTCAGCATGTTTGCGCTCGGTAACATCTAGGCCCATCTCTAAAATTAAGGTAGAGCCATCTTGATCTGCAAAGGGGTAATCGTAAATATCGTAGTCTCGCCCGTTGGGGCCTGTCCATTGCCAATGTTGAGGGTTTGTGGTTTGCAAAACTTTGTAGGTTTCGCAGTTTTCGCAAGGTGAATCCTTTTGGAAAAGAAACTTGTAGCAGGGCAGTCCTTTTGATTCGCCAAATAAATCGCGGAAAACTTTGTTGGCGAAGACAACCTGATAATTTTTGTCAAGAAGTACAATGTAGGGCGGCAATGTTTCAAGCACATTGTAGAGGCGTTGACGTTCATTCTCTACGTTGAGGGTTTCTTTGTGGACGCGTTCTTCGAGTGTTTGCGTTAGTTTTCGTAGTGCGTCTTCGACTTTTTTCCTTTCGGTGATGTCTCTGGCGACGTGGACTGAACCTGTTAGTTTTCCGTTTGTGTCTCGAATGGGGGTTGCGCTTACTAAGAAGTAGCCGCCTAGGCGGGGTTCGTATACTTCGGCAACGTGTTCTTTGCCGTCTTTCATTAGTTTTGCGTGTGGACAGTTTTCGGGTGGGCCATGGGTAGCGTGAATGCATTCGTAACATATGGAGTTCACCGCTTGGTCTGGTGTGACACCTAGCTGTTTTGCCATTGAAGCGTTTGCGCGAACTATATGATAGTTTGTGTCTATGAGTGCTATGTAGTCGGGTACAGCGTCAAAGGTGGTTTCCCAATTCTCTTTTACTTTTTTTAGCTCTGTTTCGGCGTTTTTGCGTTCGGTTATATCTTCAAATATTGCTACGAAGTAGCTTTTCTGGGGGGAGTAAGCTGAAACTTTGTACCATTTTTCTAGGGGTGCAGCATAGTTTTCGAACTGTGCAGGTTCTCCTGTGAGGGCGACTTTGCCGTAGCGGCCAATCCAGTCTGCAGGGTCGTTTTCTATTCCCTTGAGGATTTCGGTTACTTTTTTGCCGATGATGTTTTTCTTTTTTAGTCCTGTCATTTTTTCGAAGACTTTGTTTGTTTCCAGAAAAATATAGTCAATGGGTTTTCCGTTGGCATCTGTGAGGATTTTGTGGAATGCGAACCCGTCAATCATGTTATCAAATAAGGCAGAGAGGTTTTTGCTGTTTAATTCGAGAATTTTTGACCAATCACTAGAAGAATAATCCATCGGCAGGTCGCCACCTAACAACTGTTTTACTAAAAGGTGTTGTTGCGCATATAAAAAAGTAGTTTTTCTAAACTTGCAGAATGTTGAACTGCTGATCAGAAAAAGGTGGTTTTTGTGAATTGGTCAAGTGTGAAAGTGGAAGCGGTGTTGCGTCTAGATAATTCTTAAATCCCCAAAGTGCATCACAAACAAGTTAAGGTGTAATTAAATTGGCACAACCCCAATTCAAAACAGTTTTCGTTTTCTTAGACACAGACAAATACTGTAGCCCATTCGACATGCTCGTCGCCATAGACGCGTTCCCAGACTCAATGATATTTAAGTTCGAGAACGTCACAGGCGAAGACGCTCCAAAAATCGTCTTTGACCTGCTTTTCCCACGCGGACCCGCAGGCGCAGCCCACACTAAAATCTTCATAAACGGCAGCAACTTTGAAGAAGTCGAGAAAGTCGTCGCAGCCACCCAGAAAGCCATGAAATCTGCGCCATGGGGAAACAGCATTATCGTTGACCCAAGAGGTGGATATAGCACCGCAGCCGCAGCAGTCGCCAAAACCTTCGGCGCTTCTATGGAGAGGGGCCTCGGCAGCTTAGAAGGCAAAAAAGTCACTGTCTTGGCAGGCACTGGTCCAGTTGGCCAAACCGCCGCACGCATCTATGCCGCAGAGAAAGCAGACGTAACCATAACCAGCCGCAATTTAGCTAAAGGGCAAGTAGTTGCTGACAAAATCAACTCTGAATGCGGGTGTAACCGTGTTAAAGTGGTTGAAGTCAGTAAAGCTGAGCAAACCGCCGCTGCAGTTGCAGACGCAGAAATCATCCTCTCCGCAGGCGCAGGAGGCATCCAGTTGCTTTCAGCCTCTGACCTCGCAAAGGCACCTAAATGCAAAATCGTAGCAGACATCAATGCAATCATGCCGTTGGGCGTGGAGGGTCTTGGTCCAAACGACGATAAAGATATGAAGCCAGGCGTTTGGGGCATAGGCGCATTAGCTATCGGTAAGCTAAAAATCAAAACCGAAGTGGAAATGATTAAACGCGCCACTGCTGAGCCACAGGGACTTTTCGACTACGCAATCGCTTACACCATTGCTAAAGACCAGATTCTTAAGAAACTTGCCAAAGCAGCTGCCAAATAAGCAGCTCTAATATCTTTTCTTTCTGTTTTGGGTTTTTTATTTTTCTAGTAGTTGAAGACGAGAGTCGGTGCCTACTACATCATCTTCTAAGGCTCAAAGCAGAACAAACTGTTTTGGTGTAGGCGTTTGGGCTGCGTTGCGTTTTGGTTGTGGCTGGTTGTATAAGCTTTTTTGGATTGTTAACGTGCGGATGCGTTTACTCTTGAAAGACTTCAGGTTAATGACTACAACAATAGCTTTGCGGCACTTAGCCAAGAAATTTAAATATCTTAACAGATTAAACAGAGCCCAAGATGGCTACTCTCCCCGAAATCTTCAAGCAAATCTTCAACACAAGCTTATCAAACGGCGAAATCCTAGCCTCCATACTTATCTTCGCCGTAGTAGCCTTCGTCGGTTGGGGAGCCTACCTGGTTTTCAACCGGTATTTCTCACGGTGGGCAAAAAAAACCGAAACAACCCTAGACGACGACATCATCGACGCCGTAAAAGTCATCATAATCATCATGATAGTTATTTTGGGCATAGAGTACGCTCTGCAGCCGCTTTCTTTCCTTAAACCCTACAATGGTACTCTCACTGGCGTCTTCACCGTCATCGAGATACTGTTAGCCGCTTTCGCCGTCACCAAAGTCGCAAACATAGTTGCGGACTGGTATGCCAGCCGAACCGCCCTAATCGCAGGCAAAAACAGCCACCATTTACTCTTCATCTTAAAGAAAATCATACAGATAGTTGTCTTCATCGCAGCGTTCCTAATCATTCTCTACGTCTTTCAAGTAGACTTAACCGGCGCAGTAGTCGGCTTAGGAGTCGGAGGCATCGCCATCGCATTCGCTCTGCAAAGCACGCTAAGCGACTTCTTTAGCGCATTTTCCATCTACTTTGACAGACCTTTTGAAATCGGAGACTTTATTGTGGTCGGCGAGTACAGTGGCACCGTCCGAAACATCGGCATGCGTGCAACAAGACTTCAACTGCTCCAAGGTGAAGAACTAGTAATCTCAAACAAAGAACTCACCGGCGGCAGCTTACGCAACTTCCGCAAACTGGAGAAGCGTCGAGTAACTTTCACTTTGGGAGTCACATACGAAACTTCCTCAGAGAAACTTAAGAAAATCCCGGGAATAATTACTGAAATAATCAAGGGCATAGAGTTAGCGACTTTTGACCGCGTGAACTTCACAGAGTTCGGTGATTTCAGTCTGAAATTCTTAGTAGTCTACTACGTGAAAGTGTCTGACTGGGGTAAATATCTTGAAACCCAAGAGCAAATTAACTTCGCCATAAAAGAAGCGTTTGAAAGGGAAGGCATCGATATGGCGTACCCAACCAGCACTGTCTATGTCAAAAAGTAAAACCCCAAAAAAGGGCAGAACAGCCTATTTTGTTATCAGCACGGGGCAGGGGGAGTCTTTTACAACGCCTTGGCTAACACTGCCTAGAATCAGCCCTGAAAGTTTACCCAAACCTCTCGCGCCAATGACAATTAAGTCGTAGCTGTCCTTGTGGGCGGTTTTAACGATTTGCTCTGCGGCGTCGCCTTCAAGCAGCAAACCAGTCACGGATTTAGCGGGGTTTTCGGTTTCCGCCAGTTTTTTTGCTTCTCCCATAAGGGTTTTGGCGTCGTTTTGTACGATTTTGTAGAGTTCCTGCGAAGGGGAAACAATTGTTGAAGCCAAAGGTTCAAGGGGGTAAACATGGATTAGGGTAACTTGGCCGCCTGTGAATTTGGCGACTTTTATAGCTTCTTTTATGGCTTTGTTAGAATGTTGGGAGCCGTCTACTGCCACCAATATTTTGTCGTATAACATACAGACCTGTGTTGAGAAAGCATTTTTTGATATTTATAATTTCGCCCGCAGCCGCTATGCTTAGCTAATTAGCGGTTTAGGTGAAAAATGGGTTATATGCTAATGGCTGGTTTGGCCGCTTGCTAAGAAATGCTTTTAAATGCATAACTCAGATTTTGCCTACTGCTCAATAGACAGGCAGGAAAGCAGAGTGGACTTATTCAACGTAGATTTCCTCATAAACATCGCTATAATCGCGGTAGCCATCCTTTTCCTAAACCTAACCAGCGACGTCGTCATAAAATACGCAACAAAAATCGCCGCTATCTCCAAATTGGGAAAAACCTCCATTGGCTTTACCCTGATTTCGTTGTCCACTACGCTTCCAGAGTTGACGGTGGCGCTTTCCGCAGCACTTTCAGGCGGTGCAGCCCTATCTATAGGAAACGCTATTGGATCAAACATATTCAACATATCCGCCATTTTAGGAATAGGCGCCGTTATCTTAGCCCTAAACATACGCTATGTCTGTAAACGAAACAAAACGCCACACGTAAAAGACAACAACATCATCCCAAACTTTGTCTCCTCCGAACTAAGCAACATAGAATTCGGCCTATTCGTCGCCTCAGTTGTGCCGCTTATTTTGCTCTATATCTCTGCGGATTGGGCGTGGTTTGTCGGGTTGATTCTGCTTGGAGTGTTCGTATTCTACATTTACCATTTATCTAAAGTCCGCATAACCACTGAAGAAACCGACGTAGAAATAGAGCCTCATGAAAAAGGAAAACTCAAACGGCTCGTCGCCTTCACGATTTTGGGAGCGTTAGGTGTCGTTATAAGCGCTAACTTTATGGTTAACTCCGCCATAGCCATCGCCACCTCCGCAGGCATCTCCCAGCAAGTCATAGGCGCAACCATAGTGGCGTTGGGCACCAGCATTCCAGAGTTAACTATAGGAGTCAAGTCAATCCTTCGCGGCCATGCCAACCTAGCGTTAGGCAACATCATCGGCGCAGCTTTCTTCAACACCACCCTCATCTTAGGCGTAACCCTATTCGTGCCAGCGTTAATTGGCTCAACAGTTATGCTAAACATGTCGGTTTACCTCAACCTAATACTGTTCTCAATGATAATCAACACGTTCTTCTGGTACTTCCTCTCCAGAAAGAAAATCACTTGGAAAGAAGGCATAGTACTGCTGGCAATCTATGTGCTGTTCATTATTACAACGTTGAGCGCTGGCCTCTAAAGCCTCAAATGGCTGCGCTTTTTAGCGGCGGCGCATTTTTTTCTTTAGTTTAGGTCGGTTGGATACTTGCTCGGTCGGATAATAGTAGGGCAAAGTATTGTAAGCGCTTGTGTTGTTTTTTGTTTTTTTGGAGCGGGGGCTTTTACGCCAAAAATGTTTTAGCTTCTTCCATAAAGACATAACAGCACACCCGTAAACCAGTGCTTCCAACTTAAATAAGCCTTAATAACCGTCAATCCACCTAGCCGTTAAGGCGACAGCAGTGCTTTTTAAAAAGAAGGAAAAAGAAAGGAAAGAACCGTTTGCAACAAAATTTTGCCCCAAATGCGGCTCCACCGACATTTTCTGGGCGCAAGGCATGCCCCAGTTCTGGTCAACTTGGGACTGCAAAAACTGCGGCTACCACGGCGTGTTTATCCTTGAAGACGGCAACATGGCTGAAAAACTGCAACAAGAATGGCGACAAAAAAGTAAGGAAAGCTAAAGTGCCTGCTCGATTCTGCGGCAGGCTTCAGCTATACGTTCCTTAGGCGCCGTGAAGGTTATTCTTGCGAAGCCTTCGCCGTGTTTCCCGAAGCCGACGCCGGGTGTGACGACGACGCCTGCGTCAAGCAGCTTAGCTGCAAACTTCATAGAGTCTCCTTTGCAGTTAACCCACACATAGAAGGTAGCTTTGGGCTTCTCACAGGGGTAACCCAGTTTGGTAAGAGTGTCAACGAGCAGGTCGCGGCGTTCTGCCATGATTTTGTTGTTTTTCTGCAGAAAGTCCGGTTGATCTCTGCCTGTGTAGCTGCCCAAGGCTTTGACAGCGACTTTCTGAGTGTACACCGACGGACCCGAATCTATCTGCGACTTCACCTTAGTCAAGCCTGCTACAAGCTGCTTGTTGCCCACAGCGTAGCCAATGCGGTCACCCGTCATGTTGAATGTTTTTGACAGCGAATGGAACTCAATTGCAACGTCCATGGCGCCGTCGATTTCGAGGATGCTAGGTGCTTTGTAGCCGTCATAGGTGATTTCTGAGTAAGCGTTGTCGTAGCAGAGGATGATGTTGTTTTCTTTGGCGAATTCCACTGCTTCTTTAAGGCATTTGGTGGTTACGGTGGCGGCTGTGGGGTTGTTAGGGTAGTTTATAAACATCATTTTAATTCGTCGAGCATCCACTGCTTCGAAATCAGGTAGGAAATTGTTTCCTTCAAGAAGCGGCAGAGTTACGGATTGACCGTCGCAGAGAATTGTACTACCGTTAGCGTACACAGGGTAGGCTGGGTCAGGGCAGAGCACGTGGTCGCCGGGGTTGATGAATGCGCGGGCGATGTTTGCGATGCCCTCTTTAGAGCCTAGGAGTGCGACGACTTGGTCGTGTTCTAAGTCGACGTTGAAGCGGGTTTTGTACCATGCTGTGACGGCTGCTCGAAAGTCGGGTTCGCCTTGGCTGAAGCTATAGTTATGGTTTTTGAGGTCTGAGGCTTCCTTAGCCAACGTGTCCACTACGAATTGAGGCGGCGGAAGATCAGGATCGCCTATGCTCAAAGAAATTAAGTCCACGCCCTGTGCTTTCTTTTCTTTTTGAATGCGTTCTATTTCAGCGAAAAGATACGGTGGTAACCGTTTGATTCGTTCTGCATACTCAAACATTGGTTTATAGCTCCTTGAATAGTGTACCCAAATAGACTTTCTCAGCGGCTCCAGAAAGGTAAATCGTATCTGCAACTTCGACGTGAAGGTCTCCGCCTAAAGCGTGAACTGTTACTTTTCCGTCAACTTTGCCGAGACGGTTGGCGGCTGCAACTGCAGCGCATATCCCTGTACCGCAGGCGAGGGTCTCTCCGCATCCCCGCTCCCAAACGCGGACTTTCATCTCGCCGCGGCTAAGAACTTGTGCGAAGCCGACGTTGGCTCTTTTGGGGAATACCCTGTCGTTTTCGATGCTGGGTCCAACGTAGTCAACTGGAAAGGTGTCTACGTCTTCTACGAACGTGACGCAGTGGGGGTTACCCATGGAGAGGCAGGTTACCCGGTAGGGTTCGCCGTCAACGGTTAAAGTCTCGTTCACCGCTTCTCCCTCGCCCAACATAGGGAGAGATTGGCGTTGCCAGCTAGGGGCTCCCATATCCACCTTGACAGAGACAACTTCGTCTCCGTTTAAATTTAACTCCACATGTTTTATGCCGGCCAAGGTTTCCACTGGAAAAGCAGTTTTCTTCACCACAACGTTTTCGTAGCAGTACTTGCTAAAGCACCGGATACCATTGCCGCACATTTCTGCCTCGCTACCGTCGGAATTGAAAATCCGCATCTTCACATCCGCAACTTTAGAGGGACAAACCAAAAGCAAACCGTCCGCGCCTACTGAGAAGCGGCGGTCACACAGCTTCTTAGCCGCCTCAGACATGCGGACTTCACCGATTTTTTGGTCTCGGTTATCCACAACGACGTAGTCGTTGCCGAGCCCATGCATTTTCCAGAACTGCATCACGGGTCACTCTGCACACGCTGGTTAGTAATGAGGTCTTTTAGTTGTTCGCGTTCTCGGACGATGACGGGTTTGCCGCCTTTAATCATGACTTCTGCAGCTCTTGGACGGCTGTTGTATTGGCTGCTCATGCTGTAGCCGTAGGCACCTGCGTTTAGAACTGCAAGGAGATCGCCTTCCTCTATTTTGGGCAACATGCGGTCTTTGGCTAACAGGTCGCCTGACTCGCAGATCGGGCCAGCAACATCGTAGATTTCTTTTTCGGGCGCGTTGAGTTTGTTAGCGACTAAGATGGGGTGGTAGCTGCCATACATTGTTGGACGTACAAGGGTGTTGAAGCCTGCGTCTACGCCGACGTACTTGTGGGCGGGAGTAACCTTCAAAGTGTTAACTGTTGTTAGAAGGATGGCTGCGTCGCCGACGACGTATCTGCCGGGTTCCACGAACAGGAACGGCTTGCCTAACCCGTATTCTTTGACTTTGGTTTTGAACATGCCGATGACTTTGTTGGAGAACTTTTCAAGATCCAACTCTTTGTCTTCGGGGCTGTAGGGGATGCCTAAGCCGCCGCCGATGTCGATGAATTCGAAGTCAATGCCTACTTCATTTTTCACTCGTTTGGCGATGCTTAGCAGTTTCTCAACTGCGGCAGCATAGGGTTCTGGGTCTAAGATGCCTGAGCCTATGTGCATGTGGATGCCGAAGCGTCCAACTCTTGCGCGCTGGGCGATTGCGTAGGCTTGGATGACTTCTTCTTCCCAGAGGCCGAATTTGGAGTCGGGACCTGCAGTGATACAGTGGCTGTGGTGTCCTGCGCCGACTTCGGGGTTAACTCGGACGGAGAGGATCTGCGGAACTGAGATTTTGAGTAGACGGTTCATTTCTGATTGTGAGTCTACGTTTATGGTTACGTTGGCGTCGACGAGCATTTTGAGTTCGTCGTTTCGAACGCTTGTGCCAGTGAATAAGATACGGTCAGGGGCAAATCCAGCGCTGAGCGCCAAGAACACTTCGCCTGGGCTAACAGTGTCCAAGTATGCTCCTTGCGAGTGTAGTATGCGCAGCACGTTTAGGTTGGTGTTGGCTTTGGCTGCGTAGTAGATGCGTACGTACTTGTAGTTGTTGACGAGCGCGCCGTAGAGGCGGTCGTAGTTGTCTCGGATACGTTTTTCACTAAGCAAGTAAAGAGGGGTATCGTACTGTTTTGCCAGTTCAGTTGTTGAGACGCCGTCGAAGAAAAGGTTGCCTTTTCGGTCTTCTAAGGGGTCACGGAGTTTCTTCTTAACCATCGTTATTCACCATCAAGTTAGCGTACTATTAGATGCGTCTAGGCTAATCCTTTAGCTACATACAGCTCCGCACTAAGGATGCCGCCGCCTGCTGCGCCCCGCACAGTGTTATGACTCAGACACATGTACTTAATCGACATTACAGGGTCTTTTCGCAGCCTGCCAACCACTACGCTTTGTCCACATCCTGCATCACGGTCAAATCTTGGCTGAGGACGGTTCTTTTCGTGACGCACAATTATGGGCACCGCCGGAGCTGAAGGCAGTTTTAGCCTTTGAGGTTCACCCTGAAAGCTCGTGAATGCCGCTTCAACTTCCTTAAGCGAAGGCTCGTTACCCAGTTTTACGAAGACAGATTCAAGGTGGCCGTCTTTAACGTTGACGCGGTTGCAGCTGGCGCTCATCTTGAAATCGCAGAATTTAACTGCTGACCCGTCGTATGTACCCAGGATTTTGAGGGCTTCAGTTTCCATCTTATCTTCTTCGCCTGAAATGAAGGGCACGACGTTGTCGATTATATCCAGGGAGGGCACACCGGGGTATCCAGCTCCGCTAAGTGCCTGCATGGTTGTAACCATAACCTGCTGTATGCCGAACTGCATCAGAGGCTTAAGTGTCATGGCTAAGCCGATGGTGCTGCAGTTAGGGTCGGTTGTTATGAAGCCTTTCCAGCCGCGGTTTTTCTTCTGTACCTTGACCAGTTCTGCGTGGTCGGCGTTGATTTCTGGAATGATTAACGGTACGTCTTTGTCCATGCGGTGTGCGGATGCTTTGCTAAACACGGGGTATAGTGAGCCGAACTCGTTTTCCACGGGTCCCGCTAAGTCGCCGGGCAGTGAGGTGAAGACTAAGTCGAAGTCGCCTGTTTGCTCTGCTGATTTGACGTCTATGTTTGCAACTGGCATCTCTGCGATTTCTTTGGGCATCTCGGTTTCCATAAGCCAGGTGCAGGCGTCTTTGAATTTTTTTCCTGCGCTCCGCTCTGATGCGGCTAACACGGAAATTTCGAACCAGGGGTGATTCTGGAGCAGTTGAATGTAGCGTTGTCCAACTGCGCCGGTTGCGCCTAAAACAGCGGCTCTTCGCTTATTTGACATTACGTTATTCTTCCTTTACAGTTTGATTCTAATCGTTTCTTGATAAAAAAGTTAATGGTGAATTTTACTGTTAAGTTAATCCTAACACGTCAGCCATGGTGTAGATTTTGGCGTCTGTTCGCTTGCTTAACCATTCGGCGGCGATTACGGCGCCCTGTGCGAAAACGTTTCTGCTAAAGGCTGTGTGCTCTATGCGCAGCATCTCGTTTGGTCCCGCCACGATGATGTCGTGGATGCCTGGAACTCCGCCTGCTCGAAGCGCCACAGACTCCAATTCCGCCGGTTGGCGCGGGCTGAGGCCTTCTCTGCCGTAAACGGTTTTGGTGTAGCCGCGGGCTTGTGAGATGATTTGCTCGAGTTTCTTGGCGGTTCCGCTGGGGGCGTCTTTTTTGCCTGTGTGGTGGATTTCGCTTAGGCTTACGTCGAAGCCTTGGGGGAAGAGTTTGAGTTGTTCTGCGAGTTGGAAGAGGATGTTGACTCCGACGCTGTAGTTTGGTGCGAACACTGCAGGGACTTTGCCCGACATTGCAGCTGTAACTTGTCGGTTTTGGTCGGGGGTAAAGCCTGTTGTGCCCAAGATTATGCGTTTACCGTGGTCTACTGCTATTGGAATGTTTGTTAAGTCGGCTGCGGGTACGGTGAAGCTGATGAATGTGTCGGCGTTTTCCAATGCTTCAGCGATTTTTTCGCTGTTAAGGATTGTTGTGTCGGAGTTCATACCGAGTTGGCGGAGGGTTTTTCCGACAGCAGGTGAAGAAGGAGCTTCTATTGCTCCGACTATTTGGTGTCCTTTGGCGGTGGCTTCGTTTATGATTGCTTGCCCCATTCTTCCTGAAGCGCCTGCGATGCAGAGCTTAAGCATAGTACTGGCCTTCCAGGTACTTCTCGTTGTAGAGGCGGTCGTTTAAGTCGACGTCGAAGAATTCGGCGACGGGCTCAAGGATTTGTGGATTGGCTTGGTGTACTTTGCGTGCAGCTGTTAGGACTGCTTCGATGCCGTTGTGGGTCATTTTGCCCAGTGGTTGCCTGCAGGGCCCTGCGGGCATGCCTAGCACGTTCATCAGAGTCTTGTAGGCCAGGGGGTTGCGTGCTCTGCAGGTTACTGCTCCGTATGGGGTTCGCTCTTGGGTTTTCACTGTGATTATGCTAAACAGCGGCTGGAGCGCCTGTACCAGTGCGTTGGCGGCTTCTTGGTTTCCGTCCAAGATATGGTGCACCATGGTGCATACGGCGCGTGGAGCAACGTTTGCGGTGACTGATATGACGCCGCTTGCTCGGATGTCGGGCGAAAGCATCATGGTTAATGTTTTGTCGTCGTCGCCGCTTAAGATGTCGAAGTCGTCTCCGCAAAGAGTGCGGGTTAACTCCATGTTCTTGAGGTCGCCTGTTGCTTCCTTGACGCAGCGTACGTTGGGGAACTGGTCATGGAGGATGGCGATGTCTTGAGGGTACATCTGTGTGCCAGTTCTTCCGGGGATGATGTAGGGTATAACTTGGACTTCGGGGAATCTTTGCGCTATGGGTTCGACGTATTCTTTTCTGATTTCTATGGAGCTGGGTCCGTTGTAGTATGGGTCTACTAGTAGCACTGCACGTACACCTGCGTTGTAAGCGTGTTCGGTGCCGTCCATGGTTTCTTGGGTGCTGTTGCTGCCTGTGCCGGCTATGGTGAGGCTTCGGTTGGTTGAGAATTCATGGATTTTCTCGATGACTTTGCTGTGGTCGTTCCAATCTAGTGTAGGGCTTTCGCCTGTTGTGCCGACGCCTAGGATGCCTTTGACGCCGTTTTTGAGTTGGAACTCCACTAATTGCTGTAATCCTTCGTAATCGATTTGGCGATTACTGTTCATGGGGGTTACTAATGCAGTGTAACAGCCGCTGAATGCTACCAACTTTGATTCCTTCTTTAAGATTCAACCATGTGATGCGCGACACTATATTTAAGCATTACGTTTTACAGACTATTTTTACGAAAAACGAAACATACACCAAGCACCAACCATACAAAAAGCCACCAATCAGACGATTTCCGCAAAAAATAGCCCAAAACCGTTTCACGGAGCAACAGAGTAAGCCGTAAAAACCCCATCACAAACACCATACAACCCACGGAAATAAGCCAACGCCTCAGCCACACTGCCAGCCGAAGGAATAACCAACCGAAAATTATCCTCCCGCACAACCTCCCCAAGCAACCCAGACTGCACCCCAACAACCCTCAAAGCCAACCTGCGCGGACCCGACATAAAAACCGCAGTATCCCCCACAATCGGGCGACCCTTACGCACATCAATAGTTTTTTGGCCCTGCAACAACCAATCAAAAACTTCCCGTTTAGCAAGAAACACCGGCAACATTTCCACCTAAACAAAAAACGTAGGAATTACAAATATAAGGTTTAACTGCAAAAACGAATACAAAAATGAAAAGGTAGATAGAAAGAGCGAAAAGCTAAGGATTTACCCTTTGCCTTTCTCTTCTTTACCAAAGTACTGAGTCCACTTCAGCTTGCGTGCGTCACGTTTGAAGGCTAAACTGCTCTTTTTGCATTTGCTGGAATCAAACCAGAGAATTGAGCCGTCGTTTTTAACGTACATCATGCCTGTGCCAGCTGGGAAATCAGCACCACAGAATGAACATTTTCTCGGTTTTGGCATGACAAAGTCTCCATGGTAATTTATCTTGTGATTTTCTTTGCTTCACGTTCAGTTTCTCGAAGCATCAATATATCTTGAACGCGCACGGGTCCTTTAACGTTGCGAGTGATGATTCTGCCTTTGTCTTTGCCTTCCATGATGCGAACTCTGACCTGTGTAATTTCGCCTGTGACGCCTGTGCGACCAATGATTTGGATGACTTCGGAGGGAACTTGATCTTCCGCTGCGTCTTTGCTACTCATATTACTGAGTGCCTCGTTTAACCTGATCGATACGTGTCACGATTTCTTTTATGAGACCTGCTGCTTCGCCTTCTCTAATAATGCATGCAGCTGCGCATGGAACATCGATGCCGATGGATTTGCCGAGTTGTTCTTTGCTTGGGACAAAGACGTATGGGATTTTGCGTTCGTCACATAGGAGTGGTAAGTGTGCGATGACTTCTGGGGGGTCAACGTCTTCTGCGATGACGATGAGTTTTGCTTGGCTGCGTTCCACGGCTTTAGTGGCTTCGTTTGTTCCTTTCCTAACTGATCCTGATTTTGAAGCAATCGTTAGGGCTTCATAGGCTGCATCAACTAGTTCTTTTGGGACTTCATATTTTACATAGAATGGTTTAGTCATTTTTCTTAGCCTCACCCTTGTTAAGGCACAGTCTTACTCGCAGTCCTTATTTAATAAGCTTTCTACGGGAAACTCCCATCTATCTCCTCCACTCTATATACATCCAGAAACATTTAAAAGCCGAGTTACGGGTACTAACATGGTTTTCGAGAGGGGAAAAGCGTTTGCAAAGACTGGGCAGGATTACAAATGTATCTCCTTCAGGAAACGCTATTGTTAAAGCTACTGAGAATACTCCACAGATCGGCTCCGAAGTTGTCGACGAGAACTTAACAGTCATTGGCAGAGTTTTTGATATTATTGGCCCGGTCTCAGCACCCTATGCGGTTATCAAGCCATCAGTCAAGGAACCCGCCAAATTAGTGAATAAACAAGTGTATCTGCTTCTCTCGAAGACTAAACGGAGCAGAAGAGAGAATGATCAGAAATACAAAGCTACAAGATGATGTAGATTCAGGCGCTGCATCCAAAGGCGAACCCTATAAGGCTCGAGTTTGCCCCGAATGCGGAAGCCAACGTCTTATGCATGATTCAGAAGCAGCCGAAATTGTATGTATGGACTGCGGTGTTGTGGTCCAACAGAAACTCGCCGACCGCGGACCCGAATGGCGCGCGTTCGACGACGAGCAACGTTCCAAACGCACCCGTGTCGGTGCCCCCCTAACATATACCATCCACGATAAAGGACTCTCAACCACCATTGACTGGCACGACCGAGACATCTATGGCAAAAGCCTATCTCCAGGGCAAAAAGCGCAGGTTTACCGCCTGCGTAAATGGCAACGCCGCATCCGAGTTTCCGACGCAACAGAGCGGAACTTGGCGTTTGCACTCTCAGAAATCACCAAGATATCAAACAACCTCAACTTGCCAAAAAACATCCTGGAAACAGCCTCGGTTATTTACCGTAAAGCAGTCAAAGAGCGCCTAATCAGAGGCAGATCAATTCAAGGCGTCACCTCCGCAGCGCTCTATCTTGCATGCCGCCAATGCGGCTTACCCCGCACACTAGACGAAATCGCACAGGCATCCAACGTCAACAAAAAAGAAGTCGGCCGAAGCTACCGCTTCCTCATCCGGGAACTCAACTACTCTATCCCGCCGCTACGCCCAAGCCAGTACATCACCAAATTCTCCAACCAGCTAACTATGCAAGGCAAAGTTGAAGAAATCGCACACAAAATTTTGGCATCAGCAAAAGAACTCAAGTTAACCTCAGGAAGAGGCCCCACCGGCATTGCTGCAGCAGCGAGTTATGTAGCGTCGGTTTTGACGGGTGAACGCAAGACTCAACGGGAAATCGCTGAAATCGCTCAAGTCACTGAAGTCACCATACGCAACCGCTACAAGGAACTTGTCGAACGATTAATGTTCCAGATAAGCATCTAAAAATCCCTCCTTTTCTTTTTGCTGGTTTTTTCATGGCTGAATTTGGAGGCGGCTTTGAAGAGAAACAGTCAGTTCTCAAAGCAGTTTCCAAGCTTGAGCAGATACGCGACGAATTAAGAGAAGTAAATGCAAACCTCCACGACCAAATTGAATCCATCGAATCCGACTCGCTTCAGAAACTGCGTTTCGCCGCCGAAGTTAAAGCATCAAGTTTAGAGGTGGAAGTCCAGCAGTTACGTGAGGAGCTAAAAGTAATAAAAGAGTTTTTAGGTACAAATCTGGAGAAGAAAAAACCTAAAGAAAACTAAATAGCTCACAGGTATTCTTTTAAGGTGCAAATTAACTATCCTATCTTATGCCCTATAAGTTCACTTTCGATTTGTCAAAGGTGCCGCGTTTCTTCTTTACGGAACTAACTGTACTTAGTTACCAAAAGGGCATGCATAAAAGTCTGCTTAAAACAACCCACGATTTAATCATCAAATTTAAAATCCAAGAAGCAACCGGCCTTAACTTGACAGACGCCGTGATGCTGCTGGAAGACCTTATAGATTTGCAAGCTATAAACATCAACGAAAGAAACGGTTTTCTGGAGACAAAGAAGCGTGCGCTTTTTCTCCCGCATTGTTCTCGCAAATTCATGGATAGCCGCTGCAAAGCAACCTTTGAGCCAAGCATACCCACCTATGTTTGTGGCCAATGCTCAGAGGACTGTATAGTTAACAAAGCCAACGAGTATGCTAAAACCAAAGGCTATGACGTCTACATTGTGCCAGGCGGCTCATGTATTCCAAAGATTCTCAAAAACAACCACTACGAAGGCATTGTGGGTGTGGCTTGTGGAGAAGAGATGAAAATGATGGGTCACATGCTGCCAAGTCTTGACGTTAAAGGGCAGGCTATTCCGCTGATTAAAAACGGCTGCGCAAACACGATTTTCAACATGGAAACCCTCACAAAAGTACTCTAGACGCTTAACGAACTAGACATATATCTGTTAATGTTAGGAAAGCTTATTATCCCTAACTTGTCCACATGATGATTTGATTCACATGCCAAAGAAAACTGTAAAGAAGGCTGCGCCTAAAACTACTAAACCCGCCAAAGCCGCCGCACCCAAAACAAATGCGAAGGCAAAGAAAGTAGAGAAGAAACCCAAGTTTTTCCGCACAGGCGAAAAATGCCCCGAATCAGGCCTATATGAGCACTTCTGCAAAGACAAAGGCGAAAACGCACGTATTCCACTGTCTAAAACCGAGACTTTCCCACCCTGCCGTACATGCGGCTCAGTGAAGTGGGTTCTATCCATGGCAGCATAACTGCTTTTCCATTCAAAGTAACGTAGCCCAAAAGCTGTCGACAGGCGATTTTAGGAGTCGCCGAACTCACGCCGGAACCAAACTAACCATTTAATTGGCAAACGCAAATCACGGGCATGACTTAATTTTCGTTTCTTGTTGTAGATTGGTTGCGCCGCAACATGCCGCCACACCACACCGTACAAGATTCAACATAGCACCCATGTTGCATGTGCACGAAAACTCCTCAGCCACACCCCGTCCACATAAGCAACACAACCCGTTCCAAAAAAGCAACGCGTTTCAACGCCTATCTTGTGGCGCCGCAAAAACCACCACACCTACACAAAGAAGAAAAAGAATCAGGGCGTAAGCCTAACGCGGTCACGAGGATACAACGTAACTTCCCGAATGTTTTTAATACCCGTCAAAATCATCGTTAACCGCTCCAAACCAATCGCCCAACCCGCATGCGGAGGCATACCATAATCGAAGGCTTGAAGATGCATCTTAAACGAGTCGGGGTTAAGCCCTTTTTCTTGAAGACGCTGAATGAGCTGATTTTTGTCGCAAATGCGTGTACCACCACTGGTTAACTCGATGTAGCCGTACATTAAGTCAAAACCTTCGCTGACTTCAGGGTTGTCATCCCGCGGTCTAATGTAGAAAGCTTTTGCGTGGGTAGGCCAATCTGTAACAAAGTAGAAGTACGGATAGAGTTTGCCAAGAACTCGGAAGGCATCGGTTGAGATGTCTTCGCCCCAAGGAATGTCTACACCTTGACCCTTGAGGTCTTCTAAAACTTGAGTGTAACTTAAGCGTTTGAATGGCAACTCGGGCACTTCAAGCGTGAAACCCAAAAGAGCCAACTCAGCTGAGCATTTTTCCTTAACAACACCAAAAGTGTAATGGATTACCTGCTCAAGAAGAACCATAACGTCATCGGCGTTTGCAAACGCCATTTCAACGTCAACAGAGGTGAATTCACTGAGATGACGCCGTGTATGCGATTCCTCAGCTCGGAAAAACGGCCCAACCTCAAACACTTTCTCAAAGCTAAGCGTCAACTCTTCTTTGTAAAGTTGGGGACTCTGCGCAAGGTAAGCTTTTTGCCCAAAGTAGTCTATAGAGAAAAGTTCCGCGCCGCCCTCAGTTGCAGAGGCAATAATGCGCGGGCTATGAGCTTCCATGAAGCCTTTTTCATAAAGATAGCTTCGGATAGCTTGCAGGGCGACGTGCTGAATTTTAAAAGCGGCCAAGCTGGTTTCTAACGTTAGGTCCAGTGGGCGGGCATCGAGCCGAACTTCGATGTTGGCGGGGGTTTTGCCAGTTATGTCGATTGGAAGTTGCTCTGTTGCAGTGCTGAAAACTTTGATAGCTACGGGAACCACTTCAACGCCGCGTTTGGTCATGTTGGTTTTTTTAACGGTACCTTTAACGCCGAAACTGAAACGTTTCTGGAGTAAATCGGATTTAGCGAGAACTTCTGGAGGTACCCTTTTTTTGGGGATGGTAATTTGGACAGTCCCCTCACGGTCTTGAAGAATTATGAAGCGCAATCCACCTAAATCGCGGACTTCTTGAACCCAACCAAAAAGGGTGACTTCTTTGCCGTCGAGGTCAGGGGAAACTTGAGAAGTGTAATTACTTCTAACCCAGTCGCCGATAGAGTCCAAGTTCATAGTGCTGCCAACCTTTAGTCTGCAATTTCGACACGCAAAGACATTTTACGTGTTTTGCTTGCGATTTCCTTCAGTGCTTTGAGGTCCGTTGGCATTTGTGCGCCGCGTTTACGTTTCAGGATGACGCGTGTTTCAGTGGTTCCGTCAGGAAGCCAGATGGTGTTGATGGTTAAGATGTTGAAAGGCACAAACAAGTCTTCGAGGAATTTGCGGTCGTCAACACCGTACTCTAGTATGCGCACATTTTTGCCGGTTTCGTCGCCGATGGTTTTCACGATTTTGCCGCCGTACCCCAATAGTTTGGGAACGTCGCCGTGTCCGACGAGGAGGGCTAAGGTTTTATCAACGTCGACTGCTTTGTAGAAGCAGACGTTTTGCAGGGAAGGATACTTTTCTTCTAAATTGAGCAGTAAACGGGCGATTTTCAGGTCTAAGTCACTGATTTCGCCAGCCTTCACTTTAGCTGAACACTTTTGGCATAGTATGCCGCTTTTTAAGCAGAAACTGCATAGTTCTGTTTTCATTGAGAGTCGGTTTTCCTGCAAAGGAGGAGGTTAGCTTCTTCGTGAATTATCGGGTTAACGTGATTTCTATGGTGCTCACGTTAGTGGAGCCTTGGGGGTTTTCTTCCTCTTGGTCAATTGGGAGGAACTGGTCAGTCCCGATACTGATGGTTTTGATTTTAACATCAGGTAGGAATCTGTGCCTAACCACTTCGGCGACGTCAATTGCTCTGCTTATGGATCTGCCCCGCGCTTTGATGCTGACATCTTTGGCTCCGCCGTGGAAGAAAGTGATGCACGCAAGGACGTAGTTCATGATTGGTTTCTTGCCGATTAAGACTGCGCTGCCTGGGGCCTCGGTCACGGTTCCGCTTCACTCCTAGTTTACTTTTAATTGGCTTCTTTACCTTTTTATCTGCATAAATATGTTGTGGTAGGGGGTTTGTGTTCTAGCCGAACAATTTTCTGTGTGTTGGAGTGCATCTGATACGGTTTAGTAGGCGGTTCTTTGGTTTAGTGCTCTTTTGAAAGCATCAGATTCATAAGCAACCACACTATTTGTAAAGGTTTAACTCAACAAATATTACATAAGTGACGCGTTTGGAACCATTAACTAAACGTTCAATCCAACTATTGAAAACCCTATACGAAAAGGGAAAATCCACCAACACCTACACACTTCGAGTTAAACAAGACGAGCTCTCAGGCCAGCTGGGCGTCAGCCGCCAAGCCCTCAACGTGCACCTGCGCAAACTCAAGAACCGCGGGTACATACGCACCGGCAGAGGGTTCATCGACGTAACCGAAAAAGGCTTAGCCGCATTAGGCGTCTCCACAACACCGGCGTTTATTCTGCTCAAAGTTTCGCCCGTCAAACGCATCCACGTCTACGAGCAGTTGCACGAGTTGGCGGTTTCTAGGGCTTTTCGCATCGCAGGCGAAGTCGATGCTTTAATCATTGTGGAGCGAGAGAATCTGGATGAAATCCTAAAGAAACTCTACAGCATAGACGGTATAGAGGACACCCGCAGCTATGTCACCATCGAGGTAATCAAGTAAATTCTACTGGATTGGCGGCGTTTAGACAAAAGGTATATCAGAGACGTAAACATCAAAATGTAACCCTAAACGGAAGGAACATAGAAAATGCCGATATTAGACCCAGTCAAGAAAACCATCGCGCAGAAGCACCGCTTATACATGAAAATCTGCAGAGACTGCGGTGCACGCAATGCTGAAACCGCCTTGAAATGCAGAAAATGCAAGGGCAAGAACCTGCGCTGGAAGAAACGAGAAATCGTAAAGTAAACTTGTTTACTTTTATTCTTCATCTAACTTTGTTTATAATGAAATGTCAGGCTAAGGTTTAGCCTCTTTTTGGTTTTCTGGTTGGTTGTCGATTTAGTCTCCGCGTACAAAGTCATTAACCGATTCTCTTATTAGAGTTGGCTTAAAGAGGTTTAGTGTAGAGGGTTCTGTTTTGAAGTGGGCAAAGAATGTTTCTGTATTTATTTTTGTTTTATTTTTGGTCTTCTCTGTTTGTGCGCCATTTATTGGGTTAGGCATGGCTAAAACGGAAACGTCAGCAGCACCTTTCTCGGCTGGGGTCTCGGTTGAGCAGCATAAAATAACCGCGGCTGAATTGCAAACATACAAAGACACCGCTGGCACTAAGGAAAATCAAACTTACAATCAGCCGACGGTCGGCTACGGGACAGGCTTAACCCCGCCTAAAGCTGAAGAATGGAATCAAATCGCTCAAAACGCTTACGTCATCGAAAAAATTGACTACCAAGCCACCCTTCCTGCCCAAGTGGATTTGTCGGCGACACAGTGGTTCCCGCCCATTGGCAGCCAGGGGCAGCAGGGTTCTTGCGCCTCGTTTGCTACAGGCTACTACTGCAAAACCTATCAGGAAGCAAAAGAGCACAACTGGGACCTTACTAGCGCAGTGTGGACTGGAGGCGCTGACAACTGCAGCATTACTGCAGCTTACCAGGGCAAAGTGATGAGTCCAGCGTTTGTTTACAACTTGATTAACGGCGGCGAAGACGTAGGCTCAGACCTTGAGACTCCCATCCGGCTTGTCTGCAATGTGGGCATCAGCTCTTGGGAGACTATGCCATATCACTGGCAGAACTTTACTCAGTGGCCTACCCAAGCGGCTTGGGCAGAAGCGCCTCTATACCGTTCCGACCCAGACTTTGGGTACCATTACTTGTATACTGATACTTCGGCGGGTTTAGATAGCCTCAAAGAGTGGCTGGCAGCGGGCAATCTCGCCGTCATAGCTGTGGATGCAACTGACAACTTATGGAACTACACCACCCACTCAATTGCGTTGGGCAGTCAAGACCTAATAACTTACGATTCTTACACCGTGGGCTGGTTGGATCATGCGGGCACTATTGTGGGGTACGATGACCAATTCACCTACACCGAGCAGGGTCAAACACGTCAGGGCGCCATAAAAATCGCTAACAGTTGGGGTAAAGGCGGCTGGGAAAATGTGGCTGACGGGTGCTACTGGATAAGCTATGCCGCTTTCATGAAGCTCTCCGCTTCAGATAACCCGGTAATCACTTTCCAAAATCTCGACGGCTATCAACCTCAAATTCTTGCATCCTTCAATCTTTCTCACCAGAACAGTGGCGACTGCAACATCGTCTTTGGGTATGGTTCTCCACAGGTGCAGTTGGCAACTAAAAACTTCAGTGCCTATGTTGTGGCAGGTAACAGACCTTTTTGCACAAACAACGTTATCTTTGATATTTCAGAGTTTAAAGCATACTTAACGAGTAACTATTATGCGCCTTTCTTTATGCAGGTTTATGACAGCGGCGTGGGCGAAGGTGGAACCTCCTACACTGGAACCGTAAACTACTTTGCGGTTGGAAACACAACCTGCACTCAGACTATGGATACGGCGAATTCTGCTGTGACGAGTTTGTCATTGACTCATTCGTTCGGTCCTTCAAGTCTTGTTGTGTCGCCCGCCTCAGGTCAAGCACAGGCACAGTTAACTCTTAAAGGCACAGGTATGACGGAAAGCACTGTGGACATTGCCTACTTTAACCCCGTGACTCAACAGTGGGTGTCGATAGTGAACGATTATGCTGTGTCAACCAACTTCTCGTTCACCACGCAGGCGCCTGATTTGCGGCAGAACAGCCCCGCAGGTGATAACCCTCAAGCCAGCAACCCCATTGTTTTTCGGGTGCAAGACGGCATCCACAGGTATAATGACACTTACACTGAACTGCGGCGAGGCTTAACCAGCGTCGGTGGTATGACGGCGGAATGTGTGTTTGGCAACGGCACCGACTTATCGTCTCATGTGTTTGTTCAAAATGGGCAGGCGCTGAGTGTGACTGGTGTGGGGTTCAAGTCAGGTTCTGCGGTGTTGCTGTGGGATGGCGAAAACGTGGGTTCCGCAACCGCTAACGCTTTGGGAATGTTGAGCTGCTCTGCAACTGTGCCGGCTACTTCTGCGGGTAAACATACCTTAACAGTAAGCGACAGAAGCTCAAATGTGTCTGTAACTGTCACGCGTCTTCCAACGGTCGCCAATAACGCTTCGGCAGCGTGGCAAACAGGCGATTTCACAGTTAATTTAACTCCCGATTATGCTGTCGCCGAAACCTACTACAAAATTAACGGTGGGTCAACCCAAACAGTGTCTGGCAATGGGCAGCCACGTATAACTGTGGAGGGTGCGGGTAACACGTTGGAGTATTGGAGTAGCTGGAGTGTGTACGGCTCAGCTAATATGGAACTTGCTCATACTATCTTGACGGGTTTGAAGTTGGACAAGACTGCTCCGTCGGCGTCGATTGTAATTAACGGCGGCGCCGCATCGGCCACTTCAGGCAGGGTAACGTTGGCGTTGGGCGTTGAGGATGGTGTTTCAGGGGTTAAGCAGGTGCGTTTTAGCAACGATGCAGCTTTTATTGAAGCTGCCTGGGAGCCGTTATCTGCTTCTAAAACGTGGCAGCTTGGTGGCGGGGAAGGAGCTAAAACGGTTTACTTCCAAGTAGAAGACAATGCAGGTTTGACTGCGACGGTTTCAAGCCAGATAACAGTTGTATCGTCGGATTCGGCTTCTCCAACTCCGACCCCAACAACCCCAGCAACTCCGGCTGCAGCTGTTTCGCAGTCGGCTAACCCCACAGTCGCCCCGACGCTTGCCTCGACGCCGGCAGTTCCCGAATTCACCGCCCCGATTGCGCTGTTTATGGTTGTGCTTCTGACGGCGACGGTTTTGGCGGCGGCGAAAACCCGAACTAAAAGCATAGGGTAGAGGGCTACAGTTTTTCTCTAACTAGTTCTTTTGCAAACCCTGCGAGAAACTCTACGTTTAGTTTGGTGAGATACCAGAAGGTGACTATGTTTAGGGTGGATAGGGCTGCGTAGGGTGTGAATAGCCACCGTGCGGCTATGCGCCTTGCCAGTTTGTAGACGCCGAAGTGTCCGTAGCGTCGGTAGGAGACGCCGATGGTTACGTAGTTTTTTGATGTGCCTAGGTGTGTGGCGCCTATGAAGGGTAGGACTTTCCATTTGTAACCTGTTTTTTGGACGTAGCGTTTGAAGACTTGGTCTTCGCCGAAGAATAGTTTGGGTGGGTTATAGTTTTCCATGAGTTTGCGGCGGATGAGTATGTTGTTGATGTGGGGGTTTGTGTCGAGTTTGCTTAGGTTGTAGACTGTGCCGACGACGCGTTCGTAGGCTGCGGCGTGTTTGTTTTTGTGGACGGCTACGGTTCCGACGGCGCCTATGTCTGGTGTAATGGCGGCTGTAACTTTTCTGAGCCAATCCGGTGGGAGGAGCATGTCGTCATCGACCATTGCGACCCATTCGGTGTCGGCTTGGAGGACGCCGTGTTTGCGTGCAGTGCTAAGCGGCTTCTCATGGGTGTTAATGATTTTGCCTGCGCAGGGCATATCGCGGATTTGGCGAAGCAACAGGGGGTTGGCTTCGTCGCGGCTGGGCACCACAAAATCCACTTTAAAGTTATCTGGGCAGGCGGGCATAACCGAATATGTTTTGTGTGGCAGATAAAAAGCTTGCCAAACCCCAAAAGCGGCTTTTTTGTTTTTCTAGTAGTAAGATGAAGAGAGTCGCTGCCTACTACATCATCTTCTAAAGCTCAAAGCAGAACAGTCTGTTTTGGCTTCTGCAAATGATAAGCGTTGCAGGGTGGTTGAGGCTGGTTGTACAAACAGATTGCAGGCGATGCCTTTGTGTTTGGTTTCTCTGTGTGGGTGTGGCGGTTTTTGCGGCGCGACAAGAGGGTTTGCGGGGGCAATTGCTTTTTGGGTTCAGGCTGTTTCTGGCCTTCTGACGCGGTGGGGTGGCGGCGTTTTCTTTCCACATGCTGCATGAAACGCCCGTTTGTGCGTGTGGAAGCATTATGGAACCACAAGTCGGGTGCTGCGGATTGGCATAGCTTTATGTTTGGTCTGTCAGATAGTTTTTGGTGGACTAACTTCAGTTGAGGCTAGCGAGATGAATCGGAAAGGTGTTTGTTATGATGTTGGGCGAGTGATGATGGGCACTAACTGGCGCCCCAAGTTTGACTCAAAAATTGTGCATCGAGAACTAAAAATAATCAAAAATGACCTGCATTGCAACGCCATAAGAATCTGCGGACTTGACATCGAAAGACTAACCACCGCCAGCCAAGACGCATTGGAACAGGGCTTGGAAGTTTGGTTCTCGCCCGAAATGTGGGATAGAAGCCAACACGAAACGCTCCAGTACCTCAAAAAAGCCGCTGAGGCTGCGGAAGCCTTAAGGAAACAGTGGCCAGATAAAGTGGTGTTTAGCGTGGGCTCTGAGGCGACTCTTTTCACTCAGGGAATCATTGCGGGCAGCAACTTTTTTGAGAGGATGAACAATCCGTCTTTTTGGGTTAGCATTAAAGGGGGCACACACAACAAGGCACTAAATGAGTTTCTGGCGCAGGCAACCCAAACCGCCCGAGAAGTGTTTGGTGGCAAGGTTACTTATTTCTCGGTTCCGATTGAGGCGGTGGATTGGAACCGCTTTGATTTTGTAGGAGTGGACCTCTACCGCGATGCCCGCATCAAGGACGTGTTCGGCAAACTGGCAAGCGGCTACCTCGCATACAATAAACCCGTGGTGATCGGCGAGTGCGGTTGCTGCACTTACCGCGGCGCAGACATGCTGGGCGGCAGCGGTTTTGTCATAGCTTTCGTGATTGCTGATTACCTTGGCTCAAAAGTAGCTGTGCCAGCGGCGTTTGGCGAGATGTTTAAGGTTATCCCCAAGGTTGATGGGCACTATATCCGCGACGAAGCCGCATAGGCAAAAGAGGACGTTGAGCAACTCGCTGCGTTTGACGGTGCAGGCGTTGAGGGCGCTTTTGTTTTCACGTTTGTCGCTCCCAATTCGCCTTACACTGAGGATCCCCGATTCGACATGGACATGGGCAGCTACAGCCTCGTGAAAAGCTACCCCGAAAAAGACACGTTTGAGGCAATAGGTTTGCAAAGTCGAGAACAGGCAAAGAAGTTTCTGGGTGTTGATTTAGCGCCAGAGGACCTGCCCAAATACTCGGGGGAGCTTGACAAGAAAGGCAGCACCTACCCAGACATGCCCTGGGAACCCAAAGAAGCCTTCAAAGCAGTCGCCAACTACTACAGCAACCACTAAGCCCAACCGACTCCAACCGCGCCCCCCTTTTACTTATATGCAGCCAAAACGTCGCCGCTCAGCCGCTACCTCCCCTCTATAGGTTTCTGCATAGAGTTTCTAATAAGCACCAAAAATGCTCGTCACCAGAAAACAGCAAGACCGCAACTCTAAACCCACGCCGTATGGATTTCTTTTATCTGCATTGTTCAATTCCCATCCCGTGGGATCGCAAATAGCAAAATGCGGTGGATAATCGGAAGCTACGGCATTATCGCTAAAGCTAAACCATCCATTAACAGATTGTCCGACTTGGATGTCACCCAAGAAGACACGCCCGATGTTTAATCCGTAACTACCCTCATCAGTTACTGTATTGCTATGCATCGTGATTACGGCAGGCAGCACTACAACTAAAACAACGGCGATAATTGCTACATGGATGTCGAGTTGCCTGCACATGTTCCAACCTTTAACATGCGGATATCCGCTGTATCATATATCGTTTTGCAACTCCAGTAAAAAAGCAGCAAAAGGAATAAAATTCTAACCAGTAAAACGTTTTCTATTCATTCTGGTCAAGTTACATGTTTAGTATCTTTGCTGCTTTTTGTGCTGCGCGTTTTTGGCTTTTCTTTGTTATCATGCCTTTCTGAATGCCGTTGAGTAGCTGTAGTACCATGCCTTGTTTGACGTGTTCGACCATTTGTTCTTCGGCTATGCCGGGGAGGTGCATGCAGTTGCCGATTTTTACGTTGTATGCGTCTATGCCGTATTTTTTGGCTATGTGGTAGAGTTTGCTGCCGATGATGGGGTTGGTAATGGACCATGAGAGGTATTCGATGAGGTTTTCTCGGAGGCACATTTTAGCGAATTCGAGGGTATTGTTGACTTCTTCTGGCGTTTCGTACTCTAACTTGCCGTTGGTTTCCCAGGCGTTGTAGAGCATCAAAAAGCCGTAGACTTTGATGTTGTGCGCGCGGAGGATTTGGAGTGTGCGGAGGTTGTCGGCTTGCGAAGCGTTTTTGCCAATACCCTTAAGCACACGGTCGTTAGCCGATTCCAAACCGATGTGAACAAGCCACACGTTAACGTCATGCAGCTTCTTTGCCAACCGGTCATCAAGCTTGTCAGCTCTTAGATTGCACTGGAACAACATACCCTTCAAATCAAGCTTTTCGATTTCATCAAGAACCTGCAGACACCACTTAATATCCACATTAAACGTATCGCTACGAATGTAAATCTCACGAATACCCCTACCGTAGAGGTAGTTGACTTCTTCCGCAATGTTTTTGGGCGAACGCTGCCGAATCCAAGGCTTCTCCAGCTTCCACACCGGGTTGCTACAGTAAGTGCAGTAGTTAGGGCAGCCCCGAATCGGAAGCAAATACGCCATACGTTTCTTTTTGGACACGGCGATATCGTAGTCTTCGAAGTCGATTAGATCCCATGCAGGGAAAAAGTCGAGGTCAGTGAGCAAGGGTCGGATACCGTTGTTTTTCTCGCGAGTTACAGTGCCGACTATATCGCCTGTGGATTCGCCGGCTTGAATTTTCTGGAGCAACTCGGTGGTAGTTTCTTCGCCTTCACCCACAATGCAGACGTCCACGGCGGTGTTGGCAAGCACGTCTTTGGGGTCAATAGTCGGGTGAGCGCCCCCGGCTACCATGAGCATGTCTAAGCCCAGCGCCTTAACTTTGGCAAGGGTTTGATAGGAGAGGTCACGCCGGGGAGTAGTGAATGAGAAGCAGTAAACGTCAGGCTCTATTTCCTTAACCTTCGCCAGGTGCTCTTCGAGGTTTAGGAAGGGTTCGAGGTAGGTGAATTCGAAGTTTTGCAGGCGGCTTCGTGCGTAGCCCACTATGTAGAGGATGCCTAGGTTGGGGGATTCTGTTACGGCCTCGCCTTTGGATTCGGGGCCAAACGGGGGGTCTGCGAAGACAACTTTAAGCGGTTTCTGAGTTGGGGCGGTTTTCTGTGTCACTGGATTGCCATCCTGCACCAAACCACTTTCCGCGGCTATGTATATATTTATCGTGCCCACCCGCCGCCCGCCGTGGTGTTCAGGCTGTGAGGAAAACCTCTTTAGCCACACACAAGAATGGTATTTCACCCCACCAGTGGAGATGCTATGTTTGGCGAAGTTCCTGGTCGTGCACCCATACCTTGACATTTACGGCGGCGGCGAACGAGTCTGCCACAACGTCATAAAAACACTCGTCAACCACAACCAAAAAGTGGACCTGCTCACGTTCGACTTCGACGCAGCACGCTACCGCGACATCGTAGGCGAAGACTTCCCCAAACAAGTCAAAATCCACTCACTAGGCAAACGCACCCAAGAAAGCCCACCGTTCACAATTTACAAGCGACGCCGCAACTACGTCAAACTCCTCAAAAAATACCGCAATGAACTCGACTACGACTACCTATTCAGCACCCAATCCAGCTCGCCGTTTGAACCCGTATTCCTAAACAAAGCCAAAAAAAACATCGCCTACGTCCATTTCCCCGAAATCCACAACGACTACCAAAAAGGCACCAAAAAACGCAGACTCTACCTGTGGCTGTTCAAACGCTGGGTAGAGCAAGGCATCAGCAAACTGGATTTAGTGTTCTGCAACAGCAACTACACCAAAGAAGCCATAATGCAGCTTTGGGGCAGCCACGGCATTAAAGAACCCATCGTCATCTACCCACCCGTAAATCTAGCCCGCTTTTGGAGCAGCACACCCCTAGCACAACGCAAAAAACGCGTCATCTACGTCGCCCGCTTCATACCCGCCAAGCGCCACGAAATCCTCAAACAACTCGCAACGGAGCTGCCACAGTTCGAATTCGTCAGCGTCGGCGGCTTAATCGAAACCGAAAAACCCTGGTTCAACACCTTCTCGCAGGGCTTGCCAAGCAACTACACTGCGAAAACCAACCTACCAGGACCCGAACTCCTCCAACTCCTCCACGACAGCCGCATCTACGTCCACCTCATGGAAGGCGAACACTTCGGCATCGCCCCAGTCGAAGGCTTAGCAAGCGGCTGCGTCACCATAGTGCATAACAGCGGAGGCATGAAAGAATTCATCCCCGAAGAGTACCGATGGAACACCATCGAAGACTTAAAAGAAAAAATCGTTAAAAACATGGAAGCCTACAACGTTTGGGAAATCAAACGGCACGAACTGTGGGATAAGATTTCGGTTTTGACGCCAGAAGGCTTCGAAAAACAAATCTGGACTTACGTAGAGGAATTAATGAAGGATAGCTAACCGTGTTAGCGGTCGTATACACCGCGTGCCATTGCCAACTTCTTGATTAGGCGCTTTTCGGGAAATCCTCATGAATATAGGAGCCATGCTTGTAAGTTAAACGCAGATACATATGGTTTCGCATCCAGGAATCCACACGTTCCTCAAAGGTTTCACCGCCGTACCGGGAGTAGCGGGCGGCTTTTAGCTTTTCCGATACACCCAAAAACGGCGGCAAGGATTTTTAAACAACCGATCCTAAATGTGAAAGCATGATTTCCGGGTTCATGATAACCAAAAATGTGCTCAGACAAGGATACCCCTTCGTGGAAGCCATCGCATCCGCCCTGCCAATCTGCGACGAATTTTTAATATCAGACGGATTCTCCAGCGACGGTTCCTACGAAATCCTTCAAAAAATGGCTGCGTCCAACCCGAAAATCAAGATATTCCAAGACCCCTGGCCCGTCAAGAAGAACTCGACTTTGCTAAGCGACATCACAAACACGCTTCGTCCTAGATGCCGCTACAAATACATATTATACATGCAGGCAAACGAAATAATCCATGAACAAAGCCAACAGTACATAAAAACCATCCCCATAATTTTCCCAAAAGTTGAAACGTTCAGTTTCCCCTTTTTGCAACTGCTGGACCGCTACAAAATCGCTGAAGGCTTCAGGCTTAGGCTGGCAAAAAACAGCCCCGACATAGTCGCCAAAGGAGACGCATGGACACTTGGAACCAGCAATGAGTTCAACCGCAAAAAAATCCTACGCAGCCTAATCCGCCCCCGCCGCTTCTACTACTACCTCGCCAAAGGCGTCGAATACGTCCACGCCAACCCCGGTTACGATTACCTATCGCGCTCTATGTATACGCCTAACCCGATTTTTAGGTACTGGGCGCTTTCTCCCCAAAACTTCCTCGAAAAATGCAGAAGTCATAGCGAAATGTTCCGCATATCAAAGTTTGAGAAATCCTATGAGCAGCTCTGCAGGCGAGTGTATGAGCCGGAAAGGTTTTGGCCACTCGCATCCGAGTTTTTAGAGTTCACAAACGACCAGCGATACCCAAAACCTTTCGACAAAGTCGAAAAAAACGATCACCCAGCTATCATGCAAGATTTCATCGCTAACTCTCAAGCGAAGCAGTACTATGTTAGAGATGAGGTTTTGATGAAAATAAGAAACCTCTAACCCAAATTGGACAACAGGCTATATACGCACAAAAGTTATGTAAACAACAAAGAGTAGATTCGCCCAATGACGCCAAGGATTCCCTTTGCGCACACATTTCAAACCTGAACGAACGAGCTGCGGCACAACAAAAATGTCGCCCAAACCATGGCAGGTTGGTGCTTTAGCGAATACCGTGTTGGCATGATTCTAATTGAAACTCTTGACTGGGAAAAACACCATTTGCCCAATATACTTGACAGGCAAAACTTTTTTAGACATTGGGGCAGGCGAAGGCGAAACCGCCAGGTTCTTTTTGCACACGGTGCCCAAAAGTCATCTGTTATAACCCGAAGAGGAAGCCTACAATTAGCCTCAAATCAACCAGCGCAAACATCCCAAAAAGTTAACGGCTATAAACAGCCGATTGAAATAAGTCAACTTGACATTTCCCATGACTTTCTAAAAATGGATATCGAAGGCTACGAGGAAGTGCTGTTCGGCTTAGAGTTAAAGACGCCGGCGGCAATTGAAGTGAGTGGCTTGCAGTTATGCGACAAATTCGCCGCAACAGGCTGGCGTATATACACAACTAACCGGGAATTCTCCAAAGGCTACGCGCGTAAAATACGCTTTCGGGAAATGCTAACTACACAATTGTTTACTTGTTGACTTATCCAGTGAAGTCTTAAGAACAAAGCAATTAAAATTTTAAATAAGAACCCCCCCAACTAATAGGGAGAAGAATGCAACCGCGGGTTTCTGTGCTTTGGCTCAACTACAACAGCATGCACCTAATCGACATCACAAAGCAATCCCTCGACGCCCTGATGCAGCTAGACTATCCTGATGTAGATTTAATCCTCATGGACAATGCCTCGACTGATGGAAGCAGAGAATGGGTGGAAAACTACCTATCCCAAAAAGGCAGTAGTGAGCAAGTTAGGTTCTTTAAGTTAACCAGAAACTTGGGGTTCGCTGGCGCAATCAACTATGCCTACAAAAAAAGGAACCTGAACTCAAAGTACCTTGCAGTTACACACAATGATGTAGTGCCTAAAACCGATTACTTGACCACAATGGTCTCGTTCATGGAGAAACATGGCAACGTAGGCGTTGTACAGGGGATTGTGGTAAAGCAGGGCAAAGAGGGAACTGTAGACAGTTCAGGCTTCATGATGAATGAGGGACTGTTTGTAACCTCGGAGTACGCCGGAAAAGCGGTGTCTGCGGTGCAGAAGCCCATGTTTGTTTCAATGGTTGAAGGCACCATGCCTGTCTACAATTTGCCCGCCGTTGAGGCAGCGCTGCACCGAAGCGACGAACTATACATTACAGCGGGATTCATGTATTATCTTGAGGACGCCTTTGTTTCTCTCAAATTGTGGTCAAACAACTACAAATGCGCCGTTATTCCAGAAGTAGCGGGTTCGCATTACCGTATGGGCACAAGCGCAAAAGCAGCAAAAAAAGGCGACCTATTCTATTATCTGCTGCGCAACCGCACTGCTTTGCTCTATATGACTAACAGCAACGGAAAACTCGGCTTCACAACACAGAACCTCCGCAAACTTGTATTAAGCAACCGCACATCAGCCGAACGCAAAGCCATACTCGTAGCGATTATACATGGAGTAGAACTTGGGTTGAATCTCAAAAGAACATACGGCAAAATCAACTTCTACGCTGCTCCATTTACGAGGGGACCTCTAAAAGTTCGCTTGCGACGATGGATACATTAACGCTTATGCAGTCTCTTCAAATCAGCAAGCAACAAATAATCTGAACTGGAACTTTGCAACGCAAATTTTACACCGAACACCAAGGCATAGAAGGTACTCTTCAAGCCTGAAATATAGTGAAGTTCATGGTTCAGACAAATCCGCTTCAAATCAATCATTGTTTCAAACAGCAGCCAAGTAGCTCGATACATTGAGGAAAGCCCTTTTTCTTTTCTTTTTAGGCGATAGTAAAGAAGTTTCTTTTCCGTGTAGAGCAAAACTTCTCTTTGGACATTAAAGTTTCGGGAGAGCGATTGCCCATGCTCAAGGTGATAGACGCAGAGGTCGGGATTGAAAATTTGGATGTATCCTTTTTTCCAAATATGCCAAGCGATAAGTTGCTCGAAAGTGAAACCTAAAATCCACGAGATTGGAAACTTAAAGTCAGCCACAGCAGATGCACGTACCGACATATTAGCGCCCCTGCCCAGCATTGATTCAACGCTTTGGTGTCTTGCGGGCAGGGCGACGTTTGGGTTCATCGAGACTGTTCCCGCCCGAGAAAGGTAGAAGAGACAACGCTCCTGTTCAGCCAACGGTTTATTCCAAAGTTCCAAACCCAACCGGGTCATTGCACTGACTTTGGCGGTGTGGGGCAGCAAATCCGAAGGCTTGTGCTTGAACTGGTTTAGTGTTTTATCGTCGGATGATGCTTTTAGGATGTCGCCTGCCACGCCGCCAATTTTTGTTTGACTGTAACACTCGACATGGCGTTGGATTAAGTTAGGGAAGGGGATGGCGTCATCATCCAAAAATAGGATTATGTCGCCGGATGCGTTTTGAAGCCCAATGTTTAAGGCATGAATCATGAATCCTTGCTGTTGAAGCAAAAGCTTGATGCGGAGTTTGTTTTGATATTGGGCTACGACGCTCTCGGTACCGTCTTCGCTGGGCTTAGCTACAACAAGCACCTCAAAATTCTCGTACGACTGCGCCGCCAAACCTCCTAAAACGCGGTCTAAGAGTGCGGCCCGCTTGTAGGTGGGTATCAACACAGTTACATAAGGATTAGACATTCTTTACGCCTTGTTGCCTGTGCTTAAGTAGAGCTACGATTTTTTAAACATTTTAAAAATATAGAGGAGGCTATGCCTTAAGGGGACAGAGGGTTTATAACCGAATGCTTCTCCCTTAGTTGGCAATTGAGCAGGCAATGATACAAATCAGGGTTGACGTGGATTACCCTTATGAATCAAGAGCAAAAAGTTTTCTTTGGATAGCGCTGCGAAGAAAAAGCAAAAATGGCGAAACCTACCTAAAAAACGCACGTATCATAGCCCGCATGATAAACGAGTCGCCTCAACAAGTAAAAGCATACTGGTTCTTTACGCCCTATACGGTACCTGACAAAAAACTTCTTGCTTTACTAGATAATAAGAGGCATGAAGTTGGGCTTCACGTCATTTTGAACCCGGCTGAAGAATGGAAAAACCTCGAAAAAGAAACAGAAAGAAAAGTTGAATACTATACTATCCATGGTACACAAGGGCGTGTTGCACGGTTGCTGTGGCGAAACGGACATCAGCAGCCACAGCAGGTAATTGCAGATTTTCCACTAACTTCACTGCATCTGCAGCAGTTCCCCACAATAAGCATAGATAGAGAACGCTTCCTACGCGGGTACGAGACAAGCGTAAAACACACGCAAGACTACATTAAAGATAATAATATTCTTGAAATTCACCCTGACTGGCTCTTCCGTGTTAACAAGAGAGGCAAACGGGGACCAGTCTACGACTTGATGAAAACTATTTTAGAAGTAGACAAAGACCTCGATTCGCTTCGAACCAAAAAGAGAGGATTAGCCAAAATAGTCTATGACTACCAAGAGTACGAGAAAAACATTAACCCTACCGAAGAGTTCCTCTCAAAGCTAAAAGAACACGGATTTGACGTGTACACTTTTCTGGACCGCCAATGGTGCTGCCCCATCAACAACCCCGGTGAAGACTGGGTTTTGGAGGATGATAACGTCGGTTTACTGAAGATTTCAACGTTTGATGCTTGGTGGCAGGATATTGGCAAAAAAACCCGCAACATGGTACGCAAAGCCGAAAAAGAAAGCGTTAAAATTGAGGTTGCCGAAGCTTCAGACAAGCTTGCGGAGGGCATATGGAGGATTTATAATGAGACGCCTATTAGGCAGGAGCGGGCGTTCCACCACTACGGCGAGCCGCTAGAGGTTGTTAGGGGTAACATGTACGCCGCCAAAAATAACACCTTTATCGGAGCTTACCTTAGTGAGGAGCTTGTAGGTTTCATCCAAATTCTATACGGCGAAGACATAGCCATTATAAGCAATATTTTGTCTTTGCAGCAGCATTGGGATAAAGCCCTCAATAACGCATTATTAGCTAAAGCTGTGGAGGTCTGCGCTGAGAAGCAGCAGCGGTGGCTCATGTATGGACGCATAGGCAACCATCCCTCGCTGGACCGCTTCAAAGACAACAACGGCTTCAAAAAAGTCGCAATTCGACGCGTCTACATTCCGCTAACTCCAAAAGGCAGATTAGCCATCCGGCTCGGGCTACACAGAGACTTAAAAGATGCCTTGCCAGAAAAAATCAAAGACCCCCTTATCCCCGTCACTAACTGGGTTAGCCGAACAAAAATCGAAACCAAACTCAAACTAAAAGGGCTTAAAGCAAAAGCTTAGCCAAAAAATCCATCAATTCCACTTTCGTCCGGAACCCGCGGAAAATCGCTTTCCCGCTTGCGTACAACCGAAAAGAGACACCTTCATAGGTTAACTCGAAAATGATTCCTGCAATAGTGTTTTTGAGGGTGGCTCGCTGCATTATTGTTTTGATAACTTCTTCTTTCTTCTCAAAACGGAAGTTAACAATCACGTCGCTGTCAGCGCCGCAGGTGCCCTCTAAACGTGAAACGTAATCCGCGACGGACATTACTTTTCAAGCTCCCCAAGGATTTCTGTGAAGCGGCCTACTTCTTCTTTTGTGTTGTAGAGGTAGAAGCTTGCTCGGACGGTGGATTGGAGTTTAAAGATTTCGTGAAGAGGTTGGGCGCAGTGGTATCCGCTGCGTAGGGCGACTCCGAATTCGTCGAAGAAAGCTGCTGTTTCGTGTGAGCTGAAGCCTTTGACGCCGAACGGGACTATGCCGCATTTTTTTTCTAAATCCATAGATCCGTAGAGGCTTACGTTTTGGATTTTTTGGATGCGACTGTAAGCGTATTGCGTGAGTTCTTTTTCATGGTTAAACACGTTGTCCATCCCTAAGCTTTGCAGGTATTTTATGGCGGCGCCCAGTCCGATTGCGCCTTCAATGTTGGGGGTGCCCGCCTCAAATTTGTAGGGCAACTCGTTCCAGGAGATGTTGCATTGTCCTTTTTGCACGGATACTTCTTTTATCATTTCTCCGCCCCCCTGGAATGGAGCCATTTTTTGAAGTACTTCGGTTTTGCCGTATAGGATGCCTATGCCTGTTGGACCCAGCATTTTGTGTCCGGAAAAAGCCAGAAAATCCATGTCTAAGTCCTGTACGTCCACGGGCATGTGAGGGACGGATTGGGCGCCGTCTACGAGCATGAGGGCGCCGTTGTCGTGGGCGGCTTTGGTTACGCGTTTCACGTCGTTTATGATGCCTGTTACGTTGGAGACGTGGCTTAGGCAGCAGATGCGGGTGTTTTTGGTAATTTTGTTTTCAAAATCTCGGTAATCTAGGGTTCCGTCGTCGAATACTTTGGCGTATTTGATTTTGAAGCCTCTGCATTTGGAGAGGATTTCCCAGGGCACGATGTCACTGTGGTGCTCCATAAGTGAGACTAGGACTTCGTCGCCTTCGCCTAGACTGCTGCAACCCAGCGAATGAGCTACAAGGTTTATGGCTTCTGTAGTGCCCCTGACAAAGACGATTTCGCGTTCGGTTTTTGCGTTTATGAATTTGGCTATGCGTTGCCGAGCTTGCTCGTAGAGCTCCGTTGCTTCCATGCTAAGCGTGTGGACGCCGCGGTGAACGTTGCCGTTGTGGTAGAGGTAGTAGTCTGATATGGCGTCTATGACTTGGCGGGGTTTCTGGGTGGTTGCTGCGTTATCAAAGTAGATGAGGGGTTGGCCGTTGATTTTCCTCTCTAATATGGGGAAGTCGCGGCGGATGGCTTGGATGTTCACTGCTTGTGTTCTGCCTCAGGTTTGGTCCTCTTTGCGAGTGTTTTAGCTAACTCCTCTTCCTCTAGTGCCTGCTTCTCTTCAAAGGTGTGTTCTTTAGGCAGCCAGTCGGGGTTAGGCAGTTTTTTCTGTTCGAAGTAAATGCGGATTGCGCGTTTGAGTGCGCCCACTGCGAGGACGCCACAGTGGAATTTTATGCTGGGTAAGCCGCCTAGTTCTTCGGTGACTTTTTGCCATGTGATGTTTTTCCATGCGTCTTCGACTGTTAAGCCCTTCATCATTTCGGTGACTATGCTGCTTGTGGCGATGTTTGCTGCGCAGCCGTAGCTTTCGAATTGGGCTTTTTCGATGATGTGTGTTTGTTCGTTTATTTTGAGGTAGAAGGTAACCATGTCTCCGCAGGCGGGGTTGCCTGCGATGGCGACGACTGTTGCGTCTTCCATTTTGCCGAGGTTTTTGGGGTTACGGAATAAATCCATTACTTTAGAGTTGTATGGTAAGGGTATACGCGACATTTTAGTGTACTCCTGTTGAGCCAACTATCCCTCTGATTCGGTTTACTGCTTTAGGTAGAACTTCTAAGACGTAGGCTATATCCTCTTCTGTGTGGCTGCGGGTAACTTTCATAAGTATGCTGCCATGGGCTTCCTCGTATATGCGTCCGATTGCCATTAGGACATGGCTGGGTTGTAGGAGTCGTCTGCTGCATGCGCTTCCGCTGGAAACGTAGACGCCGTTTAGGCTAAGTTCTATGGTTAGGGCTTCGCCTTCGGCGCGTAGGATACTGATGTTGGCGTTGTCTGGGCTGCGTTTGTTGCCTTTTGGTCCGTTGAATCGCAGGTCAGGCAGCTCATTGAAGATTCCATCCACCAGTTTGTCCCTAAGCGTGCGGAGTTTGGTGGTGGTTGCTTCGAAGTCGTTGAAAGCGAGTCCGGAGGCTTTGGTAAATCCGACGATGAGCGGAGTGTTTTCGACGCCTGGCCACAGTTTCTGGGTGCCTATGGGTCCTTCGATTATGCGTTCAAGGTTTATGCCTTCCTTTAGATAGAAGGCGGCTATGCCTCGGGGACCTTGGATTTTGAAGCTGCTTATTGTTGCCATGTCGACTTTTAGGTCTTGGACGTTTAGGGGGATTCTGCCGTAGGCGTCGCAGGCGTCGGTGTGGAATAGTACGTTTGGGTTTTGGGTTTTGGCTATGTCGACGGCTTCTTTTATAGGTTGGATGGTGCCGATTTCGTTGTTGACTGATGCTAGGCTGACTAGGATGGTGTCTTTGTCGACTGCTTCTTTGAGTTTTTCGAGGTTGATGAAGCCTTCGGGGTTTACTGGGATTTTTGTGGTGGTGAAGCCGTATTTGCTCATCATTTCGGCGACTTGGAGGACGTTTATGGGTTCGATTTCGGAGATGACGATTTTTTTGCCTTTGTTTTTCTGTAGGAAGCAGCTGGCCATGATGGCGAGGTTGTTGGCTTCGGATTCACCGGGGGTGAATGTGAGTTCTTCGAGGTTTTTGGCGCCTATTGTGCTGCTGATTTTTTTGAAGCAGCCCATTATGGTTTCGAAGGCTTCCCATCCGGGTTTGTGGGTTAGGGAGGGGTTGCCGTAGGCTTTTTTGTTGTAGTAGGGCAGCATGGTGTCCACGACTTCTTGGGGTACTATGCTGCTGTTTTCGTTGTCTAAGTAGACTTCGTGGGTTATGCCTTCGTGAAGTTTGAGCAGTTCTTTGACGTTTTCAACCATACAGTATCCTACCATAAAGTTTTGCGGATAGATAACTCGTCACGTTGCTAATGGGTGTTCAAGGTAAAAAACTTTAAGTGTTTTTTGTGGTTGGGGGTTGCTTGCTGTTTTGAGCTGTTTTGGGGTTTTGTTTTTTTAGTAGTAGAAGAAGAGGGGTGCTGCCTACTACATCATCTTCTAAGGCTCAACGCGGAACAAGCCGTTTTGGCGTCTGCGTCTGGGTGGGGTTGCCTGGTGGTTGTGGCTGGTTGTAGCGGCTCCTTCAAGCTGTTGGCTGCTGCTTTTTGGGTTGCAAGCGTTTGATAGAATGCAGGTTCAAACCAAGTCATGGAGCGAAGAGGGTGAGGTTCTGCAGCTGAGGCGTCGCGGTGTAGATGGGGGTTATGGTGCAGTTGGCTATTTCGGAGCCGCTGTAAGGCAGCGAGAAGTGCAAACCCAAACTCACGTGACCTGTCATGCCTCCGAAGCCGTAGTCGGTATCGATGGCTACGCCGCTGCTGTTCATGGCAACAACGTGTAGGACAGCGTTGTATGCGGTGCCTGCGCCGGTGTTGTTCATGTAGCCGTCTACGCGTAGCAGCTTGGAAAGGTTGGAGCGTAAATCGGTAGCCTCCAAACCCAACGTGACAATATGCGGTTCCGAGGAGTCCCTGATTTCGCCGTCCTGATGAATTAGAGGAACCTGCCGCGTTTGATAAGACAGACTTGGATTCTGGGAGGGGTATGGATAGGGGGCGTTTTGGATTTGACTCGGCAATTCAGTCTGGAAAACATTCATTGCGTAAACTGTGACAACTAATGAGCCCGCCAACACAGCTGCATAGCCTATTGCGGCTAAAACAACAAACACCTTAACGGCTGAAACCAAAACAATCTGCCCCGCCTTACCTTACTGTGTTATTGCTAAAAAGATTTTTCTGAATTTCAGAAAAAAACAAAGAACACGTTAAAAACCCTAATAACCAACCTAAACATAGTTAGCGGCATCACAGTTTATTCGGCGAAAATCAGTGAAAATTGCAGAGTTACCCATTTCAGATTCAGTTAAAGAGGTCCTCTCAGGCGTTGGCATTTGCGAGTTGTTCCCGCCCCAGGAAGAGTGCATGCTGGCAGGAGTGCTCGACGGCGCTAACATCTTGCTGGCGAGTCCTACAGCTTCGGGTAAGACTTTGATTGCGGAGCTTTGCGCTATGAAGCAGGTACTCGAGCACGGCGGAAAAGTAATCTACCTCTCGCCCCTGCGTGCGCTGGCAAGCGAGAAATTTGAGGAGTTCCAGAAGTACTGTAGCATCACTAAACCCGGCGGCGGAAAGGTAAGTGTCGGAATAAGCACCGGCGACTTCGACACCACCGACAACTGGTTAGCCCGCTATGACGTAATTATCACCACAAACGAGAAAGCAGACTCTCTGCTCCGACATCGAGCGAAGTGGATGGAAAGCATCAGCGCCGTCGTGGCCGACGAAGTGCATCTCCTTAACGAAGCAGCCCGCGGCCCGACACTGGAAATCGTGCTCGCCAGACTAATGCAGTGTAACCCTCACATCCAAATTCTCGCCCTCAGCGCTACCATTAACAATGTGGACGAAATCGCAGGGTGGCTAAACGCTAAACCCATAGTAACCACGTGGCGCCCCATCAACCTAAAAGAAGGCGTAATCCTTCAAGAGGAAATCCAGTACAAAAACGGGGAATCCAGAAAAATCGAGCAGGAAACCCGCTTAACCGTCGTCAACATGGTTCTAAACACGCTGCGTAACGGGGGGCAAGCCCTGATTTTTGCGTCTACACGCAAGAATGCTGTTTCGGCGGCGAAGACTGTAGCCTTGCACATGGACAAAATCTTGGTGCCTAAGTCGGGGAGCAAGCTGGTCAAGAAGAGCACTGAAGCAAAAAACCGTGAGGTACTTGAGGAGGAGGCTAAGAAGATATGTGAAGCGGGTGAGCATACGCAGATGAGTGACGAACTCGCCGACTTGGTGCGCAATGCAGTGGCTTATCACCATGCAGGACTGTCGGGTCCGCACCGCAAAATCATAGAGGACGCGTTTAAGGAACGAAAAATCAAGGTGCTCACGGCTACGCCGACGTTGGCTTGGGGTGTTAACTTGCCGGCGCGCACAGTTATTATTCAGGATTACAGGCGTTTTGAAGCAGGTTTAGGCAACTACCCCATAAGCGTCCTAGACTACAAGCAGATGGCGGGACGAGCGGGCAGGCCGAAGTATGACAAGTTCGGCGAATCGGTGCTTATCGCCAAAACCGCCGACGAAATGGACTACCTTATGGAAAGCTACGTCATGGCGAAACCCGAGCGGATCTGGTCGCGCCTCGCCGTGGAAAAAATCATCCGCACCCACGTGCTCTCCACCATCGCCAGTGACTATGCACATACGGAGCGAGGCATCTACGAGTTCTTCGGCAAAACCTTCTACGCCTACCAATACGACGTCAAAGCCATAGAGTCCGTCATCAAAAAAATCCTCCGCTTCCTGCATGATGAAGAGATGATTTACGTTGTGGGCAGCGATGATATTCGGGCGACGCCGTTTGGGAAACGTATCAGTGAACTCTACATTGACCCGCTGTCCGGCGTGATTATCCGCGATGCATTGCAGACTAAGCCGCCGACACTAACGGAGTTTAGCCTACTCCAACTCATCGCCCACACCCCCGACATGGGACCCATCATGCGTCCCTACCAGCGCGAAGTCGACAAACTCTCCATCGAACTCGAAGGACGCAGAGAGGAACTATTCGTTGAACCTCCCGAACAGGCAGACTACATAGGCTACGCAGAGTTCCTAGGCGAAGTTAAAACCGCCCTGGTTCTCAACAACTGGATTGAGGAACTGCCCGAAGACAAATTGATGGAACGGTTCAGTGTGCAGCCCGGCGACTTGTACCGCACTATTGAGAATGCCAAGTGGCTTTTGCATGCGACGGAGGAGCTGTCGCCTGTAGTTGCTAAAAATAAAGAAGTTACCTCTTTGGGGGTGGAGCTCGTGGAGAGGGTTTCTAAAGGCATCAAACGCGAACTCATGCCCATTGTTGCTTTGGAAGGCGTCGGCAGAGTCCGCGGGCGCATAATCTTCAACGCTGGCTACCAAACCATAGAGGACCTCAAACATGCCACCATCGAGGAACTCACCAATTTGCCCTCGGTTGGGCCTAGGTTGGCGAAGAAAATTAAGGAGCAAGTGGGCGGTTACGTCAAAAAGGACGAGTGGGAAGCCCTGAAAACCGCTGTTAAGGAGCCTGAGTCTCAGCAGCGGGGCTTATTCGATTTTTAAGCGGTTTTGGCGAAGCGTTCGGCTTGCGCTATGGCTGTGCCGAGGTAGTTTTTGGGGTTCAAGGCTGAGTCAACGTCGGTTTCCGACAGTACGGCTGCAACCTGTTTGTCTTCCATTAGGGTCTGCTTGAAGGGTTTGTGCTCAACTGCGGATTTAATGGTGAGTTGCCTGAGCAGTTCGTGGGCTTCCTGTCGGTTTACGCCTTTATGTACGAGGGTCATCATGACTGATTCCGACATTGCTCTGCCTTCAGTGGCGGACATGTTTTGCAGCATGCGTTGGCTGTCGAAACGCAGGTTAGCGACGATGTTAACCATAAGGCGTAGGATGTAGTCTAGGGTGATAGATGATTCGGGCAGAATGAAGCGTTCCGCCGAGGACTGGGTGAGGTCGCGTTCGTGCCAAGTAACCATATCCTCCAAGGCAGGCATGCTGAGGCTGCGTACGATGCGGGCTAAGCCGCAGACGCGCTCGCAGGTTTCTGGGTTCTGCTTATGCGGCATCGTGCTGCTGCCAACCTGTTTTTTGGCTTCGAAGGATTCGAAAACTTCGGCGATTTCTGGACGCTGCAACTCGCGGATTTCAGTTGCAAAATTCTCCAGCGACGACGCAATCATGGAGTAGATGCTGATGAGTTCGGCGTAGCGGTCCCGCTGCACAATCTGAGTGGAAATCTCTGCAGCCGGAATACCCAAACGTTGCATGACGAGTGCCTGGATTTTGGGGGCGTGTTCGCCTAAGCCGGCTTGGGTTCCGACCGCGCCGCTGACTTTGCCTACGACAACACGTTTTTTGCATTCATCGAGACGTTGGAGGTGGCGGTTAACTTCATAGCCCCAAACTGCGAATTTAAAGCCCAAAGTAATAGGCAAAGCGTGCTGCCCATGGGTTCTGCCAATCATAACCGTGGCCTTATGCGTGTCTGCTTGCTTTTGGAGGATGCATTTGAACTGGACGAGGCGGCTCTCCAAAACTGCTATGGCGTCTTTAAGCTGAAGGGCGTTGGCGGTGTCGACTATGTCGTAGCTGGTTGCTCCAAGGTGCACGTAGGCGCCGCTTGAGCCGCACTGCTCGCTGAGTGCCCTGACGAGAGAGGCTATGTCGTGCTTGATTTCTTTCTCAATCGCCTTGACGCGTTCGACTTTGACGTATTTGGTGGATGCCATCTCGCCGATTTTCTCCGCATCCACCGCCGGAATGTTGCCGACCTGCGCATGAGCCCACGCTAAGGCGGCTTCGACGTCTAAGAGTTTCTGTATACGGTTTTGTTCCTCGAAAATCGTGAGCATTTCAGGCGTTCCGTAACGCCCTGTGTCTATTGGTAAGATTGGCAACTGTTAGGTTCCTCAAGCAGAAGGTATTGGCAATTAAAGATTAATGTTTTGTGAGGAACCAAAAAAATGGGAAACTGTTGGGGCTTACTGCTTCATCAGTTTCAAGCCGTTTGTTTGGGTGTAAACGTTTTGCTCGTACACTCCGGTCCAGTGGTCATGCCAGGTGCCCTCCATCTGGGTAGAGGTAAACGTGAAGACGCCTACAGAGCCGACTTGCTCGACGGGTCCTTGGTCGCCGCGTGTCAGGGTGAGTTGGGTGCCGCTTATGGTGCCTGTTAGCTGCATGGGGGAGACGTCGGGGGTGTAGCCTGAGCCGTCTATTAGGTTGCGGTTTGATGTGGTGAAGGCGATGTAGACGTTGACGGTGTTTTCGTCTTGGGTGGGGGTTATGGTCCAGGTCATGGTGCGGTATTCGGAGCCGACATCTTCGAGGGTGCCGAAATTTTGGAAGTCTGTTGCGATTAAGAATTCGGTTGCGATAGGCGTTACCCATGTGCCTTCGATGTCGCGTGCGGGGGTTAACGGGGACGCTGTTACGATTGGGCTTTGGCTGGGTGCAATGCTGTGGCTTGGCGACGTATTTTGGCTGCTGTTCGGCGCTATGCCAAAGTCGCTGAAGAAACTGGAAAAGTAGAGTGCGCCTACGACGCTTACGATGATTATGACTACGGGGAGGACTGTTAGGGCTTTGATTTTGGGTTTTGGTTTTTGCTTCGCTGGCGGCGGTGGTGGCGGGGTAGGCAGAGGCAACTGTAAGTTGAACATTTCGTATCTAAACGCCTAGTTAGCGGTTGCATAGTTAAAACTTTGCTGTAGCCCAACACAGTTTTGTTCAAGAACAGATAGGGTACAGAAAATTAATCTCCCACCCAACCTTATCACTGTAGGACAGGGTGCTAAATGAAAATCACATTCGCAGTGCTAGATAAAAACCAAGACAACGTGGTAACTACAGTTCTAGATTTACTTCAAAGCTTCGACATCGGGCAAGTATCCCACTTCGCCCTTTGCACACCCAAAAAAAGCTACTTCGAAAAAACCCCCGGCATCCTCAACCGCCAAGCCATCAACTCCTCAGTTATGCTGGGAGCCATAAGCAGTCGACCCATCCAATCCAGCAACTACGATTTCCTCCAACTCGAAAACGCAGCAGCAGCCTTTGAAGGCAGAATCTACAAACCCATCCCCAAAACCGCACTAACGCAGCAACTAAGCAAAGAACCAGCACACTGCGAAACCGCCCTGCAAACTATCATCGAACAAGCAGACGGCGACTACCAATTAATAATGCTCAAAGACAACTGGCTAGCTGCAGGCAGAGACCCCGTTGGAGTGCAACCGCTCTACTTCGGCGAAAACAAAAACCTCGCAGCCTTAGCCACCAACCGAACTGCCCTGTGGAAGCTAGGCATAGAGAACCCTGTCTCTTTTCCGCCGGGCACGTTGGGCTTCGCCGATAAGGATGGTTTCAAATTTAAGCCCGTGAAAACCCTCACCTTCGCCCCCGCTAAACAAATTAATTTAGTGGACGCCGCCGACGCCCTCCAAACATTGCTAATGGAATCCGTCAAACGCAGAGTGCAAGATCAAAAAGAAGTAGCAGTCGCATTCTCAGGCGGCATAGACAGCAGCCTCATAGCCTTCATGGCTAAGAAATGCGGCGTAAAGGTTCAACTGCTCCACGTCAGCCTCGAAAATCAGCCTGAAACCGAAGAAGCCATCGAAGCCGCCGAAGCCTTGGATTTGCCCATGGAAATAAGCCTCTTCAAAGACAGCGACGTCGAAGCCGCCTTGCCCAAAGTCGTAGAACTCATCGAGGAGGCTGACCCCGTCAAAACAGCGATTGGCGTACCGTTCTATTGGGTGGCGGAGAAGGCGTCAGAGGACAAATTCAAGGCGCTTTTGGCGGGGCAGGGTGCTGATGAGTTGTTCGGTGGCTACCAGCGCTATGTAGTGGAGTGCCTAAGAGACGGCTCGGAGAAAGCAAGGCGGACAATGTTTGATGATGTGGTGAATATTCACGTTAGCAATTTGGAGCGGGATCTTAAGGTAACGGGGCATTTCGATGTCGAGTTGAGGTGTCCGTTTGCGAACTTTGAAGTTGCAGAATATGCGGTGTCGCTGCCGATAGGATGCAAAATCGAGGAGAAATCCGACACTTCGCGCAAACTTGTGCTGCGTCAAGTTGCCAGAAACCTCGGCGTTCCGACAGTTATATCCGGCAAACCTAAGAAGGCCGTGCAGTACTCGACAGGAATAAACGACGCTGTTAAGCGTATTGCTAAAAAAGAGGATAAAACTGTCGGAGAATATGTGGGGGAACTGTTTGCCAGAACCAAAAAAGCCTCCCTTTAACCTTCAGTTGGACCATAAATAAACCTGAAAGTTCAACTCAGAAAACTCGTATACAAAAGCGTCACCAAAACACAGCCCACAACCACAATTCAGTTTTCAACTTATAGAAAACACTACAACCAGAAAACAACGTAGCCCAGATGCAGACGCAAAAACAGAACGCCCTGCCTTAAGCCTTAGAAGATGAAGTAGTAGGCAGAACCCCTCTTCTTCTACTACTAAAAAAACAAAAACCCCAACAAGTCTCGTATTAACGCCTTCTCACAGTTGCGCTCAGAACATTTTTCTACCCCCCTGATATGCTAATTTGTCAGAAGGCAAACTTATGAGCGAAGACATCGTCGGCATGGGCACATGGTACGACATGATGGCAAAAAAAGTCATCGAACGAGAACAATCCTTAAAACGCGACATGAGCCGCGTACGCACCGAAATGGGCTTAGGCGCCTCAGGGTTCCCACACATCGGCAGCTTAGGCGACGCCAGCCGCAGCTACGCCGTCACTTTGGCCCTTAAAAACTTAGACTGCAACTCCGAGTTGGTCGCTTTCTGCGACGACAAAGACGGCTTACGCAAAGTCCCCGCCGGCTTACCCGCCGACATGGCTCAGAAACTAGAAAAATACTTGGGTTACTCCGTGTCCACCATACCCGACCCGTTTGGGTGCCACGAAAGCTACGGCAAACACATGAGCAGCCTGCTTCTCGAGGCGCTGGATAAATGCGGAATAGAATACAAGTACTACAGCGCTAACGAAGTTTACAAAAAAGGCTTATTGCTAAACGAAATCCGCACACTTTTAACAAACGCCAAAAAAGTCGGCGAAATCATTAAGGAGGAAGTCGGGCAGGAAACGTATGGCGAAGTACTGCCTTTTTTTGCTGTCTGCGAAAAATGCGGTCACCTCTACACTACCCGGGCCTACAAGTTCGACCCCAAAACAGACAAAGTCACCTACAAATGCGAAGGGCTCGAAATCAGAGGCAAACTCATACCCGGCTGTGGACACGAGGGCGAAGTCGACATTAAAACCGGCGAAGGCAAACTTACATGGAAAAGCGAGTTCGCCGCAAGATGGCGCGCACTTGACATCCGCTTCGAAGCCTACGGCAAAGACATCGCCGACTCCGTGCGCATAAACGACCGCATCTGCCGTGAAGTGCTCGAGTTTGAGCCGCCCAGCCACGCGAAGTACGAGATGTTCCTTGACAAAGGCGGAAAGAAAATTTCAAAGTCAGCCGGCAACGTGTTCACGCCACAAGTGTGGTTTAACTATGGCTCGCCACAGTCGCTTCTACTGCTTATGCTCAAACGTTTCGTCGGAACCCGCAGCCTAGACGTTTCTGACATTCCTTCCTACATGAACGAAATCGACTACCTCGAAGAGGTCTACTTCGGCAAGAAACAGGTGGGCGAAAAGGAAGCCACCCGCCTTAAAGGATTATTCAGGTACTGCTACGTCATGAAGCCACCCAAAAAACCCAGCATTCACGTACCCTACAACCTCATGGCTTTCCTCGTCAAGATGGCGCCCAAAGACTGCTTAAACGACTACGTCGCGGAGAAGCTGCAGAGCTACGGCTACCTACCCAAAGGCCAAGGCTTAGACGCCGGTTTGCTGCAGCGGGTCGAGTACGCGTTGAACTGGACACGCGATTTCGAGGAAATCAAAGAAACCACAGTTGAACTCACAGCGGAGGAACGTAAAGCACTCACAGAGTTAGTGACCAAGCTGCAAACCGAGGATGACGCGGACAAAATACAAAACGCTATCTTTAACAGCGCCAAAGACAACGGCATAAAACCCGCCGCGTTCTTCAAGCTGCTCTACTCGATTCTTATGGGTGCTCAGCAAGGTCCACGGTTAGGGCCATATGTGTTGGCGATGGGCAAAGACAACGTCGTGGCGGCATTAGAACGCGTGCTAAACAAAGAATAGCCCTTCTGTTTGTTTTTTGCCCTTCATTTTTTTAACCGATTCAGTGGAAACATTCCCGAAGAGGTTAAACCTAAAATCTTCCAGCCACTTATGACTACCAAATTCAAGGGGCAAGGTTTTGGGCTTGCTGTGGTTAAGAGGCGGGTGGAGTCACAGGGCGGCACCATAACCTTCGAGAGCAAAGTCGGCGTGGGCACAACTTTTAAGGTGACTTTTATCAAAAAACAAACTGCATAGCTTGTTTGGAACCACTAATCTTAAGTTTAGGCAAGGTATTTACTTCTCTACCCCAACGTTTTCGCTGGGCAAAGACAGGTTGGGCCTGTTGTATAGTACGGATTATTACACCGGCCTGCGGAGCCGGAGATCGAGGGTTCAAATCCCTCCGGGCCCGCCAAAATTCTACTTAAGTCTTGCCTTGTCAATGCTCAGTTGCAGTTAGTCCAGAAATCGTGACAAAAAATGTTATTAACCCTAAGAAAAAAATCACACTTGTGAAAAGAATCTTGGGATTAATGAGACAAGCAAGAACTCTGGCACTGGCGGCGCTGGCCGTTTTAACTTTGCTGGTAAGTTCTAACTTTGGTTACTGCGCAGCAGAACTTTATGTTACTACTGGTGAAGTGCCTTCCGACCAAGAGACTTATCCGCCTGTAATCACCATAACCTCGCCGGTTAACAACACAGCCTATAATGTAACCCGATTGGCGTTAGCATTTAATGTGAATGCACCACAATCAAGAACCGCTTCTTATACTGCCGTTATAGGGGTCACCTATGAAGCCGACTGGAAAAAAGAGCCCATATCTGTTCTCAACAGCGGCCAAGCGCAGGCTTCTCTCACTCTATGGCTTTCCAACATTCCTGAAGGACAACACCGAATATTGATAAAAGCCGTTGGATACGGCCAATATCCCGACCCCGACTACCAACCTCTTGATACTTTTTCATTCTGTAAAGAATTTCATATTAGATCTGAAGCGACAATTTGCTTTACCGCAGACCAAGCAGCACCAACTGTTTCAGTTTTGCCCCTCGAAAATGTTTCTGCAAATTCAGTTATCCCTCTTAACTTCACAGTTAACGAGGCATATTCAAAAATCGTCTATAGCCTAGATGGGCAACAGAACGTGACGGTCAGCGGAAACTCGACAATTCCGCCGTTATCTGCCGGGCAGCATAATGTGACTTTCAATGTGTGGGATATCGCAGGAAATGTTGGAACTTCTGAAACTGGAAACTTTACAGTTACCGAAATCCCTAAAAACCCAGAAACAAGCGGACCCTCTTTATTTCTGCCAATTGAGACTGCAGTCTCAGCGGCGGTTGTCGCTGCAGTCGTTTTGTTGTTAAGAAGGCGTTCTATCTTGTTGAAGAAAAAAAGCATGGAATCAAATTGACTCTAGCGATTCAATGGGATATCTACTTATTTTCTTAAAACCTTCAGCAGGTTAAAGTTTAAGATAGGTTTAAACAGCCAACTTTTCCTCATTGTAACTTATGAAAATCAAGTCAATCACATTAACCATCAAAGACTACGACGAAGCACTCGAATCCTAGATCGGCAAATTGGGCTTCATAAAAGTCAGAGACAAAAAAATCGGACCCGGAATGCGCTGGGTCACAGTCGCCCCAAAAGACGCCAGCGAAACCGTTATCCAATTTGAAAAAGCCCACTCCAAAAAGAGCGGCAAACCGTTGCCCAACATGCTGGTTCAGATTGAAACAGAAAAATTTGACCTAACATATCAGGCCATGAAGCAGAACGGCGTTGAATTCGTGGAAGCGCCCAAAACGGCTCCGTGGGGCAAACAGGCCGTTTTCAGTGACCTCTACGGCAACCTGTTTGACCTTGTTGAGCCGCCTAAGTAAGCTTTACTTTTTGTTTATCCACTTCTTGGAAACCGCCGCAACAAGCACTATATTAATCAACACCAGATAACCCGAGAACGACACTTCAGAAAACGTCCATGTTGACGCCACCACAAAGGTCGTCAGGGGCGCAAATAGACCAGTTAGAAAGGGCCATGCCGATTCGGTTTGCGGGTTACGCCACGCCTTAAGCAAGGTGGGCACCGCTGCGAGTGCGTCGCTTACTATGGCGAACACTATGGCTACGTTCGGGTTGCTGGTTAAGTACCATAACACCAAAGCCACAGCAGAGAGTGCGCCGCAGACTAAGTCGAAGCTGGTGTGTTTCCAGTAGGCTTCTTTGCTGAAAAATGAGGCGGAAAAAATCAAAAAAGGGCACAGTCCAGACATGAAAACGGGGAGAATCGCCCAGTCGGCTCCGTTTGAAACCGCCGCTGCCGTTGCAACAAAAGGCGCCACCGACCACATAAACCACGTGACCCGGTTGGGTTTGGTTTGCCCGCGAAACATGCTTCGGATGTAAACGAACGCCGCTGCCAGTGAAACTGCCGCTGCGACAAAAACCACAAAATCGTACATGCCAATGGGTGCCTCTTAGGGTTGGATGCGTTTGCCGCCGAAAACGTGGATGGTGCGTGTTCCTGCTTTTACTCTGCCGCCGTGCAATGTGCCTTTGGGTATAAAGAATTCGTCGCCCCGCCTAAGCATGGTTTCTTTCTCGTTGATTATCATGGTGTATTCGCCTTCTACGCAGACCATGTACTCGTCGAATTCGTGGCGGTGCTCTTTTGAGGTGCGGTTTTGGCTGCAGGTCCAGAACGCCGTCTGGGAACCGTCTGCGCCCGTGAAATAGTAGCCTTCGACGCCGCTGGTGTGTTGGTCGCTGTCTGGAATTTGGTTTTTAGGGTTTTTCATGAATGCGGGGAACTCTTTCATTTTGGCGTCCACGAAGTGAGTTAAGGCGGAAGGGTAGCTAAAAAGTTTTGTAGCCCTACTACAAAGCAGATTTGCCGTGGTTGACTTTTTTCTGCTTGCACAACCAGCCACAACCAATTTGCAATAAACCCCAAACGTCTACGCCAAAACAGGCGATTCTGCTTTGAGACTTAGAAGATGATGTAGTAGGCAGCCACTCTCTTCTTCTACTACTAATAGAAAAAACAAAACCCAAAAAAAGTGTTAAGCGCCGACCTAGATGCAGACGTCTCTGCCTTTGCGTGATTGGGGCAACGTGACGTTTTTGCCGCCTGTCAAGTCCTTCTCTAGCTTCTCAGCTCGGGCGGCAACCTGTTCTGCTTCGGCTTTTATTTCGGGGTTCATCATTTCCTCTTTGCGTTTCTGGTTAGATGCTAAAATCAGTTTTAGCATTTCGCTGTCGTAGCTTTTTAGCAGTAGCTCTGTGTTTGGGATGAGGCAGTGGCCGCCTATGTAGCCGGGGAACATTATGGGTCGGTCAAGGCGCTGTCTATGTGTGTCTTCTAAAAAGTCTAGTGCGTTGTTGAAGTCTGCGCCGTATTTGCGGCTTATGCGGTGCATTTCTTGGAAGCAGGTTATCATCCAGGCGCGGTAGGTGGTTTCGAAGATTTTTGCTAGTTCTGTTTCGGTGCAGCTTTTGAGTACTTTGACGGTTAATCCGAGCCGCTCGAAGTGTTCTTTGGCGAGTTGTGAGGCTTGGGGGGTTGCGCCGCCTACGTATTTGGGCCAGCGTTTCATTTCCCATAGCATGTGTTTAGGTGTTATGTGTACTCCTCTTGAGGGTGAGTGGGCTATTGGGTAGCTGGTTTGTGCGGCGACTTTGAGGGTGGTTCCCGGCGGAACTGTGCTGTTGTTAACTATTAGTTTTGGCTGGTACTGTTTAGCGTAGTCTGCTACGATATCTGCGAAACGGTCAGGGTTACCGCAAGGCAAGCAAATCTGCAAAACGTCAACGTGTTTGGGGACGGCTTCTTTAGTTTGGTTAAGCTCCTGCATTTTCGCAGCGTCTAAATCCAATCCATAAACCTCAAACTCTTCAGCTTTCTCTGTATAAAGCGAGAATAAGGTACTGCCGATTTCGCCTAATCCCACAATAAGTGCTGAATCCTTAACCAAACCAATGTGCCTCCAGATGTGGATTCAGTGTAAATGTTAAACTATTTAAATCTGGAGCCAGAAAAAGTCAAGCATGCAAACTTATAAACGCGGCGTCGGAATCGTGGAAGGCAAAAACGTACAAGTAGGCGAAGGCTGTGCAGTCTGGAACTACGTCGTCATAGGCGATAATACCAAAATCGGCGACGGCACAACCATCGGCAGCTTCGTCGACATTGGCAAAGATGTGGTGCTGGGCAGAAACTGCAATATCCAAGCGCATGTAACTATCTCCAACGGCTGTGTGCTGGGCGACTATGTGTTTATTGCGCCAAACAGCAGCTTGCTAAACGACAAGTACCCAAAAAGCAGTTTTATGACGCCTCCAAAAGTAATGGATGGCGCTGCGATCGGTGGCGGAGTTACTATTCTTCCAAACGTTATCGTAGGCGAGAAAGCTGTTGTTGGCGGCGGTAGTGTGGTGGCTAGAGATGTTGCGGCGAGAACTGTGGTGGCGGGTTGTCCGGCTAAGGTGGTCATGTCTTTGGAGGAGTTAGAGGTTAAGCGTGAAGAGTTTCTCTCTGAGAAGCAGCGGGTGAAGCAATGAAGGTCTGGTACGACGCCTGCACAGGCAAACACACTCGATACGGCTCAGCCATAGGCAAAGAGCTTCGCAGGCGCGGCCACGAATTCATTTTCACGACACGAGAGCATCCTGACACGTTGCCGCTCATGAAAATCTTGGGCGAAAAACCCATCGTGGTGGGCAAGTATAACCCATCCACTTTGACGACGAGGCTACAGGAAAGCGCGGAACGCATCATCGAATTCTCCAAACTCTTCGAAAACAACAAACCCGACATAGCAATAGCCCACCAATCCGTTGAACTCTGCAGAGTAGCCTTCGGACTGGGCATACCCATAATCTTAACCGCCGACACACCCCACGCAGTTGCCGTAAACAAACTAACCATACCCTTCGCCCACACAGTCGTGGTCTCCGAAGGACTTCCCCAAAGCTTTGCAAAAACCTACGCAGCCCAAAGAGTCCTTCCTTTCCGAGGAGTAGACGAAGTGGCTTGGATACAGGGCTTCAAACCCGTAAAAATCAAAACCAAAAAACCCCTAATTGTGTTGCGGCAAATCGAGTCCAAAGCTGCCTACGCCAAGGGCAAAACCGACAGCGCCAAAACCCTCGCTGAGCAGCTGGCGGAGCTAGGAGAAGTGCATTTGCTGGAACGCTACAATGGAGTCGGCGCTGAATTCGCTGAGAAACAGGCGTTTGAGGATTCAGCCAGCCTAGTCGCCAACGCCGACTTAGTCGTCAGCTACGGCGGAACCATCTCGCGTGAGGCAGCTTTGCAGGGTGTGCCAAGTATCGCAGTAGGCGACATGGCAAAAACCCCCGTTAACACTTACACCGCCAAAAAAGGCTTCCCGCTTTTCATAACTTCGGAGCGCAAAGTTATGGGGCTAGCAGGGCAGTATTTGGGTAAACGGTTTGATGTAGCGGATAAGTTGGCGGCGCAGGAAAACCCAGTTAAAGTCATAGCGGATTTGGCTGAGAAAATCAAAGCTTAGACGCATTCAAATTCAACTTTATCACCGGAGTTAACCCTGTACTTCTCAGCGAAGCTCCCACGGTTTAACGCGACTTCTAAGAAGCCACTGCTTCCAAATAGGGCCGCTGGCTCTCGGGGTTTAGCTTCGCCATAGGTTTTAAGCAAAGACAACTGTAACGAAACATGGTGAAAACCAACTTTTACTGAACCCGTACTGGACAGGTCTTTTGGGGTGACATTTGTGATTACGTTGCCGAAGTCATCCACGTGCAGCACTTCCCCCGTCAATGATCCGTTTTTGTATTCAACTCGGGCAAATTTTGGTATGACGGGATCATAGATTTCTGCGCCGAACTCGCTTGGTGCGACACCTTGGGAGAAGTGAGCTGCGGCTGGCGCGAAGATGTCTCTTCCGTGAAAGGTCGAGGAAACAGTGGGCAGCATGAACTTGGGGTTGGATAATTCGTGGATGTGCAGAATTTCTTGTGCTTGCGACGCGAGTATCAGGACGCCGTTGTCGGGTCCCACAAAGCATCCGCGCTTGGTCTGGACAATTATGGCGCGTCTATCGGTTCCCACACCCGGGTCCACAACTGCCACATGCACCGTTCCGTCTGGGAAATATGGCGCCCCTGAAGCCAGAACATATGCCCCCATACGTACACTGAATTTGTCCACTTCATGCGAAACATCAACAATTTGGGCTTGAGGACTAATAGACAAAATTACCCCTTTCATTTCCGCAACATAAGGGTCCCTTAAGCCAAAATCACTTGTCAAAGTTATCAAGACAGCTACCCTCCGTGAACGACCGGCACCAAAACCACTTCATCCCCATCGTGCACCATAGTCTCGTAGCCAGAGAGGACACTGATTTCTCTCCCGTTGAGGAGCACAAGCGAGTTGGAGCGGGCATCATTTAACTCCGAGTCGCAGAAAGTGTATTTGAGTGCTGGGACCTGAGTGCCTAAAGCTTCCACGATGTCTCGGATTCTGAAGCCTTCGCTGAACTCTACCGTAAGCTCTTTTTTCCCCGACAAATGCCGCAATGCCCCAACTAACTTGATTTTAACCGCCAATTCTCATCCGCAGAATAGTTACATGACAATGATTAAAGAGATATCGTTAACGTTTGTGCCCGTTTGCCCCGTCAAAATAAGATCGCCTATATGACTGAAATAATGGTAGGAGTCATTGTCTGCCAACAAGTATTTGCCTTCCATTCCAAGAACAGCCGCCCGTTTAGGGGTGGTTTGGTCTGCAACTGCGCCTGCAGCATCCGTGGGGCCATCTATGCCGTCGGTGCCCATCGAAGCCACGACAACAGCGTTATCGCCTTGGCGCTTGATTTTTAGGGTTGCTGAGAGGACGAGCTCCTGATTTCTGCCTCCCAAACCTTTGCCAGCGACTTTAACGGTGGTTTCGCCTCCAACGATTACGGCGGCGGGTTTCGGGATGGGGTTATTGGTGGTTTGGATTTCGTTAGCAATGGATGCAAGCTGGGCACCGATGCATTGTGCTTCGCCTTCAAACGTTGCAGAGAGGAGGATGGCGTTAACGCCGTGGCTTTTGAGGTACTGCAGGGCAGATGTGCTTGCGGTGCGGTTGTTGGCGACTACGACGGTGTAAACTTTTCGGAATGCGTCGTCGTTTAGCTTGGGAGTTTCAGCGAGAAAGCCGTGTTCGCCGTCAGAGATTATTTTTTTCGCGGATGTAGGTGCGTCATTCCATAATCCGTACTTTGCAAGCACCATATGTGCGTCGCCAAAAGTTGTGGAGTCAGCCACTGTGGGTCCAGAGGCTATTACGTCAAGGGGATCGCCGACGACGTCGCTTAAGATTAGATTCAACACCGTAGCAGGGTAAGCCGTTTTCGCGAGCCAGCCGCCCTTGAAACCCGAAAGGTGTTTTCGAACTGCATTAACTTCATTTATGGTTGCCCCGCTTTTGAGCAAAGCCGATGTAAGCTGCTGCTTATCCGCGAGCTGAAGGTTCTCGCGTGGGTTAACCATGAGGCTTGAGCCGCCGCCAGAAATAAGGCAAATCAGCAAGTCGTCGACTTCGGCGCGTCCAGCGATTTCAAGCATACGCTTTGTGCCTTCTACGCCTGCCTCGTCCGGCAATGGGTGCCTTGCCTCATGATAACTGATTATGCGGGTGTTGACTGCGGCGCCGTACGGAACATTTACCGTTCCCTCGGTTATGCGGTCGCCCAAAACTTGCTCCACTGCCTCCGCCATGGCTCCAGCGGCTTTTCCACCGCCAACCACATAGACGTTGCGGTATTTGGTTAAGTCAAAAAGGTGCTCACCTACGATTAGCACGTTGCCTTTGTAAGAGAGTTTGGCGGTGACGATTTTTTTGGGATCTACGGCGTTGACTGCGTATTCTAAGCTGTTAAGTGCGAGTTGGCGGGCTTTCTGAGTTTGGGGGTTTTCGCCGTTGTCGATGAGGGCTGTTTTGTTTTTTATTTGAGTCATGACTGCAAAACCCTGTGTTGTATTAGTTAACGTTAATTTTTGGTTCAGGGATAAATGATTTTGCCGACTAACCCACAAATATAAGAAAACTAGAAAGGTTTGGAAGGGTTTAGCTAAAGCCGTCGAGTTTTTCCTGTGTAAGCGTCTCCACAATGTCAGTGGCTACACTTACAATGGAATCCGCCTGCTTCATCATGGCGTCGCCATTAACTTCTTCAAGCTGGCTAATCTGCTGCACAATCGTTTCAATTTCGATTAAGAAACGCAGAACAGAATCATTAGTGGCAGGGGTCTTTGCAACTTCCTCGCGTATGAGCACCTCGATAAAGGCGGGTTCACCTAAACTGTAATAGATGGCGTTTCGTGCTTTGCGAATAGCCTCTAAAACTAAGCTTGGAGCCATGTAGGGGATTTTGCGTGCAGCTTCCAATTCGGCTTTCGCTTCACGCAGATACCGTAATGCCCAACCTTTTCGGTACTCATCCATCATAAAATGGTAGTCCTATTACTCGGCTAATTCCTCTTCTTCGATGTCGGAGTCCATGGCAGAGTTGGCTTGAGCTAATGATCTGGTGCGTGTGATGTAGCCAGCGACTTTGTTGCGGACACGTGTAGTAGTGCCTCTTGTGACATCGTCTACTGTGCGTTTGTTTTCGTCGAAGTTGGTGTTGAATTTCTCTGGAAAGCGAACCATTAATTCTTTGCCGAGGCGTTTTATCTGCTCAGTCTTTACTTTTCCCAATTTGTTTCCTCCAGTGTTAGTGCTACTTTTTTTCTCGGACACATAAAGCGTCGGAGCAACTCAGAATAGAGAATAGGCTTAATTTAAGGTTGCGCCTCCAAGCATAGAAACAGGCGGCACAGAGCCTAAAGAGGCAAACCCTAACCCATAAGATAGTGGCTATGGCAGTTTTAGGTTAAAGAATGTTTCAAAGTTTTTAGCGATCTGCTCCGCCACTTCGTCTACTGGGAGCTTTTTGATTTCTGCAATGGCGTCGACAACGTTGCGGATGTAGGAGGGCTTAGTTAGTTGTCCACTGTAGGGTTTTTTCCAGTACGTAACGGGACCGTCGGTTTCAGTCATCAAATTGGTGAGCGGTGCTTTGTCCACGACTTCGCGGATGCCTGCGGAGTAGGTGACTGGGGGGCCTTCGGTTATGTAGTAGCCGTTGTCTATGGCTTTTACTAGCGCTTCCATGGGGTGGCTGAACCAGTGCAAAAGAATTTTGTTGAGGCGATAAGAGGGAAGCATTTCGACGATTTTGTCTGTTGTTCCCCGGGAGTGGATGATTACGGGCAGGTTCAGAGACTCGGCTAAGTGGAGCATTTTGTCAAAAACTAGTGTTTGTTTTTCCCAGATGGTTTCGTACTTGTAGTCTAAACCGATTTCGCCGATGGCTTTGACATTGCCTTTTTGAGATTGGATGTAGGCAATGGTTTCCTCCAGCTCGTTTTCTTTGAGGTAGTTGACGTTCCAGGGATGGATGCCCAGGGCTGGGTAAACAAGATCTGGGTAGGTTTGGCTGATTTTGATGTCGTTTTGGCAGGTTTTCAAATCCATCGCGTTTGTAACCATTGCGGCGACACCTGCTTGTTTTGCGTCGGCTACAAGTTCCTCTATGTGTCCGGTGTATTCTGCGTCGGAGAAGTGTACGTGGGCATCTATTAATTTCATTTTTCTCAGCGCGCTATATGCGCTTTGATAGTTTTAAGATTTTCTTAAAAAAACGCCTGCTTTAAAGCGTGGGGACAATTTAAAGTAAAAAACGATAACAAAGGTTAAATATAGCTTTAAAAAGAAAAAGAAGCTGAAGAGATGTCGAAATGACGGAATTAGAAATAGCCGTAGCTCCCATGCACAGATTATGTAAGAAAGCAGGCGCTGACAGAGTAAGTGAAGCAGCAGCAAAAGAACTCGCTAAAGCACTTGAAGAAATTGGCGTGAAAATCGCTAAAGAATCTCTTGACTTTGCGATGCATGCTGGAAGAAAAACCATCAAAGCGGAAGATATCGAGATCGCCGCCCGAAAAATCATGGGAAAGTAATAGGTTAACAAGGGTCAACTCCATTTCCCTTTTCTCTTTTTTAGGTCTTTTTTGTTAATTTCTGTTTTTCTAGTAATAGAAGAAGAGGGTCGCCGCCTACTACATCATCTTCTAAAGCTCATCGCAAATGACTGTGTTTTGGCGTCTACGTTTCCGTTGCGTTGCTTTCTGGTTGTGGCGGGTTGTAAAGGTTGGTTTGGAGGCTGACTGTTTTGGTTGCGCTCTTATGTGGGTGGCGATTCCTAGGGCACCTTGTGGGGTAGCTGAAGGTGGTTGCTTTTTGGAATTCAATTTTTCTTTGTTTCTGAAGCGTTGTGGCACATCTGATTCGCTATAGCTAACCCTTAAAGAAGAAGCAGGAACTCAACAAATACAACTCTGTCTTGAGGCTTTAATTCATTAACTTATTTTTCCAAATATTTCTCAAAAAATGAAGAAGGAAAAGAAAAGAAGATTATTTATGTTGCATTGCCGCTGCAATCGCTAATCCAGCAACTACCAGCAGTATCACGATGAGCGAGTAGAGCCAGTTGAAACTGAACAGGAACCAAGCTCCCCCCACGGCGACAGCGATTAAACCCATTGCTGCAGTGCTAAAGGGGCTGCGCTCATACTTGCCTGAGTTACCCATGCGTATAGCGGCCAACGCCACAAACCACAAGCCGTTGAACAGGATAACCAAGGGCACAATAAGCACCCAATCTGTGATGACGGCTGCAACATAGAGCAACACCGCCAATACGATAGTGAGGAAGAAGACGCCGATTGTAAGCAGCGTTCGACTGTTTCCATCACTCATAGCTGACCGCCTACTCTATTTTTTGTCCGCATTCGGGGCAGAATTTGCTATTAGCGGGGATGGATTTGCCGCATTTGGGGCACGTCATAGCTTGCTGGCTAGGCGGGGTCAGATTGGTTCCGCAGTTAGGGCAGAACTTGCTGGTCGCAGGCACTTTTTCACCGCACTTAGGACAGATAACCAACGCCGCAACAGGGGCCGCTTGGGGTGCACCCATCTGGTTCATAACCTGCGGAATGAGCACCATGCCTGCGCCGAGGGCACCTGCGCCGCCTCCGCCTTGTCCAAGGCTGGCTGCTGCAGATTTCACGGTTTCCATGCGTAGCACGTCGCCCGGTGGGGTTTGACCTGTTTTGAGCCAGAAGAGGCGTTCACGGTACTCTGGGGTGGTGTCGATGCCTTCGAAGCGGAGGTCGGTTAATTCGACGCCGACGCGTTTGAAGTAGTCGATTACCGTGTTTTTGACAATTACGGAGGTTTCATCTAGGCGTGTGAATACTGTGATGAGGTCGTAGTGGCTGAGTTCGTCGATGATTTTCTCGTTTAGGTAGCCCCGTAAGAAGTCGTTGACGCCTTGCGTGGTGAAGGCTTGTTGTCCGCCAACCACTTGGTTAACGAATAGGGTGGGGTCTTTGACTTTGAACCAGAACTGCCCATACACTTGAAGCGGTGCGAGTTCGGTGGTTTGTGCGCGGGTGCCCCATTTGCCTGCAAAGATTTTAGTGCTTATGAACAGGACCATGGCTTTGAAGGGTTTGTTTCCTCCGAAACCAGCAAGCCTTGTCAGCAAACTAGTGAGCAACGGCAAATTCAGGGTTGTTAGAGTGTGGCGTCCTGCTCCGAAAATGTCGTAGGCTTTTCCGTCACGGAAGAACACTGCTATCTCGAATTCTTTAACGATAAGCTGGGCGCCCCAAGTTATGTCTTCGTTTGGGTAACGCCAAACTATGTCGTCGGCTCCAACTTTTGTCCATTCAATTACTTGTGGCATTACGCGGTCACTCCTGCAATTACTTCTTGACGTTTATCAAATGTATCCTCAAGCATGGTGAGCTTGTCGGTTACGCCTTGGATTTTGTCTTTTAAGACGGAAAAGTCTCCGCTCAGCAACTGGGCTTTTAGGTTGTCTACTGCGTCGGTGAGTGTGTTGACGCCGTCCATTAAGCTGCTGTCGTAGGCTATCATGCGGTCTAGGTTATCTTCTTTGATTTTCACTGCGTCGTAGAAGCCCGAGTAGCCGTATGTGGCGTGGTTGACTTTCTCGGTTATGGTGTCCATTTTCGCTACTAAGCGGTCGATGTCAGACATGACGTCGAAGTAGCGTTTGTCACTGATTTTCTGGGAAATGGCTCGGACGTTATCTTTGTCTTTGCTGAGTTTGAGGTAAAGGTGATTACGTAAGAGTTTGTCTGATTCGCGGCGAAGCTCTTTTTCTTTGTAGCCGCGGAAACCCGGAAGGGCTGCGGCGATTTTCTCAGAGAGCCGCATTTGGCTTTTCGCTTGGGCATAAACATCTTTATTTTCGCTCATTTCCAATTTCCCCTGTATTTCGCACCTCGTATTAAAAAATGGGTGACTTTTAAAGGTTGTTCAAAACGGCTAGAACTTGTTGTTGGGGATGTCGCCTCTGAGAACCATGCCTTTTGCGCCATCTATTATCATTTGGTATAGGTTGCCTTTGTACTCGTACTTGATAAACCACACTGGAGCATGCAAATACACCATTTGTTTAAGGTTCACAGTGGTGGTTGCCTCGATTATGCGGTCGATGTTCTGCTGTAGCAGAAAATGGTGGTGCTCATCAATCTGCTGCCGAGCGACTTCAATCGCCTGCTCGCGTTCCATTTCGCTGTTGAGCACTTTTGCGAAGCCCTCGATTTTACGGAAGTCATAAGGCACCTTACCTGCCAAAGGCACATCATACTCGCGGGTTGGAAAATCAGAAGCCTGCCTAGCCAAAACAAGCCATTGATAGTCTTTTTGGATTGTGCCCTCTTTGACGATGGGGGGTGCGATGCGTTCAAAGATGCCTTTGTATTTGGTTGAAGCTTCCACTTGCAGAACCCAGAAAGGCAGGTAAGTGAGGGTTTTCTCGGTGATTTTGGATTTTTTGGCTAAGTCTCCGGGTTTCATAAAACCGGAATGCATCCAATCCTTGATTAACTCGTCCATCTGCTCGGGGCTGTAGCTGTTCTGCAAAACGGAGTGCTCGAAGTTGAAGGCTTGTCCGGTTTCGATGACGGTTGTGAAGCCGCAGTACTTGCATGTGGCTACCAACTCGCCTGGCTTGAACTCGACAGGAGCCCCGCAGTGCGAGCAACGGATGTTCTGAGCCACAGCCATCGGTTTACGCCTTCACAATTTTCTCCCGTTTAAGAATTTCGCGCGCTACTATAACGCCTGAAGCCGAAGCCTGAATGAGCCCACGGGTTACGCCTGCGCCGTCGCCGATGGTGAACATGTTCTGGATTTTCGTCTCCAAATTATTGTTAAGTTGCAGGTGCGAAGAGTAGAATTTAACTTCGACGCCATAGAGCAGAGTTTCAGGTGAGGCTACGCCGGGGGCGATTTTGTCAAGCGCCTCAAGCATTTCGCGGATGTCGGTTAAGTAGCGGTAGGGCAATACGAAGCTTAAGTCGCCGGGGGTGGCGTTTTTCAGTGAAGGAACAAGCACGCTGTGTGCAAGCCGTTCTGGTGTGCTGCGTCTGCCGTGTGTTAAGTCGCCGAGTCGCTGGACCATGACGCCGCCGCTGAGCAGGTTGCTTAGGCGGGCAATGTATTTGCCATATGCGATGGGTTCTTTGAAGGGCTCGGTGAATTGTGTGCTGACAAGTATGGCAAAGTTGGTGTTGAGGGTTTTGGTTTCTGCGTGGCTGCCTCCGTTGACGGTTAAAACTCCGTCGTAGGATTCAGTGGTCACTTCACCGTGGGGTGAAACACAGAAAGTGCGGACTTGATCGTCGAAGGAACGTGAGAAGTAAATCAGTTTTGGCTCGTAGAGGACTTTGGTGAGTTTCTCTGTGACTGCGGCTAAAAGTTCAACACGAACGCCTATGTCTACAGGGTTGTTGACGGTTCTCAATCCACGTATTTGCGCTTCGGTTTGGAGCCATTCTGCACCGCCTCTGCCTGGGGCAATAATGACGTATTTCGCCATGATTCTGTCGCCCGAAACAGTTTCGACCCCTTGGATAACGTGGTTGTCTACGATTAAGCCCTTGACTTCAGTTTTGGGCATAAAGGTGATTTTACTGTCGAGGTATTTGCGCATCTCTTTGAGCACTTCGAGACATCGGTCAGTGCCCATATGGCGAACTTCTTGTTTTATGAGTTTTAAACCGACAAGCGAGGCTTTGCGGGCTATTTCATCGATCTCTTCGTTGTCGCCACCGAAGACTTCTCGGCTGGCGCCAAACCGAATGTAGAATTCGTCACAGTACTTAACAAGGGATTCAAGTTCTTTGGCGGATACATACTGGTTTAGCCAGCCGCCCACTTCGGTTGATAGAGTGAGTTTGCCATCGCTGTAGGCGCCTGCACCGCCCCAGCCATTGAGAACGTTGCATGGTTCACAATGTACGCATTCGAAGCCACGTTGAGAGGGGCACTTGCGTTTCTCAATGTCTGCTCCGCGGTCAATTACAAGTACGTTTAGGTTTGATTTTTCTGTTATCTCTAATGCTGAGAAGATGCCGGCGGGGCCTGCGCCCACGATGATTACGTCGTATTTCAAAGGATGTTTTCCCTCTGGAACCCAAAGTAGGATATCACAACTAGGATATAATAGTAGCTACCCTGCTCCAGCTGGAACAGCGGGTTACTGTTTAGCATCGCCTGTTATGGAGATGAACTTGAAAGGTTTTCTTCCGACGTTTTTTATTTGGTGGGTTTCATCGGCTTGGATGAATGCTACGTCGTCTGGATGTAGGGGTGTGAGTTTTTCTCCGTCGAAAATTGCGCCTTCGCCCTGGACGACGTAGAGTGTGTGGTGGGTTTTGTGGTTGTGTAGGGCGCTGTAACCGTTGGGCTGCATTTCAAAGAGGGCTACCTGAGATTTTGAGGCAGGGGTTGCTTTTAGGGGCGTTTTTTTGGTTTTTGTGCAGCAGGGTTCTGTTTTTTCTGGAAGGCAGTGGTAGTTGCTTATGTTCATAATGCGCACATGTGTATTTTCGAGATATATCTAATAAACATTTATAACACTAAACCGCCTTCAAACATAAGACTAGAAATGGCACAGAACATGGACGAACTAATCAGCGACTTCAGCCGCTTCTACATACTAACCATCCTCTACGAAGGCCCAACCCACGGATACAGCATCATCAACCAATTCAAAAAACGCGTCAAAAAAGAAGTCAGCCCCAGCCTAGTCTACCCTTTCCTCCAGCAACTAGAAGAGAAAGGCTACGTCACACACAACATCGAACCCGTCGGAGAAAAAGAACGAAAAATCTTTATGCTAACCGACGAAGGCCGCAACCTCTGCACCAAACTCTTCAAACGCTTCGCCGAACTCGTCTCCATAGCCATAACCCCAAGCCTAGACGTATGCGCCCACTGCGGATGCAAAGTCTACCAAGGCGCCTACCACGAAACAATCGACGGAGTCGAGATGGCTTTCTGCTGCAGCCACTGCGCAGCCTCATACAAACAATGCCGAACAAGCAGCCATTAAAATCCCGCGGCCTCTCGGAAGGAACATTCGAAGGCACCACTTTACATTGCCCAACCCAAATCCCCGACATCGAAAAACTAACTATTCACGCCCTCAAAATCGAGGAGCAAGACATTTACAGCAAGACTTGAAGCAAACTCGTTTTTTGTTAAAATGTAGTTATCTGTTCCTCAAACCCGGGATGACAAGCCTTGGGCCTACGCAGAAACATGTTCATTTTTGAAATCTCAGCAATCTTGGAAATCTCGCTCTTTAGCTGCAGCAGTTGATCCACATCTCTTATCAGGGAGAAAACTGAAAGGTCATAGACGCCGCTTGTCTGGATAACCAAATACACATCCGGAATCAAAGAGAGCTTATCCACCACCTCGAGAAGGTTCTCTTTAGAGGATAAAGCCAAATCGAAAATTGCTGCTGCGCGGTACCCAAGTTTTAGGGGGTCAACTTGGATTGAGCATTTCATGAGGCCGCTGTTTCTTAGTTTTTCATATTTGCGGATGACTGTGCTGGTTGAAACGTGCAGTTCCGAAGCTATAGCGGTGAAAGGTTTGCGGCCGTCTTTTGCAAGAATGCTGACTATTTGATCGTCCAAATCATCTAAAGTAATGAGCTCAGCTTTTTGTTTTGCATCAGCGCCCAAGGGAGAGGTGTTTTTGGAGGCTGAGAGAGCTTGGAGGTTTTCAGGGATGTTTCTTATGCCCGTCCACACGCAGGTTTCGACATCGGTGGCTGAGGGAAGTCGCTTAATTGCTTCTGTAGCTAAGGCAAGTTTGTCCAGGTTTTTTACTGTTACTAGAACATAAAAATGGGAGTTCTCCAACGCGATAAGGTGGAAGACATTGCTGTTGCTAAGTAAATACTCAACACATTGGTCAACATTGTTTTTTAGAACTTTGAAATTGATGACGCCCATGGTTTTCAAACCTAGGAGAACATAGTCGAATTGGATTGTTGCACCTCTGATTATGCCTGCTTTTTCCAGTTCCCTGTAGCGGTTGGATATTATGGATTTGTCCACGCCGCATTCATCGGCTATTTGGGTGAAACGTTTTCTGGCGTCTTTTATAAGGCTCCAGAGGATTGTGGAGTCTATCCAATCAATGGTTTTAGTTGCCAAATCTGCCCCTAATGGTTTATCGACTGTTTGTTTTAAAAAGTTTGTCTGTTTCCACGAGAAATCGTAGCATATCCGACTGCAAAATTTTTACTATTTAGCGCGTTTTTCGCAAAAATAGAAAAACTCTTAAACAAACCAAACCGACTAGGCTGATTACCAAATTTTAAAGGAGAAAATGAATTGCAAAAAACAAAAGGAAAAATCTTGGCACTATTAGTACTTGCTATCCTTGCAGCCTCGACATTCTATGCAGCCTCAGTACCCCTCATCAGCGCGCACAACCCTGCATGGCAACTTGATACATACGCCTTCATCAACGTCGCACCCGCACCAATCGGTGTTGGGCAAACAGTCAACGTCAACATGTGGCTCAACGTCCCACCACCAACCGCCAGCGGCGCCTACGGCGACAGATGGGAAAACCTAACCGTTGTCGTAACAAGCCCAGACGGAACCAAACAAACCTTAGGACCATTCAAATCAGACGACACCGGCGGATCATTCACAACATACACACCTCACGCGACCGGCAACTACACGTTCCAACTGTTCTTCCTAGGCGAAACCCTAAGAGGAGACAACCCTGCCCCTGGATCGCGAACAAACGATTATGTTGGTGACTACTACAAGCCCAGTGAAAGCAACATATTCACCTTAACAGTACAAGATGAACCAATCGGCTACGCCCCCCTCATTCCGCTACCAACTGAGTACTGGACACGACCCATCTACGGACAAAACAACGACTTATGGTACGCCATAGGCGGCAACTGGCTAGGGTTAGGTGTTTCAACATTCGCCAACACGGGCCAGTATAATCAGGCAGGCGACTATGCACCATACACCACCGCTCCAAACAGCGCACACATTATGTGGACAAAACCCGTCGCATTCGGCGGCACCATGGGCGGAGAATTCGGCAGCGACCAACAAAGCAACTACTGGTCAACGTCTCAGTACCAACCCAAATTCGCACCAATCATCATCCAAGACATACTCTACTACGTCAACTACCCAGGCTCAACAGCTAACCCCGCAGGATGGAGCGCAGTAAACCTCCACACAGGCGAAACCATCTGGACACAGAACTACACCACTAACCTAAGATGCGGACAAATCATGAACTACCTCTCACCCAACGAATACGGCGGCAGAGCCTACCTATGGGCAACAGGCAACGTACCAGGCGTTTACTCAACAGGCACCTGCTATAGCATGTACGACGCAATGACAGGCAACTACATACTAAGCATAGTAAACGGTTCAAGCTTTAGCAAATTAACCATTGACGACCACGGCGGCTTAATTGGCTACTACATTAACTCAACAGGAACAGGACTAAACGCGAAGGCTTCACTCACGGTTTGGAACTCAACTAGAACCATTCTAAGAGGAGTCAACGGCAATGCTGACCTAGATAATGCTTGGCAGTGGAGACCTGAACAAAACGGAGTCTTCAATTTTGCAAACGGCATTCAATGGTCAGTACCAATCGCCACCAACATAAGCAACACGACGCCAATAACTCTAAGCATCTCAGGCATGGACGACAACGTAGTTCTGATGGGCTACACAAGCGGTGCCTCCTCGTACTTCCAGCCCGGATGGCAAATCGGAGCAGGCTATGACGCAAAAGACGGCCACCTACTATGGGGACCAACCAACAGAACAGAAGTCGAAAACTCCAGAGTCAACTTCGGCTCAGAAACCATGAACGACGGCATCTGGGTAGAATTTGACGCTTCAGCCCTAACAGCCACAGGCTACGAATTAGCAACAGGCAAAAAAGTCTGGGGACCATATGAAATGCCAAATGTAAACCCATTCAGTTCACTAGGCCAAAGATTCACGCCTGGACCAAACGGCACAATATTGACTTGGACCTACGGCGGCGATGCATACTCAATCAACGCTAAAGACGGTCACTTCAATTGGGAATACCACGCACCCTCAAGCGGATACGAATCGCCCTACGGAACATGGCCCTTCTGGACCTTTAGCGTAGGCACCGTAGCAGACGGCAAACTCTTCATCCCAGTCGGACACATGTACAGCCCACCACTATTCCACCACGCACAACAAATGGCACTCAACATAACCGACGGCTCAGTAGTCTGGAGCATAACAGCCTTTGACGTTACATCCGCACCAGCCATCTCAGACGGCATCATGACCACACTAAACGCCTACGACAACCAACTATACGCATGGGGTAAAGGACCCACACAAATGACCGTTAACGCACCAGATGTCGGCGTAACAACCGCAACCCCAATCAGCATACGCGGAACAATCATGGATATCTCTGCCGGCAGCAAACAGGAAGTCACAGCGGCACGCTTCGCAAACGGCTTACCATGCGTCTCTGAAGAAAGCCAGCAACAGTGGATGGAATACGTCTACATGCAGCAGCCACGCCCAACCAACACAACCGGAGTACCAGTCACCCTAAGCGTCTGGGACTCAAACGGCAACTACCGCACCATCGGCACCACAACAAGCGACGACCAAGGCTTCTACAGCTTCACCTGGACACCAGACATCTCCGGCGACTACCGTGTCGTAGCAAACTTTGCAGGCAGCGAATCCTACTACGGAGCAACAGCAGAAACCTCATTCCACGCAGCAGACGTCCCAGCAACACCAGCTCCAACAGAAGCACCGCCACAGTCAATGGCAGATGCATACTTCATACCCGCAATAGCCGCAATAATCGTATTGATTATCATCGGCTTTGCAGCAACAATCTTAGTCTTGGGAAGAAAACACTAAACAAACCCAACCTCTTTTTCTTTTTTTATTTTCAAAAATTAAACTCAAGAAACTCTTTTAGCGCTTAAACAGAAATCTTCTGACCATCAACTTACAGGTAAACTGATAAGAAAAATTAACTCCATAAAGAAAGGAAAAATTTCCTAAAAAACTAATCTTTAATGGCTTCTATGAAGCTCATGACGTTCCAGAGCTTAACCCGCGTATAAGGCGGCATGTTGGGGTCCTGCAAAATCTCGTCAAGCAACGCAACAGCGTTGGAAGCTTTAACCGCAACCGTATACTCTGTGCCATTCAAAGCATTCATAGCATCTTTAGCGCTGCGACGTATGTTACGGGGAGTTGTGCTGTCCTCGGAAACTTCGCCTAAAACGACCAGTGCCTGCTTAATCTTAGCTTCATATTCTTCAGTTTTCTTTTTGCGCACCATAACGTAGTTCCCCTTTTACTCATTCAGCCTGAGTAATCAATTATATATGTATTTATACGTATTTACCTTTGGGATTTATATTGCAACAAGATAAAGAAAGCAATCCAATTAAACGCATGGCTGAACTGCTGCGGCAAGGCGCCACCTTAACGGACCTCTCATGCCCCGTCTGCCACTCACCGCTTCTGCGGCTCCAAGACGGCTCACTATGGTGCGGCATAGACGAAAAAAAAGTCATGGTGCTAAAAGAAGGGGAACAACCACCCAAACCAGCAACTCCACCAAGCAGCGGCGCCTACGATAAACTCGAAGCAACGCTTATGAAAAAAATCGACGAAATCCAAGAAAAAATAGAGAAAACCGAAGACGTTGACGAACTGCAGAAACTCACCGTCGCCTTAAGCGAACTTTTGAACAGTGTTGAGAAAGTTAAGAAAATGAAGGCTTAACTTTTTGGCGTTGGGCGTCTACAGCAACTTCCCTCCAAACGTGCAGTTCATCAAAAACTACACGTTCACTATCTCAATTCGACTGTTGCAGCAGAAAATCCTCCAACAACTATCAGCGGTTAACCGCAGGGAGCTTTCGTTCGAAGAAGTTTCCATACCCACGATTCCCGGCGGCGTGATCATTTTTGAGTTCGGTTTAGCCGAAGAAGCAGCCTTTAACTTCCTGAGCGAGACAGAAGCCAAAAAAGCAATTAATTATGTGGCGAACAAGCAAGTACGTAAACTGGATTTCTTCTGCGCCATCCGCTACTACAAAGCCGCCGGAGAAGTCAGGCAAGCGTTAAAGTTTGATTATTTCCTTTTGCGAACTATTTTTGGAAAAGGCTCCTTTGAAGCGCAGTTGTTTCATGAACGAGGTCCCCGCTACCTTTCTGCGGAAGACTTGGCCGATTTCATCATTAAGCAAGTCAACGATACAGCTGACAGGGCAATTCTTAAAGAAGAACCAATTAACTAAACACGTGCATAAGGCAAGTTGTTTCTTTAGCCGAAACTTATATGTGTACGCGGTAATCAAACAAAAAGCTAAAACTTAACATCTATAAAACAGGGGACGCGGCAGAATGTTACCTATCGAAGTTAATAATCTCAAGAAACATTATGGAGACCTAAAAGCCGTTGACGGCATCTCCTTCTCAGTTAAATCTGGAGAAGTCTTCGGGTTACTGGGACCAAACGGAGCAGGCAAAACCACCTCCATCGAAATCATGGAGGGACTACGGGAACGCGACGGCGGAGACGTCAAAATCTTGGGGTTAGACCCATGGAAAAACGGCTACGAACTCCACAAAAAAATAGGAGTTATACCCCAGAACTTTACATTCTTCGAGAAAACTAGTCCCCGAGAAGCCATAAACTATTACGCTAAACTATTCAACGTTAAAGTTGATGCCGACCAAATCCTAAAAGAAGTTATCCTGGAAGACATGGCTAACCACGTTTTTGAAAGCCTCTCAGGCGGTCAAAAACAAAAAACAGGATTAGCGCTTTCGCTGGTTAACTCGCCGGAACTACTCTTTCTGGACGAGCCCACAACCGGTTTGGACCCCAACGCACGCCGCGCCATCTGGGAAGTTATCCGCAGCCTCAAAGCCAAAGGAAAAACCATCATCTTAACCACTCACTACCTCGACGAAGCCCAACAACTCAGCGACCGCGTCGCCATCATGGATCACGGCCGCATAGTCGCCATGGGCACCACACAAGAAATCATCCAGCAACACGGTTCAGGCGAACGACTCGAAATTCAAGGCAGCCAACAACTCGCCGACTACATCAGAAGCAACACGGAGTTACTGGTGGAGTTCGACACAACAAAAAACATCATCACCATCCCACTGAAGAAACACATCGACGCATTAGCAGCTTTAGCGGCGGCAGAGCAGTCAGGCATGGAGTGGGGAGACATACAAACTCGCGAAGACAGCTTAGACGACGTCTTCATTAAATTGGTCAATGAACCGCTTGGCGAGCAAGGGGAAGCGCCAATCGAACAGGGTAAAAAACGGAGGCGATAGATATGCCGAGTGCACGACGTATATTTGCAGACTTTAGAGTATTCAGCGTTGGGTACCTGAGAAACAAGTTCGGTTTGTTTTTCGGGTTGGTTTTTCCGGTTATTTTAATTTTGATTTTCGGCGCCATATTTTCAGGAGGCGGCGGAGGTCCAGTTAATGTTTACGCCCAAAACCAAGATACGGGAGCGTTTGGGCAAAACATAGGTAACAACTTCCTAACTGCGCTCAATAAATCAACCACCATACAAGTCATAACGGTTAATGATTCGGAGAACTTTGCTGATTTCTTAGCAGCGAATTCTGCCTCAGATGGCATCGTTATTCCGTCGAGTTTCTCTGAGGATTACTTAGCGGGTAAGCAAGTTAATGTTACAGTGTATGGTAACCCAGCGTCCAGCACAAGTGCCATTGTCGGCGGAACAGTTGGAGGATTCGCGAACCAATTCAACCTTGTTTACTTCCAAACTAAATACAACGACACAACCCAAGCCATCATAGGTGTGAACTCTGCAACCGTTAACACCCAACAAACCGCCTACATTGACTTCCTAATTCCAGGCTTAATCGGCTTCTCCATTTTAACTAGCCCAATGTTCTCACTAGTCAACATATCCAGCGAATACAAGAAAAACAAACTCTTCAAACAACTCTCTCTGACACCGCTGACAAAGATGGAGTGGTTAACTAGCAAAGTCATCTGGTACATTGTCCTAACCATCGCAGGTTTCCTCTTGATGGTAGGTGTCGGAGTCTTCGCGTTTGGCGCACACGTAACGCTCTCACTTTGGCTGCTGCCCTTCCTAATCTTGGGACCAATGCTCTTCGCAGCCCTCGGCATGCTAGTAGGCACAGTCACTAAAAACCCCGAAACCGCAGGCGTCATCGGCAACATCGTCACCTTCCCCATGATGTTCCTAGCAGGCACATTCTTCCCAATCAGCAGCATGCCAGACTACCTCCAAACATTCGCCCACGTTCTTCCACTATTTTACGTAACTGAAGGCCTCAACAACGTTATGGTTTACAACAACATCCCCAACGCCTTAGTCGACATTGCAGTCTTAGCAGTCATAACAGCAGTCATCTTTGCTTTGGCAGTGAAGCTGTTCAAGTGGAGAGAAGACTAACCTCCACCAACCCTTCCTTTATTTTTCATTTTTTACTCCGCTCCGCCCAAGCTTTGGGATCCCACTATTTTAAAAAACAACTCTCAGAAACGATAAAGGTGAGGCCTATTTCTGTTACACCTTTGCTGAGGTATCCCATAGAAACTGGAAATACTCCCGCGCAAAACCCACCAACCCCACATGGTTACTCCAAATAACCAACGTCGGCTTATCCTCACCCAGAAAAAGCATGGCTTCTTTACCGTCGGCTATGACTCCGCCGCCAAACATGTGATCACGAATACGCAGTTCACCTAAACCAGCGAATCTTTTTAAAAACAGCCAGTCTTCTTTTTTGCCCGCCGCCATCAACTTTACCTTAACCGACTTTTTAAGCCCCCCGGCCAGGAGCGGCTCAGCCAACGCGATGACAGGTTTGGCGAATTCCGGTGCGGCAACAACGATTTCGATGCTGGCTTTTTTGAGAATTTCCTCAAGCTTACTTAGCACCTGCTGCTGGCCACGCAAAATCAGCATGTCGGGGCGTTCCACCAATTCGCGTTTCTCATAGAGCGGCTGCAAGGTTTCTGCAACGATGTTTTCCCAGCGCATATACTTGTCTTCGAGGCGCAGTTTTGTGGTCCGAGCGGCTTCCAGGGGCGGCACCGGGTAATATTTGAAAGGGCGCGTTTCGCTGCTTTTTATCCAGCCTTTGTCTTTGAGACTGTTGAGGACTTCGTACATTTTACTATAGGGCACGTTTGCTTGCTGGCTGATTTCCATAGCCGTCATCTGCCCGCAGTCCAAAAGCACCAGGTAAGAGTCGATTTCGTACGCGTTTAAACCCATTTCGCGCAGTGCAACCCGTGTTTCCTCGTTAAGCGCCATAGTTGTCCCCTCAATCACCTTAGGAAACGTTTGGAAACCTTATTATCAGGACTTAGCTCTTAAGCACTTCGAAAAGTAATCGCCTACTATACAGAAGGCAACTCTAATGAAAGACATCAAGACTACTCAAAGCATCTGTCCCGAATGCCTCAAACCCTTAGACGCAACAATCTATGAGGATGAAGGCAAAGTTTTCATTAAAAAAACCTGCCCCGAACACGGGCTATATACTGAACTTTACTGGTCAGACTATGATCAATATGTCCGCGCCGAAAAATTCCGCAGTGAAGGCACCGGCGTAGAGAACCCCCGGACACAAAAGAAAAACGGTTGCCCAACTGACTGCGGCTTATGCCCCGAACACCACTCCCACACTGCACTTGCAATCATAGACATCACAAACCGCTGCAACCTCAAATGCCCAGTATGCTTTGCCAACGCAAACTACGCAGGCTACGTTTATGAACCCACGATGGAACAAGTGGTTGGCATGCTGGAGAATCTGCGAGCAACTAAACCTGTTCCTGCACAGGCGCTACAGTTCAGCGGAGGAGAACCCACCATCCGAAAAGAACTGCCCGATATGGTTAGAAAAGCCAAGGAACTAGGCTTCAACCACGTGGAGGTCAACACCAACGGCTTACGCCTAAGCCAAGATGTCAACTTCGCTAAAGAATTAAAAGAGGCAGGCGTCAGCACCATTTACCTGCAGTTTGACGGCTTAACCTCTGACGTCTACAAATTCATCCGAGGCGTCGACTTACTAGACATAAAAATGAAAGCAATCGAGAACCTGCGAGCCGCAGGCTGGAACAGCGCAGTGCTCGTTGTTACACTAGTTAAAGGCGTAAATGACGGCCAACTGGGCGACATCATAAATTTCGCCGCTAAAAACAGCGACGTCATCCGATGCATAAATGTCCAGCCCGTAAGTCTCTGCGGACGCTTACCTGCTGAGGAAAGAGAGAAAATGCGCATCACAATCCCTGACTTCATGAAAAGAGTCGAGGAGCAAACCAACGGAGTCATAAAAGTCAGCGACTTCTATCCTGTTCCCGTCGTGGTTCCCGTCTCTAAAGCAGTCGGAGCCATCAAAGACAAACGCTACGTCGAATTCACCGCCCACCCCCACTGCGGCATGGCAACCTTCGTATTCATTGAAAACGGTAAAATCACGCCCATCACCCACTACGGCAACATTGACAAATTCGTCGCTACACTCCAAGCCGTCTACGACGATGCATCAAAAGGCAACAAGAGCAAAGCCAAACTCCGTCTCGTTGGTGCAGGTCGCCACATAAAATTCAGCTTCCTACGCAAATACGTCCTAAAAGTACTGCTTAACGGCGACTACAAGTCACTCGGCGACTTTGCCCGCAACGCCGTTTTGATTTCGTCAATGCACTTTATGGATCCATACAATTTTGACTTGGAACGAGTATCCCGATGTGTAATCCATTATGCAGTGCCAGATGGCAGAATCATTCCTTTCTGCACCATGAACTCAATTCACCGCGCGTCAGTGGAGAAGAAACTTGGCATCCCCATCAAAGAATGGCAAAACAAACATAAGGTTGAAATAACTCAGACAATCTAGATGTTGAGAACCAAAAAATCGGCAAGGTGAAAACATGGGTGGAAAAAAGAAGCTTGGCATAAAGCAGATGGAAAAGCAGCAGGAAGATAAATCGGCAGAAGATAAGAAGAAGAAAGAAGAAAAGAAGGGTCCGCCGCAGAAGAAAACTACAATCAGCATCATGGCGCCAGATGTTAAAGACCAAAAAATAGTTGCTGAAGTCAAAAAGATGGGTGTCTTAACACCATACGCAGTTGCATCACGCTACAACATCCGCATCAGCGCAGCAAAAGACTTCCTAGAGCAGCTTGAATCCAACGGAGCAATCCAGCTCGTTAGCGGAAGCCATAGCATAAAAATTTACAAAGCAGCAGCCTAAAACTGCTCAACCATATTTTATTAATTATTTAATCCCATTATCTTTGGAGTTAAGGCATTTGAGTTTTCCAGAAAAAGTGTACACCAAAAAAGAAGTAAAAGCCGCCAAAGCATTGGTCGACGAAGGCTACAAACATGAACTGCAAATCAGCGGACAATCCGACTTCACATGGAAAGTAAAAGAAGCTCTGGACCACGTCAAAACCGCAGGCTACTATGATTACCTACGCACCTACATTCGCACCATTGTGGAAATCGACGGCATGACCCAGCTGAGACAATCAGAAGTTGCGATTTGGGCAAACAAATTCGCTGTAGACAACCCCATAGACGCCGCCAGCCTCTTTGTGCAGAAAGCATTCAGCATGGCAGAATACTTGGACAGCAAACTCTACTATGGCGGCGCAGCAGAGAAACGTTCAATTAAAAAACGCGTCGAATTCCTTGAAGCATTAAAAGAGAAAACTGAAGATAAGGAAGTAAGAGAGGAGTGCCAGCGGTTGCTGTCGCTTTGGCAGGACAACTCCGCATAATTTTTAGGCTGTCTGTAGCAATACCTTGATTGTTGAGCCGCTTTTAACCTGCTTAAACAAGTCAAGGTTAGCGGTTATTTTGCCCAGAATGCTCACGGGACTGTAAGGCTGGGATTTTCCGTAGAATACGCATAGTGCACTCCCCATGGGCCAGAAGGCTATTGTGCCCTCCTCGACGGTGGATTTTGCTTTTTCTTCGCCCATTTTGAGGGGGAGTTCAAAGTAGACTTCTTCTTTATAGAGCGCTGCTCTGCCTTCCATTGGCAGTTTGCGTACAATGTTGTCTATGCTGCGGGGAGCGAGAAAACGGATCAGTTCGCCTTCTGCTTGGCCTAAGCCTTCGATGAGGAATTTTATTTTTATGCGGGAGACGCCTTCGTCAGTACTCATGTAATTTTTTACCCCTTTGGAGGAAAAGATGGTTTGACATAAATCACACTGTATAGTGTGAAAGAGTAATTTAACTCTTACACTGCCAGACATCGAAGAGGGGGGAGGGTGGTTAAATCAGGCTTAAGGTTGTCTCCGCGATTTTGGTTGCGTCTTCTACTGTTACGCCGGGGTGGATGGGTAGGGAGAATACTTGTTTAGCTGCTAGTTCGGTTTCGGGTAAGGTGGGGGCGCCGTAGTTGTCTCTGTAGAAGGGCATGGTGTTGACTGGGTTGACATAGTATGCTTCTGCGCCTATGCCTTGTGCTTTGAGGGTGTCGAGGAGTTTGTTGCGTTGGTTTTCGGTGGCGTTGGTTAAGCGTGCGGTGTAGAGGTACCAACTGTGCAGTTGGCTTCTGGTTTCGTAGGGTAAAACCAGTTTTTTAGATTCTTTGAGGACTTGAGTTAGAGCAATGGCGTTTTTGCGGCGGGCAGCAACGAACGCTGGCAGCTTTTTCATTTGCACGTTACCGATAGCTGCTTGCAACTCGGACATACGGTAGTTGCTGCCAAGCATTTCAGAAGCGTACTTGGCTTTTTCGCCGTGAGTGCGAATCATGCGCAGTTTCTCGTCAACCTCGTCGTTGTTGGTGGTGACGACTCCGCCTTCGCCGGTCATGATATTTTTGCTTGCGTAGAGACTCCAGCAGGCAACATCAGAAAGCAACCCCGCGGGTTTATTGTTGTATGTTGCACCGTGCGCTTGTGCAGCATCTTCCACTAAGCCTAAGCCGTGTTTGTCGGCGATTTCGCGCAGGGGCTGCATGTCTGCGGAGAAACCGTAGAGGTCTACGGGGAGGATGGCTTTGGTTTTGCTGGTAATGGCGGCTTCCACAGCGTGGGGGGAGAGGTTGTAGGTTTTGGGATCGATGTCTGCGAAGACAGGTTTAGCGCCTGCCAATGCGACTGCTTCGGCGGTTGCCACAAAGGTGAAACTGGGCAAGATAACTTCGTCGTCGCGTTTGACTCCAACGGCCATGACGGCAGCGTGGAGGGCGGCGGTACCAGTGTTTACTGCAACTGCGTGTCTGACGCCTGCGAATGCGGCGAAGGTTTTTTCGAATTCAAGGACTTTTGGTCCAGCACCTAATGCGTTGGTAAGTGGTCCTTTGCGCATGACTTCTAGGACAGCTTGGACCTCTTCCTCGTCCATTTGTGGCTTGTTAATAGGTATCACTGTGTGTGCCTCACTTCAAAGAATTACAGTGTGCAACTATATTTTTATTGCTAAACTTAGCTGGAGCTAGCCTGTAGGTTTCGGGCTACAGTCACATAGGCTAATCTATATGTCTCCAGCCTAAACGTGTTAAGATTTTTTGGAATGCTTGGAGAATTAATCGGTGAATTCAGTGGAAAAAACACTGTGAGTCGTGTTCTGTCGGATGGAAAAATCGAGGTGTCAAATCAGGGAACGGGCAAATTGCTGAGTATGAATTCGTTCATTATGTCCACCGCTGTTACGTCTACCTTTGATGGTACCTTTGATGGTACTTACGTGGGAGAAGTCAATAGTGTAATCACGACTATGGATGGCAACTCGATGTTGCTCAAAGGCAATGCTGTTAGCTGGGCTTCAGAGAAGGGCGGTTCTACTAGGCAGGCACTATTCAGTCGACAACTTCTGCGAAGTTTATGCGGCTTGTGAAAATGATTCTGGTGCATGAGTATGAGACTGACATGTCCAATAATTGGGTTGGCAAAATCTGGGAATGGAAATACCGCAGCTATTCAATAGTTGACTCAACAGTGGTCTTGTAGTCAGCTATCACCTGGATCCCGCACGCTCTAAATTCTTTATCTAACTCTGAGTCGCCGGTGTCAACTCTTAAACTTTTGAACCTATCCAGTTTGCTTTTAGTAGCTATGACGGTTATGTTGTTTAAACCGACTTGGCGGATGACTTTGCTGCTGATTTGCTGGTTACCTCGACCGAAGATGAAACCTTGCCCGCCGATGGGCGTCACTATTATTTTCGCTGTTTCCCCTGCTATCTGTTGAAGGATTTGAGTTTCGTTTACGTCGTAGGCAACGATTTTTTTGTTCAAAAACAAATCAACACCCAGCAATGTCTTTTTCTGGTCAAGCAAATCGGCGACTGTGCGGGTGGTTGTGCCTGGACCCACAATGTAGAGTACGTCTGGCTGCATTTCCTCGATTATGTAGACGGCGATAGCGGCTTGGTTCTCTACTTCATCCACGGTGGTGGAACTCTCGACCTTGTTACCTTGAATTAGGTGAGGCTCAAATGGGCTAAGCATGTAACCGTATAGTTCAGCTGAGAGGTGACCTTGGCGGAAGGCGTCTTCGTCTATGTCCATGACTTCGGCGTCCCGCAGTGGCAAACCTTCCCAGAGGTAGCGGATGGCAACTCGGGCGGCGGCTTGGGGGCTTATAGCGAAAAGGGCACTGTGCATTTTGACTCCTGTAGGTACGCCAACAGTTGGCACTTTTAATTCGACGACTTTTTGTATATCGCGGGTGGTTCCGTCGCCCCCACAGTAAACAAGCAAATCCACCCCCGCCTGCAAAACGGTTTTGGCAACGGATTGTGTGTCTTGGGGTGTGGTTTCAGTTTTGGCTTCACCCACAGCTTGGATGTTGTAACCCAGTTTTTTTGCTTCATTTTCGCCCATCTCGCCGGCCCCCACCACAAGTTTAAGGTAGTCTTTTGCTACGGCGAGTTCAGAGAGAAAAGTTTCGGCGCGTTGCGCAGCGACTGGTTTAGCGCCTAGGGCTTTGGCTTGCTTTAGGATTGCGTTTCCGTCGGTGCCTTTAAGTCCCACTGCGCCGCCCATGCCTGCCACTGGGTTCACTATGAAGCCTATTGTTTTGGTGGAGAACACTGGTTTGTGAGGTGCCGTCAAAGTTGGTTAACCTGCATAGTATTAGTGCAGGCGAGTTTAATAAAAAGAAAAAGTCCCGCTTTTTCGAGGGAGGGCCGGCAAAATGGTGTTGGGTAAAAGAAAAGGAAGGTTAGGGGTGGGCGTTTTTCGCTCGGCTTACCCACACGACGAGTGCGATTATAGCGGGGATTGCGAAGATGGCGGCTGTCCAGATGAAGATGGTGACCATGGAGCCTACGACGTAGTTGAGGTTCCAGCTAGCGATAGGCTGTGTCCAGTTGCCGTCAACGTAGACTTTGAGGGCGAAAGCGATGAAGAGTAGCGGAGAGATTGCTCCGCCTGCGCCTCTGCCTCTGTGGCTTTTGTTTGTGTTGTGGTAGAGGCGGCGTTCCTGTTCAGGTATGCGTTTCCACCATGCCCAGCCGGCGATTGCTGCGACTGCAGCTGGGATGCCGATTAGGACGAGTTCCCAGAATGCTCCGTGGAGTATGAAGGTGACTACGTCAGCCATCGACCACATGCTAAGTGCTGAGGGCACCAGGCCTATGGTTTGGAGGTTACCGCTGAACCAGACGAAGACATAGATTGCGCCTGCGACTGCCAAGGCGGCGGCGACAATAAACGCCGCGAAGGCGAGGTAGTGTTTGCGCATGAAGAGGCGCCAGTCTGCGTCGGTTGCTGTTTGGGTTGGGGTTTGTTGGGTCATGCGTTTAGCCTCTTTTTATGGTTGGGTGGCTGCAGGTTGTGTTGGTGGGGCTGTGTAGCTGTAGCCGTTGCCGTTTTGTGAGTAGGGTTGGTATTGGCGGCTCTTCATGCTGAAGAAGCCGATTGTTGCGAAGATCCATGCGATGAATATCAGCAGGAACCCTACGAGGAATATGGTCAATATGGAGCCCACGAAGAACAGTGTGCCAGCAGTGCCAAAGGAGCCTTCGCCTGTTTTCTCTGCCAGTTTGTTGAATGTGTTCTTTAGGTGGCTTGCCGCAAGCAGGAAGAACACGAATGCTGTGATTAAGCCTGCGAAGAAGGCGATTAAGCCGACTGCGAAGCCTGCGGTGAAGACGAAGTTACCTGCGAATAATGCTGTTGCGGAAGCGTCGCCTATGACTATGCTGACTATGGCGACTGCAGCTGCGATTATTGCGACGACGTAGAATTTGATGCCTGTTAGGGATTCCTTGTAGAGTGATTCATCTTGGTAGTAGTATGAGAGTTCTTTCATGGCTTTCATGAGTAGGACAATGCCGACTATTGCGAGCACCCAGCCGACGTATGGGATTAAGCCGAGCAAAAGCAGGATTGCGCCTTCGCCGGCCAATGTTTTTGAGTATTCGAAATTCACGTTCATTTTGTTTTGCCTCCGATTTTTCGGTGAAACCACTAAAGTCGAACTCGGGATATAGCCCTAACATTTAGAATGGAGGCACTATTGGTTAGAGAGGGGACTCTAAACCTTAGAGTTGCGTAAATGAGGATGTTTTAGGCTCCTTTTGGGGTTGCAGTGGGTTGTATTGGAGTTTTTGTTTTTTCTAGTAGTAGATGTAAGGGTGTTGCCCTACTACATCATCTTCTAAGGCTCAAAGCAGAAAGTTCTGTTTTTGCATCTGCGTCTGAGGCAGGTTGCGTGGTGGTTGTGGCTGGTTGTACAAGCCGAACAGAAAACCCTCGATTCTTCTCTGATAGGGGATTAACTTTTTATGTTCAACGTGCGAACATAGCAAGCAGGCAGGTTAGTTGGGCAATGTCGAAGCCAAGGGGCATAAGCGCAGACATGCAGTCACCACGCACAAGGCTGCTTTACTTAATTTACAGTGCGCCCAACAGCCGCATCAAAGCCGCCCCCGGCGCGAAATCCAGCATAAGCACGGCCCTCGGCTACAAATCTGATGGGCACTTCCATTACGACTGGAACTACCTCATCGGCGCAGGCATGATAGAAGAAAAACAGGGTTTCTTCCAAGTTACTGACACAGGCAAAAAAGAGTTCGCGCTGCACTCCACTGCCAACATGAGCAACTGGATAATGGTTATTATGGGCATAGCCATCGTCTCCTTCACGGTGGGCTTGCACTTCGAGCTGCTGCCCGTGGAGAGCATTGCGTTTTTCGGCGGCGCTCTTATTTTGGTGGGTGCGTTGTTTTTGGTTATTGGTAAAAAGAGCAAGCCGAATCTTTCCCCGCAGGCGAAGGATTTGCTAAAAGAGTTCAACAGGCGATAAAACAAAAAAATAAAAAAGAAAAATTTTGGCAGTTTAGATTGAGCTGCAGCCGATGTATTTCTCTGTAGCCTCGTTAAGCCATGGATAGAGGCCGCGGAGTTTGTTCATGGATTCGGCGACTTTCTCTGCGGGGTACTCGTAGGGTTGGAGTTTGCCGCTAAAGTATTCTTCGTAGGCGGTCATGTCGAAGAATCCGTGGCCGGTCAAAGCGAACAGGATAGTTTTTGGTGTGTTAGTGGCTGCGCATGCGCGGGCGTCGTCTACGACGGCTTTAATGGCGTGGGAAGCTTCGGGGGAGGGAATGATGCCTTCGCTGCGTATGAACAGTTTAGCAGCGTCGAATGCGTCAACTTGGTTTACTGCAAGGGTGCTGATTTTCTTTTCTTGCGCTAAGACGCTGATTGTTGGGGCGATGCCGTGGTAGCGGAGTCCGCCTGCATGGATGGGGGCGGGCATGAAGTCATGGCCCAAAGTGTGCATGGGAACGAGCGGAGTTAGTTTAGCTGTGTCACCATGGTCAAAGGTGTAGTAGCCGCGGGTGACTTTGGGACAGGCGGTTGGTTCAACTGCGACGAACTTGGTTTCTTTGGGTGCTTTCTTGGAGACTTTGTCGTAGTAGAAAGGCCAGAATAATCCGCTGAAGCTGCTTCCGCCTCCGATGCACCCGTAGAGTGCGTCGGGATAGTCTTCAACCATTTCAAACTGTTTTTTGGCTTCTAAGCCGGCGACGGTTTGGTGCATGCAAACGTGGTTGAACACGCTGCCGATGGTGTAGTTGGCTTTTTTGCCGGTTTTCTCGCTTTCAAGGCTGTCTTCTACTGCTTCGCTGATTGCGATGCCTAAGCTGCCTCTGCTGTTTGGGTCTTCGGCGAGGATTTTTCTGCCGGCTGCTGTTCTTGGGCTTGGGCTGGCGACGCATTCTGCGCCGAAAGCGTTCATCATGGCTTTTCGGTAGGGTTTCTGGTCGAAGCTTGCTCTGACCATGTAGACGGTGGCTTCTAAGCCGAATTTGTTAGCTGCAAAGCTGAGTGCGCTGCCCCATTGTCCTGCGCCGGTTTCTGTGGTGACGCGGGTGATGCCTTCTTTCATGTTGTAGTAGGCTTGGGGTACGGCGCTGTTGGTTTTGTGGCTGCCTGATGGGGAGGCGCCTTCGTATTTGTAGTAGATTTTGGCGGGGGTTTTGAGTGCTTTTTCTAGGCTTAGTGCCCGGAAAAGTGGGCTGGGTCTCCAGATTTTGTAGACTTCGCGGACTTCATCTGGGATGTCTATCCAGCGTTCTTGGCTGATTTCTTGTCCGATGATGGTTTTGGGGAAGATTTTTGGTACGATGCCGACGCCTGGTTGCCCTGTTTCTGCTTCTAGGAAGGGTGGCAGGGGGTGTGGGAGGTCGGGAACGATGTTGTACCATTGTTTTGGTATGTCTGATTCTTTAAGTAGGATTTTTTTGTCCAAGGATATTCGCCTTTGGGTAGTGAACTGTTCTTGAAAGTTTTATTTAAGGCTTTTCGGTACAGTTATGTACATATTCAGCAAAACACTTAACAACACATTTATACCCAAACGCACAAAACACTACGCAAGCGACCAAAAATGTGGAGCCAAATCAGAAGCCAACTCGAAACATACCCCGAACGCCTCAGAGTAGCACGCGTCCTAATAGAAAACGGACTCTCGGCCCAAGGCGAAAAAATCTACCTCAACCAAATCGAAATCCCCCCAATCCGCATCGCAAGAGTCGCAGGCGTCGACCGAAGAACCGTCAACGAAACACTCGCAACCATCCACCAAAACCCCGAACTCCGCATAATATTCGAAGAAATCCGACCCGCAGGCCACAGTCTACGTGAAATCGCCAAACACTTAAACTTAGGCGTAATCGAAATCACCCCAACAAGCGCCGCAACACGAGGCATCCTAGCAAACTCGGCGTCCGCATTAAACAAGGCTGGACTGGGTATCCGGCAAGCCATAGTGGATGACCCAGAACTCTCCCCAGAGCCAAAGCTAACACTGATTGTGGAACGAAAAATCCCAGGCGAACTCATCCCCGAGTTACTAAAGATCCAGGGCGTCGCCAAAGTCTCAGTGTATTAGCATTTTTTAGGCAAGTACTAGCTTCTTTGTAGCTATACCTCCGCGGTAACAACGTTTTATTAAAGTTATGAGCGTTAGTTTGTGTAGCGTCTGCGGTTTTGAAAGTGAAGTTTAATTGAGCCAAGAAGCCGTCACTACTGAAGAATCTAAAAAAATATCCGCCCAAGACCTTTTCGTTAGGCTTGCCAGCAATGAAAAGGGGCTTTCCTCCTCTGAAGCGCAGCAGAGGCTCCAAAAATACGGTGCCAATGAAATCACAGAGCAAAAAACTAGCTCGTTTAGAAAGTTTCTGGGTTATTTCTGGGGACCAATCCCATGGATGATTGAAGCCGCAGTTATTATGTCAGCGATCATCCAGCATTGGCCCGACTTCGCTATCATCTTGATGTTACTGTTGCTTAACGCAGTTGTGGGGTTCTGGCAGGAAAATAAAGCGGACAACGCCATCGAGTTGCTCAAGCAAAAACTTGCGCCAAATGCTATGGTTCGCAGGGATGACAAATGGGTTCAAAGCCCAGCCAAAGAGCTTGTGCCTGGCGATATGGTTCGGGTTCGAATAGGCAGCATTGTTCCCGCCGACGCCAAGCTGGTGAAGGGCGACTACATCCAATTGGATGAATCAGCTCTAACTGGCGAGTCTATGCCGGTGGAAAAGCATGTGCAGGATGTTGCTTACTCGGGGTCGATTGCGCGGCAGGGCGAAATGGATGCTTTGGTCGTCACCACAGGCATGAAGACGTATTTTGGGAAAACCACCCAACTCGTCGAAGAAGCAGGCACTGTGAGTCACTTCCAAAAAGCAGTCGCAAAAATAGGCGATTACCTCATCGCGTTGGCGGGCATAATTGTGCTTGTCATAATTGTTGTGAGTCTTTTTAGGTCGGAGAGTCTGCTGTCAACGATCCAGTTTGCGCTGGTCTTAACCGTGGCTGCGATTCCAGCTGCGTTGCCAGCTGTGCTCTCGGTTACTTTGGCTTTGGGCGCTATAGCGTTGTCTAAGAAGGAAGCCATCGTGAGCAAGCTGGTTGCCATTGAAGAAATGGCAGGTGCAGACATTTTATGTGCAGACAAAACCGGAACCATCACCAAGAACGAGTTAACCGTGGGTAAGGTGCAGCCTCTGGGTAATTATGGGGAGAAGGAGGTGTTGCTGTTTGGTGTGTTGGCTTCACGAGAAGAAGATCAAGACCCGATCGACACAGCCATAATCGCAAAGGGCAGAGAAGAAAAAATCAGCCAGAGCATGGGCAGCTACGAGGTTGTCAAGTTTACGCCTTTTGACCCCGTTCGGAAACGTACGGAAGCAGAGGTCAAAGGCAAAGATGCCGACTTCAAGATTTCCAAGGGTGCCCCGCAGGTTATTCTTGCCTTGGCAGAGGACAAAGACGCGATCGCCGACCAAATCAACAAGTACGTTAATGATTTTGCCGCTAACGGTTACAGAGCTTTAGGTGTAGCTGAAAACCGCAACGACAAATGGCACTACGTTGGTTTGATTGCACTCTATGATCCGCCGCGTGAAGATTCAGCTGAAACCTTGAAAATTGCTGCTTCGATGGGCGTTAAAGTTAAGATGGTTACAGGCGACCATGAAGCAATCGGCAAAGAAATCGCCCGCCAAGTTGGTTTAGGAACTAACATTTTGCCTGCTTCTGCGATTATGGGTAAAAGTGACTTGGAAGCGCAAGAAGCCATTGAGAAGGCAGACGGTTTCGCAGAAGTTTACCCCGAACACAAGTATCGCATAGTTAAGTTGTTGCAGAGCAGAAACCACATTGTCGGCATGACGGGTGACGGCGTGAATGATGCGCCTGCGCTCAAGGAGGCGGATGCGGGGATTGCGGTGGCGGGTGCAACTGACGCGGCTAAATCCGCTGCAGACATTGTATTAACCAAGCCAGGTTTGTCGGTTATTATTGATGCGCTAAAGCAGAGCCGCCAGATTTTCCAGAGAATGAACAACTATGCAATTTACCGAATCACTGAAACCTTCCGCGTACTTTTCTTCATTGCTATAACGATTCTGGCTTTCCAGTTCTTCCCCGTAACGGCACTGATGATTGTGCTATTAGCTATACTCAACGATTTACCCATAATAACCATAGCCTACGACCACGTAAAGTACTCTAACAGCCCCGAAAAATGGAGCATGCGCGTAGTCGTGGGCATGGCAACGTTTCTGGGAGTTTTGGGTGTCATGGAATCCTTCGCTCTTTTCTACGTAGGTTACCAACTGCTAGGGTTGCCACCTGAGGTCCTTCAGTCGTTTATGTACCTGAAGCTTTCAGTCGCAGGGCACTTAACAGTATTCATGGCAAGAACAAAAGGGCACTTCTGGTCGGTTAGACCCGCCAAACAACTTTTAGTAGCAGTGATTATAACGCAGCTAGTAGCCACCTTAATCACCGTGTACGGGATTTTATTGCCTGCAATGGGCTGGGCGCTGGCCGGGCTGGTTTGGGGAGAAGCTATCCTGGTTTTCTTGATTATTGACTTCCTTAAAGTCCGTTTCTATCGCGTTTTGGACCACAACAAAGTACAATTCCACCACCCCCCAGCTAAGGAAACATAAAATGTACATTAATAGACAGTTGAAGTGTGTTAGCGAGTTAGCCGTTGCAAAAAAGGTTTTTAAGAGCCAAAAACAGTAAAAAAACCAGTTTTTAAGATTAAAAAGCTATTTTTGGAGGAATACTGTGAGCGACTCTAATCAGTATATTATGTGGTTTGAGGACATCAACATTAATGATGTCCCTAAAGTAGGCGGCAAAAACGCTTCACTAGGAGAAATGATTGGTTCAATAAGGAAAGAAGGCATTCGCATTCCTAACGGATTTGCCACGACTGCCCAGTTGTACTGGGATTTAATTGATAAAAACGGTTTAAGGAGCAAAATTGACGGTTTTCTTCAAGAGCTTGTTAGAGGTGAAAAACCACTAAAATATGTCGGGGCAGCTATTCGTCAGTTGTTTCTGGATGCTACCGTACCAGCGGAAATTGAAAGGGAAATCACAGATGCATATGTTAAGTTAAGTGAACGGTACGGAAAAAGCGAAGTTGATGTGGCGGTTAGAAGTAGCGCGACCGCTGAGGATCTCCCAGGCGCAAGTTTTGCGGGGCAGCAAGAGAGCTACCTAAATATAAAAGGGAAAGAGCAGCTTATTTTAGCATGTAAGAAATGTTTTTCCTCACTTTTCACTGACAGAGCAATAACTTACCGAACCGATAGAGGGTTTGAGCACATGAAAGTGGCACTTTCTATTGGTATCATGAAGATGGTTCGCTCGGATAAAGCAGGTTCCGGAGTAATGTTCACTCTTGATACCGAAACAGGTTTTCCTAAAACAATAATCATCAATGCAGGTTGGGGACTGGGAGAATACATCGTGAAAGGAGTAATCAACCCCGACCGGTATGTTATATTTAAGCCGCCGCTTGATAATCCAAAAATGGTTCCCATACTGGAGAAGGCAGTTGGAACAAAAAACAAGAAACTAGTGTACTCTGAGGGAGGAGACAGTTCAACCAAAAACGTTGACACTTCACAGCAGGAAAGAGAAGCCTTTGTTTTAACTGATCAAGAAATTTTACAGTTGGCTAAATGGGGTCTCAAAATTGAGGAGCACTACAAAAGACCAATGGATATTGAATGGGCTAAAGACGGAGAAAGCCACGAGTTATTTATTGTACAAGCAAGACCCGAAACTGTGCAGAGCAACATCAAAGAATCCAGCGAATTAATGACATACACCCTCAAAGAGAAGGGAAAAGAACTAATCACGGGAATCAGCATCGGCCAAGCTATAGCTACAGGCAAAGTATGCAAGATTCTGAATGCCAAAAACATTGACCAATTCAAGAAAGGAGACATTTTGGTTACGCAAATGACTGACCCAGACTGGGTCACTATAATGAAAGAGGCATCAGGCATAATAACAGATTATGGCGGACGAACCTCCCACGCAGCTATTGTAAGCAGAGAATTAGGAATACCCGCTATCGTGGGAACAGAAAAAGGAACTGAAGTTCTGCAGCCCGAGCAGGAGGTTACGCTTTCGTGCGCTGAAGGAGAAACAGGTCACGTCTACGAGGGTATTCTAAAATTTGAGAAAACAAAAGTTGAAATTGAAGGCATTCCGAAAACCAAGACACAGATAATGATGAACATGGCTAGCCCAGACGCTGCGTTCAGGTGGTGGAGGCTCCCCTGTGAAGGCATCGGCTTAGCAAGAATGGAATTCATCATCAATAACATCGTAAAAATTCACCCTATGGCACTCGTAAAGTTTGACAGCCTAAAAGACGAACAAACAATTTCGCTCATAAACGAATTAACAAAGGGTTACGCTAATAAAACAGAGTATTTTGTAGACAACTTAGCCAAAGGGATCGCCCGTATTGCCTCTGCACAATTCCCCTACCCAGTTATTGTACGGATGAGTGACTTCAAAACCAACGAATACGCAAACCTAATAGGCGGAAAAACCTTTGAGCCCAAAGAAGACAACCCCATGTTAGGGTTTAGAGGCGCCAGCAGATACTACAGTGACCGATACAGGGAAGGCTTTGCTCTGGAATGCCGAGCCATAAAACGCGCTAGGGAAGAAATTGGGTTAACGAACATTGTTGTAATGATTCCTTTCTGCAGAACGCTTGAGGAAGCAAAAAAAGTCATTGATGCTATGGCTGAAAACGGTATAGAACGCGGAAAGAACGGGTTTGAAGTCTACGTCATGGCAGAAATACCTTCAAACATTATCTTGGCAGACAAATTCGCGGATTTCTTCGACGGTTTTTCTGTGGGCTCCAACGATTTGACTCAGTTGGTGCTGGGGATAGATAGGGATTCTTCTGAGCTTGCTTACCTTTTCGATGAACGCAACGAAGCAGTGAAAGAGGCAATTAAAACGCTAATTGAAGCCGCTCACGCACATACCCCACCCCGAAAAGTCGGCATATGCGGGCAGGCACCCAGCGATTACCCCGATTTCGCAGCCTTTCTAGTCAGACAGGGCATTGACTCTATTTCTGTTAACCCCGATAGCGTAATAGAAGTGAAAAAGTGCGTGGCAGAAACAGAAAAGGAAACACCACAGGAAAGAGCCAGATTAGAGAGTGTTAATGGTTAGCCTCCGGACATGAGAAGATACGTAAGCAACATTTAGCTACAGACCTACAACTGTGGTCTATTTCCCCATATTATTTGTGTGTCCCTTCTCGTGAATTCTTCGGAAACTCAACATGCCCCACATCAACATGCAACTTAATTCAACATGGAGCAATGCTGTCATGTGCAAAAAAACTCGGCTGCCACATCCCATCAGAAAAAGAAAAACGCTGCAGGCGCAAAATGCAACCGCCAACTGTTGCCGTCTTGTGGTGCCACAGAATTTGCCACACCCACATAAAGAAGTCTACAGAGAGGGAGCAAATAGGTCGCGGAGAGCGCAAGACGTTTCGTAGTCACTGCTGAAAAAATTTAGGTTAAAAAATTAAAAGAAAATGGCGTTTTAAGATAGCCATTTTAGGGGTATGTCTTGGAAGGTACCGTCCGGCAACGTGCGGCGAATAGTGATAGGCAATATGCCTGCGTCGAGTTCAGTTACAGCTATGTCAATTGGGTTGGTGTTTTCCTCTGCATCAACCAAGATTGGTGCTCCCATCGAGATTTGCAAGGCGCGTGCACCGACTATGCGTGCTTTCTCGAAGCGAGTAATTTTTGGTGGACCTACATTGATTTTTTGCATTTCTACATCATTCCTGGCATTCCACCCATTCCGCCCATGCCCATTCCGCCCGGCATGCCTCCTCCCGGTGGCATAGGAGGAGCCTTCATTTTTGCTGTGCTGATGACATCGTCAATTTTGAGAATCATAGATGCTGCTTCAGTGGCTGACTTAATGATTTGTTTTTTTACTGCTAATGGCTCGTAAATATCGATTTTTGTCATGTCGCCTACTTTGCCTTCAGCGATGTTTATTCCTGCCCAAGTCTGGCCTTTCTCGTGGCTAGCACGCAGCTGAGTAAGCAAGTCAACGGGGTCTAAGCCTGCGTTCTCCGCTATGGTGGTTGCGATGGTTTCAAGTGACTCAGCGAAGATGCGTACCGCAAACTGCTCTCGGCCTGAGAGGGTTTGGGCGTACTTTTTGAGTTCTGAGGCAACTTCCATTTCTGGTGCTGCGCCGCCTGCGACAACTTTGGGTTCCTCAATGAGGTCTCGTACCACGCAGAGAGCGTCGTGGATGCTGCGTTCCGCCTCAGCGGTTAAACGTTGGTTTGCGCCTCTGATTAGTATGGTGACGGATTTGGGGTTTTTGCAGCCTTCGACGTAGGTCATTTTGTCGTCGCCGGTTTTGCGTTCCTCAACCAAGGCTGCTAAGCCGAGATCTGCTTTGGTTAACGCATCGATGTTTTGGACAATTTTGCCGCCTGTAGCTCTGGAGAGTTTCTCCATATCGGATTTTTTGGCTCTGCGAATGGCAACTAAGCCTTTGCGAGCCATGAAATGCTGGACCATGTCGTCGATGCCTTTCTGGCAGACCACGACGTTGGCGCCTGAAGCGGCGATTTTTTCAACCATGTTTTTGAGCATGGTTTCTTCTTGTTTGAGGAAAGCTTCGATTTGTGAGGGACTTTCGATATTTAGTTTAGCGTCGTATTCTGGCTTCTCATTTTCCAAGGAAGCGTCAAGGAGCGCTATTTTGGCTTTCTCAACCCTTTTTGGCATGCCGCTGTGCACGATTTCTTTATCGATGACAATCCCGTTAATGAGTGAAGTGTCTGCTAGTGATTCGCCGGTTTTCTTCTCTACTTTGACGTCGTCTACGTCTGCTTTGTAGCCTTCGGCTGTTTTTTCGGCTACTGCAAGCATGGCTTTTACTGTGATGTCGGCGAGGTATTCTTTGTGTTCGGAGACGATTTTGCTGCCCATTGAGGTTACGGCTACTTTTTTGAGGTAGTCGCTTTTGGTGGGGTCGATTGTTATGGCAATCTTGTCTAAGGTTTCAAGGGCTTTGACTGAAGCTAACTTGTAGCCTTCAATAATTATGGTTGGGTGGATGTTTCTGTCGATGAGGTCCTCTGCTTTTGATAGGAGTTCGCCGGCTACGATGACGCTGCTGGTTGTGCCGTCGCCTGCCTCTTTATCCTGAGTTTTAGCGACCTCTACCATCATCTTGGCTGCGGGATGCTGAATATCCATCTCGTCAAGGATTGTTCTGCCATCGTTTGTTATTGTGACATCGCCGAAGTTATCCACCAGCATTTTATCCATGCCTCTGGGACCAAGGGCGCTTCGGACGGATTCAGCTACAACTTTAGCGGCCATTATGTTGCTATGTTGGGCTTCTCTGCCTCGGCTGCGTTTTGAGCCTTCTTTGAGAACCATAATGGGTATTCCGCCTGCTTGTGTTGGTGCTGCTGACAAATCTTATAAACCTCCATTAATGCGAACAACAACATGATATCCTTAACAATATAAGTATTTCTAGCCGAGGCATTGCGATGCGTGTGGTTGGCAGGCGTTTTCTGCACAATGAACAGTTTTTTAGGCGTGAGGCTTTTCAGCTTGCCACAGAGAGCTCGGTGATGCCCAATACGCTGTCCCCCTTAAAGGGGTAAGTTTCTCGCTTTATGTGGGTGCGGCGGTTTTTACGGCACCACAAGATAGGCGTTGAAACGCATTGCTTTTTTGAAATGGGTTGCGCTGCATATGTGGATGCGGTGTGGCGCCGGAGGTTTCTTGCACATGCACCATGGGTGCTATGTTGAATCTTGTGGGGTGTGGTGGTGGAGGCGGTTTCGTGCCACATGGTGCATAGAAAAATAGAGTCTGCACGTGGGGCTATGTCGATTTCTTTCACACGGCAAAAGAGTAGCTGACAAAAAAATTGAGTAAAAAAGGGTGTAGGCGGGTTTGGTTTAGCGCCAGCAGCCACCGAAGCCGCTGCGTCCCGTGAAGCCAGGGCCATAGCCATACTGGTTCTGGGCTTGCGCTCCCAAGCCGTAGCCATCCTCGTAACCAACGCATCCGGGACCATACCCATATCCGTATGCGTAGCCGGGGCCTGCAACGGTGCCGTTCTGCGCCCAGATGGGCTCACCGGTTGTGCTGTTATAGCAATATGGGTACTCGCCGCCGTTGTATTGGGGTGCGGTTACTTGCGCCGCCACCGCTTGGGGGGTTTGGGTTTGGGCTACGAACTGAGCCGCAGCCACACCGATTAGGGCAGCCGCCACAACAGCGACCGCCATGGTTGCTAACAAGATTTTTGTGTTCATGTTTTATTCCTCAAACTATACTATGGTCATGGGGCGGTTTGGATATTGCCTGAAACAGATATGAAACGGTTTCAAAACAAAGTTAGCGCAATTTGCCTGAGGCGAGTTTATCTTGACAGTGAAGCGGTTTACGCCTTTGAGTTTTCCAAAACATCTTTCTCGAATTTGTAGCAAGCTTCAGTTAACGTTTTTTGGATTTGTTTCCAATGTGCACCTTGCCAATAGATTTGTCCGCATTTGGGGCACATCCAGAATTGGCTGTAGTGGAGGCAAGTGTTGGGCTGCAACTTTTCTTTGATTTCCTCCTTGTCAATCGCTTTTACAGGTGTGTTGCAGATTGGGCAGTGCATGAGATCCATTTCGACTTCCAGCGTTAACCCAAACCGAGCAGCCACCTCCGCAAGCCGGCTGGATTGAGTTTTACCCTCCACAAAATACGCCTCCAAACCCCTGACGGCAGCTCGGCGGTAAAGCTCCAAATCCCTCGTCAACAGCACCCGCCCCTCAGACTTCGCCAACTCCAAAAGCCCGCTATCGCTGAGCCGTACAGAGTACGCTGTGTCGTGGCCCATCATACGCAGCCACCGCGCAAGACTTCCAAGCATCGCATCTAGGCAGAAACTTCAAGCTGTGCCTCCCCACAAAACCGCTCCAACACCACCCTTTGCGACGACTTCGCCGTCCTCGTAAACGACTTCACCGCCGACAACGGTTTTAGCGGTTTTGCCCCAGACTTCCCAGCCGTTGTAGGGGCTGAATTTTGCTTTGGATTTGAACTTGGAGGCGTCGATTCTAAAGGAGGTCAAATCAACTATTGTTAAATCGGCTGCTTTGCCTTCTGCCAAGAAGCCTCTGTCGGTTAAGCCGAAGAGTTCAGCGGGTTTCTCAGCCAGCAACATCACAAGCTGCGAAACTGACAGGCGGTTCTTTTTCAGCATAGAGAGCATAAGGGGCAAGGTTACCTCCAATCCCGGGATGCCTGGCTTGATGTCCCAGACGCTTTGCGCCGTCTTCTCCTCAAGGCTATGGGGCGCATGGTCAGAACCCAAAGTGTCCACGACGCCCTCTGCGATGCCTTTCCAGAGCGCCTCAACTTGCACACGACTCCGCAGGGGAGGAGCCATAATCGCTAATCCGCCTTGGAGTTGGACAGCGTCGTTTGTTAACATAAGGTGGTTTGGGGTGACTTCGCAGGTAACTTGTTCACTTTCTTTTTTTGCTTTCTCAATCGCCGCCAAGCCTTCGACGGTGGACATGTGGAGGAAATGCAGACGCACACCATTGCCCCCTGCCAAAGCAAGTATGCGTTCTACGGCTCGGAGTTCAGTGGCTTCGGCGTGCGCTCTCAGGTACTCTATGGGAGCGTTTTTTTTGGCTTTTTTGAGTTTATCCTCGTTTCCGGCTATCATCTGCCTGTCCTCGGCATGAACCGCTAAAGGCAGTTTTGTTTGGGCTATGGCGTTTAAGGCTTCTTTTAGCGCTGTGTCGTCGTCGACGTTTACGCCTCCGACTTGGTTGCCCATAAACAGTTTGAAACCTATGGCGCCTGCCGCTGCAATGTTTTTGATTTCGGGAATTCTTTTGGGAAGCTCTGAGTAGAAGCCTACATTGACCAAAACCCGTCGTTTGGCAAGCTCCATTCGGTTAGCCAAAGTTTTCTGGCTCATAGTGACGGGGTCGTTGTTTGGCATATCCAGCACAGTGGTGAAGCCACCTGCCGCAGCAGCCGCTGTACCCGTCGAGAAGTCTTCTTTGTAGGACCTGTTCTCGTCACGCAAGTGAACGTGCTCATCGATCAAACCGGGCAAAACCAGCAAATTGTGAAGGTCGATTTTTTGGTCAGCCTGAGGCATATGGGTTTCTTTGCCGATTTTGGCTATTTGGCCTTCTTCGACCGATATACAGCAATCCACAATGTCTCTTTTAAGGTAGGCTTTGGCGTTGAGGTAGACTGAATCGACAAGCACTTTAATTCACAACTATAGTTAGCTAAGAGTTCGATAATAAGTTTCATAGTTTAATCAAAATACTTAACTTGATAATCAGAGATGTTTGCTGAACAAGTGAAGGGATGAACTTTAAAAAAACGTCAGACGGACTGGTTTTCGGAGTTGTTTCTTCTCTTCGTTTTGCGTCCCGTAGTTTACTCTGGGTCGTCTTTTCTTGCCAAAGTGGCTTTGTCGCTGTACGGCTTAATTCACAGCTTAGCAATCGTTCCCAAAAGAAGACTAAGCGCCTTCAAAAGCCTGCTTAACTACGGCGTCACGGTATTACAGAAAAAGATAGACTCCAACTAAGAGGAAAATGAGAAACGAAACTATTTTTCTTGTTCAAGATCAAGTATACATTCTTCGCAGAGATTTTGCCCGTTGTTTTCCTTGAGGTTCTCAGAGTAAGCTTCGCATTGGTCACAGTAACCTGACAGAGGCGCTTCATCGGTTTCAACAGGGTTAGCGTCGCCTTCGATACGCTGGGTCTCCTGCATAATCTCCAAAAGCTCAGGCATAACACCTAAGATATCTTTGCTTGTGATGATGCCTACAAGGTTACCCTTATAGATGACGCCGAGTCTGCGGATGTCGAGACGAGTCATTCGACGTGCCGCATCGCTTATCGTGGCTTCAGGCTCAATAGTCACCAAAGGTGTGGTCATGACTTCTTTGGCTTTGAGAGTATCCGGTTTAAGATTCTTTGCCACTACACGTTTTACAAGGTCGCGTTCAGTTATGATGCCTATGGATTTTCCAGATTTGTTCTGCACTATGACAGCGCCTAAATCCTTCATATCCATGCTTGCGGCGGCACGGTTGCTGGCTTCGTCTTCGTCGATGGTGACTACAGGACTGCTCATGATGTCTCTAACGATCATTTTCGGTCTCAAACCAAGTTCAGACATGACTGTTTACCTCAACAAGTTAAGTAGCTTTACGCTCTAAGTGAAAAATAAAAGTGAAGGATGATTTAAGAGTTACTTAACATCAAGAAAGCAACATAGCAAACAAAACTGCAGCTTAACTGAATCTAAAAAGACGACATCATAACACACGTAAATTTGAGAGCATATATATAAGACAGTTCCGTCATAAATGGACAAAAGGAAAAGAAAAGTAGGTCAAAATAATGCCCGTTAAGCGAAAAAGCCGAGGAAGAGCAAAAGGAAGCAAAGGAAGCAGTACCTTAGTTCAATGTGCAAATTGCGGTGCGTCGGTACCACGTGACAAAGCAAAACGCTCTACACGTCGAGTATCGTTTGTTGAGCCACAGTTAGCTAAAGAGCTCAGGCAAAGCGGAACATTCTTGGCGTCTTGGGTTGACACTAAATATTACTGTATTTCATGCGCAGTTCACCGTGGCATTGTCCACGTAAGAGCTGAAAACGAAAGACGCTCTAAAGGTTTTAAGCGTAGATACTAAGCGGCTAAATAGCTACTTTTTTCTTTAATTCTCTATTAACATGTAACATTCTTTGTATAACTGTCACAATTGACAAAACAGTAATCAAACCTACACCGTAACCAAGTGCAGGTAACCAGAAAAACCCAATTATGCTAACAGCCGCCAAAATCAACATACGCTCCGCGCGCTCAGCAATACCCACTGACTCCATTTTTACGCCGAGAACTTCGGCTCTGGCACGAGTGTAACTAACAAGCATAGAAGCAATCAACGCTGTAAGAACAACGATTGTTCCCCAGTAACCGTCAAATGCAGCAGCACATAAACCAGAAACTACGATGCCGCCATATGAAGCCGCGTCCGCAAAACGGTCCAAAACCGAATCAAAGAAACCGCCAAACGGAGAGGCCTGCTGGAAGGTTCGAGCTACAATACCATCCATGGTATCGCAGAAACCGGATGCGAGCATAAAGAAAACCGCCAAAAGCAAAAACCAAAGGCTATTCACTGACGCCAACGCGTAACTGACCGCAGACGCAATTGCCAACACAAACCCGATGATGCTTATGACGTTTGGGGTAAGACCCATTTTGTGCGCTATTTTGGCTTCGGTTTGCAGCATCGCCTGAATTTTCTTCTTAAATTGGGTCAGCAAAGCTTATGCGTCTCGGTAAATAACGTAGGCAATTAATTGATTGGCTGTAGAAAAGCCTTTCTTAAACCAGCGCTAAAACCACTGAGACGCAGGCGGCGGTTTTTCAATGGACTTATTAGGGAGGAATTCCAATATTTGGCAGTGACGTTCTATGCGCTTTACTGCGTAATTAAAGCAACGTTACACAAAGATACATAGGAGAAAAATGTTATGACTGAAAATGCAGACGTTATCTTCGTCGGAAACAAACCCCCAATGAGCTATGTTCTGGCAATAATCACAAGCCTCTCCTCAGGCAACCTAAAAGAAATCACCCTCAAAGCAAGAGGCCAAGCCATAACGACCGCAGTTGACGTAGCAGAGATCACAAGAAACCGCTTCATTAAAGACCTCAAAGTATCTAAAATTGCAATCGGAACCACCGAAATGCCACCTCGTGAGGGCGAGAACAAGTCCAGAATGGTTTCCACTATGGAGATAACCCTTACCAAAAAGTAAACTGGACTTTAAAGAGAAAGTTTGAAATCAATTTACTCTTTTATTTTTTGGATCTATTGCTTCACAGGATAAACCCATATCAACCTTAACATTAACTATCTATTGATTACTAATCGTTTCTTTGGGCGGCAATTCTCTGCTTTTGACAATTTACCGCCACAAACCCGCTTTTGCGGCGGGCAGCACGCGTTTATTGACAGTTTTTAAAGCCAAAAAAAGAACGCAACATTAAAGTCCTCTTTTTTGGACAAACGCACATAACTCTAACCCCCAAACCATGGGAAAAACCAGCTGTTTAGGAACACAACTTTAATAGAGTTATATGTTAATTCCAACAGCAAAAAGGGAGAACCAGCTTGGCTTTAGATGCAGTGCTAACCGCAATCGTAACCATCTGCATACTTGTTTTCTCAGCCAAGATACTAGGTGAAATTTTCTCATGGAGAAAAATCCCCTCCGTTCTAGGCGAATTGTTTGCGGGTGTGTTACTTGGACCCTTCGCCCTAGGCGCACTGCTGATCATAAACGGCACGCCACTCATCGAAATTAACGAAATTGTACGCGCCTTTGGAGAAATCGGCGGCATCCTAATCCTATTCATATCTGGTTTAGAGATGACTTTCCGAGACTTCCGCAAAGTCGGCACTGCAGGTTTCGTCATAGGCACAGTCGGAGTAGTTGTGCCTTTTGCAATGGGATACGGCTTAATGATTCTGCTAGGCTACGACGTAATACCAGCGATGGTTGTCGGAGCCGCATTGACCGCCACAAGCATATCCATAACTGCATTGGTCTTGCAGGAAATGAACAAAATCAGACGCGTCGAAGCCCGAATAATGATAAGCGCAGCCGTCGTCGACGACGTATTAGGCTTAGCCATTTTGGGTGTCATAGTCTCATTCATTTCATCCTCAACACCTATGACTCCGCTAAACATTGCTATTGTAATTGCCACTTCACTGGCAGTCTGGTTAGTCATGACAGTGTTCGCCTCGCTTATTCTTCCGCGACTAATCAACCTCACCTCCAAAGGCAAAACAGAAGGCACCGTGGAAGCTGCCGCTACTGCCTCATGCTTCGGAGCCTCCGCCTTGGCAGCAGCACTGGGATTATCGCCAATCGTGGGTGCCTTCGCCGCAGGCATGGCAGTTGCCAGTTCCAAAGCCATCGAGAAAATCCGGGACTACACAAAAAAACTCAGCGTAGTTTTTTCGCCGGTGTTCTTTGCCTTAGCAGGAGCACAGTTCGACGTAAGAGCCTTCTTAACCACTGACTGGGCGTTCTACGGGTTCTTTGCAGTACTCGTGATTGTTGCCTTGGCCAGTAAGATGTTGGGCTGTGGATTGCCAGCTGCGTTCTTCCTCAAAAGCAAAAGCAAGGGAATCAAAGTGGGTTACGGCATGATTTCAAGAGGAGAAGTTGGCTTAATCGTGGCTGGAGTCGCCATATCCGCCGAAGCCATCACCCAGAGCACCTACGCAGCAATTTTGGGTATGATTATGATTACAACAGTTCTTGCGCCGATACTTCTAAAACGCTCATATGAAAAAGAAGATGACATCGAAGAAGAGGAAAACAAGTCTGAAACTGACACTACCGCACCAGATTATATTCCCACCTATCCGTTAGAGTTTGCGGAATAAACATCAAAAAAAGAAAAACAACCGCGAATTTTTGCTGAAACAAAGAAAAAATTAATAAAAAATTTTGGCGCTCATTCTCTGCTTGAAAGCACCAAGATATAGTCTGCCGTATCAGCACACATGTCTGCGGCTTGTTCAATAAACTCAATTAAATCGTCGAAGATGACCATTGCACCGCAGTTCATGGTTACACCATACTTGACGAACAAACTTTTGGCTTTAAGGTATTCTTCGTCAATTGCGTGTTCAATTTCGCCTACTTTCTTGGCTTCTTTTATGGCGTCGCTTGGCGCTGAGGAAATTTTCTCTATGCTTCCTCTTAGCGTTTGCGCTGTTTCCACCAGTTTGCTGGTCATGAAAACAGTTTTGTCACCGAGTTCATGGGGGATTTCTGTTTCGCCCAGCATTTCTAGGCATCTGGCAGCATCTTTGGTGTGGTCTGCCAGTGTGTCCAGCCTCTTCACTAAGTGCAGAAGGTCTTCACGGTAGTCTGAGACCAACGCTGCTCCTTTGGAGAGTTCCATGAAGGTGTCTGTGCGCAGGGCGTCAACTTCTTCTTCGGCTTTGTAGAGGTTTTCTACGTATTTTTTGGTGTCTTTAAAGTTTTTTTCTGAGAACGCTTTGGTTGCTTTCTGCAGCCAGGTTACTGTATCAAACGCTTTGGTTATTTGTTCATGAGCGAGTTCTAGGCCTCTTGTTTTGCGGCGTTGTTCGAACCAGTCGTAACTTTTCTTTTCCACTTCCACCAACTCCAGTTATTAAGGAACTATTCTAGCCTTGAGATATAACCCTTCTCTATATATAGCGTTGAAGGGCTGTCCAAAGTGGGTTTTTTTTCTTGTTTTTTTAGCGGACGCAGACGTCTATTGCTAAAATCCAGTCTATGAGGTCATAGTTTTTAGCTTTCGCTTGCCGCTTGCTTACTGTTTTTTGTTTCATTTTTCCCCTCAAAGAACAGTTAGAGGTGGTCAAAGTACCATGCGGGTTCTTTTTTTGCAAGCTGTTTTGATTGTTTTTTATTTTGCATGATACACCACTGACTGCATATTTTGGTGTTCTGCCCTATTTAGAAATCCCAAATAATCTATAGAGACCAATTTATTCTATATTGAGCCTTTAGACGCTTAGAACATCCTTCGCCAACGCTACCTTATCTATAAGCGACCGCATAATCGTGTTAGTCACCAAAACCTTTACACCCAACCGCTCAATTCTCTCAGCTTCCTCAGCATCCTTAACGTCAACTACAAATGTGTCCAAAAAATCCGCGTACAATTTGGCTACACCGTAAGCCGACGCTTCATAACCCAAAGCCCGCATCAACTTATCCGCTGGACCCTTAATCGTTGCGCCAGCCACAATTGGGCTTATGCCAACCACCCTACCAGTTGTATCACGCAACGCCTCCCTTACGCCATCGACCGAAAGTATGGTGCCGACGCTCACGATGGGGTTACTTGGACAAACCACCACCAACTCAGCTCCTCGTAAAGCATCCAAAACTTCAGGCGAAGCCACTGCTGATTTTGCGCCTTCAAAGGTTATCCCTAAAATTTCTGGTTGACATTGGTGTTTGACAAAGTATTCTTCGAAGTGGACCGTGCCTATGGAGGTAACTATGTGGGTTTGGAAAGGGGTGTTGGTCATAGGTAAAATCTTGGTTTTAAGTCCCAGTGAGCTGCATATTTCTGCGGTGACTTCAGTGAGAGTTTTTCCTGATTTGAGCTGTTGAGTGCGGTAGATGTGGGTCGCTAAGTCTCGGTCGCCGAGGTTAAACCAGGTGTCTGCGCCGTACTTTTTTAGCATTTTTAAGAAGTGGAAAGTGTCGTCTTTGATACCCCAGCCTTTGGACTCGTCCACGATGCCTGCTAAAGTGTAGGCGACGATGTCTACGTCAGGGCTAATGTGCAAGCCGTAAAGGTCAATGTCGTCACCTGTGTTAGCGATGACAGTTAAGTCTGCAGGGTTTATGTGCTGCACTAGACCTGTTAGGAATCGGGCTGCGCCTACGCCGCCTGCCAATGCTGTGACCTTCAAAGCATACGCTCTCCAAATGTGACAGTTAGAACAGATAGTAAGCTAGGAAGGTGGCTTAATATTTGTTTAGAATTAAAAGGAAAATAAAAGTTGGGAAAATTATTCTTCTTGAGCTTCAGCTTCTTCTTCGGCTGGCTCTGCTTCTTCGTCAAGTTCTTCGTCTTCTTCAGGTTCTGTCATTTGCATTGGCGGAGCAGTGATTTTGGGCATGTTTGCGGGTGCTGAGATGAGTTTGGATTTGCGTATACCGACGTGACGCAGTGGGGCAACGAGTTTGGCTTGGTTGTAGATGTCTGAGGCAATTTTGCCCAGCACCATTTCTTGGACGAATTGATCCATGGTGAGTGCTGCGGCTTTGTCTTTGATGGTTTTTTCCATCATGTCGCGTATGATTTTTTCCTGTGAAGTCTTTATGCGTGACAGAGTCAGGGCTGAGACGGATATGCGGAGTTTGAAGCCGTCTTTTGTTACTAGATTGAAGAGTCCATCTACTTTGGTTGTTCTTCTACGGACTAGGCTTCTTAGGTAATCACGTGAGTATTCGTGGCCTTTGAAGAGGGTGGTGGCTGTTTTGCCTTCTATTCCGTTAATTTGGAAGAACATTTTGAGGTAGTGGTGTGAGAAGTCTCCTGTAATGTCAAAGAGTGTCGCTTCGACGACTCTTCCGATTAACATTTGTTCTTCTTGAGCGGGGATGCTGCCTAACTCTATGTTGCCGAAGAAAGATGGCGCAATGACCATGTACCATACTTTGCTACGCCATTTATCGCGAATATGCTTGGCTGATTTCGTTTTTGCGGACAAACGTTATTTCTCCGAAACGAACGACATCATTCTCAAGCCAATATTAAAACTTTTACCGTTCCCTAGTTATTTTTTCTCTGTCTCCCATGTATTTTCTTAGCACTTGGGGGATATTTATCGAGCCATCTTCGTTTTGGTTGTTCTCAAGTAGCGCTACTATGGTTCTTCCGGTGGCGATGGCGGTTGAGTTTAAAGTGTGGAGTGGGCCAACTGGGGGGGCGCCTTCTTTTAGTCGGTACTTTATGTTTAAGCGTCGGGCTTGGTAGTCGGTGCAGTTGCTGCAGGAAACGACTTCGCGGTAGTCGCCCTGTGCAGGCATCCAGGCTTCGATGTCGTATTTTTTGGCGGCTACGGTTCCAATGTCCCCTGTGCAGACGTTGACGACTCGGTATGATAGGCCAAGTTTCTGCAGTATGTTTTCTGCGTTTGCAAGCAGTTCCTCATGGAGTTGGGGGGAGTCTTCGGGTTTGCAGAAAATGAATTGTTCGATTTTGTTGAATTGGTGTGTGCGGAAGATGCCGCGGGTGTCTTTGCCGTGTGCTCCGGCTTCCTTGCGGAAACATGTGGATACTCCGGCGTATTTGATGGGGAGGTCGTCGAGTTTGAGGGTTTCGTTCATGTACATAGCTGCCATTGGGTGCTCGCTGGTGGCAATGAGGTAGAGATCTTCGCCCTCGACTTTGTAGAGTACATCTGCAAAGTCCGCAAGGGAAGTTACGCCCTCGTAGGCTTCACGTAACATTAAGTATGGCGGAACAACGGGGGTGTAGCCGTTTTTGGTCAATTCGTCCATGGCAAAGCTCATAAGTGCCATATCGAGGCGTGCAACGTCGCCTTTAAGGTAGAAGAAGCGTGCACCCGCAACTTTGCCTGCGCGTTCCATATCCACCTGGTCCAATGCTAAAGCGAGGTCAATGTGGTTTTTAACTTGAAAACCGAATTGGGGCGGGTTACCCCATTTCTTCACGGTTACGTTGTCGGCAGAGTCTTTACCGTAAGGCACCGTTGCATCAAGCAAGTTTGGCAATGTAAGTAGGTAATTGTGGATTTTGGCTTCCTGCTCAGTAATTTCCTTCTCTGCCGCTTTGATTTTTTGGTCAACTTCAGCGGCTTTTTGGAATTGGGCGTCGGCGTTTTGGCAGGCTTTTTTTAGCTTTGCGATTTCCATGGTTGCAGTTTTTTTGTCGTGTCGGAGATCGTTTAGTCTGGTGTTGTTGGCTCGCCAGTCTTTGTCCAGTGTGATGAGGTCGTCTAGCATCTGGAGGCATTCGGGGGTGTTGCGTTTAGAGAGGTTTTCCCTGACAAGCGTGGGGTTTTCTCTGATGAGCTTGATATCTAACATGTGGGTCACAGGACCTGATTGTGTAACTAAGAAGATGTGATATTTAACTTTACTATCCGAGGTGGCGGAAGCCTCATCTCAGGTTATTTTTCTGGGGGTTTCCTTGGAGTGTATTAAACTTTATAAGAATTCCACAATGACCCTCGACAGAGCTTGAGGTAACCCACATCAAGACTAGCGATAACTGGAGATATAGCAAGTTCCCGCTTCCAGTAGATCTCATCAAAGCAGTCGCCATAATTCTAGTCATTGCTTATCATGTTGTAAACGAAAGTTGGGGCAGACCCAGTTGAGTGGCACCCAGTTTATGACTCTGTGATCAAGCGTAAACGTATCCTTAGCCATTGTCACGATTGGTGTACCTCTGTTTTTTATGATAAGCGGTTCGTTACTGCTCCAGCTCTCTAAAGCGGATGAGCCAATCGGTGTTTTTCTTAAAAAACGATTTGCGCTGTGGGTATAGCCTTTGTTTTTTGGAGTGCCATCTACTTCGTTTGGAATTATTATGCCAATCATATACCGCTGACTTTTTACTCTATAACTCAAGCGTTACTGCAAGGCGGAGCTTACAACCAATTTTGGTTTATCTATGCAATTATGGGTCTTTATCTGCTAACGCCTATTCTACGCAGAGCAATCAAAAATTCCAGCAGGGACCTATTACGTTACATTATCATATTGTGGGTTATAGGCACATTTGTTCCGCCGTTTCTCCACTTGGCAACTGGACTTTCGGCAGATAGTACTTTGTTGTTGCTAGTGGATACGTCGGGTACTTTGTTTTAGGGTTATATCTTTTGGAAGTTAACATTAAAACGAAATATCTCGTCTGCCTTTTTGCAGCAGGCATAGTTCTCACTTTTATAGGGTTAATGCTAATGCAGGGTCCATTTTTTTATTTGGATAGTTACTATTTTTTGATGGTCTCAAATATTTTACAGTTCTTTTAACTTCTGTTGCTGCTTTCATGCTTTTGAGTAAACTTCCGTCGAGTTGGCCTGGGGCAAGCAGGATTTGGCTCAGTAGATTGGTGCATGTGATGGCGAAAATACGCTGCCCATTTTTTTCATGCACGCTATGGTTTTGGGAGTACTTAACAGTGGCACTTTAGGGGTCAGGATTAGCTTGTTATCGATTTCGCCGCCACTTGAGATTCCGTTAGCTACGGTTGCCACGCTCTTTATTTGTTTGAGTATTATTTTGCCGATTAAAAAAGTCGGAGTTTTCGGGAAACTAATTGGTTAACTTCCATAACTCAAATTAAGGGTCTCCAGTGATATTTGGTGACATGAAGCTTAGCAGCCGAAAAATCATTTCTTTTGCTGCAGTTGCGCTCATAATCATTTTAGCAGCAGTATCTATTTTTGAATTTTTCGAGTTGAATTCTAACAGTAAAATATGTGTTGCCTGTATCGGAGACAGTATAACCTTGAGTTCACAATATCCGCTTGATTTGTGGGCTTTGCTTGGGTCAAATTACATAGTGGGCGACTTCGGTATCGGCGGAGCTTCGGTTGCGCAAACTACGGGAATGAGTTATCTAAATCTGCCCGGAGTTGAGGTAGCGAAGCAGTTCCAGCCTAACTTGGTGGTTATCATGTTGGGGACCAATGATGCTTATACTAACATAAACGAGACCGATTCAGCGTTTATAGCTGACTATGTGGCTCTTGTGGGTGAGTTCCAATCGCTGGGTACAAAACCTGAGGTTTGGCTTGTAAAGCCGCCTCCAATTTACAATAATACCATTTACTTGAGTGATGATGTTCTGGTTCAAAAAGTCATTCCAAACATTGAGCAAGTCGCCAGCCAAACTCACTCCCGCGTGATTGACGCTCATACGTCACTTACTAATCATCCTGAACTCTTTGTGGACGGGGTTCATCCAAGCGCTGAGGGGGCTAAAGTTTTGGCTGACGCAATTTATGCTGCGTTGAGTAATTAGAGAATCGCTATTTTCTGTGGTGGTTTTTGTTTTTCTAGTAGTAGAAGAAGAGAGACGCTGCCTACTGCATCATCTTCTAAGTCTCAAAGCGAAACAGCCTGTTTTTGTGGCTGCGTTTGGGTCGGGCTGCTTATTGGTTGAGGCTGGTTGTACAGGCCGTGTTCGTTAAGAGAGGTATTTTGCGACGGGTTTGAGCATCTCAGAGACTTTAGCATACAACTCTTCCGCCACCACAGCAATGGCGCGGTCGCCATCAACAGGGATAAGCTCGCCTTTCTCGATGTATTTGAGGTAGATTTCCCGCACTTTGGTTTGGGTTTCAAGCGTCTCCATAACCGATTTTTTGCGTTGCAGTCGCTCAATCACTTTTTCAGGCGGCACATCGATGAATATGCTGAAGTCGGGCTGCAGGGCGCGGGCGTTGATGGTTTTGATCCAATCCAAACTCAACCCCAAACTCCCCTGATAAGCCAGCGTGGAGTAGACGTAGCGGTCGCAGATGACCAGTTTGCCCTCGTCTAAGGCGGGTTTGAGTTTTTTTTGCATGTGTTCGATGCGGTCGGCTGCAAACAGCAGCGCTTCGGCTTCGACTGGGAGGCGGGTTTGCTCGTAGAGGCAGCCTTCGCGGATAAACGTGCCGATTTTGCCTCTGCTGGGCTCAGCAGTTAGTACGACAGGGTAGGTTTTGGATAGTTTCTCAGCCAGAAGCGTCGCCTGAGTGGTTTTGCCGCTGCCATCCAGACCTTCAATCACGATAAATATGCCTTTCTTTGTCAAGCTGTCTCGCCTCTATTTGGTTAGCGTTACACATTATAGGTAGATACCTAAATAATAACCTACCAACCCAAAGGGACCCGTTATGCCAAAGACTTACTGGGGAGAAATCAAAGACCCCGTACACGGCTACGTGTACATAACCGAGCAGGAGAAAGCCATAATCGACAGTTATCCTATGCAGCGGCTGCGAAGGTTGCGGCAGCTGGCCGGCTCCGAATACGTTTACCCCGGCGCTAACCACACCCGCTTCGAACACTGTTTAGGCGTCATGTTTTTGGCAGGACAGGTTTTAGTGAACCCAAACATTTCACGCGTCGCAAGCGACGAAGAAGTAGACATGTGCCGCCTCTCAGCACTTCTACATGACTGCGGCCATGGACCCTTCAGCCACGTCTTTGAGCACCTGCTCATAAAAGACCTTGAGAAAACCCATGAAGACATCACGGAGTGGATAATAGAGAAAGGCGAAGTTAGCTACAAACTCTCCAAAATGGGCTACAACCCCAAAGACGTCGCACAGTTAGCCGTTGGCAAACTCCGTAAGAGAAACCGTGCGTTCCTAGACCAAATCATAAGCAGCGCCGTAGATGTGGACAAACAGGACTTCATCGTGAGGGACACATACCACACTGGGGCTGAGTACGGCTTCATAGACGTCTACCGCCTCATTCACGCACTGGACTTGCTGGGAGAAAACTTGGCTGTCGAGTTAGGCGCATTGTCGGCGTTGGAAGCGTTTGTGATTGCACGCATTGAATCTTTCAAAAGTATCTACTTCCACCGCGTCGGCCGCGCCGCGCAAATCATGCTCGCCACCGCCATGGACAAAGCTAACCTAGAACTAGGCTTAACCGCCTTCAAAACCCCTGAAGAATACATGGCTCTAGACGACTACACGGTTTGGGCGGCACTCAAGAAATGCAAAGCTTCAAACGAAATCATCACCAACCTCGAGAATCGCCGCATGCTAAAATGCGCCTACGAACGCACGTTCTATGAGAAAGACGCCATGATCAGCAACTTGTTTGGGCAGGAATCTTACCGCAGTCAAATCAGAAGCGAAATCGCCAAGGAAGCTGGGGTGGATTTGGAGAAAGTTGTGATTGACGTGCCCACGGTGCCCTCAGTGCCCTACCACCATGCCGTCTTAATGGAGTCCACTGAAATCCCTGTTTTCACCCGAAGCGCAGCAGGCGAAAAGAAACTCCAGCGTCTCAGCGAAAGCTCAAAAATCTTTGAAACCCTAAAAGGCTTCATGAACATACTGCGAGTCTACACCGACGCAGCCGACCGCGCCAAAGTTGAGAAAGCCACCCAGAAGGTGCTAGGCAAGATTCCCTCGGCAGCGAAAATCTCTTTTTAGTTCAGAGATGCCTCTTTTTAAATACTAGTGGCTGCTTAGGGGATAGCGAGCAATAGCAAAAGCTGGAATAAGAAAATGTCAAGCCCAACCGTTAATGCTGAAGACAAAAAAATAATCAGAGTAAGCATCAAACGCAAACCCGACGAACCCCAAGGGGCTACTTCGCTTTACAGTAAAGAGCAAATCCGCCGGTTCGTCTCCGAATTTGTTTCGTCATGGATAAGGGGCGACATTATCATCCGTTTTCCAACGGCGGCCGAGCTTGCTAAGCAGACTCCGCTAAACATTGCGTTCCCAAAAGATCCCTCTGTTAGTGCAGAACTCAAAATCAAGGAGCACTACGTGGACTTGCTTATGGTTGTGGCAGGCATTAAAGCGGCGTCGGCACAGGAGCAGGAGAACGCCGTGAGCGAAGTGTTCAAAATGATGCTTATGTTCCGCAGCGCCAACCGTATCGAAGGAAAAATACTTTCAGGCGACATAGAAAAACGTATCCAAAAACTTGAGGAAACCCAAGGCGAGCAGGGCAAGCTGGTTGACCGAATCACCGCGCACCTGTTTGCCCCCAAAAAAACCAAGCCAGCTAAGACAAAAAGCTAAAACCCACCCCAGAGAAGGGGAAGGTTTATTCATGGGAAATTGTATTTTGCTTGTGCTTTCGGACTAAGAGGCGCTCCGGTAGTATAGTCCGGCCAAGTATGCCGGCCTTTCGAGTCGGCGACCCGGGTCCAAATCCCGGCCGGAGCACTACAACTTTTATTTCTAATGAGCAGGATGTGGTTTTGTATGAGTTTTTTCTGGGTGCCCATGCGCGTGTTCAAGGTGCCGGTCTAGTTCGCTGTGTGTTTTGAAGGTTTTCTGGCAAATTTCACATACAAGCCTGCTCTGAGGCATTTTATCCAGCGGTTCCTCTGGGACAGGTGGAGATGTAGGTACAGAAGCTAAAACTGGGAAAGAAATGAAACATTCCATAAAACGCACTTCAAAGTTAATTGCGTGCGCTTGGTTCATAAATCTAAGCTGTTGCGCGGCTACAACAACAAAAAAGAAAAAGAGGAGAGTTATGGTGGGGGAAGCGGTTTGCCGCAGTTTGGGCAGAAAGTGGCCGTTGCGTCTACTGGTGAACCGCAGTTGGGGCAGTACCTTGACGCCGCAGTGGATGAGGAGGCTGCAGTTGGAGGTGGGGGAGTATAGCCGTAGGGTTGCTGCTGGGTTGGCTGTGTTGGGGTTCTCATGCTGAAGAAGCCTATGGTTGCAAATATCCATGCGATGAATATCAGGATTAAGCCCACGAAGACTATTGTCAGTATTGCGCCTATCCAAAGTAGGGTGCCTGCGGTGCGGAAGCTTTGTTCGCCTGTTCTCTGTGCGAGGTCGTTGAATGTTCGGCGTAGTCTGGAAGCTGCTAGCACGTAGAATATGAATGCGACGATTAAGGCTGCAATAAAGATGATTATGCCAAGTCCAAGTAGAAATATAGATGCTGCTCCAAGCGCTAACGAGCCGAGTGCTACTGCAGCTGCAATCGCTGCGATAACATAGAATATTATGCCGGTTAATGCGTTTTGGAACATTGCGGGGTCTTGGTAGTAGTTGGAGAAGTTTTTGAGTGCCATCATCAACAATATAATACCGATGATTTCGACAGCTGCGCCGCCGTATGGAATGAAGGTGCCGATTACCATCAGTAAGGAACCTATCATTGCCATTGTCTTACTTGATTCCATTGAACTCATTTTCTAAAAATCCTCAAGTAAAAGGCAGTATTTCGAAAATAAAAGCTTTTTCAAGCAAAACACTCCAGCACCTTGAAGCTTAAAAGCTTGAATACCAAAAAAGCAAGCTAATGCCGCTGGGGACCTAACGATAAATAAATCCCGCCAACAATGAACCCTAAAGGAAGGAAACAGCTTGACAAGTAACGATGATTCCGCTTACAAGCAGCTATTAGCAAAAACCAAAGATGTCATGGTACTCTCCACAGCTGAGGGAGTAATCCATTGGGATATGGAAACCATGATGCCACCTAAAGCGGTGGAGCAAAGGGGCGAGCAGTTGGCTTTGCTTAGCCGCATCCGCCATAAACTTGCAACAGACCCACAAATCGGCGCCCTACTACACACACTAGAGGGCAGCCAGCATCAGATGGGGGAAATCGAGAAACGCAACATTTACCTCATCAACAAAAGCTACATCGAACAAACTGCCCTGCCCGAGAAACTTGTAGGCGACTTGGCTATGCAGGAAGCCATAACAGTTAACAACTGGAAAAAAGCTAAAGCCAAACGCGACTTCAACCTCTACAAAGCTGACCTGCAAAAACTCTTTGATTTAACGTTGCAGTCAGCGGAAATCCTCATGAAAGTAAAAGCATCCAAAACCCCCTACGAAGCTTTAATCGACAATTTCGAGCCTAACATGTCTGTCGAAGTCATAACTAAAACCTTCACCGGCATGTTATCTGGTCTAAAACCGCTTATCGCCAAAATCGAAGCAAGCCAAGCCAAACCTGACCCAGCGGTCCTTTCGCAGTTAGTTCCCGTTGACGAGCAACGCGTCGTTGCGCAGCTAATCACCCGCACCTTAGGCTACGACACTGCATCCCCAGCGGCATGCGGAAGAGTAGACGAAACAGAGCACCCCTTCACCACAGGCTGCTACAATGACGTACGCATAACCACCCACTACTACCCCAACAACTTCGCCAGCTCCGTCTTCTCAGTCATGCACGAAACCGGACACGCAATCTACGAGCACAACCTGAACCCAGACTGGATATATCAGCCCGTGGGGACACCATGCAGTTTCGGCATTCACGAGTCGCAGTCTCGCTTCTACGAAAACATTTTGGGGCGCAGCCGAGAGTTCTGGATGGGCTTTATGCCGTACGTGAAGATAGCTGCGCCGAGCTTGGCAAAGCTTGATTTAGACAAATATATTCATGCCATAAACAGGGTGGAGAGGTCTAAAATCAGAATAGAAGCCGACGAAGTAACCTATAGCATTCACATCATTATCCGCTTTGAACTCGAACGCGACTTGTTCGCGGGAAAAATCAAAATCGACGATTTACCGCAGGCATGGAACCAGAAGTACCAAGAATACCTAGGCGTGGAAATCCAAAACGACTCGGAGGGCGTAATGCAGGACACGCATTGGGCAAGCGGCTTGTTCGGGTACTTCCCAAGCTATGCTTTAGGCAACATATATGATGGACAAATCAACGCTGCAGTAGCCAAGGCGCTGCCAGACTGGCGGATGCAGCTGGAGAGGGGCAACCTCGAAGGCGTCAACAGCTGGCTAAAAGACAACATCCACAGTAAAGGCGACCTCTACGACCCCGAAGAACTAATAAAACAAGCAACCGGCACAACCCTTGACCCAGAAGCATTCATCAAATACCTATCAGAGAAGTACAGTAGCCTCAACGGTTTCTAGCAGGCTATTTTACTCTTCAACTCTTTGTACACGTAGAGAGCCATGTAGACGGCGACGGAGCCTACTAAGAGGTATATGCCGCTGTAGCCTATAACGGCGGATTCAGCGGAGTTTAGAGAAGCACCGCTCCAAATAGTCAAGTTGGCTCCATAGAGGAAAAGCAGAACGCCAGCAAGGAAAGCAAACAGTAATGCCCAATCAGTGCGAGACATCAATGGTCCCCCGTTAAATTAGCCATCAATAGACTCCATTGAAATATAAAGATTTACGGCGCCAAAAACGCCGCCGCCAAAAAGATAAATGAAAACGGCAAGGCACCGCTAAAGCCAGCTTCGAAAACTCGGTTCCGCCATAGTTCCTCCGACATTTTTATATAGAACGTGCGATACAGAAGCGACGAGGCTAATTAAATGTCGGGAACAGACATTAAAAAACCAGAAAACCGCAGCGACCTCATTAAAACGCTATCTGAAGCCGCCAAAAAAGAAGTTGCAGCCAAAGGAAAACCGACAAAACCGACAATTGTCGGAACAGCCAAAGAATTAAACATCCACCGTGACACCCTTTACTCTTGGCTAAAAGAGTTTAATGTCGATTTTAAGGAGATTGTTAATTGTATGCCGACAATAAGCGACGATAAAAAAGAAAATTCAGGACCCGTTTACTTAATTGGTGAATCACTAGTTGGGGAAGGAAACGAAGTTGCCCATGTTGACCTTATGATTGGAGACAAGTCAGGTCCAGTTGGCTTAGCATTCGCCAACGGCTTAACCACCCTCTCAGCTGGCCACACACCATTGCTCGCAGTCATCCGCCCCAACCTGCCGCCTAAACCACACACACTCATCGTGCCCAAAGTCACCGTTAAAAACATGGAAGACACAGGCAAAATCTTCGGCCCCGCCCAAGCCGCAGTCGCTAAAGCCATCGCTGACTCCGCAGAAGAAGGCGTCATCCCCGTTGAGAAACTAGACGACTGGGTCATCATCTGCAGCGTTTTCATACACCCACAGGCAGTTGACTACCGAAAAATCTACCAGTACAACTACGGCGCAACAAAGATGGCTCTTCAGCGTGCACTAAAGAAATATCCGACCCTGGACAAAATCAACTACGACAAAGACCGTGCAAAGCATCCAATCATGGGCTTCAAAGTTCCAAGACTCTGGCGTCCACCATACCTCCAAATCGCCCTTGACGCTCCAAACCTTGAAGGCGCCTTAAAAGTAATCGAGCAATTGCCAGGAAGCGACAGAATCATACTTGAAGTCGGAACCCCCCTCATAAAACGGTACGGCACAAGAGTCATAAATGAAATCCGTAAAGTCGCCAGGGACAAATTCATCATCGCAGACCTCAAAACCCTTGACGTAGGCAAAGTCGAAGCAGACATAGCCTATGAAGACACCGCCGACGCAGTCGTCGCAGCAGGCTTAGCACCCCCAGAAACCTTGGATTCAACAGTGCAGGAAGCAAAACGCTTAGGCATGTACGCAGTCATCGACATGCTCAACGTTGAAGATGTGCTTGTAAAACTCAAATCAGTGAAAGACTTCCCAGACATCGTCATTCTACACAGAGGCATCGACCAAGAAACCGGCAGAAGCAGCGGCTTAGAACGCATAAAACTCATCCGCGAAGCATTCCCAAACAAGAAATTCCTCATTGCAGTTGCAGGCGGCATCGTCCCAGAAACAGCCAAAGAAGCACTTGACAAAGGCGCAGACATCCTCATCGTAGGCAGATACGTAACCCAATCTAAAGACGTTGAACGCTCAGTGCGGGACTTCCTAGAATTGACACCCAGCATGCGCGAAGACGTTGACCTCTACAGAGTCCACACAGAATAAAATCAAAAAGCGAGCAAAACTCGCTTACCAAATTTTCTTTAATTTTTAGTTTTTGTTTTACCTGAAAACTTTGATAATTACGTATGCCAAAAGGAAAATTGCGGCTGCAACAAAGAAGTTCAGGTCGAAACTTATAGTTGCGATGAAGGGTCCTGCGAATGCGCCTATGGCTGCACCTAAGCTTACCATGCCGTCGAAGAGTCCGGCTTTGCCCTGTGGGATGATTTCCATGGAAAGCGACAGCATCATTATGTAGTACATGGCAAAGACAAAGCCTAAGCATACGAGTAAAACGCATGTTAAGATAATCGGCAGAAACATGAACATAACCGAGCCAACTAAAGCCAAAACGAAGAGACCTCTTAGTAAGATGAACCGCGGCATCTGTTTTCGGGTATCCATATTTTGTGCTTTGCTTCTGATCAGGAAGTAACCGACGGTGGCACCTACCGAGTTGAGGATGTAGGCTAAGTAGACGTATTGTTGTTGACCTCCAAAGAGGTCTTTTAGGTAAACAGGGAGGGGTGTGAAGAAAATGGATGTTGCTAAGGAGAAGAAAACGATCGCGAGGGCGAAAGCGGTAAAGTTGTCGCGTTTTAGTGACCCTTTCCATTTTAGGCCATCCATTAATTTGTTGGAGCAGTCAAAACCGCGGTGGCTATAATCTAGTGCACGTTCTAAGCCTACTAAGCTTCGCTCGAAAATCATCAAAGGGTCCGCAATCAAGAATACGGCTAAAACAAAAGCCACTACGCTCAAGCCACAGCATAAGTAGAACGAGTAAGTTGCTAAAATCGAGAAGGCGATGGTGGAGGCGAAGAGTAACATGCCCACCGCTAAGCCAAGAATAAATCCGATTTCGGTTACGCCCTCATAGAGGCCAAAGGATCGTTCCCAGTCGCAGCGGCTATAATGCTCTGTGACTAGCACATTTTTGGGGGATTCGTGGGCGACATGCATTATTTGCATGGCAATGTAGAGGGCTACGAACACGATTAGGTTCTGAGCGAAGGGCAACGACATTAGAAACAATATGATGGCTATGGCGCCGAAGGAGAATAGTATGAATGCTTTGTAGTGGCGGGTTTTGTCGCAAAGGTAACCCCAAAGATACGAGGCGGGGATGGAGCAGAAGATTGCTATGGAGGTCATGACACCCAACGCAAGCAGGGGCCCGCCAAGCATGCTTGTGTCTTGGAAGGTTACCACGTATAGCGGTATGAAAACTGTCAGTAAACCAAATGCCATGTCATGGAAGAAGAACCCTAGCCGCCACATAGAAGAACCACCACAGTGAGGAAAGATTAAAACATTTACCAGCGCGGCAAACAGTTTAGGCTTAAAATCTTTCTTAACGCGATGAAACTACTAATCACTTTTCGGATAAAGGCTGAAATATCGTCATAAACACTGAATATCCATGGAAGATGGAGGAGTCAAGCCGTTTGTCACAAGTTCCTCTATTAAGAGGCTAATTCTAGTCACCACCCTAATCGGCTATGCAGCATTGATTTTGTATCTTATCTACGTCGTGGGATTAACTCAATTAATCGAAGTCATAGAGCAGGCAAACATAGCAATCTACATGATAGCCATTCTAAGCCTAATCGTATCTATATTCTTCAACACAATCGTTTGGCGGCAACTCCTCAGTTCGCTGCAAATCAAAATATCCCTAAAAAGAGCATTCAAACTTTATTGGGTCGGCATATTCGTCGACAACCTCATTCCAGGCGGATGGTCAGGTGACCTCTTCAAAGCTTACCTGCTGAACAAAGACCCCAAAATACAAAGCGGCAAAGCAGTCGCCTCTGTTGTGGCTAAAAACATGTATGAAGCGATTTTCAACCTAAGCGGCATGCTGTTTGCGCTTAGCCTTCTACTGGTCTACTACCGCTTGGAAACTTCACTACTAATAGGCTTAGGAGGCGTAATTCTGCTGCTTACCTTACCGCTGGTGGCGTTGCTACTGGCAAGCTTTAAACCAGTTGCAGCCAAAAAAATCGTCAACCACATCTTTAGCGCAGTAGGTCATATCTACAAAAAACCAGAAAGACTCGCCAGTCTTGAGGATAAAGTAGACAAAGCCTTAGGTGACTACCATGAGGGCATGGCTATTCTGCTTAAGAAGCCTCGTGTTCTTGTTAAGCCTATCATTTTCTCTTTTCTTGGCTGGTGCTTCGAAATCGTTACCTTACTATTTGTATTTGCATCGCTGGCGCAGCTGATTCCGATAGATAAAGTCATAATTGTCCACTCAATCGCTGGCAATGTGGAATCGCAAGGTTACGCATTTATTGGCTATGCACAAATCATAACCAGCGAAATCTACCGCGCCCTCGGAGTGCCCTTTGCCGTGGGTGCATCAGTGGCGCTTTTGGGCGGGGTGATAATTTTCTTTTTGAAAACGGCCATCTCATACACGACTTTCCACTTCACAGTTATCTCTCCAAGAGACAAAGACTACGAAAAATGTTACAAACCGAGTTCAAACCCAGAGGACGTAGGTGAAGCTGAAGAGCAACAGTGGTGTGAGAGAAAAGAAAACACAGACAAGCAATAACTGCCAAAACCCCGATACAATTGACTTGCCAGAACGCAATATTTCGGAGTTTTGTTGGTTCTAGGATAAATACTTAATAATTAGATGCCCAACTTCATATCTCCGCTGGAGAGTTAATCAGTAAATGGCAAAGTTCAAAGTCATAGTTTCCGACCCACAAGCGGGAACATCCAAAGTAGTAGAGCTGGAAGAAGCACGCGCAAGCCCATTCATCGGACGAAAAATAGGCGAAACCTTAGACGGCGCAGTCGTTGATTTACCAGCACACAAAGTCCAAATTATGGGAGGATCCGACAAAGACGGCGTCCCAATGAGGTCAAACGTTCATGGAGGCGTCCGCAGAGCAGTCGTACTAAGCGGCGGCGCAGGGTACAAGCCAACACGGAAAGGTGGACGCAAACGCAAAACTGTTCATGGCGAAATCATAACCGACGAAATCGTTCAAATCAACATGAAAATCGTCGACCGCCCCGCCCAAGCAACTGCCCCAGTTAAGGCTGAGTAAGCAGCAAAAACAATTTCTTGTTACGTCTGCTTAAACCTTATAAACTCCATAACTAATTTCTTTTATTCGTTTCCAGCAATTATTCCCTAAGAGAAGAAGTCTATGAGTAACGTCAAAGCTTTACCGAAGCAACCTGAAGTCAACATTGGAACAATAGGTCATGTTGACCATGGCAAAACCACTCTTGTTCAGGCATTAACAGGAACTTGGGCTTCACGCCACAGTGAAGAACTTAAACGCGGCATCACCATAAAGCTGGGCTATGCAGACATGCCAATATTCCAATGCACCAAATGCCCCCCACCGAACAACTACACTATTCACGAAGTCTGCGAAAAATGCAACTCCCCAGCAAAGTTTGTGCGGGCAATCAGCTTTGTCGATGCACCCGGACACGAAGCATTAATGGCAACAATGCTCTCGGGCGCAGCAATCATGGACGGCGCCATCTTAGTAATCGCAGCAGATGAACCCTGCCCGCAGCCTCAAACCAGAGAGCATCTTGCAGCGGCAGAAGTCAGCGGTATCAAAAACATCATTATAGTCCAAAACAAAATAGACATAGTCGACAACAAACGGGCACTTGAAAGCTACAAAGAAATCAAAGCCTTTGTGAAAGGCACAGTAGCAGAAAACGCCCCCATCATTCCAATTTCAGCTCAAAGAGGAATAAACATTGACGTCCTCTTAGAAGCCATGCAAAACATTATCCCAACACCAAAACGCGATCCCAATGTACCGCCGCTTATGTACATAATCCGATCGTTTGACATTAACAAACCAGGAACAACCATTGACGGCATCGTTGGAGGAATTATCGGAGGAACTATCGTGCAGGGCAAATTCGAGGTTGGAGAAGAAATCGAAATCCGCCCCGGCATCATGGTAGAACGGGAAGGCAAAACCGTTTACGACCCCCTCATAAGCGAGATCGTTACTCTGCATGCAGGCGAACAAACAGTTAAAGAAGCGTCCTGCGGCGGACTGGTCGGCGTCGGCACCCTGCTTGATCCATCATACTCTAAAGCAGACGGCTTAACAGGCAGCATCGCAGGCAAAACAGGCATGCTACCACCAACAGTTACTGAAATCACTATGGAAACCTTTGTCCTTGAACGCGTAGTAGGCACCAAAGAGTTACAGAAGGTCGAGAAAATCAACCCGGACGAAGCCTTGCTACTTCACATCGGCGCAGCAGTAAACGTGGGCAAAGTCATCAACATCAAACAGAACACCATCAAAGTAAAGTTGACAAGACCCATCTGTGCGTTGCCAGGCTCCAGAGTTGCCATAAGCAGAAAAATCACTTCTCGCTGGAGACTTATCGGCTACGGACTCATAAAATAGAAAGCTGCTTAGTCTTTCACTAAGCCCTTCTTCTCTAGGAAATCATGTGCTTTCTGCAGCACATCTTTAGCGTTTTTAAAAGTCAACTTATCCATCGCCTGCGCATAAGGCAACCATGTAAAGCCAATGTGTTCGAAAGATATGGTGACTTCTTCAGTTTGAGATTCTATGATGAAGAACACCACTTCTTTGTTAATAGTTTGGCCTTGGCGGCGGTAGAAGTAGTTTATAGATTCCCGGAAGTCACCGACGAACTCCGCTTGAGTTATTCCAGTTTCCTCCATCATTTCACGGGTAACCGTTTGCTTCTCCGACTCGTTAGCTTCAACGTTACCTTTAACAAAATCCCAGTGTCCACCCGTGTAGTTAAGCAGAAGATAGCGGGTTTCCTCTTGATTATTAATGTATATAACTGCGCCACAGGATTTTTCACGGAGCACTTTACAAATCACCTAATCTGCACCATTTCATCAACTCTTAATATTTAAATTAGTAGCAAAATACCGCCGACACAGCCTGCCGCAAAACCTTTAAGCGGATAAACGCAGGTTTACGTTTAGGAACTGCCTCTGTGACCGCTCAAAACAGATCCCCGCAACCAATTAAAGTTATTTTGGATTCAAACGCGCTCTTCATGCCCTTAGAATTTAAAATCGACGTATTCGAAGAACTCAAACGCCTACTAAACCGAAACGTAGAATACATTTTGCTGTCCGCAGTTAAAGCCGAGTTGGAGATACTGGCAAACGAGGGGGAACCGAAGCTTAGGAGGCAAGCAAGTTTTGCTTTACGGTTGGCAGAAAAATGCAGGCTGGTATCTGTTGACTCCAAAGGCGAAGAAGTTGACGATGTTATTGTCAGAGTGGCCAAAAACTGGGGAAGCCCTGTTTTAACAAACGATATCGCTTTAAGAAGGAGGCTAAGAGATATAAGTGTGCCAGTGATTTATCTGAGACAAAAAACACGTCTAGACATTGACGGGTTGATATCGTAGATGTTCAAACTGATTACTCTTCAAGATACTATTCGCATCCCGCCCGAAACCTTCGGCAACCCACTGGAGAAAGTGGGCCGCGAACAAGTTAAACAGAAATACGAAGGCATCGTGGACGAGGAATTAGGCTACGTCATAGCCGTCACAGGCATACAAGTAAGCCCCATCGGCAAAATTATCCCAGGCGACGGCGCAACCTACCATAAAGTGAACTTTTCACTTCTCACATTTTACCCAATCATCCAAGAAGTCGTTGAAGGCGACGTCGTGGAAATCGCTGATTTCGGCGCATTTGTCCGCATTGGACCAGTCGACGCACTGCTCCACGTCTCGCAACTGATGGATGACTACATCAGCTACGACGAAAAACAAGGTGTACTGATAGGCAAAGAAACTAAACGCAAACTTAGCAGCGGCGACCAAGTTCGCGTTCGCATCACAGCTGTGTCATTAGGCAGAGCAGGCAGCAGCGGCAAAATCGGTGTAACCGCAAGACAACCCTTCCTGGGCAAACTAGAATGGCTGCAAGAAGACCAAGGCAAGGGAGCTTCAAAGAAGCCAGAAGCCCCAGTCAAAGAAGCATAGGAGAACTAGGAAATGAGCGAGAAAGCATGCACTAACTGCCACTTCATAACCAAAGAAAACGTTTGCCCAAAATGCAAATCCACAAGTTTCAGCGAAGACTACAGCGGCTTAGTAGTTATGTTTGACCCAGCCCACAGCGCCGTCGCTAAAGCCATGAACATAAAAGAAAAAGGCAGATACGCACTCAAAGTGCGCTAAAGTAAATAGCTTCTTAACCAACAAGCTATCTCTATTTTTGCAGGTTCAACCAATGAAGATAGAGTACACCCTAACGCCTAAACTGCGGGTTTTTTTCAAAGACCCCTTTGGGGCCCTAATCTCAGGAACCCCAGAGGAGACAATGAGAAAACTTGGGGAAATGGTTTCCGAACAAAAGCCGCCCATGCTGATTACAGTGGGGGACGTTGTTAGCCAAAATATCCACAACGCTGGTTTAACGCCGCAACTAAGCATTACCGATGGAAAGTCTCTGCGCGACCAGCCTATGCAGGAGCAGGCTTTTGGGGGCAGAACGGTTTACGTGGAGAACCCTCAGGGAACCATTACCGCAGAAGCAATCGCCGCAGTTAAGGTAGCGCTGGAGACCAAGATTCATACGCATATCGTGTTGGACGGAGAAGAAGACTTGCTTGTTCTCGCCGCACTTTTTTATGCGCCCGAAGGCGCGTTTGTGGTGTATGGGCAGCCATATGTGGGTATTGTTGTGGCAGAAGCTTCAAAAAACAGGAAACTTCAGGTAAAAGGGTTCCTAAAAGAGATGAAAGCTTCGAAAAGCTAAATAAGAAGATTATTGTTTGAATTTACGCCTTAAGTGAAGACAGATGCAAATCAAAATTGAATTAACCAAGGAGAACCCTCTTCTTAAACGGACAGAAGTAGGCTTCACTATTGTTCAGGGTCCAAAAGAGAAAACTCCACAGAGGTTGGAAGTTAAGAAAGCCGTTGCAGCACAGATGCAAGTCGGCGCCGAAGTTGTGTTCGTTAAACGTATGCGTACAAAAACCGGCACATCCATAACTGAAGGAGTAGCTAACGTTTACCAGTCCGTTGCTCAAGCTAAACTGGTTGAACCCGAATACATCCGTAAACGGAACAACCCTGAGAAACCTAAGGAAGAGGCGACTGCATAATGGCACCAGCACCAAAGAAAGAAGACGCCCCAGCGGCAAAAGGCGCCGATAAAGGCAAGAAAGAAAAGAAAAGCAAATCTGAAAGCGGCGTCAAAGCCATGTATAAAGTTGAAGGCGACAAGCTCAGTCGCGCACGCCCAACCTGCGAACGTTGTGGCCCAGGCTACTTTATGGCTGACCACCATAGCAGATACACATGCGGGCACTGCGGATTTACACGCTACAAACAGAAATAAGCAGTTTTAAATCCCACACCGCAGTATTTCTTTTTTGACCTATCATGCTTAGAGTTAACGTAGTCATATCTAGCATTTCAGCGGAACGTTTCTGGGATATTCACAAGCCAGTGCCACCCATCCAGATTAACACTAACATCAACGTGGTGGGGATGGAGAAGAAACCAGACGAATCCGTTGAGGTCCACTTCGTGTTATCCATAATTTATAATCCATCTATCGCGCAGTTAAGCCTCAAAGGTAACGCTTACGTGGTTGGCGACAAAGACGAAGTTGACAAGGTGCTTAAGGATTACGATCAAAAGAAGCCGCCGGCGCCTATTATTGTGCAGTCTATCTCAAACGTGGTTTTCATCGAGTCGGTTTTGATTTCGCGGACTTTGAATATTCCTCCGCCGATCCCGCTGCCGCAGATTCCGGATGCTAATGCTAAGCCGCAAAGTTCCAAGCCGGAAGGCAGGGACTACAGTAGATAAGCAAAGTTTGCTTTTCTATTTTATTTCTTGAAAGAGTGGGCGGTTGGGCAGCCTTTTATATTTACTTGCATGTTAGGGTTTGTCTTTTATGTGGGTGTGGCAATTTTTACGGCACCACATGACGGGCGTTGGTGGGGTTTGCTTTTTTGAAACGGGTTGCGCTGCATATGTGGAAGCGGTGTGGGCAGAAAAGTTTTCGTGTGGCTGACAACATAGAGCCATGTTGAATTAGGCATTGTGTGCATGTGGTGCAACATGTTAAACACATTCCTTCCACACCCTATGCCATTTAGAACAACTAGAAAAAGACTCTTGGCTTAAGTTGAACGTGCATAGTTTAGTCTGTTTACAAAAGCATCGAAAAACAAATAAGAAAATAATGAAAAAAGGAAAAGAAACGGCTTACTTAAGCGGCACATACATCGAAGATCGAGATGCACCGATACCGGGAGTTCCGTGCCTAACCGGTTTGTTGGTTATAGCGAACTCACCTAGGTAGTGGCCGATCATTTCTGGGCGTATTTCCATGGCGACGAATTCTTTGCCGTTGTGTACGCTGATTTTTGCGCCTACCATTTCTGGGAGGATGATTAAGTCGCGTACGTGTGTTTTGATTCCGCCTTCTTTGGCTGCGGTTTTGCCTTCTTTTGCAGTGCGGAGTTTTTCGAGCAGTATGCGTTGTTCTGGTGTGAGTCCGCGTTGTAGGCTTCTGCGTTGGCGTGATGGTAGCATGTTGATGAATTCGTCCATAGACATAGCTGAGAGACTTTCAAGGCTGTGTCCACGGTAGCTAAATTCTTTTGGCATTTATACAGTTCTCCTGTTAATTTTTAACCTCTAATAGCTCGTTTCTTTTTCTGGCCTGGGCCACGGGCGGCGATTAAGCCGACTTTCTGTCCTGGTGGTGCACCGTGACTTGTGGTTGTGCATCTGCGTGCGCTACGTTTGCTGCTACCGTATGGGTGAACAGCTGGAACCATTTTGCGGCCGCTGGTGCGTGGGTACTTGTGGCCTTTGGCTTTCATTAGGTGGAATTTCTCGCCTGCTTTGAGGAACGGTTTATCGATGCGTCCTGAAGCGGAGATTACACCAATAGTTGCTAAACAGTAATCGTTAACGTAGCGGGTTCTTCCGGATGGTAGGCGGATCATGGTGCCTTGGGGGGTGTGGCCGACGACTGTTGCGTATGCGCCTGAGCTGCGTGCCATTTTGCCTCCGTCGCCTGGGCGGAGTTCAAGGTCGCAGACTAAGGTTCCTTCAGGCATCTTGCCTAGGGGCAGGATGTTGCCGATTTCAGCTGAGGCTTTGCCGCCATAGGTGATTTCTTGTCCTAGGTATAGGCCTTCGGGTGTGATGCTGTACATGGAGGAGCCGTCTTCGAATTCGATTAGTGAGAGTGGTGAGCCGCGTCCAGGGTCGTGGACTAGGTCAACGACGACGCCGACGAGTTCAAGTTCGAATGATTCTTTTGGTGCGATTGGTGGATATTTGGCTGGTGCTACGCGTTTGTGAGTTGAGGCGCGGAAGTTTTGACCGCCACGACCTCTTCTTTGTACACGGATACGTTTTCCCATAAGTCAAGCCTTCTTTAGTTTTAGAGGATACCTAGTTTGATTGCTACGTCTGAAGCGCGGTATTCTGGTTTTAGCTTCACGAACGCTTTTTTTACGCCTTGTGGTGTGACTAGTAAGTTGACTTTTGCAACTTTGACTTCGTACATGACTTCTACGGCGCGTTTGATGTCTGCTTTGCCGGCTTTGAGGCTGACGATGAAGATAAGTTTGTTATCTTTCTCAACCATAACGCTGGCTGATTCAGTCATCAGTGGGTAAGAGATAATTTCGTTTGGTTTCATTAGGCTGTTTCTCCATACATGGTGGATAGTTTCTCGATTGCGCCGTTAGTCCAAACTGTTAGTCTGCCTGGGTGTGTGCCGGGGGCAAGCATTTCAGTGTTGAGGCCTGTTACGGTGGTTACTTGGACGCCGGGTAGGTTGCTTGCGGCGGTTGCGAGGTTTGCTCCGTCGACGACCACGACGAGTGGGCCTACGGCTTGCTTCATTTTTCGCCCTCTGTGTTTGCCTTTGCCTGCGCGGACATTGCGGCTTTCTCTAACGCGGAGGAGTTCTGCGTCGAATCCGAGTTTTGAGAAGGCGTCTTCGACTTCTTTGGCTTTGGTTAAGCCTTCGAATGCGTTGTCAACTACAAGTGGTAAGCTTAGGACTGTTTCGATTTTGTGTCCGCGTTTTGCAACAACGTCTTTTTCTGCGGTTGCTGCGATGGCGGATGTTAAGGCGAGTTTTGCTTCTTTTTTAGGTATGTCTTTGACTATGATTTTTTCTGCGCGTGGTGGGTGTGGTTGTCTGCCTTTGACGGTGCTTGGGGCAAATGCTGCTTTGCCGCTGCCGCCTTTTACGCGGGGGACTCTTGCGATGCCGCTACCGGTTCCACGTGATTCTGCGCTGGTGCGTTTGCCTGCCATTGGGTCTCTGCCTTGCGGCTGGAGACGGTTGCTCTGGATTGCCAGCACTGCTCGTTTTATCACGTCTGGGCGTAGGGGGGTTGAGAAAACTTGAGGCAGTGTTATTGTGCCTGTTGCTTTGCCCTGTAAGTCAAAGATTTCTGCGGTTTTCTGTGCCATTGTCTATACAACCTATTTTCCTTGAGGTGACTCCAATGAGATATATGTTACTTGTGGTGCTGCATCTGGTGTTTCGGTGGGTGGACGAGCTGGTACACGTAGGCGTATTGTGCGTTTTTCTGTTCCAGGTATGCTGCCTGAGATAAGGACGTATGGTCCGTTGACTTCGCCGTAGCGTACGAAGCCGCCTTTAACTGTGACGTCTTTGCCGTCTTTACCGATTTTGAGAATGCGCTTGTTGAATTCTATACGTTGATGGTAACCCATCTGGCCTGCACGTGGAATGCTGTACATGAGGTGGTGGGGGTTCCATGGGCCCAAAGTGGCGATGCCGCGTTTTGTTTTTCTGCCTTTGTGCTGCAGTTTGGTTACGTGCCAACGTTTAACTGGACCTTGGTAGCCTTTGCCGACTGTTACGCCTGCAATGTCGATGAATTGTCCGTCTTTGAAGACTTCCTCGGGGGTAACGGTTTTGCCCAGCAATTGTTTTGCGTATTCGAATTGCTGCTGGATTGTTCCGCCGCCGATTTGGATTTCCATTGATTCGGGCTTCTTTTTTGCGAGGCTGGCTTGGTTTGGTTGAGTGGCTGTTATGACACGGACAACGTCAGTTTCGCCGATGGTTTGGGCGATTTTTTCGAGCATTTTGTCTGTGTCGAAGGCTTCGGGCAAAACTAGAAGTCTGTCTAGTATTGCCGGAGGCTCTTTCATCCATGCCTCTGTGATGTTCTTTAGTCCGTATGGTGTTTTTTGGTATGTTCTTATGCCACAAACAATGACTGGTGGCGTTTCTAGTATGGTTGCTGCTCGCATGACTTCCTTACCAAAGTTCGGAGAGCGTTTCCGGTCTTCGATGGTGAAGATGTAGGTCATGCCTGCCTTGTAGGCTGAGAAACCTAAAAGCTTTGGAGTATCTGACTTTATGTTTGGCCAGTATCTGATGCGTGCTACTGGTTTTTTAGCACGGTGCCTAGGTAAATAAGCTAGTGAACCATGTTTTGGAGCATGAGTTTTTCGATGTCCCATAGTACTTCCGCTTCGCGCCTTTAGCAATAAGAAATTGTAGTTATAAATGTTACCGTTAGAAAAGCAAAAGGATGGTGCAGGTGATTGAAAATCAACTTAGGCTTTTTTTGTGGATCTAGAAGGGTAAAATGCTCGTAGTGTTTAGCTATCGTTTGCAACACTATTGGTTTTGCAGGTAATCTTTTGCTAGAGTAATTCAAATGCACCTATTTTGCGCCTCAGCACTGTCGGTAAAGGTTTTTTTGGGTTGCGTTAGGCTTTAATAGATTTAAGGTTAGTTCTGTTCATGAAAGAATCAGCATGAACATAGGAGCCGTAAACATCACAGGGCAATTTGTCCTTGCACCCATGGCCGCCGTTAACTGCACAGCGTTTAGAATGCTATGCAAAGAAAACAAAGCAGCCCTAATCTACACCCAGATGATAGACACCGACATCGTCAAAAACAGAAAAAAAGACGACGTAAAAGAAATCCTAAACATCCAAGAAGCCGAACGCCCCGTAAGCGTCCAGCTAATAGGCAACCACGAAGAATCTCTGGTGAAAAGCATAAAGCTGATTGAAGACTTCGCAGACATCATCGACTTAAACGTTGGGTGCAGCGAAAAAGAGTTCCTTAAAAAAGGCTACGGAGCATACCTGCTCTCGGATCCTGCGCGCCTCGAAAAACTTGTCAGAAAAATGGTGGACGCAACCGAGAAACCAGTTACGGTAAAGATGCGGATTGGATTGGACAACCAAAACATCGTTGGCATCCGCGTAGCTGAAAGTTTGGAAGGCACCGGCATAAAAGCCCTATGCATCCACGGAAGAAACGCCGAGCAGAAGCTGGGCGGCAAAGTTAACTGGAACATTATTAAACAAATAAAAGAGAAACTCTCCATCCCCGTAATAGCTAACGGCGACGTCACAAGCCACGACCAGGGCTGCCTGATGCTGAAACGAACCGGATGCGAACTGGTTATGGTGGGCAGAGGCGCCAGGGATCGCCCGTGGATTTTTGACGCTACAAAAAAGGGAATCGGCAACAACGGGATAAAAACGCAGATTCTACGCTTCGTTGAGTTGTACCGCAAATACGAGAATCGTGGGTCAGCGCAGGAAGTTCGGGAACACGTGTTTTGGATGCTTAAAGACTTCAAAACCGAACAGAGCACCAGAGCGGTTATGAATTTAAAATCTATTGGTGCTGTTGAGAACTTTGTTCAAGCCCTAAATTAGCGGTCAAGGTGCAACTTGTTGTTTCTAGAGTAGAAGAAGAGAGTTGCTGCCTACTACATCATCTTCTAAGGCTCAAAGCAGAAAGTTCTGTTTTTGCATCTGCGTCTGAGGCAGGTTGCGTGGTGGTTGTGGCTGGTTGTACAGGCTTTTCTGTAAAGATTGCACGTTTTCTGTCGGCGGTTTGTTTGGGGCTTTATGGTAGCTTACCGGTTTCTACAAGCAGAACCCAAAAAAGGGTTTGAGCCGAATAAGCCCGCCGTATAGGTCATGTTTAGACGACTAAGTCAGACATGTCGACACTACGCTCGTAAATCTGCCGTAGAAAAGACACAGCAGCCAAAACCTGAGACATCAAATCAACCGACGACTCCTTTGCCGCCGCTTCAATGCGCTGGCATTTATCGTCGATTTTTGCTCTCATACTACGCACGCCTTCAGCTTGGGAGATGTCTCGGCTTAAAAACGACTTGAAAGCCTGCTCATTGGCGTCGCAGCAGCTTCCCTCCAGCTCCAGCAAAAGTTTGCGGAGGTCTTCGGGCAGTTTAGCGGCTAGCGTGAGCGTGTTGGAAGCCATCTGCACACAGGCGTCTCCTATGCCTTCTATGAAGCCAGCGGCTAGACGATAATCGAGGCATTCTATAGGGGAAATGGAGAATTTTTCGCTTAAACGCGGATTTTGCAGAATGGTTCTTAAGATCCTGACTAGGAGGAAATAGAATTTGTTGTTTTCAACGTCGCGTTCGATGACATTTCGGGCTAAATCCATGTCTAAAGTGATTAAGGAGTTGGCGGAGTCGCGAATCATAAGTGCGGCGCTAGCTTGGTTGCGCTGCAAAATCTTGCCTGGCGAAGTGAAAGGCTGCTGCATGAGGCACTGAAGCGTCATCATCGATGTGGTTTCCTCAACAATCATTAAACCTGCTAGTGAGTTGGCTGTGGATTTGACCAAGTTGCGTACGTTTGAATCGATACGGTCTTTGGCTTCGATGCGGATAATGTCATAGCCCAATAGATAGCGCCCGACTATTTCGCGACTCAGATAAGGTCCGACTTTTAGGGTGGCTTCTTTTGGCACTGGCTCAACGTCGAATTGGGTGTCAATGAATAGTTTGCCGTCGCCTGTTTTTTCGAGGTTGACTTGGGAGCCTTTTTGTAGGCCGTGTTCTTTTGCCCAGTCGCGTGGTAGGCAGACAAAGAAAGTGCCGGTTGGGGTTTGCTGAACTTTACGTAAATCACTCATGGATAGCACCGTGATATAACACATCTAAACAAGAGTGGACTTATATGAATTACCTAAAAGCAAATTGTTTCCGGGTCCATAAAATAGAACCAGCAATAGTTGAAATCGGACGGAGGCTTGTTTGCTTCTTATTTTGCTGACAGACTGCTGCTTTACTAATTAGGTGGTCGAACAAAAAACAGTAAATAACCCATGCGCAATACTGCCTAACCATCCAAACGATTTGGATTATGGGCAGAGCAGATGAGTGCACAGGAAAAACTTCAGCAGGCAATTGAAGCCACTATAACCGCCGGCTACCAGCTTAACAGCGAAGCCTTTGAGTACCTCATCCAGAACGCCGAAACCAGCGACCCATTGACGATTATGCAATTGGCGTTACAGAAGATGGATGCTCTGGAGGATAAGCCCATGTTTATTGAAAAAGGGTTTTTGGAAGCGGTTATGCAGCGTGAAGCTTTGGCCTCCGCAGAGATTGCGGTTGAGCAGCCTATGCAGCCAGCACCAGTTATAGAAGAGCCCGCACCTGCTTTTGAGGAAACCCAAAGCTACCTTGAAAATGAGTTAGAGCCTCAAGATGGCAATGCAGAAAACACTTTTTTCCCATATGCCAAGGACATCCCCTCAGAACTAAAAATCCTAGAAGACTCCACTGGAAAATTAACATCCAACGGATCCCTAGGAGAATACGCTGGGTTATTCCAAGACCGCTTCAAACGCATCGAAAAGCTGCTTCGCCAAAGAATGGATGTGCGAGCCGCAACCCCACTTAACGAAGCACTCAAATCGCAGCCTAAAACCAAACTCAAAGTAATCTGCATGCTCACTGAGAAACGTGACTCGAAAAACAACACAATACTCTCCGTAGAGGATTTGGCGGGCAGCGCTGCAATAATGATTCCGCAGAAAGCGCCTGAAGAAGTAAAAAAGAAGGCGTTGTCGCTTCTGCCTGACACCGTGTTCTGTGCTGCGGTAATTAAAACGCGAAGTAACCTGCTTATGGCTGAAGACATCATTCTGCCCGAAGTCGGCAAGAAGCCACCGCAAAGAGCGCAGGAACCCATTTACGCCGTTCTAACCTCTGACGTTCACGTGGGCAGCAACAAATTCACCAAGCAAGCATTCAGGAACTTTATTCTTTGGCTCCGCGGCAAGTATGGCGAGCCCTGGATGCGTGAAATCGCCGGCAGAGTCAAGTACCTACTCATCGCAGGCGACATCGTCGACGGAGTCGGCATATATCCCGGCCAACAAACCGAGCTGACAATCCGCGACATCCACAAACAGTACAACTTTGCCATCAAGTACTTAGAGAAGGTTCCGGACTACATCGAAATTGTGCTCTCACCGGGCAACCATGATGCTGCACGCAAGTCCCAGCCTCAACCCGCTATCCCCCAAGGATACCTCACAGCAATCGAGGGCAAAAAGAACTTCCACTCCGTTGGCAGCCCCTGCTACATCAGCCTGCACGGCGTTGAAGTCCTCATGTACCATGGGGTAAGCCTAAACGACATAATCGGGGTTGTCCCTGGGATGGACAATGACCATCCTGAGAGATCAATGAGGTTAATGATGCAAGATCGACACTTAGCGCCTATGTACGGCGGCAAAACCATGCTTTCTCCAGAAAACCGCGATTACCTTGTAATCGATAAAGTGCCCGACATTTTCCACGCTGGCCACATCCACGTGTTGGGTTACTGCAATTATCGGGGAGTGCTTGTGGTTAATAGCGGCGGCTGGCAAGAACAAACTGAGTACATGGAGAAGTTGGGGTTGATGCCTACACCGGGAAAAGTGCCTGTGGTGAATTTACAGACCATGGAGATAAGAGTGCTGGACTTCATGAAGAAGCATTAGGCATCTTTGTCTTTATGCATTATTTTCGGCTGGTATTCCAAAAGGGGTCCAAAACGTGTGTCTCCGGCAAAGACGTCTTTGATTAGGCTGCGGCTGATTTCAAGTCGAATTTTTTTAGTTCTGCCATAGCGCCCCATACTAACGACTTTGGCGTTAACTAAACCCATAGAGTCCAACTCGTTAACCAACGTGCCCAAACGACGCTGAGTGAGAAGACCTGAACCGTTTTCGCCGCAAAGCTCGTTGTAGATGTCGTAGATTTCTCCTGTAGTTGCACTAGGCTTGTTTAAGTGGTAGACGCTTAGCAAAACCAGCTTTGACTGCAGCGTTAGATTTTTGAGAGCATCAATGACACGGTTGTGTTCGATGTGTTTTTCGGCTTGACGCACATGTTCTTCAGTGACTGTTTTAGCACCTTGGCGTTCCGCGACTTCTCCTGCAACTCTTAACAGATCAAGGGCGCGTCTTGCGTCGCCATGCTCAGCCGCGGCTAGTGCTGACGAGATGCTTAGTGCTGAGTCAGAGAGGACGCCTTCTTGGAAAGCTATTTTGGAGCGTTCAAGTAAGATGTTGCGGAGTTCTGCTGCGTCGTAGGGACGAAATACAAGTTCTTCTTCGCTAAGAGAGCTGAAGACGCGTGGATCAAGAAATTCTTTTAGGCGCAGGTCGTTTGAGATGCCAATTATTGAGACTTTGCTTTTGCTGAGCGTTTCGTTGATACGGGTAAGTTCGTACATGAAGGCGTCACCTTTGTCTTTTATCAGGGCATCAACTTCGTCAAGTACAATTATGAAGATTATGTGGGATTGATCTAGGCCGCTTCGGAATCGGTCAAAAACTTCTCCTACAGACAAACCTGTGAAGGGAATTGTTAAGCCAACGCTTTGACTAAGGGTAGCAAACACTCGATATTCGGAGCCGGTCATTCGACAGTTGATGTAGCAGAATTTGACTTGGGCGCCGTATTCTTTGGCTTTGGATTCTAGATGACTTAAAACGTATTTGGCAACTGCGGTTTTTCCTGTACCTGTTTTGCCATAGATGAAGATGTTGGAGCAGCGGGCGTCGCGCAAAACAGGTGCTACGGTTGAACCTAGAAGCCTGATTTGGTCTTCTCTGTGAGGAAGTTTTTCTGGTAGGTAGTCGTGTCTTAGGACTTCTCGGTCTTTGAAGAGTTTAGCCCCGTTAACGAAATTGTCGAATACATCGTCTAATACGCTTGAGTTGCCCATTTATCCCGCTCCCCTTGTTTCAGAGGTACAACCGTTATTTCGACTGGAACAGATAAAGCATACAGTACAAAAAACTGGTTTAGAACAACAACATTCCTAAAAAAGAATGACAGCAAGCGGCACCAGCCAAGCGATACACGCACCCCCGTGTTTCTACTGGAGAAAACAGGTCGCTATAAAGAAAAAGCCTATTATTACTATACAGAGAGATATACTCTGAGTAGTAAATTACGATTTTATATATTAATGATATCTATCCAAGAAATTAAACTGAATCTCTGCAAATATTTTTTCAGCCCCTCCCGAACTCTTTTTTGCCCCAAAATCCTCCAAAGGAAACACAGGGGTGTGTCTCCACCTCAAAATACATGGAAAACACCATGGAACCAGACGCTTACTTCGTTGAAGGCTCCAAAACAGTCTCCATAAAACTAAAAAATTCGTTAACAACCCAACACTGAGAAATCTGATGTATTTTCACATTCACAAAACTGTGAATCCATGTGAAATAGCAATAAAATTGACACTTTAAAACAACCGTTTTCGCCTGAATTACCCTAATTCTGTCAGTTAACAGTGAAGAAGCCACCCCTACGCTTCCACTGGAAAACCCAAACCAACGTATTAAGATAGCTTGTTTAACTAATCTTTTTTCTGTGAAGCTGGTAAATCCAAAACAGTATCAAATACAGTGTATTTCTAAAAAACAGGTTGATTTCAGTCTTATTACATTGCCCTGTTTCACCATCACAGTTATATCCTGTGAAGCATAGACTTTGTGAACAACCTATAGGTGTACAAAGTGCCGGCTCGTAAAATCCGCGTAGAGCTGTTCGACAGCGATGGTAATCGATATACCATTGCTTTTGAGGGTCAAGTGACCCGTGACAAAGCTCTGCGTCTGCTTGACCTTGTCGAATTGTTAGGCGGCACACAGGGCGACACACCCATTGTTAACAGTGGCCCAGCAACTCAAAACAGGTCGCTTTCACGTTTTGAAAAAGTCCAGCTTGTTATCCAGAAAAACTTTCCTCTAATCTGGTTCTCTTCAAAGGAAATTCAAAACACCTACGAGCAGGAACTAAAAGAACCAGTTAGCTTAAGCACAATTTCCACTTACCTGTCACGGATGACAGCAAAAGGGCTCTTGATGCGCACAGGCGGACCTAACAGCCTCAAATACAAAGCTGCCCCAAACATCCCAGCGGCAACGCTCAAGCAGCGGATAAAATAGTTCACAGCTCTTTCACACTTGTTCACATCGCTTCACAAACTAACTTAGTTGTGAAGCAAAAATTCTGTAGCTATGAAGCAGCTGGGTTCTCGACCTTGCGAAGTAGGGCTTCCATCTCTTTTTTGATACTGTAACGGAAAGGAATCTTGCCTGCTTCCCGCTCAAGATAGCCCTCTTCGTAGAGTTTCTTCATCAGCCGCGCTGTATGTTCTCGACTAAGCTGCACCCGCTCTTTAATCTCTGGAGCAGTCTTAGGGCCCTCTTTTGAGATCATCTCCAATACGGCTATCTCTGTTTCAGTTAACGCTGCTAAGGCTTTATCGCGTTTTATCGGTATAGGCGGCAAAGCCACTTCTAAAGGCATAGACTGTGGTTGAGGTGCAGGGGCATTGGCTAGTTTTTCTATTTGTGCTTCGAACCCGGCAATTTTATTTTTCAGCGTTTCCTGGGTAGTTTCGATGTCTCTGAGTTTCGCTTCCAATCCAGCTAACCCTGAGAGTACTGTTGCGCTGTTTTGCGTGTTTTCCGCTAGCTTCTCTGTGACGACCTGTGACATCGCTTGATATGACTGGCTTAAGTTGCCTAGTTGCTCTGTGAGGGGCTCTATTTGTTTCTCGATGGCTTCTGCCTTGCGGTAGCTTACGTCCGATGTTGTGTAGCTTCCTTCAACCTTGGCTGTCATTGAATCAAACTTGTCTGACTCGCGTTTGAGTTCACGGTCGAAACTTAGCACTATGTCTTCAACAAAATCTTTGGCTTTGACGTATTCTTGATGTGCGAGGCGGATTTGTTTGTAGTATTGGTATGCAGCAACTGATGTTACGGCTACCAAGATGCCTAAGATTACTGGTGTGAGGTCAACCGTGATGTTCTCATCCTGTGATTTAATCGTGACTTGACTGTGATTACACGTGATTTACCGTGATTTCAACAGTTGCATCACACATCACATTATTTTCCATGGAAATTTAAGGTTATCGGTGACGTCACTCCATGCTAAATATGACATCACACATCACAATACCTTTCACTGCTTGATTTATCTTAGATAAAAGGAGTGTGATTTAAGCTTTTTTTAGCTTTTCCAGCTGTATAATAACGTTAATTTTAATGGATAGTTTCATCCTAAAAATGGATAAAAAATGATGAAAAAACTGTGATTTGTGACGTCACATAGGCTCTTCTGATGGGCTAGAAAGCCGTTTTAGGCTTGTTTCAAGCTCATTTCTAATGATTTCTATGACTTTTAGGTGGTCTTTCACTTCCTCTTCCTTACTAGGTACGTCCTGGTGTGCCTCGACATATTCGTGCAGTTTATTGGCTATTTCGAGGTACGGGTCAAGAGTTGTGGTCTCAAAAACACCCAAATAACCTAGAAGTAGGACTGTATAGATGGATCGAATTACGTTTTCCCGGGACTGTTTTAAAGTCCTATTAAAGCTACCGCGGCTTATTTTAGCCTTAGTTAGCCTTAAAGCGGCTTTTTCGTCGTATTTTAGCTGTTTGCCTGTTAAATTCTCGCTTAAAACGTCAATAAGGAGTGTTTCTAATTGAGTTTTTGTTAATTGGCTATTTTTAGCGAGTATTTGTACAATGGGGTCGTTTAATGCCCCGTTTAACCATGCTGTTACGCCGTCTTTCAGCTTCAAAGTGCTCTCTTCTCCCATATACTAAATGGATACAGTTTTGTATACTGACCCGGGTTTTTAACCTTTCACCGAGCCGTAAACACTACATACCCAACAATTTAACATCTAAATAGAAACGATTTAGTAAAAATAAACTTAATGCATGGCGCTTATGTTGTTTAGGGTGTAAATCGGTACAGTTAACATGTAAACGGCTATTTCCTCGGCAATTTTTTCATTCAAAAAGCCTTAACTTTACACAAAAAATGCACTTTTGCAAACACCCCAAAAATTACCGCAATACATTTTTGACATCTCCAACGAAATAAAACACACTTTTCATACCCAACCACACATAAAAAAGCTCTCCAAAAGCATCTAACTCACATGTGACATACCCAAAACCCGCCGTGACGTCACCTAATCACGCCTAAATCACCGTGATTTCACCAAAATCACACCTCTGTGATGCACCTGTGATACTGAAAAAACAAGCCAAGTTTATATGCAGATGCCTAAATCTCTTCGGAAAGTCCCTTCAGCTTAGCATAGAGCTCCGGCCTGAGGTCCCGAATTGTGGGAATAAACGTCTCCGCAGTTCTCAAATCTCCGAAATCCACCTCAGCCACCACAAAATCCTCCAAATCGTACCTGGCTTTGGCTAAAACGTCCCCTGTGGGCCCAACGAGGCGGCTACCTCCCCAAAACTGCAAACCATCCTCCATCCCGGCAAGGTTTACGTAAGCCAAGTAAGTGGTGTTTTCGATGGCTCTGGCAGCAGTTAAAATCTCAAAGTATCCCCTGCGCACGGCCGGCGACGCGGAAATGCAGACAATAAGCTGCGCCCCCATAAGTCGAGTCAACCTAAATACCTCAGGGAAGAAGATGTCGTAACAGATTGTTAATCCGATGTTGCCAAGAGTTGTCTGCAACGCTGCGGGTTGGTAGCCAGGTCTGAAATAACGTTTCTCCTCAAACACGCTATGAGTGGGCAAATACATTTTGCGGTATTTCCCAACCACCCCTTCAGGGCCAACCATGACGGCTGTGTTATAGAGAGTTGCTTGAGTCTTCTCACTTAGCTCCGGCATACCGAAAACGATGTGCACGCCGGTGGCTTTTGAAATCGCCTCAACCTTCTCCACAGCCGGTCCGGGGATCTGCTCGGCTTGCTCGTAGACTTGGTCATGTAGCACGTAACCTGTAAGTGACATTTCTGGGAAAATCGCCAAATCCGCCCCCTGCTCCTTAGCCTTCCATGTTAACTCTTCAATTTTTTGAAGGTTGGCTGTTTTGTTTTCTCTTTTAGCGGCGATCTGGCAGAGGGCAAGTTTGATTTTGCTTTTCATCTTTGTCCCTCAGTAGAGGTGTCTGGGCAGCCTAAAATCGTTTCCCACCGTGCGGAACCCCAACTTAGGCGCAAGGGGCATGCGACGTTTGTGTTCGGTGGAGAGCCAGCGATCCTTAACTTTGGCTACGAGGGCTTCTTCTACGCCGAGTTGGTCGGCGATGTCTTTTGGCTCCATGAACCGTTCCAGCCCGTATAGTACCAGGTCGAGGGTGTCGTATTTGATTTCGAGTTCGGATTCGGCTAGCTGGTCAGGCCAAAGCGACGGCGTGGAGGGTTTCATTGCGAGTTCTTCTGGAACACCAAGGTGCAAAGCTAATTTGCGGACCTGTGTTTTGTAAAGATCAATTATAGGTGCGATGTCGGCTGCGGCGTCTCCCCATTTGGTGAAGTAACCCATCATGGTTTCGGATTTGTCTGAGGTGCCGGCTACTATACGTTTTTGGTTGTTAGCATAGTAGTAGAGGTAGATCATGCGGGTGCGGGCTTTGATGTTTCCTTTGGAAATCCTATCCGCCGAATCAAAAGGTGGGATGCCCGCGTAGAAGGTGTCGAGCACGCTGCTTAAGTCGCAGATCTGAGTTTGGAGGTTGAATTGTTTTGCGATTTTGTTGGCGTCGTCGATGTCTTGTTGTTTGAAGGTTTCTTTTTCCGGCATCAAAAGTGCCAGGACGCGGTTGCCTCCGATGGCTTTACTTGCTAAGGCGGCTATGGCGGCGCTGTCCACTCCTCCTGATAAGCCAAGCATGATGCCTTTAGCGCCCGAGTTGTCAATGTATTCTTTTATGAAGCGGCAGATTCGGTTTTCAGCTTCGCCAAAATCAATGTCTAACACTGAGGGGGTTAATTTCACCTTTAGATACAGCCTCACATTCATGGTTAGTAGGCAAGTATTTAAGCACAAGGATGAATAATAATCAACATCACCAAAAAATTGTTGAAGGATGAATAGATGGGGCGACGAAGGAAAAAAGTTGTTCATATACCAAAGAAACGGTTACCGAAATTCTTCTCTTGCCCCAGATGCGGCAAAGAAACTGTTCACGTAGATATATTCCGTGAAGAAGGCGGCCGCTCTACTGCTCAATGTAGCAGCTGCGGGTTAAAAGAAGAATTCACTGTCAAGTCAGCTCAGGGCGAAGTCGACGTCTACTGCATGTTAACTGACCGTATCTACGGCAGCCAGAAAAGAACCCCTGCAGCTAAAAGCAGTTAGAGGACCAATGAGATGGCTGGGCCAATCGAGCGGTACTTGCTAGATAAAATCAAAGCTGATGGCTCAATTCACATGACGTTAATTGACCCAGAGAAGATTACTCCGCACGCTGCAGCGACTATTGCTGAAAGTGCTAAAAACAGCGGAACCGCAGCCATCATGATAGGCGGCTCCACCGTAGCATCCCAAAGCCACCTCGACCACGTTGTTAAAGCCATAAAAGCCGTCGTAGATGTGCCCATAATTCTTTTTCCCGGCAACGTCAACGGCATAAGCAGCAGCGCCGATGCCATCTGGTTCATGTCCATGATTAACTCTCAGGAACCCTACTTCTTAATGGGCGCACAAATTTTGGGTGCACCATACATCAAAAAATTCCACATTGAACCGCTTCCGATGGGCTACGTTATTGTAGGCGACGGCGGAATGGCGGGCAAAGTCGGCAAAGCCAAACTCGTACCTTACACAAACCCGCAGCTAGCCGCAGACCACGCTTTGGCGGGGCAGTATCTTGGCATGCGCTTCATTTACCTTGAAGGCGGGTCTGGAGCGGCTCAGCCAGTGCCTGCGGAGATGATTCGGCAAGTCAAAAACGCCATAGACGCCGTTCTGATTGTGGGCGGCGGCATCAAAACCAAAGAGCAAGCGCAAGCCGCAGCGCAAGCCGGAGCCGACATCATCGTCACAGGCAACCTCACAGAATCAAGCGACGCTAACGAACGCATATCACAGATTATCAAAGCAATAAAACACTAAAGCTGGAATTGGTCATCAAGCCGCTTGATGGTTGTTTTTAGAAAACCCAAAATAGCCTCCTGTGCATATGCAGTGTTGTAGGTTGACGCCTTGAACATTACAAGCGGGATAAGCAAAGGATACAGAGACTACGTTGAGTCCATGGAATGTGAGCTTAGGCGCCTCTACGAAATCAGTGACACCGCCCGCTCCAAAGGCTTGGATCCAGCTTTCAAAACGGAATGTATTGTAGCTCAGGACATCGCCGACCTCGTTGAGGGTTTGGTTGGTCCTAAAGGCGTCGCAGGGAGCATTCGGGAACTCAGCAAACGGATGCCGCGAGAAGAAATAGCGTTTTATGCCGCTAAAGAAATTGCGGAAGGTAAATTCGCCCAAACTGATGAGGAGAGAGAAATCGAGCATCTGGCTGAGCAGGCGATTCGTACGGCGTTGGCTATTTTTACTGAAGGTTTAACTGCTGCTCCAATTCAGGGCATAGCTAAGGTTAAAGTCAAAAAGAACGCTGACCAAACCCGATATTTGGGCATTTACTTCGCTGGTCCAATCCGCTCTGCAGGCGGCACCGACCAAGCCTTAACCCTTGTTGTGGGCGACTACGTGCGGCGTACACTTAACTTGGACGTTTACAAGCCTACTGAAGAAGAGAATTCACGCTTCATCGAGGAGCTTCGTCTCTATGAACGGTCCGTTGGGCGCTTCCAGTACCACATCCCTGACGAAGAACTCCGCAAAGCCCTAAACCTCGTTCCAGTTGAATGCACTGGCACTGAATCCGACCCCGTGGAAGTCTCCTCCTACCGCAACCTCGAACGGGTCGAAACTAACAGGGTCCGCGGCGGAGCACTCAGAGTCATAAACGACGGCATCGTAGGTCGTGCCCAAAAAGTCTTCGTCATAGTGGACAAAATCGGGTTCCACGAATGGGACTGGCTTAAAAACTTCAAAAAGAAATCCGAAAAAAAATCCGGTGGCTTCATGGACGATGTTATTGCCGGCAGACCTATCTTCGCTTTTCCCTCTACAAGAGGCGGCTTCAGATTGCGGTATGGACGTTCACGAAACACCGGTCTCTCAGCTGTGGGCATTCACCCGGCGACCATGTTTGTGGTGGAGAGTTTTCTTGCCGCAGGTACCCAGATGCGTCTTGAGTTACCTGGTAAAGGCGGAGTTACAATGCCCGTGGACAGCATCGAGAAGCCCGTGGTTTTGCTTAAAGACGGTTCAGTCGTCAGGGTTTCGCTGGAAACTTATCCCGATGTCAAAGGAAAAATACAGAAAATACTGTTTCTGGGCGATATGCTAATTGACTTTGGGGACTTTCTCTATAGCAACAAAACATTGCCGCCCTCAGGCTACGTGGAGGAGTGGTGGGCAAAGGACCTCCAAAACGCTCTTACCAAGCAATTTGGCGGCGATTTAGGCAAAGCTTCGGATTCCTGTAAAGTTGCGGTGGACTACCTTGAAGGTTTCCTAGTTGATCCTTTCAAGTATAAGCCGACTACAAGAGAAGCCGCGGCTCTTAGCCAGACGCTGGGGATTCCGTTGGCGCCTAACTGTACTCTTTTCTGGACCAACCTCCAAACAGTTCAGGAAATAGAGGGGCTGCGATGCTGGCTAGCCGTATGTGATGTGACATCAGGCGCTGGCGGTTCGGTTTGTAAAATCACAGGTGACACAAACGCCGATGTTGTTAAGTCTCTTCGCAAGATTTTTGTTCCCCACAAAAACGTAGAAGGCAAAATCATCCTCTCCGGAGAAGACGCCGCCGCGTTTGCTTTCACATTGGGCTACGGTAACCCCCTCTTTAAACAACCGGTAGAAGCTTCGTCTGTGCTGGAGCTGCTTACAAAACTGTCCGGTGTCACAGTCAAAGATAAAGCTCCAACCTACGTTGGCGGACGCATGGGCAGACCCGAAAAAGCCAAACATCGAGAAATGCGCCCCATGGTCCACGTCCTGTTTCCCGTTAGCTTAGCTGGAGGCAGCCACCGTGACCTCTGCGCGGCCGCTAAAAAAACCCCCGTATTCGTCGAGATGGTGAAACGCAAATGCCCAAACTGCAAAGCCTACACCATCAAATTAAAATGCGATCAATGCGGAGCAGAGACCGTGCAGGAGAAATCTTGTCCCCGCTGCGGCAGATCTCTAAAAGAGGGCTACTGCGGCTCCTGCAAAGCGGACGCAGTATTATACCAAAAGCAGCCAGTGAACTTTAAAGAAATGATTGAAACCGCCTGCAAAAACCTTGGGTGTCTGCAGCCTAAAATGCTTCGAGGCGTCAAAGGCTTAACTAACCTCGACAAAACCCCAGAAATGCTTGAAAAGGGCATTCTGCGCGCAAAACATGGCGTATCCACCTACAAGGACGGCACCATACGGTTTGACGGCACCAATGCCCCTCTTACTCATATCACGCCGGAAGAAATCGGGGTCTCGATTGAGAAAATGCACCAAATGGGGTACCACGCCGACACCCACGGGCTCCCATTAACCGACCCTAAACAGGTCTGTGAACTAAAAATCCAAGACGTCGTTATCCCCGTTAGCGCAGGCACATACCTTGTTCAAGTCGCCAACTTCATCGACGACCTCTTAACCCTTGTTTACAAGTTGTCGCCCTACTACAACGCCAAAAAACCGGAAGACATGGTTGGGCAACTCATATTCGGCTTGGCGCCGCACACCTGCGCATGCATCCTAGGGCGTGTCGTCGGCTTCACAGACCGCAACCTCATCTACGCCCACCCCGTCTGGCACTCCGCCAAACGCCGAGACTGCGACGGCGACGAAGACGCAATCATGCTCGCCCTCGACACCCTTATCAACTTCTCCAAGGTGTTTCTGCCCAGCCAAATCGGAGGAATCATGGACGCCCCTATCCTTATGATTCCTTTTTGCAACACCAAAGAAGTCCAACGTCAAGCCCACGACTTCGATGTCAGCCAAACCTACCCCGTTGAGTTCTTCCGCAAAACCTGGGAAAAAGGCGAATCCCGCCAAGTCAGCGCATTCATGGACGTAATCACCCACCGACTCAGCACCGAAGGCCAATTCGAAGGCTTCCAGTTCACTACTCCAACAACCAACATCAACTTTGGCAACGCAAACAGCAGCTACAAAGAATTCAAATCCATGATGGAAAAACTCAACATGCAACTTGGCTTAGCAGAAAGAATCGACGCAGTCGACGCCAAACGCGTTGCCCTTAAAGTTTTAAACTGCCACCTTATGCGCGACATAGCCGGCAACATGCGTGCGTTCTCAACGCAGGGGTTCCGATGCAAAGCTTGCAACGCCAAATACCGCCGTCTCCCGCTCATCGCAAAATGCACCCGATGCGGCGGCGAACTCACCCTAACCGTTTACCGCGGAAACATCGAAAAATACCTAAACGCCGCCCAAGGACTAGTTGACAAATACGGCTTGCCTAACTATTACACACAGCGGATGGACCTCATAAAAGAGGAATTGGCGCTCATGTTTGACAACAAAAAACCCAAACAGGCAAAACTGTTCGACTTCGGGTAGTTAAGCTTTTGAACCCAGATAGCGCTTTAAGGTGTAGGTGGCTCTGATAAAAGAAACTTGGCATCCTAACGCGTTCCTAAAGTGTATTCGCAACGTTCACAGCGGGCTTTTGGCGCGGACCAAAATTTTAAACCAACTCGACAAGGAACCACAAAGTGCGACGAGGCTTGCCAAAGAAACCGCCTTACACTACAACGTCGTCATGTACCACCTGCGCCTGCTTAAAACAGAAGAAACTGTGGAACGCAAGGGCACACGCCGCTACGTCTGGCTATCCACCGGCATGGGGCAAACCCGGCTAAACTAAACAGTGCACTGACAAGGTGAACTTTGACATCGGGGGCACTTATGCGGATACTTTGCCAACGCGGCTTTCTCAAGGTCTATGCCCATGATGTTTGCTAGCGACGCTAACCAAGCAATGACATCTGCGAACTCTTTTTCGGTGGCTAATCGGTTGCTGCCCTGCAGTTCCACTCCGAGCTCTGCGACTTCTTCCAGCAGCCAATTGTAGGTGCCCTCGACGCCGCGGGCTCTGTCGCGGGCGCCGTAGAGGCTGTTCATCATTTCTTGAAATTCGCTTATGTGCATGTCAATCACGGAAAAGGTTTCTTGCGGCTGATTTAAAGGTTCAAACTGTGTTTGGGTGATGCTTTTGTATACAGATCAATGAGGCTATGCCTAAATTGCCGCTGCATCTACAACCAGCCACAACCAGCAAGCAAACAGAAGCAAACGTAGCCGGCAAAACAGAACTTTCTGCACCCAGCCTTGGAAGATGATGTAGTAGGCAGCAACCCTCTTCTTCAACATACTAAAAAAAAATTACAGCGTTTGGTTGATGCCTCCGTACACGAGCTGCGGCTAGCCCAGTTCCGTGCTAAAGGGTTAAATCTACAGTTGCCAATTCACAACGGGGAAACCCTATGTCCAGCGTTACAGACAAAATCGCAGACGCCCTCTACCTCTCTGGATGCCTAAAATTTGGCACATTCAAAATCAAATCGGGCGCAACAAGCCCATACTACATCGACATGGCACGTGTGCTAGCCGCGCCAAAACAACTCGACGTCATCTCCACTGTCGCCGCAGAAAAAATTCAACAAATCAGCAAAAAAGACCCCATAAACAAACTCGCCTCAATTGAGCTTAAAGGCGCTTTAATTGTCCCCAGCATCGCAGTTAAGCTTGATTTGCCCTGCGTGATAGTACGCAAAGAGGCCAAATCCTACGGCGTTACAGGCAGAACCGCCGGCGCCGAAGTAGCTGAGGGCGATAACATATTATTCTTTGATGATGTCGTCAGCGAGGGACTATCGAAAATCGAGGGCGTAAAGCCACTGCAGGAGCTTGGCGCCACCGTTAAGCATATGCTGGTTGTGGTTAACCGTGAGCATGGCGGAAAAGAAAATCTCGAAAAACTCGGCTACCAAGTGCACGCTTTAGCAAAAATAACCGACATCGTGGCTTCTCTGCAGCAGAATGGACGCATTTCAAAAGAACAGGCTGACAATGTTTTAGCTTACGTTCAACATTTCAAGTCTGCGTGAAGGTAATAATCAATTATCCTCTCAACTAAACAAGTGCTATAACCGCTTTTCAACAGTGCTTGCTTCAATTCATCAAAGTCGTCGGTTTGCATCGTTATCAACAAACCATCTTGCTTGATAGATATAAAGTTACCCAACCAACGCGGGCTAGATGAAATTGTACCCTTAACTTTATTGGTTTGCAAAACACAACATACTTACACCCTAAAGGAACGGACAGAAATGCAGACAACAAACCCATTAATCGAAGCCCTCCTCCAACCTCAAGCGTACCCTGAAGAGGCAGGCAAAATCGAGCTAGTCCAAACACACATATCATTTGTTTTCCTAACCCAGAACTACGTTTACAAAATCAAAAAACCCGTCAACTTTGGGTTCCTAGACTTCTCCACTCTTGACAAGAGAAAAATGTACTGTGAAAAAGAATTGACGCTTAACAGGCGACTATGCCCAGAAATCTACCTAGCCGTTGTTCCCATAACGAAATCAGATGGCCTTAGAATCAGCGGAAAAGGCGAGGTAGTCGAGTACGCAGTTAAAATGAAGCGCATGCCGCAGGAATGCATCATGACACAACTACTAACAGAAGGCAAAATAGACAAAAAAGTCGTTGATGACATCGCAAAAATAGTAGCCAAATTCCACTCCGAAGCAGCGACCAACGCCGAGATAAACGAAATCGGCGGACTAAAAACCGTCAAATTCAATTGGGACGAAAACTTCGCTCAAACCAAAAAATACATTGGCCAAACACTAAGCCAAGCCGAATTTGATTTCGTGCAAAGCAAAATCGACAGCTTCCTATCCAAAAATACAGCATTATTCCAGAGCAGAATCGATGGTAAACGCATCCGTGACTGCCATGGCGACCTCCACTCCGGCAACATATTTGTAACTGATAAAATCTGCATTTTCGACGCTATCGAATTCAACGACCGGTTCAGATACAGCGACGTAGCTGCCGATGTGGCGTTTCTTGCCATGGACTTGGATTTCCAAGAACGCTCAGACCTTGCAGAATACTTCATTACACAATACGTAGCATACTCCAAAGACACAGAACTGACCCAACTGCTGCCTTTTTACAAGTGCTACCGCGCTTACGTCCGCGGCAAAGTCGTAAGCTTCCGTCTCGACGATGCAAACATAAAGCCCGAGGACAAAGCAGCGGCAACAAAAGAGGCAGCCTCGTATCTGCAGCTAGCCGCGGAGTATGCAAAAAATCTTTAACTTTTTTCGAATTGGGCGGCTACCCAGTCGGGAACCGCAATGCAGCCCATGATGACTGGTTTTTGGTGGCAATCGCTCCCGCCCGTCATCATCAAAGCATTTTCTTTTGCGAACGCTACATAGTGTCTAGTGGATTCCATGCTATGGCTTGGATGGAAGCATTCCACGCCGTCAATGAAGTTGAGCATTGCGTCTTTGATTATCTGCGTTTGTCCAGAGAGAACAGGGGTTATGGGGAGCAGTGAAGTTCCATACGAATCGTTTGGATGCGCCAACACCAGTTTGCCGCCCGCCGCATGGATAAGCTCCGAGGCTTCTTCTAACTGTAAAGGATATTTGGGTGCGTCGCACTTCATGAGGTACCGGTCAAAGGCTTCTTGGCGGCTAGCCACAATTCCCTTTTTAACAAGGTAGTCAGCGATGTGGGGCCTACCCAATGAGCCTTCAACGTTTTCTTCAATTCTGCGCATGTCTTCCGCTGTAAGGCCGGATATATTTTGTTTGTTGAATTCTTTGTTTAGGTTTGCAAAAATTTTTTCTGCTCTCTCCACGCGGTACTTAGCCATCAGCACCAATTTTTCTTGAAGAGCGGCGTTTGAGGGATCGAATTGGTAACCTAGGAAATCCAGTGAAAAAGGCTTCTCATCCCTATACTTTGAGTAAGAAAACGTGACATTCAACTCAACGCCAGTGATATATCTAATGCCGGCTTTCTCAGCTTCTATCACAGCTTGAATTTGGAAACTTATGTCATCGTGGTCGGTTATTGCCATAAAGTTGATGCCGCGCTTTTTAGCTTCAGCAACGATTTCTTCTACGCTGAATTTACCATCGGAGGCTTTAGAGTGGATATGCAAATCAATCAACATTTTTACCTCTGGTCTTGTTTGATTACAGTCCAATTTGCTTTACCATATATGCTTGTGTCCACAACGTAGTGAGCAACTTCTAATTCGGGGTACCTTTGCTTTATGGCATCGAGGTTTATTGGCTGGAACTTATTTTTGTTAGCAAAATATGCCTCTTCGGTTAGGGCGTTGGATTCATATTTTTCTTTAGTCCTAGTCTTAATACGCGCCAATGCTGTGTTCTGGGGACAGCTGGTTTCAAAAATTACAAACACTAACTTATGCTTTGAAGCAACTTCGGCGGCCCGCAACCGCAACTCTTCGCTGACAAAGGTGGCGTCCAAAATCACGCCGCCCTTAGCTGCCAAAGCTTCTGAGCGTCTAAACATCTCGTCATAAACGGCAAGGCGATTGTCCATATTGCCCGCAACTTTGCAGTCAAAGATATCTTGCCCTTTTAAGACTTCTAGGCGAATTAGGTCGCTCCGCAGAATTGGAAACCCCTTCATTTTCGAGATTTCCTCTGCAACACCAGTTTTATAAGTTGCAGGCAACCCGCAGGTAACTACCAATACACCTGACTTTAAGTGAGTTTGCACAAAAGCCTCAAAAGGTTCCACCACTGCATCGTCCCCTTACGCTTAGTTTCCCTTCACGGTGTACTTTAACTTTTTCCAGATCAAAAACACCTGTCGGGCACACCTTACACCTTATGAAATGTAGGTAAATTCTAAATAAGGGCGACCACAAACAAATTCCCAAGAAGGAACCGACCAATGGAAAACTTTCAAGTTAAAGACATTAAACTAGCCCCTCAAGGCCACTTACAGATCGAATGGGCCGCCAAACACATGCCCGTCTTAAACATCATCAAAGAACGCTTCGAAAAAGAACAGCCCCTCAAAGGACAAACACTCGTAGCATGTCTGCACGTAACCAAAGAAACAGCCGTGCTTATCAAAGTCCTCATCGCCGGCGGCGCAGAAGTCGCACTATGCGGATCCAATCCCCTCTCAACCCAAGACGACGTCGCAGCAGCCCTAGCAGATAGCGGCGTGCACGTTTTCGCTTGGAGAGGACAAAACACCGAGGACTACTACAAATGCATCGAGAAAGTCCTCGAATTCAAACCGACTATAACCATGGATGACGGCGCAGACGTCGTAGGCATGATTCACAGCAAACGCACCGACCTAATCCCACTAATAAAAGGCGGCACCGAAGAAACTACAACCGGCGTTGTCCGCCTAAAAGCCATGGAAGTAGATGGCAGCCTCAAATATCCAATAGTAGCCGTCAACGAAGCTCTCACCAAATACCTCTTTGACAACCGATACGGCACCGGCCAAAGTACTATCGACGGCATCCTTAGAGCCACATCCGTATTGCTTGCCGGCAAAAACTTTGTCGTCGGCGGTTACGGCTGGTGCAGCAGAGGCATAGCTATGCGTGCACAGGGTTTAGGCGCAAACGTCATAGTTACCGAAGTCCAACCTACCCGCGCAATCGAAGCAGTCATGAACGGATTGCGCGTTATGCCAATGTCTGAGGCAGCAGCAATCGGAGACATATTCGCCACAGCCACAGGTGACATACACGTTATCCGCAAGGAACATATGGAGAAAATGAAAGATGGCGCTATCATGTGCAACAGTGGCCACTTCAACGTTGAAATCAACGTACCTGAACTGGAAGCGATGTCGGTTTCTCACCGCACCATGAGAGCCAACATGGAGGAATACACTCTAAAAGACGGCAGACACCTCTACCTACTCGCAGAAGGCAGACTAGTAAACCTTGCTGCAGCCGAGGGTCACCCAAGCGAAGTCATGGACATGTCTTTTGCCAACCAAGCACTCTGCGCCGAGTATGTTGCTAAATCGGGTAAACTCGAAACCAAAGTTTACGTTGTGCCAAAAGATATCGACGAAAAAATCGCTGAGCTTAAGCTGCAGAGCATGGGCATAGCGATTGATGAGTTGACTGAGGAGCAGAAAAAGTATCTTTCCACGTGGGAAATGGGAACAACATAATTCCCTGCTCACTTGGAAGCATGACAAACTTTAAATTGATTAATCGAATAACATGGCTTAAGTGGTGAAATCACTAATGGTTAGCAAAGATCAAGGAATCGGTGGAGCAATACTTGCAGTCTGCATTATTGTCATACTAGGCTTTTTAGCACTGGTACTCTTCCCAGGTGAAATTGCTACCTTCTTGGGCTCAACTATGCCCGGCGATACACTACGGCTATACATAGTGGTCTTCATAGTTTCTATAGCATTAATCGCTATACTCGCGATCGGCGCATGGATCGGCTGGACAATGGCAACAACCCCTCCTCCAAAGCCAATCGAAGAGATAACAACTGAAATTGAAGACAAAAAAGCCGAAGCCGCCCCAGAGACAGCAGCACCTGAACCAGTAGCCAAGAAAAAGAAATAAACAAAAATTTCTTTTTTCTTATTTTTACTCTCTTTTCCCAAAAATTTTTTGTAACGTGCCTAAATAATTAGATGCCTTTTGTCAGCCAAACTTATTGTTCACGCATTTTTTTGAGCATACAATCTACAATAGTTTTACATGTAAGACAGTCGTCTGGGATCTGCTCTTTCTGCACCCGCTCACTGAGGTAACCCAAATGAAAGCGACAAGCGTTAGGCTTCTCCAAAAACTTGGCATCTGGCTTGGTTTTAACTTCCTTGATCTGAGGCGGCCGAACTGTGTTATCTTGGCCTTTAAAGGTAACATCCTCAACTTTTGATAAGCAAACAGGGCAAGCATAGTACGGCTCCGAAGGATTTTCCTGTAGGTTAAGTGTTTTTAGGGGAACTGCAAAGGAAGCTTTGCAGGTTGGATTGCAGCATATGAACGATTTTTTCATCCCCATAAAACATCACTTAAACTTGATAGTATGCACCTAAAACTATTCAGCGTTAGCTTATAGTGTTAATGAATTTAAAATAATAATTAGGCGCCCTCTTCCTCGCATGTCTGCGAAGGTGACGCTAACTTCTTTAACGCATCAGCGCCCTCATGGTAGCCGCTTGCAACCAGTACATCGCCCACCCGAATTTTGGGGTCTGTACGGGGTCGTAAGCATTTTTCATCTCTTTTCACAAAAAGCACCCACATGCCTGTCTCGTCGTGCACTTTTGCTTCTTTTAGACTCTTGCCCACAAGCGTCGAATCTGCCGTGACACATGCTTGTGCAACTGTTTCTTCTGCTTCTTTAATAGCCATGCTGAGAATCGGGTGGGGTTCGATGCCTCTTAGCACGACCTCAACCATCTCTGCGGCGGCATCCGCTATTTTTTCTGTTGCAACACCTAATCGGATTAAACCCAAAAACCCGGCGGCTTCGCTTTTCTGGAAATCGGTAGTCAAAGCCAACAACTCAAAGTCGGTGTGCATCTGGTCCATGAGTTCCTCTAGCCGCTCGACCTCCATTGCGAGGTCTCGGCTGTTTAACAAAAGCGCAGAGTAAGCTAAATCCATCATCAACTCAGAAGTGTCCTTTAATTCGACGAACCTTGACACGATCTCTTCAAATTTAGCCCGTTTCTCAGGTTCAAGCACTGTGAGTCTGCCTTCAGCGACTTCTTTGAATTCCTCGATTCCTGCGGGTGCACCGCGCGTGATTAAGATGTCGCCTTCGTAGACGCACTCTTTGCTTGCGGGATCTAGTATCCAATCGTTGTTTCTGCGGATAGCGATGATATCTACGCCCATTGTGGCAGCTAAATCGAGCTCCTCGATTTCTTTTTTGATTAAGGATGAGTTGGGTTTGACGGTGACTTTCATTATGCGTTCTTCGACTTTTTCGAATATGGCGCCAACTATTGGGTGGATGCCAATGTTGTGGGTTACAATCCCGGCTATGTCGGCTGCGGCATCGGAAATTTTGTCGGTTGAAGCCGCCACAGTGGACACACCGATTAACTCTTCAGCGTCTTTAGCATCGCGGGCCGCAATCATAATCTCCATATCCAAAAGGTAAGACAAGTTATCCACTCGGTTCTCCAGCGCCAAAACGTCCTCAGCCAAATCTTTGTCATTGTAGAGCGCCGCTGAGTATGCTAGGTCAATCATTAATTCTGAGAGGTTCTTCATTTCTAAAAGTAACTGGCGAACGGGGATGGGTTTATACTCGATTTTTTCGAATTGCCGCAACTTTGTGTGGTCGCTCCGAACTATACTTGCCACGCTTGATATTTTAATTTGCTTATTTTACCCTAAACGGCGAGCATCAATGCTGCAAACAACGCTGCAGTTGTTATGGCGTCAGCCATTGCGCTTCCAAAGGGGATGACAAAATTGTCAGGGTCTAACCCGCGTTTAAACGTCAAAATTGCGATGCCATACGAAATCACAGCTATAGCTGCGAAAGCAATCAAGTTGGCGACTAAAAGAATCAAAAGCAAATCCGTTACTTCCCAGAAACTAAACATCCCGTTTAATGCCAGCGCAATTAACCCCAAGACCATAAACAGTAGCAGCGTTGAGGCCCAGGCGCTGAAAATGTTTTTGGCATGTTTCTTAATTGAGCCGAGAGAAGGCGAAAGTACTCCCAAAGTGAGTTTTACGGTGGCGGCTGAACTGATAACTACCCCGGCGTCTCCCACCATATCAATCATAGCTGGATAAATCGTGTAGATATCTCGGCGTCCTCCTGCGTAGTCGCTTATGCCTTTAAGCAAGGTTCCGGTGACGTTAGCCATGAACGCCACAAACACCATTGTGGGAACAGATTCCTTTATGATTTGGGAAAATTCTCGATTGCGGATGTTAAAAGGCAAAATAAACAAAACCAAAAACACGTTTATGAGCCCCAGGAAGATGATTGCCCATTTGCCGTTGGGGCCCGAGAAGTAAATGTAGAGAATTGCGATGTAGAGGAATGTTATGATTATGTTGGCGATGGTGGAGACTGCCGGGTAGACAACTGTGTCGGGGTCGAGGCTTCGTTTAAACGATACGAAAGTGAACTGCACTGTTGTTAATGCTACGGTTAGCCCCAGCGACAGAGTAGCAACCATGACGGAGAGTATTGCGGGAAACTCGTTTATAGTCACCCCCCAAAATAGGGTTCCGAAAACCACTGAAAAAACGCTTATGGTAAGGCTTGTGCCAAGGGTTAAGACAATCATTGCTGCGATTAATCGGTAGAAGCTTTTGGTGTTTCCAAAAAACTTTGGATACATAGTGCCCAAATGCAGTGCGGTGCTTAAGCGGCCGGTTAGTAAGCCTGTAATTACGGCTTTCACGCTTATAACGGCAGGGTACAATGCAAGAGCCCATGGAGACAAACTAAAAATGCCTAATTGCAGGGCAATCATAAAGCCAGGGATTAAACTGATTAAATCAAAGAGGCATGCTAGCGAGGTTTCTTTAAACATTCCACCGAAACTTTTCGAGATGCCAGCATGAGTTATATCGGCGGCCTCCTAACAAAAGCCTTTTTTCCAACTTAATTTTCTGCCAACATAGTGAAAGGTTTCCGCTATCACGGCAAAAGAATTTTGGGGTATGTGGACACTTCGCATTTTCTACGCCTCCGTTCCCTTGGCGGTCCACAGTCACATAGCGCCGTGCGGGCTGCCAAAGCCTCAGTTTACTGCCAATGAACTTTTTGAAAGACTGCTTGCACTTAATAGGTTTTTGGTTGATAAACACACCATGGGTCTTCGGTCAAGTAGTCTTTTTTCTGTTCGGAGGGTTCATGAAGGTCACCACAGTAATCAATGAAATCAGCTGATAAACCGTAGGCGCGAGCTCGGCATCCGCCACATATTTTGTTGAATTCACATACGCCGCATTTACCTTTGAGGCGGCAGGGACTGCGCAGGTTCTGGAATACTTCGCTTGTGAACCAGATTTCTTTGAAGCTTTTCTCGCGCACGTTGCCCAACTTAATTGGGAGGTAGGGACAAGGGGTTATGTCGCCGTTTGGGTACACTCGGCAGTAGTACATTCCTGCGATGCATCCGCGGATCCACTGTCGCATGTCTAAGCCCATGTTTTTAGCTATACGCATAAATTGAGGGGCGCAGGAGGGACGGACGTTTAAGCGGTGCTTGTGGACTTTGGAGAAGGTGTTAGTTATCATGTCTTCGTATTTCTGAGCGGAAATGTCCTCAAGTTTTTTGCCTCTACCTGTCGGCACTAAGAAGAAGAGGTGAAAGTTTTCCACGCCAATAGACTCGGCTAAACTCATGATGTCATCTATTTGGTCATAGTTGTCATGTGTAAGAGTTGTGTTGACTTGGACGAGCACACCGTTTTTGCGTAGTGCTTTGCAGGCGTCAACGGCTCTTTGCCATGCACCCTGGACTCCTCTGAACTCATCATGCTGGGCGGGGACGCTTGAGTCAATGCTTATCGATACGGTCGCTATTCCGGCGTTTTTGAGTTTCTTTGCAACTTCATCGTCAATGAGGAAGCCATTGCTGCCCAACCCCATTTTCAAACCTTTCGAATTCCCATACTCAATAAGCTCGTAGATGTCCTCGCGAAGAAGGGGTTCGCCGCCGCTGAGGATTAGCAGGGGGTGGCTGACTTCAGCGATTTGATCCATTAACATTTTCGATTCTTTGGTCGAGAGCTCGTTAGGAAGTTTATTCTCAGCCGCGTTGATGTAGCAGTGGTTGCATTTCATGTTGCACTCTCGAGTCACATTATATGACATGACAAGGGGCATAAACTGCTCGTCCTGTTTAGCTTCTGGGGAGTAGGCGAGTTTGAGGTAGTATTGGCAGACGCCATCTGATGCCATGACTTTTGGCTGCCACAAAGTGAATGGAAACGGCAGCACTGTGTTTAACATAGCTTTGGCGTGGGCGAAACAGAAATGGTGGCAGAACAACTGGGAAACTTTAGAGTCTACACCGTAGTTGTCTTGGGCGAATTTGTGTCCGCCGTGAATGGGGCAGTTAAGGAACTCCATGCTTCCGTCCAATGTTTGTCCGCTCATATTCATGTTTATGAAGTGGTCGGCTAACATGACGGATTGGAGTTTTTCGCGGCGCATACCGACTTTTAAGGTGACGTCTAATGCGATGTTTACGGTTTCTTGACCGAATTCATCTTGCACTTTCTGCATTGCCGTTTCGACTTTTTCGATACCTATAGTTTTAGTTAATTCTGAGAGTACAAAGAGGCCTTTGATGGTCTCGTATTCTTGCAGTAGACGCATCTGTACAACCGGTTGCGCCCAATTATCAAAAAGCGTTCTTAGGGCTTCGGCTGCTTTGGGGTCTTTTTGGGAGAGTTGGGTTTCGACTTGTTTTTGTTCCATTTTTAGTTTGTTGAATAACGTGATTTTTTCTTCGCTTGTTAGGTGTGCGGTTTTTGCGAGGATGTCTGCGCCGTAGTTAAGTTGCATTACGTTTTTTGTTAGTTCTTGGGCGTCGGCGTAGAATCGGCCATAGTTTTCTGCTAGCCGCGATGATATGTCGGGTTGGCTGATTTTTAGTTCTTCAAGTAAGACGCGGGTTTCCGACTCCATCTTGGTTACCATTGCCATATGGTACAACAGCGAGCCTGCCATGCCTGGGTCCACTTGTCTGCCCATGCCGCCGTTGAAGATTTGTCCAGTTAAGCGTTTGGCAGAGTCAAAATCGTTTTTCTCAACTGCGTCCACGGCTTGGTCAAGTTTACTTTTACGTTCACAAAGAAGCTGTGCCCATTTATGGCAATGCCTAACGTCAAAGTTCGTTATCTCAATCCACACCTACAAGTCCATATGGATTAAAATTTGGTATTAAAAAACCCTAGCGAAGTTAAACCGTCAACCCCCAATACATTTAGGGCATTACCAGCTAGAAATCCGATATGCTAATTAACCCAAAAACCAACTTAGCCCCCTTGAGGGAGAACCTATGGATTTAGATCCGAACACAATTAACTTGCTTCTCGCTTTAATCGGTTTCATAATCATGTTTGCCTATCTTGGTGGTATCGGCATTAACAAACCCCGCGGCATGAGCATGAAAACATGGTGCGCAGGCTACCTAGCTATGGCAATCGTTTTTGATGTTTTAGCTGTCGTTGGTATGGTTTTCGGTTACACTTGGCTGACGTATCTGCTTGTTGGTTTAGCTGCAGGTGCATCAACTGGTTTGGCGTTGCATGTTTGGCATCACATCACAGAAGAAGGGGACCATGAACACGGCGATCATGTCTCCATAATGGGCATGTAAGGACCGAGCAGGCTCTTTTTTTTTTAGTAGAAGAAGAGAGACGCTGCCTACTACATCATCTTCAAGGCTCAAAGCAGAACAAACAGTTTTGGCATCTGCGTCTGGGAGTTATTGCAAATTGGTTGAGGCTGGTTGTAAAGGTTGATGTGGAAATGTGCTGCTATTGTAGCTTCAACCCTGTAAGGAAAGATGCTATATAGGCAGCTGATTAATATCTCTCTGAGGAAAAAAATTATGAAAAAAGCAGTCATAATTGCGGCAGTCATAGTTTTAATTGTTGTAATTGCAGGCGGCGTCTTCGCTTACACTTACCTTAACCAAACCCCCAGCAACGACCAAAACGGCGACCAAACCCAAACCCTTTCGCTTGACAACATTCGCGACCAAGCCATGACTTACATAGCGGCAAACCACACTCAATCTTTGCCTTTGATGACGTCTTTCCACTGGACCGGCAGCAGAGACACATCAGGCGTTCTGGGCGCTGAAACCTACCAGTACACGGGCAACGACTGGAAAGTTATAGTCGAATACCCTGTGGTGCCAAACCCAACTTACACCGTCACGGCGCAGTACACTGCAGGCGGCGGATTTAGCTGGACTGGCACATGTATCAACGGTGTCATCGCAGAAACAAGCTGCACCCTGCCCCTAGACACAACCATAACCCAAGAGCAAGTCCGCGATTTAACCCTACAATACCTCAACGCCTACCATAACCAGACCCAAATGTACATGCATGATTTGTCTTGGCATGGCGGCAGAATGAACATGGGTATGATGGTGGGTTCAGAAACGTACAATTTCCAAAGCACTGGTTGGAACGTAACCATGCAGTATCCAGTGGTGCCAAACCCAATGTACTCCATAAAAGCTGACTACACCTTAGCAGGAAATGCTCCGGTAATGATGTGGGAAGGTATCCTGCAAAACGGCACCATGACCCAAACCAGCTACTCCTATCACCCATAATCCTTCTTTTTCTTTTTTAGAAACCTAAAAATTAACCACCCACCATAAACCTAAAGGGATATTATATGAAAATTTTAGCGGTAAGCGGTAGCCCCCGAGTTGACGGGAACACCGATTTGCTCTTAAAAGAGATACTTCACGTAGCCAAATCTCTAGGAGCAGAAACCGAGTTACTTCGCCTTTCCAATTACAAGCTTGAACCCTGCGAAGCCTGCATGACCTGCAATGTAACCGGTAAATGCATCCAAACCGACGACGGCAAAGCTCTCTACCAGAAACTTTGCGGGGCAGACGGCATAGTTTTGGGTAGTCCCTCCTACTTTCAGGGCGTAACGGGTCCGATGAAAAACTTTATCGACCGCATGGGGTTCTTGAGTTTAGCACGTAAACGCGTTGATTTAGTCAGCAAAGTAGGGGGTGTTGTGGCTGTGGCTCGCCGGTCTGGAGTTTCAAGCGTCTGTAGCCAACTGCTCGTTTTCTACACCGCAGTAGGTGTGGTTGTGCCGAGCAGCGGGCGAGTTTACGCTATTGCCAGAGACAAAGGCGAAGTCCTGAACGACAAGGAAGGCATGGAAGCGGCCCGGTTGCTGGCGAATTCTTTAGTTAACGCATTAAAACGTTAGTTTAAAACGTCGAGATGAACTCTCGGGGCAGCGGCCAAGCGCGGAACAGTTTCGAAATCGACACTTCAATGTTTGTGAGGTGGTCCATTGCCAGAATTTTTTCTTGCACTGAAGTAAACTGGTCAATGTCTTTAACCATTAAACTTGCCCAGCAGTTGAATTTTCCGCTGATTTTATGAACGAAATTAAAGTCCGGTATTGCGGCTAGCTCCTCAATGCTGTTGGTTAAGCTATCCTCGTAAAATGTCATTTTGAAAAGGGCGAATGCTGTATACCCGATTTTTGTGGGGTTAATTCTGATAACGGGTCTTATGTGGTTGTTCTGTCTGAGTCTCTGGTATCTTTTTGAGACAGTGTCGGTAGACATGCCGAATTCTCTGGCGATTTTGCTAAATGGCATTCTTGAGTCCACCATTAGTTTTTCAATTATGAATTTGTCAACTTCGTCGATCTGTTGGTAATCTTTTTTTATGCAGAGAGGCTCAGGTTCCTTTTCCTGCGCTGGGTGGTTACATTCGAGCACTGAGAGATTGTATGGGATGTTTCTCATTCCAGTCCAAATCTGTGTGTCCACTTCTAAAACGTCGGGTAGCTCCTTTATGGCTTGTCTGGTCTGTTCCAGTTCAGCTATGGATTTGATTGTGAATACCGTGTTGAGACTTGGACTGATTCCCGCTGGGTAAACTTCTATGATGTTTGTGAAGTCTTTTAGGAGTTTCGCGGCTGCTTCGGATTTGTGGGGCTTTGTGAATACCCAAAAGGCAACCGCGAAATTGTTGTCGTAGCAGGCGCAGCTATTCTGAAGGGTGGCGCCAACTATGACTCCTTGTTTTTTTAGTTGTCGGTATCTGTTGGCGATTACTTCTTTGGATTCTCCGGATTGTTGTGCTATTTGGGTGAAGGATTTGCGGCCGTCTTTTAGGAGTTCCTTAAGAATTAATGCGTTAGTTTGGTCAAGTTTCATTTTTGATTACTTCTGGTTCCGGATGTTGGTTGTTTATGATGTTTTAACATTCTTAAATTGTTTCTATTTCCGTAATTTGTTAAAAAATCTTTAGTAATTTTTTGTCTTTTTCTATTATTGCTGGTTTCTAGTCGAAAAAACTATATGCTGAGCAAGCAATAAACGAATCTTGTCTTTGGAGTGATAAAGCACTTTAAGGGGCCGAGTAGGCTCTGGCTTAAGTTCACGATATCATCTGCCCTAAATCTCGTGAGAGAGCTTTCTGCAATTGCTCTTACTCCTTATTCAGAGCCTCGGCAAACCCTACTCACCATGAATTAAACAGAAAAATTTTTGTTGCAAAATGTTTGTAAACGAATGTTTTTTCTGTTAGCTGTGGTTGATTGTTGCAAGTTCTACTGGAAGTTGTTTTAAAAGGGGTCACAGGTTAACTAAATATTTATTAAACAAAGCTTCGATAATATAAAATCAGGCAAGCTACTTTTGTTCAAAAACTAGCTTAGCCTTAAGAAAAAAGGAAATAAAAAAATGAAAACCACAAATAAACTCGCAATGGCTCTTTTGTTTGTCTTTGCGCTATCAGTTGTAACAGCAGTTCCTTTGATGTCAATCCCATCAGCATCAGCAGCAGATGCACAGAAAACCTACGCAGTTTCAGACGCAATCCCTAACCCAGTCGGCGTTGGGGAACAAACACTACTAAAAGCAGGTATCTCCCAAGCAGCACCATCAGCATCCTACGGCTGGACCGGCATCACCATCACCGTGGTTACACCAAGCGGTCAAACCGAAACCCTCGGACCTCTAACAACCGACTCTACAGGCTCAACATACGCTCTGTACACACCCCACGAAGCAGGTGTCTACAACCTAACAACACACGTTCCAGAACAGACAATCCCAATCAACTTCACCGACTCAGAAAGAGGACAATTCTATATTGCAGGCACAAAACTTGCAGCAAGCGAAGCTTCAAGCCAGCTAATTGTCACTGAAGAACCCTCAGCAGTCTATCCAGGCCACGCCCTTCCAACTGAATACTGGAGTCGACCAGTCGACCCACAACTCAGAGAATGGTTCAGCATCTCAGGCAACTGGGTTGCACGGCCAGATAACTCGCTAGCACTCTACAACGACGAAGCACCCGAAACAGCACACATGCTCTGGGCTAAACCCCTAACCACCGGCGGCTTAGTCGGCGGCGCACAAGGCGACCCAGAACTCATCCCAACCGCATACTACGCAGGTGACGCATACGAAGGCAAATTCTCTAACTCTGTCATTATGAACGGCGTCCTATACTACAACACTGCACCCTCAGGCACATATGCAACAGTAGGCGTTAACGGAATCCAAGCAGTCGACCTACGTACTGGAGAAAACCTCTGGTTCCTTAACAACACAGCACTCACATTCGGCCAAACCATGTTCTACAACAGCTATAACGTAAACGGCGAATTCAGCTACTTATGGTCAGTTTCAGGCAGCACATACACAGCACTCAGCCCCTACGACGGTTCATTCCAGTTCAAATTCAGCAATGTACCAACGGGCCCATTGACTGTCAGAACCTTTGGACCAAGCGGCGAAATCTTGATCTACCAAATCGACTATGCAAACGGCTGGATGGCACTGTGGAACTCAACTCTTGCAGGTCTACAAAACGCAGTGATCGGCACACCACAATACGGTAGCTGGTCTTTCAGCGTTATAGGCATGGGAGCAACTCCACGCATGCTAGACGGCTCACTCTCAAAATGCTACTCATGGAACGTCACTATCCCAACTGGCTTAAATACACGCGCTGAACTCGGTGCAAACTCAATCAAGGTCTACCCCGGCGACAGAATCGTTGGCATGGACTACAACCAATCACGCGTCCGCGTATGGGCAATCCCAATTAACGACATAACTGCAACACGCACAGCAGCAGTAGCCACACCACAAGCACTCAGCACCCTCTACGACAAAACTTGGGCAGCACCCACAGAATGGGTTGAAGGCGCAAACACACTACACTACACAGGAGCAACCAACTACGTCGATGACCCAGTATATGGCACCGGCATCATCGCTGTATGGGATAAAGAACTAAGAACCCACTACGGCTTTAGCGTTGTCGATGGCACATATCAATGGGCAACCGAATCAGAGAACTACCTTGACCAATACGGTTGGGGCAACGCAGAACACACCTGGTACTTTGCATATGGCAAACTCTACTCAGTTGGTGTAGGCGGCATCATGTACGCTTATGACCTTGCAAACGGTCACACTGCATGGACCTACAATCTAACCGACCCATACAACGAACCAGTCACCGGCGAAAACTGGTGGGGCTGGATCGACCTAATCACTGACGGCAAAATCTACATCGGCACCCTTGAACACTCAGCAAACAACCCAATCCCAAGAGGCGGACCCTTCGCTTGTGTTAACGCAACCGACGGAAGCGAAATCTTCCGAGTTAACGGCATGATGCGTGAAACACGTTGGGGAGGTAACCCAATCATTGGCGACAGCATCATCGCAGGCATGGACACATACGATAACCGAATCTACGCAATGGGCAAAGGACCAACACAACTAACAGCCAATGCACCAGACGTGTCAGTCGACCTCGGAAAATCCGTTGTCATTAAAGGTACCGTAACCGACATTTCAGCAGGCACAAAAGACTCTGCAATTGCCCTACGGTTCCCCAATGGTGTTCCAGCAGTCTCTGACGAAAGTCAAAGTGCATGGATGCTCTATGTCTACAAGCAATTCGAACGCCCAACAAACGCATCTGGTGTTCCAGTAAGCATCAGTGTAATTGACGCAAACGGCAACTTCCGCACAATCGGAACAACCACAAGCGACTCCACCGGTGCCTACAGCTTCTCATGGAAGCCAGACATCGCAGGCGCATACACAGTCTACGCAACCTTTGCAGGCTCAGCATCATACTGGGGCTCATCAGCTACAAACGCATTCACAGTTGACGAAGCAGCAGCTCCAACAGCAGCACCAACCGCAGCACCACCAAACGCAGCTGACATGTACCTCCTACCAGGCATTGCAGCAATCATCGTCGTGATAATCATTGTCGGCGCAGCTACAATCCTAGTTGGCATGAGAAAGAAATAAAAGAAAAACTTTCCCTTTTCTTTTTTTTGTTAAATTCTAAAAGTTTTTTCAGTTTAGAGCTTACTCTAAACATAGCTTCTTTGCTGTCTGCAAGCATTTCTCAAACCCAACCAAAAAAGTAAACAGTTCAGCCTCTGGCGCTTGCTCTACAATAAGCACTTTGCTGTTGGCGTTTATGCAACCGTCAACCATCAAGTTATCCACGAAATTGTTTTCTTCAACAAACATTCCCCAACTATCCCGCAGTTTCCCGTCTTGGGTCCGTTTAACTTCTTTACCTAATGCTTGAGTGGTGCGTTCTGTGAAAGATGTCGCCACGTTAGTGTAGGCTAATACGGGTTTGCCTAAGGCATGTGCGTAACCCATCTCGTAGACTGTTCCTACGTCGGCGCTTGGTCCCCGGAAAGGTGTAATGTTTGCGATTACGATTTGGCAGCTTTTAATAAGCTCCTCGTTTATGTTGCTTATCAAGTAACCAACTTCTTGCGGGTGCTTGCCTTTGATGTCTACTTCGACGTCGATGGGGAAGACGCCTTTAAAACCGTATTTTTGGCATAAAGTTTTCTTTTGGGCGCCGACTTCTTTGGCGTTTAAGAGGAAGACTTCGGGTCCGGCAAGGTATATTCGGGATTGATTCATATGTGGTGACTCCAGCTGTTATTGTGGCTGTTTTGGTATTAATAACTAAAATCTAGTTAAGCCCAGTTATAGGTTGTCAAATAAGCAGGTTTTCACAAAAATTATGAACAAATCTTAATCATATTTATATTTAGCTAAACAGAAGTAGTATTTAGAGCAAAAGGAGTTAAACAAAAATGAAAAAAAGTTTAACATACCACATGAAAAAAACCGGAACCCGCCTGTCGGCAGCAATAGAAATCGCTGAAACCTCATTAGTACTGGCTGCCTTTAAAGCGATCTCATCCTGTACCTCCTTTGTCCTTGACAGGGCTTACCAAACCAGCCAAAGAAGGCATAATAACCTCTAGAAACCAAACTTTTCTACCTGCCAAAAAAGTGGCGCAACAGTTCGAACTTTGCGCGACACTCCTAATTTATTAGTCAAACTACACAGTGAAAATAATTGACTCAGCCTCATTGCGGCATCCCAACTGGCGAGCCTTAAGGTGAGTTTTTGAAAGCTAAACTGGCAATAAACGCTCTTTCCCTTTTCCTAAAAAATTTTGGCCACATAAAATTTGCATTCATCCAGGTAACAACAAGATGCAACGCCAAATGCTTAGACAGATGCAATATTTGGGCCTCTAAACCAATCGACCTAAGCCTCGAGGATGTAACTTTCGCAGTAGATGTGTTGGCTAAGAACGGGTTCTCAGTCATTTACTTCACTGGGGGCGAAACGGGGCTTTACCCATATTTGGCTGAAGCGCTTGAACATGCAAAGAAGAAAAAACTTCTAACTTCAATAACAACTAACGGGTCAATCGCTCCTGAGAAGTTGGTTGAAATAAGCCAAAACCTCGACATACTATCCCTCTCTGTTGACCACTATAACGAGAACCTCTGGGACCAAGCTAAACACATCGAGGGAATATCAAAAAAAGCAAAGGAAATCATCGAGACTGCAAAAACCTGCGGGTTGCCCCTCTATGCCATCACTTTTCTCAATCCCTCATGGACCGTTGCAGATGTGGAGCATGTCATACATTATGTCAACGATGATTTGGGTATTTCCTTTGCCATGTCGTATCCCTACATCTCCCAAAACAACGGAACCTTTACAGTTGGAGGCGACTTGCATAGCTCGAATTTTCGGGCTCAACGAAACCTCAGAGATATGGTTGCTAAAATTTTAGAAATGAAACTGAACGAGTCAGATGTGGCGTCGGCATCCAGCTACCTCCTTGATGTAGTGAGAGCCTCGGATGGATTGCCTATCCGTTATCCATGTACTGCGGGGAAGTCTTCGCTTGTGGTGGACTGTAATCTTAACGTTTTTTCCTCTATATGCATCAAAAAGCTTTCAATCTTAGAGACTGTCAGGATCTAAGAGGATGCGGTTTTTCCAAGCGTTGTGGGAACGAGAGATCCTGTTTTATTAACTGTTTCCGGGAGGCTTCCCTTGGGTCAGGTGGTTCGTTGCTTAAAGCGGCGGGTGACGAGCTTTTTTCAAATCCGAAATTTTACTTGAAAATTTTTTGCTGATTTTTTCGCAGGGAATGTGGCGCCAGGGAAGGGTTTAGCTCTTGTTCTGCGGGTCCTTTGTATTTGATAGGTCTGATTGTTGCAGCAACGCCCCACGGTACTGCTGCAACAACACTAACAACAACTTCTCTGCTGCATTGATCGCTAATCACACGGTAAAGGAGGGGTAATTCGAATGCATGTTTCTGAAATTTGGGCTTGACTATAGTAGTTGCTACCGGCTTACAGAAAGGCGGTAGCAGCAGCAACTTTACGGAGGGTTCGATGATAAACAGAAAGCGGCATAATGAAAAGCTTGATGACAAATAATAGCTAATTATTCTGGATAATTGGGGCTGACAAAAAAGGTTAGACTGGCGCCGGGGAAGGGATTCGAACCCCTGCGAGCCGAAGCCCACCAGCTATCTTGCCGCTTATGGATCTGGCTTCCCAATGTTTAGATCTCGAGGCTGGCGCGATAACCACTCCGCCACCCCGGCTCCGCAGATAGAGTTGTGTTTCCCTCATAAAGAGTTTTCAGTGTTTAGGTTGGTGGTTTTTGTTTTTCTATTAGTAGAAGACGAGAAGTGCTGCCTACGACTTCATCTTCTAAGGCTACCTGCAGAACGTTCTGTTTTTTCGGTTTCGCCTGAGGCAGGTTGCTTGCTGGTTGTTCAGGCTTTCTTGGAAGATTTGAGCTTTTTCTTGTTGTGGATTGTGTTTGTGTTCCTTTTGTAGCTGCGTCGGTTTCTACTGCAACAGTCAGACTCTGCTTTATCCGCCATAATTTGTAGTTCTGTCACTGGCGCATGGGAGTTTTTCAGAATCAAAAAGCAAGCCCAGGGCGCAATGTTAATATGGTCTGACCCGCATAGCCATGTAAACAAATCTAGGATTGAACCGTTATGGGTATGAGAAAACGAAAGAAAGACGCTGGCCCAATGCCCGCCGCCAGTGCAGGTTTACTCCGCTTCTTCGAAGAAGAAACCGAAGGCATTAAAGTCCGCCCAGAACTCCTCGTTGCAATGGCCGTGACTTTGATTGTCGTTTCAGCTTTAGCTAAAATCTTCTTTTAAGTTTTCCAGTTTTTAATTATTTGTCTGCTTGTTATCTGCCGCGTGGCTGAGCAGCTTGTAGAACTTCTAAACGTTGCACAGTATTTAGGTTCAAAAATAGGTCGCCGCTTTCTTCTCGGCTTGCAACTTGGGGAATTGGCTGAGCCATGGTGGTGCGTAAAACTATTGCCTCTGCTTCTGAGAGCCATATGCCTGCCGGCTGCTGGGTTACGGCGGCTAGGGTGCCTTCATAACCGTAGGCTGGGTCTAAAACGGCTCTGATTTTTTTGCCCACGTTTCTTTCCAGCATCTGGAAGATCGAGGGGGGCAATTGTTGCTCGGGCATAGATAATACTTCAGGGAATAGTACAGATGGCGTTTTTGGGATAAAACGTTATCTCTCTGTGGGCATGTTGGTTTCTGAAGCTAAAGCGGCAAAACAGCGTTCTGCGGGTAAAAGCTTTGCATGGTAGCTGTTAAAACGTAAAGTTGCGTTGTTTATGTTATAAACAATCCTGTAATTAATGTGAAGCATAAGCAAGCCCAAAGCTAGCTAAATTTTAATAGCTCAGCCTATCTTCATAGTGAAAGACGAAAAGCAATGAAACCCAGCCCCAGTTCTCTTAGCAACTCCATGGACAACGCCAAAAAACATTACTCCTCACTATTTATACTTCCCTCACTAACCCAGGCATCAACCATCATAGCCGCCCTCACCATAATCGGCATAACTTTGACCGCCTATGTCTTCATGCCAAATCTAAACAGCCTCATCCTAGGCTTAACCCTGTTCTTGGCAACCATTCTCTCAGACACGCTGATGAGCAAGGCGACGCTTAAAGGCGACCCGATTTTTAACATGCGCCGCACCTCAGCCATCTCCCTAGTCGGCTGGCTAATCTGGATAGCCCTCGCAGCGCTGGGCACATTATTGGGCTTCTATTTTGGCTGGATACTCTGGGCGAAACTTTGCCTACTAGGCTACGCAGCCGTGTTGACACTGCGAACCGTCGTGGTAGATTCAACCTCCACCTCAACGAAGCCGCGCCAAATCCTCTCCATCCTCCTCCAACCCGTCCTATGCATAGCCGCCTTCCTCACCCTATGGTCTCAGTTAGCAGGCACCTTCACCCTGCAGTTCATCCCCTACATAATATTAGCGCCCATCGTCAGTTACACAGCAGTTTACCTGCTCCTAAACGCGATAGAGCAGCTGGGCAAAACCTACCAGCTTCCATCTATGTCAATGTTTAGGGCTTTTCTGCTAAACTGGGTCACCGACCAAAACGCCCCCCTTGAAACACACCTAGAAGAAATGGGCGAAAACGCAGACATAACAGTCAGCGTTCTAAAATTCGAAGGCACAAAACCCCAAGCCGCCATAATCGTGCCGCTTGTGCATCCAGGTCCATACAAAAACATCGGCAGCAGCCTTCTGCCCTCCATGCTTAAACACGACTTCGAAGCTCAGTACGGCTGCGCCGCCTGCACCCCTCTGGGCATTCTGGGGCACGAACTGGATCTGGCTTCGCAGGCTCAGAACCGAAAAATCGTCGAAGAAGTACTATCCGCCGCCAAATTCACAGCTTCATCTTCGGCAGCTTCTCCTTTCACCCGGGTCAAAGACGAAGCGGCAATAGCTTCATGCCAAATCTTCGGAGACACCGTCCTGCTTTCTTTCTCGCTTGCGCCAAACACAACCGAAGACCTGCCGCAGGAATTGGGGTACATCGTAGAGCAGGAAGCTAAAAAACTCGGCTTAAACCACGCTATAGTAGTCAACTGCCACAACTGCCTAACAAGCGTAGATGACACTAAACTGCACATCGCCGAGTTGGAGAGGGCAGCTAAAAAATGCCTCAAAACCGCTTCGGAGCAGCCAAAAAATTCATTCAAGGTAGGTTCTGCCTCCTTATTTCCCGATTTCACCCTCAAACAAGGTATGGGGACCGGTGGCGTAACCGCTGTAGCTATCGAAGTGCAAGGTCAAAAAACTGCTTACATAGTTATTGACGGAAATAATATGGTGCCCAACTTGCGGGAAAAAATATTAGATGAACTTTCAAAGCTGGGCTTCACTGAGAGCGAAGTGTTCACAACCGACACCCATGCAGTCAGCGGCATAGTCACCGGACATCAGGGCTACCACCCAATCGGCGAAGCCATAAGCCATGACGCTTTAATTAGCTGCATAACCGGTGCAGCTCAAAAAGCCCTCCAAAACTTGGAAGCCTCAAAAACTGGGTGCACCCAGTTTGTCGTTCCAGACGTAAGAGTCATCGGAGAAGAACGCTTGGACGCGGTCTCAAATCTCGTCGACAAAGCGATTGCTAAAGCCAAAAAAGTCGCTCCGCCCATCTTTGGAGCCGAAGCCCTGCTTCTGATTCTGCTCGTACTGCTCTTCTAAGACTTTTGCCTTTTTGGTTTTCTCTTGAGTACAGTACCGCAGACTTGGCAATCATTGAATTTGCTGTCAGCTGGGTACTGTTTGAAGCAGGCAGGGCAATAACGTATCCACTCCAGCTGCCGCTTAATGCCATGCGTGGCTAAAGCGTTGAATTCTATGCCTAACTGTTTGGCGACGTTCTGGATTGAGTAGTCGTCGGAAACGATTCGCGGGTTGCATCCCTCAGTTTTGGTTTGCAATGCCAGAGCAAGCAGTTGCAGGTCGGTTTCGGAAAGTTTGTGGACGTCGCCGGCTTTGCCCGCCTCCAGCTCAACAGCCGCCGAAGCTTCCATCGTAGGCGCTAAAACTTTCACTTTGCCGCTTTCCAACGCAGTCTCAAAACGCAATTTCACCAAGGAGTTGCGTAAAATCTCCTCCTCAACCTTTGGCACCGTAACCTGTTCTTCAGCAGAAGAAAAAGGGTCATAACCGGCCAGAAACGCCGATGTATCCAAAACCACAATTCGACGGGGCTTTTGGGGTTCGCTCATTCGGTTCCCTTAAACAGCAGCCTGTTGCGTAGGCGGTCATAAAAGTTGCTTTCAAAACGAATAAACGATGTCACGTTCTTGGACCGTGTAACTGTAACTATCAGCTTGTCCGTGCTGATTGTTTTTCGGAAGGCGCCGTCAATTAGAACCAGCATTTTTTCTGGTCTCAGCACGTTGAAGGTTAAGGTACAGTCGGTGGGGAGTACCATTGAGTGAAACACAGTTAACGAGCAAATAGGCGTTAAAACAAACGCGTCAACTTCTTGGTCTAAGACTGGTCCTCCCGCAGAAAGCGAGTAACCTGTGGAGCCAGTTTGGGTCCCCAAGATTAAACCGTCTGCTTGGCATTTGAGGATGGGTTTGCCGTTTTTGCAGATTTCAGCATACAAGATTTTCGATGGCTCGCCTGTGGAGATGACAACGTCGTTTAAAGCGTCGGGTAACGTTTCTTTGCCTGCCGTCACCGTCATCTTTGTGGATTTCTCCACCTTGAAATCACCTTTGAGAACACGGTCGATTGCTTCAAGGGCACAAGCTGGTTCTACTTCGGTAAGGAATCCTCGCACGCCCATGTTGACTGCCAAGAGAGGCGTGTCGGGTTTGGGGATGTTTATAGCGGCGCGAAGTATAGTTCCATCGCCGCCAATAGCAACTATGAAGTCGGTTTTCATTTCGGAGAGTGGAACAAACTTTTCTTTGCTTGAAACCTTGCCTGAAAGGGTGTCTTCTATGTAGACTATCAAGCCTTTTTTGGCAAGGTACTCTGCCAGCGTCTCAGCGAGTTCTAAAGCTAGTTTCTGGTCGAAGCGGGCGACTAACCCCACGGTTTTAAACACTTTTCCACTGCTCGATATATCCGTGAAACTCAGAATATATTAACATTCGCAACTCGTTTTGAATTTGTTTAGAGCATTCTTCCAATAATTACTGGATTAAAATTACCTGTATGCTAAACCCATGCTTCTCATAAAATCAAGGACCTTCTCATACTCGACAAGATACCTTTTGCCTTTATCTGTTAACTTTAGCGAAGTTTCATCCACAATTAAATCTAACTCTTTTAGTTCCGAGATGTAACTTTTTAACCTGTCAAAAGGAACTTTTATCTGAACTTGAACTCGTGTTAACACGATTTTTTCCTCATTATTTTCGGCATAGAGGATAGACAGAAGGTCACCATAAATTTTCAATCTGTCCCTACGCGCGATTTTCTTCATTTTCCCCTCTTTTTGAAATAGTAAAATGACCTAAATGAAACGAAAATAAACATGGCTAACCCTGCCAAACGGATAGCTAATGACCCAAAAAACGCAGCATTCCCCCCATCAACCGCATATACTATCAATGAGTATTGGCTAACGCCTAGAAGAATGTAGCCTAAGGGTGTCCATATCGTGTCTCGCTCGTTTGTTTCTAGGTGACTTCTAAGTGTATGAGCGCAAAGATAAAAAATGCAGACTAAATTGAACACTCTGGTTAAAGCACTAGCAAATGAGTAACAGGGCAAAATAAAGTCTGGAATACTCAGAATTATACTTGCCGCTATAGTACCGATTATTAGTAATGCAAATGTGCTGTTCCAAAGAAATCTTTTTTCTACGCTTTTCCGCGAGAAATAATATGTCAAGCAAAGAAAAACAAACGCCACCGTTCTTAAAACTAGTTGAAGGTATATTGCCCTGCCAAACAAAAACGGCTGGTCGTAAATAAGGGCAGATACTGCGTAGGTTGCCCCCAGAAATCCAAAACCCAGTGGCAATCCAAGATAGCGGGTTTCCTTCGTAATCTGATATGGTTTAGCCATGAACCTGACAAGAATTATGCATAGAATCGCAGATGTTACTTCATAGATAACTCTGAAGGTTTGGAATTCAAAGGGATTCGCCGTGCCCAACCACTTCAACTTATCTTTTCTACTTGTTTATACCTAATATTTTACACTCACGATAGGTGAGTATATCTTAATAGCGGCTGTTAATAGTGAGCCCTTCTAAAATAGTCTCCTAAAAGTAGCAAAAGTTCACTTGCTAAGTTAAAATTTAACGAATATCTATATATGTGTGTTATTCAAAATGCATGAGTAGAATAAAAGTGATGAAGTATGAGTAGACCCGTAGATGTCGGAGAATTACGCGTTGGCGGCTACATGATGATTGATGGAGAACCCTGCCGCATCGTGGACATTGCAAAATCTAAACCAGGAAAACACGGCGCAGCCAAAGCCAGGATAGTCGCAATAGGCATATTCGACAACCAGAAACGCCAGTTCGTTAAACCAGTCGATGCAGGCGCAGAAATACCCATCATCGACAAACGCCCCGGACAAGTCTTCTCAGTTAATCCAAGCGGTATCCAAATAATGGACCTCGAAACCTTCGAGTACATTGATGCACCTTTCCCAGACGAAGAAGACCTTAAAGCCAAGCTTACAGCCGGCACTGAAATTGAGTACTGGAAGATTCTTGGCAAAGTAAAAATCGTACGCGCAAAATAACCTGAAGCAAATTTTTGCTTCTTTTCTATTTTTAAATTATTTTTCGTCTCAATCCAAATAATGTGGTTTTTTCCTAAGCATTCTCAGAGTCGGTCAAAAAAAGCAATTGCCCGCCCACCAGTTGGGATAGTTAGATCAAATGAAGATTTCGCAAAAACCCTATCACTCTGACTTGGATTTTTTCAGTTCCACCAGTTCCATTGAAGCCTGCTGAAGACCACGTATAATGCCAGCAGCAGTATGCCCCAGCTTAGCGGGACCAACGCTATGAACAGGATAAGGTTGTTTTGGAAAGACACTGCTGTGGATATAGCCCAGAAGAGCAGGGCAGCTAAGCCTACGAGTATGAGAAAGAAAATTGCTCCGTGGATTGCACGTTCAGCGCCCAACCGATTCCGCCTTCACCATGAGTTACGTTGGTTGCTGATTTAAAATTTTTCCAACAAACCCTGCCAACCATTTCCATTCGCAAACCAGTACCTCAAGGGAACATGCCTCCACACGCAAAACTCCGCCGTTCCATGCCCCATGTGGCATGAAAGCATCGCCGCTACACCGCAGCCACAAATAGAACACAACCGCAACCCAAAAAGCAGTCGCCCCCAGCTGCCGCCATGTAGTGCCCTAGAAATTGCCACACCCACATAAAACAAAAACCCCGAGAAAACCCGCCAAAGTTTATGTTCTAGCTCGCCGATTTTTGTGCTGAAGCCAATGATGCATGAAGAGCCGTCTGAATTGTGAAGAACGCTTAATGGGGAAAAAATTAACTGAGGCTTCAAAGACGTACACTCTCCGCCCAAAAAACCGTTGAAAATTCAGCTTTAACGTGATCTTTACTTGTGTAATCTTTATTTGACTGGACAGTAAACAGTATGGCTGGAGACACCCGATGGCACTAGACAAGTTAAGCACTTCACTGACCGACGCTATTAAGAAACTGTTCAAAGCAGGTGTAGTGGACGAAGCAGCAGTGAAGGAACTGGTCCGCGACATCCAGCGGGCGTTGCTGCAATCCGACGTAAACGTGCAGCTTGTTTTGCAAATCAGCAAAAACATCGAAGAACGCGCCCTCAAAGAAAAAGGGCCGCCTGGAGTGTCCAGACGCGAACACGTCATAAAAGTCGTCTACGAAGAACTAACCCGCTTCATCGGCGACAAACCTGTACCGCTAAAAGTTGAGCCCGGCAAAAAGAAAACCATCATGCTAGTAGGCATTCAAGGCTCAGGAAAAACCACTCACGCCGCCAAACTATCCAAATACTTCCAGAAACGCGGCATAAAAGTCGGCTTAATAGCTGCAGACACCTTCCGCCCCGGCGCCTACGCCCAACTGCAGCAGTTGGCAACTCGCATAAACGTTCCAATTTATGGTGACGCCAAAGCTAAAGACCCGGTTAAAGTTGCTAAGGAAGGCTTCAAGCAGTTCCAAGACCGCGACCTCATAATTGTTGACACCGCAGGCCGCCACAAAGAAGAAAAAGACCTCATTAAAGAAATGAAGGACATCGAAAAAGGTATTCACCCTGACGAAATCATCATGGTCATCGACGGCACAATTGGGCAGCAGGCGCTGGCGCAAGCTAAAACCTTCCACGAAGCCACCCCCATCGGCGCCATAATCGTTACCAAACTCGATGGTTCCAGCCGCGGAGGCGGCGCACTTAGTGCAGTTGCAGCCACGGGTGCACCCATCAAGTTCATTGGTACAGGCGAAAAAATCGAGGATCTCGAAGCCTTCATACCCAGCCGCTTCGTAGGCCGCCTATTGGGCATGGGCGACTTGGAGACGCTTTTGGAGAAGGTGCATGACGCCGAAATCAAGGTGCCTCAAAAGAAAGCTAAAGAAATCCTAAGCGGCAACTTTACTTTAACCGACATGTACGAGCAGTTCGCCGCGGTTAAAAACATGGGGCCGTTTAGCAAGGTTATGAAGATGCTTCCAGGCATGTCAGGATCCAACATCCCCGACGACATGTTAAACACCGCCGAAGGGCGCCTCGACACTTGGCAGGTCATTATCCAATCTATGACGCCGGCTGAGAAAGAGAACCCTAAAATCCTCAACTCTTCGCGCGCTCGACGTATCGCCCGAGGCAGTGGAACCAGCGAAAAAGAAGTCAAGGAACTGGTTAAACAATACTTTAACATGAAGAAAATGCTCAAGATGTTTAAACGCAAAAAGAAGCTACCGTTCGGTTTGGGTGGTAAAGGCGGCATGCCTATGGGTATGGGAATGTAGCGGGTTTAGCTGATGGACGTTTTAGAGAAAGTTTACGAGTTGCTCAGTAAATACCCGCTTTGTGACCACTGTTTAGGCCGGCAGTTTGCGCTTTTGGGTTACGGTATGGAGAACAATGTACGCGGCAACGCACTGAAGATTAGTTTGACGTTGCAGGCTAACGTTTCGGTAGCCGAAAACGAAGTTGCTGCTGTTGAGCGGCTCACAGTTTTGGCTACTAACGGTTTTTGTGTTACAGCGCAGAAAACGCTTGAGCACTTAAAAAAACCTGCCGCCAAACCAGACGCCGACTTAAAGTGTCACCTCTGCGAAGACAAATTCCAACAGGTTGCGGCGCTAACTCAAAAAGCCGCCGACGCCCTCAAAGAATACGAGTACAAAACCTTCTTGGTCGGCATCGAGTTGCCTACCGAAGTGGAGGAGCGCGAAGACGAATTCAAAGGCTCCCAAAACATAACACACGGCGAAAGCCTCCGCCATGAATTCGGCAGAGTGCTAGGAAAAGCCTTTGCTAAAGCCACAAGCAAAGAAGCAGAATACCTCACCCCTGAGGTGGTGCCCGTAATCGACCCATTCGCCGAGACAATCAGGCTGCAGATTAATCCTCTTTTTGTGGGCGGCAGATACCGCAAACTCGTGCGTGACGTGCCACAGTCGGAGTGGTTCTGTAGTTGCCGCGGACGGGGCTGCCACAAATGCGGAGGCACTGGCAAGCTGTATCCCGAGTCGGTTGAGGCTTTCACTTCGAAGCCGCTTCTGGAAGCTACTGGCGGGTCAGAGGCGTTTTTCCATGCGTCTGGTAGAGAAGACATTGACGCTCGGATGCTGGGTTCTGGTAGACCCTATATTGTAGAGGTTTCTCAGCCTAAACGGCGCTCAGTTGATCTCAAACTAATTGAGGCGGCGGTTAACGCAGGCGGCGTAGGTAAGGTGGAGGTGGAGGGTTTGCATTTTGCCTCCAAAGATGATGTCCGTCACCTCAAGAAAGGTGAGAACGCCCAAAAAGAATATCGCTTACTGGCGGAGTTCGAGAAGGACTTGACTGAGGAAGGTCTGCGCATGTTGGAAGAGAAGCTTACTGGCGCGTTGATTCGTCAGCAGACACCATTGCGTGTTGTGCATCGCCGCGCAGACATCGTACGAGAAAGGTACATATATAAGCTTGAAGTTAAGAAGGTGACGCTTAAGAGTGCCCTCCTATATATTCGATGTCAGGGTGGGCTCTACGTGAAAGAATTGGTGTCTGGAGATGAAGGACGTACAGTACCCAATGTGTCGGCTTTGCTTGATAACCCAGCGAAGACGCTTAAGCTTGACGTTCTCAACGTAATCATGGAGTAAAACGGTGAAAATATAATGAGAGGTTCAAAAGGCTATTACTCTGGTACACGCAGTCTTCTGCGAAAGCCAACTCGTGAAAAAGGAAAACCAAAACTCAGCAAGTTACTTCACGTATACGAGACTGGTAACCAAGTAATCATAAAGATGGATTCTAGTACCCAGAAAAGTATGCCTCACAAACGTTTCCACGGCAAAATCGGTTTCATAGTCGAGAAACGCGGAAGAGGATACGTTGTCAGTGTTCCACAGGGCGAAGCAATAAAAACCATAATTGTACGCTCAGAGCATCTAGAACCCTACACAGGCACTTAGGTGAAGACAAGATGAGCAAGAGAGAAGTAAGTGAAAACCGGCTAACATTGCCTCAAGTCAAAAAGGTACTGGAAAGCATAGGCGAAGAAAACCTTGACCAGTTCCAGCGCCGAACCCTTGACTACGCAAGCAAATTTAGTAAAATTACGCCGGAAAAAGCTAAAGAACTCTTGCAGAAACTTGTCACAGAATATGAACTTAACGAGGCAGAAGCAGTTCAAATCCTAAACTGTTTGCCTGGAACAGTGGATGAGCTAAGGGTTTTCCTTGCGGGAGGACGCAAAATCATCGAAACCCAGAAACTCAGTCAAATCGTGGAGCTCTTAAACGAGAGTCGCCTGCTCAAGTAGCCTCTAAGTGGCTAAGTATTTTTAAGCAGAACACGAGAATACTCTAGAAGGCACAAGAGTTGGCTGTCATGGAAAAACGTTACGAAGAGAACGCTTACGTAGTCGATTTTTTACCGCACGGTAAACCAGGGGTACGCCCTACGGGCCGCGCTGGGTACCGCGCTGGCGCACTTATTCAGTGTGTCGGCGAAGAATTCTTCACCGTCCTAGAGGCGCTGGTTAGGGAAGGGTTGATGCTTAAACCCGGTGACCGCGTCTACGTTGGAAAAGACAGCCGCGAAGAAGTCACCTACATCATTGGCCGCATAGGCTTCGAAGAGTTAACCGCCTCAGCCAAATCCGAGTTGCCCAGCGTCATCAGCAAAATCGTCGCTAACCGTGAAAAATGGTTTGTAAACTTCTTCAACACTGCCCGCGCTATAACCCCACGCATGCATGCTCTTGAGTTGGTGCCTGGTATCGGTAAAAAGTACATGTGGCAAGTCATAAACGAACGCGAACGCAAACCCTTCGAAAGCTTCGAGGATTTGCAGAAACGCACCGAGCTGCCTAACCCGGTTAAGCTCATAACTAAACGCGTCATGGAAGAGCTTGAAGGCGACAGCAAATACAGGCTGTTCACCAGAACCCAGTAAGGCTTCTCTGATGAGTTTAACCGAAATCCAGCATCTTCTTTTATCCCAAAATTTGAGCCCAAACAAGCTTTTGGGTCAAAACTTCTTTATTGAACCAGCTTTCTACCCTAAAATGGCTGAGTACGCCGACGTTGGAGGGGACGATGTGGTTTTGGATGTAGGCGCAGGCTTTGGTTTCCTAGCCCGATTTCTCTCTGATAAATGCAAAGCCGTTATAGCGGTGGAAAAGGATCCGCGGGTTGCAGAGGTGCTGCGTAGAGAAATCCATGCTTTACCTAACATTTCCGTTGTGGAGGGCGACGTTTTGAAAACCCCATTGCCCCCGTTCAATAAAGTTATCGCACTTCCACCTTACTACCTCTCAACGCAGCTGGTGACTTGGCTTCTTACCAGAAACATGGCTTGTGCAGTGATGGTGGTGCAGCGTGAATTCGCAGAACGCCTCACGGCGCAAGTGGGCTCCGAAGAATACGGTTGGCTCACAGTTGTAGCTAATCAGCAGGTGAAGGCGGAACTTTTGGATTTGGTGCCAAAGGAATGCTTCTATCCGCCTCCCGAGGTAGATTCTGTCATTCTGCGTCTAAAACCTTGGAGCGCAAAACCTTTCGAAGTTGAAAATGCTGCCGTTTTTGTGCAAATTACAAAATGGCTGTTTACCCAGCGTAATAAGAAACTCGCCAAAGCCGTTGCCCCTTTTCTTAGACGCCAATGTAAAATGGGCAAAAAAGAGTCGGAATCACTTGCCTCAACGCTCCCCCACCTGGACAAACGTCCCCGTGAATTAGAACCTAAAGCTTTTGGAGAAATCGCAGATGCACTGTTCAACTAAACGCATCCGAATAGGCGAATTAGTTTTTGATGTCAATGACGACGTGTATGAACCCGCAGAGGATTCTTTTCTCTTCGCTGAGAAGCTCCATCTAGCGGCTGGAGTGAGGGTTCTGGATTTGGGGACAGGCAGCGGCATCTTGGCGGTTACGGCGGCAAAGCAGGGCGCGGAGGTGGTGGCAGTTGATATTAACCCTTATGCGGTTTGCATCGCTAAAGCCAACGCCGAACTAAACAGAGTTGAAGTTAGAATCGACTTTGTTCAGGGCAGCTTGTTTTCTGCGTTTGCCACGATCGCCTTTTTTGATGTGGTTTTATTTAACGCTCCTTATTTGCCCTCTGAGGTAGGTGAAGATGAGTCGTGGATTGGGCGAGCTTGGGCTGGCGGCGCAAACGGACGCTTATGGGTTGACCGATTCATTGAGGAAGTCGCTATGTACCTGAAGCCGGGCGGGCGGGTTTTGCTAATGCAGTCCACTTTGACTGGGATAGAAGAAACCATCCAAAGATTCACTTCAGTAGGCATGTCTGCGGTGGTTGTTGCCACTCAGAATTTGCCGTTTTTTGAAACCCTCACCCTAATCGAAGCTAAACGCTAAACACAAAAAACGTTTAAGCCACCCTGACGCCATATATCTATTTGGCGTTAATCATGACTATCTGGTTTTACGTTAAAACAAACGATAACCCCAAAACCGTAGGCGAAGTCGTCTGCGCATTTAACTATGCAGAGGGCAAGCATCCTGATGACAAGTACAGTTGGATAATTGATCCTGACCCCGAAGAAGCGGATTACTGGATTATCAAAGCCAAATACGCTGGGCTAAGAGATCTCCCTGAGGTGGCAGCTGTTTTCCGTGTGGGTGACTCTGTGGCGTTTGCGGAGATCGACAACGATTTGGCTCCTGACTTTTCTGAGCCGCTTATCGAGAAATATGGATTTGACAACGTTAAGTGGCTTGTTGTTCCCACGATGAAGTAGTTGTCTGCTATTTTTTTCTATATTTTTTTATTTTGTTTAATCTGAAAATTTGTTTCCTTGTTTGTGTGGGTGTGGTGTTGTTTGTGGCACTACAAGGCTGGCGTTGGGGTCGGCTGCTTTTTTGGAATGGTTTGTGCGGCATATGTGGATGCGGTCTGGCACAAGCGTTATCCAGCCACATAGTCCATGGAATGGCGGAGTTTTTTTACTGTTTGTCGTACTTCATGACTTCATCGTTCATGATGCACAACTCAATACCTGCTTCCTTAAACATCTCGAGAGTGTCCCTGTCTGCGTGGTAGCGTTTCTCGCAAACAACCCGCTTAATGCCAGCATTGATGATCATCATAGCACAAGTACGGCACGGCGTCATCTTGCAAAACAACGTTGCACCCTCCAGCGGAATGCCAAACCTTGCCGCCTGCAAAATCGCGTTCTGCTCCGCGTGCAGTGTGCGTACGCAGTGTTGGCTGACTTCGCCGTTGCCGTTGGTAACTTGACGCATGTCGTGGCCGACTTCATCGCAGTGAGGCAACCCCGCGGGCGCCCCCACATATCCTGTGGTCATAATTCGTTTATCTTTGACGATTACCGCTCCGCATTTGCCACGGTCGCATGTGGCGCGGGCAGCTACCGCTTCACACATGTCTAAGAAGTAGCGGTCCCAGTTAGGTCTATGAGCTTTCTCAGCGGTTGCCATAAACATCCCTATGTTAATAAAAAATTAGTTTGCAAAACAAACTAATAAACTGTGCATGCAGCGGTTTAGCGCTGTTTTTGGAGGATGTGGATTTCTCTGCCGATTTTGTGTCGTTCATCCATCTCCACCAGCGTCGGCGCACCCATAAGTCTGCCGTGTTCGGGAGCTTCTGGGCTGAACATGTCGTCGATGAAGGCGTAGACCCGTTTGAAGCCAACCTCCCGGATTTTCTCTTCCAGAAGCATAGTGACTGCTTCACGTGAACGCGTGCGGATAAAGGGGGTAGCAACCACCAAGCGCCCGTTAGGCTGCAGCGCCTGATAAGATTGTTCAATAAACTCCATGAACAGCGGCGTCAGCTTCTCTATGATTTTCTGAGCGTAGGGCCCAGTCGGGGTTTCTTTAAGCGCAGGCCCTAAGTCAGGTTCGGAGACTATGCAGTTCACGCTGTCCACCCCAACCTTCTCAGTCAGGTTTTCCACGTTACCTTGAACCACACGAAAATCTGTTCCAACTAAACCATATTCCAACGCCAGCCACTGCAAGTTTTCTTCTGCGGCTTTGACGCACCAGGAGTTAACGTCTAAACCGACAACTGCCGCCCCTTCCATAAGCGCTTCCTGCAGAATGGTGCCGACTCCGCAGAAGGCATCCAGCAAAGTTTTCTCCGAAGTGCACGCCGAAAGATTAACCATCATTCTTGCTAGGCGGGGTGGCATGCCGAAGATGGCGCGTTGGTTGGGTTTGTAGACGTCGCGTTTTTGGAACTCAAAGGGGTTATGGACGGCGACGGTGTTAGCTATCCACGTGTTGGTTTTGCCGATGCAGATTAAAACTTCAGACTGGTTTTCTGCCATGCCTTTTTTGAGCACTTCAACGTGGCTGAGTTGGGCTTCGGGGCGGTTTGGGTCGGTGCCCATAAAGCCGGATTTGACGCCTTTCTTTGCTAACTCGTCTTTTATGGCGCTGCCTACGAATCGTTGTAGTCGTCCGCCTAAGACTTTTAGCGCTGTGTCAGAGGTGTATATAGATACGCCGAAAAGCAGTTTTCCCTCAGAGTTTGCCATGCCTTCTGCTGCGCCGCTTTGGGCGAAGGTTTGGGCGAGTTGTTTTTGTTGGGGTTTGTTTTTTGTTTGGAAGGCTTCTTTGACTGTTTGGGTAGGTAGGGTGGTTTTGGTTTGGGCGATTTTTATGGTTCCGCCTAGGTCGTCGATGACTTTGGGGTTTAAGGCGTTGGGGAAGTTTAGGGTGAAGAATTCGGTGGAGAAGTACTCGATTGTGAATGGGGTGTTTCGGGCTTTGAAGTACTGGGTTAGCTCTGCTAGGGAGAGGGTCCAGTTTTTGCCTGAAATAAATATGTAAGTTGGCATTTGGGGAAAGAAAAGTAAACTAAGTATATAAGGTGATGAGCGGCAGAAGCGTTATTTGACTGTGTTAAGTAAACTCTTGGAATTAGGTTTTGGCACGGTTACATCGCTGAAGTTTTACAAATCGTTTAAATATCTCAGGAGATGAGAGTATGCTACCGAAAAGTGACGTCGCATGCATGCAAGAAACTATCGACACGTAAAGAACCGGGCTTATACCCGTAAAGAGTACGCTCACGGTTTTCCTCCACCTAAAATCGTAAAGTTCACCATGGGAGATACTAAAACTGAATTTGCAATTCAAGGTCAACTCATCGCAACTGAGCGCGTTCAGATCCGCCATTGCGCATTAGAAGCTGCCCGTGTAGCCTCCAACCGTGTCTTAATGGATAAAGTCGTCAACGACTACTACATGCTGGTTCACCCATACCCACATATCATTCTAAGAGAAAACAAAATGATCTTCGGCGCTCACGCTGACCGTCTCCAACAAGGAATGAGGCGCAGCTTCGGCGCTGCAGTCGGCACAGCCGCTAAAGTCGAAGTCGGCCAGCCAATCATAACCGTTAAAGTTAAAGCCGGCCAAGAAGCCGTAGCGAAAGAATCCCTCAAACGTGGCAGCGCAAAACTTCCAATCGCCTGCAAAATCGTTATCACCAAGCTCGAAGCTCCTGCAGCTGCCGCCGAGAAAGCTGAACCGGAGTCGGAGACTGCTTGAGCGGCAAAGACAAAGCGCTTGTCTTATGGTTTGATAATTTAAGAAACACTGACGTATCTGTTGTTGGCGGCAAAAACGCCAGCCTCGGCGAAATGATCCACGCCGGGCTTCCTGTTCCTTTTGGATTCGCCGTATCGGCGTATTCGTATGAACGCTACATTGTCGAGAAGAAACTGGCAGAGCAAATCTACAGCATCATTAAAAGCACAGTAACTAACCCAAACGACCCCAAACAATACGACGTAGCCTCAAAACATATCCGTGAACTGATGGAGAAGACTCCGATGCCCAAAGACATCGAAGCCGAAATACGCTCCTCGTATGCGGAACTTAACAGGCGCCTCGCACTCAAAGACACCTTTGTAGCCGTCAGGTCCAGCGCAACCGCAGAAGACCTTCCAGACGCATCTTTTGCTGGGCAACAAGAAACCTACCTCAACGTAAAAGGTGCCGACGACTTAATTGAAAAAGTTGTGAAATGCTGGAGTAGCCTTTTCACTCCGCGAGCAATCTTTTACCGCAACGAGAAAGGTTTCCCCCACGAGAAAGTTTTCATAAGCGTCGGTGTGCAGAAAATGGTTAACAGCCGCGCTGCCGGCGTCATGTTTACTATTAACCCAGTTAGCGGCAACCGAGATGAAATTGTTATAGATGGCAACTTTGGTTTAGGCGAAACGGTTGTTTCGGGCGCTGTTAACCCGGACAACTTTGTTGTCGACAAAAGCACTCTGGTTGTTAAAGAGCGCCGTATTTCTAAGAAAACAATCAAGTACATCCGTGACCCAAAAACAGGCAAAACCCTGCATCTGGACATTCCTGAGGCTGAGCAACGCCAAGTGTGCTTAACTGACACCGAAATCTCCTTCCTAGGCAATTTGGCTAAACGCATCGAGAAACACTATGGTAAACCCATGGATATCGAGTGGGCAATCGACGCAGACCTTGCCTACCCAGAAAACATGATGCTTGTTCAGGCACGCCCCGAAACAATTTACGGAACAAAAAACACAGAAGGACCTGAGATGGAAGAAAACAAAGCCGCAGAAGCCCTAAAAATTGTTGTTAAAGGTATATCCGCAGGCAGAAGAGGATACGGTGTCGGCAAAGCCAAAGTAGTCCTAAACCCAGACGATGCGAACCGTGACATGCAAAAAGGCGACATCCTCGTAACCGCTATGACTGACCCAGACTTCGTGCCCTTCATGAAGATGGCGTCCGCCATAGTCACTGACAAAGGCGGTATTACAAGCCACGCAGCAATCGTTAGCCGCGAACTCAACATCCCCTGCGTCGTCGGCACAGAAAACGCAACTCAACTTATGAAAACCGGCGTAGAATACACCGTTGACAGCAGAAACGGCATCATCTACGAAGGCGTCCTCAAAGAAGCCACCCAACCAGCAGCAAGCGGCGTAACCGTGGTCGCAGCTGAAGCGGCTCCAGTTACCGCAACCAAGATTTACATGAACCTCGGCACACCCGAAATGATCGAGCAATACAAAAACCTGCCCTTCGAAGGCATCGGACTCATGCGCACCGAATTCATCATGGCATCCGCAATCGGCAAGCACCCCATGCTATTCGTCGAAAACGGCGAAAGCCAAAGATTCGTTGACATCTTTGCAGAAAACGTCGCAACCGTCGCACGCGCCATCCAACCTAAACCCGTCGTCGTCCGCCTAAGCGACTTCAAAACAAACGAGTACCGCGGACTCAAAGGCGGCGAAAAATACGAAATTAACGAAGAAAACCCTATGCTTGGCTGGAGAGGATGCAGCCGCTATATCAGCAAATGGTACATCGAAGCCTTCAAACTAGAATGCCAAGCTATAAAAAAATGCAGAACCGAATGGGGCCTAAAAAACGTCTACGTCATGCTCCCAATGGTTAGAACTCTCTGGGAAGCCAAAGCAGTCCTGCAAATCATGAAAGAACAAGGCTTAGAACGCAACAAGGACTTCAAAATCTGGTTCATGGCAGAAACCCCCGCAATCGCAATCATGGCGGACGAATTCAGCAAACTCGTCGACGGCTTCAGCATAGGCTCAAACGACATGACACAGGGCGTGCTCATGATTGACCGAGACTCCGAACGCCTCGGACAAATGGGATACTTCGACGAACGCGACCCCGCAGTCAAACGCATCATCGCACACCTAATCCAAGTAGCACACGAAAACGGCTGCACAGTCAGCATCTGCGGCGAAGGACCAAGCAACCTGCCCGACTTCGCAGAGTTCCTCGTCAGAGCAGGCATCGACAGTCTCTCCGTCAACAACGACGCAGTCGCCGCAACCCGCAAACACGTCGCCCAAGTAGAACAGAAAATCATACTGGAACGCCTCGCCGAACAAGCAGCCCTAGCCGCCGGTAAACCCCTCAAAAAACCCGTTCCCGACTGGGAATGGTAAACTTCCCCCATCTCTATCTTTAACTTCTTTCAAATTCTTTCTGTTAGTGAACACCCTATGTTAGGCTTCGATTTTGAAATAACCCGCATCCAAACCGAAATCCGCAAATTAGACGCCAAACGGGTTGTTTTGCAGATGCCACAGGGGCTTAAGCCAGAAGCAACCAAAATCGCACAAGCCATAGAAGCACAGGGAGCAGTCGCCATCATCTCCTCCGACCCATGCTACGGCGCATGCGACATCGCGGCCGCCGACGCAGAAGCTTTAGGCGCGGATTTGGTGGTTCATTTTGGGCACTCAAAAATGGTGGCAGACACTAAAATCCCCGCACTATACGTCGAAGCGCACGCTGATGTCTCAGTAGACACCGCCATCCAGCAAGCGTTGCCCCTGCTTGACTGCTTCAACAATGTCGGATTAACTACCTCAGTGCAGCATATACACTTGCTTGAGCGGGCAAAACGGCTTCTGACCCTTGCAGGCAAAAACGTGTACGTCGGGGATGCCAAACAACTGGCGCACGCGGGGCAGGTGATTGGCTGCAATTACAGCAACGCCTCCGCCATCTCAGGGCAGGTTGATGCTTTTCTGTTTGTAGGCGGCGGCTTGTTCCACGCTCTCGGCATCGCCTTGGGCACTTCTAAACCTACAGTAGTGGCGGACCCCTACGATAACCGAGCTTACTCAATCAGTGACCAGGCACAGCGCCTCTTAAAACAGCGGTTCGCTTGTATTCAGGAAGCGCAGGCAGCAAAAACCATCGGCGTCCTCGTCGGCCTCAAACCTGGGCAGCGGCACCTTGAAGACGCCCAAAAAACCAAGCTCCTGGCAGAGAAAACGGGGCGCAAAGCCTACCTGCTGGCAGGACGAGAAATCACACCCGACGCCCTAATGGAGTTCCCCCAGTTCGACGCCTACGTCAACACCGCCTGCCCCCGCATTTCGCTGGACGCCCCAGGCAAATTCAGCAAGCCTATTTTGACAATTAACGAGTTTATGGTTGTCTGCGGAGAAATCACATGGACGGACATGCTCAGAAAAGGCTTATTCGCAAACTAGACTTGGAACTGTTTTTGGGTAGGTTAGATGCTCAGCCTAGCCCGAAGTGGCAGCTAGAGCAGTACACCACGCCCGAAGCCATCGCGGCGAACATGCTTTACCTAGCCGCGTATGGCAACGGCGACGTTGTGGGCAGAAGGGTGCTGGATTTGGGCTGCGGAACCGGCAGATTAGGGCTGGGCGCAGAGTTTTTGGGAGCGAAAGAAGTTGTGGGCATCGACATCGACCGCTCAGCCATACAAACCGCCAAACAAAATGCGGTCAAAGCAGACTTGCCCATTCAACTCGTACACGGCGACATCGCAGCCATAGTTGGGCACTTCGACGCAGTAGTTATGAACCCGCCCTTTGGCGTGCAGCACCGAGAAGCCGACCGCCCTTTCCTCGTTAAGGCGATGGAAGTCGCCGACGCCGTTTACTCGTTGCACAGTCACCCAGAAGTCGACGAGCGTCTAATTCGAATGCTAAAGGCAAGCGGGGGCACAGTGCAAGTGCAGCCCAATCCGTTCCTCGAACGCTTCATAGCCAAACATGGCGGACAAGTGCAAGCGGTTTACTCTATGCTAATGTCTATTCCGAAAATGTTTGATTTCCACAAGAAACTAAAACACGACTTCGTAATCGACCTATACGTTACCCAAAAGCGACGGAGCTAAACGCATTCTTCACCTTGCCAAGAAAAGTTGAAGACGAGTTTAAATTGGCTACTATGCACATTTGAAAGATATCTTAATAGCCTACTGAAAATTATATTGGCTTAGATTTTTACTGAGGAGTTTCCAGTATGGGAACTAAAAATAAAAACATTGCAGAGCCTGTAAAGAAAATGCCTGTTCTTTTTCTCGGACATGGCAGCCCAATGAACGCTATAGAAGAAAACGAGTTTGTAGAGGGATTCAGATCCATTGCAAAAACCCTCCCCAAACCGTCATCAATATTGTGTATTTCAGCGCATTGGGAGACTCAGGGCTCTTTTGTGACAGCTATGGAGAAACCCAAAACAATTCATGACTTCTTTGGTTTCCCGCCGGAATTGTATAAGGTAAAATATCCTACGTTTGGCAATCCCCACTTGGCAAAAGAAATCAAAAATATAGTGACCGAGGTTGAGGTAGGCTTGGATTACAAGTGGGGTCTTGATCATGGTTGCTGGGTTGTAGCTAAGCATCTTTTTCCAAACGCGGATGTACCCGTTGTTCAATTGAGCTTGGATTACCGCAAAAACAGTCAAGCTCATTATAACTTGGGCAAAAAACTTTCTTCTGTTCGCAGTGAAGGGGTTTTGATTATTGGCAGCGGGAATATTGTGCATAATCTGGGTTTGGTTGACTGGACCCATGGTAACATGTTGGGGTATGGTTATGATTGGGCGATTGAAGCTAATGAGGCTATGAAAAGGTTGATTTTGAGCAATGACCATGAGCGGCTAATAGATTATCGGTCTCAGGGCGAAGCTTTTAACTTAGCTATCCCAACGCCGGAGCATTATTTGCCTTTACTTTATGTTTTGGCACTAAAAGAGAAAGATGAAGAAATATTGGTTTTCAACGATAGAGCGGTTGCAGGTTCTTTGACGATGACTTCTTTTAAGATATCGTAGGTTAACTTGTTTCCCTCTGTTAGCGGACGTTGCGGTATTTACAGAGTTAGGCTCTGTGCAGCTGGCTTTGCCTCATAGTAGCTCGCTGGACAAAAGAGGTGCCACTGAACTTCCCTAGCTGCTCGTGCAACCAAACCAGAGGGCTGAAACAAAAACGGACGCCACAGCCAAACCCCTAGAAGACTATGAGTAAGGCAACGTTCTCTTCTTCAACTACTAAAAAACAAAAAACCTGACACAAGGGGCGGCAGCTTATTTTTGTTTATTTATCAAAAGGTTTATTGCGGTGAGTGGAAACTAAACCTATGCACTTATCAAATTAAGCTTATAAATTCACATAAGGTCAGTTGAAATAGTATGGCATTAAAAGCTCCAGAACAAAAAAGCGGACAACTAGTGATGCCCGGCGAACGCCTCGGCGTCATAGAAGAGTTCATTCCCGACTCGGGAACATACGTTAAAGACGGCGTTATCTACTCAAAAATCATCGGACGCAGCCTCCTAGACTTGCAGAACCGCAAAGTCTCAGTTTACCCCATTTTGGAAGGCGCAGTTTACCCCAAACTTGGCACGGTAGTCATCGGACAAATCGGCAACGCCCAATCCGACAACGTTTTAGTTAAAATCTTCAAAATCGGCAAAAAAGACATCTCAGGCACATTCGGCGGCATCCTCCACGTATCCGACGTCTCCGACCGCTACATCGACCAAATGAGCGACGTCTGCAAACCAGGCGACATCGTCCGAGCCAAAGTCATCTCGGAAAAAAACCAGATTTTCCATCTATCCACAAACGACAAAAACCTCGGCATAATTCACGCTTTCTGCTCTAACGACGGCACCCTCCTTGAACTGCAGCCCCAACGCTATGACCTAAGGTGCCCCAAATGCGGCAACATTGAACGCCGAAAAATCGCTCCAGACTACGGCAAAGAACCACTTTAAACAGTGATTTAAGATGAAAGTTAAAGTCCTAAAAAGAACCGAAAACGAACTTAAAATCGAAATCGAAGGCACCAGCCACGGACTCTGCAACCTAATCCAGAAAAAACTCTTGGAAGACAAACGCGTCGACTTCGCAGGCTACGACCTACCACACCCCTTGGCGTCGAGCCCGATTATTTTTGTTCGCGTGAAAGGCAAAGATAAACCTGAAGACGCCATACTTGAAGCGGTGGCAAAGGTTAAAGCCGCTAACGAAGCCTTCGGTGAAGAACTCGAAAAAGCGGTAAACGCATAACCTTTCTTCTTTTTCATCCTAAATTCATTTTAGTTAACTTGTAGTATTATTTTTAGGGTTAATTTTGAGTGGCAAAACTCGTTTCCGAATAGTGAAAGCTGAAGTTCGAGTTTTGGGTGTGGATGACGGCAAATTTGAACCCCGCACAAAAGGCGCTGACATTGTGGTGGGCGTGGTTTTTCGGGGCGGAAGCTCCGTCGAAGGCGTCATGCACACCTACGTCGAGGTCGACGGGTTAGATGCTACGGAAAAAATTGCTAAAATGATTAATGCTTCGCCGCATAGGCGGCAGCTGCGGCTCGTGATGCTTAACGGCGTTACGGTTGCGGGTTTTAACCTGGTGGATATTAAGCGGCTGCATGAAGCAACGGGGGTGCCGGTTTTGGCGGCTACGCAGGACAAACCTGACTTAGTTGCAATCCGTAGTGCCCTTTGTAATTTGCCTGATTCTGATTTGCGGTGGCAAATGCTGCAGTCGGCGGGTGAAATTTTTGAGGTTCAAAACCGCGGCGCTAAACTCTACATCGAGCTTGCTGGGATAGGTTTGGAGGAGGCAAAAACTATTCTGGAGATTACTTCGACTCGTGGCAGTTTGCCTGAGCCGCTGCGTGTTGCTCATCTTGTTGCGTCCGGCGTTTCTTCTTAAACGTGGAAATTGGAAAAAGTATAAAAGCTTCAACGCTAAGGAAATCCCCCAAATGGGATGTGTAAACACCTATGGAATTTTGCCCTAAATGTGGTTCCCGTCTTGAACCAAAAAAATCGAAAAGCGGCAAAGAAGCGACTTTGGTCTTAACCTGCGGAAAATGCGGCTACAAAAAACCTGAAACTGAAGCTGTTGAGACGAAAGTAGCTCCCAAAGTTATCCAGCATAATCCTCAACAGTTTGTAGCTGTCATTGGTAAGGAGGAGCAGAAACTAAGCACTCTTCCAACTGTGCGTATTGAATGCCCAAGGTGCGGCAATAACACCGCTTACGTGTGGCAAGTGCAGACCCGCGGCGCAGATGAATCTTCCACTCAGTTTCTGCGTTGCACCAAATGCAACTATACTTACAGAGAATACAGCTAAAATTTCCCTTCTTTTCTCCTTTTAGGCTTCTGCCATCTTTTGGAGGCTTCTTGCAAATCGGTTTTTAAGTTTCCATTTCCACTGTTAAAGTTGTGTTTTGTTTGAAAAAATCCGGAGACCAAACCGCCATTCGCTCTATGCTGCTTAAGCTGTTGCCGATTGCTGCGTTTGCGGTTCCGTTAGTACTGCTTTTTGTGTTTAACCCCTTCGAACCCTTCAATGTCTCCGCGCAGGATTCTTTTCAGCTGATGTGGAAAGGCAGAACTTTCCAGTTGTTCTTCATCTGGCTTATCGCGTTAGAGCTGATTTTAAGCTGGGAAAAAATACAAATTAACTTACGCAACAGAACCCAAACTGCCATCTACGCCTTATCCCTGGTTTTGCCAACCGTTTATGTTGCCGCAGAATACTCTTTGGGCTTAAACAATGCCATCGTAGGCGCCTCAACAGTTGGTGGCGTCGCATGGGCAGACTCCATGCCGCTTGCAGTTGAGTACCTTGTCTTTGCATTCATGTTTCTTTTGATGGCTTACTTTGGCTTCGGCAGAAAAGGCTTAACCCGTTTCGCTCTCCCCGCCCTGTTCCTAGCGATAGTCGGGCTCCTCTACACCGTCGACAACGTGTTCCCCTACGGTGAATTCACACCCTTCCAGTTGCTGGTGCCCACTACCGCCTCCCTAGCCGCCTCGCTTTTAGGTTGGATGGGTTATGGGGTGATTCCGGGAACCGACGCTGCCACAGGCATGCCTACACTAGCGGTTTCGGGTGTCGGAGGTTCAGCTACGTTTGCTATTGCGTGGCCCTGCGCCGGCATTGAGAGCCTGCTCATATTTACTGCAGTTGCCCTGCTTTTCCTTAAGCAGATGAATGTTTCTTGGAGGGCAAAAATCGGTTTCTTCGCCGTCGGCGCAACCGTCACCTACGCCATAAACGTGGTGCGTATAGCCACCATCTTCACCTTGGGGGTTCAATACGGCGTCAACTCAGTTGAAGTTTCAGACTTCCACTTCTACTACGGGCCTCTATACGCTATGACATGGATAGTTACATTCCCCATAGTCGTTTTAGCTGCTGTGATGTTGTGGCAGCATTTTAGGCAGCCGCATCAACCAAAACCGCCAGTCCCTGCTTAATCAAAATCTGAGCATTCAAAGCAGGCAGCGACGCCACATCCTCCGCAGCAAAAGGCCCATATGACTTCATGTCTGCGCCCATAATGGCAGGGATGGCTTTAGTGAAGCGAAGCGTAAGGCGTTTGTGAGTAACATGTACAACAGGAGGTTTAGGTTCGACTTTGGGCGTTTCAGCGATTGTGGCGGAAGCCGCCGGATTAGGCTGGACGATGGTAACGGTGATTGGCGTCTGCTGGCCCTCCATGAGGTTCTTGGCAAACTGCTCATAAGCGTTTGCAAACCCAACGAAGGTCTGGCACATCTTAGCCTCTTCAGAAGCCAACAACTCAATAGGCACCTTATGCAGCCTAGTAACGGTTTTGATGATTTTTCGATAACGAATATCCAACAGCTCGCCCAGCATGCGGTGGACGTTTCGGGATTCATGCTCCAACAAGGCGATTTTAACGGTTTTCTGTTCTTGGCTATGATCCTCGTTTATACATTTGAGGTACTCTGCGATTTTAGCGTAAAAATCCTGCGGCAACCCGCCGAGTGAGGGATCATCGATTTCGCGACGCCAAGCCGCGTAGAGTTCATCATACATTTAGGGCGCCACCTCAGCTCTGCGTTTGCAGATTAGTAAAACAGCGGCGGCTACTGGCAGCTCAACTGTTTGGTTCTTGTATGGACCCAACGTTTCCCCACTCATCCTAAACTCTGGCGCGTCAGACACCAACATTCTTACTTTGCCCTTTTTAAAAGCTACTGCTCCAGTGAAGGGGTCGAAAGTTTGCAATTCACTTGGCTTGAACTCGACTTTTTTTAAGCCCGTTTTACCGTGCAGGGTACCGTTCATGCGTATGAGTCGGTGGATGTCGGTGGTTACAACGGTGTCGATTAAGGCCGCTTGGGTGGTTTTGATATATTCAGAGAGTCTAATCCAGGTTTGTTCGCTTATTCCTTTGATGCTGTCCCATCGTCCTTCCTGAATCGCCCGCTTAATCACTGTGTCACGGCTTTCAAGCAGAGCTTTGTTTCGGATGCCCACCTCTTTTAGGGTGTCGGGGGTTGCTTCGAGCAGAAACTTTTCCATACCAACTTTTAAGCGGCGGTTCCACCCGAAATTGTGCAGAATAAACTTGTTTCCACCTCGCTTGCGTTTGGCTTTCTCTTCTTTTGCATCTTTATCCAAAACGCCTAAACCTAAACCTGTGACGTAGTCAACGATTTCTTTACGGGCCATAGCATCCAGCGACCGCACCGCCTCGCTTTCAAGGTGAAGGTGGTAGCCGCGGTGACCCGAGAAAAACGTTCGCATCTCAGATTGGCTAAACCCAAAGTCGTTCTCAAGCATATCTAACAGTTTAGCCACTTCATCTCGGGCTGCTTTGATGCAGAGGTCGCATGCCCAGATGCGGGTTTGGAATTTGGTGGCTTCACAACAAGGGCAAACTTCAGGGGTTATACCGCGCCCTTCAAAGCCGCATTTGGCGCAGCGGAATTCATCGTGGATTTTGTTGCAGCTCGTTGGGATGTGGTCGGCGTCTATGTCGAAAACGATGTCGGCGCCGGTCCAGCCTTTTTTATCCATATCAAAGTCGGGGTTTTCGTAGTAGGCAACGCTGTGGTAAACGTCGGAGGGCACGGTGTTTGCGAGCACCGAGCGGAACTGCTCGATGGTGTTAAATCGGCGGTGACGTACCATAAATTTTTCTTTGAATGTTAAGTAGCCGAACTCGCGCTGTTCGGGCAGAGGCGGCGAGGGCACAGCGTTTGCGGAATCCCGATAGAACTCGGTGAACCGCTGAAAAACGAACTCCCTAGAATCCACCACGCTTTCGATGCACCCTCACAGTTAATTGTATCCTCTATTGATTGGTTCAAGAATTTAACTATAACCGACATACAGATGAAACCTTGTTTCCCATTTAGGCGTTGTTTCTAATTCATGGCCACTTAGATAGCTACTTTAAGCCTTACTTTCTTAATGCGTATTACGAAGGGTAGTAGGATTTCTCTATTTTATATAGCAACACAGTTAGAGCTACTGTAGAAGTTACTATAGCTAACTATCAACCCAAAACCGCTCCAGAACCCAAAACGCAACCAGCCGCAAAAACACCGAGAAGAAAACGGATAAAGGCAGACGCTTTCTTCTTCAGCTACTTAAGAAACAAAACTTGCCCCTCCCAAAAGACTAGGCCACCCATGAAGGTTACACGACCATGTTTTCAGCTTGGGGTGGACTAAATTTATAAACTTAAGCTGTAATGAATAGCTATTATATCACTAACTGTTGGCGAGAGAGGTTTAACATGTTCAAACTTAAGGTGTCTGACGCTAAACTCTTGCGGGATATGGCAACCGCAATTTCAATTCTGGTTGACGAAGCAACATTTAAAATCGAGCCCGACGGCTTAAAGCTACGCGCCATGGACCCCTCGCGCGTTGCCATGATCGACTTTGAATGGCCAAAAAGCATATTCCAAGAATACGAAGCACCCGAACCCAGCAAAATGTGCCTCAACATAAGCGAACTCCTCAAGCTTCTCAAACGCGCAGGCAAAGACGAATCCGTTGAACTAAGTTTAGACGACAAAACCGGCAAACTCCTCGTAATTATCACCGGCAAATACGCCCGCAAATTCACCATGAGCATGCTCGAACCCTCAGAGGAAGAGGTTCCTACACCCAAAATCAGCTTCAATGTCAAAGCAAAAACCACCACCCACGGCTTAAGCCAAGCAATCGAAGACGCACAACTAGTAAGCGACCACGTCAAAATCGAAGCAGAACCCGAAAAACTAACCCTATCCGCTTCAGGCGACATCATGGGCGCAACCATCACGCTAAGCAAAGGAAACGACGCCCTCCTCGAACTCGACGTCAAAGAGAATGCCAAAGCCACCTTCAGCCTCAGCTACTTATCAGAAATCATCAAAGCAGCCGCCGCCACCTCCGAAATCGCCACGCTGGAATTCTCCACTGATATGCCCGTGAAAATCGATTTCCAGCAAACCAAAGAAGGCAAATTGACGTTCTTCTTGGCTCCGAGAATCGAAACCGAGTAAGGCAACTTGCAACTGGAAACGGCACTATCTCAGCAGGATTTTGCCAAATACCCTTTTCTCAAATCCGCTTCTAAACAGATTGAAGACTTAGCCTTAACCATAGAGAACATAGCAGCACCCGAAAACAGCCTGATTTTGGCGCGCGCCCAAGACAGAGTGGAAAAAGCCATTGAAAACGTTGAAACAGGCGAAGCCGTACGCGACCGCCGAACCGAAATCGCCTCGTTCGCCGCATCTATGATTCTGGTTTTAGCCACAAAACAAAACTGGATTAAAAAACGCTACGCCCTAGCCGTCGCCAAAACCGCCCACATCCAAATGCTCCACCCCGAAACCAGCAAAGAAAAAATTTTTGCCATAGCACGCGACTTCGGTTGGGACATCGCCGACGGCGCACCCTACAAGGAGTACCGCGTGGGTTTCACGTTTTACCTCAATAACGCTGGTCACCTGCATGGCTCAGAGTGGAAGCTGGTTAACCAAATTTTCGACCACGGCATGGTTTACCTAAACAAAGCTAAAGTGGTTAGGTTAATCCAAGAGGAAATCAAACGCCGCATAGAAAAACGCCTTGATGTAGCAGATCTTAAAAGCTTGCCGGAAGAGATCACTATAGCAGCGTTCCAGTTAAATCAAAAGGCACAGGCTATTATGGGTCAAGAAACTGAGGAGATGCCTAAAACTGTAACGCAGGGGGCTTTTCCGCCTTGTATTGTTGCTTTGGTTTCGGATGCTTCGCAGGCGCATCACCTCTCGCACATGGGCAGATTCACCTTGACATCGTTTCTCGTTAATATTGGCATGACGCCTGAAGCCATTGCGGAGATGTACAAGACTTTTTCTGACTACAATGAACGCTTAACACGGTACCAAATCGAGCACATCGCTGGAGAACGTGGTTCAGGAACCGCTTATACCTGTCCGCAGTGTTCGGTTTTGCAGACGCATGGTGTTTGCAGAAACCGCGATGAGTTGTGCAGACGCATCTATCACCCGCTGCGTTACTACCTAAATAAGCAAAGGCAACTGAAGTAGGCATAGGTTACCTGTTAAGGTTTATTAATTTACCTCTTCAAAGTTATTTGGTGAGTTAACAGTTATGGGTATTGAGCTAGTTGGGGCACCTCCGCCACGCTACGAAATCGGAGTGATATTGCCAACTTTTAGGGAAGCTGAATGCATCGGCAGATTAATCGAGGATATCGAGCACCTCGCGCTGGATGCTGCCATCCTAGTTATAGACGACTCAAGTCCAGACCAAACCGCCGACATCGTAGTGGAGAAACAACAAAAATACCCCAACATAGTTCTGTATAATCGTCCTAAAAAGTCTGGGTTGGGCTCCGCCATAACTGACGGATTCCGTTTTTTCCTTTCCGCTCCAAACCCGCCTAAATACGTTTTCACCATGGACGCTGACTACTCCCATAACCCCAATGATATGCCTAACCTCTTATCCGCTATGCGCAGCGGCGACTGCGGCATCGTAATCGGCAGCCGCTACACCAGAAACGGGCAGATTCAAGGTTGGCCCTTCACCCGAAAAGTAGTCAGCAAAACCGCCAACGCCGTCGCCAAATTCTCCCTTAGCTTAAAACCCAAAGACTGCACCAGCGGCTTCCGGGTATACTCCACTGCGTTTCTGTCTGAAGCCATAGGGAACTTGCATAGCCACACTTACGAAATTCAAATTGAAACCGTGCGCCAAGCTTCTCTGCGCCGCTTCAACATTCAAGAGTTTCCCATTGTTTTTGTTAACCGTAAACAGGGTAAATCGAAGTTGACTTGGAAAGAAATTCAAAGCTACATTTCTTACACTATGAAAGCTGCTCTGCATCCATAGTGCGCTGTTATGTGGCTGTTTGTTAGGATTAAATATCTGTTAGCTGTTTTTGGGTTAGATTAACGGTGCCCGAAATGAAGGCTCAAGCCGCCCAAATCGTCCTTTACTCTTCCCTTTTGGTTCTGGTGGTGAGCGTGGCTTTAACGCTTGTCAGCCTCTACCCTGTCTCTACTGGACAAACCCAAACCGTTACTCGTATTGATGATTCTTTCAACCTTTCTGTGAATGAAATCCGCCGACAAGGCTTAGGTAATTTTCGGGGCGGCGAAAATGTATCTGTGCTGATTGATTGTCCAGTGGCCTTTAGCAAAAACTTTTCGTTAGCTGCCTACAATGGGTTACGCTATAACAATACCCAATCTTCGGGGTTCACTTACAATTTCACGGCGGGCGCAGATTATTATGAAGCTGTATTTCAAAACGCTTCCCAACGGGGGCTAATTCACCTCAAAGTTAGTGTGGAGCAGCCTCAAAACGTGTTGCCAACTTCATATTTGACGTCTGTGGCGAAGGGGCTTTTCTTTGCAAGTTTAGCCGCTGGGATTCTTACTTTGCTTGCTTTGGCTTACTCGAAGCAGCGGGTTTCGGCGTGTCGCCCCGTTTTGCCGTCTTTAAGCAGGACAGCGAAGCGTCGGTTGGGTTTGCTTGTTTTGTTGTCGCTTGTTTGTTGGCTGGTTCTTTTAGCCCTGAATTCTAATCCGTACGCGAGTTTTGAAAACTGGTACACTGACCACCCAAGGCACAGCTACACCGCCAGCCTCTTCCTAAAAGACGGCTTTGCGGTTTTTAGTACGCCTCTTGGTCAGATTGCCAGCGTAGATAACTCGCCTTACATGTTTGTTACTTGGCCGGAGATGCCTCATCTGTATCCGCTTGGCAGCATCTTTTTGTTTTTGCCGTTTGGACTATTGCTGCAGAATGGGGTGGCTGCGTTGTTGGTGTATAAGCTGGAGATTTTGGTGTTTCTGGTTTTTGCTCATGTGGGGTTGTACTTCTTTTTGTGCTGCTACTGGAAGCAGGACCTTTATAGTCCTCAGAGTTTGAGGGGTTGGCGGGAGAAGCTTGGGCGGCTTGTTCACGTTTCTGGGTGGGTTGAGCGGAAGCTTGAATTCGGAGACAACATGCAGTTAGTGGTTAAACTCGTCGGGGTCTACATAATTTATGCGGCGCTGGTTGTTTTCGCTGCGGACGGCATGTTTGATTCGGTGGCTTTCCTTTTTTCGGTTTTGGCTGTGACCGCATTGTTGGCGCAGCGTTATGACGCGTTTTTCTTGCTTGTTGGAGTTTCGGTGTTTGTGAAGTATCAGACTGCGATTTTTCTGATGCCGCTGATTTTGTTTGGTTTTTTGATGCTTTTGCGGACCAAAAAGCTGGGGCTTCTGCGGAGCAAGTTTTTTTTGGCTTCTCTGGCGTTTTTCGGGGTTAGCGCCTTTACCGCTTTTTTGAGTGCGCCTTACTTGGCTGGGACGCGTCCGGAGCTGGTGATGAACAGCATCAACGCGTTTATGCCTAACGCTCAAATCTCTTGGAGCCTGCAATCCTCCGCCGTGGTTTTGACGCTTGCCGCCACCCTGATATACGTGCTTTACATGTACAAAAAAAACCCGCTGCTCTCCATGTCCGCACTGTTTCTGTTGGCACCCAGCTTCCTTTTGCCGTTTTTCCAAAACTGGTACATACCATTCATCTTCACCTACATCCTGCTTCCGCAACGCAAAAACGAAATGGTAGCAACCGCCATTTGGCTGCTGTTCCTAATAGTTGTGCTTTCGTTTGGCGCTTCAGCGTTTAACCCCGTGGGCATCATCGACAACCTGCGGCAAACCCTGCGAATATAGCAGGTGGGCTTCTGTTAGTCTTTATGTGGGTGTGGCGGTTTTTACGGCACCATAAGATAGGCGTTGAACTGGGTTGCTTTTTGGGTTTGGTTTGTGTTTCATTCGTGGATGTGGTGTGTCGGAAAAGTTTTCGTGCACACGCAACATAGAAGATATGTTGAAGTTTGCGGTGTGGTATGGCGCCATGTAGAGTTTGCTAGGCAACTAACCTGCCCCAATAAAGTTAATCGCCCGCCAAGCAGCCTCAAACACAACCCACACCCGTAAACAATTTCGACAAACAAAAAACAAACTACAAAACAGCCAATTCAACAACTAAACAGCTAACGGCTAATAGCATCTTACCCCCGCACCTCATCCAGCAACCGCTTAGCTTCCTCAACCGTCATTTTGCCAGAGCAACACTCAGCTAAGTCGAAAAGACTATTTTCTTCGAAGCTTGACGGGTATGGTAACTTGCGCTTTCCGGGTAACTACACCTTCATCTGCAGTCACATTTAATTCAAAAGTAATGCTAATGAAAAAGTATTGCTTATGGCTTCGCAATGCAAAATATGCCGCTTAGTCAATCCAAGGATTTAACAAACATGTCGCCAAACAACTTTCTTGGATGATTGGTTAACTTGAATTTATTGGCTTAACTCTGGTTCTTAGGGGCTGCTTGCATCTTAAAAATCCGCATCTTTTTTGTTTATATGTCATAAAGTATAAGAAGAAGTGTGTTTCCTTATTGGGAAGCTGGTAGTGAATAACGTGAACGTTCCTAAAGAAATCAACACGTACTGTCCAAAATGTAAAGCTCACACAGTTCATGCTGTAAGCCTCTACAAGGCGGGTAAACGCCGCGCCCTAGCCGCAGGTGAGCGAGCTCACGCACGCGAAAAAATCGGTTACGGCGGACAAAAATACCCCCTACAACACACATTCGCAAAAACAACCAAAAAGCAGACTTTGCGCTTAAAGTGCAAAAAATGCAACTACATGTACCACAAAGATGGTATCCGCCTAAGAAAATTGGCGATAGTCTAACTTTACGGAGAGAAAAAATATGTCAGAATGGAATAAACTCATCCCCAAACCACGCAGCGTCTTCCTCCGCGTGAAATGCCCCAAATGCGGCAACGAACAACTCATCTTCAGCAACACAGTTAACAAAATCAACTGCAATGTCTGCGGAGAACTCGTCGCTGAACCAACCGGCGGAAGAGCAAAAATCAACGGCGAAGTATTGACCGTCCTAGAGTAGGAGGCCAAAAAGTTGGCTGAGCGTAAGCCGCAGTATCCCGAAGTCGGCGACCTCGTCATCGCCACAATCGAAACCGTCACAGACTATGGCGCTTACGCAAAGCTTGACGAATTCGACAAACGCGGATTACTCCACGTTTCCGAAATCTCTTCCTCATGGATCCGAAACATCCGCGATTTTGTGCGAGAAAACCAAAAAGTAGTCCTCAAAGTTTTACGCGTTGACCACGAAAAAGGCCACATAGACTTATCCCTTCGCCGCGTCACCAAACGCGAACGCATCGAAAAAGTCATGATGTGGAAAAAAGAACGCAAAGCAGACGCACTACTAAGAGGCGTATCAGAGAAACTCGGCATACCAGTTGAAGAAGTATACCAAAAAGCCGGCACCATAATTGAGCAGAAATACGACCTCTACGAAGGCTTCGAAAAAGCAGCCGTCGAAGGGGCCGAAGCATTAACCGACATAGGCGTCCCAGAAAACTATGCTGACGTATTCGCCGAAGTAGCCCAGGAACGCATCCACGTCAAAATGGTCAAAGTACGCGGCGTCCTCGAAATCAAAGTCTCCGAACCCAACGGAATCAAAGTCATAAAAGACGCCTTCCACAAAGCCAAAAATGATCGCATAAAAGACGCCAAAATCACCTTCTACGTCATAGCTGCCCCGAAATACCAGCTTGAAGTTCAAGCCGAAAACTATAAGCGCGCCGAAGACGTAATGCAGAAAACCGCCGACAACGTAGTTAACTACGTCACCAAAACCGGCGGACAAGGTAGTTTTAGAAGGGAAAAATAATTGGTTTATCAACTACGCAAATGCGTCAACTGCAACAGTTACACATTAAACAAGCAGACATGCCCAAAATGCGGCGGACCCGTCAAAATTCCTCACCCCGCCAAGTTTTCGCCAGACGACAAATACTTCAAGTATCGTATGGCAGCTAAAAGGAGCCAGGAAAACCAATGAAGGAAACATACATTAAAGAATTCGCAGAATTCAAACCCAACAACCCAGTGCTCATCGAAGGCTTACCCGGCTTGGGCTTAGTCGGCAAAATCGCCCTACGCTACCTCATAAAGCAGCTTAAAGCCAAAAAAGTCGCCTACCTCTACTCTCCACACTTCCCCTACTTCGTCCTAGTTAACAAAAAAGGTAACGTGCGGCTACTACGCGGCGCATTCTACCACTACCAAAACCCCAACGGCAACGACATACTCCTCTTCACCGGCGACAGCCAATCACAAACCATCGAAGGTCAATACGAAATCGCAGACCGCATGCTAGACTTCAGCGAAAAATACGGCGTGAAAACCATCGCAACCATCGGAGGTTACCGCATGGAACCCAAAGAAAAACCCAAAGTCTACATCGCCGCAACCGACCAAACCGTCCTCCACAAAGCATTAGAAAACGGCGCAACACTAAGCGCATCCGGCAGCCCCATAGTCGGAACCGCAGGCCTCATCTTGGGACTCTCAAAATTCAAAAAAATCGAAGCCCTATGCCTACTCGGAGAAACCCGCGGCTACCTACCCGACCCGCTTGCAGCGAAAAGCGTTCTCGAAGTTCTTAAAGGCACATTTAACTTTGACTTGGACCTCAAAGGCTTAGACGACGAAATCCAAAAAGCCGAAACCATGGTTACCAAACTGCAGCAGATTGAAGCCAAACGGGCTTTAGAAGCTGAAGAGAACAAGAAGCAGGACGACAAAAAAACCACCTACATCTCCTAAGCTTCATTTTTCCCATCATTTTTCAACCAAATTAGCTACCGCCCTAAAACTACAATAAGAAAAAAAGCAGTTTTTTTTGGCTGCGTTAAGTCTTCTTCAATGAACCCTCGCGAGGCTCATAAATCGTACCCTCACGCAAAAGCTGGCTAACCATACGCTCGATTTCGCCCCTTGGAATCTTGTGCTTAGTCTCCAACTCATTAACCAGCGCATCTTTCTCGACGATGCCGGTGGTTTTCTCCATATCCATAATGGTTGAGATAACTATGCCGAGACGGTCCCGGATGCTCTTGGGTCTGCCGGTCATTATTAAGTCAATGTCCACTTTGTAGCTGGACATGTCAATGCCCACTTCCTCCAGAGACCGTTTCATAATCGCAATCGCCGCCTCCGCATCCTCAGACGTAACAGAGGGCCGCAACGCAACGCGGGCCCGCGCTTCAGAAACCCGCACAAGCGACTCAAGCTGGCGGGCAGTGATAGCGACTGGGGACCCTTCAGTTTCGCTTGCGGCACGCATAGCCAAATAGAAATCACTCAAACGCTTAAGAGCATCCTCACTGAGCTCCGGCTTAACAGTTTTAGCATAACTAACATATTTACGCAGCAACTCCGCATCAACCTGCGCCTCAACAGGGCTTATGCCTCTGCGGTGCATTTCCAAGATGTGCCGCGACATTTTACCGTCAGCCTCCTTGTTGGGGATGTCACGAAGCACAAAGATAAGGTCAAAACGCGAGAGGATAGTGACTGGTAAAGAGATGTTTTCTGCTACCGTACGGTTAGGCTCATAGCGCCCTAAGCTAGGGTTGGCGGCGGCTAGAACCGCGGTGCGAGCGTTGAGGGTGGCTACGATGCCTCCTTTGGCGACCGAGACGGTGTGCTGTTCCATAGCTTCGTGGATGGCGACACGGTCTTCGGGACGCATTTTGTCCATTTCGTCGATGCATGCAATGCCCTTATCAGCTAACACAAGTGCCCCCGCCTCTAGAGACATACTTCCGCCTTTCTCGCGCACGACGGCAGCGGTTAAACCTGCCGCGGTGGTGCCTCTGCCCGAAGTGTACAATCCCCTAGGCGCAATATGCGAGACATACTGTAGCATCTGCGATTTAGCCGTGCCCGGGTCACCGATGATTAATGCGTTGATTTCGCCTCTGATGTTAACGTCTGGGAGGCTTCTGGATACTCCACCAAAAAGCAGGTACATTACAGCCTCCTTTAGGTGCTCATTCCCAAAAATCGAAGGCGCAATGGAAGTCATGATTTTCTTGTGCACCCAGGGGTCTTTGGATAACTCTATGATTTTAGCTTCCTCTTCAGGGGTAGGCGGAGAAGTTTCGGGTTCCTTGCCTAAAAGCTCAACTGAGTTGGCGTCGAGTTGAAGGATGAATGTGCGAAGTTTACCCATGCCCATAAGCGACGGCGCGAAAGCTCTCACGACGCCTACGATTGAGACGTGGTCGCCGGGGCGGGCTAAATCCACGATTTCATCGCCAATTAGTTTGACTGCTAAGACACGTGGGAGCTGTCCAGGCGGTAAATCCTCAGGCTTTTCCTGCAACCGCAGATCCTGTGAATCGATAAAGATAGAGTCTTCCTGGCTGAACTCAAAGGGTCCGTCTCTGCCGCAGTCAGGCGCCAAGCAGATGCCGGGAGCTTTAAGGAACTGTCCTGTCTGTTCAACCTGGTTCATGGTGCCGCAACGTTTGCATTTGAACGCCGCAATCTGAACCATCGGACGCACCGGCGTAGCGCGGACCACAATACCCTCTACCATAACAAGGTGACTCATGTTTCTGGAGCCCAACCGACGCAGCTGCTCCTTACCCAGCAGCTTCACAACACGGACAATAATCTTGTCCAGTTTCTCCGCGTACTCTGCGTCTTCAATTCTTAGCTGGTCATGTGCACCTTTACCTGCATACTGCAAGTACTCCTCGGGTTTAGCAAGCATCAACTCTGCCAAGGTTTGGTCAAAGTTGTAGAGCTCCTCAAAATCTATGGTTAAGGAACCTTTGCCGTTGATGGCGAGTTGGGCAATGCGTTCTCGGTACTTTTCTTTCTTGAAGAACTCTTGAAAACGCTGCTGAGGATCCATAGCTTCCAGAGTCATTGCTGGTTAGCTCCATTTTCCAAAATCCTAGCTTTCCATTCAGAAATGATTTTGACCAGTTGTTCGTGGACGATTTTTTCTTCCCTTGTGAGTTTGTTTAATACTTGTTCGCTTTGTCCGGGACCCGCTGCGAGGGCGACGATTTTTTTAAGCCGCAAATTCACGATGTCTCGTGAGACATGTTTTGTGCGGTCGTATTCTTGGAATTTCTCTGATTGTTGACTCTGGGTGGCTTGCTCTTTTAGGTCGCTTAGGTAGCGGCGGAGTTTAGGGTAGAAGTCGCCTTTTAACTCGCTGATTTGTCCGGGTATGCCGCTTGCTTCTTTCCACTGGGCACGGTTAAGTTTGGTGCCGTCGAGCATGTCGTCTTCTCGGAAATGCACCATGGCGGCTTTGGCCAGTTCTTTGGCTACCCAAAAGTAAACTTCGTATTCGTTGCCTTCGTCAAAGGGACCCACAGTTAAACCTGCAAGCTTGATTTCGGGGCAGTTGCGGTTCGCTACGATTTTAACCATAGAGTTCTCATAGCAGAAGTCTAATGTGCAGATTTTGTTTGCCGCCACTGTTTGTCCCTCTCAGTCCCTTATTCCCTTGCGGGATTCAAGAGTTACTTCGGCTAAGCCTTTAAGGGTTTTCACAAAAAAAGTGTCTGCAGCTTTATCCACTGGCATTGCTGCTTAGTGGTTTTTTGCTGCTTTCCAGCTTAATTTGTCCAGCTTTTACCCTTCCCCTCTAAATCAATAGAGCTACTTGTACGCCATTCCCATGCGTTTCATAAAATCCAAAACAAACTCGTACTCAGCCAAGTACTGCTTGCCCTTCTCAGTAAGCTTAAGCGAAGTCTCGTCCTCGATGAGCCCCAACTCTTTGAGGTCTTCAATATATTTTTTCAAGCGGGTAAACGGAACATTAATTCGCGCCTGAACCCGAGTGATGACAATTTTTTCCCGAGATGCTTCCGCATAAAGAATCGATAAAAGGTCCCCATAAATTTTCATTTTATCTCTTCGAGGAATATTCTTCATTTGATGGGTCCCTTTTTTTTTGTTTGATTGGTTTGATATGTGATTAGTAGAAAAACAGATAGACCTATCAAACGTAACGTTAGTGCTCCCCAAAATGCAAACTCATTTTCTTGGATTGCCCAAATTATAATCGAATATTGACCTATTGCGAGCAGGACGTAACCAAATGGTGCCCATATCGTTGTGGTATCTGGCGTTTCAATATGTGCTTTAACGCAGGAAAAGGTGATGTAGATTAGGCACGCTAAATTGAAAGCGCGGAAAGGGATACTTGCGGCGATGTTACTCTGAAAAATGTACTGAGGCAATACAACTATTATGAGAACTCCAATTAAAGACGTCAAAATCAAAGTGCTTAATGTTAGATCCCAGGCTAAACGCGTATTTTTTGAAGGTTTTTTCGAAAAATAGTAGGTCATTGCAATGAATGCAAAAGAAAAAGATCTGACGAGAAGCTGGATCCATTTTAAATTAGTATCCATAAAATTTGGCTGCATATAGATTATAGCTGAAAGCAAGTATGAGCTGCCGAGGAAACTAAATCCGAGCGGTAAGCCGATATACCGGGCTTCACGCGTAAATATGTAAGGTTTTATCATAAATCTTACAAGAATAGCACAAGCTACCGCTGATACGACTTCTATGGCAACGCGTGTCGTTATGTCATACATTGCTGTACCGAGAGCCCATGTTTACTATATTTTCGTCCGTTTAAAGCTGCTGGCTGCGAAATTACTTACGGCTTCCGAACCATAAGTCCGTGAGCCTTATTAGCGCTAAATGCCCACAGGATAGCTACTAACTTTAGGAGAGAGAAATAATTGCAGATAAAAAATAAAAAGACAGTCAGCATACTTTTCGCAACTTTGCTAACGTTCTCAATAATAGTTTCAATGATTCAATTGCCAACAACTGAAGCACATAACCCTCCATACCAAATAACCACCTATGCAAAAGTCACCATTCAACCCGAAGTTATTGGGGTGGGACAATCAGCATTAGGCTACGCATTCTTAGGAAACGCCCCACTAAGCGGCTCATTAATGACCAACAGCTACAGATACCACAACTACACCGTTTGGATTACTGACCCCAACGGCCAAGTCAAGACACTACACTGGGATACAGTAGACGACACAACCGGCGTCCAAATGTTCAAGTATACGCCAACCGTAGTCGGACAATACAACATTACCTTCACTTTTGGCGGAATGACACTAACATCCGCTGACACTGGCTCAAGCCAAAGCATCGGCGATGTATACCTATCCAGCACTGCAACATGCACTTTCTACGCAACTGAAGAACAAATATCCAACTTCCCAGACAGCTATCCATTGCCAACTGAATACTGGAGCAGACCAATCTACGGAGAAAACCCCGGTTGGTTCTCAATTTCATCCAACTGGCTCGGAACTGGAGCACCCGTTATTTCTGCAACAGGTTCAGGTCTACTTACTGGTACAACAACTCAATCAGCGATTCAGCGATACCCAGGCGACGCCATAGGCTCACTGACAAGCCACGTAATGTGGACTAAACAAGTCCAATCTGGCGGTGTCGTAGGCGGCGAAACATACCAAACAGCAGGAGACACATACTTTGAAGGCTCAGCATACATCAACAGATTCCAGAACCCAATCATTGTAGCGGGAATGCTAATCTACAAAGAACCACTTAACTTTGCAAGTGCAACTGGCGGAGATACAGTCTGCGTTGACTTATCCACTGGACTAGAAAAATGGCGAAGCACAACAATGCCAGCTATATCTTTTGCATATGTACCTGACGTACAGAACCCTAACCAGCACGGTGTATTCCAACCATTGCTAGTCACAAGCAACTGGGCACAAGTTTACGATGCATGGACAGGTTATCCACTGTTCAACGTCACAAATTACGCCTCAGTCGGCGGAACAATAGCAATGGGGTCAAACGGCGAACACATCAAATACACATTCTTCAATAACGGAACAACATCAAGCCCTGACTGGTACCTCTGTGAATGGAACTCCACTTTGATGTGGGGCGGAATCGGCTATCACCCCGGAGAAACAGGAAGCACACCCGCAATCCAGACTCAAACCACCACAACATACGCATGGAATAACCAGACAACTTACGTTAACAACATTAAAACAGTGACAAGTCAAAACGTCTCGTCGAGCGTAACTTCAGTCATTGCCAACCAAGGAAGACGCTACAACTGGCTAGACTCAACAACCCAAAACAAGTCAATCTCTTGGAAGAACGCAGACCAATACAAAAGCTTAAGCTTCACAGTCGTCGCAGCATACTACAACAACATCATGATCTGTAGAAACGGCTCATACCCCAACCTATCCGGTGTTACTCAGAACGTTTCAGGTACAGTCTCATTGACCAGCGCAAACTGGACATACTTCGCAATCGACCTCAACGAAAGCCACGGCACATTCGGCCAAATACTTTGGACGAGCCCAACATACACTTCCTTACAAGACAAGACTATTACTTTTGGTGGATCAGACCCCATAGCAAATGTCTTTGTTGAAGGAATAAAAGAAACAACACAATTCATTGGCTACAGCATGAAAGACGGCTCAAAACTCTGGACTTCAGATGGTGAGACAACCTTAGACTACTTCGGCCAAATGGCCTTCCCCTATGCAGCGGCGCAAGAAGCATACGGAAAACTCTACAGCATGAACTACGGCGGTTTACTATACTGCTATGACCTCAAAGACGGCAAGTTGCTCTGGACCTACGGAAACGGAGGCGAAGGCAACAGTACCTCAAGTGGTCTACAGACCCACGGTTACTACCCTGGCTTCATAATGGCTGTAGGTAACGGCATTGTCTACATTGCAGCAACTCAGCATACAATCACAACACCAATTCCAAAAGGCAACTACATGCGCGCAGTTAACGCAACAACTGGTGAAGAACTTTGGACAATTTCAGACTACACTGGCGGCTTCATGACTCTATCCTTTGCCATGGCTGACGGCTATTGCACGTACTTCAACGGCTACGACAACCAAATCTACACTGTAGGTAAAGGCCCCTCAACGCTAACAGTTTCCGCACCAGACCTATCCGCAGCAGCTGGACAACCAGTTGTACTCCGCGGAACAGTCTATGATGTCTCAGAAGGCACAAAACAGTCCGAGCTAGCAGCACGCTTCGCAAATGGCGTTCCTGTCTGCTCTGATGCAAGCATGGCTGACTGGATGGGCTACCTCTACCAAGACAAACCTCTGCCATCAAACTTCACTGGTGTTGAAGTAACACTAAACGTATTTGACGCAAACGGGAACTTCCGCGTAATCGGAACCACAACCACTGACGCAACAGGTGCATACAGCTACGTTTGGCAACCAGACATCCCCGGCACATTCCAAGTTGTCGCTACATTCGCTGGCACCCAAGGTTATTGGGGCTCATCTGCAACCACCGCTTTCAATGTAATGGAACCAGAAGCAACACCGACACCAGTACCAACTCCCGCACCTTCAATGGCTGACCTATACTTCATACCTGCAGTCGTCGCCATACTCTTAGCTATCATAGTGATTGGCGGCGCAACCATACTGCTGCTAAAGAAACACCCATAAAAAGAGAAGTTACAACAAACTTCTTTTTCCTTTTTTGTAATTAAAGTTTACCTACTTTTAGGCTAACAGATATTCTGGGTTAAGTTATTGCTAAGGCGTTTGATTTACCCATTCCTATTATGAAAAAGTTTAGAAGTCAAAGCAAACGCTTCATAGTTAACTACCGTTAAGGCCATAAACCCAGCGTCTTTATCGCGTTCGCAACCCGCCCAACACCAAGCATCAAGGCGCCGGTGCGCATATCGCTTTCCTCGCGGGCCACAATCGCCTCCACATCGTTAAACGCCTTAGTCATTTTATCCTCCAGCTTCTGATTAACCAACTCCAGCGGCCACTGTTCCCGCGTTAAATTCTGAACCCACTCAAAATAGCTTACAGTTACGCCGCCGCTATTAGCCAAGATGTCGGGGATTAGGCAGATTCCTTTTTCGTAGAGTATTCTGTCGGCTTCGGGCGTAGTTGGTCCGTTGGCGCCTTCAGCAACCATGTGTGCGCGGATGTTGTCGGCGTTTTTTGCTGTAATCTGGTTTTCCATCGCTGCCGGTATAAGTACGTCGCATTGGAGTTCTAAAAGTTCCTCGTTGGTTATGTTTTTGCAGCCGCTGTAACCCTGCAAGGACTGCGTTTGTTCCTTGTGCGCTAAAACTGAAGCTACGTTTAAACCGTCTTGGCAGTAGATGCCGCCTGTGGAGTCGCTGACGGCGATGACTTTACAGCCTAACTCTTCGGCGGCGGTTGCGGCGTGGTACCCGACGTTTCCAAAACCTTGGATTGCTACTGAGGCGCCTTTGAGTTTTAAGCCGTTGTTGAGTGACGCCTGCTTGACGCAGTGAATTACTCCCCTGCCGGTGGCTTCGGTTCTGCCCCATGAGCCGCCGATTTCCACTGGTTTGCCTGTGACCGCTTCGGGCACACGGTAGCCTTTGAGTTGGCTGTAAGTGTCCATTATCCAAGCCATTGTCTGTGAGTCGGTGTACATGTCGGGCGCGGGGATGTCGCGGTGCGGACCGAGATACTCAAACATGAGGCTGATGTAGCGGCGTGTTAAGCGTTCAAGTTCCAGTTTGCTGAGTTTTTTGCTGTCGACGCAGACGCCGCCTTTTGCTCCGCCAAACGGTATGTCGGCTATGGCGCATTTCCAAGTCATTAGCATCGCTAGTGCGGTGACGTCTTCTGCGGTTACCTCGGGGAAGTAGCGTATGCCGCCTTTGAAGGGTCCGCGTGCGTCCCAGTGTTGGACTCGGATGCCGTTGAAGACGCCTACTGAGCCGTCGTCTAGGTGGATGTCGATGCTTACTTGGATGCTGCGTTTGGGGTGGCTTAGCATTTTCTGTAGACTGCTGTCGAGTTTGAGTTTTTCGCTTGCTAACTGGAGTTGTTCTAGTGCTACTGTGAGTGGGGTGTGTTCTTCCGACATAACTTTCAGGTCTCTACCAAAAACGTATCGTGCTTGGCTAGATAAGACTTGCCGTGGAACTGTGTTTTGGGGATGCTTTTGTATACGGGGGCGGATTTTTTTCTGCGGGTTGCTTGTTCTGTAGATATTTGGTTTTTTAGTTGAATAGTTGTTGAATTTCTATTTTTTTGGTTTAAGTTTGTTGTTTTTTGGAATAATGAATTTTATAACACTAAATTTTGAATGTTTGTTCGGTTTAGGCGACATATGTTCAGTGTTAACTGTTTAATGTGTAAAGTATTTCACTTTTTATGAGAAAACATGGACAACTATTAAACAAGTTTATATCCAAGTAAATTGACACTAAAAAGAACCACAAATTGTCCAAGTGAGAACCACATGATAGACTCCCTAACCCTCTCATTGTTCATAGCACTAGCAGGTGCACTATCAATCATATTCGTCATCTACACCTCTTGGAAAATCCTAAAACAAGACGAAGGCACCGAACGAATGAAAGAAATCTCCGCCTACATCAGGGAAGGTGCCAAAGCCTACCTCAAACGACAATACTCTATCATCGCCGTGCTAGTAGTCATCTTAACCGCAGTCATAGCAGTCTTCATCACGCCCTTAATGGCCGCCGCCTACGCCATAGGCGCCATCTGCTCCGCAGCCACCGGCTTCATAGGGTTAAACATCGCAATCAGAGCCAACTCAAGAACCGCCAACGCCGCTCGAACCCACGGTTTACCCAAAGCATTAGATATAGCCTTCAAAGGTGGAAGCGTCCTTAGCTTCGGCATCGTAGGCATCGGCCTTTTAGGCGTATTCGGCATTTTCACTCTCTTCGGAGGCTTAGACGCCGCCACAGCGCCAACAGTAGTGAACGAAGTCATCGGCTTCAGCTTCGGAGCCAGCACAGTTGCATTGTTCGCACGAGTCGGCGGAGGCATATTCACCAAAGCCGCAGACATCGGCGCAGACCTAGTCGGCAAAGTTGAAGAACACATCCCCGAAGACGACGCCAGAAACCCCGGCGTCATAGCCGACAACGTCGGAGACAACGTAGGTGACGTCGCAGGCATGGGCGCAGACCTCTTCGAATCATACGTTGGCGCAATCGTTGCAACCATGATTTTAGGCGCTGTGCTTCCCAACTTGCAAATTTCGCCGGGCGTAGCAAACCTCTCTTGGGTCCTTCTGCCCCTTGTCATAGCGTCGGTGGGCATCATAGCCGCAATCTGCACAACCTTCACCGTCAGAGGCAAACCCGAACTGGCACTCACTCGAGCATCCATCATAGCAACCGTAGTCACCGCCCTAGCAGTCTACTTTGTGCTCGTAGCAGTGTTTGACTACAGCTGGATAGCAGCCTTAACCTCAGGAGCGTTCATATCCATCATCTGCGGCTTAGTAGTGGGTGTAGCAATCGGACAAACCTCCAACTTCTTCACCTCAAGCGACTTCAAACCAACAAAAATCACCGCCGCCGCATCCGAACAAGGACCCGCCCTGACCATCCTCAAAGGCTTCTCCATGGGACACTACAGCGTAGTCATCCCCATAATTAGCATCGCCATCGCTGAAATGATAGCCTTCATCTCAGGAGGAGTCTACGGCGTGGCGCTCTCAGCGGTGGGCATGTTATCCATCATCGGAGTCGTCGTTGCAGCAGACGCATACGGCCCAATCACGGACAACGCAGCAGGCATCGCCGAACAAGCAAAACTTGATCCCCACGTCAGAGAAATCACCGATAAACTCGACTCAGTAGGTAACACCATGAAATCCATATGCAAAGGCTTCGCAGACGGCTCCGCAGCACTCACCGCCATCGCCTTCTTCGTCACCATCACTCAACTCCCGACTTTCACCGCATATGCAGCAACCTTCGCAGGCGGACAAGACGCGATCCTAAGCCTCCTCAACCCACAAACGTTCGCAGGCATCCTCATCGGCGCAGCCATGCCGCCCTTCTTTACCGCAGTCGTCGTGCTAGCTGTAAGCGATGGAGCCGACAAAATGGTTAAAGAAATCCGACGCCAATTCCACAGCATCCCCGGTTTAATGGAGGGCACCGCTAAACCCGATTACGCGCAATGCGTCAAAATCACCGCAGACAACGCCACAAAGAAACTAATTCTACCCGGTGCAGTCGCCATACTCGCCCCCGTCCTTGTGGGTGTACTGTTGGGTCCGTCCGCCATGATTGGTATGGTGGCAGGCGCAATCATCACTGGGTTGCTGTTGGGGCTCTTCATGGGTAACGTTGGCAACACATGGGACAACGCCAAGAAATATGTGGAAAGCGGCCACTTCGGCGGCAAAGGTAGCCCCGCTCACGCTGCAGCCGTCATAGGCGACACAGTTGGCGATCCATTCAAGGATGCAGCGGGTCCTGGACAGAACATATTCATCAAGTTGATGTCGGTGACGACGCTTGTGTTCTTGCCCATTATTATCCAGCATGTTTTAGCCGCCGCGTAAGTGGGTTGCTGGTTGGTTTCCCGTTTTTACGGGCGCCGAACTTTTTTTTGTTTTTTCCATCGTTTGTCAATGTTATAGCGAATTTATCGGTATGCTTTTACGTTTAAGGTAAAATTATAAACATATCATAACCACATTTATATCTAAAAGTATGTTTACCGTAAATAAAATGTGGGGGAGGTACCTATGGCGCAACTAGAACAATACCTAACAGAATACATAACAAGGACACCAGCCAAGACAGACGCCTTCTATGCATGGAATCATTCCAAGGAACAATCATATCCACCCAGAACCTAAAAGACTGCGAATTTCTAAAAGATGCAGAAATCTTTTCTGAAGATGTGGAACTGCATCGTAACGGACACAACCGCTACCGCGTCTTCCGCTTAACCCAGAAGGGCCTTCAATTCGCAAAGGAACTCCAGGATGGGTTAATGGCTAAACAGGGGTTTGAAGCAAAAATCTTGGTGAGCTAAAACTCGCCCTGTCTCCTCAATTGTCGAGCTTTACTACATATAACTGAAATAATATTTAAGTTTAAACACAAATTATGAACAATTCATAATTAACTTTATATCCAAACAATCCCAAGTACTCCTGGTGGTCTTGAAATGTCTGAACTAGATGAATACCTAACAAAATACATAACCGAACGCGCTGTCTCACTCGAAAAATATGTTTTAGAAGCCTTCGACAGCGAAGAAAAAAGGTACCTCTGCTCTGAAACAAACCAGGACCTAAAAAACCTCAAGTTCCTCCAAGACGCCGAAATCTTCCAAGAAACCACCCTAATAAGCAAAGACTCTGGCAACTACAGGGTTTTCTGCCTAACCGAAAAAGGCCAACACTTCGCAACTCAACTCAAAAAGAACTAAACTAAACAAGAAAACCATATAGTAAGCCAAAAAACTTGAACTACTCCACTCATGGCGGCTTAACCGTCATGGCACCTTCATTTCTAAGTCCCTCAGCCAGTTTCAAACCGAACTCGGTTAAGCAAAAAATCTTGTATTCGTTGCGTCCCGACCTAGAAAACTGGATGCGCTCCTCGAAAAGCTTTGCATCGCAAAGCAACTCGTAGCTACTGAGATCCTTAGGGTTGGTTTGTACACCGCCGCTTGAAGCTAACACTGAAACACAGTGGTCTTTGTTTTCCAGCGCCGCCAAAAGATACGTTTTGTAATTTTCAGATTGCTTCTTGAGGAAACCCGCAAGATAATCAACAAACTCGCTTGGCATACTTTGAACTATGGGGGTTTTCGCCCTTAAGTTTTTCTATTAACACCATCTTGCAGCCGACAGAATTTTTAGAGTAGACGCCCAATCATTTAGAATTTGGCGAGGTAATCTTCAAAGTTTTTTCTGTCCCGAAGGCACGCTGGACATACGCAGCTAAACGGCAGATTCTTGGTTGTGCACACATCATAGTAGTTGCAGCCTCGGCACCCGAAAGTTTTGCCGCATCGGACACAGTGCTGTAGAAAAACCACTTCATCGCCTAAAATGTCGGCTAAGGCGTCTGTGACTTGTTCGATGTTGTCGTAGGATTTGATGGAGAAAAGCATGGTGTTGCGATCATAGTCCAAACCGAGGTGCATAAGGTTAAGGAATTTTTCACGCTCTAGCCTCGGCAGTTTAAACCCTTTAGAGTTCAAAATAACCGTCACACCTAAAACCTCCCCATTTTAGCCAAGAAATCCACCTCTTCGGGTGTGAATTTGAAGTAAGCAGCCAACGGATGCGCTCTTTTCTTCATCAAAATCGCCCGTATGTATGGTATGAAGGATTCCCTGGCGGTATCTACCGAAACATGACATTGTTCGCCGATTTTTCGGCAAATTCCCTCCAGCATGGTGCGTTTGCCCTTGGTCCAGAAAAGGGTGATTATGCGTATGGGCGGCGAGATTAATGTGAAAGGCTTGTACGAGGATGGGTTGACAGCGGATGCTTCAGAGAGGCTGTTGAAGAAGTATTTGAGAAGGTGCCAGTGTTCGGTGCCGATTCTGCCGCGGAAAACATCGGCTTTTGAAACATATTCGAAGGCTTTGGCGAGTTCATAGGGGTCAGTGTAGCGTTTAGGCAGGTTGTCTGCGACGGAGAGTAAGAAATCGTCATAGTCGACGCTTGAGTAACTGAGCAAGCGTGAAGTGTCGGCGATGGACTGCGTTGAGAAGAACCCTCGCAGTGTGTCGTCCATGCTTATGTCTTTGTTGCGGCTACTAAGCATCAGCGTATCCGCCAACGTTAAGCTGTGGTTTTCCTCGCTTAAGCTCTGTAAATCGTTTATGGCGGAGCGTACGTCGCCTTTGCAGTTCTGAGCGATTCGTTCCAGCGCTTCAAACTCCGCTTTCACATGTTCAAGCAGGCAAATTTTCTGGAGCAACGCAATAATAAGTGGGATACGGACCTCCTGGAAACGCACTAGCAGGCAGACTTTTTTCAGCGGACGCAGCTTCTCAGCGTCAGGATCGTTAGCTGCCATTATAACAGGCACAAGCGATTCCTCCACGATTTTGATGATGGCGCTGACGCCTCCTCGGTCTTCGTTGCCTGCAATGCCATCCACTTCGTCGAGGAATAACACGTTCCCGCTTCCCTTAGGTCCACCTGAAAAATTATCTAAGGAAGTGTAGGAGGTGGCGGGTTTAGCTACAGCGTTTATAGCTTTCTCTGAGCGGGTGTCACTTGCGTTCATTTCAATAACAGTGAACCCAAACTGTTGCGCGGCGGCAAGCACCAGCGTGGTTTTGCCCACACCCGGCGGCCCATAAAGCAACACGGCTTTTTTAGTGTGTTTTTTGTTTTGCAGCCACTGCAGAAACAGAGCCTTAGCTTCGTCGTTGCCTACCACGTCAGCTATATTTTTTGGGCGGTACTTCTCAACCCAAAGCAAGTGCTCATTTTGTTTCTGCATAACTTTCCTCTATGTTTTTGCCGAATTTACCGAATTGGGCGAGGAGCGCACTGAGTTGGATGTCGGTGTTTGCACCCTCTGTTAAGCGGAAATCATATTCGCCTATGACCTGTGAGATGTCTGCTTTCTGTTCAGGCGTTAAATCCGACATTTTGAAGATTTCCCGTTGAATCTGTCGAATGATCTCGGTGCCTGAGAAGCCGAAGCTGCCCATAATGTCGTACATGGTTCTCCGTGACTCCATAAAGTCGCCGTAGAGTGCTTTACGAATCATTTTTTGCACCAGCATAGGGCTGGCTTCGCCTATGACCAGCGACACGGTTTTCTCATCCACCACGCCTTCCTTGTAAGCTGAGGCTGTTTGCAGGGTGTTTATGGCGTGGCGCAGGTCGCCTTCCGAGAAGTCAACGATGCGTTCTGCAGCTTCAGGAACCAGAGTGTAGCCTTCTTTTTGAGCTATCCACATTAGGTGCTGTTTCATGGCTTGGCGCTCGACGCGGCTGAAGCGGAATATAGCGCATCGACTCTGTATGGGCTCAATGATTTTGCTAGATTGATTGCAAATCAGGATGAACCTAGATGTGCGGCTGCCGACTTCCATAATGCGGCGCAAAGCAGTTTGGGCTGGCCCAGTCATTTGGTCGCATTCGTCAAGGATGATGAGTGCGAAGGGGATGTCTCCTCCGAAGCCTGTGCGGCTATAACGGCTGAAATCTTTGATCCGGTCACGCACCGTGTCGATGCCACGTTCGTCGGAAGCATTAAGCTCTAAGGTGAAGTTTTTCCAGTTTGCTCCATACAATGTGTGGGCTATAACTAGGGCAAGGGTGGTTTTTCCTGTGCCGGGAACACCTGCGAACATGAGGTGCGGCATCGTTTTTGGGTTCTTCATAAACGCCCTGAGGCTTTCTACTATGTCTTTTAAGCCGACGACTTCATCGAGGGTTTTTGGGCGGTACTTTTCAACCCACATGACTGATTCTTGGGATGCTGCCATAAACTGTGTAACCTTCCACAAGTAATTGATTAGAATAACCGCTGGGATAATTAATTTAAGTTTTCTCTAAACGCGTACAACTGTTCTGGATCTTTTTCCTATCGTGGTTTTTTGCGTTTGTTAAATTTCGTTTAGAGTTGAATCGCTTTCGTCAATGGATGCCTTCTTAATTAGTATAACTGTTTGGTGACTAGTTGATACTGTTTTTTCTTTGAGTTGCTGGATATTTTTGTAGAAACTGTAGCATTACCATTTAAGATAAATTAAAAAAAGTTTAAAAACCGACTGCCAAAAATGGTTGCCGGTTTGCTCTTCTGCCATTCCATCTTTAATTAGATCCAGCAAATAATGCCATCAACATTTTTTCCTTATCCGTAGCTGTCTGGTGAACTTTTGCTTTTTGTCTTAACGCCTGTAAACTTGTCTTGTTCGGCAGCGACTTCGCAGGGTTTCCAACGTAGACCAATCCCTCAAATGTGTCATGTAAAACCACTGCTCCGGCACCGACCAAACAGTCTTTAGCAATCTTTACGCCGTCCGCTATGCAAGAATTGACCCCGACGAAGCAGTTTTCTCCCACTTCACAGAAACCAGAAACCGTAACTTGGGACGAGATGAAACAGTTGTCTTTGATTACCGTTCGGTGGCCGATATGGTTTCCAGACCACAAAACGACGTTGTTGCCTATTTTAACATGATACTGTAACGTGTTGTTCTCGAAAATGAAGCAGTTTTCGCCGATTTCTACGTTTTTCCACACAAACGCTCTGGAACTAACATACGAGGCTAAACGGTACCCTTTGGCTTTTGCCTGCTTATACAACCGTGTCCTCACCCGGTTAAGGTCCGTATAGGATATTGCTACGAAAAGCAGGTACTTCTCTGGGTCATAGAGTTTTTCAACCATCTCAAAAGGAACAATGGGCAACCCAAACAATGACTCCTTTTTCAGGTAAGCTTCTTCCACTGAAAAAGCCACCACTTCAAACTCTGAATCATGAGTGAAGTATTCATACGCTATTTCGGCTGTTTCTCCCTCTCCTACAATAACAAGTTTTTGTTTAACCATACCAATGCCCACTTAGATTAACGTCTAACAAACGCTTGGGATAACCTTGCGCCTAAATCTCAAGACGCTGTTTTGATAAATAAGCAAATGTGGGTGCGTTAAGATATAACAAACAAACTCTCTTCTACGTATCACCCGTTGTTTACTAAAAGGGCTTGTTTTGGATTTAACCGATTTTGCTGCCTTCCACAACTTCCTTCTCAGGCTGCAAAACCGAAACCACGCCTGCCGAGTCCTCCGCCGCCAAAATCATAGCCTGCGACTCCAACCCCGCCAACATACGCCGCTGCAGATTAAGCAGGAAAACGCATTTTTTGCCCACTAACTCTTCAGGCTTATAGTACTTAAGCAACCCAGCGATGCATTGGCGTTTCTCCAAGCCGAAATCCACCTGCATTTTGAGCAGTTTCTTGCTTCCAGCTACTGCTTCGGCTTCAATGATTTTGCCGACTCTGAGGTCAATTTTTTCGAAGTAGTCAAAAGTTATTTCTTCTGTGGGCTTAGACGTTCCTTCTTCTGCCATGCCAATCACGCTACGGCATAGTACTGCTTTTTTGGATATTTACTTTGCCTCTGCTAAGAGGGCGAAGCGTTTTTGGGAAGCGAGTTTATGGGCTATGCGTAGAGGCTCAGAGATGCGTCTTATGCTTAAGTGCCTCACGATTTCTGCGGCGGTTTCGAGGTTAACCATGTGGCCGACGCTGACGTAAACTGGTTTGGTTCCTTCTCTTGTGGTTATGGCTTCGCCGATTACTTCCCCCCTCTCAAGCAGCATAGTTCTGCCGTTTGCTTCGGAGGGTTTCCCCGTTAATCTGCTCTTAGCTACCCCAATCGTGGGCTTGTTTAAAGCAAGTCCAAGATGGCTGGCAAACCCGCAGCGATATGGATGCGCCCACCCCTGCGCATCAACCAAAAAAACATCTGGCTGCACCCTAAGCCGTGCTATGGCAGCCAACGCGGGAGGAACTTCACGAAACGAAAGAAGCGTTGGCACATAAGGCATCCGCACGTGGCAAACTGAAACCCCATAATCCACAAGTTCATGCGAATCGTAGTCTACAACCACAGCCGCCCCAACACCCAAGTTTTCCGCGTAATGCACATCCACGCCGCCTACGAACTGAATCTTTTTTGGCAGTTTGTTCTCGTGAATGACCAGTTTGGAGAGTCGCAGCTGCGTTTGGTGGGCTTTTTTAACGGAAAAATTCGGTGGCAGTTTGGGCAATTACTTTTTCTTCGCCTTTTTAGGTTTAGCTTTGGATAGTTCTTTATCGAATTTTTTTAGTTGGTCTTCAAGCGATTTTCTGCGCACTTCTAAGGTGATGTCGCCTCGGGTGGCTTCGATTATGCGGCGGGACGTATCGGATTTATGCCTAAGCCCCCCCACAAGCATGTACGCTTCATCCAGTGCCAGCAGTTCAATAAAGATTTGATCCATAACTTCAAGACATCCAACGGCTTTGTCTACTTCGCCGTCTCGGAGGTAATCCAGCGCCAGCCGCCTGCATTCGCCAATCACATCAGCTAACCCCAAAACGTAATCGACCGAGGGCACCCCAATCTCTTCGGGTGTGACAAACCTCCCTTCCTTAACCAGCACCAAAAGTATGTTAGCTTCCGAGTACTCTTGAAGCGCCGCACTAAACATTCCGCCGCTGACAACCTCGGGGTTTTCTTCAGCTAGAGTTTGAAGTTTACTGATGAGTGTTTTAGCTTTCCCGACCATTTTTTCGGAATCTTTGAAACGTTTCTGGTGAAGCAGAAGAATAGACTGTTTGGCTAGGCTGGTGGCTTTGCGCATGGCTTCCTGGGTTTCTATACGCGCTTGATTTTTAGTCATTAACTCTTTTCTGATTTGCTGGATAATGCCTTCTAGCTTTGACAAGAAATGCACCTTTAAAGATGAATAGGTTGGGGGCGTTTATTTCGATTTCTTAAAAGCAGACGCGGCTATGGGTCTTCCCATTTCTCAACCATCAGTTTGCTGTCGCCCAATGCGAAGCTGACTTTCACAAAAATGGTGTCCGAGCCTTTGAATGGAAACATGCTGTCCTCTGCAAGGTCTTTTGGTAAGTAAACCAAGTATTTGCCGTCTTTTCTACGGAATAGCCTTCCTCTTCCTTCACTCACCATTCTTATTTACCGCTCTGTTGGTTGTTATCAAAAACATTAAGGGCTAGAATTAACTATTTAAATTTATCCAGACCTATCGTTAGTGTTTAAGGTTTATTGCAGGTATTCAAAAATTGAACTCCGATATGTTAGCTGACGCCTAACTTTATAGGTTTATATAGTTTACTCAGCAACACCACTCTACTCTCAGGCGCTTCGTCTAAAACCTTATACCCCGTAGCCTCGGCCAACTTCTCCGCGAACTCTCTGACTTCGCTATGCATAGGCATGCAGTCAAAACCCAACCGCAAATTAGAGAATCCAATATGCATGTAGGCTTTAGCTTCAATGTATGTCGGCTGTGCCTTCTCAATCAGCTTAGCGTAGCCTTTAACAGCTTCCATGTTGTGGTCTTTAACCATAGTCATACGTACGGCAGTAGGGCACTGGAAACTTTTAAGCATCTCAAGGGTTTCGTTGAGTTTTTCCCACGCTTTAGGAAACAGCGGGCGACAAACTTTGCTGTAAACTTCCTGGTTGGGCGCACACATTGAAACGTAGAGTTGGCTCGGCTCATGGCTAAGTTTAGCGAGCCTCATAGGCAAGGTGCCGTTAGTTACCAAAAACGTAGTTAAGCCTTTTCGGCGGAACTGCCCGATGAGTTCTCCAAGCGGCTCGTAGAGGGTGGGTTCGCCTGTTAAGCTGATGGCGACTTGGCTCGGACGCTGAGCTTCTTGGAATTTGCGCCAATCCGTCTTCTCGTTGCCTTTGTAGCCAGAGATGATTTTTTCCTGCGCCCTAAAACAGCCCTCAACAATTTCTTCAGGTGTATCCTTGTTGGGGTTGCGCATTTCATCCCACTTCACCTGCTCAACGTCCCCGCTTTGTGCCCGCCAACAGAACAGGCATTGCTGGGTACAATAGTAAAGTGACGGCGTCATCTGAATGCATCGGTGACTTTGAATCCCGTAGAATTTCTGTTTATAGCAGGGTCGGTTGTGCATTATGGATTCGTAAAGCCACTTGCACCTCTTCACCGCCGAATGCCCCCCTACAAGGTGGTATTTCTGTTTTTTCAGGGACGCTAAAAGTGGCGAGGCAACTTTGTTTTCCAAACTGGTGCACCGAGATTTTTTGTTACATAAAGAATTCTCTGGCTTTTAAGATTCCCTCTTCTGAAGGCTTTTGGGGAAAGTTTAAAATCTTTACAGAGCTAAAACATCATTGTAACCTCTTATACCATTTACCTCTGGAGCATACTGGTTTGAACCAAAAAATTGCGGCAGCATCCATCTTGTTCCTAATTGTGTTAGCTGCCTCAATTACCCCCATATCAGTCAATGCACAGGACCCGGCGAAAGTTAACATTAGTCGGACTCTTCCCGATGGTGGAGTAGCCGCCGCAGGCGCTTTAGCAAGCGTTGAGGGCACCATCTACACCCAAAACGGCTCCTACCAGTTATATGTCGGAAGAAGCTTGGTTGCTCAAGGAAAAGCAAATGGCCTAAAAGTGAACATAACCTTTACCGTTCCTGAACTTCCAAGCGCCACCTACGCATTGACCCTGCAAGACGTAAGCATCAACGTTAACGCCACGAACCCCTTCACAATTCAAACCGGCTACCAAATCATTGCTTCGCCTACTGCAATTCAGGAAGGCAGCATAGTCACAATCAATGCTGCAGTTACCGGTGGGCAGCTAGGCATCTCCTACTTTGCGACAGTAGCCATTGTAAGTCCCAGTGGAGCCGCATCCACTACAACCATAAGCCTGGGCACACCTAACGTGCAGGGAACCGCTAGGGGATCCGTAGTTTTCCCCAGTAGTAACTTCCAAAACGGCGTCACGGATTACACTGGCGCCTATACCTTAACCTTCAACCAATCCTTAGCTCAAGGGCAATTCTTTGTTAACATTTTAGATTCAACAACCTATCACCGCGGCCAAACAATGAACATTAAAGCCACAGGTTACCAGTCAAACCAAGCGGTCACTTTAACCATCGCCAGCAGTTCCCAAACAGTAGACACCAAATCGGTTTCCACCGACGCAAACGGCGTTATCAACGCCATTTGGGAAGTATCCTCAAAAATACCCTTAGGCGAGCTAACACTCAAAATTGTAACCGCAGAAGGCACTCCCAAATCGCCTGCTGACCAACAAACTTTCACTATCATCGGCTACACTGTTGTGGTGCAAGTCACCAACCTCGCAGGCAAAGGTGTCCCGGGTCTTTTAGTTAAAGTCAATGACGCATCAACCAACATATCTTCGACTGGCGTTGCCGACGCCGAGGGCTATGTATCCTACAAACTGGAAAGAGGTTCCTACACGGTAGCTGCTTACCTCGACGACGTAGTTGTCGGCTCAACAGACGTCACCGTGACCGGCGATGGCGACTTTGTTTTACGTTGTCAACTAACAGACATGAAAATAACCGTTAAAACCGTTGAAGGTACCTTCATGCCTTTCGTGGATTTAGATATAACGTTTAATTTTCAAAGTGGAACCCTCCAACGTAACGGCAACTTATCTGCCCAAACCGACCCCTCTGGCAGTTTCACTTTAGCCTCCACTGTGGTAGGCGCAACCTACACCATTGACGCCTCAATATACAACCACGTCTTCAACGTGCATAACGACACTGTCACCAATCTACCCAGCCAAGGCGCCTCCGAAGTGACCATACTTTGCCCTAGCCAAAACGTCTCCTTAACCGTAACAGGTTATGACCAACACGCCATACCCGGCGCTCGCATCGAATTCGTTGAACTTTTAACAGGCTTATTCTATTCAACCTCCACCGACGCCTCAGGGCAAGCCGCCACTCCAGTGGCATTTGGCAACTATCGCGTGCGAATCTTCAAAGACAACTCCCAAATCAGCCAAGAAACCCTCCAAGTTTTCAAAAGCACCCAAGAACAAATTCGGTGCACCCTCTACGGCATCCAACTTCACGTTTCCGTAGTGGACTTCTTTGGCTCTCCTATAGCAAACGCTAAAGTAACCCTCAACGGCCCCGCTGCGGCTTCGGCGTCAACTAAAACTGATGGAGTTGCATCTTTTGAAAATATCATCGGAGGTAACATGCAGATTACCGCTCAGGTGACAGGTGAACCTGATGCTTCTCAAGTCGTAAACGTCAACGTAAACGAACCCTCAACGGTGCAGGTAAAAATGGCAAAGTATGTCTTGTTCGGCGGTGTACTGGTGGAAGCCAGCACCCTCGTTACGATATTGTTGATTTTGGTTATCGCTGTACTATTTATTGCCGTTGAAGTGGTTCGTTACCGCCTAAAAGTTAGAGATGCAAACAAAGTTTAAGCTATGTTTTTTCTTTGATTGGAAAAAAGTTTATATTGAATCTCTGGGACAATACAAAATTAAGGACAGACAAAACACATAGATTTTGCAAACATTGAGGTGTATCCTGTTTGGCTCAATCAAAACCTTGTTCTCCAACATGCCATTCCTTCAAATGCGGCAAAAACGCAGCACTCTTCCGACGTGACTCAGTTTGGTGTCGAGACGGCGAGGAACCATGCACAGTTGCTAAATGCACATACGCTATGTGCTTCAAGCGGCGCATGTTGCCTGGCGCAATCTGCGGCGAAACTGTTAAACGCAAAACATACGAACATGACCTAGACGACAGCGACAACTTCATCAAAGATGACCCCGTGAAACTCAAGGGAAAAGCATTACGTAAACTCGGAGACGAAGACTACTACTAAAAAAATTAAACTGAAACAAAATATGCTCGTGCACAGCACGAGTTTTTTCCAAATTTATTTAGATTGAACTCTTTTAACAACTGGCGGCTTAACTTTCTTTAGGATGCGGTAGCCGCAGATGATGCATTTGATTTCTCCGCCTCTAAGCTCTAACTCTTCAGAGGGCACACGTGACCCGCATCTCATGCATTCGTAAACAATTCCTGATTTTTCCATCTGAAACGCCTGTTCCCATAAAGAAAAGCATTTTACTTTTAAACATTTCCAATAAACTCTGTCAATGAGGATATACAGTTGAGAATACGCCTTAAACAGAAGCTTGCAGACACCTTGCCGGCGCAGTCATTGGGCAAAGTATATAGCGCGTTTGACTTAGTTGGCGATATAGCTATCATAAAAATCGCCCCCGACAACCAAGAAGCCGCAGACGTCATCGCCAACCAGATCCTGCAAACCCACAAAGGCGTACGAACCGTGCTTTCCCCAACAAGCGCAGTAAGAGGCGAACACCGCGTTCGAACTCTAAAGCTTTTGGCGGGTGAAAACAAAACAGAAGCTACACACAGGGAAGCCGGCTGTAATTTTGTTGTGGATGTGGAAAAATGCTATTTTTCGCCCCGACTCAGCGGTGAGCGGCTCCGTGTCGCAGGCCAAGTTGCCCCCCAAGAGGTTGTTGTTAACATGTTTGCCGGCGTCGGATGCTTCAGCATAATTATAGCTAAGAAAGCTGGATCTGTCAAAGTTTACTCTGTTGACATAAACCCAACCGCTTACCAGTATATGGCGGAGAACATCAAGCAGAATCGTGTGGCAAGCAGGGTGACTCCCATATTGGGGGACTCTAAAACAGTTATCGAAAACCAACTGTTAAATGTGGCAGACAGGGTTTTGATGCTTCTGCCCGAGAAATCCCTTGAATACCTGACCACTGCGTTGGCTGCACTCAAAAAAGACGGCGGCATAATTCACTACTACGACTTCACCCACGCCTACCGAGACGAAGACCCAACCCAGTTTACACGTCAAAAAGTCGCCGCTGCACTCGACAGGTTAAACGTAAAATACGCTTTCACATTTTCCCGGGTAGTCCGCAGCACTGGACCAAACTGGTACCAAACAGTGCTTGACATCAAGGTGGAAAAGTAGCCAAGCAAGTTTTAATAGCTTAAACACTGCCTATCATACCTGTGGCATAACAATGAAACGTAAACTGATGGAAATCCTCGCTTGCCCCATTGACAAAACTCACCCACTTGAACTCTACGTATTCGAAGAAAAAGACGAAATCGTTGAAGGCTTAATCGTTTGCCCAACATGCAACCGCTGGTACCCTATACGTGAAGAAATCCCCGAAATGCTCCCCGATGAGCTGCGTAAAGAAGCTGAAGACTTGCCATTCCTCAAAAAATGGAAGGACAAGGCGCCCAAGAAAACCGTTTCTGAAGGCAAACCTTTCAACTTAACATAATTTTTTTAACTTTTTAGTTGCACTGCCACGTTTTTGGCTGATGACTCCATAGCTGCGGTTGCTACTTCGAGGGCTTTCACGCCGTCTTCTCCTGTTACAATGGGTTTTGCTGTTTTGTTAATGCAGTCTACGAAGTGTTGTAGTTCGGCTTTTAGGGGTTCTTGGAAGGGCAGGCGTGGTTGGATGGTTTGGGTTTTTTCCTCTATTGTGAGGTCTTGGGTGTTGTAGTCGAGTTGCATGATGGCTTCTGTGGCTGTTGCGATTAGTTTTCTTGTTTTGTAGGGGGTTAGCCAGTTGGTTTCTATGAATGCGGTTTCCCCATTTTTGTAGGTGAGCATGATTTGGGCGTAGTCTTCGAATTTTTGGATGCGTTTGCTGCCCATTTTGGCGTAGACGCTGATTGGGTCTTGTTGGGATATGTAGCGCATGACGTCTATGTCGTGTATGGCGGTGTCTTTGACTACTCCTACGTCGCCTATGCGTTCGGGCCATTGTGAGACGCGTTTGGCGGTGATGCAGACTAGTTCGCCTATTTTTTTGTCTTCGACGTTTTTGCGTATGAGTTGGAGGCCGGGGATGAAACGCATTAGGAAGCCAACGGTTAGGTGCAAGCCGTTTTCTTCTGCGGTTTTAGCCAGTATCCGCGCTTGTTGTGGGGTGGTTGCCATGGGTTTCTCAACTAGGACGTGTCTGCCGGCGTTGAGGGCTTTTATTGCTTCTTGGTAGAGTATGGTGGACCAGGTGCAGACGTTGACGGCTTGGATGGATTTGTCTTTTAGCATTTCCGTGCTGTCTGAGTAGGCTTTTGCTCCGTATTGCTGCGCCATGGCTTTGGCGCGTTCAGGGTTTAGGTCGCAGACTGCTACTAGTTCGGTTGAGGGGAGTTCTTTGTAGACTCTGGCGTGGTTTTTACCCCACTGTCCAGTTCCAATAACTGCAACACCCAGTTTAGTCATTTTTTATCAGTTCCTCTTCCCAATCCAGCGTATATGAATCCTTCTGTTTCCACAAGGTCAGGTTCAAGTTTACCCACCAAATCCACAATAACAGACGGCGAGTTCATAAGTGATTTAATTTTTTTCAAGTTAACGTGACTAAAAGGCTGCTCACTCAACAACACTATGCAGTCTGCGCCCTCCACGGCGTCACTTAATCCCGTTTTAACTGAGCCTTCATCTACTGCTGCTTTTTTAGCCGATGGATCATAAATAGTGACTTTTGCGCCCTTCTGCTCTATCAAGCGAACAAATATGCGCGTCGCGGAAGTTGGATTAGCAGACCCTAACACCGCGACTTTTCCACGCCTCAACGTTTTACCACAGTTTCGAAGGGCATCCTGTGTCAAATTCACCGTGTGCTTAACGATGTCTTCGTTTATTTGCCGTGCCAGTGTGGGTAGCTTAAGTTTGACGTTAAGGTTTTCTGCACCTTCAAGGAGCAGGTAGGCTTCGTGGCGGTTTTCTTCGGTTATGGTGGGTTTGAAGCCGGGTTTGTTTAGGTTTAGAGTGTTGAGGACTTTGTAGTAGTCAATATGGGCTTCTTCGCAGAACACCGCCAACTCGTTAGTTAACGCTGTCTCTGTGTCCTGTTTGGCGAGGGTAAATAGGGTTGCGACCTCTGCGGTTTTTAAGTCCTCGATTAAGCGGACATTAGGGGTTAAGGTTTTTAGGACTGTTGCTGCAGTGTTCAAGCTGGTTTGGTCGGTGGCTGAAACATTCAACTCCACCTTAATCGGAGGTGCCTCCGTGTCGGTAACTGGGCTGTAAGCTAGGACAAAGTCTTTGCCTGCTTTAAGGCCAGAGGTGTTCTCTAAAAGCTCCTTAACTATCCCCCCTATGAAGCCTAAACCTGCGACGCCACCGTAAACCACCAAAATACCCGAATGTAACGCCGCGCCAACCTGCTTAACGGTGTTCTGCAATGTAGTGTAATCGTTGTTTTTCTGTCCATCCCTCTTGGCGGTTATGGCAATAACCACTATGTCACTTTTGGACACGGCTTTTTTAAGTTCGCTTGCTACGTTGATTTTTTCGGACGCGATGTGGCTTTTAAGTTTAGCCTCCGCCGAGGGGTTGGTGAAGGATGTTTTGCCTTTCGCTGCTTTTTTAATAACTGAGGCATCGGCGTCAGTGCACACAACCGTGTAGCCTGCGTCTGCGAAGGCGTTGGCGAAAAAGATACCTTTTTGCCCGCAACCGACGACGGCAACACTGAATTTTTGACGTTTCTCGACGCTATCCACCTCTACGGCATTGAGGTTCAGCACTGGAGGCACACTATTTCTCCTAAACTTTAAGCCCTTATAGGTCTGCTAAGGCTTTTTCGAGTTTATCAGTGTACTCCGAAACTAGCTTTAATGCTTTATCGTGGTTTTTTGCTTCCGCGTAGAGTCTGAACACTGGTTCGGTGCCGCTGGGTCGAATGAGGATGGCGCTGCTGTCGGGGAACCAGATTTTGACGCCGTCGATTGTGCTTATGTTTTCGCCTTTAACCATTTCGGTGACGACCTTTAGCAGGGGTTCTTTTTTGTCGTCGGGGCACTCGATTTTGCCTTTCTCGATAAAGTATTGGGGCTCTTCCGCTACAAGTTCACCCAGCGATTTGCCCGTGTCCGCCATAATGTTTAGCAGAAGCGCAGTGGTCATGGCGCCGTCTCGCACTGCCTGGTGGGGTCGGTAGAATATGCCGCCGTTTTCTTCGCCGCCCAAGTTGGCGCCTTCCGCCTTCATGGTTTGCGAAACGGTTACGCTGCCTACTTTAGTCCAGATGAGTTTGCCTTTGTAGGCTTCCACTGTGTCTTTTATGAGTGTAGAGCTTGAAACGGGGGTTACGATTTTTGCGCCGGGGTTTTTTAGCAGGTACTGTTTAATGACGACTGCAAACGTTTTGTCTCCCCAGTAAATGTTGCCTGCTCCGTCACAGAAAATGGAGCGGTCTGCGTCACCGTCAAAGGCTACTGCTAGGTCTGCGCTGACTGCTTTGACGACGGCTGCCATGTCGCCGAGGCTTTCGGGGCGGGGTTCGGGGAGGCGTCCGGGAAAGGTGCCGTCTATGTTGGCGTTTAAGGTGGTGACTTTGCAGCCTAATTCTCTTAGAAGAGGTGGCAGGGCGATTCCTCCAACGCTGTTAGCCGCATCCACAACGACATGGTAGTGTTTTGCGGAGATTTTTTCGATGTTAACGTGCTTTTTCATAGTATCTTTGTATTCCTCATTTATGTCTGGCAACTCATGCTGGACTCCGAGGTGGTCCCATGGTGCGTAGACGATTTTGTTGTCAAAGTAGATGTCTTCGATCGCGGATTCTTGTTCGTGGCTGGTTTCGATGCCGTCGCTCCAGACCACTTTGATGCCGTTGTATTCTGGCGGGTTATGTGAGGCAGTGATGAGGACTCCGCCGTCTAAATTGTGGTTTTTAACGGCGAACTGCAACGCTGGCGTGGAAGCTAACCCCGCGAAGTAAACGTTTACGCCCGTTGAGGTTAAACCTGATATTACGGTTCTGCTAAACATGGGTCCGCTTGTTCTTGCGTCATGACCTAAAAGCACGTTTTTTCCTTTACCGAAAAAAGTTCCAATTGAAGCGCCCACTTTAATTGCCATTTCAGGCGTTAATTCCACGTTAACTAATCCGCGGACTCCGTTTGTTCCAAAAAGTTTTCTAGTACTCATGCTGTTTCAACCCTGACCAGTTTTGTAAATAATAAAACAGAGAGGTTAGGTTATAAAATGTTTTCAGAGATGTCTTTAGCGGGGCAAACCATGGCGCCGTCTTTTAAGTGGATTTTTTCTCTGATTTTAACTTGGTCCGCGATGATGCAGCCTGCTCCAAGGTCTGCATGTTTGCCTATGTGTGCGCTTTCGCCGATGACAACGCCGTCGAGGCACACGTTGTCGCCAATCTCAGCGTCTTGAAATACCACCGAGTTGGTGATGGTGACGTTTTTGCCGACTTTTACATTTCTACCCAAAACCGCGTAGGGACCGACCACTGCGTTCTCTCCCACCTCAACATCCTTGTCCAATGCTACAGGCTGCTTAACCGTGAACCCGACTGCTCTCATTCCTTTTTGGGGTTTGAGGCAGTCAAGAATAGTTTTGTTTGCATGCAAATACTCATGAGGCTTGCCAATGTCCATCCATAAGCCTTTGATTTGGCACCCGAAAAGTTTACCCTCCGCCGCGATTCTGGGGAAAACTTCCCGCTCAATCGACACTGCCCTGCCTTCGGGGATGTAGCTGAAGACTTCGGGGCTAATCACGTAGGCGCCTGCGTTGATAAAGTTGCTTGGCGCATGACCTTTGGGCGGCTTCTCCACGAAACGCTTGATTTTTTCTCCTTCCAGCTCAACCACGCCAAACGCACTGGGGTCATCTACCTGGGTTAAGGCGATGGTTATTGAGGCATGGTTTCGGCGGTGGGTTTCGAGGAGTTTTTTGTAATCGATTTCAGCGAATATGTCGCCGTTTAACACTATGAAGGGTTCAGCGTGTCCGATGAGTTTCTCTGCTTTCTTTACAGGTCCTCCTGTGCCCAGCGGCTTTTTTGGAGGGTCAATAGAGTACCTGATTTTTAGTCCTGTGTGGCGGGGCTTCTGCTGTTTGATATAAAATTGTGTTAGGGCGTTTACTGCCATAATGGCTTCGTCCACGCCGTCTCTTGCTAACTGCTCAAAAATCCACTGCAGCAGGGGTTTATTCACTATAGGAAAAAGAGTTTTAGGTCTGGTGCAACTTAGCGGTCGCAGTCTAGTCGCGAATCCGCCTGCTAAAATCAACGCCTTCACTTTGTCACCTTGCGATTACTATCCTATGGATTATTTTTTCGTATATAGAAGTATGGGTTTGCGGTTTAAACGCTCTACTCCCACTCTATAGTCGCAGGCGGTTTATGGGTAACGTCGTAAACCACTCTGGTTACTTGGGGAATCTCGTTGGTTATACGCGTCGAAATTCGCTCTAAAACCGCGTAGGGAAGCTTAGCAAAGCTGGCGGTCATGGCTTCCCTGCTTTCCATTGCACGCACCGCAACAACGTAGCCGTATGCCCTTGCGTCACCTTTAACGCCGGTGGCTTTGGTGTCGGTTACGACGGAGAAGTACTGCCAAAGTGCTTCTGCGAAGTCGCATTTCTCTATTTCTTCCCGCACGATTTTGTCGCTGCGTTTGGCGATACGGACTTTTTCGTCTGTTAGGGGGCCAATTATGCGTACGGCTAAGCCAGGTCCAGGGAAAGGCTGACGATTAACCAGTTCCTTGGGTAATTCTAGCATGCGGGCGACTTTGCGCACTTCGTCTTTGTAGAGGTCGCGGAGGGGTTCGAGGATTTTTTTGAACTTTATTTTTTCTGGTAAGCCTGCAACGTTGTGGTGGCTTTTTATGAGGTCGCTGTTTTTGCGAAAACCCGACTCGATTCTGTCAGGGTAAATTGTTCCCTGTATAAGGTATTCTGCCCCTGATTTGGCTGCAATTTCCTCAAACACGCGAATGAATTCTTCGCCCATGATTTTGCGTTTAGTCTCGGGCTCAACGACACCTCGCAAGCGGTTCATGAAGCGTTCCTCTGCGTCGGCGACAACAAAGTCAATGTCGAATTTCTCGAAAGTTTTGCGAATGGCTTCGGTTTCGCCTTCCCGCATAAATCCGTGGTCAACGTAGACAGCGGTTAACTTTTCGCCGAGTGCTTTAGCTGCAAGTGCTGTGGCAACGCTTGAGTCTATGCCGCCGCTTAAGCCTATGATAGCTCTGCCGCCCTGCGTTTCTTCTTGGAGTTCTTTTATCATTTTGGGGATTAAGTCTTCCATTTGCCAGTTAGCCTTGGCTTTGCAGACTTGGAAAATGAAGTTCTCTAGCATTCGCATGCCGTGTTCGGTGTGTATTACTTCAGGGTGCCATTGTAGACCGTAGATGGGTTTGGTTTTGTGCCGGAACGCTGCAACGGGGCAGTTATCGGTGTGCGCTAGCGTTTCGAATTCTGGGGGCGGCGCTATCACGGTGTCGCCGTGGCTCATCCAGACCTGCTCCTTCATGCTTAAGCCTTCGAGTATGCCGACTGGTTTGTCTATGTCGACTTGGGCTATGCCGTATTCTTTGCATGTGGCGGGTTCTACTTTTCCGTTAACGACCTGCGCCAGCAGTTGGTGACCGTAGCATAAGCCCAGTATAGGTAAATTTACGTCTAGAATGTGTGGATGAAGTTTGGGGGCGTTGGGTTCGTAGACGCTTGAGGGGCCGCCTGAGAAAATTAAGCCTTTGACGTTGAATTTCTCGTTTAACTCCGCGACTTCTTGGGGGGAGATGTCGTGGGGTACGATTTCGCTGAAGACGCCGTGTTCTCTGATTCTTCTGCCGATTAGGTGGCAGTATTGTCCTCCGAAATCTAGAACTAAGATGGTGTCGTATTTGGCTGGCATAGGTGGCTCACTGCTATTTTGGGGTTTTGGCTCTAATTTAAGATTGCTATCTCTTTTTTGTTAATGGTACGCTTGAAACTTATTTGCCGTGTACGATTTAGCATCTCGTATTGGACGTTTTAAACTAAACTTTTATAAACTTAATTGTCTGATTATCAAAAGAGTGTTCCTTAATTTAAGATTTGGCTGAAAAAACGTGCAGGAAGATAATGGTCATGGAATTAAATGATACAGACGTAAAGATTCTTCAAGGCCTTTTAGAGGATGCAAGATTTAGCAGCCGCCAAATCGCCAAGAACGTCGGTGTGTCCGTCGGTACAGTCCTTTCCAGAATTAAAAAAATGGAAGATGATGGTCTCATCAAAGGATACTCAGTGATATTAGACCATGAAAAATTAGGCTACCAGCTAACCGTAGTTACTGAAATTACTGTTTCAAAAGGCAGGCTAATGGAGACCGAAACTGAAATCGCCAAAATCCCCAATGTCTGCGGAGTCTACGATGTCACAGGCTTAACTGATGCTATAATCGTGGCTAAATTCAAAAGTAGAGAAGACCTCGGCGCATTCACCAAAAAACTGCTCTCTTTGCCCTACATCGAGCGAACCAACACTCATGTAGTGCTGACAACTGTCAAAGAAAACTTCCGCCTACTTTAAACAAAACCAAACTGGGCTCTTTTTTTAGCTCTCTCTTATTATAATTCTCTGTTTTCTATTTGTGGTGGTTCTCCATTTTGTAATTCTGCTCAGGCGCAGCTAAGCTTATTCTTGTGCCCGCTGGAACCGAAGAAGTTATCCAAACGTTGCCGCCGATAACCACATTGTCCCCAATCACCGTTTCTCCCCCCAGCAGCGTAGCCCCTGAGTAGATGACGACGTTGTTGCCAATCGTTGGGTGACGTTTACGCCCTTTGATAATATTGCCCTTCTCATCTTTAGGGAAACTAAGCGCGCCTAATGTAACGCCTTGGTATAGTTTGACGTTGTCGCCTATTTCCGCGGTTTCGCCTATGACGACGCCTGTACCGTGGTCGATGAAGAAGTCTTTGCCGATTTTCGCGCCTGGATGAATATCGATGCCTGTTAAGGAGTGCATATGTTCACTCATTATGCGTGGAATTAGAGGAACGCCATCTAGGTAGAGTTGGTGGGCTATTCGGTAAGTGGTGATGGCGAGTATGCAAGGGTAGCTTAAGATGATTTCTTCGTTGCTAACCGCTGCAGGGTCGCCGCTGTAGGCTGCTTGAACGTCTCCGCTAAGTTCAGCGCGGATTTCTGGCAGCTTTTCAAGCAGTTCACGGACCACAACGTGGGCGCGTTTCTGGCATATGTCTTGTGGGCACTCGCTGATTTTTCTGCAAATATACTTGAGGCTTTTCTCCACTTCGTCGGTTAAGCGAGTGTAAACGTTTGTTAGCTTTGTGCCTAGGTGGTATTTGATGTTGGCCTTGGTGATTTCTGAGTCACCCAAGTAGCCTGGGAAAAGAACTACGAACATATCTTCTAAAACTTCGAGCACCACTTTTTTGGAGGGCAAATCGCGGCCTTCAAGATGGTCCATCCCGCCGAATTTCTGGTAGCTCTCCATAACTTGGTCCAAAACTTTTGGTAAGCCCTTCATAACCCAGTCCTGCTCAACTTTGGGTGTGTCTTGCATCAAGGTGCTTAGCATACGGTCTGGGTTCCAACAGTCAACGTCGAGCTTTTTTTCTATGCATTCACTGCAGATTTTGGGCATAGCTTGGTCAGGGTTTGAAGACATGTGGTTCACTTTACTGTATATGTGGCGTGGAGGTGAATATAAGAAAAGCGTCTGGAAATGGCAAATGGGGTTTTATGGAGCTGCTGGAGGCGGCTCGTTGAAGAGCGCTGTGCTTAGGTATCTTTCGCCAGTGTCGGGTAGAATCGCTACGATGAGTTTGTCTTTGTTTTCGGGGCGCTTCGCAACTTCTAATGCTGCGTAGACTGCTGCGCCAGAAGAGATGCCTACAAGCATGCCTTCCTGCCGTGCCATCTGTCTTGCCGTCTCGAGGGCTTGGTCGTCAGTGACTTGGAAAACCTCATCCACAAGTTCCATTTGAAGGATGTCGGGTTTGAAGCCTGCACCTATCCCCTGTATCTTGTGCGGCCCCTTTTTGCCTCCGCTAAGAACCGGCGACCCTGCAGGCTCTACTGCGATGGCTTTGAAGCTTGGTTTTTTGGGTTTAATATATTGTGCGATGCCAGTTATGGTTCCGCCTGTGCCGACGCCTGCAACGACTATGTCGACTTTTCCGTCGGTGTCTTCCCAGATTTCGGGTCCAGTTGTTTCTCGATGGATTTTGGGGTTGGCGAGGTTTTTGAACTGTTGGGGCATAAAGCTGCCGTATGTTGCGGCGATGAGTTCTTCGGCTTTTTTAATGGCTCCGCCCATGCCGTCGGGTCCGGGGGTTAGAACAAGTTGGGCTCCGTAGGCTTTTAGGAGGTTGCGGCGTTCTATGCTCATGGTTTCGGGCATGGTTAGTATGAGTTTGTAGCCTTTGACGGCTGCGACCATGGCGAGTCCTATGCCGGTGTTGCCGCTGGTGGGTTCGATTAGGGTGGCTCCGGGTTTTAGGATTCCTTGTTTTTCTGCTTCTTCTATCATAGCTTTGCAGATGCGGTCTTTTACTGAGCCGCCGGGGTTGCGTGATTCTAGTTTGGCTGCTATGGTGGCGGTTGTGTTTTGTGTGAGTTTGTTTAGTTTTATGAGTGGGGTTTTGCCTATGGCTTCTAAGATGTTGTTGTTTATTTTCATTTTACATCCAACTTCTTATAACGGTGTTATAGTTTGGTGGTGTTGCTTAAAACCTTTGTGCCAATACAACAAAGCAACATCAACAACCAAACAAAACAAAAACCAAAATAAAAACTAGACTAAAGCATCCTAAGCAAATCCGCCTTAGTAATAATTCCAACAATAACCCCTTTCCGCGAAACCAAAACCGCCGAATACGTCTGCAACAAACTCGTAATCAACGACAAAGGCGCATCCTCATTAATCTGGGGAAAAGCCTCCTCCATAATCCTCTCCGCCGGCTGCCTAGAAATTACTTCCAAATCTTGCCCGCCCAAAATCTGATGCAAAATCGCCTTCTCGGAAATACTCCCAACCGACTGCTTTCCTTCAAAAACAGGCATCTGAGAAATCCCATGCTCCTTCATCACCTTAACAACTTCAGAAATGGGCTCATTTTTCTGTACGCTTATGACTTCGCTGTGGACTAGTTTTTCGGTTTGCACTTTAGTTTTGAATTCGAGGCGTTCAAGGACGTCGAAGATGGTTTTTACTTTGCTGTAGGAAGAGTCTATGGTTCCGGCTTCGAGTTTGGCGATTAGCGATTGGGATACGCCTGCGGCCTTGGCTAGTTCGGACTGTTTGAGGCCAAGTTGCCGTCTGCGTCTAGCAATGTCCTCGAGTGTCGGAAACATGAGCCAGTAATTGCCGTGAAAAAATATATTCGTTTTGGAATATGCCGACCTTTTTGAACATCAAACCTTCACGGACCCCGAAATGGATTTGTGGGTTGGAAAAAGTTTTTACCTATAAACCCGTTATAGCATGGCGGTGCACATGGATCCCCAATGTGAAATCATCGGCAAATATGTTCTGCCTGTCTTTCGTTCAATGTTAGCCCGAGAGTTGGTTCAGAAGTATGGGCTTTCGCAGACTGACGCCGCTAAAAAGCTGGGCACCACCCAAGCCGCTGTAAGTCAGTACCTCAGCTCGAAGCGCGCTTACAAGGGGGTGGAGCATGTGGAGGAGTTTATGCCAAAGATTAGGGTGATGGCGGAGGAGATGGCGCAGAGGATGGTGGCTGGTGAAGTTTTGGATGGGGATGTTATGGTTGATTTCTGTAGGTTGTGTTCGAGTTTTTGTCGGGGCAGGGTGGATGTAGTTGGTCCTGTGCCTGAATATTATATTTGATTGGTAATATTTTGGGTTTTTGTTATTCTGTTTGGAATATTTCTGTCAACAATCGTTATAACGCCGTTATTAGATGATTGTTCTAACAAACAAACGAGGAACATCCAATGAGAAAAATAGACACAATCGCCGTCCACGCAGGCCAAGAAACCCCTGACCCTGCAACCGGCGCACGAGCTGTCCCGATCTACCAAACAGCCTCCTACGTATTCAAAAGCCCCCAACAAGCAGCAAACCTATTCGCCCTAAAAGAACTAGGCAACATCTACACCCGCATGGGCAACCCAACCCTAGATGTCTTCGAAAAACGCATCGCAGCCATCGAAGGCGGAACCGCAGCACTCGCCACCGCCTCCGGACAAGCCGCAATCTCACTAGCGCTTCTCACCATCACCCAAGTAGGCGACGAAATAGTCTCCGCCAACAATCTCTATGGCGGCACCTACGAACTCTTCCACTACACATTCCCCAAACTCGGCAGAAAAGTCAAATTCGTCGACTCCAAAAACCCCCAAGCCTTCAAAGATGCCATAACCTCCAAAACCCGCGCTGTCTACGCTGAAACCATAGGCAACCCCAAACTCGACGTCCCCGACTTTCAAGCCATAGCAGAAATCGCCCACGCCGCAGGCATCCCCTTCATTGTGGACAACACTGTCGCAGTCGGCTTAATTGCCCCGATAGAGTTTGGCGCAGATATAACAGTGCTTTCCGCCACAAAATACATCGGTGGACACGGCACGAGCATCGGCGGCGTCATAGTTGACAGCGGCAAATTCAGTTGGAACAACGGCAAATTTCCCGAATTCACCGAACCCGACCCCGCCTACCACGGAGTCAAATACTGGGAATCCTTTGGTGCCTTCCCTGAACTTGGAAACATAGCCTTCGCAATTAAAGCCCGTGTACAGCTAATGCGTGACATGGGTCCATGTCTAAGCCCATTTAATGCTTTTCTCTTCATCCAAGGCTTAGAAACTCTGCCGCTTCGCATACGTCGACACAGCGAAAACGCCCTTAAAGTCGCAGAGTTCCTCCAACATCACCCTCTGGTTAGTTGGGTAAACTATCCTGGGTTAGCTTCACATCCAGGCCATAAGCTTGCAGAGAAATACCTATGCGGAGGCTACGGTGGCATAATGGGTTTTGGCGTTAGGGGCGGTTTGGAAGCGGGTAAAAAAGTTATCCAACACGTCAAGTTGTTCTCGCATCTAGCCAACATAGGCGACACCAAGAGCCTCATCATCCACCCAGCCTCTACTACACACCAGCAGTTGTCCGCAGAAGAGCAGGCAGCTACCGGCGTTACGGCTGACTTCATTCGCCTTTCAGTGGGCATTGAAGATCCTGACGACATCATCGCGGATTTGGATCAGGCGCTGAAGGCTTCACACTAAATCTTCTTTAAATTTGTAACTTTAGGAGACACCCCTAATCCCAAACCAAACACAAACCGCAACCTTCGACGAATTCATATTAGAGTCAGGCGAAAAAATAGCGCCAGCCACAATCGCCTACGAAACCTACGGCAACCTAAACAGCGGGAAAACCAATGCAATCTTAATCTGCCATGCACTTAGCGGAGACGCCCACGTATCTGGCAAAGGCGGCTGGTGGAGAAACCTCATCGGAGAAGACAAATCCATCGACACAAACAAATACTATGTCATCTGCAGCAACGTATTGGGCGGCTGCCGCGGCTCCACAGGGCCCTCCTCAGTTAACCCCACAATTGGGCAGCCTTACGGCTTGGATTTTCCGTTTGTCACGATTGGAGATTTTGTGAATGCCCAGCGCCGCTTAATCGACCATTTGGGCATAGAGAGGCTTTTGGCGGTGGTCGGGGGCTCCATGGGCGGCATGCAGGTTTTGCAGTGGATGACCACTTACCCTGAGCGCATACGCGCAGCCGTGCCCATGGCGACAGCGCTTAAGCATACGCCTCAGCAAATAGCGTTCAATGAAGTCGGGCGCCAAGCTATAATCGCTGACCCAGAATGGAAAGGCGGTAACTACTACGGCAAAACTGCGCCCGTCAAAGGCTTAGCTATAGCCCGCATGATTGGTCACATAACCTACATGAGTGAGGCTTCGATGGAGCAAAAGTTCGGTCGCAAAACCCGACCCAGCAACGCTCAAAGCAAGTTCGGCGCAGAATTTGAAGTTGAAGATTATCTGCATAACCGAGGCGACAGCTTTGTTCGTCGGTTTGACGCCAACAGCTATCTCTACATCACCAAAGCCATAGACTACTTCAACCTCACAGAAGGCAAAACCTCTGGAAGCATCTTCAAAGAGCTCAAGGCGAAGTTGCTGGTGGTTTCGTTTAAGTCGGACTGGCTCTACACCACAGTTCAGTCGCAGGAGATTGTGAAAGCCTGCAAACATAGCGGGGTCGAAGCCAGCTACTGCGAACTCGATGCACCATACGGCCACGACTCTTTTTTGCTGGAGACAGAGCAGTTGGGGTCGCTGGTCGGCAACTTCTTAAGAGGCGTCTTTAATGGCAACGGGAAAGGAGGCGGAGTTTAGTGGAGGAGGGTTTGGAACAAAAAATCTTTACCCAATGGATTAGTGTGGGTGCTTCTGTTTTGGATTTAGGCTGCGGCGAAGGCGAACTCTTAGCATACCTCACCAAAGAGCGCAACATCCGTGCGCAGGGCATCGAGTTGGATCCCCAAGCCATAAACCGATGTGTCGCCGAAGGCTTAAACGTGTACCAGCAAGACATCGATACTGGCCTCTCCGAATACGCCGAAGGCAGCTTCGACTACGTCATCCTAAATCAAACCTTGCAGCAGGTCAAAAAACCCGCCTTGGTGCTTCAGGAGGCGCTTCGAGTCGGCAAAAAAGTAGTTATCGGAATCCCAAACTTTGCCTACATAAAAGCCCGAGCGAGCATCTTTTTCCGCGGGCGGGTTCCGGTCACGGCGGCGCTGCCTTACCAGTGGTATGACACGCCCAACCTGCATTTCTTAAGCTTAGCAGATTTTACAACGTACTGCAAAACCCGCCACATCGTCATCGAACAAGGGGCGTACCGTAGCGGTAGCCGTGAAGTACGGTTTCGGCCTAACCTGTTTGCTGAAGTCGGCTACTTTCTGCTGGCTAAAAAGCCGAGTTGATGGCTGCTTTTGCCGCAACCTGCTTCTCTGCACGGTAAAGCCTTTAAATGGGCTAGGTGTTTCTATATCTCCCCAACGCCTCAAACTTGTGTGTAATGTGCGGAGGTCGCCCAGCATGGCCAAAGGCGTAGGACTGAGGCTCCTATCCTGCAGAGGTTCGTGGGTTCAAATCCCACCCTCCGCACCAATCTTTGATTTTGTTTTTCTTTTTGTCGTGTTTTGTTTTGGTTTTTTAGGTGCACTGTTGGTTAGGTTTGGTGGTTTTTTCGTAGGTCATTTTTGCGGTTGCAGTGTTCGGATAACAAATGCAGGCAACCGATTGTGTTAGGTATAATATTTTACCTATTGTAAACTAATTGTTATTATAATTATATAATTAACTGAATAGATATTTGCCTAAGTTTTATAAAGCGATCAAGTTAACCCTATTTCACCAAAAAGGAGAAAAAATATGAAACCTGAAAAAAAATTAACTGCAATTATTGCAACCATACTAATACTGTCAATCGCACTCTCAACCTTTGCAGCTCCACAAGCAACCGCACAAAGCTCAGGCGAATTTACCACCTACGCTTACGTCAACATCGCGCCTAACCCAATTGGGGTAGGACAAACAACCTACATCTCAATGTGGGTCGACGTCCCACTGCCCAGCGCTTCAGAAGCCAACGACGTAAGACGCCACGACTACAAACTAACCATCACCGCACCCGACGGAAAAGTTACAACCCAAACATGGGATGTAATCAAAGACACCACCGGCGTCGAATTCACGCCCTTCACCCCCGACCAAGTAGGAAACTACACCGTCAAATTCGAGTACCCAGACCAAATCTACACATGGTACGATGTCAGCCACTCATGGAACGGCACCAAATTCTTAGCGTCCTCAGCAGAAGAAACCTTAATCGTGCAAGAAGATCCAATCGTCGCTTCACCCGACATCCCCCTGCCAACTGAATACTGGACCCGCCCCATCTATGGACAGAACCACATTTGGTCATCCATTGGTTCACACTGGCTTGGTGGAAGTTATCTGGGCGTTTTCCAAATGTCCAGCTATAACCTCTGGCAAACAGACGGCATCGGACCAGAAAGCTCACACATCATGTGGACTTATCCAATTGAGTCAGGCGGAATAGTCGGCGGAAGCAAAGTCGGCATAGATGAATCCACTTACTACTCAGGCGGTTCATACGAAGGCAGATTCGGCGGCGCAATTATCATCGACGGCAAACTGCTATTCAAGACACCACTCAGCAACAGCCAAAATGGCGGCGACTACATATGCATGGACCTTCGAACTGGAGAAGTTCTCTGGCGAAACCCCAACATAAACCCATCATTCGGCGAACTCTACTCATACGAGTCACCTAACCAGCACGGCGTTATTCCAAACGGCTACCTCTGGCAAACCGTAAACCAGGGCGGCGGACTCCAAACCTGGATAGCATATGACCCACTGACAAGCAACTGGTTGTTCAACTTAACAGATGTCCCCTCAAGCGGAACTATTGCATACACAGAAAAAGGCGAAATCGTCAAATACGTACTCAGCTACAACCAAACTGCCAAATCTGGTTGGCTTGCACTCTGGAACTGGACATCAGCACCCACAGCAGCAGGCGGCTTACCTGGCTCTGGTAGCAGCGCCATCCAGTTCCGTCCAATAGGCAAAAACATCAACTGCAGCACCGCATACTCATGGAACGTCACCTTCAGCGGCGACCTCATCGGCAACTCGGCACCATCAATCGTGTACGTTTTACCCGGCGACATCATCCTAGGCAGAAGCAGCAACATCGTAGCAGGTGTTTTCAGCACAAGAGGCACCCCCGACCCCTACACAGTCTGGGCAATGAACCTAAAAGACGGCTCCGAAGGACAAATCCTATGGAAAAAATCTTATTCAGCACCCTCAGGCAACGCATCACGTTCTCTTGGCCCACTTGACCCAGTTAACCGGGTCTGGACCATGACCGACGCAGAATCAATGCAGTGGCTAGGATATGACCTCTCAAACGGCAACCTACTTTGGGGACCAACCAACACTGACATCCGCTCAATACAGTTCTTCGCCAGCGGCTACGGCGCAGGACAAAGAGCAGTTACAGCCTACGGCAACTTCTACGTGCAGGGCTTCGGAGGAGAAATCTTCTGCTACGACACCCTAACAGGGCACCTGCAATGGCGGTTCAACAACACCTATGCTGGTCTAGACAACTCATGGGGTTTAACTCCCATCTTTATAGCTGCAATCGGAGATGGCAAAGTCTACGCATTCAACAACGAACACTCACCCAACGCACCCCTCTACAAGAACTACGACATCTACATAATCAACGCAACCACAGGCGAAGAAATCTCCAAGATGCTCAGCTGGGCAGGCCAAAGCGGCGGACCCGGCAGCTCCACAAGCATACTAGCAGATGGCTTCTTTGTGTACTATAACTACTACGACAACCAAATCTACAGCGTCGGAAAAGGCCCAAGCAAAACAACCGTTTCAGCACCTAACCTCGCAGCGGCAGAAGGCCAAACCGTAGTTATAAGTGGCTCCGTAACTGACATAGCAGCTGGCACAACTCAAAACGAGCAGGCAGCACGTTTCCCCAACGGAGTCCCAGCAGTCTCAGATCAAAGCATGAGCAGATGGATGGAATACGTCTACATGAACCAACCCATGCCAGCCAACGCAACCGGCGTCCCAGTTCAAATATCTGTGGTTGATGCTAACGGCAACTACCGCACCATCGGCACCGTAACGAGCGACGCTACAGGCTTTTACAGTTTAGAATGGATGCCCGACATCGCAGGCAAATACACAGTTTACGCAACATTCGCTGGTAGCGCTTCATATTGGCCTTCACAAGCAACCGCGGCATTCGCAGTTGACCCCGCAGCCCCAACCTCAACAGCACAACCCACCCCCGCACCTTCAATGGCAGACATGTACTTCCTTCCAGCAACAGCAGTAGTAGTGGTCCTAGTCATCATAGTTCTAGCCATGATGGCTATGATGATGAGAAAACCATAAGGTGAAAGTGCACAAACAATCTTTCCCTTCCATTTTTCTTTTTTTTTGAATAACGTGCCAAAAGGGGCTGAGTGAGCTTCTGGTAAAATTTACGAATCTTTAGCAAAGAAGCGGAAATATGGTCTCTCTCCATAATTGGTTTCCAGAAGCTCCAGCAAACCCTCTCGGCGGTTTTTTTTGGCGTTTTGGATGTAAATGTAGCGATTACTATTTAATGTACCAGCAATACTGGATACACGCCCGGTAAAACAGTTACTAGGCGTTCAGGGATATTGGATGTCATCTGAAAGAGAACTCACAGTAGGCGGCGATAAGGCTCTCAGCGTAGCCGAAGCTCTTAACGCCACCACCATTCGCATTCTCCAAATCCTCGCCACAGAGAAGCTGGATGTAACCACAATTTCTAAACGGCTGGACTTAAGTGAGGCTTACATAAGCGAACAAATCAAGCAACTTGAAGCGCTTCAACTCGTAAAAATCTCCTATGAACGTGGAAAGAGGGGTATCCGCAAAATTTGCGAGTCAGTGGTTGATCGAGTTACATTAGTTATTGTTGATAAGCCTGTTGTTGTTGCAGAAAAAAGTGAACCTTAATGACTTAGGTTTTCGGTTTTTGTTTCTTTTAGGGAACCTGTTTAGGCTATTCTGGGTGGTCTTTAGTGGTTTTAAGGGAAAAAGCGGTCGTTTCCCCCTTGCAAATGTGGAAAGGGCTTGGATTTGTTGGTTTAACCATCTGCTGTTGCTATGTGGCTCCGGTGATGACGATGTTGTTGGCGAAGCTGTCAATGTTGCTCTCGATTTTGGCGGCGACTAGATAGCCCTCTTCAACAGCAGAGTAGGTTGGTGGGGAAAAATTAATCTTGTTTAAGCGCCTCTGAATTTTACGGTGAAAAAAATATGCCTTTTGTACAAGTAAACCTCTGGGCAGGTCAACCCCCTGAAACAAAAAAGAAAATTGTAGAAGGAATAACACAGGTTTTCACGGACTTAGGTATCCCGCCGCAGGCAACCACCATCATGATTAACGAGATTCCGCTTGAAAACTGGGCGACGGCGGGTCAGCAGCACAACAAAACATCACTAAAAAACAGTGCATAGCGTGATCAACTGCAGACTCATTCAGGTGGAGGTTTAGGGATAACAATTAACTCAGGGTCAAACCAGCCCTGCATAATCCGCATACCCTCTTCCTTTTCAAAAAACCATAAAGCGATTGGATTTATAGCCATATATGCGGAAGAGGAAAAATAAATTGAAATCACAGCAGCTTCGACAAAGGAAATTTGAAAACCTGTACTCATAAAATAGCCGAACAGAACCGACAAACCTGTTGCCGTGAATGCAGCACCCATTTCTTTAATATTAAAACCTGAAAACCGGTAGGTTTTCTTTAGTTTTTTAAGAGTAGACTTAATTCCCCACCAGCATAGCATTATGCCAGTTACTAAACTTGTGATCGCTAAAGCCGCGGTTTGGTAAAACGATAAATTCCATTTTAAGCTAAAGTAGAATACAACTCCGTATCCGACTACATAGAGGCAGCATGAAAAGGCTGCGTTTTTTGATGCGCTTCGGGTAGCTTGGGCTGGAATTGTCAGGGGGTGCTGTCGCTGATTGTTTTTTCTCACTGCATTTGATTTGCAGATATTGACCTGTGTATCTTGTGGGAACCATCCGTGGATGCGGTTTAGCAGGTTCTTCCTAAACTCCACCGTTAACAACTCCTGCCGGTTTTTGTCTCCAACCCAAGAACCCAGCGCCCATCAACACGGTGCCAAATGCAAAGAAAGGCACAAAAAGCCACAGCTGAACTACATCGCCTGTGAGCAGGTACATAAACAACATACGAAACGAACCAAAAGCCGCGGCTCCACCGCCACCGATTAAGCCGCTGCTAACTCGGTTCGGGTTCAGCGTCTGCCATCTTGCGGTGTTGCTCCTACTCATCAGAAACCCCCATAGTACACATATTGCACCGGCTGCCAAAATTGACAGGTAAATTGACAGTTGGCTAGTCAAATCCCTGAATAGCCAGTTATCCGATGCTGCCCCTTCGTAGCCGACGTATCTGGAAATGTTCTGGTAAGTCTGCATAGAGAACAGTGTGGCGATTCCGCCGGTTAAAACCAGACCCAAACCTAACCCAATCACTAAACCTGCGCCGCGCTGGAACTTGTTTTCCAGAACAGGTGGAAGCGGTACTGTTTGGGTTCTGGCAGGCGGCACTTGGGCTGTGGCGACTTGGGGTTTAGGCAGTGCGGGTGTTTGGGGGAACCAGCCTCTGATGCGTAAGGCTACCTTGTTTTTGAAAGTCATGCTTTTAGTTCCGGTAGCAGTTGGCAGAATACTTGGTGTGCGAGTTTGGCTGGGTGGATTTTGTCTGCGTCAGGGATTTCTATGCCGTGTTCGCGGGCGATGTCGATTAGGTATTGTCGGGTTTGGTTTAGGAAGGTTGTGTCGGTGACTTCTTCTGGGGTGTCGTGCCAGTACCAGACTTTGAGGCCGTGGCTGGTGGTGTAGGTTATGATTGCTTTGCGTTCGAGTGCGGGGTGGTAGCCTAGGAGGATGGCTTGTTGGGGGACTAGTTTGGTGACTTGGAGGTCGTTGACGGCTGCTACTTCAAGGAGGGTGGTGGCAAGTTTGGTTTGGGCGGTTAATCGGGTTTGGTTGACGTATTGGCGGGTGGTTTTGAGTTTTTCGGCGATGGTTGCGACTGTGAGGCCTTTGTTTAGGAGTGCCCAGATGGTTTTTTGGCTTTGGCTTAGGGGTGAGGTTGCGTTGCAGGCGGTGGACATGACAACACCTGTAAACAGGTTATTGTTTACATATATTTATGGTTTCCCAAAACACCCAACAGCGACAACACACCCAACATAGCCCCACACTCAAAAACACAACCTTTATGCACCATGCAAGAAGAAAACCCTCCGCCACAACCACAAAAACAAGCCAGCCAAAACGGAAAAAACTTCCCAATCTTTTAGTACAACTCGCCTCAACCAGCAGGTAGCAAGAAGCAAACGCCTACACCAAAACAGAACGTTCTGCTTAAGCTTTGAGAAGATGATGTAGTAGGCAGCAACCCTCTTCATCTACCACTAGAAAAACAAAAAATGCCCAAAAAAGCAGGCTACATCTTTTCCGGCGCAGTCACACCAATCAAATTCAAAGAGTTACGCATCACAATTTGGATAGCTTCAGTCAACGCGAGGCGGGCATCCATCAACTTGGGCGAGTCAGCTTTAAGCACCTGGTGGGCGTTATAGAAGGTGTTGAATTTATCTGCCAAAGCATTAGCATAATCGGCGATCATGTTGGGTTTCAGGTACTCTGTGGCTTCAATGAAAATGTCTGCAAAGCCGGCGAGGTTAAGGATAAGTTCCTTCTCAAGCCGCTCCACAAGCAAACCGTAATCGGGGTTTTCTGGTTCATGCTCAGCTTTACGCAGGATACTGCATGCTCGTGCATGAGTGTACTGCACGTAGGGAGCACTGTTAGTTTCAAAGTTCAACACGCGTTCCCAAGTAAACATGACGGTTTTGCCGCTATCCACATCCACAAGAGCATAACGAACCGCTCCAAGACCCACAAAGTCGGCGATGTTGCGTTTCTCCCCCTCAGTAAGCATAGGCGAACGTTTGGTAACTTCCTCGTAGGCTCGGCGCACTGCTTCATCGAGCACCTCGTCAAAGGTGATGTAGTGTCCGCGGCGACTGCTCATTTTGTAGCCAGGCAAAGTGACAAGGTTATACGCAAAGTGCACGAGGTTTTCGGCGTCTTTAGCGTAACCCATCGCATACAGGGCGAGTTTGAGTTGGAGCTGTGCAAGGGATTGTTCCATACCGATTACGTTTATGACTTTTTGGGCGTGACGGAACTTCCAAAGCGTGTAAGCTATGTCGCGAGTGGTGTAGAGTGTGGTGCCATCTGCGCGGACCAATGTAAGAGGAGGGACCTCGTTGTTTTGACTAAGATTCAATTTGCCCTTTAGGTCCAACGCCAGCGCGGCTTCATTAGCGTCGAACTGCTGCACACCCTTCTCGTTAATAATAAATGGCGTCGCCTGCAACTTGCGCATAACCTCATCCACTTGAGGCGTCCATACAAAATCACTTTCCCAATCCCACGAATCGTAGGTTACGCCGACGCGCCGCATGGTTTGGCGAAAACCGTCGAGACACAGCTCGCTGACCTCGCGGATGAGCTCTTTGGCGGCAGGTTGACCGTCTTCATAATTGCGGTTTAGACGACTGATTTCCTCCTCAGGATTCTCGTCTTCCCCGATTTTCACTGCCAATGCTTCGAAGAGCACAGGATACTTCTCTTTAAGCTCCCCCGCAATGCCTACCCACTCGTCAAGTTCGCCGTTGGTCTTTATGAGTTCGTCAGCGTTTTGGGTTTCAATTGCTTTTTGTTTTAGACGTTTGAGGCGGTTGATCTCGACGAGACAACTGGTGACTGTGTAGATTTTTCCCACGAACAAGTCGGGTTTCTCGGTGGGTTTAGGTCTGCCCAATTTTGCGTAGCCGTATGCGACGACGCTGCTTTGGCGTCCGACATCGTCTATGTAGTAGTGCCGTTCCACACTGTGCCCACGACACTGCAGAATTCGTGCGAGCGCGTCGCCTAACATGGGGTTTCTGGCTTGCCCAATGTGGATGGGGTGTAAGGGGTTAACCGAGGTATGTTCGACGATAATCTTTTGGGGTGCGTCGGTTTTGATAAAGCCGTAGCCGCTGTCCAACGTTTTAACGGAACCTAATGTCAAAGCAGCAAATTTGCGGAAATTAACGTAAAAATTGATGTAACCAGCGCCCGCGGGCTCCACCTTCTCGATAAGGTTAAACCGTGAGGGATTGACCGCGGATGCAACCTGCTGAGCTATCATCTGAGGTTTCTGCCCCAGCTTTTTAGCTAACTCAAAGCAAAGCGAAGTAGCGAGTTGCCCAAAATCGATGTTCGGCGTCTTTTTCAACGCGATTTGGCATGGCGGCTGGTTGGGGAAAGTTTTCGCTATTGCTTCTTGGAGGACGCTGTGGCATTCTTGCCGAAACAGCTCATAAGGGTTCTGTGCAGTCATCTAAGGTGCTCCGTTTGATTTTCTGGCTAAATTAACGTGAGTGACGTTATATTTTAAATGCGATGGCACCTTTATGTGTCTGCTGGAAGCAGACAGTGATGGACACGAAAATAGTCTATTCAGACAAATGTCTAGGCTATGGCACATGGCACGTTGAAGGTCCTCAACGCGTAAAAATCGCACATGACGTTTTAAAAGAAAAAAAGTACACATTCGTTGAGCCCTCGCCAGCCACCGAAGACGAAGTGCTCTCTATCCACGACATGGAATACATTTGGAACATAAAAAAAGGCATGGTGGAAGACTCTGACACCCCCGCCTACGATAACATCTGGGAATTCGCCAGGCTAAGCGTGGGCGGAGCATTGCTTGCCAGCAAAATCAGCGGCTTCTCACTCACAAGGCCTCCGGGGCACCACGTGGGAAGGTACGGTGCAGCGTTGGGCGTATACACAAGGGGCTTCTGTTACCTAAACAACATTGCCATCGCCGTTAAAGAGTCAGGTAAAAAAACTCTCATTTTGGACATTGACGGCCACCACGGCAACGGAACGCAAGAAATATTCCTAGGCGACCCAACCGTAACGTATGTGTCGGTGCATCAGTCGCCGAATTTTCCAGGCACCGGCGGCAAATCCGAAGCCAACTGCATAAACTTCGCCCTTCCACCTAACGTGGGCAGCAAACTCTATTTTGAGACTTTGGACAAGGCGTTGGCGTCGGTTGACCCAAGCAAGTTTGAGGCGTTGGCAGTTTCCGCGGGGTTTGACACGCATAACTGTGATTTAGCAACGCTGGGACTCGTAGTTGAGGACTATTTCCAAATCGGAAAAAGAGTCGCTAAACTTGGTTTGCCAGCCTTCTTTGTATTGGAGGGCGGTTACAACGGACAAAACTTGGGTTTAGATATTGATAGTTTTTTGAGGGGTTACGAAGAAAACCGTTAACCCCAAAAAGAGGAATTATTGTTGTTCTTGGAGTTCTTTTTGGCGTTTTTTGGCGTCTGCGCGTTCGTTGAGGGCTTCAAGTTTTGCAGCTACGCGTTCTGAGCGTTCCTCAGCTGAGGCAAGCAGTGGTTTCCAGTCTTTCTTTTTGACTGTTTCTGTTAAGTGCTCTGTTTGTTCAGGCAGCTTTTCAAGTGCGCCGTTGAATCGTGTGTCTGCTTCTTCGTCTGATTCGACTATTGCGAGGGCTTCTTCGGGGCAGACTTTGATGCATTGGGGGTCGCCTTCGCAGAGGTTGCATGCGATTGCTTTGCCTGTTTCGGCGTGGATGGTTATTCCGCCGTGTGGGCAGGCTTGGACACACCAATCGCAGCCTTTGCATTTTTTGTCATCGATGATTAGAAGGCTGTTGACTTCGGATTGGACTATGGCTCGTTCTGGGCAAGCTTTTACACATCGGGCATCAACGCAGCCGCGGCATGTTAAGGCGAAATTGAACACTGGTGCCATGCGGACGACGCGGATTCTGCTGCGTATGGGGTTCCAGTTGCCTTCGCCTTTTTCGGTGGTGCATGCGTACTCGCAGATTCCGCAGCCGATGCATTTGCTGGGGTCCACTGACACGAATTTTCTTGGTAAGGGTTTAGCGGACATGGACATGTAGGTTCCAAACCTTTTTTGGTGTTAGTTTATGTGTGTGCATCATATGCATTTATGCATTACTTAAGAAAACTTGTTTTTCCATGACTAAAGATGGGAATGTGTAAAAAACAGTTGAAAACCGCAATAGCTGTTTAGCTTGCTGTTTCTTGTTTAACCATAACTATGATTGGACCTTTTTGTTTTTCTAGTGGTAGATGAAGAGGGTTGCTGCCTACTACATCATCTTCCAAGGTTACGTGCAGAAGGTTCTGTTTTGGCGTCTGCGTTTCCGTGGCTTTGCTTGTTGGTTGTGGCGGGTTGTACCAACAGATTGGAAGACTCCTAAAACTTGCCGCTATGCTCCTCTCTTTATTTCGGTGTGGCGGTTCCTACAGCACCACAAGATGGTGAACTGCTTCGCTTTTTCAGTCTGCAGAGTGCTTCAACGCCTGACACTGTGTGGCACACGCGTATTCACACCACACGCAAACATGTCTCAATGTCGAAACCGCAGCGATGAGCATGTGAAATCATGTAGCGACCACTTTCCGGCAGACTATGCCGGATAGCATTTTCTCCTCCAATACTACAGGAAAAGGTTATGGGCTCACCTCAAAAAAGCCTGTCTTGCCCAAAGAACCGGGCGTTGTCGGGTCTGCCATCGTTCGACAAAGAATAACCCTCAGTCAATCCTTTTCTTGGAAAAACCGTTCGTAACAGCATGCTTTTTGCAATAACAAATTTCAAATACCACCCCTCGAACATAAAACGACAGGTGCAATTAACTATGGGTAACGATTACTTTAGCAAGAAACTGGAAGCAATCAAAGTTTCCAAGCAGAAACCAATTTCACAATTACTAAAAGAAATGAGCAGAACCGCATATCAAGGCCGTAAACTAGGCGAAGCAGTTGACGTTTGGGAAAACATGATTAAAGAAAAAGACACCGTCATCGCTTTGGGCTTCGCAGGCTCTATGTCCACCGCAGGTCAGTGGACCATTATCAACTGGCTTATCGAGAACCGTTTCATCGACGTGCTCATCTCCACCGGTGCTAACGTCTCCGAAGACATCGTTGACGCAATGGGCCTAGGCTACTATCAGGGCAGCCACATGGTTGACGACTCACAACTCCTTAACGACGACGTAAACCGCTACTACGATGTATATGGTAAAGAAACCGACTACCGCCTAATGGAAGACCTCGTAACCGACTACGTCATGACCTGCAAAGAAGACTACATGTACACCAGCGCCGAGTTCCTCCACGGCTTAGGCAACTTCCTAGGCAAAAAGAACGTGCCAGCCATCTCCGCGGTTGCCGCAGCCAACGGCGTCCCAATCTTCAGCCCAGCCATGGTTGACAGCGCATATGGCGAAACCTTCCTCCTCGCCAAAAACAAAGGCCACAACGTCCACATCGACTCAGTCAAAGAATTCGACCAGTTCGTCCAAATCGGGACCAAAACCAAAGAAGTCGGCGTCGTCTACATCGGCGGAGGCGTCCCAAAAGACCTCACACAACTCATAGCCATATCCGTCTCGCCCATGACTGAGGACCAAGGTGTCAAAGGCAGAAACGGCGGTCTACGCAAATCAATCCAAGAATACTACTATCCACACAAATACGCCATCCAAATCACCACCGATAGCCCGCAGTGGGGCGGACTTAGCGGATGCACACTTGAAGAAGCCATATCTTGGGGCAAGATTAACAGCCAAACCGGAACAAGAGCTGTCTGCTACTGCGACGCAACCATCGCCCTGCCGCTCATATGCCACGCATTAGCTGAACGCGTAACAGAGAAACGTAAAGGTCCAGACATGAGCTGGATCTTCAAAGACATGCCAAAAGCCTAAACAGGCTTTTCCTCTTTTATTTTCAATTTGTTACGTTGTTTTTTTATAGATAAACTCTTTGATGATTTTCCATACCTTTTCAGGCTGCTCTTCTGGCGCAAAGTGACCGCTGTCCCTAACTATTGCGCTTTGTATGTTTGTTAATCCTGCTTCAGTAAATCCTTCAAGGTATTCGCTTATGTTGCCGCCTTCATGGTCGCCGCGAATGTAGAGCAAGGGTGTATCGATTTGACTTTTTGAATCAACAAATATTTTGTTTTCTTTTGCATCCTGCTCAAAACTGCGGTACCACCCAAAGCCTGTGCTGAGCGCTGAAGGAGCCAGATAAGCCTTAACGTACTCTTCGCGGGCTTGTTGGCTTATGTTGTTTGGGTTAGCTGAAATGGCGTCATAGAAGTGGTCAAAGTACGCTCTCTCTTTTCCGGATACCAGAATTTCAGGTAAATTGGATACAGCGTGGAACTTGAAATGCCAAATGTATGGATTAGCAATAACCTTTTCCCACGGCCTAACGCCTGGGATAACTACGTTCATGATAACTGCGGCATCCAAACGCTTTGCAAAACGTGTTAAATAAGAGAACACCGCCATCCCGCCAGCGTCATGTCCGACTAAAACGAAACGTTCAAGCCCCATGGCGTCTGCTAACTCGTTTATGGCGTATGCTATTTGCGATTTGCTGGTTGGAGCGTTAGGCATTACTGAGCCTCCGATTCCAGGCAAATCCACTGCTATGCTATGAACTTGATTTTTGGTTTGCTCCAAAACTTTCTTCCATGCGGACCAATTCTCTGGCCAACCATGAAGAAAGAGCACTGCCGGTTTAGTGCGCTCAGAAGCTTCAACTACATGTAGGCTTCCTATGCTGGTGATGAATTGTTTGTGCACAACATCGCCTTTTAGAAGTAAATGGGTTGACCCGTTCTTAAATTAAACTAAAAACAGAATAAAAAAACTGTTGGAAAAAAGTTTCGTTAACTTTTATTTTTTTTGCTGACTGTGCAACTTAGAAAATAAAGGTACGCAATAAGAAGCTGAATCTTTAAGGATATACCAAAAGTATTATCCTTTGGGTCAACCTGCTTCGATGAACCTCTTTTCTAACCGCCTCAGCCACGTGGGCGTGTTTTTGAGAGCCAAAATGAGAACCACGGTAACGCCGACTTCAATAACAAAAAGACCTGGCAGAATTACCGAAAGAAATAACGGAGCGCCCCCCTCGGAGTAGGCCACATAAGCAATAACTCCCATAATTGCGATAACCGCAAAGGAACTAGCCACTCCTATTTGCAGAAACGCCTTCAAAGTAGGTTCGAGGCTTCCCCTACGGATATGCTCGGCTACACTGAGCATTTTCGCGTCTTCCGCTGTAACCTCTGATTTTAATTGCTGAAGCTGGTTGAGCGCCTTTATGCCTAAAGATGACAAAACATACCGGTTTTCATCGTTCTTCAAGATTAAGCCTTGAAGCTGTTCAATGTGGTAATTCATTTTCCTTGTTGCCAAGCCCAATTTAGTGAGTAACTCCGTGTACAGTAGGCCCTTGCTGTTGTTTCCCAAAATAGAGATTATTATTCGGCGCATTGGATGAGAAAGCGCTTGGAAGACGACTGTTTCGATTTCACTGTTTGTTTTAGCCATTTCGACCCCACTTGCAGTTAGGGGCTTGAACTTAAATCGGTTTTTGATAACGAAAACTTGACAAAAAAATTAGGAATTCAAAAATTAAGCTTTCCCATTTCTATCTGTGCGTGTTCGATCAATCAAAGCACTAGTCATTATCGGCAAAACTACGGTGGCATCCCCCTCTATCATGATGTGCTTTGCTTTTTCATTGATTTTACCCCACGAAACTGCCTCACGAGGTCGTGCGCCGCTTAAGCTTCCATCCCACTCGTCCGCAGTTGATATATAAACAACGTAGTCTAAGCCGTCTTTGAACTGGTTCCACCAAATCGTGTGGTGTTTGCTTATGCCTCCGCCTACGATTAGGGCACCGCTTTTTTCGGAGTCAAACATGAGATCGCTTAACATGCCCTCGTCCGTGAGCAGGTTAATGCGGAAGTCTTTGTGGTCTTGGCTAAACATCCAAAGCTGATACCCCACCGAGCCGTCGGTTATGCCCGGCACATGAACGGGTATGCCATGTTTAGCTGCCCAGTACAAAATTGAGGATTCGTCGCATAGGCGCAAACCGATTTCTCGAGATAGCTCGGTTGTGGAGAGTTCTTTTTTGCCCTCGTTGTAGAGGTCAGTTAGCATGCCTTGAATTTTCTTCTCAAGAATGATGCCGTAGCTGTCGTTTGGCACCAAAACGTTGCCCAACCTGTTTACGCCTTCACTGTGCAGTTTAGAGTCGCTCATGATGAAGCTGCCCTTGTAGTAGTCTTTGAAGCACCGGGCGACATCGTGGTCAAGCGTGCCGCAAGTAGTAATTATTACATCTGCGAGTCTGCGTTTCACCAACTCGCGTATGACACCTCGGGTTCCCGTAGCGACAATATCCGCAGTAAACGATAGGAACTTGACGCATTTCTTGTCCGCAATCATATCCTCAAGTATGTTGACGCCCGTGGCGAGTTTACCCGCGGTGAAACCCCACGCCAACTCCATCTGACCGACGAGTTCATCAACGGTCATGTTCTCTGTAAGCCTGTAATCTTTAACTGCGATTTTATGCGCTTCATGAGCTTTAGCCATAAACTGTACTCTCCGATGCAAAGGTTAAACAAATAAGAAGATAAATACCCTCCGAAACCCCGGCTGAGTTACTCGGCAAGGTAGTTTATAATTCGTCTATAGATATCGTTGTCCATCTGGTCCTCATAGCCAGCATAGATCGAGGGATTATCATTGACTTCGACGACGACAAAGTCGCCGTTGACTTCTTTAATGTCCACACCGTAGAGCCCTTTGCCCACCACGCTGCAAGCTTTCAAAGCAACTTCACGCAGGCGAGGCGGAATGTCATTTTTCTGGACAGACACGGTGCGTCCCCAAACCACCGTGGGTTTACCCCGCAGCTTGGCTCCATGCTTCCATTTACCCTTAGGAATCATATACTTACACACATAGAGAATATCATTGCCCAAAACGCCGACACGCCAATCAAACCCCGTCGGAGTGAACTTTTGGATAGCTAACGAATCAGACTTCTTGAAGAAACGTTTAGCGACCTCTCGGAAGCTGGTTTCGCAGGCGGCTTTCTCAACATAGCGGCTGAAACTCGTGTAAGGCGCCTTGATAACCACCGGCTTACCCAAAGTGTCAAAGATTTCAGTGATTTTTTTACGATGCAAATCCTCTTTGTTAAGAAACATCGTGGGGATGCGTGGGACATCATATTTTTCGAAGAGGGCGTACTGGTGGATTTTGTTGGCGCAAATTTTGATAGATTCCGGGTCATCAATCACTTTCAAGCCATACTCATACGCAGTTTTCGACACAATATAGCTTGTGAACAACGGGTCAGTTGTGGCACGTATGAAGACTGCGTCGTAGTTGGGTATGTCTTGGATGTTTTCGCGGAAGAGGAAGCTGAACTTGTTGCCAGTTTGCTCTGCAGCAAGTTTAAAATTCTGCAAAGCACCTTCCTCGCGTGGGTCAGTAAAATTATATTTTTCAACGAAACAAGCGATTCTAGACACCGATATGTTTCCCCTGCTGAGAAATCAGCAAAATCTCCTGAGAGATTACGTCTTTATCAGCTTTTGACAGTTGGGTTTGTTTCAAGGGTTCAAGGCCACACAGGAATGCTTTATCCAATGTTTTCTGAACATGTATTGTACACAGTGGAATTTTGAAGAGTTCATAAACCTTTTGTGTAAGCAATTTAATTTGCTCATCAGGCAAGTCGCATTTGCCAAAAACCGACTTAACCCGGATTAAGTCGCCTTTGAGGGGCTGAGCACAAACCGTAAACTTGTAGTTCATACCTAAACTTTTGAGTGCCCGGTACAAAGCAGATTTGTTCTTGGCAACTTGGTAACCTTCATAAATAAACGGATTAACAGCGAAAACCACCACAGGAAAACCAACTTCCTCAATGATTTTCTTGACATTGTCGGTTACAACGAAAGGTATAGTGGGGATGTTTGCTCTCTGCGCACGAAGCAAAAGAATCGGAGTACGACTTGAATCTATAATGTTTTCACACGACGGAATAACGTTATTACCTAAAACTTCCGCATGCAAAGAAACATAGTAACCCGTTTTGAGGTAGCGGTAATCATTAGTCAGGTTGATGGTGATGTCTTTAATTGATGATTCCAGAAAAACAGACGGCGTAACCGTATGTAAATCATCCGTTAAGCCAATGCTTGAGACAACCAGCACCCATAGGACACCAGGTAATGATTGCGTTATTAGCCAAGACATATTTAAAATTAGCGATGAACCCAAACAAAAACCCACTATGCCCCACACAAAAACAGACGTTTCCCCGCCACCCCTTTAAGCGGAACACAATTTTAAGCGTCAAAGTTTTGAGCTAACCCTTATAACCGCCAAACATTAACAGAACGGTGATGAGTTTCGAATTTCAAGTTATCACAGACCTAGCTGTAGTCATGGTTATCGCATCCGTAGTGGCATTCATATTCTACAAACTCAAACAACCCCTCATCATCGGCTACCTAATCGCCGGCATAATCATAGGACCCTACACGCCACCGTTTAGTTTCGTGCAGCAAACCGAGTTCCTCTCGGTATTCGCTGAAATCGGCGTCGTACTGCTCCTCTTCACCGTTGGCTTAGAGTTCCCCCTCAGCCGACTGCGAAGCATCGGCCGCGTCGTCATAGGCGTATCAGCCATAGAAATCGCGTTAATGCTCCTCATCAGCTTCCTAGTAGGCTCTTTTCTGGGCTGGGGCTTCTACGACACCCTCTTCCTGGGCGCTGCACTCGCCAGCAGCAGCACAACCATTATTGCTAAAGTCTTAGGCGACAGCGGCAGACTAAAAGAAATATCTGCCACCATCATGCTTGGCATCTTAGTGGTCGAAGACGTCGTGGTAGTGATTGTTTTGGCTATGTTGCAAAACGTCGCCGTAACAAGCGTAATTTCCCTCACCTCAACCGTTTGGTTAGTTGTTAAACTTGTTGTTTTCATCGGCGGCACCCTAGCAGTCGGCGGCTTCTTTCTGCCAAAACTCCTTGATCGCTTCTCAAAAGTGCAAAACAATGAGCTTCTCTACATACTCATGCTGGGGTTGTGTTTCGCTTTTGCGATAATGGCAACTGAAATCGGTTTTTCCGCAGCTATTGGCGCCTTCATAATCGGCGTTGTTATTGCCCGTTCAAAACTTCGTGAAGAAATTAATCGCGAAATTGGGCCCTTCAAAATCGTTTTTGGTGCTATCTTCTTCGTTTCCATGGGTGCGTTAATGGATGTTACTCAAATAGCGGTTTACTGGGTTCCCGCTATCATCATCACTTTAGCGGTAATCTTGACTAAGCTAGCTAGCTGCGGGTTTGGTACGCGGCTATTTGGCTACGACCGCCGCACCTCTTTACAGGTGGGGTTGGGTATGGGGCAAATCGGTGAATTCGCCTTTATAGTTGCTAAAAGCGGACAGGACTTGGGGGTTACAAGTGACTTTTTGCTGCCAATAATAGGCGTCGCCACAATAACCACCGCATTCGTAACGCCGTACCTCATCAATTTCTCATTTGAGAAAAACCGTGTCGCCAAAACTATACAGTCACCTTTAAGTCCGCCATAATCAAATATCCCTCCATAGGAAGGCGTCTCCACGTACAAACCACTTGAAGTCCTAGGACCCGAACACGAATTCTCACTCGTTGACGAAAACTTAAAACCCCTGCCGATAAGTGACAAAATCATTAAGGGTTACTGCGGAAAAACGATTAATTTCATCGAGCTGCCAGAGTTTACTTTCGGAAAAGAGTTGCAGTTGCATGTCATGGAAATCAAAGCTAACTCACCCTTCAGGGGTCCAGTGGAGTTTGAGGAGACGATGCAAAACGCCGTCAACGCCCTTAGCGGCATTGTAGAGAAACATGGGGCAAACTTGCTAGGCACAGGCATGCATCCCCTGATGCGGCTCTCCGACACTGGCGTGTGGCCGCATTACCACAGAAAAATCTACAGTGAATACAGTAAAATCTTCAATTTACATCAGCATGGATGGTTAAACATCCAAAGCTTCCACCTAAACCTCCCGTACCAAAAAGAAGGCGACGCTGTAGCCCTCCATAACCAGCTCTGCAATCTTTGCGCTTATTTGCCAGCGGTTACAGCTTCTTCACCGTTCTTTGAAGGTAAAGAGGGTCCAGACATTGATAATAGGCTTCAGTTTTACAAGGTAAACCAGAAAGAGGTGCCTTCGATTTCTGGTGAAGTCATACCAAATTACGTTTCATCGTTGGAGAGTTACAATCGAGATGTGATTGGCGGCTACTCTGCTGATTTAGCTCGGGCGGGCGCTTCTAAGACGCTGCTGAATAGGGAGTGGGTTAACTCGCGGGGCATAATTTTCCGTTTTGACCGCGCTGCGTTGGAGGTGCGGGTTATGGATGAGCAGGAATGCGTCAAATCCGACGTGGGGCTGGCGTGTTTTATTCGGGCATCGTTGCGGGGTATGCTTGCTGAAGACGAAGCGCTTGAACGCCACTATGTTTTGGTTCAAAACTTCAACTCGGTGATCCATAGTGGCTTAAACGCCTCCGTCCAAAGTATCCATGGCAAAACAGCGCGGCAAGTCTTAACTCACTACCTGTCATTAGCAAACAATAATGCTTCTGCAGAGGAAAAACGTTACCTCCCCCTTGTAGAGAGACGCATCCATGAAGGCAGTCTCTCAGAACTCATCCTGAACCGCGTACATAAGCGCTCAGATAAAACAAATCTCCATCAAGCAATTCAATCTGTATATTCAACGCTTATTAAGAGCCTTCGCGCTAATCAACCGTTCTAAAAGGTGTCTATGTGTCAGATGACAACAAAGGCTCAACCTACAGCTACGACGTCTGCAGCGAATGTAAAATAACCTGCTGCCAAGACGCAAAACCCCCAGTAAGCGAAAAACGAAAAAAAATTATCCTCGACCACCTCAAAAAGAACGGCATACACGTCGAGCAACCCTTCACCACCGAAGCCTATACATATCCCTCCGTCGACCACGACCTCGTTTGTGCTTTTAACGACCGAAAAACCAAACGGTGCATTATCCACCAAGTTAAACCCGAAACCTGCGTGGCAGGACCTATCACGTTCGCCATCAACTTGCAGAAGGGTATGGTGGAGTTTTACATAAAGAAAAACACCATCTGCGTCTACGCCGGCGGCATATTCAAAGACAAAGCAGCACTAAAAGAACACTACAAAGTTGCCCGAGAACAAATCGTCGAACTCATAAAACAATTGACCGCAGTGGAGTTGTTGGCGATTAACGCCATTGAGGAGCCTCAGACCTTCAAGTTCTGCGAGGAACCCCTGCCCATCGAAGTTGTGAGGAAGCTGGATTTATAAGAAGCCCGCTTCACGCAGTTTTAATGCTACCGCGATGTTGCCTTTGAACTGGATTCTGCCAGTGAAAAAGGCTTTTTCTGCACTTAACTTTCCATTCACCATATCTAGAAAATCTTCCAACCCCATTTTCAACGTCAAATCCGGCTTCTCGTGTACGCCCTCTACGATGCCCATTTTTTGGTCTTTGACAGTGACGCTCCAGCTGCCGCCTTCGGGTCCGCTGACGTTAATTTGAGCCACAACGTTGATTCCTTCGGCTTTTTCCGCTTTGAATCGTGCTGGCAGAATGTTTTGGAAAAATTCTTGGGGTGTTTGGGCTTCGGCTTCCATTTTTTCAACTCAACTTTAGTTATTAGGCTGCTCTGGGGTTTTTGAACCTTGTTGCTTTACCTGAAAAGGTCTTTCTCTTTGGTTCTTATAAGCGGCGTTGTAGATACATTCTCCTCTGGAATGTAGTGGTATCCTCGAATGATGGCTGCTGGGATGCCTTCGTTTGCTTGCCCAATAACCAGTTCCGCTGCCGACGCCAACTCATCAGCAACCGCGGTCTGTTTAATGCGCAGTACATAGCCGAAGAGGTCTTTTTCTCCGCGGCGGTCTCGAATCGGTTTAAACCCAGCCACGCCTACGGCTATGTTGATTTCACCTAGCCGAAATGGTCTTCCATGTGTGTCAGAAACGATTACTGCGACATCTGCTTTGCTGAGGCGCGTGATTTCCGCTCGGATGCGCTGGGCGGATTCGTGGGGTTTCTTTGGCAGGGGTACCACGTTGCGTTCGCCTGCTACGTTTGAGCGGTCTACGCCTGCGTTTGCGGAGATGGAGCCGCTGTAGGTTTCGGTGATTATGCTGCTTGGGCCGATGCGCACGATGTCTTTGGTTTCCCGCAGAATGACTTCGACTAGGGCGGGGTCTTTGTTGGTTTGCTTTGCGATTTCCACTGCTTTAGGCGATGGCTCAACAGTGTCAAGGTTAACTATGTTGCCTTCTGATTTCGAAACCACCACATGTGTAACCACAACCACGTCGCCCGGCAAGATGGGTGTGCCCTGTTTTTTGGCTGCTTCGAAAATCATTTCTCCCAAGTTATCGCCGGTTTGAATCAGTGGTAAACCTGTAACTGGAAACACCTGTACCGTATTCGTCGCTGTTTCTCTCCTACCCCCAAAAGCCATGCCTCTACAACTTAAATTTTGCTCCATGCCGAAATTGGGTATTTTCTTATTAAGCGCCAATGTACCATACATTGAGGCGAAACGTTTTGAATGCGCTCACCAAAGCCAAAAACAAGTCTTACATCAAAATGGCAGTGCCTATTGCGTTGGTTTTTGTTTTGGTGATTGGATTCTTTTTCGGGTTACAATTCGTTTTGGGTAATTCAACTCCGCTTAGGGTTGTGGAGAGCGGTAGCATGTGTGTGCTCTATGACGGTGGCTGCGACGGGGTTTTGTCTATAACTCATGAGTTTTCGCCGACTCTGCATAAAGGCGACATTATAATCATTCAAAGTGTGGATCCAAAAACTATCAACGCCAATTACCCTAACAGCGACATAATTGTGTATCAGAGACCCGACAACCCCGACGCCACCCCCGTAGTGCACCGTGTGGTAGCGGAGTACGAGGAAAACGGGGTTTTGTACTTCCAAACAAAGGGCGACGGCAACGATACGCCCTATCCGGCGGTTCCCTCGCCTTCCGAGTATGATTCAAGCGGACTGTGGTTCACTGGCAAAGGCGTACCTCAAGACATGGTGCTGGGCAAAGTCGTGATGCGCATACCCTACTTAGGCTGGATTACGTTGCTTCTAAAAGCCAATCCGTGGGGGTTACCTGCAATCATTGCAATTATTTTGCTGTTGCTGGTGTTGGAGATGGCTCTTCCCGAAATTAAGCGCCGAAGAAAAACAAGCCCTGCGCCAATGGAAAATGGCGTTGGCTCTGACTTTTTGATTTAAAACAAAAATATTAGTTAAAGTTTTGGGGAGGAGACCCCTTTGGGTCTCGATTGGGGTTATTTTGTGCGGAACTTCTGAAGCTTTTGCAGCATCAGTTTGTCGCCTTCAGCGTCACCAGCGCATGTTGCGATGATGCCGTCTACTAGGCCGACGAGTCTTTCTGCCTTCTCTTCAACTGTATCCATTGTTGCTGTTACTGGCCAGCCGATGACTTTGACGATTTCTTTGTTCTTTTCTGTTCCTACTAGGAAGTATGCGAAGAGTGGCTTATTGATTTTCTTGCATGCTGCGGAAACTGCTTTTAGCTGCTCGAAGGAGTCGTCGTTTAGTCTCATGAAGTAAACGAAGTCCCAGGGTTCGTTGGCGCGTTTGATTGCGTCTTCAACGTTTGATCTTGCGCTGAGTAAGCAGCCGAGTTTTAGGTTTTTGATTTTAACTTTGTCGCTTCTTATGAAGTCTCTTGCAGCCTCTGAGGAAGGAAGCATTTTGATTGGTTCGCCAACGCTTGGCTTGTCGCCCATGGTGACTGCTAAGCCGTCTAAGCCGACGATGTCGGATGCGAGGGCTAAGCCTCCCACTTCAACGGGGCCTTTGTAGTGTAGGATGAAGATGGGGCATACGTATTTTTCTGGATACTTGTTTTTGAGTAGGCAGCTTACGACTACGCCGCTGGGTGCTGGATATCCGGCTGCGCTGTCGGTTACGTTCCATCCGTCCACTAAATCTTTGAGTTCTTCTGCAAGCTTGAAGAATTTACGTGTTGGCACAAACTCGTTTAGTATTTTCATGGAGATTTCATCTCAGTTTAAAGGGGTACGGCTTTTGGGTTAAAAAACCTTCTGCACACGTATCGTTTACTCAAACAAGCTACAACCAAAATATTGGTTTGGGGCAAAAACGGCTGTGTTTTTACGGTTCCCGTAATTCCGCGAGGTTTTTCTGTGCTCTTTTGCGTTTATACATAGCAAGCCGCTTAACCTCTGTGGTGTTAGCCGAAGTTTTTTGGCATTTCAGGTTCTTAACCAGCTGCTGCCCAGCCATTGACCGAACAATCACCGTCGAGTATCCCTCCGCGCTGCCAACCGAGCCCACCGAAACATCTGCCAACTCCGCAGTGAAGTCTCCGCAGACTCTGCATGAGGCTTCGCATGCGCAGTCGAGGTTTTTGACTTTACAGTTTACCTCGCCACCTGCGGTTTTAGCAACAAATTTTCCATCTCGGACCTGAATTTTCTCCACGGAATCTAAATCGGCGTTCAGAAGGGTTTGGGTTTGCGCTTTGAGTTTGTCGTGGTTGAAGGCTTCAAAGCAAAACAACCCCAAAATCGTTACTTCGCAGTCTTTGCCTGCGGTTTTTTGGATTCTTCGGGCTGCAGCGGCTTCGCATGGTGTGCCCACAATTGCGATGCGTTTTTTGCCGTTTTTGAGGAGCTCGCGCAGTTTGGCGGTAACGTTGACTTTTAGGTATTTGGTGCCGGATGCTGCCAAAACATCTTTTTCGGATTCTGCGACAAACGCCTCTGCACAGTAGCCTTCCACTCTGCGCACAACAATTGCAGCGTCAAACAAGCCTTCCCGCAGACCTTTAAGAAGCAGTGAGGTGACTACGCCGCCGTCCTGACCCTCCGCTTCGGTTTTGGCTGAGAAAACGTCGCGGTATTCGCCAATGCTGGGTTCGTCGGTGTTGAGGGTTTGTCCTTGAGGTTTTTTTGTTTGTGGTGTTGGGTTGTTTTGTGTCATCAAAAGCGGGCGCCTCTGCAATAGCAAGCTGGTGGTCGGTGCAAATAAAGTTTTAAAACCAACCTGCACCCTCCATAGTGCGAGGATTCTTTATGTCACCGGCTAAACGTCCAATCCGATACGTAGGCGGCGACCAAACTCTGCTTGACCAAATCCAGCTGCTCTGGGAGGGACTTAACCAGATAATGTGCCAACGCTCAACCCATTTTAAAGAGCATTTTGCAGCCATGACTTTTGCACGTCGGAAGGCGGATTTGCTGGAAAAGGCTGCGGTTGGGCTTATGCATGTGGATTTGGCGGTGGATCAAACGTCTGGGCAAAATGTGGGCTACTTGGTCAGCAGCTTAAACCGCAAAAAAGTCGGCGAAATCGAATCAATTTTCGTATCCGAAGAATACCGCGGACAAGGCGTAGGCGGCCATCTCATGCGAAACGCATTGAAATGGATGGACCAAAACGGTGCGGTGGATAAAGTTGTTGAGGCAACGGTCGGTAACGAGTCTGTTTTGGGGTTTTATGCGAGGTTCGGGTTTTTGCCTCGGCTTTTGCAGCTTAAACAGTTAAAGCGGCAGTAGCTGTGGCTGTTTTTATGTTTTTTAGTAGTAGAAGAAGAGAGTCGTTGCCTACTACATCATCTTCTAATGCTCAAAGCAAAGGCGCTTGTTTTGGCTTTTGTAAATGGTAAGCGTTGCAAGGTGGTTGTGGCTGGTTGTACACTTAGTGTTTATTCTGTTTGGATGTGGCATTTGAGGTCTGCGTCGAAGTTTTTTATGAGGCTGTTTAGGCTTTCGGTGATTTCTTTGACGCGTTGTTGGGCGTGTTTTTTGATTTTTTGGGGTTCGGTCATGGTGTAGGTGTGGTAGTAGCCGCCGCCTTTGATGGATTGGGTTTCTTTGGTGACTAGGCCGGCGGTTAGGAGTTTGGCGAGGCATCTGTGGACGCTGCTTCGGTCGCGGTTGACTTTGGCTGCGATGGTGTCTAGGGTGGTGTCGGGGGTTTTTGCGACTGCTAGGAGGGTTTCGGTGTCGGTGGGTTTTAGGTTGTAGAGGCAGGTTAGGAGGTCTTTGCAGGTGGCTTTTTTTGTGGTTATGGGTTGGAGGTTGTTCATGGGTTTATTGTGGGTTTTGAGGCATAAAAGGGTGTTGTTTGGTTTTGGCAATACCGTAACATATATTTCTGTGGCCGACTAATACTGTAGAACATGGAAGTGTATCAAAATGCAAAAAAACCTTGAATGCCCCCACGGCATACCAGACGACCAATGCTGCCAAAGAGACTCCTGCCCCACATACGGCGCAAGGGTAAAAGCACAAAAAACCCCGTCGTAAACGTGAGAGCAGCATGGTAAACCAAGACGAAAAAGTAACAGCCAAAAAATCCTCCATGCTCCAAGGCCAACTTCTGACCCTAATCTGGATACTGGCAGGCACCCTTGGCTGCTACCTCATAAACCCCCTCTACGGCTGGCTCTTTCTAGCATTCTCCGCCTTCTCAGTTTACATAATCACTAGACGCTTCATGTGCACCTCATGCTACTACTGCAAATCATGCACCAAAGGCATGGCTAAACTCTCAATCATGATGCTCGGCGGCAACAACATCCCCGGCTTAGGCAAAAGCACCATAATCGGCTTAGACACGTTCCTCTACGTCGTACTCACCGCAATACCTGGCGCCCTGCTCGTATCTGCGCTACTGCAATCCTACAACATTGTCTACGTGTCAATGCTAGCTGCCCTGCTCGCGATAACAGTCATAAGCTTAGCTGCAAAAATAAAAAAGGGAAACAAAATTATCCTATCCTAACCCCTTCTATAGGGTTTTTGCTATCTCACTTAACGGCTTAACCGGCCTAACCTCAACCGCCATGGCTCCGAAAAATTTTTTCACCGCCGCCTCATCTGCCGTTTCAACCGTAAAGAAGCCCTTATGATCCATATTCGTGTCTTGGGGGCAACTCATGTAAGCCGCAGCCAAATTGATGCCTGCGTTTTTCATGTTCTCAGCTGAAAACAGCTTTTTAACCATAGCTTTACCTTCAGCAGATAACATGGGGCACATGTTGGCTGGATGAGTGTGAACTGCTTCAAACAACAAACCTTTTCACCTCCACAAAAAACTTACTCAAAAACCGCTAGACCCAATGTTGGTGGACAGATTTATCTCTTATTCAGATGGAATATTTCCCTGCTTTTTTGGGAAATGTAAATTAATTCGGTAAACAAAAGTTTTCGTGATTGTGGTTATTATGAAAGTAGCAGTTGCAGGTAAGGGCGGAGTAGGCAAAACTCTCATCTCTGGCGGCGTAGCCCGCGGTTTTGCTGAACGCGGATTAAAAACCATCGGAATAGATGCAGATTCTTCCCCGAACTTAGGCTTAACCCTTGGCTTAACAGCTGAGGAGACACGTAAAATCGTGCCCATCTCAGACAACCAGCCTCTGGTTGAGTCCAAAACCAGCACAGGGTACAGCGGGGTCTACAACCTCAACTTCAGCGTAGACGACATCGTCAAACAGTACTCCGTGCCGACCCCCATGGGCGTCAACCTCATAGTTATGGGTACCGTGCACACGATGGGTGCAGGCTGCATGTGCGCGCCAACCGCCGTAATCCGTGCACTTCTAAGGCACCTTGTGGTTGAAATAAACGAAGCCATTGTTTTGGACCTTGAAGCAGGTGTGGAACATATTGGCAGAGGCACAGCCCGCCAAGTGGACGACCTCCTTATCGTGGCAGACTCCAATATGAAGTCGCTGGAAATCGCCAAACACATCCACGACATGGCGGCGCAGGCAGGTATGAAAAACCTCTACTTAGTAGGCAACCGCGTTATGGATGACACCCAAAAACAGGCAATCCAGAGCTTTGCAGACCAAAACGGCATACCAGTTTTAGCTTTCATCCCATGGGACCAGAAAGTCATCGAAGCCGACATGCTGGGTGTTACACCTCTCAAAAACAAAGAAATTCCCGCTGTGAAGGCTATTGACAAAATCTGTGAGGAACTGCTAGCTAAGAAGAAAGCAGCCTCAAAGTAACCCTCTTTTGGATTCTTTTTTTTCTTGCTTTAAAGCAGTGTGACTTTTACTTCTTGGACTTGTCGGTTTGTTTTTAGGGTTTTTATGAATTCTTTCATAATTTGAGCGTCGCCTTTTGCTACTACGACTTCGATGCAGTGGCCTTCTTCGATGTGGGTGTGTAGAAATGTTTGGACTACTTTGTTGAAGTGGTGTTGGCAGTCGGCGACTTGTCCGCTGCGGTGTCCTTTTTGATAGATGATGGTTAGGGTGGCGGTTACGGTGCCTTTTAGTTCGTCGAGGCGTTTGGTTTCAGCGAGGTAGGCTCTTAGTGCTTGGCGGGCTACTTCGGAGCGGTTGGCGTAGCCTTGTTCTTTGATGTAGTTGTCGATTTTTTCTAGGAGCGGTTTTGGGATGGAGAGGCTGATTATGCTCATAGCTGATCTTATTAACATTGGTTGTTAAGACATTTAAGGTTTTATTAAATAAAACGCTAGTTTTTAATAAGCGATTGCGTTGAGGTTAATGCAGGATGAAACATGAAAAAAGCTCCCCTATTTTTAGCAATCCTAACCATAACCATCATAATGGTAGCCATAGTCGCCTCCTTGCTCTACTATCAAAACCAACCCGAACCAGACAACGCAAAAATAAACGTAGTCGCCACCTTCTACCCCCTCGCTGACTTCGCTCAAAACGTAGGCGGAGATAAAGTCTCCGTTTCCATTCTAGTCCCCGAAACAACAGATGTGCACGACTTTGAGCCCACCCCCTCCTCAATAGCTGCCGTTTCATCCGCCAATGTTTTAATCTACAACGGCGTAGGCTTGGAACCCTGGATACAAGACATCATAACAGCCTCCGACAACCCCGACCTTATCCAGGTTGACTCAAGCCAGGGCATCACATTATTGCCGGTGGCGGAGCAGTTCCAAAACAGCGACACCCAAATCCTAGACCCCCACATCTGGCTAAACCCCATAAACGCAAAACAACAAGTCCAAAACATCCTCAAAGGCTTAACCCAAGCAGACCCAGAAGACAGCGAATACTTCACCCAAAACGCCCAAACCTACCTCCAACAACTCGACCAGCTCAACCAAGAAGCAATTGACGCCACCACAAACACCGCAACAACCTACTTCATCACCTTTCACGAAGCCTTCGCCTACTTTGCAAACCAATGCCATACAACCCAACTCCCTATTCTAGGACCCTTCGAAGAAGAACCCTCGCCAAACGACATACAAAATGTAATAGACGCCATCAACCAGTACCACCTCAAATACGTCGGCTACGAATCGCTTGAAAACCCCGCCATATCCCACTCCATAAGCACCCAAACCAATGCCACCCTGCTGGAAATGAACCCCATCGAAGGCTTAACCGCGGAGCAGAAAGCGGCCGGCGACAATTACATCACGTTGATGCAGCACAACATAGAAAACATTCATTTGGCGTTGAGCGACATTGGAACATAATCTGCTGCTTGAAATCCGAGATTTATACGTCAAATACCCCAACGGCGTAACAGCGCTCGAAAACATAAACTTAGACATCCACGAAAAAGACCTAATCGCACTCATCGGCCCCAACGGCGCAGGCAAATCCACCCTGCTGAAAGTTATTTTGGGCTTAATTAAGCCCTCCGTCGGGTCAGTGAAGCTTCTCGGAAGCACAGATTTAAGCAAAAACCTCAAACTCGTCGGCTATGTTCCCCAGAGTGCGTTGGTCCGAGATGCTACTTCGCCCTTCACCGTGTATGAGACTGTGATGCTGGGCAGAACCCCCGTTGTAGGCTTATTCCACGCCACAGGCGCCAAAGATAAAGACAAAGTAGATGAAACCCTAAAGCTTTTCGAACTCAACGAGCTCAGAGACCGCAAAATCGGGCAACTCTCTGGCGGACAGTCACAACGGGTTTTTCTGGCTAAAGCAATGGTTGCGGAGCCCAAACTGCTTCTGCTAGATGAACCCACAAGCGGCGTAGACACAAACTCCAAACGCGAATTCTACACAATACTAGAGCGACTAAACAAAGAACAGTCTTTAACAGTCATTCTATCTTCCCATGATGTAGGTGTAGTAACAAAAATCGCCAGTCTAGTCGTCTGCATAAACCGCTCGCAGTTCTTCTGCGGCTTACCACATGACTTTGCCGCCAACCAAGAAATTCACAAATTATACAACCACCAAGTAGAGCTGATGGAACATACTGATCACCCTTGACGTACTAACCCTTATTCAAGCGCCCTTTCTGCAACGCGCCATTATCGTTAGCTTAATAATCGCTGTTTTATGCTCAGTTTTGAGTATTTTTATTGTGCTAAAGAAAATCTCGCTGATAGGCGACGGGTTGTCGCATACGGCGTTTGGCGGTTTAGCGTTGGGCTACTACCTCAGCGTTTTCCCCTTCTGGATAGCCGGCGTCACTGTGGTTTTAGGCTCCATAGGCATCAATAAGGCGTTAAGGTCAGCTAAGGTTTCGGGGGACGCGGCTATCGCTGTATTTCTCCAGTTCGGTTTAGCGGGCGGCATCACTCTTCTGAGCCTCTCTGGAGGCTTTGGAGTAAACCTTGAGAGCCTGCTGTTTGGTAGCATTCTAATCGTGAACTTCGACCAAATCATAACCGCCGCAGCAATCGCAGCCGTTACTTTAGCCATAGTGTTCGTGTTCTTCAAAGAATTCGTCTACATAACCTTTGATGAAACCCAAGCCCGCGCCTCTGGCATCAAAACCTGGGTTTTCGACTACCTTCTAAGCATCCTATGCGGCATCGTAGTCATTATAGCCATACCCATCGTCGGCGTACTGCTCATTTCAGCGCTTCTAGTACTACCCGCCCTAATCAGCACACAGCTGGCGAAGTCACTCCAGCAAACCGTAATGCTTTCCCCAATCATCGGCGTAGTCACGGTTGTAATAGGCCTTTTGGCTTCGCTTGTGCTGGACGCTGCACCAGGCGGAACCATTGTGCTTGTGGGCTTAGCGATTTTGGCGACGGTTGTTGGAGGAAAGAAAATCTTTAGCCTCCAAAGCAGCCACAAACCAGATCAACGCATCGTTTAGAGGTTATAGCGGTTTCCCACGCTGTTGAAGACAAACACGTCAGGAAACGCTACATGTAACGCATAAAGGGCTCGCCAGCCGGTGCAGTGAGACGAAGCCACCATTTTAGGGCTGAACTTCCTGAGTTCCTCAACGGTGACCTCGATTCTTTTCTCGAATTCCCTGCCCGCTAAGTGGAACCCACCAAACACCCCATAAACCTCCGATTCACCCGTGATTTCCTGTGCATAGCGCAGCGTGTTAATTATGCCTGCGTGGGCACAGCCTGAAACAACCACTAACCCTTTGCCTTCAACATCGAAAACCAATGCGCGCTCATCCATCAGGTCAGGGTCAGGCTGCCATGCGCCGTCGCGGAAAATCTGATTATTCAGCAAACCCTTCTCGAACTCTACAGTCCGCGGGATCTCTCCCGACACAACCCCGTAACCGCCGCAGATAGGGAATGGTTGGGTGGTGTTGACTATTTTTAGTGGTTTAGACTGGGGTATTTGTGGAAAAGTGGGGTACTCGCGGATTTCTCCTTTGAAATTGAGGGTTCCGCGGCGCCTAAACATGTCTTTGTGGGCGATAATTTCGAGGCTTTCCCTGTTTATGGCTTCAACAACTTTGGTTAAGCCGCCGAAGTGGTCATAGTGCCCATGGGAAAGCACAACTACCTCCACATTCCCCAAGTTTAAGCCCATGCGTTTGGCGTTTTCGACAACCCCGTTTGGGCTAACTCCAGTGTCAAAGAGAACCGTGTGAACCCCGTCAACGCCGAAAACTCGGATAAGCATAGAGAATCCGTGCTCAGCCACCGGCATCTCCCCGGTTCTTCCGCACCAGTGCCAAAGCGTCTCCACCTCGCGGCGGCTGGGCGTGGAGAGTAAATCCACAGAGTTATCTATTAAAGAAACTAACTCAATTTTAGATGCTTTTCTGAGTGTTAGAGGCTGAGCCACAGGCAATCGTCCCTTTAGAGTGTTCCCCGGTAGTGGCTGTTTGTTGGGCATCCAACGCATTTTTTTGTTTCATACCTTTGGCAGGGATTACAGTCAACGTTGCAGGGTGTGACTTTCTTTTCTTTTGGTGACGCCAAATTTTTCCGTATCTGTAGAAAAGGCGAGAATAGGGTTTCACTGATGGGGTAGAATTCGGAGCGCCTAATACCTTGGCTGCACCGAAGGGAACATTTCTCCATAGATATGCTTTCGAGGGTTTCTTGGTTCTCCGCAACTACCAAAGCAATGAGGTTGTAGCCGCCGACTGTTTTGAAGATTTGTATAACTCGGGGGCAGTCTTTGAAGCGTTCTAGAAGTTGCTGCATTGATTCGGCGCTTTCCATTTCAAGCATGACTATGGCAGGGTGGAGTTTTAGGGCAGTTGGATTGATTAGGGCTTGGATTTTTATGGTTTTGCTTTTTTGAAGTTTTTCGAGTCTTTTTTTGGTACCCATGCTTGTTAGGCCAATTTGTTCTGATATTTTTTGGAGCGTTGCTCGGCCGTCTTCTTGGAGGAGGGTGATGATTTTTTTGTCTGTTTCGTCCACTTGTTACGTCTCCATCTGTTTATTTTATAAACCAAACATATTAATATTATTTAGTTATTAAACTTTTCACAACTAAGTGGTGCAGAAAACCGACTTAAAAAAGTCCCCCGTCTTCTCACCAAAGAGGAACAAAAAATGAAAATATGCTTAAGCTCTACAGCAAACAACCTCGATGCACAACTCGACCCCCGATTCGGAAGATGCCCCTACTTCTTAATCGTAGATCCCAAAACCCTCCAATACGAAGCCATACCCAATCCAGCCCTAACCGCAGTAGGCGGCGCCGGCATACAAGCAGCCCAAGCAATGATAAACAAAAAAGTCGACACTGTCATAACCGGCAACATTGGACCCAATGCCTTCAAAGCCCTAAACGCAGCAGGAATCCAAATCCTAATAGAACCCCCCGCCAGCATCCTCCAAATCATAGAAAAATACAACACTGGCAAAATCCAACAAACCCAAGCGCCAACCGTTTCAGGCCACCATAATCCTCAACTAAGTCAGGAGAAAAAACCATGACTCAACAGTTCAAATTAATCATTCAAACCATACGACGAAACTTGGAGGTGAACAAATGATAGATAAACTCATTGTTCCAACAGAAACAGCTGACGGCTTAACTGCACCGATAGCAGAACACTTCGGACGCGCTCCCTTCTTCACAGTAGTCGAACTCGGCGATAAATGGGAAATAACCAATGTCACCGCAGTCGAAAACGTCAGTGAACATATGGGTGGAGTAGGTGTTCCACCAGATCACCTCGTTAAACTGCACCCAAAAGCCATCGCAGTATTTGGCATGGGACCCAAAGGCATCATGGCATTCAAAAATGCGGGCGTCGAAGTCCTAAAAGCCACTGGCTCAACCGTCAACGAAGTCGTTGAAGCATACAAGCAGGGCAAACTCTCAGACTTAACTGAAGGCTGCCAAGACGCACACCACCACCATTAAATGGCCTAGAAGGAAGACAATTTGACTGTAAAAAGCGAAGAAACCAGACAGCTTATCGAATTAGGCTACTCCGACAAAGCAATCGAACTATACCAAAACGACGTAAACTTTGGCGTTATGGACAATCCCGACGCTAACGCAGTTTTTCTAGGCACCTCAGGTGACTTAATCCGACTATACCTAAAACTCAACGGACAAACCATAACAGACGCCAAGTTCCTCTGCTACGGCTGCCCCGGCTCCTTAGCTGCAATGTCTGCATTAACGCTGATACTTAAGGGACAAAGCCTAAGCCTCGCAAAGAAGCTCACCGAAGACGACGTGCTAAAAGTGCTTGGCGGATTGCCAGAAACAAAGCAGGAATGCGCTCAGATAGCTGTAAAAACCCTTAAAAAAGCCATAGCTAACTACGAAAAAAACCAAATCATCCCCTGAATTTCTTTTTATTTTGTATAGGTGAAAAATAAGTTGATTGTGGCGGTTGCAAGCGGCAAAGGAGGCACAGGAAAAACTTCTCTGACTGTAAACTTGGCGCTTTCACTCGGCCGCGTTCAAGTCTTAGATTGCGACGTAGAGGAGCCAAATGCCCAAATACTTCTACAACCCAACCAGACCAAGACTGAACCGGTTTACACTGCAGTCCCTAAGGTAGATGAAGCGCTTTGCACTTACTGCGGAGACTGCTCTAAATTCTGCCGCTACAACGCCCTTTTAACTCTAAAAGACAAAATCATGATTTTCCCCGAACTCTGCCACAGCTGCGGAGGCTGCATATTGGTTTGCCCTAAAAAAGCCCTCTTTGAAGAGAAACACCAAATCGGTACCCTCCACTACGCCACAGCAGACAACATAAACGTGGTGTGGGGAGAATTAACCGTGGGCAAACCTCTAGCGGTCCCCATAATAAAAGCCGTGAAACAGCAAATAGACAAAACCCGCGACGTCATCGTGGATTCGCCGCCAGGAACCTCCTGCTCTTTTGTGGAGACAGTGCGAGGTTGCGACTTCTGCCTGCTAGTCACTGAACCCACCCCCTTTGGCTTGTACGACCTCCAAATCGCGGTGGACGTCCTGCGAAAAATCGGTATTCCCTTCGGTGTCGTAGTTAACCGAGCCGGAGTGGGAGACTGCAAAGTGTATGATTACTGCGCAAAACAAAACATACGAATACTAATGGAAATTCCATACGACCGAAAAATAGCGGAACTCTACTCGCAAGGTATTCCTTTCAGTAAAGAAATACCGGGCTGGACAGAAAAATTCTGTTTTCTTTACCAAAAAATCAAGGAGTTAACCCTGCAATGAAGCAAATTACGGTTCTAAGCGGTAAAGGCGGCACCGGCAAAACCTCCCTAACCGCCAGCTTCGCAGTATTAGCCAAACGAGCCGTAGTCGCCGACTGCGACGTCGACGCACCCGACTTGCACCTGCTTTTACACCCGCAAATTGTTGAAACCCAGCGGTTCATTGGCTCAAAAGTTGCAGTTATAGACACAGAAAAATGTACCAAATGTGGCGTATGCCTAAAACTCTGCCGATTCAACGCCATAATCCCTGACATCAAAGTTGACAGTATGGCATGTGAAGGCTGCGGTGTATGCGCCCAATTCTGCCCCCAAAACGCTATAACTCTTGTGGAGCGGGTATCGGGCAACGCTTTCATATCCCAAACAGCTTACGGTTACATGTCACATGCGTTGCTTAATCCCGGCGAAGCCAACTCAGGCAAACTGGTGTCTTTGGTGCGCCAAAACGCAAAAAACCTATCCGCAAAATACGGTGTTGACCTTGTTTTAGTGGATGGTTCCCCCGGCATCGGTTGTCCCGTGATTGCTTCAATTTCAGGCGTAGACGCAGCCCTCATAGTCACCGAGCCCACCTTAAGCGGCATTCATGACCTTCAACGGGTTTTGGAGTTACTAAAACACTTCAACGTGCGTCCATATGTATGCGTAAATATGTATAACATTAACCTGCAAAACACCGAAAAAATACTGCATTTCTGCAAGGAAAACGGCGTGGAAATGCTGGGGCGGATTCCATTTGATTCTGCAGTGACGCGGGCTATGGTTGCGGGTAAAACCCTTGCAGAGTTTGCGCCTGAAAGTGAGGCTGCAAAAGAAGTAGCAGAGGTTTTTGGTCGATTATGCCGTTTAGTGTTTGGCTAAAAAAAGAAGAAAGGTGGTTTGTGTTACTTGTTGAGTGTGTCTAGGCGCTCATGGATTTTTGCTAGTGCTTCTTGCATGGCTTTTATTTGAGCTTCGACGGCGGTTTTTTGTTGGTTTAGCAGGGTGGCTTCGTCTTGGGGGGTTGCTGGTGCTGCGTAGGGTACTCCGTATAGGTAGTGGCAGGCGCCTCTGCCATAGAGCCAGCCTGGTCTTTGCCATGGGGGTAGGTTGCTATAGGGTCTGTTTCCGTGCCAATTTCCTCTTCCGTGGTGCATGGGTTTTTTCACCTCTATTTTGTGCTAATGCACACAATTCAATTATGTGATAATGCACGGAAATATATAAAAGTACCGCAAACAACACAACTAACGACCAAAAATGGGCTGGCGACGCAGACACGGTAACAGAGGCAGAAACCCCAAACAAATCAACCTAAACCACCCCCCAAACATCAACACCTTCACACCCCAAACCCCAACCAACCCCACCCCAATAACTCTCGACATCGCCGAAATCGAAGCCCAACGGCTAGTAGACCTCGAAGGCCTCAGCCAAGAAGAAGCAGGCCAAAAAATGGGCATATCCCGAGGCACCGTATGGCGCCTACTCCAAAGCGCACGCAAAAAAACCGCCCAAGCCCTAACCGAAGGCCGCCCCCTCCACATAAACATCGATTCCAGCGAAAAAAAGCAATCACCCTAACATAATTTAAAACCTAAAGACCTCTCAATGACTTTTATGCCAAAAGTAAAAGCAAAAGCAAAATGGATGAAAATAGTCTGACGCGAACTCGCAACCTGCACAATATTCTTCATATTCAAAGAACACACTTTACTAAAAGTACAGAACAAACCCTATTAGGAGGAAAAAAATTGAAAACTGCCCTAATATTATACTGGTCTAAAACAGGCAATACAGAAAAAGTCGCTAATGCCATAAAGCAAGGTCTTAAAGAAGCAGACCTCAACGTCACCTATGTCCGCCTTGAAGAGGCTGAAACCTTGGACTACTTGGACTTTGACTTAGTTTGCGTTGGTTGCCCCTCATACTCGTGGAACCCCCCCGAACCCGTAAACGCTTTTCTGAAGAAAAAATTCAATGTCTACCGCCAGAACAACCAAATACGACCCGGCTCCCCCAAAATACCCGGTAAAAACGCCTTGATTTTCGTAACCTACTCAGGCCCCCACACGGGCATAAACGAAGCTACCCCCGTGGGCAAAAACGTTGCACAATACTTCGAGCATTTAGGCTTCACAGTTATAGATGAATGGTATGTGCTAAGTGAGTTCCATGGCTCTTTGGAGCACAGTACTCTTGGCAGATGCGGAGACGTACGTGGTAAACCCACTCAGGCGCAACTGCAAGCCATAACAGAGGACGCGAGTCGAATAGGCAAAACACTGTAGAGCACCAAAAATTTTGGGTTCGAAGTGAAAGCGGTTTTTGTAGCCCGTTTTTGCTTCTTAAATGTCTCTTTTCTGTTTAAACGCGCAAACACATAAGAATCTGCTCAGACAGCATCGAGTGGATAGGCGACCCTAACTAATGAAACCCTTCGAATTCAAAAAGGTGGAAACTGCACTCATAATTTACTGGTCAAAAACAGGCAACACAGAGAAAGTAGCCAACGCCATAAAGCAAGGTCTAGAAGAAGCAAACGTGCACGTAACAATCAAGAAGCCTGAAGAAGCCGAAAACCTAGATTACTTCGATTACGACTTAATCTGTATCGGCTGCCCGTCTCACTCTTGGCATGCCCCTGAGCAGATGTCGAATTTTTTGAAGAAAAAACACAATTTTTACCGTGAAAACGGAAAAATCAGGCTTGGCGCCCCCAAATTTCAAGGCAAAAAAGCCGTGGTTTTCGTTACTTATTCTGGTTCTCACACAGGAGTTGCTGAGGCTACGCCGGTGGGTAAAGATTTAGGGCAATATTTCGATCATTTAGGCTTCAATGTTGTGGCTGAATGGTATGTACTAAGTGAATTTCACGGCTCAAAAGAAAATAGCACTCAAGGTAGATTAGGTGACATTAGAGGTAAACCTTATGTTGAGCAACTGAGAGTCATTAAAGAAAACGCTAAAGCCCTCTGTAACGTTTTGGCGGATTCTTAATTTCAGCGGTGATTGTTGCTGATATTTAAGTATAAAGATGGGGTTTTGAACCACAGAAAATATATGCGAGCTTTTGCTTTAGAAAACGTGTAAACTTGTTGAGGTTTGTTAATTAATGAAAACTCTTGTCACAGTTGGCCGCGGCGGAACCGGAAAATCCAGCTTCACCGCCCTTATGGCTAAAGCCTTCATAGAAGCCAAACAGTCCCCAATTCTGCTGGTTGACGCTGATCCAGACCAAAACCTGGCGGAAATGTTGGGTGTAGACCTCAAAGAATCGGGAAAATCAACCATAGCTGACCTCATAGTGAGCACCTTCATCGAGCAGGGCGGCACTACAATCGGCGTTCCTCCAGCGCAGCGCATTGAAGCCCGCATTTGGGAAAAGGGGCTCTACGAAAGCGAAAACTTTGATTTCATGGCTGTGGGAAACAAATGGGTTGAAGGCTGCTACTGCATGCCAAACACAGCGCTGAAAAACGCCTTGGAAAACCTGACTAAAACCTACAAATATGTCATTGTTGACTCTCCCGCAGGTTTAGAAAACCTCAACAGGCGCATAACGTCTTCGGTTAACGACGTCTTTGATATATTGGATCACTCTAAAAAGTCACAGGACCATGTGCGAAGAGCTTACAAAATTGCCAAAGAAGTTGACATGAAATTCGAAAACTTTTACTTAATTGGCGGCTACCGCTTCCCGCCTGAATTGGGCAAGCAAGCTGAAGATGAGCTTAAATTCAAGTATTTGGGCAAAATCGACGCTGACCCGATGCTAGATCAATATGTTTTGGACGGAGAATCACTTTTAACGTTACCAAACGATAACAAAGCGTACCTGTCCGTTAAGAAAATCCTAGCGACTTTAGGCTACTTGTAGCCGCATCTTTTTTTTACACAATTTTTCTTAAACCTAGCATTTCATTAAGTGCAACCTGACTTTTGAATAAAGAATCTGGAAAGGTTTAAAAAGATTGTAATTTAGTCTCTATCTAAACCTTTACAGAGGTTATCAGATTTGACTAGTAAAAACGTCCATGTAAAAATCGACGAAATGAAGACCAACGCCGGTCTTATCAAAAACCTCGAGTTATCCATTGGCAAGGTTATAAACGACAACTATAATGAGCCGATGGGTCCAACTCCAATGCCCTCCGTAACCGCCCTGCGCGAATGGGACCTTAAGCTTCTTAACAAGTACAAGCCCTTCTACATGCCCGACTGCGATTCATGCTGCCTTTGCACCTTCGGCAAATGCGACTTGACCGCTGGAAAACGTGGCGCATGCGGACTTGACATTGCAGCTCAATCGTCTCGTATCGTCATGATTGCATGTGCAATCGGTGCGGCATGCCACACAGCTCACTCACGCCACTTACTCCATCACCTGCTAGAAAAATACGGTCGCAGGTATCCGATTAACGTTGGCGGAATGAACGTAAAAGTTGAGGCACCAGTCAGCCGCCTTGTAACAGGAATCGCTCCCCAAACCCTCGGTGACTTGGACGACATTCTGACCTACACCGAAGAACAAATCACACAAATTCTCGCAACTGCCCACACCGGTCAAGAATCAAATCCACTTGATTTTGAATCCAAAGCATTCCACATCGGCATGGTTGACCACGTCGGTATGGAAGTAGGCGACATCGCACAGATTTCAGTGTTCGGCTATCCAAAAGCAGATGCAGAAGCTCCACTAGTCAAACTCGGCATAGGCAGCGTCGATAGAACCAAACCAGTTATTATGACAATCGGTCACAACGTCGTTCCATCAGTCGGAATTATCGACTATGCAAAAGACACCAAAGTTGACGACAAAATTGAGATTGTCGGCTTATGCTGTACTGCTCTTGATACAACTCGATACTACACACGTGCGAAAATAGTCGGCCCAATCAGTTGGGAACTAAGATTCGTTCGTGCAGGATTAGCAGACGTGCTAGTACTCGACGAGCAATGTATCCGAACAGACATTTCGGAAGAAGCAGCCAAAGTTAACACTCCAGTAATCGCAGCATCAGAAAAGAACTGTGTTGGCTTCAAGAACCGCACAAACGACCCAGCAGACGCAATCGTTGAAGACCTCGTTAGCGGCAAAGTTAAAGGTGTACTAATTCTTGACCCCGAAAAAGTCGGTGAAGTAACCGTCCGAGTAGCACAAGCAGTAGCTCCAATCCGTAAACGAAAGAATGCTCTTCCAACCGCAGAGGACCTTGTAGCAATCGCTAAGACATGCACACAATGCAAGGCTTGTCAACGGAACTGTCCACAGGACTACGCTATTCCAGCAGCCATGAAAGCTGCCGCAGCAGGCGACATTTCACTGCTAACAGACCTCTATGAAGTCTGTATTGGATGCGCAAGATGCGAATCAGCATGCCCACAAAAAATAGCGATTCATAGCCTCATCGTTAAAGCAGGCGAAAAATCGATGCAATGCGAAGACAACCTGTGTCGCAGTGGCAGAGGCGCAGTCTCAGATGTCGAAATCCGTAACGTCGGCAGCCCAATCGTTCTCGGAGAAATCCCCGGAATCGTCGCAATCGTCGGCTGCAGCAACTATCCAAAAGGCGGCAAAGACGTCTACGACATCGCACGTGAATTCGCAAGCAGACGCTACATAGTCGCATTATCAGGCTGCTCAGCCATGTCAGCAGGCAGCTACCGCAACAGCGACGGCAAAACTCTCTACGAAGAATTCCCCGGCGGATTCGAAGCAGGAGGCGTCCTCAACGTCGGTTCGTGCGTCTCTAATAGCCACATCGCAGGCGCAGCAATCAAAGTCGCAAACATCTTTGCCAAACGCCCACTAAGAGGCAACTACGAAGAAATCGCAGACTACATCCACAACCGCCTCGGCGCAGTCGGTTTAGCTTGGGGTGCATACTCCCAGAAAGCGGCTTCCATCGCATCAGGCTTCTGGCGCTTAGGTGTACCAGTGCTTGTCGGTCCGCACGGCAGCAAATACAGACGTATGCTCCTTGGCAGAAAAGAAGACCCTGAAAACTGGAATGTTATAGATGCACGTACAGGCGAAACAGTCAACGTCGGCCCAGCTCCAGAACACCTCTTCAACGTCGCAGAAACCAAAGAAGAATGTATCGTCCAAATCGCAAAACTCTGCATGAGACCAAACGACACATGGAAGGGACGCGCAGGCAAGCTCAGCCACTACATCGACCTACACAAACGCTACATGGGTGTAATGCCAAACGATATCCACCTGTACGTTAGAACACTAGCAGACGTACCAATCACAATGAAAGATGAAATCGGCAAGATCCTTGAAGAAAACAACTGGAAAGAATCAATCATTCCGGACCCAACCCTGCTACCCAGAATGGTCCGCAAAATGAAGTGAGTGTTGGAGGAGAAAAAATATGTCCTGTGAACCATGGCAATGTGCAGAAATCGCAACAAGTAAAAAAGCAAACCCAATTCAAAAACCCGAGATAGCAGTAGCAATGATTAAACGGGCTCAACGCCCCATCCTCATCGCGGGCAGTAACTTAACTGAACGCTGGATGGAAGGCAAACTAGCCATTGACTACATCATAGACCTCGCAAAAGCAAGCAAAGTCCCAGTCGTCGCAACAGCTCACATGGTCGGCGAATTTATCAAACGCGGCTACACTCCTGCAGCATTCTGGAACGCAATGGAAATCAGCCAACGCGTCGGCGACCCATCCTGGATGGGACTGGACGGCAAAGGCCACCCAGACCTCGTCATGTACGTAGGCATGCCCTACTACATGGAAGCACTCATCTTGGCGGGTCTCAAGCACTTCGCACCAAACCTCAAAACCATGACCCTAGACAACATGTACCATGTGCATGCAAGCTGGTCTTTCCCCAACGCAACCCTCGAAGAGTGGGCTGCAAATCTAACAGTAATGACCTCAAAATTTAATGAAGGAGGAAACTAAGAAAATGTCAATGTTTAAAGATATCCCTGTAGAAGTCGGCGTAATCTATGAAGGCGAACGTATCCGCAGAAACGACATGCAAGTCGAACTCGGCGGACCAACAGTCAAACAAAAGTTTGAACTGGCAAAAGTAAAACCCATGAACGAGATCGATGATGGAAAAATCACCATAATCGGTCCAGACTTAAAAGACCTAAAGGAAGGCGGCGCTTACCCATTCGGTATCCTCATTGAAGCTGCGGGCGAAAAACTCGACGCAGGCCTTGAAGGTGTCATCGAAAGGCGTATCCACGGCTACCTCAACTACATCGAAGGCTTCATGCACCTAAACCAACGCTACGACATCTGGATACGCATCGGCAAAAAATCCTTCCAGAAAGGCTTAACGAGCTTTGAAGCAATCGGCAAAGTTCTCTACCGCCTCTTCAAGAGCGAATTGCCAATCGTTGAGAAACTGCAGGTAACCTTCATTACAGACCCAGCAAAACTTGACGAAATGACACCTCAAGCAATGGCAGCATACGAAGCACGCGATGCAAAAGCCAGAGGTCTAAAAGACGCTGAAGTAGATACATTCTACGGCTGCGCTCTGTGCCAGTCATTCGCACCAAGCCACGTCTGCGTGATCACACCGCAAAGATACAGCAACTGCGGCGCTATCAGCTGGTTCGACGGCAAAGCCTCCGCAAGCATTGACCCCAAAGGTCCAGTCTTCGCAATTCCAAGAGGCGAAATGATTAACGAAGAAAAAGGCGAATTCAGCGGCGTCAACGAAGCAGCAAAACAACGCAGCATGGGCGAAGTTAACAAAGTTTGGCTCTACACAGCCTTTGACCACCCACACACCTCCTGCGGATGCTTCGAAGCAGTAACCTTCTATATCCCAGAAGTCGACGGCTTAGCAGTCGTGCAACGCAACTTCAAGGGCGCAACCGTAAACGGCTTACCCTTCAGCACCATTGCAGACTCAGCAGCAGGCGGACGCCAAATCGACGGCTTCCACGGAATGTCCATCGAATACATGCGAAGCAGCAAATTCTTCGCAGCAGACGGTGGCTGGAACCGCATCGTTTGGGTACCAAAAGAAGTCAAAGAAAAAGTAAAAGACTTCATCCCAGCAGACGTTGTTGACAAAATCGCAACTGAAGACGATGCAAAGAATGTTGACGAACTAAAAGCGTTCCTCAAAGCAAAGAACCACCCAGTGGTCAAGAGATGGGAAGCAGAAGCAGCCCCAGCAGCAGAAACCGCAGCAATCACCGTTAACGAAGAAGCAGCAGGCACTATGATGCCAGTTGCAACAGCAGGCTCACTGCCAATCATGGCCGGCGGATTTAAGATCATCCTCAAAGACGCCAAAATCTACGCCAACAAAGTCATCATCCAAACCGTCAAAGACGACAAGAAAAACTAAAACCGGTGACCTCAAACGACTCACCACGACACAGACAAAAAGAAAGACGCTGAAGGTCTCGCATTAAGCGACGACCTGCTAGCGGCGCTGGCAAAGTTTAAGACTATCGAGCTTGAAGATTTCGAGCTTGAAGCTAAAGAACTTGAAATCCTCTTTGAGCCCGGCATGGCTGCACAAGTCCTGCCTAAACTTAAACTTCCAGTAGGCGCGCCAGCACTCGGCGGTAAACCTGCAAGCTTAATGCAGGTTCCTTTCCTGCCCCCAATCGAGAAGTACCCCAACAAAATCAGCACAGTCAAACTCGGCGCAACCAAAAGCGAAGGCGGCACACGCGGCAAAACAGTCACCATCGGCGGAGAACTATCTCCAGCCTTCTATACCTTTGAGAACCAAACTCCACACAGACCAGTCGTAACCTTAGACGTTTTCGACATGGAAGTCCCGCTCAGCAAAGCAGTCAAGATGCACGTTAAAGACGTCGTCGGCGACCCAGCGGCATGGGCGAAACTTGCAGTTGAAAAATTCGGCGCAGACATGGTTACAATGCACCTCATCAGCGTAGACCCACTGCTCAAAGACGCAACACCCAAAGACGCATGCAAGACCATTGAGAAAGTTCTGCAGGCAGTTGACGTACCTCTAGTCATCGGTGGATGCGGTGACCCAGTTAAAGACACTGCACTCTTCGAAGAGGTATGCGCACAGTTCCCCGGCGAACGCTTCTTAATCAGCTCAGTTACACGCGACATGGACGTCGAAAAATGCTCCAAATTCATTAAGAAAGCAGGCCACGCAGTTCTCGCCTTCACACCAATGGACCTTAACTTTGCACGTGAACTAAACAGACACCTCTTCGACTACCTCAGCCGCGAAGACATCATCATGGACTTAACCACTGCAGCTCTCGGCTACGGCTTAGACTACGCCTTCACTAACATGGAACGCGCACGCATCGGCGGATTAATGGGCGACCAAGAACTGGCACAACCCATGTCCTCTGGCACAACCAACGCATGGGCAGCCCGTGAAGCATGGCTCAAAATGTCAGCTGACTGGGAACCACGCGAACTCAGAGGTCCACTTTGGGAAGTTACTACAGCGCTCACCCTGCTAACAGCGGGCGTTGACCTATTCATGATGATGCACCCAGCAGCAGTCAAGACACTAAAAGACGTCACAGGCTACCTGACAGCTAACAAGAAAGCAGACGCAGCCAAATTCCTTGACTGGGTAAAGGTAAAGGCTTAAGGAGACAGAGTGATATGGCAGAAAAGAAAAAAGCCGGAATAAAAGAACTCAGCCCAATCGCGATTTACAAGAACCTCCCGAAAACTAACTGCAAGGAATGCGGCCAAGACAACTGTATGGCGTTCGCCACAAAGATTGTCAACCGCGAAGTCGAACTTGAAGCTTGCAAGCCACTGCTAAAACCAGAATACGCAAAACAGTACGCTATACTAAAAGACATGCTCAAACCAGCGGTTAAAGAAGTTGTTGTCGGTGTTGGCGACAAAGCCAAAAAAATCGGCGGCAAACTTGTCATGTACCGCCATGAACTCACCTACAAGAACCCAACCGCAATCGCCATCGACGTAACAGACGAAATGCCCGAGAGCGAAGTTGTCGCACGCGTTCAGAAAACTCAAAACTTCAGCTTCGAATACATCGGCAACACACTTAAACTCGACATGATCGCAGTCCGCAGCACCTCTGACGACGCAGACAAATTCAAAGCATGCGTCAAAAAAGTCTCCGAAACCACCGCTTTACCCATGATCCTCTGCGCCATGAACCCACAAGTCATGGAAGCAGGCTTAATGGCAGCACCCAAAACACGCCCAATGCTTTACGCAGCCAACGCAACCAACTGGAAAGACATGGCTGAACTCGCAATCATGTATGACGCACCGCTTGTTGCATCCTCACCAAACGACCTAAGCGGCTTAGTCTCACTGGCAAAAACCCTGCAAGAATACGGCGTCAAAGACATCGTCCTAGACCCAGGCACATTCCCCAACGAAGGTCTCCAAGACACCCTAAACAACTTTACCATGTTAAGACGTGCAGCAACCAAAGGCGGCGAAGAACTCGCAGGTTTACCCTTGCTCGGCATACCCATGGCAGCTTGGGCAAACAAGGGCGAAACAGCAGACGACCTCATCAAATGGCGCGAATCATACATCGCATCAATGCTGGTTGTCCGCTATGCAGATGCACTCATACTCCACGGCAACGACGGCTGGAGCCTACTGCCCCTAACAGTGCTACGCCAAAACATCTACACTGACCCACGCAAACCAGTCGCAGTCGCACCAGGCCTCAAAGTCTTCGGTACCCCAGACGAAAACAGCCCAGTCATGTTCACAAGCAACTTCGCCTTAACCTACTACACAGTCGCCTCAGACATCGAAAGCAGCAAAGCAAACGCCTACCTAATCGTCGTCGACGCAGAAGGCTCAGCAATCGACAGCGGAGTCGCAGGACGCAAACTCACCGCAGAGAAAATCGCAGACGCCATCAAACAAAGCGGCATCGAAAGCAAAGTCAAGCACCGCAAAATCATCAGCCCCGGCAAAGCCTCACGCATCAGCGGCGAAATCGAAGAACTTTCCGGCTGGAAAGTCATGGTTGGTCCTCGCGACAGCAGCGAGATACCGAAGTACATCATCGACAAATGGCAACCATAAGCCATTTCTCCCCTTCTTTCATTTTTTAATTTATTAAACAAAAATTTTCACGTTCAGCGTTAGCTTTGTTTTTGAGGAAGGTAAATCTCTTATACCCATTCAGCTCTACCTGTATTTGACCTGCCATGAAATCTTTAGTGGTTTACTATAGTCGTTCCGGCAAAACAAAATTCGTAGCAGAAACAGTCGCGGCGGAACTTGGAGCGGACCTTGAGGAAATCGTTGACCACAAAAAACGCGACGGAAAAATCGGCTGGATTGTAAGCGGCAAAGACGCTTCTCAGGGCAAACTCACCGAGATTGAACTTGCGAAGCATGCGACATGCGACTATGACCTCATCGTTTTGGGGACGCCGATTTGGGCTTGGTCCCCCAGCCCAGCATTGCGCACCTACGTTAGCCAAAATGTTTTGGCGGACAAAAAAGCAGCGATATTTTACACCTTCGACTCCGACCCCAAAGGCGCAAGCAAAAAAATCCGTGAAATGATGCCTAACGTGGAAATCGCCGCTGAGCTGCCGCTTAAAGACCCATCAAAAAACAAGGAAGAAACTCAGAAGAAAATCGCTGAGTGGTGCAGCACCCTCAAGTCACTTAGCACAGCAACTTAGCGCATGTGAAGACTCCTTTTATAGGCTTCTTTATTTCTTTATTTTGGTGATTTTTAGTGGATCATACAATTGTTCATTTTGAAATTCCCGCCGTAGACATTGAGAAACTCAAAAAATTCTACATGGACCTCTTCGGCTGGACTATGAATAAGTATCCTGGACCAACCAACTGCTACCTTGTCGGAACCGTGCCGGTAGACGATAAAACCATGATGCCAACTCGGCCGGGAGTCAACGGCGGCTTATATGAAAAGAAAGACGCTTCAATGCCTGAAATGGCCAAACCCGTCAATTACATCTCTGTAGAGTCAGTTGATGACTATAGCAAAAAAGTTGAATCGCTAGGCGGCAAGATTGCTGTGCAGAAAATGGAGATTCCCGGTTTAGGCTGGTGGGCACTGGCGCTTGACCCTGAAGGGAACGCGTTTGGCATGCTGGAGTACATGAAAAAATAGTTACTATTCTAGGAATAACGTTTGTACACGTCGCCAAAACCAGCAAGCAATGTATCCCAGACGCAGAAGCCAAAAAAGAACTTTCCACTTTGAGCCTTGGAAGATGATGTAGTAGGCGGCGGCCCTATTCTTCTACTAATAGAAAAACAAAAAACACAATGACACCAACGCTTGTATCCACGGGGTGCCACTATTTTTCACCCGTTTCCTTGGCACAAGCAAAATCGTTATCTTTCACCCAACAAGAATTATATGCCGAGGACACGAGCTTTGCCAAAAAACTATACATACACCGACGCAGGCGTCAACCGGGCACAACGGGTAGAATCCAAAAAGCAACTCTCAACCCTTGCCACCACATACAAACACTTAGGCTTCGGAGGCATCAAACACCTGCCCTACAGCAATCTTTTCCCAGTAAGCGAAAACACGTTTTTAGACCTCCAAATCGAAGGCGTAGGCACCAAAGTCCTCTTGGCAGAGCTTGTAGAAAAATATGACACCATAGGCATAGACGCGGTTGCCATGGTCGTAAACGACGTTATCCGCAGCGGCGCCAAACCGCTTGCGTTAGCAGACAACATTCACGCAGTCGCCAGCGATCCTAAACTCGTCAACGCCTGGCTCAAAGGCATCATCGAGGGCGCAGAACAATCCAGGTGCCCAATCGTTAACGGCGAAACAGGCGACGTGGCAGAAATCATAAGGGGTTTATCGTCCAATTCGGGTTTTGACATGGTGGTTTCCTGTGTTGGCAGTGTGGAACACAAAAACATCATCACTGGCGAAGGCATCAAACCCGGCGACCCCATTATCGGTTTAGCCAGCAGCGGCTTACACAGCAACGGCATCACGATGGCGCGCAAAATCCTGTTCAAGCAATGGGGCGGCAAATACGAAGCCACCGACATCCCAGAAGAGCTGGAGCGGGAAGTAGGGTTGGAAGTGTTAGAGCCAACCAAAATATACGTTAAACCCCTTCTAAAACTATCCAAGGAAGTGAAAATTAAAGGCGCCGTTCACATAACCGGCGATAGTTACACCAAATTCAACAACCTCGTCAAGTTCTCGCCTGGCATTGGCTTTTGCTTCAGCAAGTTTAATCCGCAGCCGATTTTCGGGTTAATGCAGAAAACCGCCGCCGAATTGGGCTTAACAGTAACGGATGAGGAGATGTTTAGGACTTTTAACATGGGCTGGGGTTTCGGTATAATCGTGGATAAGTCTGAGGAGGATAAAGCCATGAACGAGTTGGAGCAGGACAGTTTTAACCCGCAAGTCATCGGTAAAGTCACAGAAAAGGAACGCGTTGTCGAAATAGACTATGCAGGTAAACACATGATTTTGACGTAGACCCGCTTTTTCTAATAGCCTGCGGTGGCTTGGCGATGGCTGCTCCAAGACCACAATCTTATGAACACCTCAACGCGCCGCTACACTCACATTCACGCGTTTCATTACACCATGTGGCACGAAATCGGCTCCGCCACACCGAAACAACATATGCAGTACAACCCGAACCAAAAAAGCAACCGCCATTTGTTGCAGTCTTCTGGTGCCGCAAAAACCGCCACACCCACATAAACAAAGAAAAAGAACCTTCGACGTAAGGTTTTGCATCGTTTAAGACGAAAGCGTTTAAATCCCAAATGCCTAATTTAACGGCTTATGAAATACGCTGCTAAAATCGAAGTGAGCCTCAAACCCGGACACAGCAACCCGGAAGGCGAAACCACCCAGCGATTACTCATCGAACTCGGCTACAAAACCACCCAAGTCGATGTAAGCAAACTCTACACGGTATTTCTAGAAGCCGCAAACGCCAAAGAAGCCAAAACCAAAGCGGAAGAAATGAGCAAACGCCTCCTAGCCAACCCCACCAAAGACAACTACACCATAAGCGTTGTTGAAGTCAAATGAACGCTGACCTCTACATCCAACGCAAAACCAGCCAAGTCTTGGAAGCTAAAACAGCACAAGCCACAAAAGAACAACTTGCAGAAATCAACGCTGAGTTGGCGTTAGGCTTTAGCCCGGATGAGTTGCTGTCGATTCAGGCTTACTTTAAAGCGCAGGGACGCAACCCCACCGACCTCGAGCTGCAAACTCTTAGCCAGTCGTGGAGTGAGCACTGCTGCCACAAAACGTTTAAAGGCAAAATCCAGCTTGACGGCAAAACCATTAGCAGCTTGTTTAAAACTTACATTTCCAAAGCCACCAAACAAGTCAAGGCGCCATGGTGCGTAAGCGTTTTTGAGGATAACGCCGGCATAGTAAAATTCGACAAAGGCTACGGCGTCGCAGCTAAAGTGGAAACCCACAACCACCCCTCTGCAGTGGAGCCTTTCGGGGGCGCAGCAACAGGCGTCGGCGGAGTTATCCGAGATATACTTGGAGTTTGGGCGGATCCCATCGCATGCACCGACGTCTTGGGCTTTGGACCATTGGATTACGATTATAATAAACTGCCCGCGGGAGTGAAGCACCCTAAATACGTTTACATGGGCGTCACCGCAGGCATCAGCGCATACGGGAACAACATGGGCATCCCAACTGTTAACGGCGCCATATACTTCGACGACTCCTACACAGGCAACGTCGTAGTGTACTGCGGCTGCATCGGATTATTGCCGCTGGATAAGTACATTAAATGCGCAAAAGTAGGCGACTACGTCGTTTTAGCAGGTGGAAAAACGGGCAGAGACGGCATTCACGGCGTAACCTTTGCCTCGGCAGAACTTACCGAGAAATCGGAGGAAATCTCGCGCCCTGCAGTGCAGATTGCAGACCCAATCGAGGAAGAGAAGGTTAAGCGCGCCGTTGTTGAGATCCGCGACTTAAAACTGGGCTCAGCGATTACTGACATCGGCGGAGGCGGCTTATCCTCGGCGGTCGGCGAAACGGCAGAGCGGTTCGGCTGCGGCGTTTCAGTTGACCTCGATAAAGTACCCTTGAAGTATCACGGGTTGGCGCCATGGGAAATTTATCTCTCAGAATCTCAGGAACGCATGTTTTTGGTGGTTCCAGAGGAGAATTTGGAGGCGGCGATGGCGGTTTTCGAAAAGGAAGACGTTATAGCTATAGCGATTGGGCAGCTTATCCCAGAAAGACGCTTACAGCTCAAGTACAACGGCGAAGTAGTCTGCGATGTCGAGATGGAGTTCATTTTTAGCCCCTGCGAAGTCACCAAAACCGCTACAATCGAAGCCCCTAACCTTGAGGAGCCGGAGTTTGCGGAGCCCAAAAACTTAACCGACACATTAATGCAGTTGCTGTCGGCACCAAATATTGCCAGCAAAGAAGCCGTGGTACGCACCTATGACCATGAAGTCAAAGGCAACACGCTCCTTAAGCCACTACAAGGCGACTACGCAGGACCAAACGATGCAGCTGTGCTCAAACCCGTAGACAACTCAGACAAAGGCTTAGTCATCAGCTGCGGCATGAACCCCAACTATGGCAAAATCGACCCCTACTGGATGGCGGCATCCGCAATCGACGAAGCCATACGCAACAACGTCGCCGTCGGAGGCAGACGAATTGCGTTGCTGGACAATTTCACGTGGGGCAACCCCGAAAAGAAAGAGCGGCTCGGCTCATTGGTACGTGCTTGTGAAGCCTGCTACGATTATGCAGTGAAGTTTAAGGCGCCGTTTATTTCAGGCAAAGACAGCCTCTACAACGAGTCCCCCATGGGCCCAATCACCCCGACATTGCTGATAACTGCAGTCGGAGTAATCCCAAATATTGAACACACGGTCTCCGTCGACCTTAAAGCGGCAGGCGACGCCGTTTACGTTATAGGCGAAACCTACCCTGAGTTGGGCGGCAGCGAATACTACCGCCTACACGGGCATCTTGGCGCATCCGTGCCTAAAGTTCGTGGCGGCAAAGCTAAACGCACGTTTAAAGCAGTTACCAAAGCCATCGATTCTGGATTGGTTAAAGCCTGCCATGACCTCAGCGAGGGCGGCTTGGCGGTTGCGGCGGCGGAGATGGCGTTTGCGTCGAGCTTAGGCTTAGAACTTGACCTCAGAGAAGTCCCAGCTAAAGACATAAACCGCAGCGATTTCCTGCTGTTTTCGGAGTCTAACAGTCGCTTCCTAATCGAAGTCGCACCCCAAGACAAAGCGGAGTTCGAGAAGCATATGAAAGGCAAAAACTGCACTTCCATAGGCAAAGTCACCAAGGAAGCCGTCCTCAAAATCGTGGGCTTAAACGGCGAAGTCTCCATAGATGCGACGCTGGATAAACTCAGGCATGCATGGAAAAAGACCCTTAACTCAGAGGAGGATTCACAATGAAAGTGGAAGACATCAAGGTCTGCGTGTTGCGCGTAGGCGGAACTAACTGCGATGCGGAAACCAAACGCGCATTTACTGAATTGGGTGCCCAAGCCGAAGTATTGCAAGTCAGCGAGTTAATCAAGCGTCATACGTTGCTTGACTACAACGTTTTGGTGTTCCCCGGCGGTTTCAGCTACGGCGACTACGTCCGCAGCGGAGTTATTTTTGCACGTCATTTGGCGGCGAATTTGGGAAAGGAAATCGAAATGTTCGTTGAAGAAGGACGCCCAGTATTGGGCATCTGTAACGGCTTCCAAATATTGGTTGAGTATGGTCTGTTGCCAAGCTTCAGCGGAGTAAGCGAATTCCCTGAGGCGACGTTAACGACTAATGAGCCGGCGGGTTTTAAATGCAAATGGGTTTACCTTAAGCAGGAGAACCGTGGCAGATGCGCGTTTACTCAAACGATTCCGGCGGGCAAAACCATAAGCTTGCCTATAGCGCACGGCGAGGGACGCCTGCTGTTTCCCAAAGAGAAAGAGGATGCTCTGCTCAAAAAACTCGTTGACGAAGACATGGTTGTTTTCCGTTACTGCACCAAAGACGGCGAAGCAGCGGACGGCAAGTATCCAGCGAACCCAAACGGCAGCTTCCACGACATTGCAGGTATCTGTAACCCTGAAGGCAATATTTTCGGTTTGATGCCGCATCCTGAGCGGGCTATGTATTGGTGGCAGCAGCCTGACTGGACCCGCAGGCAGAGCAGTATGCGTTTTGGGGATGGAAAACTGATTTTCCAGAGCATTATTGATAAGCTTGTTAAGAGCAAGAAGTGCTGATTTTCAGCTTTTTATTTTTTTAGTAGGTTGATGAAGAGGGTTGCTGCCTACTACATCATCTTCTAAGGCTCAATGCAGAGGCGACTGTTTTGGCGTCTGCTTCTGAGGCTTATTGCTTATTGGTTGTGGCTGGTTGTACACGTTGCCTGAATTGAAACAGAGGTATGCGTGGAGGTTCCGAAAAACCGGTTTTTCTATATAGTTTTCGTTTTCTACTTACATATTTCTCTTATCCCAACGTACCCCAAGTATAATTGGAGAGCGAGAATGCAAAACCAAAACTTTGAAGTCAAGTTTACTTGCCTAATGTGTCAATCCACCTTCGAATTCGACAACGTAGGAGAAAACCATTTTGTGCCCCGCCCAATATGCGGCACCAACCTATTCACCGTAAATAGAAACAGAACCCTACAACTGGAATTCTTCGAATTCTGAGGTAGCTAAACGTGCAAGTGAAATGTGTCGGTTGCAACAGTAAATTCGACTTAGCGCCCGAGAACTTTTGCAATCACGAAATAGTTTTCTGTCCCGTCTGCGGTTTAGACCATGAAGTGCTGAAAAAGAAGAATCTGGTTATAGCTTCGCAAGTAGCTTAAACCTGTTAGCTTCGAATATGGCTGCACTTTTGAGGTGTAGGTGGGTTGACTCTTTTGTTGCAGTATTTTTTTGTGGGTGTGGGGGTTTTTGCGGCACCACAAGATGGGCGTTGGTGCTGTTTGCTTTTTTGAAACGGGTGCGCTGCATATGTGGGTGTGCTGTAGCAAAATTGTTTTCTTGCACATGCCAACATAGCGCTATGTTGAAAACTGTGCGTGGTGTGGAAGCATGTGGCGGTTGCACTTTCAGAGAAACAGTGCCAAACCACCCTGAAAATGGGCTAAGGTTTTTTTAAAATAACTGAATCGCTGATTCATAACGATTTTTAACAAGGTTCAATTTACCTTCTCGAAGCCCAGCTAACACCCTGAACTAAAAACGAGAGAAAAAAATTGCTGCCAAAAACAATCATAGAGCAAAACAATTTTCACGCTAACTTACTTGACCATATAGGACAAGCCGTCATGATGGTGGATACAGCCAGAAAGGTTGTTTTCTGGAATACGGCTTCTGAAAAACTGTTTGGCTGGACAAAAAACGAAGCAATAAACAAAGATGTAGTTGAGGTATTAGCGGGTTCCAACGCAAAAGAAGAATTAGAACCCATCACAAAATGGTTAAATGTCCAAGAGACAATCACAACAGAGTATTTGGCGCAAAGAAAAGACGGCTCACCGGTTCCCATTCTTGTTAACCGTTCATCTATCTATGACGGGGAAGGCGGTTTGCTTGGTTCTGCGGTTAGCGCCATAGATATAACTGAACAGAAAATAATCGAGAAAGACATGACTGTAGCCTTAGAGTACCTGTCAGCAAACATAGACAAAATTGAAGAGCTAAATGAAAAGCTAAAAGTCGTCGGCAGCTTAACCAGACATGACGTTAGAAACAAACTCAACTCTGTAACAGGCTACACCTACATCCTCAAAAAACGGCACTACGACCTAGCTGACGTAGTCGAAGGGCTTGACAAGATGTCTCAAGCAGTTAATGACTCGATGAAGATTTTCGAAATCGCCAACACCTATGAACTGGTGGGCATGGAAGCATTAAGCGATGTTGACGTGGGGAAAGCCGTTGATGGAGCTGTTGAGATGTTTCCAGATTTACCTTTCAAAGTAGTTAACGACTGCCATGGCATAATTGTTCATGCAGACTCTTTGCTAAGGCAACTTCTCTTCAATTTCATTGACAACACCAGAAAATATGGGAAAATAACAAAGAACATTTGGATTCACTATAAAGACACTACCTGTGGGGATTTACAGTTGATTTATGAAGACGATGGCGTAGGCATCCCCCAAGAATGCAAGCAGCAACTCTTTAAACAGGGCTTCACAACCGGCGGCAGCACAGGCTTTGGCTTATTTTTATCCAAGAAAATAATACAGGTCTACGGCTGGAGCATACGTGAAGAAGGAGAAGCCGGTAAGGGCACAAAATTCGTAATAGCCATCCCAAGTACAGTTAAGCACAGAAAAAATATTGCAGGAAAAGATAATGTTTGTTTTTAATGCTAAATCAGGAACCTACAATATGGCAGCCGAAAAAATCGACTTTAACGACGGCGTTAACCTCGCAGTAATGATACGGCTGGAGACATCAACGAGGTTTACTCAAACGACCAAAAGCACTTAGGAAAGATAGAAGGATTGAACCTAGTTTTCCGCTAGTTTACCCAAGATAGGGCAGGTCTTCTCGACGGGGTAAACCGTCTCGGGCCCCCATTTTCGCTACGCTGCGCGAAGCGACAAAATTACCTATTTTGCCGCAGTCGAAGAGGCTTCTGTTGTGGATTAAGCCGTAGAGGAAGCCTGCGTTGAAGGCGTCGCCTGCGCCTGTGGTGTCCACCGCTGCGACTTTGTAGGGTTCGATTGTGCGTTTTTCTTCGCCGTTGGTTACATAGCAGCCTTTGTCGCCCAATTTAATCGCTACAATCTGCACACCCATATCAATCAGCATCTGCGCGCCTTTAGGTATGTTAGATTCGCCAGTAAGGAGTTCCAGCTCCACTTGGTTGGGGGTCATGAGGAAGCTGTTTTGGATGATAGGTTCGATGGCGGAGAGCCCCTTCTGTGCATAGAGGGAGCCGGGGTCGAAACTGATTTTGACGGATTCAGGGAGGAAACTCATGAGTTTTTTCTGGGCGCGGAACGATTTCTCGCCCACAAAAGAGGACAGGTGGAGGAACTGGGTGTCGGTGAGGTATTTGGCGTTTAACTCACGGAACTCTATGGTATCGTTGACGCCGGAATTAATGTAGAGCGCCCGCTGACCTTTTTTGTCGACGAAGCCCAGGCAAACGCCGCTTTTGCCCTTTGCTGAGTGGATGATGCCTTCGGTGTCTACGCCTTCAGCGGTGAAGCAGTCAATTTGGAGTTTACCCTCATGGTCATCGGCGACTTTACCGACGAAGCCAGCTTTGCATCCCAACCGAGCTAAGCTGACCATGGTGTTAGCTGCTGAACCGCCACAGACTTCTGTATAATCATGGATGAAGCTCTCTTCCTCGGCGCCCGCAATTTTGTCAACTTTAAGCAGGGTGTCAACGTTGAGTGCTCCGAATCCAACTACGTCAAATCTGGTCATTGAAAAATCTCCTTTAGCATAATTTTGTATTTGCCCAGTTTTCCCTCATAGTTGCCTGCGGAGATGCGGACGACGCCAGGTATGTTTAGGCAGGCTTCTATGCCGGCTTTCGTGGCGGCTTTTAGCGCTTCGAGGGTGGTTGCGTCGTAGACGATTTCTGCGATGTAGTTTACGCCGTCAGGCACCCAGGATTCCGCTCCAAGTTTCGCCTTTAGTGAGGGGCAGTAATGGTGGTTGGTGGTGGGGCCGATTTCGGGGAACTTGGTTTCGGGTTTGCTGCCGGCTGAGCAGATGTCAAAGGTGGTTACGACCCCGTCGATGTGGTGGATTGCATCCAGCGCTGCGCTCCCCGCTTCTTTGAGGGCTTCTTTGGTGGTGAACATGAGCCAGAAGTTGCCCCCAGCTACACCGCGACCATAACCGATGAAGTGCTCAATAACAAAATCTGGAACCATCAACGGCACAACAATGACTTCGCGTCCGTGGCGCTGCTCAACCCATTCATAGCCGTCGCCACAGTGCCCCACACGAGGCATCATATCCAACTTGCCCTCAGGGTTAGGCAAAGCATCGTAAACCGCTGTGAAAGGCTTGACGAGGATGTCTTGGCGGATGCGGTAGCTAAGTTCCTTCTCGAACTTCTCCAGCGACTGCTCAAAGGTTTTTTTGGGGTCAATCTGTCCCCAGAATTGCAAGATTGCGCCGACGCGGCCGTCGGGGGTTTCGTCTTCGTTTAAGTAGCGCTCCACTCCACCTTCGGTTCTGCCGATTACGGTGGCGGGGGTTGCGGTGGAGTCTGAGGCGGCTTTGCACAGCGTTTCCACGTCGTCTGCGGTAACGATTATTCTACAGTAAATGCCTTCAAACGCTTCTATGTATGTGTCGTCGATTTTTTTGTCCATTTATCCAAGTCTCCCTATGCTTACTCCGCGAACTTGTTTTCGAAATTCGCTTGATTGTGTGATAAGTGAATCCATGTTTTTGGATGTTACTGTTTGAACTTTAGGCAGCCCATGGGCGGTGGCCTGCTGGAATTGGGCTAACAGTATTGCGTCTACACCGCTTTGCTTTAGCGCTTGGGGGCTCCAGTTTTCTACAAGGCTAAGTGCGGCGGCTTTGCCCTGGCGGCAGAACACGTCAGCCAAAACTGCAGTTACCAAGTTGCTTTCCGATTGTACGGCGACTTCGGCGTTGCGGACAGCGTAGCTGTTACCGTTAAACGAAACAGACAAACCCCCCGCTTCACGCACAAGACGAAAAGCCTCGACATCGGTGATGCTATCACCTACATACATAGCGTCCCCTATTGACACTTTGAGGCGTTTAGAGGCGTCTCGGATAGATTCAGCTTTCTGCTCCCCACCCACCGTAACCACATCAAGGAAAGCGCCGACGCCCATATTGGGCAGTATGTCCCAGAAGACTTCGTCGAAACGCTGCAGAATTTCCTGGTCGCAGTCGCAAAAGTCCTCAGCAGACGCAGCACCTTTGGGAATATCAATTAGGCGCGTCTGCGCGATTTCCTGAGCTATTTCGCATAGCTGCCCAGTTTCTTTAGGAGTTATTTGGATTTTGTCCAGCGAGACCTTGGTGCAGTAGGTGTTTTGGAATGGAAAATCTGCGGCTTTGCAGAGGGCTCGGATGTAGTGTTCGTAGCTGGTGGATACGATGAAGGCGTCTGCTATGTCTTGCACGTGGTGCAGGGTGGTTTGGCTGTCTGCGATTAGTACAATGCTTTGAGCAGAGAAATATTCGATCATTTTATCAGTGATGCCGTATGCTTTGAAAAACGGCAAAACCAGCTTCAACGTGCTGCCCGCAGTGTAACCCGGCTTGCGGAATACGTCAGCTAAGACGTCGTCGTATTTGCTTACGTTAGCGAAAAATTTACCGCCGCCCGGAATAAAATGCTCCGCCAACTCGTAGGCGTTATCGTTTTTACTTATAGGTCCCTCGCAGTCAGAGACAAACAGGCGCTTCACTTTTGTTTCCTCAACTGCTCCATGTGGCGTACGCTTTTGGCGATGTGGTTTTGGGTTGCAACGTCGGTTCGGTTCCACAGTGCGCCGCCGGTGATGGCTTTGGCGCCTTCCTGACTAATTACCCGGGCTTCCTCTATGCTGTTGCCGATTCCGAGAATGCCAATGGCGCGGCTTTTGAGGGCATAATTTTTGCCGTCGTCTCGGATTTCCATAGAGCCGGGGTAAATGCGGATTTTGTCACCGTACTTCTTGGAGAGCGCTTGAGCTTTGGAGAAATCCACGGGTCCATTAACTTGGGCTTTGTCAAGTTTGTCAGCGAACACTTCGCTGTATCCCCCGTAGTCAGGCGGAACCTTGTAGGTTAACACAGTAGCGGATTTTTCAACTTCAACGCTTTTAAGAGTGCCATCCACCATGCGCAGGCAGACGTCGGCGAAGTCGTCTTTTAGCACGGGGAGCAGGTTCATGATTTCGGGGTCGCCGGGTCGACTGTTAATTTCCAGAATCTTGATGCCCCTGCCTGTATGCATAAAAGCAAGGTACAATGGAACTCCGCGCAGAGCAGTTTCGTCGGGGATACGTTTTCGCCAGCCGTTGAAAACTTTTGCAGCTAACGCCAACTCCGCCTCGCGGTCGGCCGCTGCAAGGAAGGGCAAATAGTCTTTTGCGTCTTTGTAGGAACCCATGCCGCCCGTGTTCGGGCCGCGGTCATCGTCAAACGCCCGTTTGTAGTCCCGGGTGTCAGGCAGGGGGATGAAGTGTTTGCCGTCGCAGAAACCCATGCAGCTGGATTCTTCGCCTGGCACCTTTTCCTCAATGAGCACGCCTCCGTATTTGAAGCTGGATAGGAAATGCTCAAAAAGTTCTTCGCGACTCGCGAAGTGGTCACCCCAGACGCCGACGCCTTTGCCCAAAGCGGGCTTGTCAGGTTTAACCACAGCTTGATTATCCAACTCATCAAGCCAGCGGTAAACTGCAGCTTTAACATCCGCTTCAGACTTGTACTCAGCTGGCGTGAAAACTTTGAACCGTGGGTTAGCTTCAGGCGCAATCTCCTCAAACAGTAAGCGCTGCGCCACTTTGCTTTCCTCGATGGCATACGCTTTTTTGGGGCACACAACGGGAACCCCGACTTTTTCCTCGATGAGGTCGCGGATGCCTTTGATAATTGGGTTTTCGGAGCCTACCAAAACAAAATCCAAATTCGCTTTGTTAGCTTGGGCGAATTTACAGATTTCCTCAATATCCAAGCTTGGGATAACTGCGTGTTTGGCGGCGTGCGCTGCGTTGAAGGGGTTGCGTTGTTTATCTGCCACGTAAAGCTGGATTTTGTGGTTTTTGCTTCTAAGCAGGGCGTCTGCCATTGCGACTTCTCGTGCGCCGTAAGAAACCAGTAGGACACCGACTTTATCCATCGAGATACACCGTATGTAGGTACAGTTTGTATGCTAACGGTTAATAGCAGTTACGCCTGCACTTCTTCGTTCTCGTAGATTCTGCCTTTTTCCTCGTAGCCCTCATCAAAGCGTTTCTTCATAGCATCAGCCATTTTCTGAGCGCAGGGCGTGGGGTATTTGCCGGTTACGCATGCAAGGCAAAGTTCATCTTTGGTTTGGTTAGTGGCTTTGATTAGGTTATCGATGGATTGGTAGCAGACTCCGTCGGCTCCTATGACCTTAGCGATTTCCGCAGCGTTGTGGCGGCTGCCTACCAACTGACCATAGCTGGACATGTCGATGCCGTAGAAGCAGGGACCGATGATTCGGGGGAAAGTAACGAAGACATAGATTTTTTTTGCGCCCGCCGCACGCATCTTCTCGATGATGACTTTGGTAGTATCGCCTCGCACAATGCTGTCTTCGGTTATGATTACGTTTTTATCTTTGACTTTGGCGCCTAAAATGTTGATTTTCTTATCGATTGTGCTGTAGCGTTCAGCATTAAGTAAGATAAACGCACGTTCGGTGACGTAACGGTGACGCCTCGAGCAGCGCTCCCACCGTTTGCCTGAAGCCTCATGCACACCCATAGCGCTGTCGTCGCCTGTTTCCGGAACTGAAACAATAATGTCGGCTTCATTGGCGATTTCTGGGTTTTCACGAACGATGTTGCGTCCATATTCCTCGCGGATTTCGTAAACGTATTTGCCGTTGAAAATCGAGTCAGGGCGAGCGAAGTAAGCGTACTCAAAAGCGCAGAAAGCCGGTTTAGGGTTTTTGATAACTTGTGTGCGTTTGAAGCCGTCTTTAGATACAGTGGCGAGTTCTCCAGGTTCTAATTCAAAATCACGCACGAAACTGTTCATGTCTAAACTGACGGTTTCAGAGGAGAAAGCGTAGGTTTTGCTGTGAGGGTCATGTCCAGCGCACAGCGGCTTGATGCCATGGGGGTCTTTGAAGGCGAAGAATTCTCCATCGCCAGTTATGCCTGTTACGCTGAATGCTCCGTCTAAGCCTTCCATAACTGTTTTGGCGGCTTCTTCGAGGTTTTTGTTTTTTCGGTATGCAAGGAGCATTTTGTGGCAGACTAAGTCTGAGTCGCAGTTGTAGATGGCTTCGGGGAAGTTGTCAAACATTTCTTTCTTTAGCGGCAGGGTGTTGACGATGTTGCCGTTGAATGAGAGTGCTAATCGGACGCCGTCGATTTGGGCTGTGACGGGTTGTGTGCCTTGCACGATGGAGACGTCGTCGCATTTGCCTGAAGTGGTGTATCGTACGTTACCGATGCCTATGGAGCCTGGTAACCGTGCGAACCATTCGTTTATGGCGTTGCTTTTTACTTTCGGAACAAGATCCAGGTTCTTGTAGCTAAAGTATTGGCCGTTGTTGTAAGTGAGGAAACCATGTGACTGGTGTCCCCTGTGATTCTGTGCTCTTAGTCCCCAGTAAACATAGGGGAAGACAGGTTGATTTTCATAGTTTATAGCGCCAAAGATGCCGCAGCCCGTTTTTTAGTCCCTTCTACGTTAAATGTGGATGTAGTGAACAAGGAGGTTTATCAATTTTTAGTACAAATTTAGCTAAAACTCATGGTTTTTTTAACAGCAAATAGTTTGAACCTAACTTGGCTGGAGAGAGACGCTTTTTTCTGTAAATCGCTTATAACCTGACGATTGCTTATTTTTCAGCAACCCGGCTGTTTGTAGAGGCAACTGAGTTTTCGGGGACGCTTAATTCAAACTGCCAATTTCTGTAACCTAAATACCGAGCTGAGACGAAGGGGCAACGTTTTTGTGCATATCTCCGCACAGTAACCCTTGAAACCCAATGCCTACTCCAAAATACCACATCTACCTCGAATACGCCGAAATCGACAAGTCCGGCTACCGCTTCAACCTCACCCACGAAGAACTCCAACGCACCTTCACTGACCCCTATCTCGAGGGCAAACCTTTCTGGTTCCAAGGCAGACTCCTAAACCCTATAAAAGTCACAAAAACCCTGATCTTCTGGTCGTACATAGAAGCCAACCATCTCCGCTTGCCCAACATGGAAAACTTGGTTTTAACTAAAGACAAAAAATACGCCGCTGACGCCATAGCCGCCAGCAAAGTTAAAGGTGCTTATGTCTGCACAGAAAAATACCTCAAACCACCCCGAGCCAAAGCGGCACAGTCTGCAGTTTCTGGCTCCGCTAAACGAAGGGTCATTGTAGCGTGCGGCTCAGATGACCAAATGCAGGAAGCAGTTACCTGGGCTTTGGAGAAGCTCTGGCTGCTACCAGTGGTGCTCTGCGAGGAACCCGGTCACGGCAGGAAAATCGTCGAAAAATTCACAGACTACGCCGATGTGGCGTTCGCGGTGGTGCTTCTATCTCCCGACAACTACGTCTTTGGCAAAGGTGAGGAACCCACCAAACGCAAGCTTAAGCCGAGGCAGGATGTAGTTTTTGAGTTGGGCTTCTTGCTGGGCAAACTCGGTAGGGATCGTGTGCTTGTCTTGTTCAGGGAATCAGAGAAAAAAGAGTTTGACGTGAACACGGATTTTGAGGGTGTAAAAGCAGCTCCGTTTGATGACCGTGACAGCTGGAAAATAGCGCTTATTCGGGAACTTTCGGGTTGCGGCTACGAGGTTGAGGGTGACAGAATCCTAAAATAAGTCTTGTCGGTTTCTGATAGCATCAAACCGTGCGCGGTTGTAGTCTAGCTCGGTAGGACTTCAGCTTCCCAAGCTGGCTACCCGGGTTCAAATCCCGGCAACCGCACCATTTTCCACAGAAAAAACTTTTTTGCTTAATGAGCTCGCAATCCCACAGCCGCAAACAGAGACTCAGAAGACTAAACATAGGTTTCAATGCCTCAAACACAGGCGAGCGTCTGCAATCAAAAGGATAGAACCAGAAATTTCGGATGCTTCAAGGTGCGGGCTTAAAATTTTGCTCTAAGGATACTCTAATTTCCAAACAAAATTTGAAGACAAATTGTGAAATAGAGATAAATAGCCATAGATGCCATTCTATTTTTCTCGAAGGCTGACTCGACATGGCAATTGACCCATTGTTTCTGCGCGTGCTAATGATTACTTTCGAATGTATCTGCATTGGGCTATCCCTTACACTTGTGTATCTTTTTTTCAGAATATACAATACACGCCGTTCCATCTTTCTGCTCGGTCTACCTTTTGGTTTCTTCTTCCTGATGGTCTCATCCATTTTCCTTACCGTGCACTTGATAGATTTAACGTCCAGTAGCACCGCTAATATCAGTATTTTTTCCAGCTCTATAATGTGGCTACGCGTAGTTACCCAAACCGTAGGTTTCATCCTGATTGCCCTTTCATACCTCTCGGCCGGCAGATACCAAAATACGACTAAACGCAGCTACATGATTATTTTGTCAGGAACTGGTGCCTTAATTTTCACGTTCTTCATGCTTTTAATGCTTGTCAACCCGACAGGTTTAGAGTCAGTTTACTCCGATAACGACATATTCGCAGTTATCAATGTCGTTTTACTATCTTACATTATTTTCTTTCTCATAAGAAAAATGCAGGTTCAAAAAATAAAAATTTCCGATTTTATTCTTGCACCTGTTGCATTCGTTATTTTTTGGTTAGGACAATTCAGCTTTCTATTATTTTCGTTTGCCCAAGGCGGCGATGCAGCCTTAGTCGGTTCTCAAGTTGCAAGGTTAGTAAGCTTAGCACTTTTTATCAAAATCTACTACGATGCTAGCAAGGAGACGTCAACCGATGCCAACGACCAAACGTAGCAAAGTTGACATTTACCATGACGTGCTAGACCTCTTATGCCAAGAGGGCGCCAAGCTTGGAAAGGCAAGCCCAACACGGGTTGCTCGCCGGGCCAATCTGCCATATGATAGGTTCCAGAAAATCTTGGCATATTTCATTGAGGCGGATATGGTCCGACGGACACCTGACGGCATCTTAATAACCGAAAACGGAACCAAATGCTTACACCAAATCAGACAGACAAATGAAATGCTTAGACGAATGGGTTTAGAGACGTAATTTTATCTTTCCATCTGCCGGTTGACTAGGGTTTCGCTCAAGTGCTCACCTGTCAAGTTTTAATTTTTAAACAAAATGCATAATTCCGCCATGTTTTATTCCAAAATGTTTCCCACGAAGCCAATCGAATAAAAGAAATGGTGTTTTTGCCCTAAAAACCTGAGTTACACTAGAAGTACATCATAATTATAAACTTTCTAATCGCAATTGACTGCCTATCGGAGATTGTAAAATCCCGAATTAAAGGAGAGAAAGAAGAACAAAATGCAACCAAACAACCATAAACTTCTCGCAATAGCGTTCATGTCTATTCTGCTGATCTCGATAGCCATATCAATCAGCGCGAATATGACCGCAAATGCAGAAGTAATCAATGGCATAAACTATAACTCTGCAACAGCAACAGCCATCAACCAAGGCATGCACTGGGATCTGAACACCAACGCTTCAGCCACTAGGCTGACTCTTTGGAACAGATTCCAAGACAACATCCCAACACACAGCTTCATCATCACAGCACCCAACCCAATCGGCGTGGGACAAACATGTAACATCGTCATGTTCAACCCCCAGGTACCACCAGCATCATCAATCTACAACGACGTCAGATACTTCTTCACCTTCACAGTCACAAAACCCGACGGAACAGTACAAGAATTCCCAACAACCGCAGACCACGGCTACTCAGCTTGGAGCCAAAACTCCATCGCAACAGTCAACGGAAAAACAGTTTTCGGAACAGACTCAACCGGCTCAACATACATGTCCTACACACCAGACATAACAGGCAACTACACCTTCACCTTAAACCTGCTACCAACATACTACAAATGGTTCCTAAACTACACCGCAACATCAGCACAGTACTCACCCCTCTACACCTCAAACCCCGATGACTACTACGGAACAACCTTCCTAGGCAGCAACTTCACAACAACCCTCAGCGTACAAGATGAACCAGTTTCCCTAAGCGGCCTCACTCCACCATCATACAATCTAGTACCAACCGAATACTGGACAAGACCAATTGAACAGGACAACCCAGCATGGTTCGCAATTGCATCCAACTGGCTACACACCAATGCAGACTTCAACAATGGCGGCTTCCAAAACGCGTTCCAAGCAAACGGCGTTGCACCAAGCACCGGCCACATTCTCTGGACTAAACCCACAGAAGACTCTGGTGTTTTAGGTGGAAGCGACACCTCAAGATTAGGCAACACATTCAACACAGGTTCACAGTACCAGCCAAGATTCACTAACCCAATCATCATGTACGGACGCCTCTACTACTCACCAAACCTCTACACGTCAGGCTCCAGCGAACTCTTAGACTGCGTTGACATAAAGACCGGCGAATTACTCTGGGAAGTTAACACAACAAGTTACTACAACCCCGCAGCATCAACCTTCAGCCAAGCACTCGGCACATCTTCAACTGCTAACGTACCCTCATTTGGTTACTACTACAGCCAAGATGACCCCAACGAACACGGCATCCAAAACCCAGGTTGGCTATTCACTAACAACTTCGGTTTAGGCTACCAGCCAGAACGCGGCATTCCACAACTGCACATCGCAAACGTTCCATCAATCCAGTCAGGCACAGCAGGCGTGGGCGAAATAACCGGCCCATCAGGCGAAAGCTTACGTTACATCTTCCAAAACAACCAGGGTCAATGGTCACTTGCACAATGGAACTCATCTAAAGTTATTCCAATGCTCATGTCAGGCAGAACAGTCTCTTCACTAACCATCGAAGGCAACGTACCAATCACACCAGCAAACCCCGGCTCCGGTTACTACTGGAACGGTAACGCATGGGTGACAGGTAACCCAGCAAACGCAGGCATACAAGTCACAACAACAGTCGGCGGCAACCCAGGCGGACCAAGCTATGACTGGAACACAACCTTGCCGTTCTCGTTCTCAACCACACCATACCCAGCAGGCGCCTCACTAGAAAAAGGCTACCTCTTCGGATGGAACGGTTCATGGGCAACTGGCACAAGTGGTCCATCATATGCTTACCAAGAAAACATCACCATCTGGGCAATCAGCATCAAACCAGACGACTACGGACACCTCATCTTCATGAAAACCATGTCCACTGACGACGCAGCAGCAAACACCAACGAAATGATTGAACACGTCGACGTTGACCAAGGCGTATTCGTCACCATGACAGTTCCAGACATGATATTCAACATTTACAGCACAGCAGACGGCTCACTCATCGGACACACAGACGCACAAGCACAAAGCATCACACCCTACGGGTACTACACCTGGCCAAGCCTCATATCCATGACACAGACCAAAACCGCATACGGCATGCTCTATGTGGGCGGCTACAGCGGCACAGTCTCAGCTTACTACCTAAACAACGCAAGCTTAGCATGGAGATACGAAGTTATTCCACCAGGAAACGCAGGCGAAATTAAATCCAGCCCCGGCATGCTGACTCTAATCGCAGACGGCAAACTCTACGTAGGCTGCCACGAACACAGTGCAGAAACACCGCTCGAAGCAGGCAACATGATGAAGATCTTCAACGCAACCACAGGCGCACTACTCTCTGAGTGGCCCGCATGGGTTTACCCACTTAGCGCAGCAGTTGCAGACGGAACCCTCATCTACTGGAATGACTACGACGCACAAATCTACGCAGTCGGCCAAGGTCCAACCCAGATGACTCTTAATGCTCCACAAGCAGGTGTCTCTGTCGGTGCACCAATAGTTATCCGCGGATACCTAACCGATGTCTCTGCAGGAGCATCACAGGCAACCGTCAAAGCAAACTACCCCAACGGCTTACCAGTAGTCTCAGACGCAAGCATGAGCGACTGGATGGCACATGTCTACATGCAGAAATCCATGCCAAACAACGTAACTGGCGTACCAGTCTTTATCCAAGTAGTCGACGCAAACGGAAACTACCGCACAATCGGCACCACAAACACAGACGCAACTGGCATGTTCAGCTTATCCTGGATGCCCGACATTGAAGGCGACTACACCGTCATGGCAACATTCGCAGGCACACAATCCTACTACGGTACATACGCAACCACCTCATTCGCAGCAAGCCAAGCAGCAGCAACAATTCCACCAGCAACAGTCCAGCCAAACGACCAAGCAACAACACAGATGTATGTCTTAGGCATCGGAGCAGCAATCATCGTTGCCCTCGTCATAATCGGCGCGGCAATCCTGATGGCTGTTCGCAAACACTAAAACACAGAAGTGTTGCAATATGGGAAAAATTTCCCTTCCTTTTTTCTTGTTTTGCCTCAAACAGGGGGCTGAGAAGGCTTTTGGTTTTAAATTTAAAAAAGTTGTTGCGGTATTCAACTTTTTTTCTCCTTATTGGTAACCAGAAGCCCCAGCAAACCCCTCTCTAAGTGGCAAACTCCTGTTTTCGCCTTTCCGTAGTTTTACGTTAGCTTCTGGTAAACACTAAATACCCGTTACATAATCTCTGGTCATGCAAAACGAAAAATCCGCGGCAATTGTGACTTCAAACCGTAACTTACTGCTTACTGTTCTGCTTTTAACGACTTTTCTTGCCTCCACAATTATGGTTTTTTACAGCACACTGCTAGTGGAAATCGCCGACTCCTTCAACGTCTCTATCGGTTTGGCAAGTCAACTCTCCCTCATCGGCAGCGCCACCGGCCTGATAACGGGGTTTGTTATGGGAGCGTTAACCGCAAAGTTTACCTCAAAATCCCTCTTTCTGGCGGGCACAGGTTGCTTTTCGTGTGGTGCCTTAACATTTTATTTAGCTCCTAACTTCACGGTGCTCTTAATCTCGGAATTCTTCGTTGGAGTGGGCGTAGCAGTTATCGGCATACTTACCTACACATTAATCGGCGACAACTTTCCCTTAGAAAAAAGAGGCAAAGCAATCGGCTTAACCTTCTCTGTACCCGCCGCATCCTTCATCCTTGTCGGTCCCCTCTCAGGCGTAATCTCCGCTGCGGCAGGCTGGCGCTCAGTGCTACTCTTGCTAATACTTCCCCTCGCCGCTGTATGCCTACTCCTGAGTTACTTTGTTATTTCAAACCAGCCAAAACGCACCGCACAAGAAGCATCCCTCTCTAAACCTTTCAAAAAAGTTTTGCTCCATAAATCCGCTATGGCATGCATTCTCTCAACCGTACTTATAACCTTCATAAGCGTTGTTCCCCTCTTTGCAGTTTCCTTCTACCGATTAAACTTCGGCGTAAGCGCAACCTTGGGCGCTTCGTTATCTTCAGTCTCCGCATTAGGCGCCATGATAGGCGGAGTCGTTGCTGGCAAACTAATCAACACGCTGGGAAGGAAAAAAACTACCGTAGTTGCCGGAGCATTTTCCGGCTTCTCTGTAATATTGTTCAGCAGTATCGCTGTTCTCTGGGTATCTTGGTTTTTCTGGGTGCTTGCTGCTTTCACTGGCGCCATAACTGCCACTGCCCTCTATAGTTTAATTTTAGAGCAACTACCGGCTTTTAGGGCTGAGTTGATGTCGATTAATCAAGCGTTCCATAACGGCGGCGTAATTATAGGCGTGGCTTTAGGTGGCTTGGTGCTTACTTTGCAGACTAACAATTTCCAGTTGCTTATGCTGCTTTACGGTGTTCTAGGTGCTCTTGCGGCTCCGTTGGTTTTGTTCTTGGCAAATGACGTAACCCGCAAAGACCCAGCTTAACCTTCGCCATAACTGCGTAATGTCGATTTGATTTCCTAAGCGACCTCACAAGCAAAGCTGATTGGTTACGTTGTTGTTTCCTGGTTGTTTTTGGTGTCTTCCAAAATCGCGTGCAAGCCAACACGGTAAATCCGCCAGATATCTTGCCGTGTGACAATTCCCACCAAGTGCTTGGGGTTGTTGCGGTCAACTACTGGCAGGCGCCCGATTTCGTTACCAGTCAACTTTTCCATAACCTGCGAGAGGCTCTCGTCAGGGTAGGTGACAACCAAATCTTTGGACATAACTTCCCCAACCGTCTTATTGCTTCGTAGGTCTGAGCCAACTTCTAAGATGTCGCGTATGGCAATTATGCCCATTAACTCGCCAAAGTGGTTAATCACTGGCAACCCATGAACCTTCTTTTTCTTCATGATTTCCGCTGCCTCTGAAACGAACTGTTCAGGGAACATAGTGGTGACTTTTTTGCTCATGGCGTCCTGCACATAAATCTGTTCAAGCAACGGTATGGTGTATTCTTCGCGGTGGGCGGGGGATTCGCTGCGGCTGGGCAACTGGCTTTTGTATATTGTGTGCCGCGTAGTTACCACATACGCTATTGCTACCGCTATCATAGAGGGCACTAGCAGCGTGTAGGAACCTGTCATTTCAGACGCCATTAAAATCACGGCGACAGGCACCTTTCCAATGCCCCCGAAAAACGCCATCATCCCGACAATGACGAAAATTGCGATATTTAGGTGTGCGTCGGGCAGAATCCAGCTTAGAACCCCCCATAGCAATGCGCCAACCATGCCACCGACTACCAATGCAGGGCCAAAGACTCCGCCGCTTCCTCCTGAGCCTATGGTGAGCGATGTTGCGACGATTTTGAGAGCTATAATGACTGGTAAGAGGAACAATGGAAGCAGGGTAAAGTTGCCGTCCATGACGATTTGCAGCCATCCGTAGCCGACGCCCAGAACCTGTGGGAAGAATAAGCCGATTAAGCCAACTGCTAAGCCGCCGATTGCGGGTTTAACAAAGTTGGGGATTTTGAGGCGATGGAATGCATCCTTCATGCCGTAGAAGCTGACAACGTAGATTATGCCCACTAAGCCGCAGGCTAAACCCAGTAGCGCAAAGAACGGCAATTGTAGGGGGTCTTGGAAGAAGTCAAAGTTGTAAGTTCCAAAAATTGGGGTCCAACCGTTCACGAAACCGAAAATGCTGTAGCCCACTGTGGAGGCTATGAAAGCGGGGAATAGGGCGTCTACTTCGAAATCTGCGGTGTAGAGAATTTCTGCAGCCAAGATTGCTCCGCCGAAGGGAGCTTTGAAAATTGAGCCTATACCCGCGCCGATGCCCACCGCTAGAGCGATGCGGCGGTCGCGCGTTGAAAGCTTGAGGCGTTTGGCGATAAATGAGCCGAAACCGGCGCCGATTTGGGCGGTTGGGCCTTCTCTACCAGCGCTGCCTCCTGAGCCGATGGTTATCGCGGATGCGACAAGTTTTATGATGGGGGTTCGGCTGCGGATTTCGCCTTTTTTATTGTGGAAGGCATCTATGGCTGCGTCGGTTCCGTGTCCTTCAGCTTCGGGAGCTAAACCGAAAACAAGCATGCCGCTTAGCAAGCCGCCCAACGCAGTTACGATGGGCAACAGGTAGGGGCTCAATATTGCGGAGGGTAGTACTGTGCCTTCGCCAAATGGTGTTGGTGGATGGTAGCCAGCTATGCCTCCCAGCAATAGGTTGCTGACGGCGCTGATGGCTTGATCAAAGACAATTGCGCCGACGCCGCTGACGATGCCGATTAACACGGCTATGGGTATCCATTTTCTTAGGTAACGGACTTCGCCAGAAAAAATAATTGATTTTCCTATGCCCACTTCAACGTCAGGGTCCCGCAAATGTTTGAAAACCCATCAAAGTGGGTTCCATTTTTACGATGAATCACGCCGTAAAAGGAAGTTTTTGGCATCGCGCTACATCAAGCGAGCCAAAATGCGGCATTAAAATTAAATGTTTCTCAAAAGAAAACGCGTTTTAGGGTCACATTTTTGCATAAATGACTAGTTTATTACTTCACATCGGGTTATGCTTGGAAACAGAGTTTTTGTCTAAGCACAAAATTTTTGTTCCTCAAGCAGCTTCTGTCTTTTAGGTGTGTGAGAACATCAGCGAAGCTTTTCTTAAGATAATCCATAACCGGCACTCCAGCCGTGTACCCTTCGATCCCGATCGTCCCGTCCCCAAAGAACACCTAAAACAGATCCTCGAATCTGCAAAATGGACGCCAACCGCCCATAACATGCAGAACTACCAAATTATAGTCGTCGACGACCCCACAGTGCTCAAGCAGATGAGCGCCATAAAATCCAATCTTAAAGAAGAATTCCTAAAAGAAAACCTCCTTCACCTCTCCTATACCGAAGCCGAATTAGCCACCAGAAAAGTAGGCATATCAGCCTCTGGGTTTCCCCCAGATTGGATTAACCCCCAAAAAATGGAACAAATAGCCAAGCAATCCACCGTTTACCCTATCGGAAGCTCCCTGAGAGGCAGCCCAGTGTTGCTTATGGTGTTCTATGATGAGTCTAAGAGGGCTCCAGCCAGCGGCGGCGATTCGTACGGTTTTATGAGTTTAGGTTGCTTAATGGAGAACATGTGGTTGGCTGCGGAGGCGCTGGGGTTGGGCGTGCAGATTCTAAGTTTATCCGCGACGGCTTCGATTGAGCCAGAACTCAAACAGCTTTTAGGCGTGCCAGATGAACTAAAAATCGCTTACACCATCCGCTTAGGCTACCCAGCGGCGCCGGTGAATGGTCTGCGGGTTCGTCGCGACACAGAAGACTTTGTGCACCATAACCGCTTCGGAAATAAAGGCCTTTAGCCTCAACCGCGTGTTGGCATTTCATGTTTTGTTAGTGGTTTACGGCGGTTTTCTTCTTGTAAACTGCTACTAAAGCTAAAGTGGCTATCATAGCGGCTGCAATGGTTTGTAGAGCGGGGCATTCTGGGACAGTTGGCGTTGGAGCGGGTGAGGGCGTCGGTGTTGCAGTCGGCGTAGCTTCAACGTAAAGTGTATGCAAAACGTCTGCCACTGCATTAACCGCCAATCTTAATGATTCGCCGCATCGACTGCTGAAAGTTTGGCTACTCCAGTTGTAGTTTTGGTCCATCCAAGTACAGCTAAAATGGTTTGCGCCTCCGAACGTGGAGTCATACGCCAAATTTGTTGCGGCACTGTAGGCGGATAGGGACGTGAGGTTGCCGTCGAAGGATAGGTAGCTCGTATAACTACTTGTGTAAGCTCCGGTTTGGGCGTTAACGTGGGTTTCGTAATCGCTATGGTGAACTTCGGTACCCCAAACCGTCGAAGCACCCATAACATGCCCAAACACCGCCATGTCAGCGATGTAGTGCGTCATGGCTCCCGCCGCCTCCGCCGCACCCGTAAGGTTGCCTGATTCGAGGTCGCCGAGTGCCTCGTTATACATAGCTTGAGCACGCTTTGCCGAAGCATCATCCTTTAAGGCACCTTCAGCCGAATAGTAAATGTGATGTTTGGTGGTGTCGCCGATGCCGCCTTGGCTAGCGGGCAAGTCAGGCAACTCCGTTCCGAAGAGATATAGCTGTAGGTTGTCGGTTATGAACTGTTTTTCCTGAGTTGGGAGATAATCGAGGGCGTGCTGAGCTACCCAGTCGTGGGTGCCATAGTCCGGGTGCGAAGGGTCGGCTGAGTAGCCGCCGTTGTTCCAACACAGCGCAGGCTGCAAACACAACAGCAACGCCAATATGGCGGCGAGGGCGAGAATGGTTCGGGTTATCTTCAAATGTTTCACTAAACCCAGCGTAAGGTAGCTTAGGCTTAAAATCTCTTCGCAGAACCTTCGTCGCCTTAGAATTGTAAAACATTAAAGCAACGCTTTGCTTTTCTAGATTGGTGATTGTAATGAATTACGCAGTTTTGTTCACCGACCAAAACGGAGAATCACACTTTAAAACCGCCCAAGCCCCATTAAAACAGGTCAACTTTGCCCCACCAGCCCCACCCGTAGGCCTATCCGAATTCACAGAGGCATCCAAAATCGTTTTCTTTCAAATCCCAGTCGGATGGTTTGGTGACTGGCACCCCGCACCCAAAACCCAGTATTTCTGCTGCCTCAAAGGCGAAGTCGTATTAACCCCAGGTGATGGGGAAGTGCGTCGCTTCAGGTCTGGCGATGTTTTCTTACTTGAAGATACACATGGAAAAGGACATACCACACGAGTCATTGGTTCAGATGCTTTTGAAGCTGCAGTTGTGCAGTTAGCCGCCAAACCCTAATACTGGCATTCTGCCTTTTGTTTGAGTGTTTTTGGGAATCGGTTTTTAACCCACAAAAACATTCTATTCTGGGATTAGTTGTGACAGTTTTTATCGTTAGAACCTACACCGTTAAACCAGACAAACAAAAAGAGCTTCTTGCATGGGGTAAAAAGCTGGTTGCCACCATGAAAAAGCAGCCTAAACTCTTCAGCTCAGTGCGCTCAATGAGGGTGCTGCGGCACAAGTACGGCGGCGCTGTCGGCGGCTTTACGGCGATGTGGAAATTCGATACTTTAAGCGAGGCTGAAGCGTGGGAGCAGAGTTTTGTTGAAGTTAAGGAAGAGGCGGATTTGAGGTGTGAGTTCCTTGACCTTGTTGTGCCGGGTTCGTATTCGGAGTGCATCTGGGAACCTGTGCGCACAATTAATCGGAAGAAAAAGAAGATCCGCAAAAATAGTTAACAGCTTCTACAGGTGATTCCTTTTTCTACGAATATACAATCCCGCCGACGCAACCAAAAAAAGTATCATCGCTGCTACTGAAACGATAACTGTTTGATCGAAACCGCCCGGTTGCTGGTCCGTAGTTGTCAATTGGGGAGTTTCCAGCGGGGAGGTGCTCTTAGGTGTTGGAGTGGTGGGGTTTGGGGTTGGAACCTCCGTTGTAGGTTTAGGCGTTTGTACTGGCGCAGGAGTTGCTGCCGGTGGGGTTGCAAAAGAATTTTTTGATATAGCGTTAAATTCGTTTAATGCGGATCTAGGCATGCTGCCGTCTACCGATACTGATGCTGGTTCAACAACGTCTACGATGCTTGTTGTGATGGAAATTATTTGAGCAATCCATGCGGCTCCGTTATAGCCTGGCAATACCAGCCGAAGTCCCTCGGTTAGGGGTATTCCGTCCTTTTGGTAGGCAATTATTGTCTGAGTTGAATTTGCCAGCTTGATTGGTATGGTGATTGTGTATGCGTCTTGGGCTTTGAATTCTATTGATTTGACGTCTGAGTTGACGTTTATTTTGCCGAGTAGGTAGCTGAGTTGTACTCCGACCCAGTCTCCTTTGGTTATTAGGTTGCCGTAGCAGTATAACCCTGCATACTCGTTTGTTTGCGGCATGTCTTTGAGTTGTTCAATTGTGAATGTGTATGTGTTTTTGGATGGGTCTGTTAGTGTTAGGGTTTCTGCGGCGGCTGGGGCTATTAGTATGGTGATTAGAATTGTTGGGAGGAGGATTAGGGTGAGTTTTGGTTTCATTTGGGCTTCCAATAAAGTTACTTGACATGTGTCATATTTTTAAAGGCTTCGATGAAAAAACCATCAGAAGACTTCGAACAAAAAATGCAGAACAAACAAAAAACACATCAAAAAATATCCTGCCAACCTCAAGAATTTACCCCAAATATTGTCAGGCGCCCGACACAATTTTAAAAATCACATAGCGATCGTTAGAATAAATCAACTGCAGCAATTTGCTGTGAACCATCTGCGGATCTAACTGATTTCGATCGTAAACAATGAATCCAATGTTGTTATTTTCAATATAGTAACTAAAGTCTCTTGATGTAACCGTGAATTCAGGCACCTTTAGGTCGAAAATCCCCATTAAACTACTGGGCTGCAACCCCGCGTATTTACTCTGAGACAAAGCCAGCACCTCATATGACCGCGACGAAGTCTCGCCCACCTTGATATCGCCTAAACTGTAGACAACCCGCACCGCGTCGATTTGGCGGTTGCCCAACGCACCGATGTTACCCCACTTCGGCAAATCAATGAACTTGAAAGCGTAACCCACTTTGTAAGTATCATCGTATACACCGAAATAGTTGTCCTTTAGGTCTGCACCGTCAAACGATATTGCTGTCCAAATATTGCCTTCAGAGGTGCGAATTGCTTCGGGTGCATCCCAAGGGTTCACCCAATCCAGCAAACCCGGTACGTCTGCTTTGTCAAACTGGAACTTCAAATCGAAATTCGTCGTCAAATACAATGTAGCGTTTTGGATGTTGCTTTTAAGCGGTGTTAGTTTCCAATCCACGTTGAAGGGGTAACTTGTGTTCTCCACGGTAATGGTTTGGGTTAGGGCGACTTCGCTGTTGCTGAAAACAAATGTGATGCTTTTGGGCGAGATTTGGTCTTGGAATATGATTTCTTTGCTTAATTCGTTTAATGCCACTTGGTTTTCGACGCCGCCGATGGTGTAGTAGATGAAGTTGCCTGACCCAAGAGAGGACGCAACCTTCGTCCAAATGTCATCAAGTGAGACGTATTGTTCGTCGAGGGTGTCGCCTTTGGCTTGGTAAGCTTTTAGCATGGTTTGTGAGTGCTCTAGCTCGTAGGACAGAGTTAGGACAGCTTCTGCGACTTCCATACGTTGCACCGCGGGGTCCGTTTGCGCCGTGACGTTTTTTCCTGAGAACTCTTGGAACCAGAAGCCCGGAACCTCTGTGCAAACCACTGAGGTGTTGTCGGGGTAGTTTTCTTTAAGCCAAACGCCTGCATCCAGCGCTTTCAAATCAGTTGTGGAGTAGTAGACGCCTGCCTCCCTGATTCTGCCATACACGACATCGGTGCGGTACACCACAACCGAGCACATTCCAACAATTAGCAGCACCGTAACCACTTTAACCCAGTTCCGGCGGAAAACCATCCTGTTTTTGGCAAAGTAAGCTGTGGCTTTGTCCCACAAGAAAATCAGTGTGACAGCAGCCAAAATCGCCATGGGCGTTGTTATATAGTAGATGAACCAGCTAAACGGCATGTAGAAGCCCACAAGGTAGGATTCGGCGAAGAAAAACGGGACAAAGAAACTCAGCGCCAGAATCAGCCAGTAAAGCATCTTTTTCTCTTTTTTGAGCACATAGAACGAGACGCCAACGCCTGCTAATGAGGCGAAGAATATGAAGCCGAAATTGGTCATCATGGCAGTCCAGCCAACCGTGGGAATCTGGTAGGCGTAGCTTTTGACTGCGAAAAACACGTATTCTATGACTACGTCGAGGTAGGCGAAAAGCGCTTGGAAGTAGTAGAGGAAGAACGCTATGCCTCCGCCTAGGGCGATGGCTATGACGACTTTGAGGTTTTTGCCTTTCGACTTAATAATCATATAGAGCAGTACAGGGGGCATGATGAACACGGCGAGGAACGCTGCGAGCTGATGTGAAAGCACCAGTCCGAAGGCTGCAAGAAACGCTACCACGAGGTACCCCATTTTGTCCACTGCAAGCGGCGTGTAGAGCAACACAAGAAGCGTAAATGCTAATGCCAGGACAGTGGTGTAGCCGCCGAATTGGTTGGCTTCAAACACCGGAAAACACATCAAAAGCAGCACGGCGGCGGTTGCTCCGACTTTCTTGTTGAAGAAGCGACTGCCGACTAGGTAAACCGACATGAACAGCAGCCAGTCGATAACCGCTGTCAACGCCCGTAGAAGAAAAATGTATTCTGTGATGTTGGCGGCTCCAGTTAACGATATTGCCACTGCAAGGAAGATTTGGTAAAGCGGCGGGGTCCAACCCAAATTCGCCAGCGAGATATAGTGGGTGTTTAAGTAAATTTGCGCTTTTTCCAGATGCACAGCGGGGTCGTTGCCCAGCACTACACCGTTCATGGATATTACGAAGTAGAAGGTAACCAGAATCACAGCTGAGAAAACCACTATAAAAGCGACTTCAAGCTGCTTCCCAGACGGCAACTTGTTACGTATGGAGCTTTGTTCAGCCAAGGTTTTGGTTCCCATTTACCTTGTAAATTGCCACTTCTTCATTTATAAATACAAGGCTATATTGAGGGTCACGGACGAAGCGGGGTTGTTGTTCTGGGTTCTTGAAGACAACAACGTAGCCGACTTGGCGGCTTTGAAGCTGCTGTTGATAGTCAAATACTATGAAGTCAGCTTGCCCCGACGATGGTAGGTTCTGCATTTTCGCTATTTGCATCTCGGAGTAAGTCTTGATAAGGCTCATGTAGTCGATAGCGCCCGCTTGGAGTTGGCTGGATTCTTGGTCGCTGAACTGGTAGGTTCCCATGTAGAAGCTGAACTGAACATCTGCAGTTGCATCAAATTTGTAAAGCAACTCGATTGGAGACCAGTTCTTGACCATTTCAGGAATATTGATGACAGCAGGCTTCGACTGTTCGGTTGGGAAGCTGAGCTGACCCAAAGTTTTCATAACGACATCGGCAAGCATGAGGCTTGAGCGGTTACCAAGCACTGTAGGCGCAACAGTGCTCTTTGTGAACAGGCTGAACTGCAATGTGACAAAGGTTACTTCGGGGTCATTGCTTGTCAAGGTTTCCGACATAGTTGCCAACGCTGAGCCGGTGTGTACCGTAACCTTTTGGGTATAATTGAATAGGCTGTTGCTGTAGGTCACAACAATGGACTCGGAGTTTGAGGTATGTTCGGTGTGCATATCTGCAACTGGCACCTGAGAAATGTACACAACTTCTGTGTGTCCGCTCTTTTGCAAGGTGACTTCAATGTTGTCGCTGTCAAAGTTGAAGAACGGATACGGATAGTACTCGTTACGTATTTTGGTTAGGAACTCGGGGTTGTGGCGGGCAAGACAACCCCCGTCTTCACGCACCTGCAAAAGTCCGTTGTCAACGATATAGTTTGTATCTAAGAGGTTTCGGGCGAAGGTGGCGTTGTCCACTTCCCGGGTAAGCGACAGATACTGAGGGTCAACCGCTGCCAGTGTCGGGCGCTGGGCGAAGCCTCCCAACCACCAGCCATACAAGGCGTCGGCGACGAACACAGCGTTGCCGGGCGTGTTGGTTTTTGCCCACTGCATCCCCTCCCAGCCCTGATTATCCATGGTCTGATAGAAATTCTGGATTGATTCGCCCACGTTGTTGTAGGTTGGTGACATGAAAATAGGCAAAGCAACAAACGAGAAAATCAGAAAAGCTACCGTGAATATGCTGTAGAGGTTTTTTTGGGTGAGAAACTTTGCTGCCCTGCTAAGCTTCACTGTTGTGGGTTGGGCTTTTCTGGTCAGGGTTTGGTAGGTATGGATGAATCCGCTGAAAAAGTCCGAGACATAGTCGAAAAGTACAGCTAAAAACACCAGTAGCGGCAGAATCAGGAAGTAGAGGAACCTATTGTAGTCGAACGGGAAATTAACGAGATAACCCTGCGTGAGGATAAGGCAGACGAAGACCCACGCTGTGAGCAGAAACGTCGGCAATGTGAACCAGCGTTTAAAGAGACGTTTTGAGAAAACGGCGAACGCAGCTATTAGCCCGAAGAGAGGAAGTACAATGTTTAGGGGAAGCTGTCGGGTGTTGATGGTGGCGGTTGTGATAGCGCTTGAGCTTGCAGGGTCGAGGTAGCTGCTGTTTTCCAGATACGCAGGAACCGCCTGCACAAGAAAAGGAGCAACTAGTACTGCCCCGATGATTATGGGCAAGAGCCAATAGAAGGCGGTTTTGCGGGTGGTGCCGAGTTTCTTGGGGAAAACGAGGATTCCGATTATGGCGGCGCCTGCTATCAACACGAATACCCCTGCACTCAGTGAATGCGTCAAAAACAGTGAGCTGATTAAGATCGACGTTGAGGCTATGTAAGGGAGTTTTGTGAAGCGTTCTCTCTCGAGGTAGAGGTAGAAGGTTAGCGGAATAAGCATCAAGGTTATGACGTTTGGGTAGCCTGCCCACATGAGCATTTCAATGTCGAAGCGGGAAATCGCCGCCAAAAACGCCACTATTACCGCCGCAGACTCCGACCAAACACGCCGAGTTATGAGGTAAGTGCACAGAACCAGGAGTGAAGAAAACAGAGAAACCACTAAAGCATGCGCCACGTACTCTGGAAGGCCTGTGAGCATGAACACCGCGGCAGTGAAAATGTGGTAACCCGGAAAAGTCAGCGAAGCGCCGCCGCCAATGTGGAAATAGTTATAGAAGAAATCCGTAGGTCCAGAGCCGGTGATAGAGTAGATTACGCTGTTATGAAGTCCAATATCTGCGCCTGGGGGGTATCCGTCCCAAAACATCAGCAGCATACGAAAAACGAAGGAAAACACAAAGATTGCCGTAAGCAACAAGCACTTTCTATTCGTTTCCCGCATTAACTTTCACGCTTAATATGCATACTTTTGAATTGTTGGTAAAAGGTTAAATATCAATCTCGAGTATAAAAAGCCCAGTATATCAACCAAAGGAAAAAGGTGTTTAATATGTCGTGGCTAAAATCTATGATGGAAAAAGAACCACCAGAACCAGAGAATCCATTAGGCATCGTCGTTATCGGCAACATCGAACCAGACATGCATGACACAGCGAAAGAAGCAGTCCGCCGATCGCTAAAACGCGCAGGCTTCAAAACCATTGACGTCGGAAAAAGCGTTGCACCCCAAGTATTCATCGACAAAGTAAAAGAAAACAACGCAAACCTGATCGCCCTCTCAGTCAACACAGTTCCAGCAAAGAACAACCTCGCAAAACTTGATGAACTCCTCAAAGCGGCAGGCCTCAAAGACAAAGTCGGCATCATCATGGGCGGCGCAGCAGTCAAGAAAGAAGACGCAGATGCATTCGGTGCACTTTTCGGCAAGAACAAGGAAGAAGCTCCAGAGCTTGCAAAGAAAGCACTGAAGAAATAAGTCCATCAGAAGTGGAAAAATGTCATTTAAATTCAGCACAGAACAAAAAATATATGATATTGGGAATGCCAAAATTGGCGGTCAGCCAGGCGAAAACCCGACTTTCTTAATCGGCTCCATCTTCTGGTTAGGCCAAAAAATGGTCCAAGACGCCAACAAAGGTGTCTTCGACGCCAAGGCTGCAGAAGATATTATTAACAGGTGCCAAACCCAAAGCGACATCACCGGTGTAAAGTTCGCACTCGACATCGTCGGCACAACCGAATTAGCCTTCGAAAAATACATTGACTTCGTCCCCAACCACACTGAAGCACCACTCATGCTCGACGCAATGAGTCCCAAAACCCGCATGGCAGCAGCAAACTTGGCAAAGAAAATGGGCTTAACCGATAGATGCCTCTATAACTCAGTTTACAAAGGCGTCACTGATGCAGAATTAGCGAACCTTAAAGAAAGCGGCATCAAAATGTCGATTGTTCTCGCTGACGACCCCAAAGACACAACTCTCGAAGGCAAAATGAACGTCATCGTTGAAGCATTAGCCCTCGCAGAGAAAGGCGGAATTACCAAACCACTCATCGACACAGCCATTCCCGCATTTGAACCAGACATGGGCACATCCGTCAGAGCCATACCCATCATGAAAGAAAAGTATGGTCACCCAGTCGGATTAGGCAGCGGCAACGTTGTCACCACCATGGGTTGGGTCAAAGCAAACATTGCTAAAGAATTCCGCAAAGGCACAGTCTGTTCAACCAACACCATCATGCAAATGGCCGGCGCAAACTGGCTCATGATTGGCCCCGCTGAACAAGCCGAATGGGTCTTCCCAGCAGCAGCAATCACCGACACATACATCGCATCTGCAGCAGCTGACCTCGGAACAAGACCTCTAGACGAAACCCACCCAATCTACAAAGCTTTCATGTAAAGCTTTTCCTTTTCTTTTCTTTGTTTAAAATAAACCTCTAAAGAGTGCTCCTTTGAAACCTCTAAGATGGCTAGAAACCGTTACAGGATTCACATTGCTAACGTTACTCGCCACGCTTTTCATTCAAACTGAACCTTTGATTTTTGTCCGCTATGTTTTGAGTTTTGTGTTTGTCGTTTTTCTGCCCGGCTACTGCCTGGTCACTATACTGTTTTTGGGTAAAAACAAAATTGACTTCGTTGAAACCGCTGTCCTCTCCGTTGCATTAAGCTTTGGCTTAACAGGCTTAATCGGTTTATTCTTGGGTTTATCGCCAATCGGCATAAACTTCGCTTCCATAACCATCTCGCTAAACGTCTTGGTTTTTGCTTTAGCCGCAGTGGCTTACATAAGAAAAAGCCGAGAAGCTCTACCAGTACTTCAAATGCAGAGCACGCAGCAGGTAAGCGCCTGAAGTTTTAACCGCAGCTTTCCCGTAGGTTCCGCCCAGCCGCATCATATGCAGGACGTAGCCGGGGCGCAAATAGAACTGTTGATACGCTTTGCCTCTTATCTCGGCGAGTTTTTCCATGCTCAATTCCGGGGTTTCGAAAGTTGGGCCGGCAGTGTCGTAGCGGTCGAAGTCAGTTACTCGTAGCCAACCGTTTTTGATGACTTCTTCATACATTGGGGTGCCTGGGTAGGGGGTTGCGACGTAGAAACCAACGTCTTCGGGGTTAAGTGAAGAAACGAATTTGATTGTTTCCTTAGCGGTCCGTTCCGTTTCACCTGGGAAGCCCAGCACGACGTTGGCTATGGTCATTAATCCGACTTCGTGAGCTGTTTTGTAGGCTTTACGGGTTTGCTCAAGCTTGATGCTTTTGTTCATTTTGCCCAAAATCAACTCTGAACCGGATTCGACGCCTAACCAGACTGCTATGCAGCCGGCGTCCTTCATGGTTTTCATGAGTTCGCGGTCAACCATGTCGACGCGGGTGCCGCAGTCCCAAATCAACTTGAGGTTGCGTTTGTGCAGTTCGCTGCAGATTTCCAAAACGCGGTTCCGATCCACACTAAAAGCGTCGTCGTAAAAGGTGACTTGGTCTACTCCGTACTTTTCATGCACATACTGCATTTCGTCTACGACGTTTTTGGCGCTGCGCATACGGTATCCTCTTCCGAACATGCGCACAGTGCTGCAGAAGTCACACCAGAAAACGCAGCCGCGGCTGGAAACCAGTGGGAACAGGATTTTGCCGTTGTGCTTAAGATTCTCAAGCGGCAGTAAATGGTGGGCGGGGAACGGTAACGAGTCGAGGTCTTGGATAAAGGGGCGGTCGGGGTTGCGAACGGGTTTGTCGCCGTCGCGGTAAGTTATGCCTAAGACGCCTTTTAGGCTGCTTTGGCTTTCAAGTTTCTCCGCCAACTCTAGGATGGTTTCTTCTCCTTCGCGGCGTACAACAACGTCAAGGGCGGGGTATTCGTTTAGGGCGTTTTCGTCCCAGAAGGTGCCATGGCTTCCGCCCAGTACAGTGGTTGCTTGGGGTTGTACTTCTTTGGCGGTGGTGATTAATTTCATGGCGGATTTGTAGAGCAACGTCGTGGCGGTGACGCCGATGAGGTCTGAGGGGGTTTCTGCGATGCGGGTTTTGAAGGTTTCGTAGTTTAGTTTGTCTGCTTGGCAGTCGATGACGGTGATTTTGTGGCCGGCTTTCTCTGCTACGGCGCCCAAATAGGCGAGTCCCAGCGGGATGAAGGGTGGGTGGCTGTGGACGCTTGGCGGGTATGGAGGGTTAACTAAAGTAATTTTCATGTTAATTGCCCTTGACCTTTGATTTCTAAATGTTGGAACCCATATAACGCTTTCTTAGAAGGATAGGGAAAAATCTGGTTTGGATTTTAGAACTAAAGGAGGAAAAGAAAGTGTTTAGGAGAGTTTAACGTGCATAGCACGCAACGCGTATGCCGCTGAGGTTTTGAGTCCTGAGCGTCCATAGGTTCCGCCTCTTCTGAGCATCTTGAACACGTAGGCTGGTCGGAGATAGAACTTTTGGTGCGCCTTGTATTTGATTTCCCGCAGCTTCTCCATGCTGAGGTCAGGGGTTTCGAAGGTTGGGGTGGCGGTATCGTATTTGTTGAAGTCGGTCACTCGTAGCCAACCGTTTTGGACGACTTCGTCGTACATTGGGGTGCCCGGGTAGGGTGTAGCGATGTAGCAGCCGATGTCGTCGGGGTTGAGTGAATTGATGAAGTTGATGGTTTCCCAAGCTGTCTCTTCGGTTTCGCCTGGGAACCCTATAACCGCGCTTGCGATGGTCATTAAGCCGGCTTTCTGGGAGATTTTGAATGCGTCTTTAACCTGTTCACGGTTGATTTTTTTGTGCATTTTGTCGAGGATTTTGGCTGAGCCAGATTCTACGCCGAACCAGACGGTGATGCAGCCTGCGTCGTGCATTTTTTCGAGGAGTTCTTTGTCGACGGCGTCTACGCGGGTTTCGCAGTCCCATTCCACTTTGAGTCCGCGGGCTTTGATGTCGGCGCAGAGTTCAAGGGTGTGGTTGCGGTTGATGGTGAAGGCGTCGTCGTAGAAGGTGAATTGGCTTTCACCGTATTTCTTGTTGAGTGCTTCCATTTCGTTGACGACTTTGTGGGGGTTGCGGACGCGGTAGCCTCTGCCGAACATGCGCACAGTGCTGCAGAAGTCGCACCATTGCACGCAGCCGCGGCTTGTGACAAGTGGGAAGATGGTTTTGCCCATCCGGTGGAACGCGTCAATGGGCAGTAAATGGTAAGCTGGCGAAGGTAAGCTGTCGAGGTCCATTATGAAGGGGCGGTCTGGGTGGCGGATGATTTTGCCTTCTTCGCCTCGGATGGTGGTGCCTATTACGCCTTTGAAATCGTTCTTTTCCTTCATTCGACCCAGTAGCTCTTTGAAGGTGACTTCTCCTTCCCGTCGGACGATGACGTCGATTGCTGGACACTCGTTTAGGGCGTTTTCATCCCAGAAGGTGACGTGGCTGCCGCCTATCATTGTGGTGGCGTTTGGGTGTTCTGCTTTGGCTGCTTCAAGGATGTTTTTGGCGGAGTTGTACAGTAAAGTTGTGGATGTTACGCCGACTACGTCGGGGGATTCTTTGCTTATGCGTTGCCGGAAAGTATCCACTGTTAAATGTTCGGCTTGGCAGTCGATTACGTTGACTTCATGGCCTTCTTTTTCGGCGACTGCACCCAAATAGGCGATGCCTAAGGGAATGAACGGTGGGTGAGCGTGAGCATTTGGGGGATAGGGTGGGTTGATGAGGGTAACTTTCACATGTATTCGCCCTGATAGTAGTTGGTTAAACGATGGAACGCAATATAATGTTTACGTTAAAAGGTGTGGGGTGGGGAAAAAACTGTTTTCAGCTAAAACGGCTGCATTAGGCAGTTTATGATGTGCTGTTTTCGGGGTTGAGCGGCTCAAGATGCCTGGGTATCTTGGTTTTTGTTCTGCGTTTAAACGTCATAAACACCGCCGTAGACATAACGACAAACGCCGCAGTTCCCAAAGACCCCAAAACCAGAAACCACGGCAAAACCATAACGCTGCTTTGAGTGCTGGCGGCGCCGTTTAGTTCTCTGTTGCCCAGCCAACTCGCTTGAATTGTCACCGCCCCTGTAACCGGAGAGGTCCACTGATATGAGAATTCGCCGTCTACCGTTGTCTGCACGGTTGCTATCGTGCTCCAGCCATCACCTATCTGCGCTTGCAAAGTCACATTTTCGTTGGGCGTAGTGGGCTCAATTTGTCCCTTTATGGTTACCGGGCTGTTTTGCATCGTGAAAGGAGTAGATACCTGTAGTTTTACTGTGCTGGTGCCTAAATCGCGGAGGTTCGCTGCAACTTGTCCAATTGTAGCTGGGGCGGTATCGGGGATTCCAACGATTTGTGAAGTGACGTTTTGGTAGTCAGTTGGGCACTCGCCTACTCGCCAGCCCTCTCTCCATTTGCTGCCTGTGCATTCGCCGATGTAGTATTTGGCGTCTTGGTAGGTGACGCTGTAAACATCCACTCGAGCTTGGGTAGGTGCTTTACCGATGTCGACGGCGATTTCCATGTGGCACTGGTCCTTGTAGTAGAGCAAAACAACTGGGATTCCCCCTGCTTCGAGAATGGAGGCAGCAATATAGGCGAAGAGGTCGCAGTCGCCGGTGCCATCAGCTAGCGTCTCCACGGGGTACATGCCAGGGGTCACTTCTTTGTATTCGATTTGATGAACAAGGGCTAGGACGCCGTTGGTGTAGGTTTCAGTGTCATTGTAGATTTGCCAGAGTCTGTCCGCCACTGGCTTGAGGGCGTAGGGCGTGACGAATTTGGTGAAGTCATCTGGGGAATAAATGCTGTGGCTCTGTATATGATAGTACTGATACAAGCTGTATGGGACGGTTATGTTTAGCTCGTAGTTAGTAGCGCTGCCCGGGTACTCTGGAAGCAGAAAAGCGGCTGAGAAATCGCTAGGTTCACCCTGGGTTTTAGCTGTAGGTGCCAACGAAAGGATAACCACCAACAGCACTGCGGCGCTCGCAGCTTTAATGTTTGAGATTCTCATCTCTGAGGATAGCCAACTGTAGAACCTCTTTTGTGCTTTAATGATTTAAATGGTTATTCCCAAAACAGACCTATCGGACCACGCCGCCATTGGCTGAAATCATGGTTGACAGTTCTTTGGCAGCTTTAGCCACCGCCTCCTCAGGCTTAAGGTCTGCGGACGTCGTCATTGTGAGGTGCAACTCAACGTGGGATTTGCCGTCGGAAGGCAACGGGTGCGATTTAATGTAGACGCCTTTATTGTTTTTCATCACTACGTCGATTAAGGGTGCAAGCCGCGACTCGAAAATATCCTCCGCGAAAATGCTCCTCTGAGCGAAAACTTCGGGACCCGCAGCTTGCTTAATCAACGGAGAAATTGCTGAGTTGAAAATCGCTTCTACTTCTGTTGGGATGCCAGGCAAAACAAACACCGTCGAACCGTTGATTTCTACGCAGATTGAGGGTGCAGTGCCGACCGGATTAACTACTACTTGGGCACCTTCCGGTAACATAGCCATTTTCATCTGAGGCGGCGTCATCTCAAATTCGGTTGGCAACCCACGTTTTGCTCGGTAAGCGACCATTCGAGCTTTAACCATCTCCAACGCATCAGGATTCAGAGCTACTTTGCGGTTTAAAGCGGCTGCCATGCTTTCCATGGTTTTGTCGTCAAAGGTTGGTCCCAAGCCCCCAGTGGTGATTATGAATTTCGGTTTACGTGATGCCGCTTCCTTGACGGTTGCGGCGATTACTTCCACGGTGTCCTCGATAACGGTGACGCGTTTGAGGTTTGCACCCAAAGCGGTGATTTGCTGAGCCAGCCAATGAGCGTTGGTGTTTAGAACTTTGCCGATGAGTAATTCGTTGCCGATGCAGATGACTTCCACGCCAACAGTCAAAGCCGATGTCTCCCCAAGTTATACAGAGCGCTTTGTCATTTATGCATTCCTAAACCTTAGGAAGCATAGTCAACACTACGAAAAATCCATTTTTTCTCAAAGGCTGCCTTACTTTTTGCTAAGGTACCATTTGAGGTATTCTTTACGGCGAGTTGTTTTTGCGTCTTCATCGTCAAAGTTTTGACGTTTGTCACGGATATCGTTTAAGTCTTGCCCGGTACAGGATAACCCGCAGCTTTTACAAACGTAGTTCTTAGTCAAGGAAACGTAATGCATTTCTCCGCCGCATTCATGACAGTAATTAACCATAGTTCTCTGTCTCGCTTCGGTTTGAAATATTGGCTTCTACGGAAATATTAGTCTTCGCATCAAAAATCCAGGTTTGAAACCCGAAAAAGCGGAGTTTAGACGTGGTTGTACACGTTGTTGCTGCTGTATTTGCCCGTATCCATTTCCTGCTCAATCTCGCGCAGAAGCATAATCCGCTTAAACGTCGGCGGATGAGTGGCAAAAAGACTGTTCATCTGCACCCAAGTGGACTTCGCTTCCTTCTCCATAGCGATGCCCAGTTCGCGTTCGTCTAATACGCCATCGTGGTCCAGGTCGTATTTGTTTTTGTTCTGCATAATCTGCTCCACTTCGTCTCGGGCTTGACTTGGGTCTTCAATGTAGAAGCTGCGTGCGCTGGTTACTGCTTTAGGGGCGATGGATAAGCCGTATGTGATTTTTGCTAGGGCGCTTTGTAGGCCGCGTGGGTTGCCGGTGAGGTAGGCGCTGAATGCGTCGGCAAAGTGTTCTCGTAAGCGGCTGAGGCGCATGACTGCTAGGAAGCTAACTATGTAAACGACGAATGAAACTATGCCGATGACTACGAGGACTGCGCCTGCGTTGCCTTCGTCTCTGCCTCTGCGTGAGGTGCCGCCGCTTAGCCAGCCTGCGGTTAATGCCAGCTGGGAAACCCAGTAGGCGATCAAAGGTAAGGCGGAAAGCACGGTCATGACGATGTAGTCTTTGTGTTTGATGTGGCCCAGCTCGTGGGCGATTACTGCTTTGATTTCGTCTTGGTTGAGTTGGCGCAGTAAGCCTTCGTGGACGGCTAAGACGGCGCTTTTGCTGGTTCTGCCAAATGTGAACGCGTTGGGAGTATTGTTTGGCACTACTGCGAGGCGTGGCATTAGTAAACCTGTTTTTTGCACCATTTCTTTAACGGTGTTTTCGAGCCATGGGTTTTCTCCGGGTTTAAGGTAGTGCAGGTGGGTGGTCATGGATACGATGGCTGGGCCGACTGCGTACTCGAAGAGTATGAAGAGTAAGGTGCCGCCTAACGCTAAAAGCAGCCCCGTGGCTAAGTCGAAACCGACCACGTAGTACTGCAACAAGAAGATCACGCCTAAGAGGAATAATCCGAATATGAAGCTGGCTACGAATATGCTTGTTCCCATAGCCCACTTTAAGTCACTGAGCTTAGCCATCTGTACTCAACACTTTATTTTTCAAGAGTATCGGCTTAGAGAATTAAGTCTTTTCCCCAAAAAGAACCGTAGGGGGTAATTCTGGTAAAGTCTTATATGCAAAATATATGGTGTTAAATTCTAAGTTGAGTGCATCAGCTATGAAGTTCGCTAAAAAAGAATTACCTGCAGCTTTTCTTCTTTTGACCTTAATTGTGTCTGCCGCTTTGGCAATTACCGTTTTACCGCAACCTGTCAGCGCCCAAACAGCCCCCTCCATAGTGATAAACGGTGGAGCACAATACACTAACTCAACCGACATAGTGCTTACCCTGTTTTCCAGTAACGCCACGAACATGCGCTTCTCTAACGACAACGCAACTTGGTCCGATTGGCAAACGTATGCCACAACCGAAAACTGGACCCTACCCTCAGGAGACGATACCCGAACAGTCTATTCGGAATTCCAAGACAGCGATAACGCTACAATACCTGTCTCCTCCTCAATTATCCTTGATCAAACTCCGCCTGACCCCCAGCCATACGCAGACTGGTACGGCGATTACCGCACAGTGATTTTCGATGCAAGTTACAGCACCGACAACTTCGGCATAGCCAACTACACCTGGAACTTCGGCGACGGCAACATAACCATAGGTAAAACCGTTATTCACGTCTACGCCAATGCCGGTAACTACACTGTCAAGTTGACCGTGCAGGACTTCGCAGGAAACAACGCGACAGTTGACTTTCCCGCCCTCATCCCCGAATTAAGCGACATCGCCACTCCCGCTCCAACTGTTGCTCCGACTGTTCATCCTACAGTTTATCCAACTCTGCCTCCGATAACCACACCCACCCCAACACCTGAACCTGAAACAATAGATACAACTTGGCTTGTTATAGTTGCCATTGTTGTGGTGGTTGTCGTTTTAGGCGTAATCGTTGCCTTTATGTTGATGCGGGGCAAAAAGTCAGCGCCCAAAACAGAGCAAAACCAGCAGCCTTCACAGCCTAAACCGCCTCAGCAGCCCCCAAGACCGCAGCAGCCCAACGAGCAGCCGCACTTCTTCTAAACTTCCCTCCACTTTTTTAGTTTCAACTTTTAAAAAATCCAGTCGCCATGCACTGCGTGTGCAACCCGCCACAACCAGAAAGCAACTCAGCCCAGACGCAGATACAAAAACACAACGTTCTGCTTTGCGCCTTAGAAGATGATGTAGTAGGCAACGGTTCTCTTCTTCTACTACTAGAAAAACAGAAACCTGCAAAAACTAAACATAGAACAAAAATTTAGATTGGATATGCTCCATAGACTTTGCGGGTGTGAATCATTGGCTATGTGTCATTGTACTTTTACTGCTGTCTGTGATTTTCTTGAATATATGCAAAACAAAGTTTTTTTTGGCTGACATTTATTTACATTCGAGCGATTCCGGTAAAACCAGACGCTGATAAGAACCATGAATACAACAATTAAGACAGTTGCTATTCCAATAACCTCTAAAAGATCATTGCCATTAATGCCGCCTGTGGAAGGATTGGTTGCATTTTTTGAAAATATTGGTGTGGGAGGGGTATAATTTGTGGATATTGGGCTTTCGAGCGGTGATTGGTTTGTACTGCTTGTGTTATCCCCACCAGTACTGAGAATATCTCTGCGGTTATCGTGGAAGTAGTTTTGATAAACTAGATTGTTAAAGCTTGAATTTTCTCCCGTAAAAAGAATTGCGGTTGGATCATTTATAAAATTGTTCTCGAAAAAGTGATTATTATCCGCTTGCATAAGGTAGATTCCATGGCCAGAGCCATCCCCCACCGAATTATCCCTGACGTTGTTCCTAGTCATATTTGAATAAGATAACCCAATAAAGAGGCAACCGCCAAATCGGTTTTGCGATATGTTATTATATGCTATATTGAGTTGGGTTGAGTTAATTGCTGAAAACCCTTCTGAATTCCCTGTAAAGTTGTTGCCGATGAGGTCACAATTGAAACAGTGCCGAAGTTCCATGCCTGAGCTACCATTTAGATAGTTGTTTGATAGGATTATTGTTCCGGAGGAATTGTTAATGCTGATTCCAGTGAAGTAATTTTTGAATTGTGTATTCTTAATGGTAACATTGTCACTGTCTTGTATTTGTATCAGTGCGTCGGCAGTGTTGCTAGGTTCCCAGAACCCAAAGCTTGGGGGAAGCGCCAAGGTAAATCTATTACCATCAAAAGTAATGTTGCTTTTCTGAATTGTAATTGAGTAGTTCGCGATGTCTCCTTTGAGTGAATATTGGTTACCTGAGCGTTCAATTGGTAAGGTGGATGGTTCTATTGAGCCGTCTTCTCTGATATAGCCGTGTTTCACAGGGATTATCGTTACAGATGAAGAGTAGTCAGCAGTCGCTATGGGAATTTCAGCCCAAACACTGAATCCTACTAATACAACAAATAATAGAAGGGCGAGTTTGCCTATCATACTCCGCCACTCATTTCTCCCATTCTACAAACAGTGCGATTTTTTAAATAAGCTTTTTCGTCAAGGTTTCTTGACTAACTACTGCCTTTTAATTGTCAGATCAAAAACTAAAAGAAAAGAAGAAAGAAGGTTAGATGGGGTACGCTCCGCAGACTTTGCAGAACGATATCTTAGTTTTAAGGTGGCTGTGGCATTTGGGGCACTCGATTGAGCCTTCGACTTTGGGGAACACGTCTTGGGGTTTGCCGAATTTCTTGCGGAAAACTTCGTAGTAGAGCAGTTGTTCTTTATCTTGGATTTCCACGTTGTCTTCAGCTTTGATGGCCGCTTTCTTTTCGTTAAATTCTTTGTCTTCGACCAGGTCGTTAAAGTATGTGCGCAGTGTTTCGGTTCCAGTGCCTGCTTCCAAAGGCGCTTTAGGTCTCCAAATGATGTCTTTGGGAATAACGTCTTCGTAGGCTTTACGCATAATCCATTTGCCGTATTTGACGCCGTTGTACATGTTAATCTTGTACTTAATTGGCAGCTTCATTGCCCACTCCATGAATTCCGGTTCACGGTAGGGTGCTTTGATTTGCATTCCCAGAGATTCCGCCATCGGGAAAGATGAGAAACCCATTTCAGCCCACATTTCCTGCTGTTTCACAGCGAACTGTTCTTCGGTGAGGTGGAATTGCCAGGGGTAACCGAAAAGCTCGTCTAAGGCGTCTCCGGTGAAAACGGTTTTTATGCCTTTAGGTTTTAGCAGGGTTAAGCCGATGTAGACTGGGAGGCTGTTTCTGATTTCCATAGGATCATATTTTTTGAGTGCTTCTACGACTTTGGGATAGAATTTGTAGACGTCTTCTTTGCCGAACTGGTAGGTTTCGTGTTTAAGGTGGAGGAGATCAACCATTTTTTTAACGTATTCGGTGTCTTTTGGTTGTCCATGTTTAAAGGCTAGGGTTAAGCAGGGGATGTCTGGGGTGTACTTTACTGCTTCGTATGCGATGATTTGGGTGTCTGTTCCTGCGCTGAAGAGGAATCCGTCTGCGAGGTTTTTTTTGACGACTTTGTTTACAAGGGTGCGTACTTCGGGTAAAAGTTTGCTAACTTCAGACTCGTTAATGCTCATTTTTTATTCCTCGATATTATAGTGTTTGTCGCCCGCGAAACATATAAAGTTAACTGGTGCATATTAAAGCGGGCAAATAATAAACATATGTGCTAAAACATGTGCTGAATTTGAACAAACGAGATGCCAAACACCGAAACTGAAGGTTGAATAAACCATCCAACCCAAAACAGCCAAACAAAAACTGCACCCACAACCGTAAACTTAAAAGCCAATCCCCAAAGCATATCCCCCGAGGACCCAACATTGAAAGTCAGCGTACTCCACATGGAAATCCGCCCAACCCTCGAACAAAACCTAGCAGCAGCCAAAACAGCCATCCTAAAAGCAGCCAAAGACAAACCCGCCCTAATCGCCCTACCCGAATACTTCACAGTCCCCAACTGCATGGCACACTTCTCAGACGCCCCCAAAATCAGCCAAGAAACATGCAGCGGAACCCTCGAATTCCTCCAAGAAATCTCCACCCAAATCGGAGACATCTACCTCCTAGGCGGCTCCGTACTCCAAGAAGACGCAGGCAAATTCTACAACACCAGCACACTATGGCGTAATGGCTCATTGCTGGCGAAATACAAAAAAATCAACCCCATCCAAGCCGAAGTTGACGCCGGTGTCTCCCGCGGTTGCACTCCGATGGTTCTCGACACTGACATAGGTAAGTTGGGCATGATTGTGTGCGCTGACACCTTCGATCCCGCATTGGTTAAAAAAGTGGCCGAGTTAGGTGCCGAAATCGTCACCCTGCCTGTAGCGGCTATGGGCACTCACCCAACCGTAAAAGGACACCCCCTGACAGAAGGCATTGCACAGGATTACGGTGTATTCATTTTAAAAGTAGGCAACGTTAGCAGCAACATGAGAGGCGGCAGAAGCGCAATAATCGCACCCTGGGGCATCCTAGGTGAGGTTACAGATGCACCCGAAGACTCCGTGCTAACGGCGGATTTGGATATGAAGCGACTGCGTGAGTATCGAGCCAACCTCAAAAAAGCCTAAGTACAGCTGACCGCTCGATTCCCAAAAGACGCATTTTTGTGTCTAGGTAAATTTTTGCCCAGTTATCCACGATTTTCTGCATTTTCTCGAACTGGTTGGCGTCAAGCCATTCTCGGAAGGCTTCGTTGTGGACGGCGAATCTGGCGACCTGCCGAGCGTTTTCAGAGTCATGAACGAGCAGTAGCGTCGCCATTAGGTTGTGGCGCGAAATATACGAAACCGTCTTGAGCAATGCATCAAGTTTCTCGTCTGTAGGCAACTCAGAGCTCAACTCCACCACCACGGGTTTTTTAAGTGTTGCACAGAAGTCCCTTACAATAGTGTCAACCCAGTAGTTAGTGAAGTAGTCGCGTGACGAGAGCGGCACATGGAAGTAGTCGACGAGTTCAGCGATGGCTGGGAAGTCGATGCCGAAACGTTCCTTTGCCAGCACTGGGTCAGGGAACATCTCGACTGCGAAGGTGCCTTTGGTGTGTGTTTTTGCTACTGCCAAAAAGTCTGTGACGACTTTGGCGCGCCACTCCACCCAGCCCATTCCGCTTTTTTGGCGCAGTTTGGTACATCTGGGGCACGTGCAGAAGTCCTGGTCTGCAAAGTGGTAAAGATTTAGAGTGACGCCCGAAATGTCCTGCTTGGTTAAACTGTCAAGATATTCGTAGACTTTAGCTCGGTAGCCGGGGTGAGTTGGGCACACGTAATCAAAGGGCAGGTTGTTGCGCCTGTTACGCCTAAGTGCCGGACCATACTGGGAGGTCTGCACAATGGATGGGTCTTCTCTAATGGCTTTAGCGTCACAGAAAACAGTCACGTCATTCTGCATGCCGATTGCAGCGGGAAACGCTTGACCGTCTGCCCATTTACTGTAGTAAACATGTACATCGTAGCCTTCGACATGTTCGGGTTTGTAGGTGACTAAGCCTATTTTCATGCCCAAATCCTCGCTCGCAAGAAATATATTGTTGGCGCTTATTTAGTTGTTGATTTCGTATGGACAAACATAAGTCACCGGTAATTATCGACCTTAGCAAGTGTCCGCCTTGCACAGGGCAAATCTGTATAGGTGTTTGTCCAGTGGGTGCGCTTGAGGAAGGCAAAAACCGCAAACCCCAAGTCATTGCCGTAGTGCATTGCACCAGCTGTGGCATATGCGTTAACCTTTGCCCAAATAAAGCCATCACCTTAAATGCTAGTAGCCCCAAAAAGTAGCCAACACGGGGTTTGGCAAAGTGGACCAGCAGCGTGACTTATCCGGCAACGTCAAATTCACCATAAAAGACAACGTTTTAGCATTCACCTCACCCGAACAGTTTGCGACAGTAAGTTCTGCGGTTTTTAACGGCGGCGCCAAACAAGTCAAAAACGTCCTAAACATCGGCGTACCGCCCGGCTACAGCGACGTGGCATTGCATATGGATCCCATGCAACTCATAACCATGTCCGCAGCCAAAATCAACGTGGACGAAGACTACCTAGCCATGGTCACAGCAGCAAACGTCCACAACTTCAGCTTAGTAACCCAGCAGACTGACGAGTTTTTCGTCGCCGTCGCCGCAACAGCTGGTTGCCAGCATGGTGAATCCAGCGGTGAAAGCATAAAAGTTGAAGAAATTACCGGTACAATAAACATCATAGTCTACATCGACGCAGCGCCCCTTGAGAGTTGCATGGTCGCAGCATTAATCACCGCGACAGAAGCAAAAACTGCCGCTCTCCGCGACTTCGACGTTCGCAGCCGATATAGCGGAGACGCAGCTACAGGCTCAATAACTGACAGCGTAACCGTAGCGTCCAGTGGAAAAGGCACTACAATTGTTTTGGGCGGACCCGCTTCAGTGCTTGGCCAAGTTGTGGGTCGCTGTGCTCGAAGGGCGGTGTCGGAGGCGCTTGTTCGTCAGGAGCCATTCTGGGCAAGCCGCTCTATACTTGACCGCCTAAAAGAGCGTCATTTGCCTGTGGAGAAGCTGGCGGCTGAAGCATCCAAAATCAAAGGCGCAGCAATCGCTGCCGAACAGTTAACTGCGGCTCTACGCAAAGAACCTTCTGTTTTGTTGTCGTTTTTGGCGGCGGCGAAAATGGATGAAGACTACAACAAGAACCTCCTGCCCACCGACTTCAAAGACTGGAGCCAAATCCCCGGCGGATGCAGAAAATTCGGCTCCGAATCAGATGAGCTCCCCATATTCATTAAAGATGCATTAACTAAATTTGTCCAAGCCGCCCTCTAAAGGTGGGTTGGGTTTGCAGGTTAAAGCCGTCAAAGAACCATCCGAGTTGGCGGGGTTAGTTTCTATAGGGGAAAAATGCATACTGTCACCTGACCGGGCTGAGGCAGTCTGTTTTGAACCTCAAGAAATCCATGATTTGTTAGATGAGCTTTCGAGCGGAAAAATCTCGCTGTCTGACCTGGCTGAACGCTTGGGTTTATCGGGGTATCAGCTTCATTTCGTTATTGAAAACCTAATCAAAACCGGACATGTCAAAGGGGACTTGACGTACAGCACCTTCACAGCAAGTGGCACTTCTCGGCTTTTTACTCTTGAAAAAGCCAAAGCACACAAACGTATGCACAGGCGCAAGATGAGGGAAAAAAGAAAATGAACACAAGCTCTACACTCGCCTCAACCAGCAGGCAGCAAGCGGCATACGCAGACGCAAAAACAGAACTTTCTGCTTTGAGCCTTAGAAGATGATGTAGTAGGCGGCCGCCCTCTTCTTCTGCTACTAAAAAAACAAAATTTGCTCAAATGGCAAAATGCATTTCCAACTTATGGCTAACTGGTTCAAATTCAAAAACAAACCCCTACAAAAACCAAATAAACCATAACAAGAGCCATCAACTGCAAAAGCTTATAACCCGCAAATCCAATTCCTTATAAAAATAGAACTAAATCATGGTGAATTAAACTTGAAATTCGGCACGTTCCTTTACCAACCAGAACCCGTTGACGGCGTCGACATGAACTTTTACCGTCAAAAATCCGAATCCGGCATTGTCGGTGTAGTAAACCCAAAAATGTACACTAACATCGCAGTCTTCGGCGACAACAACATGGCTGCAAAACGCCCCGACTGGGTCTCCGTAAGCAGCTTTGGTCCAGCTCTGCGCACAAACAAACGTTTCAACCTCCGCTGGGACGTTGTCTGCATGACCAACCCCGAAGCACGCGAATACAACCTCAAAATCATCGCTGACAGCGCCAAAAAAACCCCCGGCATCAGCATCAGCAGCCAACACTTCGCAGACCAAGGCTTCTGCACATGCCCAAGATGCATCGCTGCACAAGCAAAAAGCGGCTTAAGCTGGGTAGAGTGGCGCGCAAAAACCGTCACAGACTTCCTAGCAGAAGTCAAAGAAATCGTCAGCGGCAAACCACTCTTTGTTAACCTACTCCCAGACCCACTAATGGGCAAAATCCGCTTCGGCTACGACTTTGAACAACTAGCACAATACGCAGACTACTTCGTCATACCCATGTTCAGCAAATCATACCCAACCCCCTGGTACTGGGAAACCATCGCAAGAGGCTTCAAAAGCCAACTAAAGAAGCCAGTGTTCGTTAACTTCTACGTCCGCGGACCCAACGAAACATGGGACACAGTTGCAACAACCAAACAAATCATGACCGTTGCAACCCGTGTAGCACGCCAAGGCGTTGACGGCATCATCTTCCTCGCAGAGAAAGCAGAGTACATAGCTAAATTCCAAAAGGAAGCAGCCCAGGACAAAGAAACCCGCGAGTTCCTCAAAGACCACGGCGGCGACGAAGTCCTAGACCTGTTTGCCCGCTGGGAAAAACTCTACTTCTAAACTTTCCCTTTCTTCTTTTATTTTGTTTTTAGCTTAATAATTTTTTATCTGTAATTTCAACCCGTGTTCTCTGAATTATTTGACTCATGTTTAAAAGCAAGCAGACCCTTTAGACCCGTCTCTACACGGTGAATAATTTTGTCACAAAAAATTTTAGGCAGAATAACAAATTACAGAATCGGCATCAAATCACAGAAGCCCAAAGAATGTCTCATAGCCTTTGAGGGCGTAACTTCTTCAGGTTTAGCCGGACAGTTAGTTGGACGTAAAGTAACTTGGCAAGGAGAAAACAACGTTCACACAGGAAAAGTTGTTGGTCCTCACGGCGGAAACGGTATAGTTAAAGTAAGATTCAACTGTGGCGTACCCGGACAAGCGGTAGGCACAATCGTTGAATTATTAAACTAATTACTTTTTTAATTAGTCAAACCTGTTTCTAAAGGGAGTAAACCGTGAACATAGTTAAAGGCTGGAGAAAACTAAGCAATAAAGGCGGCTACCTCAACGAGTGTTCAGGGCAAACCTTGATTGTTTCTAAGAAACGTTTCAGCTCCAACTTTCAAGTACTCCTTTTTGACGGTCCCCCCACCGAGGAAGCAGACGCCAAGAAGCTCTCGCCAGAGTTCGCGACTGAATCCAGAGCTGATGCCTTCGCCTTCAGCTTTATGAAAAAACACCCTGATGGCATGGCGTGATTGAGTAAAATCTTTCTTGCCTTTATTAGGCAGAGTGTTGCTTTCTTTGTTAGCTTGTAAAGACCTGTTTTTTGCAAGACTTCCTTGAGATGTTACACTTTGACGTTTACTTACAAAAACTGTATGGTTGAAAGTTATAAATGCCGGATTTGTTCGGCACAATTCAAAAATCCCGACGCCCTTAGAGAACATCGCATGGTTGCCCACAAAACCCATTTGCTATCTTACAGGCACTAAACCGGTTTTTTCAGAATTCAAGTACGGAACTAGGGCTTGGAAATTTAGCAGAAAAGTTCATAACCCCAAACACCAGAAATCAGTACGGAGAACCCCCTCATGCCTTTAGCTTTTATCATCGGGACCGCGGGCAGCGGTAAATCCCTTTTCACCGCAGCCTTCGCCGAATGGCTGAAAATGAGCAAACAAGACGTTGCCATAGTCAATCTCGATCCTGGAGCACTCAAACTTCCCTACCAACCTGATGTGGACGTCCGCAACTACGTCGATGTAGGCGACCTCATGGAAAAATACGGCTTGGGCCCCAACGGCGCCTTAATCATGGCAGCCGACTTGATAGCGGATCAAATTGAAAACTTGACACGCGACATCGAGGAAGCCCACGCGGACCTAGTTCTAGTCGATACACCAGGGCAAATGGAGCTTTTCGCTTTTCGTGCATCTGGACCCTACATCGTTAACGAGTTAACTCGCGAACCAAAAGCGCTCATTTACCTTTTTGACGCAGTTTTCTCCACTAACCCGCTGAACTATGTTTCGAATATGTTTCTCTCCGCCGCCGTCTACAACCGTTTCTTCCAGCCGCAGTTGCATGTGCTCTCCAAGATGGATTTAATTCCTAAAAAGGAAGCTAACGCAATCGCTTCGTGGTCAGCTAACACTATGGCACTTGAAGACGCAATTGAGGAGCGTCTAGAGGGCACCAAACGCCTTTTCAGCCGTAACATGATGCAAGCCATTAACAAGTTAGGTATGAAGTTCCTTTTGATGCCGGTGTCCTCTAAAACCAACGAGGGCATGGTGAATATCAATACCACGTTGGAGCGTATTTTGAACGAGGGCGAAAAATACACTACTTAAGCGCTGACCAGTGACCATCCGGCAGCGAACGCGCCCCGCTTAGCCCTCAACGCAGACTCTGCACTAGCCACAACCACAACATCATTCTCTTGGGGCTGCATTTGTTCTATAATCTGCTTAGCCGCCTTTGGGTACTGCTCTTCTATGTTGTCACTTACTGATTTAATGGTTAAGTGGCCATTTTTGAAAACGATTATCAGCGTTTTTTTGGCGCCTGCAATGATTGAGGCGTCACGTTGGTCCATGCCGCTCTGTACTTTTTCGCCGCTGTTACGAACCAAAAACGCATGGTTATAGGGGTAATCGCTTAACTCAGATTTGGACAGTGCCACCTGCTTGGGAAAAACTTGCTCAAACTGCATCCATACATCTTTGCCTTTAGCAGTTAAGTTGCAGCCTGCTTTAGAAGTGTCAATCAAATCTGCCTCCCGCAACCTGCTAATTATGGTGCGCACGGCGCCGTCGCCCACTTTGAGTTTTTCAGCTAGTTTGTTTCTGCCTAGAGGCTTCTGCGACAGCAACTCCAAAGCGTAAAACACATGGAAAATCGTGAACGAAGTGGAGGGTCCGGGGGCTTTTTTGCCGCTGACTTGTTGCATGAACTTTTTGAGTGAGAGTGCCATGTTTTTGCCTGCATTTACTTAGCGTCGGCTGGGCTTTTATAACTTATCAAATTTCTTGCTATTCTCTGTAAGCTACTGCAGAGATTTCGATTAATGCTCCGGCTTTTAGGTTGCAGGCGACGGTTGCGCGGGCAGGGTAGTTGTTGTCTGCGGTGAAGTGTTTGGCGTATTCGCGGTTGAATTCCTCAAACAGCGTCATAGATGATAAGTATACGGTTGTCTGTACCACGTCGGCTATGGTGTAGTTTGACGTTTGGAGGATGGCTTTGAGGTTTTGTATAACTTGTTTTGTCTGCTCTGTGATGGTGCCTGTGAGTTCGCCGGTTTTGGGGTTTATGGCTAGTTGCCCCGAGGTAAACAGAAAGTTGCCGGCTTTTACTGCTTGGCTGTAGGGTCCGATTGGTTTGGGGGCGTTGGGGGTTGAAATTGTGTTTTTCATTTTTTTATCAGATGTTTTGTGGCGGTTTTGGTTAAAAACAGTTATGCAAAAACGAATGCCGAAGCCAAGCGGTATTCTGTTCGGAATATTTTATTCAGAAAGCCATATAAGAAAAACGGCGAGTAAGCTATGCTTACCGAGCTTATAGAACGAAAAGAGTGCGAATTCTATGAAAAGAAACGGAAAATACTTGTTCACATCCGAATCAGTTGGCGAAGGCCACCCAGACAAAGTTGCAGACCAAATTTCCGACAGCGTCCTAGATGCAATTTTCACCCTTGACCCCAAAGCGCGCGTTGACTGCGAAACCCTCGTTATGCAGGGCACAGTCATGATAACCGGTCAAATTACCACACGTGCCTTTGTAAACATTCCAAACATCGTCCGCGGCACCCTAAAAGAAATTGGGTTTGACAATGCTAAAGACGGCTTAGACTGGGAAACCTGCGGCATCCTCGTTTCCTTAACTGAACAGTCTCCCGACATCGCTATGGGTGTTGACGAAACTAACGGCAAAGAGCAAGGTGCAGGCGACCAAGGCATGGTTTTTGGCTATGCAAGCAACGAAACCAAAGAACTTATGCCCCTGCCCATATTGCTTAGCCATCGCCTCGTGAAACGTCTTGCGGAACTTCGCCATGATGGCACTATGCCCTACCTCCGTCCTGACTGCAAATCCCAAGTTACCGTTCAATACGAAGACGGTAAACCAAAATGCGTTAAAACTGTTGTCATTGCAGCCCAGAACAACGGCTCAATGGAAGCGTCAGTTCTCAAACAGCAAATCATCGAAAAAGTCATCAAGCAAGTCATCCCAGCAAATCTGCTCGCTCCAGACGTGAACTACGTCATAAACGGCACTGGCAGATTCGTAATCGGCGGAACACTCGCTGACTCTGGCTTAACAGGCAGAAAAATCATTGTTGACACCTACGGAGGCGTCGGCAGCCACGGAGGCGGATGCTTCAGCGGCAAAGACCCCTCGAAAGTTGACCGCAGCGGATGCTACATGGCACGCTACATCGCTAAAAACATCGTTGCAGCAGGCCTCGCAGACCAGTGTGAAGTTCAAATCAGCTATGCAATCGGCGTCGCTCAACCTATCTCAGTGCTGGTTAACACTTTCGAGACTGGCAAAATCTCTGATGAAAAAATCTTGGAACTCGTCAAAGCTAACTTTAACATGACTCCACGCGGCATCATCACTACGTTGAATCTGCTTCGTCCGATTTACAAGAAAACCGCTTGCTTTGGCCACTTTGGTCGCGACGATGTCGAGTTCCCATGGGAATGCTGCGATAAAGCTGCAATTCTTAAAAAAGCGCTTGAGTAAGAAAGTTTTCTGCTTTCTTTTCTTTTTTGTTTCTGTCGTGTTTTTTGTTTTCTAGTAGTAGATGAAGAGGGTTGCCGCCTACTACAACATCTTCTAAGGCTTATTGTGGAACGTTCTGTTTTTGTGTCTGTGTATGCCGCTTGCTGCCTGCTGGTTGTGGCTGGTTGTACCGGCGCTGAAGGCTTCTCAGCCAAGGCTTGATGTGCCTGCATCATCTCTTAACCTATGATTTTATGATTTAGAGATAACGCTAACATTAAACGCAGCTTTTTTAAGCTTCAAAGCAAAACTGGATTTAAAAATTTTAACAAAGAAGAAAAGAAGGTTTAGAGTTGCTTTTTGAGCTCTGCATATGCTTCTTTCTGCAGCTTCTCAAACAGCTTAGGGTCCTCACGCAGCACCTTAGGAATGTAGTTGCATGCTGGGTCTGAAGCGAACAGGTCGCCGGTGTAGAATTCCGCGCGAGTTCTGCATCCGCCGCAGATTTCGCGGTATTCACATAGTCCGCATCTGCCTTTGAGGTTGTTTTTGTCTCTGAGTTTAAGGTGGAATTCGCTTTGCTGCAGTTGTGCCCATGCATCGCGTAGTTTGGTTTCTTTGACGTTGCCAACGCGGTAGCCTTCGTGGAAGCCGCAGCTTCGGTAGTCGCCGTTTTCGGTGATGCCAATGTAGTTTCCGCCGATAGTGCATCTTCCGAGGTAGCCTTCGTTGTACCATTCCCAGAAGTCAGAGGTGTTTTTCTGTTTAACTATGCGCGCGTAGAAGGGTGAGTAAACGTTGACTTTGACTTTGCCGTAGAGTCTGCGTTGAATGTCGTAGATTTGGTTGAATGCTACTTCGTATTCGTCTGCGGTCGGAGCGATGTCTTCCATGTGTTCGCCTGCTCTTCCTACTGGCACCAAGTTGTGGTATACGACTGAGCGGGCGTGGTACTGCTCTGCCAAGGCTGCAGTGTGAGGCAGGTCTTGGATGTTGAACTTAGTCATGGTGGTGACTAAGCAGTCAAGCAATCCTACGCTACTGAGCTGTTGCATAGCGTGCATTGCTTTCTCGTAGCCGCCTTGGCGACGGATTTTGTCGTTTGTTTCTTTTGTGCCATCGATGCTGATGGCGGTTTTAACGTTGTATTTTGTTAGTTTGTCAAAACGGTCTTTATCCCAAGCGTATCCGCTTGTGATTAAACTGACGTTTAAGCCGTGTTCTTTTTCGGCGTACTCAATGATTTCCCAGATGTCTGGGCGAACCAGAGGTTCTCCGCCGCTGATTCCGAACCATTGGGAACCAAAATCTGCGATTTCATCAACCATGTGTTTGGCTTGTTCGGTGTTTAGCTCTTGGTCTTTAGCGTAATCTTTAATGTAGCTGCAATACGTGCAAGTGCCAACGCAGTTGCGGGTACACCGCCACACAACCATAAACAAGGGTGTAGTGGTTGGATTCATTCATGTCACAGAGGGAATAGTTTTGTTCTGGTGATATAAAATTTACTATAAGAATATAGTTTTCTGTTTATCCGCCATGAACGCAGCTTAACCCTGAAAAACTCTACTTAGCCCTCTATTCCTGAAGCGGAGCCCCAATTGCGCCTGCCCTGCAAGAAACCCTCCACAGCGAAAACAGCCGCCGCAGATCCCGTAATCAGTGTTAGAAGCAGGAAGAAAACTTTGAATTCGTAGGTTTCAACTGAGAAGTGAATCGCCAAAACGGTTAGTTCCACCAGCAAAACCCCTGCAAAAACTGCTGTGTAGAGGTACATTTTTGGCAGCAGATGGTTGCCCAGCCAAACCATCCCCTTAAACGCTGCTTTGCGTTTTATAGTGTATTCGCCGTACTCGTTTTTCGTTAAGTATCCGAGGTCTTCAAGTTTCTGAAGGTGCCGGTAGGCGACGCTTGGGCTGCTAAGTTTGACGTTTTTGGTGACGTCTCGGGGGCCCACAGGCTTGGCTTTCTTAGCTGCGTAAAGGTAGACGTTTAGGGTGATTCCCTCAAGTTCCTCGGTGTCGTCGTTGCCCACTTTTGTCCCTCAACAATTAACTCATAAATTGCGCTTTGGGCGTATTAGCTTTGCCCGCCACGCCATTTTCTGCCTCTGTCTACCATACTGTTTCCGCAAAAAATATGCTGTTCTACGCTTTAGACAGCTATTTTTCTTCCTTTTTTACATGTTCCCGAAAAAGTTTAATAAGCTAGCGCTCCGAAATACCTCTTCATATTTGAGAAGGTTAAAATAAAATGAGTAACGAAACCTCAAATGAACTAGTTGTAAACCCAGCACCTCACATACACGGTCCAATGACTAAGAATCGCATGATGCAGTTCACTTTCTTCGCTATTCTTGCAGTAACAATCGTGTCCATAGCAGTTTTGTCCCAAGCCACCACTAACTCTGGATGGAACCTCGGCGAAACGGTCGCTATCGGCGCGCTCATTGCAGTCGGCATAGCCGTAGGCGTTGACGTACTGATCGGCAAATTAGCCGCTGACAGCGAAGTCAACACTTGGTCGGCAGCAGTCTTCGGTTTAATTGTAATTAACTGCTACACCCTCGGCACCCCCGCTATGAACACCGAAATCGGTCTTCTCCCCGTTGAAGCCCCCAGCGCATTCATCTACATCGCATTGATCTCCCTCATCGGCATGGTTGTTTTCAAGAAAGTTGCAAGCTTAGCAGGTCACAAACCAGTTAATCCAGCCGCAGCAGCCAAGTTCCTTGTCTTGCTTCCCACAATTACCACTACCCTCCTCGCAGTAGACCACTTAAACAGTGGCCCCCTCGGCGTTCCAAGCTTATCAGGCCCAATCGGCTCAGCTCTAACCCCAATAGGAAATAACGGCCTCGCCGGTTTCGCCAGCTACCTACAAGGATGTTACGCAAACCCAAGCGCCATGACCGCAGCCTTACCCTCAATTGAACAACTTATGATTCTTGAAAAGTTCCACGGATGGGTCGGCGGCGCATGCAGCATCGCAGTCATCATCGCAGGTATTGCACTCTTCGCAATCGGACGCAAATACTTCAAATGGAGAATCACCGCAAGCTACCTCGTTGCAATCGCAGTTCTCTCAGTCATATTCTCAGCAATCTTCGGTGACGCAGACTTTACCACAAGATTACTCTTCGAAGTCTTCATGGGCAGCTCTATATTCATGGCATTCTTCATGGCTACCGATCCAGCTACTACACCATATAATGGAACTGGACAAATCATCTTCGGCGTTGGGCTAGCAGTTTTGACTATTCTGATACAAACCTTTATGGGCTTCTTTGGCGGTTCTCTACTTGCATTGCTTATCATGAACCTGCTTGTTCCTGTTATCGATAAGGTTCGCTTAGACAAACCCTTTGGAGAGTAAACAAAATGGCAAACTTAGTACAAATCCCAGAAGTTAAAGACGTCGCACGAAAAACACCCATCGAAATCTTCCCAGACCCAAAAATTGCAGTTGTACTAACCAACATGCAAAGCGGAGCGACAAACGTTCCCCTTGTCTCTGTTGGCGACTCAGTTATCATCGGACAAAAAATCGCAGATGTACAAGCCAAAGTCAGCGCTCCGGTCCACAGCCCAATCTGCGGCAAAGTCATCAAAATCGACAACGCCTATAACAGCTGCTTTGAAGCACCAACCGAAGCCATCTACATTGAAAACGACGGCAAAAAAACCGTTGACAAAAGCTTCTCAGCCATCAAAGAATCAGAACTTGCCACAACCAAAAACGAAGACCTCCTGAAAATCATTCGCGAAGCAGGCATCATTGGCATGGGCGGCGCAGGTTTTCCCACAAGCGTAAAACTCGCAGTTCCGGCAGACAAAAAAATCAAAACCCTCCTTGTTAACGGCGCAGAAGGCGAACCATACGACACAGCTGACGAACGCATAATGATCGAGAAAACCGCAAACTTAGTCCGCGGTGTTCGCGTCGTGCGCAAACTCTTGGGCAACCCCAAAGTTATCGTCGTTACCAAAGAAAGCAAAGTTGAAGTTGTACCTAAACTACAGGAAGCCTTCGCAAAAGAGCCAGACACTGAAGTCGTTGCAAAACACCTCACCTACCAGCAGGGCGACGCAAGCATGATGCAGAAAGCTATCCTCGGCTACGAGACACCCTCCGGCAAACGCAGCTACGAAATGGGCACCATAGTCCAAAACGTTGCAACCATAAACGCCATTGCAAACGCAGTCTTTGAAGGTGAACCCCTGATTAGCAGAGTAACCACCCTCAATGGTGATGTGCCAAAACCAAAGAACTTGATGGTTAAAATCGGCACACCAATCAGCAGCATACTTAGCGCAAACAACGTTACAGACGCGGAACTAGTTGTCGTCGGCGGAGTCATGATGGGAACCGCATTGCAGACACCAGACGCTCCAATAACCAAACGCACCTCCAGCATCATCTGCTTCAACAAAGCACACGCCAAAGCCAGAAAACCAACCGCATGCATTCACTGCGGCAGATGCGTTAACGCTTGCCCAGCACGGTTACAGCCAGTCGCCATCTACAACGCAGTTGTTAAAGGAAACTTTGACTTAGCAGCCAAACTCTACGCAAAAGACTGCATTGTTTGCGGAACATGTTCATACGTTTGTCCAGCAAACTTGCCGTTAGCTTTCAACGTTAAAATGGCACGTCAATAAAACAACTTTCCTCCCCCTTTATTCTTTTCTTTATTCTTGTTCTTAGACAGCGCAATAACCGCGCAGACAAGTTTTTAGCCAAATGTGTAAATGCGTTGCATATTTGCCCTTAATTTTTAACAAGCCAAGCTTTCAAGCATTAAACTTATAAAGCCGCCACAATGTAAAGATAAAGACAAGGGATAAAAATTGGCAGAAGATAACAAATTTAAATTAGCTGACATATTCGGCGGCATCATCATACCGATTATTCTGGTAGTGCTCATCTACGTCTTAGCGGTCTATGTTAACGTTGGCGGACAATATCACTTACTTGGCCAAGATGTTATCGGCGTTATTCTGACAAGCGGCTTTGCCCAAATGATTATTCTTGGTGTACCACTGGTTCTAGGCTTACTTTGGAATAAGTGGGCTGGTGGCGCAGCTGGCTTCATCATGGGCGGCATCTACTATGTTGCTAACGCAGGTCAATATAACGGCCTCTTTGCCCAAGGCGGAATGGCAAGCGTAACAGTCACTGTTTCGCCAGACATCCTTGCAGGCATCGGAAACGGAACCATCACGACCCTTACCGGCGCAGGCTACTCCTCTGTTCCATACAACTTCTTCGGCGACATCAGTATGATCTTCTACTTGGTCAACGCAGTCATCATCGGCTACATGGCAGGCGCAATCAACAACGGCTCAACAAACTTCAAACGCATGCTCCTATCAGGCTTAACAGCGGCTATAATCACGGCAGTCATTCAGGTTTTCATGAACTACAATATTTCGTTGGAGCCTGCTCGTAATATGGCGCAGGGTCAATGGGCTACTGATCCACTGATGGCAATTGTCACCGGATTCATCCCAAGTATTGCTTTAGGTGTAATCGTTCCGATTCTCGCTAAAGTTATGACCTGGTACGGTATCCAGCCGCAAAAACACGCAGCTGGGTATTAACCTCCCATTAAATAAAAAATGGTGAAAAAAATGGCAGAAATGAAAACCAAAATAACTGACATACTCGCCGGCATCCTAATACCCATCATCCTAGCAATCCTCATCTACGTCTTAGCGGTCTATGTTAACGTTGGCGGACAATACCACCTGCTCGGCCAAGATGTTATCGGCGTCATTTTGACAAGCGGCTTTGCCCAAATGATCATCCTCGGCATCCCACTAGTACTGGGTTTACTCTGGAACAAATGGGCAGGAGGCGCAGCTGGCTTCATCATGGGCGGCATCTACTATGTTGCTAACGCAGGTCAATATAACGGCCTCTTCGCAGCAGGCGGAATGGCAAGCGTAAACATCAACGTCTCACCCGACATACTCGCAGGAATCAGCAACGGCACCATCACTACACTAACCGGCGTAGGCTACTCCTCTGTTCCATACAACTTCTTCGGCGACATCAGTATGGTCTTCTACTTGGTCAACGCAGTCATAATCGGCTACATGGCGGGCGCACTCAACAACGGCTCAACCAACTTCAAACGCATGCTCGGTGCAGGCTTAACAGCAGCAATAATCACCGCAGTCATCCAAGCATACATGAACTACAATATTTCGTTGGAGCCTGCTCGTAATATGGCGCAGGGTCAATGGGCTACTGATCCACTGATGGCAATTGTCACCGGATTCATCCCAAGTATTGCTTTAGGTGTAATCGTTCCGATTCTCGCTAAAGTTATGACCTGGTACGGTATCCAGCCACAGAAGCACAGTATGGGCTACTAAATTCCCATTCTTTTCTTTTTTATTTTAAAAACAAAACAGAATTCTAAAAAAAAAATAGTTATTCTAAAAGAAAAAAAGAACTTAGGCTTCTTTTTGGCTTGGAGCAAATTCCCAAGCGATGTTGCCCTTCCAAAGCTCGCCCTTCTTTGTCAGGCGTACCTCTTTGTCGTCAGTCTCGATTAAGCCTTCAGCTTTCAGCTTCTCAATTTGCTTTGGAAACACCGCTTCAGGGGTGGTGTTGAATTTCTCCATGAACTCTTTTTTGCTGACTGGCAACCTAAGGTACAGTCTAGACATTGTGCGTCGCATCATGTCGTCAGTTGTCGATTCAGACAGCCTGGATATAGGCAGTTTACCTGACCGCACTGTTTGCATGTAGCTGTTGATGTCTTCGATGTTTGAGTAGCTGAACCTCTGGAGGTAACCCATAAAGCATCCTGCACCCGTGGTTAAGATGCCTCCCCATGGCCAACCGTTCAAACAGTTTTCACGCATATGCCACTCGACACGGCTGTAACGGTCGTGGCCTACCGCGGTGTAGCCTGCTTCAGTAAGCATTTTGTGAGCGGTTATGAACATCTGTTTCTCATGTTCCGCGTCGCCCTGTGGCGGTGACTGCCCGTTTTTAATCATTTTTTCAAGGATGGTTCCGGGGTCCACATGAAGCGAGTAACAGTCGACTTCTGCGTCTAACTCTATGGTTTTCTTTAGAGTTTCCTCCCAGCTTTCCATTGTTTGACCCGGCAAGTTATACATAATGTCAGCGCATACCACCAAACCGAGTTTGCGTGCGTATTTTATAGCGTCTTCAACGTCTTTGGCGCTGTCGGGCAGGCAGAGGGCTTTGCGGAGTTTGTCGTCAAAGGTCTGCGCGCCCATGTCCATTTGGTAAACACCGTATTCGGCGAGTTGCTTGATTTTCGGTAACGCTAAGGTTTTGGAGGACCCGGTGACTTTGATGAAGTATTCTTTGCTTGTGTTAAAGTTGGCTTTACAGAAGTCAATTAAGTCGATGATTTGCTCTGCACTCAAAACGCTTGGGGTTCCGCCGCCTAGGACGATTTCGTCGAAGGTGCTGGTTTTGACGTATTTGGTTTTAGCATACATTGCCAGCTCCTTTTTGAGTAAATCGAGGTAGGTGTCTATGTTGACGTTTCTTGATGCTGTGGTTGGGAAATAGCAGAATGCGCATCTGGAGTCGCATACTGACACCCAGGGCTGGAGTTCCATGAGTCTGCCTGAGGTGTTTTCGGTGTTTAGAAACTGCATGAATGCCTCGTAGGTTTCAGGCTGGATGCCTGGGTAATCCCTGTAAGTGTATGGAGGCCAGTTTTCGCGTGTATCGTAAACTTCATCTTTGCCTTTTTGGAGCGCAGAGGCTTTTGTCATTTAAGTGGTTCCCCTTTGATTGTACGTTTTAAAACGGCTTGAAACCGTAATAAAGTTTCCGTAAACTTCCCCCGATGATTGTGTTTGAAGCAAAAACGGTGTTTTCTTGGGTTTAACGGTGGAGAGACGACATTATTCGCCAGAGGTTGTAGTTAATGGCGGTTCGAGTCATGATTTTGCTGTAGAGGTTGCCTTTGATGTAGCCTTTGTTTGCTTGCCGCAGAATGTAGGCGGTGTTGTAGAATTTGTTGTAGAACCTGCGTCGCATCTCTGCGATTTCTTTGCATGGCAGGTTGGGGTCTTCGTAGATCGGGTTCATGGTGTTGTAGGTTTTCCAGTCCTGAGACATTGGCCAACCGTTTTTTACCACGATTTCTCGTAGGTGAGTTCCCGGGTAGGGTGTAGCGTGGCATAACCAGACGTCGTCGGGCTTGATTTTCGCTGCAAAATCCAGCGTTTCCTGTAATGATTCACGGGTTTCCCCAGGATAACCCAGAATAACCGAGACGGTGACGAACATGCCTGCCTCTTTAGCCCAGCGGATGGCGTTCTCGATTTGGTCGTTAGTTACACCTTTCTTTAGCACCGCCCGTAAACTGGGGCAGCCTGATTCCACGCCGAACATTGTTTCGTCACAGTGCGCCTGAGCCATTTTCTGCAGGACTTCTTTGGTTACTACGTCGGCTCGGGTGCCGCATCCCCAGTGCAGCCTGAGTTTGCGTTCAATCATGCCGTCGCAAATCTTCATCGCACGATTCTTGTCAAATGTGAATGTGTCGTCTTGGAAGGCGACGCCTTCGGCGCCGAACTCGTTTTGCAGCCACTCCAGCTCGTCAAGCACGTTTTTTGGGCTGCGTGCACGGAATTTTTGACCAAACATCTGCGACGCCACACAGAAGCTGCAGGCGTAGGGGCAGCCGCGGCTGGTGATTATTGGGAGGAGTTTGCGTTTGGAGACATAGTACTTCTCTATTGGCAGCAGGTGGTAAGCTGGTAAGGGCAGGGCGTCGAGGTCTTGGATGAAGGGGCGATCTGCGGTTCGAATGATTTTCCCGTTTTTGCGGAACGTGATGCCTTTGATGTCCGCGAGTTTCTGGCCTGTTTCGGGTTGCTTGGCAAGTTCGAGTAGCGTTTCTTCACCTTCTCCTCGCACGATCAAATCCACCGCCTTCTCTTGGGTAAGGACTTCTGTGTCGCTAAAGGTGGCGTGTGGACCGCCCATCACAACGGTGGCTTGTGGACAGGCTTCCTTTGCGACTTGCGCGACCTTAAACGCTGACTCAATGGTGGGCGTCATGGAACCGGTTCCGATTAAGCCCGGCTGGAAAGCATCCAGTTCTGCTTTGAGGTTGTCGTGGGTGTAGTGGTTGACGGGGCAGTCGATGATTTTAACTTCAAAATTGCTTTTCTCCAGCACAGCCGCCATGTATGCTAAGCCCAGCGGGGGAAACTGTGGGTGGTGACCGATGTCGACTGGTAGAGGTGGATTTACGAGGGCTACTTTTTTGTTTGTGGTCATTGGTCTACACTCACATGTGCTGAAGGGTAAAGTGGAGTAAGCTTAACGGATGGTGTTTTTCCTTATGAACTTTTGGCTAAGCGATGCCCAACGCGGTTCCGCCGGGTTTTAGCTGGTTCTTCTGTATTTTGCGATTATGTAGGCTGCGGTGCCAACTGCGATTAGCGCTGAATCCGCTGCTGCTATGAGCCATATGAGCCCGGGGCTTTCAGCTGATGGATTCTGTGGTTCCTCTGGCTCCTGCCCAGATACGCCGATTGCGTAAACGAAATGGTCATAGCCTCCAACATACACCACACCCTCCACTACAGCTGGAGAGGAAACCACGTTGTTCCCCGTCTGGTAACTCCACTCTAACTCACCAGACTCTTCGTTTACAGCGTAGACTTTTCCGTCGCCGGAGCCAAAAAACACTACTCCGTTTGCCACCGCAGGCGAGGACGCCACTGCCCCGCCAGTCTGGAAGCTCCAAAGCACCCCGCTGTCCGAGGCTTTAAGCGCATAAAGTTTGCCGTCGTCAGAGCCAAAAAAGACCACACCATTGGCGACAGCCGGGGAAGACGCAACAGCTCCGCCAGTTGTAAAGTTCCAAACCAAACTGCCAGTGAAGAGATCAAGGCAGTAGAGGTTGCGGTCGTAGGAACCAAAGTAAACGTAACCATTTGCGATTGTTGGGGACGAAACAACCTGCCCCTGTGTGCCATACTTCCATTTTAGGCTGCCATCTGCTGAGTTGAAGGCGTATAGATAGCCGTCGTTTGAACCCACCAGTACCGCTCCGTCCGAGACCGCTGCAGATGAGACAACAATCTGGTCACCGGTGGTGTAGCTCCATAGCAGCTCGCCGTTATCTGCTTTCAATGCATAGAAGATGTGGTCTTCTGAACCAACATAAACGGCATCGTTATAGACTGTAGGCGATGAAACAACTGCGTAACCTGTCTGGAAACTCCACCTCAAAACCCCCGTTTGCGCATCAAGGCAGTAGACCTTACCGTTATAGGAACCCACATACAAGTTGCCGTCTGCAACCGCCCCCGAAGAAAACATAACCATATCTCCCGTGTCGAAACTCCAGACAGCCGTATTGTGCAGTTCCCAGTCGTATCCCACCATGCCTGTGGACGCGTTTAAAACGTAAATTTTGCCGTCATGTGAACCCACAAACACCAAACCCTCAGCAACTGTGGGCGACGCGTCGATGCCGCCCCCTGTGGCGTAGCTCCATGCAAAACTGCCTTCGGAAGAGTTTAGGGCATAGAGTTTGCCGTCGCCTGAACCCACAAAAACCACGCCTTCGGCGGCTGAAGGTTGGGAAATGACGCCTTCGCCAGTAAGGTAACTCCAGAGAAACGCACCTGTTTCAGCGTTTAAGGCATAGATTTTGTTATCGTTGCAGCCCACATAAACAGCGCCTTCCGATACTATTGGGGAGGAAGCGACTCCTGCGCCAGTTTGGAAACTCCAAATTTGCCTACCATCCGCACCGTTAAGAGCGTAAACGAATCCGTCCAGCGAACCCACATATACGACTCCGCCAGAAACATAGGGCGAAGAGTATACATCCCCGCCAGTCGAAAAATTCCACTTCAAAAACCCATGCGCCGCATCCAAAGCATAAACAGAGTCATCATTGGAGCCAAAGTACACGGTTCCGTTGGCGACGGCTGGGGTGGAAACGATTTTGTCATCAGCCATATAGTTCCAAATCCGCTTACCTGTGGAGGCATTTAGAGCATAGAGGCTGTTGTCAAGTGAGCCAATGTAGACTACACCCTCCGAGACAGTTGCGGATGAGAGCAAGATTATGTCGCCTGTCTCGAAGCTCCATTTTTGTTGCCCTGTGGCGAGGTCTAAGGCGTAGACATGGTGGTCTTCTGAGCCGAAATAAACCGTGCCATTAGCAATCGCTGGGTCTGAGTCGACGTAGTAGCCTGTCGGGAAACTCCACAACTCCTGTCCCGTTGCTGCACCTAGAGCGTAGAGGTTGAAATCTTCACAGCCAAAACACACAATCCCTTCAGCGACTGCTGGTCGTGAGATGATGATGCCGCCGGTAGTGTATTCCCAGATTTTTTCGCCCGACGAAGCGTTGAAAGCGTACATTTTGTGGTCATAGCTTCCAACGTACACCACGCCGTCCACAACCGTGGGTGAGCCGACTTGGCCGCCTGTGTTGAACTTCCAAAGCGTCTGATTCGTCTGGGGCGCCGCTGAATCTGTAAAGCCACTGTGGGTTAAGTCGCCGCGAAACATCGGCCAAGAACCCCCAACAGAAGCGCCCTGCGAGACGGCGGCACAAGAAACCAAAACCAGCAACGCAAAGCAGACCAACAATTTTCTAGCCATGCCTACTCAAAAAGTAATACCTAGAAGTAACCATAAGAATGTTCGTATAACAAAGGAAAGAAGAAAATTATTTTTTCTTCTGCTGTTCCGCCCAAGCCTTCGGAATGTAGCCGCAGCCAGGGTCGGATTCGGTGATGTCGCCAGTGTAGGCGTAGGCGCGGTTTCTGCATCCTCCACAGATTTCTCGGTATTCGCAGACGCCGCATTTGCCTTTGAGGATGTTGCGGTCTTTGAACCTGTTGTAGTATGTTGAGGCTTTCACTTCTTCCCACGCTTGCGTTAGAGGTTTGTTTCGGATGTTGCCAAGCATCATGGGTTCGTTGGGTGTTAGGTCAGTGTAGAAGCAAGGAATCAAGTCGCCGTTCTCGGTTACGCTAAGGTAGCCGCCGAAAGCGAAGTAAGTGCATTTGCCATGGAATTCTTTTTCGTACCATTCGTTGAATTCTTTTTCTGGAAGACGCTGTTTAACTACGCGTGCAAAGAATGGGCAGTGAACGTGGACTTCGAATTTGCCTCTGTATTTCTGTGTGATGTCCCAGATGTGGTTGAGTACCCACTCGTACTGTTCGGGGGTGGGCTCTAACTCCATGGTTGTTTTTGCTCTGCCGCTGGGCACAAGAGCGTTGTACCAGACAAAGTTCGCGTGGTATTTTTCTGCGAGTTCAGCGACGTGATCAAGGTGCTTAAGGTTTACTGTAGTTATTGCGCAGGCTAAGCCATTGAGGATTTTGCCTTTGGAAAGCTTCTCTATGGCTGCGACGGCTTTTTTGTAGCTGCCTTTCCCTCGTAGTTCGTCGTTGATTTCTTCGGGTCCATCAATGCTTACAGATGACCAAATTTGGTTTTTAACCAAGTTATCATAGATTGATCCGTCAACGAAGACGCCGTTGGTTAAGAGGCACACGTTGAGTCCTTTGCTTTTTGCGTAGGTGGCGATTTCAAAAATATCTGGCCTAGTCAGGGGTTCGCCGCCTTTCAAGCCGAACCATCTTACACCGAATTTCTGTACTTCATCAACAAGGTGGAAGGCTTCCTGAGTGGTCATTTCTCTTGGAGCATGCTGCCCTGTGGCGTCTACGTTGCAGTATTTGCATCGGGCGTTGCAGGCGCCTGTGGCTCTCCAAGAAGTCATAAGCAGGGGACCTTTATGTTCAGTCAAGCTGAATTTCCTCTCTTTCCGTTTTGGTTGTGTTGTTATGGGTGACTTTTGTCCTTTAATAAGCTTACGAGTTCAGCGTGCTTTTTGGTTTCCACCGTTTTTTCAGCACTTTTCAGGTGTTTTCTGCGGGAAACAAGTTTTCCATAAACCTTTATAGTTTCAGAGACGGATGTATGGATGGGCTTTGGGAAACCACGTGTCTGATTTGGCTAATTTGCGCTCGCCCCAAAGCCGGATGGGGGTAACTGTAATCCAGAAAAAACAAGTCGTAACAATCATTTTGGCTATCTTGCTCTCTACATCAATGTATGTTTCCTTATCCTTCGCCCAAACCGGCACCTCAAACCTGAACCAGTACGAGTGGCCCCAGTTCCAGGGAGACTCCTCCACCACCCGCTTCTCTGCCGGGCCAGCGCCGCAAACCGACAACGTCATCTGGAAAAGCACTGTTCCAGGCATCCAACCCTACATAGCGGCATTTGACGGCAAAATCTATGTGGCAAACATCAGCTGCGTCTACGCATTAGACCAAACCGGCGCCGTTGTCTGGAAAACCATGTTACCCGAAAACACGTCGTGGCCAATAGCGTACAAAATCGACAGCAACCACCTGATAGTGGAAAAATACTGCCTCAACCCCCAAACGGGGCAACTTCTGTGGACAAGCTCCGACTTCAACGCCTTCACAGGCATCTTCAACAGCAACGTTTACAGCCCTGAAGAAAAAATGTTTTACACCAAAGTCAACTCCACCATAGTTGCCTGGGACTTCCATGATCCCTCTCACCCTCCAACGAAAGCTTGGACAACCTACATCCGGGGCGGAGGTATCACAGGCATCGGAATCACCTATGGCGACGGCAAAATCTTTACGGGTTCCTTTGAAAACATGCAGTTTGCTCTTGATGCGAAGACAGGCAAAATCCTCTGGTCTACCCCGACCCGTGGCCCCATGATTTTTACTGGCGCCTACGCCGACGGCTTATACTTCAAGGGCGGCAGCGACGACAACACTATGTATGCTTTTAACGCCTCAACAGGAGAAATCGTGTGGAGTTACCGCCCCGACACTGACGGCTACTTTACCACTGGCTGTGCGGTCGGTTACGGATTGGTTTATGAAATGAACAAAGACGGCTACCTTTACGCCTTCAACATGCACACAGGCGAGTTGGTTTGGAAGTATCGGGCGATTGACCAGACTTTGATGTGGCCGGGTATGCCGACCGTGGCTGACGGCAAAATCTATGTGACCTCCGGTGAATCAGCTCAGTATAACGCTCCGGCAGGGGTCTCTGCGTTTTCATGCATTAACGCTTTTAATGGACAAGAAATTTGGCGCCTCGACTTAGAAGCCCTGCCGCCTCGCGAATCAGTCGCCATAGCATATGGCGCCCTCTACATTATCCCCGGCTCAGTAACCACGTCCGTTGACACTATCTCCGGCAACGAATATGCATCCATTAACGAAATCTGGGCTATCAAAGACGATGCGCCAGTTAGCACTCCTGCACCGGTGGTTAGTTCTTGGCCTCAATGGCGGGCAAACGCAACCCACTCCTCCACCGCTCAGGTCGGTCCCTCCAACCTCACCGTTGCTTGGCAATACACCACCGGCGGCTCAATCAGCTCCTCCGCCAGTATAGAAAACGGAGTCCTCTACATAGGTTCACAGGACAAAAACATTTACGCCCTAAACGCCGAGAGCGGAGCGTTGCTTTGGAAATTCGCCACTAAAGCTCCCGTTGAGTCTTCCGTGGCAGTTGCAGACGGCAAAGTCTTCACGGGCGGCGACGACGGATACGCCTACTGCCTTAATGCTAACACGGGTGCTGTGCAGTGGCAGACTTTTGTGAATGGAGATTTACCTTTCACTTTTGGCAATTTGGTTTTGAAGTCTTCACCGGCGGTTATGGGCAACCGCGTTTATGTTGGTTCGCTTGACAGTTACCTATACGCCCTAAACGCAGACACAGGCGATATAGTCTGGAAGTATAAAGCCGACGGACCCGTTGAGTCTTCGCCCGCCGCGGATGGCAACGCAGTATACTTCACCGCTGAAGAGCCCCTCGCAGGTGCACTCTACAAAATCAACGCTGCAACAGGCGCCTTGGAGTGGAAAAAAGAGCTTGCCTATCAGCCTTCCTTCACGGGCGGCAACGAAATGCTGGGTTCCCCCTCAGTTGCAGCGGGCTACGTGTTTGCCTCTTCGAACTGGGGCGACTACTACTGCTTCAACACCTATACCGGCGACATGAAATGGAAATTCACCAACCCCACAGCAACCGAATTCATAGTTTCCTCCCCCATCTACCTCAGTGACGGCACCGTTTTGCTTATCGACAAATTTGATTTGGCATGCGTTTATCTCTCTAACGGCTGGACGAAGTGGACAAAGTACACTGGCGATGAACTCTACGTTTCACCCTCATACGCTGACGGTAAAGTGTACATGGTTACCAGTCAACGGCACATATTCATTTTTGACACTGCAAGTAACGGTACAAAAATCGACACCTTCACCTTGCCCTCCAGCACCTGGTCGTCTCCAACTATAGCTAACGGCAAACTCTACATAGGCTGTAACGACTGGAACGTCTACTGCCTAAAAGAAAATATCACAACTACCCACGCAATCGTCCCACCCACAACTCAACCAACACCTCAAGCTACTCCAACCCAAAACAGTGCCCCCCTGTCGTTCACCTACATGGCAGCCATAATAATCGCGGTCATCCTAGTCGCAGCTTCCCTAAGCATCATCTATCTTAAAAAAATCCGAAGGTAATCGTTAAGCGGCGTTTTGCTGCTCCTTCTCGGAGGTGCTGTAGCCGCCCACGCTTTTCTTTGGACTCCGCACTTTGCTGAGCTGTTTGAAGCCCCACCGCAGCGTCTTGCTGTTCCACACAAGGTGGTTTAAGGCGGCACGGGCCATGATTTGGCTGTAAAAGTCTCCCTTAATTTTTTTGCGCAAGAAGTAGCCTGTGGTGAAGTAGTGGTCGTAGAACTCTTTTTTTGTTTCCTCCAGCTTCTCCAGCGGCAAAAGGGTGTTGGCGAAGATTTGGGTTTCCTCTCGGTAATCATTCCAGTTAGAAGGAATTTCTAAGCCCAACGTTTTTATGAAGTTGGCTAGTTCGGTGCCGGGGTAGGGGACGGCTTCGCACATGTAGACGTAGTCGGGTTTGGTTTTATGTAAAAAGTCGATGGTTTGACGGAGCATGTCTGGTGTTTCAGTGGGGTACCCGATGACTAGTGAGACAGCGACGGATATGCCTGCTTCTTTCGCCCAGCGAATCGCTTGAGCGTTGAGTTCGACGGTGGTGCCTTTGCGCATGAGTTTGAGCATTTCGGGGCTGCCGGATTCGACGCCGAAGTGTATGAGTTGGCAATTTGTGGCTTTGAGTTTGGCGAGAAGTTCTTTGGAGACGCGGTCAACTCTGGTGCGGCAGTCCCATGGCAAATCCACGCCTCGGCGTTGCATTTCGTCACAAATTGCAAATGCACGCTTCAAATCAAACGTGAATGTATCGTCGTAAAAGGCAAACGCTCCAGCATGGAATTCGTCTCTGAGCCAAATCAACTCATCAACAACTTTAGATGGAGTTCTGCCCCGGAAAGCATGACCGCACATTTTACGAGACAGACAGAACGTGCATGCGCTGGGGCAACCTCTGCTGGTGATGATGGGCATGTAGTTGACGCCGAAGAGTTTGTAGAGGTTGGTGTCGAAGTGGTGATGCGCCGGGTAGGGCAGGTTGTCGATGTCGGTCATGAAAGGGCGGTCGGGGGTTTGGACGATTTGACCGTTTTTCCGGTACGTGATGCCCTGTACCTTGTTGAGTTCTTTTAAGCCGCCATCAGAAACCAAGGCGGCTAGTTCGAGCATGGTTTGTTCGCCTTCGCCGCGCACGACTATGTCGAGGTTACCGCTCTCGGAGATTGCTTCTGTGTCTAACACGGAAACGTGGGGTCCACCCATCAGGGTTAACGCGTTTGGCGCTGCGGCTTTGGCGGTTTTCAAAACATCCAACGCAGGTAAATAAGTAACCGTAGCTGAAGTAACACCGACTATGTCGGGGCTCAATGAACGGAACTTTTCCTCAAGAGCTTCCCTGTTGAATTTGCTGGTTTGGCAATCCACCACATCCACTTTGTAGCCCTCTTTCTCCAAAACAGCAGCCAAATATCCGAGCCCAAGTGGCAGAAAGACGGATTGTCCCGCTTCCGGCGGGTAAGGCGGATTGACAAGAGCTACGTGGGCTTTCACAAGAGTTCCCCAATTGTGGTGTTATTGAAAAACACGGTTGCCGCAGCTATTATCTTTTACGTAAACCCTTCCATTCTGCTTGTTCAGGTGTGTTCCGCAAGGTTTTTTATTTTATCTCCCCACTAACGCGTATTCTGGAGAGACCTGTTTGTCAGCCACCCTCGCCCTAATGAACGCTAACGTTAAAACCATGAATCCACAGCAGCCCACAGCCGAAGCGGTTGCAGTTGTCGGCAACAGGATTATTAAAGTGGGCTCAAATTCGGAGATTCAGCAGTTCATCGGCGAATCCACGCAGGTGCTTGACCTTGAAGGCAGAACAGTTTTGCCCGGTTTAATCGACACCCATATCCACGTCGCCGACTATGGCCGGTGCCTCATGTGGCTTGACCTCTCAAATGCTAAATCCATTGCTGAGTTGCAGCAGCTAATCAAAGACAAAACCAAACACCTGCTCAAAGGCAAATGGGTTATTGGGCAAGGCTGGAACGAAACCCGCCTAAAACGCACACCAACCCTCGCTGACCTTGACGAAGCCGCTCCCGAAAACCCCGTCATACTCTACCGAGAAGCAGCAATGACCTGCGCCGTTAACACCAAAGCCTTAGAAGCAGCAGGCGTAACCGAGCAAACCCCCATACCTTCAGGCGGTTCAGCTGACAAAACATCCGATGGCAAACTAACTGGCGTATTCCGCGATAACGCCACTTCACTGGTCTGGCAAGCCGTACCAGAACCCAGTCAGGCGGAGCTTCTGGAGGCGACGGCGGAGGCGTGCCAAAAAATCTTCCAAGCAGGCATAACTAGCCTCAACTGGCTAGTCATCGCCGAAACAGAACTTCCACTAATCCAGCTACTGCACATGCAGGGGCGGCTTTTGTTCCGCGTCAACGTCATCGTGCCTGAGGCAATGTTGGAGAAAACAGCGGATTTCAAAACCCGCGACCCATCCGTGCTAAGGGTAGGCGGAGCATTCGTTGTCTCGGACGGCTACTTAGACTCCAAAGAAGCCGCGCTTTCCAAGCCCTACAGCGACGACCCCTCTAACAGCGGCAAAATGCTCCTCACACCTGAGCAGTTGGCGGCGTCGGTGAAGCGTGCCGTAGCGTTTGGTGTGCAACCCGTTATCCATGCCATGGGCGACCGCGCTTTAGACGAGACCCTTAAAGTCATTGAACAAACCAGCGGAAACGCGCGGTTTCGAATCGAGCAAGCCGCAGTACTTAACCGTAGCCTAATTGACCGCCTCAAAAAACAAAATGTAGTCGTTTCCATCCAGCCTAAAGTCATTTCCGCCGAGTTTACGGTGTGGTCTGCTAACCGGCGCCTAGGCAACCGCGCTCGCCTGCTTCACCCAATCAAAACGTTGCTTGACGCAGGTTTGCGTGTGGCGGCGGGTTCAGACTGCCCCATGGAGCCATTAAGCGCCCTTTTAGGCGTACAGGAACTGGTGACCCGACAGAGCTACCCCGAGCAACGCTTAACCGTGGACGAAGCCCTTCGGCTGTACACTTTGGATGCGGCTTACTGTTCAGGCGAAGAAACCCAGAAAGGCTCCGTTGAGGAAGGCAAACTCGCCGACATGACCATACTGGCGGAAGATCCTGCTTCGGTTGGCGACCAAAAAATCAAGGACATTGCAGTTGATTTCGTGGTGTTAAACGGCAGAGTGCTGATTGTCTCTTAAACGGTTTGGTGTTCTGGTAGCGGAACAAAAGTGTTCTGGGGGGAGAGCTAAAGCCTAGAGGGCGATATGGGTTTTGAGGTTTAGGGCTTGGATAGAGGCTGGGTTTCGGCTTTGCTGATGGCTGCGTTGGTAATTCTTGATGCCGCTACATGTTTAGCAACAGTGCAGTCCGAAGCCACAGCCGCATCTTACTCTGCTGTGGCGCTGCCAAGCATGGTGCCAACGTGGGCTATACTGCTTCTGACCGCCGTCTTAATCGCGCTTATGTCGCGGTGATTTTATTCCTGTTTAAGAAAACCAAGCCCCATAAGTGAATTTTTCCGCTCACACAACATAACGCCACACCACACCACGCAGAATCCAACATAGCTCTATGTTGGCGTATGCAAGAAACCCCCGCCGCCACACCGCAACCACATAAGCAACACAACCCGTTCCAAAAAAGCAAATCGCTTCAACGCCAGTCTTGTGGTGCCGTAGAAATCGCCACACCCACATAAACACAAAACAGCAAACCAAAAAACACGTAAACAAACCCTAACGTTTCAGCAACATACCAACAATCTTGACAGTCCGACGCGGATGCTTAACCGCATTAACCAGCTTATGCCTCGTCAAAGACCTGTTAATCGCATTAGCCTTCATACACAACTCCATAAGATCCTCCGCCGACCACTCTGATGTCTCAACCAGCGGCTCAGTCGCAGCCAACGCATAATCACAGAAGCCTTCACGGATGAAGCCACCCTCTTTTGCCTGCTCATAAAACGCTGTGCCATAAAGCGGCATCGCAATGCTAAAAATGAAGCTTTCCGCACCGAGCTTTTTGAGTTTGTAAGCGTACTGGATGGTGGCTTCTATGTCGGCTTTGGTTTCGCCGATTAAACCCATTACAAAGAAGCAACCCACTTTTATGCCGACTTTTCTGCAGGCAACCACCGCTTCCTCAATCTTTTTCAAATCCAAGCTTTTTTTGGCTATGTCAGTCACAACATGTTGGACGCCGGATTCTGGTGCAACACGGATTTTCTTGCAACCCGCCTGCTTCATTTTACGCAGCAACGCCTCATCCAACGTGTCCGCTCGGACGCCGTTGGGCGTAAACCACTCAAACCGCAAACCCCGCTCAACAATCAAGTCGCAGATTTGCTCCATGCGCTCTCGGCTCCAAGTCATGTTATCGTCGGCGAAGTCCACCTGCCGTATGCCGTAGGTTTTGATGACATGTTCGATTTCGTCAACCACATTTTTTGGGCTACGCGGACGCCACTTTTTGCCCCACACAATGCAGTGGGTGCAGAACACGCAGCTAAAGGGGCAGCCGCGGCTAGTTAGGATAATGGTGTAGGGCTTGCTGACTTCGCCCCGTAGGGGATTCTGCTTCACGGCTTCTGCATAGACGTCCATGGGTAGGAGGTGCCTTGCGGGCAGAGGCAAAGTGTCCAAGTCTTCGATGGCTGAGCGTTTCCCGTTAACTTTAATGGTGCCGTTTTGTCGGTACACTAACCCGTCTATCCCGCTGAACTCTGCTTTTTTCTGCCCCAACGCTTCGATAAGCTCCGAGATAGTGACTTCGGGTTCGCCAGCCACCACGAAGTCGACTTCCTGATTATCCACGCATTCCTTGGGACGCGAAGAAGGATGCAGACCAAAAAGAACCACCAAAATGCCCTTGTCAACCGCTTTTACAGTGGACACCACCTCAAACGCGGTTTTAGACCAACCCGAAAACGGAATCTCCACCACAACTACCTCAGGCTGCCAATCCGCCACACGCCCAGCAATGGTTTTCGCGCTCAAACCAACACGGTACTTGGATGCGTCGAGCTCCTCAAGGTTTTCCCAACCCTCAGTCGGTGCATCAATAATACTCACTATATGCCCGGCTTTTTCGAGCACCGCAGCCGCTGACGCCATAATTATAGGTGGAAAAACGTTGGGTTTTCCCCATGCTTTGGGCTGTATTCGGGGCGGGTTGATGAAGCAAACACGCATCAGGCGGCACTTCGGTGAACACCATAACCCTAAAAGTGGGATTTAATGTTTTGCACTAAATTGGGATCCAGAAGAGGCGGACTAGAATCAGTGCGGCTAGGCAGATTAAGCCCCAAAGTATGATGGTGACGTCTCGGATTTTCATGGCGCCCAACAATTTTTTGCCCGTTAACGGTTCATCTGAATCGCCTAAAATGTATTGTCCGGGTTTTTCGAGTTGGATGTGGAGTGCTCCTGCAACGGCTGCCATGGGCCATCCGTGGTTGCGGCTCGGAGTCTTTTTGTGGTCTCGGCGGGCAACGTGCCAAGCGTTTTTTGCGTCCATGCCCAAAATAGCTGCTGACGCAATCATCAAAAGCGCAGCAAGCCGTGTGGGGATGTAGTTGACAAAGTTGTCGAGGTTTGCGCTGAACCACCCGGTGTTTATGTGCTGTTTGGTTTTGAAGCCCACCATACCGTCCAGCGTGTTTATGGCTCGGAAAGCTATGGCGCCTGTAACACCGAACAGTGCGAAGCTCATCATGGGGGAGAGTTTGAAGTCGATTAAGTTTTCGGACATGGATTCGATAACTGCTGAACCCATCTGGCTGGCGTTGAGTCCGCGGCTGTCGCGGCGGCTGAAGTGAGCGTATTTTTTGGTTTCGGCTGCGTCGTCGGCGTCTATGGCTTTAGCGGTGGCTTTGGTCCAGTCGGTTTCGAGTTTGATGCATATGGTCATCTTGAGCAATATGATTCCGACGACAGCGTAGATTATGATGTTAACGTAGAAGGGCAGAAACGTGTAGATTGCCCACAGTGCGAAAAACGTAGGTAACGCAAAAGCCGCAATCGCTGTTAAGCCTAGCAGTACGCCGAGGAACTTTTCCGTTGCCGGGTTGGGGTTTTTGAATGCAGGCTCTATTTTCTTGATAAGGTTGCCCATCAAAACCGTTGGGTGCAGTTTAAACGCCAGCTTCTCAGGGCGGTTTGGGGATGGGTCGCCTAAAACCAAATCAAGCAGTATGGCTAAAACAAGCATCGCTAAAGCTGTAGCGATGATTAGTGTGTTTGGTCCCAGCCAACTGATGAGAGGCAGCATTGCTTCGATACTTGGTTACTGCGCATATATCGATTACGGTGCAGGCTCGGTTGGGTTTTTGTTTTTCTAGTAGTAGATGAAGAGGGCGGCTGCCTACTGCATCATCTTCTAAGGCTTAAAGCAGGGGCGTCTGTTTTGGCGTTTGTAAATGTGGCACATTGCCTGCTGGTTGAGGCGACTTGTACTGGCTTAAAACGCAAGTAGCAGGCATTTTCACTTTGTATTTTGTAAAATCCTTGCATACCGAAAACGGTTGGCGTGGACAGCTTATTTAACCAAAACCGTCCATAACAGGTAACAGGCGCACAGTTTGGAGCAGAAAAACGAACTAAACACAACCCTATTCAACACTTACGTTTACCTTGTTAAAGCCGCCAAACCCGTCGGTCCAAGAGATCTCATGCGCGGCGCAAACCTCAGCAGCCCCAGCGTCGCATACCGAAACCTCCAACGCCTCATAGACTTAGGCTACGCAGAGAAAGACGACTACAGTAACTACGCCATAAAAAGGAAGGTAAACTTACAAGGCTACGTTTGGCTCGGCAGAACGCTTATGCCCCGCGCCGCTATCTTCGGCTTCATCTTCGTCGGTGTGTTAGCCGCTGAACTCGCTGTTTTAACTCCGCATCTTCTTTTGGGTTCACCGATTGAAGGCTCATTTTGGCTCTTAACCATAGTTACGGTTGTGGCGGCTGCGATTTTCCTCATAGACGGCTTGCGATTTAGAAGAAAAATCCACCTCCAAAATAACCATTAACTTTAATGCGGCGCTATCTGGCTTCTTGCGGCTTCTCGGTAGAGGGCGTTTTTGAAAAGCCCCGAATTAAGTCCGGACGCCTTCTTGGCAATCAGGTAGCTGATGGGGATGACATAAAGCGGCACAGTGACGTTGTAGAGGATTATAAACGGCATAGTTGCCCAGATAAGTGCATACGAGTCGGCGATGCTTAATCCCGAAACCAATGAGACTAAGAAACCATAAAGATAGTAATCCAGCGGAAGCATGATTAGCACTCTGGTAAGTAGCCCCATACCTGTGGCGGCTGTTGCGGCTTTGGTGTTACCAAATTTTCCATTTAAAAATCTCCGCCGAAAAACTTTCTCGAAAACATAAACACCCAATACCATGGTGAAGGTGGCTAGTAATCCGTAGGGTCCACCTATGATTCCTACTGGACTGGGTACAAGTGCCGTTTCAGCGATCAAATTAACCGCCATTATAGCTGCTCCGATTTTTATTCCGAAAAGTAGGAAACCAACAACGATCACGATGTCGTCAATATAGTACGTGAAGGTGGGCATGTAGGGGGCTGGGATTCTGATTAAACTCAGCACTGTGGCGAGGGCTGCAAAAGAGATAATGACAGCCAGCGTTTTTGTGTTCATTTCTCTCTTAAATTGTTACTATTGGTATTCTTTTTAAATATAAGTTTGTATCAGCGTTTCCCTAGGCTCAAGTTCTTTTAAAAAATTATATTCTTTAAATTTTTTCGTTTTTGGCAAGTGTTAAACTTTTGTCGCCTAGCACTTTACCAAAATTAGCGCCAATCGGAAAGCACAGCGAATCCATACATGATAATTCGACCCTCTCCACATTAGGCGCCTTTCTAGCCTCCCCGACTAGCAACTGAATGCTTTTCAAATCAGTAATAGGTGCCATAGCCAAAATGTCATAGGGCCCCAAGGTTTCTGTGACAACCATTACGTTCTTCACTTTAATGAGGTAATCAATGGTTTCAAGCTTGTTACAGTTAGGCATAAGCCTAATCAGAAGCAGCGCTTTACCCTGATATCCAAGCTTAGCCAGATTAATCGAAACTGGACAAAGAAAAACCGTTCCTTCCTTTTTCATCCTCTCGTAACGACGCCTAATCGTAGCCGGCGTTGAATGAACGCGGCTGGCAATTTCCACAAAAGACAGTTCAGCATCTTTCAATAGCTCGTTCAAAATCAAAAAATCAACTTTATCCACTTTTACCTCTCCTCAAGTGGGTTCAAATCAATGTTGTGGAAATTAAGCTTGGGAATACCTGACCAAACATTAACGATGACTTTCCTTAAGCCAAACCGCCTTCTGATGGTTTCCACCTGTTCATGCAAGGTCGCGATGTTTTCAGCGTAGATTACAGCGGTTAAATCGTACTCGCCTATGCACACTGAGGGCTCAATGAGGTAGGTGTGGTCCTTTAGGTATTTGACGATTTCATCAAGGTTTGAGTCTGTTTCTATGCCGATGGTCGCTACAATGTGAAAACCAAGAAAGTATATTGCTGGAAAAACTGTTGCTCCCTCAATTACTCCCGCAGCTTTTAAGTTCTTGATTCGGTTTAAAACGGAGACTGAGGAGATTCCGCATTTTTTAGCTATGTCTTTTAGGCTGGTTCTTGCGTCGTCGATGAGGATGTTTAGGATTTTTTTGTCTGTGGTGTCTAAGTGAACGACAGTATCCATCCGGGTTCAGTCATTTAACATTGTGCGTTGCACATAAAGTTTGCTCGAATGACGCCTAAAAATTGATATGTTCATTGATTAAAAAACAAAAACAGACGATAATATGCACAAAAATAAAGTTTAACTTGAGTTTAAACTAGTAATAGTGCATTAAACAAGAACAGTTTACAAAGTATTATAAGCAACTTGAAAATAAATCAGTTTTCATAGAAAAGCAACAATGCACTTTCCATTTTTTAAACAATGGAAAAAGATGGCAGCATTGGAGATGCAACTCGGGCTGAAAAGGCTCTGGTTTAAAATCACGATGAAAATCATTCATTGCGGTTTGCAAGCTTTCTCCTAGTTGGTAGCCAAAGCCTCAGTATACCCTCAGAGCTCTCCAAACTATTGCTTAATTAAATCTGGTTTTTTCTAGCCCTTCTAGTCTTAAAAAATGCAAAGCAAAAAAAAACAAAATTTGAAGATAAAGAGAAGCTGAATTTAGCTTCTCCTCAACTTTAATTTAATGTTGGCAACGAAATGCATGCCTACCACGATTGCGGTGGAAACCTTGAAGCGGCGGTTTTTCTCCATAAAGTACGCTCTCCTGAGGTAATAATGGTGAAATGCGCTTTCACGCAGTTTGCCCAGGTCTTTCATGCTTAACTGTGGAGTTTCAAAGATGGGGCGCGTCGTGTCATACTTGTCGAAGTCTGTAATTCGCATCCACCCATTCTTTTTCACCTGGTCATAGAGCGGCGTTCCTGGGAAAGGGGTGGCAACATTGTAGAAACCCACCGAGTTAGGAGCTATTTTCTCTATAAATTTGATTGTTTTCCATGCGCTCTGTTTGGTTTCGCCGGGGAAACCAAGAATAACGTTTGGCGTAGGCTTCAAACCTGCCTCGCGTACCCAACCGATGACCTTCTCAGTTAATTCTGGCGTGATGCCCTTTTTCATAGCATCCAAAACTTGCTGCGTCGCGGATTCAACGCCAAACCACACCGACACACAGCCCGCGTCCTTCATAGTGCGGAGCAACTCTTTAGTTATCATGTCTACTCGGGTGCCACAGTTCCACTCGATTTTCAGGTTGCGCTTCTTGATTTCGCTACAAAGTTCTTCCACGCGTGCCTTGTCAACGGTGAAGGCGTCATCACAAAAAGTGAACTTAGTTTTGCCATAAGTCTTGTAGAGGACTTCAATTTCGTCCACAACGTTTTGGGCGCTTCTCATTCGGTACTGGCGTCCATGCATGCGCACAGTGCAGCAGAATTCACACCAGTAAACGCAGCCTCTTGTCATGGCGAGGTAGAGGACGTCTTCGTACTGCTGGAACTTATCCATAGGCCACAGGTGTCGGGCTGGGAAGGGCAAACTGTCGAGGTCTTCGATGTAGGGGCGGTCTGCGTTACGCACTATTTTTTCATCTTTGCGGTAGGTTATGCCCAGAACGTCGTCGAAGGTTTTGCCTGCTTCAACATGTTGCACCAAATCCAGAAGCGTGGCTTCGCCTTCCCTGCGTACCACAACATCAAGTTCAGGGTAGTCTTCCAAGGCATGGTCATCCCAGAAGGTGACGTGGGGGCCGCCTGCGAAAGTAACTGCGTTTGGTTGGACTTCTCGGGCGGCTTGGATTAATTTCATGCCTGATTTGTAGGTGAGTGTGGAGGCGGTTGCCCCAACAATGTCGGGTTTGCGTTTTGCAATTTCAGCTTTGAATTCGTCGAGGGTCATCTGTTGAACTTGGCAGTCGATGACGTCTACTTGGAAGTTGTTTTTCTCTAAAACTGCTGCTAAGTAGCCTAAACCTAAAAGTGCGAATGGCCAGTGCATGACTGCTCCGGCGGGTGCTGCAGGGTTAACTAGTGTAATGTGGGGTTTCATGTCTGCTTCACGCTTAAGGCGAATTGTTCTCTTTGATGGTGGTGTTTAATGCTTAAATCGTTTCGCATTTCTGAACCCTAAATTCCTAATTTGGTTAAAACAGGTAGGTTCAAATTCTTTAAATTCAGAGAAGCGTTTAATGCACAATAACTCGGAGACTATTTGGATTTGCAGGCTGACCCTTCGTTTAAAGACCAGATTCATCAGGCTAATGTTTCAGTTCACCGGCTGGAAGCAGGCTGCTACGAGTTGCTTCACCCCGAAGTTTACAGTAAAAAAGAGCAACAGCGTGTCTGGCGCCAACTCAGGGCAATAAATGGGCAAATCCAAAACAACCAGCACCGCGCTTTGGACGTCGGCGCAGGCACAGGAAACTTGACAGGTAAACTCCTAGAGATGGGTTACGCTGTTGTGGCAACTGATATTTCCCCCGAAATGTGCAGCATACTCAAAAAGAAGTACCACCAGTACATTCCAGAAAAATTAACCGTCCTCAACTCACCAATTGAAGACTTAACCTTTGACGACGAAGAATTCGACTTAGTATGCGCCTACTCGGTTTTACATCACTTGCCCGATTATGCCGCAGCGTTAGCGACTTTATGCGGCTACGTAAAGCAGGGCGGAGTAGTCTACATTGACCACGAGGCTTCGCCATATTACTGGGGTAACGAAAAAAGCATGTTAGCAAGCATAGTCAAAGGCATCACCTTTCACTCTAACCCCATAATAAACGGCGTCTACTTCCAAATCATCGGTTTACATGTTCCCATGATTGATTACACCCTTTCAGATTACTGGCACAAAAAAGAACACGCCATAAACCACCAGACCCTCCTGGAAGTTTTTAAAAAGCAGGGGTTCCACAGTTTCCGACGTACCGACCACTTCTTAACTGGCACGTGGCTACCTAATCCCTTGTCGTATGTGTATAGACTCGTGTGTAAACCCGAAATGAGTTTCTGGGTAGCTCAAAAATAGTAGACTTATTCGCCGCTTGGCTGTTTCGCACTTCGGGGTTTGCCCAGCCAATACTTTGGCATTTCCTCTTCTTCAAGCATAGCCGTGAATAGGTTTAGAGGCCACGAGGGCAGCATTGGGGTAATGAAGACATCGGGTTTTTCTAAGCCGTTAATTTTGCTTATACGGTCTGAGACTTCAAATATTTTGTTAAAGTCTTCAAGTGCCACGCAGACGTAGAGGTCGTAGCTGCCGAAGAGGCGGATTATAACTATGACGTTGGGTATGTGGAGTAGTTGATCGTAGATGCTGGTCATTTTGCTGCGGTTGGATACTTTGATGTAGATGTCTGCTAAGGCGTGGTAGCCTAGTTTGTTGAGGTCTAAGGTAATTGTAGAACGTATCAAGACGTTGGTTCGAAGTTTCTTGTATCTTTGGATGACGGTTTTTGTGGATATATTTAGGTGTTCAGCGATTTGCCTGAAGGGGGTGCGTGATTTTTTTGAAAGGATGATGGCGATTTTTCGGTCGATTTCGTCGAGTTTGACTTGTGACTGGCTGAAGTCCTGTATTGGGGGACGCTTTATTGGTTCAGAGTTGGGCGGCAGAGGCCTGATTACTAGGTTCTGTGGGAATTCTACGTTGATGGCTTCAGCCCAAATGATGGGGTCGACGCGTTTGATTTTTGGGTTAGCTTCTAGGTCTTCGAGAACATCTGACATTCTGTTTAAGTCGCGTAGAACGATTTTGCCGTAGAAATTGTATTTTCCAAGGTGCGTGACTACTTGGGATATGTATGGTTTGTTTTCTAGGTAGGTTGAAATTTCTTTGTCGTTTTCTACATCGGATATTATGCCTAAGTCTATAATGTGGCGGTAGCCGAGGCAGTGTGGGTTGATGAGGGTGACTTCGCCGTTTATGGTGCCTTCTTTACATAGACGTTTGTAGCGCATGCGGACAGCACCGACTGTTATCTTGCATTCCTTTGCGATGTCGGTGAAGCTTGTTCTGGATTCCGCTAGCAGCATCTTTAGAATTTTGGCATCTATTTCATCAATTTTAGGCGAGTTCAATGAAATCATTGTACCTGGTTTGTTTTGTAAGAGCAACTTAACGTTGAATATTAAGGTGCTGAGCAAATATTTATCTATTTAGCATTTTTACCTTTGTTTTTGGATTTTTTCAGGTTAAAAAGGTAAAATGTTGCGCAAATCGTCCGTGACGCCTTAAATTCCTATACGATTTTTGCCCTCTGCCCCAAAATGACGTGTGCAGTGAATAATCCGTTAAAGCTATAAACAGCGCAAATAATCAAACCCCTACACCCGAGGCAACCCTTGTGCCCAAAAAACCCCCCTCTCAAACCATCCGGCAACCCCGAGCAAAACGGGTTCTACTCCTGACCACTGCGCCTCCAGAAAAAGACACTTGGTACCACGGGAAACGTCTGCCACCAATCGGCTTAATGTACGTGGCTTCCGCTATGGAAAAAGCCGGCTACACGGTGCAGATGTTGGACAACTATCTCCAAAACAAACCCTTAACCGAAGTCAAAGAACTAATCACCTCTTTTGATCCCACATTGGTCGGCATCACCTGTGGCTCCGCAACCTTCAAACGCTGTGTCGAAACTGCCCAAGCGATAAAAGAAGCCAAAGCCGACTGCATCATAGTTGTGGGCGGATGGCACGCATCCTACTTACCTGAAACATTGCTGTCCCACCCTGAAATCGACTACGTCGTCATGGGCGAAGGAGAGCGAGCTATAACTCAACTCGCAGACGCTCTCACAGTCGGAGACCTCACAGCAGCCTCCCAAGTTGCAGGTGTCGCGTCGCGCAGCCCAAACGGCAACATCGTAAACCCGCCCGTATTCATAGAGACCATGGATGAAATCCCCTACCCAGCAAGACACCTTCTTCCCTTGGAACAGTACGACCGCATCGTCGAGTTCATAAATGCTCGACCGGCAGACATTATGAGTATTAGTCGCGGTTGTGTGTTTAGCTGTGGATTCTGTGAAACTCGAAAACTTTGGGGGAACATTTGTCGGGGTTTCAGTCCGCAGCGGGTTATAGGCGAAATTGAAGATCTGCAAAAACGTTTTGGAACTAAGGGAATTTATTTTATTAACGATAATTTCACGTTACGGAAAGAGAAAACCAAAGAGCTCTGCCGGCTTATGATAGAGAAGAATTTGGGTTTGGAATGGGTATGTGATACCCGTGTTGACCTCGTGGACGATGAACTGCTCGGGTTGATGAGTGAGGCAGGGTGCAAAGTCATTTGGTTCGGCGTTGAATCCGGCTCGCCCAAAGTGCTAAAGCGAATCGGCAGAAACACTACCCCCCAACAGGTCGAAGCGGCGTTTGCGCTCTGCAAAAAGCACGGCATAAAAACCGCCTGCAGCTTCATGATAGGCTTACCCGACGAAACCCTCGCCGATATGGAGGTTTCCCTTAAATTTGCCAAAAAACTCGACCCTGACTATTGCCAATTCAATATTTTCATCGCTTACCCTGATAGCAAACTCTACAACGAACTCTTAGAAAGCGGCAAATACACCCAGCTCGACGACTACCTGCTTGCCGTTAAATCCGACGAGTACGATTTTGCGTCGCTTAAGGCGGTGCAGTGGCGGTTCTTCAAAAGCTTCCACATGGCTCCTAAGCAGATTCTTAAACGCGCCAAACGCGAAGGCATCTTGTCTTTTGCTAAAAGCCGCATGCTGCATGGCACCAAAAAGGCAAGCGGCATGGCTTAGGTGTTGTTGTTGGATAAGAGGCGGCTTGGCAGAACCAACTTGTTTGTGTCGCAGGTGGGGTTTGGCGGCACATGGATAGCTGAGTTGCCCGCGTCACAAGCGGTTGAAGTGGTTAGGTGTGCTTACGGTTTAGGGATTAACTATTTTGATACAGCGCGTTGGGATGGGGACAGCGAGGAAAAACTTGGCGCCGCCCTCGAAAACGTCAGAAACAACTGCATCATCGCGACCAAAACAGGTAGCCGAACTAAACAGGAATCCCTCGACGACTTCTCGGTTAGCCTCAAAAACCTGCGCACCGACCACGTTGACATTTTGCAGCTTCATGGAATCGATGACGAGAAAACGCTTCAGAAAGCCATGGGTGAAGATGGTTCTTTGCGGACTTGCAAGCAAGCCCAACGGGAGGGTTTAGCAGATTTCATAGGGATCACAGGTCATAAGCCAAGGGTGCTGGCGAAGGCTATTGCGACCGGAGAGTTTGACACGGTTTTGGTGCCGCTCAATGTTGTGACTCGGCAAGCGCTTGAAGAGCTGCTGCCCGCCGCCAAGAAATATGATGTAGGTGTGGTTGCCATGAAGCCGTTTATGGCGAAAACCTCGAATTTGATAACTTGCCTTTACCAGCCTTCGCTTTCATTGGTATCAGATGAACCTGAGCTTAATGCGCTTCTTGGCGAATCGACTGACGATCGGGTGCGTAGTGCGCTTCGTTTTGTTCTCTCTCAAGCACTGTCAACGGTGATTCCCGGGTTGAAAAGCCAAAAAGAAGTACAAGTTGCCGCTCAAACTGGCGTCGCTTACAGAGGATTAACAGCGGATGAGGTTAAGCGGTTTAGTTTTAATTTAGGCGAATACTGTCGGGACTGCGGTTTATGCATGCCTTGTCCTGAGGGCATCAATGTTGCAGCGGTATTGCGGTTTTACGATTTTTACAGCGTTTACGGTTTGTTTTTGTGGGCTAAAAAACTGTACGGCGGGCTTGAATTGAAAGGTGCAGCGTGCTCTGGGTGCGGGCAATGTGAATTAAGGTGCCCCTATGGTTTGCCTGTTGTGTCTTTGGTTAGGGCTGCGGTCCGTGATTTAGGTGGCGTTTAGTTTTGTTGTTTCTTGATTGGTTTGAATCCGTTATTTTTTAGTGTTTTTTTGAATTTTAATTTAATTTTTCCTTCAATATGGGTGATAAATCCACATTTTAAATTATATATTTGGAAATCGTATAAAAATTTATAAACAAATAACGACTAATACTGTTGCAAGGCGACCAATTGAACGATAAATTGGCGCCTTTAAAAAGGAGCAATAAAAAAAATGAATTATAAAAAAATTGCAGCAGCAACGCTACTTTTTGTTTTTGTAGCTTCATTATTAGCAATCTCTTCACCGACCCTTAATGCTCAAGCAGCAACCTCGATGAAAACATACTCAGTCGTTGACGCAATTCCAAACAAAATCGGCCTTGGCGAAACAACACTGCTCAAATGCGGTATCACAGAGGCACTAGAATCTGCCGACTATGGCTGGACGGTTTCTATAATCGTTACACAACCTGACGGCACCAACGTGACAATAGGTCCATTGAAAACTGACTCCACAGGATCAACCTACTCGCAATTCGTACCGCACTCGCTTGGAAACTATACTATAACCAGTGTTTTCCCACAGCAAGAAATGCCAGTAGATACGACAGCTTTGCAAAGAATGGACATGTCTAATGGATTTTTCTTTATTCCTAAAGGCACCATTATGCTTGCAAGCAGCGCATCATGTACACTAGAAGTAGTCAGTGAAGCTTCTCCGGTTTACCCAGATCAACCTCTGCCAACTGAATACTGGACTCGTCCAATTGATGATCAATTGAGATCCTGGTACAGTGTTTCAGGCAACTGGGTTACAAGACCTGACAACTCCCTTGCACTCTACAATGACGATGCACCAGAAACTGCACACGTTCTATGGGCTCAAGATTTGACCACTGGCGGCATGGCAGGCGGACTTTACGAGAACGGCTATGGCGATAACGTAATGGCAGGCATGAACACAGGCGACGCTTATGAAGGCAAATTCTCAAACTCTGTTGTACTAAACGGTGTGCTCTACTACGCAACTGACCCTGGAACAGGCACATACGGCTCTCTAGGTACTCCCTCAATTAAAGCAGTTGACTTACACACAGGCGAAACTCTCTGGGAGAGGAATAATACAGTTCTATCCTTCGGTCAAGAATTGTACTGGAGCAGCTACAACGTTGACGCAATGTACAGCTACATATTCTCTACATCCGGATCAACTTGGACAGCATATGATCCCTTTGACGGTTCATGGGCATACACCTTTGTCAATGTTCCCTCTGGGCAAGTAACCGCACGTGGAGCTAAAGGCGAAATTCTAGTCTACCAAATCGACACTGCTCGCGGATGGATGGCAATGTGGAACTCAACACTAGCAGGCTTAAGTGCAGGCGGCGCAATAGAAGGCACTCCTTCATACGGCAGCTGGGCAAGCAACGTTATGCTGAAAACTATGGATGTCTCTGGTCCAGGATGCTACTCATGGAACGTAACTATTCCGAAAGGACTAATGTCAAGCAACTCATTCTTTGCACCAGTATTCAAGGTCTATCCTGACAGAGTGATTTCGATGTTCTTCAACGACACCCAGGTAAGAGTATGGGCACTTCCAACTGACGGCATCACAGCAACACTCACCGCAAACGTTACGAGCAACCAACAAAGCATCTCAACGATATACGACTCTTGGTGGAATGCACCAGCTGAATGGCTTGCAGGTGAAAATACAATCGGATATTCAGGTGCAACCAACTATGTTACCGATCCAGTTTATGGCGACGGTGTCATTGGAGTCTGGGACAAAGAGCTAACAACCCACTACGGCTTCAGCGTAACCACTGGTAAATACCTCTGGGCAACTGAGAGCGAAAACTATGCAGATGCTTACGGCTGGGGTAATGCTGAACACACCTGGTACTTTGCCTACGGCAGATTGTTCTCGGTGGGTGTCGGCGGCATACTCTACGCATATGACCTTGCAAACGGCCACACAGTATGGACTTATGACATGTCTGACATATACGGTGAACCTGTCACTGGCAACAACTGGTGGGGATGGATTGACCTAATTGCTGATGGCAAAATATACATCGGCACACTAGAGCACTCCGCTCAGCAGCCAATGCCAAGAGGAGCACCCTACATCTGCATTAATGCAACTGACGGCAGCCAAATCTTCCGCGTAAACGGTTTAATGCGTTTAACTCGTTGGGGCGGTAACCCAGTCATCGGCGACAGCATCATTGCAGGCATGGATACATACGACCAACGTATCTACGCACTAGGCAAAGGACCATCAGCGGTTACGGTAGCAGCTTCCCCGAAGGTCTCCACATCAGGCAGCAGCGTTCTCATTGAAGGCACAGTGATGGATGTCTCTCCAGGCACAAAGACTGACGCAATGACATTACGGTTCCCCAACGGTGTTCCAGCAGTCTCTGACGAAAGCCAAAGCGCATGGATGCTCTATGTCTGGAAGCAATTCACAGCTCCAAGCAACGCAACCGGTGTACCCTTAACTGTCAGTGTACTTGACTCAAACGACAACTTCCGTGTCATTGGCGAAACCACAAGCGACGCCAGCGGCGCATACAGCTTCAGCTGGGTCCCCGACATCTCAGGCAAATACATAGTTTACGTGACGTTCCAAGGTTCAGGCGCATACTATGCTTCAACTGCACAAAGTGCATTCGTAGTCGATGAACCCGCAGCAACCCCAACTCCAGCGCCAACAGCAGCACCCTCCATGGCAGACCAGTACTTCCTACCCATGTCTATTGCAACAATATTGGCGGTTATAGTGCTCGGAGTAGCCCTCATAGGGTTGCTCTTAAGAAAACACTAAACTCCAATCTTTCCTTTTCTTTTTTTGTTTAGTAAAGAACAGAACAACTGACTATTCTTCATATTCTTACGTTTTAAGCAGAAAGCTGAGTTCTGGTTTTGAGTCTAGGCTGCGTTGCTTTCTGGTTGTGGCTGGCTGTACAAGCAGGTAACGGTTTATGTTCCGCAAAGAGTTTTCTCCATTGATTACTGAGCATGGATGCGAAGCGCCGGGTTTTTAGAGAAATCTTTACATCCACCCCGACAGCATTAACATACCAGAACCGCTTGGAGAACCCGCCCAAATGAGCATCCTTAGCCACGACACGTTCTGGAACGCCATCGTAACCATGCCCATGACCAAGCGGATGCTAAAACTCTCACTCAAAAAATGCCCCGGCTGCGGCAGAACCGTACTCGAAGCAGCGCTGGATGATTACGGAGGAAAAACCGACCAGAAATGCAGCCAATGCAGCGGATTGTACAGCCAAATAATCGCGTTCTGGATAGAATTCCTAAGGCGCGCCCTCGGGTTTAAACGCGCCAAAGTCGAGAAACTCCTAACCGACCGCTACGCCCGAAACGCCGTCCTCAACCTAGTCGAGTCCTTCTCTTACTTCGGCATCAAAAAACCAATATCCCTTGTTGCCCCGTTCCTAGTGGTTTGGGACTTCACCCACAAATGTAACCTGCGGTGCAAACACTGCTACAGCAACAGCGGCGAACCCGAACCCGACGAATTAACCACCGAACAAGCGCTCAACGTAGTTGACCAGTTGGCAGATGCACATGTAACTGCGTTGGCTTTCAGCGGCGGCGAACCCCTCACCCGAAAAGACTTCTTCCAAGTTGCACGCTACGCCTCCGACCGAGGACTCTACGTGTCGCTTGCCTCAAACGGTACCCTGCTAAACAAAGAAAACGCTAAAAAAATCAAAGCAGCAGGCGTCAACTACATCGACATATCCATCGATGGCGCAACCGCCAAAACCCACGACGACTTCCGAGGCGTCCCCGGCGCCTACGACCAAGCCGTCGCTGGCCTAAAAAACTGCATAGACGCAGACATCTGCGCCTGCATAGCCACCACTGTGGGCAAAAACAATATGGCGGAGCTTCCCGGCATCATCGACTTAGCGGAGAAACTGGGTGTGGAGCGGTTCACTTACTTCAACTTCATCCCCGCGGGCAGAGGTAAGGACCACGCTGACCAAGACCTCTCAGCGCAGGAGCGCGAAGAAGTTATGCGTTATTTGCTTAATCGGATGTCGGCGGGTTGCAAAACCACAATCTTAGCTACAGCTCCGCAGCTGGCGCGGGTTGCAGCACAATACCAGGGTGATTCGGGCACAGGCGAAGTTACTATGGCATTGGCGCATATGCAAACCGTTAAAGTCACAAAGAAGGCGGTTCCTTTGGGCGAATTCATCGGCGGATGCGGAGCAGGAAGGCTTTACTGCGCTATCAGCCCGTCGGGGGATGTGCGTCCATGCGTTTTCCTGCCTGAGAACGTCGGCAACCTCAAAGAACGCACATTCCGCGACATTTGGCTTGCTGCGCCGCTGTTTAACGCTTTCCGCAACCGAGCTAACCTAAAAGGCAGCTGCAGCAAATGCACTTACAAATTTATCTGTGGTGGATGCCGGGCACGCAGCGCAGCTTACCACAACGGCGACACTTTAAACGGCGACCCCGGCTGCTTAAACGGAGTGAAAATAGCCAATGGCAGCTAACACCGTTAAAATCAGCCGTGCAGGCGCCGACGTAAGCGACATCATAAAAGACGCCGTCGACAAAGCCAACCTGCGAGGAAAGAAACGGATTTACATTAAGCCTAATTTGAGCCACCCCGAGTATTTGCCGGGCGTAGTCACCAGCCCCCAAGTCATAGGGCAAGTTGTAGGGCTTCTCCGCGACCAAAACAGCGAAGTCATAGTGGGCGAATCCAACGGCATCAACTACCCCTGCTGGCAAGCCTTCGACAAAACCGGCGCCCAAAAAGCCGTGCAGGAAGCAGGCGGCTCCGTCATTAACCTGTCTGAGGACAAAGTCGTCGAAGTCAAGCTTCCAACCAATGGACCGCTCAAACGGCTCTACCTGCCCAAAACAGTCATAGACGCCGACGCAGTAGTTGATTTGCCGCTGATGAAGACGCATGAGTTTATGGCTTACAGCGGGGCACTCAAAAACCTGTTCGGGTGCATTCCAAGCAACCGACGCATCTACCTTCACCCCTATCTGCCAGAAGTTTTCTACCGATTATATAGTCTGTTCAAGCCCGCCTTAACCATAATGGATGCGAGGATTGGTATAGAAGGCAACGGTCCCACCAAAGGCAAACCCGTCCAAATGGGCTTATTCTTGACCGGCAACGACGCGTTGGCGGTTGATATAGTCGCCGCCGAAGTTATGAAGCTGGATTGGAAAGAAACTTACCTCAAATACGTCGCCGACAAAGCACACTTCAACGTAGACACCATACAAATCGAAGGCATGCCCATCGCAGAAGTCGCCAGACGGTTTGAGCCGCCTAACCTTGACATGCCCGTCAAAGCTCAGATATTCATTTACCAACACGAGTACCTTACGAAGCTCATGTTTAGTTCGATAGATGTTATTCACTTGTTCCAGCGTATAACGAAGGCGTACCGTAAAGAACCAATACAGATGGTTTAGGGCTTTTATCCTCAAGCTTTGGTTCTCATTCTTTGATGTCGGCTAAAACCTCAACTATCAGAGCCCGTAAAGCTGGTAGACGTTCCTTTACTGTTTTCCAAACAACGTCCAACTGGATGCCAAAGTATCCGTGGATAAGTTTGTCTCTCATCCCTGACATGTCTTCCATGACACTTTCGGGTATTCTTTCCTTACAGACGACGGAACCTGCTTTGCGGCTTCACCAATAATCTCAAAATTCCTAATCACCGCATCCACAGTTTTTCTGTCCCCGACGAACCCTTCAAAGTTCAAGCATTCGGTGTACACTTTGATGTTATCTATGGCGCTGATTATGTCTTCGAGTTAGACTTGGACGTCCCTAAAACGTAAACTGCCTCGCTTAGGATTCGTTCTTTAAGCCGAGGTTTAATTCCGTCTTTCATAACTAGGTCTACTTTAACGCCTAAGATGTCACTTAAGTGGTTCTCAAGCTCAACAAACGCGAAAAGATCAATGGTTTCGGAAAAAGTCACCAAGACGTCTACGTCGCTTTTTTTGGTTTGTTCGTTTCTAACGTAGGAGCCGAATATACCGATTTCTTTAATTTTGTAGTTTTGCTTTAGTTCTTCTTTATGTGAAGCCAGTATCGTTTTTAGCTTCTCAATTGTAGGCATTTTCGGTCAAGATACGTTGGGTTTGTTTGCTTTTAAAGATTAACACACAAACAGCGGGAAACACGCTTAAGGCTTAACTGAGGGCTTCTTGGTAAACTTTCATCGCGTCCTTAACCACTATGCGCCAGTCCAGATGCTCCACCACCGTCCGCCGCGCCGCTTTGCCCATCTCCACCGCTTCTCTGGGGTGCTCCAGCAAGTAAAGCATGCCGTCGGAGAACTGTTTGGAGTTGAACGGCTGAACCAGCAGTCCGTTTTTGCCTGACTGGATGGTTTCAGGTATGCCGCCCACGGTTGTTGTCACCACCGGTAGCCCAGTCGACAGCGCCTCTAAAACCGCAAACGGATGGTGCTCATAGAAGGTGCTGAACGCAAACACATCCGCTGCCTGATACAGTTTAGGCAGTTCCTTATCAGGGGTGTAGCCTGTGAAGACTATGTTGCCGATGACGCCGAGGTGGGTGGCGTGGCTGATGAGCTTCTGCATTTCGTCGCTTTGCCCCTTGCCGGAGATGATGAATTTGGCTTTTGGGAACCGTTTGACGACGGAGGGCATGCTCTCTATGAGGGTGAACAATCCTTTGCGGGCGTAGAGTCTGCCGACGGAGACGATGGCTAAGTCGTCGGGTTTGAGCCCAAGCTGCGTCTTGACTTTGGCTTTGTCCTCTGTCGGCTGGAATTTTTGGATGTCCACCCCGTTATGGATAACCCGGATTTTATGCGCCGGAATCTTGTAGTAATTAGTGAGTTCCCACTTCGTAAAGTGACTAACCGCAATGATTTTTCGCGCTCGGTGAATCATGCCATCCTCAAAGAACCGCAGAAACCTGTTAAAGCTAACCAGAACTTTTTCGTTAGCGTTTAAACGCAGGAACGGTTCGCCCCGTATGGCTTCGGCTTCGCCCTTCCATGTAGAGTGGACTGTGCAAACAAGGGTTTTTCCATAGTTGGGGGGCACTGCAAAGCTTGGGGTTAGGGGCAGTTGAGGATGCATGATATCGATGTCGGCGGCTTTCTTGATGCTTTGAAGTTTGCGGCTGCTTGTTTGCGCAAGCATAAATGATTTGACTATGGGCATTTTAGGTATTTTAAGGAAAGACACGTCAAGCTGCGGGTTTACTGTTACGTCTTGGGTTTGGTTGGCTCCCGTCACCACGTGGATGCGGTAGTGATTTTTGAGGAGCTGATTGCTGAGGTAGTAGACATAGCTGCCTGTGCCGCCTGTTAGGGGCCAGTACTCTGGGCTGATAAAGCAGACTTTAGGCGGCACTTAGCGTTTTCCTCCCTTGAGGTAGTTGACGGTGGCTGCGACTGCGCCGATAAACCACGCCGCCGAACGCACATAGTAAAGCACCACAAGGCGCATGGCGGACCAGTCGTGGAATTTGTTGGAGACCTTCGCTGCGGAGTAAACAAAGTAAACAAGTATCCCAAGCAGCACCAATCCAGCGCCCAGCCAGAGCAGCCGCAGCAGTGGCACAATCCCAAGCAGAAACAGCCCGATGGTGGCTAGGAACAGGATGGGTTGGATGTTCATGCCGGCGTCTGTGATTTCGTCGCCTTTGGCAAGGTGTCCATGCTTGAAGTAGAGGCGCAGGGTGTTTTTGCCGTATTGGCGTTGCTGGCGGTAATATGCTTTCAAAGTGGGGCGGTTGAAGTGGTAGCAGACCGCTAGGGGTTCGTAGGCGATTTTGTAGCCTAACTTTGACATGCGGAAACCGAAGTCGGTGTCGTACTGGCTTGGAAAATCCTCTGCCCATCCGCCTACTTCATCCAATACTGACTTTTTGAGAAGTAGGTTCATAGTTGCGATGCGCTCCGTGTATTTGCCGATGCGGCTGTAGCGGTTTTTTAGTTCGTAGCCGATGCTCCGCGCCCAAGGATTATTATGGTTCCAAGTTTCAATACTGCCGCTTACACCGGCCACTCCCTGCTCATTTAGGTGCGGTACGAGCTTCTTTAGCCATGACGGTTCTACTTTGGCGTCGGCGTCAATAAACCCTAAAACCGGGTGCAAAGCGATTTTTTGGGCGTAGTTGTAGGCTGCGGGGCAGTTGATTTTCATGGATAGAACTTTTATGGGAAACTGCTTGGCGATTTGTACGGTGGCGTCTGTGCTTACGCCGTCCATCACGATGACTTCGACGTAGCCTTCGGGGTAATCCAAGGCGAGAATTGCTTTGAGGCATTCCTCGATGGTTTCACCACTGTTATATGACGCTACAATAACCGAAACCTTAGGCAACACGTCAGCCGCTTTCATTTACCCCCTAAAGTAAGCCACTATAATTGAGAGCAAGATTTTGCTGCCATCCACCATCGGATCCACACCCGAATGTCCATAGGTGCGCTGCTCAAAGGTTATGGGGACTTCGGCAACTCGGAAACCTGCTTTAACCGTTTTTACAAGCATTTCAGACTCTATTTCGTATTCACCTGACTTTAATTTTTGCTTAGCTAATACTTCGCGTTTCATGGCGCGGTAGCCGGATTGGCTGTCGGTGATGTTGACGCCGGTGAACAGCTCGATTAGGGAGTTGAAGATGCGGACGCCGAATTTGTTGAGTTTGCGGGCTTCGACTCGTTTGTGGTTCATGTATCGGCTGCCTATGACCATGTCTGCTTTGCCGGAGAGCACGGGCGCCAAAACCTCATGGAGTTCCTCAGGCCAATGCGACCCATCCGAATCCATAGTGACAATCACGTCGCCTTTTGCCTGGCTGAAACCAGCACGCAGGGCATAGCCTTTGCCGAGGTGCTGCTTAAGCGAATACACACGAACATTGCGCGTCAACGCTTCTTGAAGCGAGCGGTCATAGGATAAATCGTTAACTACAATAATTTCAAAAGGTAACCCCACTTTTTTTGCCGCCTCTTCTGCTCGGTCAATGATGTCGCCTACTGTTAACTCCTCGTTGTAGACGGGAATTATGATGGAGAGCAGCATAGGGCGGTAGCTCATTTTATCTAAATCGTCAATGGAAGACCTTATAAAGTTTGGCTACCCCAACCTTGGCAGGAATTAAAACGGGAAAGTCTGGGCAAACATGCAATCCTCCATGAACAAAAGTTACGTTGACCACAAAGTCTGGTTTTCAATGTGGTTTTTGGGGGCAATTGTAACCTTCGGCGTAGCGTTTTTCCCCATGTTCCACCGGCTGGTTGAAGGCAGAAACCAGCATTTGAAGAAGCAGGCGGAAATTGAGCAGCAAGTCGCCCAATACCTGCAAAGCAGAGGCAAAACGCAGCCTCCGCCGAACCCGCCATTCAAGAAGCGCAACGCAAAGCTATGGGCTGCTAGCATCATCCTAATCATCCCAGCATTTGTCCTCGTGTACCTGCTAAGCAAAGACTTAGCTCAACACGAGCAAAACGAAGACCTGTTTCTAAATGCAGCACTCCCTGAGCGGGTTTTCATGACGCAGACTATACCGTTAACGTCATATGTGTTGATTACAATTGTCACGTTAGGCGTCGGAGTAGTGTATTGGCTATACAAGCTTGTAAACTTGTACAACGCCCACTACAAAGCAGACCTAGTAGTGGAGAAAGAAATAGCCAAACTAATGGAGCAACACTAAATGTCGGGCACATGTAAAAAACGCAGATTCGTCAGCCACGGCGGCGACATCTGGGGTTTCAGCAGAAAATACAACATCCCCCTAGAAGACGTGCTGGAATTTAGCGGTCCCATCAACTTTATGGGTCCACCTCCAAAAGCCGTCGAAGCAGTACAAAAAAACGCTCGCCTTATCAAATTCTACCCCGACCCAAACCCCGTTGAATTCAAAAACAAAATCGCCAAATATGTAGGGCACGGCGTCAAAGCAGAAAACATCCTGCTGGGCAACGGCTCAATAGAACTCATTTACATGATAACAGAGATTCTGCCCCCGAAATTTAACGCTGTCATCCCGATTCCGTCTTTTTCCGAATACGAAAAAGCCGCGTTGCGAGTTGAAGGCGAAGTCAACTTTGTGCAGTTGCCCGCGGACTTCTCAATGGATACCCAGAAAATCAAATCCGCAGTCAATAACGAAACCAAAGTTATGTGTATCTGCAACCCCCACAGCCCCTCCGGCAGACTCTACACAAAAGACGAAGTCATGGATCTAGTGGATTTCTGCCAAAAAAAAGACATTATCTTCAGCATAGACGAAAACTACATTGAATTCGCAGCGGAAGGCGACAAAAATACTGTCACAGGCATGGTTAAAGATTACCCTAACCTCTTTGTGATTCGAAGTGTTACCAAATTTTATGGTTTGGCGGGTTTGCGCTTTGGCTACGCTGTTGCTGATACCTGTCTTATCGAAAAACTTGAAGCTATGCGCCAACCATGGAGCATCAACGGCTTAGTTCAGGTTGCCACGTTAGGGGCTTTTAGCGACACCGAATTCATAGAGGGCACCAAGAAAACCATTACTGAAAACCGTGCCCAACTCGCAGTTGACCTTGGCGCAATCGAAAGCTTAACTGTGTACCCGTCGACCACCAACTTTTTGCTTGTTAAAATCCAAAATGGCAAAATCAATTCAACGATACTTAAAGAGCGGCTGGCGCAGGAGCATATTTTGATTCGGGATTGCTGTACGTTCATGGGTATGGATGATACTTACTTCCGTGTTACGGTAAGGTCAGCCAAAGATAACAAGGTGCTCGTTGAAACGATTAAGCGTTTCATGAAATAAGTTGTTTCGTGCATGGTTGCACTGCGTTGGTTTTTAAGGTGGCGCTGTGTTGGCGTGTGGTTGGTTGCGTTTATGCCACACCGTCTCCGCAAATGTTGTGCAACCCATTTCAAAAACGCAGCCGCCCTCAACTGTCGTCCTGTGGTGCCGATGGAAACGTCACACCAACATAAGACTCCAAACAATCCGCCAACAAAAAACCTCAAATCCACCCGGAAAGCCAATACAACCAGCCACAACCAGCAAGCAACGCAACGGAAACGCAGACGCCAAAACAGGCGCCTCTGCTTTGAGCCTTGGAAGATTATGTAGTAGGGCAACGCCCTCTTCATCTCCTACTAAAAAACAAAAAACATAACAACTTACAGAGCAGCTAAGCTTTAGTTTTGCCCTTCATGAAGTGCTCAGCAACCTCGAAGTCTTTAGTAGTATTAACATTTAGAACCACTTCAACCTCTTCAGTGATTATGGCGGAGGTCTCGATTTTACCTGCTTCGAGGGTTTTTGTACCGTTGATTATGTTTACGCCTGACACAGCGTACCAGACGCCTTTGAACTCGTCAGTCGAGGAAATCGACAGCCCTAGCGCCTGCCGCTTCTCTATAGGAACAAACACCGCAAGGTAGTCTTTACCGCAGCCCTCAAACTCAGCCACAACACGATCCAAAATTGGTCCGGTAATCGCTGGAACATCAGAGGGCATCGTCAAAACCGGCCCAGTCCAGCCCAATTTGCGGATCGCCTGCTTGAGGTCGTCGTGGTAGCCTTTAGCATCGGTATGCACCACTTTCCAACCCCGCTCAAGACAGTGCCGTTCAGTGTTCGGAGTGTTGCTGCTCGTAATAACATAGAACTCAGAAACTTTAGAGGCTTCCAAAACCGCAGCCGCAACCCAATCCAGCAGCGGCTTACCCATAAACGGCAACATCGGTTTCTCAGTTGGCAAACCCATGCGGCTTCCTCTGCCGCCAGCCATAATCAAAGCGGGAACCTTCATGCAGCAACCACCCACAACACCAAAACAGCAGTCACTAAAAGCGTTGCGGCGCGTGCAGTCTCGTTTGTTGCACCAATCATGTCACCAGAGACGCCTCCGAACACATTGTTTGAAACTTTATTCATCAGGAAAGCCACTGGCACGCTTAGGAACACAAGCGCTGAAGCAATTAGAGCCCACCACAACCCGCCGACGTATAAGAACAACGGGAACACGATTAAGGCTGAAAACGCGTAAGCAGCCGCATTTAAAGGCTTTTTAGCTTTAGCTAAGAAAATCGAGCCCAAGCCTTTATGGCTAGGTTTACCTACCCAGACGATTGTAACCATAGAAAGTTTCGCTGAGACTTCAGCCAAAACAATCACTGCGAAAATGAACAGGAGGTTAGATGGGTTGACTAAGAATAAGCCGAAAAACGCCAGAAACTCTACCGCTAACGCTAAAACGGCGCCTGCATAGGTGACTGTCCAAGCGTGTGCCTTCATTTTGCGGTCATGCACATTACGTAAACCCACAGCATTGCCCAAGTCAATTAAGCCGTCGAAATGCTGCAGACCCGTTAACACAAGCAGAAACGCAATAGTCATCGCTGCAGGAACAGCTGTCGACAACAGCGCCACTGGCAAAACAAGGTAAACAGACAAAAAACCCAGTATGTACTGCACAATGGCACTTGCAAGCAGGTAATACGCGCCGCCTAAGAGTCCAATTAAGCCGCCGACAACTGGGAAAAGCCACATGTTCGATGCCGTCGTAAAGATAAAATCTTCTTTACCCCCAACTGGGATAATAGTTAGGAAAGACAGCAAATCCCTGAAAACTTTTATAGCTTTCATCGCCGACATATACCTACCAACTCGCCTAAAAAGAATATAGACTTTATCGTCTTTGGGGGACCACAACGTGGATGGGAGAAAAATACTAGTTACTGGTGGGGCAGGATTCATAGGTTACCACCTTTGCAGCAAACTCGCAGGGTTAACCGATAACTTGACAATTTACGATAACCTCTCAAGCGGCACAACAGAAAACGTTAAGGACGTACCGCGCGCCAAATTCGTCCAAGGCGACATACTGGATTTGCCTAAACTTCTAAGCCAACCTAAACATGACCTCATCTACCACTTAGCAGCACAAGTCGTAGTCGGCTACTCCATGGAAAACCCACTCGTAGACTTCGAAACCAACGCCAAAGGCACCCTCCACATCTTGGAAAAAGCCCGCAAAGACGACGCAAAAGTCGTTTTCGCCTCCTCCGCAGCCGTCTACGGCAATCCTACAGTGTTCCCCACACCTGAATCCTACGGCTTCCACCCCTTCTCATGCTATGGACTAAGCAAAGTCGTGGGCGAAGAATACTGCCAAATGTACCGCGAACAATACGGCTTAGAAGTCATCATAACCCGCTTTGCCAACGTCTACGGCTTACGCTGCCACGGCGTCATCCACGACTTCCTCGAAAAACTCGCCAAAAACCCTGACAAACTCGAAATCATGGGCACGGGCATGCAGTGCCGCGACTTCGTACACGTCTCCGACGTCGTAGCCGCATTGGAGCTGCTTGGACAAAAAGACGAAATCAACGGCGAAGTCTACAACCTCGGTTTAGGCAAAACCGTCTCCATCCTCGAACTCGCAGACATGATCCTAACCATCCTTAACCTCAAAGACAGAACCCAAGTCACAACCACCGGAGTCTCCTGGCAAGGAGACGTGACTAAAATCTGGTTCGACATAACCAAAGCCAAAAAAGAACTCGCTTGGACCCCAAAAGTAACATTAGAGGAAAGCATAAAAGAAGTCATCGCTGACAGGAAAATCAAAATATGAGCCAATCCTCGCCTACACGAGGACTAATCGCACTTATTCGTCTGCCTTACTGGCTTATGACAGGCGGACTAGCGGTTCTTACTGCGTTCGCACTGCTGAAAGGTGACTTCAGCGACGTCCAAACAATGCTGGGTCCATTAAACCCCGCTGCAGTGGCGCTTCTTACATTCTTCTCGCTCTCATTCATTGCGTCAGGCGGGTTTGCCATAAACGATTACTACGATCGTGTCAGCGATGCGGTCATAAAACCCAAACGTCCCATTCCTTCAGGAGCGCTCAATGCTAAACAAGCCGCCGCAGTCTCAGGCATCTTCTTCGCATTAGGCTTGGTCATGGCGGTTTTGATTAACTGGCTTGCATTTGCCATTATAGTCATCGACTCTGTGTTGCTACTGGTTTACTCTTACTTGATTAAACGCAAGTCGGGCTTCGCAGCAAACCTCTTAATGGGAGTGTTAACGGGCACCGCTTTCATTTACGGGCAAGCGACCACGATGGACACTATCACATTGGCGTCACTGAGCCTGTATCCGATTGCGTTTGGCACCATAGGCGGCAACGTCCTGCGCGACATTTTCAGCGCAGAAGGCGACGCAAAAGTCGGGTACCCCACCCTGCCCCAGAAAATCGGCAACATAAGCGCAGCAAAAGTCGGCGGAGTCTTCTTCCTCCTAACAGGCATCCTTGCGCCGTTGCCTTACTTGATAGGCGAATTTACTGTTTACTATCTGCCGCTCATCTTGGTATGGAGCGTTCTTTTAATTTATTCTGCTATACGACTCTTTATCTCCGCAACATCCGTCGCGGGCATACGTAAATATGAGCGCATTGTAACCATGTCCATGATGTTGCTACCTTTAGCGCTGATAGTTGAAGGAATCGCTGGAGTGCTCCTACTGTGAGTGAAACCAAAAGCATCTGCCCCGAATGCCAAAAAAAGATAGACGCACAACTCGCCAACGTAAACGGCAAAATCCAAATCACCAAAGAATGCCCCGAACACGGCGACTTCAAAGCCACCCACTGGCAAAGCCAACCCATTTTCACTCATATGCAGAAGTACGACCAATTCCAGTACTTAGGCGACCTTAACGCACCCAAAAACCCCGAAGGCTGCCCCTACGTCTGCGAAACCTGCCAAAACCATGCATCCGGCACCGTCATAGGCGTCATCGACGTAACTAAGCGATGCAATTTCCACTGCGCAGTATGCTTCTCTACCTTCCCAGACCAGGGCGACGACTACGAACCAACCAAAGAAAACCTTATCGACATGCTTGAATTCGCCGCCAAAGCCAACCCGAAGCCGCCGGCAATCCTGTTTAGCGGAGGCGAACCCCTTGAGCGCGAAGACATGCCTGAAATCATAGCTGCCGCTCATCGATTGAAGTTTATGACGATTTTGGCGACTAACGGCACCCACTTAGTCTCTGACGAGGGCTTAGCTAAGAGGCTGAAAGACAGCGGTTTAAACATCGTTTACTTGTCTTTTGACAGTTTTCATGAAGAGTTCAACAAGAAAATCCGTGGCTTGCCTCTTGTGCAGATGAAGCTGAAAGTTTTGGATGTTTGCCGCAAATATGACATGGAAGTCATCTTGGTTAACACTCTTATGAAGAGCCTTAACGATAACGAAGTCGGCGACATGATACGTTTTGCGTCAAAAAACACTGACATCGTTCGAGGTTTGATTTTCCAGCCCATAGCCTTCACTGGTAGGGCAACCGAGAACCCTTTTCGAGAAAACTTCCGGGAATGGAGTTTCGCTGAGGATGTGGAGAAGCAGACTAATGGCGAAATCAGAACCACCGACCTGTTTCCCATGTCAGTTATGACTTCGCCCATCAAAATCATGCGCAAATTCATGCAGAAGCCTTGGCCGCTTTTTAGCTGCAGCCCACAATGCGGCATCGTCAACTGGGTCTACGTTTCCCCTCGGACAGGCAAAATGTTTCCCATCAACCGCTTCGTCAACTTCGACCGCTTCTTTAGTAGCATACGTAAAACGGCGGAAAACGCCGAATCCAAAGGCAAATTCTCCCTGCTCTCCTCGCTTTTCATGGGTTCCATGATATCGATGGATATGCTTATGGTTACCAAAGAAGTAGGCACGTTCACGCTCATCAAAAGTATCTTGCAAATGCATATGTCGCCTTCGTATCAGTCGCTGGGCAAAATCCGACGTCGCATCTTCCTGTTGGGGTGCATGGCGTTTATGGATAGCTACAACTTTGACGTTAACCGCGTGCGCCGATGCGTTGTGCACTACATTACGCCGGATAAGAAGATTATTCCGTTCTGCGCCTATAACAACGTGCACCGGGTGGAAATAGAGAAAGCCTTTACAGCTAAACAGAAAAACGCTTAAGTTGCCTTGTCTTTTGCTGTGCCTTTTTCCTTTTTCGATTGGGTAATAGTGTTTTTTCTTTATGTGGGTGTGGCAAATTCTACGGCACCACAAGACTGGCGTTGAAGCGGTTGCTTTTTTGGAACGGTTTGTGCTGCTTATGTGGACGGGGTGTGGCAGAGGCGGCTTCGTGCCACACGTAACATAGCTCAATGTTGAAAAAGGGCGCGGTGTGGATGTGAATTATGCAGCACTATTCATGAAAGGAATCTACAAGGCGTTTAATACCAAACCCTTTAGTTCACCAATAGCTTAGAAGCTATTCCGTGACGCTGAATTAGGGCTTGCGCAACCGTTTTAAGTTGTCCCGTCAAACACAGTACAGAGAGGAGATAGAATGGAACGCAAAGACTTCAACCGCGCCAACGTCATAAAAGAAGAACTAGACATCCAAGAAACACGGTTCCTAGCAGTCTACGTTGAAGCAAAAAACAGCATCATGATTATGCTAAGCGAAAAAGAAGACAAAATGGGCACCTTAGCAATTGCGGTTCCTAAACCACGAGAAGTCGGCGCCGTCACATCGTCAGTGCTTCTGGGGGATAAACACATTATTTCAGCCCGCATGTTCGCCGAGTATGTCGCCGCCAAAAAAGGCAAAATCGCCATGGTCTCAGTTTACTTGGAGCGGGTAAATGAGGTTCAAGCGCAGGAATTCTTCATGCACCTCATCGACAAAGTCCTCAAAACCGACAGCAAAAAAGAACCCGAAGCTATCTAGCGACCCCGTATGATTCGCAAACTTTCAGGCGAAGACTTCGAGGTCATTTTTGAAATCGTAAACGACGCCGCAGTCGCCTACAAGGGCAAAATTCCATTAGACTGCTACAAGTCACCCTACATGCCCCAAAAGGAATTAAAAGAAGAAGTTGAGGCGGGTGTGCGATTCTACGGCTACACCGAAGGCACCAAAGTGGTTGCGGTGATGGGAATCCAACCCGTCGGCGATGTCACGCTTATCCGCCACGCGTACACCCTGACCAGCCATCAACGTCGCGGCATCGGAGAGAAACTTCTCAACCACCTGCTTGCCATCGCAAAAACAGACCAGATTCTGGTGGGCACATGGCAGGATGCTCCCTGGGCAATCGACTTCTACAGAAAGCACGGCTTTACCCTGCAGTCTAGGGAAGAAACAAATAAGCTGCTGGAGAAATACTGGAATATCCCGAAGCGACAACTGGAAACCTCCGTTGTGCTGAGGCAAAGGCGCAGAAAATGAAAACTCTCTTGCTTAAGGTTGATTCAACGAATCCAGAACCGTTATTGATTGAGCGGGCAGCACAAATCATAAGGGAGGGCGGACTCGTTGCGTTTCCGACGGAGACGGTTTACGGCTTAGGCGCGGATGCGCTTAATGGAGCAGCGGTTAGGCGATTGTTTGAGGCTAAGAAGCGCCCGTTGGATAACCCGCCGATTGTGCACGTCGCCGACTTCTCCGAAGTTGCTCCATTGGTTACGGCAATGCCTAAAGCGGCAGAGATACTGATGAGACAATTCTGGCCCGGACCCCTTACATTGGTTTTCAAGCATTCAGAGCTGATACCAAACGAGTCAACGGCGGGCTTAGATACCGTCGCAGTTCGGATGCCCAAACACCCGGTTGCCCAAGCTCTAATCCGCCAAAGCAGGTGCCCGATAGCTGCGCCCAGCGCCAACCTCTCTGGCAAACCCAGCCCAACAACCGCGCAACACGTCCTCGAAGACTTAGACGGCAGAATAGACGCCATCATCGACGGCGGACCTGCAAACATCGGCGTAGAATCCACCGTAGTTGACCTAAGTTCTGACCCTCCGATGTTGTTGCGCCCCGGGGGAGCCCCCTATGAAGCCCTAAAAACTGTGGTGCCAGATTTGGTGTTGCACCCTTTTGTGGAGTCTGACGTAGAATTAAAACTTGAGGAAACCCGCTCGCCCGGCATGAAACACAAGCATTATGCGCCTAAAGCGGAGGTGGTTTTGGTGGAGGGCTCGATTAAGGCGGTAACTGCAAAAATCATTGCGTTAACCGAATCCTACAAGGCTAGAGGCGTCAAAGTCGGAGTTTTAGCCACTGACGAAACCATAACCGCCTACCGTGCGGACACAGTGGAATCTATGGGCAGCCGACGCAACCTTACCACAGTCGCACAGAACCTGTTCCGTCTACTTAGAGAAGTCGACGCAAAAGGCGTAAACGTAATCCTCGCCGAGGGGGTGCCCCGGGAAGGCTTAGGTTTAGCGGTTATGAACAGGCTGCGCAAAGCCAGCGGCTACCACATCATAAAAGTGGACTAGTAGTTGTGCAGGGATGAAAGCAGTTTTTCAATGTCGATTTTGGCAACGCAGATAACGCTGTCGGCGGCACCGTAGTAGAGGAAGAGTTCTTTTCCTATCACGACGTTGCCGCAGCTAAACACAACGTTGGGGACTTTGCCGAAGCGTTCATAGTCACGTTGGGGTGATAGAATCGGTCGTCTGGATCGGTACAGCACCCGTTCGGGGTTTTCTGCATCCAGAAAAATCACTCCCAAAGAGTAAATACGGTCCACATTTACGCCATGATAAATCACCATCCAGTAATCTCCCATCTTGATTGGTGTACCGCCGACGCCGATTTTCCAGTTATCCCAACCTCGAGCACGTGGACCCATAATGGCGCTGATATCACACCAGTGTTCAAGGGTGTCAGAGTAGGCTATGCACAGGTCAGGTTCAAGTCTATGTAACATCGCGTAGCGTCCATGTATCTTTTCAGGAAAAATCACTGCATCCTTATTGTGGATGCCGGGAAACGGCAGCTTACGGGGCATCCAACGCCATTTCTTTGCTAAAAAATCCTCCACTTTTATGGTGGTGACGGCGATTTGGTAAACCTGAATGTGGCTGTATTCACGCAACGCGGTATAACCCATTACCAGTTCATCGCCGATTTGCGTTATTCGGGGGTCTTCGCAGCCATCTAATTCATGGCGATCTTTAGGCTCATAAACCGGGGTTGGCAACCGCTCATCAAAGTGAACGCCGTCGGTGGATGCAGCGTAACCAATTCTAGAGATGTTATCGTTCCCGATTGCTCGGTAAAGCAAATGCACTTTTCCGTTTAAGTAAATGGCGGCGGGATTGAATACTTCTCGGGACTCCCAGGCATGTTCCATGACTGGTCGCAGAATCGGGTTGCCAGTGTAGCGTTCCATGGTCGGCGCCTAGTTTGCTCTTGGAACTGGCGTTTTTATTCCTAATAGTTCATCGAGGAATGCCCGTAGAGAGAATAATCCAATGAGTTTTCCGGTTTCGTCAGTGACAGGCAGGTGGCGCACGTTGTGGGAAAACATGAGGCGCTTGGCTTCGTCGTAGGATGCTTCAAGCGTAATAGTAACTACGTGGCGGCTCATAGCCTTGCCCACTGGTTCATCCATGTTGAAATTGTTTGCCATTAACCTTATTGCGTCGCGTTCAGTGAACATACCAATGACTTTATGCTCATCATCCACCACAACGATGGAGCCCACATGCCGCTCATCTAAAAGAATCACAGCATCCTTAATGCTCAGACTCTCTTTAGCAGTGATGACCTTTTTACACATGATGTTTTTCACTTTAAGCATGGGTTCACACATAATATAACCCTCAAAAATAGCAGATTAACCAAAATATGATGGGTATCCGTTGTTTAAATTCTCTTCTAACCCAACATTCCACGTTGTGCCTCTTCAAGCCGCATCCGCGCCAGCAAAAAGCATATGGAGGATTCCGCGCCCTGATTGAGGTTGACTTTGTCTGGGGATAAGCCGTCACAGCAGCCAGAGGTTTGCGGATTATACATCATCAGTTTACAGCTGTTCTGGCCCAAGAACCACCCGAAAACGTCGTCGGCAACTTGCAGGTAACGCTGATCGCCTGTGGCACCGTAAGCTTCAACGGCGGCGTCCACGGTTGCGGATGCTTCGATAGGCTGCTGGTCGTAAAATGCCCGCTCACCTCCACGGCGGTACCAGCCATTACTGCCAATGGGCACAAAAACACCGTCAAGCAGCTGGGTTTCAAGCAGAAACTCCATTGAATCCTTAGCCACATCAAAAACCGCCCGTTCCCCCGTAATGGTGTATGCCGCAAATAACGCTTGAGGCAAACGTGCGTTGTCGTAGGTTAAGTTTGGCTCAAACCAGCGCCAGTCATCGCGGGTTTCATCTGTAAAATGTTCAACCAAAATAGCCGCAAGCTTCGCCGCGTCAGTCTTAATGTTTTCTGCAGGTTCTTGGAGATAGTATTCTTTTAAGCCCAGAATCGTTGAGGCAATGAATCGTAGATGAGTAGTTTTCCATACCCGCGCCAAACCTTTACCAAAGAGGTCTTTTGCGACCAAACGCATCTCTTCGGGCAACTTTGAATTCACTGTGGCGCCGCAAGCCCAGAGCGCTCTGCCCGCTGAGTCTTCGGAACCGTCCACGTCAAGGAAGTTGCGGCTGTACGCCAAATAGTTATGGAAGCTTCCATCTTGCTTTTGCATATGATTAAGAAAAGCAAGGTAGGTTTGGGCGAGTTTTTCGGTTTCGGGGCTGCGTTGAAGTCGGTGATGTTTGGCTGCCGCGACCAAGGCGCGGGCGTTGTCGTCGGTGGTGTAGCCTTCGCTACGCTTTGGGATGCTGTATTTTGCGTGCTGGAAGCAGCCAGTGTCGTCTGTTAAGCGTAGTAGGTGGTCGATTTTTAGTGGAGGATAGCGGATGGCATATTCATCTCCTGCGGGCAAGACAGTTCGTCCTCGTGGCTGGTTAATTCGTCAAATAGGTCCAGGTACATTTTGGCTATTTTCGGCCAAGTGAACGCTCGACTGTATATGTAAGCGCGCTGCCCAATGGACATGCAGAGATTTCGGTCTTCGATGAGGGCTGTGACTTTTTGGGCTATGCTATCTGGGTCGCTGAAGCGGCAGAACACTCCGCGTCCATCACCCAAGGCTTCTTTAGCATGCAGATAAGGCGTAGAAACCACAGCTTTTCCTGCCGCCAACGCATATGATAAGGTGCCGCTGCTCACCTGATTAGGCGACAAGTAAGGCGTAATGTAGACGTCGGTGGCTTGCAAGTAACTGTACAGTTCAGGTTTAGACAGGAAACGGTTAAGGAACCGTACGTGGTCACGTAACCCAAGGTCTTTAACCATGCCGTGAAGCATGTTTCGGTATTCCTCGCCGTCAACGTTTCTAACCTGCGGGTGAGTTACCCCAAGCACGTAGTAAACGATTTTGGGCTCACGCGCAACAATTTCCGGCAATGCCTCAAGGACGTTTTCGATGCCTTTACCTCTGCTAAGCAACCCAAAAGTGGACAGCACCACTCTATCCTGTAACCCTAACTTCGGCTTCATCGAGTCGCTGTCAACTAAGGGCAAGTCAGGGCAGCCATGCGGGATCACCCTAACTTTCCAGTCAGGGACACCGTGACTTCTCATAAGTTCCTTAGTGGTTTTGTTAAGCACCACCAACGCTTGACTCCGATTAACAATCTTTTCGAAAACCTCAAGGGTTTTCCCTTCAAATACGGGCAAAACCGTATGCAGTGTGGTGGCTACAGGTTTTTTTAGCCGATCTAGAAAAGAACAGATATATTCGCCTGCTTCGCCGCCGAAAATTCCGAATTCATGCTGAATATTTACTACATCGATGCTGGAGTGGTTTAGGAAATCTGCCATAAGTAGGTAGTCTTCTTCGAAGTCGCGGCCGATTTTGTGTTCAGTAGCTTCGGTGGGCGGCCTAAAGAGGCGGCGTCCGTCAATGGAGATAACTGTTTGGTTTTTTAGCAGTTTAAGCTGGTCTACTGTTTTAAAAAGATCTGCGGTAAAGGTGGCTATGCCGCATTTTCGAGGTGGAAAAGTGCTTACGTAGGCAACTTCCTTTGCGGTAGCCAATGTAGGGTTATCTAGAAGGGTGTTTGCCAACGATTTTTCACCTCTATATTTGAGGTTCTATTCTGTTTAAGCCCATGTGATTGCATATTCACAGTCACAAGGCGTTTTCCAGTGGTTTTTCGCGTACAGTTTATATTTTACCTTGCTGAAGGGGGTGGAGGAAGGGAGAGGGGACATGAAACGATTCAAACATAACCCTATATTGGAACCTATAAAACAGAATTTTTGGGAGTCTAGGTGTGTTTTTAATGCGGCGGCGGTAGCAAGCGATGGCTTGATTCATATAGTTTACCGAGCTATGGGCGACGACAACATTTCACGACTGGGTTTAGCTACTTCAAGCGATGGCTTCAACATAAAAGAACGCTACACTATGCCAATCTTCAACCCAGTTAACCACGCTGAACGCGACGGATGCGAAGACCCACGCCTCACAGTCATCGGCGACCAAATCATAATGGCATACACGGCGTACAGGAACCACGATTTCCCAGTTATATACCAAATTTCTTTAACATCGATAAACCAGAAAGACTTCGTGAACCGAGAGTGGAACTGGAATGAACGCATTCTGCCGTTCCCAAACGTCCGCAACAAAGACGCCGTAATTTTGCCTAACAAAGTCAACGGCAAATACATGATGTTCCACCGGGTTGAACCCAGCATCTGCGTCTCCTATTCAGACGACCTAAAACGCTGGCATGACTTCAAATCTATTATGGAGCCTAGGGACAAAATGTGGGACAGCCAAAAAATCGGTGCAGCCGGCACTCCAATCGAGCTCAACGAAGGCTACCTCTTCATCTACCATGGCGTAGACCAACACAAACATTACTCGTTAGGTGCTGCTTTGCTGGATAAGAGCAACCCTGAAAAGGTTCTGTACCGCTCAGAGAAGCCTATTTTGACGCCCTGCGAAAGCTACGAATGCGTTGGCGACGTGCCTAACGTGGTGTTTAGCTGCGGTAACGTGCAATTGGATGATCAAGTGATCTTGTACTATGGTGGAGCAGACATGGTGCTTTGCGGTGCAAGCTACGAATTAAACGAGTTACTTCCCAAAAAGTAAGGTTCCTTGAAGCGGTTTGCCGCTTCCCACATTTTTCGTTTTTTATGTAGGCGCATTTTTACAGTCACATATTCTTAAATCACTGCCGCTGAGAATTTAGTATGTAATCCCGTCAGAGAATCGTGCAATGGCGGCGTTGGTACCCTTTTGTTAACTAATTGTGAAGTGGGAGGTGTAAAGTTTAGTTATGTCAAGAGTTGTCAAACAAGAAGCCGAAACTGGCTCCGACGAATTGAATTGTATAGAAGAGTTAACCGCTAGAGACATGCGGAGCATACATGAAGAGGAAGCTTCAGTTGGGAAGAATGAACTAACTCAAGAAGACACTGAAGAGGGCTGGCAGAAAAATCCTTCACCGCTTGCAGGCAGAATGACGGGTTCTATGGAGGAGTTGGAGCGTATTCAAAGCGCCGAAATGATAGCTGACAACGAAGTGAAGGAATGCATTAAGGATTCACTTAATTGCCAAAGTGCATGCGTCGACACGTTTAAGCGCTGCCTTGAATTAGGCGGCGAACACGCTGAACCCAGAAATGTTAACCTGCTGCTTGACTGCGCCAGAATCTGTGGTGCCACCGCAGATTTTATGCTGCGCAACTCAACTTATTACCCGCAGACCTGTGGGTTAGCCGCTGATATTTGTGATGAATGCGCTGATAATTGCGACCGTTTTGAAGAGGATTTCATGCGGGAATGCGGTGGGTTTTGTCGGCGCTGTGCAGAGTCATGCCGTGAAATGGCGAGGTAATTTTAATTTTTTGGTGGTGATTGTTTGCCTCCGAGAGGAGTGGAAAAACCGAAGCGGAAACGCCAGTACGAGCACATAAAGGAATCAGAGTTGGAACGCGGCGCATCCGAAGAGGACGCAGAACGCATAGCAGCTGCAACCGTGAATAAAACCCGCAAAGAGAAAGGCGAAACCAAAAGCTAAACTCGTTCATGCGGTTGCTGGTCCAGATTTATTTGATTGGGCACTTTGGGCTGAGAAAAACTTATATTTCAAGTCTGGATTGTTGAATTCCAGCTTATACTTTAAACAACTCTAAAAATTGGTGAAATTATGTCACAAGGTGGAGGAAACATCCCCGTTCTAGTACTAAAAGAAGGCACAGGTAGAAGTACTGGCCGCGAAGCTCAAAGAAGCAACATTATGGCAGCTAAAATCGTTGCTGAATCCGTGAAATCAACGTTAGGCCCCTGCGGCATGGACAAAATGCTGGTTAACGGCATGGGCGACGTCGCAATAACCAACGACGGCGCAACCATCATGAAGGAACTTGACGTTCAGCATCCAGCCGCAAAAATGCTTGTTGAAGTCGCCAAAGCACAAGACAACGAAGTCGGCGACGGAACCACAACCGCAGTCATCCTAGCGGGCGAACTCTTGGCAAAAGCCGAAGGACTGCTAGACAAGAACATTCATCCAACAGTAATCATCGAAGGCTACAAGAAAGCAAGCGAAAAAGCTCAGGAAATCCTGCAAGCCATCGCCATCCCAATCAAATTCGAAGACGAAAAAACACTCCTCGAAGTCGCAACAACATCCATCGCAAGCAAAAGCATCAACGTAGCTGAAGATCACTTTGCAAAAATCATCGTTGACAGCGTAAGACAGGTTTCTGAGAAAGTTGACGGCAAATACGTCGCAGACATAGACTTAATCAAAATCGTTAAGAAACACGGCAAAAGCCTCGAAGAAACCGAACTCGTCAAAGGCATGGTCCTAGACAAAGAAATCGCGAGCAGCGGTATGCCTAAACTGGTTGACGGCGCAAAAATCGCTTTGCTTAACGCTAAACTCGAAATCGAGAAAACCGAGTTCGACGCCAAAATTAACATTGAAAGCCCCGACCAGATGAAAATGTTCCTTGACGAAGAAGAACGCATGCTAAAAGACATGGTTAGCTCAGTCACTAAATCCGGCGCAAACGTGATTTTCTGCGAAAAAGGCATAGACGACATGGCACTCCACTTCTTGGGCAAAGCCGGCGTTTTGGCAGTGAAAAGCGTCAGCTCATCTGACATGGAGAAACTTTCCAAAGCTACTGGAGCCATGATAGTTGCATCCGTTAAAGAATTACATGCAGACGCATTGGGCAAAGCAAAACGTGTGGAAGAGGTCAAAATCGGCGACGACAAACTCCTCTACATCCGCGACTGCAAGAACCCCAAAGCAGTAACCATCGTCATCCGTGGCGCATCCAATCACGTTCTCGACGAAGCAGAACGCAGCCTACACGACGGTCTCTGCGTAGTCAGAAACGTCATCGAAGACGGCAAAATCGTTGCAGGCGGCGGCGCACCCGAAGCTGAACTGGCAAAAGGCCTCAAAGCCTTCGCAGTAAAAGTCGGCGGACGCGAACAACTAGCAGTAGAAGCATTTGCTGAAGCAGTCGAAGAAATCCCCTTAACCCTCGCAGAAAACGCAGGTTTAGACCCCATCGATGTCATGGTTGCATTACGCGCTCAACATGAGAAAGCCAACAGCCAAACCTTCGGCATCGACGTCACCACAGGCAAAATCGTGGATATGTGCCCCAAAATGATTGTCGAGCCTCTGCGCGTTAAGCAGCAAGCCATCAAGTCAGCCACCGAAGCCACCAATATGATTCTGAAAATCGATGACTTAATCAGCATCAAAGGCGGCAAGGGTCCAGCTATGCCTCCAGGAGGAATGGGCGGCATGGGTGGTATGCCTGGCATGGGCGGTATGGGCGGAATGCCCTACTAAACCCCCAAAAACTTTTCTTTTATAGTTTAGAAATAAGTCATTATTTGTTTCGTGAAAATCTCTTAACTTTGTATCGTGGAGTCTTTATCGAGAAACCGCGCACCTGCTGTTCTTGCCCTTTTTTAGTCATAAAATATTTGCCGTCCGCTGTCTTATCGATTAAGCCGCTTTTTTGCATGATATCTAAGACTGCGCTGAAATCTTCAAAGGTTGAGGCAGAGTTCGCATCAAACGCCTTGTTCTTTTTGAGTTCGCTCTCTATTTTTATCCTTGTAGTAATTATGATGCCTGAGGCTTCCGCGGTTTCCGCCATAGTTTCACTATCAAGCGCTCTTATGGGGGCCTCGTCTGATATGGCTTATGACTGTAAACTATGTATCCGCAATAGTTAGCGCAGAACCAGTTGATCCTAAAAGCAATTAAGCTTTAAGGAGTAGAGTAGACAATGATTTGGCGAGCAGTATGAGGCACATAAAAATCTCAGCGTTCGACTGTCCCGACGCATGGTTCAAAGCCTTAAATGCGATTTGGCATGAAGGCGACATCTTCAAAGTTGGGTTCGGCTCCGAAGAAACCGAAACAAAGAAACTCAACTTAACCATCGAAATCGCTCATCCCGAAAACCGGCCGCTGGTAAGCGACAAAGCCCCCTGCGACTTCAAGTATGTACAGGGCTACGCACTTGAATACTTGTGGTCTGGAGAATGTGCAGAAACAGAAGTTTACACTTACGGCAGTCGACTTAACAAGCCGGTTAACCAAATTGAAGAAGCAATAAAACGCTACACTGAAGAGCAAAGAGACCGACAAGTAACAATGGTAATTCGCTTATCCACCGACATCCGAAAATATGATGAAAACAACCAAAAAAGTGAGCCCCCATGCCTGAGCTTAATCGACACCGAAATTCTCGACGGACAAATGCACCTCACATGCTACTTCCGTAGCTGGGACGCATTCGGCGGTTTACCAGCCAACATCGCTGGCTTGCAACTGTTTAATGAGGCGTTTGTTGCGGAAATCAACGAGCAGGGCGGCATGCAACTAAAAACTGGGAAACTGGTTTTCCACAGCAAAAACTGCCACATCTACCAACGCCAGTATCCTCTGGTTCAGGAACTGCTTGAACCCAAAGACAAAGCAGTCCGCTTAGCCAAAACACTCAAGGAAGCTGGGACCCAGCCGTAAATTTTTTTGTCACAGAGTACCCAAGTGCGGTCCATGCGGTCATACCGCCCAACACGTTGAAGAGGGTTTTGAAGCCGGCACGTTCCAGAAGGCTAAGAGCAGTGCTTGTGCGGTTTCCCACGGAACACATCACTGCTAGTGGTTTATCTTTGGACAGTGTCGATGTTTTGCTGGGTAGATTCGCGAAATTAACCAGTTTTGCGCCTTCTATGTAGCCGTCTTGGGGCCATTCATGCGGTTCCCTAACATCCAACAGTAATACTTCGTCTAACTTTGCTTTTAACTCGGTGGCAGTCATGGTGCCGAAGCTTCGGAAGGCTTTGCCGGCCTCTTGCCAGGTGTTCATGCCGCCGCATAGGTAACCGCGCATGTTAGTGAAGCCAAGTCGGCGAAACCTCTCCGTGACGGTGGGGAGATCTTGTGGCCGCTCAAGCACGAAAACGATGTGTTGGTTGATGTCTAGGAGCCAGCCGGGGTAAACGCTGGTTCCTCCCAGCCAGAGACTAAGCGAATCAGGAATATGAGACCCAGCGAACGCATAGGGTAGCCGTGTGTCAACGACTAGTATGCTCTGCTCCTGCATTTCTTTCTGGAAGGTTTGAAGCGTAAGCGGTTTTGGGTCAGATAACTCGCTTAGCAGGGGTGGACCGTTGAGGTTTTGTTGTTCTATCTGTTTGAAGTAGCGGGGCACCATAAGCACCTCATTCAGCGATTTTTCGATGAAGCCGTGCTTGTCGAGTTGCAGGTAAGGGTTGGTTTTCCTTTCGTATCCTATGGTTGTGGGTTCGTATCCGCTAATTCCGCCGCCGCATATGCTTCCTGCGCCGTGCGCTGGGTAAACCAGCACGCTGTCGTCCAAAGTCAGAAGTTTTTCGTGTAGGCTATGATACAGTTTCTCGGCTTGTTCCACGTGGGCATCTTTTCCATAAAGGTCAGTTCGGCCGACGGAGCCAGCGAATAAGGTGTCGCCTGTAAAAACCATTTGCACCACGCCATCCGCAGAGACAACGTAGCAAACCGATTCGTTTGTGTGCCCCGGAGTATGAAGCACAAGAATTTTTGCTCTGCCAACTGTTAGCATGTCGCCATCGGTAAAGCTGTGTTCGCCATACTTGAAGGGCAAGGCGTTGCTATGCGCGATTTCCGCATCAGTCATGTTTTGGAGTTCAAGTGAACCAACGGCGTAGTCTTCGTTGCGGTGCGTCTCAAGGATGTATTTGATTTCTACACAGTCGTCAGCAGCCATTTCTGTGTAGATTGTGCAGTCTCGGCGGGGATCAATCACAGCAGCTTCGCCGTTGCTGACCAAGTAGTAGCTGTTGTGGGCTAACCCATAAGACTTGACAGTTTTAACTTCCATAAAAAACACCAAAAGCAGACTAACAGTAATAAAAAACAGAGAACAGATTTAACCGTTTTCGAAAGACACAAACATGATTAACCCTAAATAACGCAGTTGCCTAAAGTAAAGGTGAGATAACATGGCCCGAAACTTGACAGCTTGGAAACTTCTTGAAGACATGATGCTTGAACTCAAAAAAACAGGCGTCCAAATCCCAGCTAAAACCGTCGAGGACCTAAGAACAGCTAAATCCATGCTTAAATTGGGCTGTATGCCCGGAGGTGGCGACGCCGTCCAAAAAGCCGAGGAGCTGATGTCGAATGTTGAGGCATTTGTTGCTACTGAGGGGCAGACAGTTTTCGGTTCGGACCATGTGGATGGGTGGCTTCGGAAGTTGGAGGAGGCGAATTTGGAGGTCTGCGCTGAACCCCACGCCGAGGCTGAAGGCAAGTACGTGGTTGGGGTGCCAAGGAACCAAAAGTGGGTCAGAATCGAGTGCAGCGGCGGCTTAACGGTGGAAAAAGTTGGCGAGTTAGCGGAGGCTTACGATATGGCGGTGAAGCCGCAGGCGGATGGGAAACTGTTGGTGAGCGGTTCAGTAGAGAATTTGAAGGCGTTCGTTAAGCAGATGGCAGCTGAGAAACTTAAACCGTAAAAAAGCGTTTGCGTAACGGTTTTTTTTGCTGCAAGTTATTCCAGTTGCCGTGTGCTTTCACATCCACACGGTGCTGGTTTCAACATGGAGCTATGTTGCGTGTGGCACGAAAACGCCTCTACCACACCGCAACCACATATGCAGCGCAATCCAATCCAAAAAAGCAGCCGCCCGCAACGCCAGTTTTGTGGTGCCGCAGAATTTACAACACCCACATAAAGACACAAAACAAAAACAGAAAAACCCACAAATAAAAAGCAGATAACCGTAAACTATCCTCAGAAAAACTACTTTTCTCTCTGCTGCTTCTGAGAAGTAACCTCAAGCAAAGTCTCCTTCATCTTGCGTGCATCCACATCCAAAAGAGGCGTCTCACAAATCACCGTGGGATGCATCCCAAAATCCACGATAACCTCCGCCAAATACGAAAACTCAGGCCCAAACGCCTTCTCATCTAACGTATGATGCTGTTTTTCGCCCTGCAAGCCGAACTCGATTTTCGAGAAGTGACAGTGGATGCCCCGCAGTGTTTGGGTACCTAGTTCCATCTCGATTTTCTCCGCGATTTTGCGCATATCAGCAGCGGATTTGAAGGCACCCTGATGCAGAGCGTGAAGGTGCCCCCAGTCCACGACGAGTTGGGTGTTGTCGATTTCGCGGTTTATTGCGATCACTTCGTCTATAGTGCCGACTTGAGATTTTTTGCCCATCGTTTCGGGCCCCAGCTTCACTTTGAGCCCTCGGGCTTTCATTTCTGCACTGACTTCTTTTAGTGCTTCGACGCAGGTTTTAAGTGCATAGTCTTTCTCGAATTTGCCATAGAAGCCCGTGTGGAACACCATGACGTAAGCGCCCATCCAGTCGGCGGCGGTTGCGCAAGCGAGAAGCCGCTGTTTGCTGGCTTCGACGACGTCTTTTTTGCCTGAGAGGTTGATGAAGTAGCTTCCGTGTACGCTGAGTTTAACGTCGTTTTGGCGGGCTTCAGCTCCGAGGCGGCGGGCGTCGGCTTCTTTGATTTGCGGTTTTGGACCCCAGCGGACGGCGGGGTACTCAAATGCATCTAAACCTTCCTCATGCAGTAACCTTGGGGTGTCTACTGTTTGGGCGCCCATTAAGCGGAACATGGGCGGAGTGCCTGCGGGGCCAAAACGTGTGCGTTCAGACATAACGTTTCCCTTGTCCTTTTGCAATTGATGGCTTTTCTATTTTAAAAAGGTGCTAGAATAAACTGACCACGGTTGGGACTGTTACGAAGAAGCGGATGTAAACCGACACCACAATAATAGCAACCGTTATAATGACCAATGCCGCGTCGCCTTTGTGGAGCTTTAGTGCGTAGAGGTTGGTGCGTTTTTTGCATGCGCCCCATGCCCTCGATTCCATGGCTTCCGCCAATTCGAGGCTTCTGCGTATGGCGCTGACGATTAGTGGGATAAGGACTGGGATGTAGTTTCGGATGCGTTTTAGCAAGTTGCCTTTCTCAAGTTCTAAGCCTCGGGCTTTCTGAGCGTCCATGATTGTCTGTGCCTCCTCAGCCAGCACAGGCACGAACCGCACGGCTGTGGTGAATGCGAAGGCGAATTCGAAGGGCACCCTTGACTCCTCCAAGGCTAAGCCCAGATGGTCGGGTGAAGTGGTCAAGAAAAACACCGAGAACGACTCCACTAAGACAACGAAGCGCAACGTCATAGAAGCCGCTGACTCAATTGCCGCTGCGGTTATGCTATAGTTTGAGGTAAGGTAGGTTGTAGCTACGTTGATGACGAATATAAACAGTGCCAGAAACGCTGCGCCCCTCAGAGAGCGAAGCCACTGGCGCTGCACCCGTGCGATAAACACAAACGGCAACTGAATGATAAACAGCGCCACCAGCGGGATGAACTGGTAGAAGAGGATAGCAACGACAAAGACTGCTATAACGTAGATGAATTTGATACGGGGATCCAAGTTGTGGATAGGCGAGTTGACTTTGCGGAATTTTAAGCCGTCAAAAACGCTCACTTAAAATTTGCCTCCCTTGCTTTTTCGAGTAAGAGCGTTTTGGCTTCATAGAGATCAATTACGTCTTTTGGCAGCCCCAGCTTTTCGAGGCGGGTGAAAACCTGCGCGATTTGTGGCAGCACAATCGAAGCTAACTCTAGCATAGATGAGCTAGTTAGGATTTCTTTGCCTACGCCGTCGGCCACGATTTTGCCCTCCTTCATCAGCACGACGCGTGGGTTGCATTCCGCCACAAACTCCACGTCGTGGGTTACAGCTACGACGGTTTTTTTCTGGGTTTGGAGTTGCATGATGAATTGGCGAAGGTTTTCTTTTTGCTCGTGGTCTTGTCCGATGGTGGGTTCATCGAGAATCAAAATCTGGGGATCCCATGCCAAAACCGAAGCTAGAGCGACGCGTTTTCGTTCTCCACCGCTGAGTAGGAACGGCGAGGTTTTGCGGTACTGGCTAAGCGCCAAAAGGTTAAGTGCCCAAGTCACGCGTTCCTCGATGGTTTCAGGTTTGAAACCGAAGTTTTTGAGGGCAAACCCGATTTCTTCCTCAACTGTTTCGCTGAAGAGCTGGTTATCAGGGTTCTGGAATACGAAGCCAACGTTGCGTGCTAAGGCGGCAACGCTGGATTTGGTGGTGGGGATGCCGTCGATTTTCACGACGCCTTGGCTGGGTTTGAGTAAACCGTTGAAGTGTTTTACGAATGTGGATTTACCTGCGCCGTTTTGCCCCATGATGGCTACGAATTCGCCGTCTTTCACGGTTAGGTCTACGCCTTTTAGGGCTTCGACTTTACTGGCGTAACTGTAGTGCACGTTTTCGGCTTCAATCATTTGAGTGCCTCCAGCAGCTGCTGCGCCAGTTCCTCTGAGGATAGGGGGGTTTTGTCGCTTAGTGGTAATCCTTCTTTTTTGAGCATTTGGTAAAGCAATGTTGCCTTTGGGATGCCAACGCCGATTAAGCGGGTTTCTTCGTTGCTTAGGATTTGACGGGGGTCGCCTTCGAGGCGTACGGTGCCTTGGTCCATGACGACGAGGTGGTTAGTGTACTTAGCGGTTAAGTCCAATCGGTGCTCCACGAGGATGACTGTTATACCGTGTTCCTTGTTGAGGCGATATATGACTTCGAAAATTTTCTCTGCGGAAAGCGGGTCTAAAAACGATGTGGGTTCGTCGAGAACGATGATTTCGGGTTCCATCGCCAACACCGACGCTATCGCCACCCGCTGTTGCTGGCCGCCGCTGATTTCATGTGGCGATCGCTCTCGGATGTCGTATATGCCGGTTTGGTTCAGTGCCCAGTCGACTTTTTTGCGCATTTCCGCTCTTGGGACGCCGACGTTTTCCAATCCGAACGCAACGTCTTTCTCGATGGATAGTGCGAAGAGTTGGTTTTCGGGGTTTTGAAACACCATGCCCACATGCTTGGCTAACTCGTAGGTGTGGTGTTCGAGTGCGTTTTCGCCGGCGACTGTGACTTCGCCTTTGATTTCGCCTTGATAGAAATGCGGCACAAGTCCGTTGAAGCATCGGCAAAGCGTGGTTTTTCCGCAGCCGCTTGGGCCGGTAATCAAAACGAACTCGCCCTTCTCTACCGTGAGGTTCACATCTTGGATTGACGGTTTTGATGCGCCGGGGTAGGTGTAGGTGAGGTTTTTGATTTCTATTACAGCCAAAGTTTAGTGCCTGCTACCTTAAGCGTGAAGGTTTGTTCATTTAAGCGTAACTACTCAGTTCTGAGTTTTTTATTTCAAAACCGTCTAGGCGGTATTAAGAATTTCCGTTGAACAATCTAAACATGACTAGAGCCATTATTCAGCGATAAACAGCGGAGGCTCTATGTTTTCACGATTTTTGCTTTCAGAAGCTTTAGGCATTGTTTGAGGGCGTCTTGGATTTCGCCTTTACCGCTGACTCCAGACGCCATAGCATGTCCGCCTCCTACTCCCTGAAGGTATTCGCCCAGTGGCGCGGCTATGTCCACTCCTAGGTGGATGCCTGTGCCCTCGTTGAATTGGCGTACGCTGCGCAGGCTGATTTCGACTTTGTCGGTTTTTTTGCCTGCTACCGCCGACATGTGTGCTCCTAAATCGACGAGTGCTTTCGCTGCGGGGGCTTGGTATGCGCTAACGTGTGAGAGAGCGATTATCCAGCCTTCTACTTTGATGATTTTGGCGCGTTTGCAGGCTTTGAGTTTTGCCACGCGTTCCGAGGGGTCAATGGGTAGGGCGTACTGTGCCAGTGTCTGCTGGGCGTCGATGCCTATTGTTACAAGGTTAGCTATTATTCCAAAAGTAGGTGAATTTGCCAGGGCAAAGTGACGTGTGTCAAAAGCGATGCCGACGAAGAGCGCTTTTGCTTCGTTTAGGTTTGGGTCGACTTTAGCCTGTTCGTAGAGGCGGTATATGAGTTCGCAGTTTGCGGCGGCTTTTTGGTCGATTATGCAGAGTTTGCAGACTTCAATGGTTTGGGTGTTGGGGGCGTGGTGGTCGATTATTATTTTTGGGGCTGGCGACTTTTTGATGGTGTCGGCGACTTCGTCAAGTTGGTCGATGGTGTTCATGTCTATCAAGATGATGGCTTCGGCGGATTCAATGTTGGGTTTCAAGTTGACTGTTATGGGCATGTTTTCCAGTAAAGTCTTGGAGGGTTTGTTTATGCCCTGTGGACAACCAATCTCCACCACCATGTCGGGTAGAAACCTTTTCAGTAAGCCTTGAAGAGCGTAGGCGCTGCATATGGCGTCGGCGTCTGCGCTGCGGTGGCAAAGCAGGAGCACAAAAGTCTTCTTTTTAAGTAGTTTAATTAGCTGTTTGAAACTCATTTTACCTTTCTCAGAAACGTTTCAGTTGCTTTGTGTGCCTCGGCAATGGCTTCTTTTACGAGTGCTTCGGCGTCAGCGGCTTTGTGGTCTTTTGTGAGGAGCAGGTTGATTTCGACGGTGACGTTGACTGGTTTGGTGCCTTCCACTTCCACCGCTATGTCTAGGCGCTCTATGTCTTTGTTTGGGACTTTGCCCAGAATGTGTTTTCGGGCTGCGTCCTCGGTTGTTTGGCATAAAAGTTCTATTTGCTCGGTGGATAGCTCTGGAAAGCCGAGCTCACCCATCAAGCATCAACTCTCCGTTTAGGAGAGGGGTTGACCTGAGACTGGGCTTAGGTCTTCTTGAAGTTTGGTTTGGGCTTCTTTGACTTGGGCTTTTATGCGTTCTTCTTGGCGGTTTATGACTGTGCTGCGTGTGTCGAGTAGTGATTTGCGTTCGTTTAGGTCTTCGGATACTTTGGCTTTTTCGGCTTTGACTAGGAGTGAGCCGATGGCTTTGTAGATGACTGCGTCGTCTGCGGTTTTGGCGAGTTCAGCTAGGGTTTGGTCGACTTCGTTTTTTTCCATGTCGACTTGTTGTTTTTGTGCCATGATGGATTGGAGGGTTTGCTGGAGCTGTTGGAGTCTTAGTAATCGTTCTTGGACGTTAGGCGGTAATTTGGATAGTTCATCACTCAATGTTTATTCCTTCCAGCACACAAAAAAGAGGAGCTATTAATTAAGGGTTTCCGACTTTTTTTGGGAAGTGTGTTTGTGGGGTGGGTTGGTCAGTTGTTGGGTTTTTGTTTTTTAGTGGTAGATGAAGAGGGTTGTTGCCTACTACATCATCTTCTAAGGCTTAAAGCAGAGGCGCCTGTTTTGGCGTCTGTAACTGCTGCATACTGCTTGCTGGTTGTGGCTGGTTGTACCAGCTGATTGCGCCAGAAGAGGTTTAGTGGTTTGCTTTTTTGGAGTAGGTTGCGCTGCACGTGCGGCTATTGTGTGGTGGAAGCAGTTTCGCGCCGTGGTGCATGGTAACGCGTATTTACGGTTGTGACGCAAAATGTTCCCTGCCCAGCCCGCCTACTGCGCCGCTTTAAGCTTCCGGTCCCCTCCTCTTCCGCCATCCTATCCAGCGTCCCGCCACGGCTGAACACAGTCAAATAATGCGCCGCCAAACCAAAGCCCCAAAACACCAGCGGAAACAGAAACCACGGAAACACCAACACAGGCATGGGACTTGTAAAGTACCAAATCAAAACCAACATCAATTAACATCGCCAATTAACATCGCAGTACACTGCGAAGTGAATGTAGAAACCAAGTTTTGCCTCCGCCCGTGCACGTGCTTTCTGCCTTAACTCGGCGTCAGAACTCAAAATAAACCCTCAGTTCCACTTTTGGATGCTCAAAGTATTTAACACTATTGAAAAATATGATTCACATACCTTCACCCAAAATTTTGTTTACATCGCAGGGCGTAATGGAGCTCTTGCGTTTGCATTTTTTCCATGTTTTGCAATTAACCTTTTTTATGCCGTACAAGAAACTCGACAGCGAAGAATGGTGCTGCCAGTACTGCCAAAACTTCTCGGACTTAGACTACGATAAAGTTGTTTATCACGAGATAACTGCTCACCATGCTGGATGCCCAAAAAAAGAAAAATAAAATAAATTCAGGTAGCAGACTAACCCTGGTGCTGTCAGTATCTACGTAGTGTTATTGAATGTTTTCCCAAACAGGCTTTGTCTCGTATCGGGTGCTATTTGGAAAACTGCCTTCGTGAAAGATGCCGAATCTAACGGTTGCGTTTTCTTGGCTGAGCAGGTTAGCGTTTTCAATTTCGGTTAATGGAACAGAAGAAGTCCAACGGGGCATCTTTGGCATTAGAGCATCATCTGTGGCTGTGTTCGCATAAAATCTTATGGGCACAGAAGTGTTCATCAAAATATTGTTGGTTTCGTCAAATGCTAAAACAATCAACCGTACATTAGTCGCCATATTTCCTCCAGAATTGAAGACCCAACCAGTAATCCACAAGTGACTTAGCAGGCAATATTGATGAGGGCTCGCTTGGGGGGGTACAGGCGGCTTTTCAATTACGCCAAACGCATAGGTCAAATTAGCAGTTTTCAGTACATCAGTTTCTTCTTGCAGGTCTTTAACTTGTTTTTTTAGATTTGAGTTTTCAGTTTTGTATTCGTTAGTATTATAATAGATGATTGTGGGGATGGTTAATACTGTCAAGATTATTAACGCAAAACTAAGCGTTAATTTTACTTTATCCATCTGAATCTGCTCCTGAAGCAGTTCTGGTAATATGCGTATTTAGTTCTAATCAAGGAACACTTTTATTTCAGTAAAGGAACAGCACTCACGAGGGGGCGCGTGTATTGGCGATAACCCGTATTCCGTTTTAGATTGTTTGGTTCCAGTAATAAACAGCCGCATACGTAGCATTTGTAAGGGGGTGGGCTGGGTCTTCGTAGATTATGTCTAATCCTGTCCCGTATTGGTTAAGAAGCTTGCTTGTTATGGTTGCAACCTGAGTTGTTCGGGGGTCTGTTTTCCAGAAACCCCAAATCGTGTCTGTCGGGTTACGCATGCCCCACCCAAAGTTTTCAGGCAAAACCAACGCCACATTCGACGAGTGCGAAACCTTCAAGTGCCCCGTGGTTATGTCTGTCCAGAACCGCTGCATCATCCGGAAGTGGCTGTCGGTTAAGACGCCGTATTGGTCGCCTTCGTACGGGTAGTTGAAGATGGCTATGTATTTGGCTCCTGCTTGGTATGCGGTCATCATTTGGCTGTAGATGTTGTCGGCGGTGTCAAGGTAGGGCTGTTGGTTGTAGCGCCACGTAATCATTGTTCCCCAGTCTTTACCCTGCATGTGTGCGGCGCCTTTAACGAGGTCGATTTGTTCGGGAACGCTGCAGTTCCAGCCTAACTCGCCAAAAAGCGTGTCGTAGCCGCCTTCGTAATCCCACCAGAATAACCCGTAATCAGAAGTGAATTTGGGTACGCCTGCTTCGGTGAGGTTTTGCATGCCGTGATCCTCCGCTATAATGCGGTTAACGTAGAAGTCCCGTTCCAACTGGTAATCGGTTGGTTGGGTGCCGTTTTCTAAATATGCCTTCATGCTCTGCTGGATTTTGTCGAGGTCCTGCAGGGCTGGGAGGCTATTGTTGCTTAACCTGTCTCCTGCCAACTCAAAGAAAGGCCGCCAAGACCCATCCAGCTGGATGCCTCCGGGTTCATCATTGTAGTACATGCCAAGGAAATTGCTGCCCCAGCGGAGCCTCCACTGCTCAATCACATCAAGCGGGTGGCTCCAGAACCAATCCGCAGAGTTTCTAGCGCCACTAACCCCCACGTTAACAATGATGTCCAAGCCGCTGTGTACAGCGTAGTCACAAACTTCCTCCAGTTTACTTTGGTCGGCGCTTATGGGGTTTCTTCCGACCGCTAAAACAAACAAATTCATGTAGTCCTTGACACGGTCAATTAACACTTTGGCTTCTTGTGTAGTGTTGCCTGCGAATGCGACGCCCACGTAGACGTCGGGGTCTGCTTTTGCTGTAGGAGTCTCCATGGAGTAGCCAAGTGCAGCGAACACTGAGACAAGAAGAACCACCACTAGAACGTCTGGAACCAATAGTTTCCAGAATAAGCGTCTGCTACCCATCGTCTGTGCCTAAAAACACAAGCTCGCGATGCGAAATAAGGGTTTGCCCAAAACACCCCGATAGCGGAAAAAGCTGCAAAAGCAGAATTTTCCTATAACGGCGCTGGGTTACTGTTTGCGGGTCAGCAGACTTTCTGCCAGATGCAACTCTGAAACAGTGTTAATGTTTACGGCTAACTCTTCGCAGTCGAGCACAAAAATGTCTTGGTCAAGCCATTCGTCGCCGTAGCGTTTGCTGCCGTCAATTACGTTGATGCCCACGGGGACAAGGTCCATGGTGCCTTCTTTGAATGAGTAGTCGATGCACATGTCTAGCCGCTGCTTAACCTCAAGCGGCACTGCGACTGTTAGCGCTGGTTTGCCGCATTCCTCGTAGCGGGTTACGATTGCGTCTATCATTTCAGGCTTGATAAGCGGCAAGTCGGCGGCTACAGCCAAAAAAACGCCCAGCTTAAGCGTCTGCACGGTGTAGCCCATGTCAGACACGTAGTCTTTGCCGGGGGTTTCGATGATTTCTATCCCGAGTTGCTTCATGAGAGCGGTAGTTTTGGGCGTCGTAGGCGAAGTGGCGACGATTACTTTGCTGATTTTCTTGGCTGCCTTCAGCGCCTCTAGGCACGTAGGTTATGACGGGCTTGCCGCCTACGTCAATGAGGGGTTTCTCGACGGGGAGCTTCATGCGGGTGCCTTTGCCGCCTGCCATAACAATTGCAGCTACGCCCATGCCGCCACCGCCAGCAGTGTTACTGCGCAGACCATGCGTGTGATTTCGTTTGTGGCTCCGAACACGTCGCCTGTGACGCCTTTGAAGTGATGGTGAGCCACGGCTACCATTACTAAAGCTGAAACGACAGCAGCACCTACGACTGCGAGGCCAGCGAACTTGAGCAGCCCAAACGCTACCGCCACCGAAATCGCCAAGGCCGCTACAAGCCGCAAGTTGCCGCCGTCTCCATGCATATACTGCAGGAATGAGGTGTTCATGCCTTCATGCACCGCCTTGCCCGCCCTTGCAGCGACGACCATTGAAAGTTTTGCGCACATCTCCACAGCGATTAACGCAGGGATAATGAATGGCAACCAGAACCCGCCAATGTAGAGTACTCCGCCAAAACCTGCAAACGCCGCCGCCGACACAACGTAAGTCATTAACGCTAACCCGATGGCGCCTGAACCAGTAAGCTGGTCATGCATAACCGCGATTTTCTTCTCGGGCGTGCCATGCACCATGATTGCGTCGCCGAAATCCAGCAACCCATCAGTGTGGTGCAAGCCGGTCATCCAAAGTAGCAGCGCAAGCGAAATCGCGCCGACCACCAACATGGGCAGAAGCTGATTTGCCAAAAACCCAGCTAAACCCGCCAGCAAACCCAGAAGCGCCCCGACAAGGGGGAACGCCCACATGTTTCTGGCGCAGTCTGTGAGAAGGTTCATGTCCATTTGGACTGGGAAAACGGTTAAGAAAGATAAGAGGTTTTTGAGCTGTTTTATCGCCACATGTCTCACTTTAGTTGCATCAGTGAGGCATAGTTACGCTCTATTTCCTTAAGAAGAATTTGCTTGTCTACTGCTCCGCCGGTTTTAGCCATGGCTGCTATGCTGGCGCCGCCTGCGCCTACGCCTTCTTTGACTAGGCCAGTTTCGTAGATTTGCAGTCCAGGGTATTTGGAGGGACCGAAGTCGAGGTCTGCTGCTAGGACGGGGACGTCGCAGAACTGTTTTATGATGCCGCAGATGTCGCTTGTTTTGTCTTTTGCGACCCATCTTGTAGTGCCGACTGCAACGTTGCAGAGTGCATCAGGCTGCAAAGCGTTGATTACTGCTAGTACTGCGGTCATTTGGGTTCCGCCTGCCATAAGCACGGGGCCCTGCCTGCTGCCGCCTATCACCAAACCTGCTACGGCTGCCATCATGGGGTCGCCAACTGCAGAAACCGCTTTGATGGGGTCGCCTCGGAAGTGGCCGAATTTCTCAGCCGCCGCCTTCAACCCTGCCTCCACCACTTCAGCTTTGAGGTTATGGGGGTTCTGGGGTAGAGTGCTGCTGACTTTGCCATGCGCGTTCACACCCATAGCGGTCAAAACGCCCAACGCTGTGGTGGTGCCGCCAGGAATGGATTCGCCTATAACTAGGTAGTCTGCGGTTTTCGCCAGTTGCTCACCGACGACTTTGGAGCGTTCAATGACTTCTTCAACGTTGTCCACGCTGTTGCCCGATCGGATGTCGCGGCCAGGGTTGCCATTGACGTCGATGTAGGGGATCTGCGGCTTGACTTTGACACCGCCGTTAACGACCAGCACCGGGATATCCGCTAGGTGCAGTGCACTGGTGGTGATTAAGGCGGGGGTTGGGATGCCATCAGGCGTGATTGGGACGCCTTGGATGCTTCGGCATTTGCCAAGCAGCAGCAGTTCTGCGTCTGCTGGAGGCGTAAAATCCGTGAAATCAGGGTTAGCGCCAGCCGCCGACAACCCCGGAATCTTGCCTGTCTCGGTTGTGCCAAGGGTGGCTATGAAAAGGGGATTTTTTGCTTCTATTTCGTCAAGGAAAGCTTTAGCTTTAAACTCGTTATTCGCAAACAAAACATCCATACAGGTTCAGCCTACTTCGGGGTTACTTTCCACTTTTTAATCTCTAAGTAACCAAACCCGTTATCTAAGCGTTTCTTCTCTGCATCTTGTATCTCTACTTTTTGGGTGAAGCCGGGTCCGTCGGTTATGACTGTGTGGTATTCGCCGCCTTCGCCGCAGGGGTCCACGCCGGGCAGCTGCAAAATGTCGTCGTAGAATTTGCGGTCTAAGACGCGGCCGAGCCAGTCTAAGCTTAAGTCGCGGTTGGTGCGTACCACGGTGGCTTTTAATCCGGTTTTGAGGTAGTCGAGATAAATTTGTTTAGTATCGCCCATCCATAGCGGCTTGACGGCTACTAAGCCGACTTCTTTTAGGATGCGGGCTAGCCAGCCTTCTTCGTGGCCTGCGACTTCGTAGATGTCGCCTGTAACTAAGGCTTCTGCGCCCTGATTTTTGAAGGCTGTTAAGACGGCTTTGAAGTCTGCTTCGTAGGTATCTGCGGCGGTGGTTTTTTTGAGCAGGGGCACGCCGAGGGCTTTGGCTTGGGCGTCGAGGATGCCTGTGGGTATCATGTGGAAGTTGGATTTTTCCTTGTTCATCATCATTGTTAGTAGAGATAGGACTTGGTGGCCTTGCTGTTTGGCAAGGAGGTATGCGTAGGCGCTGTCTTTGCCGCCGCTCCATGAAGCTACAACTTTCACTATGTTTTTTCCTCCGTCGTGTATGGGAACAGTTAAACAGGAAAATAAGGTTTTACTTGCCAAACATAAAGTGTCCCTGGGCAATCTTGACTTTTTGGCGGGTGCAGGTGGGGTTTGCTTTATGTTTGCATTTTTCCCGTAAGCTGTTTTGGTTGGATTATCCACCCTTTTGATATAAGGCTTACGGAAAAAACCCCCTCAAAACACTTAAAACAAACATCCCCCACTAAAACAACAGCTGAAAACCATGACAAAACCAACCCCGCCCCTCCTAACCTACCTAGAAGGCAAAGGCATCACCCTCCAAAACCTCATAGACAGCGCACTCGAAATGTACGTCCCCCACCCCGGAATCGAAACCCCCCAAAAAGCCACAGCCATGCTAACAGAAGAATTCCTAGACATACTCGAAGACGTCAACGTCTCCACCCTCATAGTCGCCGCCTTCCACGCACAAGAAGAAGCACAAAACGGCAGAATTCCCGGATTAACCATAGAACGCTTCATGGGCAGACCCGGCTTAGTCGCCGACGAACTCATCGGCATAGCAATAGCCACCTACATCGGCGGCTCCAAAGGCATGTTCGAATTCGTCCGCTTCGACCAAGCCAAACCCGGCATCCTAAGAGAACTGCCGCCGCTGACAAATGATGCTATAGGCGCATTAGTCGCTGGCGCTTCAAGCAACATGTACACCAAAGCCCTCAAGGCGGCGGGCGGAGCCAAAATCTAAACCTGCTTTTTCCGTAAATTTTAATACTCCGCGGGTTGTGGGTTAGCTGTTGGCACCCATGGCTAAAACACCCGTCTGCATAGTCACACATACCTTTCTGCCTCATGTGGGCGGCATCGAAATCGTGACTAACGAGCAGAGCAAACGGCTTCGGCAGCTGAATTATGCGCCTAAGGTGGTGACTAACCGCATTGGCACTCCGCCAAGATATGAGGTCGATGGGGTTCCTGTGGAGTGCTATGAATCCCTAAACACCGGCTTCCGCTTGGGGATTCCATATTCGATTCCTACAATTCCAAGTTTACCCGTATTCACAAAAAACGTTAAAGCCGCCGGCATCGTACACGCCCACGGCCACCCCTACCTCACCTCACTCTTAGCGGGCAAACTGGCAAAATTCTACAGCAAACCCTTCATCTTAACCCAACACAACACCTTCATAGAATACAACAACATCTTCGACCAAGTCGAACTTACAAACGACCTCTCCGTCGGACGCCAAAACCTAAACGCCGCCGACAAAATCGTAGCCATAAGCGGCGCCACCAAAAACTACGTGCTGCGCTTAGGCGCCAAACCAGAGAAAATCACGGTTATCTACAACGGTGTAGACACCAAACGCTTCACCATCATCAAAGGTAGGCGGAAGGATCTTCGCAGAAAACTCGGCATCCCACAAGATGCAGTGGTGGCTTTGACTGTGCGGCGGCTGGTTTACAAGAACGGGGTGGACACGCTGCTGGAGTGTGCCCAGCTTGCGGTGGCGAAGAACCCCAAAATTGTCTTCGTGGCTGTCGGAAAAGGACCTGACCTTGAAAGTGTTCGAGCACAGGCGGCGCAGTTGGGGTTATCAGCGAATTTCCGTCTTGCAGGGTTTGTGAGCGATGCTGATTTGCCTTCGTATTACAATTTGGCGGACATGTTTGTGTTGCCTTCTAAGTCGGGGGAGGGGTTGCCGCTGGTTGCCAACGAAGCTATGGCGTGCGGTTTGCCTGTTGTCGCTACAGATGTGGGCGGCATAAAAGAGATTTTGCCCAGCGATTATGGCAGGTTGGTGGCGCCTAACCGTCCCGAGTTGCTGGCGGAGGCGGTTTTGGAGTTTGCAGACCAAGATTTTTCCCCCCACAGGTCTGAGCTTCACTCAAGAGTTGAGGAAAGGTTCAGCTGGGACGCAAACGTTTTAAGGCTAACGGAATTATACGAAGAGCTTATTTAATATCGTGACGGAAACAATATAACCTCACAAGACGGATGTTACCCAATGACCTCAAAAGTTGAACTGGTCTCGGTCGTATTACCGACGCTCAACGAAGCCGGAACAATACTTGATGCTATAAACACCATCGACAAATACACTTCTTTTCCAAAAGAAATCATTATTGTAGACGGCAACTCCACCGACGGCACCATCGACTTAGTCCAGCAAACAGGCAAATGCCGCCTAATCATAGAGCCCAGACGCGGCTACGGCTTAGCCTTGCGAACAGGCATGAAAAACGCCAAAGGCAACATCGTTATCATGGTTGACGCCGACGGCACATACGAGTTTAAACACATTGACCGCCTCGTAAGCCGCCTAGTGGAGAAAGACGCAGACATGGTTTTAGCCACCCGCATGTACGACCCAAAAAAAGCCATGGGGTTCCTCAACTTCTTAGGCAACAAAGCCATTACATTCACCTACGACTTCTTCTACAGCCAATTCCTAAGCGACACCCAATCAGGTTTCAGGGCGATTGACCGCACCAAACTCGACAATGTCAAATTCAAAGAAACCGACATGCCCTTCGCCACTGAGATGCTTATCCAGTTCGCTCGGGAAGGCTACAACATGGTGGAGATTCCTACAACTTACAAAGCCCGCACTTATGGCAAAACAAAGTTGAAGCCGTTTGAGTCGGGGGTCAGGATTTTCAGCACTATATTTAAGGGGTTCTTGGATGCAAAAACGGTTCGGGTCTGTTATGCGCATTGGAAGAAAAATCGGTTTAAGCGATGACCGCGGCGTCTACGTCGCCGTAGCCATAGCTTTAATCGTGGTTGCCGCCACAGTAGCAGGTTACTTCATTATTCTTCGTCCTATGCCTGAACCCTTCAGCACCATAAGCCTCCTAGACTCAAACCATCAAGCCGTAGACTACCCCCAAACCTTAATCGCCAACCAAAACAGCACCTTTAAGGTAAGCGTGGAAGTTTCTAATCACGAAAACAAAAATTTAGACTACCAAGTGCAGGTGAAAATCGCAAAAACCTTGCCTGCCAGCATTCCCGACGGTGTCCCAGTGACTCCACTAAGCACCTTTGACCTTTCAATAGTTGACGGCGGAATAAGTCAGCACCAAGCTACAGTCACTGAAAACCAGGTCGGTTCCTACTCTGTGGTTTTCGAGCTCTGGCAAAAAGACAGTTCAGGCAGCTACACGTTTACTCAGAACTTCTGTGTCTTAAACATCGAAGTCACAGCCTAAGCTGCTTCGATATGTTTTTACGTTAACCTGTCGACTCTACAGTGAAAGTGAGCACTTTGATTCGTAAACTGTTAACTTACGAGGAAGCTAAACGGGCTGTTGAAGTCAACTTTAAAGCGGCTTTTCTAGGTGAAGAAGAGGCTGTGATTTTAGAGGCGTACAGCCGTGTGCTATCTGCTGATGTGGAGTCGCCGATTGACATTCCAGGTTTTGCGTCCTCCAAAGTGAACGGTTATGCTGTTAAAGCCCAAGACACCGCCAACGCATCAGAAGAAACTGCCGCAACCCTCAAAGTCACAGGTACAGTCTGCGCAGGAGAAACATCCAAAACCGTTCTGATGGCAGGGGAAGCTTTTGAAATCTCAGCAGCTGCAGTGCTGCCCGAAGGCGCAGAAGCAGTCGTCGCAGCAGAAGACGCCGAACGCACAGACGACGAACTCCACGTCTACACTGCCGTTTCCGCGGGCGAAAACCTCAACCGCCAAGGCGCTGACATACAAAAAGGCGCCCTAGTTCTCCCAAAAGGTAAAGTTTTAGGCTCCTCAGAGATCGGAGTCCTAGCCGCCCTAGGCTTAAAACAGGTGAAAGTCCAAAAAATCCCAATGATTGCCGTCCTCAGCGTGGGCACGGAAATAAACGAACTCAGCAAACCGCTTGAGCCGGGAAAAACCTACGACCTCAACTCCTATGCAGTGAGCACGGCAGTTATGGAATGCGGCGCTAAACCAGTCTACTTCGGCGTTTTATCCCCCGAGTCTGGGGGTTTGAAGCGGGTTTTGAAGGCAGCGTTAGCGTCGACAGATATGGTTATTGCCTGCGGTTCAGAAGCAGCAGTTGTCCAAGCGGCTGATGCTCTTGGCGGAAATGTGGTAGTTAACGGTTTTTTTGCATTGAAACCGGGTAAAGGCTTCTCAGTCGCCTACGTAGAGAGCAAACCAGTGTTCTGTTTACCCAGCAACCCTTCCACTTGCCTGCTCATGTATCAACTGTTTGCGCGAACCTTGGTGCAGCGCCTCGCTGGGCGATCCCCCTCGAGATTGAAGGCGGTGTCGGCGTTTGCGGGCGCAAAAATGTTTAGCGCCAAAGGCAGCCGAACCTTCCAGCTGGTCAGGTTGGAGTTCGATGACCGATGTCGCCTCATAGCTCAGCCAGTCGAAGCCTGCGGTGCAGTGTCTGGTTTGGTTGCTGCCGACGGTTTTGTGCAGATAGCTGAAAACGAGCAGTTCCTCGAAGTCGAACAAGAAGTGCAAGTGCTTCTTTTTCGTGGCTTAGCCGCCAAAACCTAATCTTTTCTTTTTAGATACATAAAAATCGCAACTGCCCAGCTCGCTAATGCGTATGCAAGTGCCGTTATGGTGACAACTGTATTGCTCAAGCCCACTTCTGCTGCGGTATAGAAGCCGAAGACAGAGTTGGTGACCAAGAGGACGAAAACCAGCCAATTTGCCCAAGGGCGCTTGGTGAAGAGGCTGTAGGCGGCGATTAAGCAGACAATGCCCATGAAGCCTACGTGTGGGGGGGAGCTTGAAAGCGGCAAGGCGGCAAGCAGCAGGATGCCGGCGGCTCCGAAGAAGCCTGTGGCGGCTATTTGGGCTTGGTTGAGGTTTTTAAGTTGGGTTGAAAGCTGCATGCCTTTTCCTATTCTTATGCTGTTTGTTTGGATTAATATATTTGCCCAATTCGGGGTCCTCGGGCGCCAGATGTTGTACGCCTAATTTGGCTGTTGGGCTCCAATATGGCTGAAAAAAACAGCGTTTTCTATAACTTTTCAAGTTGGGGTTTTCTTTGTATCTGTTAAGATGGTATTTATAGCCAGAACAAGCATTAATGGCAGTTAATAGAAGGGTGAGGGCGACATAGAAACGGCACATCAACCAGACGCAACAGCAATCCTGTCCACCTTAAAGGATACGCTGAAGCTGCCCCGCCTCGTCAAAGCCCACGCAGACCCCTTCGAAGCCTTGGTTGTAACAATTATTTCCCAGAACACCGCAGACACAAACACCGAACGCGCATACGCAAAGCTTGAAGCATTCTTGGTGGTGACACCTAAAACCCTCGCAGAAGCCCCCCGCAGCCAAATCGAAGACTGCATCCGAGTATCTGGCCTCTGGAAAGCTAAGGCTGAAGCTATCCAGAACGCCTCCAAAACCATCCGAGACGTTTACAGTGGCTCGCTTGACGGGATTTTAGCTTTGTCTGTTGAGGAAGCTCGAAAAGCCTTCATGGCTATGCAGGGTGTAGGGCCAAAAACTGCTGATGTTGTGCTGCTTTTCTCTGCGGGCAAACCAACGATTCCGGTGGATACTCATGTTAACCGTGTTTCACGTCGCCTCGGTTTGGCATCCCAAACTGGAGGTTACGACGCCGTCCGCTTAAACCTACAGGCACACTTTCAGCCAAGCGACTACCTATCCGTCCACCTCTTGCTTATCTCTCTGGGACGCGCCTACTGCAAAGCCCACAAGCCCCTCTGTTTCCAGTGCCCAGTCAACAAGTATTGCCCCCAAAACGGGAGGATAACCTGATGCCGCTGCCCCAAGAAGTCCTCGAGTACTTCCCCTACAGCAGCGCACGCCCTCACCAAGATGAATTCATAACCACCGTCAACCAAGCCGTAAACGACCGCAAATCTGTGCTTATCGAAGGCGCCAACGGCTTAGGAAAAACCATCTCTTCATTGGCGGCGGTGTTGCCGATTGCGATGAAGAAAAACCTCAAAATCCTCTATGTCGCCAGAACCCACCGACAACACGACCGCGTCATCGACGAGTTACGCGCCATCTACAAACGCCGACCCGTCACGGGCGTCTCTATCCGTGGACGCAACGAGATGTGCCTAAACGTCTTCGCCTCTAAAGGCGCGTTTGACTCCAAGTCGCTGATGGAAGTCTGTGAACTGCTAAAATCCAAAGGCAGATGCCCCTACTATAGCAACGTGGAGAACCGTACCTACGAGTATATTCGGTTGCAGCAGCAGATCTCAACTAAACCCTACATGGGGTCGGAGATTTTGAAAACTTGCAAGCGGACTGAGATTTGCCCCTATGAGCTTGTTAAAGGTGCAGTTCACGATGCCCGTGTAATCGCGTTGAGCTACCTTTACGTGTTTGACTCGCAAATCCGTACGCCTTTCCTCAAAAACTTGGAGACGGAGCTGCAGAAAATCATCCTTGTTGTCGACGAAGCCCATAACCTGCCTGAAACCGCCGTGGACATTTCGAGCAGCCAACTTACGCTGTTTATTTTGCGGCAGGCAGAGATGGAGGCGGAACGCTTCGGCTACAAGGACCTTGAAGACTTTATCCATTTCTTCCGTCAAGAAGTTGACAAATTAACTGACAAAATAGGTAAAGAGGAACTGCTCAAGCCTGAGCGTATACTTGAAATCGTTGAGAAACACGGCGGCGTTCCCAAACCCCGTGATTTCTTCATCCACATGCACGAAGCCGGCGTCGCCATCAAAAAAGCTCTGCTCGCCGAAGGCAAGAACCCCAGGAGCTACGTTAACGCTACTGCGGATTTCCTAAACAAGTGGCTTGACACTGTAAACGACATTTCATACATCAATGTAGCCAGCAAATACTTCGGTAAAGACGGTAACAAATCGGCTAAACTCGAAATCGTATCGTTAGATCCCTCCAAAATCACTGAACAAGTGTTTTCGCAGACATACGCCAACGTCGTCATGTCGGGCACACTGCAACCGCTAGAGGCGTACGCCCGCATCACCAAGCTGCCGTCCAACACCGTGCAGTTTCTGGCGCCTTCCCCCTTCCCTAAAGAACACGTTTTCTCCGCTGTATGCGCAGGCGTCTCCACATCCATGGAGCAGCGTACCCCCAAAATGTACCAAACCATGATTGAACGCATAAACGAAGTCGTCAACAGCACCCCCACAAACACTGGCATCTTTGCCGCCAGCTTCCAAGTCCTCAACTCGCTACTGCAAGCCGGGTTGGAGCAGTCGCTTCTTAAGCCGCTGTACAGCGAGAAAAGCGGCATGAGCAGCAAAGACAACGAGAAGCTTGTGCAGGACTTCAAAACATGCGGAGACAAAGGCGGAGCAGTTTTTATAGGTGTGCAGGGCGGACGAACCTCAGAGGGCGTGGATTTCCCCGGCAACCAAATGAACTCCGTCATCGTGGTTGGCGTGCCCTATGCTGAACCAACGCCCAGAGTACATGCGCAAATCGACTACTACGAGGAACGCTTCCCCGGACGCGGCCGCGAGTACGGCTACATTTTGCCCGCCATGAAAAAAGCCTGCCAAGCCGCAGGCAGACCCATCCGAACACTCGACGACTACGGCGCCATAGTCTTCCTAGACTACCGCTTCAGCCAACCCTACATAAAAAACTTCATACCCACATGGGTTACAAACGGCATGAAATGCATCCCCGACAAACCCGGCTTACTATCTAAAGAGGTCGCGACGTTTTTTTCCAGTCAAGCGTTATCTTCGACTTCTTGAAGCTTCGAATTCAACTGAACTTTGCCGAAAACCAGCCGCATAGGTTTCATCTCAACTGCAGTTTGGATTTTAAGTGTGCGCCTGCCCACGTTTACCGCCCTCAAAACTCCGATGCCTAAGAATTTGTTGCCTAACCCATATAAGCCGACTAAGACGCCTTTTTCGGGTTCCTGGTTTTTGGGCACGCCGTTTCGGGGTTCCACGGTTATCTGGCTTTGGGGGATGCAGATGAGTTTGGCTTCTTTTAGGTATTTGGAGTAGGTCATTTCTCGTAGGAGCTTGCGTTTTTCCTGTGTTCGGGCGCTTAGTGCCTGTGAGGGTTGGATAGTTAAGATTGTGCCGCCTAAACAGTCAAGAATTGGCTGCAACTCGTTTTGTATCTGGGCTGCAACTACGATGTTGGGTTTAACTTGCTTGATTACTTCGAGTTTAAAGCGGACAGCATCGTCTCCAGCTACAAAACCGTCCGTGTTCACCAAGGTATAGTCGACTTCGCGTTTAGCCGCTTCCTCCATCATGGCAGCAAACCCCGCGAGGGTTTTTTTAGCCCATAACTGTGGCGAGGTAACGCCGACAAAGAATCCATTCTGCATTCGCAGATTGTAGATTTCAAACACGGGTTTAGTTGCTACAGCGTAAGCGACGGTTGCCGAGGGTCCAACATCTGATTGCCCTAAATCGCCATCTACAACGGCGACCTTTTGTTGCTTTGAGACTAAGCGGTTTAATAGGTAGGTGACGAAGCTGCTTTTGCCAGAATCCGCTGCACCCATAACCATAATTACGGCTGGTTTTTGCTGCAATGCTAAAACGGTTTCAACCGCTTTATTCCATGAGTCGGGGATGGTGGAGCCTTCTACTTCGGAGACGGCGGCGTTTGCGCCCAGCAACACGTTGAATGAGGCTGCTTTGGCGGCGTAGAAGGGCATGCGTTTGCCTTCCCGGATGACGATGCGCTGTGCTCCGGTTAGGGGTCGCGCAAACACTTCAGCATCTCCGCTAACTAACTCTACGCTGGCTGGACCGTCAACCAGCAATGTTCTGTTAGCTTGAAGTGTTTGCTGCATTGGTTTTGCTCCTTTGTACTATCTGCCCGGTTCTCCCAGCTATACGTATTGCGGATGATATATGCCTAATCTTTCGACTATGTACCTTAAGCGGCTTGTTGGTACCTGCCTCGCCGACTACTTCTATGCGCACTTGAGGCGGCATAAACTCGTCTAAAGCTTCCATTAAGTCGCGGTACACTGGCACGCCGTTCCCGACTTTAACGGTTATTTTTGTGAATGAAAAATCAAATGTCTTGAGGACTTTTAGTATGCATTTTATGAGTTCGCGGCTGCTTCGTAGGGTGTTTTCTTCGAGGACTTTGCCATCTGCAACCACCGCTAACCCGATGGATTCCCCTGGGTCCACTCCGACTACTACACGGTCACAGTATTCTTTGCCCAGAAGCCTCTTCTTCACTTCAATCACCAAAGAATCCAGCTCGTTCTCGCCGCCGAATACCAAGATTTTATCGAAATCTACCTTCTTCTTCTCTTCTTCGGTGGTTATGGCAACTATCACTCGGGGAGGTATGGGTTGCCCGGGAATTAAGCTGACAAACGCGACGTCTGCTTCTTTGAGTGCGTTAACTATGAGGAAGTAAGCTTTGCCCTGTACTGTGGCAACAGCAACTCTTTCCTTCATAAACCATCCTTAAAGGTTACGTTTAAGTGCCAAACAAATTATTATTTACCCACTAATAATGGTTGAGTGAATCCATGGCGCAAATCTCCACCTGCTGCAAATGCATTGATGAAGGCATAGGCGGAGGCATAAACCCCCAATCTCTCACGCTCATCTACGGCGAACCTGAAACAGGCAAATCCACTTTCGCTATGCAATGCGCCGTAAGTTGTGCATTGCAGAAACAGAAAGTTCTCTACGTGGACTGCGACAACACCTTCTCTGCGAAGCGCCTCTCACAACTTGCAGGGGAATACTTTGAAGAAGTAGCCGAACGCATCGTTTTGGTAAAACCCAAGGATTTTCATGAACAAACCGCCCTAATTGACCACATTGACGACTACGCAATCAACGTAGGCTTAATCATTGTCGATACCTTCACTTCGCTCTACAGCGCCAAAGCAGCTGAATCCCCCAAAGCGTTCAGCGCAAACCGCGAATTAAACCGGCACTTGGCAATTCTGGCGCAAACCGTGAAAACCAAAAAAATCCCTCTCCTCATGACCAGCCAAGTTCGCAGCGTCATTGGCGAGCAAAACGAAAACGTGCGCCCCGTAGCCACTCGAGTTCTAAAATTCTGGGCAGATACAATCCTCTTCTTCAAACCCATTAACGAGCAACCTCACACAATTAAAGCCACAATAGAGAAATCCCCCACGTTGACGGTGCCTTCAGTGTGCTATATACAAATAGGGGAAGGCGGAATAAAAGATACAATACTCCCCTAATTAATGGTTGAAAAGTCATGGCTGTCGTCCTCCTCTTAGTTGAAGCGTTGAAATTCATTTTCCCGGCGTACTGTGCCAACGGCACCCCGGTTTTGGCTGGCGGGGGCGCCAAGATGGATTTCGGCAGAAACTTTGTGGACGGCAAACGCGTTTTTGGCAACAACAAGACATGGCGAGGATTCTTCTTCGGCTGGACAGTAGGTATACTTGTGGGTTTAGTGGAGGGCGCTGTTTTCGGTTTCGATAACTACCCTGTTCTCTTCAGCATCCTCATCCCTCTTGGAGCGCTTTTGGGCGACTTGACAGGTGCATTTCTGAAAAGGCGGCTTGACATTGCCCCTGGCGGCTTGCTTCCCATCGTGGACCAAATTGACTTCGTGGTGGGTGCGGTGGTGTTTGCGTTGCCCCTGGCGTTAATCAACTGGGTAGGACTAAGCTGGCCTGCCATCATCACGGTGTTGCTGCTTACTCCGCCGATTCACCTGTTTACCAACTATGTGGCGTATAAGCTGAAATTGAAGAAGCACCCGTGGTAACGTCGCCACTTTTCTTAAAAAAAATCTGTTCTTTTTATGGTTAGGGCTAAAGCTAGTAAAAATCGGTTAAAATAAACCTAAAAAATTAAAGTTGGAGGGGAGCTGCGTTTAGCTCGGGTTCATCTTGTAGGCGATGGCACTTTCCAAGAAGATATAGGATATCGCCAATAGCGCAACACCCACAATCAGCAGCATGTATGCCTGTTTGGGTTTGGTAGCATTTCTTGCGCTCTGGTATATGGAGAGCACTCCAAAGAAGCCTAACGCGTAGAGGATGACTGAGATGAATGTGTCTGCGCCGAACTGGTTGCTTAAGTCCGGGTACAGGAATATGATGCGCCCGTTTTGAAGCGGGTAAGCTGGTGGGGGTCCGTTGATGAGTGTGAATAAGCCGCCTCCGAAGAGAAAGATAGCGTAAGCCATACCGATGGCTGTAACTAGGAATGTTGTTGGGGCGTTCTGGTATAACTTGCGGAACCATCGGCTAAGAGAAAACGACATGTTCTCAGAGGTTTTCTTTATTTTATTAGACATCTTTCTTCTCTTCCGTAATTAGGTGCTTTGCTACTTCTTTAGCCCATTCTCCAGTTAATGAATTTTTCTGAACATTAGCTAAATACTCCAACCAGCTAATGTCACAAGCCCGCATCCAAACCGCATATTTCTCGCGTATGCTGCGGTATGCCTGTAAATGAAGCGCACAGTAGCCTCGGTCTTGGGCTTCCCGTTCGCAGAGGTTGCATTTCAAGGCTTAGATGCTCCTTTACTGGGGCATGTGGGGTTTAGGCAGAGTTTCCAGGGTTTGCGCCTGCCCAAATAGACCGAAACTATAGGTGCTCCGCAGCTTTTACAGGGCAGCGCCAACGGTTTGATGGTGCCTGTTTGGGGCAGCGGGTAGGTTGTGTTGCATTTGCCCTGGAAATAGTTGGTGCAGCCCACAAAGCGTTTACCAGTTTTCTTGGACTTTATAGTCACCAATACGCCGCCCTTGCAGTTGGGGCATGATCCAACAGTGCGTTCCTCCAGCCTAGCCCTCTCAAACGCCTGCGTCAACTGCGCACCCAGCGCAGCCTCCTTAGCTTTCAATTCAGCGGTAACAAGGCGCAGAGTTTCCACCGCCCCCGCTAGCACCGACTCCTTCTGCTCTTTGCCCTGCTGAATCAACTCCATCCTCTCCTCAAGTCCCCGAGTCATCTCAGATGAAACCACCGCTGGACAATACTTCTGCAGCACTTCCGTAACTTCAAAACCCAAATCGCTCACAGCAAAGTTATCGACGCCAGTAACGTATTTGCGATCCTGCAAAGTTTCAATGATGGCAGCACGGGTCGCTTTAGTGCCAATCTCTTCCTTCTCCATCTTCAGCAGCAGGCTACGGGGGTTGTAGCGGGGCGGCGGCTGAGTGTAGTGATCCTTTAGGGTGATGCGTTTAACCTCAACAGGTTGCCCCTCCAGCAGCATAGGCATATGGTCGTCTTTTACCTGCACATACGGCTTGTAGAACCTAAACCAACCCTCAGACAGCGTCCGCGATAAAGAGAAACGGAACGGAACGCCGTTAAGCGACACCGTAACCTCAACATTTTGCCGCAACGCAGACTCTCCAAACACTGCCAAAAAACGTTTAACCACCAAGTCGAACAATTTTTTACTCATTTCATCTAGGGGTTTCTGCGGCAAATTTCCCGTTGGATAGATGGCTGGGTGGGCGGGGTCAAATTTTTTGCCTTCATTAGGCTTCAAATCGTTTTTAGATAATAGTTCAGCGGCGTGTTTGGCGTATGCGGAGTTGTTTTGAAGCTTTTTTAAGATGGTGCGGTACCCGATTGAGGGGGGAAGTTTTTGGCTGCTTGTTCTGGGGTAAGAGATTAAGGCGTCGATGTAGAGGCGCTGCAGAATCTGGCTGGTTTTCATGGGGGTTAGATGGAAAAGTTTGTAGGCTTCGCTTTGCAGGGAACCCAAATCAAACGGCAAAGGTGGCACAACGGGTGCGTCTGTGAAGTCTACTTTTTGGATTTTGCCTTGTTTGATTTTGCATTGCTGTTTTAGGGTTTCTGCTTCCGCCTTGTTTTCCAAGGGTTTGGGGTATTCTGCGTCGACTTCGAAGCCGTTTATGCCGAGTTTCGCAGAAAGTTTCCAGTAGGGGGCGGGGACAAAGCATTTGATTTCTTTTTCTCGTTCCTCCAAAAAATGCAAAGTTGGCCCCTGCACGCGCCCGGTACTTAGTGTGGCGTATTGTCCGCTGGCTTTCTTTGCCGCCTGCGTTAGCGCGCGAGATAGGTTTATGCCGTAGAGCCAGTCGATTTCGTGGCGTGTTAACCCTGCCTGTACCAAGGCGAAGTCAAGGTGGGGCATAAGGTGGCTGTAGGCGTCTTGAAGTTCCTCTTCAGTGAGGGTGGAGTACTTCATGCGTTTGGCTATGTTTTGTTTTTCGTTGCAAGCGTATTTGAGGATGGTGTAGCCGATTATGCTGCCTTCAATGTCGAAGTCGCAGCCATCCACAAACCCCTCCGCGTCCACCGCTAACTCAGAAATCACTTTTAGCCAAGTGTGTATGCGGGCGGCTTTGCGTTCCGCAACGTATTTTGGAACCCACTGGTAGTCGAAAACTGGGTAGTCGCTTCTTTTCTTTTTGCTATTTATTGTGTAGAGGTGTCCAATTGCTGGAACAACCACGATCTCCCCGTTTCGGTAAGCGTTGAAGTAGGGTACACCGTTTTTTTGGTTTCGGACTGGTTTGCCTTTTTCGTCTAGGGCGGTGGCGATTCTTGCGGCTGCATCCGGCTTCTCGGTGATGACTAACGTGTATTTTCCCAAACGTTTCCTTTCCACTGGCACATTGAGTGGTTGTCCATTAAAAGTTTTACAGCCGAAAAAGGCGGTTGCTGCGTAGATTTTTTAGCAACCATTAAATATTCCAGACCCTCCTATTTAAAGGGGAAATTGGATGCCGCAACGAGTAATTTGTCACGGTTGCAACCATATTTTGTATGAAGGTGCTGAACTTCGACCGCCAGATGAGATTATTCAGCAGTGTGGCGGTAAATGCCCTAAATGTGGTAGAAAACTTTCGCTGCTTCCCCTAGATGTGGATGTTAAGCCTGCTAACAAACGCTAAATGTTTCTGAGTCTAAAAAACGGTTTACCTTGTGTTCTTGTTTGAACGCGTTTTTTAAGCTAAAACCTCTGGGCTAAACAAACAAAAAGTGTTGAGCCGCCTTTCATGGGGGTTTGGAAAGCCATAAATAAAGCCCTCATGTGTAAAATAGTAATATAAAAATCTACATGGAGAGTTGGCTTAAACATGGGGGAAACATTGAAGGAACGCCTCAGCAACAGTTCATCAATTTTCAGCAGGTTCGGTTTAGAGATAAGCCACGGCACAATCATTGCTTATACTGCTTTGTTCTTGATTCTCTTCATCGCTTTCACGGTGCGTATTTTACCGCTCAGATGGGAAAACCTTGCAGGCGGCACAGCGTACCTGAACGAGTTTGACCCCTACTATCAGTACAGCATCACCCAGCATATGGTTCAAAACGGGTTGCTCTCACCGTACTACCCAACCCACTGGGTTAACACCATGAAGTGGTTCCCCGACGGCTTAGACATGTCCACTTCACTTCCAGCTCTACCCATGACTGCAGCTGTTCTCTACAGCATTGCATCAGTTTTCGGTCACATGGATTTAATGACGTTCTGCTCAATTCTGCCAGCATTCATAGCGGTTGTCTCATGCGTTATCCTCTACTTCGTAGGCAAAGACATGGGTGGACGCACAGTCGGCTTATTCTCAGCGTTATTCCTTGCTTTGGCACCCAGCTTTCTGCAGAGAAGCTCCCTGGGCTTCTTCGATACAGAAGTGCCCGGTGTCCTAGGCCTTGTTCTATTCATCTTCCTGTTTATGCGCTCCCTAGATGGCAACCGAAGTCTTCGAGCATCCATACTTTACTCCATAGGCTCGGCTTTGGCGTTAGCGTACTTCATTGCAGGCTGGGGTGCCGCATACTATGTCATCGGCTTATCCGTTCTATTCGTCTTCGTGTTGGTTCTGCTTAAACGGTACAGCCAAAGATTACTCATCAACTACAGCATAACCTTCGGCTTAGCCCTGATGATAGGCACCAAAGTACCCTACGTCGGCTTAGGCTACTTGACTTCGGGCGCAATTCTGCCAGTCGCAGCCGTCTTCATAGTTCTAATAGTGGCTGAGCTGCTTCGCAACAACATCTCAATCAAAAACAAACTCACCCTCGCAGTTGCATCCGCAGTGGTAATTGTCGGAGGCTTTGTAGCGTTCTGGGTCACAGGCTCTCTTGAGAGCTTAGCAGGCAAATTCGTGACGGTCATCGACCCCTTCATCCGGTCCTCTTCACCGCTGATTGACTCAGTGGCTGAACAACGCATCTCGGCATGGGGCAACCTCTACATTGAAATGGGTATCTGCATCCTATTCTTCCTAATCGGCCTATACTTCACGCTGCGCAACCCAACCAACCGAAACATCTTCCTGCTTCTCTTCGCAGCAACTTCACTGTACTTCGCAACTTCAATGGTTCGTTTACTAGTCCTCTTCGCTCCAGCCTTCGCAATCATAGCTGGCATCGGCATCTTAGGAGTCGTAAAACCCTTCATGACCCTGCTAAAAGACAACTCGAAATCCCTTGCGAAGTCCAAACGCAAAGTACTTCGGGTCAGCAAAGAATACAGTGGCTTAGCAATCATAGTCATCTTCATCGTGTTGATTTCCAACTTTGCCTTCACACCTCAAACCGGCGGTGTCCCACGGTCAGTATCGAACGCTTACGTTCCAACTGCGATAAGCGGCTCAAGCTTGCCAGTGGGCGGCAACGGACTCAACGCTCCAGTTGAAGCATGGCTCGACGCAATCCAGTGGTTCAAAACCAACGCCAAACCAACAGACGTCACAGTAATGTGGTGGGACTACGGTAACTGGCTAAGCGACCTTGGAAACGTAACCAGCTTAGCGGACAACACAACCGTTAACGGCACACAAATCGCCAATATAGGCTTCGCGTTCATGGCTAACGAAAACCAAACCATGAACCTGCTATCAACCTACGGGCAAGACCGCGTCAAATACATTGCAGTCTTCATCGTCTTAGGCGTTAGCCAAGCTTCAAGCAGTTCAGGCAGTTCCAGCTCCAACACCTACATCACGTTCCCCTACGGGTACGGAGACGACGGCAAGTGGATCTGGATGGCCCGCATCTCAGGGCAACAGAAGCAGCGTTTCATCGACAGTGGCTTCATATCTGCGGCTGACGCTTGGACCGACGAAACCTCGTTTGGCTCGTCAGGTACCAACAGCCAGTGGCAATGGAACGACCGCGGCTTAAACTGCACCGTCGAGGAACTAATGAACTTCGCCGAACAAGCATACTGCGCGAACATCAACTCACAAGGCACCTACACCCTGCAACCATCATACACAGCGTCAACGCCTTCATATTTCACCCCAGCGTACTTCGCAGGCATCAACGTTGCACCCCTAACCTACGGCGGACTCGTCCCAATAGTGGCAATCTACAAAATCAACTGGGATGCCTACGACCTCCAACACGGCATAACACCACCCACCTCTTAGGAAGCGGCGATAAGTGTTCCCAAAGGTCCCCGACCAGCACAAAGTTGGTCGACCCTTAATCCCCAACGGTTTAGGCGTTTTCTACGTCCTATTCACAACAGTTTACCTTTTCTTGGTATATTTCCTGCAGCAAAGAACAAACCCTGAACCTGTATCTGCAGCTTTCACTTTGGCGGCGTGCATTTTGTTTGGCGGCTTCATGGGTATGATGGATGACTGGATTGACCTTAAATGGCGCTACAAAGCCTTCATGCCCCTCATCGCTGCGTTGCCCTTGATCTACTACGCCCAAGTTACTGGAGCAAGAACCAGCATCACCCTGCCGTTTATGGGGCAAATCGACTTCGGAGCCGCCTACTTCTACATAATAATCCCCCTAATCGTCATGATAGTCACCAACACCGTTAACCAGCTTGGCGGCTTAAACGGGTTGGAATCCCTATGCCCAGCCATCGTTGTGTTAGGCTTGATGACTTTCTCACCAAACTATTTCCTTATGATTGGTCCCATCATATTCTGGCTGGTTCTAGCGTACCTTAACTTGACTGGCAAAATCTTTGTAGGCAACACGGGCTCATTCGCGTTCGGTATGACCTTGGCGTCTTTCGCCGTAATATCCGACCTAAAAGTCAACCTGCTCATCTCCATATTGCCCTTCATCTTCAACTCCGCCATCATTCTGCTCTCAGTATTCTTCGTGCACAAAAAAGCAGCCGTGACCTTCGACGGCAAAAAACTATGCTCAGACAGCCGCAAAAGCCTCGTAACCACAATAACCTATCACCGTCCTCTATCAGAGCGCCAAGTAGTCTTCATCATAGCTGCAATCGTGTCGATATTCACGTTGCTGGGTGCCCTTATTCAGTTGCTGCCTTAACTTCATAAATGCTTAAACATCAACCTGCCATAATTCTTGTGGGGCTTCGTTTTGGCGCAATCCAACCCTGACATAGAGATAGTCGATTTAACACCCGAAAACATCGCTGACTACGGCATCTGCGGCTACAAAGACGTAGCCAAACACCTTGAACTCCGTCGCAAAATCGCATGGTTCGAACAGTACTACCCAAAAGTCTACGCATCAAGGCGCTAGTATGGAAGTCAGGCGGCTACCAAGGTATGCTTGAGTACATTCGCGGCGAATACGCTCACCGCCCCGTTCAAGCCGCAGGGCTACATGTTTATCCACTGCATCTTTGTCGGCTTCAAAGGCGAATTCAAATGCAAAGGATACGCCTCCAAAATGCTTGACATTTGCATCGATGAAGCCAAAGCTGTAGACATGCTTGGCGTAGCGGTCGTCACCCGTAAAGGGCCGTTTATGGCGAAAAAAGATATTTTTCTCAAAAAAGGCTTCCAAGTGGTCGACACGCTAAACCCGACTTTGAGTTGTTAGCGCTCAAATTCAACTCAGACGCCGCTGACCCCAAATTCGAAGTCGCCACACTCAAAAGCTACGAAGAAAGCCTGACGATTATCCGTTCGCCACAATGCCCGTATTCGGTAAAAAACGTGGATGCCCTCATGGAGACCGCTACGGCGCAGCAGTCGCCATGCGCGTTCGGCACCTTTTCATCATACAGGACGGCAAAATCCTGAGCCATCACCCAATCAGCAACACCCGGTTCGAAAACATCGTCAATAAAGGCAAATAATTCGTTTCCTTTGTTTACCGCTTACTCTTTAACTTTAGAGCCTGTACAAGTCGCCTCAACCAGAACGCAATCTGAGCCATTTGCAGAAGCAAAAACACAGCCGCCTACATTGAGCCTTAGAAGATGATGTAGTAGGTAGCAACCCTCTTCTTCAACCACTAGAAAACAAAAAAGCGACAGTTTCCGGCTCAGGCAAAAAAGCTTGCTAGCCGCGTCAACCCAATAATCTCCTCGAAACTCAACCCCAAAGCATCCAGCACCTGCTCAAAAGTAGCCTGCAGGTAAGCGATGTATTTTTCCACATCTATCTCGTTACGTGAAGCTAGCTCTACAGGTTTAACTCCCGAGTTATCTTCCTCCCCTGAACTGGCTCGGGATGACCCAGACCTGACTACTTTTACAAAGCTAATCTGGTCGCCAGCGCGGATTTCTTTACCATTCTTCTGAAGGATTCTTGCAGCTTTAACATGCTGAGGCGTAGTTTTAGTATAGCTTGCCAACTCATCGCCTAACACCATGTGAAACGCCAGTTCACTATTGTCTTTCCACTCGCGCCTCTTTAGAACATAGTAGCGTTCGCGCACAATCGTTGCGATGTCTTTTCTGGCTTTCTCGAAATCCTCCGGGTTCTTAACCTGCGCAAGCCGCTCCTTCATCTGGTTAAATGCATCTTTAATAAAGATTGGAATGTGCTTCTTTTTCCCCGTTAAGCCTTTAACGTCCACGTTTCCGTTTTCTAAAACGCCAAGGTAATTCTTTTTGCGGCTGCTAAAAACTGCGTAACGGTATGTTTTGTCAACGTCGATGCCCATGCCCAATTCATGTTCTGTATAGCGCATGACTTCGTCGATTTGTTCTTTGGTTGGGTTTTTAAGAAATAAGCTGTCAGTGTCGCCGTAGAGTACTTGGATTCCTACGCTTCGGCAGTGGTTAAGGATTTGGGTAATGCTGTAGCGTCCAATGGCAGCTGTTGCTTCAGCAACAGGAGGACAATAGAGGTCAAAGCTGTCGGCTCCGAAAACGCCGTAGCTCGCGTTTAAAATGACTTTTAACGCTCCTTGAGCGATGCCGTACCAGTTACGCAGCTCAGGCGAGAGAGACTTATCTTTAGCTTTGTTCTTGTACCAGCGAACCCGCAAGTCACGCAGAGCACCAATTAAGAGACTTTCAAGTGCTCGATGCTCGGTGCAGACCCAATGCTGCGTGTCAGGGATGGGCTTTTTGATTCTGCATTCGGGATGGCTGCATCGGATAGATTGGTAGCCTAAATTCCAAACTTTGATAATGCTGGGGTACAGGCTGGGAAAGTCCATAACCGCCACATTAAAGTGCACACCCGGCGTCGGTTCGACAACTATGGCTCCTTTGTATTTTTTACCCTTGATAACTGCGGTCGTGCTGGTTTGTCCTTTACGTGTGAGAATATCTTCAGCGTTTGGAATAAGCATGTGTTTTTTGCGGTGTTCACGATGCAAAAAGTTGCGTATCCATCGACTCACACCCTGACGGCTAACGTCCTCCATAGGCATGCTGCTAATGCGGGTGAGTACCAGCATGAGTTTCATGGCGGAGTCATCTTCGGCACTGGTTAACTTGTAGGTGATTTCGCTATCCCGCATACAGTACGCAGCTAATTCGCTGTAGTTTAAGTCGCCAAACGCCTTGTCAAGATGGATTTTCTGAGTTCCAATTAATGCGCAGCCAACATCGTCGAGGCTGACATCTTTGTATTTACCGCCATAAGCGTAAATCTGCACGCTACGGTTGAAAAAAAACTTGTACAGATCAAGGTGAATGCCGTATTTGAGTGTGCAGACCCGTTTGCCAATGTCGATGGGGATGTCTCTTTTGGTGAACCCCAAATTGTAAGCGCGATGCGCAAGATAACGGAGGTCAAAGTCGTCGCCGTTAAAAGTTAAAACGAAGGGATAAGTCCACAGGACATCGAAGACTTTTTTGAGGAGGTCATATTCTGAGTCGCAGTACTCCACCTCTAAACCCGCGGTGAGTTTGGAGTCGCCTTCTTCCATCCCGTCGCGTTTAAGCACGAGCACTTTGCGTTCGCCGTCGCTGCTATACACTGAGCAAGCCATAACTGGGCAGGCGCCTTCCCTTGCGTCGGGCACACGGTTTGCTAAGGGCGAGTAAACCTCAATATCTATGGCTGCCCGCAGAAACTTGGGCGCCGGATACTCCAAAAGCTCCGCCCACATCTCCGCGTACTCCTGCTCCTCAGCAGTGCATTCGGCAAATAAAGCCCGGATTTTGTTAAGATTCTCAGTTGCAGTGTTATTGGCGACTTGCACCAGATTGCCGTCTTTAACTTCATAAGCCATGCCTGGCAGTAAGCCGCGGTCGTAAATGTAAGATTGATAATATTTGATTTTAGATTCCCAGATTTTAGCTCCGGCATCCTGTATTCGGGCGCCGAAAATGCCTTGAAAATCTTCTGGAATAATGTCTCGGATGGTGCCTGAGGGTCTGCCGCCGATTGCTAAGGGGTCTTTGCAAACGATTTTTGTCACTTCAACCGGTTTGTCGTTTAAGGGGTCAAGGCGTTGCTCTGCCTCGAAGTGGTCGAAGCCTTCGTGGGTTTTTACGCGTTCAAAAAGTTCCATTTCTTCTTTAGCTATGCTGGTTAAACAGTACGGCAGGTGCCCTGTGTTGTCGTACCAGAAGTACATGTTACCCGATTCAGGCTCGTAGAGTTTCACTATGGCTTTGCGTTGTCGCCCATCGTAAGCGGCTGACACAAAATATGAGGGCGGCAGGTTGCTTGGCGCAACGGGGGGATATTGGGGGCGTTCGCGTTTTTTGGGTTTAGCCACAACTTCCGCCAGCGCCATTTGAGGTGTTGGGGCTGCGGGCGGCGCTTGCGCTTTCGGCTCCGTTTTCGGGGCTGGTCTAGCTGGTTGACTAAACCATTGATCGAGAGTGTGCGCCATCCATTCTTCCCTTTCGCTTCATAGTGTGTCGCGTTGAGAATAAAACGTTTCGTGACATTAAATCAAAATAAGCCCAGCTACTTCACCAGCGAAATCAACATGAAAAACCCAAAAGCCACGGGCGACTATTCGGTGTAGAAGCCGCTTAAGTGGTTGCGCAGTGTAGCTGTGCGGGCTTTGTGGCGGCTGCGTCGGTGGGCGTCGACTTGTTTTTTGGTGTCAAAGATTTTGCCGCATTCGGGGCACATGTATTGTCCAGCGCGGGTTTCTGGCGTTGATTTGCGCTTGACCATTTGACTCATTTTTTTGCCTCCATAAACAAAAAGGGAAAAGAGGTTTAACTTAATTTGTGCAGCCAAACATGCACGCACTATTCGTTTTCGTGTTCAAAGCCTTCTTCAACGAGTTCACGGACTCCTGCGCGCCGCCTTTTGCGCCTCCTCTTTTTCCGGCTTCCTGCACTGTCATCTTTCCTTTGTTTGAATTCGTGTTCTCGTCTCTTCGCCTTTTAGACAAACATTTTCACCTCCGACGAAAATCGGTTTGCCCGCAAGAGCACTGGTGAACATGGTTTGGTGAACGATAAACGTATGCGGAGCCCTGCATGAAGCAACAGGAACGTTTAATTGTATTGCTTATTTAGGGCGATGTGTTTGTTTGACGTTGTGATTATGAATGCTGCGGGATGCTTGGACAGTCGCCATTGAAACTTTAAGCTGGATGGAAATGCGTCGCCTCAACGAACGCTCAGCTCTAGCTCGAACTACAAAACAACTTGAAATCAGTGACCCGCAGGCAGTGCGTTTCGCCTACGGCTTAGTCGTGGAAGCGACCCGTAGAAAAAACCTCATAGATAAATTCATTAACGACGTGGTTGCGCCAAAAAAAATCGGGGAATTTAGCCAGGGCTTGCAGGCTTTTCTGCGGCTCTATGTTTACCAGACCCGCGTCGCCAAAAACTGGGGTAAATACAACCTTAAAGAAGCGGAAAGCATCGCCAGCTTGGGTCGCGCTATTTTAGGCTGGGAGGTAATGAAAGAGGTTGAACCGTACCTTGGTTTTCTTTTGACAAGGCAGTTAACGCCGATTTTGGAGTCTGCCTCAGAAACTGAGCGGCTTGCGTTGGAAACCTTCCACCCTGCATGGTTTGTGGAGTACTGCATCAAACTCTTCGGCAAAACAGAAGCGGAAGCCTTCCTAAAAGGCAGCCTTCACCCGCCGCCAACTTACATCCGCATAAGCACTTTAGCCCAATCTGAAGTGGAAATTCTCCAAAAACTAGAGCCTGAAGGCATTCAACTCGAAAAAACAGAACTGCCCTTCACCTACAAAGTGGTCGCGCTTAAAACAACGCTGAACAACTCGCCCAGCCTCAAAGCAGGCTTATTCTACGTTCAGGATAAAGCCAGTTGCTTCGCCACCCAAGCCGCAAACCCCCAACCCGGCAACACAGTCTTTGACGTATGTGCGGCTCCGGGCGCCAAAACCACTTTCCTTGCTCAGCTTATGCAGAACCGTGGCAGCATTATATCGATGGATTTCTCTGCTAAACGCATGCGCACCTGGCAAAAGGAAACTCGACGCATGGGCACCTCGATAGCTGAGCCGCTTGTGATGGATGCGCGTGTCTCTGTGCCTTTAACGGGCAAAGCGGATTTGCTTGTGTTGGATCCGCCCTGTACCAGTAGCGGAGTGTTTGCTAAGCAGCCCTCGGCGAAGTGGCGGTTAAGCTCCAAATCCATCCAAAACATGTCTGAAATTCAGTTGCAGATGATTAACAACTGCGCCGACAAAGTCAAACCCGGCGGCACTTTAGCGTATTCCACCTGCAGTGTGACATTGGAGGAAAATGAGGGGGTCATTGCGGCTTTCCTCAAAGGACATCCCGAATTCCAACTTGTTGACATAACGCCCGAGTTCGGTTTGCCTGGACTCGCTGGTTTAGTGCAGTGCAGGCGCCTCTACCCTCACATTCACGGCTGCAATGGCTTCTTCATAGCTAAACTCCGAAAACAGATAGCCTAAAAAGCAAAAACAACAATCCCAATGTGGGAAGCTACAATGTTAAAAGACGCTGAACTCGTTATGCTGCTTGCCAACCTCACAGGCGCTTTCGGAGGCATCTTCCTTTTAGCCATAATCCAGCCTCCAACCGACTTCTACTTTCTGCTGCCAGCGTTTATGCTGGGCGGGATCGCGGTGGCGAATTTGGTACTGCTTTTCCTGGTTCAGCTAGGCAAGGAACTGGGTCTGAAGCTGAATTCGCAAAGTTAGGTTGAGCTGAAATCGCTCAGAGTCCTTTGGGGCGTTTCTTTGCCGTAGAGAGGATATGAAACCCTTACGCCATCTATTTTTGCCAGATCATGTAGCTGGTGGGTAATGGTGTGGTCTTTATTGATGATATGTAAAACCCGCACGTGCCGCGCTACCAACGCATCTGATATAAGGCTTCGATGGCATTTCCACGGCAACGCCTCCGCACACATCAACACCACCCTGTTCTCACGTGCCAACGCCATAATTTTGAGCAGCTGCTCCGTGAACTCTTTGGTTTGCATGTAGTCTGCGTAGCCGCGGAAACTCGCGTTTTCCAACGCCATGTTTACGCTGTTAGGTTTAGGATGCCGTAGTCCACCAATTTCGGGGAGATGCAGGTATTTGATGCCGTAGTGTTTAAGGTGGCTTGGCAGGGCTTCTTTGTTGAATTGGGGGTTGTGACGGCTGTGAGGGGCGGAGCGCACGTCAACAAGGAGGGTTACGCCGTAGATTTGCAAAAGCTCCGTGAACTCTTCAAGCGTGCGCGTGCTGTGACCGATGGTGAGCACCGTTATTTCCGGCTCCCTTTCCTTGCTGCTGCTCAACAATTAAACCTCCACACATTCTATGCTGGGCTATGGTATAAGAATCAAGCCTTAATCCGTAGAGATGCGACTGCGACGTCTCAAGCAAGGAGTGATGCCCAAGGCGGCGGCTATCGCTCCTGCAACGGATAAGGCTGCTATTGCAGAAATATTTTGGTTCTCCGGCTGAGAGGCTGTTTGAAGTATTTGCATGCTTATTCTGTGGATGCTGTGGTGGTAATGGAAAACGTAAACCCAGTTTGTGCCTTCCGAGGTTACCGTGTAGGCTAAGGGTTCGCCATCTAAGAAGACTTGGAGTTCTTCGCCGATTGGCAGCACAGTTTTAGCAACTGTAACTTTGACGTAGCCGGTGCTATTTGTAGGCCCGGAAACTGTGAAGCTCAGCGTGGCTGTTTTTGCGTCGAAGGCTGTGGCTGAGACGGTGCTGTTGGATTCAAAATCAAAAACCTGCCCGTCAATAGCAGTCGCTTCCTGTGGATTCCACAGTCCTTGCATGTCTCTGAATGTGTAGCTTGAAGGCGAGTACCCCCAGACGCCTACCCTGACGTATTTGATGTCGCTGAAACCGAAACTGTCGATTTCGTTTGTGGTGAGTGTTCCCCGGCAAACGCCGCTACTGTCAATTACGGAAGCAGTCAGTGTAAACGGCGCCTGCGAAACGTTAAGCTGCATAGTGTACCACTCATGTGCTGCTCCAGAAGCGACTTCTGTAGCTACCCATCCCCCGCCGAAGTTTCTAGCCAACAAAAACACGTCTGCACCGTAATGGCCGAACTCGAAATTGAACCCCTCCATGCATCTCGCTGTAAGGTTGCTTCGAACGAAAATACCGCAGCTCTCCGACGTATTAGAGTACACCTGCACGGACAGGCTATAGTCGTCTGTGGGCTGGACCGGTTTGAAAAAAGTTATTCCCTTGCTTTCGCTGCCTCCGTCGCTCCACATTTGCAGTTCACCTCCGTTTTGAATGTAGTGTCCGTGTCGATGTCTACAATTTGCCAGTCGCTGCTTGATGGCGGCGTGGTTTGGCCGAGGCATAGTGGTACTGCTGAGAGACATAGCAGAAACGCCATTAGCGTTGCCAAGTGTCTTTTGCCCATTGGGTATATCTCCATTTTGGAAGGGGAAGTTTTTTGTTAAAAGGGTTTTCGTCAAGGTTTCTTGACAAGCGTAGTCTATAAACCTGTACAAGAAGCCTTTAAAGGAAAATATCATTCCGTAAATATGCGGGAAGCGACTTGAGAGAAAAGTTAGTTTTAACGTTACTAACAGCGCTATTAGGGGGGTGTTTGGTTATCTCTTTATCTGCATCTGCCCAGGCGGTTCAGGTGCAAACGGTCTCCAGCCCAGTAATTATTGCTACTCCTACCCCGACTCCTACGCCAACGCCTGTTCCAACAGGGGCGGCGTCGGATTTTCAGGTTGCTTGGTTTCACCCACATTCCAACATAACCCCACACACAGAAAACCACTATTCCATGCACCACATGGCACAAAACCGCCTCCACCACACCCCAACCACAAACACAGCAAAACCCAAACCAAAAAAACAACCGCCCCCAATGCCCATCGTGTACTGCCACAAAAAACCCCACACCCACACAAACATACACCAACCAAAACACACCCAACAAATATACAAGAAAACCAGCTTTCAACCCCTCACGCAAACAATTACGACTTTTGCTTTTATAGGAAAGGTTTTTAGTATGGTTATTATATGAAACTGTGAAAAAGTCAAGAGAGTAAAGCGAGGTTAACATATTATGTCTGTATTTGCAGCACCAGGAGCATACGACCGTGCAATAACTGTTTTCTCACCCGACGGACGACTCTTCCAAGTCGAATACGCCATGGAACTCGTCAACCGCGGAGCCACAATAATTGGCATCCAAACCTCAGACGGAGTAGTGCTGGGGGCAGAAGAAAACATCGAAGTCCTCGAAGAAGCAGGCGTCTCATGGAAAATATTCCGAGTAGACGACCACATCGGAGCAGCCATCGTCGGCTTAAGCTCAGACGCCCGCGTACTAATCGACCAAGCACGCATCTACGCTCAAAGTAACAAACTAACATACGACGAACCCATCGACATAGAAGTCGTAACCAAACGCATCTGCGACATCCAACAAATGTACACCCAACACGCAGGTGTCCGACCCTTCGGCGTATCGCTCATCTTCGGAGGAGTCGACAAAACCGGCTCACGAGTCTTCGCAACCCACCCAAGCGGAACATACCGCGGAGTCAAAGCCACAGCCCTAGGCGCAGGCAGAGACACCGTCCTAAGCATACTCAAAGAAGAATACAAAGAAGACATGAAACTCGAAGACACCGCAAAACTCACAGCTAAATGCCTAATAAAAGCGCTCGAAGCCCGCCAGTTACCTCCAAGAATCAAAATCGCCGTTATCTCAGCCTCAACAAAGAAAATGGAAATGCTAAACGACAGCACAGTGGAAGGCTTCATCAAAGAGCTGGGTTCAAGCAAGTGACATTGTAATGAGCGAAAAGTTCACCGTCGCACGCTTAACCCGCGAAAACGAACACTTTGAAATCCTAGTCAAACCCAACAGAGCGCTCGACTATCGAAACGGCAAAACCTCATCTATAACTGAGGCTTTAGCCGCTGAAATGATTTTTTCCGACGCTAACAAAGGCACCAAAGTTTCTGAAGAGGCAATGAAAAAAGCTTTCAAAACGGTGGACCCGCTTAAAATTGCAGACGAAATCCTCAAAAAAGGAACTCTGCAGTTAACAACCGACCAGAGAAGGAAAATGGTCGAAGACAAAAAAAGACAAGTAATTGACTTCATTTCTCGCCAGGCAGTTGACCCAAAAACCAATTTGCCGCATCCGCCCATGCGTATCGAAAACGCTATGGAGCAAATCCGCTACCCTATTGACCCTTACAAGTCGGTGGAGGAGCAGGCAAAAGATATTGTTAAATTATTAAGGCCTATTCTGCCGCTTAAGGTGGAGCAGGTTAAAGTTGCAATTAGAATCCCCACACAATACGCCGCCCGAGCGTACGGCACTGTTAAAACTTTAGGCACGATTAAACGTGAGGAATGGCGAGGCGACGGCTCATGGTATGGCGAACTGGAGTTGCCCGCAGGCTCCTACGCTTCTTTGATTAACAAGTTGGGCGACGCAACTAAGGGAAATGGAGAAGCAAAAATAATCTAAGTAACATGAAAACACAGGTGATTTTATGCCAACATTCTTTGAAAAAAAACAGCTCGTGACCCCCGGAGAATTACTCGCCGATGGCGACTACTTACCCGGCGAAAACACATTCGTTGAAAACGGCAAAATTTTCGCACAAAGAATAGGACTCGTGGACAGCGACAACAAAAAAGTAAACGTTGTAGCCCTGAGAGCATTTTACGTGCCAAAAATGGGTGACATAGTAATTGGATCCGTAATTGAAGTCGGCTTTAACGGTTGGACCGTAGACATCAAAGCACCCTACACTGCAATGCTACGCGCCTCCGATGTGCTTGCCCGCCCCTTTAAACCCCAAAACGACGAGTTAAGCGCAGTTCTAAACGCAGGCGACTTAATCGTAGCAAAAATCGCTTCCTACGACCGCGCACACGACCCTCAACTAACCGTCGGCGAACCCGGACTGGGAAAAATTACACGCGGCCAAATCCTAAGAGTGACCCCGACCAAAATCCCCCGAATCATTGGACGCAAAGGCTCCATGATATCCATGATTAAACAGGAAACCAACTGTCAAATTATCCTCGGACTCAACGGCGTCATCCTAGTCACTGGCAAATCTCCTCAAGAAGAAGAAATTGCCATTGAAGCAATCCGAAAAATTGAGGAAGAATCCCACACCAGCGGTCTCACTGATCGCATCACTCAATTATTGAAAGATAGGAAACTACCCCCCAAAATGGAGGAAATACAACAATGAATGAAAAACCCGATAAGTTGATCGACAAAAAAGGCATCCGCGGCGACGGAAGAAAAGCGGATGAACTGCGCCCTGTTAAACTTCAAGTTGGCGTCCTTCCAAACGCGGACGGTTCCGCATACATTGAACACGGCAAAAACAAAATTTTAGCCGCAGCATACGGCCCAAGAGAAATGCATCCTAAACACCTTGCACAAGCAGACCGCATGGTTCTGCGTTGCCGCTACCACATGGCACCGTTTAGCGTGCAAGAACGCAAATCTCCTGCTCCTTCACGCCGAGAAGTTGAACTTAGCAAAGTCATAAAAGAATCCCTAGAACCAGCATTGTTCCTTGAACTTTATCCGCGCACTGGCGTTGATGTGTTCGTTGAAGTCCTACAGGCAGACGGAGGCACAAGATGCGCAAGCATTACCGCCGCCGCTTTGGCAATTGCAGACGCAGGCGTCCCCATGCGTGACCTAGTTGTGGGATGCGCCGCAGGCAAAGTTGAGGATACAGTTGTTTTAGACCTCTACGATGCGGAAGACAAACTTGGCTCTGCAGATGTTCCAGTTGCATATATGCCGAACTTGAACGCTATTACTCTGCTCCAGATGGATGGCATTCTTGCCCCCGAAGAATTCGAGACAGCAGTTAACATGGCTATGGAAGGTTGCAAGAAAATCTATGTGATGCAGAAGGAAGCGTTAAAAACAAAGTACATGGTTGTTAAGGAGGCTGAAGAGTAATGTCATCACTTATAACAAAAGTTAGACTACGCCAAATAGAAGCGCTCTTAGAAAAAGGTAAACGCCTAGACGATCGCACACTAACCGACTACCGCGAAATTAAAATTGAACAAGGCATCATTGAGAAAGCCGAAGGTTCAGCCCGCGTAAGGTTAGGCTTAACTGAGGTGCTTGTCGGCGTTAAAGTTTCCACCGGCGAACCGTTCCCAGATACACCAAATGATGGTGTCATGACTGTAAACGCAGAACTTGTGCCGTTGGCTTCACCAAACTTTGAGCCTGGTCCACCAGACGAAAACAGCATTGAACTCGCACGCGTCGTTGACCGTGGCATCAGAGAATCACATGCAATCGACACAGAAAAACTCTGCATCGAAGTCGGCAAAAAAGTCTTTGTCGTATTCGTAGATGTTTATGTCCTTAACCACGATGGCAACCTAATTGACGCATCTGCAATTGCGGCTATGGCAGCATTGCTTAACACTAAAATGCCGAATTACGAAGTTAAAGACGGCGAACTCAAAATCAAACAAGGTTACACTCCACTGCCTCTTAAAAGTCACCCCATCACTGTCACCCAAGGCAAAATCGCTGGCAAACTAATCGTTGATCCCTGGCTTGAAGAAGAATCCGTTATGGACTCACGCATTACTTTCGCAACAAACGAAGACGGCAACATATGCGCTATTCAGAAGGGCGGCTCCGGCTATTTTACACCGCAACAGATTTTAGAAGCGTCAAAGATTGCTCTGGAGAAAGCAGCAGAACTGCGCAAGAAACTAAACTGGTGAAAATAGTTGCCGAAGACAAAGAAAGTAGGTCCGACTCGAGGCTTAGGGCCCCGATACGGTTCCACAGTAAGAAAACGCTACATCAAAGTGGTAACTGAGCTCAAAAAACCCCACCGCTGTCAACAATGCGGCTTTGTTCGCGTTCACCGCGTCAGCGTTGGTGTTTGGAGTTGCAGCAAATGTGGATTCACTTTTGCAGGCGGAGCCTATACACCCAACACTAAACTCGGCGCAGTCGCTCGACGTGCAGCTAAAGGTAAGCAAGTAGAGGAAGCCCAAGTGGCGTCCGAAGCTGAAGCCGAAGTTGTTGAGTCGGCAACTGAAGAAGAAGCTGAAACCGAGTAATTCAATCTTTTCCTTTTTAATTTTTGTTTTTTATTTTATTGTTCGTTAGTGTTAACTGGGGTTTTTGTGTTTTCTCTTTATGTGGGTGTGGCGGTTTTTACTGCACCACAAGACTGGCGTTGAGGAGCGTTGCTTTTTGGGTTCTGGTTGTGCTGTATTTGTGGTTGCGGTGTGGTAGAGACGTTTTCGTGCACATGGTGCATGGAACAGCGTGAATGTGCGTATGGCGCTATGTTGCGTTTGCTTAAGTTCACACATGGTCTAAATTCAGTTTTTTGTTTTTTTAGTAGGTAGATGAAGCGGCGTCGGCCTACTACATCATCTTCTAAAACTCAAAGCAGAACAAGCCGTTTTGGCATCCGCAAATGCCGCACACTGCCCGCTGGTTGAGGCGACTTGTACACGTTTTGGCAATAAAACGATATAGGAGAACACAAACTATTCCTATTGAGGCAAATGCCCTGTCAACTAAAGCATCCGCCACCCTAACCCTAAACTTCAACTCCGAAAAACAAGCCGACACAATACTCGCCGCGCTCTCCCCCGAAGCCAACGAACCCCCAACACACCGGTCAACCGTAAAACTACAAAAAAACGGCACAAGCCTAATCTTAACTGCAGAGGCAGAGGACACGGTCGCGCTGCGGGCAACACTCAACGCCTACCTCCACTGGGTACAATCCATTCTAAACGTGCTTGACGCAGTCAAAACATAATTTCTTTGGCGCTTTACTGTTGGATAGAAACGGTCACTATTTAGATGTTTAATGTTTGTGGGAAAATAACCTAAAATTAATAAGGCAACAAAATACGCATAATTTAGTATGACCGCGGCAAACCTTTACTTCGCAACCGAGCTTTACATCATACTCTTTATTGTCTGCTTAACAGCGGCGGTAGCCCTTTTTTGGAAGTTTCCCTCTTTGAGGGGTTACCGCAGAAAACGCAACCTTCTTGCTTATGCTGTCGTGGCTCTTGTTTTAGGGTTATTTTTCTACCAAGCTTACGATGCCTCTTCGGGGACAACTTACGTATTTTTTATGACACAAAAACCTGATACACCGATTTACGCTGAACACCAAAACTCGTTCACCTTAACCTGCTACAGCAGCGGAAACCAAGCCGCTTCACTTTACGCAGCAATCCATTGCACCAACGCTACTCTCCAAACAGGCGACCAGCAAGACTATATCCAAGTAGACGAATCCACCGTAAAAATACCCTTCAACATTCAAAGGGACAGCCAGGAAAGCAGACCGGTATACTTTACTGTTTATGCAAATGTGAGTAGTTTCTCTGTTTACATGTATCTTGAACGGCAAGTTAGCAATCCTCATGTTGCCGTAGTTGTTTTAGATGAAATGCTGTGCCAGTTTGACCCACAAACTCAAACTTACGCTATGGCTGACTCAGGCACGCCAGCGTATCCACCTTAGCTACGGGGGTTATTTGTGTGCCGTTCCAATAAATCAGCCTGTCATAACGTCCATTTGCATCTAAAAGCAGGTTTGGGCACTCGCAAACTATGTCGAAGCTTGTCCCTTTCTGCTTAATCAAACCTTCCACATCGCTGTAAATCTGCCAGGTGGTGCTGTTGGCCGGCCATAGTCCCCAGATGCTGTCTTGGGGTGTGCGGAAGCCAAACCCATAGTCCGCTGGCAGGACATAGGCGGTTTTGACATCTCTGTAGTCAGCGTATTTGGGCGGATTGTGGGCGACGTAATCCGAGAAATCCCTGATGGCATCAAGGTGCCCTTGGCTGAGGATACCCAATTTTGCCCCGTCAAGCTCTGGGTAGCTAAAGACAGCAGCATATTTTGCTCCATTATCATAAGCCATCACCAAGTCGTTGTAGAGTGCCGAGGCGTTTTCTATGTAGGGTTCTTGGCTGTATTCCCATGTGACGATGGCTCCCCAATCCCTGTCATGTGCTCGGGCAGCGCCGCGGACCAAGGCGATTTGTTGCTGGCGGCTGTTGTTCCAGCCGAACTCCGCCAAAACCGCATCGTAACCTACCTCGTAATCGAACCAGTGCAGAACGTAATCCGCCGTAACAACCGGCGCACCCCTGCTCTTGTAGTACTCTACATGCTCCCCAAGCACATCCACGTATTGCTGAGCGGCGTCAGCGTAGTCCGATGCGTTTTTGACTTCTTGGTATTTGCTGTGGTCAATTTGGTCTCCGCCTGGCTCATCCCAACGGTAAACCGCCAAAAATTTTTCGCCATACTTCTCTTTAGCAGAAACCGCCCACTCCGCAGGCGTCGTGTTTTCCCAGCCGTTGTGCGTGTACTGAGAAGTGTTAGTTAACAGGACAATGAAATGTAGCCCCGAATTGTAAACGTAGTCGCAGCCCAAGTTAAGTGCAGTGAGGTTCTGGGTAAACTGTGGCACACCGAAAATCACGAGGTTAGTGTAGCTTTTTGTTTCGTCAACTGCTGCTTTGATTTCGTTTAACCCTCCGTAGGCTACTTCGACGCCATAGTAGAATTCCCGCTCCTTGGGAGGTTGGGCTGAGAAGAAGACTGCTGCGAAGGCGGAGGCTGCGATGATGAGGATTAACGCTGCGGTTAGGGCGGCGAGGGCTTTTTTGGTTAGCCGCCTTTTTGGAGTCTTATTCATGTTTTCTTATATGGCGTTTATAGTGAAAAGCATTTGTTTCAGCCCTTGAATTCAGTTCTTGAACAAAGTTTTTGTTAAGGCTACAAAAACATGGGAATAGGCTGACAAAAAAACAAGTTTTGACTTTTTTTGTGTAAAAAATTTATATAAAAGTTTTCCCTATAAAGTGAAGAACGCAGGGAGAGAGAAAGCTATCCTTTTCCAGAACAAAAACCTAGAAGGCGCCATTTTCGATATGGACGGCACCATGTTTGACACCGAACGCCTACGCTTCAAAGTGCTCAAACAAGCCTCCAAAGAAATAACCGGTGAAGAAATCAGCGACCAACTCCTCTACGACTCCCTGGGTGTAAGCGCAGTCACAGCAGAAAAATTCGCCAAACAACGCTACGGACCCGACTACCCCTACAAAGAAATCCGTAAACGCGGCAACCAACTCGAAGTAGGACACGTCCGACAATACGGTGTACCTGTCAAAAAAGGCCTATACAACCTGCTTGAACGCCTAAAGAAAAACGGCGTCCTAATCGCCTTAGCAACTTCCAGCCGACGCGAAATCGCCGAAGAATACCTGCTTAGCGCCAAAGTCCTGCGGTTCTTCGACATAACAGTCACCGGTGAAGAAGTAGAAAAAGGCAAACCTGACCCTGAAATCTTCATAAAAGCAGCAAGCGAACTCAACTGCGAACCCACCAACTGCTTCATCTTCGAAGACTCTCAGAACGGCATTCTAGCGGCAAGCGCAGCAGGCGGAGTCCCCATATTCATAAAAGACATAAAAGAACCCGCCCCCGAAGTCAAAGCCCTAGCGTTTCGGTCATACGAAAAACTCACTGACCTGCTTGATGAGTTGATTTTGCAGATGCCAAAGCTGGGTATGCCCAGCCTCAACGAGCATTTCCCCCAAAGCGTCGGCTACATGACCGCAGGTATCCATGGCTTTGGCGCGATGGGCGGAGGCTATTTGGCGCAGGTTTTCTCCCACTGGGACGGATACACACGACCCAAAAAAATCGTAGGAGCCACCTCTAACGCTACAATGCGGCAGCTGATTAACGCGTTGGGCAGATACCAAATCAAGTATGAGCAGTTGGCGTATTTCCAAACTATCTCAAACGTTGTTTTGGTTGACATGAAAGATGAAGCCCAAATCGTGGCGATGTATCGGGATTCTCAGATTGTAGGTTTAGCCCTACCCGAACAGGCAATTAGAACCCAGGCTAGAGTCATCGCTAAGGGGCTGCTCGAACGTTTTGATAAAAGGCGCGAACCGCTGACCGTTCTAATCATAATGAACAAAGTTAACGCTGCAAAATACGTCAAACACCATGTTGGCCAAGCTTTAGCGGAGTATGCCGGCGAAGAAAAAGCCAAAAAAATCATAAAATCCACCTACTTCTCAGAAACCGTTGTCAACCGCATCGTCTCAAGATTAACCGACGACGTGGTTCTATCCAGACTCCAAGTCAAACTAATTGGACTCCGCAACAACATTCTCAATTACTCAGAAAAAATCGAAAACATCTATGAGTTCTCCAAGGAATTCATCCAAAACGAACTTCATTCCCCCTCGAAAACCGGAGACGCAGTTCTAGCCCAAACAATCGACATAGCCAACAACCTGCAGTTAGTCACCAAATTCGCTGAGGAACTCTCAAAACTCAACATTAACCTGTTTAGCAGTGAACCCGATATGCCGCTTTACGCCAGCAAAAGCAGCCCCCTGCTTGAGCGGTTGCGCCAAGTGGTGACGGTCGAAGACATAAAATCGATGCAGGAAATCAAAAACAAACTCTCCAATGGTCCGCATGCGGTTATTGCTTGGTACTCGGCTGTTCTGGGTTACCGAACCATAGGGCAAGGCATGGGTGACCCCCGAGTTTCCAAGCTGGCGGAACGCGTAATCATCCACGAAATCAAACCTGCCCTGCTTATCGAAAACCCGAATTCCAAACAATACATCAATTCGTTAACTATGAACTTCTTTAAACGTTGGCGCGCTTCTTTCCAAGACGAGTGCCAACGTGTGGGACGTGACCCTCTACGCAAGCTGCAATTCGGCGAACGCATCATGGGCACTATTCATTTGGCTCATAAGCACGGCTTAAAAACCGATGGCCTGGAGTTTGGCGCTGCCTGCGCAATCATGTACAGCCTCAATTTGGACAACGATGATGATAAGGAAGCACGTAAAATCAGGGAACTTTATCTGACTAGAAACTCTGTTGCAGACGTTTTAACCTACAACGGCGCATATTATAAGTCGAAGTATGTGGGTTTGGACCCTGTTGCGGATGCAGAGTTGATTAATCGCGTGGCGGCGAACTTTGCGTCTCTGCAAAAAGAGTTAGAAAAAAAGCTGTAACGGGCTTTTTTGGTGGACGTTTGATGGATATTTCTTATGGGGAAGGTTTAAATAAACACCAAGTCATTTCGTATATGCTTCAAGTTAAAAAACGGATGAAAACTCAGCATGTCACAGGAATACCGCTATATTGTACGTATCATGGGTACTGACGTTCAAGGTACCGTTAAGACATCATACGCAGTGGCGCATGTTAAAGGCGTCAGTTCAAGTCTCGCAAACGCGGTTCTCAAGAAGGCAGGCGTAAACCCTGAAATCCGAGTCGGCTTAATCGCTGATTCAGACATCGCGAAAATCGAGGACGTTATACGTGACCCAGTAAAATACAACATCCCCGGATGGATGTTTAACCGCCGAAAGGACAGCGACACAGGCAAAGACATACATGTTCTAGCCGCTGACCTGGCATTCAAAAACAAAACCGACATTGATGGAGCCAAAGAAATCAGGTCTTGGCGTGGATACCGCCATGCTTACAGCCTGAAAGTAAGAGGCCAAAGGACCAAAACCACCGGTCGCGCAGGCAAAGCACTCGGAGTCAAAAAGAAGACTCTGCAGGGAGCTAAACCCGGCGCTCCAGCCGCTGGAGGCAAATAAGCATGGGAGATCCAAAGAAGCAACGTAAGAAATTCGATACGCCACGTTTCCGATGGCGCAAAGACGTACTCCAAGAAGAACTAAAACTTCTCGGCCAGTACGGTTTAAGAAACAAACACGAACTCTGGCGGCACAAAACCACCCTGTCCAAAACCAGAGGGATTGCACGATCACTCATCAGCGAATCCGCAGAAAATCGCGCAAAAATGGAAAGCGAATTACTTGCCCAACTTAAAAAGAAAGGCATTCTGCAAGAAACAGCAGTGCTCGACAACGTACTCGACTTAACAATCGAAGACATCTTAGAGCGCAGGCTGCAAACCATCATCTTCCGCAAAGGCTTAGCACGCACTACATTCCAAGCACGCCAACTAGTCACTCACGGCCACATATCTATCGACAACCGCCGAGTAACCATACCCGGCTACATCGTGCTAAAAGAGGAAGAATCAAAAATTACCTACTCAGGCGAAAGCGCAGTAGCCAAACAGGAGCACCCACTACGAGTCGGCTTAACCGTCGTAGCAAAGCAACCTGAAGTTAGAGCTCCACAGCGTGGACGCAGAGGCGGACGCGGAGGCGGTAGATTTTGAGCAGCATGGCAAACAGTAAACGAAACGACAAATGGGCAATCGTCCACATCTTTAGCTCCTACAACAACACCCTAATCCACATAACCGACATAAGCGGCGCAGAAACAATCGCACGCACAACCGGCGGCATGTTCGTCAAAGCCGACCGCATGGAATCCTCACCATACGCAGCTATGCGCGCAGCAACAGGCGCAGCAGAAGTCGCACGCGACAAAGGCATCACCGCAATCCACATAAAAGTCCGCGCACCAGGCGGATCCGGTCCAAGAACACCCGGCCCCGGCGCACAAGCAGCAATCAGAGCCCTCGCCAGATTCGGCTTCCGCATCGAACGAATCGAAGAAGTAACGCCAATTCCACACGACGGAACAAGACGGCCTGGCGGCAGAAGAGGCAGAAGAGTCTAATCTCTTCCCATCCCATATTTAAAGGGAAAAATACAAATAATGCACCGAAATATCGTATTGACCGCACAGCCAAATTAGAACCCTTATTGGAGTGTCTCAGCAAGTGAAAATTGAAATCTTGGAAAAAAATGATACAAACCTCCGCATAGTCGTTAAAGACGCGGATGTTCCCTTAATGAACGCTTTGAGGCGTCTAGCACTTGCTGAAGTTCCTTGCATGGCAATCGAAGAAGTTGTCATGATCGAGAACAGCTCAATTTTACAGGACGAAATCATCGCTCACCGCTTGGGATTAACTCCGCTTAGGACAAACCTCGACCAATACAATCTACCTGAAGCATGTGAATGCCAAAGTGAATTCGGCTGCCCCCAATGTAGAGTCACCCTAACCTTGGACGCCGAAGCAAAAGACGGCACCCGCACAGTTTACAGCGGCGAAATCGTCTCTGAAAATCCCGAAATTCTACCCGTTTCAGACAAAATCCCAATTATCAAACTGGCGAAAAACCAGAAACTAAAACTTGAAGCATACGCACGCCTTGGAAGAGGCAAAACCCACGCAAAGTGGCAGCCTGTCTCCATGGTCAGCTATAAGTATTACCCAAAAATCACTACTCCAGAGCAGGATTGCCCCGACTGCCAAAAATGCGTTGATATCTGCCCCAAAAAAGTCTTCTCATTGAGAGACGGCAAAGTAGAAGTCAAAGACCTCTTGGCATGCACGCTCTGCATGGACTGTGTTGAAGCTTGCCCACAGAAGCCTACTCCAATCAAAATCGAGTGGGAAAAGGGCATGTTCATCATGAACGTTGAATCCACAGGTGCGCTTCCCCCTGAACGAGTGCTAAAAGAAGCCACGAAACTGTTAGCTAAACAACTAAACGAGTTTGAAGAACAAATCAAGGCTGAACAACAATGAGAGAAACCAAAACCACCAACCCCCAACTAATCGAAGTCATCAGTCTCCTACGCAAAACGAGCAAAGAAAAGCAAGCTCCAATCTGGGCTGACGTAGCAGACTACCTGGCGCACACCCGCAGCCAACGCGTCGTCGTCAACCTAAGCAGTGTAAACCGCAACAGCGAAGACGCCGAAGTGGTTGTTGTCCCGGGAAAATTGTTGGCTTCCGGCGCACTGAGCCACCCAGTCACCATTGCAGCATTCGAAGCTTCCGACCCAGCAAAAGCCAAAATCGCAGCTTCAAAGTCAAAGTACCTCTCAATCAAAGAGCTCTTGGCAGAAAACCCAAAAGGCTCAAAAGTAAAAATCATCCGGTGAAAATAGAAATGCAAACCGCAACAACAAAACCCGCAGTTACTTTGGTGAACGCTGAAGGCCAAATAGCCGGCCGCATGTGCAGCAAAGTAGCAAAACTGCTTCTCAACGGCGAAGAAGTAATCATCCTCAACGCTGAAAAAGTAGTTTTCTCAGGAAAGAAAAAGAGCAAAATCGCTGAGCAACACCTATTCCTCGAAGTCGGTGCACCCGAACGTGGACCATTCCACTACCGCCGACCAGACCGGTTCCTACGCAAAACCGTCCGCGGCATGCTCCCCATAAAACAGGCAAAAGGTCTAAACGCCTACAAACGCCTAAAAACATTCATGGGTGTCCCAGCAGAATTCAAAGACCAAAAAATGATCCAATTCGATGAAGCCCAAGCAGCAAACCTGAAAGGGCCACACTTCACCCTTGCCGAAATGGCAAAAGAAATCGGGTGGAGAAACAGGATGGAATAATTATGCCAACACCAGCAAAAAAAGTCCTTGTAGTAAGTGGAAAAAGAAAAACCGCAGTCGCCCGCGCAATCATAAAGCAAGGCGTCGGTAAAGTCCGTATAAACCTCACTCCAGTTGAAATTTACGAGCCAGACATCGCAAAAGCCAAAATCATGGAGCCTCTCCTCCAAGCGGGCGGAGACGTATGGCAGCAAGTCGACATGGATGTCAAGACCAGCGGCGGCGGCTACATGGGCCAAGCAGAAGCAGCCCGCATGGCAATCGCTAACGGCATACTCAAATGGACAAAAAGCACTCACCTAAGAACAGTATTCAACGAATACGACCGCACCATGGTTGCCGGAGACAGCAGAGCTAAAGAAACAAAGAAAGTCGGCGGAGCAGGCGCACGTTCCAAAGAACAGAAAAGCTACAGATAAGGAGATAGAAGAAAGTGATTATTCCCGTAAGATGCTTCACCTGCGGCAAGTTGGTTGGAGACCGATGGGACGAATTCACTCGGCGCATAAAAACTGGCGAGAACGCAAGCGACGTACTTGACAGCCTCGGCATTAAACGGTACTGTTGCAGACGTATGCTGCTCTCTAACGTCGAGATCATCGACGAAGTTCTCCGCTTCTACGAAGAGGCCGAGAAACGCAAAGAAGCCCGAAACTTCTACTAAACTCCCAACCCTTTTCCATTTGTCTATCTAACTAGTTAACCCTGTTGTTTGAGTGTTTTCTATTTATTTTTTGAAGGAAGCTAATTCTATGCTTAAGAAATAGGGCTCCAGACAAGGAGGTACCATTGAAAAATGGCAAGCAAAAACGACTTTTTTGGCTTACTTTTAATTCAAAAAAAGTTTTACGTTTAAAAGGCTGGTTACATGAAGGCGGTAAGCGTCAAGTTGTTCTCGGATGGAGGCTCAGCGGTGCCCAACATGTAGGTGGGGTGCTTCTCCAGATTTAATTCGGCGGTGTAGGGCGACTTATAGTAAGATAGCACGGTGTTGGCATTGCTTAATGTCATTTCTTTCAACGCAATATTTCTTATGCTGCCTTCATGAATCGGGTAGGTAGCGACCACTATGATTTGGTGTTTGCGTGCCAAGTTGATGAGATATACAATTATTTGACTGTAAGCTCTGTAGGCTTCTTCTTTTGGAATTTGGCTATCAAGGAACAGGCTTGCGATGTCTGAGACCACGACCAGTTTAGTGTTGCTGCCTACGATTTTTTCTTCGAGTTTATCAATCACGAGAGATGTAAGCTGGTAGGCCGTAAATGCGCTGAAGTTGTAGATACGTTGGCGCACGTTTTGGGGATTCAGGTGGTTTGTTTGGGCGAAGCGTGCGACTTTGTCTGCGCAAAACGTGTTCGCGCAGTCGATGTAGATTACGTTGCCGCTTAACCCGCCCAGCTGGGTTGGCAGTTGTGCGCGGACGCAGAGCATAGCGGCAAGTGTGGAGACTCCGTTTGAACCGTAGATGACGGCGAATTCTCCCTGTGTGAATCCTGGGTAGAGGTCATCTACTTCTGGCGTGTTGAAGCTGAATTTCTGCTGCGCCATTTGACGTTTAACGATTATGTTCTGCATCATTGCTACGTCTCTCCTTTGTTATGTTGGCAGAGTTACGCCTGATTACCCTATTTAAAACATCCAAGAAGAGACAATACACAGGAGGGGGGAGGTGACTAAAAGTGAAAGTGAAACTAAACTTACGCCTGCTTCATTTGGCGATCTCTTAACTCTTTTTGCTGCCGCAAAATCGCAGTAGCCAAGTTAATCAGCATAACAATAGTGAACGCAAACACGGCGATGGCGATTTTGTAAGTGAAATCCAAATCTGGCAAATAGAACACCGCTAACATAGCTACCAGTAGCATAGCCAGCGTGAGGGCTTCTTGAACGCCGTTCACGATTTTGATATTCCCAAAACTCATTTTTTCACCTTCACTGACTTCAACACGTGCCCAAATATTAATTTTCTCCCAAAAAAAATGGGTTAAGCAGGCTCAGGTACCCCTCAGAACATGCTTGACGCTACAAAGGCGTTTTTTAAGAAATGGAGAATAAAGTGGGAAAAGAATGTGGGTTAGAGATCGCCCACGGAGACTTCTTTAACTCTGCTTTCAATGAATTCAGCTACTTTCTCTTCACTGAATTTCCGCTCGTCCTCTTGAGCTTGAAGCTGCAGCTTTACAGTCGCTAGAAGCTTTTCGATGTCAACAGGTTTAAGCAGGTATGCGTCAGCGTTTTTGTTAAGGGCGGAGATGGCGTTCTGCATTGACGGATAACCTGTAACCATGATTTTGCGTGTTCTAGGCAGACCGTCTTTCAAGAGTTTCAGCAGTTCAACGCCTTCCATGTCGGGCAGGCGGATGTCTAAGAGTGCGATGTTGTAGGTTTGTTCATGTGTTTTCTGGATGGCTTCCTTGCCTGAAGCAGCAAGGTCCACTATGTATCCTTCGTCTTGCAATATCACTTTCATCGTTGCTCGGATTGTTTCGTCGTCGTCGACAACGAGTATTCGGGGATGCTTATCCATAAGTTTTCACCTCCATCTTTTATTTTTTGTTCGTAAGGTAGAGTTATCTTGAAAGTTGTGCCCTTGTCCTTGACGGTTGTGACCGTTATAGCTCCTCCATGAGCTTCGACGATGCGTTTGCAGATGGCTAACCCAAAACCCATGCCCTTGGCTTTGGTAGTGAACAAGGGCGAGAACAGTTTGGGCATAACTTCTTCACTTATACCTACACCGCTGTCTGCAAACAAAACCTCCAATCCGCCCTTTAGGATACGGCTGGAAACGGTGATTTTGCCTCCATGAGGCATGGCGTCAATAGCGTTCTTGATTAAGTTTATGAAAACCCGCTTAGTTTTATCCAGATCCACTTTAACGGTCGGGGTGTCTTTGAGTTTGTTTTTCACCTCAACATTAAGAGGAATATCCATAAGCGCCAACGATTCCGCCAAAAGCTGCTTTGGCGAAGCCTCCTCTACCGCTAAATGGATTTCCCTTGAGTAATCCAGCAGGTCATTAATAATGCGGTTAGAGTAGTCAACGCATTTATCAATTATCTCCAGCATTTCTCTAGATTGCCCCGAAGGTAACTCACCGCTCTTCTTTTTCATGATGAAAACAGAGTTCTTGATGCCTGTTAAGGGGTTGCGCAAATCATGTCCCACCATGCCCGCCAACTCGCCGATAGCTGCTAACCGCTCCGACTTCACCAGCTCCCCCTGAGTCTTCCTAAGCTCCTCAGTGCGCAGCTGAACGGTTTCTTCCAAACGCTGAGAGTACTGAGCTAACTTGTTCTGTAAACGTTTTCTTTCGTTAATGTCGGTCGCGACTTCCAATGCGGCTATAACATTTCCGTCTTTGTCTTTTATCGGGGTGCTGATGAGCTCTACCCACGTCTCTTTTCCCTCTGATTTTCTACTGTAATCCCGGCGGACTAATGCTTCACCTTTCTCGAATACCCTCCTGACACCGCAGTCAGGGCACACGCCGCTTCGTTTGCCACCAAAAACTTCGTAGCAATGCCGGTTTTCGATATCCTTGCATTTAGAGGTCTCTTTTGCTTTCTCGTTCGCCCAAGTAATTCGGTAATTCCTGTCAACAATAGACAAAACAATGTCAGTACTAGCAGTCACGCTTTCCAGGAGGTCTTTTTCCTGCCGCAGCGCTTCCTCCATCGCTTTCCACTCCGTAATGTCCCGGATGATAGTTAAGAGGCAGTTTTTGCCGTTTAATTTAACAGAGATGATGGCGAGGTCCATTGGGAACGTGGAGCCGTCTTTCTTTAAAGCGGTAAATCCGAAATGGCGTTTTGAAATCGGCTTCTCCTTTAACTCCATGAGTAACTCAGCGTGTTTGCTGTAGGCCCTTGGGGGGATAACTAGGGCGCTGAGTTTTTTTCCTAAAACTTCTCTAGAAGTATACCCAAATATTTTTTCTGCCGCCGGATTCCAGTAAAGCACTTGGTCATCTTGGTTGCTTAAAATTATCGCATCCATAGCATGGGTGCTTATGGCTCTGAAGCGCTCTTCACTTCCACGTAAATTATCTTCCAACTGTTTATGTCTGGTAATGTCTTCAAGTTCAACAATGAAAAGCACCGGTTTCCCTTTAGCGGAACGGATGGTGCTGATGATAACTCTGCCCACGATTATGGCGCCGTCTTTTTTGATGTAGCGTTTAACTTGAGTGAAAGACGAGATTTCGCCTGATTCTAGCTCTCTAAGGTTTTTGACAGCGATGGATATTTCACTTGGATGCGACACATCTTTGAAGGTTAGTTTACGCAGTTCCTCCTCCGAATACCCCAATATATTGCAGAATGCTTCGTTGGCTGAAACAAAATGATAAGTGCTATCTGAAGTCGCAATTCCTATGGGTGAACTAGCAACGATGGCTCTCGAGATTTCCTCGCTTTCTTTTAGAGCTTTCTCGGCTTTTTTACGTTCTGTTATGTCTGAAATGACGGCTAAAATTCCGATTTTACTGTTTTGGTCATCTGTTATATCAGATAAGGTGATGGCGGTTTCGACGTAGCCTCCGTTTTTACGTGGGAAAGCATACTCGTAATGTCCTTTTCGGCCGTTTTGCTCAAACCAGCTTAGTACAGTTCTGATGTTTTCTTTTAACGCTGGCTCAAGGAAATCCATCAGGGATTTACCAATCATATCGCTTTCGCTATATCCTAACATCTGAGCCATACGAGGGTTAACAAAAACAGTTTCCATGTCGTTGTTTACTGCCCAGATGCCTTCCTCAGCAAGCTCCACCAACTGCCTATATTGCGTTTCACTTTTAGCAAGGTCAGTCTGCACTTTCTTACTTTCGGTTATATCATGAAACATGCACTGCAACAACGTTTTGTTTTTCAACTGGAAAGTGCGCACTGTAACAATGACGTTTCTTATTTCGCCGTTTTTGGTTTTCTGCAGGGTTTCAAACTCTGCACCTTTCTTAAGAAGCATCTCTTTGATGTGTTCTCTTACTTGCTGAGGGGCCTCTTTAGCTTCAATATCAGCGATACTTATTTTCTCGAACTCTTCCCGAGTATAACCCAACTGTAGATGGGCGATGTCGTTAAATTCTATAAATTTAGCAATGGCAGGGTCAACAACCACTATGCCAAGGGGTGCATGATTAAACAGGGAATGGTAGCGTTGCTCTGCTTCTCTTAGTTTCTGCTCATTCAGTTTTCGGAGACTAAGGTCTTTGACTACGCCGACAGCCATCCATTTACCCTCTGACTTCAACGGAGAAATAGACAGCTCAACTGGAAACTCGGTTCCGTCCTTTTTGCGACCTATCAAATCGACTTTTTCAACGGTGAAGTAGCCCATGCCAGTTTCACTAAAAACCTTCAGGCTCTCTTCAATGCGTTCTAATCCTTCACGGCACATGGAACTGGGAACGATTAAATCGTGGATTTTTTTGCTCAATGCCTCTTTTGCAGTGTAGCCGAACGTTTTTTCTGCTGCAGGATTCCAGTAAGTAACTCTGGTTTTTTCGTCTACCAAGATTAAGGCGTCTTTAATTGAATGTGCAATGCCATTGAACTTTTCCTCACTGTCCTGAAGTGCACTGTGCAAGCGGCCGACATCTGTTACGTCACGGAAAACTATGACGTCGATGACTTGGTTGCCGCACTTGATTTTTTTGTCATTGAATTCTATTGGCGAAACCTTGCCGTTTTTGCCCATTAACTTAATTTCGTGAGTCGCAACATGTGCCTCTTTTATTGGGTTTTTAAGGTTCAGCTTGATTTGAGTCAATGTTTCTTTTTCAAAGAAACCCTCTGTGAATAGGCTTTTACCCTCCAAATCCTCCTTTTTTGCTTCAAGGTATTTTTCGCTGGCATCGTTTGCGGCAACAATGGTTCCTTTGGAATCCACTGCTATTACGGGGTCAGCTATGAAATTCAGCAAAACAGTGAAGGCGTCACCCTGCATCTTACCCAAGGGCTTCTCCTTCCTTACATGGTAATTTCTCTGCTGTTTCGTTTGATTTGGCGGTGGCTTTCACCATTTCAACGTAACCTTCAAAAGTTAAGTTTGGAACAAGCCAGCTGGGTCCTGTCCATTCGTAGTTGACTTGGATTTTGTCGTTTAGAAACTTCATGACTAAAATTTCGATTTTTTTCGAGCCTACTCCGAAGATTCTTTCAAGGGCATCTGAAAAATCCGTTACCCGGTTGGGTATTTCCTCTTTAGGTAGGTTAAATTTGGTTTGCAAATGGAAATAGATGGATACTTTTACATTTTCTCCTAGGGTCTCGAGGGCGTCATCTATGGCTTCTAGCAATATTGTTTCGTAGCTTTGTCGATTTTTTTTGCTGACCAACGGTTTCATCTCGAGGCGTTCTCCTTTGCTTGTTCATCTGCCCACTTACGCCTGCGTTAGATGATAGAATTGGTGAAAAGAAAATAAAGTCTTATGAATCCCTAATCAGTATTGGGATTCGATGTAAAATAAAACCTGAAAAAAGGTGAGAAAAATTTTTGGGTGACCCTGCAGCCTTGGACTCTTTTGCTCCAAAGGCCCCGCGAGGTTAGTCTGTTGTTTTGTTGCTGACTTGTTTTTATCCGAATTGTTCTAGCACTTGTCTTCCGAAGTCTGTGATTTCAGCGGAGTAAAAATCGTATGGGGGTGAATTTCTTAAAGCTTCAGGGACTTCCACCATCAAAGACTTCGCTAAACTTCTTACCGCATCATTAACTTCCAAGGGGGTTAAACCGGTTTTTTGGTGAATCAATTCGCCTTTTACAGTTTCACCCTTGCCGAACTCGGAGAGGGCTACTAGCACTTTTTTTGCGTTCATGTCAATCATGTTGTAGTCTTCTAAATCAAAATTTTGAGCCAAAACTGAGACCTCATTTTAAACTAGCTTTGTTTTGCTTAAAAATTATTTTGCGTTTGACCGCTTGCAATGGCCTACTGGGACACCGGTTGGGGAACGGTTTTAAAACTTAAATCTTCTAAGTGCCAAATTAACTGTTAAACGCAAGGGACATAAGTATAAGCTTTTATAAGTTTGATGCTGAGAGATGTTAAAAATAGAGTATGAGCTTTCGTGAGAGGGGTAAAAGACTAAGTGCCATACATCAAAAAAATCGAGTTAAAAGGCTTTAAGTCTTTTGGACCGCAAACTGTCAAGGTGAACTTTGACAGGGGATTCACAGCCATCACTGGCCCCAACGGAAGCGGCAAAACAAACATTATGGATGCTCTTTTGTTTTCGCTGGGAGAACTCAGTACCCGCAGACTTAGGGCGGAGAACTCGGCCAAACTGATTTTTCACGGCTCCGAAAAAGCCGGGTTAGACAAAGCGAAAATGGCAAAAGTTGTTGTGCAATTCGACAACAGCGACGGCTTAATGCCTGTGGAAACCACTACGGTGACGGTGTCGCGGGAAGTTTACCGTAACGGGCAAAGCGTTTACCGTCTTAACGGACGCAGAATGAGTCGAGGTCACGTTACCGAAACCCTCTCTATGGCTGCCGTCAGCACGATTAGCAACAACATCATCCCTCAGGGCACCATTACCCGACTTACCGATTTGACTGCGCTGGAGCGCCGAAAAATCATAGAAGACCTCATAGGCATCGCCCAGTACGATTCCGAAAAAACGGAGGCAGAAGAGAAACTCCGCGCCGCCGACATATCTATCCGAACAGCGATGGGCAGAATTGACGAAGTGCAAAAACGCCTCGACGACCTCGAACGTGAACGCAACCAACTCCAAAGGTACAGCTTCATACAAGCAGAAACCCGCAAGTTCCAAGCTATAAAAATCTCAAACGACTACGCCTTACAAAGCGCAAAAATCGCTGAAAGCACCGAACAACTCACAAAAGTAAAAGAGCGTGTTGACAAGTTGCGAGAGCAGCGTGACCTGCGGCGTAACCGGCGTCACGAAATTGAAGGTGACTGGCGTAAACTCAGTGGCGAAGGCTTAGAACAGGGCGGTAGCGAAGTTCTTAAAGTTCAAATAAAAATCGGCGAATTAAAAAGCAAACTAACAGAGTTAAACTCTAAAATCAACTCGGGACAAGCCAGCCTCGACAGCTTCAAACGCGTAAGCGAAAACAACAATCTCCAGCATGAAACTCTGCAGAAGGAAATTCGCGATAACCGCCTTAAAATCCGGCAGTTCCGCACCGAACTTGAGAAACTCAACGGCGAATTAGCAGAGAAACAGGCGCAGCATGAAGCGTTGGCGAAGGAAACGGCTACGCTTTGGGAAGGCTTAGACGGTAACAACCACCAAATCCGCCACCTTGACAGCCAAATTGAGGGTTACGTGAGGCGGCTGGCTTTTCTGCGTTCCGAATACAAGCAGGATAAAGCGGCTCTGCGGCTATGTGTGGGCAGACTCAAAAACCTTAACGTGCGTAAAGAGAAATTCATCACAAGCCAAGCTGAAATCGAAAAGTCCCTCTCCGAATTGGAGCAGGTACAGCGAGACCAAAAGACTCAGTTGAAAAACTTGGAGCACATGATTGAGAAAAAGAAGCTCCAGAAGGAAACCGTAGAGCGAGAAATTTTGGATGCCCAAAAAATTGCTGGAAGCGCCAAAGACGCCGTTATTGAGTTTGCGACTCAGCGTGATTTAGCTGCGACTATTGCTGCGGAAGAGAAGGCGCTGCGTGCAGTCGAAGAAATGGGCACAGTGGGCGCGATCAACGGTATTCATGGACGGCTTCGACAGCTTGTCAAGATTGATAAAAGCTACAAGAAAGCCGTTGAAGCCGCCTCGACGGGCTGGCTCGACGCACTAGTTGTTAAAGACACTGACGTTGCATTTACCTGCACCGAAACTTTGCGGCGTATGAAGCTGGGCAGAATCAAAATCATCCCTCTGCATGGCGCAATAAACATCAAAAACAAGCCAACTCCCAAACGAGAAGGCGTCACCGGTGCGCTCTCTAGCTTTTTGAAGTATGATGGTCAATTTGATTTGGCAGTAAATTATGTGTTCGGCGACACAATCGTTGTTTCCAACGACAAAACCGCTTTCGCCTTATCTAATGAGGGGTACCGCGCTGTAACTGTCAATGGCGATCTATATGAGCCCGGCGCATTTGAAGGCGGCTACTATCGCGCCCCAATTGACTTCTCCACAATTATCCCTAGCGAAAACGCCCTAAAGAGCCTTGACGAAGCCGTTAAAGCACTGCAAACTCACTTGACCCAGCGGGGCACCGACATCCAAAACATCGATGAGGAGCTAGAGCACTCTAAAATCGATATGACACGCCTCGAAGAAGGCATCGCCACGTTGGAGCGAGAAATCATACGTGTCCGCAGGGGCGTCAAAAGAACCCAATTCAACATTCGTCATATTGACAAGTACGGGAACAAACTGGAGCGTGAAGCGGCTGCGTTCCGGGGGCGCATGGCCGTTTACCGTAACGAACGCAACAGCATACAAGTTAACCTTAAAAAAATTCACACCGAAATCGCTGTGCTTCGCCTCAAAACTGATGTAGCGCACATTCAGGAGTTGGAGGTACAGCGGGAGAAATTCGGCGAAGAATCCAACACCCTGCGTCAACGCATAGGCTCGCTGCAAACGGAGATTAACACAAACCAATCCCAATTCGACCATGTGCTGCGTGTGGGGTACAAGAACACAAAGATTCAGGTTGATAAGATTGCGCAGCAGCAAGAGAAGCTGCAAAAAGAAATTGTCGACGCAACCTTGGAGCGGGATGCGGTTAAGGCCGAAGCTGACCTCTTGGAGAAGACGCGTGTGGAATTATCTAACGCGGTTTTGTCAGCTAGGGAAGATGCCAAAAAGTTCACTTCGCAAATTGACGTTATAGACTCTGAACTGCGCACCCTCGACGTCGAGTACGAGCAGGCGGACCGCCTACAGAACCAGCTAAATGTGGCTTTGGAGACGGCGCAGCTAAGGTTGCAGCAGCTTCAAACCCAGCTTAAACAGTACGGTTTTGAGCATCCCTTTGAGACGTCGCCTCAGCAGGTGCAAGCCGCCGAAACCACCATACGAATGATGCAGTTTGAGTTGGACCGCATCGGAGCCATCAACCAACTTGCTGCCCAGCACTATGCTGACCAAATCAGCCGCTACCGGGAGCTTTCTGTGCGATTAAACGAGTTGGAACGCGAGAAACAAGCCATCGTAGCCTTCATGGATGAAATCGAAGCCAAAAAACGCAAAGTCTTCATGACCGCTTTCGATAAAATCAACGCTAGTTTAACCGTGTATTTCGAGAAGATGACTGGCGGAGGCAACGCTACACTCAAGCTGGAGAACCCTGAGGAGCCTTTCTCAGGCGGTATCGATATGATTGTGCAGTTCCCCAACAAGCCCAGCATCGTTGTCAGCGGGGCAAGCGGTGGCGAACGCTCAATCTCGGCAGTGGCATTCATTTTCTCGCTTAAGGAGTTCTCGCCTGCAGCATTCTACGTGTTAGACGAAGTGGACGCCCACTTAGACGCTTACCACACCACCAAACTGGCGGAGACGCTTCTGGATGAATCTATTAAGACCCAGTTCATCGTCATTAGCCTTCGACCTGAAATGGTTAACAAAGCCCAGAAAGTATACGGTGTCTTCGAACGTAATGGTGTAACAAGCGTGGTGACCGCCAAGTTCCCGCCGGAGGTAGTGGCGTAGTGTCGTCTACAACTTCGACGACTCCAATGCGGAGACCTTTCTACCTGCGTCCGCCCTGGAACATACTCTTCGAAATCAGTAAACTCGAAAAACTCACACCTTGGAACGTTAACATTGCTTACTTGCTGCGCTCGTTTTTAACGGAAATGGAGAAAAGCGGACCTGAAAAAGTGGATTTCCGCGCTTCAGGCGTCGCCTTAGACTCCTCCGCCTTGATTTACCTCATGAAATCCAAGTTGCTATTAACTTTGCAGGAGCCTCCAGCGCCTCCGCCCCGTGTACCAACTGATTTTGTGCCGCCGCCGCTTTTTCTGCCATTACGCCACGAACTTACCTCCACCACCATCCAGCACTTGCTGGAAGTCCTTGACGACGTGCTTAAAGGCGAAAAAGAACTCCTCCTTCACCCCGTAGTGGAGCAGCACCCCGTTTTGCCTGCAGTGACAGATTTGCTGCCTAAATTCGACAGGTTCATAGCTGAACTCGAGATGCAAGTGGACCAGCTCTACGCCATACTTATGGACAGGACAGGCGGGCAGGGCATCATCGACTTCACCACGTTGTCCAAGGGCGCAACCAGAATTGAGGCGCTGAGAATGTTTATTTATTTGTTGTTCCTTGCGCAGGATGGCTTAGTTAGCCTGTGGCAAAATGACGAAACCGAAGAACTCTACATAGCTGTGGGGAACCTAAAAGTTGGAAAAGCCGAACAACGAGCAACCAGTTGAACAAGTAACTCCATCCGCTACGGAGACCCAGACTCCATCTGAGGGAGCGCAATCTACGCTTCCTGAAGTGGAGCCGACAGTGGAAACTAACGAACGCAAAGCCAAAGCCCTCAACCTCCTCGAAGCGGCGCTTTACGTTGCAGGCCGCCCCCTTGACCTAAACGAGCTATGCCAGGCTGTTGGTAGCAGAAGCAAAAAACGCGTCATCGGCTACGCTGAAGCTCTTATGGAGCAGTATAAAGCCCGCAACAGTCCGATGGAGATTTTGGCGCTTAAAGACGAACGCTTTGTGCTTCAAGTCAAACCCGAATATACCCCTCTGGTTAAGAAACTTGTAAATCGCCCCCTGCTCTCGTCTGGGCCACTCAAAACCCTCTCATACATCGCTTACCGTCAACCCATCACGCAGAAGCGGGTTATCGAAGTGCGAGGGCAACATGCTTACGGGCATGTGAAGATGCTCAAAGACATGGGCTTAATCATGACTGAACGCAGTGGGCGGTCGTTGGCGCTTAAGACCACTGATTATTTCGCCGACTACTTCGGGTTAACACAGGATACATTAACGCTTAAACGGGATTTGCGCCGGATTTTCGGCGACGCTATAAAGGAGGATGCTTTGGAGCGTGGGCGTAGAGAAGCTGAGGAAGAGCGGCAGGCTTTAGCGGAGATAAACGAGTCTGAGGAGCCGCAGGGATCGGCTTCTGAGAAAGCGTAGTCGCCGACTGCTGGTGTATTGGAAAGGTTGGTGTGGCTTGCGCAATCCAGCTTTTCTATGTACCGTGTGGTTGGAAAACGTCTCTACCACACCGGTTCCACAAATGAAGCACAAACCGAAGTCAAGAAGCAACGTGCTTCTCAAAGCATCTTGTGGTGTCGTAGGAACCGCCACACCCACATAAAGAGAGAAAACGAATGCCACTTTTCAAATGGAGCGAGAACAAGGGAAAAATTTAGCCTCCAACCACCCAAATTCCCTCCGCAAAACAGGCGACAGAGCTTACCCCGCTGCAACAATACTAATAAAACCGTCGCCGCCTTCTCCCCATACCATAAAACAAAAAAGCCCAAGCTTTTTTGTGCATATGAAAAGTTACGTCTCCACAAATAAAACACCCACAACATTACCGTATTGAACTGTAAAGGTAATGAACTGCAACGTTAAATTAGCAGTAAGTAAATACAGATAGTTAGGTTACGATTCCCGATGAACAGCGACAACCCAATCATACTAAAACTCGGCGGCTCAGCCATCACCGACAAAACCCAAGAAGCCACTCCGAGAACCGAAATCATAAACCAACTCGCCGAAGAGATTAAACGCGCCGACCTCGACAACCTCATAGTCGTCCACGGCGGCGGAAGCTTCGGCCACCCAGAAGCAGCCAAATTCGCAATAAAAGAAGGCTACAAAGAGGACCCCACACAGAAATTCGGCTTCGCAGAAACACATCACATGATGACCGTGCTTAACGGACTCGTGATGGATTCGCTGATTTGGCATGAAATCCCCGCGTTAAGCGTTGCACCATCCAGTTGCTTCGTAACTGAGAGTTGCAGAATCAAATTCTTCGACGACACCGTCTTTAAAGCCCTCTCAAAAATGGCTTACACACCCGTACTCTACGGAGACGTGGTTTTCGACGAGAAACAAGGCTTCACCGTCCTTTCAGGAGACCAACTTGTGGCTTACCTCGCACTCAAATACAAGGCACGCAAAATCGTTGTAGGCGTAGATACAGACGGCATCTTTGACTGCGACCCCAAAACCAACTCAGCCGCCAAACCAATCAAAAGCCTCAACCTGAAAGAACTCAAAGAATTACAGCCCAAACTTGGCAAAGCACAGGGCACAGACGTCACCGGCGGCATGGCCGGCAAAATCGCTGAACTCATGCCCGCAATCGAAGCAGGCGTCAAAGTAACCGTCACTGGTGCCACAAAAAGGTTATCTATTTACAGAGCACTAACTGACCAAAGTGTGTTAGGCACTGAAATAGAGAAGTAACCACGATGGCAGAGGAAACCGGCAGACGCAAAGTTGACCATATTCGTATTTGTCTGGATGACAAAGCGCAAGCTAAGAGGGCGACCTCCGGCTTCGAAGACATCCAACTAGTCCACCGAGCGCTGCCGGAAATAGACAAAGCCAAAATTGATTTATCCACCTGCTTTCTAGGCAAAAAATTCAACGCCCCCATCATAGTGGGCGCCATGACTGGCGGCACAGAAGAAGCCACCAACATAAACGCCAACATCGCCCAAGCAGTCGAAAAACTCGGCTTAGGCATGGGCGTGGGAAGCCAAAGAGCCGCCATAGAAAACAGCAGCCTAGAACGCACCTACCGAGTCGCACGCGAGAAAGCGCCTCACGCATTTTTAATCGCTAACGTCGGCGGTGTACAACTGGTGCATGGCTTCGGAGTGAAAGAAGTCAAACGTATTGTCGAAATGATTGACGCCGACGCAGTGGCGGTCCACCTAAACGCCCTCCAAGAAGCAGTGCAGCCAGAGGGACAAACCAACTTCCAAGGAGTATTAGCCAAAATCGCCGAAATCGCAGCTGCCTTAGACAAACCTGTCCTCGTTAAAGAGACAGGTGCCGGCATATCCGCCGAAGACGCTAAAGCATTGGAACAGGCAGGCGTTAAAGCCATTGACATAGGCGGCGTAGGCGGCACTAGCTTCGCAGCTGTCGAATATCACCGCGTCAACAAGAAAGACGGCGAAATTCAGCATTATCTGGGCGAAGCCCTCTGGGATTGGGGTATACCAACCGCAGTCAGCCTAATCGAGAATGCACAATCCGTTAAGCTGCCCCTCATCGCGTCAGGCGGTATCCGAAGCGGCACCGACATCGCTAAAGCTCTCGCCCTAAACGCAGATTTAGCAGGCATCGTGCAACCCATTCTCCAAACCGCCGTCAAAGGCGCTGCCGAAACAGAGCAGAAACTCCGGTGTCTAACAGAGGAACTTCGAAACGTAATGTTTCTAACTGGAGTCCTAAAAATCTCAGATTTAAGCAAAACACCTGCCGTAATCACGGGCAAAACCGCTGAGTGGCTCACCGCCCGAGGCTTTAACTTGCAGAAATATGCAAAAAGAGGAGCAAACTGACATGGACATCGAAAAATTCTTGGAAGAAACCGCACCTAAAATCGACAAGGCTATAGAAAAATATATCCCTCGGAAATTCACCGAAGGCGCTGTATCCTTTAAAGTTACGCCTCCCATGTACAGTTACAACCTTGATCCTCTCAACAAAGCCATAGCTGATCCCATCTGGGATATGCTTGATCGGGGCGGGAAACGTTGGCGTCCAGCCTTGTTCCTGCTTATCTGCGAGGCGCTGGGAAAAAAAGCCGATTTCTGTTTGGACTTCGCTATAATCCCCGAAGTCATCCATAACGGAACGCTGGTCGTAGATGACATAGAAGACTCCAGCGAGATGCGACGGGGTAAATTGTGCACTTACAAGATTTTCCAGCTTGACATCGCCATAAACGCAGGCAACGCCATGTACTACCTCCCGCTGCTCCCCATAATGACCAGTCGCGGTGAACTTTCAGCGGAGGCTCAGCGTGACATTTACGAGGTGTATGTGCAGGAAATGATTAACCTCAGCATGGGTCAAGCTATGGATATCGCTTGGCACAGAGGCATCGCTAACGCCGACCAACTTAGCGAGCAGGATTACCTTCAGATGTGCGCCTACAAAACTGGCACGCTGGCGCGGATGGCGGCGAAGATGGCGGCAGTTGTTTCAGGTGCTGAACCCAACCTTGTTGAGAAGTTGGGGCGCTTAGCCGAATCCATAGGAGTCGCCTTTCAAATGCAAGACGACATCCTCGACTTAACTGGCGAAGAATTTGCGAAAAACAAAGGCGGTGTAGGCGGTGACATAAGTGAAGGCAAACGCTCACTTCTCGTAATCTATACGCTCCAAAAAGCCTCAGTGGAAGATAAAAAAAGGCTTCTGGCAATCCTTGCAATGCATACTTTCGACCAGATCCTGCGTGACGAAGCCATCGCCATCATCAAAAAATATGGCGCGTTCGAGCACGTGAAAGCTGTAGCTGAAAAAATGGTTGTTGACAGCTGGACCGACGTAGATAAGTTGTTGCCGACGCCTGAAGCTAAGGAAAAATTAAAAGCGTTCGCTGAATTCTTGATAACCCGAAGCAAATAACGCGAGCGTATCACTTTGACTTTAGACTCTGACAACGATTTAAGGGAACTTATCCGCAAAGCTGCACTGCTGAATGCGGTTAGCCACGACGGCAAAGCGCAGGCAGGCGCCATGGTCGGCAAGGTTCTGGGCGAACGCGCCGATTTACGTGGCAAAGTAAAAGAACTCGCCGCAGTCATAAACCCCATCGTCTCGGAAATCAATGCTTTGTCTCTCTCTGAGCAGAAGGCAATTGTGGAGAAAAACTGGCCTGAAACCCAGAAAAAACCTGAAACCGAAGAGAAAAAACTGCCTCCTCTGCCGAACGCAGCCAAATACAAACAGATAACCACCCGCTTCTCACCTAACCCCGACTGCGTCTTACACCTTGGCTCAGCTCGCGCCATACTGCTCAGTCACGAATACGCCCGCATGTATAAGGGGAAATTCATTTTACGCTTCGAAGACACGGACCCCAAAACCAAGAAACCTAAACTCGAATACTATGGCGCTATCCGAAGTGACCTTAAATGGCTTGGAGTCAAAGTCGACGAGGAATACATCCAAAGTGACCGCCTTGAAATCTACTATGGTATCGTAGAGAAGCTAGTGAGCGAGGGGAATGCTTACGTCTGCGAATGTAAACCAGAAGATTTCCGCAACAGAACCATAGTCAAAGAAGCGTGTCCATGTCGCGATCTCACTGCAGTTGAGCAACTGGAGAGGTGGCACAAAATGCTCGCAGGAGGCTACAAAGAGGGCGATGCGGTGGTGCGTGTGAAAACCGAGTTGGACCATCCTAACCCGGCAATCCGAGACTGGCCGGCATTGCGTGTAATTGATACCGTCAAGCATCCGCATCCGCGTGAGGGCAGCAAGTTTTTTCTGTGGCCTCTCTATAACCTTGCAGCGGGCATAGACGACCACCTAATGGGTATGACCCATATTATTCGCGGCAAAGAGCACTATACTAACATGGAGCGGCAGAAGTACATGTACCAGCATTTGGGCTGGGAGTACCCTGAAGCCATTCACTATGGCAGGCTAAAAATCACCGGCGCCGCCCTATCCAAGAGCAAGATTGTGGCGGGCATTGAGGAAGGCGATTTTGCGGACTTTGACGACCCCCGATTGGGCACTTTCCAGGCGCTGCGCAAACGTGGTATAACCGCTGAAGCCATTAAGAAGATGATTATCGAGGTCGGCGTGAAACCAAACGATGTTACCCTGAGTTGGGAGACTTTGAATTCTCATAACAGAAAAATCCTTGATGCCTCGAGCAACCGGTATTTTTTTGTGGCGGAACCAGTCGAGCTTAAGGTTTCTGGGTTGCCTAAGGTGTTTGTGGCGAAGCTTCCGCTGCATCCTGAGCATCCTGAACGTGGAATTCGTGAATACAGTGTAGCTCCTGAAGGCGCAGAAGCGTCTGGGTCATTTTGGATTAGTAAAAAAGATGCAGATGCTATGAAGCCTAACCAGACTATGCGGTTAATGGAGCTCTTCAACATAACCATACAGTCCATAACCGACAATGCAGTCAATGCAGCTTACGCCAGCGAATCCTACGAAGACGTCCGCAAACAAAAAGCGCAACTCATTCAGTGGATACCCAAAGGCCAAGAATATGCCGCCGAAGTTGTCCAGCAGGATGCATCCGCCACACAGGGTTACGCGGAGGTTGCCTGCAAAAAGTTAAAGCCAGACGATATCATACAGTTTGAACGGTACGGCTTCGTAAGAGTAAACGAAGTCAAAGCTGATAAATTAACGGCGTACTTCGCTCAGAAATAGGAGAATTGAAACATGCGTAAACTTGAAGATCAAGCCATCATATGGCCAGTCTACTTCGACATGAATCGAACACGTAAGGAAGGACGCCGCATCCCCAAAAACCAAGCTGTGTTTTCGCCTAAAATCGCAGAAGTTAAAGAAGCCGCGGATAAACTGGGTTTAGAGAACGAAATCAACCTTGAAGCGCATTTTCCGAAGATGCCCTGGCTTAAAAGCGGCATGCTGATTGTGCAGAAGCAGGAAGCTAAAGAAGCCATAATCAAAAAACTTGCTAAGCAACTGGTGAAAATCAAAAATCAACAGGCTTCACAACTGCCAGCTAAAAGATAAATAAAAATTAATTTTTTTGGGAAAAAGCTTAGGCTTTTTCTTTGCCAATCAAGACTGCGGCGATTATGCCGTCGTTGCCTGGTCGGCTTGTGACTTTGGCTAGGCCCAAAGCGGTTTCGAGTTCGGCGCCTTTTGTTATGACGCCTCTGCGGTTGTAGTCAACGTTTGCAGCGTTGCGTACAACGCGGACAATTGCGGATTTTTCGGTTTTACCGGTTTTGGGGTCTGTTACTGATGCGAATTTTTCTGTTAGAACTTTGACTTTTGTGTTGCCGCCGATGGTGCTTTGGATTTTGCGTTTAGGTTCACCCAGTACAGTTTCTGCTGGGTAGCCGCCTGCTTCGTACAGTTTTTTTGTGCGGTAGCGGCGTTTTTTGCCGCCTGTGAGTTTCCTTTTACGTAAACTGCTATGAGTAGACATATAGCGTCATTTCCTATATTGCGCAGTCACTAAAACTAAAGATTTCAATATAAACGTATCCGTTTGAGGCGTTAGGTTCATGGGGGTGTTGCGTTTTTTATTAGTGGTTGGTGTCGGGGGCGTTGCTTATTTCTTATTTTTCAGCGGGTTTGGGGTGTGTTGTGGTTTTTTTTCTGTGTTTGGTTTGAGTTGTGCTGCGTTTTGGGTGCGGTGTGACAGAGTCGGTAGCCAACCACATGGCGCGAGGAAATCTTTGTTTATGTATGTGGTGTGATGTGAAGACCTCTTAAACTGTCTGAAATGGACATGTTTTTTGTTTTTCTAGTAAGTAGATGAAGAGGCGTCGCCCTACTACATCATCTTCCAAAGCTCAAGGCAGAACGGTCTGTTTTGGCGTCTGCGTTTCCTTGTCGTTGCTTGCTGGTTGAGGCTGGTTGTACACGCTCCAAAGGCTTGCTGCAGTGCTTTTACGTTCGGTTTCGTTTCGGGGCGGCTGGCTTCTGCCTTCTCATAATAATAGCGGTTCTTGACTAAAATAATCTAAAATTAAAAAGAAGTTATTGGAGGGTGACGGTGTCGTTTTCGACTTTAACCGTGCTGCCCGTCTTGAACTTGCTGACGTCGATTTTGTCTACGAATGGAATTTCGCTTATGATGGCTCCGACTGCGACGATGGTTTCGGTTTCGCGGTTTATCATGGCTGCGGGTGCTACGCCGTTTTTCTTTAGCCGATAAAGCGTGTAGCTTCCGACTGTGCTGCCTTTGCCCTGAGGGAAAACGAGTACTTTGTCTTTGATGGATACGCCGTTTAGTTCGTGTCCTTTCTCTATTACTACGCCTGTGTTGGGGTCCACGCCGCCGTAGAACGATATCGGCATTGTGGTGACAAGCGCTTCGGCTTCTGCTTTGCCTTTGTAGATTATTCTTCCTTTCAATTCCATTTTCCATTCACCGCTGCTTGGACGCATTCTTTCATGCTGCCCATCTTTGTTTTCATAAGGTTCTGCCTGCTGTAGAAGCAACCTTTGGCTGAGGTGGTTGCCAGCGCCTTAAATCTGCCTTTGAGGGGTGCGACGGCCATGCAGGTGTCGCAGGCGAATTTGCCGCCCGCCGCCTCGATTACGGCTGTGTAGCCGCGTTTGTCGGAAAGCTGCTTGGCTGTTCTTGACGTTGCGACCCAGAGTTCGGTGCCTTCTTTGACTTTTTTGCCCTTGATTAAGTCGGCGATCTCCTGAATTTCTTTGATGCTGCAGTGGGGGCAACCGACACAGACAAAGTCGATTTCGGATACGTCGTCGTTGATGTTGTCGTAGGCTGCTTTGATGTCGGTTTGCTCGATGGTTACCGTTTCTTGGGGTTGTTTTTGCTCTATGACTCCGGGCGTGACGCCTTTCATGTAGAACAACGGTTTAGCACCGTATGTGACGACGGATGCGCAGAAGCTTTTGAGGTCGTCAAGTTGGGCTGCTTTGATGCCTGTGATGTAGGGGATTTTGTTTTCGGCTTTTTTGCCGATTGCGTAGCCCAAGGCTCCCCAATCTGACAGCTTAGATAATTCCGCATTAACTTTGACGTGGACATCTGGCACTCGGTTCTCGTCGAGGTGCAAGCCGTAATTGGGGGTTTTGCCTACAAACGCAGCCGCTAACGCTGAGGGTCCGCCTTCGCGGTTGGTTTTAGCGCCCAGAACCGAATTCGCAAAAGTAACTGCACTGCTCTCGGACCATGCGACGTGTTCGCCATAGAGGGGCAAATTGCCTATGAGATATGGTGTGCATGTGCAGCTGATGAGGATTCCCATGCGTTCGAAGGCGTCTATGACTTGGTTTTGTTTGTCGGCGAAGTCGGGGCTAATGCCTAGTTGTTGCCAGTTTTCGAGGTCCATGCCTGCGGGGTTGAGGGTGGTGAGGACTTTGACTTTGCCGTCCGCCGCTAAACTGTTGAGGAATTCGAGGCCTGCGTCGCCGAGGTTATGGTACGATACACCTGCAACCTGTACGCTGCCGACGTCGATTAGGGATTTGGCGCCGAAGATTTCTCCCAGCGCAACCAAAATTTCCATGCTTTTGCGGACAGCGTAGCCTTCTTTGCCATCCAACATAGCTTGCTCTTGTCTAGTTAACTCCATACTTGGTCACTTAGAGATACTTGTTTAGATCTACTTTGACATAGTCTACTTTGGCAAAGCCCTTGCCCGTGGTTACCAGCGGTGCAGTGGCGTCTAAGCCTGCTTTGGCGGTGGTCGCCTTCTTGCCCTCGCTGAGGTCGCCTGAGGGGTCAAGGCTGCTGCCTGGCTGATTAGACATGATAACAGCGTTTTTGTCCGCTTGGAACCGTGTCGCAATAGCCCACTCCACATCCTGAGGGTCATAAATGTTAATGTCCTCATCCACTATGACACAGTGCTTAAGCGAGCCGTGCCCCTTGAAGGTGGCGTCAATGGCTTTCTTGCCGTCGTCGGGGTTCACTTTTTTGATTTGGACAACTGCGTGTAGCCAGCTGCATCCGCCAGGGGTAATGTAAATGTCTTTAACTTGGCACACTTTGCCAACTTCTTTGTAGATGGTTGGTTCTTTTGGCATGCCCATGAGGAACTTGTGCTCGTTGCGTCCCGCCAGAATGGTTTGGTAAATGGGGTTTTTGCGGTGGGTTAAACATTTTATTTCGACGACTGGTTGCATACGGGTGCGGTCCACAATGCCCGTCAAGTCCAAAAATGGTCCTTCGCTGGCTTTTTCTTTGGTGATTTTGCCTTCGAAGACGAATTCGCAGTCTGCAGGCACTTCGAGGTCGACGGTTTTGCATTTCACGAGGTCAGTTTTCTCTAAAGCGTTTGCCATTGAGAGTTCGTCGGTTCCCATAGGCAGCGAAGTTGCGGCAGCAAGCAGCACGGCAGTGGAGTTGCCGAGGCAGATAGCGATTTCCAGTTCGCCCCCCGCTTTGGCAAGTGCGGTGTCGGTGCCGCGGTGCTCGACGATGCGGGCGACAAAGTGGTTCTTGTCTTTGAGCATGAGGCGGTGGAAGCACATGTTGCGTGCACCCGTCTGGGGGTCTTTGACGACTGAGACTGCGCTGGCGATGTATTTGCCGCCGTCTTTGTCAGTGTAATGCATGATGGGTAGCTTGGTTAAGTCCACGTCTGCATCCATATGGACGACCTCTTGGCATGGAGCATTGGTAACCATCTTTGGCGCAACTGGATGCTCAATGGCATCTAAAAGTTTGGGCAGGAGCTGCTCTTTGGTGATGCCCATACTACGACAGATAAGCTCTTTTGAAGAAACCAAACCCGCAGCCACGGGAACATTGGATTCTTTGACTTGCTCAAACATGATTGGTTTTTCGCCGTTAGCGGCGATGACGCCTGCCATCTCAAATTTGGTGGAGACAGGCTTAGTTATCTTGGTTAATTCGTTGGTTTTTTGGAGTTGGTCTATGAAGCCTCTTAAAGTCAAAGTGATTCGCCTTAAAGGTCACTGTAGCGCTAAGGAAGTTTATAGCTTTTGGAAAAAGCCGATTTTTTTCTTTGTGGGATGCGGTTCTTTGGATTTTTTCCCATCCCATGTTTTCTTTGCGAATTGGGTTGGTTTTTTGGTTTAGGTTGTTTTTTGGGTTGTGTTGGGATGGGAACAGCTGTTTTTTTGTTGTTAGACTATGTTGGATGGGATGGGATAGGATGGGGAGATATGTTGAATTGTAGGTGTTTGTGGATGTTGTTGTACATTTTGTTCTTCTTCCGGTATGGAATATGGACTTTATAAGTTCCTTCTAGCATGCACCTAATTGTATGACAGGCAAAGTTTGGACAGCTCAAGAGGAAGTTGAACTAAAAACCCTTGTTGATGCAAAGATGAATGTCTGTGAAATTGCTGCTAAGCTTGGAAAAACGCCGAAGGCGGTGATTACGAAATGTGAACGCCTTGGTTTGCAGCTTCAAACTGACGGTTATTTAGATTCTGCTGTATCAATTCCGAGTGAGTTACCTAGTATTGAAGAAGCTCTGAAGATGTTGGCGGGTGCCCTAAAGGCGTCTGTTAAACCGGGGTTGAATAGGTTGGAGGTTCAACGTTTGGAAGCTGTAGCGAATATTTCTAAAATGTACAAGGAACTCCTAGCCGATTATGTTCATTATCGAGATGTGGAGAGAAAATTAAACGAAATGGAAGAGGAAAATGCGAGACTCAAACAGACGATTAAGGAGATTACCGAAAGAACCTCGAGCTCTTCGTCCGAGCCAGTTCATAGCTAAGTGGGGTGCGGTTCGCCAGGAACATACTCAACTAAGGCAAGCAGTTGCTGAGAAGACCCAACAATTAAGCGTTAACACTGTTGATTTTTTCGAACAGATATTGGGCTTCAAGCCCTACGCATATCAAAAAGACTTTGCTGAACTTTTTGAGAACAACCAGTTCACTGCAGCCCGCTGGTGTAGACAAAGCGGTAAAACACAAACCATATCGGCATTACTCCTAAAGTATGCCATTACACACCCCAATGCTGCCATCGGAATAGTGGGGCCATCTTGGCGCCAAACCAAAAGAATCATAGCACGTATAGCAGCGTTTACCCATAAGCTTCCCGCAGGTATTGTTTTTAAGCCGCAGAAAACGAAGATTGATTTTGTAAACGGTAGTAGCATAGAAGCCTTCCCCAATAACCCAGATACTATCAGGGGTCCGACGCTTGAAGTCGTGTACTGTGACGAAATGAATTTTGTTGCTAACGATCAAGATCTCTACGATGCCATTCTCTATACGCTAACAACAACCAATGGTAAATTTGTGTGCAGTAGCACACCTTGGAGCACTGATAGTGTCTTCTACAAGATCTTCACCCACAAGAACTTTAGCCATTATAAAACTTCCCATGTCACGTTTGAAAAAGCCCTAAAGCCAAATGGACCGCTAAAACCTGAGATCATCGAGCAGATCAAGACCCAAATGGGCGACGACCTATCCCGTTGGCAGAGGGAAATGATGGCTGAGTGGCAAGAAGATGACGATGTTTGGTTAACACAGGGCTTAATTGCCTCTTGCATTGGTACATCAAAGAATTGTGGTGAGGAGCTTTCCGAATTCGCTCCTGAGGCTTCTAAGCAAGGGGACTTTTTTGCTGGGTTAGATTTAGCTCAAACCAGAGATTACACCGTTTTCTCGGTGGTAGAGCGGCAAAATGACACCCTCTTTCTGCGTCACCTCAAAATCTTCCAGCAGCCTACTAAGTACGCTAACGTTTTAGGCTACATTAAGGCTCTTCAAGACCGTTGGGAGGGCTTCCAACGGATCAGAGTAGATTTTACTCGGGAAGGCCCAAGCTTTATTTCTGACATGGAAGCCTCAGGCATTGACAACGCTGAAGGAGTCAACTTTAGCGTGCCACGCAAAAGTGAAATGGCAGGTCTGCTAAAACAGCGGATGGCTAACGGTAAATTCTACTATCCCCTTCTAAATTGGGAGCGGCCCTATCGAGGAGACATCTGCAGTGAACTAAACGTCGAACGCTATGAGCTACGCAGAGATGGCGCAATAGGCTACTCACACCCCAACGGCACCCACGACGACGTCTTCTGGAGCATAGCATTAGCCGTATACGCAACAACAGACATGGCACCAGAACCCTACTTAGCAGTTGTTCCCCGAAGCTAAGAAATCAAATAACACCTTTAACGTACTGTGAACCGAGTGGAATTCGAGCAATTGGGTGTTCAAACCAGATATGGCAAGTCAGGGACGAGCATGCCGTAGCTTAATAGATCATTCGCCATAAGCCGAGATTTGAAGCACAAGCTCAAAACAATGAATACGGTGGCATTAACTTGTCTGAATAGCTAAAAAATACTCAAAATTGAGTTTATTTGCGGTTTTGATGTTTTTAACGGGTAGGAATTGTTGTAGCGGATGTTTAGCTGTCGTACACTTTTTTACGATGACCAATAGTTCAAATAATTACTTTCTTTCCCCTACTTGGTAGATTACTCTAAAATCTCCCACACGCAAAGATTCCAACACACCGGCACCCCGGACAACTTTGTCCCAACAAGCAACAACACCTTATGGACTTACACACTTGAAAGGGGCGAAATAGCCAACCAGGTGGCTTCTTCGGCAGCAGTAGTAAATGGCATCGTGTATACCGCATCTGAAAACGGTTATGTCTATGCATTTGACGCTTACACGGGCGTATGTTACTGGAAATACAGTTTACCTGGTATGGGAACGCTTTCTTCGCCTTCAGTTGTTGACGGCGTCGTTTACATCGGCAGCGATTATGGCTTGTTCGCGCTCAATGCCTATACTGGAGAAAAAATTTGGCAATCTGCTAAAGAAGTACTTATTATGTCTACACCAGCGGTTTCTGGAGGCTTTGTTTTTACTGGCTCGTTTGTTTCACAAGGAACAGACGAACATGCCGCATACGCATTCAGAGCCTCAGACGGCCAATTGGTATGGAAATTCATAACAAGTGACTACGTAGATTCTTCACCAGCCGTGGTTGGCAGTACTGTTTACATTAACTGTGACGACGGCAACCTCTACGCCCTAAACGCTATAAACGGAGCGCTTATCTGGAAATTTAACACTAGCCTCGCTTACCCCTTTGGTCAAAACTCTGGGTCCCCAACCGTTGTTAATGGGGCAGTATACACTGTTAATTTTTATGGAAACGTTATTGCAATCAATGCTGCAAACGGACAAAAAATATGGAACCACTCCGCCCAAAGATTAAGTAACGGATTTACCTCCCCCGTAATATACAACGGAATTGTTTACATTTCTACCCAAAATGCGCTTTATGCACTTGACTCGTCGACGGGCGATGAGATTTGGCAATGTGCAGTCTCTTCCTCTTCTTTTCCTTCAGTCGTTAACGGAGTCATCTACCTCACTTCTAGCGACGGCAAGATTTGGGCAATAGATGCATCGACTGATACAAAGACTCTACACTATTCCTCGCTAGATAGTGGTGTTAGAGTACAAGCCGCTATAGCGAGAGGAGTCATATACGTTGGAACTGTTCAAGGAACCTTCTATGCAATAGGTACACCTGACCTCATAACTCCGCAGCCTACTCCAGGACCCACCCCTACAAATTATCCACAACCTACACCAACCCCAACACCAACAACTAACCCCACAACTCAACCAACACAGACACCCACAAACAACCCAACGTCTCAGCCTAAAGTAAACATCACACCACACCCAACACAAACACCCAACCCAACCAACAGGATTAGAGCAACAACAAACCAGGGAACACAAATTACTCTATCAATCGCAGGCAACATCACCAGCGCCCAAATATCAAACGTAACCATCACAACCAACCAAGCAACATCCACAGTGGCGTTTAACGTAACGGGGCAATCTGGAAACATGGGATTTGTTAACCTCACAATCCCAAAAAACGCATTTTCAACCGATGGCGCACCGACAATATATCGATGGCATACCTGCCCAAAACCAAGGCTTCTCGTCAGACGCCATCAACTTTTACGTTTGGGGCGAAACACCCTTCAGCACACACCAAATAGAAATAGTGTTCGCGGCAACTGCACCCACAGTTACGCCTCCAGAAAGGACCCTTTTCCAAAGTATAGGTATAGTGGAAATAGCAATCTTGCCACTGACATCCATACTCGTCGCCAGCGTGGTTACAGCGATTAGTCTAAATAAAAGAAGACAAAAAACAAAAATGGGCTAAAAAAGCCCTATCAATAGGTGACGACGCCGATTCGGGTCATCAAGTACTCAAAGCCAGCACCCTTAAAGGCGCCAACAATCTTGCCAGAGACTTCTTTGCCGCCGGTTAATGCAACCATGCAGCCGCCGCCTCCGCCGCCCGTCAATTTAGCGCCGAAAGCACCCTGCTTGCGGGCAATGTCCACGAGCATGTCAAGTTCTTTGCTCGAAACGCCGACTTCTTGTAGGATACGGTGGTTTTCGTTCATTAAGTCGCCGACTTTTTTAAGGTCGCCCGCTTCCAAGGCTTTGCGCCCCGCAACCGCCAGCGACTCCGCCTGCTTAAAGAGCGGGTCATATTTTTTGGGGTCTTTCTTTCTGCGGTCAGCTACGCCCTCCACCATAAGTTTGGTGTTGGCGGTTTTGCCTGTGCTTCCAATAACGATTTCGATTGGGCGTTTCACATGGATTTTCTCTACAAGGTCTTGTCCGCCGGCTGGGTTTTTCTTAAACCACATTAAGCCGCCGTAGGTTGCCGCGGTATTGTCGATGCCGCTTGGGTTGCCTGCGTATGCTTTTTCGCCTTCGTAAGCGACAGCGTTAATTTTTTCGTTGGACAGGTTTAAGCCGAGTTCTTCGTTTATGGCGCGAGCGATGGCGACGCTGCTAGCTGCTGAAGCGCCCAACCCGCTAAAGCCAGGCAGTGAGCCGCCTATCCAAATGTCCAGCGGCGTCTTGGGATCCAAATCCATGGCTTTAAGCATGCGCTCGATGGATTCGAGTTGCTGCAACCGTTTCTCTTCACCGTAGCCTTTGGACGTCTTACGTTCGTCCCTTACTACTAGTTTAGCTGCTTTCTTTACTTCTGCGTCTGTTGAGGAGTCGATGGCCGATACTATGCCGGGCACGCCGTGCACGACGAAGTGTTCGCCAAAGAGGATGACTTTTCCGTAACCTGACCCTTTTCCCATGTTAATTTCACCTTGACTGGAAGCTATTGTGCTGTGGGGATAAAAACGTTCACATCCAAACCCGCCGCTGACCAGAAAAGTGGAAGTGCAGGCGATTGTTTTTGGAGTGAAAGCGTAAACGTTTTCTATCTCTGCCGTTAACAGGGTAGTGAAGGTTTTTGGGGTTAAAGAAATGGCGCAGCAAAAGAAAATCATTTTACTCATAATTTTAACTGCAACTTTGATAGTTTTCCCTTTTTATCCATCCGCAAACAGTCAAAGTGCTACCGTTCAGCTTCTAGATCCGGCAACTATCCCTAAATTCACCAACCAACTCACAGGTCCACCCCCCGTATTCAACGCAGTAAACGTCACCGACGGCCAAGGCAACCTACTCGAACAGGACTACACCGTCAAAGTTTCCGAGTTCAACCAGCAAATCCTCCCAACCATCAAAGCCGACGACTCACCAACAGGGTTCCCCAAGACAACAGTCTGGGGCTACCAGGGCACCGCAAAAGATGCCCTAACAGGCGCAAACCTGGGTGTAGTCAGCGGCACCCCCGGATGCACAATTGAAGCAACACAGGGAGTCCCAGTCAAAGTAAAATGGGTTAACAACCTCGTTGACAGCGCTGGCAACCCCTTAAAGTACTTCTTACCAGTCGACTCCACAATCCATTGGGCAAACCCAAACGGCTTACCGATGGGCACAATGAACATGGCCGCCTCGTCTAGCACCGGCGCATCCGCGCTGTCGCCTGTTCCCATAGTTACGCACTTGCACGGCGGTGAAGTGCCCTCCACAAGCGACGGCTTCCCCGACTCATGGTACACCCCCGACGGCAAACATGGACCCGCCTACACCACCGAAGAATCCACCGACCCAAACGCAGCCGTCTACATCTACCCCAATACTCAACCGCCAACCACGCTTTGGTACCACGACCACGCCCTAGGACTGACACGCCTAAACGTGCTCTCAGGCTTAGCCGGCTTCTACATAATCCGCAACCAACCCGACCCCATCGCACAAATGCTGCCCGGCGGCGCCTACGATATGCCGCTGGTGTTGCAGGATCGAAGCTTCTACACAAACGGATCTCTCTACTACCCTGATGTGGGCAACTACCCCGACGTCCACCCCGTTTGGCAACCCTCCTTTTTGGGCGACACCATAATCGTCAACGGTTTAGCATGGCCCAATATGAACGTCGATCAAGGCGTGTACCGCTTCCGCATCCTAGACGGCTCCAACAGCCGCTTCTACCAACTAGCGCTATCAAACCGTATGCCCTTCACCATAATCTGCTCTGATGGCGGATACCTAAAAACACCCGTCCAACTGACCAGCAAGCTGATTGCTCCAGCCGAACGCATCGATATACTGGTAGACTTCTCCAATGTTCCAGCGGGCACCAAAATCGTGCTTAAAGACGCCTCAGTGGTGAATACCCCGAGCAACCAAAATAACCAGATGATGCCCACTACCCCAAGCCAAACCAACCTCACAGGCGACCTCATGCAGTTCACCGTCACAGCCAAACAAGGCGCCCCAGCACCTAACCTTCCCGCTAACTTGAACCCAACTTTAGCAGGAAGCTTCCCCACTCTGCCAGAACCCAGCAAAACCCGCATTTTAACCCTCACAGGCGTGACAGGGGACAACGGCAACAAGCAACTGCTACTGGATGGGCAGGACTGGTCTGCACCGATTTCGGAGAACCCCCAAGTGGGCTCCACCGAGGACTGGGTAATAGTCAACCCCATGATGGAAGTACACCCCATACATTTACACCTCATCCAGTTCCAAGTGGTTAGTCGCCAAAGCTTCGACGCCACCTCATACATGGCAGAGTGGACCAGACTAAACGGACCTGTACCGCTGGAAAACGCCACCGTCAACGTGGAGTCGCTAGCGCCCTACATGACTGGGTCACCTAAAGCGGCTGACCCAAGCGAGCAAGGCTGGAAAGACACAGTCATAGTCAACCCCGGAGAAGTCGTCACCATCCGCGCACGCTGGACACAAGAAGACGGCTCAGCTTTCCCATTCGACGCTTCAGCTGGCCCGGGATACGTTTGGCACTGCCACCTCCTCGAACATGAGGACAACGAGATGATGCGCCCCTACGTGGTTTTGGCTGATTCTTCAGTTTCAGCATTTCCGTTTTTGGAGGTTGCCGTTGCGGCGGCTGTGGTAGCTGCTGTTTTGGCAGCTGCTTTTCTAATGCTGAGGCTTCGACGCAAGAAGCAGGCTTAACCATTTAGCTCTTTTTTCTTATTTTCGAAAGATAAGTAGAACGATTCTTCTCCGGGTTTGTAGTACTGGCTTGGAGACATTGGTTCTCCTCGCAAGCCGAAGGTCGGGGATAAAAACTCCAACGAAACATCCACGGTAGTCTGGTGGTTTCTTGTTTCCATTCTGGTTACTATTGCAGTCAGGTTAATGGGGCGTCCGTAAAATTCGTAGATGGTTGTGTCGCCGTAAACATGTGCCTTTAATCCCGAGTGAGTTGCTTCACCTGCCACGGTAACGGTGGGGCTAACAATGCGGCGGCAAGTAGAAGCGTGAACCGTTTGTTTGGTTTCATCGGATTTTTGCAGGGCGGTGTTTAGTTAAATTCTTTTTAGTCCACTTTTCTTGACAAAGCATGCTTGGTTTAGTCAAAGTTTGTATTTTACCTCTTCACTTTTATCTTCTGTTTAGAGTTATTTGGTTAAGGTGCCCGAGGGATAGATGACAAGTTCCGAAACCTAAAATAACCCGACTACAAAACTATAGCGTCTGAGGTTAATGTTAGCGTGTCATCAATCATTGAGGACCTCATCGCACGAAAAATTTTCAATAACCGCGGAGAAGAAACCATAGAAGTAGACGTTATTACTGCTGGCGGCTTTGGTCGTTCAGGCGCACCAGCCGGCAAAAGTAAAGGAAAATCCGAAGTGGCTTACTATCCGCAGGGAGGCGTTGAGGCAGCCATCAAAAAAGTTGATGACCTCATAGCTCCGGAGCTTGCAGGCTTAAACGCTGATTTCCAAGAGGAAATCGACAACACCCTTCACGAAATCGACGGCACCGCTGATTTCAAAAACATCGGCGGCAACACAGCATTCGCCATCAGCCTCGCAAACGCCGAAGCAGCAGCCAACAGCCACGGCTTACTTCTATTCCAATTTATCGGCGGCAACGCAGCAAACACCCTGCCCTACCCACTGGGCAACTGCATAAGCGGCGGCGCACACGCACGCGGCAAAGCACCCGCCATACAAGAATACCTCTGTCTACCGCACGGTGCAGAAACATTTCTTGAAGCTCAAACCGCCAACACCCAGATTCACAAAAAAATCGGTGACTCGCTCAAGAAGAAAAGCACAACCTTTAACGGCGGCAAAAGCGACGAAGGCGCCTGGATAGCCAACATAAGCACAGATGACGCTTTCGAAATCATCGCCCGAGCATGCGAAGAAGTCGGCAACGAAATGGACTTCGAATGCGGCTTCGGTATCGACGTTGCGGCATCAAACTTCTGGAAAGCGAAAGAGGAACGATACGTCTACGAGCAAGACGGCAAAAAACGCGACACCGCAGAACAACTCGAATACATGAACGAGTTAATCAAGAAGTACCACCTTGCCTACGTGGAGGATCCCTTCCAAGAAGACGACTTCGAAAGCTTCGCTGAGTTAACAAAGAAAGTTGATAATTGCTTAATTTGCGGCGACGATTTATTCACAACTAATACTGAAAGGTTAAATAACGGAATTAAGATTAACGCGGGAAACGCCATCATCATAAAAGTCAACCAGATAGGCACCTTAACAGATGCAGCTGAAACAATCGAGACCGCCCAAGCCAACGGTTACGCCCCCGTGGTGTCTCACAGAAGCGGTGACACCTGCGATTGGCACATCGCACATTTAGCTGTAGCGTATCGGTGCCCAGTCATCAAAACCGGCGTAGTGGAAGGCGCCCGCATCGCCAAACTAAACGAGCTCATAAGAATTGAGCATTTCCTTGGAAACAGAGCCAAAATGGCTGACCTAAATATACGCTAAAGAGAAGATGAATAAGAATGTCTGAAGACCAAGTTAAAGAAAATCAACCAGAACCGAACCAAGAAGAAGAATTCGTTGAGGAAACAGTCGAAACCGAAGAGTCTGCTCCTCAAGAAGAAACCGCCGAAGAAGTCGTCGCTGAAGAAGAAGCAGTCGAAGAAGAAAGCGAAGGCGACGAAGAAGAAGTTCAAGAAGCAGCGGGACCAGAAGAAACTCTTCTTCTGCCAAGAGATACCCTGCTCTCTGCAGGCATCCACATAGGAACCAGGATGAAGACACTTGACATGGAACCATTCATCTACCGTGTCCGCCCAGACGGCTTATTCGTTCTCGACGTCAAGAAAACAGACGACCGCATCCGCACAACCGCCAAATTCCTTTCACGATATGAACCCAGCAAAGTCGCGGTAGCAGCAACCCGCCTATACGCCCATGAACCAGTTAAAATGTTCTGCAAACTAACAGGCGCAACCCCAATCATCGGCAGATTCATCCCAGGTCAACTCAGCAACCCACAATACCAAAACCGAGTTGACCCCGAAGTCATTGTGGTCTCAGACCCACGTGCAGACGCACAAGCAGTTAAAGAAGCAAGCAACGTCGGCATCCCAATCGTCGCTCTCTGCAGCACTGACAACGAATTCAGCGGCGTCGATCTAGTCATACCAACCAACAACAAAGGTCGTCGCGCCCTCGCAGTGATATTTTGGCTACTGGCACGCCAAGTCCTCAGAGAAAGAGGCGAACTAGGCCCAGACAAAGACCCGCCAGTTACCATCGAAGACTTCGAAGCAAAAATCACCCGCGAAGAGGAGGAGGAACCCTAAAGGTTGGCTCCGCTTCGGCGTGCAGTTGTCGCTTCTCAATTTTACGAGGGCAACGTCGAAGCACTCAGAGCGCAACTTAGCGGTTGTTTCCTCAGCAAACTCGGACCCCGAAAACTGCCAACAGTAAATCAGTCAACCCACCCACGCAACATCGTGGGTCTTATTTGTCCGCACGCAGGCTACATGTACAGCGGTCCCGTGGCGGCACACTCTTTCTATCAACTTGCCTTAGATGGCAAACCAGACACCGTCGTGCTTTTAGGACCCAACCACACCGGCTACGGTTCCGCACTCTCAATTATGCGGGAAGGCGCCTGGCAAACCCCTCTGGGCAATGTCGGAATCGACACAGCACTCGCTGATGCTATCATCCATGAAACCAGCCTCCTAGACATCGACGAGTTGGCGCATCGTTACGAGCATTCCCTCGAAGTTCAACTGCCCTTTCTCCAGTTCCTTTACGGTAACAACTTCAAAATCGTCCCAATCTGTTATCAAATGCACGACTACGAAACAGCAGTCGAAATCGGTAGCGCTCTAACCGAAGCCTTGTATGGCACCAACAGCGTGGTTATTGCCTCCTCAGATATGACTCACTACGAACCCGCCAACGTGGCTGCAGCCAAAGACAACGCTGCCCTACAAGCCGCCCTAAACGTAGATGCCAAAGCCTTTTACAGTATCGTCGAAAAAGAAGGCATCTCAGCATGCGGGTACGCCCCAATAACTAGTTTACTCACCTACGCGTTTGGATTATGCGCAAAAGCCGAGTTGCTTGCCTACCACAACAGCGGCGACATCACCGGAGACAACTCAAGCGTCGTCGGATATGCAGCTGTCAGTTTTAGAACTGCTAAACCTTAAATGTTAACACAAACTCAGTGCCGTTTCCTTCTTCACTTGAAAAAGTAACCGTGCCACCCATAGCTTCCGTCATCCGCTTAACCCCAGATAAACCAAAACCCTGCCCTTTAGATTTCGTTGCTAACAACGGCGTGAATAGTTTTGGTTGAACTGCCTTAGGGATTCCTTCGCCGCTGTCGCGAACTAAAATTTTCATTTTCTCATCCTCCCGCAGTGCGTGGATTGTAAGGTTGCCTCTTTCAGGTATAGCTTGGATTGCGTTTTGTATCAAGTTTACAAGCACACGTTTCAGAATGGCGGGAGGACAATATCAAAATGGCTGTTAGGGCTAATCCTATTAGAGTATACTATCTTGTTTTAGTTTGTTTACGGTTTCCCCCAAGGCTTCTCCCTTCCATTTACCAGTTTCTAAGAATGAATGGTGTTCTGAAACTAAATCAATATTGATGCTTAAAAAAATTTGGCAAAAACCATCAAAAAACGGTTTTGAAAACTCATAGCTGACTTACCTAGTATTTTTCCAAAAGCTTGTCAAATAAAACTTTGGCCTTAGCGATTTCCTGTATGCTTGTGCCCTGTTTAAGCTCCAACGTAATCGGGCCCTCGTAGCCACAACCGGCTAACGCGTCGAGGAAGCCGACTAATTCAGGTTTAGGTTCGGTGAAGGGCACATGCGACTTGTTAGCCATATGCACATTGCAGACTCGGCTGCCGAATTCTTCCATTAACTCCTCTACAACATTAGTTTCCAAAGCGTGACACAAATCAAAGGTGAAACCGAACTCTTCTTCAGGGTCGATGACGCTAAAAACCTCCTTCAACTGCTCCATGTTTTTGCCGTACCCGGTCGAGTTAAAAGACAAATTCTCAAGTGATAGTTTAACGCCTAGTTTTTTGGCGAACGGCTTTATCTGCCCAAACACCTCCAGCAGGCATTCCTCCCGGGCTTTAGCGGTCAATTTTTTTGCGATGTTAGAGTGTACTGTCATCAGCGGCGCTTTGAGTGCTCGGGCGCATTCCAGCGAAATTTTCCCGTAATAAACGGCCTGGTGGACTTCGATGGAGTCTTTGATGTGTAGAACCGCAGAGTGCATGGTTAAACAGGTGAGTCCTGATGTGGCTAGGGCTTTTTGTTCGCGGTAGACGTCGGTATCGTGTTCTTTTTTGATGGATTTCATGTTGAATTCTACGTTTTGGAAGCCCAGTTGTTTTACGGTTTCGAGGTTTTGGTTTATGCGTAGTTTGCTAAAAATTCCGTTCGATAAACTCAGCTTCACGGTTTAGCCCTCTTGTAAGGTGGGTTTCGTAGGAGAAATAATTATCCGTTCGAGTTAACCTTTTTTTTGCTCTGATTTTGGGGTGGTTGTGTCAACTTTAATAGTTTAGACCTGTTCAGTATTGTTTCATGAGTCACCTTGAGCCTTTAGATGTGAAACTTTTAAAAGAGCTTCTCTTGGATGGACGTAAAAGTTTTGTTCAGCTATCTCAGGATCTTGGCGTCTCAAAAGACGTTGTTATGGAACATTATAAAAAATTGAGTCAGCAAGGGATAATTGTTGGAGCAACCATCCAGTTCAATTACAGGCATTTCGGATATGAAGCGGTTTCAACGATTCTTGCTCGCACTGACTCTAACAACTTCAAAGACGTTTTTGACCGTTTAAGTGGTTTGCCGGGAATTAACCCGCGACGTGGATACCTCTCAAACTATAACCTGAGCATAGTTGCGACGCTTAAGAAAATTGAGGATCTAAGCAACTTAAAAGAGAACCTTAGACGGCAAACCCAAATGAATACCCTGAATACTTACATCTGGACTGACATTAGGAATACACCTGAAAACCTAACCTTGGACACCGCAGAGGAAACCCGTTCTGGCTCTTTTGTTCCTAAAAGACTGCCGGAGAAAACGGTAGACATTGACGAAGTAGACTTACAAATAATAAATGAACTGCAAAAAGATGGGCGTGCCTCTTTTAGTTGTATAAGTAAAAAGATCGGGATAGCAGTTGACACGGCTAGCCGCAGATACACTAAGCTAAGGGATAATGGGTCGATAAATGTTAGTATTCAGTTTAATCCGTTGTTGGTGGGATATACTGCTGTGGCTTACTTTTTTATTTCGTTTTCCTCTTTTGCTGAAAACCTGTCTGCCATTGACCGTCTGTCTGTTATTCCTGATGTTTCTTATATTGCTAAAATAAGTGGTGATTACGATTTGATTGTGGCTGTTTTGTCTAAAGACATCGTTAGTTTAGTGAGGGTTAATGAGCAGATTTCTGAGGCTGCTAATATTTCAAAGTTGGAGGTTCATCTTGTTGGGGTTCCTGAGGTGTGGCCTCCTCAGTTGCAGTATATTTCGACTTTTTAGTTGCTTACGTTTTAGTTTTTAGTTGTTTGTTTTGGTGTTTTCGTTTTTCTGATGTTTGATCTGTGGAGGGTTGCGTTTGTGAACTGACGTGATTTTGTCTTGGGAATTAAGAAAATGCTGGCTTAAGCCTGTGATTTTTACTTTTATTTTTGATTTTAAAATGTTTTTTTAGAAGGTTTTATAAGCTGATCGCTTGTTAAGTTTGTGGACTATAGATCTAGGAGAAAGAAAAAAAAATGCAAATATCGAAAACAAAATTTTTTGCCATCGCAATAGTAGCGATTCTGGCACTCTCTATATGCGCAGCAGCAATCTCGACACAACCAGCATCAGCACATACACCCCCCTACACCATCACTCCAGTCGCTTACACCTATGCAGCACCATCACCATGCGGCGTCGGACAATCCGCCCTCATCTACGGCTGGCTAAACTACGTCATAGCCGGCGCATCCGAATTTAACAACAACAGGTTTGAAAACTACAAATTCATCATCACCGCACCAGACGGCACCCAAGAAACATTCACCTTTGCAACAGTTACCGACACAACCTCTTCACAGGCACTATCATACACACCCCACCAAGTCGGCACCTACACTATTGACTTCGAATTCCCCGGACAAACTTTCGACTTCGGCGGTGCATACCAAGGCGACTACTATACACCGGCAAATGCAACATATCAGTGGGTAGTTCAAGAAGAACCCGTCAGCTCAATCCAGCAAAACGCACTTCCAAGCGAATACTGGTCTAGACCAATAAACCAGGAACAAAACGTTTTCAGCGCTTTGACCCTTGGCTCTAACTGGCTAGGCGGCGCAGCACAATCCTCAGGCTTACTTTCATTACCACAGAGCTATATCCAATACAACGGCGCAGTCCCACTAACCTCACACGTCATGTGGACAAAACCTGTCGAACTCGGCGGCGCACTTGGCGGAACAATTTCAGAACCAGAAATGGACGCGGACGAGCCCGGAGCATACTATTCAGGCATGGCATATAACATCAGATTCCAAAACCCAATCATAATCAATGGTATCCTCTACTACCAAAAACCCTACGGCTATAGCGGTTATGGGGGAGGAGAAGTCGCTGTTGATTTATTAACAGGCGAGGAAATCTGGCACAACGACGACATATACCCAACCTTTGCAACTATGACTAACTATAAGTCACCTAACGGGTACGGACCTGGAGGCGCGATACTTTGGCAAGCAGTACGCAGCGGTTTCACAGGACCAACCACTTGGGTCGGTTACAGCGCATTCGACGGCAAATGGGAATTCAACGTCACAAACGTTCCCTCAGGAACACAAGTAAGATTCAACGACGGAACCCTTGGCATCTACCAATTCAGCTACAACACGACCGCAAAAACTGGCTGGGTAGCCCTGTGGAACATGTCTAAACTTTTCGGCAGCACCAGCTCCATCGATGTCTGGGCAGCGGCTGGACAAGTCTTAAACGGCGCCTCAAATGTCTGCTACAGTTGGAATTCAACAATCAACGCAGACTTAACCGGCGACACAAACCCAACAATCATCGGGGTTGTTCCGGGCCAAGTAATCTTTGGCGCAAGCAGTAGCCTCGCAACCACTTCACAACCAAGACCCAACAATGATCCCTGGACAATTTGGGCTCTAAACGACAACGCACAAGACCAATCAAGCCTGCTCTGGAAGAAACAGTACCCCGCACCACCCGACAACCAAACTCAAATGTTCTGCACAGAACCAATAGACCCAACAACAATGACCTTCGCAATGACAATCGCGGAAACCGGCCAACGTTTAGGCTACAGCCTTACAACCGGAGAGAAACTATGGGGCCCAATAGGCGAAAGCTTAGGCTTCCAATACTACAGCTCACGCTCCGGTGTTCCATACAACGGAAACCTCTACGTTTCAGGCTTCGGCGGAGTCGTTTACTGCTACGACATGACTAACGGTCATCTAATCTGGACCTACGGCAACGGCGGCGCAGGCAACTCTACCAACATGGCGGACAACGGACCTTGGGGTAACTACCCAACCCATATCGCAGCATTCGGCAACGGCATACTCTACACCTTCACAGGCGAACACTCACCTTCAAACCCACTCTATAACGGAGCATTAACACGCGCAATCAACGCATCCACCGGTGAAGAACTCTGGACTTTGCTTGACTGGTCAGCTTGCGGCTTAGGTAACTCTATGCAGTCATTCCCAATGGCGGACGGCTACGGAGTTATGTACAACTGCTATGACAGCCAAATCTACACTGTCGGCAAAGGCCCAACTCAGCTAACAGTCAGTGCACCAGACGTCGAAACCACCGTCGGCTCATACCTCACAATCCGAGGAACAGTCACCGACATCTCAGCAGGCACAACCCAAAACGAGCAGGCAGCACGTTTCCCCAACGGAGTCCCCGCAGTCTCTGACGCAAGCATGAGCGACTTCATGGCATACTTATACGAAGACCAAGCGATGCCGATGAACACAACCGGCGTTCCAGTCTCAGTCTACGTCATGGACGCAAACGGCAACTACAGAACAATCGGCACAACCACCACCGACGCAAGCGGCATGTTCAGCCTCCACTGGTCACCAGACATCGCAGGCGCATACACAGTCTACGCAACCTTCGAAGGCTCACAAGCTTACTTTGGATCTTCAGCTGAAACATCATTCTACGCAGCAGAACCAGTGACACCAGTACCAACCGAAGCACCAGTGAACAATTGGGCAACACCAAGTGACCTGATGCTCTACATCGGTGCAGCAGCCGCAGCCATCATCATCGCAATCGTAATTGTCGGGGCATTATCACTGAAGAAACGACCATAAAATGAAAATTGGGAAATTATTTCCCTCCCTTTTTAGTTTTTTTTGGTGATTGGAACAGGGGCTGAGAGGGCTTATGGGTTTAACCTTACAGGTTATTACAATGGCTGTTGCTCATTTTTCTTCTCTCCTAAAGAAAATTGGCACCCAGAAGCCCCAGCAAACCCTCAAAGACACTTTTGTTTGATGAAATAGCTTGTAGGCGTCGCATTGCTTTTTGAAGTGTAAACCAAAGGTTTCATGCTGCAAATATTTTCAAAGTTATTTGTAGGTCACGCCCATCCGCTTCATAAACGCGAGGACGCTTTGAAATTCAACCACGTATTGCTTACCTTTTTTAGTCAATTTAAGAGAAGTTTCATCTTCAATCAGGCCTAGCTCATGAAGTTCAGAGATGTACGTTTTTAGTCTATCAAACGGGACTTTGATTTTTACTTGGATATGTGACAAAACTATCTTTTCATTATTAGCTTCAGCGCTAAGGATGGTTAGCAAATCGCCGTAAATCTTTAACCTATCGCGACGCTGAATTTTCTTCATAAGCTTCCGGTCTTTTTATTTAGTGTTAAGTAGGATACTGCGAGGATAATGCAGAGGCCTGCCAATCTGGCGATCCAAGCGCCTGTAAACGCAACTCCATAAGCATAATGTGCATCTGATGCCCAGATTAGGAGTGAGTACTGGCTAACTCCGAGGAGAATAAAACCCAGTGGAATCCAGATTGTGTCTTTTTCGGGTGCTTTAATATGACTTCTTAAGGTATGCAGGCAAATGTACACGATGCAGACAAGGGCAATTGCACGGAAATAGATGCTTGGATTTCCATATAGTATCGAACTGCTTAATGAACCGTTAACCACGGAAAGAATTGCAGCAGCCAAACCGATAATTATTAGACTTAAGGTAATGTCCCAGATTATGTGGCTATTTTTTGTGGGTTTTTTCGAAAAATAATATGTTTCCGCTAAAAATATGTAAGCAAATGTTCTTGAAAAAAGCGAGAGCAGCCGCAGTTCTCCCACGTCGTAAAGGATTCCTCCCGCCAGAAATACTTCTGCCAAGCCAAGGAATGTAAAGCCCAGTGGAAATCCAAGGTATCGCGTTTCATTTGTGAACTTATAAGGCTTAATCATAAAAGTAACTAGCGAAAAGCATAGTGCTGCAGAGATAATTTGGATCGCTAATTGTATTAAATCTGGGTTCATGGTATCTTCATTGTTCTGTTGGTATTTTTGTTTTTAGTGTCCTCGATTTGTGTACTCACAATAGGTGAGTGAGCGTTATTAATCAATCACTGCAACTTGGCTATTTACCAATTAAGGAGAAAGAAAATATGAAAATCAAAACTAAAACATCAGCTTTAGCGCTTGCTTTGCTACTGATAATTTCAATGGGAACCGCAATGATACTTTTACCGTCTGCTAACGCCCATTCACCATCTTGGCAAATTCCAACGTTTGCTTTCATACAAGTTGTACCCAACCCTATCGGTGTTGGTCAAACAGCGACTGTTTACATGTGGTTATCTAACACATATGCCGACGCTTTGAAAACCAACGATTACAGGTTCCATAACTATAAACTGACTATAACTGCTCCCGATGGAACAGAAACAACACAGACTTTTGCAGATATCATGGACTCAACCTCAAACCAGTTCTATTCCTTCACACCCACCCAAGTTGGCACCTACAATTTTGCCTTTAGCTATCCAGGACAAAATGTTACTGAATATTCGCACTCTCCGACATCATCATACTTAAACGACGCTTACCTTCCAAGTAACTCCTCAACTACGCTAACGGTGCAGGAAACCCAAATTCCAACAACTAGCCTTCTTCCACTTCCAACAGAATACTGGACACGTCCAATATACGGTGAAAACATATATTGGTACTCAATTTCCTCAAACTGGTTGGGCACAGGATCAGCAGGTTATGGCACGGGTGCGGCAGGATGTAACTTCCCACCAGGAAACGCCATAGGACCTCAAACCAACCACGTAATGTGGACTTACCCACTTGATTTTGGTGGAATTGTAGGAGGAACTATACCTGAACCGGGCAGCACAAACTTTGAGGGTTCCGCATACAACGGCCGATTCACTAACACCATAATAATGAACGGATACATGTACTACACTAAACCAGTAACCTTCACAGGTCTCACCAGTGGTGAAACTGTTTGCCAAGATTTGCGTACAGGAAAAATCATCTGGAGTAGCCCTGTAATTCCAGCAATCTCATTCGGCTATATCTACGATGTCGATAACCCCAACCAGCACGGAACATACCCACCGATACTTTTCACAAGCAACTTCGCTCAAGCATACGACGCTTATACAGGATGCCCGCTTTTCAACGTAACCGGTGTCCCCTCTGGCACTCAAGTTGTAGGTCCAGCAGGTGAACAGCTAAGACTCATCATGACAAACCTTGGAAACGCTTCAAATCCAGTTATGTATTTGAGCCAATGGAATTCCTCGAGACTTTGGGAAAACATTGCCAATCCATGGACAGGCGCAGTCGTTAACTCACCAGTAATGTACAACTACTCAACAACGTCAGGCGCAAGCATCAGTCCAACTCAAGCTATGTACGCGTCAGTCACGCAACCCTCAATAGGCGCAGTCGCAGGCAACGATCCAAAACAACCAGCAACTAAGAACTACGTGGTCTACGGAAACGTGGTTAACCCCACCAGTACCTTATGTACTTACGACTGGAACATCTCGTTAAGCTGGCTCAACAACGTTACACCCGCACCGACAATTGTTGCAGCATGGGCAGGCGATATGATGATAGCCCGAAGCGGCTCAACACCATCCGCAACAGTACAAACACCCTACACATACTACGGAATCAACCTAAACGCCTCCAAAGGAACAGTCGGGTCAAAACTATGGAGCAACACTCTTCAACCACCAACCGGCAACGTCACAGTAAGCTACAGCGGACCAGCAAACAGTGATCCAACAGATGGCGTATTCGTGGAATTCTATAAAGAAACAATGCAGTTCGTAGGATACAGCATGGAGACAGGCCAGAAAATGTGGGGTCCAGTAGGCGACCAATCACAAAACCAACTCATGTACTACAACTCTGGCTATAACAGCGGCGGAAACGAAAACGGCGCAGCATGTGCATATGGACATCTCTACTACGACGGATTCGGCGGTGTTATGTCATGCTACGACTTAAAAACAGGTCACTTACTCTGGACATATGGAAACGGCGGTAAAGGCAACAGCACACAAAGTGGCTTCGAAGTCCCCGGTCCCTATCCAATGTCAATCTACGCTATCGGCAACGGAATAATATACACAACCACAACTGAACACACTGTTGAAATCCCACTTTACAGAGATGCTACACAGCAAGCCATCAACGCAACAACTGGTGAACTAATCTGGGAACTAAACGACGTCACCTCTGAAGCAGGCGGACCTGGTGTAGCTCTAGATACAGGCTACATTGCTGACGGCTTCTCAGTGACTTTGAACGGCTACGACAACCAAATCTACTGCGTCGGCAGAGGCCCAAGCGCAACATCCGTTGATGCACCAATGACAGACATAACCCTTGGCTCAGGATTAGTTATCCGGGGCACAGTCACCGACGTTTCATCAGGCACAACACAAGACGAACAATCAGCACGCTTCCCATACGGCGTTCCAGTGGCATCCGATGTTTCAATGAAAGATTGGATGGGCTACGTTTACCAGCAGAAACCATTGCCAACCAACTTCACAGGCGTTGAAGTTACAATAAACGTCCTCGACGCTAACGGCAACTACCGCACCATAGGCACAACAACCACAGACGAAAACGGCGCATACAGCTTACAATACATGCCAGACATCACAGGCAAATACACAGTCTTTGCAACCTTCGCAGGTACCCAAGGCTACTGGCCATCACGTGCAGAAACCAGCTTCGCAGTTGACCCAGCACCAGCAACACCTACCCCGCAACCAACCGCTGCCCCCTCAATGGCTGACACATATTTCATCCCAGCAATTGTCGGTCTCTTTATCTTCATTGCAGTCGTCGGTGCAGCTATAATCTTAGTGCTAAGAAAACGGCCATAAGTGAAAAAAGATGGTAACATCTTTCCCTCCATTTTTATTTTTTTTTAAGTTCAGGTTGGGGCTGAGTGGGCTTCTGGCAGCAAGTGGTGTTTTGCATTTTTCGCCATGTTGTTTTTGCATATCTTACTCCTAAGTAAAATCGGTGGAAGCCCCAGCAAACCCAGCTTGAAACCTGACTTGCTTCTGTTTTTTTGGGTATTTTTTTTGTGAAATTGATCATAGATGCTGCTGTTAGTTGAGCTGTTGATCGCCTCGCCGCCGAATAGCTTTATCGGTGCTTGAATTGCACTGGTGTTTTATGAGTCATAGCTTTTCCTGGAGTCACGTGCAGAATCCATCCGTTTCATGCACAGTGTGGCACAAAAAGCCTCTGCCACACCACACAACACACAAGATTCAACATAGCACCTATGTTGCGTGTGCAAGAAACCTCCACCGCCACAACCCGTCCACATAAGCAGCACAAACAGAACCAAAAAAGAAACCGCCCTAAAAGCCGGTCTTGTGGTGCCGCAAAAACAGCCACACCAACACGAAATATCCAGACAAGAACATTATGATTTCCATGCCGTAGTAAACAAAACCTGCCAGCCATCTGTATATAAGCAGGTCTACTCCTACATAGCAGTCAAATGAAACTCGGCGTATTATTTTCAGGCGGAAAAGACTCCACCCTTGCATTACATATGGCAGCAGAGAAAGAAACCATAGCTTGCCTCATAACAGTGGAATCCAAAAACAAAGAAAGCTACATGTTCCACACCCCAAACATAGACGTAACCGCGTTTCAGGCTCAGGCGCTGGGGTTGCCTCTGGTTTCGGTGGAGACTGAGGGCAAAAAAGAGGCGGAACTCGAAGATTTAGAGCGCGCCATCGCCCAAGCCAAACAACAGTACGGCATTGAAGGGGTGGTTACGGGTGCGGTTGAATCAGTCTATCAGGCGTCTAGGGTGCAGCGCATCTGTAGTCGACTGGACTTGTGGCAGTTTAATCCGCTTTGGAAAATGAACCAGAAAAAGCTCCTTGAGATGCTGCTGGAAAAAAAGTTCGTAGTCATCGTTTCAGGCGTTTTTGCGTATCCGTTGGATGAGAAGTGGCTGGGCAAGCAACTTAACAGTGAAATGATTGCGCAGTTGGTGGAGTTGCAAGCTAAATACGGCATCAGCCCCAGTGGGGAAGGTGGAGAAATCGAAACCACCGTGCTGGATGCGCCCCTGTTCAAGCGCAAAGTCGAAGTTGCCGACGGCGAAAACGAGTGGAAGGGCAGCTCAGGCGTATATGTTATTGAGCGTGTGAGGTTGGTGTCGAAGTGATTTTGGTTTTAGACATGAACTGGAAGCGGGATTCGCTGGCTTACACAGAGTTTGTTCCACCCATTCTTTCTGCATTGGAGGGCGTTGAACCCTGTCTTGTCGAACATTTCTTAGACGTAACATCCGAAGAGGTTAGCTGTTGCAGCCGAGTCATCCTTTCAGGCACTACACTTAAGGATTTTGAAGCTCAAAATCACCTGAAAAAATTCGATTGGCTAAAAACCTGCGAGAAGCCGCTGCTTGGGATATGTGCAGGCATGCAAATCATCAGCCTCGTTTATGATGTGCCGTTGGCGGAGTGCACGCAGGTAGGCATGACTCAAATCAACACCGCCAAATTTAATCTGCTCTTTGAAGGCAACTTCCAAGCTTACACCCTTCACAGCCTCGCACCCCAAAAATCAGAAACCTTCGAAACACTGGCTACTTCAGAAACCTGCATCCAAGCTATAAAACATAAGCAGAAACCCATCTACGGCGTCCTATTCCACCCTGAAGTGCGAAACATCGATATTCTTAAAAAATTCGTTAAAATTTAAGAAAAAAAGGAAGTTGAAGGGTAGCGTTAACTTTTTACTTTGTTGCTAAGCCAGTGACTGAGCTGGGCAATCCCGTTGTGTTGGCGACTTGCCAGAGGCCGCCGTCGGGGAAAACTTTGAAGCCTGCTATGCCTTGTCCGCTGAGTGCGTAGAGGTATTGGCTGTCTTGGCTGAAGGCTAAGTCGAGGGCGGGTGAGGTGACTTTGGCAGCTACCGAGCTAAGCAGGTTTAATGCACCCATATCTGAGATGGTGTAGGTTGAGATGGTTCCGCTTGCGGCGTTTGTTGTGTAGGCGTATTTGTCATCGGAGGAGATTGCGACCCAGCAGGGGGCTTTGCCGAAGTCAGGCATTGCGCCGCTTAAGGTTCGTAAGCTACCGTTTTCAGTCCATGCGAAAGATGACATAGTGTTTGATGCTGCTTCGCTCATTACCAAGTACCCAGTGGAGGTAAAGGCGAACCCGAAGGGTGCGTCACCAACTGACCACGTACTCATTGGGGCACCTGCAACGCCCATACTGTCCACCTTGTAGACGTCGGTTATGTTGGTGGATTTCTCAACAACGACCAGCATTGTGCCGTTGGGGTTGAAACCGATTTGTTCTGGTGCACTGTTGTTCATACCGCTTAGCGGCTGTATTGAACCTTCAATGAATGACAGTTGTCCAGTTTGGTCTACGGTGAAGCCTGCGATGTTGGGGGATGTTATGTTCATGGCGGTGTTATTCGTCGGGGTAGGTGTGGTGGTGGCTGTTGGCGTTGGCGTGGTGGAAGCGTTGGGGGTTGGTGTCGGCGTTTCTGTGGGTGCTACTGTTGGAGCTGCTGAGGCGTTCGGAGTGGGAGTGGGTGTTGACTGGTTGTTGGACACTGTTCCTGTGCCTGCGTTAAGCACGTAAACCATGTTGCCGTATATGGTGAGGCTCACCGGCATCAAGCCGTGAGAATCAACTACGTCAGCCACGGTTAACCCGGTGCTTGTAACTTGGAATACTGTGATGTTGTCGCTGCCGGCGTTGACGGCGAAAAGCCAGTTTCCATCTGGGCTGAGAGCCAAGGCGCCTTGGCTGTCAAGTTGAGTGCCTGTTCCGTTGCCCATTGTTGAGAAGTTGCCGGACACCATAAGGGAGCCGTCGGACATACGGTCAAACTGCCAAACGTTGTTTTCGTTGGCGTTGTCCATTGTGTAGACTTTGCCAACCAGCGTTGGCTGTGCGGTGGTGATTATGGTGGCTGCGGAAATCAATGCGATGGCTGCTACCAAAATTGTTGCTGCTGCTAAAAGTTTCTTTTTCATGTTTTTTCTTCATCCTCACTTTGATGCTTTTTGAGGGTGAACGGGGGTTGGGAACGGCAGTTTATACTGGTATGTGGTAGGTTGGGTTCAATTGCGGGAAACCGCATCTTTGCCCCGCTGAGTAGGGCTTGGCGAAAAAAGTTAAATGCAAAAACCGTATTCTTTGTTAAGTATAGTTTTAGGAGGATAAATTTCTGATCAACAAGTTACCAGTAGAGAAGCTACGTAACATCTGTGACGCTGATTTTATGCATTGCGAATCCACCGGCGAATTGGTGCCTATAACCGAAATCATCGGGCAAGAACGCGCTGTACGCGCTCTCAAGTTTGGGTTAGGCATCAAAAACCATGGTTTCAATATGTATGTTGCAGGTTACCCGGGCACCGGCAGGAAAACCGCTGTGAAAAACTTTGTTGAGGCGCAAGCTAAAACTCAGCATGTGCCTTCGGATTGGTGTTACGTTAACAATTTCGGCAACCAGTATGAGCCCCGAGCTATTGAGTTGCAGCCGGGTAAGGGTAAAGAGTTCAGGGAGGATATGAAGAATTTTATTGAGAACGTTAAAAACGCGTTGCCTAAGGCTTTTGAAAGTGAAGATTATGCTTCGCAGCGGGAAGCCACCCTGAGCAGCTTGGAGAACCAGCGTAAACACTTAATTGATGAGCTTAACGCTAAAGCGCAAGCTGAAGGTTTTGTAATTCAAACTACGCCGATTGGGTTGCTGCTTATTCCAGTTTTGGATGGCAAACCACTTAATGAGGAGGAGCTTTTGGCGTTGCCGCAGAAAACCAAGGAGAAGCTGGCGGAGAAACGGGAGAAGCTGGAGGGGCAATTCCGCAATGCCATGCGTCAACTTATTGACATGGAACGCCAAATTCACGATGCCCTCAAGAAGCTTAACAAGGAAGTGGCGTTGTACGCCATTGGCAGCCAGTTGCAGAGGCTTCTGGAGAAGTATCAAGCCAACACGGAAGTTACCGATTATCTGAAGGCGGCGCAGAACGACATTATCGAAAACCTCTCGCAATTTGTACGTAGAGGCGAAGAGAAACAGCAGTTGCCTTTCCAGATGCCTTGGATGCGTGAGGACCCCTACAAGAAGTACGAAGTTAACGTTGTCATCGACAACAGCGAAACCAAAGGCGCTCCTGTAGTTGTGGAAACTAACCCTACGTATCCGAATTTGCTGGGCAGAACTGAGAAAGAAGCCCAGTTTGGCGCGTTAAACACTGACTTCACTATGATAAGAGGGGGGAGTATTCACAAAGCCAACGGTGGCTTCCTCATTGTGCCCGTGGAAGATTTGCTGCGTAACCCGCTCGCCTACGATGGGTTAAAGCGGGACCTCAAAGATGCTAAAATGGCTATCGAAGAGCCCGAAGAGCGTTACGGGTTTTTAAGCATTAAAACCATCAAACCCCAACCTATTCCCTTAACCGCCAAAGTGATCCTGATCGGCGATCCCAACATTTACCAGATGATGTTTAGCCTCGACCCCGACTTCAAAGAGCTCTTTAAAATCAAAGCAGAGTTCGACACCACCATGCCCCGCACAGATGAGAAAGTCCGCCAGTACGCAGCGTTCGTTTGTGGCTTATGCGAAAAAGAGGGTATGCGGCATCTTGATGGGGGCGGGTTAGCGAAGTTGGTTGAGTACAGCAGCCGCATAATCGAGGACCAGCAGCGTCTCTCGACGCAGTTTTCGCTGGTGGCGGACGTGATTAGGGAAGCGAACTTTTATGCTGACCAAGACGGCGCCCAAATCATCACAGCTGAGCATGTGCGTAAAGCCATCGAGGAGAAGATTTACCGCAGCAAGCTTATTCAGGAGAAAATCCAGGAGATGATCTCGCGGGGTTTCTTCCTTATTGACACTGCTGAGGCGAAGGTGGGGCAAGTTAATGGCCTCTCAGTTTCGGGGTTGGGGGACTTTGCGTTTGGCACTCCAAGCCGCGTTACGGTGAGCATCGGATTGGGTAGAGAAGGCATAGTGGACATTGAGCGGGAAGCCAAAATGGGCGGACCCATCCACACCAAAGGCGTCCTGATCTTAAGCGGCTACTTAAACGACAAGTACGCCCGAGACAAGCCTTTGAGCCTCAGTGCGCGGTTGGTGTTTGAGCAGAACTACGGCGGCGTAGAGGGCGACAGCGCTTCGAGCACTGAACTCTACAGCATACTCTCGGCGCTCAGCGGAATCCCGATAAAACAGAATTTTGCGGTCACCGGCTCCGTGAACCAGAAAGGCGAAGTGCAGGCGATTGGCGGGGTGAATGAGAAAATTGAGGGTTTCTTCGAAGTATGCAGGCAGCGGGGCTTAACTGGCGAGCAGGCGGTGATGATTCCGGAGAGCAACGTGCAGAACCTGATGCTAAAAGAAGAGGTGCTTGATGCTGTGCGGGAAGGCAAATTCAGCATTTACTCTGTGAAATCCATCGACGAAGGCATAGAGGTTTTGACAGGCGTCAAAGCAGGTACAAAACAGGCGGACGGTTCCTACCCGGCGGGCTCTGTGAACCAGTTGGTGGCTAAGACGCTTGGGGATATGGCGGAGAAACTCAAAAACTACGCAGCTACAGAAGCTAAAGTGGACAAAACAGAAGATAAAGATGAATAAGCAAGCTTCAGGCTTGCCATCCATTTGTCGCTAGTTCTTTTTTTGAGTGACCGCTGATATTTCAGGGTATAGTATATGACCAGTTTTACACGGTTTTTACGGGTGAAACAAGCGGCTGGAGCCCAACAAAAACCCTGACCATCCACTCAGGGAACTCATCGTCGCTTACACTTTCGCTCATCTGGCATGCCCTCGTCTTTCCCCATTGAAACCAGTTCAGGTAGCCCCGCCAAGGTGGATTGGATTCAAACCGCCACTCTGGTGCTGCTAGGCGCAATCGTTGTGTTGTTGGTTTTTGTGGTTGTGTTTCTGCGCAGACGAAGCCCTGCGGCGATGCATTAGCTGTTTTGGGCGGCGGCTCGCTACTGCTGTTTTTGAGAGGCCGGTTGTACAAGCCGCCGCAATCAGCATGCACCCCGACTCAGGTGCAGAAACCAAAACAGTTTGTTCTGCTTTGACTCTAAGAAGATGATGTAGTAGGCGGTGGTTCTCTTCTTCTACTGCTAAAAAAAAAGAATTTGCCATCAAAAACCCTGGAAAAAAGTTTGTGAAGTGTATTGATTTTTAATCTTTATTCTGTGTTACCAAAGCTTATCTTGCATCGTGCGAAAGTGCTGGTTGGTGCAGACTTCGTTGCCGAAGGGTAAGGTTAAGCGTAGGCGTAGCAGGGCTTTGGTGTTGCTGCTGCTTCCCGCGTTGATTGTTTTCGCATTTGTGGGCTACGTTTTCTGCGGGTTGGATTTTATGCGGCAAAACAAACGCAGACCTAAACAGCAACAAAGGAAACCTGCGCAGCGCAGAGGCGACGCAGTCACTTTTATGCCGAACCTGCCGCAGGATGAGCAGCACCCCAAAATCCGCCATTAAAGTACAGTATTTTCTTGTTAAAGGTGTGGTTTTGTTGTTACGTTGGTGCAACCACATCGTCATTTATAGTTGGCGGAGAGTTGTTATTTTGCGAGAAATAGCCATCCAAGAGGTACACCCAAAGCTTGGCGGGTCAGCAGTTCACCTGCGCATGAATCGCCCAGACCCCAAAGGAAGGATTGGGGATCAACTTTTGGTTCATGCAAGTGTTGGACCACGGCTGATTCGTCAAGCCTACTTTTAGTTACCTCTCTCCCCTGTATGTAAATGTTGTTTCAACCCACCGCTTATAAGCCAACAGAGGCAATTGGGCTTTGTGAATATACATTGAGCTACAAAGAACAGATGCATCCCAGAGTAAGCAAAGCAGAAATCGAAGTCTTCAAAACACTAAGCAGCCAGGGCTTAACGGGCGGAATGGTAACCCAGCAACCAATCATCCTCAAATCCACCATACCAGACTTCTGCTGGCTAGAAAAACGTAAAATCGTCTATCTCGACGGCAACCCAGTGCACAAAAAAGACAAACAACTACAAAAAGACGAGGAAATCGATGAACTTCTCGAACTACAAGGATGGGATGTACTGCGCATACCCTACGACCCCCCGCTCACCGACAAGGGACTGCAAAAGATTATGGCGCAAATAAAAGACTTCCTAAACATCATAGAGGAACAAGAGCCAGCATACAATTTTTAGTAGAGATGGCGCCGAGAGGGGGATTTGAACCCCCGTGGCCCCGAAAGGCCACAAGCTATCAGGTTCACCATGGAGAGGCGAATCTCCAGGCTTGCTCCCTGCCTGGCTAGGAGACCTCGGCAACTAGGTTTGCACCACTTCCTTGAGTTACGCACAATTTAAAGGTTTATCGAGAAAACCGCGCTTGCCTCTGAAGGCTTAGGCAACTCCACAAATCGGCACATGCTCGCTGCGGGCGACTTCTACAAACAGCAACAACCAATTTGCAGTAGCCCCCCGACTCTGACCCCAAAATAGACAGTTCTGCACGTCGCCTTAGAAGATGATGTAGTAGGCGGTGGTTCTCTTCTTCTACTAATAATAAAAACAAAAATCGCTAGCAGAAACCGTGAAAATTAATATGTCGCACAGCACCATTTCATTGTGAGGCAGCCAGAATGGACGTTTTTGAAGCAATACAGGAACGCAAATCAATCCGAGCTTACCAAGACACCCCGGTTCCCCGTGAGAAACTCGAGCGGATTTTGGAGGCAGGACGCTTAGCGCCGTCCGCCCGCAATGCAGAGCCCTGGCACTTCATAGTCGTCACTGAAGCAGAGAAACGCAAAACACTCTCCAAAGGAATATACGCAAAATTCGTCGCTGAGGCGCCGCTTTGCATTGCCGTTTTAGGCGACAAAAAAGTCTCCTCCGACTGGTACGCCATTGACGCTTCACTGGCGATAGAAAACATGGTTCTAACCGCCGTCAACGAAGGGTTGGGCACCTGCGTTGTAGGAAGCTTTAATGAATCAGACGTAAAAACAGCCCTCAAAATCCCCGAAAACTACGAAGTTATCGCCCTAATAGCAGTGGGCTACGCAAGGGAAAAACTTGACTTATCCAGTAAACTACTCCGACTAGTGCGAACACGCAAAGTCCTAACCCAAGTCACAAGCCAAGAAGAATATGGCAAACCGTTTGTACCCCAAAAAATCGTCGAATCATAAGCTTTTTTGGCGTCCATGAATGCGGTTTCCTATCCAGTAACGGCTAAATATAACAACGCCTAGTTCCGTTGATACTTAGCGTGGGAAAACAATGAAAGACGTCCCCGAAATAGTCACAGAATTAATCGAAGCTTCAAAGAAACACGAACAGTACCGCGACAAAGAATGCATAAACATGATTGCCAGCGAAGGCATCAAATCCCCCGCTGTCTCCCAAATGCTCGACCTCAGCCACGACCTCGCCACCCGATATGCGGAAGGCGAAAACGACGCTGTGGGGCACGTTAAGAAACGTTACTATCAAGGCCAAAAGTACATGAGCCAAATCGAGGACCTCGCCTGCGACGCAGTCAGAAGCTTGTTCGGCGCATCTTGGGCGGATGTACGCTTAATTTCAGGCACACACGCCAACACGGCCACGTTTAAGGGCTTGTCGTTGGCTTCTAAAAACAACAAAATGGTCGTCACACCCCTCAGCTGCGGCGCACACATAAGCCACGACTACACAGGCTTAGCCGGCAGCATCCTCGGCATAGACAACATTAACCACGTTTACGACACAAACGAATTCAACATCGACCCCGAAAAATCCGCCATCGTCATCCGAGCCGCTAAACCCGGCATCGTCACCTTTGGCGGCAGCCTATTCCTCTTCCCACACCCCATTAAAGAGCTTAAAGAGGTCTGTGACGAAGTCGGCGCATACGTCGCATACGACGCAGCTCACGTTTTAGGCTTAATCGCAGGCGGCCAATTCCAAGACCCCCTCCGCGAAGGCGCAGACTTCATCACCGCCTCAACCCACAAAACCTTCCCTGGCCCACAGGGCGGCGTCATCATGGGCAACCCCGACACCCCCGCCAAAGAGAAGGCTGTCCGAAAAATCCAGCACGCAGTCTTTCCATTAACCGCCTCCAGCACACACCTCGGCAGACTTCCAGCTTTAGGCATAGCCTGCTTAGAGATGAGGGTGTTTGGCAAAGAGTTGGCAGGGCAAATAGTCAAAAACGCCCAAACCGCAGGCCAATACCTGTGCGAAAACGGCGTCGAAGTCCTCGCTGAACACAAAGGCTTCACACGCAGCCACCAACTTGCCCTCGACATTAGAAGTTATGGCGGCGGCAACAAAATAGCTCAGGAACTCGAAGACGCAAACATTATCCTCAACAAGAACCTACTGCCTTACGACGACCAAGCAGGCAAAGAAAACCCCTCTGGCTTACGCGTTGGCTTCCAAGATGTCACCAGACGGGGCATGAAGGAAGGAGACATCAAGCACCTCTGCGATTTGATGCTCGACATCATCAAAGGTAAACGTACCCCTGCGCAGGTTCAGGTGGATGTGTTGGCGTTCAAGAAAGAGTTCTGCGGCGTAAAATACGGCTTCCAATCGGTTGAGGAAGCCCTCAAATACGCAAAGACTGCTTAAGCCCCACTTATGGGGTTTTCTTTTGTTTTTTGATAAAACTTAATTAACTATTTTTCATCATTCAGTTGACTGAAAAACAATGCAGATTGACCCTTTAGCTTTGATTTCAATCACAGTGGCAATAGTCATAGTTGTAGTTTTGACTTTGCTCCCGCGCTTCGGACCCCACTATACCTCCCGCCTCACATGCCCAAGCTGCAAAAAAACCTTCAACTTCCACTATGTACCCGGCGCATCCATAAATTCGCTTATCCGCAAAAACTACCGCGACCTCAAATGCCCCTACTGCCACCGCAAAGCAACGTACGACATAGCCATCACTCGCGTCCACACACCTAAAAAGCAGAAAATCAAACTCAAAGCATAACAGCCCCATATTTGGGGTAGATGGATTTATTATTCAGGTTGGCAATCAATTTTTCAGTATCCCTTCAGGTGAAATCTGCATGAAAGTATTACTTAACGATGGTTTAGAGAAGGAAGGCTTAGCTATCTTCCAAGAAGCAGGCATCGAAACCGACACCAAAAAACGTGACGCAACCCAACTGGTAGCGGAAATCGGAGGATTCGATGCCCTAGTTGTACGCAGCGCCACCAAAGTAACCCGCGAAGTCATCGAGGCAGGCGCAAAAGGAAAACTCAAAATCATCGGACGAGCCGGCGTAGGCTTCGACAACATTGACGTAGCCGCCGCCTCAGAAAACGGCGTAGTCGTCAAAATCGCCCCATTCGGCAGCACAAACGCCGTCTCAGAATTAGCCATAGGACTCATGATTGCAGTTTCACGCAACACCCCTCAAGCTCACCATTCACTCAAAAACGGCGTCTGGATCAAAAAGAAGCTCGAAGGTAGAGAACTAACCGGCAAAACATTAGGCATCATCGGCTGCGGCAGAATCGGCCAAAAACTAGCGCAAATCGCCAAACTCGGCTTCAACATGGAAGTTTTAGGCTTTGACATCCGCCCCTGCCCAGAAAGCGGCATCAAATTCCTCGCCACCAAAGAAGACGTCCTGCAGAAAGCAGACTACATTAGCGTCCACACAGGCGGCAAAGACGTAATCATCGGCGCCAAAGAACTCGCCCTCATGAAACCAACTGCCTACATCATAAACACCAGCAGAGGTAACAACATCGACCAACAAGCTCTCTATAGTGCTCTAAAAGACAATAAAATCGGCGGCTACGCAACCGACGTCTACAAAGAAGAGCCTAAAGCAGAAAACGACCCGTTCAACGACAAACTCAAAGAACTAGATAACGTCGTGCTCAGCAGCCACCTAGGCGCATCCACCGTTGAGGCACAAAGGGAAACCGCAACCGAAATGGCGCAGGTCCTAGTCGGCTACTTGATGGGCGGAGACTTCACAAACGCTGTTAACGCTGGCGAATCCATTGAGGTGGAAGAAAAAGAAATCTTCACACTCTTTGTACACCATAAAGACGTTCCGGGAGTCTTTGCCAACATCGACAAAGTCCTTGCCGACAGCAACATAAACATACGCGCAAACTACAGCCGCCAAATCAACAGTTCCTACGCCATCAGCGTTTATGTCTTGCATCAGACGGTTCCAGCGGAAGTCGTTGAGAAAGTCAAAGCTGTACCCAACGTAGTCAGCGTAAAATCCTAAGGGAAAAAATTTCCCTTTCTTACTAATTTCCAGTTTTTGTTAAGCAGACTGTTTTCACACCGTACTTTTTAGCCATACCCTTCCAGCCTCGATTAACAAAGAAAAGAAACACCCACAAGAAATCTTCTTTAGCAATCAAAACCACCGCCCCCCGAAACCGCTCCAGCGCAGATAAACTTCCACTTCAGCTATTATGGAGTGCGGGAGTACGGTGTTTTGCTACGTTTACAAGCCGCCTCAACCAGAAAACAATCTGAATCATTTGCAGAAGCAAAAACACAGCCGCCCACATTGAGCCTTAGAAGATGATGTAGTAGGGCAACGCCCTCTTCATCTACTACTAAAAAAAAGAGTTTACCAACTAAACCCTCAGCCGACCCTGAGCATCATGGAATAATTTAAAATAACCCCTCCCGTTTATATCAAAGAAACACACAACTAAAACACGCTATAGGAGAATACAAATGTATGAGTGACGAAGGCGACACATTCTGGGTTTCTCTATTTGAAAGAATCATCGGTTTAGTCCTAATCATCATCGGAGCAGTAATGCTTTACTTCACAGTTACCACCTCAGAAATGAGCGGTTTCGGCGCCCTCTTTGGCTTCTTAAGCGTCGTTTTGCTCGTAATTGGCGTTGTCTTGTTAATCGTCAAGCCGCCGCAGTAACATTCTTTTTTATTCTCTTCTTTCAACTGCAATCGTGCAGTTAGAAGCCAACGCGGCAATCACGCCCAAAGCCGCGAGCCAAGGCGCAACCACCACCCCAACCACGCCTACAGTGGCGGGGATCTCTAGCAAAGTTTTACCCGCCTGATCCTTGACGATGATGCGGGTCACGTTGCCCTCATGCAAAAGTTGTTGTACTCGTTCACCTACATCTTTGCCTGAAACGTTGAATTCTTCCCAACTGTACTTTGGGGCTGCAGCGCCGCAGACAGAACAGAAGTGGTCGTCGGCTTTTAGAGGAGAACCGCATTTAACACAGTAAGGCAACCAGACTCACCAAATCACAGAGGTAGCTGGGAGATAAAAGTTTTTTCACAATATCCAAACCCATAGAGGCGCCAGAAACATAGAATAAAATGGACGCATTTATTAAGCCTTAAAGCCTAACAATCAAACTTACAGGATTTAGAGGAGAAAAAACAAGTTGCCCACTCGCCAACCAATCGTCTGTGTTCTTGGACACGTCGACGCAGGCAAAACTTCCCTTCTGGATGAGTTGCGTAAAACCAATGTGCAGCTGCGTGAAGCTGGGGGGATGACCCAGCATATCGGAGCCAGCTTTTTCCCGGTGGAAACCCTAAAAACCCTAATTGGGCCCTACATGGGCAACTTTAAGACAGGTATCGAAATTCCCGGTTTACTCATAGTGGATACTCCTGGGCATGAGGCTTTTACGAACCTCAGGCGCAGAGGCGGGTCGGTAGCTGATATCGCAATCCTCGTCGTTAACGCTGTGCGCGGCTTTGAAGCGCAGACGTTTGAATGCATTGAAATTCTTAAGGCACGAAAAACCCCCTTCATCGTTGCTGTTAACCAGGTGGACCGTGTGCCAGGATGGAAACCCCAAAAAGGTGCACCTTTTTTGGCATCGTTTGCTGCCCAATCAAGCTTCGTTCAAGATGAAGTTAACAATAGTCTATACCGTGTTATGGGCGATTTCAGTCGTCTCGGCTTCAAAACCGACCGCTTCGACCACATTCGTGATTTTACCCAAAACATTGCATTGGTGCCTACAAGCGCCAAAACAGGCGAAGGTCTCTCTGAATTGGTTATGGTTCTGGTTGGGTTGACGCAGCAGTTTCTAAAGAAGCGTCTTCAAACCGCCGACGGACCCGCAAAAGGCTCCATCCTTGAAGTTAAGGAGGAACCCGGCTTAGGCATGACGCTCAACACCATAGTTTACGATGGCACGCTCCATAAGGATGATTTGGTGGTTGTGGGTGGCCGTGACGGACCGATTTCGGCTCGTGTTCGCACTATTTTGGTTCCTAAACCTTTGGATGAAATGCGTGACCCCCGAGACAAATTCACCGGAGTTGACTGCGTTTACGCTAGCGCCGGAGTTAAAATTGTTGCTCCCGGCTTAGAATGTGCTTTAGCCGGCGCACCGATGCTTGCAGTGCCTCCGGGCGAAGACGTTTCCAAATACTGTAAACAAATCACTGAGGAAGTTGGACGAATCCGAATTACCAAAGAAATCGACGGCGTCATCGTCAAGGCTGATACGTTGGGTTCGTTGGAGGCGTTGGCGGAGATTCTCAAAGCCAACAATGTGCAAGTCCGAAGCGCAGACATCGGCGACATCAGTAAACGTGACGTTATTGAAGCTTCGGTGGTTAAGCAGCGTGAGTCGCTGGTGGGGGCAATTTTGGCGTTTGGTGTTAAAGCGTTGCCCGATGCGGAGACTGAAGCAGAAGCTACAGGCGTCAAAATTTTCCGCGACCCGATAATCTATAACCTCGTTGACAACTACACAAACTGGGTCAAAGAGAGAAGGGACCGTAAGAGTGAGGAAGAATTTGATGCACTTGTTAAACCGGGTAAAGTCATGGTTTTGCCTAACTGTATTTTCCGGCGAGCTAAACCGTTGGTGGTCGGCGTGGAAGTTCAAGCGGGCCGCGTTAAACCCCGAGTATCGCTTATCCGTGCTGAGGATGGTTCAGATTTGGGTGAAATTCAGCAGGTGCAGGACGAAGGCAAAGCGATTGGCGAAGCTAAAGCTGGGGCGCAGGTGGCGATTTCTATGGATAAACCCATTGCTGGGCGTCATATATTCGAACGCGATGTGCTCTATGTTAAGGTGCCTGAAGCTGATGCTAAGGTTTTGTTGACGACGCACCTCGACGATTTGACGGTTCCCGAGCAGGAACTGCTAAAGGAGTACGTTAACATGATGCGCAAGAAGATTCCTTTCTGGGCGGGCGTTATGTAACTGCTAAGCTTGTTTGAAGCACAGGGTGAGTAATCCATCGATGCAGAGTGTGGAGAGTTTGCCCTCGGTTTTTTGCTGTATGCAGATGGGTTTTAGATCGCAGACGGGGCAGACTTGAGCGGTTAAATCGCCAATTTGCATGGTGAGCATGTGGTTTGCTTCTAGGACTTCGTGGGTGAACTTGAGGTATTTGCCCTCTGCAATTCTTGGCACACTGTATTTGGCTGCGTCTAAGCCTCCAGTGGCGACGTAGTACTCGTAGAGGCGTCGAGCGCCTTTTTTGCTGTTGCAGCTTCTGCAGACCCAAACTACGTTTTTCTCGCAGTTAGGTCCACAGTGCCGGCGGGGCAAAAGATGTTCCAACGTTAATTCGGCTTCGCTGCCGCAGTAGACGCATTCGTTTTGCTGGCGCTCTTTTAGGTACTCGCGAAGGTTGTTCCAGCTGATTGTGCCTTGCTTTAACTGTTTGAAGCGGTTACAAACAAACCCGTAGTCTTTTTTGCTAAACCCGGCGGATTGTGCAATGATTTTTGCGTACTGCCAAAACAGTAGGTCCTCGACGGTTTTTATGTTGGCTGGCGGCAACCTGTCTTCCCTTTATATTGAGTTATGTATTTTTTGTTTTTAGGATTTTCTGTTTGCGGTTTTTGTTTTTCTAGTATTGGAAGAAGAGGGGTCGCCCTACTACATCATCTTCTAAAGCTCAAAGCGGAATGATCTGTTTTTGTTTCTGAGTCTGAGGCAGGTTTGGTTTTGGTTGAGGCTGGTTGTAAAGGTTGATTGGAGGCTATGCCGTTTTGGCTGCTCTCTTTATGCGGATGTGGCAGGGCCCTACAAGACCGTTTGTGTATTGTGTTGCTTTTTGGGTTTGGTTGGTGGTTTATTTGTGGAACAGGTGTTGTGGCGGGTTTTCTTGCACGGCTACATAGGAGCTATGTTGAAAACTGATGCTGTGCGGTGTGGAACCATGCACCGCTGACTTTGCTGCCGCACACTAAGAAGGCGGCAACCCGCTTCTTCTACGCAGATTAAACACCACTAAACCTAGCAGTACCACAATCGCCGCCATCAAAACCAAAGCGGTAGTTTGCCACCAATTCAGCTGGGCGGAGCTGCCTGAACTTGACGGCGAAGGCGAAGCAGTCTGCATGTTCGGGGTAGGCGCAGGCGAGTTTTCAGGCGATATATTCAGGGTTTGGGTGCCACTCCAGCAGCTTTCCTCCCCGGCAAAATACCAGGAGGCAAACCCGGTTGTGCGGGAGAAGTAGCCTATCATGGCTTCAACTTGGAAATCAACCTCGGAGCTGCTGTTAGAGGATAACGAGCTAAAGGGAACGCCCTCAAGAGGCAGCAATATTGTTGTGTACTGTGAGGTTGATTGAACTGGATGAGGGTTATCAGCAGTGTAGAGCGTGTACCAGTCGCCCCCGAAATGCCCCTTCATGCGAATGTTGTAGTACAGTTTTATGGTGAAGCCGCTCTCGGTGTCCTGGTAGGGTGTGAACGGCTGGTTTTTTATGGTGAACTCTAGGCTTCTGTTGTCCACGTGTTGGGCGGGGTTAGTTAGAGTTTGACCTGTATAGGGATCTGTGGAGGTGTAAGCGGGTACGTCGTAAGATGAATCTACGAGTTTGACTGTGAATTCGGGGACGGCGGGTTTTTGGGTTTCTGCAATAACTGCGGGGGCTGCAATTAAACTTGCAACGGCAATTAACAATAGCAACATTGCAAAAACTCTGTTAACATTTGCCACACAAATGGGTTTAGCGGCTGGGGTTATATCGTTTTGCATTTCCCGGAAAACAAAACAGGTACACCCTAAAAGCCGATGCAAGTTAACATAATCAAAGTTCTATTCAGGTTTCGAGTTCAAGTCTCCAAACGTTTTAAAAGAAACCAAGCGTAAAGTGTTCCCAACCTACAGTGGTCGATTTGAGTCTAAGTTACCATTACATGCAGTTGCCCCGCGAAGTCATAGTTGGAAAAGCCACCCTACGTTGCATACCCGAAGTTGTGGGCCGACTGGGGTTCAAAGGCAAAGCCCTCATCATCTCGGATGAGCAATGCTACAAGGTAGCAGGCAAAGCCGTTTCAGCCCATCTGGAAACAGCGGGTCTCACGCCGGACTTTTTACTTGTAAAATCCATGTGTGTCGACGAGTTAATCATGGTTGAGAAAGTCCTAAAGGAGCTGAAGCCTCGGGTCGTTTTCGGCGTTGGCGGCGGAACCATAATTGACGCCTCCAAACTTAGCAGCGCAAGCCAAGACATCCCCTTTGTCAGCGTACCCACTACGGTTAGCCACGACGGCATCGCCAGTCCCCTAGCCAGCGTGAAAGGCTCAAACAAACCCTACTCCGTGCTCGCCCAAGCCCCCATGGCAATAATTGCAGACACAGAAATCATCTCCCAAGCCCCCTGGCGCTTCGTCATAAGCGGCTGCGGAGATGTCATAAGCAAATACACCGCCGTCAAAGACTGGAAACTCGCCCACAAAGAAAAAGGCGAATACTACGGCGGCTACGCAGCCAGCCTGGCATTGATGAGCGCTAAAATCGTTACAGAAAACGCAGATTTGATTGTAGAGAAAAAAGACGAAGGTTTACGCGTGTTAATTGAAGCGTTGATCAGCTGTGGCGTCGCCATGAGCATCGCAGGCAGCAGCCGACCCTGCAGCGGATCAGAACACCTATTCAGCCACGCCCTCGACTTAGTAAACCACCACGCCATGCACGGTGAACAATGCGGCGTAGGCTCTATCTTAACAGCGTTTCTACATGGAACTAACTGGCAAAAAATCAAAGCCACCCTACAAAAACTAGGCGCGCCCACCACTGCACATGAATTGGGAGTAAAAGATATGGATGTGGTGAAGGCTCTTCAGGTTGCAGCGCAAATCCGCCCAGAACGTTACACGATTTTGCATAAGCTTAATTTGGGCTTTGACGCCTGCGAAACCGTTGCCCGAGCCACCGGCATCATAAATTAACGCTTCATCAGCGGCTCTAACAATGCGAATGCGTTGCCTTCAGGATCTTCAGCTGCGGCGATCCAGCCGACTTCGGGAACTTCTTCTTTGGGCTGCGTGACTTTTCCGCCTAACGCAACGATTTTATCCAAGAAGTCAGTGATCGATTCAACCGCTATGTAGTTGATGGGCTTGCTGTAGGGTGCTTGGCGCTTGTACATGCCGCCGTTGACTCCGGGCTCTTTTAGCATACCGTTTTCGTCGGTGGGGACAGTTTGGATTACCCAGTACTCTATGGGGCCACCGGCTTGCACGATTTTCCACCCGAAAACCTTCTCATAGAAAGCCTTGAGTTTCTCTACGTCGTTTGCTGGAATTTCAAAATGCACTACTGTGTGATTCAACCTTTTCACCTCCACTCCTTAAGATGTGTTTGTTAGAAATTCACTATTAGATAGTGGAAAAATGGAGATTTAACTTTTTTCAAAAAACGAAACTAAAAATTAAGAAAGGGGTGGGTGAGGCGTTTATTGGGGCGCTTCAGTTTTTGCCTCTTCAGCTGGCTTTTCTTCTGCGGGTGCAGGAGCTTCAGCAGCTGGAGCTGGGGCGGGTGCCGCTTCTGGTTTTGGTTCAGCCTTGAAGGTTTCGACGAATTTGATTTCGGCGAAGTCTGGGATGAACTTTTGGATGTCCATGGCGATGCCGCGTTTGTAGATTTCGAGGTGCTCAATGTAGAATGCATCTTCGGGTACGTCAATGGTTAAGGCTGTGCCGTTGATTGTGAGGGTGAATTTGTCTTCTTCAACAACTGGTATTCTGCGGTGGACTAGTGAGGCGATTTTTTCTTCTTTGCTTGCAAGTTGCTTGGTTACGGTGACTTCGTAGATGAGTGTTCTGCCTGCCAGCGGTGGGTTAAAGTCGAGTAAGACGCGTCCGGCGCCGATGCTGCGGACGGTTGCGTTTTTGTTTTGGAACTCGATTTGTGCGCCCACGACGGGGTTGATTTCTTTAGCGTAGAGTTGTTTGATTGGGACCCGTTTGATTTTTTCGGGGTCTCTTTGCCCGAAGCCTTTGTCGGGGGTTATCTCCACGGTTGAGGGTGTGCCGACTTCCATGGTTTTTAATGATTCGTCTAGGGCAGCTAGAACCCAGCTTTCTCCGATAACAACGAGTTTGGGTTCGTATAATCTGCCTTCTTTGTGAAGGTGCTCTTTTTTTGCCACTTCTTCTTTGGTTGTGTCGAATACTTCGTTTGTTTCTTTAACTTTCGCTACATAATCGATGAGAATGAAATCTCCTTTTTGTAGGGCCATCTTTTATCATCCTTTAACTGTACGGGGAAGGTAGAGTTTCAATGTGCAATAAAAACTTTGTCCAGCCAAAAACGTCTGTATTGACACAAAAACGTTGAGGTATTCCAGAAAAGGAAATAACAGCTTTAATTGTCGCCTAAAATAGCTTGGCTGCGGCGCCTTCAAGGCTTTAATGATGCCTGACAGTTACGTCGTAATATATCGAGTTTAGAAAGATACTTCATAAGCAGAAACCGCCAAGTAGTGTTTGAGAAAGGCAAAGGCAAGGAGAAAAGGAGAAGGCTTCAATGTACACCCTTAAAGCAGCAGCTATGCTGCCCAGTTTCTTACTGGTGCTCATGGGAACCATCGACTGCGTCACAACAGTCATCGGCACCCTATACTTTGGCGCAACCGAATCCAACCCAGTCATGGCAACCATAGTAGGTAACGTCCCGCTTTTCATGACCTTGAAGCTTGCAGCAACCTTCTGCATTGCAGGCACCTACGTTTTAGCCAACAAAATCCTCCACAGCACACAGGATAAAACCACCAAAAGCTTCAGGGTAGGCAGAAAAGTCATGAAGGCCGCCTACGGAGGCTTACTGGTCTTCCTAATCGCCGTAGTCGTCAACAACCTCACGATACTGTTAGCTTAAACCCTTCTCTTTACCCACCGACAACTTCAAACAGGCAAATGTGTTGATTTTTAAAACACAAATCAAATATTTGGGGTCCAACAACTTTAGCGTATATTAGCGTCAAGGCTTAAAGCTAAGAAACGCTTAACTGATGAACAGTACATAACAGGTTGTGAAAACAAATGCCGTTCAACATATTCCACCGTAAAAAGCAGGAACAGGAACAACCAGCGCCGGCAGTGGCTCCAACACCAGAAGAAACCCCTCAAGCATCCACAGAACCTGTGCCTGAACCTGTTGCGCCAGCGCCAGTTGACGAAACCATAGTCCCACAAGAGTCCGAGCCTGAACCGGAAGCTCCCGCCCAAGAAGCGCCCCAGACGCCTGAACCACAACCGCAACCTGAACCCGAATCACAACCAGAACAGGAAACGCAGCCACAGCCCCAAGAAAACCCGGCTGAACCAGCAACGGCACCTGCTGAACAGCAACCCCCGCCATCAGCAGTTGCACCACAACCCACCCCCGAACCAGCACCGCAATCCGAACAAAAACCAGCCCCAGCAGAACCACCTAAAACTTACCTCAAAGCCATGCCCCTAAAAGACCTCGCAGACGTCGAAAACGTCAAAAACGAAGTAAAAAACGGCAACATCATAATTCTACGTATAACACCTCTCGCAGGAAAAAGCATCGAAGACGTCAAAAAAGCAGTTAACGACCTCTTCGAATTCGCAGAATACAGCGGCGGAGACATCGCCCGCTTAGGAGAAGAACGCGTTGTCATCTGTCCTAAAGCAGTGAGAATTTGGCGGGAGAAAACTCCAGCGCCAGTAGCAAAAAGAGAGCCGCTTCCTACAGCAGCCTAAAGGTTTCCAGCGTAGCTGGAACCACCGTGTTTATGCCTGCTTTGCTGTCTAAGAAGTGGCCGAAGTTCAGTGTTTTCTGTTTTTCGCCGTGCACCACAAAGATGCGTTCCGGTTTAGGTGTTAGGTGCGTTAGGTAGTTGACGAGTTGGCGGCGGTCGCTGTGACCTGAAAAGCCTTCGATGGTGTTGACGCCCATTTTGACGCTGAAAGCAGCCATTTTGCCTTCGTTATCCATCATTGTGACTTCGCCGACGCCTTTCTGCACGCGTCTGCCCATGGTGCCTTCAATTTGGTAGCTGACGAATATGATTTGGTTGCGTTCGTCGGATGCCCAATTCTTAAAGTACTCGATAACTGGGCCGCCTTCAAGCATGCCTGAAGTTGCCAAGACGATGCATGGTTCGCCTTCCATGATGCTGCCTCGTTGGCTTGGGTGCTCAACAATGGTGAAGTAGTCGGATTGGAAGGGGTTGACTTCTTCGTGTAGGATGCTGTGGCGGACTTCGCGTCCGAGGTATTCGGGGTAAGCGGTGTGGATGGCTGTTGCTTCGCTAATCATGCCTTCGATGAACACTGGCGCTTCTTTGAGCATGCCACGTTTCATGTAGCCGTCGATGACAAGCATGATTTCTTGGGCTCTGCCCACGGCGGGGACGGGGATGAGGACTTTGCCTTTGCGTTCCAAAGTTTGGTTTATGATGCGTGTCAGTGATTCTTCAGCTTCTACGCGGGTGGGCACAATGTCGTCGGGTCCGCTGTAGGTTGATTCGGTGATGACGGTTTCGATGCGTGGGAACTCTGTGGCTGCTGCTTCGAGGAGCATGGTTCTGCCGAATTTGTAGTCGCCTGTGTAGACGATGTTGTGTAAGCCTTCGCCTATGTGAAGGTGCACCATTGCGCCGCCGAGGATGTGGCCGCTGTTATGCAAGGTTAACCTGATGTCGGGGGCGATGTCGGTGACTACGCCGAACCTAAGAGGAATAGTGTGCAAGACGCATTCGCGAACGTCTTTTTGGTCGTAGAAGGGCGTGACGCCTTGTTTGTTGGCTACGTCGAGATAGTCAAGCTGCAGCATCGTCATCAAGTTCGATGTGGGGGCGGAGCAGTAGACTGGTCCGTCGTAGCCGTACTTGTAGAGGAACGGCACAAGCCCACAGTGGTCAAGGTGAGCGTGGCTGATGACGACTGCGTCAAGGGAGTCGATTTCGAATTCTGGGCTGTCGAACCTTGGGAAAGACTCAAAGGGTCTGTTAGTGCCGGGGTGGATGCCGCAGTCCAGTAGAACGGAGGATTCGCGGGTTTTTATTAGGAAAGCTGAACGTCCGACTTCTTGTGCGCCGCCAAGCACGGTCATGCGGATGTCTCCGACATCGTAGCTTTTGGGGCGGAAAATGCGTTCACCTACTGTTCGGAGGATGCGTTCACGTTCTTTGCTTTCCGAGTGCAGGTAGTGGCGCATGTGAGTGACAATTTTGGATTTAATCGGCGGGCTGCGAAGGACATGGGGGCGCCACTTGGTTTTTTTAATGATTTCCTGGAGCACAGCGCCGTTTCTGCCTATAACTAAGCCGGGTTTTTTGGTTTCTATGATAATTTCGCCCAGTGAGGGGTCGAAGTTTATGTCTGTTATTTCGGCTTCAGGCGCGATGAGTTCGCGGGTGATTTTCTCAGCTTCAACCTCTGGAATACGCACAGACGGATCGGGCCGGATAACAATTCTTTTTCGGATAACACCTACGATTTCAGCAACTATGCTGCTTTGGTCAACCAGAATTTCAGGACGTTTAGTGTAAACCGCAAGCATGGGCCCCTCATATTCAATACGGGTGACCTCTGCTTCACGAGGGACTTTCTGAAGAATATATTGGCTAATTTCTATCTTATCTTTGTCTTTATCTTGGGTTCGCGCCACAGTAATTAACTTCCTGCCATAAGCAGACTAGATTTCTCTTCTTGAGTTAGCTCCTTGTAACCGTACTCGTTGATAACTATGATGTTGTAGTTGTTGCCTGACGCAACGTCGCGCTTCATTGCGGCGTTAACGGCTTTAGCAATAGTGGGCAACACTTGTTCAATTGTGCAGTCTTCCTTGAATTTGTCTTCCAAAATACCATAAGCCACGGGGCTGCCGCTGCCGGTGGAAACCATTTTCTCCTCTGTTAAGCTGCCGTAGGGGTCCAAGTTGAAAACGTGTGGACCTGAGTCGTCTATGCCGCCGACGAGAACCTGGGTTGCCAAGGGGATGTATCGTGCCTGGAACAGGAGGTTTGCGACTAGGCGTGCTGCGGAGGCAACGGGGATGGGGCGGTTCATGTTGATTTTGTAGAGGTGAGCGTTTGCGGTTAGGATGTCTACGACGCGTTGGGCGTCTGCGACTGTTCCGGCGATGGTCATGCCGATGTGGTCGTCGATTTTGTAGACTTTTTTGCCGGCTTTGTGAGCAACATAGTAGCCCATGGTGACACGTGTATCAGAGGCTAAGATTACGCCGTCTTTGCATACGACGCCGATTGTTGTGGTTCCTTTGAGGACTAGTTGGCTAGCTGGGTTATTTTGTGACATAGTTTTTTGCTCCTAAAACTCCGTTTTGCGGAATGCCATCCACTAGGAAGATGCAAGATGATATCAATCTGAGCGCCTAATTAATATTTCGCCAAACCATAGGAGCTCATAGAGCTATTTAGCACAGGTCTGTACGGGAACATTTTTAGGCAACTGAGGGGCTTAAGTTGCGAATTGGCGCGTGAGAGGTGCTTCCCCACCCGTTGCGCCATAAAATAAAACCCGGGAGTAGGGAGGCAAAGTACATGAAAATACGAACTAAAGATTTAGCTCTGATAACAGTTTACGCTGCATTGTATGCGGCGCTTGTAGTTGGCTTAACACCACTTTCTTATGGACCTATCCAGGTTCGCGTTGCAGACGCCATGGTTGCGTCAGTACCTATTTTTGGCGTTGCTGGCGTACTGGGGCACACTTTGGGTGTTTTGGTGGCGAACATGTTTTCAACTGCAGGATTAATCGACTTACTCAACACAATCCCCTCGTTTGTAATGGCTTTCGTAGTCTACTACGTGTATAAACGTACACAGAACGACTACACGGTCATTGGCACATGCTTGGCGTATTCGGCGGTGCTCGGCTGCACAGTTGGGTGGATGCTCTCGTTCCTATACGGACTACCGCTTATAGTCACCATCGCCTACGTTGCGGTCGGTAACGCCATCGCAAGCGTAGCAATAGGTTGGCCAATCTTCAAAGTCCTCAAACGCATAGGCGTCTTCAAGCACTGGTTCGGAGACAACACCTGGACCCAGCAGCCGCCAAGCAAATCAAGTTAAAGGTGAAAAATATGGAAAAAAAGAAATGTGTGGTCGTCTTAAGCGGCGGCCCAGACTCCGCAGTCGTAGCCTACTGGGCAAAACAGCAGGGCTACCAAATCTACCCCATAACCTTCAAGTACGGACAAATCGCCGTCAAAGAAGCCCGGTCCGCTCAGAGAATCGCAGAGAAACTCGGCACATCCACCAAAGTCATTGACCTTTCGGCGCTTAAGGAAATCTTTAGTGGCAGCACCAGCTTGGTGAGCCGAGAGATTCCGTTGACGTCGGAGTTCAGCAGCCCTATTATTGTGCCTTTCCGCAACGCCATATTTCTCTCTGGAGCAGTCGCCTATGCCGTAACCGTTGGAGCAAGCAAAATTTTTTACGGCGCACATGGCAGCGACGAACCCTTCTATCCGGACTGCCGCCGCGAGTTCTATGAAGCCTTCGAGAAAGCCGCATGCTTAGGAACAGGCGAGGAAATCAGCATTCAAGCGCCTTTTAGCGGATGCAAAAAATCCGAAGTCATCGCAGAAGGCAGAAAACTCGGCGTACCCTTCGAGTTGACCTGGTCCTGTTATCTTGACGGTGAATGGCACTGCGGCCGATGCGAATCCTGTGTGAACCGAAAAAAAGCCTTCAAAGAAGCCGACGTTCAAGACCCCACAAAATATGAAGCCTAAAATGGGCACCCGCATACAGGCGGGACCCGCCTCATTTGTTTGTTGTTGCGTTATGTAACAACATATTGTTTTATTCAAAAGACGACTTTTAAGATGGCATAGGAGTTTCCTAAGTTTGGCTATTTGCCCTGTATGCAATACATCACTTGAAAGGCCTTCAAGAAAACTTGAAAACACATCTTTCTGCATTGAAGCATATTCCTGTACGAAATGCGGAAGCCTATTCAAGACTATTCTTAACAAGATCTGAGGCAGTTTTAGAAGAGCGTTTTCTGTTTCTCGCAAGATTGCAAACTGGAAACTCGAACGCCGATAAGCCTCATTTTCCTTTTATTCAGGTAAGGCAAAAGCAGCTCCCGCGCTGTTTTCTTCAAATCCTCCACTCGGTTTGTAAAGCGGGGCAAGGTTTTGCTTTTAGTATGGGTTTCGAAGCCTTGGTAACGAATTTTGACCGTTACTGTTTTGAAGAGCAGTTTCTGCTCGGCGGCTTCCCGCTGCACGTCAACGCATAACTCATCGAGCGCCTGCAGTACCGCGGCTGCGTCTGCTGTGTCCTCTTCAAAGGTAGTTTCATGGCTCACGCTTCTGACGCCCACGCGCTCTTCAACTTCGCTTCGGTCGATTCCTTTGGCGTTTAGGTGCATCTGCAAACCCATAACCCCGAACAGCTCTGTCAACGCGGAGGGGTCGTAAGCTGCTAAGTCGCCGATCGTGTTTATGCCCAGCGCCTTGAGTTTAGCTTCAGTTTTGCGTCCCACCCACAACAGCTTCCGCACAGGCAAAGGCGCGAAGAAGGTCTGGGCAGCCTCCTCTTTGACGACTGTTAAACCGTCGGGTTTTTGGAAATCACTAGCAACTTTGGCAACGAGTTTGTTAGGTCCAACACCTATGGAGGCGGTTAGGTGCTGGGTTTGTTTGATTTCCTGCTTGATCTGCCGTGCCAACGCCTCTGCCTCCGCCCAGTCATGCACCCTGTCCGATACGTCGAGGAAGGCTTCGTCTATGCCCCACTGCTCAAAACGGTCAGCGTAGCGCCGTGCAATCGCCATAATCTCGGAAGACGCTTTTATGTAGAGGGGAAAGTTGGGGCGCAAATAGACGGCGTTTGGGCAGAGCCGCCAAGCCTGCGAAATCGGCATCCCACTGCGCACGCCTGCCGCGCGGGCTTCGTAGCTGCTGGTGCTAACTACGCCTCGTCCTTTGCCCTCTTTTGGGTCTGAGCCCACGACTACGGGTTTGCCCGCCAACGTGGGGTTTTCTCGGACTTCGACGGCGGTGTAGAAGTGGTCCATGTCGAGGTGGAAGATGAAACGTTTTTTGTCTTTCATGCCGTTCACTAGGGCTGTGATTGTTTGAGAATTTGAAGCTATCGACACGGTCAGGTTATGGTTTGGTTCCAGTAGAAAACTTGCCGATAGTTTCCTAGGATTGCGGCGGCTTCCGCTCCGTCGTAGAGGATGTCAAAACGGGCGCCATAGCGGTCGGTTAATGTCTGGACATCGGCGTAGATTTTGGCGGATAGAGTGTCGTTTGGGAAAATGCCCCAGATGCGATCGCCGGGGTTCCGGAAACCAAACCCATAGTCCGCTGGCACAATGTAGGCGGCTTCCGCTGAGTTATCGCCAAAACCCTCGGGGTCCGACTGCAGCTTCTGCCAGAACCTCTCCAACGCCGCAAAATGCCCCTCCGTCATTATCCCATATGATGCGCTTGTTGTGTTTGGGTAGTTGAAGATGACGACGTATTTGGCGCCTGCACTATACGCCAACGATAGGTCGCTGTATATTTCGTCGGGGCTTTCCAGGTAGGGGTTTTGGTTGTATTTCCAGTTAATTATCACACCCCAGTCGCGGTGGAACGCTGTGGCTGCGCCTCTGTCAAGAGCTACGATGCGGGGTCTGCTTTCGTTGCCCACAAACTCTGAGAGTATGGTGGTGTAGTTGGCTTTGTAGTCAAACCAGAACAGAGCATAGTCGGCGGTGAACATCTTTGGCGTGATGCCACTGTAGTAGTTGACCATGCTTGAGAGGTTGCCCACATAGTTTTCTGCGGTTTGTGCGTAAGTTTTGGTGTCGTTTATGATAGCGGATTGCGTCAGGTCAAGCTGGTTGCCGCCGGGTTCATCAATCTTGTAGATGCCAAGGAATTTCTCGCCGTACCGCTGCTGCGCCTGAAGCATCCAGTCAGTGATTTTGCCATCTGACCAGTTATACATGTTTATGCCTGTGAAGAACACGATGAAGTGCATGCCGGACCGGTAAACGTAGTCGCAGGATTCGTCCAGCGCAGACCGGTTGAACGAGATGGCAAGGGAGCCCACCACGAAGAGGTTAGTGTAGTTTTCAACCTTATCCACCGATGCTTTTAAGCCAGAAGGATTGTCTGCGTAGGCGTATTCGACTCCCACGTAGAAGCTTCGGGTTGAGGCTGGGTTTGTGAAGTATCCGTTGGCTAGAAAAATGGAGAGCAGGATTACCGCAAGGAGCACCACAGCGGCTGCAACGATGAGTTTGCGGTTCATCAGTTAACCTACCATGTAATTTGTAAGACACAATATTTAACGTTAAGCCGGCCAGACCTCTCTTGTTCAGCCGCTACAACCAGCCTCGACCAGCATCCAGTATGCGGCAGTTGCAAACGCCAAAACACAGCCGCCCACATTAAGCCCTAGAAGATGCTGTAGTAGGCAGCAACCCTCTTCTTCTACCTCTAGAAAACAAACAACCCAATAACACCCCTAAACCAAGCTGAAAACTGTGTTATCCTTATATTATCCGACTGCAGTAAATGTGTTCTAAGGAGACCAAAAAAGTATGCCCGCCATTGAAGTCGGCAGAATCTGCGTTAAGCAAGCCGGTCGCGAATGCTGCACCAAATGCGTCATCATCGACGTCATGGACAAAAGCTTCGTCCTAGTCACAGGCCCAAAAAAAGTCACAGGCCTAAAACGTAGACGCGTCAACATAAACCACCTCATGCCCGTTGAAGACAAAATCGACATCAAACGGGGCGCGTCAGACGACGAAGTAGCCCAAGCGATCGAAGCTGCAGGCTTAACAGAAGAAATGACGCTTATCTTCTAAAAATTTTAAACTTTAATACCACGTACTTCTTTTTCTTACTCAACTTAGGAGACCCTCCAAAGCATGCCTAGAACGCTTCCCCCATGGGAAACAAAACGTGAATTACTCACAAAAGCCGACGACCACACGGACCCAAAATACGGCTGCGCACCCAGCGAACGTCCCGCAAAACAATTCATAAAATTCGGCACCATAAACCTCGACAAATCCAGCGGCCCCACAAGCCACGAAGTCGCTGCCTGGACTAAAAAAATCCTCAAAATCGAAACCATCGGCCATGGCGGCACCCTTGACCCCAAAGTCACCGGCGTTTTACCAGTCACGTTGGAGGAAGCCACCAAAATGGTGCAGGCACTGCTCTACAGCGGCAAAGAATACGTCTGCGTCCTCAAGCTCCACGGCGACATGGACGAAGCAACCATAAAACATGTCCTGACAATTTTTGAGGACGAAATCTACCAGCGCCCACCACTACGTAGCTCAGTTAAACGTCAGCTGCGTACAAGGCGCATTTACTATATCGATTACATCGAAAAAGACGGCAGAAACGTGCTGTTCAAAGTCGGCTGCGAAGGCGGCACCTACATCCGCAAACTCTGTTTCGACGTAGGCGAAATCCTGGGCGTCGGCGGACACATGCAGGAGCTACGAAGAACCCGCGCCGGACCCTTCACGGAAACCAGCGCCAAATTCGTCAACCTCCACGACGTCGCTTACTGGTTTGGCGAATACGAACGAACTAAAGACCAAAGTTACCTCTGCAAATTCATCGAACCTATGGAAGCCGCACTTATGCACCTGCCCAAAATCATCGTAAGAGACTCCGCAGTCGACGCCTTGTGTCACGGCGCAAACCTAACCGCCCCCGGCGTCTGTAAACTGGATTCAGGCATAGAAAAAAGCAACATAGTCGTCCTCTTCACGCTTAAGGGCGAAGCCATCGCGTTGGGCAGAGCACAGGCGTCCACCCAGCAAATCATGGATATGCATCATGGAACAGTGGCGACTTTGGCGCGTGTGCTTATGCCCCGTAACATTTACCCCAAAGTCTGGAAGAGCGGCCATGACAAAGAACAACAAGACGCCTAAAAAAGGCGACCACTACTTTACCAGTCAACCCCAATGCAGCGACCGCTTCGGCATCGTTAAAGCGAAGCTGCGCGGCAGAAACTTTGAGTTTCTTACCTCTTCAAGTGTGTTTTCCAAACGCAAAATAGACTTAGGTACACACGTGCTTATTGAAGCCATGGCGCTGCCCGAGGCAGGCTGCGTTTTAGATATTGGATGTGGCTACGGAGCAGTCGGCATAACCGCCGCTGCATTAAACCCAAACCTACACGTTGTCCTAACAGACGTAAACATGCGCGCCGTCCGCCTAGCCAAACAAAATGTTGAAGCAAACCGCGTCAGAAACGCTGAAGTCCGATACGGGTTCCTCTATGAACCCGTCAAAAACACAAAATTCACCTGTGTGCTTTCAAACCCGCCGGTGAGCGCCGGCATGGACACTGTTAAAGCGGTCATTGAGGGTGCAGCCAAAGTTCTGGCCATCGAGGGAAGCTTGCAGCTTGTGATTCGCAGCAAAATCGGCTCCAAAACCCTTCCTGAATTCTTCACCACGGTTTTTGGAAACTGCACAGTTTTATCTCGGGAAAGCGGCTTCCGAGTGCTCATGGGCAGGGTTACCTTTTAGTTGCCGATAGGTTTTAATCAGTTCTGACTATGTTGTGTTTTCCAAGTGTCTGTCAAATGGTGTTTGTTTGTCTGACAAGCACTTATATGTTGACTGCCTCGCAAATTAACCATTAGTCAGCCACAAATAAAGGGAACCGCATGTCAGATGGAAATAAACGTGAACGCATAACAATCCGGTTAACCAAACGCTACCTAGACCTACTCAACACACTCATCGAAAAAGGCGTCTACAACAGCCGCAACGAAGCCATCCGCGACGCTCTCCGAATTATGTACGAATATCACGGACTAAAAGTTGCGCCTGAAAAGAAAACCGCCGTAAAACCCGACGACGCCGCTAAAACTGAATAAAAGCCTTATTACGGAACTCGACATATTTCACCTGTGGAAATCGTCTTATATTGCTAAACCCTACAAGATGTTTCAGGAGAAGGGTTTGGTAAAATGGAAAAACAACAAATTGATGATTGCTGTGAAATAGGTGTAAAAGGGTCCTGTGTAACCTGCGACTATATTTCATTCTGCAATGGGAAATGGAGCCATACGCGTTAACATAAACGCCTCTGTTGTGCTTCAAGCTTAGCTGCTACAGGGAACCGCAAAATACAAAAAGCTAACTGTCCATAATGAAAATAAAAACACTTACTCAGGTGGCATCCTATGGCGAAACTAAACAAAGTCGATGAAAAAGTTGTGGCAACCCTCCAAGCTGAAGGCAAAGAACTTACTCTTCAAGAATTAACTGACAAAACCGGAGATCCTTCCAAAAAAGTTTTCCGCAGCCTACGCAAACTGTTCGAGAACGAAATCGTGTCTACGCAAGCCCGCAAGTACAAGCTTGTGGTTACTGACACCAAAGCGATTAAGGCAAAGTTGGCTGCTAAAAGCGAAGAAGAGCCACCCGTTTAACTCGCGTAATCTTTTCTTTTCTATTTTTTGATGTCTCGAAAAACTCTGCCAATAAACGAAACTTTTTTGTTAGATTTTTTTGGAGCCTCGAGCGGGCCTTGCTCCCGCGGCCTGCTGCTTACAAGGCAGCCGCTCTACTGGGCTGAGCTATCGAGGCACCCTAAATGCGCCCAGAACACACAACACATAAAACTCTAATTAAATAAAAGTTACTGCTCAACAACAAGCCCAACCCCCAATCACGCACCCACCTTAACGTTTATACTGCGCGCGGAAAAGACTGTTGCTGGATGCGTAGTGCCCCTTGAAGCTCCCTAAGAAACCTCTTATCGCTACTGTGTCGGTGGTGCTATTGTTTGTGTTAGTCGGCGTATTGCTTTTCGCTTGCTCTTCTCCTCCGCAAACCACATCCGACGACTCAGTCACTTATGTGGGCGTGGCTTTCGGCGGAGACACTTTCCAAGAGGCAAAACTCATGATAGATAAAACCAAGGCTTACACTAACCTGTTTATTCTCCAGTCGGGACCCATAAGCACCAACGAAACAGCTACCCGCCAAATCTGCGACTACGCTACCAAAGCAGGGTTAGGCATAATTGTAGCCTTCGGGGACTTAGCCCCCGACATTTTATCCCAGAAAAATCTCACATGGCGCCTAACCTTCATAAACGAAGCCAAAGTACTGTATGGCGACAAGTTTCTGGGCGTCTACTACTACGATGAGCGGGGCGGCATATGGATTGACCAAGCGGCAGGGTGGGGTTTTCCTGTGAACTCTTCAACTTACGATTCTGTAGCCGCACTGTTTGAGGACCGGTTTCTGCGTGACGGGGGAACCGTTGCCCTAAAAAACGCTAATATCCCTATTTTCTGCTCTGACTATGCTTTGTATTGGTGGGATTACCGTTCCGGCTACGACGTGATGCTTGCGGAGGCAGGCTGGAACCAGACTTTGGCGCAGGACATAGCATTAGTCAGGGGTGCTGCGACAGCTCAGCATAAGGACTGGGGCGTTATCGTAACCTGGAAAAACACTCAGCCACCCTACCTCGCGGACGGCAACGAAGTTTACAGCCAAATTTGCGACGCCTACGCCTCCGGAGCAAAATACATCACGGTGTTCGATTATCCCTACAACGGCACCAACCCTTATGGTATTATGGAGCCGGAACACTTCGACGCTTTACAGCGGGTCTGGAGTGACATTCAAAGCGGTAAGATCGTACGGACGCCGCAGGCGGAGGCGGTGCTGGTTTTACCGCAGAACTACGGCTGGGGCATGCGGTTTCCTGAAGACAAAATCTGGGGTTTCTGGGGAACCGACGACAAATCTCCTGTAATCTGGACTACGCTGCATAGCCTGCTGGACCAGTACGGCTACGGTTTGGACATAGTTTATGAGGATCCAGATTACCCTTTGCCAAGCGGCTACACTAACGTTTACTACTGGAATAGCTCAGCCCCCTAAACTCCTCCCGCTTGATGTCGATTCAAACAGCCCCATTGCAGCGCACAAGCCTTATATTTTCAAAGTCAACCTTTCATGCTTGAAGGATTAGCCATGCACAAAAAACTCCTGATTCCAGGTCCAACAGAAGTAAGTAAAGAAATCCTAAACGAACAAACCCAACCGCTAATTGGGCACAGAGAAAAAGCATTTTCAGAATTATATGGCGGAATCACAGACAAACTAACCAAATTTTTCCAGTTACCAGCCGACATCAAGCCAACCGTAACCACCAGCTCCGGCACACTGTGGTTTGACATAGTCGGCAGAAGCGTCGTACAGGGCAAAGCATTGGCATGCGTAAACGGCGCTTTTAGCCAACGTGCAGCGCAGACTTTTGCGGCATGCGGCAAACAAACCGACGTGTTAGAGGTGGAAATGGGCAAAGCCATAAAACCCGACATGGTCGCCGAAAAACTCGCCAGCGGCAAATACGACACCCTCTCAGTTTGCCACAACGAAACCAGCACCGGCGTCCGCAGCCCCATAGCTGAAATCGGCAAAATGGTCAAAAAAGAATTCCCAGACATAATCTTCGCAGTGGACGCAGTTTCCTCGATGGCGGGCGACAAAACCCTTCCGCAGGAAATGAACTGCGACATCGTTTTCGGCAGCACACAGAAATGTTTCGCTCTGCCCCCTGGCCTTGCAGTTGCGTTGGTAAGCGACCGCGCAATCGAACGCGCCAAAACCGTTCCCAATAGAGGCGCCTACACCGACCTAGTCGACATCTTCGAATTCGAAAAGAAACACCAAACACCATTCACACCCAACGTGTCGCTATTATACGCATTGAACAAACGCATGGACCTGCTTTTGGCAGAAACCTACGATAAAGTTTACCAACGCCACCTAGACATGGCAAAATTCACTCAAGGGTGGGCTAAGAGGCACTTCAGCATGTTCCCCGAAGAAGGCTACGAATCCATCACTGTGAGTTGCATAAACTCTGAAGGCAAAGACGTCAACGCATTGAACCAGAAACTAGGTGGAAGAGGCTACTTAATTTCAGCTGGCTACGGCAAACTAAAAGATAAAACCTTCCGCATTGGCCACATGGGCGAATGGACCCCCGACGGCATCAGAGACGTAATTAGCAACATCGAAGAAATTTGGGGATTATAGGTGACTGTTAAAATCCTTGTCAGCGACAAAATCGCTGATGAAGGCATAAAAATCCTCGAAGAAAGAGGCTGCTTAGTCAAACGGGGCTGGGATATACCCAAACCCGACTTGGCCAAGGTCATCGGGGAATACGATGTTTTGATTGTGCGCAGCGCCACCAAAGTCCGGGGTGAACTGCTTGAGAACGCCAAGAAACTCAAGGTGATTGGCAGAGCAGGCGAAGGTTTAGACAACGTGGATTACGAACGTGCTAAACAACTCGGAGTCATGCTAGTCAACACACCCCACGTTTCCTACATCAGCGTGTCTGAATTAACCATTGGACACATGATTGCTCTTGCCAGAAATATTGTTCAAGGCACCCTGACACTTCGGGATGGGAAATGGGAAAAGGAGAAGCTCATGGGCACTGAACTCAACGGCAAAACCTTAGGCGTTATAGGCTGCGGCTATATCGGCAAAGACGTCGAACGCCTAGCATTAGCGCTTGGCATGCGTGTTGTCGTGGTTGAGGAATGCGTCCGCGAACGATTCGTGCCTTTGGCTGAGATGCTGCCCCAAGCAGACTTTATCACAATACACGTCCCACTTACTCCGAAAACGAAACACATGATTTCCGCTAACGAATTCAGCCTAATGAAAAAGGGCGTACGAATCATCGACTGCTCCAGAGGCGGCGTAATAGACCAAGAAGCACTCTACAATGCCCTCGTCAGCGGCAAAGTCGCAGGCGCCGCAGTTGACGTTTTCGAAGAGGAACCTCCCAAAACGCCCAACAAACTCCTAACGCTGCCAAACGTTATTGCTACGCCGCATATGGGTGCTCAAACCATTGAGGCGCAACATCGGGCAAGCATACAAATAGCCAATAACGTTATAGATGCGCTTGAAAAACTAAACCTCTGAGTTGACAGTTCTCTTGGTCGACGTTAAACCCTTTAAAGCCATAACTTATACTCCGAGCGCAGGCAACACAGCTGACCTCATCGCGCAGCCCTACGACAAAATCAACCCTGAAATGCAGAAAGCCTACTACGCAGCTTCACCCTACAACTACTGCCGACTAATCTTGCCCGTGGAAGCCGACAAGTATAACGTGGCCAAACAACGCATCACACAGTGGCTCTCCGAAGGCGTTATGGCTAAACTCGATGCCCCCGCTGTTTTTGTTTCCCGCCAAGAATTTACTTTAAACGGCGACAGCTACGCCCGAACAGGATTAATTGTCGCTTTGCGGTTGTACCCGTACAGCGAAAACATGGTTTTCCCCCATGAAGCCACCTACAAGGCGCCTAAAGCCGACCGCCTTAACATGCTCCGAACCGTTCAGAAAGACTTGGAGCCGGTATTCTTGATGTACCAAGACCCAGAAATGGCGACCATCAAGTTCATGGAGGAAACAGCTCAAACTGTCCCCTTCAAGCAAGTGGTGGATGAATTCGGCGTTAAACACGCGGTTTGGAAAGTAACCGACACACAAAAAATCAAAGAGTTACAAACCATTTTAGCGCCTAAAGTCATGGTTATAAACGATGGGCACCACCGATATGAAAGCGCCATCGCATACCGAGACGAAATGCGCTCCAAAGGCAACTGGACGCCAGATCAAGCATTCAATTTCCATATGTGCTACCTTGTGCCCGTGCAGGAAAAGGGCTTAGTTGTTTTGCCCACTCATCGACTGCTTAAAAACTACAAGTTAACCGCTGACATCTTGGAGGCGCTTAGGTGCTTCTTTGAAATCACAGAAATTCCTCCAACAGTGGACGCTGTGAACAGGTTTCTGGCTAGTCATATGGGTGAACATGCGTTCGGCGTTTATGATGGCGAAAAAGCCTGCGGCTTAACACTCAGACACGACAAAACTGTTTATGATTTCATTAATGCCACTGCAAGGAAGGACACCAAAATCTTTGACGTGGTTATCTTGCGGGATTTGGTGTTTAAGCAAATTCTTAAAACCGGCGAACTTGACATTGATGACACCATAAGCTATGAACGCTGGACCAAAGATGCTTTCGCCAAAGTAAGTCGCGGTGAAGCGGGCTTAGCTTTTCTGGTTAACCCTATTCCAGCCGAAACAGTCGCCGAGGTGGCGGTGCACCATGAGGTTTTGCCAGAGAAAAGTACTGACTTCTACCCTAAACTGGTCTCAGGGCTGGTTATGATGGATATTTCAGAACAAGAAAAATTGTAGGTTTAAGCGGCGGTTAGGCTGCTGGGCTGGCGTTACTTCAAGGAAACAAAAACAACCATAATGTCAGTTATTTGACGAATTTGGTTGGTTGGCGCTTGAAGCGTTTCTTGCAGACTAAGCTGCAGAAATGGTAGGTTTCGCCTTCATAGGATATTTTGAACTTCGCGGTGTTCTCGTCAAGAACTGCGCCGCAAACTGGATCTCGCATTGACATTAGGTGTACTTAAGCCTCAAAGCACAATTCGTTATTCACGCATTTATGGTTAGTGGTGGCTTTTGTTGTTAGTTGCCTTTTTCTTTGGGTGTTTTGAATAACAAGGCTTTTTCAGGGAGTTTTCTGGGAGTTTACTACACGTTGAGCCATTCTTATTTACAGTTTAGACTGTTACTCTACAGCCGAACCAGCGAAATTTTCATTCGATAACATATCTGGCGTAACTTCTGGTCGGGGGGAGCCAATGGCATTACAAATATAGTGCCCTCTGTAGTTTTCGAATTCGTAATCTAGCAACTGGAGAATCATACTGATTTTGTTTTCCAGCGCAAAGCTGTGCGGTTCAATATAGAGCAACGGCTTGTATTTTCGGATGGTTTCTGCTGCGCCTTCAAGAATAATGGCTTCGCTTCCTTCTGCATCAATTTTTATGTGCCTAGGCGGGGGAAGTTGACCAATAAATGAATCCAGTGTCCGGACAGTGACCTTGATGGTCTTTTTCACTTCCGCGACCCCAAAGGAAGCCTCGGACGTGAAAAGCGAGCTTCTTTCTTGTTCTGATGATATCATAAAGTTGACTTCGCCGTTTGTATTACCTATAGCTACTTGTAGAGGCTTTACGTTGCTGGAGGTTTTGTTTAGTAAGAGGTTTGCAGTTAATTTGGCAAATGTATCTGGGCTTGGCTCAAACGCGTAAACTTGATTGGTGGGTTGATGAATTGATAGGGCAAGTGTGTATAGGCCGATGTTTGCTCCAATGTCGTATGTTACTTCTCCTTGTTTGAGGTTTTGGAGCAAGGCTCTGAGTAGTGTTTCTTTTCCGAAGTGCAGTGTGCCGGGGTTTGCTGAGTGTATTTTAAAGTTAATTTGGGGGGTAACTGAGACGTTTCTAGTCATTACTTTTGATTTGTATGCGATGTTCTCTATGGCTCCTTTCATGTTTACTATTAGTTTTGATAAAACCATTAGCTCAACTTCTTGAGTATAACTTCAAAAGAGCAGTTCGCTGAGAAATGTTGGTTTAGATGGAATAAATAGTTAATGACGGATTACTGCTTTGCCGTTTAATTATTGGCTATTTTTGGAAAATGGATGTTCTCCATGCTTATTTAGGGTGTTAATGCTTGAATTGTTTTTTGGTAATGATTGACTACCCTTGTCGTGTGAATTTCTGTGCTCTCAACATCGTACCACCCGCACAATCGTTTGTTTCCATGCACCGTGTGGCACGAAGCCGCCTCTGCCACACCGCGTTCACATGTGCAGCGCAACCCGTTCACAAAAAGCAACCGCAGACGCAACCATCTAGTGTTGCCGGAAAAACCGCCACACCCAAATAAAGACGAAACAGCAACCACAACTGGGGAAAGCAAAAATAAGTCGCTACCCCAATTTAGCATGAGAAAACACAAATGATACCAAACTTCAACCTAATTGCAACCACCGCACGCGGCAACGAACGCGCCATGACCAACGAAATCGTCTACCTCCTAAAAGATGACCTTGGCGACCAAGAAGCCAAAGCTGCCAAAACCAAAGTCCGCGGCCTAATAGTAGCAAAAACCAGCCTCGACCCACTCACAGTAATGACGAAATTCCGAGAAATCCTGTCTGAACGCCCATACGCCTTCCGCTATGCCTTACGCATTGTGCCTATTGAGCGGGTTGTACCCACAAATTTAGAAGAAATCAAAAAGGCAACCGCAGAGTTAGCAGCCTCCAAAATCGCTGAAGAACAGTCTTTTCGGGTTACGATTGAGAAACGGTTCACTGAGCTGCACTCAAAAGACATCATTGAGGCTGCAGTCGGTGACATTAAAGCTAAGGTTGATCTGCATGCTCCTGATTGGGTAGTGCAAATTGAGGTTTTGGGAGCGTTAACGGGTGTTTCCTTGATTAAGCCCGATGACGTTTTAGCGGTTGTTAAAGAAAAAATGCTTTAGAGCTGCGTCGCAAGCAGGGCGACGTGCTCCGCAACAAGGTCCACAAGCGCCGCCTCCCGGGTTGTTTTGGTTACGGTTTGCAGTTCCATGTCGCCAATTTGAAACGCACCCCGTATTTTCATGATTTTCTGAGGCGACAACTCGAGAACTGAATTATCAGGCTCCACGCCAAAAAAAGCTGATAAATTTTTGAGCGTGGCCTCAACTTGGCGTTCTGAGCTCCCCACGATCACTGCCGCCAACGTTTCGGAGTTGGGGTTGACGCCTACTTGGCGGATGGCTTTTTGAATTTGCCGTTTCGCTGAAGCGTACAGCATGCATTCGACGGCGACGCTTTTGGATATGTTGGTTTTGCTGTGAAACGCTTGCAGAGCATTTAACGTTGCAAAGTAGAGGTGTTGGTCGGTAGCGATTTGTTCAGCGTCGAAAAATTGCACATCCACCTCTATGTTGGCTTGTTTACGGTTAGCTTTAAGGTAAGCTTCCGCACGCTCAAACAGGACGCTCCGGTAACCAGTGATTTCCGCCACTTTTCCGAAGTCCTCAAAGACTCGCCGCATCTTCCTCGCCTACTGCATATCCTTTAAGAGTTTGTCCGCTAACTGTTTAGGCAACCCAGCTTTTACGATTTTTGCGATTTCCCCGTTAACCTGCTCCTTACAGCTTTGGCGCCGTAGAATGCTGTGCAGGGTTTCTTTGGTTTCCCAAGGAAAAACTACCCAACTGCTGGTTTCTTTCTCGTAAAAGTCAGGTTTAATCGCAGATTTAGGTTTGTAATAGAGCGTGGCGGTTTTGATTTCCTCTGCTCCCTGCGCTTGAAGATGCCTGATTGCGAGTTGCAGGCTCCGCCCCGAATCAGCAATGTCATCCACTAAAAGCACCCTTTTACCCGTCACCGCCATAGTTACAGGTTGCAGAAGTGTTGGTTCCATTTTGGATTCGGCGATGTCAGCATAAAACTCGACGCCAATCACCGCAAATTCTGGCGCCTCTAATAAATCCGCCAAAATCCGTGCCGACACCAACCCGCCCCTAGATACACCCACCACCACGTCCGCTCGGTAACAGCTACAGATTTTTTCAGCCTGAGCCATAAGCATGTCATAAACATCGCTCCAACCTGCGACTTCGTACTCAACATTGCCTGCCAAAGCGTCACCCCAAACAAGATTGCATACCGCCCAAGCCCCAGTTAAGGCTTTCCCAACACCAAAACTCAATGCGCAAACAAAACCCCAATTCATACTGCTTAATGTTGAAAATTCAATCCAACCATAAACAAATAGTGGCTATTGAAAGCTCCAACAGCTCATTCAATTGTATATTTATTAAGGGGCTGTTAGAATATGGTTTAATCAAAAGCTAATGAATAAAAAGATATGTTTCGTAATTCGTAATATAGTTTATATTGCGAGACGACTATCAAATATTAAAAATGAAAGGAGACCTGCAAATGGTGAAGAATGTGGCTGAAGAAAAGATTAAGCATGTACTTACTGACCCAAAGATGGCTTCAATTAAGGCGATGCTAGAAAAGGACCATGCAATTGATTGCTTGTTGTTACTCTATATTGGTCGCGGCAAGTGGAAAGATGCTAAGGATTTCATGAAAGACAATGAGTTGACGCTTAGCGACGGAACTTTCCGAGCTAGGATGATCGAAATTGAATCTTTGGGTTTAGCTAAAAGCGAACGTATTGACCCGCTCAAGAAATATTACCTGAAAACTGAGTTGGGCGAGAAAGTCGCTAGGATGCTTTTAGGCTTTTTCGATGAGTTAGACGCTTAATTTTCACACTTTTATTTCCGTTTTCTGTTTTTCTTAGATTTTTTGTCAATGTGTATTTGTGTTGAACACCAGTTTGCTCTTTATGCACTATGGCAGAGGCGTTTTCAAGCTAAGCATTGCATGGGTGGCAGGTTGCGCTTGTGACGCTATGTTGGGGCCCCTAAGACAAAAACGCTTGAGCCGCTGCTAATTTTTGTTTTTTCTAGTGGTAGATGAAGTGGGCGGCTGCCTACTACATCATCTTCTAAGGCTTAAAGCAAAGGCGCCTGTTTTGGCGTCTGTCGCTTGGGCTTATTGCGTTCTGGTTGTGGCGGGTTGTACCAGCACCGCGTTAATGCCCAACAAAGAGAATGCAGTTTGGATGCTGCACCAGTTTTTCACATAAGAGAAGAAAGCGACGACCTACGACCCCCAACTAACACAAATCCATTCCGCTGAAAAGTTGAAAACTATCAGGCTGGCAGGTTCGCTTAGTTTCGCAGGGTTTAGTTATGTCTATGTGTATTTGTGTACAACAAATGTATTGTATTGTGTATTGAGTCACAATACTTAAATGTTGCTTAATGAAAAACCATATTATAACACCAAAAAGGGAAACAAAAATGAACAAACTAATCCGAAAATATAAACAAAACACAAAAGCCCTAAGCCCAGTCGTAGCATCAATCATCCTAATCGCAGTAACAGTAGCAGTCAGCGTAGTCGTCGCAGCATGGATGAGCGGATCCATATTCGGCCTCATGGGAACAACCGAACAAGGAACCATAACCAATGCCCAACTAGTAGCTGACGCAGACACCGTTGTCGTAACAGTTCAGAACACCGGAAGTTCACCAATAACACTTAATGCAGCATCCATCAACGGCATTTCAACAACGATTTCATCATATAAAATCAACGCCACAACAACTAGTGGATCAACAGTTACCTTCACCAAAAACGATAACGTACAAGTAACAATCGACACACCGTCAGGCGTCACCATAACTTCAGGCGACACATACCAAATTAAACTCGGTACAACAAAAGGCAACAACTTGGTTTACACCCAAGTCTGCCCATAAACAACCATCCATCTTTAACAGCCAACAACTTAGGGGTAAGGTGAACCGTGTTTCACCTCAAATTTCCCTTTCTCTGTAAAATAAAAAAATAGTTATCCGGTAAGGTAACCTCCTCATGGTCACACAAATAAAAGAATACACCTCCGCACAGGCCATAGCCGAAGCACTCGACAAACAACTCTCAGAAACCAAAAGCGTCCTAGGCGAATACCTGCGCAAACTCGACGAAATCCGCACCCTCGCCGAGAAATCCAAAAAAATCCGAGACACCGTCCTCAAACTCGCCGGCAAAAAAGCCCAAAACGACAACCCCAGCGAAATAACCGTAGGCACCCTAAACATCGTCCTAGACGCCACACCCTTCCATGAACTCTCGGCAATAGAGTCAGTAGTGCGAAGTCACCAAGAACGCCTCTTGGTATTGCAGAAAGTGCGCGAAGCACTCAAATGGCTCGACCAACTCGGCGACACAGAAGGACTCAAATATTTAGTGCTTGAAGACGAAGGCATTCCCGAGCGAATCCTCTTCAAAATAGCTTAAAGGATGCAACACCCGTGTTCGAAGCCATAAACACGGTTCTGGCGGAATTCAAAACATTAAGCCCAGACATAACAAGTAGCTTCGTTTTCAAAGCAAACGGCGAGGCCATCGCTCAAACCCAAACCGCCACACCCGAACAAACCCAAACCATAATCACCCAACTAAGCAGCTTAACCCATGCTCAATGCATCGGCGGTGTAAAAAACCTCATCATCCGCGATGTTAGCACACAACTTACAGTAACCGCAGTGGAAGACGTTTTTTTGGCTACGGTTAGCAGGCGGACTTCAGACGAAAAAGTTGTTCGGTCCTTAACTCGGGTTGTGGTTCCCCTCGTTATTCGTTTAGCATTAGACGCAGAATGTCGTCAAAACCCTGAAGAGCCCGCAATTCATACTCCAAAAATGGACGCATCCGTTTTGAATATAGAAGCTTCACCCACTGAATCTGCCCTTCAGCTTTCTCCAGCAAAAGAAGTGTATGTCCAAAAATCGCTTATGAGCCAACTTATGATTGAGAAAATCAGCGGATTACTGGTACCCTCGGACACAGTTCGCATCGACAGCGAAGTTATTGCGAATTGGCAAGAGGTATGCGGTGACAGTCCCTTTAGCCAAGTTTGCGTGGAAACTTTGGAGGGTAAACGTGTAATCTGCAAGTTCAAACCCCAAAAAGACGCTAAACCCGGTGGTAAGGGTTTAATTTTGGTTCCTGAAAAACTCATCCAAGCTTTGGGAAGTGACAGGGGACAGTTGGTTTTGGTTAAACCAATCTTGGAATCGGAGGATGCCTAAACTGAATCCCCTTCAGACACAAACTATGACTCCCTCCAGTTCTGCTCCCGTTATCACCGTGGGTCAAGACCCTGCAGTGTTTTCCAATCTTGCCGCTACTTTGGCGGAGGTTCGTAAACTCAAAGGCGTACACGGTTACATACTGCGCAGCAACACCGCTGCCGTGGTCGATTTACTGCCCACAGATGCATTAGCTGAGTATGCCATTTTGTCTTTTCAGATAAGCGCCTCCAGTAGAGCCATAGCTGAACAATTCAATTTAGCCGACCTTGAGAGCGTCATAGTTGAAGGTGCTGCGATTAAGGTACTTTGCATGGGCATAGGCGAGAACCGGCTGAGCATCTTCATGGATAAAACCTGCGGCCACGGCTGGATAGTGAAACGTATTCTACTATAGAATCTAAATAGCCCTCATTTTTTTGAGGCACACCCAAGCTAGTTAACATATAAAAAGGCATTTTTGCATATCCATCTTAGGCGGCTGCAGAAAAGCAGCCTCAACTGCTAAAATTTTGTTCTGTTCCTTGCATCAAAACAGCTCAACTTGTTGGTGCCCTACTTTTAGCGGTTGACGGTTGCTATCCGCCTTCTAAAGTTTGGAGCAGCTTTGCTGTTGGCAATCCGGTACTTTGCAACTCTCCTTCTCGTTTCCATGGGCATCTTAGATTGCTTAACCACGGTTGTCGGCACAGTTTATTTTGGCACTCAAGAACTCAACCCCGTAATCTCAGGTTTAGTGGCAACCAATCTGCCCGTTTTTGTAGCCATAAAATTAGGTGTTACTTTCAGTGTTGGGGTAACTTTTGTTTTAGTGGAAAACTTTATCATAAAAAACTCCAACGGCAACGACCGCTCTTTTCGTTTTGCACACAATACTCTACGAGCCGCGTCATTGTGTATCACGGGTTTTCTCGCAGTAGTAGTAATAAATAACATTTGGGTTCTAATCCAAACCGTCTAGCCTGGGAAGGCTTTAAAGCAGCCCAGCATACCCTTGTGTTAGTGACAGAATTTGCCCCGAGAATTTATCCTGTTTTCTAGGATGGGAAAAACCGATTCCAGCTTCAGCAGCCTCCACGACGCCGGGCGCTTAGATATAGTGCATGAATGCATAGTCAGCAGCCTGTTCCTCAGTCACGGCATCCGCCGGGACGTAACCTTCCACGCCATACTAAACGGTCCCCCGAACCCGCCCGTGCATATCCAAATTGACGGCGAAACCCTCTACGATGTCCGCACAGACATGGAAACCTGGCAGCAAATCCTCAAAAAAATCCTCGCAGGCAAAACTCATCCCGGCATAACCAAAGATAAAACCGCTTTCGAAACATTACTAAAAGCCAAAGCGCAGGCACATCAAATTTACGTTTTAGAGGAAGGCGGCAAAGACATCTCAGAAGTAGAGTTCCCCGAAAACAGCCTTTTTGTGCTTGGCGACCATGTGGGTTTGCCTAAGCGGGCAGAGGATTTTGTGTTGAGGTTCGGAGAAAAAATCAGCCTTGGAAAAACTCCGTACCTAGCGACTTCCTGCATCACGGTCATTAACTACACGTTAGATAAACAGCTTAAACGTGGCTCTTGAAGTGCTCCCAACCCCGCGGTTCAATCGCCCGTTGCTCCCCGTTTGATTCGTAGATGATTTCTTTGTTTAAGGTAGCTTTGCCTACGGCTAAAAGTTGCCCGCCCACAGCTTTAACCGCCGCCTCAGCAACACGCCATTTTTGGGGTTTAACCGTTAAGACCAATTCGTATTCTTCACCGCCATAAAAAGCTAAATCAAACGCATCCACCCCGTTGCCCCTTGCAAACCCCGTCGCTTCCGCAGCGATTGGCGCCACATCAAGTTTGAATCCAACACCGCTTAAACGCCCCAATTCATGGAGACTCCAAGCTAACCCATCACTGCTATCCATCGAAGCCGAAACCGCCCCCGTCCCCGCCAGCGCCAACCCCTCCGAAAGCCTTGCCTTGGGCAAAAACACGCTTTCTAGTAATCGCTCGCCCACAGCTTCACCCGGAGCCTTCAACCCCTCAAGAAGTGCCCTCAAGCCTGCTGCAGGTTTGCCAAAAGGTCCCGTGACCGCCAAAATGTCGCCAGGTTGGGTGCCGCTTCTCAGCATCAGTTTGCTTTTTTCGGCGGTACCATAAAGCATGACTGAGATGATAAGGTCTTGAGCTTGGTTTGTGTCTCCGCCGATCACGTAGGCTCCGTATTGGCGTGCCCCGTCATCTAAGCCCCTTGCGATTTCCTTCACCTCTGCTTCGGCGACGCCTTGCGGTAAACCCAATGCGATCAACGCCGCCTTTGGCTGGACGCCTTTAGAGGCAAAGTCGCTAACGTTCATGACGATGGCTTTGCGTGCGGCCTGGTAGACACTCATGAGTTTGGGGACATCGGTTTGAGCTACAAGCATGTCGGTTTTGAGCACTGCCACCTGCTTGCTGTCGATTTCTACGGCTGAGATGTCGTCGCCGAAAGAAACCGCAATGTCCGGCATGGGTGTGAGGTGGTTTTGGATTATGTCTATTATGCGGTGCTCGCCCAACGCTGAGGTTTCGGTGTTGGGTTGGCTGGTTTTTTTCATTTCCCAAACTCTCCTGTTAACTGTTTGGGTTGTGAAGATTTAAAAATTGGTGTTTCATTGTTTAGCCATTGGTGCCCCGATGGCTCAGCCTGGTAGAGCGGCTGCCTCGTAAGCAGCAGGCCGCGGGATCAAAGCCCGCTCGAGGCTCCATTATCTTAAAATTTTCAGGTTAAAGTTAGAAGTTGGGGTTTATTTCTGCGGCGTTTTTGCTGTACCTGCGCCATTTGAGGTTGTAGTATGCGAGTGCTGCGCCGAGTCCTGTTGTGCATAGTGCGATTAGGGTTAGGGTTTCTGCCATTTTTTTTCACCTACACGTGTGGGAAGTAGAGTACTTCCGTTTTTACAGTTTTTTTGGGTGAGGTTTTTTCCATTTTTGTTTCCAGCCGTTGATTACTGATGGTTGGGCGCTGGATTTAAGGGTTTTTACGTTTTGTTCATAATTTTTAGGAAAACGTGGATAGATGACTTGTGTTTTGCAGTTAAATAGTTTATCCGTACGCACATAAGCTGCAGGTATGAACAATTATGTTTCCTCTACTTGCATACGGTAGCAGTCATAAACAACCGAACTAGCCCCAAACCCTTCCTTATACCGAATCAAACCCTCATTAAGCACCTTATCAAGCAAAACCTGCCCCACCTTCTCATTCGAAATCCCAAAATCAAAATACAAACAATCCCTATAATACTGATTAATTAAGAAATCAAAAATCGCATCCTCCGCCCCACAATCCCACCCAAAATCAGAATTAGCAGCATACTGCGCATGAGCTACATGCTTATACTCATATACAACAACTCCCGCCAGCATCTCCTCATTCTTGTAAGCCGCAAACAGCTTCAAGTTATCAGGAAACTTTTCCGCCAAATACTCAATCTCATGAGTTGCATGAACAGGTTTAGACTCATGACGATCCTTCAAGACATCCGCGCTGATCTCCATGAATGTCTTAAAGTCGTTGCATTGCTTGACGACAACGTTTTGTTTTTGAGCTTTTTTTATGGTTCTTTTTCTCAGCTGCTTCATCGGTTTTTTCTTCTGCAGAAAAATTGCAGACGCTACGTTTCTAGATATCAATTGGGCGTTGTTTCTGCTTAAGGCGTAGAGGTCTTCCTCGGCGGGGTAGGTGTGGTATATGTGGGGTACGGGTTTGTAGATGACTTGTTTTATGTTTTGTTCTTTGCAGTACCCCATGAGTTGATGGAAAACTTCTAGCATCAACGTTTGAGACATGTTAAGCCCCGAGATTACACCGCCAAACGTTAAACCGCCGTGACTGCAGAGTGTGCTGTCTTCAAGGTTTGCCGGCAATACCGCTACAAGGTCATTTCCCTGGTAGAAAAGCAGCGAGTTATCTTTGAATCGGTTTGAGTGATATTCCATGTAGTCTCTTTGAAACAGGAATATGCCGTTTTTTGATTCTTCAACAAACTTGTTCCATTGTTCTTTTTTCTCTTTCGAATAAGTTTGGACTGTGACTTCTGAAAGGTGAGGTTGAAGTAAATGTTCAGAAATGGTCAATTTGTTTCACCAAAAATAAAAGCGTACCTTAAGCGACTTGTTACTCAAGCGCTTCCTAAAATTTTGTTAGTACGCAGGGTATTTTTATGTTGTGACTCCGCTTGTCAGCCATGCCCATCCGTCTGCACCATAGCCAAGTTTGCGGATGCTGTATTTTTGTTCGTCACATCAAGCAGCAAGCTAACCCCAAGATACGTTTATTAAATGTTGCGATACCGTCTTCTCTAAGGTTCGACATGAGATGCACCTTTTTAGCCACGACTCCAGCGAAAAACTACGATGCCCCTACAAAGGCTGCGAGAAACACTTCGACAAACCAACCGTCATAACCGACACCTCCGTCATACCCCGCCAAATGCACTACGCCTGCCCCTACTGCATGTCCCGCCTAAACATCATAACCGAAAAAGCCAAAATCGTCGAGGTCCGCCCCGCCGAGTACCCCACCGTTTTTGATTCCCCCGCCAAATGCGCCCACTACAACGGTTTACTCAACGCTCCGCCCGGAAGCATGCTAACTCAAGAAGAATGTCTTGTCTGCCCCAAAGTGCTACAGTGTAACATGCGCAGAAAATAACGCTTAGACGCTTACTGTTTTGAGTAATAACCCGCTTAACGTTTGGGTAGTAAAGCCGTTGTCATGGAGATATTGCATTTGTTGCTGAAAAGTTGCGGCTGAAACCTCCGTGTCCTCAGTTCCTCCGCTGATTTTATGGTAGTACAAGATAGTAACGTTTGACCCTCCTGTCCCGTTGACGATGCCAGCGTAGTCCTGCAGGTCTACGTCGTGGTAGATGTCGTAGGATTTTAGGTTATAGCGGTCGCACGTAGTGAGGTTGCATTGACCCTCCATGGTGCCTCTTGCCGCCAAGTAAAACTGCGCCACCGCCGCCTGCACTGTACTGTTGTCCGATGCTCCCCCGTATGGGTAAACGAAAACGTTAGCTGGGTATCCGCGTGAGCGTAGAATTGCTTGGCTTTTGGATAATTCGCCGTAGAGGCGGTTATAGCTTACTTTTGAGAGGTCTATGTGGGTGTCTGTGTGGCTGGCTATATCCATCCCCTGTGCCGCCAATGTTCGGATGTCTTTCCAGTCCATGTAGTCGGGGTAGGCTGTGTAAGCGGTGACGATGGCAAAGGTGGCGATGAAGTCGTACTGTTTCAGTATGGGGAGGGCGTTAAGCTGGTTTTTCCATCCGTCGTCAAATACGATGCAGACAACCTTCTGGTTTGGCGCGGGCACAGTGGGGCTGTAGGTTTGGTTGGGGATGGTGGGTGCGAGTAGGGTTGCGAAGGGTGTGTTGTCGTAGTCAACCACTACGATTACCAGAAAAAGTGCAATAAAAAAGCAGGCTAACGCGGCAAGTCCCTTATGTTTCACTTTTCTCCCTTCTAGGAGAACTGTAGTTTTAACGTCCTAATCAAAGTAGTCCTGCTTAAGTGTTGAAATTCAGGGTGAACTGCCTCTAAACCTTACTGGAAGCGGTGTGTAGTGTGGTTTTGTGTTTCGGTTTGACAAGGTTTTTATGGGTGCAGACGGAATACTGTTTCCACCCAAACTGTGGGGCCTTCGGCTAGCTTGGTCCAGGCTTGTAGACTTGGGCTCTATAGACTCCGGTTCAAATCCGGGAGGCCCCACCAAGTTACTTTTCACTTCCATCAGGTTTTTGGTTTTGAGCCTGAAAATAGCGCCACAATGCCCTTGTGCGGCAAAATTTAGGAAAGGATAGCGGAAAACTGGTTTAGCGGCTTCAAGTTATTATTGATTGTACTCTGCCGACTTTGCCGTCTGTCAAGCGCACCTTGATTCCATGAGGATGCGTTGGACTGTTAGTTAAGATACTTTTGACGGTGCCGTTAGTTAATTTACCGCTTCGCTGGTCCTGCTTCAAAACGATTTTCACGCTGATACCTGCCTTTATGTTGCTTCGTAGCTGGTTGGGTTGCACTCAGTTGTATCCGCCGAATTAAGTAATTAAAAAATGTGTTGTTATGTTCTATTTTGCCCTTAATGGGGGATTCTTTCTATTCTTTTTGTTTGGGAATTACTTTAGTTAGCCATTCTTTTTTGGACAAGTAGTTTTCCCGCAGTTTTGGCGTAGCAGCAGAGTTTATCATTTTAGGCTTTGCAAGCATTTGCTTTTTAGATCTGCTAATGGTGTTGTTTGGTTTTGGTTTGTTTCTGTCTACTTTATAATTTGCACGGTTCATTTTGGGTCTCTTCTACTTCACAGGTTGCTACGTTGCATATAGGAGTTTGTATTGGTTTCCGTTTTTGCATGTGTGAAACATTGAGGCAAGATGACTTTGGGGCGTTCACCGATTTATCCGCGACGTAGCAGATCCCTTGTTATCAAAGCAACTTTCCTATCGTTAACTGGAAGCCCGGTTTTTTCTGCGACAATCTCTAAAAGGTCCTTCACGATTGACTGAGCGGCTTTTCCAAATTCTTCCACACAAACCATGCTTCCAGAAGAAATGCCCTTGCAGTTTTTGGCTGCAAGTGGATTTAGTTCAACAAAAATTCTGCCTGTGTCAAAATCAAAGTCTGTAATTATGAACGGCTCCAACCTGCAGATAGATGGTTTGGCATTTTGGATTTTGCAGGCGTTTTCTTCGCTTAAAAAGATGCAGCTTCCGTCCTTCTTTCGGCGCAGGCTCCTGTTCGCTGGGTCAGCGGGGGCTTCAAGGAAATTTACAAATCCAGCTTTTTCGATTCGTTGCTGTTCCTTTATGTTGATGTCTGGCGGCTGGTCTCTGCAGCATTCCCCGCAGGCTCTGCACTTAAAACACACTGCATCTTGGAAAACGACGTTTTCAAACCGCATAGTAACCCTAACTAGGCATCGGATAGGGTGCACGTTAAGTTAAAGGTTCAGGACCTCGGAGGCGCAATATTGGGCTGGTTGGAGTTTTTTTTATTTTTTAGTAGTGGACGAAGGAAGCCTCTGCCTTTTTCCTCGTCTTATTAGATTTTAAGCAGAACAACTCATTTTGACGATGTAGTTATGGAGGTTGCTTGCTGGTTGTAGCAACATGCCGGCGGTTTATCCAGTTTGCTGCTTTGTCTCCCTGTATGTGGGTATGGCGGTTTTTGCGGCACCACAAGATAGGCGTTGAATCGCGTTGCTTTTTTGAAACGGGTTGCATAGCATATGTGGTTGCGGTGTGGTAGACACGTTTTCGTGCCACATGGTGCATGGAAACGGGTGACTCTGCGTGTGGGCATGTTGAGGATTTGGGAATCACCGAAAGTAAGTGTCAGACTGCTATGTTAAACGCAGTTAGTTAGGTACCTCGTAGATGCCTGCCCCGACAAGCCACTCCTGGTCAACTGCTAAGACGTAGCTGACTTTCGGTTTTACCGTAAAATTGTCCGCTGGATCCAGATACGCGTAGCGGACGAAACCTCCCCCTGATTCTGCCGTATGAATTATCTGTTGGATATAGGGTACGCCGTTGGCGTCTGTTGCATTCCAACGGTTGGTTCCGATTATGTCGGGTTGGAAGGGCAGCGCCAAAGTGTTGCCTGACATATCGTAGGCGAAAACATAGAGTTCACCCTTCACAAACTGCCCTGCCGGGTCATTAAATTCATGTAACGCTGTTCTGCCGTTTTGCTGTGCAAACTCGCAGGCGCTACGAACAAAATCGACGAGTTCTTCGGGAGTGGTGGCGGTTCCCATCGTCGGGATGTAGCGCACCAAAATCTTGTCGTAGGCAGAGGAGCCTGAGCTGTCTTTCTGTTTCACGGCGTTGATTGCCTGCTGGAAAGCGTTAACCGTAGAGTCCGAGATGTCGGTGCTAAACGAATAGTAGTAACTGTACTCACTTAGCTGGTACGCGTTTCTAAAAGCGTAATAGTTGCCGGTAACTTGCTCGGTGATTGTTCTACCTACCACCTGAGCATGGCACCAGTAATCCAGTTTGCCGCCGTTGAGGTCGTTTATAATTGCGGTGCCGTTTGTGTAATAGACAAGTTGGCTTTCGACTACTCCAGCGTCGGTGAGTTTGGTGACGGCAGCGGAGTCTTTGATTACGCCGATTTTAAAAGCATTCAAGTCGCTGGCTTGTTTTATGGTGACGTTGTTGTCCCATCGGGTGAAGAGCGCATAGGTATCCGTGAATAAGGGGCCCGCCCACTTGAAAGATGCTTCTCTTTGAGGCAGCCGCGCAGTGGAGAAAAGCACCGTGTTCTCGCCTCCGAGGGCTGCTTGGTAGGCTTCTGTCCAAGGCACCACATGGATTTGGTCTGGCGAAACTGTGCTGCCCATTCTTGCAGTGACTTCTGTTAGGAGGTCTACCGCGATGCCTTTTGCGGTGCCGTTTTCCTGGTAGTTGCAGGGTGGAAACTGCTCCGTATAGTATGTAAGCGCGTTTAAGGATACGGTGGGAGGCTGGTTGGATTCTAAAACAATCACTGAAGTTACTGGTAACGCCATTACGAGAACGGCTATTGTGAAGTAAAATGCGAAACGTCGAGACATACACTTAGACTGGGCGTTTTTTATTTAACTTTTTTCTAAAACTCTCAAGAGCTTGGCAGTTTCCCCAGTTATAGACTTATGAAAAAGACAAGTTTACAAATACTTCAAAGAACTAGGCTACGAGTTTTAAAAAATGAACGTCGAAATCGTTGCCTGCGTGGTCCTCAATTTTGTCTGTTCTTGCTTCTACACCAAGCGCTTTAATTCTTACGACTACCTATTCTATTTAGGAAGCACAGCAGAAAATTATGGCTCAGCGAATGTAGCCATACGTTACCAAAGCAGTGGGTCAAAAGCAGAAGATGGGTGAACGCCTTCTCCTTTGGTAACAGCCACATACGCTCAACTTGTTGGCTATCCCTTGTGCATAACAAGCAACCGTTCCGTTGGCTATAAAGAAATGTGATTACCGCTTGATGTAACATCTTATCGTTAGGTTAACTGCTTTCAACAAGGTTTCTTTTCATTTGGAGCCTTTTTTGTCCCGAATAAGGAATCTGTTACTTTTTAGTTAGTAAGTGCAGCGTGTGATATTCCGGCGCTGTAGACTGATCCAACCCTAAATGCACAACAGCCTCTTGATGCAAGCCGTTTTCTTCGAAGATACGCTTCCAGTTTTCCGGGGTGTTAAAGTTGAAGGGCACGTTCACCTTGGTTGCGGGGTTTGTGCTGTAGTGAAGGACGCGGTTGTAGAAGTGGTCAAAGAATATGTTGACTCTACGTTGCTTTTCGCCTGAGAGTGCGAGGTAACCGCTGATTTTCTCTTTCATGGCTTGAGGCAACTCTTCTCCGTTGACGTTGTAAACGGATTCTATAACAATTACCTTGCCACCCAATCGAGTGACCCTAGCCACATCCTTTATGGCGCTGAGTGGATTGCTGCAGTGGTGAAAAACAGTCAACGCCAAAACGTTATCAAACGAGTTATCCGCGAAACTGGTTGTTTGCCCCTGCATGAATTGACAGAACTCCAACCCTGTTTCTTCAATGTGGTTATGTACGTAGACATCCGCCAAGCAGACTTCGTGCCCATTTTTTGAAATGTATTCGCCGACTTTGCCGTCACCGCAACCGTAATCCAGAACGTTCCCCGGCACCAAATAATTCGAAAGCTCCTGATACATCGAGCCCGCTCTGTCGCTGAGTTTCTCTGGCACCCGCCGTGTCACTTGCTCTGTCTCCAAAAACTGGTGAGCTTGCTCCTCGTAGACTTCCAGTTTCCGGTAGTTTGCCGCGGCTTGAAGGCATCGGGTTACGATTTGAGTCGCCCTCTCTTTGGGAATATCTAAGTAAGCTAAAACGTCGAGAAGCATAGCGTGGACTGTCTCTTTCACGGTTAAGTCCTGCAGGATGTCTCTGATTTCGGGCACTTCGAAGCCAAAAGCGTTAAGCATGCCAAACAATGCCCCGTGAAGGCTAATTAGCATTTCCCGCTATGCGCTTTTTTCTTTTTAATTTTACGCCCCATCTGAAACGCTACCACAAGCAGTGGGATAAGGACAACCCATGCGATATAGGTGGCAGAGGTGCTGATAAACGACGCCGCTATGGATACAAAGAAGATGATGGGGGCAAGTGCGCTTCGTATCAACATTGCATTTATAGTTTCGTCCGGTAAGTCGGGGTCTACGAATTTGTGTTTTCGACTAGCATAGTACCAGCCCAATGTAATAAAAAGCCCGGCGGCTCCTTGATCAAGGGCATAAAGCGCCACCGCAGCCTGAAGCGGCCCGTAGTCAGCTAAGATTTTTGTGAAAAACGGCAACAAACCAATCCAGAGCAGCAACAGCAGGTTAATCCACCGAAGCGTGGAGTCGGTGTTACGGATGTAACTGTAGTGCCTGTGGTGTGCGCTCCACCAGATCCCCAAAATGAAGAAGCTTAAAAGGTACGCGAGAAAAATATGAGATTCGCCTGTCAACGCATTCCAAAGGTCGGCTGAGGTTGCACCGGATGCGAGTGCGGGGACGGCTAAGTCGATGACAAGCAAGGTGGCTGCGATAGCGAAGACGCCGTCGGTTAAGGCTAAAACTCGGGTTACGCCGTATTCGCTTTTGTTTTTACATTCGTCTTGCTCGGTCATATGTAGCCCTAAACTGATTTATTCTGGTAAAGGAGCGGGCGGGTAAAAAAAGTATTCGCAGCCGCAGCTTAGTTGGCTGCTAGAAATTCGGCTAATTCGCCATCGGTTTTAGCGCTGAGGAACTCTTCGAAACCCTGCCGGGGCTGGCTATCTAAGTAAGCCTCAATCAGGTTGCCTAACCCAATTTTGACTTTGTCAGCCTCCACACTGCGCAATACGAGCTTTCCTAACGTCGGCTCCATAGAATCGGGTCGGACGTAAACGTTGTAGCTTGGAACCGATTTGCCGTTTACTGATGTGGCGGTGCCTTGGAAACCGACGTCGGCAAGAAGGTGGCGTGCGCAGCCGTTGGGGCAGCCGCTAAATCCAACATTGAGTTTGACGCCTTCAAGGCGGTCACCGAAGCGGGTTTGGAGGTAGCTGATGGCTTCTTTCGCTCGAGTTTTGGGGTGATCCAAGGTTTTGCCGCAGAAGTTGCCTGCACAAGCCACCGTAGCCCAACGGAGGTAGCTGCCCTCGATTGGATACCCGATGGATTTGAGTTTGGCTTTGGCAGCTTCTACTTTAGCGTCTGGAATGTAGGCGACTATGACGTTTTGGTATGGTGTTAAACCCATGGTGCCGTCGCCGAAGGTTTCCGCAACTGAAGCTAACTCACGCATTTTCTGGACAGAGAGTACGCCGCTTTCGATTGGCACGTTGATGTAGCTGTAACCCTTCTGCCTCTGCGCTTGAACTCCGACGTGTTCGGCTTTATAGCCCCTTAAGCCGCCCTGGTAAGATTGCATTTTCCATCCTAACTTCTCCTCAAGCCGTTCCCGAAGTTTCTCAGTGCCCCGCAAATCCACAAGATAACGGAACCGGGCTTTAGCTTTGACCTCCCGTTGACCGTTATCTCTAAACAGCTCAGCAGCACAACGTGCCACATCCAAAATCTGCTGTTGCTTGATAATGACGTTTAGGGGTCGGGCAAGCTGAGGAACAGCCGCCACCGTACCACCAACATAAACGACAAATCCCACTTCACCACTCGGCTGCTTAATCGCAGTAAACGAAATGTCCTGCGATTCGGGGTTTCCGCAGTTCCGGCTGCAAGTGTTTATGGCGATTTTGAATTTCCTTGGCATATCCAAAAACGCCGTGTTGCCGTCGAAGTATTTGTCGAGTTGTCGCACGATGGGCATTGCGTCGGCTACTTCGTCGTGGTCAAAGCCTGCGGCGGGGCAACTAGCTGATGGCGCGGACGTCGCCTTTGCTGGCGGTTGGGATGCCTTGTCCACCGTGATCAGTGGAGAACCCTAATGCGTCGAGTTCGGCGAATATTTCCTGTGCCTGCTGCGGGTTTATCCAGTGCAGCTGAAGGTTTTGGCGGTCCGTGATTTCAGCGTAGCCTCTGCCGTAGGACTGCGATAGATCAGCTATTGCCTTAAACTGGGCGGCGGTGAGGCGTCCGTTGGGGATTTTGATTCTTAAAAAGTTGGTTGATTCTTCGCGTTTGTCTTTGCCTAAAACGTATCGGTCTTTGAAGGTTAGTTGGTTGCGTGTTGATTCCTCCATAAAACTTCAACTCCAGATTTGAAGCAGTGGCGGCGCGACTTTAATTAAATTTGCCATTTAAGGAGAGTTCAAGGTTTACCCGATTAGAGTTCTTAAAACAGGCACCTTCTTGCAGGCCAGCACAATCCCCAAACATATAAACAGCGACAGGACGGTGAGCAGGGGGATTTCTATGGGTGCAGGGATTTCGGTTAAGCTGATTTTGACGCCTAACAATCCATGATTGAAGGTTTCGATTACTATGACGTGCATGAAGTAGATTGGCAGGGTGTTGGCGCTTATCGCTTTAACCAGTCCAGCGAGTTTTGGGTGGCTGCCCGTGGGCCAGTTTGGCGGGAATCTGCTAAGATACAGATACAATCCCGCGGAGCTGACCACAACGCCTACGGCAGTGTAGACAGTGAAGAAGAAGTATTCTCCCAGCCCAGTTAAGATGAAGCACATAGTGTAGAAGCCGGCGAGGGTTATGAGAAAACCTGCGAGTAACGCTATTTTGGCGGTTTTTGACGAGATCTTCGTACCCATAAGATAGGTACCAAGTATGAAGTAGCCTAGGAAGCCTCCGAACACAAACAAATCTACATCTAACTGCAACCCCGTCGCCAGATGCATCAGCGGCACCAAAGCAACCCCTACAAACCAAAGTACCGCCAAGTAGCGTAGAATCCGACGCTCAGCATGAGCAACAAGCACGCGCAGAATTGGCGTGATGAGGTAGAGTCCCATTATGAGGTAGATGAACCAGAACTGTTTGTATGCGCCGCCGTTAAACAGTTCTTCGAGTATGTTGTATGGGGTTAGAGCGACGTGGTTGACCATGACGTTCCATGCGAAGTAAATTGTGCTCCAGAACACAAACGCAACGGCGATGCGGCTGAGCCTTTTTTTAAGAAATACCCCAATGGGTTCATCCTTTTCCTCCGGTTTCAAAAGCAATGCGCCGCTTAGCATCACAAACAAGGGCACGCCCATAACGGCCAAGGAGAGGAACATGGCGTTGCTCCACCAGTAAACAAAGTACTGTGTGCCCGTCATGGACTGCGTGGCGGGTTCGTTGACGACGTGGTAGAGCAGGACAAGGGTTATGGCTATTGTTCTTATGAGGTCCACTGGCAACGGAAACTTGCTTGTTGATTCTGCGTTTGCGGTGGTTTGGATGTGCCCAGCCTCAGGTTAAGCATCATGATTTTTCGACTGTGCCTATAACGTTTACCCAAAAAAACCTGTCATCCGGCGGGGCAAAAGTGTAGTCTCAACTTTTGGGCTAAAGGAACGTGTGGAGACCAGCAGAAATAAACGAAGCCGCCGCAGTGGCAACCGCCAATGCGCAACAAACCACCATAACCACACGCACCCACTTCCATTTACCCTCAAAGAACAGTACCTGACCCGCCGAGAAAGCCAAAAACAGCGTCAACGTCAATACCTCTTTGGGGTCCCACGACCAGTAGCTTCCCCAAGCCAGCTGCGCCCAAAACATCCCAGTTACCAGCGCTAGCAAAATCAGAACCCAAGCTGCCAAAACGATAGTTTTTACTCCTTTTTTTGTAAACATGTTTTGTTTGAAGACGAATAATGCTGCTAAGAATGTGAATATGTAGCTGGCTACTGCGATGGGCGGGTGAATGTATAGCATGGCGGAGTCTAGTTCGTTTGGGTTCTGTGTGGGCGTGGCTGTTGGGGTGGGGGTTGCTGTTGGCGTTGTTGTGGGTGGTTGCGGTGTTTGTGAAGTGTTAGGTTTGGGGGTTGGATTTTGCGGTTTAGGTGTCGGCGTTGTTTGGGTTGTATGTGTTGGGGTTGGTGTGGCGGCAGGTTGTGGGGTTACTGTCCCTGAACCAGTAACAGTGATTTGAGGTGAAGGGTAATATGTGTCCGTAAATGTTGAAGCTCCATGGGAGTTATATGCGGTCGCCGAAATCAAAAGCTGGTCTGACCCTGCTGACGCACCGGTAATTTGCCAGGCTGCTACAACCGTGCCTGTTCCCAGATAGCTCACGCTGAAGGTTTCTGGAGAAACTAGGAAGTGGCCGGATTGTGACTTCAGAGTTGCAGTTACGCTTGAGAGTGTGTTATATGACGGAGCGTTGTTTACGTTTTCTAAAACAACATTAACCACTAAGGTTTGCCCTACTTCGATTGTGGTGGGTAACTTGTTTTGTGGGGAGCCTTCAACCAAATCTAGCCGTTGTTCATATGCTCCAATATGGGGACACGATGAGCATGGATTTGAAGAGGCAGAAAACACTGGCGCTGCAAAAAGCGTTAAAACCAAAACAGCCACAACCGCCAGTAAAATGATGGCGGGTTTATGCGACTTAACAAACGCTTTCGCAGTCACGTGAGTACCTCAAAGGCTCCGTTGTCACAAAACGTTTGAACCCTGCGTCTTTTAACTTTTGGGGAAAAATAGTTCTAGATTGAAAGAAAAGAAATTGTGCCCACAACAGGGCTTCTCTTATTGTACCGCTACGACTGTTAGGTCTGGGGAAACAACCGTTTTTATGTGCGCTTCGATGCCGTTTTTCAGGGTCATCTGCGACATTGGGCAGCCAGCGCAGTGTCCGACTAAGCGGACTTTAACGGTGTTTCCTTCAACGGCAACTAACTCTACGTCTCCGCCATCCATCTGGATTTGGGGGCGTATGTCGTCGAGGGCTTCTTGCACTTTACTCTGAATTGAATCAGCCATACAACTTCACTTTACCTTTTCAAACAAAATGTTAACTATAAAAGCTTCCTCTGCAAACCGCCCTGTTTCACCTTCCTGTAAAGGCAGCAGAATATTTTCAGGGCCTTCTTTAGCTATCTTTTTAGATTAATGCAGTATTACATGCATTAAAACGGCTGCCGGTGAATTTGCGGCAACTCTTAAAAACGGTAACTGTTCTGTTGATTCTTCTTTTTGCAGTGCAAATCTTTTGTTTCCCCTCTGCCCAGACCCACAAAAACCTCCCAACCGCCTACTCCCACGTCGCTATCCCTCCCAACTCTACTTCGGTGCCCACCCCAACCGTATCTCAGGAACTCGCACTCACAGCCTAACGTTAGATAACGGCAAAATAGAGTTTCCATTAATGTTGGTTTTAGTCACTTTTATTGCGGCGGCAACAGCGTCTGTCTTATCCTTAATGGTTTTGGAACCGTTTGCGGGCGACGTTAGATATCTATGGCTTTGTCTTTTAGTTTGCTGTCTATGACGCTTAGAAGCTTCTCTGGGCTTACTGGTTTACCAAAAAAAGCATCGACACCTACAAGGGTTTTTAGTATTTGGGTGTTGCCCGTTAACATGATTTTGATTGTTCTGGGCGAGGATTCTTCTATTATAGGAAACAAGTCGGTCCCTTCCATGTCGGTAAACGGAAATCGATTAATGCAACGTCAAAGCAGGCATTATTCATTTTCTCTACGGCTTCGCTTCCTTTAGCAACGAGGGTCACAAGGTAGCCTTTCCTCTGGAAAATCTTGCCTAAGGTCCGAAGAATCGAGGAGTCGTCTTCTATGATTAATATTGAGGGCTTATTTGGGGCAAACAATTCCTTTAAAGTCCTCCAATATTGAATAATCGGGTTGACTGTAATAAGACTTATGCACACAAGCCCCGCTGTATTTGCCCATGCAAGGCGACGCTGACTTTTGAAAACCTTAAATATAGTCCAGACTAACAAGCAGTAACTTGGAGACTTAACGCTATGCAGAGGAGAAGACGGGAAACCCGCGCTTCTATAATCGGCAAATACTTGGGTTGGCTTCTACTTCGCTTCGCCGCAATCATCGTTCTGTTCGTCCTCTTAGAGGCAGCATACCGCTTCGGAGGCTTCGCAATTTTCGGAGCCGCCGCAACCCAAGAAATAGTTTACGGTGCCCTACAAAAACTCATATTCTCCGTTGTCGTGTGGTTTTTCCTTTCCACAGCTAAAAAAATCATCATACCAGCTACCCTACTCACAGTTTCGCCTGCCCTGGGCAAAATCGTGCGGGACCGAACCACCGTTGTAAGAACCAACAAATCCATAACCCGCTACTTAACCTACGTAGTATATATAGTCGCAATCGTCGCGTTGATTCTGATTTGGGCGTACTCGTTTATCGGCGAATGGATAGCTAATGTGTTAGGCACTGGTTTAATCATCAGCTTAACCTTCATCTTAGGCTTGTTCACCTCCAGCGTTTTAGGCAACGTGTTAGCATACACAATTCTGGGCGGAACAAGCGAGTTCAAAGTGGGTGACCGCGTCCAAATCGGCGACAGCTACGGCGACATCGTAGAAGTCGGCGTCTTCTTCACCCGAGTTAAAACCATAAAAGAAGAAATCATAAGCATCCCCAACCTGACGGTTATGAACAAAGAAATCCGCAACTTTAGCGCCCTAAAAGAAGTTCTTCTATACGTTTCCGTCACTTTAGGCTACGACGTCGACAAAGACAAAGCCCAGCAGATACTCATCGACAGCGCCCTTAAAACCAAAGGCATCATCAATACAAATGAGAAGAAACCGTTTGTGCTCCTAAGAGACCTCGGAAACTACTCGGTAACCTACGAAATCAACGCATACACCGACCAGCCTAACAACCTCATTAACATAAAAAGCGAATTAATCAACAACATCCTAACAGAGTTCAGACGCAACGGCGTGGAAATCATGTCGCCGACACATGTTGCAGTTCGGGATTCCGAACGGACAGTGCCAACGCCCCTAATCCCCCTTATGGATCAAGTCAAAAACTAAACTTAGGGGTCTGGCGGCTGCTTAATCCATACTTTGGCTTTTTCTTGCACTTTTACTCTGCCCTCGGTCTGCATCAAGGCGACCTGCTGCTCAATAAAGCGGGTGTCGGAAGTGCGGAATTCTCTGCGCAGGGCATCCTCCAGTTTAGGAACGTTTACATGTTCCACTGAGCCAACAATGTTCCAGAAGTAAACATGCACTTTTAGCCGCTTCTGCTGGGCTTCAGTCTCCGAGGGTTTAGCCATCGGATTTACCTTGCGCAGTAGGGGTTCTCGTTTTTAGCTTTATGTTGTGCGACGCATTCGTTGCAGTGGCCATGTATGGGGCATCTGCGTTCGGGGCAGGGGCAATGTGGAGCTTTATACGACGACATACCTAAACATCTGTAGCCAACGCTTAAGATTGTTTCTTTAGAGGCGGGGAAAAACTATAGAAATCTGATTCTGCAGATATCCTCAGGAGAGATAAAGCTTGGCTGGCGTGCTGGTTTCGTTAAAACGTTTAGCGGCTTCAATTGTTATAATCGTGGCGTTAGCGGCAACCACCATAACTTTCTTTGAGGTTTTCATTGCTACTCCAACTAACTTGTCTAACCAGATGGATCTACTTGTCACGTTATCCATTCTTTTTGCCTGCGTCGCCGTGGTCCTCTACATATTCACCCGCCTAAAATCGCTCTTGACCCCTCATCTTGGTGTTCAAGTCGCTACGGTCATGCAGTTTCTCTTCATGGCTTTAGCTATGACTGTAACTGCTTTCGCTGTTTTGAGTATTTTCAACGTTAGCCTTTCAACTTTGTTGACAAGCGCCGGGATAATATCTATCACTGTGGGGCTGGTTATATCCACTTTCGTAGGCGGTGTACTCTCAGGTGCACTTGTTTTCACGACGCATAAACTGAAAATCGGCGACGAAGTAATGGTGAACAACATGCCGGGAAAAGTTTCGGACATGACTGCGTTGGTTGTGCGTATCCGAACCGACGTGGGCCAAATCACCATTCCTAACAGTGCCATCGCATCTGGAGGCGTCATCATAACCCAGCTACGCTCGCCAGAACCCACGCAGGAGAAACGGCTGCCCTACAATGTCGGGGACCGAGTTTTAACTTCCTTCCGAAACGAAGAAGGTATCGTAACAGAAATCACTGCATTTCACACTACTATTCAGTTGGATTCAGGCAAAGAATTAATGTACCTTAACACCGGCGTTTTAACAGGTGCAGTGGCGGTTGCCAAAGTAGTTGGCAAGCAAACACAGGATTAATTAGCAACCGCTGCCTCCAAGTTTCTTTTAAGGCTTAAACCATGTCTATGGCACCGTTAGCATCTACAATTGTTGCAGTGGCTTAATTCCGGTAGCGTTCTTTTTTGTTCACGCTTTCTGGAGCGGCATAAAACATAAGCATATCCACCCTGTAACAGGCGCAGTTGCCATACTCTGGGACTTAACTCTATCAATCGGTTACATGCTGTACCGCACCTTCGGCGGAGCAGTTGAAGGCGCCTCAATTCAGCTTACCCCAGTGTTCAACGTTTACTTCGGCATACACGGAGCAGTCGCTGTAGCTGTTATGGCGTTAGAAATCGCTGTGTTAGCTTTAGGCGTCTCTATGATTAAACGTAAAAAACCAAGTGTTTGGCACCGTAAACTCACAAAAGTCCTCTTTGGCATCTGGTGGATTGCGTTCCTCTCTGGCGAACTATTCTACATTATCATGTATTTGCATTAGACGCCGCTTCATCATCTTCTTCTTTTTCTTCCTGCAATGTAGCCATCTCTTCGATTTTCTCAATCACAGATTTTTGACGGCTGTTTCGGCGTCTCTCTTTAACCCTTGAAAGCGCCACAAGGAACACCATGATTTCGACACGTCCCAAAATCATAAGCAACATGAAGAGCCATTTTAGCTCCAGCGCTAAGCTGGGACCCACTACGCCTGTGCTCAGTCCTGTGGTGGCTACCGCAGAGGTGCAGTCAAAGATGGCGTTTATGGGTTTGTAACCGTAGTAGCTGACTATAAATGAGGAAACAAAAATCGCAAGGGCAGTCAGGAAAATCATGGTTGCGGCTTGCATGACTTCGGAGTACGTGTAGTTTTTGCTTAAGGAGTTGATTTTGGAGTTTTTGGTGTCTTTGCCGATGATGGTGAAGGTGACGGTTTTCGGGATGCTTTTGATTATCAGTAGGAACCGGTAGATTTTGATGCCCCCCGCGGTGGAGAAGGAGGCGCCGCCTACGAACATCAACGCTACCAAAAACAGTTTGAGAGAGTCGTTTAATTCGGCGATCGGTACATAACTGAAGCCGCTAGTGGACAGGGCGGATATGACTTGGAAGCCGGCGTCGTAGGAGGGGACTTTGAAGAAAAAAATCAAAAGCCCCGTTGAAATGACGGTGATTGCTAATAACACAGTGGTTTCAGAGTTTAGGAACTCTTTGAATTTGCGTTTGTACAAAAGTGCCAGCACTAAGAAGTTAGAAGCTCCGAAAATCATGCAGAAGGGTACTATGAAGTTTAGGGGCGGCTGCATAATCAGGGGGGTTAAATCATTTACGGGTGAGAAGCCGCCCGTGCTCATAGCAGAGAAGACAATTGAGCTTAAGTCGATAATGTTATGGTAGCCCCATCCGTAGCCGATGCCTATCATAATTATAGTAACTATGCAGTAAACTGCAATGATGAATAGGAAGGTGTTTTTGATTTTGTGGCCGTTGGTTAATCCCATGCTTTTGGCGAATTCGCGCAGCTTCGCCTCAGGATAAAAGAAAGCCAAGAGCACAACTACGATGCCGATGCCGCCGATAAATTGTGTTAAGCCTCGGTAGAGGATGATGGATTGCGGCAGCACGCTTAAGTTGGGTATAACAGAGAATCCAGTGCTTGTGAAGCCTGAGACTGACTCGAAAAGGCTGTCGGTTATGTGCTGGGCGAGGTTGCCGTCGGCTACGCCTATGTAGAGGTAGGGGATGGAGCCAATGGCGCTTAGCAGCACGAAAACCAAAACGATTAGGGCGCAGGACTGCTTAAACGTCATTTCTTTTCTTTCGCACAACGAATTTGTCAAGAAGCCTAAGACTAGAAAGCATGTGGCTGTTATGAAAAGCGCCAATGCAGCGGTTGTTTCGCCTAAAATGAAGGACGCCACTATTGGGACCAAGATGAAGACGCCTGAGATTTGCAGAACAAACCCCATATTAGCAAGCAAGACAGCCAGAGTCGACTTCATTTAGCTTATGATTAGTTTCGGTAGTCAATTAATGTCTTTCCTAATTACCCGAATATATTTGTCTATATTTTTTCGTAAAAATTAGCTGGTAGTTCAGCATTTATTTGGTTTAACGGGGCGTTTGTTGAGGTTTTTCGAGGCAGAAATTTTGGTTTTTCAAAAAAAAAAGTTGAAACCCCAAAATAGGGTGAAGGGTGAATGACTTTAGACGGATAAGGTTAGCAGGCGGTATGCTAAGCCGCCGGCCAAGAGGGCGACGACTATGTTGGCGGCTGTCATGACTGCTGTGGCTTTCCACCCGAATTCTTTGCCTAATATGGCGACGGTGGAGATGCAGGGGATGTAGAGCATTGCAACCAACGCCATAACCACAAGCTGCACTTGGTTGAACCCGCCGGGTTGAATCAGCAGGTTGGTTGTGCCAAGCATTGCAACTGCGCCGACCATGATTAGTTCTTTGCGCACCGTGCCCAAGATTAAGAGTACACCTGCCAGTGCTGGAAGACCAAGCCACCATACAGTCAACGGAGCCATCACATCGCTAATCGGAGTAAGTACGTTGTAAGCGTAGAGGGCTTGGAGCAATGCGCTGCCCACAATATAGATGGGGAAAACGACGTAGATGATGGATTTCGTGCGTGCCCACGTCTGCTTTAGCACTACGTTGGCTGAGGGTCGTTTGAAGCTGCTCATCTCCATGATTAGCCCTGTGGATTTGCCAGGTACCGCTTTCATGGCGATTCTGCCCATGGCAAATATGACCGCTATGTCTACGAGGTAGAGCAGTAGAGCCCACTGGATGCCTACAAATAGCCCGACCATGCCGAAGAGCACGATTGTGCGGGCTGAACAGGGCGCGAACGTGATGGCGAAAGCCGCAAGCAGACGTTCCCGTCGGGTTTCCATGATTTTGCAGCTGTGAATTGCTGGCACGTTGCAGCCGTACCCCAAAATTATGGGGATAAGGGCTTTTCCGTGGAGTCCCATTTTGTGCATGGCGCTGTCCATCATGAATGCGACTCGGGTTAAGAGCCCTGAGTCTTCTATTGCTGCGAGCAGTAGGTAGAATGGGATGACGAACGGGAGGATGAGGGTTAAGCCTGCTCCGATGCCGCCCCAGACGCCGTTTAGGATGACGCTTAAGATTGGCTGCGTTGTGGACAAGGCGGGGTCAATGGGGTTTATGATGTTTAGTCCTTCTGAAATTACGCCTGAGAGAGCGTTGCCCACGAAAAAAGTCCACAAAAGCAGCCCTGCTATGACGCCGATGCTTGTGAAGTAACCCCAGATGTGGTGAGTTGTTAGCCACTCCAGCTTATCGTAGGTGCTGTTCCAGATCTCGTCTTGCTGCATTGCTGAAGCAGCAATGGAGTTTGCCAGAGCGTAGCGTTCTTGGGCGATGATAGAGAAGCATTTTTCTTCGCAGCTGATTTGAAGTTCCGCTGAAATGGTTTTCGCAGCCTCGGTGACAGCAGGGGATTTGTCCGCTACGATCTTTGTGATTTCGCTGTCGCCTTCCAGCAGCTTAATCGACACCCAACGTGTCGGGTACTGCAGGTCAAGTTTTTCTTTTTCTATGACGCGCTGGAGTTTCTCGATTTTTTCTTCTACATCTTTGTGGTAGCTTAGCGGTTTAGGTTTGGGTTTTTCGTTGGCGATTCTGACGACTTCGCCCATGAGTTCATAAATGCCTTCGCCCCGGGTGGCTACAGCGAAAACGACTGGGACGCCAAGGGTTTCTTGGAGTTTTTCTTTGTCGATGAATATTCCTTTCTTTTTTGCTTCGTCAATCTGGTTTAAGCACAGAACTAAGGGTGCACCCATTTCCATGAGTTGGATGGTGAAGAATAGGTTACGTTCCAGAATCGAAGCATCTAAAACGTTTACGACGACGTCGGGTTTTTCTAGAGCGATGTAGTCGCGGGAAACCAGTTCCTCCATTGAGAACGTGGAGAAAGAGTAAATCCCCGGTAAATCGATGATTGTGAAGTCGTAGCCTTCAAACCGAAGGGTACCCTCAGCGCGGTCGACGGTTTTGCCTGGCCAGTTGCCGATAATCTGGTCTGAACCGGTTAGCTGGTTGAAGATGACGCTTTTGCCTACGTTGGCGTTTCCAGCTAGCGCGATTGTGAAGTGTTTAGTTTTGCCGTTTTCGTTCATTTGGCTTCTGCCTCCTGTTTAGGGAGGGGTTCTACGAATACTTTAGATGCGATGCCTCTGCCGATGGCTAGTTTTGAGCCGCGCACAGACACTTCGATGGGTCCTTCGAAGGGTGCGGCTTTGACAAGGGTGATTTTTGTGCTTGGAGTCAGCCCCATGTCTAGGAGGCGTTGAAGTACGTTGTGTCCGCCTCGGATGAACTGGATTTTACCTGATTGTCCTGATTTTAGTTCGCTTAGGGCAAGGAGGTTTTCTTTGCGTTTGCCCACTTCTTCGAGTCCTTGGGCGTGGAGTCCCATGCATTCTTCGCAGCTTGTGAAGGGAAGGTCGCAGGCTGGTATGGTTTTGCCGTCGTCGCTGCATGTGTCGGGGTGCTTTAGCAGGCGGCAGAGGGATTCTTCTGCTTCGTCGGAGAGGGTGTGTTCCATTTCGCAGGCTTGGCTATGGACTTTGTCTTTGCCTATGTGGAGTACGTCGGCTAGGAAGGTTTCGAGGAGGCGGTGTTTGCGTGTGATTTTTTTTGCTTCTTTTTGTCCTTTTTCGGTGAGGATGCTGCCGTGGTAGGGGCTGTATTGGACGTAGCCTTCTTGGGCTAGTTTTTTGAGCATTTCGGTTACGGTGGCTGGGGCGACGTCTAGTTTTTGTGAGATTTCGGTGTTGCTGACGAGTTCGTTGTTTTTGGTTAGGCTGTAGATGGTTTTGAGGTAGTCTTGGGTTGTTTTTTGCGGCATTTTCCACACCTTAAGTTTAGGTTAACCTAAAAATGTTAGAGTCACATAATAAAGGTTTAGGTTAACCTAAAAAATTTTGCCAGCAAAACACAACAGCAGAAAACACAGCTCCACCACCCCAAAACCCAAAAAACTACCTGACCTCATTCATCCAGCCCCAAACCTACTATAAACGAACTAACCAAACCTCTATAACCCGCTACAACCAGAAAGCAACGCAGCACAAACGCAGACGCCAAAACACTGCCGTTTGCTTTGAGCTTTAGAAGACGAAGTAGTGGGCAGCACACTTCTTCCTCTACTCTAGAAAAACAAAAACCGGCCAAAAAGGTGAAAAAACGCTACTTCTTTTTAGACTTAGCCGGCTCCTCTTTCTCATCCTTATCCTTGACAATCTTCGTATAGTAGTACTCGCCGATGTCTTTTTGGAACTTATCCATCTGGCTACCCTCTTTATTCACGCGAGGACGGAAGGTCGTTGAGTCACGCCGGAACGTTATATCCATCTCCTTGAGGAAGGTGTTCATGCCACCCCGAAGCGTCGTCGGCGGATGAGCTAAACCAGAAACTCCCGGTTCACCGTTGAAAACCATCAAGCGGTCCGCAATAAAGTCCTGAGTAACCACGTCATGTTCTACAACAAACGCTGGAATGCCATGCGCTTCAACAACACGGCGCAAGGTTTTGGCTACGTTAAGGCGTTCTTCAACATCAAGGTAAGCGCTGGGCTCGTCAAGCAAAAACAAATCGGTTTTCCGGCTAAGGCACGCCGCAATGGCGACTTTCTGCAGTTCCCCACCGCTAAGCTCCATAACATTGCGGTCCATAAGAACCTGCAAACGCAGAGGCGTAGCGATTTCAGTTTTATACCAGCTTGAAATAAAGTTTTCCTTCGCCACACTCATCAGAAGCTCCTGCACCGTGCCCTCGTAATCAGGAGCAATGTACTGCGGTTTGTAGCTCACGGTGAGTTTGCTAAGTTGGCGTTTATCATCAGTTTCTTCTAAACCCGCCAGCATTTTGACCAATGTGGTTTTGCCGATGCCGTTGGGGCCTAAAATGCCGATGATTTCGCCGCTGCGGATTTCCCCTGGTTCCACGGTGAGTTTGAAGCCTTTGAAGGTTTTCTCCATCCTGCTCCAGCTAAGGAGCGGAGCACCGATGTTTTCGCCTGTGGTCGGTGGCTTCTCGTGGAACACGATGGCTTCTTTTCTGAACATGATGTTTTCGTCAGGGATATAGCCCTGGAGGTAAATGTTGATGCCTGTTCGGACCCCGTGCACATGGCTAACGACGCCGTAAACTCCTGGTTCGCCATAAAACACGCAGATTTGGTCGCTGAGATAATCAATGATGGCTAAATCGTGTTCGGCAACTATGACGGTTTTGTTCTGTTCCTTGAGGCTACGAATCGCTCGCGCAACCACGAGGCGCTGTTTGACGTCTAAGTAACTGCTAGGTTCGTCGAAAAGGTACACATCCGCCTCGCGGCTAAGCGCCGCAGCAACTGCTACCCGCTGCAATTCTCCACCGCTAAGCACATCAAGGTTTCTGTCCCAAATCTTGCGCAGCTCTAACTCGTCGGCGATTTGGTCAATTTGTTTGCGTTCATCAACCTTATCCAGTAAGTCGCCTACTTTTCCTGTAATAGCTTTGGGAATTTTGTCAACGTACTGGGGTTTACTGCTAACTTTAAGTTTCTTCTCGCTAAGCCTAGCAAAATAATCCTGCAGCGATGACCCCCGGTAGTATTGGATGATTTCGCTCCAATCAGGCGGCGCATCGAATTTGCCCAGGTTCGGTTTGATCTCGCCTGAGAAGACTTTTAGCGTAGTGCTTTTGCCGATGCCGTTCTGGCCCAGTAAACCTAACACCATGCCCGGAGCGGGCATGGGGAGGCGGTACAGTTTGAAGCTGTTCTCGCTGAAACGGTGGCTACAGTCCTTCTCCAACTCGTCGGGCAAGTTAACTATACTGATTGCTTTGAAGGGACATTTTTTGACGCATATGCCGCATCCGCTGCATAAAGTTTCAGAGATTATTGCGCTGTTGCCCTCAACGCGGATGGCTTCAACTCTGCTGCGGACCATGGGGCAGAAGCTAACGCAGAGTTGGTTGCACTTTTTAACTTTACACTTGTCTTTGTCTAATACGGCGAGTCGCGTCATGGTTAACGTCCAAGTATGAATTGAAAGGGTCAGTTATAAATTTAAAACCAGAAAACCGCCGATTAACCGTACTCTAAATGCCCAACTCTATAAGTTTTCGGGGACTGTTAACTTCGATAGCTTTTGTGCCTGTTGCTACCTCAGAAAATTTAGGGTTAGCATCAGCCCCCAACGTAACCACGACGCTGTTCTTGTAAGTTAACGTTACCGTAATGCCCGCCTGTGAGAGGTCTTCCGCCATTTCTTTAAGCAAGCCTATGCTGCTTTGCGCCGTTTTGATTTGCTTTATGGTGCCCTTTATGGCGGCGCCGACCCCTTTGCCCTCCGGAGTGCCCCGCGCTGCTGCGATTGCGTCTTTAACAATTTCCTTGTTCAGTGCTTTCACGTCGATTTTTTTGTCTGCAGCAGTGATTTCCAATGCTTCAACGTTGCCTTTAGAAAAAGTAACTTTGCCGGATTTGACTATCTCGCCGAGGAAAGAAGCGAAGGGCATTTTGGTGCCCACACGTTTATGGTTTTACGTCTTTGGAATAAACGATGTCTAAAATGATTGCGCCGTTGATCTTCGCTTTAAACGGGCCCATGTCGAGGGTTAAGTCTTCAAAACTTAGTTTGAGGTCGGATTCTTTTCCAGCAAGTTTGTCAATTACTGCAAGCATGGTTTCCGCCATTCCGTGGGCGGCTGACTCTAAAGGTTTTTCAATTTTTTCTACCATAGAAACACACCTATACCCAAATAGGAGAACTTACACCCTAAAAAGTTATTGCTTATAGACTACCAACCCACCAAATTCTACTGGTAAGCCCTAAACTCCAATAACTAAAAATTTTCAACAAAAAATTGTTTTACGCAAAAGTTGAAAGAAAGATAAAGTTAGATTGTTCACTGACGAATTTACCATTCTTCTTCTTCCCATTCTTCGTCTTCGCCTTCTTCCCATTCATCTTCTTCTTCGAATATCATTCTCTTTTCACCTCCGCCATAACGCGCTTTAAGCTATCCTACTCTTGGATGGGTTTAAGCATTTAGATTCGTCAAATGTCGTTAAAGCTGCACCAGATTTCAGGTTCACCATGGTGTTTGACGTACTGTTTTTGTACGTTTTTCTGCAAAAACCCCAATTATTTATAAATCCGCTACGGTACCAAAACATGAGGCTCAAACATGAACAAAATACTGAAAATTATTCTTGCAGTAATCGCAGTGTTGCTTATAGCCTTCTTTGCGTTTGTAGCCGTAATCTTCCTCGATGTTGCCGCTTACACCGCCACTGGCATTCAGACCCTAACACCGCAGGGCACTTCCATGGGAACCGCTCTGGTGCTCTACGACCCTGGCTTATCAGGTGCATCAACCAAGGTTGCCCAGCAAATTGCATCTGACCTCCAAAACCTAAACCTAACCGTCACCTTAGCAGGCATCAAAAGCTCTGCAGCGACAGACATTACAGGATACAGTATAGTCGTCGTCGGTGGACCAATCTATGCAGGTACCCCCACATCCTCAGTTAAAGATGCCTTAGGTTCTATGCAACCTAGCAACGGCACCTTATTCGGCGTATATGGTAGCGGTCAAGGCGCAACTTCACCCGAGGACAAAGCGTCAATCAAGGATTCTGTTCCTGCTTTGCAAAGCGGCGGAGCGCTTCAAAACGCGGTGGTTGTGAAAATCGGTGAGGGCGAGGATATCGCGGCTCGCAGTGCAGACTTTGTTGCTCAGTTGATTGGTTAATTTCTCTTTCTTTTTCTTTTTTTGTTTCTAGACGTAATAGATAAATTTCTTTCTCCACTTATATGCGGCTTGGGATGATGTGAGGCGACGGCTTCGAGCCTTGCGGCTGTGAGAGCTCGTCATATTTCGCTGACCCAACCGAGTTTGCGGTTTTCTTGGTTTTTTCAGAGTTTTTACCCGTGTGATTTGCCTTCAACGTCGCTAAAGGTATTTATACGCCCCGACCTAGTTGGTGCCTGTCACATTAACTCATGTATCAAAGCTCCAAAGCTTTTTGAGACATCATGAATAAAACAGTGGCAGAAGAAGCATAGATAAAAAATGCAAGTTCAATCATTTAAGGACTTACCGTTATCCAGTGAAGTCCTCCGAAGTATAAACGAACTTGGGTTTGACACTCTTTTTCCGATTCAAGCTCAAGCCATAGCACCCCTGCTACAGGGCAAAGACGTCATCGGGCAAGCACAAACCGGCACAGGCAAAACCGCCGCTTTCGGAGTTCCAATGGTTCATAACTTGAACCGTGAAGTCCGCGGAGTCCAAGGACTCGTTTTGGCTCCAACACGCGAATTAGCCAACCAAGATGCAGAAAACATCTCTAAATTCGGCAAATACGCGAAAGTCAAGGTTTTACCCGTTTACGGTGGCGAATCTATAAACAAGCAGATTCATGCCCTCACAAACGGCGTCCAAATAGTCGTCGGCACTCCCGGTAGACTAATCGACCTCATGGAGAGGCGTGTACTTAACTTATCTTCAGTGCGTTTCGTCGTTTTAGACGAAGCAGACCGCATGCTCGACATGGGATTCATTGAAGACATCGAGTTCATACTGTCCAAAATCCCCAAAGACCATCAAACCGCATTGTTCAGCGCAACAATGGACGAAAACGTCATGCGCCTAGCCCACAAGTACATGCGTAACCCTGAAAAAATCCTCGTTAGCAAAGATGAAATCGCAGTTACCCAGATGAAACAGTTCTATGTTGTCGTAAACCAAGGCGGCAAACTAAATGCCCTCTGCGACTTCCTCCAAGATGATCGCGTCGAGAAAGCCATCATTTTCTGCAGGACACGCCACGCCACCAGCCGTTTAGCTGACCAACTTTACAAACGAGGTCACCGAACACAAGTACTTCACGCGGGCTTCACTCAGGCACAGCGGGATCGCTCAATTGCCGAATTCAAACATGGCAAACGCAACCTGCTAGTAGCTACCGACGTTGCAGCAAGAGGCTTAGACATACCTGACATTACACACATATTCAACTACGACGTTCCAGAAGATCCACCGAACTATTTCCACCGCATCGGCAGAACTGCCCGTAAAGGCGAAGACGGCACGGCAATTACATTGGTTAGTTATGGTGAGATGTCTAACTTTAACAGCATTAAAGCCTTAACTAAAACCCGAATTGAAGAAATCAAAGGCGAATGCGAAAAGCAAAGCGACTCGCCTATTCAGAGTTTCTTCTAAACTCTTTTTTATTTTTTGTTTTGTTATTCTTGCATTTGGCTAGACTCCCTGTTTCAGAGGGGTCGAATGGTTTTTGTGTTCTTTCTTTATGTGGATTTGGTGGTTTTCGCGGCACTACAAGATTGACGTGGGCAATGTTTGTTTTTTTAAAACGGGTTGCGCTGCATTTCTGGTCGTAGAGTTGGCGGGGCGGTATTTAATCACAGGGTGAATTGAACCAATGGACTTTGCGTATGGTGCTATGTTAAGGCTGCTTGTCTATCAACACGGCATCCGTTGACAGAATTCATTGCCTGAAGCGGCTTGTTCCCATGCGTGGGTTTGTCTTGGCTGGTTTTTCCACGATTTTTTGGTTTTTTACGATGCACTTTGGGGGACTGTTGGAAAATCAGCGTTTTTTCCATGGCGGTGCTTTTGGTGAAACTGTGTGATTTACATTTTCGTTGCAAAACCCGCCGTCAACACATGGAAACATGAATAGCTAAAAAATGTGTCATTTAGCCATACAGTGCAGTTAAGTTAAAGAACAAGCAACAAATATAATTAGCACTCTCAACCGAAAACGGGGAAAAGTGGTGTAAGCAGCAAGTGGCACAAGCAACCTTCGAAGAGATGAGCGCATCTGACTTCTTCTATCGCAACCGAGACATCGCGGGCTTAACCAACCCAACCAGATCTATCTTCGTTGCCATCCGCGAACTCGTCGAAAACTCGCTTGACGCTGCAGAAAGCCAGAAAATCCCCCCCGACATCTATGTGCGCTTATCTTTCGAGGCAGAAGCCACCAAAGACACTCAAATCTACAAGTTAAGAGTCGAAGACAACGGCTCAGGCATCCCGCCTCGTTTTATCCCCTCCGCTTTTGGCCAAATCCTTTACGGCAGCAAATACAAACTCAAACAAGCCCGCGGTACCTTCGGCTTAGGCGGCAAAATGGCTGTCCTCTACGGTCAAATCACCACCCATCAACCCGTCATGGTCACTTCAAGTACGGGTCAAGAAAAAATTTACACCTTCAAATTAATGATTGACATCCAGCGGAACAAACCCATCATATTGGACCGCAAAGTCCTCATAAACAAGGACAACTGGCGAGGCACCATCATCGAGTTCTCACTCGAAGGCGACTACCTCCGTGCCATGCCAAAAATAATCGAGTACTTCAAACAAACCGCCATGGTTAACCCCTACGCAAACATCACCTTCGTGGACCCTAAAGGCAGATTTTACAAGTTCACTAGGGCGACCACAGAGATGCCGGAACCGCCGAAAGAAACACAACCCCACCCCTACGGTGTCGACGTCGAACTCCTACAAAGGCTCATCCAAATTACCGAATGCCAAAACATGTCCACATTTTTGAGGCAACACTTCCACCGCGTCGGAGAAATCACAGCCCAAAAATTCCTCGAATTCGCAGCCATCCCCGCAAGCAAGAACCCCAAAAAACTCAACCACGAAGAAATCGTTCGCCTAATGCAGAACCTAAAGAAATACAAAGATTTCCTGCCTCCCGACGCAAGCTGCCTCTCTCCGTTAGGCGAAGAACTTCTTAAAGCAGGTGTAATGAAGGAGCTTAACCCCGAGTTTTTGGTTGTTCACCAACGCAAACCCAGCACCTATGCTGGTCACCCATTCATTGTGGAGATGGCTATGGCTTACGGAGGCGGCGTGCCTAAACGGGATAGCTTCGTGATTTACCGTTTCGCCAACAAAATCCCCCTGCTCTACGATGAAGCGAGCGACGTCTCCTACCGTGTAATATCAAACATGAATTGGCGACGATACAAAGTCCAGCCCGAAATGCCCATCGCCATAGTAATTCACATTTGCAGCACCAAGGTGCCCTACAAAACCGTCGGCAAAGAATTCATCTCCGACCGCCCCGAAGTCCGACGTGAAGAAGCCAACGCAGTGCGCGAAGTGGCACGCCAAATTCAGCATTTCCTCGCCAAACAAGAACACGTGCACAACGAAAAGAAACGTCTGGGCATATTCAGCAAGTACCTGCCCAAAATCGCGGAGTTCTCAACTACTCTAGCTGGGGAAACCAGACGTCCCGACGTTGATAAACTACTAAAGAGTGTACAGAAATATGGCGCAGAAGAAAGTTAACATCTCCGAAAAGAAAAAAGAGGTTCTAAACGGGCTTAAAAAGTTCGGAACTGACATTTACAATCAGCTTGACCAAGGCCAGTTCCCATCAGTTAACATGCCGAGCAGAAGCACTGAGAACATCACATACGACGAGCATCTGCGCCAATACATTTTAGGCGAAAAAAGCGTAGGCAGAAGCACCCGCAACATCCGCCACATTAAGCCCTTCACGCAGCTTGCGTGGGTCGCGATGTTCAGCAACGAACTAACCAGCCAACGCAAAACCAGCACGCTAAGAGATGTTTACTACTCAGCGCAAGCTTACGAGATGACCTTCCAAGACCAGCAGGAATCAAACAACATCATCACCGACCTTGAAACCCTCTCTGGCTTCGCACGAGAAGATTTCAGCATTTTCCCCGAGGAACGCAGCGCCATCTTCGGTGACCTCGAAATCGGCTACACCGTACCCGGCTATGAAGGAAAAACGGTCAACTTAACCAGCCACCCTGACGGCGTCCTCATCGGTCCTGCAGTAACCTCTTCAGAATTCATCAAAACCAGCGCAGATAAGGTTATAGCCATTGAGAAAGGTGCACTATTTACAAGATTCATCGAAGAAAATGTTCACAACAAACACAAATCGCTGCTAATCTCGTGCGGTGGCCAAGCTCCCCGACAGACACGCAGCTTCATACGTCGCCTCCACGATGAACTCAACCTTCCCGTCTACATCCTAACCGACGGCGACCCCTGGGGAATGCACATTGCGCAGGTCATCATTTCTGGCTCAGCTAACGCCGCACATTTACGACAACTCAACACCCCCGACGCAGTTTGGAGTGGCGTTTGGGCATCTGACATCGTTGAGTACAAGTTGCCTACCGACCCCTTAGATGAAGTTGACATTAAACGTCTTTACGAGTTGCAAAGAGACCCTCGTTACCAAAATGATCCTGTGTGGCAACGTGAAATCAAGATGTTCCTAAAAATCAAGCGTAAGACGGAGCTTGAAGCTTTCAGCAGGTACGGTTTAACCTATATTGTTGACGAGTATTTGCCTACTAAGCTGGAGCAAAAGCCGCAGATGGACAAGGACTCTAACAAAAAGAAAACTGATTCGTCCTAAAAGTCCGTGTAAAAGCGAATAGTTTATCAATTGAACATTCGGTAAATCGCTATAGATCACTAGATGTCGATGAGACCCCGTCCGCAGGACGACGCATCCAAGAACGAAGCATTACCCCGCTCATTATATGTTCCAAAGCGAGATACACGGGAAAACCTCCGTGATATGGTCAATGCTATTTTCTCGGATAGCTTCATGATTTTCCTGTCGCTTATCCTTATCCCGCTTATTCTGTTGCCATTTCTTTTCGCGTTTGATATACAGGTTATTACTTTTTTTGAAATCGCAGACTGGATAATTGTGGTCTTGTTTGTGTCGGAGTACGTCTCTAAACTCTACGTAGCAAAAAACCGCTGGAAACATTTCACTTCACCCTGGCACCTGCTTGACTTAGTAATCATCATACTCCCGTTCCTACAGTACCTACCCCTGCTTGACCTAACCATCACCGGATCTCCATCGCTACTGCTACGACTGCTCAGGCTCCCAAGAGCGTTAGCTGTGGGCGGCAGAGTTATCGGCGGTAGACGAAACAACAACATAGCATCCGTAAAAGAGGAAGCGCCTCCTCCAACAGTCATACGCCAAGTTGGACAAGACCTAAAAATCAACACAAACCTCCGCCTGGGAGGACGTAAAAACCCACCTCGCCGACCAAAACAAGCACGAATGGATCGACCTTCACTACGTCAGCGACTCAGGATTCAACCAACTAAGCACCCTACTAGGCATCCCCGAACCACACTTTCAAAGCAACCTAATGGACGAAATTTTCCCCCACATCGACTATGTGCAGAAAACCTCTCTCATTTTCCTCCAATCCGGTCACATAAAATACCCTGCTGAAAACCTCGCCAATTACCTCACAATCTCCCGCTCAGGCATAATCGTGATTTGTAACGGCAAAAAAATCTTAACCGTCTCCCGCCACAGCCCTGAACTCATCGACCACGTTGTCAGTGGACTTTCCCAGACGGCAACTGAAAAAGCCTTCGTGGTCCCCATACTATACAACCTCCTTGAGCATAGACTAAACGACTATCGCTCTATTCTCTCCGAAATAGAAATTGAAGTGCTAAAAATCAGCGGCACACCACGCTCAAAGTTGCCCCGCGACTTTCTGGAACGTATCTACCAGCTTGATAAGGAGGTGTCGCGGTTGGTTTCGAATCTTGTTCACTTTAAAGACATGATGAGCATTATAACTTCAAAGAAGGTTCCCCTTGAAGGGTTTGACCAGAAATCCGAGGAATCGTTTCATGTGCTACAGGATGGCGCTGTGTACTTGAACGAAATTGCGCATGACTTGATTGATAATCTGCGTTCTGTTATTGATCTCTACATTAATCAGACTTCATTTGAGACTAATCGTATTCTGAAAATTCTTGCTGTGATTACTGCGATTTCTGTGATTCCTGCAATGGTTGGTGGGTTGCTGGGTGCTAACTTGTTGGATCAGCCGTTCGGTGCGTTTTTGTGGGAGGTTGCTTTTGTGGTGAGTGTGGGTATGGCGTTTGCGGCTTATGGTTTCGTGAAGTTGGGTTGGCTTAAAACCTAGTTTTTTTATCAGTGGAAGAACCTTCCAACCCAAAATTAACAAACCAACAGAAACAACAAGCCCTGGGGAAGCCTTAAAGTTTATATTTGCGTTTACTTTTTGCAATAATCCTAACTAAACAAAATTCTACTAAAGTAGGGATAACGATATGGCGTATTTAACAACAACAGGTTCAGGACAGCCAGTCCTCATCCTCAAAGAAGGAACTACACGAAGCAGAGGCAAAGAAGCCCAACGAAACAACATTATGGCCGCCCGCGTAATCGGTGAAGTACTAAAAACCACCTTGGGCCCCCGAGGCATGGATAAAATGCTCATCGACAGCTTAGGCGACATCACAATAACCAACGATGGTGCAGCCATCCTAAAAGAAATCGACGTCGAGCACCCAGCGGCCAAAATGATGGTTGAAATCGCTAAAACCCAAGATGACATGGTCGGCGACGGAACAACCAGCGCAGTAGTGCTGGCAAGCGAACTGCTCCGCAAAGCCGAAGAACTCCTTGACCAAAACATCCACCCAACCATCCTCGTCAGCGGATTCCGCAAAGCCTCCGTTAAAGCCATCGAAGCCATCAACAAAACCGCAGTACCCCTCGATGTAAACGACAAAAAAATCCTCATGAAAGTCGCATTAACCAGCATGAGCAGCAAAGCAGTCGGCTCCGCACGCGAGCACCTTGCAGAAATCAGTATCGACGCAGTCAAGCAAATCGCTGAGTGCCGCGGAGAAAAAACCCTTGCAGACATCGACAACATCCAACTCGTCAAGAAAACAGGAAAAAGCCTCCTTGAAACCCAACTCATCCAAGGCATCATCATCGACAAAGAAATCGTCAACCCAGGCATGCCAAAGATGAAGGAAAACGCAAAAATCGCACTTCTCGACTCAGCGCTCGAAATCGAAAAAACCGAAATCACCGCTGAAATCAGAATCAAAGACCCATCCCAAATGAAAGCCTTCCTCGACCAAGAAGAAGACATGATGCGGAACATGGTCACCAAAGTCAAAGCCTCCGGCGCAGACGTCATCTTCTGCCAGAAAGGCATCGACGACATGGTCCAGCATTTCCTCTCCAAAGAAGGCATCATCGCGGCTCGCCGTGTAAAAGAATCCGATATGGAAAAACTCGCACGTGCAACTGGCGGCAGAATCGTCAGCGACCTCGACGACCTCAAAAAAGCCGACCTCGGTGCAGCAGGCCACGTTGAGGAACGCAAAATCGGCGACGACAAAATGATCTTCGTCGAAAAATGCAAAGACCCTCACAGCGTTGCAATCCTTATTCGCGCAGGCTTAGAACGCATGGTTGACGAAGCAGAACGCGCCATGACCGACTGCCTCTCAGTAATCTCAGACGTGCTCGAAAACAACAAAATCGTCCCAGGCGGCGGCGCAATCGAAATCGAAATAGCAAAAGAACTCCGCAAATACGCCACAAAAGTCGGCGGCAGAGAGCAACTTGCAGTTGAAGCATTCGCAGACGCCGTCGAAGTCATTCCACGAACACTCGCAGAAAACGCAGGCTTAGACCCCATTGACATCCTTGTTGAACTGCGCAGCGTACACGACAAAGCAGAAGGCAAAAACATGGGTATCAACACCTTCACTGGCAAGCTACAAGACAGCATTGCAAACGGCGTCGTCGAACCAATCATGGTTAAAGAGCAGGCCATTAAATCCGCAGCTGAATCAGCAACTATGATTCTGCGCATTGACGACGTCATCACCTCTAAAGCACCAAAAGGTGGTCCAGGCGGCCCTGGTGGCATGCCTGGCGGAATGGGCGAAGAATAAACTTCCCCTTAACTTTCCTTTTTAGTAAAACTTGTTTTAACCGCATTTTCTTTTTGAATCAGTTTGTGTAGCGCAGCCCCTAAACCCTCACAGCGGCGGATTTTGAGGTTGTTTGGCGGGTTTGGAGGGGAAGGTAAATTAATACAAAACCAAACAGTATGTACCCCACAAGTTGCGCTCCGGTAGTATAGTCCGGTCAAGTATAGCGGCCTCTCGAGTCGCGGACCCGGGTTCGAATCCCGGCCGGAGCACTAAACTTATTTCAGTTCTTTGCATCCCAATTTAATAGCAGAAATATCCTCTGTATTGGCGTGGAATCCCTTTGATGCCTTTCAAAACCAAACAAATCACCGCATGCATAGCCGGCGTTCAAGTGGGCGGACAACCCGGCGAACACCCAACCTGCATAATCCCCAGCATATTCTACGACTCCGACAGACTCCTCTCAGACCCAAAAAATGGCATCTTCGACCGCAAAAGCGCTGAAACGCAACTTAATCGTGCAGCGGAACTTTCGGAAGAAACCGGTAACCCCCTCTTCATTGATATAATGGGTTTAACCGCAGAAGCTATGGTCAAATACGTGGATTTTGTCGCCGAAGCAGTTTCAGTGCCCTTCTTGGTGGACAGCGTTTCACGGGACGCCAAATTGGCGGCCGTTCGGCACATCCACGAAGTGGGCTTAACACAAAGGGCGGTTTACAACTCAATCAATTGGTGGTCCACATCTGACGAGTTGAAGATTTTGCAGGAGTTAGGCGTGAAATCCGCAGTGGTGCTCGCCTACGACCCTAAAGCCCCCGACCAGGGTAGGCTATCCTCTTTGGAAGGGAACAACCAAAAACCCGGTTTACTCCAGACCGCCCAGCAGGCAGCAATCCAAAACATCCTAATCGACACCGCCGTCCTCAACGTGCCAAGCATCGGATCGGCAGTAGAAGCCATCCGCCAAATCAAAGAAAAATACGGTTTACCCGCTGGCTGCGCACCCAACAACGCAATTTCGCTGTGGAAACGCATTAAAACTACCGAGTTCGGCGTTGACGCCAGAAAAATCTGCCTTGGTGCCTCCACCCTCTACACCCAGGTTATGGGCGCAAACTTTGTGATTGCTGGCGCTTTAGACTATGCTGACGCCGTTTTCCCAGCTGTTGCGATGGCTGATGCGATTGTGGCTGCTCAGGCGGAAAAGCTGGGGATAAAAATCCCGCCGATTCATCCACTTTATAAAATCTTCTAACCCAAAGCTTTGTTACTTGTAGGTCAGTGTAGAGCAGAGTTCCTCAACCGTGCGGTTTAGAGTGAGTTCTGCCATGTTTCTGCCATAATCCATGACGCGTTTGGCGCTATCAAAAATCAATCTTAGAATTGCGGTGACGTTGGGGTCCATTTTCTTGCTGGAAATCAACATCATTAACTCATTCTCCAATGCAACTAGCCCTTCGCGCTTGGAAATTAGCTTCTCTGCGTCTTTATAGTCACGTTTGAATACAGCTTTGATGGCGTCTTCGTAAAGTTGCTGCGCATGCCCATAGTATCCTGTTAGTTGAGCATAGACTTCTTCGTCTATGGGGTCTTTTAGGAATAACGTTTCGTCGTCGATTTTCTTCTGGAAGGCGCCTATGTTGTTAACGATATTTAAGGCGTTTTCGCCAATGTTTTCTATGTCGTTTACTGCTATGCGGTAGAGCAGGAACTCTTTTGGTGTGCGGAACCCGAGTTCGCGGTAATAGTTGCGTTCTATGCCGTATTTGAGTTGGCGGACAATGTAGAGTCCGAGGCGGTTAACGTCGTTTCGGGCGTGCAGGACACTTTCGAACAGTGAGGGGCTGTGGTCGGTGAGGTAGGCTATGGCGTCTCGGTTAGCAGCTAACGCGACGATTGCCATGCGTCGGACGGCTTTTTCGATACCGAATTCGCTGTGTTTTATGAGGATTTGCAGAGTGATTTCGTCGGGTGTTTCGTCGATTATTTCTGCGCCTAAAAATGTGTCTCGGACAAAATTTTTGGTGTCGTTTTTGTTTTTGGCGGCGTCTTTTGGGTTTTTGAAGTGGATGCGGATAATGTCGGCTCCGATGGCATATAATGCCCGTATCATGCGTAGGGCGGATTCTTGGGGTTCTTTGGGGTCGACGGTTATGTAGTATTCTTTGAGTTTGGCGTGGTCGGTTTTTCCGTCTTTTTCGGCTATTTTGCGGGGGACGAGTGTGAGGGTGTTGTCGGGTTGGATGTTGAAGGCGATTTCGCTGCCGCGCTTTAGGCCGATGTCTTCTACCCATTCTTTGGGTAGGGAGATGATATAGGATCCTCTGCCGGTGCATTGGACTCTTCTGTATCCGAGGTCTTTTTCCGCCAACTAGTTCACCGTGGTAAATGTTTCATTTATAATACATATTTCGTGAATTTTCATATAAATGATTTGTGACACGGTTATATAGATTACATGCATTTGGGGTGGTCTAAAACCTATAAACGAGGGTACATAATTGCCTTTGAACACCTGCCGAGTCATTATTGACAATAACAATCAATCGGCCAAAAGTAAAGGTGTTCTGTGCACAAGCGACGTAGAACTCCACATTCTTATGCTCACTTGTCCCCGCTAAACAAGAAAAACTGGAAGGTTAAACCCAAATGAAGAAAATAATCGCTAAACAAGAAGCATGCATCGGCTGCGGCCTCTGCGAAGTATACTGCGCAACCGCACATTCAAAAACAAAAGACATCATCAAAGCCTACAACGTAGAACGCCCAAAACCCATCAGCAGAGTCAGACGAGACATAAGCAAACCCGTCTCATTTGCCATACAATGCCGCCACTGCGACGACGCACCCTGCGTTACCGCCTGCCTAACCGGCGCCATGACCAAAGACCCCAAAACAGGCGAAGTTACCCACAACAAAGACAAATGCATCGGCTGCTGGACCTGCGTCATGGTTTGCCCCTACGGCGCCATCAAAATGGACAAAGAAAACAAAGTCGTCGCCAAATGCGACCTCTGCCAAGGCCAAAAAGAACCCGCATGCGTCGCCAACTGCCCAAACGAGGCGTTGGTATTCGTTGAGGTGAAACGCAAATGAGCAAATACGTCATAGTAGGCGCCTCCGCAGCAGGCATCGGCGCCGTAGAAGCCATCCGAAAAGTAGACTCACAAGGCACAATAACCGTCATATCCGACGAAGTTTGCCCACAGTACAGCCGCCCAATGATTAGCGACTTTGTCAGCGGCAAAGCAGACTTCCCTAAAATGATGTGCCGCGAAGAGAACTTCTGGACCCAACACAACGCCCAAACAATCCTAGACAAGAAAGCCGTCGCATTGGACTTGGAGAAGAAAACCGTCACCTTAGAAGGCGGCGAAAAAATCCCCTATGAGAAGCTCCTCTTAGCTACAGGTGGCAAACCTTTTGTTCCAAAAATGGAGGGACAGGACAAAGAGGGCGTTTTCACATTCACCACCATCCGTGACGCCGAGAAGCTGGTGGCAAAAATCGACCAAATTAAAGCTAAATCCGCTGTGGTTATCGGTGCAGGTTTAATCGGCATCAGCGTAACCGACGCTCTCACAAAACGTGGCGTTAAAGTGACTTTGGTGGAGTTGCAGGAGAAAATCCTCAGCCTCCTCTTGGACGCTAAAGCCTCCGACCTCGTGGAGGGCGTTGTTAAAGCAGCAGGCGTCAACATAGTTACTGGCCAATCAGTGGTTAAAATCGTCGGCAAACAAGGCAACGAAGGCGCAGTCGGCGGTGTGGTCTTAACTAAAGGCGAAACCTTGCCAACTGACTTAGTTATCGTAGCCATCGGCGTAATCCCAAGAACCGAGCTCGCATTGGGCACAGCTGTAAAAACTAACCGGGGCATAGTCGTCGACAACACCTTGCAAACCAATGTGCCCGACGTTTACGCCAGCGGCGACGTAGCTGAAGCCTACGACTACATCCTCCAGCAGAACCGTTTGCTGCCGTTGTGGCCGCTTGCAGTGGAAGAGGGCAGAATTGCCGGCTACAACATGGCAGGCGTGAAAACCCTGTATAACGGCGGAACTAACATGAGTAGCCTAAAATACTTCGGTATTCCCATCGTGTCCGTCGGTTTAGCTAATCCCAAAGACGACCCTACGTTGGAAGTCATTGTTAAAGCCGAGCCAGAAGCCAAAATCTACCGCAAACTGGTTTTGCGCAACAACGTAATCGTTGGCTTAACTCTTGTCAACTGCATTGAGCGCGCCGGCATCTACCTTAACTTGATGAAGAAGAAAATTGACGTTAAAAAATTCAAGCAGAGCCTCCTAAGCGACGACTTCGGCTTAGCCGTTTTGCCTGTGGGTCTGCAAAAGAAGATGAGTGTGATACAATAATGGACCAATACGACCAGAAAATCATTAACCCCTACGGCGACGATAAAGACTTCGCTGCCTGCGGCATATTCGCCATGATGAACACCAGCGGCTGCCGGTTCAACAGTAAAGACCCTGTGCGTGCTATGGCAAACATGCATGACCGAGGTAACGGATTGGGTGGCGGCTTCGCAGTTTACGGCATTTACCCGCAGTACAAAGATGCTTACGCACTGCACATCATGTATCTTGCGCGGGAAGCTAAAGAGAAAACCGACCACATTTTGGCACAGAAATTCGACATACTCCATGATGAAGAAATGCAAACCAACCCCCAAGCAAACGTCATAAATGCGCCTTTGGTTTGGCGGTATTTTGTGCAGCCTAAAAAGGTTCGCCCTGAACATCAGACTGAAGCAGACTACGTTATAGATGCTGTTATGAAGGTTAACACTGAAACTGGTAAGGCGTTTGTGTTTAGCAGCGGCAAAGACATGGGTGTGTTTAAAGGTGTGGGCTTCCCTGAGGATGTTGCGGAATTCTTCCGCCTTGAAGAGTATCAGGGTTATTTGTGGAGTTGTCATAGTCGTTTTCCAACTAACACTCCGGGTTGGTGGGGTGGCGCTCATCCTTTCAACATCTTGGATTGGACGGTTGTTCATAACGGTGAGTTGTCGTCTTATGGTATTAACCGTCGGTACCTCGAAATGCACGGTTACAAATGCACGATGCAGACTGACACTGAAGTTTTAGCCTACGCGGTGGATTTGCTGATGCGTCGCCAGCGTCTCCCTGTCGAGTTAGTTACCAAAGTCTTGGCGGCACCTTTATGGGAAGAAATTGATGTGATGGAGCCCAAAAAGCAGGCGCTTCTTAAGGCGTTGCGTCAAACTTATGGTAGTCTGTTAATGAACGGTCCGTTTGGCATTGTCATTGCTCACCATGGCGAAATGATTGGTTTGGGTGACCGCATAAAGTTGCGTCCTATGGTTGCAGGCACCCGAGGCGACCTCCAATTCATCGCATCTGAAGAAGCTGCCATACGGCTTGTCTCGCCGCAGCTTGATAAGTTTTGGGCGCCCCGAGGCGGAGACCCAGTTATATGTAGACTGAAAAACTATAAACCAGGTGAAACTCAATGAAGACCTACGTCATACCCGAATATCTAGTTGAGCGTGACCCGCGCCGTTGTATCCGCTGTAAAGTCTGTGTTAACCAATGCACTTATGAAACGCACTGCTACGACGCTGAATCCGACACTATTGTTAGTAAAGACGCTAGCTGCGTTAACTGTCAGCGTTGTGTCACTTTCTGTCCGACTAATGCGATTACGATCCGCAAGAATCCTAATGCTAATCGTGAAAACGCTAATTGGACTGTGGAAGCTATTCGTGACCTTAAAAAGCAAGCGGAGTCTGGTGCGGTTCAGATTGTGGGCATGGGCAACGATAAACCTGCGTTTACTTATTGGGATCGGATTCTGCTTAACGCCAGCCAAGTCACCAACCCCTCCATCGACCCATTACGTGAACCTATGGAGATCCGTAGTTACCTCGGCGCTAAACCTGACCACCTCGACATCGACTACAGTGGAAGCGAACCGGAACTCAAAACCCAGCTTACTCCGCAGTTGCAGCTTGACACGCCCTTGATGTTCTCTGCTATGTCGTATGGCGCTATCAGTCTCAACGTTCATGCAGCTTTGGCGCGTGCAGCTTCGGAGTGCGGCACTTACTACAACACTGGGGAGGGCGGCTTAGACCAGAGCCTCTACATGTACGGTGACCACACCATCGTGCAGGTAGCATCGGGCAGATTTGGCGTGCACCCCAAATACCTCAACTCAGGCGCCGCAGTCGAAATCAAAATCGGTCAGGGCGCAAAACCCGGCATCGGCGGCCATTTACCCGGCGAAAAAGTCACTGAACCCGTGGCTAAAACCCGCATGATACCCAAAGGCACCGACGCATTGTCGCCATATCCGCAGCATGACATTTACTCCATCGAAGACCTCCGCCAACTCATCTACGCCCTCAAAGAAGCCACAAACTACACTAAACCCATAAGCGTCAAAGTCTCTGCAGTGCACAATATTGCAGCCATCGCAAGTGGCATCGTGCGTGCAGGCGCAGACATCGTCGCCATCGATGGTGTTCGTGGCGCAACTGGCGCAGCCCCTAAAGTCATCCGTGACAACGTGGGCATACCTATTGAGCTTGCTTTGGCGCAGGTGGATCAGCGTCTCAGAGATGAGGGTATCCGTAACCACGCCTCTGTGGTGGTGGCTGGCGGTTTCCGAAACTCTTCTGACGTCTTCAAAGCTATTGCTTTGGGTGCAGATGCAGTTTACATTGGTACCGCAGCGCTTGTAGCTATAGGCTGCACAGTGTGCCAGCGTTGCTATACTGGTAAATGTCCTTGGGGCATCACTACAAGTGACCCTTGGATTGGTAAACGCGTTAACCCCGACATCGCCTCTCGGCGCCTTGTTAACCTGTTGCATAGTTGGAGTCACGAAATAAAGGACATGATGGGCGGTATGGGCATCAACGCCATTGAATCGCTCCGTGGTAACCGTTTGGCGTTGCGTGGCGTTGGCTTGAACGAGTCCGAGCAGAAAATATTGGGTATTAAACTGGCAGGAGAATAAGACAATGCAGGTACCTCAACGAGTAAACAGCAAAGTAGTCGACCAAAAATACCTTAACCGCGTCACCAAAGAAGGCAACACCGTAAAAGTTGACGCATGCGACCTCTACTACAGAGACCTCAACTGCATCCTACGAGCCGTCATCCAGACGCCAGGCATTGAGCGCCTTGAAGTCCATAACGTCTGTGGACAACGCTACATCGGCACCGACCTCCAAACCACCATCCCCATCGATGTCTACGGCACCCCCGGCAACGACTTAGCCGCATTCATGAATGGACCCAAAATCACCGTTTATGGCAACGCCCAGGACGGCTGCGGTAACACCATGGACGAAGGCGAAATCGTCATCCACGGACACGCAGGTGACGTCACAGGCCACAGCATGCGCGGCGGCAAAATCTACGTCAAAGACTACGTCGGCTACCGCGTCGGGATCCACATGAAACAGTACGAAAAGAAAATCCCCACCATAGTCATCGGCGAAACCGCAGGCGACTTCCTAGCTGAGTACATGGCTGGCGGCGTTATCTGCATCTTGGGCTTAAACCTAAAAGAGGGCGAAAAATGCAACGCCCGCTTTGTCGGCACTGGCATGCACGGCGGCGTCATCTATGAACGCGGCGAATTCCTCTGCCCTGAACCCGGCACCAAAACCGAAGACGTCGGCAAACGCGACATGGCAGCCATCACAAAGTTGGTGGAGCAGTACTGCAAATACTTCGGCGGCGACGCAAAAGCAATCCTCGACGCCAAGTGGAAAAAGATTCTGCCCCTGTCAAGCAGACCATATGCGAAGCTCTTTTCGCATTAAACCCTTTCTTCTCTTTCTATTTTTTGTTATTGCACCTTAGCAATCACATACTATTAAAAGCAGATGCTGCTAATTCTCTACTCAGCTCAACAGAGAGCTAAACCGTTTAGAAACCTCGAGGAATTTGTATGGCTAAACCTAAACCGAAAAAGGCTCCACCACACCTCTACACTGGCCCGCCCATGGACAAGGAAGACCGCGTGGATGAATCAGACGACATCTACAACCCTGACGAACGGGAAGAGCAGCTAGAAGACGATGAAGTAACCGCTGCCGAAGCAGGCTTCATGGAAGGCTACACTCAAGAAGCTCCCGGCAAAAAAGTTACCCAGAAAAACGCAGTCAGCCACACCGACGAAATCGCCGACGAACTAGCTAAAGAAGACGCAGAAGAAGACTAAACCCTTCTCTACTTATTTTTTGTATGCATATCCCTTAAATTAACACGAAGCGCCAAATAGCATAACAACTAAGCTTATGCGAGGGCGCATTTACGGCTAAGAAACCCACCAAAACAAGCAGTTTCGGCGTTGGCAAACGTGAAAACCACGACAGCAGCCAATTCTACGCGAGCAAACTCTACGCCCAAAACAAAATCGACGAGAAAGCCCCTGAAACAGAAAACCCAGTCCCAGCCGAGTTTCTGGACAAAATCTTGCTGGGGGACAGCCGAAAAACAGGTTTGCCCGACTCCTGCGTGCACCTTATGGTTACTTCGCCACCATACAACGTGGGCAAAGACTACGACGACGACTTGGACCTAAACGAGTATTTTGACATGCTCAAAGACGTGTTCACCGAAACATACCGCGTGCTCATCCCCGGCGGCCGAGCCTGCATAAACATCGCCAACGTAGGCAGAAAACCCTACATCCCCTACCACAAATTCATCATAGAAACAATGACCGAAGTCGGATTCCTTATGCGGGGTGAAATCATCTGGCAAAAAGCTGCCGGTGCCAATGGCAACTGTGCTTGGGGAAGCTGGCAATCCGCCTCAAACCCGTCGCTTCGCGATATCCACGAGTACATTTTGATATTCTCTAAAGGCAAATTTTCACGCCAAAAGAAGGGTGAAAACACGATTTCACGGGACGAGTTCCTCGAATACACCAAAAGCATATGGAGTTTCCCGCCTGAATCAGCAAAAAAGGTGGGACATCCAGCGCCATTCCCGGTGGAACTGCCGTATAGGTGCATTCAGCTTTACACTTACAAGGGCGAAGTGGTGCTGGACCCATTCGGAGGGCTAGCGTCAACGGCAGTAGCCGCAATCAAAGCTGGAAGGCACTTCGTCTGCTATGATATTGTCCCTGATTATGTTAAGCGTGCAGAGATTCGGATTAGTAATTATTTTGAAGTGTAAAATTTATGATTTTAAGGAATAAAAGCAACCTATTTATAATGAACCGCGAAAACGCTACGTATGCCACCGATTGTTTCAAAAAGGATTTTCCCTTTTGTTTCTAATGGTTTTAAACTAATTTTGGTTTTTTTCTATTGTGCTCGGGTGGTTTGGCGTTGTCAAGTACTTAAAAGTTAACTTCCTCGATTTTATTTCCATTCGAGCGGGTATTCCTATAGCTATTTTCATAATCTTGTTAATCCTTTTTTCCTCATATTTGCTGTCAATATCCTATAAGTCGTTCAAGAGTGTTTGGTACGTTAAAGCCTTTGTAGTTTTCACAATCATATCGTGCTCAATAGTGTTTATGAAAATCGGGACGAGGGATCAATTTGGTGCTATTATTTTTGACACGAACATACCCAGCGCCACTTTTTTTCTTATGCTTGTACTTACTATTGCTACATTAATTTTATCCGATAACATTAAGACTATCTCATGAGTAAACGTTCGCAAGTGGGTGCGTTGTTTTTGCATCTAGCATTTTGTGGTTATCACCAATTATAGGCGAACTACTTTCATTCATGAAGTTATACTTGGCAAATCCCGCCATGTTTTCAGAAAATACGAAGGGTATACAGATTGGTGGTAATGGATTGAGTGATGCAGTATTTTTATTCGGATTAGCGTCTTTGGTATCAATCGGATTTTTCTACATTTTACTTTATTTTTGTAAATTCTTTTTTAGCAGATTTAGATTACCCTTGCTTTAGGTAAGTACCTGTTACGGCTTTTCTGGACTGCACGATAAATCCCGAATTTTTCCATAAAGTTAACGAGTTAAACGGGTTAAAGGAACGGTTGAGTGTTGACGGGGTTCTTGTTGATGCGGTCTCTTGAGCAGGTTAAGGGCGAGTTGGAGGCGTTGAAGCCGACGCTTAAGAAACGGTTCAAAGTGGCGGCCATTGACATTTTTGGTTCCTATGCGAGGGGCGAGCAGACGGAGAAGAGTGATTTGGATATTTTAGTGACTTATTCCGAAATGGTCGATTTGCTTCTAATTGCCCGGTTGCAGCGATACCTTCGGCGTAAGCTGCACTTGAAGGTTGATGTGATATCCAAAAAGTTCCTCAATGAACACATTAAGGATGGAGTGCTGGCGGAAGCTGTTACCGTTTGAAGAAAGACCCCTGTTGAACGGAACCCTCTGTTATATTTAAAGGAAATTACCGATTTTATCGACAAAATAGATGCTTACACTGCTGGGTTATCATATGAGGCGTTTTCTAAGGATTCTCGTACGGTGGATGCGGTTGATTCTAATATTCGCAAAATAAGTGAAGCTGTCATGGTTCTGGCTAAGCGTAGGCTTGTCAAAGAGTTGTTTTATCGTTACCGTATTCCCTACAATGATTTGTCTGATATGCGGACCGACTTGACGCATGCATATTTCATTATAAACGTAAATTCAATCTGGAAAACTGCGGTGGCCGTGATTTCTCTTAAGCCGCAATTTGAAAAAGTTAAAACCGACCTAAAGGACAATGAATAGTTCTTTGCTTTTTTGGACAATCTAGCGATTCTATAAAAAAAGCTGTGCAAAACTGCTTAGCGCCTCGAAAGGCATAGTTTAGGCACAAAAGCCCCTTATTTGTGTAAAACTTGTTAGTCGCCTGTTCTGTTTGTGTACAACCCGCCTCAACTTGTTTGCATTGTGTGTGGGTTGCTAGGGGGCGAAACGGTTTGTTCTGCAAACAGTCTCAGAAGATGATGTAGTAGGCAGCGACCCTCTTCTTCTACTACTAGAAAAAACGAAATTTGGGTTTAGGGTTGGGTGCTGGGAAACTTTGCAGACAAAAAAGCATGCGTCCACCGTTGCCGCCATATAGTGCCGCAGAGGAACATCCACATCCACATAAAACAAGCTAACCCCCGTCAGCGTTGACCCGGTTTTCTGCGGCGCGCCCCATTTTTAGCCTTGCCCTTCCATTTTTTCGCCGGGTTCCTGCCAGTTTTAGCATGTTTCCAGTGTTTTCTTTCCCCCGCATTACCGCGCCTAAAACTGCGCCCCGCAACCTTAAGCATCCGCCCCATATGCAGAGGCTTAACTGCTGCAAAATCAGCCTTAAAACGCCTACTCCAAGCATGATGTACATGTTGAACGCAAATCCAGCAACTCGGCTTTTGTGAAATGCTTTTTAGGCGGCTGAAAAACCCATGCCTCCATATGCAGAAAACTTTTTTCCATGGTATCGCTTGGAACTTTTTGTTGTTATGCTGTTCTAATTGGTGCGACAGCTTTTTATTATGGACTGTTGTTTAGTTTGTTTCCCTATCGTTATGGGCTTGCAAACCCAAAATCAACGGGTCAGCAGGAAAAACGTGTAAGAAGCGCTGCTTCGGCAGGCTCGAACAAGCTAAAAAAGTGTAACGATACACTTATATTAGCCGAGTATGCTTCTTATGCAATCCCAGTAACATGGGTTACACAAACAAAATGCAGCTCCCCACCAGAACACGATGGGGGGTGAAGCGGTGAATAGGCGATACCATACTGGACGCTTAAAATGACACCATGCACAGGTCAAACATACAACGACGCCAATACACATCAATATGAGACAATATGTGATTTCACTAAACGCCAAACAGACACTACCATTGGCCCGTAACATGCCACGCTGTCTGGAGGATGGCTCGGCTTGAGAGCCGAAGAAGGGCGCGGCAAGCCGCGATACCGCCTCGGGTAAGCGCAAGCAGCCTTAGATCCGAGGATACCCGAATGAGACTTCTCAACGACCGCAAGGCCGTTGCTCCTAACGGAGCGGGAACCCCCCGAACGGAAGCATCTTAGTAGGGGGAGGAAAAGAAACCAACAGGGATTCCCTTAGTAGCAGCGAGCGAAATGGGAACAGTCCAAACCGAATCCTTTGCAGAAATGCATTGGAGATGTAGGGTAAAGGGCCTTGCTTCCTCTTCGCTGGCGAAGTTGAATTGGCCTGAAAAGGCCAGCCACAGAGGGTGATAGCCCCGTAAACATATTCCAGAAAGAGTTGAGCGAGAGTCCCAGACTACCACTCCGTGGCTTCGGAGTGGAAAGCCGGAAGTCACCAACTTCCAAGACTAAATACATCTCAAGACCGATAGCGCACTAGTACGGTGACGGAAAACTGAAAAGTACCCCGGAATGGGGGTGAAAAGTGCCTGAAACCAGACAGTTACAGACGTGCGGGGCCCAGAAGAAACGACGCTTTCTGAAGGAAACTGCTGTGAAGCAGCTGTACGAAGAAAGTTGATCAGGGTTCCGCGTTCCGTCTAGAAACACGGGCCGGGGAGTTTATAGCTATGGCAAGCCTAAAAGTACAACTTGTAAGCAAAGGGAAACCAACACGCACGCAGCTCGCAAGAGTCAGGTGCAGGGTCTGAAAGGGCCCGAAGTCATAGCTATACATACTAGAAACCAGACGATCTAGCCCTGGGCAGGACGAAGCTAGGCCAAAGCCTAGTGGAGGTTCGAAAGGGTTCTAACGTGCAATTTGTTCCCCAGACCTGGGGCTAGGGGCTAAAGACCAATCTAGTCTGGTGATAGCTAGTTCCTTCCGAAGTGGGCCTGAGCCCAGTCCTAAGCGAGGCGGCTAGTGGGGTAGAGCACTGATTGGAAAACAAGGATCCGAAAGGGTCCACTTTCCTTTCAAACTACGAATCCACTCGCACCGTAGACCTTGGGAAGCGGGTTAGTGGGGGTAAGCTCCACGACCGAGAGGGGGACAACCCAGACTGAGGTTAAAGTCCCCAAATGCTGGCTAAATGTCAAACCAAAGGGCGTCGTCAGCCTCAGACAGCGGGGAGGTAGGCTTAGAAGCAGCCATCCTTCAAAGATAGCGTAACAGCTCACCCGCCGAGGCTGACGGCCCCGAAAATTGACGGGACTAAGCCAGCTACTGATACCTCAGAACGCAGCTTAAGCTGCGCTGGTAGGAAGGCGTCCTGATTGGACAGAAGCTGGGCTGTAAGGTCCAGTGGACCGTTCAGGATTGCGAATCCCGGTGGTAGTAACAGCAAAGAAAAGTGAGAATCTTTTCCGCCGAAGGGGCCAGGGTTCCCCGGCAACGATCGTCAGCCGGGGGTAAGTCGATCCTAAGGCATAACTTAACCGATTATGCCGAAAAAGGGAATCCGGCTAAAATTCCGGAACCATACAGGTACGCGCGGCAACGCAAGCTAAGTGTTGACGTTTCGGGATAAACTGAGCAAGGTCTTCGCCTTGTTTAACCGTATAAATCCAGGGAGTGCCGTAATGGCGAGAACTGGACGAAATTGGGAATAGCCACCCGTTTTAGGGAGGTTCAGTTGATTTCTGGAGCCACTGAAAAACACACTTAGAAGGATCCTGTATGATCGTACCTAGAACCGACACAGGTGTCCCTAGGCGAGAAACCTAAGGCGTGTCGGGTATACACTAATGCGAGGGAACTCGGCAAATTAGCCCCGTACCTTTGGTATAAGGGGTGCCTGTTCTTCTAGCTTCGGCTAGGAGAGCAGGTCGCAGTGACAAAGGGGTCTCGACTGTTTAATAAAAACACAGGAAGCCGCAAGAGCGAAAGCTTGTGAACGGCTTCTGAATCCTGGCCAGTACAGGTACCTGAAACCTGGGTCCAACTGGGCTAAGGGCCTGCAAACGCCGGGAGTAACTCTGACTCTCTCAAGGTAGCCAAATGCCTTGTCGGGTAAGTTCCGACGTGCATGAATGGATCAACGAGGGCCCCACTGTCCCCGCGTAGTACCCGGTGAAACCACATAACGTGGACGAACAGTCCACGATCTCCCAGCGGGAAAAGAAGTCCCTGTGGAGTTTTACTGCAGCCTGCCGCTGGAATACGGTTGTGGATGCAGAGCGTAGTCGGGAGCCGTCGATCTGGGATTCTCCGGGATCTCGGGGAGGCAACAATGGAACACCGACTTTCTGCAACCGTGTTTCTCACCGACCCCTTGCGGGTTGGAACAACGGTAGGTGGGCAGTTCGGCTGGGGCGGCACGCCCTTGAAAAGATATCAAGGGCGCCCTAAGGTTGGCTCAGGAGGGACAGAAACCCTCCGTAGAGTGCAAGGGCAAAAGCCAGCCTGACTGAGTCCCAAACAGTAAGGGACGCAGAGGAGAAATCCGGGCTTAGCGATCATCCATGCTCCCCATTGGTGGGGGCTGGATGTGTCAGAAAAATTACCCTAGGGATAACAGGCTCGTCGCGGGCGAGAGTCCCCATCGACCCCGCGGCTTGGTACCTCGATGTCGGCTCTTCCTATCCTGGCCCTGCATAAGGGGCCAAGGGTGAGGCTGCTCGCCTATTAAAAGGGAACGTGAGCTGGGTTTAGACCGTCGTGAGACAGGTCGGACTTTATCTGCTGGGAGTGTTGGCTGCTTGAGGGGAAAGGGTCCCTAGTACGAGAGGAACGGGACGCTGTGGCCTCTAGTTAACCGGTTGTCTGATAAGGCAGTCGCCGGGCAGCCACGCCGTTGTGGATAAGAGCTGAAAGCATCTAAGCTCGAAGCCTCTCCCGAAAAGAGGCAGCCATTCCAGTTTCACTGGACGAGGGCTCCCATAAAAGATGGGTTTGATAGAGCCGGGGTGTAAGCTAGAAGACTTCGGTCGACTAGCTCAGCCTGCGGCCACTAATCGCCTGAGATGTCGAGTCAATGTAGTGTCTGAGCGATATTTAGTTGAGACGCATATTGGTTCATAACGGTGTGTAGTCGGAATGTATGTTTGATCTGTGTATGGTTTACCGTTTGTGTTTGTTTTTGTTTTGTTTTCTGTTGTTGGTTTTTTTGTTTTTGTGTGGGTGTGGCGTTTTTTGTGGCACCACACGATAGGTGCTGAAGGTGTTGCTTTTTTGAAGCAGGTTGCGGTGTATTTGTGGTTGCGGTGTGTTGGTGGGGTTTTCTTGCAGACGCCAACATGGCTCTATGTTGAAAAGGGCGCGGTGTGGTGTGGCGGCATGTGCCGTTTGGGTTTTTTAGCACACGCATAATTGTTTCATCCTGTATCCAACAAACCGTTTTATTTCTACAAGTCTAACCATGCTTGATGCCCCTTGTCTAATTCAGAAACAGCCCCTCAAGAAACCGCAAAACAAGCAAAAATTCTCAGCCCAACCGCCACAGCCTCCGCAAACTTATACATATACAACAAATTCCTACTGAAAATCAATTTTCACCCAAAAGAAACCGGACCTGAAGAACCCCCAACACTCTGAGAATATCCTACCCAATTTGAAGTTTGTAAAGATTAATTAAACCAGACCCCCTAAAACCCTCGTATGCTTGACACCCTGCTCCTAATGCGCCTCGTCTTGGCTTTCGTTGTGGGTGCAGTTTGGGTATCTGTGGTCACTGTCGTGGCCGACCGCAAGGGCAGCTCATACGCCATATTGGGTGGGTTGCCTTCGACGGCGGCTTTTTCGTTGTTGTTCATAGCTGTTAACCAGTCACCTCAAGTAGCTGTGGATGCGACTGTGGCTTTTCCTTTGGCGTTTTCGGTGACAAATGCGTTTCTGCTCTTCTACGCTTACTTCTCTCAGCGGGGCTTCAGAGTGGGCCTCTCTGTTTCGTTGTTGGTGTGGTTCTGCGCTTCAATCATAATCGTTGTGTCGGGCGTAACCAGCTATGCTTTCTCATTAGCTGTCGGCTCAGTAGTCTCCGTTATGACACTTTACGTGTTCGCCCGAAAGGTGAAGATCAGCAAAGCTGGCGGAACACAAGTTTACTCAATGGGAGCAATTGCTGGCAGAGGCATGGGTGCGGGTGTATTGGTTGCTGTGGCGGTTTTGCTTAGCCAAGTCGGTGGCCCTATCCTGGGCGGTGTAGCCGCAGCGTTCCCAGCTGTTTATGCTTCAACTATGATAATTCTGTACCGCAGACGAGGTGTTGAGTTTTCAAGGTCCGCCGTCAAAGCAATGGCAATCTCTGGCATCCTGACAGTAATCCCTTACAGCGTAGCAGTGCATTTCCTCTATCCAGCGGTAGGGGTGTGGGTTGGAACGTTGCTTTCTTATTTGTTTGTGGTTCCTTTAGCTGTTGGAGCGTATTTCATCGCTAAGGGTAACTAACGCTTGGCACAAAGACTCTGTGTCGTTTTGTGTACGCACACAGTATTATCACTCTAAACCGTCATATGTTGTTTCAAGGTCGCAAGTCGACTCCGAAAAGTTCCCTAATTGAGTGCCAAGCCATAGCCAAATTTTCTCCCTTCTCCCTACGGGGTCGACTTGCCCCCCACTCTCCTCCCTCCCTTTTCCGACAAACATAAATTATGTCAAGCCTACCTGCGGTAGGTGACGAACCTGGTTTCCATTAGACCTACCCATTTTCTAGGTTGCCAGATAGCAACCAGCAAATCAGTTAAGCAGCATAAACTCAAAAAACACATTGCCTACCTCTCCGCTAAGGAATCCGCTCAGAAGGAGCTTGTTTCCCTTTATGTCCCCTTTGATGGCACGGTAGAACAAGCGGTAGCGGTACTCAAAAATGAGTTAAAAACTAACACAAAATTGGAAGGAGCGGCAGAGTCCAACATTAAACAGCTTGTGCAGCACATAAAAGAGTTGCCTGCAGTGCCTGAGAATGGTTATGCGTTCTTCGCTGGAGTCTACGCAGCGCATGAAGAGGAGTCGCCCCGTTTCGTAATAGAAGAAGTGGCGCCGCCTGAACCCGTTGGCTCTTTGCTGTTGAAATTGGATAACCTCTTTGAGTTGCAGCCGTTGCGTGAGATGCTGAGGGATCCAAAAGTCGTTGGTGTGCTTGTGTTGGATTCTAAAGATGCCACCTTTGGTCTTGTAAGTGGTGGACGTACCGAAATCGTTGATCGCTTAACTTCTGGTGTGCCAGGCAAAACAGGCAAAGGTGGTCAGAGTCAACGCCGCTACGAGCGTGAACGCGACATGGAAGTTACGGCGTTTTTCCATCGTATCGCAGAACACGCTGCATCTCAATTTCTTGAAGCGCACCCAATCACTGTGTTGCTTCTTGGGGGGCCGGGGCAGACCAAAGACGACTTTGTTAAAGGTAAATTCCTCAATTACAATTTAGATAACATGTTGTTGCAGGTGTTTGATACGCAGTCTGCTGACGACGGTTCAGTCAAGGATGTTGTCTGCAAAGCTGAAGACCTTCTAAAAAGCATGTGTGGACCCGAAGAGAAGCAGTTGGTGGAGCGCCTGCAAGCAGAGCTGCGCAAGCAGAACGGCTTAGCTACTTACGGCTTAGACATTGTTGTTGAGGCGCTGCGTAAGGGCGAAGTTGAGGTTGCACTGGTCACCGACAATTCCGGATTTGAGGAAATCGGTTCGGTCTGCAGGAAATGCGGTAACGTGGTGCAGCAGCTTGTGGGGGGCGAAAAAGTAAACGCTCTACGGGAGTTGGTTTCTCATCCTTGTCCCAAATGTGGCGCTTCAGAGTTTGAGGTAACCCAGCGGGATGTGGTGGATGTTTTGGAGGACTTGGCTTCTCAATCTAATGCTCGGGTTGAGGTGATTTCTTCTGCTTCAGCCGAGAAGGCACAGTTGGCGGCGTTAGGTGGTGTCGCGGCGCTGCTGCGTTTTAGGCATTAGTCCTAAACTTTACCCTTTTTTGTCCAAAAATCTTTTTAGAAATAACCCCAAAGTGTAACCCTAATACTCGGTGAACATTATTGATTGGTGACGACTCCGCTCTCTCTTTAGACGCTAACGTTTATCTCCACGCTATTGAACGCGCCGACATTCTCATCGGCATTCCAAGCTTCAACAACGTGCTAACCGCCAGCTACGTGCTTTCCCAAGCGACCAAAGGCTTAGAGAAGTATTTCCCCGACCATCGCTCTGTGATTTTTGTTTCTGACGGCAACTCTAAAGATGATACTCTAAACTCTGTTAAACGCATAAATCTTCCTTCCGAAGTTAAACTCATACCCGCCATTTACATGGGTATTTCAGGCAAAGGGCGCGCTGTCCAAGCAATCTTTGAAGCTGCACAGAAACTCGACGTCCAAAGTGTCGCGCTGGTCGATTCGGACCTGAGAAGCATCACTCCTGAATGGATAAAAATGCTTGTTTCCCCCACATTAGAAGACACCGGGTTTGTGGCGCCGTACTATAACCGTCGAAAATACGACGGCACCATAACAAACTTCCTATGTTACCCTGTAACCGCCAGCCTCTTTGGTAAAGACATCCGTCAACCTATAGGCGGAGACTTTGGTTTCTCCCGAAAACTCGTCGATGACCTCCTTGACTCGCCGCTACTAAGCTTCCCAGATATATGCCGCTTTGGTATAGATATTTTCGAAACCGTAACCGCCCTAGCAAAAGGCTACAAAGTTAAGCAGGCGTATCTGGGCATAAAAGAACATGACGCCAAAGACCCCTCAAGCCAACTTGCTGGCATGTTCCGCCAGGTCCTAAATACTATGTTTACCGCCATTGAAACTTACGAAACCCAGTGGAAAGGTATCTCCGGCTTCGCGGAGACCGAGATGGTGGGCAACGCGACCAATCAGGAAACCCCCGAACCCATACCTGTCTCTCTATCTGCTACCATGGCGGCGTACAAAACTAACTATCATCTTTTCGGTGCTTGCTACAAAAGCTTCCTCGAGCCCGAAATCGTAGCTGCGTTTGAGCAGTTAAAAGACGCTGAATTATCTGACACTCTTGATGTGTCCTCGGAAGTTTGGGCTAAAACCGTTTACTCGTTTATCGCGGAGTTCCATAAAACCCCAATTGATGGACGTGAGAACCTCATTAACGCTTTGCGGGTGCTCTGGATTGGGCGTGTAGGCGCCTTCATAAAGGACACGATGGCAGAGTCACGGGAACAGGCAGAGGAGCGGGTGCTTGAAGAAGCAAAAGTGTTCCGAGAGCTAAAACCCTACTTAATCGAAAAATACTAAACCTCTGCAAGATGGGTTTTGGCAGTCGCTAAAATCTTTTTCCAAACTTTTTCTTTAGAGTTTTTTTGGTCCACCCAAAACGGTTCATCTACAACTTTTAGCAGGGGTAGATCGTTGGGTCCGTCGCCTACGCCCACTGAAAAAACCTTGAATTCCGATGCGTATATTTGGTTGAGTTTGGCTGCAGCTTTTCCTTTGTCGGTGTCTCCCATGGCGTGGAAGTATCTGCCGCCTCTAGTTACCCTCAAGCCCTGGGCTTTAATTGCTTCTATGGTTGTTTCTGTGTTGCTGGTTTGGATTTTGAAAGGTTCGCTAAAATTCCTTATCTTGGCTAGCTCAGCTAATTTGATCGGTAATCCGCAGTCAGTCGATACTTCTTGGATGGTCATGTCACCGAACCCCCAGACTTCGGTTTGCCCCCCTGTTTTTGCTGCGGCAAGTTTCTGCCTAACCGTCTTGTAGGGCATCCCGAGTTCAATAATATCGTATTCGTCGGTTTGGCGGTCTGTTTTTGGGGGTTGCTTGAAATAGTTTTTTGGGATGAAAACTGCGCTTCCATTCTCAACGATGAAGGGATCGTGTATGCTCCATTTCTTGCGGTAATACTCGATTTCAGCCTGTGTTTTGCTGCTGTTAAACACAATCGACGTGCTAAGCGCTAATAGTTCCTTCAAAAAAGGTTCAACGGCGCGAGCTTCATACTGCTCATTTAGGATTGTGCCGTCTATGTCCGCGTAAACTATTACTTTGCAGTTTTTACTGTTCAACGGCTTTATCCCTAAGCTTCTCTCTGATGTCATGCATAGCCGCCATGGTTCTTAACCAGTCAGGCAACTGGGCGCGGATGGGGTTCTCAAGGTATTTTCTGCCTCCTGAGGCGATGACGCTGCAGAGTTGGTCCACATTGGTTTCTTCTTCGTGGCGGTCGAAGTCTAGCATGTTACAGGTTGCGTCGGCGTGGAATTGGCGGATTTTGTCCTGCGCTAATCTTCTATAGGACACTTGTAGGCTTGTTAAAAATGAGTGGGAGACGTTGATGTTTTCTGTCTCTGTTAATGTGCGTAGCAGGGTTACGAAGCTGTCTTCGGCAGTTCGCAAGAGGCCTTCTGGGTCTATTGTTTTGTGGCGGTGGTCGTAGAAGCCTAAGTCTACCTCGCAGATGCGGCCATATGAGGCGTTTCGGTAAACTTCTGAGAGTAACCCTAGTTCTAATCCCCAGTCGGCGGGGACTCGTAGGTGAGTCGCTAAGTCGCTGTAGAGCGCTATTTCTCCTGCTAGTGGATAGCTGTATGATTGTAGGTAAGTTAGGAACTTGGAGTAGCGTAGCTTCTCCTGTAGCACTTCTAAAATCGGGCTTATGAACAGACGGTGGACGCGCCCATACATTCGGCGGTTTTCTTGGTTGATGCGTGCGTAGTAGCCTTTGGCGAAAAAGAAATCCAGTTTAGGCTCAATCACTGGGTAGAGTATTTTGGTTGGCAGCATTTTGGTGTAGGAGACTATGTCGGCATCGTGGACTGCAAATGCGAAAAGCTCCAGTGAAGCGATGCCTATTGCTAACCAGACGTCTTTTCCTTTCCCTGACAAGCTAGTGACGTCTAAGCCTTTTCCTTTGAGTTCCTCCAAAACATCCTGCACTTCGGGTTTATTGCACCAGATTACTTCGCAGGGAGTCTTGAATTTTCTGCTTAGCCTCATGGCTTCCTCATAGTCGTTGGGGTCCTTAACGGAGAGCGCTATGAAGATTTTGCTTAGATAGCTGCACTGGTTAATTTCCTCGATGATTTTGGGGATTCCAGGGCTGTTAATATCGTTGCCGTAAATGGGAATTATGAGTCCTGAAGGTAACTTGTCTTTGTAACCAGCTAACTGGTTTGAGAGCGCGTCGAATTCAAGGAAGAAATCGTGTATGTTAGCGATTTTTCTTTGATCCGTATTCACTTTCCATCCCTAATCAACAATAGCGGGTTGGGGATAAAATATCTTTAGTCAGCCCTCACCCCAGACTGGAATCTCTTTGAGCAGTCGGCGGTTGGCTTAACATTTTGATGGGAATTATTTTCAGATTGTGAAATTCTGCCTGTTTCTGTTTAAAATCATTCCCGTTTAGGCATTATAAACGAATAATTTTGAAAACCTAAACCCCGGCTTTAGTTTGTTTGTTTAAGTAGGCGCCTCGCATGCTTCGCCCTTAATTAGAAAATAAGTAGCTTAGCCGTCTTATTGGCTATTGGCTTTTAACTCGATTTTACCGCAGCATGGACACACATACGCCAGCACCGACAATGTTTGCTCTTGGGCGTCGTCGAGGGTTAATTTGGCTTTTTTTGTTTCCGTTTCGACGTTGCAGGTGGAGCAGAAAACTGTGGGCTGCGGTTTTTGGGTTGGCTGAGTTTGGGGGGCTTTGGGTGGCTCCTGGGTTTTGGGCTCCTCTATCTGTGCCTGCACGGATGGCGCGTTATCGATGTCGCCTAAGTACCTGCATTTTACGGAGCATTGGCTCCTCAAGTTGCATAGGTAGCAGCAACTTAACTTTTCCTCGCTGAGGCATCGTTCCTTTCTAGTTGCCTCTGCTTTAGGGTTTTCCAGCACAGCTAAACATGTTTTTTCAGCCGACAAGTACTCGCAGCTGTAAGCTAAATCCGACATGCTGATTCATCCTGCCTGCAGTGTGTTTGGGGTTTAGGTTAAAGTGCGTTTTGGTTTTCACTGGGTGTTTTGCGAATAAATTGTTTTTATCAGTCAAGTGAGAGAGCGTTAGAGTCAGTGCCTGTTTGATTGGGCTTTCTAGCCAAGCAAGCCGTAAATAAGAAGCCAAATACACTGTAATCCAGTGGTTCTATTGAAGCCTAACCTCCAAAAACCCGTCAACAAAGAAACTCTTGATCCCAACGATTGGGCAGCAATGCGCGCCCTCGGACACCGAATGCTTGACTGCGCATTCGATTATACAGAAAACATCCGCACCCAACGCACCTTACAGTTAACACAGCGGGCTAGTGAAGAAATCTGTGTACCCCTATCTGACGAAGGCGATGGCGAAGAAAAAGTATTCGAAATCTACCAGCGAAGCATCCTCCCTTATACGTTGGCTATTGCGTCGCCGAGGTTGTGGGGTGCAGTTGTTGGGCAAGGTTCACCGTACGGCATGTTGGCGGAGATGCTGCGGGCCGGTATGAACGGTGCTCAAGAGTTTTCTTTCGCAGAAGCTAAAGTTAACGCCCAAGTTATAAGCTGGATTAAAGAGTTCTTGGGTTTCCCAAAAGAAGCAGGTGGCGTGCTGGTCAGTGGCGGCTCCGAAGCCAACTTTACGGGTTTGGCTGTGGCTAAGAAATGTGAAAGCTGACGGCGACGTCAAAGCGGATGGTGTGCAGGGGTTGAAGCGTAAAATGGTGCTTTACTGCGGAGACGAAACCCACCGATGCCTAGAACGCTCAGTGGAGTTGCTCGGTATAGGTAATAAGGCGTTGCGAAACATCCCCACGGACGCTGATTGCGAAATCAAACTGGACCTCTTAGAGGCAGCCATTCAGCGTGACCGTGAAGCGGGCCACAAGCCCTTTTGCATTATCGGATGTGCTGGAACCACCAACACAGGCGCATTTGATGATCTAAACGCCCTCGCCGACTTAGCAGAAAAAGAAAACCTGTGGTTCCACATAGATGGCGCATTTGGGGCATGGGTGAAAATCAGCCAAAGCCACCGCCACCTCGTCGATGGCATGGACCGCGCTGACTCTTTAGCAGTGGACTTTCACAAGTGGATGAATATGCCCTACGGCGTCGGATGCACTCTGATCAAAGACCGCCATGCACATTTTAGCACATTTGCTTATGGGCACGAAGCGGAGTACATCAAGTCGGCTTTTGAGTTAAGCGAAGACCAGCTATCCAACCCGCATAACCTTGCGTTGCCCCTATCACGGAATTTTAGCAGTCTTAAAGTCTACATGCTGCTCCGGGCATACGGCAAAGACAAGTACCGCCGCCTGATTCAGAAGAACCTTGACCAAACCCGTTACCTCGCAGACCTAATCCGGGGAGATGAGGAGCTGGAGCTTATGGCGCCTGTGACCTCTAATGTGGTTTGTTTCCGGTTCAAACATCCCGGCTTAGACGAGAAGGCAACGGAGTGGGTGAACAAAAAAATAATGGATGTCATAAACAGGAAAGCGTTCTGGATGATTTCCGACACAACGGTGAAGGGGCGCTATATGCTTCGGTTCTGCAACGTGAACCACCGCACAACTGGGGAGGATTTGGAGTTTTTGGCGGCTGAGGTTAAGCTACTTGGAAACAAAAACCTCGCCTAACTCCCTCTGTTTTTATGTGTTTTGTTAGTGTTGCATCTGGGGTTGGCTGGCAAGATTTATTAAATATTCTTCGTTTGATACCTGTTAGTTAGTTGAGCTGAACGCTAAGTTGGTTAGTTATTTACCTGCAGTTTTTGCTTTAGTTAGCACTTTGATAGCTTGTGTACTGCTATTGGTGGTTGCCCAAAAGTTAGTGCCTAAACTGCCCTTTCACTCAGTCATTAGAGTTATTCTCCAAAATGTTATCAACAAACCTATCGTAGTTGCCGTCGCGGGGGTTGGGCTGCTGCAAACTTGGCAGCTAATCTTGGACGTTATAGCCTTGTCGTTGCCTTCAATCTTTGACTTCGCCACTTTGCAGTTAATGGTGGCGTTGTTGATTTTGGTGGTGACAATTTACGCTGTCGGTGTAATCATCAAAAAAGTTGTTCCGTCTCTTGTACATGTGCCTGAAGTTGACCGTGTGTTGGGATATTTTGTTTACGTGTTGGGGCTCATAATTTTTGGTTATATACTTCTGACTTCGCCCCTTGGGCCGCACATAGCTACAGATGTTTGGTCAGTGATTAATTTCTTAACGGGCGTTTTTCTGACTTACCTGGCGGTTTACGTTGTTAATGTTGCTTTCAAACGTTATACTGTCACCATCGAGGAGAAAGAGGGAGGCTTCAAAACTACCATCCAGTTCCTGCGTCGCATTGCTCTATCCTTGGTTGCTATCATAGGTGTTTCGGTTGCTACCTTCGCTAACTTCCCCAGCTTAGGAGCCGCCATTGCTTCTATTTTTGTTGCCGCGGGCTTCGTGTCTATAGTGGTTGGTTTAGCGGCGCAGACCAGTCTCTCAAACATAATCGCTGGGCTGGTTCTTTCGACTTCGAGGCCGTTTAAAATCGGTGATGCCCTCTCTTATGCTGGCGAATGGGCTTGGGTTGAAGACATCAAACTAACCTTCACTGTACTCAAAACTTGGGATAACCGCCGCCTAGTAGTGCCTAACCAGATGTTTCTAAACTCTACCCTGATAAATTATGACGATGCGGATTCAACTAAATTATGTATAGTTTACGTGTCCATAACGTTTGAATCAGACCTCGATAAAGCCATCGAAATTCTAAAAGGCGCTGCCCTTAGGCATCCTGATTTTCTTCCCCAAGAAGACTTGCCTATTGTGCACGTGATGGATTTGGGAGGCGCAAACGGAGTCTCCAAAGACCCTAATTCATCTGCAGGGGTGTCTCTTAGGCTTCTTAGTCGCGCCAAAGATCAGTCTACGAATTTTCAGATGTCTAAAGATCTGCTGTACTCGGTGAAGAAGGCTTTTGACGAGAATGGGATTGAGTTGGCTTCTCCAAGACGCCGTGTATTCATGGACTCAACAGATAGACTCTGACCTAAGTGGGTAGCTAATGGATTATTTCGCCAGCCACAGTTTTGCTGCTCTCATTAACTTGTATGACTTTTATTTTCACGCAGTCTCTGGGTTTGGCTTTTGGCACAATTATAGTGTAGCCACGGATATTGGTTCGTCCATCTCCGCTTGGGGCGGTATCTATGATGTTGACTTCTAACTCTTCGCCTACTTCGACTGGGGCTGGTTGTCCGGCGTAGTTTATTTTGAATTTGCCGCCTCGAACTCTTCGGTGAACCATCTATGAACACTGCTTTTTGTTGTGGAAATGTGATGGGTGTTTATGTCTTTTAAATCTTAAGCCGATTTTTTTGGGTTAGGTGGCGAAAATGAGTTTGGTGGCGGGCTGGGACCTGTTTAGTCTTTTTGCCAGTGATGCTCAAAACTCGAGAAGAACCTGAAGCCCAATAAATAATGGTCCTTGATTAGCTCCTCTATCTCTCCAGCCATAACTGGTTAAAATATGAGGAAAGAAGTTAGGAAATTTTTCTGGGCCGTCTGTGGACCCTTCCATAGTGGTTGTGGTTCTGCAGTCACAAATCGTTAAGTGGCTATGAGTGAATTATACTAGTCGTGAGCAGACAAATGAGTTTTAGGTATTATCAAAAAGGTAGTTTAGCTGGATGGCTTTGGTGCGCTATTGTAGTTGTAGTATCACGTTCGTGTTGCGCGCTAGCTATACAAGTGGTAAATAAAAAAATGAATTTTTGGGATAATAAAAAAGGTGGTTTAGCTGGGTGGCTTTGGTATGCCATTGTAGTAGTGGTGTTAATAATAGTTCTAATTCTTGTTCTGAGATTTCTTTTTAACTTAATATAGGGCAAACATGAAGAAAACGGGAAAAAGAGTTAGGGCTTTTTAATGATCGCCCTGTTTTTAATTCTAATATTGGGATGCTTACAGTAGCTACTGCATATGGTCACAGTGGTAACACAGCTAATGGTGACCTAGAAAAGGCACAATTAACCTCTAAACTAAGTAGTATTGCGGGCAGGGCGGATTTGAAAAGTTGCTCCAGTGTTTTTTACTCTGGTTTGGTTAGAAAATTTGAAAACTTTATGAGGATAACAGGTTTAGTTAGGTATTCCATTTGCAACTTTGGGGTTAATGGATTGGAAGAGGCGATAATAGCCAGTAACCTGACTAAGCAATACAAAGATGTTTGTGCAGTGAAGAACCTAAACCTCAATGTACATTCCGGTGAAGTTTTTGGTTTTCTTGGTCCTAACGGAGCAGGCAAAACAACAACTATCCGTGCTCTCACCGGGTTGACTGAGCCATCTTCTGGGTCCATTTGGGTCTGCGGGTTTGATGTGGCGAAAGAATCTGACAAAGTTAAACGAGCGATCGGTGTTGTTCAGCAGCATTTAACGTTTGATTTGGATTTGAATTTAAGAGAAAACATGGAGTTGCACGCTCGCCTTCATCATATCCCTCTAGATGAACGGAGACAACGTATTAGGGAGCTTTTAGAGTTCGTGGGTTTGGCTGAGCAAAGTGAGAAGATGGTTGAAGACTTGTCTGGGGGGATGAAGAAAGCTGCAATGATTGCTCGTGCTTTGATTCATAGACCACGTGTGCTTTTTTTGGATGAACCCACTGTAGGTTTAGATGTTCAGGTGCGGCGTAAGATGTGGGATTTGGTCCGTAGTTTAAGCCGCGGTGGCACTACTATTTTCTTGACTACTCACTACATTGAGGAAGCTGAGGCGCTATGCCAACGGGTTGGTATTGTTCATCATGGCAATTTAATCGCTTTAGGGGCACCTGCAGAGCTTCGGCAGGTTGTCGGTTTGGTGACCGTTGAGATTTTGATTGATGGCGAATCTACCCGTTACGAGCATTTTGCTGACCGTGACGCAGCTATTTGTTATGTACAGGCGCTTCCGTCTGGTGTTAAGACCGTTATTCGGGACTCAAGCCTTGAAGATGTGTTTGTTAAATTAACTGGTAAAACGGTGGGGGAACAATAGTGCTGGAGACGCTTCGTGATATAGGCACGGTTGTTTGGGTTGATTTGCGTTTTCTGCGTCGAAATATAGGTAAGACGATGGCTCTAACGCTTATTGCCCCTATGTTGTATCTGTTAGCGTTTGGTTACGGTTTAGGTAGAGGTACCAGTATTGAGGGCTATAGTTATCTTGACTTTGTAATTCCGGGGATTATTGCGTTAACTGCAATGACAACCGCTTTTAACACTTCAGGACTTAAACTGCATGTGGACCGCTTGTTCTACAAATGTTTCGATGAAACTTTGATGGCTCCTGTACGTCCTTTTTCTATAATCATAGGCAAAGCATTAATCGGTGTCTTACGAGGCTTGCTGAGTTCTGCTGCTTTGCTTGCGGTTGCCCTGCTTTTTTCGCCTCTGCCTGCTGTGAATCTGCTTTTTCCTTTAACCCTTGTTTTGACCTGTTTTGTTTTCTCTTTCTTAGGCGTCACAGTCGCACTGTTGGCTAAAACACATCAGGATATGACGCTGTTTATGAGCTTGGTTGTTTTGCCTATGTCTTTTCTTAGTGGTACCTTCTTTTCTTTAAGTCAAGTTCCTGCGGCTTTAAGCTTCATTTTGTACTTGTCTCCGTTAACGCATGCGTGTCTGTGTCTGCGGGCTTCCGCGCTTGGGCAAGCTTTTCCGTGGTTTTCTTTTTTGGTTTTGTCAATTTTTGGGGTTGTGTTTTTTGCTCTTTGTTTTGTTGCTCTAAAGAAAGCTAGTAAGTGAGGTTTCCAATAGTGGCGGATTTGGGACTTACCTCTGATCGATTATGAAACCTTAGCGGAAGCTATTGTTATTGAACGATTTTCTTTGCTTAAAACAGTTTTAAGGTTACCTGACTGTATCGGCTTGTTCAAAACCTCGCCTTTCTCAATACTGTTTACCGGGTACCTGCTTCCCCTGCAGTCTTTTGCACACCAGCAACCTCGAATGAACTACCCAAGCTGAGTTAACTGTATTAGGTTTCCGCATGTATCGTCGAAGACGACAATTGTTGAGCCGGGTGTTTTCGTCGGCTCCATAGTGAATTTTACGCCAAGTTCTTTGAGTCGCTGGTACTCCTTCTGAACATTATCCACGAAGAACATGGCGGCGGGGGTTCCTTGCTTGTATATAGCTTCTTGGTAGGTTTTAGCTGCGGGATTACTGTTGGGTCCAAGTTGCAGTTGAGTGCCGTCTGGCTCTTCAGGCGAAACAACGGTTAGCCATCTATAGTTGTATGCTGTGACATCTGCTTTCTTAACGAAGCCCAAGACCTCCGTGTAGAACTTGAGCGCCTTGTTTTGGTCGTCCACAAACAGAGTTGTTAGTTTAATTTTCATAAAGAAGATAGCTCGATTAAAGTTCTTAATGCATTGTGATTGCCGTGTCACAGTCACATCTTATTCTCTGCACTCGAAAGAGGGTTAGCTTGGAATAAACGGTTTTCATCGCATTGTCCACTATTTTGCTTGCAAACGTTTTGAGTAGTCATGCATGGGTTCAAAGCTAGCGAAACTGACGATATTAGTGTCATACATCAGTAACCAAGATTGCACTTCAATGTAATTCTAGAAATGAGCATGTGGCGAGCTGGGATTTGAACTTTCGTTCCTATTTTGTTTTTGTCTTGAGCAGTTTGTGGATTTGTTTTGTTTTTCCGGAAGGGTTTAAAAGTATGACACGTGTCATTATCATTTGGGTAGAATCTGATGAAAAAGAAACGCCTACTCAGTAGCTCAATAGCTATTATACTTGCATTAATAGTAGTCGCTCCAATTGGGTCATCCGCCTCCGCTGACACCGCAGCAAACTTGGGACTTACCGATTTAACCGGCACCACTTTCGTTTTTACATATGCTCAACTTTTAGCTATGCCCAAAACTGAAGTTAGCGCCGACTTATACTGCGATGGTGCTTTATTAACTCACGGCAATTGGGGCGGAGTTCCCCTCAACTATCTCCTCAACCAAGGACAATTGACTTCTGAAGTTTGTTCCATCCAATTTACCGCTTCAGATGGATACTCCGTCGCTATTCCCATCGATTTAGCAATCGAACCACAAATAATCATCGCTTATGAACTAAACGGTCAGCCGCTTGCTGAGGGACTTCGATTAGTTCTTCCAGACGCTAACGGCGCTGCTTGGATTTCCAAAATAACTTCCATAACGATGAGCGCCTCTGGAGCTGCCTACCCTCAAGCTATAACCGTCGGCATCACCAGCGCAAACAATATGCCAACCGCCGAACCCACACCCAAACCTTCACCTATCCAACAAGAAACCCCCCTTCAACCACAACCCTCCGTCCCCGAAACCGCTTCTCCAAGTATTCAACAGGCAACTCCAACAAATGTGCCTCAGCCTAATGCAACAGCAACTAACTCTCCGGTATCAAACCAAAGTCTAGACCTTCAACCTTCTGTGTATTTGATAGTGGTTGCTTGTGCAATTTTATTTGCGGTGGTGGCCTTGATGGTTTTTATGCGTAAAGGAAAACAGGCTTCCGAAAAGAGCTAAGTGCTTTTCAGGCTTGGATTCTGTTTGTGTGAGGGCTTCCAATTTAGATTAAATGACGGGCGGGGGAGGGATGTGCCTAAATTATTACGCGAATCTTTTTTGACTTGCTGGGCAGGATTCTTGCAAATAACAGGAAGGCATATTTGATGGAGAGTCAAAAGAGGCGTTGGGTGGGGGATCCTAGTACTATTTTATCGGTAAGCAATTATTAGCGCAGAGCGGCCGCAAGTTAGCACACAAGTTTTTAAAGGTAAACGAGTCGTAACAAGTCTTGGAAGTACATCTTGGGTAAAGAAAGCGGTTAAATGGCATTAATTTCTGGGCTCAAGTAATACAAGTTTTTTAGACCCTGATTAGAAGCTCAAAGAAAACCTGACCAGTTAAGAGAAACCAATAGAATGGTTTAAGGAAACAAAGATTCGATGAGTTTTTTTAGTGGGTTGTTATCTTTTGTTGAAACTTCTCTTTAAACCAGTGCCTCACATCGTAGAAGGACATGATTTGGTATGGGCAAGCTGAGATGCAGTTCCCGCAGCCGATGCATTTAAAGTTTCTATACTCGCCTTTAGCAATAAATTCTTGTGGCAAATCTGTGAGCCCCGTGGGACAAACACACGCACAGTCCCAAGTTGGACACCGGCTGCAAATCTCCTTGTCTGTAACCTTTATGCTAAACAATCCAACTCTGGAAATAGCCTGATTAAAAGTTCCCCAACCGCACATGCCAGTTGAGGCGCAAGCGTAAGTTCCAACAAAGGGTATCAACATCCACAAAACATACCAAAGAAAACCAAAGTAGAATATATAAAGGAAAAAGGCAGGATCCATGCCAAAAACGGCAAGATTCAAAATTCTCACTGATGTCAGGTAGGACAATGCGCCTGCAACAAGCAAAGAGACCCACACCGCTGAGGCGGCCACCTTAAAGAAAGTCGAGATTTTATTTGTGAGCAGCTTTTTTGCAAGTGGAGAGGTTTCGTTAAATGATCTCATGGCATCTATAGTGGTTCCTTGGTACATGAGGGGCGCCATGCACATTATGGAGCAAAGTTGTCTGCTACCGAAAAAGAATGAAAGAGCTCCGCTAACCAGAAAGGTGCCAAGCAAGGCTAGTAATACGGTTGGACCGAGAGCTCCTGAACTTCCTATTCCCATAGTCCACCCTAACCAAGGGGTTTGACTAAGGACCTCGTCAGGCAATATGAAAACGGGTATCAGCACTGTGTATAGTGCGTAGGCGATAATCATTAGTGCAAACATTATCTTTGTTTCAAACTCTCGTGTACGCTTTATTCTGAAGGCTACAAGCGCCCCCATCTCAATGCCCATCATTATCAGGTACCAGGGCGACAGAGAGATAGTGCTAAAAAAGATAATGAAATTGTAGAAGCCCGCGCTTACGGTCTGCAAAAATGAACCTGCTGTTGAGGCAAAAGTTATGCCAGTGAAATAGCTTGTGCCATATGCTTGGATATCTAGAACTGCACCCATGAAGAACTCTGCCACGGACAATAAGACGAGGATGCCAAAGACCCAGTATCGCATGGACTGCCAACGTTTCGTGTTTAATGAGCTGAGTTTTTTTTCATCTAGTACGATTGCGAAGTACACGGTCATCTCCACTATTATGGATAGGACAAAGATTGAGACGTCGCCATTAAGTAACCAGATGAACTGGCCTACCATCATAAGGGCATAGGCTAGCATGAGAAATAGCAGATAGTTAATGATGCCTGAACTTAGGGTTCGGTTCTTGTAGAGAAAATCGAAGATGTAGATGAAAAGAATGATCATGACGGCGCTGCCAGCGGCAAGTGATAGGTTTGCCCAGAGAGGGTTTACAATAGCGGTTGGTGAAAGAACCATTACAACAATTTGACCTGCAATAATCCAACTAAATGCTCTGGGTAGTTTGTTTTTGATGAAGAAAAACGTAATTGCCATCTCTGCAGACATCATGAATATGAACCAGAAGGAGCTTGCAGACTGCGTAACTGTGGCTAAAATTCCTTGAAGACCTCCAGCCGTAGACACCGCGCCTCCGATGAGTGCATATGTCCAGCCCATGAATACCTCAGATACTGTAACCAGCACTATGATTACTGCAATGATTAGGGATTTTACTCGTATTATTCCGCCTATAGTTTCATCCAAGTTGTCTGGTTCAGGCATAGTCAGAGTGGCAAGCAGAATGGCAAACATCACAATCATGTTCACAATTACTATCCCGAAGAAACTGCCAAATGTTGGATAGTAGAGGTAAACTACGGCGATTATGAACATCTCAGCCATCATCGAAAGGAGGAAGAGCACTATCTTTGCTTCTTTGAAAGTTTTGATTTCCGAGCCTTTCTTCACTAGCCATGCCGTATAAACAGCCATCAATGTTGCTATTATCGAAAGTGGAATTAGAGTGGCAAAATCCAAAATTTCACCAATTTCTCATAAGCTTGTTAGCACTTAAGGGTCCAGGTTGTAGTTTTATAAGATTATGCTGTTAGCGTCAGACAATAACAGCAGCTCATTTATCTTAGTAAATGTTCTTTTTCCCCGTAAATGTAGCTCTTTTAAGGTTTTTTTTGGACAAAATTTACTGTATTTTGGCTATTTTACAGAAATAGGGCAGAGAAGCCTCAAGATTTTCAGGTAAGCCTGTATCTTTGATTATTTTGTTCAGTAACTCCGTTCATATATCCTTCCCCGGATGCATCGGAATTACAATTCTGTTCTTCTCTGTATTCATATTCATCATAATGACATGGGCGCCTTTTTTTGGCGTACAACTCTAAACCCTTCTTGCTCCAAAATTTTAATCAATTCTTCAGCGCTTATCGGTGAAATCTTAGGCAAGGACTTTCACTTTTTGGATGCCGACAACTTTTTCCTTGAGGCGTTCTTTCTTTTCTTCTTCAGTAAGAGTTTCCGTATAGAGGTCGATAGCTTCTTTTGCGTTGTCCATAACTTCAGTGAGGGTATCCCCCTGCGTGTGGCAACCAGGTAGGGCTGGGACTAACGCTACGTAACCTCCTGTCTCGTCTTCCAGAAGCACGACATCAAATTCCTGCATTCTACTCGCCTATGTTGCTAACAGGGTTTGCTTGATACAAGAATTCTTTGACGAAACAGCAAACCATTCTGCAACTTTCCACGTAATATGACGATTTAACCCTCAAGTGTGGTGGGGTTTGTTTTTGGCGGCGGGGAGGGCTTGACCCCTCGACTCCCGACTTAGGGGCGGGTGTTGGTCTGGTTGAAAGGTTTTGTTTTGCTGTTTTATGGTGGGAATGTTTTTATGCGTATGTGAGGTTTGTAAATACGGCTGATATGTGCAGATGTGGTGTGCATGAGTAACGTTACGGTGAGAGTCCCTGAAGAATTAAAAGAGCGAATGGAGAGCTGCAAAGGCATAAACTGGAGCGAAGTTGCGAGAAAAGCTTTCGAAGAAGCCGCTCGAAAAGAAGAAATGCACTGTGCGGCTGCAGCTATCGACAAACTAAGGCTGGAAAGCAAAGTAGAGTGGAACGGGGCTAAGGAGATACGCAAATGGAGAGACGCCGAGAGATAGTGCTTGACTCTTCAGTCGTAGTTAAGTGGTTTAGTAAAGAAACACAAACTAACGAAGCCCTAAAACTCCGGGATGCTTACCTTGAGGGATCGATAGAACTAACAGTGACAGAAATGCTGATTTCAGAAGTCGCAAACGCCCTAAGATACAAGCCTGATTTCAACGCTGAGAAACTTAACACTGCACTCTCCGGCTTATTTAGTCTCCACATGAACATCGTACACCTAAACGAGAGCATAATGTCAACAGCGTCGCTAATAGCATTCGAAGGAAAAATCACGCTATACGATGCCCTACCAGTTGCAATCGCCCAGGAAAGAAAAGCAACATGCATTACAGCAGACGAAGAAACACAATACAAAAAACTATGCACCAAAGGCTACTCAGTGGAATTACTTTAGTTCCAGAATAGGAAACCCAGTCTGGCAAGGCAGAGGTGTAATGGCGGGCGGGGAGGGATTTGAACCCTCGACCCCCAACTTAGGAGGCTGGTGCTCTCTACGTCAGAAATCCAAGAAGGACTCCCGAATCCGTACTGAGCTACTCGCCCATAGCCATGCTAAGGTTGGCTTAGCTAAACAAATACCTATCGACCAACTTTCGAAAATTGAAAGGCACCGTGTCCCACGCCCTCTTCTAAGCTCGCTGCGTAGAATTCACCCACCGACTCTAAGGAATAAGTGAAGACGTGACGAGTTCTCCCCCTTAACCCCTAAATCCCCTTTTCCGCCGTCGTAGAAGAAGGAGACTTTGACAGCATGGAAAAAAGCATTTGTCGTTTCGGTAAACGAGAAAACTATTATTGAAACCTCAGATACATTCGAGTTAGGCTTAAGATGAGAAAATTTGTAGGTATCTTGCTTGTATTACTAACGATTAGCTACATTGCGAACTTTGGAACGCCAACCGCAAAAGCCGATTCAAAAATAATCATTGTACCTGATGATTTTCCCAGTATTTCCATGGCTATAAGAAATGCAACCACAGGAGACACCATATACGTTAAGGGTGGAACATATACCGAAACTCAACTCAGAATTAACAAATCCGTTACCTTAATAGGCGAAAATTCAGGCTCGACAACACTAAATTTACTATCCACCAGACATGTAGGTGAACCCTTGTATTGGTACCTTCCAGACCTTTTCCCAGCTCCAGTTTCGTATGATACCGCCATGAGAGTACATGCAGACAATTTTGTCCTTATTGGTTTCACAATCGTGACAAACGGTGGAGACATTAACATAACTGGAAATAATAATAAAATAAAAGAAAATGTTCTTTCTCGCTACACATCAGTAATCGGTTCGAATAATGAGTTGATTCGTAACTCTATAAATGCCCCTTTAACAGTTAGGGGAGATTACTGTATAATTACAGACAATAAATTTTCAGAAAACCCCTCTGCTCAGCGATTATACGATTTCGACATTACTGGAAATCACGGCAACTTTTCTCTAAATAGCATCAACGGCGGAGATGCTAGTTTTACAGGTGCATATGGAGTTATTTCTTTTAATAATATCACTGGTTCATTATCTTCGACTTCAACAGATTGTTTTTTCTACAAAAACACATTCTCAAACGGAGGTGAATTCAGAGTCAATGGCAAGAACAATATCATATGTAAAAATTTACTTAACCACTGCAGCTCTGGATTGGTTATAATAGGCCATGGCAACAAAGCACTGTTAAATAACATTACAAATTGCCGAATCGGTATTTCCCCAAGTCCAGACAGTTCAATTTATGCTAACTACATTGCTAATAACGAATGGACTATAAACTCACGAAATGCTATCATAAATCCATATGGTAACCTCAGCTTCCTAACGCACAATAACTTTGTAGACAATCGATACTACCAAATGTGGACAATGGCAATGTCAAATGATACCGATTATTTAGATAATGGAAAGGAAGGAAATTATTGGAACACCTATCAAGGAGAAGACGGCAATAACGATGGTATAGGTGATTCATCATTCTACTTAGACACCACCCACCTTGATCGATATCCCCTCATAAATCCATTTAACCTTTCCACCGTTGAAGAATTATTCCCTGATTGGCTCATTGTACCGACTGTACGAGTTGTTAGCCCAGAAAGCACAACTTATTCAGTGAGAAATCTAACGGTAGACTACATTCTGAACAAAGGAGTTTCGTGGATAGGGTATAGCTTGGATGGAATGAAGAACGAAACTATAACTGGCAATTTTACTCTGACAGATTTACCGTCTGGTGCTCATAATATTAGACTTTATGTAATTGATGAATATGGCAACCAAGGAATTTCTCAAATTATCGATTTTAACATAGAAGAACCTGCTTTGTTCCTCAAAGCATCACCAGTAATTATTATTATCATATCTGTGGTTGTTTGCATTGTTGGTTTAATTCTCTACAGAAGGCGAGCGCGTTTTTGAAGATGACTAAAAGCTTATAGCTAGTAGTAAACAATAGACATTAGGGATAAAGTATGAATGGAACACAAAGTGGCAAGAATTTACTAAGCCCTAAGGCTGGCTTTTAAAAAAAATTGGTGCTTCTATGGGTAGGTTGGTATCGTTTTGCCGTTGTATTGTATTATGTATGATCCGAATTGTGAAAATGGAACTGGCCCGTCGGAATTGTTCTGCATATCTGGGAATTGGAAGGTTAACTGGAAATTTGCCGCCTGGTTTGTAGCGCTTATTGTGTATTGACCATGTTCTAAAGGTGCAACGGTATCTGAATTTATCGTTAAGTTTCCGAACATAAAAGCTAAGCCGCCCTGTATAATGAAAACATCCAGACGGAAACGCTGATAATCTATTGAAGTAGGATTGCCCCAATTGTACTGGGCATTGATTGTTATGATGATTTTTGTTTCGTTTTCGACTGTTTCTCTTTTCAACTCAGTATAGCTGAGGTAGTAGGGTGTTCCCGGCGGCTGAAGGGTTATGGTTGGTGTTGGCTTAGTAAACGAAGGGTTAGCTGGGGGCGTTGAGGGACTGTTTTTGTCGTGTGCTTCTGTTGTGACTGCGGAATGATTGTTCCAGGAAAAACCGATGTTAATTCCGATACTTAATGACGTGACAACAAGCAAGATCACTATTGCTATTGTGGCTGATCTTTGCATATTATTTCTTAGACAGAGGCGCCTTGCTTTTACAGTTTACGGGAGGCCATTCTTGCCTTTGAAATTGAAGCTAATCTCTTGGCCATAAGGACTTTTAGCCTTCTAATAATCGATTGTGGGCCTAAAGATTTGTTGAAAATTATTTAAGAATGATTATGGATAAAAAACTGAAGGCTCAGGCTGTGTCGCTCAATATTCGAACTGAATTTGTTATGTTTTTCATTTTTGGCGTTATAGGCATAGTATCAGGAATTTGTTTTTTCGCGGTGCAATTCTACTTGTATGGTGCTATTTTCAGTTTTTCGCCTTCAAGTCCCTATGATCTCTTTTCCGGCTGGGCTATAGCAGGAGTCCTATGTTTAGTTACTGGGTTCATTTTAGTTTTCAAAACCTACCCAATCATTATCCCTCCGAAAGAAACGATCTTTACACCTGCCAAAGTTTGTCCGCAGTGCGGCGCAATTGTGGCTGAAGATGCAACAGTCTGTGAAAAATGCAGGCAAGAAGTGGTGGACAGCAATTACTGAGAAACAAATCTACTTAAGCAAATGGTGCTCTTTTGGTGTCTAAATTAGTGTTTGCGCGCCTTCTGTTTGGGCTGCTGGTAGTTGCACGGTGAATTTTGTTCCCTTTCCCTCTTGACTTTCAAAACTAATATGTCCATTTAAGGATTCTACTAGCCGTTTAACAACCGCTAATCCTAGCCCTTGTCCTTTGGCTTTAGTTGTCATCATTGGAGTAAACAGTTTAGCCTTAACGTCTTCGGGTATCCCCACACCGGTGTCTGTGACGGTGATTTTTGCTTTTTCATCCTCAGCAGATAACGTTAACTCTAACTCTCCGCCATTTGGCATCGCTTGAATCGCGTTGATGACTAGATTTGTAACGATGCGTCTAAGGAAGGTGGGGTCTGTTTCGATTTTTCTAAAAGTGTTTGCGGTGACTGTTACTTTTACCTCGTTTGGAATTTTACAGTCTTCGATCACTTCATCAAACAGTGCAGATATGTCTATCATGGAGGGTTCGGGTTTTAATTCTCTTGCAAAATCTTGTAGATCGGCCACTATCTTGTTGATGTACCTGATGTTATTCTCAATACTCTCCAAACTTTCATTCATGGCATCCTTTTTGTCGTGCTCTGAAATGCCTGATATTTCTTCCCTTAAAATGTATGTGTCTCCAATAATTGCCTGAAGGGGGTTGCGTATGTCATGGCCTACCATTCCAGCCGTTTGCCCAATAGCCGCAAAGCGTTCATTTTCTCGAAGCTTTTTTTGCAGGATTTTACGTTCCGTTATATCCGTAGCAATCAAGGCTATTCCCTCGGCTGAAGGGTAAGTAGTAATCAATTTATCTTTAGCAGAGTATTGTCCGTGTAGTTCAAAACGTCTGATTTCTCTTTTCTCCATTGTTTCGCGCAAGTTTTGCTCGATGAAGGTTCCTTTGTTTTGAGGGAAAAGGTCCCAGAAATTTTTTCCCACGATATCTTTAGGTTCTAAACTTAGGATTTTGGCGGCTAACTTGTTTGCATAGATGTAGTTCCATTTGAAGTCAAGAACCATAAAGTCGTCAGAGATACTTTCGAGAATTTCGTTTATTCTACGTTCGTTTAGGTTGCGTTCTTCTTCGACTTTTTTTGATTCTGTAATGTCCTCAGAAAATCCAATTATTCCTGTCACACTTCCTTTTCCATTAAGAATTGGTACTTTGTTTGTCTTTAACCACCTCAACCCAGTCGGAGATTCATACTGCTCTACCACGTTTAGTTTCGGCTTCTTTGATTTCATTACTTCCAAATCATCATTTGTCATGGATTGAGCAATTTGGGTTGAGTATAGGTTGAAAACTGTTTTGCCCAAAATCTGTTTTTTAGGCTTTTTTAGTGCTTCCGCGAGAGCGCGATTGGCTTGGATGATTTTTCCTTTTTTATTTTTGTAAAATATTATGGTGGGCGATGAATCGAGAATGCATTCAAGTTCTTGACGCTTCTTGTCTAGAAGGGTCTTGATTTTTTTGTTTTCGCTGTCTGAAAAACTGATGCATTCTGGCATAAACTCGCCTCTTTTTTATGTGCTCTTTGGGTTGATTGCTATCAATTCCCATGAGAAAATAAAAGCGTCTTACTTCAATATCAGTTGAATAGTAATAAAAAACTTCGCCTATAATTATTCCGTTGAAAGGTTGTACATGGATTCCTGTTCTTGATTTTGTGATTTAAATGAGCAAGCAAACAGAAAGAAACGAAAGAAATTGCTAATGTAAGGGCTGGGTGACTTGTCTTAGTTGAGTTATTTGCTGAAGTATAGCAATCTATATATTTAGAATTCGCCTACATGAATAATGGTGACTTTTTTGATAAATTTTGAAGAAATTATGGGTTTACAGGTAGTAACTTCTGGTGCACATATTATTGGTGAAGTAAAGGGTGCAAAAATTGACACTGCTACGTGGGCAATTAAGTTCTTGAATGTGAAACTTACTGGGGATGCTGCTGAGAGTCTTGGAATGAAGAAGCGATTTAGAAGTTCAAAAATCTGCGTTCCTGTTGGTATGGTTCATGCAGTGGGGCATGTTGTGACGATAGATAGGTCTGTTGAGGAGCTGGAGACCTCTCAAGAGATTGTTGAATGCGACAAGTAAACAAGCGTTGGCTGAGTTTTAGAGATTGCGTGCGAGTTAGGATTCTTAGAGATTACTATATTCTACGTTAGGTTGTATTGGGTTTAGCTACTTAGCGGGTTGCTTTCAATTTTCTGTGGGTTTGTTTTTTAGGTAAACCGGTGGGAATCCTGTTATGTCGATGGTGGCTGAGGCGATTTTGAATCGGTCTGACTTTTCTGTTTCGCTTAAAATCAAGCGTCCAATGCGGTTATGCAGTTCTCTTCTACGTTTGACGTCAGTGACGTAACGTATGCCTAGTGAAATCCAGTTGTCTGTTAAGCTTAGAAAAACCGATGGTTCAAGCGATCTTTTGGTAAAGTAGTATTTGCCCTCTATTCTTTCCATGGTTTTTTGTGCGTTTTCAATTACGTCTTTTGTTTCTTCTTTTACTATTGCCAGTATTTTTTGGGCTGCTTGGTTCCAGTCGCTGTCGTAAGTTATGGGGAGTGTCATTTCGTCCCAGATGAAGTCAAAGTCTTTAGTGTAGTTTTGAACCGTGCCGGCAAGAACGAACCCGTTTGGGATGATAGTTAATCTGCCTGTCACTTGGTCTCCTGAGACCCATTCTCGGGTCTCCATTAAGGTGGTGTATAAGACGCCTATGTCGATGACGTCGCCGTATTTGCCGTCAATTTCTATTCTGTCGCCTACATGGTAGCTGCTGTTGAGGAAAAGAAGGACGCCTCCTATGAAGTTTTTAAAGATGTCTTGGAGTGCAAATGCTATAGCTGCACCGATCAGTCCGAAAGCTATTAGGACGTTTTGGGTTTCAGTTATCCATATTATAAGCAGTGACAGAAGAACTATGGCGAGGCTAGCGATGGAGAGGACTTTTCTAAATGTGTAGCGTGTTTTTGAATCCTTGAAATGTTTAGTTGCGTATTCTCCAAAAAATATTTGGAACAAAATGTAGGTTATGGTAACTGCTATGATGGAGTACAAGGTTTTTTTGATGTAAATGTCTGAATATTCAAAACTAATTATGGCGAAGGTAAAGGTGAGTGCGAGCAGTAGAATGGTGGTTATTACCTTTGACCTGCTGACCATGTTCTTTCCAAGATTTAATCAAACCAGCCAATATTTAACTTATTGCACTTAGACTCCTCTAACCGTTTGGGTAAAACTAAATACTTCAAGCAGCTACAGTGTGGGTATGGGATATCAGCCTCGAAGAAGTCAGCCTAATAGGAATGGCGGCTACGGTAAGTTTTTGCGCATAAAAAACAAAGACAAAAAGCACCTCCGCAAACGCCCAGGTAGGCTGCTTGAGGATGGACCCCGCCTTTTAACGCAGAATGAGTTGGTGGAGGTTACGCTGAAACGGTTGCACACGTTGGGTGCGCAGAAGTTTGGTGCCTCTCCCTATAGTCAATATTTTGATTGGTGGCTGCTTAACGTGGAGGCTGTGCTTGAAGAGTTCAGGCTGCATCCAGAGGTTGGCACTGATGATCAGTTTGTTGTGGAAACTCGGGATGCGTTGTCTATGGTTGAGCGGCAGCTCGAGGATCGGAAAGCAGTTGAGGAGGTTTCTGTGCATGATGTCGAGGCGATTTCAAAAGTTAAGGCGCAATTGGCTGCGGCGGAGAAGGAATTCATTGCTAGGTCGGTGGCTCTTAAAGCTCGCAAACGTCGCGAACTAAAACTTCTAAACGTCCAGATTGAGGAGGTTAAGCGGGAGCAGGACGCCGTTATCAGGGTGAAAACGGGTTTCTTTCACTTGACCTCGAAGAAGAAGCGGGAGCAAAAAGAAGCCGAAATAGTTGAGATGCTTCAGAAAAGGCAAACTGATTTGGAGTTGGCTATGCTGAGTTTCAGTAAGCAGCAAAGAGACTTAAAAGACTCTTATGATGCTGTGAGGGAGCCGCTTCGTAAGCAGTTTAGAAACCTTCAGAAGGTGGTGGGGGCCTCTGAGGTTGATGGGTCGCTGGAGGAGCGGTGGTTTGCCTGCGAAGCCCTAATTGACGCTGTGAATAGTTACTTGCAGCGGAAAAACATTAAATTCCAATAAAAGAGCTACGTCGCGTTAGAAGTCTTCTTTTAGTATGCGGTATATCAGCCAGTTGTTGAGGTTTTTTGCGCCGTTTTTCTCGTAGAAATCCTGCGCTAGCTTGTTCCATTTGAGAACTGTGAATTCGATTCTGCCGCAACCCGAGTTCTTCGCCTCAGCTTTGATAAAGTCAAATAATGCTTTGCCTACCCCCATCTTGCGGTATTCTTCCAGTACAAAGATGTCTTCTAGGAAAAGTGTGGGTTGGGCTAGGAAGCTGGAGTAGGTGTAGAAGTAGATTATGTATCCGGCGGGTTTGTCTTTGACCATTGCGAGGTAGGCGTGGTATTTGGGTTGGTTTTGGAGGCAGTCGTGGCGTAGGCGGTTCTGTGCGTTTTGGTCTGGGGGTGTGAGGTGTTCGTATTCTGCGAGTTTTCTGATTAAGTGTGAGAAGTTGTCAAAGTTTTCTGCGTTTACTGGGGTTAGGGTGATGGAGGTGTGTTGGTTTAGCATGCTTTCAAGGTGGGGGTTTGGTGATAAAACATTTGGGGTTTTGTTTTGAGCGTTGGGAAAGGTGGGTGTAAGTTGGAAGATGGATCGTTTGGTTTAGATTTTGTTTTTAGATGTTTATCTGCTGAGGGAATTCATTTCAATAGTTGGAGTTACACCCACGTGGTGTGTGTTTCTTTTACCTTTTTGAAATGGGGGTCATCTGAAACGCATACAGCGCCGAGTATGGCTGTTGTTGCCGCTATCATGCTATCGCCCGTAGAAAGCTGATACCTATGCCGTAGCTCAGCTGAACCTCTGCAATTTGCTCGTCAACTGGGAAAACTTCGAAGGTCTTCTTTAACAGCGATATTCGAAGCTTGGCGGTTCTTCTTTGGATTAATGTGGAAAACCGTTTAATACTGCGACTCATATTCTGCCGTTGATGTGCCCTTAAATTAGTGGCCTGCCTCCGGCATAAAACAGCTTTGTTCATGTTGCGTTGTGTTGGCTTTGGCTTGCGGTGGGCACTAATGTTTGCTTTTGGCGCCAGAGACATATTTATATGGGTCTTCACTGTTTTACTGCAAGGAAAAACCAATAGGATAGAGCATCTTTGACGACTCCTCATGACGTTCCAGCTTCAAAATTCATCGACCGATTAGCAAAGTACCTTAGGGAAAACGTTGATGAAGTTCAGCCTCCAACATGGGCAACCTTCGCTAAAACAGGAACCCACGTCGAGAAGCAACCCCAGAATCCAAACTGGTGGTACACTCGTAGCGCATCAATTATGCGTAAAGTCTACGTCCATGGACCAATCGGCCTAGAGAACCTCCGCTCTGACTACGGCGGTCGCAAGAATAACGGCGTTCATAAAAATCATGTCTCCAAAGCAGGTGGCAGTGGCATACGCAGATCACTTCAGCAGCTTGAAGGTGCCGGTCTATTGCAAATCTCACGTCCTAAAGGTAGAATTATGACTCCTAAAGGTCGTAAAATGATGCAGGAAGTCGCTGGTGACTTAGCTAAAGAATTAGTTAAGACTGTCCCTGAGCTCAAGAAGTATCAAGGCGAATAAGTAAAGATGTCTGATGATGAGCTTGAGCAGATTCGGAAAAGAAAACTTTTGTCTATGCAAAGTCGCATGGGCGATGAGCAAAGGCAAGCTCAAGCTGAACAGCAAATAGAGCAGCAGAAACAGGCGCTGCTGGCAAAAATATTGGCGCCTGAAGCTCGGCAGAGGCTGAATAACCTGAAAATGGTTAAACGGGACTTTGCTGAGAATATTGAGATGCAAATCATTGAGATGGCGCAAACCGGGAAGCTCCCGATTCCTCTCTCAGATCAGCAGCTCAAGTCGATCCTAATTCAGCTTCAATCGAGGAAGCGAGAGACAAAAATCACAAGGATATGAATACAAGATGGCGAGAGTTAAACCAACCGCGAAAAAACTTAGATTAGCCAAAGCAGGCAGAGAAGCACAATCCGTCCCTACGTGGGTTATTGCGCGCACCGATGGCAAAGTTAGAGCTAACCCTAAGTCGCGACGTAACTGGCGAACCCGCAAAATAAAGGCATAGGAGATACATGATTATGTCAACAGAAACTAAAGAGCAAGCTGTACAAGTTCAAGAAGAAGTCTTAGAGGTTCCTGAGGAAACAGCGCAAACTACAGAGATTACGCCTGAAGTTGAGGTTCCTGAGAAAGAGGAAGCTAAAGCTGAAGTTGCGGAAAAGAAACTGCAAAAAAAGAAAGAGGCTGAAGAAATCGTTGAGGAACGTTTCTACACTATACCTCTGCAGAAAGCCTTGATTCGTCCACCTAAAAAGCGGGCTCCACGTGCTATGCAGCTGATTAAGATCTTTGTAACTAAGCATATGAAACTTGACATTAAAGTTTCTGAGGAAGATGAGGAAGAGGAGTTGCCTCAGCTGATCGTTAGCCAGGAAGTTAACGAGAAGGTTTGGGGTCGCGGAATTGAGAAGCCTCCACGCAAAATTAAGACGCGTGTTACTAAAGATAAAGACGGTAACGTCTTTGTTTACTTAGCTGAAAACTAGGTAAATTTTTTATTTTATTTTTTGTTTTGTTTTTTTGGGTTTAGCGTAGCGTTTGTTTGGGGTTTGTTTTTTGGTTATCTTGGAATGATTGCTAGGTATGGTTCTGGTTCCATTTGTGTTGTTGCGAACACTGCGAGGGCTATGCTCCAGAATACGTCGTCGTGGGTTCCGTTTGGGTGTGAGTAGCCTATGGCGCCGTCTTTGCGTAGGTCGTAGCGTTCGACGTTTAGTTCGGTGCAGATGTCTCCTCGGTATGGTTTTTCCCAGTTGAGTAGTGGATAGTAGAATTGTTTGTTCATCATGCGTTGTTTTAGTAGGCTTGCCATTTCGCTTTTTCTGGGGATGCTGAAGTTGACGCCTTCTGCGTTTTCTATTCCTGCGTTTTCCATGTCGGCTATGATGCTTGGGCCTTCTCTTGTGAAGTCTACTCTGATTTTTTGGAATCCTCCCCACCTGTCTTGGAGTGTTTTGAGGTAGCCTAGGACGTGAGCGTAGAGAGTGGGTTGTTGGAAGATTTTTAGGTGCCTAAGCAATATTTTGTCATTTTGTCGTTCGACAATTGAGAGTACGCAGTAGTCGCGGGTTTGTGCTAGGTCGAGTCCGGCGTAGAAGTCTCCTTGTTGGGTGGTGTCGGGGTTGAGTTCTTGGAGGTCTTCGCTGCAGTTTTTCACTGTGCCTACGCATGCAACGATTAGGCTTTGAGCTAGCCAGACGTCTTCGTCTTCTGCCCATTCTGCTTCCATTTCGCGGCGCCATCGTTGCGGGTCGTCTCCGAATTGGCGTTTGATTTTCTCCACGATGGCGGGTTTGAGTGGGCCGTTGGGTTCTAGTGCGTCACTCCATCGTATGTGTGATCGGGCGAAGTCGGCGTAGTCTTTGTGGTTGCACATTTTCCAAAATAGTGAATCTGTGTTCCATGGTGTGGATGTTGCGATGAGTTTGCCGTTTGTTGTTCCGAGTGTGAATAGTATGGCGTCGTAGAGTTCTTCGTCGTCTGGGATGAAGTTGGCTTCTTCTATCCATATGACTTTGAATGTTGGGCCTCTGATTGTGTCGGGGTTGTTGGGGAAGGCTTCTATCATGCTGCCGTTTGGGAGGTTGATTCTTGTTTTTTGTATTCGCATCCCTGGTTGTTGTGGTAGTTTTCGGCAGAAGCCGCTTATGCGGCGGATGTTTAGTTTGGTTTGGCGCCAGCTTGGGCCTACTATTGCTATGTAGCTGTCGGGGTGTTCCCATGCGTATTTTAAAAGCAGGGCGGAGACTGAGAAGCTTTTGCCTGTTTGGCGTGCCCAACGTACAGCTGTGAACTGGTTTTTCTCAAACATGTCTGCGAGTTCTATTTGGTATCGGTATGGGGTAAACCCGAATACTTTTTCAAAGAAGGTTTTAATGTCGGTGCCTAGAATTTGGACTTGGCGTTTGCTTAACTCTTCAGCGGCAGTCATGTCTGAGCGGAGGCCTGCTCTTTCTTCGAAGAGTCTGTCTTTATGCATTGCTCTGGGATTTTTTGAGAAGTTCTGCATATTTTTTTCTTGCTTCCGTTAATTCTTCTTCCATTTCTTTGTATTGGACGTATTGGGCGTAGCGTTCTTGGTATATTTTTACTCCGGCGATTATGCCGCGTAAACGTAGAATTTCTGCTTTGTCGAGTCCGGGTGTTTTTAGGGCTTCTAAGGAGGCTGCTAAAATTTTTAGTGACTCTTCGATGCTTGGTAAATCTTGGGGGAGAATCAGTTCGTGAGAACAACAACCTTCTGTGTGTTTATGTTGTTGTTGTTCTTTCATGAGTCCTAATTTTATGAGTTTTTGTCGTATTGCCTCTTCAGTGTATTCGGCGTTTAAGCTAAAGGCTAAGACTCTGAGGTCTGTGGTTCCTGAAGTATACCAGTCTTTGAGTTTGCGTTCGTCGTCTATTGGCCATGGTTTGCCTTTTGTCATGTTTTTTGCTCCATTAAAAATCGAATTGCAACTGTGTTTTTTGGCATTATCAGTCAAGCAGTTGTTTGGGCTGCGAAAGCAGAAATAGCTTATTAGCCCATTTTTGGTAATAACTTTTTTATGTGAGCACTTTTCAAGCCAGTAAAAGTGGGCTTGTGGTGATTTTAAATTTGTTTTTCTGGGCTGTGGGTGTTTTCCCCGTCTTTTGGTTTTTGTAAATGGTTTGTTTTTTTGTTTTCTTGCTTGAGCTCTGTTAGGCTTATGTTGTATGTATCGCGTTAATGCTGAGTTCTTTAGCATGCAACGATGCTGCAGCTGTGTTTTGTTGCATCTAATGAGAAAAATGTTGGTGTTGGCAATTGGGTTTTGTTTGTCATTTTATGTTCGGTTTAGCGCCAAAAAGCTTTTTTAGGCGACTGTTGTGGGCGAATAAGGATTCCCATGTGTGCACTCATAGGTGAACTGGACAAACGTTTGGTTTATGCAGCTTGCTCTATGGGTGTGTGCTATCCGGCGGCGTCACCGGTCAATTTTCCGCCATAGAGACCCCTCATGTTTGAACTCCTTTTTCCCTTCAGCTTCGCCCTTTACATTCTCGCGACCCTTCTTCCCTTAATAGGCTTAAAAATTACAAAAGGCAGGTTGCCTCGCCAAGTCTCCCTGGTGTTAATTGCGGCTGCGGGTGTGGCTGTGTTGTTGTTTGCTTTAGAAATTCTTCTCTCTGATGGCGCTTACTCTGTTGTGGCCTATCAGATTATGCCTGCGTTGCAGTTTTCGTTTTTGGTTGATCGTTTGGCAGCGTTTTTCCTTTCAATCATAGCTGTTGTCTGTGTTGCTGTTGCTATCTACTCTTTCCAGTATGTGGAGCATTTTGAGCATGAAGAGAGAAAGAACCTCACGGTTTCTTTGATGAGTGGGTTTGTTGCGTCGATGCTTCTGGTTGTTGCGTCGTTTTCGATGTTTTCTTTTCTGTTCTTTTGGGAAACCATGGCGTTGTCTTCTTTTCTGTTGGTTATGACGGAGTTTGAGCGTCAGGAAACCCAGCGGGCAGGCGTGTTCTACTTCATCATGACGCATTTAAGCACGCTTTTTCTGTTCTTCTCGTTCCTTTTCATTTACACTCAAACTGGCTCTTTTGACATGACTGCTGTCCGAGCAGACCCCGTTGTGGCTTCGGTGGCGTTTGTGTTTCTCTTCTTGGGGTTTGCGATAAAAGCCGGTGTTATCCCTCTTCATAAGTGGCTTCCTCATGCTCACCCCGCTAGCCCATCAAACATTTCTGCTCTGATGTCGGGTGTGATGCTTAAGGTGGCGGTTTACGGTTTAATTCGTTTTCTCTTTTTGTTGCCTATGGAGACCTGGTGGGGGTTGGTGCTTTTAGGGTTCGGTGCTGCTTCAGGCGCAATCGGCGTGATTTACGCTTTAAAGGAGCATGATTTGAAGCGAATGTTGGCGTATTCAAGCATTGAAAACATCGGGGTTATCCTGACCGGGTTGGGTTTATACGTTGTCTTCGCTGCCTTGGGTTTCGAAGCCATTGCGTTGCTGGCGCTTCTGGGAAGCCTGTTTCACTGCCTCAATCATGCCTTATTCAAAAGTCTTCTCTTCATGACCACAGGATCCGTCGTTAATGCCACTGAAACCCGTGATATTGATGCTTTGGGGGGATTGATTAAGTGCATGCCTAAAACTGCGCTTCTCTTTTTAGTTGGTGCTGTTTCGATTTCTGCGTTGCCGCCTTTCAACGGCTTTGTTAGTGAACTTATGCTCTTTCAGGTCTTTTTCCAAACCACGGTTTTAGCTGACCCATTTCTTGAACTTGTGTTAATTATTATTCTTGCTATCTTTGCTTTCACAAGCGCCCTGGCTGCTGCGTGTTTTGTCAAAGCTTTTGGTATATCTTTTCTTGCTTTGCCCCGTTCCAGCCAAGCTAAAGAGGCTAAGGAGGTTCCTCGTTTGATGCTTGTTGGTCCGGCGGTTCTTGCGGTGCTCTGTGTTGGCTTAGGCGTGTTTTCTCTTCAGCTTTTCGCGGCTGTGGGGTTCAATTTGCAGTTGCCTAATATGCTGTTTGTGGGTGGGGCGTTGGCGGGTTTCTATGGCTTTGCGTTTTTGGCTATGCGTCAGGTTGCTAACCGCCGTGAGCGGGTAGCTGAGACCTGGGGGTGTGGTTTCCCCGTTCAGACCGCTCAGATGGAGTATTCTGCTAGCGGCTTCTCTGAACCGATTGTTACCATCCTAAAATCGATTTTCCGCACGCAGAAAAAAAGTGAACTGACGTATTATGATAGTAAAAAAGCTGTTTTCAAGAGTGGAAAAGCGGAAATTCGCCTCGTGAACTTTTTCGAGGAACGCCTCTACTTGCCGGTAGCTGCCTTTGTCAGCAAAGTAGCGAGTAGAGTTAATAATATTCAGCGGGGCGACGTTGACTTGCACATCGCCTATGCTTTTGTTACCATTGTAGTTTTCCTGTTGATAATCTGGTGGTTTGCATGAACGTAGCTCTCCTCTTACTCTACGGCGTACTGAATTTGGTTTTCGTTCTGTTGGTTTCGCCCTTATTTATCAGTATAATTAAAAAGGTTAAAGCCCGTGCGCAGCGCCGGCAGGGTCCCTCAATTCTTCAGACCTATCGTAACTTTGCTAAGCTTCTCAAAAAAGAAACCATGTACTCCTCTACGTCGTCGTGGATAATGCGTGCCACTCCCTACGTTAACTTGGCTGCGCTTTTGGTTGCAAGCCTGTTTATTCCCATGCTTGTGCTTCCTCAACCCAACGATTTAGTGGGCAACATAATCCTGTTCCTGTATCTGTTGGCTATGGCGAAGTTCTTCATGGCGCTTTCAGGCTTAGATGCTGGCAGCACGTTTGGCGGCATGGGGAGCAGCCGGGAAATGGCGATTTCCGCACTTATCGAACCCGTTGTAATCGTGGTTTTCGCTGCGCTTGCTTTTGCTTTCCACACCACGAGTATCCCTGAAATGTTTGGCGGCGCCTTAGCCTCCAACGTTTTGGTTGACCCCGTTTTGGTCCTCATAGGCATATCCCTCTTTATCATAATCATCGTTGAGTCCTCCCGTGTCCCTGTTGACAATCCAGAAACACATCTTGAGTTAACGATGGTTCATGAAGCCATGCTTCTGGAGCAGTCTGGCAAAAACCTCGCCATGATGGAGCTCTCCTCAGCGATGAAGCAGCTGCTGCTTATGGGTGTGCTCATCAACATTTTGGTGCCGTGGGGTTTGGCTACGGATTTCTCTGCTCCTTCTCTTCTGATTTCACTTGGAGCTTTTATGCTAAAAGCAGTGGTTCTGGCGGTAATCATAGGTTTGTTTGAGTCGTCTTGTGCTAAGAGCAGATTTTTCCGGCTTCCCGGTCTCTTCGCCATTGCGTTGTTTCTCTCGATTGTTACGCTCATCATTGAGGTGTTCGCATGATAATCGCGCCCATGGAAAACATAGCCCAAATTCTAATTGTTCTCATCCTAATCACTGCCGTAGTCATAATAACGAAACGCGACATCCGCTCGCTAATTAAAACCTACGTGTTGCAATCGCTTTTTGTGGCTGTTATGGCGCTTTTGTTCTTTGTAGAAACTGGCATTGTGACTTTGCTTGTTTTAGCAGTGATCTTCATAGTTAGCAAAGTCTACGTTATCCCCCACTTCATGGGGCAAGTGCAAAGGAGACTCAACCTAAAACGTGACGTTCAATTCCACTTTCTCTCCCCTATCACTGCCTTGATAGCGAGCATATTTATCATAATTTTCATCTACTTTTCTTTCACCCCGCTCATCGCTGAGCTCAATCGCTTCAACTCCAGCCTGTTCTACCTTGGGGCAACTGTAGGCGTCTCTATCATGTTCATGGGTATGATTGTGATTTTTACCCGCAAACAAACCATCACAAACATAGTCGGGTACTTAACCATGGAAAACGGCGTCGTACTCTTCAGTCTTTTTCTTACTGAACTGCCGCTGCTTATCGAGTTCCTCATCATTGTAGATTTAATCATGTTGACTTTGATTGCTACAATTCTGGCTTTCGGCATAGACTCCACCATCGAGGAATTCCATGCTAGGCTTAACCTGTTTGGAGCCAACCATGAGTCGACTCAGAAAAGCATAGAGGAGGAGGACGATTAATGGAGGCTCAAACGTTGGTTTTAGTTTCTTATGCTGTTCTTGGAGCAGCGGTTTTGGGGTCTGTGATGTTTTCTAAGCAGCATAAACTAATCAACAGCTTGTCCGTCGCTCTGCCAGCAGTGTACATAGTCATAACTTTCTACGCCTTGCTTTGCACTGCGGTTCCCGCTTATGGGTTAGACGGCAACTACTTCTTAATCGACCACCTCAGCCTCTACGAAATCTTAATCACCTCAACCCTGTTCTTGGTGGGTGCCATCTATGCGCGTCCATACATTGAAGGCTCCATAGAAATGCATGAAATGAGCCGCAGCAACCTCAAACTCTTCTACGTTGCATTCGATTTGCTCTTAATTGCTCTTGTCTACGCCTTCTTTGCCGACAATTTGGCGCTGTTCTGGATATTTGCAGAGTTAACCACCGCCTTCTCCGCAGTACTTGTTGTATTGCTTAATGCACCCAAAAACATTGGATCTGCCTTGAAATACGTCTTCATAACTTCAACCTGTATGCTTTTTGCTTTCGTTGGTTTAATTCTGATTTTCACTTTAACAGAAGATCTGCTTGGTGCGGGAACCCTCAACTGGAGCGCGTTAATGTCAATTGCCACCACGTTGCCGCCTGCGATCATGTTTGCAGCATTTATCTTTACGTTTGTGGGTTTCGCGGCTAAAAGTGGCATTGTTCCGTTCCACGCTTGGTTGCCCAGTGCCCACTCAAAGGCGCCTGCACCAGTCAGCGCCATACTCTCAGGCAGCATCACAAGTGTCGGAATCTACGGTATAATCAGAATATACGCTGTCGTTGCCCAAACATCGGAGGCAGCGAAGGTTTCATGGTTCCTAATCGCTTTCGGCGTGATCAGCATGGTCGTAGCAGCCTTAACTATGCTCAATCAGGTAAACCTCAAGAAACTAATTGGCTACAGCACAGTGGAGAACATGGGTTTTCTCCTTGTCGGTTTAGGCTTGGCCGGCTTAAGCTCTTCAGTTGCTCTTTTCTGGGTGCTCTTCTACGTGATGGCGCATGCGTTCGCTAAGTCTTCCCTTTTCTTCTCCGCAGGCATTATACATCACCAGTACGAGAGCGTTAGATTAGAACGCATAAAAAACGTTTTTAAGCTGCAGCCTTTCGCGGCTTGGAGCTTAATCTTAGGTGGAGTCGCTATCATTGGCATGCCCCTCTCAGCTGTTTTCCTCGCGAAACTGGGGTTGCTGATGCAATCCGCAGCCGTTTCGCTGCCACTAACTCTGGGGTTGCTTGCAGTGTTTCTTTTTGCCTCGGTAGCATTCGGGGTTTTCCTCATCAAAATGCTAACAAAAAAAGACGATGCCAACGATTTGAAGCCGTTCCACGCTGGGTGGGACATGAAACTCCCTATTGTCGCCATGTTGGTAGCGGTTTTCGTGCTCGGCGTCTTTTTCCCGCAGCAACTAACGGATTTACTCAACATGATTGTCGGTGAGTTAGGTTTTAGGTGAATGCTATGACGCTTAGAGAAGAAACCACAAAAATGTTTCCAAACGCCCCGATTGTTGAGGGCAGAAATAATGAACTATACGTTTCCATTTCGCAAGCAGCGTTACAGCCAGCAATACCCTCCCTGTTGGACGCCAAATTCGAGTTGGCTACCCTCTTCTGCGCCCAAAACTTCGTCGCTGAAGGCTTCACGCTGTTTTATGTTTTCGAGAAAATTGGTTACCCTGAAGTGTTAATTCTCCAAACCACTCTGAAAGACACCGAGGCTGTTTCGATAGCTCAAATTTACCCTTCAGCCTGCTGGTATGAACGTGAAGTCACCGACGGCTTTGGCATCTACTTCAGCGGCGCCTTCGATACTCGCCGACTGTTTCTTCACGAAACCTACCCCCAAACCTTCCATCCTCTGCTGAAATCCTTCCAAAACGGCAGAATCCAAACTGTACCATCTACTGAAGATAACACCTACCTCTTCAAGCAAGTGGAAGGCGAAGGCGTTTACCAAATCCCCGTTGGCCCGGTGCATGCAGGTATCATTGAACCGGGGCATTTTCGCTTCAGCGTTATAGGTGAGACGGTGTTTAACCTTGAGGTTCGCCTTTTCTATAAGCACCGTGGGTTGGAGAAACTCGCCGAAGGCAAAACTGTGCCGCAATGCGTCAGGATTGCCGAGTCAATTAGCGGAGACGAATCAGCAGCTAACACAGTTGCTTTCTGTATAGCTGCAGAAAAAATTTGCAGAGTAGAAGTGCCGAGGCGTGCTTTGCAGTTGCGCACGGTAATGCTTGAGCTTGAACGCGTCTACTCGCATCTTGGCGACTTAGCCGGAATGTGCGTTGACGTTGCTTATCCTGTTGGAGCCAGTCCTTTCTTCGTCCTAAGAGAAGAAATACTCCGACTAAACCTTGCTTTGACTGGATCAAGATTCCTCAAAAGAGCTGTTACAGTAGGCGGATTAACAAGGGACATCCCCATTAAAGCGCTTGAAGAGCTCTCCACTTATCTTTCTACGTTTAGAAACCGGTTTGACGAAGCCGCACACCTGGATAGCACTTATTTCTCTGTTATTGACCGTTTTGAAACCACGGGGAAAGTCACCCAAGAACTCCTTGAACCCCTCCACGTAACTGGTCCCGTGGCTCGTGCCGCAGGCAAACCCATCGATACCCGCTTTGACCATCCCTACGGCGTCTATGAGGAACTAAAAATTAAGGTTAAAACCCAGCTAAATGGTGATGTGCAGTCTCGGTTTAAAGTGAAGGCTCAGGAAATTCGGCATTCAACGAAGAAAATCCAATCTATCCTGGGCCAGCTAGAAGGCGGGGCTGTATCGGTGCCTTTTGAAGTCTGTGATGGTTTTGCTTTGTCGATGGTGGAAGCTCCTCGAGGTCAAAACCTCCATTGGCTGCTCATCAAAGAAGGTCTGGTGGACCGCTATAAAGTGCGAACTTCTTCTTTCTGTAACTGGCAGGCGTTAGAGCATGCGGTGCCCGGAAACATTGTGCCTGACTTCCCATTAATTAACAAAAGCATGAATTTATCCTATGCTGGAACGGACCTGTGAGCGAAATGAATAAAGCCTTATCTAACTTTTTCAGAAATCCCGTAACTGAGCATTTGCAGTTTCGCGACGAAGAATTCGAAGCAGTCGGTGTAGTTCTTAAAGACAAGATTGACAAGGTTTTCGGCAGAAGCATAGCCATACGTGAGCTTGATGCAGGCAGCGACAACTCTGTGGAAATCGAACTTAACAACCTTAGCACTCCTTACTATGATGTTGAGCGTTTCGGTGTAACTTTTGTTGCTTCACCAAGACATGCTGATGTATTGATTGTGACCGGCGCTATTACTTTAAACATGGAGATTGCCGCCAAAAAAACCTACGATGCTATGCCCTCACCAAAGTTTGTGGTGGCGGTGGGTGATGATGCTTGTGGCTTAGGCATACAAAACGGTGGATATGCGGTGCTGGGCGGTGCAGACAAACTGTTCGCTGTCGACCTCAAAATTCCCGGAGATCCGCCGACGCCGCTGGCGATTATCCGTGGCTTACTGGCACTTATTTGCAAGATTGAGGCGCAGTAAAGTCTTAATTTGCTATACTTTTAAAAGCGGCAGCAACAGATTAAACGGTTGGTGAAGAGCGCCTGTGAAGCAGTCCGGCGATCCCTCTCCCTTCCAATTTTGGGATTCTGGCTTGTCGGAGTAGGAACAGATTCACCATTTCTAATTTTTAATAGGACCGCTTAGTTTGGGTTAATTAATAAGATACAACCGCTTAACTGTTTCAATATCCAGTTGGAGTTAGGTGGCACCCTAAATATGAGTAAAATCTTATTTGCAAAGTTTTTCGGTTTGTTTTTAATTGTAGCTTTAATTGTAAGCAGCAACATTGCCGCTGCAAACGCGTTTGATGCGTCTGGCGGTAACAGGCGTGACCCAGTTAACGGTTTACCGAGCACTCAATTATCTAACCTGGACCACTCGATTCAAACTCCAGAGGTTGAACCTCAATTTGACTGGAGCGCTCAAGCGTTAAGCACCCTCGCCGACGATCAAAACAAGGTTGAAGTTGTGGTTGGCTTAGACAACTCGAATGCAAACCAGAATCAAATAGCTTCTCTTGCCAGCCAAAACGGTGGTCAAGTAACTGACACTATCTTCATGGGCGGGCAGGTTGCAGCGGTTGTCCAACTCCCTGTTTCAGCAGCTTCTCTCTTTGTAAGTCAAGTTCACGCCTCAGGCATCGCAAGCTATGTTGAACCCAACAGCAGAGATAACCATGTTGACTCCACCCCTAATGATCCTTACTGGACTATGCAGTGGGGCACGCAAAGAGTAAAAGCCAACTATGCTTGGAACACTACAGTCGGCAGCAACACACTTCTCGTAGCAGTCGTAGACACTGGAGTCGACTATACTCACCCTGACCTTTTTTTCAATTATGATGATCGGGGTTTTGACTTCGTAAACAACGATAAATATCCATTAGATGACTATGGGCACGGCACTCACTGCGCAGGCATAATTGCCGCCACACTGAACAACAACATCGGCGTCGCTGGCGTGGCGCAGGTTAAGATTATGGCTGAAAAAGGATTAGCCTTTGACGGCAGCGGCAATAATGCTGACCTGGCGAACTGTATTGTAAACGCTACCGATGCACATGCAAACATTATTAGCAACAGCTGGGGCGGAGGAGGCGACAGCAGCGTTATCCACCAAGCAATCCAATATGCCACCGCACATGGCGCTTTGGTTCTGTTTGCCGCTGGTAATGAAAACGTGGATATGGCTTACCCCGCCAGTTACTCTGAAGTGGTTGCCGTCGCCGCTACAGACTCTTCTGACAATAAAGCCTCCTTTAGCAATTACGGCAACTGGGTTGATGTTGCGGCTCCCGGCGTTGGCATTTACTCAACGATGCCGACCTATACCGTCACAATGAATGGGCTCTACAATCTGCCAATAGACTATTCTTATATGAGCGGCACCTCCATGGCTTGCCCCATGGCGGCGGGCGTAGCGGCATTAATATGGAGCCAATACCCCGCAATGACTGCTGAGTTCGTGCGGGCGCAGCTAGAATCTACCTGCGATGACGTAGGGGTGCCCGGGTTCGACATGTACTTTGGTAATGGCATTGTGAATGCAGAGAAAGGGGTTGATCAGGCTCCTGTTGAACATGACCTTGCAGCCCAAACGTGGAAAGCGCCTTCTTATGTAATGTTAAACGAGCTGCAAAGTTTTAATTTAAGCGTTATAAATCGTGGTTCGCAGAATGAAACCAATGTGCTGGTAAATCTCATTGTTAACGGTACCAATGTTGACTCTGCCACACTGCCTTCTTTGCTGGCTTACCAGGCTAAATCTACCGTTCTGTCTTGGACTCCAACAGCGGTGGGAACCTATAACGTAACTTATTATGTTATTCCTGCGGCGGGCGAAACCAACTTTGATAACAACCGTCTTGAAGCTAATTACACTGTGATTAACGCTCCCTATCACGGAGGTTGGACCCAAATCGCTTCCGGAACCGACTACAATTTGGGATGTAACATGAAATCTGTTTCAAGCCAAATGGAGAACGGGGTAGTCTTTTTCAACGTAACCTATTACCGTCCGTGGACTCAGGCTTCAGTCGACATTGACACTGGCATCCAGCTTGACGTGGACAGAAACATAAGCACAGGCATGCCCCGGTACTACTATCCTGGACAAGACGACTCTATGGGAACCGACTATATGATTTTGGTCGGCAATGAAGGTAACGAATTGTGGCAATGGGACCAAAACACCAGGAACTTCGACTACGATCACCCCCTTAGTCTCGTCTATCTCAACGCTACGGACAACTCTAATAGCTTCGTGGTCGGCGTTTTAGCTAGCGACATCCACACCGACGGTGTGTTTGATTTTTCGTTAAGCGATATCTATTCGTACTATACTGTCGGTGACGACACATTGCATAATGTCTGGTATTGGATGCCGGGTTCCGGTTATCTTCCGTTTGTTGCGCAGCCAGTTGATTATAGTTTGAAGTTAACTTTGGAGGCTCCAAGAATCGGGACACCGCAAACTCCCAACTTGTTGACTGCAACAGTGTTCAACTTTGGGAAAGTTACCCAAGAAGCGGTTTACCTCTCTCTCCTTGTTAATGGCCAAGTTGTCAACAGTTCTTGGACGCCCAGTTTGAGCTTTGGGCAAAACACCTCCTTAACCTACACGTTGACAGCATCCACTGGCAAATACAATGTCACAGCCACTACCAACCCTGCTGCTCCTGATTACTACAGTGATCGAACTCGGACCCGTATCCTGCCAATAAGCCAAAAAATTGCTGTCATATCCGACAACAGCGAACTATGGCAGACCCTCAACGTGCTTGACTCTATGAACATAAACTACGATGACGGCTACAACAACAACGTTAACCTCTACACCGCCAACTTAAACCTCCTAAACTACTATCCAGCAGTGATTTACTACAACCAAGCCAGGGACATCACCGCTCAGGAGCAGTCGGCGTTTAACTCGTATCTTTTAGGCGGCGGCAGATTGCTTGTGACAGGCCTAGATGCTCTCTTCAACTCTGACGCAAAATTAGCCGACGTGCTACGCGTAATCTCAGCAGGTGACGACGTTGGCCAGCCTGACCTGTTTGTTTCTTCAACCCAGCATCCTATTGTGAACGGCGGATATGGCACCTACCCCTCAGGCACTCACATTGCGGGTTTATTTGCTGACAATGACAAGGTAACAGCTAACCCTGCCCGAAACGCAACCAAAGTGGCTGCACTAGCAGATGGCTATGCAAAAATAGTCGCAACCGACTCCCTGCCGGGCAAAGCAGTATTCTGGAATGGCGACGGCGCAAAAGACTGGAACAGCAACGCTGACTCCCAAAACATGCTCAAAAATACCCTGCTGTGGTTCCTCGACGTTTCCCCGCCGACAACTACAGACAACTATGACGGGCAATGGAACACACAAAACTTCCAAATCACCTTAACCGCTGCCGACTACTTCGGAATAAACCAAACCTATTACAAAATCAACAGTGGCCCTATCAAAACTCTAGCCGCGGACGGGCAGCCCCAAATCATCACTGATAGTGCAAGCAACAGCTTAGAGTATTGGAGCACTGACCTCTATGGCCACGTAGAATCGCACCATTATCTATCATCGATTAGGCTGGATAAGACCTCGCCCACTGGGAATCTGGAAATTGAGAGCATCAACGGCTACGTTTCCTCAGCAGATGTGACTTTGAGTTTAACTGTCAACGATGCTACTTCAGGAGTTGGGCTGGTGCGTTTCAGCAACGACGCCGTTTGGCACAATGAACCCTTGGAAACTCCCAGCGCTACAAAACAGTGGACATTGATTTCAGGTGACGGCCCAAAAACGGTTTACTGCCAAATTTTCGATCAAGCTTACACGAAGCCAACCACAATTTCAGCCACAGTTTACCTTGACACAACTACCCCCGAAGGAACAATATCCATCGACGACGGCGCAGTCTACAGTAACACAACAAGCACAAAGCTGACCTTATCGATGGTTGATGCAAACATGGATGCCGCGCAGATGCGTTTCTCAAATGACAACTCCATTTGGTCAGATTGGGAGCCTTACACAACTCAAAAAAGCTGGACACTATCTAGCATTGATGGAAACCGGATCGTTTATGTCCAATTCAAAGACAACGCAGGATTGACCTCGACTTATACTTCAACAATAATTCTCGACACGACTGCGCCTGCGGTGAATGCGGGTTATAGCCAAACCATCACATTGGGCAACGCAGTATCCTTCGATGGTTCTACTAGCACCGACGCATCAGGTATCGTCAGCTACGACTGGGACTTTGGCGACGGCTCATCAGCAAGCATCGCCGCCGTCAGCCACACCTATGCTTCCGTAGGCACCTATACAGCCAAATTAACGGTTGTGGACGTCGCAGGCAATAGCGCCATCGGTACTCTCATCATAACAGTGCAGGCAAAGTCTTCTTCGTCGTCCTCTCGAACTTCAAATCCAACCTCTAACCCAACCTCTAACCCTACAACCTCGCCTACTCCAACACCTACTCCTACGGCAACCCCGAATGAAAACTCTGTAAACGTAACTAACCCCGACGGATCAACCGCTCAAATTAACCTGGCTGGGAACATTACTTCCTCCCAGATTTCAGGCGCTAACATCCAGCTTGACCAAACCCAAAACATAGCTACACTCTATTTCACCATAACCGGCGACGCAGGTACCACAGGCTTAGGCAACTTTACTATACCAAAAAGTCAAGTTCCAGACGGTGCAACACCCTCCATAACAATCGACGGACAAACAATCGACAGTTGGGGATACACACAAGACGCAGAAAACTACTACGTGTGGTTCACAACCCACTTCAGCGCTCACCATGTTTCAATCACGTTTGTGGGCGCTGCGCAGAACCCTGACTTCATACCCTTGCTGTTAGAGGCAGCTGTTGTTGCTGTTGTGATATGTGCGGCGGTAATTGGGTTTGTTGTTTGGCGGCGCAGACACTAACCTGCTTTTTCTTTTTTTTTGAAACTAGACCTCGCCTCATGGCGGTTTAACAAGAAAAAAAGATTTACAAGCGATAACACGTTACCGCGTTAATTTTAATTACACAAACCCCTCCAATATACTTCTATGTACCCTATCAGTGCTTCCGTCCGCAAAAATGGTTACGTGCTGTCCTTCTTTGGTTTAGCTTTAGCCATAGGCGGAGCCGCGTACACGCCCTACATTCTATCAACTTATGGATTTGTGCCGCACGATTTGGGCATTGTTAGCCTGGTTTTTGCCACCTTATCCCCCACTCTTGCCGCTGTCGCCTTAACTATTAGGCTAAACGGATTAGCTGGGTTGCGTGAACTCTTTGGCGGTTTCCTAAGGCGTGGGTTTAGTGCCAAGTGGTTGCTAGCCGCATTTTTGCTCCCGATAGTCATTTGTTTATGTGCTCTGGCTCCATGGCTTCTGGGTGTACCAAGTGCTTTCTTGATTTACTCCCGATTTGACTTAGCCTCGGCGGCGTCGTTGCCTGTCTTTTTTGCGGTGTCTTTCGTACTGAATATGTGGTCTGAGGTTGGTTGGCGTGGTTTTGCGCAGAAACGTCTTCAAAATCGTTTCAGCGTATTGTTTTCAGCTTTTGTGGTTGGGTTTTTCTGGGCGTTGTGGCAGTGGCCGCTGTTTGTGGTCAAAAACAGTTCCATGTTTAGCAGTTACCAAAATCCTTTGTTGTTTGGAGCTTTTACTTTGTTGCTTTCGGTGGTTTACGCTTGGATTTATAACTCTACTCGGGGCAGTTTGCTTGCTGTTTCGCTTTTCCATGCTTCCATTGCAGCGTTTGTTCCGTTTTTGTTCTTTGAGGGGGCGGTTGCGTATTCGGTGTTTCCGTACTATTTTGGGGTGGTTTTGGTTTTGGCATTAGGGTTGATGTGGCGGTTTAAGGGCAGTTTTTGGGTGCCTAATGCTGATTTGCCCTAGTTTCCTTGGTGGTCAAGGGAACTAAACAGATTGCGTATTACATTTGTATTACTGGAGGCAATGCTTTTATGCATTCCAACCCAGAAACCACAGATTAACATGATGCAAAAACAGAGCAAAGCTAAAGAAGTCTCCATAATGGCCATGACCGCCGCACTATTTGCAATCTTCTTCTATCTCTCACACATAATCGCCTTACCCAACTTCACATTTCTCTATCTCCCAATCATCCTCCTGGGCGTCATCCCGCTATGGTTCGGCTGGGGTGGCTTAGTTGGAAGCATGATAGGCGCCTACATTGGCGGAGTCTACGTCGAAGCCCTGCCCCTACACTTGGCGTGGGTGGAAGTCACAACTGTCGCAGTCATTTACTGCATAAACTGGTTGCTGATCCCACGGTTCGCTGCAGACGCCAAAACCCCCAAAGCTGTTGCTACTCTGATAGCTGTTTACGCTATATCCCTGTTAGTTGGCACAGTTGTAGTACTTTGGCAGTTTGTCGCCGTCGGATTGTTCCCTGCAGAAATCGCGTGGCATCTGCTTCCGGGAACCTATGCGTTGAACCTGCCGATTGTCGCCCTAGCCTGCCCAGCGTTGCTTCGAGCAGTCTCTCCCCGACTTCGCTCTTGGGGCGTTTACAAAGGCAACTTTGCCAATTGGCTCCAAAGCAGAAAACACTAACAAACACCTTTTTCCCTTTTTTCTTTTTTCTAACATAAAATTTTATGTTTTTCGGTTTATGGCAAGGCTTTTATGTTATCGGTTGTCTAAAGGCATTGAGCGCACATGAAACTTCGCCTCATAACCCTCACCCCCGACCAGCTTGTTTTGCTTTTACAAGGCAAAGGTAACAGTCTTAATTTGCCCGCGGACGCAGAGCTCCTTGACGTCAAAGTTGATTTATTCACATACAAAGTTTCAATCGTGATTCGAAGCGGCAGCTTTGAGGACGTCGCTGTCAGCACAGAAATCCCTGAACTCCAAACTTCTGCTCAGTCGGTTGTGTCTTCGGAGGTCAAACCCGTTGCACCCGCACCAGTTCAAGCGCCTGTTTCGGTAGCGGAGCCTAAAGTTGAACCAAAACCCGTCGCTCCACCGGTGCCGGTGGAAGTGAAGCCTCTTGTTCCCCGTCCGACCCAGCCTCCGCTGAGTCGTTACGCAGCCAAAATGGAGAATGAGTTCAGCCCTGATCAGCGTAAACTTCTCAGTTTTTCCTTGAAGGATAACTCTGTTGTGGTGAAGCCTGTGACTTTTCTAAAAACGGAATGGGATGACATAAATGACGTGGTGCGTGGATTGGGGGGCAGATGGGTTAAAGGCGACATCATAAGCTATTGGGAAATCCCCCTCCAATAGTCTATTTTTAGTTCGGCTTCTGCTGTTTTTTCCATGGTCTCTTGGGCTTGGTAACTTAGCAATCGACATAAATATGACTTTAAGCCCCTGTTGGTGATGCACCCCATAACTTGCTTCGCTCCTTAACGGGAACAAACTATGCTGAATCCGCCAAATCTGCTTTCAAAACGATCCGTTTCGTTAATGCTTGTAGGTTTGGTTGCGTTCATAGTCTACCTGGTATTCTTCGGCGACTTAAAGGGCTTTATAGCGATTCTAAGTACGTTGGACCTGCGGAATTACGCTATCTTCTATTCGCTTGCGATTTTCTCCCTTGTCTTAGCGATTTTCTTTGACTCCTTAATCTGGTACTTTTTACTTGATGCTTTAGCTGTTAGAATTCGGTTCCGCCGCATCATGCTCTATAACTGGATAGGTAATTTTGTCGAAATGATAATCCCCTGCGAGACAGTTTGCGGAGAAGCTACTCGAATTTACCTTGCGCAGAAGGAGCCTCAGGCGAACGTCGGGGTCTCTTCTGCTACAGTTGTGAGTAGTCGGATTTTAAGCACTTTTGTCTATACCACTGGGTTAATCGTTGGCGTAATTGCTTTGGCTTTAACGCATGATGTCCCAGACTACTTACTTGGAATTGTCGGGCTCATCACGCTTGGAACTGTTGCTATTTTAGGCATGTTCTTCTACATGGTTTTCAAAGAAGGTGCAGCTGAAAAAGTTATCAACATCTTGATGAAGATTGTGAGCGTTATAATAAAACGCCCTGCTAAGCTGGAGCAAGAAAAAGAAAGCCTTCAAAAAACAATTTACACCTTCACCGAGTCTTTCAAAACCTACCGCAGTCATCCCAAAATGCTTGTTAAACCGATGTTTTTTGCAGTTGCCGCTTGGTTTTTCAATTTGCTGGTTTACTTTTTGATTTTCTATTCTTTGGGTTTCCATGGCATCAGCATCTTGGATTTGGCCACTGTCTATTGCGTGGCGTCGACCGTGGAGACTTTGACTGCTGGTTTTCCTGTGGGGGCAGTTGAGATTACGCTTATCAGCATGTTTTCGCTATATGGCGTTCCGCTTGCTACCGCTGCCGCTGCGACTACTTTGACGCGTTTGCTTACTTTCTGGTGCCAGGTCCTTATTGGGTATCCATTGGTTAATTTGCTTGGGTTGAAAGGTTCAGTCTCTAAAAGTATACGGAAAGATAGTTTAACTTTGAAAGCGTAAATTTAATCAAAGTTCTTATTTATCGGGGCTAAAAGCTGGTTGATGTAGTCGGTTATCATTTTCTGGGTTTCGTTTTTGCTAACCCATAGGTGGAGTTGGATGCGGTAGGTTAGTCTGCTGCTTCTCTCGACTTTGAAGCGGTAGCTTGTGAGCAAACCTTTGGTTTTCCATTTTTCTAAATTCTTTGACATAATCTTAGTTAGTAGTTGGGGAACAAATGGGTCTGCGAGGAAAAGCACCGGATAGCTAGCTAAGATTTTGGTGCCTACTACAAAAAGTGGGTTGGGGGTATGAGGCTCTGGTTTCACCTGTTGGATGGTTCCAAAGGTGCTGTTTACTCTGTTTTTTTAGGTTTAATTGCGATTTTGACGGCGACATCAATAATGTACGCTTGATCGCTGTTTTCGACTGCAAATTTCCAGTCTTTGACTTCCACATTGTGGTCTTTAAAGTAGCTGACTACTGTGTTTTTGAACTCGTTGGCTGCGTCTTTGATTTTGGTCATACCCTCAGAAGATAGATCGATTTTTTCAGACATTTAAAACACCGCTTTATTCCTGTTTAAGAAAACTTTTTGAGGTATATAGCTGTTGCTAGGTTTACTGTCTTACGCTGACCCCGTTTAGCCTGGTCCGTGCTGTTTATTTAATCGAAAATTCTTTAAACAAGATAATACTATCAGGATTTGAGTGATAAAGATGAGTGGAACCGAGAAACCCCTAACTCGAGACGCATTAGTCTCCATGCAAGTTATAGACGCTCAGGGAAGATTAGTTGGCAAAGTTAAAGATCTAGCTTTCTCAGTCGGCAAAAGCGGCATTTCTTTAACCGTTGAAAGAGAAGATGGACAAACTCAAGTTGTAGCCTGGGACGAAGTACAGGCGGCAGCAGACTTCATAATCCTCAAACCCTCAATGCAAGCTAGTTACCAGTCTGTAGCGCCGCAGGCATCTCCGGGTGTAGCAGCGCAGTCTTCCCAGCCGGCGTCTTCTCAACCGCTTTGCCCAACGTGTGGCAAGCCTTTGACATGGATTCCTCAGTATCAACGCTGGTATTGTTACAACGACAAAAAATACGCTTAACCGGCGTTAACTATTTCTTTTTTTCGTTTTTCTTTTCCCTTTCTTCGGTAAGCTTTTCTGCATTTATGCAGGATATTGTTAATGGGTTACACTATGGGTTTGGGTTTTGGTTAAAATTCGTTTGCGGGTTTTTAGCGAATGTTTTATGGGATTGCCTTAAAAATTGGGGGAATTTATGCTATTTCGGTTTCAAGCGGTTTCTCGACGATGTTGACGGCGCCTTTTTTGCCTAGCCGCAACTGTTTCTCGCCTTTGAACATCGCTACATGAGCGTTCCTAATTTCAACGAAGTCGCCGACATGCACAGAGTTAACTTGTTGGTCCCATAAGCAAAGCAGGATCCTACCGGTTCCGTCTTTAACTGTTGCGTTGGAAACTACGGCGTTGTCTCTGAATTGGGTGTGTACTTTGGAGGGTTCCGAAACCTCCACGACTTCTGCAGAGACGTTAATCTTTTTCATGCCGACTCTGAGATCTTCGATTTTTAGGTGGGAGGGCATTGGGTTTTGTCTTGCGATTTCTTTTCTTACCCTTCCAGTGTCCATGGAGTTGTCGAAGGATACGTCTGTTCGGGTTAAGGTTTCATTAGGTACCCGGAACTGTGCAACTACTTTGTTATCTTTTGTAATTAAGAAGATGGCTTGGCTGCCTACGTTGCCACGGTACTCTACCGTTAAGCCTCCAACCTCAGCTTTTTCCTCGTCTTCTTTGGATTGTACAAGCGCTGAGAACAACTCTGTTGGGTAAACGTCATGCTGCGCTGAGATAAACGCTAGTTGATCTTCGAGAGTTGGTTTCTTCGGTTTCATTTTTTATGCTCTTCTCTGTTTTTAATTGGCGAATTATCTCGAAAAGAAATTGGTAAGTAGAATTACCTTCTTCTTGATTAAATTCTGCAATTTATTATGTTACTGTTTCCTATATAGGGTTAACTGTAAAAAAATCCAGTTTTCATGGTTAAATCCATCAATTGTGCAGTATGTTCGGGGCTTTTGTTTCAAAAAAGGAAAACTGTTCAAAAGTCTGCGCAACTTTTTTCCAATGTTCTTGGGCTTTGGCATTTTTTTGGGTGACGAGCAAGTATTTCAAAAAGCAAATTATGGCTAGCTACGTTGTTCAATAAACAAGTGTTAATCAGAAAAATATATTATATCTCTGGCAAAAGAGAAGGTAGGTTTACTGGATGAAGAAAATCACTGGAACATTGATGATTATAGCTATCCTCACATCAGCTCTTTTCGTAGTAAGTGCTCCCCAAACAGGCGCTCAAGAAACCGTGCCCTGTGATTCGTGCGGAATGGCTCTCGATGAGACTGCCCAGGCTCGATATGTTATTGTCGACCCCCTTGGCACGCGTTACTATGCTTGCTGTCCGGCTTGTGCTTTTAAGCTCCTAAAAGCTCACAGTGAATTAACCATAACTTCTTTCTGTGACTACAATGGACCATCAAGCCCAATCACCCTTTCCGCTAGAAACCATGGAAGCGACATTACAGTTAATCCAACTTCTGCTGTTGTCATTTTAGGCGGAGGCTGTACAAAGAACCGTCTAGTCTACAATACCCAAGCGGCTGACGCTCTTCTATCTGCGCCGAATTTTGGGACTTCACAATGGCTTTCAACAGCTTACAATGTCACTGTTCCCTCGAGTGCCACTCGTTTGAGTATTGCTGCGGCTGTTCTTCAGTTTGGAGGGGGCGAAAGCATGACTTGTGAAGCTTGCGGTATGACTGTTGATGTGGCCAGTCAAAGTCGCTGTCGAATCTTTGATGATGCGGGTAATTTGCATATTGCTTGTTGTCCAGTTTGCGGGTTGAAACTGCTGAAAACTTATGGCTCACTCGATTACACTGCAATCTGTGACTATACTGGTCCAAGCAATCCTATATCTATCTCAGCTCGGAACTATGGTGCTACTGTTACTGTGACGCCTTCTACGGCGCTTGTCATTGTTGGTGGTGGCTGCACTAAGAACCGTTTAGTCGCTGATTCGGCATCTGCTGACGCACTCTTAGCCTCACCGTATTATGGTGTGTCCCCTTGGCTTACACCAACTTATAACGTAACTGTTGCTTCAAATGCAACACGCTTATCCATAGCTCAGGCTGCGCTTCAATACGGTGGCGGACCCCCTGCTACACCCACTCCAACTCCGACAATTAAGCCGGCGTCAACTCAATCGAGCCCAACTCATGTTCCAAACCAAACTCCAGCTCCTACAATAACTCCAGATAGTTCCCTACCTGAGCGTGAGTGTGAAGCTTGCGGGATGATAGTAACCGCTGATGATCAGTGGCACTTCAAAATAACCGACGGCGACGGAAACCCAGTTTACGCTGAATGCTTCCTATGCGCGGTACACCTTATCAAACAATACGATTCCTTGCACATTGAAACTTTCTGCGACTACTATGGCTCAGACTACAAGATAACCATTGATTCAACTGGTAAAGGCCAGCATGTAACCGTCTCGCCCTCAACCGCCATGGTTCTCTATGTGGAAAGTAACATTTGTGAAAATAACCGCGTAGCATACAATCAGACTGCAGCAGATTACCTTACCTCAAACTATACTGAATTAACCTCTAAACTGCAGCAACACGACTGGCCAACGCCGCCCACAGTGATGACAGTTTATGACAACATGGAATTGAAGCATATCTTAACCACACCTGAGCCGCTCACTGGTAGTCCATCTTCTCTTGTAATGCCCGTTGCAGTGGTTGTCTCGATTGCAATCTTCGCAGTACTAGCTTTTCTTGGCTTAAAGAAACTCAAAAAATAATTCCTTTCTTTTTTATTCATTTGAGTTGTGCTGGTTGGGTTTTACTCAAGACCTGGCTGTTTTGAGCCGGATTTAATGTTGAATCAGGTTTTCGTGCTTTTGGGCAGACTTTTCTTTCTTTTCACTTTTGACGACAGTTGCCAAAACGATAACCATCACTATGAGGATGGCTACTACGGCGATTAACGGAGTTATCAGAGAGGCGGTTATGGGGAAAAAGAGCACGTTGAGGAGCGGTCCAATATTCATGTTGCTAAATTGATATGATGCAGCAACAGTTCCATCGTTAGCCGAGATAATAACGCCGACTCCTTGTAGTCCACGGGCTGGCATGTTGCTAACATTTACTTTAATATCCCAGTAAGGAAGCAAAGTTGAGTTATTAATCGACTGCATAGCAATGTACCCTGGGTTTGTTGATAGGTCAGAGGTGTAAATGCCTGTAACGTTTAAATTAGATATAGTTACGCTGGTTCCGTTGCCAAACGTGTGCTTGTAGTCGTAGTTTTTCACGTAGTTTTCTGCTATGCTTATGGCTTGGTCGCGGGAAATATTGATTGTTGTGTTTCCAATTGTGTGGAAGGCTCTGCTATCTGTGAAGAAAACGTCTCTGCTGCTTGAATTGCTCATGGCGACAGATACTCCGGTGTATTCAACTCCTTCTATGTAATTGCTGAACTTGTATTCGGCAAGACCACTAGAGTGAACTGTTATTCTTAGTGATTCATTGCCTAAAACTAGAAAAGTATTTTTCTCTGAGCCAGCTTTGACCATTAAGTCCTCCATGCCCTTTACCCATTCATCATTTGACCACGACTCGAACCTTTGAACTAGACCTAATGTGCTGTTAAATCGATCAGTAAAGGGGTGTTTGTAACTCAAGCTTTCCCAACCGGGGTATACAGAGCATGAGCCCAAAGTGCCATTGTAAAATTCAAATACGACATTAGTTTCGGATCCTATTCGAGAATAAGCTGTTGAGTAAAGTTTGTAGAAGAGGTGAGCTCCGCAGGATTCGTTCGAATACAGTGTAACTTTGTATTTTGACATGTCAAGTTGAATGACGTCGGTAAGGAAGGACAAAGCCTTGTCTTCCAAGTTTGTAGTGGAGTCGGTTGCTTGAACTTTAGGGATTTGAATAAAGATTGGAACAGCAATCAAAACTATGAGCAAAAGAGCGAATAGTTTTCCAAAGCTTTGAATCATTGTTCGAATGGTGTAAGTTTTATTATACACCGTTTTATGTTGTATGTTTGCCCTTTTTAATTTTTGGTTAGTGCTTGTTAGCGGTTATATGGATGTTCACACCCCTTGCTATCAGTAGTGGATTTTGAATTTGGACGTGCTGTAGGGTCCAAACGCCCAAACCGCGCTGACGAGACCTCAAAACTCATTTGTTCCAAAAAACAAAAAACCTAGAAACTACATAACATTTCTATCGACTTTTCGGAGCAAAAAAATGACTGACGACCTTCAAGACCTAAAGCAGTTGACTAAAGTCAAACTCGTCAACCTTGAGAAGATCTTCTATCCCCAAGTAGGTGTAACCAAAGGAATGGTCGTCGAATACTACATTCGAGTTGCCCCGAAAATTTTGCCTTTAATTCGAAACCGCCCTCTTGTCCTTACTCGCTATCCTGATGGGATAAAAAACGGTGAGTTGGGCAAAAGTAGTTTTTTTGAGAAAAACGCGCCTGAAGGCACTCCAAGTTGGGTGAAACTTTTTCCGATATATTCAACGACCAGTAAGCGGGATGTTAACTATGTGGTTTGTAACGATTTGGATACGTTGATTTGGCTGGCAAATTTGGCTGCGCTGGAAATCCACATGCCCTTTGTCACCGTAGACCACATTGATAAGCCCGACATGTTATTTTTTGATGTGGATCCTGAACTTCCTTGTACTCTTGGGGACGCTGCTGAAGTTGCCCTGCAGCTAAAAGACGAGGTGGAGGGCTTGGGGTTGACGCCTTTTGTGAAAACCTCGGGAAAAAAAGGTTTGCATGTCGTGGTTCCTATAGAGCCTGATTACGCTTTCGAGGAGACGAGGGCGTTTGTACATGAAGTTGGTATAAAGTTGGCGAAGCAAAACAGTCTTATCGTTTCCGAGTTTAAAGATACCAAAAAACCTGGCAAAGTCTTTGTCGATTACCTTCAAAACTCGCCCATGCGAACCATGGTTATACCCTATAGCCTGCGTCCAACCCCTCAAGCAACGGCTTCGACGCCGCTGGAGTGGACTGAGGTCGATAAACAGCTAAACCCCGCCGATTTTACCCTCTTTACTACTCCTAAGCGGGCTGCAAATCCCTGGCATGACCTTCTTGAGCAGAAACGCCGACTTGACAGGTAATTTAGCATATCTTTAAGTCTCACGGCTCGGATGAGTTTTTAATCGAAATCTTGTTTATTTGGAGTGTTAGGTTATGCAGTATAGAGTTGTTCCTAAAAACGGTGATCGCTTGTCTGTTCTTGGCTTCGGTTGTATGCGTTTGCCTATGAAGGGGCAAGCAATCGATGAGATTGCTGCAATTAAGCAAATTCGCCTCGCTATAGACAACGGCGTCAACTATGTGGATTCTGCTCCACCCTATCACGGCGGTGAAAGTGAGGTAGTGCTTGGAAAAGCCTTGCAAGACGGGTACCGAGATAAAGTCAAAGTCGCAACTAAACTTACGCCTTTTATGCTTCAGAAACCCGAAGACATGGAGAAAATGCTAGACCTTTCTTTGAAGAAACTCCAAACCGACCATATCGACTACTACTTGCTGCATGGTTTGGAGGCTGGTTTTTGGCGGAAAATGCAGGATTTCGGCGCCATCAAATTCTTAGAGAAAGCTAAGGCTCAGGGAAAAATTGTTAACATGTGTTTTTCTTTTCATGGGGCGCTCAATACGTTTAAGGAAATTATTGATGCTAATGATTGGGTGATGTGTCAGATTCAGTACAACCTGCTGGATGAACAGTTGCAGGCGGGAACTGAGGGGCTCAAGTATGCTGCTTCTAAAGGTCTTGCTGTTGTAGTTATGGAGCCGCTTAAGGGCGGCAGTTTAGCTGCTAAGCTTCCGGCGTCGGTGCAAGAAATCTATGGCAACGCACAAGTTAAGCGAAGTCCAGCTGATTGGGCGCTGCGTTGGGTTTGGAACCACCCCGAAGTAACCCTTGCACTGTCCGGTATGAACGAGGAAGCGCAGGTTGAGGAGAACCTCAAAATCGCTGAAACGGCTTTACCCAACTCAATGACGCCTCAAGAGCTCGAAGTTACGACGAATGTGGCTGAGGCATACCACAAGCTCTTGAATGTGCCCTGCACTGGCTGCCAATACTGTATGCCCTGCATAAACGGTGTTAACATTCCCCGTAACTTCCAAGCTTACAACGAATTCTGTTTGAGCGGCGATGAGCAGCAGGCACGCTCTATGTATGCGTTGTTTTTGATGGGGGGTTTGACTGGGGTGCGGGCGGATGCAGAGCTTTGTAAGGGGTGCCAGCAGTGTGTGGAGCGTTGTCCTCAGCACATTAACATTCCTGAGAAGCTCAAGGAAGTTGCGGAAGAGTTGGGTGGGCCGAAAGCTCAAGCGTTGCTAGAGGCGGCTAAAGCTCGAATGGGGCAGTTTCCGAGTAGGAAACCATAACCATTTTTCTCAATTTTTTGTGTACCTTTTTTAGTGGGCCCTTCCAGGTTGGACGGCAGAAAAAAGGTTAAAGTCTAGAACCTGTTGATTTTAATTGTTAGGTACTCAATGTTTTTGGGAAGGATGATTTTTGGGTTTAGAGCAAGAAGAACAAACTGAAGTCGGTGAGCAGTCTCAGACTGAGAAAACTAGTGCGCAAGCTCCGAGCAGAAGCATATGGTCCGGCTCAATCACAATCGGCTTGGTTAATGTGCCTGTGAAAATGTTCTCAATGATTTATGATAAGGGAGTGTCTTTTCATTTTCTTCACAAAACCGATGGGCAACCTGTTAAGTACGTTAAGGTCTGCACCAAAGACGACAAGGTTCTGCCCTGGAATGAAATTGTTCGAGGTATAGAAGTTGCTAAAGACGAGTACATAGTTTTTGAGAAGCAAGAACTTGATGCTGTTCGACCTGAGTCGGATAAGCGGATTCGGATAAGCAAATTTGTCGATTACTTCTCAGTGGACCCCGTCTACTTCGACCGTAGTTATGCATTGTTGCCTGACAAAAGCAAGGATGCCTATAATCTGTTGCTAAAAGCTTTGGAGAAAACCAACAAGGCGGGCGCTGCCCGCATCACGTTACGCACAAAAGAGTACCCTGCATTACTTCATACTTACAAAGGTGCGTTGGTTCTAACCACGCTTCGCTACTCTTATGATGTGGTGGATCCGCGGGATTTCGAAAAACTCGGTAATCTTCCGGAACCGCAGAAAGCTGAACTTGACTTAGCAGTGAAAATCGTCACGGATCTTTCTGGAGAATTTGACATATCTGAATTCCATGATACTTATCAGGAAAAAGTTAAGCAGCTCATTGAGCAGAAACTCAAAGGAGAAAAGATCAAGGTTGAAAAGCAGCCTGAGGAGCAAGCCAAAAGCCTCATGGTTGCATTGCGGGAGACGCTTAAGCAGCTGGAAGAGCAGAAATGACTCGGAGCCGCTTCTACAAGCCCATGCTTGCGCAGTCTGCGGATGAGGCGTTTTCGGACGCGGACTGGATTTTCGAGGTTAAATGGGATGGATTTCGCGCTATAGCTTATGTGGAGGAGCCGTTTAGTCTACGAAGTCGCAACAGCAAAGAGTTAAAACAGAACTTCCCCGAACTTGCCGAACTCAAGGAATTGGCTTCTAATGTGGTTTTGGATGGCGAAATTGTTGTCATGCAGGACGGTGTACCTGACTTCCAGGCGTTGCTCAAACGGGGACAAGCAGTTTCAGCAAGGGAGATTGAGCGGCAAACCCAGCAGTCACCGGTAGTTTACATTGTTTTTGATATACTTGAAAAAAATGGGGAACCGCTCACTCATTTGCCTCTCACGGAGCGCAAAGGTATCCTGCAGCGGAGTGTAAAAGAGGGTTCGAACGTGCTGCTTTGTGATTTTATTGAAGAAAAGGGCGCTGCTTACTTCGACTTGGTTCTTCGCAGAGGTTTAGAGGGTGTTGTGGCAAAAAAGAAAAAAAGCCAATACGAAGAAGGATTGCGTTCAGGTAGTTGGCTGAAAATTAAGAAGCTCAAAACCTGTGACTGTGTCATCTTCGGGTACACTCATGGTGCGAATGTGCGGTCGGAAACCTTTGGGGCTTTGCTTTTGGGGCTCTACGATGCGCAGGGCAAGGCGGTGTATGTTGGCAAGGTGGGCACGGGGTTTAGCGAGGCGATGTTGCAGAGTTTAATGAATAAATTCCGCGGAATAACAACTGATAATGCGGCGTTTACGCCTGAGCAGGGCGACACAGTTACATGGCTCCAGCCTAAGCTGGTATGTGAGATCGCCTATCAAGTTGTAACTAAGGATGGTAGATTGAGAATGGCACGTTTCAAACGGTTAAGAGATGACAAAGCACCTGAGCAATGCACTTTGGATCAGTTGAACGGCGAACAACCCAAAACCCAAGCGGCACCGGCTGCTCCTGCTGGGGTGAAACTCGGTGAGTACTCTGCCAAACGCAATTTCCAAGCCACCCCCGAACCCACCGCAGATTCCCAAACTAAGGAACCCTTCATCTTTGTGGTTCAAGAACACGACGCCACAAGGTTGCACTGGGACTTTCGATTGGAAAATGGGGGTGTCTTAAAGAGTTGGGCGGTTCCCAAAGGCATCCCTGAAGCCCCCAACGTGCGCCACCTAGCCGTGGAAACTGAGGACCACCCCTACGAGTACGCCAAATTCGAAGGCACCATACCCAAAGGGCAATACGGGGCGGGCACAGTCAAAATCTGGGACAAAGGTAAATACACGCCCAAGCTTTGGGAGAAGGACAAAATCGAAGTCACCTTAAACGGCGACCGCTTAAAGGGGCGCTATGTGCTTGTGCGGCTAAAAAAATCCGAAGATCAAAAGGATTGGCTGCTACTTAAGGGGAAAGACAGTGACGCCTAAGCTGTTTTTGGGAACGTTGGGTTGGAGCTACACGTTTTGGCGCGGCGGCTTATACCCAAAAAAGTTGGCGTCAAAGGATTTTTTGGCGTATTACTCGTCGCGGTTTAACTCTGTTGAGGTTGACAGCACCTTCTACCGCATACCCACGGAGGCGACGGTGCAGAACTGGTATAGCCAAACCCCTTCGGGCTTTCGGTTTTCGCTGAAATTTCCCCAACTCATAACTCACATTCGGATGCTTAGAGACTGCCAACCAGTAACGGACGCTTTTTTGTCGCGAGTTGCGTTTTTGAGGGACAAGTTGGGTCCGCTGGTGCTTCAGTTCCCTCCGGCATTTACCCGCAAACGCATGGATGACTTAGCTGCTTTTCTTAAGGCATTGCCCAAAAGCAATCGTTACGTGGTGGAAATCCGAAATAAAACGTGGCTCACCCTGGACTTCTTCAAGCTGCTTCGTGACTATGGTGTGGCGTTGGCGTGGACTAGCACCGATTTGATGGCGGAAGTCCGAGAAGTTACCGGTGACTTTTTGTATATGCGTTGGGAGGGCGACCGTAAAACCGTCAACGGCATGCTGGGCAAAGTTGAAGTTGATAAATCTGCCGAAACCGCTGCTTGGGCGGAGAAACTCAAATCGTATATTGAAAAGACTGAGGTCTTTGGATATTTTGCTAAGTACTACTCAGGGTTTCCGCCAAGTGACATCGATCAACTAACAAAGCTTCTATCAAGCTCAAAAAAAGCTTTTTCTGTGCTTGGATAGAAACAGCTTTTATTCTGTTTTGCTAAAAGCAAGTAACAGGTAATGATCTTTGGATTTAGATAAGCTCTGGAAGTTAGCTATGCCAATCCTTGAGAAAAACGATTTCGGAGTCTCCCACACGCAACGCGTCTACAACCTTGCTAAACAGTATTTTCCCGCAGTGTACCCCCTCGAAGACTTAACTTACGCCTCTATCATACTGCACGACATTGGCGGCTGTAGCATTAAAGATCAATACGAGAAGGGACCCCAAATTGCCACTGATATGCTCAAACAACTTGGCTGTTCACAGAGTTTCATTAACCAGGTGTGTAAAATCGTCGCTACCCACCATGATCACCCTGATTGCCCCTCAGACGCTTTCAAGTCGCTCTACGACGCCGATAAGCTTGTTATGTTTACGCCTGAGGAGTTCCCCTACTATAATGCTCGGGAGGGGTTTGATTGGGAGAAAATCGTGAACCTCATCTACAGCGAGAAGGGCAGATTGTTGGCGGGAGAGATGTTGGCGCAACGCAGAGCCGAAGTGGGGCGGGCTTGATGTTTTTCAAGCAAATTCAGCAGCACGGCGATAACTTTTCCTACCTGATAGCGGACGAAAAAACCAAAGAAGCCGCAGTGGTAGATTCAAGTTATAATGCCCAAGAAATAACGAGGATAGTCAAAGACCGGAAATTTGACCTCAAATACATAATTAATACACATGGGCACTCTGATCATACTGTGGGAAACCAAGAGCTTCAACAAGCCTTTGGCGCCAAAATAGTGGCTCATAAACAGTCAAAAGTACTCTGTGATTTGCAAGTCGAAGACGGCGACATCTTAGAGATTGGGAAAATTAAGATAAAAGTGCTCTACACCCTAGGGCATACGCTAGATGGCATCTGCCTCTTAGTTGACGGTCAAAAACTCTTGACTGGCGATACTTTATTTGTTGGGGAATGCGGCAGGACCGATATGGCCGGGGGTGACCCAAAAGATCTTTACGATAGTTTATTTGGTAAAATCTTGGCTTTGCCTGATGAGGTGGAGGTTTTTCCAGGGCATGACTATGGTGTTTTGCCTTCCTCGTCGGTTGGAAGGGAACGAAAAAACAATTATGTTTTAAAACCCAGAAGTAAGCAGGATTTTGTGGATTTCATGAATAAACCTTGAGAAGGCTACTTTTTTCTTAGCGTTTGATTTGCAGATCATTGATTTTATACTATCTTCTAGTTGGTCAGTTCTCTTTGCTTCTAAAATTCAGTTTCTGCCGCAAAAGTTTGCCATTCTCCCAGCCTTGAGAGATTCATTGGCAGAAGCGGTCACATCAAGCTCTTAGCAGAATACGTCATTGTGATCTAGAGTTAGTTTGAGGAATAATTATAAGTGGCTGAAAACTTAGAAGATATTGTCTCTCAATAATCCATGATGAGCCTCAGAAATCAGATACATCCTCGGGCTTAAACAAGGTATTAGTCTATGTTCAATTTCAACTTGAGAAAGCACTGCTATTCCTTAACCTCTAAACCTGCTATTGATAAAAGTGCAAATGGGAAAGTAAATAAACGAAAATTCTGGCAGTTTAACAAAATAGAAAAAATTGTTTTAGCCATTGGACTAATAGCAATTATCATAACCTTGTCTTTTGGTTTTTTGATGGATGAAAGCATGCGTGCTACGCCCGATACTCCCAGTACACTTCCAATAGTCAATGATCCAACTGCTACTCCTAAGCAAACGATAAATCCTACTCCTACTGTTGCCGTCACCCGTCCACCGAGCACCAATCCGCCTCCTGTTTACCGAGATGAAGTTAAGCTTGGAGGGTGGGTTCAACCGGCACAAACGGATAAAACGGGTGGATTACTGGAGTCGTCGTCAGCGGTGAATAGTGATGTTTGGAGTAAAATAGCGGCTAATGCTTGGAGCTATTTCCAGCCTGGCAAAGGGGTAGATTCAACCACTGGGTTGCCTGCGAGCAGTTTGGGATGGAACTATTTTACTGACTGGGATCTAGGTGCATACATCCAAGCTGTTATAGATGCGCAGAAAATTGGGTTAATCAATAAAGGGGATGCATGGGGGTCAACTGCTCGTCTTGAAAAAGTTGTTACTTTTCTTGAAACAAGACAATTGAATGGTACCATTCCGTATTGGTTCTATAACTCTGATGGAACTCCATACCGGTCGCAATCTAGTGTAAATGTTCCTGATACAGGGGCCTTGTTTGTTGCACTTAACAATCTGAAGGTATTCAACAGTAGTTTAGCCTCTCGAATAGATAACGTCGTGTACAATAGGGCTTCGAGTTCCATGCCTATTAATTCAGGTAACCGAACAGATTATCAATCCGTGGTAGCTCCGCTAAGAGATGAGAGTTTTATTACAACTAATATTTACTCATATTATACTGATGTAGGATATGCAAGCTTTTTCCCTCAACTCGCTGGATGTCCAGATAATGTACTGAAAAATATACAGAAAGCTAGTAACGTAACAATCAATAACTCAACAATTCCGGCGGCTAATATTTTGTGTGAACCGCTAATTAGTTCAGTTTTTAACTTGCGAGACTTGCCTAACTTTAATCCCTATCTGCTTACTTTAATGAATCAGACTTATAGCGTTCATGAAGCTCAGTACAATAGTACGGGTAGGTATATCGCTTTTAGTGAGGGAATTGGTCCTTCAGACTTTATTTGGGAATGGGTTGTTTTACCGACTGGTGAAACTTGGAAAATAACAAACCCGGATGGGTCCTATCTTGATATTAACCCTGTTATTTACACAAAGGTTTCACTTAGTTTCTTAGCTCTTTACAATACAAGTTTCGCTTACGATATGAGTTTGTATCTGGAAAAAGTGTCATTTGATCCTTCAACCGGGTACGGTGCAGGTGCAGATTATAATCAGAATCCTAGCATGGCTAAAGTATATACTCCGGTTGAGGCTAATACAAATGGCATGATTATTAGTGCAGCACGGTATGCTCTTTCATCTTAAACTATTGAATGCAAGAAATAAGTTCCTGGAAAGGTATCTCTTAAGCTGTTACGGTAATGTGGAGCCAGTAAATGATCAATCAATACAAACGGCTTGCTTGTCTAATTAGAACAAAGGACTTTCTTTTTGCCGCTCTTGCGTTTACCATTCCTACATTAATTCGCTCTATACCTGCAATAATCTCCTGGCCTTATCCTATTGGGTTTGACACTTTCAGATACGCTTTAGCAATCCAAGATGGGTCCATCCTTTCTGGTGGAGTTCCGAGTTTCTTGCATGGAACCAACCTTTTTTATGCTTTAGCTGCAGTTCCATATGCTTTCACACATGATGCCATTGCAGTTGTATCTGCTTCTGGGCTGATTTTGGTTGGTGCCTTATGCTTAATGCTCTATCTCTATGCGCGGAAAGCTTTGCATTGGAAAGACTGGAAATCTCTATTGTTAGTTATTTTCGTTGCTACCTATTTTGTTGCTCTTAGAGACTCTTGGGATCTTTATAGACAAACTCTTGGATTCATTTTTTTGATGGCTACTCTTATTTCTATGCGGTCTTTTAATTCTCCTCGTCGTTACTATTTTGCCGCCATTTTTATGGTATTGACTGTTTTAAGCCATGAATTGCCTGCAGTTATTTTGTTCTTTACTTTAGGCATCGAACTTTTGAGATTTGTGCGACTGAAGTCTTGGCGGAAAATCTTGCCTTTGTTTTTGTCGCTTGGTTTGGCATTTTCAGTTTTTCTTTTTGAAAGGTATTTGCCCCAAACAGGGGGGATTTCTTTACCTGTGGATAGTGTTGCTAGTGAACCGTCTATTGGTCTTGCTTTGTATATGGGCGGCTTTTTGGTTTATTGTTATCTAATTATTTTACCGTTGATTTTGCTGGGTGTGTCTCGACTGAAGGATTCCTTTTTGCGCAATTGGGCAATACTGTGCATTGCAATCTTCTTGTTGGAAATGTTGGTGCCTACTCTTCCTTTTTATCTTTGGTATCGTTGGATCCTGGTCCTTGTTTATCCTTTGCTGTTTTTTGCTGTGGAGGGTCTAGAAAGGCTTTGGTCTTTTTCAGTTAGACCCAAACGGCAGGTTAAGCGTTTGTTCCTTAGAATAGTTGTTTTAAGCTATGTTTTCTCACTTTTTACCGTATCTGCCTTTTACCTATCGACAAGTCCTGAAAACGCATTCCCCTATTTCCAGCAATTTAATGGCTACTCGTCAGCAATTCCGTCTTCAATGGTTCAGAATACGCTATCCATTCAGGACAATCCATCCATTTTAAAGTGTTTTACTTGGTTTGAGCAGAATGTCAATAAGAGCGCTGTTATAGTTGAGCCTTATGGTCTTTACGATTTTGTTTCTGTGTATTTACCAAAATATAAAATCCTTCCAATTTTGCAGGATTCGTCAACTTGGTCAAATGCTGATAATGTAACCTCATATAATGAACGATTAGTGTTAACTGCGGAAGAGCAAGTAGTAAGTGGTCACGAAGCGGTTTACACAATTTGGTGGACAAACGGAAAAGGTTGGTATGGAATTCCGAGCCTTCCTCCTGAGTTTGTTCAAGTCTACGCAGATGGCAATATGGCTGTTTATGAGTTCGGGCTTTAGATTGTGGAAGGGTGCCGTTGGCGGATTCTGTTTTCTTACTAAATAAGGAAAGTTCAACCTGTTTCCATAATCTTTTTTAAGTTACCATATTGAATATTGGTTTTAAGGTGTAAGAACTTACGCCATACAATAAAGCGTCTACAAACCCTTGCAGCTACCTATGTAGAACAAAGCTAGTAAACATAAGGAGTAAAGCCATGCGTGCAGGCGTATGGTTCAAAGCGTTGCCAAGAATTGATCGAGTGCTTGTTGAGTTAACAATAAAAGTAGCCGGAATCATAAGAAGTTCAATGTTAGCTAAATGCCTCATTACTGTCGTTAGGAAGCTAGAAGGTTTGGTAGAAAACAATGTATTTAGTATCTTAAAGTCAATTGGCTATTGCCTTGCCGAAAAGGTTAGTTCAATCGCTGAGAAGTGGGGGAACCCTTCTGCGAAGAAGTGGCGAACTGACTCCTCTTTTGCAGTTTTTTTGGCAATAATTCAGTCTAATCGTAGTTGACTCACTTGATAAGCACAATGGGAAATATGCAATGGTCAAAGTATTGTATAGCGGAATGCTGGGCGTTTCTATTCGAGTTTTTGTTAATGCGAGTGTTGACGTTCCACAGGCAATCAAAATTAAAGAACCAAAAATTTCTAACGCGGAAAGCAAGGTCTTAAATATAGCTAGAAAATACAGTTATGTGACTGCTTTAGGTTCTTTTCAGCCCTTGACGGCCCCGAAATTTAGAATTTATTTTAGTAAATTTTTTATAGCCAATAAAGGCACTTGGAGTAAAGGCTGGTAAAAAGTTGGTTCTCAGCGATGTTCAAGTCGTAAATGTTAGCGATTTAGTGGTACAACAACCATTGATTGTGGTTGGTATTCCAGCTTTTAACGAGGAGCGTGCAATTGCCTCCATTATCATTGAGGCGAAGAAACATGCTAAAGAAGTCATAGTTTGTGATGATGGTTCAACTGATCACACGTTTGAAATTGCTCACGGTTTGGGTGCTCTCGTTATTAAGCATAAGACTAAGCTTGGTTATGGGGCTGCGCTGAAGAGTCTGATGAGTAGTGCCCGAATTCTTAATGCTGATGTTCTGATTACAATTGATGGTGATGGTCAACATGACCCCAATGAGATACCGCGTTTGATGGAGCCAATCTTGAAAGAGAAATGCGATGTTGTTATTGGGAGTAGATTTGTTGACGCAAATGGCACTGCTGATATGCCCTTGTATAGGCAATTAGGCGTGAAGGTTATTTCGAAACTAGTGAATGGGTCGGCTAAGAATGGTCTTCGAGATGCTCAAAGTGGCTTTAGAGCTTATAATTCAAGAGCTCTTGAGTGCTTGACTCCATCGGTAATGGGTATGGGTGCTAGCGTTGAGTTATTGCTTCAGCTAAAAAAGTGTGGTCTTGCAGTGTTAGAGGTTCCAATTTCTTGCAAGTATTCCGGTAGTTCTCTCGCTGACACCTCTACAGAGCATCCGCTTACTCACGGAATCGGTTTGCTTACGACAATTTTAAAATTGGTCGTTGAAGGAAGACCACTTGTTTATCTGGGGGTACCTGGCCTCGTATTTCTCGCGTTAAGTTTCTTCTTTGGAGCATGGATGTTACAGATATATTCTGTTGAACATGCAATAATAACGAATATTGCGATTGCTTTCCTGGGTGCTCTTTTAATTGGGTTCTTTTTGCTATCCACCGCTATTACATTGTTTGCGATAAGAAGAGTTTCTGAAAAGATAAAATAACATGAAGATTGCTAGAATTCGGCATCTATTTTTTCCTAATCTTCCTAAAGATTACTTCTATGAATTGTCTGGGTGGCAAGTTCGAATAGGTCACAAAGTCGATGTCATAGCGTGGAGTTGCTCAAATACCCCCGATATAAAAGTTGTATCGGAAGGTTTCTCGATTCATTCGCTTAAAGGTGTAAATTTAGCTATTCCTCACATGTTTGAGAATTATCCATTCCTACCTGGGCTCAATTATGAACTTGAAAGGCTGAAACCTGATATTGTGCATGCTGAGTCGCACCTCTTTCTCCCATCTGCACAAGCTATACTGAAGGCAAAAAAAATGGGGATACCTAGTGTTGTTAGTGTTCATGGCGTTTTTGCTAGTAGGGATTTTTCAACCAATCTATTTCAAAAAACCTACATACGGACGATTGGACTGGAGATTTTTAAAAAGGCAGACCTTATTGTGTGTTTGACTGATAGTGATTTAAGAGAATTAGTAGAATTCGGCGTTAGAGATAGTAAGATTAGAGTTGTTTCTAATGCTGTAGATAGCGATCTCTTTCTACCGGGAGTTGCAAGAGATGCTTCTTTGGTTATTTGGGTGGGGCGATTTGTTTATGAAAAAGGTGTTGAGTATCTACTTCAGGCTGCAAAAATAGTCTTGGCTAAAAAGAAAGATGTTATATTCTTATTGATAGGTTATGGTCCTCTGAAAACAAAAATGCAGCGTTTAGCAGTTGATCTTGGGTTACCCAAAGATTCAGTGGTTTTCGCCAAGGGTATGGATAGGCAGTCGATTGCGAAGGTGTTGGCTCAGTCGGCAGTGTTTGTCTTTCCTTCGATAAAAGAGGGAATGCCTCTAGCTTTACTTGAGGCTATGTCAGCAGGGAATGCCGTTGTCGCATCTAATATTCCTGGCGTAGCCGATGTTATAGTTGATAAGTATAATGGTCTATTAGTCGAGCCAAAGAATCCGCAGGCAATCGCGTTTTCGGTCTTGGAATTGCTAGATAATCCTTGTTCTCGAATCGCTTTCTCAAAAAATGCTCGTCTTACTATTGAAGAAAAGTTTTCAAAAGAGAAGATGCTTAGCAAACTCGACGCTGTTTATGAAGAGGCTAGGGGAAAGCATAACTGAGAATCCTTTGGTTATCTTATTACTATCTTCCGCATATTGGTGGAGGAACTTGGCCCAACTATTACTTTACTAAGTTGCTTTCGAAAAAAGGGCATGTTATTGAACTTATTTCGCCAAATGTCAGGGTTGGGCTTTCGGTCTCGGCTGAGGTTTCATACAAAATAAGTGCGGATAACCCGACGAAGATTATTAGAACTCCTTTCTTGCTTTTGCCAGCTATGTTGGGTCCAGTTTTGTCTGTATTGCCGATGTTTATTGAGGCGTTAAAGCGTGCAAAAACTGCTGATGTAATTGTCTGCCAGTATCATCCTCATCACTTTGTGCCTGTGATAGGGGTTCTTGTTGGTAAAATTGTGAAGCGCCCGGTTGTCGCTAGGGCTTGTGACGTATATCGGGATATGGGCGGTAGCGAGGGATTGGTGGGTAAGTTTGTGAGGGTGTCCAATGCATTTAATGAGTCCAATATACGGCATTTCTCTGCTTTCTTGGTGTGCTGTTCGGATTTCAGAAATATTCTCTTAAGCCGAAAACCAGATTATTCCTCGAAGGTAAATTTGCTCTTCAACGGATTTGACTCGGAGGATTTCCAGAATTTACCCTCAAAACAGCAAGTTAGAAAATCGTTACACGTAGAGGCTAATGAAAAAATGGTGGTTTTCATTGGTCGTTTCTCCGGTGATGAGTATGGTACAGAGGTTTTACTCAAAGGATTTTCGATACTGTTGAATACCTTTCCTAAAGCGATCCTATTCCTAATTGGAGATAAGCTATCGAGCAATCTTACTAAAACGATAGAGTTGCTAGGCTTGGAAAGAAATGTTAGAGTCTATGGAGCGATGCCCCATAGTGAAGTCGTCAAGTTTATAGTTGGATCTGATGTTTGTATTGGTCCTTTGATGCCGACTCAGACAATTCCGCTAAAAGTTATTGAGTACATGGCTTGTAACAAACAGATCGTAACAGGGAGGGGTAGTGTGAGCCGCGATTTGGGTTTTAAGGATGACTTTATAATAACTAATCCTACCGCTAAAGAAATCTCTGCGGCCATTTCGAAAGCGCTTTTAGTTCGAGAGTCGAAAGACCGGGTTTGTGATACCGAGGTTTTTGATAATTTTAGTTGGCAAAATCTTTCTGCTGAGTTAGAGCATATCCTTTTTGATACCGTCAAATCCCACAGGGATGGCTTGCGTGTCTGATTTTTTGTTTTTTGCTTCGAATTTCAATAAGTGGGCAGGTCCCAATAATCACTTTCTTGACCTTTGTAATTGCCTGTACAATGAAATGGATTTGCCGCTTACTCTTGTTACGCATAATGTGCAGATTGAGGATAGTTTTAGAGAGTGGATAAAGTTTCCTTTACTGCCTATTCTTTATGGTGGAAAGCCGACTGCGTTTAGTCGGTTGAAGGGCACCGTTCCAAATATATTGTTACTAAAGTCTTTAATTCGTGATTCACCTTCGGGGGCACGTATTTTTGTTAACTCAAACATAGATACGTTGTTTACTGCTTACTTTGTTAGTAGGCGCAGGGTTAAGACTGGGTACAACGCACTTCTAAACAGTTCCAGTTCTACCTTATTGAAAAGCCTTGATTTTGTGGCTGCCCGGTTGGTGGTTAGCAGCATACTTGCTCATACTAATTATCACAAATACTATCTTGAGAAGATTGGGGTAAATGCGAATCGAATAGTAATAATACCTCATTGCGTCGATATCGATAGAATTGAAGCGATGTCTAAGAGTTTTAACTATTCGTTTAGTAAACCTACAATTGTTTATGCGGGTCGACTTTCGATGGAAAAAGGCATTACCACTTTGTTAGAGTCTTTCCCTAAAGTTCTTAGCAAGGTCGATTGTAGGTTGCTTGTGATAGGTGATGGTCCGTTAAAGCCTTGGGTTGACTCAAAAATACGTTTTATTGAGGCTAAATTTGGTAAAGATTGTGTGGAATCTTTGGGTTGGCAATCGGCTGACTCGGTATTAAGTTTGATGCGCGGTGCAGATGTTGTGGTTATTCCTTCCCATCAAGAAGCTTTTGGTATTGTAATCCTCGAAGCTATGTGTTTAAGAAAGCCCGTTGTTGTTGCTAATGCTTTGGGTGGCATAGCTGAAATCATAACTCCTGGAGTCGATGGTATATTGGTGAAATCGGAAGACCGGGTGGAACTTTCAAATGCGTTGATTAATGTTTTAGAGGACAAAAGCTTGGGTGCTCGTATAGGCCAAAATGGTTTTCAGACAGTTAGCAAAAATTATTCGTCTCAAGTTATTGCCGATAGATTTTTGCACTACATCAAGGATTCTTATGAGTAGACAATTAACTTTTTACCTAATTTCGATCGTTTTGGTAGCTCTATTTCTGCTATCAGTGGCTGTTCCAAGTGTCTGGCTGAGGGTTCCATTGGGCTTCCTAATTATTACATACCTTGTTGGAGCTAATTTCAGGATAGCTTTGAGAAATGCAGGTATTTCTAAATTGCCTTCATCGTTTACTTTGGGCGGTTTCGTTGTTGATATTCTTCTAAGTGTTGTAATTAATTTGCTTGTTAGTATTCCGCTAGTTTTAGGTTTTAATTTAGGTCTGATTACGCTGGTAATCCCCTTTTTGACGCTGATTCTTGTGGCTATTAACATGGTGTTTTTGACCAAGCAGGATAAATCTCGAAAGGCTTTCAAAATTGATTGGTCAGTTTTAGTTGTGGCTTTAATTCTTGTTGTTGCTGCCTTGGTTTTTGCGGTTTACTTCAGGAGCAAAACACCTTTTCCAATGATTAACGGTTGGGACATCAATAATGAGTTAGCAATTACCAATTGGTTGACTGCTCATAATGGATATAACTATCTTTTTATACCCACTTTTCCCGCCGGAGGAACACCTTATCCAGGTGCATTTTTCTTTTTTATATCAAGTTATAGCGAGTTGTTAGGGGTAGGTCCCTATTTGCTTTTTTGGTTGGGTATTTTTCCGGTCATTCTTGCATATATGTTCTTGATTTTTGTAATTGCTTACAAGTTCTCAAGTAATAAGTGGCTTTCTTTAACCTCCAGTTTTGTTGCATTTTTTATCAGCGCTGCTGGAAGCGAGATCGTTCGCACTCCACTGTATATCACTTTAGATATGGTTAGCCAATTGATTTTGCTGTTGATTGTTGCTTTCAATGTGTGCACTTATAATCAACGTGGTTATTGGAAAACTCTAATCAATATTGTTAGCATTTCTCTTATAGTCATCTTCAACTATTACGCGGCAATAATTGTTGCTCCTCTTTTGCTTTGGCTTGTATTAAATGACTTAAAGCCATCGGTATCTCATAGTAGAAGGCGCTTCATAATCATTACAGTAGTCTTTAGTCTCTTAGCGCCGTTTGTGTTTTTAGTTGGGACTCTAATACCTGCGGTTTCACCTTTCTTTATTGATGAAGCCTTTCCTTTCTCGTTAAAAATTAGTTTGCTTTCTAACATATATCCGCCGTATTTCTGGGGACTATTTGCGTTGGCTACTATTTCCGCGGTAATTGTTTATTTTAGAAGAAGAACTGTGTTTTTTGATTTGCTCCCGGTAATTATATGTGGGTTAATTGTGTATTTCCTGCCTGTTTGGATAACTTACCGCGTCGAATTTTACTTGCGCTTGGTGTTTGCTGTCTTTGTTTCAGGTATTGCTTTATTGTTTGAGTTTGGCGTCTTTAAACGCATGGTAAAATTTTTCAAGAGATCGATAAGTGTAGGAAAGTTAGCTTCGATTCTCATACTACTCATTACTATCGCGTCTATGGGGTCTCTTTTTTGGAATCATCAGTTTTATGCTTACATTTCGACAGATGAATATGATGCTTCAAGTTGGTTAACTGCCAACATCCCGCAATCAGCTTATATTATTACTGACCCTAGCTCTGGCTATGTTATTCGAGGTTTGACCCTTCGAAATTGCTCGTCTTACTTTGTACTTGCTGACGGTAGGATGCCTGCTGTCTCAGACATTTTGTTTCCAGAATTGGTTGATAAGACGTATGCTTTTCTGTCAAATCCATCTTCGCCTACTTTGGCTGGATTGGAGAGTTTAGGGCTTAGCCATGATCTGTATATTGTTGTTACAAGCAGAACTCTTGAGTGGGTTTCTTCAAGTCAGGATACGGTTATAACTGCTCCTTCAATGCAAGATGAGCGTGCTTACACCTTTATTACCTCTAACTTACAATCGATTAACGCTGTTGAGGTGTTTGACTCTGCCACAGTTAAAGTATATCACATCATATGATAATGCCTCTAAAGCAGAATATGCTAAAGTCATTGATTTTGGGAAGGAATCCATAGCTTTAGAGGAAACAAGTTGGCTATTGGTGGCAATTTAGTGGCAGTTAGCAGTCGCATTTCCGTGATAATTGTAAATTATAATAATTTGAATTTTTTGAAAAAGTGCTTGACTTCAGCCCTTAATTCTGATTATCCTGATTTTGAAGTAGTGCTTGTCGACAATGCTTCAAAAGATGGCAGTTTGGAGTTCATTGAGGCTGAATTCGGGAGTAACTCGTTGCTGAAAGTGGTGAGAAATGGTAGTAACTTGGGTTTTGCTGGAGGAAACAATTCGGGGATTGCGGTGGCTTCCGGCGATATTTTGGTTTTCCTAAATAGTGATACTGAGGTTGAAGCCGGCTGGTTAAAGGCACTGTCCGATGTTTTTGAATTTGACAAAACTATTGGTGCTTGTCAGTCAAAGCTTCTTTTACTACAGGATCGGTGTAAATTTGATAATGCGGGTGGGTTTATTGATCGAATGGGTCTTCCTATTGTTCAAGGTTTTAGGGAGACTGACATTGGTCAGTATGATCAAATGTTTGATGTTTTTTGGGCTAAGGGCGCTGCGTTTGCTGTTAAGCGGTCTGTTTTATCTCAGGTTGGTTGTTTTGATGAAGATTTCTTTTTAGAGTACGAGGAAACTGATCTTTGTTGGAGAATCTGGTTAAGGGGATATCGTATAGTTTTTGCGCCGAAATCCATTGTTTTTCACCACGGCAGTGCATCGATTTTCTGCGGCAATAAAAAAACAAATGTTTTTGTCTTCTACTTATTCCATAGGAACCATTTGACTTCTCTTATAAAAAATTATGAGCTAATCCATTTATTGCAGTATTTGCCTGTATTGATATTTCTAAAAATTATGACAGATTTGTTTGTTTTCAGAAGCGAACGGTTTCTTCGGATACGTGCCGTCTTTTATAATGTCCGATATTTTAGGAAAATATGGCGCCAGAGATTGCGTGTTCAGTCATTTAGACGGGAGAGTGACAAGCGTCTTTTTAGAAGAGGGATCTTTAGAAAAGCATATCTGGCTTTTTACTCTAGTTCCTAACTGTTTTTTCCTCTTAATTTATTAGCCTGCAATTTATATTCTAACTTTTAATTGAATGCATATGCTAACTTGTCGTGTCTGCGGTAATACTGAGCGCAACACTGCGTATTCAATACATGATATGATGTTTACCGTGGGGGTCAGCTTCAATTATTTTGAATGTTCGAATTGTGGTTGTTTGCAGATTTCCAAGGTTCCTGAAGATTTGTCCAAGTATTATCCAGCTGATTACTATAGCTACTCTGAGAAACCTGGGAAATCGACTTTTTCAAAATTAGCTAAAAGCGGGCTTTCGAGGGCGCTTGTTTTTTCTAAGCGCTTGGCGCAGTCTAAACTGTTGCGCAAATTTTCTCCTTATTTGAGCGATAATTTGATGATTTATCGAGTGCTAAATGAAGCTAATATTAACATCAATTCTAGGATGTTAGACGTGGGGTGTGGTGCTGGTTCTCTGTTGTATAATTTGAAGAATATGGGTTTTAAGAACGTGTTGGGTGTTGATCCTTTTATTTCTGAGGATATTTTTTATGACAATCAGTTGAGGATTATTAAATCAGTTTTAAGTCAGATCGCTGGAGTTTGGGATATTATTTTATTTAATCACTCTTTTGAGCACATCCAAGATGAATTGGATACTCTTAAGTCGGTGCGGTCATTGTTGGGCGTTGGCGGTGTGTGCGTCTTAAATATGCCTACAACTTCGTCCTTTGCTTGGAAGCATTATAGGGAAAATTGGGTTCAAATAGATGCTCCAAGACATTTGCAAATTCACTCTGTTGATAGCATTAAAATCTTGGCTGGTAAAGCTGGGCTTAAATTGCACGATGTTATGTACACGTCTTCTAGCCTTCAGTTTTGGGGAAGCGAACAGAATTGTCGTGGAATACCTCTTTTTTCAGATAAGTCTTATGCTAAAGGTCTCTCGAAGTCTATTTTTAGTGAGAGAGAAATTAGCGATTTCCGAAAACGAGCGGTTGAGCTTAACAATAGATGTGAGGGCGATTCGGCTGCTTTTTTCCTGATAGCTGATGCCGTGTAAGAGCTTGGATTTGTGTTTTTTTGAGAAATTTAAAATAGTCGCCCTAATATATGCAGAAGCCACGGGTTATGTCTAATGTGTAATGCCCAGGGTCTTCGTTTTGCGGAAAAGGCGTTAACGGAAAAAGAGGTAGCTGGCAAAAAGATCATTGAAGTTGGCTCTGCAAATGTTAACGGGAGCGTTAGACCATATATAGAATCGCTTAAGCCACGAGTGTATTTAGGAGTAGATATTTCAAAAGGAAAGGGCGTTGATTTTATCAGTACCGCAGAGAATCTTTTAACCCATTTCAAGAAGGAAACCTTTGATGTTCTTATCTCGACAGAATTAATGGAGCATGTTTTAGATTGGCGGAAGGCGATTTCTAACTTTAAAAAGTTAGTAAAGCCTGGTGGAGTACTTCTGATTACTACTCGGTCGTTTGGTTTTCCTTATCACGGTTACCCCTTTGATTTTTGGAGGTATGAAGTGCAAGATATGCAAAATATTTTTTCAGATTGCATCATTGAGACTCTTGAGAAGGACCCCAGTAAAGGTGTTTTCGTCAAGGTTGTTAAGCCAATGAATTTTGAAGAAAATGATCTGTATGATATTGAGTTGTATTCTGTTATTACGGATAAAAGAGTGAAAAACTTGTCAGATATTGATATTTTTGAGTTTACGCAACGTAACCGTAGGCACCAATTTTTCCAAAATCTTCGGCCATTAAACTTTATTCATCTAATGAGAAATTTTGTTATTTCAAAACTCTCTTAAGCTTATGACGGGAGGTTTTGCGTTTGCTTTATTAGCTTTGACGGAATTAGCTACCGCGTTAGCTTGAATCATTTAAACTTGAGAGGGATATAACTTCTACTCTAAAGTAAAGCAGTTAGGTTTGAAGTCTTCAGTACAGATATCTCTATACTACTTACGGGAATTAGGATTTAGATCCTTAACTGAAGCGGCGTTTTTTTCCTTTGGGTTAAAGAAAAGTTTGTCAGTTAAATATGATTCAGCACCTTTACGGCTTAGGATCGAAAGGGGGAATCCTTTCTTTTGGAAGCAGCTTGAAAAAGGCAATTGGGATCCTGAATTGGTTCGTTTCGTGATGCAATTGGTTGAGCCTGGTCAGACTGTCTTAGATGTGGGTGCTTGGGAGGGACCTTTGTCGTTCCTTTTTGCGTCACTTGTGGGAAGTAGTGGCAAGGTGTATTCTTTTGAGCCAATGCCTCAGTCTTTTTCAGTTTTAGAGCATAATGCTAAAGTTAATAATTTTGATAATATTTTTCCCTATCAGTTAGCGATGTCAAATGTGATTGGGAAGGCTAATCTTACGTTTGATGCTCCTGGATCGTCAGGTGCTGCTTTAGAGGATTCAAGCAAGTTGTCCGTCGATGGTGTTGCTGGTAAGTTTAAGAGTTCTGCAGAGTGCTTTTTGACTACGATCGACGATTTTTGTCTTAGCCATCATGTTGTACCTAATGGGCTTAAAGTTGATGTCGAGGGTGCTGAGCTTAAAGTTTTTGAAGGCGCGGTAAAAACTATAGAGCGATATCATCCTTGGTGTTTGTTAGAGTTTCATGGTCATTATATGACTAATGAAGAGCGCCAACAGTTATGGAGTTTCATTGTTAGTAGGGCTCAAAAAATAACTCATTTGCAGGGAGATGAGGATCGGTTGCCTTGTAATTCAGATGTACCTAAAACCTACACCCCTGATAGGGCTAAGCGTATCCTCTTTTGCATTTATTTTTAGCGATTTCTGGTTTGTTGAGATATCTATTTATGCTTCCTGTTATAGAGGAGGGTTTAATTAGTTTGGACTTAAAGGGCAGGAAAATAAAACTTAAAAAGTCCAAGAAGACATAGTGACCTCCGTAATGAAAATTCCATTAATCTCTCCTAACAATAATTGGGTTTCAAGCGTAAAGGCTAAATTCTTGGTCTCTTGGGCAGAGATAAGCAGGATCTTGAGGTTGACAGGCAAAAAATGATAATCACCGACATAATTTCTGTAGTTCTTTTGTCGGTGTTGCTGTTCTGGACAGTTTACAACGGCTCAATTATCTATGTGGGAGTAAGGAATAAACACAAACGCCTTACAGCCCCGGAAAACCCAGTTGTCGCCGTGGAATCTCTCCCAAGTTATACATTGATTGTCCCTACTAAAAACGAGGAGTCGGTTGTCCGTCGTTGTCTAGATGCTATCTTACGTCTTGACTATCCGAAAAATAAGATTCAAGTAATCATGGTTGATGGCAACTCTACCGATAATACTTACAATATATGCTTGGAATTTCAGAAGAATCACTCAAATTTCAAAGCTATTTCCGAGCAGAAAACTCATGGTAAACCCGCTGCATTGAATCTAGCTTTATCCTATGCGACTGGGGATGTGGTGGGCGTCTTTGATGCTGACAGTTTACCCGAGCCCGATGTTTTGTCAAAAGCAAGTGCCTATTTTGGAGATCAAAAAGTTGTAGCTGTCCAGGGTATGACTACTTCGATTAATGAAAGAAGCAACGTTTTGACTAGGGTTATCTCGATGGAGGAGAAGGCTTGGTTCCAAATGTTGATGAGTGGGCGAGAAAGGCTGAGTCTTTTTGTTCCTCTAACTGGCAGCTGTCAATTCGTTAGACATAGTGCTTTAGATGAGTTGGGTGGCTGGGAACAAACTTCCCTTACAGAAGATGTTGAATTAGCCCTGCGGCTTGTCGAGAAGAACCATTTGATTAAGTATGCTCCTGATGTGAACTCCGGGCAGGAGACGCCTTCGGCCCTTGGAAGTCTTTTCAAGCAGAGAATACGTTGGTATCGCGGATACATGGAAACAGCGTTGAAGTATGGTCGGTTACTAAATCACTTAAATAAGCGTACGATAGATGCTGAGATTTCTCTTGCTGGACCTTTTATGATGGTTATTTCGCTGCTAAGTTACATAAACTGGGTAGTTGTTGCTCTATTCCTCTCGGCGAGCACTCCCATCTTGGACTTTACTGGTCTTGTTATTGCATTAACTGCTGTTTCGTTGGTGTCAATAGGAGTTGCATTAACTACTTCAGAGAAACCCATTCGACTGCGCAACATCTTGTGGATACCTTCAATTTATGTTTACTGGCTAATGCAAATGTTCATCGCAAGTTGGGCTTTCCTCAAGCTGTTGTCTCGGAGTAAGAGGGATTGGACGAGAACCGCAAAGACCGGTTCTGCTGTTCCTGGCGCTAAAGAAGGCTTATTCTCATAGTTGTTCAGGCTTTCTATAGGTTGCTTGCATGTTTTGGTTGTTTGTTATATAAAATATTAAATCATTCTTGTTCAGTACGGTGTTATGGTTTTCGTTGTTAGGCTAACCGTACAGTTTAGTTTGCTGTGACTAGTCAGTTGGAGATGTCATCTGATGATAGTTTTTCGATTGGTTATTGTTGGTGGCTTGGTGATGTGTCGAAAGAGTTGGTGAGTATTTATTCGTAATAGTTGAGTTATAATGCATTATAGTTGCGAAAAAGTGAATATTGGATTAATGCGTGTTGATGTTATTTTTTATTTGCATTAGTTTTATATCAGACCCTGCTTTAAGTGATTCAATGGCTTAGTTGTTTGGCTAATTAGCTGTGACTGGCCAGTTGGAGAAGGCATCTGATGATAACTCACGCTTCGTTAAGGCGATTACGTATAGGTTTTTTCTGTAGCAGCCGCCATATACGGACTTTTGCGGTTGAACCTAAAACCTCGTCTTTTAAGCCTCGTTTTGGCAAAATGCAAAAGGTTCTCTCTGTGATGATTATTGTCGGGATTTTGTTGGTTTCAGCCTTCGGTTTTCTCATGCAGGGTTACACGCCATCGTCGGATGTTGTGCCAGTTAAAAATGATCCGTCGGCAACTCCTTCCGAAACAACCACGCCTTCTCCCACAAGGCAGCCTAATAATCCCATTTCTGACGTGGTTGAGAGTGTTGGTGGCGGGAAGGGAAACCAGCAGCAGCCTCCTTCTTTTGATGCTAGGAATTTTTTTGAGAAAACTTCTGTCATGACTGCTGCCGCTTGGCATGAGGTTGGTGTGACGGCTTGGAAGTTTTATACTCCTGGCAAGGGTGTTGATTCGACCACTGGACTTCCGGCAGGTAGCATAGGTTGGAACTATATTACTGATTGGGATTTGGGTGTCTATGTTCAGGCGGTTATGGATGCGCAGCGTCTGAATTTAGTTACGTCTGATGGTGATTGGGGTTCTAGTATGCGGCTGGAGAAGGTTGTTGCTTTTCTTGAGAACCGGGAGTTAAACAGTACCACCAAGGCGCCGTATTGGTTTTATTCCTCTAATGGAACCGGTTCTACGTCTAAGGCGGGTTTTGATATAGCTGATACTGGGGCGTTGTTTGTTGCTTTGAATAATCTTAAGAGCTTCAATTCGAGCCTTGCTTCCAGAATCGATGACTTTGTTTATAACAATGTTCATGGTGTCAGTAACCGGACTGATTACGCTTCCATCGTTCCCAGCTTAAGATCTCAGGCTTTGATTTCGGTTGATATTTATCATTACTTTGTTGTGGCGGGTTTTGAAAGTTTCTTCCCTGTTCTGCGAGGATCATCTGAAGAAGTTTTGGATAACATCTTGAGTGCGCCGACAGTAACTTATGGTAACGTAACGGTGCATCAGGGTAAAATCTCTTGTGAGCCTCTGCTTTATGGTTTGTTCTATCTTCCGCCCAACCCGAAGCTGACAACGATTCTCAATGAGGTTTATGCTGCTCACGTGGCCAGGTATCAGATTACGGGTCAATATGTTGGTTTCAGTGAAGGTACCGATCGTCATGGGACTTTTGTTTACGAGTGGGTGGTTCTTCCAAATGGGGACATGTGGAAAATAACGACATTAGGCTCAGATACTTATGTTGACATGGTGCCAATTATCTATACGCAGGTTGCTGTTAGTTTTTTGGCGATTTACAATTCTGCGTATGCGCACAATACTTGTGTGTTTCTTGAAAAGGCAATGTTTGCTCCTGATGATGGATACTATGTGGGTGCTGAATACAATGTTGATCCGACTAGGGATATTTTTGTTAGAAGCGTCAGTGGTAACACTAATGCTTTGATTTTGGCGGCGGCCAATTATGGCTCAAGCTAAATTCCTAAACCTTAAATGAGGAGCAATCCGCAAGGGGTTATTTGCCTTTTGAAATCGGTGTCTTGAGGCTTTTGTATTGGATTGGCGTTGAAAAATGCTTATAACAAGTTTAACTTCTATAGGTGGGTTATGAAGTCTCGTCTGCGGATATGTTTTGTGTCTTCTTATCCGCCAACTCATGCGCGCCTAAGTGAGTATGCTCAGAATTTGGTGCAAGCGTTGGCTGGCAGAGATACAATTGGCAAAATCTATGTTTTAGCAGACACTGTTGAGGGGGCAAAATCAGGGGAAACAGTCCTTAACGGCAAAGTCGAGATTCAAAGGGTGTGGCAGGCAGATCGGCCTCTATCAATTATTGGGGTTTTTTGGTATATTCTTAAACTGAAACCGGACATTGTTCATTTTAATTTGCATTTTCAAAGCTTTGGGCGAAGCCGTTTATCCAATTTTTGTGGGTTTACCCTGGTTGGGCTTGCGAAAATGTTTAGGCTGCGCTCAGTTGTGTTGTTGCATAACTTGGCGGAACGCACTGATTTTGAAAAATTAAAAATGAAACGCAGCTCTGCAAACAGTATCGGTATTTTGCTTGCAATGCGGCTGGTAACGTTGGCTTCACGGATTGTTACGCCTGTGCATTGTTATGCTGAAGACATAAGGAAACGGTATCACCGTGAAGGTGTGGTCTATATTCCTCATGGCTGTGTGGTTTCCGAGAAAAATGCCTGCAGTGGGGAAAAGGACAAGGTTGTCTTGATGTTTGGGCATATGGGTCCCTCTAAGGGGTTGCCGGTTATGTTTGCTGCTTTTGAGCAGTTGTCCAAGGAAAAGGACGGCGTTCGGCTTGTTGTTGCTGGTGGAAGTCACCCTAATTACCCGAATTATCTTTCAGAGCTTCGAAGCGTTGCCCCGGATGGCGTGGAATTCCTCGGGTATGTTAAAGAAGAAAATATAGCTGAAGTTTTTCAAAACGCTGATGTGGTTGCTTTGCCTTACTTAACTGCGACTGGAACTAGCGGTGTTTTTCATTTAGCTTGCGGCTATGGGAAATCGATTGTTGCTTCTAATCTTCCTGAGATAAAAGAGTTGGTTTCTGAGGGTGCGTCGGCGGTTTTGACTTGTGCGGGTGATGTTCAGGGTTTTAAGAATGCTGTTTTGCATGTGCTTCAAAATGATGATGTGGCGCAGAAGATGAGTTGGCAAAATTTGCAGTTTGCGAAGCGTGAAAGCTGGAGCTACGTTGCTCAAGAGTATGAGAAAGTCTACTTGAGTTTGCTGTCTGAGGGCAAAAACGCTTAAAGTCAGGCAAAATTATTTAGGACATCGTTACTGAGTTGTCAGGTTAAGGAAAACCAGTTTGCACCCTAATCGTTTGCTAAAAAGCGTATGTACTTCAAGGTGGAGCGTTGTTTTTCCACTGCTTGCTTTTTTGGTGCCCCTGCTGGTAAGGGCTGTGCCTGAGGTTTTGATGGGTCCGTATGTGACGGGTTTTGATACTATGGCTCATTATGTTCCCACGGTGTTGCAGTGGCAACGGGGCGGAGTGGATTTAGGGGGTTTTTTGGCTACTGCGCCGCTGTTTTATTCGTTTGTGGTTTTTTTTGTTTCAGGCGGTGGTTCGCTGATTGTGGTTTTGAAGGTTTTTTCGGTGGTGTTGCATGGGTTTTTAGGTCTCTCCGTTTTTGGTTACGCTAAGAAGGGGTTGGGTTGGAGTTCGGCTAAGAGTTTAGCTGTAGCGTTGTTGGGCACTCTCTATTTTGTGGCTTTGCGGGTTTCTTGGGATATGTTGCGTACCGAGTTGGCTTTAATCTTCTTCTTTGCCGCACTTATGCTGTATAGTTTTCGCGGTGAGTTTTTTGTTTCTTGGAAGCGCTATGTTCTGCTTGCCGTCTCGATGATGCTGGTTGTGTTGTCTGAGCAGTTAATGGCTGCGATTTTATTTGGTGTTTTAGGGTTAACTTTTCTTTATGATCTCTCTAAGAGGCGGCGCTTGGAAGCTGGGCGGCTGCTCGCAGTCTCGTTGCCTGCTGTTGCGTTGTTTTTTGCAATGTTTTTTTTAAGTCCCGCGGTGCCGGAGTACCGCTTGATTTTTGGTTTTTCGCAGACTGACGGCTGGCTTGCGCTCTTTGGTTTTTCTTCCTATACTTCGCTGTTTGTTAGTGCCTTGGGTTTTCTGTTTTTCTGTTTTCTTCCGCTTCTGCCCTTTGTTGTGTTAGGTTTTAGGCGCTTGAAGAATATTCAGCTCTATGTTTGGGTGCTGTTCTGTGTTGTCATGTCCTTTGTTCCGCTTGTTAGCCCCAGCAACCTTCGGTGGACTATGCTGCTTGTGTATCCTTTTGCTTTTTTTGCTGTTGAAGGCGTGAGTCTGCTAAAAAATGTCCGATGGCGAAAGTTTGAGTTAAAACTGGGCGCCGGCGCAACTGTGTTTTTGGTTGCGGTCACGTGTGTTTTTAGCGGTGCCTTGCTGGTTTTGCCGCCTGAAACTTCAAATGCTCCCCTTTCGGAAAACCTCAATTTCTTTGTTTTTCAAATTCCTTCCTCTATGTTGCAAAACACAGTTTCAATCACAGATTGTCCCGATGTAGCTGCTTCTGTGCAGTGGTTGGGTAGCCACCTAGAAAGTGGCGACCGCGTATTGTCTCACCGAGCGTTTTATGGGTGGGAAACTGCTGCTCTTAACAGTAGTCAAGTCGTTTTATACGAGTACGATAACCCTGCTGAAGTTGCGCCTTCCGTGTCTTCCCAAACTGATGGGTCGGTGTATGTGGTTTGGTGGGTTAACGGGGAAGGGTGGTATGGACAAGCGTCTTTGTCTGGGGCTTTTCATGCGGTTTATGTTTCTGGGCGGATAGCTGTTTATCAGTACAGTCCATGATCTGTGTTTGATTTAATTTTGCCAGCTTTCGAGCAATGCTGTTGGCCGATGTTTTAAAAAGCCACTCTTAATCGGTGCAGAGTAGAAATCGGTGTTTGAACCTTTTTAAAATAGAAAGGGAGGGGGAAATCC